>NZ_JAFGYF010000001.1 GCF_016921195.1 Cellulosimicrobium cellulans
AGTTCCACTCCACCGCGGGAGGCCCTCTCGCGCTACCAACTCAGATCAGCGCGTCACACTCTCTCGACCAACGTGCCCGGTCAGTACAGCTAGTCGCGGTCGCCGCGGTGCTTGCGGCGCATGGCCTCGATCAGGAGCCAGGTGTCGTCGTCGAAGGCGGTCGCATCGCCGACGAGGACGAGGGTGGTGAGGTAGAGAGCCGCGTCGCGCAGGAACGCGTCGCCGTCGCGGCTGTCCGGCGGGGCGACCCGAGCCATGCCGTCGTCCACGACGGCCCGTTGCTCGGGCGTCATGGGACCGAGCGAGTCGATGTACGCGCTCAGGTCGAACGGCTCGCCCATCTGACGCCTCCCCCCAGAGGCCGCCATCGTAGCGATGGCGGGTCGCGCCCGCGTCATGGTCGTGCTCACCACGTTCCGTCCCGTGCCGACTGCTGGTCGCGCCCGCCGGCTCGGCGCTACCGGTAGGCGCGGCGCGTGCCGGTCCTCTGGCGTGCGCGCGCACCGAACTGTACGCAGTTGGACGATCGTCCAGAACCGCCCCGAGCGCGGGGCGGTGAGTCGTCGCAGGTCAAGAGAGGGGGCGGCCCACCAGGGTGATGCACACAACGACGCAACTTCACCCGTCGTTCATCAAGACCTTCGTCAACGTGGGACGGTCAGGCCTGGTCGAGCGCCTCGGTCGTCGTGGTGCCGGAGGTCCCGATGACGGTCAGGTTCCGCAGGGCCGCGGCAGCGTGCAGGACCTGGGCGACCTCGTGGTCGCGCGCGGCGTGGATGCCGCACCACACGAGCTGCCGGGCGAGGGCTTCCTGGGTCTCCCCGAGACGCGCGTCGCAGGCGCGACGCATGGCGCGGACCAGGGCGGCGGACGCGACGTCGAGCGGGGTCGCTGCGGCCGTCGCGCTGCTCAGCGCCGAGGCGCCCGTGGTGCGCACGTCCACGGCGTGACCGAGCAGCCGGCGCCGGCCGACGGCGGTCGCGGCGGTTCGGGGGCTGCGTCGGTGGGCCGGGGACCGCAGGAGCTGGACGTGGAAGGCGTGGAGCTCGTCGGTCGTGAGGTCCGGCGGCAGGACGGTGTCGACCCGGCGGGTCCGCCCGGCGAACGGATGCGTGAGGTCGCTGGCACGGAGCAGGGTCGCGTACCCGAACAGGGTGGGGAGGACGATGCGGTGGGCGTCGCGGTGCATGGGGACCTCACAGGCGGGGCGTGCGCGTCGACGGTGACGCGCGACGGGACGTCGTGCGGTGGGTTGCCGGGGAGTGCGCGGTAGCGATGACGGCGAGGACGGCGGCTCGGCGCCCGGTCTGCTTCAGGCGCCGGGCAGCCACCGGTGCGGGCTCTGGGTCGTGCCGAGGGGACGGGCGCGAGCCGGTGTCGGGTGACGCCGTCGAGCGGTGGCCCTCGGGCCTCACGTGGTGGTCCGTGGTGTCAGCGCTGAGGGCCGCCGGTCGCCCCGCCCCGTGGTCGGGGCGACCGGCGAGGCCTCAGCTGGCCGTGGTGCGGCGGTTGCGGGCCGCGACCAGCACGATCACGCCGAGCAGGAGCAGCAGTGCTGCGCCGCCGGCGACCCAGGCGAGGGTGGCGCCGGTGGTCGCGAGCGACCCACCCGGCTTGCCGGGCTTGCCCGGGGTCCCGGGGTCACCGGGCTTGTCCGGGGTGTCGCACGCCTCCGCACTGTCGGTCAGCCCGTTGTGGGCGATGCCGGCGGTGTTCGCGAACCCACCGTTGCCATCGCTACCCGGTGCGGGGCAGGTGAACGTGGACTCGTTCACCGCGCCCGCGTCGAGGCTGGCCTCGACCTGCACCTGGTAGGTGTGGGTCGTCCCGGCCGGGAGGGTGACGTCGCTGGCGACGACGTTCTCCGGTGCGCCGGCCTCGCCCTGCCCTGTCCACGTGCCCGACGCCGTCACGCCCTCGGGCGTCGCGGTCACCGTCGCGGTCTTGACCGTGATGCCCGCGCCGTAGCGCAGACGGTCGGTCAGGTCGTAGACCCCTGCCGTGGCGCCGTCGTTGCTGGCGGTGATGGTGTAGTTCACCGTCCAGGTCCCGTCGGCGTTCTTGGCGGGCTTGCCGTCCATGACCTTGGTGATGTCGATGGAGGGCACCGGGGCGCAGTCCGTGTCGGTCTGCGTCCCACCCGTCTCGTCCGTCAGCGTGGCCGCGTTGTTCAGACCCTGCTCCAGCGTGTTCGACCCCGCCGCAACGGTGCAGGCCGGCGAACCGGACCCGTCCTCGCCCACGTCGTCGGACGCGAAGTACAACGGCACGTCCGCGACCACCGTGACCCGGTAGACGTGCGGGGCGTACCCCTCGTCGTCCAGACCACCGATCGCGACGTCCGTCGCGATCCGCTGGTCGCCGTCACCGTCGAAGCCCTCGTTGACCGAGACTCCCTCGGGCCCGGTGACCGCCACGGAGTCGACGGTGATGACCGGGGCGAAGAGGAGCTCGTCGTCCAGGTCGTACGTGGTCGCCTCGGTGCCGACGTTGCCGACGGTCAGGTCATAGACGACCTCCCACTTGCCGTCCCCGACCGGGTTGGCCGAGACCAGCGCCTTGTCCAGGGTCGGCTTGCCGGGACGCACGCACTCGTCGTCGGAGTCCTGGATCCCGTTCCAGCCGATGCTGGCGACGTTGTTCAGGCCGCCCGGCACCGTGTCACCGTCACCGCTGGTGCAGGTGTCGACCGCGGGGTCGATCACCACATCCGAGAGATCGGCCGCGTAGCGGACCGTGACCGTGTAGGTGTGCACGACCGGGGCGGTGCCCGCGCCGTCGATCGGCTGACCCGTCACGACCCGGACGTCGCCGACACCGTTGAAGCCGGGGTTGATCCCCACCGACGCCGGAGCATCGGTGACGACGTCCTGGATCCCGACGATCGTGACCCCGTCGCCCGGGGCCAGGGTGTCGTCCAGGTCGTAGATCCCGGCGCCCGGGCCCCGGTTGGTCGCGGTGACCTCGTAGACCACGTCGTAGACCCCGTCCATGCCGGGCACCGGAGTGACCGCACCCGACAGAGACTTCGTGATCTCGATCAGCGGCAGCGGCGCGCACGCCTCGTCCTCGGACGTCTCGCCGTTGTGGTCGAGCTCGACCGTGTTCGCGAGCCCACCGTTGTCACCGGACCCCGGAGCGGGGCAGGTGAGGTCCGCGGGGGCCACGACGTCCACGTCGAGGGAGACCACGACCTGCACCTGATACGTGTGCGTGCCACCCGCCTCGAGCGAGACGCCACCGGCGATCAGGTTCTCCGCGTCCTTGATGTCACCGCCCTGGCCGGTCCACCCGGCCTCCGCGGTGACTCCTGCCGGGGTCGTGATGACGTCGGCGGACTCGACGTTGATCCCGGCCCCGTACCGGAGCTGGTCGCGCACGTCGTACTCGCCCGCGGCCTGGCCCGTGTTGGTCGCGACCAGGTCGTAGGTGATGGTCCACGTCCCGTCACCGTTCGGCGTCGGGCCATCGGAGATGGTCTTGTCGACGTCGATCAGCGGCAGGGACGCGCACACGTCGTCCTCGGCGATGATCCCGTTGTGGTCCAGGCTGACCGAGTTCGCCAGCCCACCCTTGTCACCCGAACCGGGGGGCGGGCACTGCAGGTTCACCGGATCGATCGTCGCCTCGTCCATCTCGACGACGACCTCGACCTGATAGGTGTGGCTCCCACCGGCGGCAAGGGTCACGTTCTCGGCGATCAGGTTCTCCGCCGAGTCCTTGTCCGGGCCCAGACCCGTCCACGACCCCTCCGCCGTCACACCGGACGGCGTCGTGATGACGTCGGCGGACACGATGTCGATCCCCGTGCCGTAGTCCAGGCGGTCGAACACGTCGTACTCACCCGCGTCACCGCCCACGTTCTCCGCCACGATGTCGTACGTGATCGTGTACGTGCCGTCACCGTTCGGGGTCGGGCCGTTGCTGATCGTCTTGTCGACCGTGATGAACGCGATCGTCACGCACGCGGTCGCCTCGTCGGTCAGGTCGTTGTGCTCGACCCCGGCCGCGTTCGACAGGCCACCGTTCTCACCCTCACCGAGCGCGGAGCACGGCGTGATCACCGGAACCCCGGTCACACCGTCCGCGATCCCGACGACCACCTCCACCTGGTACGTGTGCGACCCGCCCGCAGGCAGGACCACACCGGAAGCGATCACGTTCTCCGCCGCACCCTCAGCACCCAGACCGGTCCACGACCCGTTCGGCGTCACACCGGCCGGCGCAGTCACGACACTGCCGGAGACGACCTCCAGGTCACCCTCGGCCGTCATACGGTCCGTCACCTCGTAGGTGCCCTCGAACGCGCCGTCGTTCGTGGCGACGATGTCGTAGGTCACCGTCCACGTCCCGTCCCCGTTCGGGGTCGGGCCCGCGGACACCGTCTTGGTGATGTCGATCGACGGGATCGGCGCACACGCCTGGTCGTCCTCGACCTCACCACGACCATCCGTCAGCTGGGAGGTGTTGTTGAACCCCTGCTCAGCGTCCGAACCCTCCGCCGGGCACGCCGTCGGGTCAGGGTCCGACCCGGCACCGGGCACCTGCAACGGCACGTCCGCGATCACCGTGACCTCGTAGTGATGAGCGGCGTAGCCGGCGTCGTCGTTGCCCAGCAGGGGCACGTTCGCCGCGATCGCGGTGTTGCCCTGACCGTCCCACGCCGGCGTCGCCAACGTCACGCCCGCCGGTGCGGTGGTCACCGTCGCGGAGATGATGCTCGCCTCGGGGGTGAAGCGCAGCGTGTCGTCCAGGTCGTACGTGGTCGGGTGGGCCGAGGTGTTCGTCACGTCGATCCCGTACACGACCTCCCACTGACCGTTCCCGACCGGCGTCGCCGAGAGCAGCGTCTTGACGTGGGTGGGGTCACCGTCCACCTCGAAACCGGCAGGGTCACAGCTGGTGTCGACCGGGTCCTCGGTGTCCTCGGGCTGGGGAGCAGCCACGCACGCGGTGTTGACCACCGTGTCCGGGCCACCCTCCTCCAGGACGATGGAGTACTCCTCGACGTGCGCGTTCTCCTCACCCGGCAACAGCTCGTCGATCTCGAACGACCCCAGATCGGGCTGCTTGTCGTCCGTCACCACCAGGTCACGCAAGGTGCCCTGACCGGTGTTGACGACCACGATCCGGTAGTTGATCGTCTCCCCCGGCCGGAACGTCGGGTACTCCGCGACGTCGTTCGCGTCCACCCAGTTGCCCTCGGCGTCCTGCACGTACTTCTTCAGGGAGACCGAGTACATCGTGCCCATCGTCAACGGCTCCGAGGTGCGCATCACGAGCTCGGTGTGCTCGGCGATCGCCTGGGCGCGGTTGACGTACGTGTCCCCCGGCTGCGCACCGTCCGGCTCGATGTTCACCGTGAACGCAAACGTCGCGCCCGGGGCGAGCTCACCACCGATCACGCGGATCGCGGTCGGGTTCGCCACCGGCGTCGTGCTCCACCGCGCCGGATCCACCGTCCCCGGCGCCGGACCGTTGCTCGTGTCCGACGGGTCATCCGACAGCGTCGCCGGGTCCTCGGTCGTGTAGTACACCGTCGCCCCCGCCGGCACGTTCACCCCGGTCACGTCATACGTACCCGAGAACGCGGTGCCACGACCGTCGCCGTTGAACGGCAGGATGTCGATCGTGTCCGTGAACGCCTGCGGCAGCGGATCCTGCGACCGCAGGGTGATCGTCCAGGAGCCTTCCTCCCCGGACCCGTCACCATCCGGGTTCGCGATGAACCACTGATCCGTCGTCTTCGCGATGTCCGTCGTGCCGGACGTCGACACGGTGACCTGGGCCCTGGACGGTCCTGTCGTGATGCCTCCGTACTCCGCGGTGACCGTGTTCTGCAGCCTCTGGCCCGGGTCCACGGAGGCGTCCGGAACTGCCTGGTACGTCAGCGCGTGCTGCACGTTCGTGGTGACACCGTCCAGCTCCCAGGTCAGGACCTGCTGACCGGAGCTGTTGGTCGTTACCGTCGGAGCCGGCGTCGCCGAGCCCGCCACATAGGTCATCCCCACCGGCAGAGTGTCGACGATCCGGAAGTCATCGACCGTCGGAGGGACCACGCCGGCTCCGTTGGCCGAGTACGTCAGCGTGTAGGTCGCGGGAACACCCGGCCGTACGACGCCGCGGTCGACCGCCTTCTGCACGGCCGGTGTCGCGACGATCACCCGGAGGATGTCGCGGTAGCCGGAGGTGTAGGGGTAACGAGCATCCGGCGTGTCCTGGACCCCGGGCGGCGGTCCCCCCGTGGCCATGTTCGGGCTCCAGACGCCGTCTCGAGCGTGGTTGCCGAACTGCCACACGTCCTGGCCGGCGGGCACGTTGTCCTTGAGCCGGGTCTGCAGGAAGATGCCGTAGTTGGTGATGCCTTGGTCACGGTTCTGGGCGACCGGGAGCGTGATGCGCACGGCCTTGACCGTCGACTTGTCCGTGGGCTCGGTCGTCGTCCAGCCGCCGTCGGCGATTCCGCAGTTGAAGTTGGCGGGGTTGTAGCTCGCGCTGTTCGGGTCCACCGTGGCGTTGCTGCCGACGTACCACTCGGTCACCACACCGACCGTGTCGGTCCAGCCTGGCGGGGAGTAGCGTCCCTCGTACTCGACGTACTTGGTGTCGAGCACGTTGCAGGTGCTGAGCGTCGTGGCGGTCTCGTTCAGCGCGATCCCTCCGGCGGACTGCTGGTAGAGCGTCGTGCCTGGCGATACGCGGATGCTGTCGTCCCAGGACGAACCGCCGACGTTCATCCACCGCTCGGTGCGGTTGAACTGGGATGACCACCCGCCGACGAACGTGATGGTCTTAGTCGACGTGTTGTTCGACGCGTCGTCGGTCGCGCTCTGCCCGCTCGGCGCGGTGTACGTCGGGGCGCTCACGTTCAGTGTGGTTCCCGTGCTCGTGGTGGTGTTCACCCGGAAGGTGATCTGACCGCTCGCCACAACATCCTGATCCGCCGGAAGGGCGCGGTTTGACGAGTCCCGCGCTGGCACCTGGGTACGCGAGTAGTCGATCCCCGTCAGCGTCAGCCGGTAGGTGTTGGTCCCGGTCTTGACGAAGGTGCACCCACCGACGAACGGAGCCATCTGGTCGGCGGGGTGCGAGCCAGCCGACCATGGGTGGCCCTGCGCACCGGCACCGTCGAAGGCGGAACAACCTGTCGGTGCCACGTTCGTCACCGACCCGTTGTTCGCGGTGAACGTCAGGTCGTAGCTCACGGTCGCTGGCCCGGGGTCGGACCCCTTGTTGAGCGACAGGGTCCATTGGAAGGGCATGTCGACGTAGCCCGTACCCACGGTACGCACCTCGTTGGGCGTGCCCCAGCGGATGTCCATTCCGAATGGGTTGTTGATGGGGATCTCTGGCACGTCAGCGGTCTGGCCGTTGATCTCGCCCGTCATGGAGATCGTCTCGCCGGTCGGGCCGTCCACGATGACCGGGACCACGACGACGGCTGCGGTGCCCTCGTTCTGGGTACCGACGTTGCACGTGAGGGTCTTGCCGTCCGCGGAGATCTCCGACATCGGCGTCACACCGGTGGTCAGGCACAGGTCCGGAATCGAGGCGATGCGCCCGTTCGTCACGGTGGTGGTGAACGTGACGTTGTCCACCGGGTCGTTCGACGGCGCTGCCTGGTCGTCGTTGACGTTGATCCGCCACTCGGCGTTGATCACATCCCCGGACGCGACCTCCGTCGTCGGCGTGCCGTCCGCCCACCGGGCGGTGATCTGGTACTCCGTGGCCGCCACGGCGGGCAGCGCGGCCGAGGCCGCGATACCGGTACCGGCTGTCGCGAGCGCGACGGCACCGGCGACGGCGCGCTTCCACGTCCCTGTCCGGTGCCTCGGTCGGGCGTGGCGTGCTGTCTTCGTCCCGGCGCGAGACCCGCGCCGAGGGGCGCCGTCGGCGCCCGTCGTGCTCCATGGTCGTGGTCGCATGAACTCCCCATCGGTTCCGTGGCGCGCGCCCCTCGCGCGCTCGTCAACACCCCATGTGACCCAGGTGACAGCGGTCCGTGACGGAACCGTGAAGGAACCTCATCAACGAGATCATCAATTCTGGCGGATTTTCACCCGCTGACCGCCAGATCTCCCGATACGCAGCCGGGGCCGGGGGAACGTCGCAGGCCACCCGTCACCGCCGTCCGTGGAGCCTGGTTCGGTCCCGTCGGGCGTCCACGGGAGGCTCGGCATCTCGAGCCCGGACCGTCTCCGGGTCACACGGACGCGTCGGGCTCGATGCCCAGCAACCGAAGGGCGGTGCACGCGTGCTCCCTCGCCTCCGTCGGCGTGGGCGCCGGTACGAGGTCGAGGAGCCGACGGCGGTGCCGCTCGCCGAGCAGCAGCCCGAACAAGGCCTCTGCCCGGTCGGTGGGCGCGCCGGCCGCCGACCGGCCACCCCGCCGCTCGGCCGGCTCCGGCACGGCGTCGAGCCGTGACGCCAGGAGCTCGACGTACCCACCGGGCCCGCTGGCGTAGAACCTCGCGGCGAGCTCCGGGAACCGGGGTGCCTCGGCGATCATCAGGCGGTGCATGCCGACCGCCTCGTCGGAGTGCAGCACGAGCACGAGCCGCGTGGCCAGGTCCGTGAGCGACTGCTCCGCGTCGGCCACCTGACCGACCGCGGCCAGTCGGAACCGCTCGACGGCCGCGGCGAACACCTCGGTCTTGTCTCCGACATGGACGTAGATCGTCCTCTTGGTCACGCGCGCGGCCGCGGCGAGCTCGTCGATCGACGTCCGCCCGAATCCCTGGGCGACGAAGAGGCGCACCGCGGCGTCGAGGATCTGGTCCCGCCGTCGTTCCCGCTCCTCGCGCGTCGGGCGACCGCGCTTGCGGGCCATGGTCTCCTCCGCGTCCTGCATCGCCACTCTCCTCCCGCTGCTGGGCTCGACGTCGGCGACGCCATCCTATAATGAGACGATGTCGTATCATTAGAACGCCGCCGTCCGAGGACGCGGTGCACCGAGGTTCCAGAGCCGAGCTCCGCAGGAGGAGTCGACACATGCCACACCAGAGCAGCGCGAGGAAGCGGCGCGGAGGAGCCCGTCCGCACGACGCCTCCGCCGCGGAGACGTGCGATCGCGACCAGCTGACGCACTACTACCGGCAGATGGTGCTCATCCGTCGCTTCGAGGAGCGCGCCGCCCGGGCGTACACCCAGGCCGAGATCGGGGGGTACTGCCACCTCAATCTCGGCGAGGAGGCGACCGTCGTCGGGCTGATGGCCGCCATCAGACCCACCGACTACCTCTTCACCAACTACCGCGAGCACGGGTACGCGATCGCGCGGGGCATCGACCCCGGCAGGGTGATGGCCGAGCTCTACGGTCGCCGCGACGGGGTCTCGAAGGGGTGGGGCGGCTCGATGCACCTCTTCGACATGGACGCCCGGCTGCTCGGTGGATACGGGATCGTCGGCGGCCAGGTACCCCTGGCCACGGGCGCAGCGCTCGCGATCGACTACCGCGGGGGCGACGAGGTCGTCGTGTGCCTCATGGGTGACGGGACGACGAACATCGGCGCGTTCCACGAGTCGCTCAACCTCGCGGCGCTGTGGAGCCTGCCGATCGTGTTCGTCGTCGTGAACAACGGGCTCGGGATGGGGACGACGGTGGAGAAGGCGTCGGCCGAGCCCGAGCTCTACAAGCGTGCCGCGTCCTACCGGATGGCGTCGGCGCGCGTCGACGGCAACGACCCGGTCGCGGTGCGCTCGGCGATGCTCGCCGCGGTCGCGAGCGCCCGCGGCGGCCGCCCGTTCCTCCTGGAGACGGTCAGCTCTCGCCTGAAGGGCCACTCGGTGGTCGACCCGGCGCGGTACCGCACCAAGGAGGAGGCCGAGGCGTTGCGGTCGAGCGATCCGGTCGCCGCCTTCGCCGTCCGCCTGCACGAGCAGTCCGTGCTGACGGACGAGGCGATCGCGCAGGTCGACGCCGACGCCGTGGCGGCGGTCGCGCAGGCGGTCGCCTTCGCCGAGGCGAGCCCCCACCCGTCGGTGGGCACGCTCTTCGACCACACCTACGCCACGCCCGTACCCAACGACTCGCAGCGGCTCCCCGGCCAGCCGCTGTTCGAACCCGCACCCCTCCCGGCGATCGGAGCGCCCGCATGACCGTCATGACGTACCGCCAGGCGTTGCACGACACCTTGCGGGCGGAGATGCTGCGCGACGAGGACGTGCTGCTCGTCGGCGAGGAGATCGGCGTCTTCGAGGGCTCCTACAAGATCACAGCGGGGATGCTCGCGGAGTTCGGCGAGAAGCGCGTGCGCGACACGCCCATCGCCGAGGAGGGGTTCACCGGTGCGGCGATCGGCGCGGCCATGCTCGGCCTCCGCCCGGTCGTCGAGATCATGACGATCAACTTCTCGCTGCTGGCGCTCGACCAGATCGTCAACCACGCCGCCAAGATCTACGGGATGTTCGGAGGCCAGGCCCGCGTGCCGCTCGTCATCCGCACGCCCGGCGGCGGCGGTCAGCAGCTGGGCGCCACGCACTCGCAGAACATCGAGCTGTACTACGCCTTCGTCCCCGGCATGAAGGTCGTCGCGCCCTCCACCCCGGCGGACGCCAAGGCGCTGCTGCTCGCCGCGATCCGGGACGACGACCCGGTGCTGTTCCTCGAGAACCTCGCCCTCTACAACACCAAGGGCGAGGTGCCGGACGGCGACACCCCTGCCGAGATCGGCCGCGCGGCGGTCACCCGCGAGGGTTCCGACATCACGGTCGTCGCCTACTCGCGCATGGCAGCCGTCGCCCTGGAGGTAGCCGACCGGCTCGCCGCGAGCGACGGCCTGGACGTCGAGGTGGTCGACCTGCGGAGCCTGCGACCCCTCGACCGCGAGACGGTGGTCGCGTCGGTGCGCAAGACGCACTGCGCGGTGGTGGTCGAGGACGACTGGCTGACGTACGGGATCGGCGCCGAGATCGCGGCCACGATCTCCGACGGCGCCTTCGACTGGCTCGACGCCCCCGTCCGCCGCGTCGCCATGGCCGAGGTCCCGCTCCCCTACTCCAAGCCGCTCGAGACCGCCGCGCTCCCCTCCGCGGACGACGTCGTGACGGCCGTCCGTCAGACGTTGGCCGCCGTGGGCCGACGCGCTCAGTAAGGACCATCCATGATCGAGATCCTCATGCCGCGTCTCTCCGACACCATGGAGGAAGGCGCCATCTCCGCCTGGCACAAGAAGCCCGGCGACCCGGTCGAGGTCGGCGACCTCCTCGTCGAGATCGAGACCGACAAGGCCACGATGGAGTACGAGGCGTACGACGCCGGCGTGCTCCAGGACATCGTCGTCCCCGAGGGCGACGTGGCCCAGATCGGGGCGGTGATCGCCCGGCTCGCCGACGGTACCGAGGACCCGGCCCCCGACTCCGGGCGCACCGTGGTGCCGCACCCCACCCCGCCCCCGGAGACCGGAGGAACGGCACCCACCCGCCGCGAGCGGCTGTTCGCGACGCCGCTGGTCCGTCGGCTCGCCCGCGAGAACGGCATCGACCTCGACGGTGTCGTCGGCAGCGGACCCGGTGGCCGGGTCGTCCGCGCCGACATCGAGGCGCTGATCGCGCGTCCGGCTCGCGAGACCGACGGCGGAGCGGACGCCGGGCCGCAGCCCGGCACGGTGCCCGCGCCCGCGCCCGCGCCCGCGTCCGCGGCGGAGGATCGGGCTTCAGCCACCACGCCGGGCCCTGATCGGGCGGGGACGACCGCCGTCCCGTTCGACTCCGTCCGACAGGTCATCAGCCGGAGACTCACGGAGAGCAGCGCGTCGGTGCCGCACTTCTCCGTCACCGTCGTCGCCGACGTCGAGGAGCTGCTCACCCTGCGGGCCGACGTCAACGCGCGGCTCGCGGACGCCGGGCGACCGACGGTCAGCGTCAACGACCTCGTCGTCCGGGCGACCGCTGTCGCGCTCCGCGAGCACCCGGGGATCAACGCCTCGTACTCACCGGAGGGCCGCGGGCAGACGCTCCTGCACGAGCGCGTCGACATCGGCGTCGCGATGGCGTCCGACGCCGGTCTCGTGGTCCCGGTCGTCGCCGGCGCTGACCGGAAGACGGCCTCCCAGATCGCCGTCGAGTCCAAGGAGCTCGCCGCCCGGGCGCGAGAACGACGTCTCACCCCGGCGGACATGGCCGGCGCGACGTTCACGATCAGCAACCTCGGCATGCACGGAGTCGAGCAGTTCACCGCGATCATCAACCCGCCCGAGGGCGCGATCCTCGCGGTCGGCGCGGCACTCCCCGAGCCGGTGGCGGTCGACGGCGCCGTCCAGGTGCGCCGCCGCGTCCGCTGCACGCTCTCCGCCGACCACCGCATCATCGACGGCGCGTCGGCCGCGCAGTTCCTCGCGACGCTCCGCGGCCTGCTGGAGCGTCCGCTCCTGGTCCTCGCCTGATCGCCGTCGGATAGGGTGACGCGCATGTCCGGTGCCTCCGCCGCGGCCGCTGCCGCGGCCGCTGTGACGAGGACGCCCCGCTAGCGGCGGGGCGTTCGTCGACACCTTCTGACGCCCTTCCGCTTCGTGGTCGTACCGGAGCGGCGCCTCGTGCTGCCCCGGTGTTCCTCTCGAGCAACGGAGCGTCCCTGTGTCCTTCTCCACCTCTCCCGCGCGCCCGCTCGGCGCGCCCGCACGCGCCCGCGCGTGGCTGGTGCTGGTCTGCCTGGCCATGCTCCAGTTCTTCATCGCCGTCGACGTGACCGTCGTCAACGTCGCCCTGCCCGCCATCGGCCACGAGCTGGGCGGCGACCCGCGCCGGATGACGTGGGTGATCGTCGGCTACACGATCACGGGCGGCGGCCTGCTCATGCTCGGCGGACGCCTCGGGGACGTCCTGGGCCGCCGACGAGTTCTCGTGCTCGGCACCGCGCTGTTCGGCGCGGCCTCGGTGCTCGCGGGCGCCGCGTGGTCCTTGCCCGTGCTGGTGGCGGCCCGGCTCCTCCAGGGAGCGGGCGAGGCGCTCGCGCTGCCTGCGGCGATGGCGGTCATCGTCCTGCTCTTCCCCGAGGGACCTCGCCGCGCACGCGCCCTGGGCGTGTGGGCGGGAGTGGCGAGCTGCGGGCTCGTGGTCGGGTTCGTGCTCTCGGGCGTCATCACGGAGCTGCTCGGCTGGCGGTGGGTCTTCCTCGTCGCCGTCCCGTTCGTCGTGCTCGTCCTGGTCGCGGCGATCGTCCTCGTCCCGGCGGACCCCCAGCGCGAGCGTCGTCCCCTCGACCTCGCCGGGTCGGCGCTGCTCACCGCCGCACCGCTGCTCTTCGCCGCCGGAGCGACCGGGGTGGGCGAGGGCGCTCCCGGCACCCGGTGGCTCGCCGTCGCCGCACTGCTCGCAGCCGTGGTCGCCGCCGCACTGTTCGTCAGGGTCGAGCGCCACGTGGCGAACCCGCTCGTGCCGCCGTCGTTCTTTCGCCACCGCGTCCGAGTGCTGGCCAACCTCGCCACCGCCCTCCTCAGCGCGGCGCTGTCGACGTCGTTCGTCCTGCTCACCTACCACCTGCAGCGCCGGCTGGGGCTGAGCCCGCTCGCCGCCGGGCTGACGCTCGTGCCTCTCGGCGTGTCCCTGGTCGTGGTCGCGGCCGTCGTCCCGCGCGCGCTGGACCGGTGGGGACCCCGTGCGTGCATGCTCGCCGGCATCACGTCCACCGCGTCCGGCGTGGCGGCCGTCGCGCTGTGCGCGCACCTCGGCGCTCCGGCCGCCGCCGCGGTCCCGGCGATGGTGCTCATCGCCGCCGGGATGGGGTTCGGGATCGTCGGACTGCAGTACGCGGCGGTCACGGGCGCGACGGACGAGGACGCCGGGGTCGCCGCGGGCGCCCAGCGGGCTGCCGACCAGCTCGGCGGATCCGCCGGGATCGCGGCCTACGTCGGTGTCGGGTTCGCACCGGCCTTCGCGGGCGCCACCCCCTACGTCGTCAGCGGCGCGCTCGCCGTGGCCGGGCTCGTCGTGGCCGGGCTCGTCGCCGCACGCATCGACCTCCCCGCCGCGGCACCGGCGACGGCCCCCGAGCGGCGTCCTGCGCCACGCGGGTTCCTCGGGCGCCGGAGCGCGCGGCGGAGATGACGGCGACGCGAGGCGATGTGGAGGAAGATCATCAACGGATTCATCACTTCTGAGGGCTTTTCACCCGCTGGTCCGGGCTTTCACCCTCGTGCCCTGGCACGCTCCCGGGGGTGCTGGGCGAAGATCGATCAGGTGAACCCACCGCTCGACGAGACGACGTCCGGGAGCGATGAGGCGATCCGCGAGATGATCGCCACCGGCTCGCTCGAGGACATCGAAGACCTGTTCGACCTGCTCTGGTACGACCTGCCCGGTCGTTTCGCGCGCCCGATCATGGAGAGGGTCCGTGGCCTGGACCCCGTGGAGTTCGAGCACAGGCCAC
Source organism: Cellulosimicrobium cellulans (assembly GCF_016921195.1). Lineage (GTDB taxonomy): Bacteria > Actinomycetota > Actinomycetes > Actinomycetales > Cellulomonadaceae > Cellulosimicrobium > Cellulosimicrobium cellulans_F. Next base: position 14,366 of record NZ_JAFGYF010000001.1, read on the forward strand.
GCCTGCTGCACGCGGCTCTCCTCGCTCACCACCGCGCCGAGATCGCTGAGCGTGACGGCGAGCTGATGAAGGTCCTGCACGTGTTCGCCGTCCAGGGCCGCGCGTACGCCGCCCGGCTCGCGTCCTTCACCCGCCCGAGCGACCTCGTCACGGCCGGCACGATCGCCGTCATCTCGGCACGGCTGCGCGGGGCCTACGAGGAGTCCGAGCGGCTGGGCGCGTGGGTCGACAAGCAGCTCGCGCTCAGGGGGACCGGGCACACCCTTCCCTGGACGCCGGCGCACATCACGACCAAGCCCGGCTGGCTGTCGGCCCAGCGCGGTGTCACCGCGATGCTCGCGGGTCGGCTCGACCACGCCGCGAAGCTGTACACCCAGGCGCACGTCGAGGCCGGACCGCCCCCGCACGCGCACCACGCCGGCGCGAACGCGCTGGCCAACCTCGCCCTCGTCGCCGCCTACCGCGGGCACCTCGGCCTGGCCCGTACCTGGCTCACCGCGCTCGACGACAGCGCTGCCGTCCCGCCGTGGATCGAGCACCTGACCACCGTCGGCGCACAGATCGCACGCGCACTCGTCGCGATCGAGGAGCAGACCCCGTCGAGGCGAGCTCTCGCCTGGACGTCGTCGGGCCGGCGACCCAGAGCCTGGAGCTGTGGCCCTTCATCGCCTACGCGCACTCGAGCCACGCGGCGCTGTTCGGCGACCCGCACGCGGCGCTCGCGCGCCTGGACGAGGCCAGGACGCGGCACGGTGCGCTCGAACCGGACCCCACCACCCTGGCGGGTCAGCTCGTGCTGCGCTCCGAGGCCAAGCTGCTGCTCAAGGCGGCCGAGGGCAACCGCCTGCTGCGCCTCGTCGAGGCCTACCCCGACGTCGCGTCGTTGCGTCAGCACGCCGCCTGGGTCCATCTGCTCGCCGGCCACCCGTACGAGGCCATCCGCTCCACGGCCCAGGCCCTGCACCAGCTCCACATCCCCGTGACGGACATGATGGGCCTGCACCTCGTCAAGGCGATCGCACACCTGCGCACCGGCAACAAGCACCACGCCGCCGCTGCGTTCCGCAAGGCCGTGGCGCTGCGCACGAGCGACAACCACGTCAAGCCGTTCCTGGCCGCCGAGCCCGACGACCTCAACCACCTCGCCCAGCTCGCCGACGTCCCCAACCCGTTGCTCAACCGGCGCGTCCAGCACGTGAACCTCCCCCGCCCCACCGCCGTCGTCCGCCTCTCACGCCGTGAACGGGCCGTCCTGGCCGCGCTCAGCACCGGCGACACCGCCGAGCAGGCCGCCGCACGGTTCGAGGTCTCCCCCGCCACGGTGCGCACCCAGATCCGGAGCATCTACCGCAAGCTCGGCGTCTCACGGCGAGCCGCCGCGCTCGCGCGCGCCGAAGAGCTCGGGCTGCTCGACGACACCGACGACTGACACACCGCCCGTGCGGCACGACAGCAGCACGTGACGCGGCCCGGTCGTCGTCGGACGCGCCGGCCCCGGTGCGGGTCGGCCGCGCTCAAGACGCCTGGGCGAAGAGGTGGTCCAGGTGCTGGTCGATGGCGGCCAGCGCGGCTCGCGGCTCGATCACCTCGAGCTCGAGCAGCGGGGTGAACCCGGTCAGCGCCAGGAGGAGATCCGTCTCGACGTCCGGGTCGCGGTCCGGTGCGATCTGCCCCTGCGCGATCGCCTCACGGACGAGCCGTGCGACCAGGGCGCGGCCGTCCCGCAGCCCGAGGCTCGCCTGCTCGCGCAGCGCCGGGTCGTGCAGCGCCTCCAGGACGTAGGCGGCGCTCATGCGGCTGGACGCGCGCGCGTCGGGACCCAGAGGGAGCATCTCGACGAGGACCAGCCGGAGCACGTCCCGCGGGTGCGGGGGCTGGTCGAGCGCGCCCAGCCCCCGCGCGACCCGGTCGGCGGTCTGCTCGGCAGTGAGCTCCATCGCGAAGGTCAACAGCGCGGTGCGTGAGGCGAAGTAGTGCTGCACATGCCCGAGCGAGACCCCCGCCTCGCGGGCGACCTCGCGCATCGTGGCCCTGGTCCAGCCGTGCTGGTCGACGACCCGCCACAGCGCACGCGCGATGGCCGCGCGACGCTCCTGATGGTCCACCAGCTTCGGCACCCGGGGCCTCCTGTCTCCGGCACGACACGTGACACAATACAGTCGTATGGCAAACGTCGGGACGGAGGGACGATGACTGACCCGCACCACCCCCCGGCGTTCTTCAACGCCGCCGCGGTCGCCATCGACGACGAGGTGGCGATCGCCCTGCTGGCCGACCTGCACATCCGCAGAGCGATCGCACGCGGCGAGTTCGACGACCTGCCCGGCAGCGGCAAGCCGCTCCCCATGCCCGACCGCCACGACCCCGACTGGTGGCTCAAGAACCTCGTCAAGCGCGAGCGGCTCGTGGTGCTGCCACCGTCCATCGAGCTGCGCAGGGAGGACGCCGCGCTCGACGAACGTCTCGACGAGATCTGGGTCGAGGAAGACGTGCGCCGCGAGGTCGAGGAGTTCAACCGGCGGGTGATCCGTGGCCGCTACCTGCCGCCCGCGGGCCCGCCCCTGGTCACCATGCCCCGGGACGTCGACGCGACGGTCGCGGCATGGGCGCGCCGCCGGGCGGCACGTGCCGCGGAGGCACGAGCAGCAGAGCGCGCGGAAGCGAGCGACGAGCGTCGCCCCCGGCGGTGGCGCCGTCTGCGACGTCGGTGACGGCAGCCGCGCCGTCAGTTGATGATCTCGCCCCGCTCGTCGGACCGCAGTGCTGCCAGACGTGCGCGCCAGGACGCCAGCGCCTCGGGGCTCAACCGCGGCCAGTCGGCCACCTCGCGGACCACCCGCAGCGGCTCGCTGCTCCGGTACGACCGCGTGGGATTGCCGGGGAACTTCTTGTCGGTGACGTTCGGGTCGTCCTCGAACGGCCCCGTCGGCTCGACCTCGTAGACCCGGGGCGCGGCGTCGCCGGCCGCCAGCTCGGCAGCAAGGCCCGCGCCGTCGACGAGCGCGGTGAAGTACACGTGGTTCATGGTGATCTCGGGCCGGTAGTTCGACCGGAAGCCCGCGGTCAGCAGGTCACCCGTCCGGAGATCGGCCTTCGTGCCGTGGAAGAACGGCCCCTCGTCCAGCGCCTGGTTCACCCGCTCAGGCTAGGCCGCGGTCACCCACCGATGCTTCATGTGGCCCTCAGACCTCATCGCGGGCCATGGTCAACCGGTTGACCACTCGCCCGACGACCCGCTACGTTGTGCGCAACCGCTTAACCACGACGATGGGTAGCAATGGACCAGCGAGGGTTCTACCAGCCGACCGACGCCTGGGTGGGGGACGTCATCCCCTGGCAGGAGGGCGGGGTCTTCCACCTCTTCTACCTGCACGAGACGCGTCGCACGCCGAAGGACGGCATGCCGTGGCACCGGGTCGTCACCGACAACCTGGTCGACTTCCACGACGCCGGGGAGGCGCTCGCCTCGGGTGGACCGTCCGCGGCGGACTTCAACGTCTACACGGGCAGCATCGTCGTGGACGACGAGGGGACGCACCACGCGTTCTACACCGGGCAGAACCCCGCCCACGTGGGTGCGGACGGGCGCCCGCTCCAGGTGGTCATGCACGCGACGAGCAGCGACGGCATGCGTTCCTGGCGGAGCCACCCCGAGGAGACGTTCGGCGCGACGCCCGGGTACGAGACCGGGGACTGGCGCGACCCGTTCGTCTTCTGGGACGCCCAGGCCGGGCTGTGGCGCATGCTGATCACGGCCCGCCACGACCACGGGCCGGAGCGCCGACGGGGCGTCATCGCCCAGTGCGTCTCGCGCGACCTGTCCACGTGGGAAGCCGCGGCGCCCTTCTGGGACCCGCGCCGGTACGTCGCCCACGAGTGCCCCGAGGTGTTCCAGTGGGGCGAGTGGTGGTACCTCGTGTACTCCGAGTTCAGCGACGCCTTCACCACGCGCTACCGGATGGCCCGCAGCCTGGAGGGCCCGTGGCTCGTGCCCGAGCACGACACGCTCGACGGGCGCGCCTACTACGCCGCCAAGTCCGCGGAGCGCGACGGCCGGCGGTTCTTCTTCGGCTGGATCGCCTCGCGCGAGGGCGCGACCGACGACGGAGCGTGGCAGTGGGCGGGCACGATGTCCGTGCTCGAGGCCGAGCAGCGCGAGGACGGCACGCTCGTCTTCCACCCCACCCGCGAGCTGCGCGACACCTTCGCCGAGCCCGTGGACGTCGTCCCCGCCGGGACGTCACTGGTCGCCCCCGACGGGCTCGCGAGCGTCCTCTCGCCCGCGGACGCCCCGGCCGCGTTCCGGCTCACCGCCCGGTTCGACGTCGCCCAGGGCACGCGGGAGGTCGGCCTCCTGCTGCGTGCGAGCCCGGACGGCGACGAGGGGTACGTGCTGCGCCTCGAACCGCACCGACAGCGCCTCGTCCTGGACCGGTGGCCGCGCCGGCAGACCGGCACCGAGCAGTGGCAGATCTCCGGCGACGTGCCGTTCGCCGTCGAGCTCGAGCGCCCGTGCGCGCTCGACCTCGGCGAGCACGAGCTCGAGGTGATCGTCGACGGGGACCTGTGCGTCGCCACGGTCGACGACGCGACGGTGCTGAGCACCCGCCTCTACGACCGGACGGACGGGCGCGTCGGAGCCTTCGTCGGGGAGGGCACCGCCATCCTCACCCGCCTCGCGCTCGCCCCCCGTGCGACGCACGACCCGGCGCGACCGCTCGACGACGCCACGGCCCTCGACGACGTGCTCGCCGCGGCCACCTAGACCGCATCTCGACCTGCTGCCCCTACCCATCCCTTGATCGACGGAGATTTGACCATGGCCATCAGGAAGCGCAACGCAGCACTCCTCGCCGCCGTCACCGCCACCGCGCTCGCGCTCACCGGCTGCGCGGGCGGGACCGGCGGCGGCGACCCCACCGACGTGAACCCCGAGGGGGAGATCGAACCTCGCGAGATCTCCTGGCTCCTCTCACGACCCGCCGACGGTGGCGTGATCACCGCGATGGAGCAGATCGCCGACGAGTACGCGGCCGACCACCCCGGCTTCTCGCTGAACCTCATCACCACGCCCGACCGGCCGTCGTACATCCAGAAGTACGAGACCCTCGCGGCCGCGAACAAGCTCCCGGAGCTCTTCGACACCGACGCCACGCCCTTCGCGCAGAAGCTCGCGAGCCAGGGCCGGATGATCGACGTCGACGCCCTGCTCGACGACCTCGGGCTGGCCGAGGACTATCGCGAAGCCGCGCTGGGCTACCAGCGGTTCGACGACGGCTCGCTGTACATGGTGCCGTTCGAGTTCCAGCTCGAGTTCTTCTGGTACAACACGGCACTGTTCGAGGCGGCCGGCGTCACGGTCCCCGCGACGCTCGACGACTTCCCGCAGCTGTGCCGGGACCTGCGCGCCCAGGGCATCACGCCGATCGCGCTCGACGGCCAGGACCAGTGGCCGCTCGAGCGGTACATGGCCTACTACCCGTTCCGGATGGCGGGCCCGCAGTACGTGCAGGACCTCAAGAACGGTGACGCGTCGTTCTCCGACCCCGCCGGCGTGGCCGCCGCCGAGTGGCTGTCCGAGCTCGGAGAGGCCGGGTGCTTCCAGGAGGGCTTCTCCTCCACGGGCTACGCCGACGCCCAGGCGCTGTTCACGTCGGGGAAGGCCGCCGTCTACAACATCGGGACGTGGGAGCTGGGCAACCTCGCCACCGAGGCGCTCGACCCGGGCGTGCGCGACGACGTCGACTACTTCACCCTCCCGACCGTCGACGGCGCGGTCACCACGGACGACGAGTACGTCACGCCGTCCGGGATCGGCATGGCGGTCAACGCCCAGACGTACGACCCGCTGGTCCGGGACTTCCTGAAGTTCGCGCTCGAGCGGTACCCCGAGATCTACGCGGCCACGGGCGCGCTGTCGCCGACGACGACAGCGACGACCACGATCCCGGCCGACGCGACCCCGCTGTACTCCCGCGCCGTCGAGCAGGCCGACACGGTCGGACCGCAGATCGCGATGCCCTGGGACACGCAGCTCGACCCGGCGACCAACACCCGGCTCCAGCAGGAGCTCACGCTCCTGGTCCAGGGCGACATCACTCCCGAGGAGTTCGTGGCGACCATGGACGCGACGCTGCAGGAGAACATCGATGGTTGACACAGCGACGGTCGAGGTCGAGGCCCAGCCTCGGCCTCGGCCTCGGCCTCGACAGCAGGCACGGCGCACACCGCTGAGGTCGTCGATGCTGCCCCGCCGGTCCCGGATCGCGGTCCTGGTCTTCCTGGTGCCTCCGCTCGTCCTGTACGGCGTGGCGGTGCTGCTGCCGATCGTGCAGTCCCTGGTCCTGAGCCTGTTCCGGTGGGACGGCATCAGCGACATGGACTTCGTCGGCCTCGACAACTACACCAGGATGTTCACGCGCGACGACGTCTTCTGGACCGCGTTCGGCAACGCCCTCGGGTACCTGGCGATCTGCCTCGTGCTCCAGCTCGGCGGCGCGCTGGCCGTGGCGGGTCTGCTGACGGCGCTCCCCCGGGCACGCGAGCTCGTCAAGACCCTCTACCTGCTGCCGGCCGTCATCTCGACCGTCGCGATCGCGTTCCTGTTCCAGCGCATCTACTCCCTCGAGCCCGTCGGCCTGCTCAACCAGGTCCTCGCCTGGGTCGGGCTGGAGAACCTGCAGACGGCGTGGCTGTCGAACGTGGACACGGTGCTCGCCGCGGTGTCCGTGCCCGAGGGATGGCGCTTCACCGGCCTGTACATGCTCATCGTCTACGCGGCGCTCATCGCCGTGCCCCGCGAGCTCGAGGAGGCCGCGCGCCTCGACGGGGCCTCGTGGTGGCAGGTGTTCTGGCGCATCCGCTTCCCCTACATCCGGCCGGTCTGGATCACGACGACGATCATGGCGACGACCTTCGCGCTGCGCGGGTTCGACATCCCGTACCTGCTCACGAACGGCGGCCCCGGCCAGGCCTCCGAGCTGCTGACGACCTACATGTACAAGACCGCGTTCGTGCACACGGACTACGGCTACGCCAGCGCGATCTCCGTGTTCATCGTGGTCGAGTGCCTTGTCGCCGTCGGCCTCATCTTCCTCCTGCTCCGTCGAAGGGACGCCTCGTGACCACGCCCGTCCTGGCCCGATCCACGGGCGACACCGCACGGCCCACGCGACCGCCGGCCCGCGCGCACGCGCGCTCGTCGCGGCTGCGCGTGCAGCGGACGCTGCTGACCGCGACGATCGTCGCGATCGTCGTCGTCCAGGTCTACCCGCTCGCCTGGCTGTTCCTCACGAGCTTCCGGACCGCGGCGGACTTCGCCGGCGGCAACCCGTTCGCCATCCCCGGAGAGCTCACGCTCGACAACTACTCGCGGGCGTTCGCGACCGGCAACCTGTGGCTGAACATCGTCAACAGCTTCGTCGTGACCCTCGGCGCGAGCGCGCTGATCGTCGTCGCCGGGATGATGGGTGCCTTCGCGCTGCAGGTGCTCGGCTTCCGCTTCAGCGGGCTCGTGCGCGCGCTGTTCCTGCTGGGCATCATCGTGCCCGTGCAGATCGCGCTCGTCCCGCTCTTCGTCGACTACGCCCAGGTGGGGCTGCTCGACACGTACGCCTCCATGATCATCCCGCTCGCGGCCTTCTCGCTGCCCATGGCGATCTACCTGTTCTCGTCGTTCTACGAGTACATCCCCCGAGAGATGTACGAGGCGGCGTCGCTCGACGGCGCGGGCCCGTACCGGATCTTCGCGCGCATCACGACCCCGCTGTCGGTGAACACCATCATCACGGTGGTCCTCGTGAACAGCATCTTCATCTGGAACGACTTCATCTTCGCCAACACGTTCGTGCTGTCCGACGGGCTCAAGACCATCCCGCTCGGTCTGCAGAACTACATCGGCGCGATGGGGAACACCGACTGGACGGCGACCTTCGCGGCCGTGTGCGTCACCGTGACGCCGTTGCTGCTGGTGTTCCTCGTCCTGAACAAGGCGATGATCAACGGACTCGAGAGCGGGGTGACCAAGGGATGAGCACAGCAGGCAACGGCAAGCCCGGTGCGGCCGTCACGATGCGCGACGTCGCGAAGCTCGCGGGCGTCTCGGTCGCCACGGTCTCGCACGTCGTGAACGACAAGCCCGGTGCGCGCATCGGCACGGACGCCCGGCGACGGGTCCGCGAGGCCGTCGAGCAGCTCGGCTACCGCCCCAACGCACTGGCGAAGACGCTCTCTCGCGGCACGTCGGCGTTCATCGGCCTCGTCGCCGACGAGATCGCGACCACCCCGTTCGCGGGCCAGATCATCCACGGTGCGCAGGACGAGGCGTGGAAGCACGGCTACGTGCTGCTCGTCGCCAACACCGACGGCAACGTCGCTGCGGAGAACGACGCCATCGCGATGATGCTCGAGCACCAGGTGCGCGGGATCCTCTACTCCACCTGGTACCACCGCGAGATCGTCGTCCCCGAGTCGCTGCACCAGACCGACACGATCCTGGTCGACTGCTACGCCGACGGCAGCGGCCTGCCGGCCGTGGTCCCCGACGAGGAGCAGGGCGGCCGGACCGCCACCGAGGAGCTCCTCGCCACGGGCCACCGACGCATCGCCTTCCTCAACACGACCACCCCGTCCCCCGCCCAGACCGGTCGTCTGGCCGGATACCGCGCCGCCCTCGAGGCGGCCGGCGTCGGCTACGACCCCGGGCTCGTCCTGTCCGTGGCACCCGAGCAGGAGGGTGGCTACGCCGGGACGTCGCACGTCGTCGAGTCCGGCGCGACGGCCGTGTTCTGTCACAACGACCGCGTGGCGATGGGCGTGTACGACGGCCTGCGGGAGCGCGGGCTGCGCATCCCCGACGACGTCGCCGTCATGGGCTTCGACAACCAGGACGTCATCGCCGCCCACCTGCGCCCGACCCTGTCCACGGTGGCGCTGCCGCACTACGAGCTGGGTGCCGCGGGCGTGCGGATGCTCCTCGGCGTCGACCCCTCGCCGGACGACGAGCCCCGTCTCATCGCCTGCCCGCCTGTCCGCCGGCACTCGGTCTGAGGAGTCGATCCCGTGCCCCCGACGAGCACCACCGTGCCCCGGCCCCGATTCCACTTCACCCCCCGGCGACACTGGATGAACGACCCCAACGGGCTCGTGCACCACGGCGGCCTGTGGCACCTGTACTTCCAGCACAACCCCGAGGGTTCCGACTGGGGCAACATGAGCTGGGGCCACGCCACGAGCCCCGACCTGGAGCACTGGACCGAGCACCCCGTGGCGCTGGCGCACCGGACGGGCGAGCAGATCTTCTCCGGCTCCGTCGTGGCGTCGCGTGCCGGCGGCGACGTCCTCACGGCCTTCTACACGAGCGCCTACGACGACGGGCACCAGGCACAGTCCAGGGCGACCAGCCTCGACGGCGGCTTCACGTGGAAGACCGACCCCGCCGACCCGATCCTCGACCGGGGCACCACCGCGTTCCGCGACCCCAAGGTGATCCGCTACGACGACGGCCGCCACCCCCGCTGGGTCATGCTCACCGTCGAGGCGGACGACCGGCAGGTCCTGCTCTACGCCTCCACCGACCTGGTGACCTGGGAGCACCTGAGCACCTTCGGTCCCCTGGGGGCGGCGGGTGTCGTGTGGGAGTGTCCGGACCTCGTCAGGCTGCCCCTGGACGGTGACGGCGACGACGCTCGGTGGGTGCTCCTGCTCAGCACCAACCCGGTCGGCGACGACCCCGACCCCGCGGGCTCGTCGATGCACTACGTCGTCGGGCACTTCGACGGGACCGCGTTCGTCCCGGACACCCCCGAGCTCCGCCGGCTCGACCACGGCCGTGACTACTACGCGGCCGTCACGTTCGACGACGCCCCGGGCGGCGAGGCCGTGACGATCGGCTGGATGGGCAACTGGCGCTACGCGCACGCGTTCCCGTCCGACCCCTGGCGCGGCGCGATGTCGTTGCCACGCGTCCTCGGGCTCCGCACCGTGCAAGGACGACCCACGCTCATGCAGGCACCGCCGGCCTTCGTCCGCGAGCGCCTCACCCACGCGGCGGCGACCTCGGTCGCCGTCGTCGACCGCCCGGCGGAGCTCTCGCTCACCGGGCACGTCCTGGTCGAGCTCGGCTGGGACCCCGCAACGACCGGCACGCTCCGCGTGCGGCTGCGCGGGGCGGCGGACGCCTTCGTCGACCTGGTGCACGCACCCGGGACCGGGAGCCTGCGCCTCACGCGCGGCGGCCCGGCCGCCGAGGCGGTGCACCCCGACTTCCCGTCGACGACCGCCGTCCCCCTGCCGGGCGACCGCCCGGCACGCCTGCTCCTCAGCCTCGACGGACCCCTCCTCGAGGTCTTCGTCGGGGACGGTGAGGCGGCTGCGTCGAACCTGGTCCTCCTGGGGGCCGGCGGTGTGACCGCGAGCCTCGAGACGGCACGGCCAGGAACCGTGCACGTGACCGCGGTCGACATCGAGGCGCCCAGCGATGCCGACGCCCCCGAACCTGCCGCCGCACTGGGCTGACGAGCTCTTCCCTCCTGCCAGCCGTCCTTCCACCACCGCCCGAACCAGGGTGAACGCTTCGTCGCGCCCACCCGTCCACGAGAGGAACCAGCAATGACGCCGTCCGTCTCGCGCCGCACCGTGCTCCAGGGAGCCGGCGCCGGAGCACTCGCGCTGATCTTCGGCGGCGCCGTGCCGTCCGCAGCCCGAGCAGCAGCCCCGGGCTCGCTCCGCGCCGTCTACCACATGACTCCGCCCAGCGGCTGGCTCTGCGACCCGCAACGCCCGGTCACCACGCACGGCGCCTACCAGCTGTACTACCTGCACTCCGACCAGAACAACGGCCCCGGCGGCTGGGACCACGCGACCACGACCGACGGCGTCGCCTTCACCCACCACGGCACCGTGATGCCGCTGCAGCCCGACTTCCCGGTCTGGTCCGGGTCGGCCGTCGTCGACACGGCGAACACGGCCGGCTTCGGCGCCGGAGCGGTCGTCGCGCTCGCGACCCAGCCGACCGACGGGATCCGCAGGTACCAGGAGCAGTACCTCTACTGGTCGACCGACGGCGGCTTCACGTTCACCGCCCTGCCCGACCCCGTCATCGTCAACACCGACGGTCGCGCCGCGACGACGCCCGCCGAGATCGAGAACGCCGAGTGGTTCCGCGACCCCAAGATCCACTGGGACGCCACCCGGGCCGAGTGGGTCTGCGTCATCGGACGGCTGCGGTACGCCGCCTTCTACACCTCGCCGAACCTGCGCGACTGGACGCTGCGCCGCAACTTCGACTACCCGAACCACGCCCTCGGCGGCATCGAGTGCCCCGACCTGTTCGAGATGACCGCCGACGACGGGACACGCCACTGGGTGCTCGGCGCCAGCATGGACGCCTACGGGGTCGGTCTGCCGATGACCTACGCCTACTGGACGGGCACGTGGGACGGCGAGCAGTTCCTCGCGGACGACCTCACCCCGCAGTGGCTCGACTGGGGCTGGGACTGGTACGCCGCCGTCACCTGGCCCTCGGCCGACGCACCGGAGACCAAGCGGCTCGCCGTCGCGTGGATGAACAACTGGAAGTACGCCGCCCGCGACGTCCCTACCGACGCGACCGACGGCTACAACGGCCAGAACTCGATCGTCCGCGAGCTACGGCTCGCCCGACAGCCCGGTGGTTGGTACAGCCTCCTGAGCAGCCCGGTGACGGCGCTGGCGAGCTACGTCACCGCGACCACCACGCTGCCCGACCGGACCGTGGACGGCAGCGCCGTGCTGCCCTGGACCGGACGCGCGTACGAGATCGAGCTCGACATCGCCTGGGACACCGCGACGAACGTCGGCATCTCCGTAGGACGCTCCCCCGACGGCTCCCGGCACACGAACATCGGCAAGTACGGAGCGGACCTGTACGTCGACCGCGGACCCTCGGACCTCGCCGGCTACTCGCTCGCGCCCTACTCGCGCGCCGCCGCCCCCATCGACGCCGGCGCCAGGTCGGTGCACCTGCGCATCCTCGTCGACACCCAGAGCGTCGAGGTCTTCGTCAACGCGGGCCACACCGTGCTCTCGCAACAGGTCCACTTCGCCGAGACAGACACGGGGATCTCGCTCTACACCGACGGCGGCCCCGCGCGGTTCACCGGCATCACGATCCGCGAGCTCGGGGAGGCGATCTAGGCCATGCCGCCATACCGCTCACCGAAGCGGCACCCGCAGAGGCGACCGACGACGACCGGCACGTGCTTCGTCCGGGGGGCCGGACGATCGCGGGCGAACCACCCACGAATCACCAGATCGAGGCCAGCCGCGTCACCTCGATCGATCTCAAGGTCGCCGTCCCTCCGCGCGCGTAGACCGAGAGCCCGACGGTGCCCTCGCCGGGGTAGACCACCATCGTCCCGGTGAGGGCCCCGTCGTCGACGAACGCCTCCACGGAGGACTCGTCGACGAGCACCCGCAGCCGCACCACGCCGTCCAGCGGCGCGTACGGCGCCGCTCGGCGGATCCCGAACTCGGTGTTCTCCCCGCTCCTGTCGGGCAGCGTGGTGAGGCCGGCGTGGGTCCGGTCCAGGAAGAACCCCTCGGGGCCGATGCCGACGACCGTCGCCTCCTCGATCGACCCGTCCTCAGCGCGACGCTCACGGACCCGCAGCCCGACCTCCTCCGCGTCTCCCACGGCGATCTCCGCGAGCGCCTGGTAGGTCGTGCCGGGGTCGTCGAGCACCGCCTCGTCGTCCCCGAGCGCCACGTCGGTGACGGTCGTGGTCCCCTCGCCCAGCACCTGGAGCTCGGGGACGGGCGTCTGCGCGAGGACGTACCCGCCGTCGGGCAGCACGTCGCCCGACGGTGCGGGGCCGTCCGGAGCCACGCGCCGCAGGGACAGCTCGCGCGGGACGCTCATCGCGTTCTGCCACGGCGTCGTCGGGGCGGAGTAGGGGAAGCGCCAGCTGCCCATCCAGCCGAGCCAGAGTCTGCGCCCGTCGGGTGCGTGCTCGAACGTCTGGGCGGCGTAGAAGTCCTGGCCCACGTCGGTGATCTGCACGGCCTCAGACGGTGTCGCGGGGTCGCGCGTGAACGTCGTCCCGTCGAAGTCGCCGACGAAGTACTGGGCCGTCGACCCGTTCGTCTCCTCGGAGTCGCCGACGCTCACGGTGAGCACCCAGCGCACGTCGTCCGGATCCCCGTCCACGGGCAGGGGGAACAGGTCCGGGCACTCCCACACGGCCGAGTGCAGGCCCTGCCCCTCGCCGAAGGTGCTGAGCCGCTCCCAGTGCAGGAGGTCCGGGGAGCCGTGGAGCTCGACGCCGTCCCCCACGGAGACGACCATGACCCACCGGTGCGTCGCCTCGTGCCAGAAGACCTTCGGGTCACGGAAGTCGCTGCGCCCGTCGTTCGGGATCACGGGGTTGTCCGCGTAGCGCTCCCACGTGCGGCCACGGTCGGTGCTGTACGCGAGCGACTGCGCCTCACCGCCCTCCGTCGAGGTGTACACCGCGACGAGGCCGCCCTCGCCTGCAGGGAACAGCCCCGACGTGTTCGCCCCGTCCACGACGGCGCTCCCGGACAGGGCCTGGCCGAGCTCGTCGTGCTCGAGCGCCGTGGGGAGCGTCTCCCAGTGCACGAGGTCCGTGCTCACCGCGTGCGCCCACGTCCCGTCCTGCTGGTGGAACAGGTGCCACTCCCCCTCGAACCACACGAGCCCGTTCGGGTCCGCGAGGCGTCCCTCGGGCGGGCTGTAGTGGAACTGCGGACGCCACGGCTCGGCGTACGCCGTGCTCTCGCGCGGGCCGGGCGCCGTCGTGCCCGACGGCGCCCGGTCGTCCTCCGGCGTGCCGGTGCACCCCGCGAGCAGCGCGAGCGCGAGCGCGACGGCTGCCGCGACCCCGCGTGACGGGACGCGCCGTGCCGTGGAGCGACCGGTTCTCGCCATCGTCACCACGCTAGGCACCGTGGCATCCCACCCGCCCGCCGGGGCGCGAGGGAGGGGCGACGGCCGGGTGCCGCCGCCCCGCCTCAGGCGTGCGACCCTCGTCCGCTACGGGAGCGGACTCGGGTCGGGATCGGGCGAGACGGCCTGCTCGGCGTTCGCGGGGATGTCCCCGTAGCCGCCGAGGCCGTCGTCGCCGTAGGAGCGGTCGACGACCGCGCTCGTGCCGGCGATGTTGAGCTTCACCGTCGGCGCGAGGGTCCCGCCGCGTCGCACGTCCGGGTTGCCGATGGCGTCGATGAACGACTCGACGAGACCCCCGGGCTGGACGTAGTGCGAGTAGGACTGGAACGCGTGCGCCGTCTGGAACGGGTCCGGGCTCGCCGGGGTCCCGACCGCGTAGTTGAGGTTCGTCGGGTTGCCCAGGGCGAGCCCGCTCCCCTCGTTGAGCGGCTGGAAGTCGGACCGGATGCCGTTGCCCACGAACCCGTAGACGCCGTCCGGACCGTCCAGGTACCAGAACCGCGGATCGGTCGAGTCGGTGTCCGGGCCGCGCGCGAACGTGTGCCGGTGGCTGATCGTGAACAGGTAGTACTTCGACCCCTGCACGTAGATCTGCGGACGCTCCGTCTGGTCGTTGACGCAGTTGCCGGACAGGATCGGCGGCAGGTACCGCCACTGCGTCATCGCCTTGTTCTCGGCGACGGCGAGGCCGACGTTCGCCATCTGGAAGTTCGCGCCCGAGGCCGTCACGGTCTCAGGCAGCTCGGCGTACGGATCGCCCTCGCGGTAGCCGAGGTCCTCGGCCGTGCACGGCACCGACCCGCGCTCACCGCCCGTGTTGCCCTCGAACACCATGTACGTCGGGCTGTCCTCGGTGTTCGGGTCCTCGAAGGTGAACGGGTCGCGGAAGTTGACGAACGCGTTCTGCTCACGGGTCTGGTAGAGCGTCCCGTCCGGCACGAGCAGCTGGTGCTGGTCGCGTGCACCGGTGAGCCACACGCCGTCCTCGTCGGCGAAGATGCGCAGCTCGGTCTGGACGATGCGCGGGTCGGCGGGCTGGATCTCCTGGTCGTTCGCGTCCCGGTAGAACGCGACCGCCGTGTAGAACATCCGGAGCTTGTTGCCCTCCATGATCCGGGTCGAGCCGGACCACTCGGTGACCGTCGAGAACGACTGGTCCTCGAAGATCGCGCCCGCGGCGCCGTCCGGGAACACGTGGCCCCCGTAGATCCAGCCGCCGTTGGCCGGCCGCTCGTCGGCGGGCACGTCAGCGGGCCGGTAGAAGAACCCGATCCGCGCGTGGGTGTGCCGGTCGTCGAACGTGTACCCGGCCGTCGAGTCGGCGACGAGCGAGAAGATGACCTCCCAGCCCTTGAAGCTCAGCTGGTTCGAGTGCTCGTCCGTCAGCGTCCAGGTGTCCCACACCCAGACCTGGGTGCCGTTCTGGTCCACCAGGACCGGGAAGTCCTGCGGGATCTCGGGCATCGTGTACTCCTCCGGCAGGGAGTTCTCCCCTGCCGGCGCGGAGGGCTCCGACATCGCCCGGATCTGGAGGGCGTCCGCACGGGTCCACCGCGCGGTGAAGTCGTCCTCCGGGTCGTACGCCTGCTGGCTGTGGATCGACGGCGCAGGGAAGCCCGGGAAGCGGAACGGGGTGACGAGCCCGTCCTCACCCGGGTCGTCGGTCGGTGGCGCTTCGTCGGCAGGCGGTTCGTCGCCGCCCTCCGGCGGCGCGGGGTCCTCTGTCGCAGGTGCCGGATCGGCCGGGACTGGCTCCTCGAGTGCGGGGGCGGTCTCCGACGGAGCCGTCTCCTGAGGCACCGGCGCGGTGTCGTCCGTCGTGGTCTCGGTGGGCGACGGGGGCGTCGGCGCCTCGTCGTCCTCGGCCGCCAAGGCGGTCGTGGAGCCGATCGTGATGGTTCCCAGGAGGAGGCCGGTGGCGAGCAGTCCGCTCACCAGCCTCTTCGTGCGTGGTCGTGTGCGTGTCGAAGACTTCACGTCCGTTCACCTTCTGCTGGATCCGTGAGCGTCTTCGTCCGAACGGTTCTCCCCCAACGTTTTCGAGCGTAGTGTGACGTGCACCACACCTGTCAAGGCATCGGCAGGTTCGCCACAGGAACGGTCACAGGGGGTGACTTCCCCGGTGCGTCCCATCGCACCCGACGACTGGCGATGACGCCGGCCGCACATACGGCTTCGGCTGAACGGCACGCGAATCCCGCGACATCTCCTCCTCCATGAAGCACGCGTCGCGCCCTGCGCGACGGCGCCCCCGGGCGCACTCCGACAACTCATGGAGCATCATGAACACCTCAACAGCCCACGGCCGGCCACCGGCCGAGCCACGGCGCGGGCCTCGTCATCACCGACGCGCTGCCCGCGCGGTCGGCATCGTCTGCGCGGCCACGCTCGCCACGAGCGGCACGGTCGTACTCGCGCTGCCCGCGGCCTCCTCGCCCGGACAGAGCGTCACGTCGCTGCGCGACCTCGAAGCAGAGGACCTCGCCGCGACGATCGCCGGGCGCGGCATCACGGTGCGCAGCGCCACCTTCTCCGGCAACGACGTCCAGGCCGGCCGCTTCTCCGGGATGAACGACACCGGCCTCGCGCGCGGTGTCGCGCTCACGACCGGCTCGGTCATCGACGCCGACCCGCAGTCCGAGGCCGACACCGACTTCTCCGCCTCGGCCGTCCTCGGCCCGAACGAGAAGCTGACCACCACCGGCGACCTCGGCGGCCGCGGCGCGCGCGCCCTCGACCGCCTGGTCGGGCAGACCACCTACGACGCGGCCGTGCTCACCATGCGGGTCGTGCCGTCAGGCAACCGCCTCTCCCTGTCCTACGTCTTCGGCAGCGAGGAGTACGCAGGATGGAGCGAGCAGGACTTCGCCGACGCGTTCGCCATCTGGGTGAACGGCCAGCCGTGCTCCACCGTCCCGCGCACACGTGACCTGGTGTCCACGGCCACCGTCAACGCGAGCTCGCACCCCGAGCTGTACGTGGAGAACTTCGCGCCGAACGACCCGGGCGCCGGGACGCACGACACGGAGCTCAACGCGTTCACCACGGTCCTCACGTGCGACGCCCGCGTCACACCGCGGCGGGTCAGCACCGTACGGGTCGCCGTGGCCGACACCCGCGACGGACAGCTCGACAGCACCGTCCTGCTCGGACGGGACTCCCTCGTGTCGAGCCGCGGCAACGGCCCCCAGGCCGACCGCGACCATCGCGACCACGGCAGGTGGAACCACGGCGGACAGTACTGGCAGATCCGGCGCTGACCGAACCAGACGCACACCGGCACGGCCGACGTCTGCTGCCGGGAAGTGCTTGAAGCACGAGGTGTGGGCGTCCCCGCAGGGACACCCACACCGTCGCGTTCGCACCGAATCAGCACCTGCAGACCGAATCGCACGAACTCGCGGCGCCCGGCCCGCAGGATCGCGACGTGACGAAGCCGAGGAGGAATCGCCCTACGCCGGTGCGAGGCACCTCCGGGCCTGGTGAGCATCAGAAGACGCGCCACGCCCGGAGGTGCCTCGTCCACGGGGACGAGAGGGGCCCTCAGCCGCAGGTCCGAGCGTCAAAGGCGACGTCGTACACCGTGTCCACAGGGGTGCCGTCGAGGACTGCCGTCCCCGTGACGGCTACCGTGCCCGCCTCGACGGACGTCGCTCGGGTCGGGAACGACTGGTAGGCGTTCCTGCCCGGCGCCACGTCCGTGAACGACTTCTCTCCGAACGGCGTCGTGAGGGTCAGGTCCGCGGGCACGCTGCCCGCGTTCGTCGCGCGGACCGCGATGTAGGTCTTGCCCGCCAGGCACCGCGGCGACACGTCCACGTCCAGGTCGACGGTCGGCACCTCTCCGGAGACCTTGACCTTGACCTGGACGTCCGCGAGCTCCGGGTCGAGCTCCTCGGCATAGGTCATGTCGAGTATGGGCTGGCCGTCGGCGGCCCAGTGGACGCGCCGGACCTCGGTGTCGCGGCCATCGCCGGAGGCGGTGCCGTTGCCCCAGCGGTGGTAGACGTAGAGGAGGTTGTCGTCCTCGTCCCAGGTGAACGAGCCGTGTCCGGGGCCCTGCTCGTAGCGGCCGTAGTCGACGCCCGTGACCATGGGTTCGCTCTTCTGCAGCGGGGCACCGTACTTGTGCCAGCTGTGGATGTCGGTGAGGTCGGCGTCCTCGTCCGCCCACACGCCGCCGACGATGTAGGTGGGGCTGACGCCGGAGCCGGAAGTGGTCAGGTAGATCTTGCCGTCGTGGTGCAGGGGGAACGCGCCTTCGCTGAGATGGTCCTCGAACGTCAGGGTCGGCACGATGATCGGCGTCGCCGTCGTGGTGATCCGTGTCGGGTCGGCCGGATCGACCTTGGCGATCCATGTCGCGGGGTCGCTCAAGCCGGGTGTGACGTAGCGCTGGGACCACGCGTAGTACGCCTCACCACCGGCCTCGACGTAGGTCATGTCGAGCGAGATGTTCTGGGCGAATCCCGGTCGTCCGAGGGGGTTTCCTGCGGCGTCGAGGATCGGCGCCGGAGTCGACCAGTGGTCGGGGTTCGCCGGGTCTCCCCCGTCCTCGAGCTGCATGATGTGGGCCTGCACGGTCCGCCACGATCCACCGCTGTTCGCTTGGGAGTCGTTCTCGTTGAAGCAGGGGGCGAACAGGATGGACAGGCGTCCGCCGATCTCGTGGATCTCCGGTGCCCAGTAGCAGCCTGCGATGGTGCGGCCCTGCGTGTTCCTCTCTGCCCGGGTGAGTCGGTTGAGCAGATCGACCTCCAGCGAACGACCGCCGTTGACGTCCGCGAGGGCTTCGATCGAGCTCGCGGCCCGGATCGGCAGGTGGGTGGAGCCGACGTTGTCGTTGTTGGTGTCGTCGGTGGCGATGAAGAGATAGGTGGTCTCGGCGTCCCGGGTGTACCGGTAGATGGTCGGGTCGGCCCGGTTGTGCGCGAACTGGCGGGGGTACCGGGTCTGCTTGATCCGGCCGTCGAGCGTGTAGGTGCCGGGGCCGGCGTCGGCGAGGCCGGCCAGCTGGTCGGCGTCCCACGTGACAGCGCGCTGGGCTGTCGATCCGTCGGAGTAGGTCAGGGTCGCGCGGACGTCCTGGAGGGCACCGGTGGCACCCGGGGCGATCTCCTGGTCGGGGACCGTGACGGCCGTGTTGGTGATGCGGCCGAACCGGGTCCGCAGCGCGTCAGCGGCCGTGGCCGGGACGGTGATCGCGTTGGTCGGCTCGGCGTCGGCGATACGGGAGGCGACGTCGTCGGGGACGGCGAGCGCGGTGGTGATCGGCGCACCGTCGCGAGGCTGGTCGCGGTTGCCGTCGGTCGCGACCACGGTGCGACGCCCCCCGTACGGGGAGTGCGGGTCCGGCACGCTGGCGGTGCGCCCGAGGTCCTCGATCAGGACGTGCTGCGCACGCCCGGCGTCGGTGGTCCACGACACGAGGTACCGGTCCTCGGCGGAGTCGTAGAGCGCGACCGGGTCGTTGATGCCCGCCGTCGTCCCGAGGTCGACGAGGCCCAGCTCGCGGAAGTCGGTGACGTTGCCGGGCTCCTGCGAGCGGAAGACGAGGGCCTGGCTCGTCCGGGTGCCGTCCGAGCTGCCGTCGACCTCGACCCGTGTGGCGATGACGCCGAGTGTGCCGTCAGCGAACCAGAAGAGCGACGGGTCGCGCAGGGCGCGCAGGTCGCTGAGGTCGACGCCGGTGAAGACGCTGCTCGCGAAGAGCACACCACCGTTCTCGTTGAGCGGCTCGGCCGTCTCGACATGATCGCCGAGCGCGAGGTGCAGCGACCGGGCGACGGTCTGGTGGTTGGCCTGGTCCACGGAGGTCGGGGTGCGGGTGTAGGCGAGGAGCGCCTGTGAACCGTCTTGCGGAAGCACCTTCACCGAGAACTGCTTCGTCAGCGTGTCACCCTCGACCGCGGCGGACGCGGTGACCTCGACGTCGAGAGCCGCGTCGTCGTCGTTGACGAGCATGCCGTCCACGACGGCGGTCGCCGGCTCGGCGCTCCAGACGACGAGCCCGTCGCCCACGGGGGGCAGGGAGTATCCGTCGCCCACGATCGGCGGCACGACGAGACGGGACCGCAGGTCGGCGGTGATCTCCTCGGTCGAGAAGGCGCGCACCACGACGTCGACGGCGTCGCCACGGATCTCCACGCCTCCGAGGGAGGCTGCCGGCGTGAGCGTCACGGTGACGTCCGGGCTGCCCGGTGCCGGGCGGCGCACGGTGCCGCTGCTCGTGACGACGTCAGGGTGGCTGCTCGTCCAGGTGATCGACGCGCCGTTGCTGCCGGTGGCAGGCAGCGGCAGGTCGCCACGGACGTCGGCGGTGTCACCGAGCTCGATCGCGTCCAGGTCCGCGCGGGCGAGCGCGGTGTAGCCCTCCACGCCGAGTGCGGCCACCTCACCGGGCGCCAGAGCGGACGCGAAGACCTGGACCTCGTCGATCGCCCCGCCGAACAACGGATCGACTGCGTACAGGGACCGGCCGAGGTAACCCGACGCGGCGGCGGCACCGAGTGCCGCCTCCGCGGTGTGCGCCGTGGTGGAGCGGGCGACCTCGGTGCCGTTGAGGTAATAGGCGATGTCGGTGCCGCCGTCGAGCACGACGGCGACGTGCTCCCAGCGGTCCGCGACCAGCGGCCGCGGTGCGGTGGAGCGCTGCTCCGTGCCTTGCTTGATCGCTCCGAAAGATGCCGCTCCGCACCTGGGGGTGGCAAAGACGTAGCTGGTGCTGTCGCGCCCGAGAGCGAAGGGCCAGGTGCAGTCCCGGGCGCCGTCCCAGCGGACCCATCCGGCGATCGTCAGATCTGTCTGCCCCGGACCGACGAGGCCGGCCGGGAGCTGGACGTACGGGGCACCCGAGGTGTTGGCGCCCCCGGGCAGCTCGATCGCGAGGTCCCCCGGCGTACCCGTCACACCGGGGACGAGGGACGCCCCGGTTCCGACCACGGTGGCGTGCCGGGCGCCGGTGCCGGCATCGTGGAGGGTCGCGCCTGCGCCGACGGCAGCGTCGTCGTCGAAGGCGTAGTGCACGTCGGCCACGGGTGCGGCCGCTGCCGGGGCTGCCGCGAGCCCGACCCCGACGAGGCCGCTCGCGACGAGCAACCCCGGCAGGGTGAGGGCAAGCAGTCGGGAAGGTCTGGACTTCATCGTCGTTCCTCTCGCATCGTGGGTGTCATCCGCAGGTCGAGGCCGTAGGGCATGGTCAGCCGCAAGCACGCGCGTCGAACGCCACCTCGTAGGACGTCGGGGTGCCACCGTCGACCCAGCCGGCGACCGTGACGGTGCCCGCCGCGACCGAGGTCGTCCGCGTCGCGAACGACTGGTAGGCGCTCTTGCCCGGCGCCACGTCGGCGAACGACCTCTCTCCAAACGGCGTCGTGAGGGTCACGTCCACGGGCACGTCGCCCGCGTTCGTCGCCCGCACCGCGAGGTAGACCTTGCCCGCGAGGCACCTTGGCGACAGCTCGACCTCGAGCGGCACCTGGGTCTGCGGGTCACCGACAGCCGTGAGCGTCGCAACGGCCGGCGTACCCGCGCCGTTGGCGAGGCGGCCCTCGACGGTGACGGTGTCACCCGGTCGCGTGAGCTGCCCGAGGTCCACGTGGTCCCACGCGACCGCCACCTGCTCGGTGTGCCCGTCCCGGAACGTCGCCGTCACGGTGGCGGGCAGGTCGACGCTCGTGGTGCCGATCTCGACGTCCAGCGCGACGGGCGCGACATCGGTGACGAGGAGGTTGGGCGCCCACCTCGCCGCGAGGGCGTCGCGCTCGGCGCGCGTGATCCCGATGACCGAGCCGTGGCGCGGTGAGCGCGGGAGCGAGAAGGACGACGGGTAGGTCCAGGCGACGTCGCCCTCGAGCGAATCCGTCATCAGCGGGATGTACCCCACGCCGCCGTAGTCGTCGACCCACAGGTAGTACCGGTTGCCGTTGACGTCGTCGTCGTTGGCGAGGAACGCGCTCGGCCCTTCGACCTCGGGGGTGCCGGCGGTGCGGCCGATGCACGTATCGACGAGCTGCCAGGCGCCGGAGGCCGTGGTCGCGCGCAGGCTCGTCGACCTCTGCCCGATGATGTCCGGGGACGGGCAGCCGCTGGCCTGGGTGGCCTTGGTGAACCGGTAGTAGGTGTCGCCGTCCTTGAGGACGGTCGAGTCGATCAGGCCACGGTCCTCGACCAGGCCCGGGACGTCGGCCGCCTTGAACCAGGGCTCGGGGTCGGTGAACGTGCGGAAGTCACGCGTGATCGACGTGAGGATCTGCGGGCCGTTGCCGTCCTGGACCGTGCGCGCCTCGTCGCTGTACATCGTCGACGTCCAGTACACGAGGTAGGCGTCGATCGACTCGTCGTAGAACGCCTCCGGCGCCCACGTCATCCCGGCGTTCGGCAGGTTGACCTCGACGTGGCGCTGTTCGCCCCAGTTCACGAGGTCCGTGGACTCCCAGATCTCGAGGTGGCGGCTGCCGCGGTCGGTCGCGCCTCCCCATCCCGTACGCCCGACCGACAGGTCGGTGGCGAGCAGGAAGAACCGGTCGCCCTCGTGGGAGCGCATGATGAACGGGTCGCGCAGCCCCATCGTGCCCTTGGTCGACTCCAATACGGGCTGGGCGCCGTTCAGCTCCTTCCAGCGCAGCGCGTCGTTGCCGTCGGACGTGGCGAACCGGATCTTCTCGCCCTCGATGCTGTCCGCCGTGAAGTAGGCGAACATGTAGGCCTCGAAATCCTCGCGCCCGATGCGAGGGTCCGCGGGAACGTTCACCACCACGTCCACGTCGACCGATTCAGCACCCGCGACCGCGACGGTCGCGGTGAGCGTGACCGTCGTGTCCCGTTCGCCACGCGTGACGGATCCCTTGCGCACCACGTCGGGCGCCGTGCCGGAGTCGGTGTCGGAGATGACGGCGTCGTCCGAGGACCGCCAGACGATCGTCGCCGCCTCGGCACCGCGCATGTCGGGGGCGACGTCGCTGCCGCTCTCGGGCAACGTCAGGCTCCCGAGCACGTCGCCCTGGAACGCCGGCAGCTCCGGGATCCTCGCGGCGACCTGCCGGGCGAGGAACGCCTCGGGACCGTCACCCTCGGCCCAGGCCCTCACCGTCACCGCGATCGGCGCGCCGACGACGGTCACGGGTCCGAACGACGCCGTGGGCGTCAGGGTCACGCGCTCGTCGGGCTCGCCGGCGGTTGGCCTCGTCACGACACCCGTCGTGCTCACGACGTCCGGCGCGCTCGAGACCCACGTGAGCGTCGAGCCGCCGGCACCGACGGTCGCCAGGTCGAGGTCGTTCTCGACGGCGCTCGTGTCACCGAGGTCGACAGCCACGTCGCGCTGCGCGACGGCCGCGTAGACGGCCCGTTCCGCCTCCTGGAGCTGCTCCGCAGTCAGCGCCTCGGTGTAGACGCGGACGTCGTCGATCGCGCCGTCCCAGTACGCATCGGCGGCGTAGAACGACTTCCCGACGTACCCCGAGAACGTCGCAGTCCCGACAGCGGCGGCCGCGGTGTGCGTCGTCGCCGCGTGCCCCACACGCACGCCGTCGAGGTACGTCGACACCGACGTGCCACCGTCGACGACGACCGCGAGGTGCGCCCAACGGTTCGTCGGGACCGTGCCCTGGCCGGTCGCGCGAACCTCGTTGCCGTCGCGGATCGCTCCGTAGGCGTTGCCACCGCAATCGGTCGTGGCGAACACGTGCCGCTCGACCGCCGAACCCAGCGTGAAGGGCCACGTGCACGCTGGAGCCCCGCTCCAACGAATCCACGCCGACATCGTGACGTCCGTCGTGCTCGCGTCGAGCAAACCCGGCGCGATCCGCACGTACGGCGCTGCGGCCGTGTTCGCTCCACCGGGCAGCGAGAGCGCGCGATCGTCCTCGTGGCCCGTCGGACCGGTCACGAGAGAAGCTCCGGTGTTGAGGACGGTGCCGGGGTGGGATGCGGACCCGCTGTCCTGCACGACCGTGCCGGCGCCCGCCCCCGCCAGACCGTCGAAGGTGTACTCGAGCACCGGTTCAGGCACCTCGACCCCGGCCGATGCGTTCAGCGCTCCGCCGGCGACGAGCGCCGACGTGAGCCCGAGCACCGCCAGGGCGGCCGCAGCGCGTCGGCGCTCGACCTCTCGATGGCCCACGTTCTTCCTTCTAGCGTTCAGCACGCCACCCCTCCTCCTTGAGCGGGTAATACGTCGGCGCGGGAGGACACACCCACACGCGCCACGGTCCTGGACGACGGTCCGGTCGAGCTCCTTCTCGATCGGCCGCGTCCCATGTCGACGCGTCGGGCGACTTTCGATGTTGTGCGCAACGCCCGGCCGACCACCGCATGTTAGCGCTCACACGAATCGGCGTCCATGCCCGCCAGGCGTTGCGACCGCCGAGAAACCACCCGTGGTCGTCGCAGGTCGTCGCTGAGGCGCGGCCCGGTCGGCCCACCGCTGCCACCGGCCAGTCACTGACTCGGCTCGTGTGGAGCCGAACGTCGGGGAACGTGCCTCGGGGGGCGCCGCCCAGGTGTCGCCAGGCGCACCGGAGGGTTTCACGGCGGTCCCCAGCGAGCACTCCGACGATGAGACCCTTTGCCTCAGGACCTCGCCCGCGCGTCCGGGGCCCGCGGAGATCGACGAGTCGTCGTTCTCGCGGGGGGCGTGACGCGATCGCTCGTCGCGGACCGTTCTCGTCTCACGGTGATGACGGCAACGATCCCGGGACTTCTCCGGGCCGCGGGCTCAGGTCGAGCAGCACCTTCGACGACCGTGCCGCGTCTCCGGCGACGGTGAACGCCTCCAGGGTCTGGTGGAGAGGGAGCTCATGGCTGATGACCGGGGCCGCGTCGAGCGAGCCGTCCGCCATCGCAGCGAGGACGTCGTCGATCTCGTCGTTGAAACGGAACGACCCGCGAACGTCGAGCTCGCGGGTCACGACGAGCGAGAGCAGTGCCGGCTGCGGGCCGCTGGGCATGAGGCCCACGAGGACGACCGTGCCCCCTCGCGCGGCGCCACGGACCGCGGACTCGAGCCCCGGCGTCGACCCGGAACACTCGAGCACCACGTCCGCCTCGACGGCGGCGATCGCGTCGGCCTCGGTCGCCGGGAGCGTCTCGTCGGCCCCGAGGGCGCGTGCCGTCGCGAGCGCGTGCTCGTGCAGGTCCACCGCGACGACACGCGCGGCACCGTGGTGCTTGAGCACCGCGACGGCGAGGGCGCCGATCGGCCCCGCGCCGACGACGAGCGCCGTGGTCCCCCGCACGTCACCTGCGCGGTCGACGGCGTGCCACGCGACGGCGGCGGGCTCGGCGAGCGCGGCCCTGCGCAGGTCCAGGCCCGGGGGCAGGGCGCGCAGGAGCCGGGTGGGCAGCGCGACGTATGACGCGAACGCGCCGTGCGTGTGCGGCACGTACGCCGCGCTGCCGAGGTACGACGCGCCCGGGGAGATGTTGGGTCGGTCGTGGGGGTACCGGCCCGGGGCGGTGCCGCGCGTGGCGGGGTGCACGGCCACCGGCGTCCCCGCGGCGGGCCCGCTGCCGTCCGCCGCCGCCACGACCACCGTGCCCGACACCTCGTGCCCGAGGCGCATGGGCGACCGCAGCACGGACTCGCCCGCAGCGCCGTGGCGCCAGTAGTGCAGATCGGACCCGCAGATCCCGCCGTACGCCATCCGGACGAGCGCCTCGTCCGGGCCGGGAACGGGCATGGGCTGCTGCTCGACCCGGAGGTCGTCGGCGCCGTGGGCGACGACGGCGGTCGTCGTCGTGGGAAGGTCGGTCATGGTTCTCCTTCGGAGCGGGCCGATCGGTCGGAGCGGTCGTGGGCGCCAGGGGTCAACGCGTCGTGGGGACGACGTCGTCGATCGCGTTCCTGGGGTCGGCGAGGTCGCGGTCGCGCGTCTCCGGTGCCCTGAGCGCGGCGACGAACGCGAGAAGCATCGCGAGGGACATGTAGACGGCGACGGGCACCCAGGACCCGGAGAATGCCGTGACGAGCGCCGCGGCGATGAGCGGGGCGAAGCCGCCGCCGAGCACGGCCGCGAACTCGCGGCCGAGCGTCACGCCCGCGTACCGGTAGCGGCTGCCGAACATCTCGGGGAAGTAGCTCATCGTGATCGCCACGCCGCCCTGGCACGCGAGCATGAAGCCGACGATCATCGCTGTGTAGATCCAGGCCAGGTCGCCGGTGTTGAGCGCCAGGAAGGTCGGGTAGGGCAGGACGAGCAGCGCGCCGGCGACGACGAGGAACGTGCTGCGCCGACCGAACCGGTCGGACAACCCGCCGAGCAGCCACGCGGCGATACCGCCGAAGATCGCCCCGACGAGCAGGATCTGCGGCACCTTCGCGGCGTCGATCTGGACGGATTCCTTGAGATAGGACGCCATGAACACCTGGTACGTGTACGACTGGACGCTCAGGCCGACGGTCATGAAGGTCACGATCGCGAGCAGACGCTTGCCGTTGCGGAAGACCTCACGCACGGGCGCGGCGGCAGTGACCTTCTGCTCCTTGGCCTCGGCGAAGACCGGCGTCTCGTTGAGCTTGCGGCGGAAGAAGTAGGCGGAGAGCGTCACGAGGATGCTCGACATGAAGACGGCTCGCCATCCCCAGCTCATGAGCTGGTCCTCGGGCAGCAGCTGGACGAGGGCCCATGCCCCGGCGCCGAGCACCGTCCCGCTCGCGGCACCCACCATGACGAGGGACGCGAGCCGGCCGCGCTTGCCGTGGGGCGCCGCCTCGGTGAGCAGCGTCGCACCGCCGGACTGCTCGGCGCCCGCACCGAAGCCCTGGCCGAACCGGCAGAGCACGAGGAGCGTCGGGGCGAGCAGACCCGCCTGCTCGTACGTCGGCAGGAAGCCGATGGCGAGCGTCGACAGGCCCATGAGCAGCAGCGTCGTCACGAGCACCCACTTGCGCCCGAGCCGGTCGCCGTAGCGGGAGAAGAAGAGCCCGCCGAGCGGGCGTGCGCAGAACCCGACGGCGTAGGCGCTGAAGCTCGCAAGGATGCCCGCTGCGGGCGAGACGTTGGGGAAGAACAGCTGTGAGAAGACGAGCGCCGACGCCGTGCCGTAGAGCACGAAGTCGTAGTTCTCCAGCGCCGTGCCGACGAGGCCCGCCGTGGCGGCACGCCGGACCTCGGCCGGGTGCGGTTCGCGGGCTCCCGCGGGCGGTCCTGTCGGGGTCGTGGTGGGGTTCGAGGAGATCGTGCGGTCCATGGGGTCCTCCAGGTCGGGCTCCGTGCGGGAGCCCTCACGTCGTCGTGACGACCGTGGCGGTCGGTGCCCTGGGAAGGGCGATGGGTGGTGGAAGGGCGTGCAGATCGGGGTGAGGTCAGGCCGCTCCGGCGGCACGGGCCGCGCCGGCGGCGGCGGCGCGCACGCCGTGGGCGACGATGGTGCGCACGTGCGCGGCGACGCGCTGCGCGAAGGCGGGGTGGGCGGCGATCTCGTCGCCGAGGAGCCCGCCCCGCCCGAGCACTGCGTCGACGAGGGCGTCGGTGCTCCGCGTCGTGCGGGCGAGCTCGGCGAGACGTGCGCGCGCCGGGTCGGTCATCGCGGCCGCGTGCGGTCCCGGTTCGAAGCCGTCGATCGGCGCGACGCAGCACAGCCACGCGGCGACGGTCAGGGCGAGGTGCTCGGGCACCCGCCCCTCCCGCAGGGCCCGGA
Source organism: Cellulosimicrobium cellulans (assembly GCF_016921195.1). Taxonomy (GTDB): domain Bacteria; phylum Actinomycetota; class Actinomycetes; order Actinomycetales; family Cellulomonadaceae; genus Cellulosimicrobium; species Cellulosimicrobium cellulans_F. The sequence goes on from NZ_JAFGYF010000001.1 coordinate 41,955, forward strand.
CGGCCGGGACGGGCACGCGCTGGGGAAGCTTGACCGAGCCGTCCGAGCCGACCTGGCTCGTGCGGTGCCCCAGGGCGGAGTTCGACCAGCGGTCGAACAGCTGCGCGACGTACGCGTCGACGTCGAACCCGCGCGGCAGCGTGATGCTCGGCAGGTACTCGTCCGCGATGACCGCTCGTGCCGCGCGCTCTACGAACTCCTGCGCGCGTGCGTCCGGGATCGTCGCGCGCCCGTCGAGGGCACCGAGGTACGCGAGGAGCGAGTGCGTGCCGTTGAGCAGCCGCAGCTTCACCAGCTCGTACGCCTCGACCTCCGGCGAAAACACCGCGCCGCCGCGCTCCCACGCGGGCCGGCCCGCGGCGAAGTCGTCCTCGAGCACCCACATGGTGAACGGCTCCGCCGGCACCGGCGCCGCGTCCGCGAGACCGGTGACCCGCCGCACCTCGTCGGCGTAGCGGTCGGTCGTGGCCGGGACGATCCGGTCGACCATCGAGTTCGGGAAGCGCGCCCGGTCGGCGACCCAGTCCAGCACGTCCTGGTCGGCGCCGGACGCCGCGAGGAAGTCGAGCACGAGCGCGCGCGTGGTGGACCCGTTGGACTGGAGGTTGTCGCACGACAGGACCGTCACGGGCTCGCCGTGCCCGAGGGCTCGACGCTCCAGCGCCCGCGCGAGCTGCCCGACCGTCGTCACCGGAGCTGCGCCGACGCCGAGATCGTGGCGGACGTCCGCGGCGTCGAGGTCGAGACGGCCCGTGCCCGGGACGACGTGGTAGCCGTGCTCCGTCACGGTCATCGACACGATCCGCGTGGTGGCGGCCGCAGCCGCGGCGACGACAGCCTCCGGGTCGTCCGCGGCGACGAGCGTGCCCGTGTGGACGCCCGGGACGGAGACGGTGCTGCGACCGGGGGCGATCTGGAGCACGGAGTACAGGTGGTCCTGCGCGCGCATCGCGTCGACGACGTGGCGCGACCGGTTGGCGACGCCGAGCACGCCCCAGTCGCCGGGCTCCGCGCGCTGCGCGATCGCGGTGTACACCGCCTGGTGGGCACGGTGGAAGTTGCCCAGGCCGAGGTGCACGATCCCCGTCGCGGAGGGCTCCGCCGGGGCGACGAGCAGGTCGGCCAGAGGCGCGTCGCGGCCCAGCCGCGTGGCGGCGTCGGTGGAGGACGTCATGGGGATCACCAGTCCGTGAGGGTGCCGTCGAGGCGACGGGCGACGGGTAGGTAGGCGGGCTCGTACGGGTACTTCGCGGCCCGCGCCTCGTCGACCTCGACGCCGATGCCGGGTGCGTCCCCGGGGTGCAGGTAGCCGTCGGCGTAGGTCCACGCGTGCGGGAAGACCTCGTGCGCGGCCTCGGAGTAGCCCATGTACTCCTGAATCGCGAAGTTGTGCGTGGCCAGGCCCACGTGGATGCTCGCACCGAAGGACACGGGCGAGACGTCGGAAGGCCCGTGCGGGGCGCCCTTGACCTGGTACACCTCGGCGAGCGCGAGGATCTTGCGCAGGTGGCTGATGCCACCCGCGTGCACGACGGCGGTGCGGACGTAGTCGACGAGCTGCTCGGTGATGAGCTGGTGGCAGTCGAAGACGGTCGTGAACACCTCGCCGATCGCGAGCGGCGTCGTCGTGTGCTGCCGCACGAGCCGCAGCACCTCCTGGTTCTCAGCCGGTGTGACGTCCTCGAGCCAGAACAGGTCGACGGGCTCGAGCTCCTTGGCGAGACGGGCAGCCTGCTGCGGGGTGAGGCGGTGGTGCGCGTCGTGGAGCAGGTGCAGCTCGGGTCCGACGTGGTCACGCACGCCCTGCAGGACTTCCGGCGCGTGCCGCAGGTAGGTGGCCGTGTCCCACGTCTCCTCCACGGGCGCGGCCCCGCGCGCCGCGGGCTCGTACGAGGCGACGTCGCGGTGCACGCCGTAGACCGTCTCGAGGCCGGGCACCCCCGACTGCGCGCGCACGGCGAGGAAGCCCTGCTCGCGGCGCGCGTCGACGGCGTCGAGCAGCGCGGGCAGCTCCCACGCGGACGCGTGCGTGTACGTGAGGACCCGGTCGCGCACCGCACCGCCGATGAGCTGGTACACCGGCTGGCCGAGCGTCTTGCCCTTGACGTCCCACAGCGCGACGTCGACCGCGCCGATCGCGGCCATCGTCACGGGTCCGCGGCGCCAGTACGCGCCGCGGTAGAGCAGCTGCCACGTGTCCTCGACGCGCGCCGGGTCGCGCCCGACGAGGAGGGGGCAGACGTGGTCGCGCAGGTAGGACGCGACGGCGAGCTCTCGCCCGTTGAGCGTCGCGTCGCCCCAGCCCACGACGCCGTCGGCCGTGGTCACCTTGAGCGTGACGTAGTTGCGGCCGGGGCTCGTGACGAGCACCTCGGCGGCGACGATGCGGTCGCTCATGCGGGGACCTCCTCGGGGCGGAGCGCGACGACGCGTTCGAGCGGGCGGCCCTCGGCCAGGGCCGTGACGTTGGCCGCGACGTCGACGACCCGCCCGAGGAACGTCTGACGGGTCACGCCCGACAGGTGCGGCGTCATCCGCACGTTGTCGAGCTCGTGGAACGGCAGGGCGGCAGGCGCCGCCTGCCCGTCGGGGCCGGGGTAGGAGTACCAGACGTCGACGGCCGCGCCGCGGATGGTGCGCGCGGCGAGCGCCTCGTACAGAGCGCGCTCGTCGACGACGGGTCCGCGCGCCACGTTGACGAGGACGCCGTCGGTACCGAGACGCGCGAGCTCCGGAGCGCCGACCATGCCGCGCGTGCGCTCGTCGAGCGGGACGCTGACCACGACGACGTCCGACTCGTCGAGGAGGCGGGGCAGCGCGTCGACCCCGCCCGCCCACTCGAGCCCGACCGACGACGCGTCGACGCCGCCGCGACCGGTCACGGCCCGCCCGGTGGCGCCGAAGGCCGACAGCGCGCGCCAGCACGCCGAGCCGATGTGACCGAACCCGACGAGACCGACGCGCGCGGCACCGAGCGTCTGCGGCTGCGGGAGCGACCGGTCGTACACCGACGACCGCCACAGCCCCGTGCGCAGCGCCGCGTCGGCAAGGTGGAGGTCGCGGCGCAGGTCGATCGCCGCCCAGGTGACGTACTCGGCGATGGAGCGCTCGTGGTGGAACGTGTTCGCCACCACGACCCCCGGGCGCAGCGCTGACGGGTCCACCCGGTCGGTGCCGGCGCCGGCGACGTGGACGAGCCGGAGCGCGGGCGCCGCGGCGGCCATCGCGGGCGTCAGCTCGGGGCCGACCAGCACGTGCGCGTCGCGCAGCGCGGCGGCCGTGTCGTCGGGCGCGAGACCGACGGCCCAGGACACCTCCGTGCCGCCGGGCAGGCGCGCGACGAGCTCGTCGCGCAGCGGGACCAGGTTCGCGTCGGTCACGACGACGTGGAGCCCGCTCATCGACGTGCCCCCCGCGGGTCCCAGCCCGGCGCCGGCGCGGTCGACTGCCGGACCACGAGCTGCGTCGGCAGGTGCACCGTGCGGGCCGGGTCGACGTCGTCGTCCTGCGCGAGCAGGGCTTGCAGGAGGTCGACGCTCAGGACTCCGGCCCGGGACATCGGCACCTGGATGCTCGTGAGCTGCGGCTTGGCGACGCGCGCGATCGTCGTGTCGTCGATGCCGACGACCGACAGGTCCTCGGGGACCGTGAGACCGAGCTGCGCGGCGCCCTCGACGATGCCGAGCGCGACGAGGTCGTTGTGCGCGATCACCGCGGTCGCTCCCGTGGCCACGACGCTCGCCGCCGCGGCGTTGCCGCCGGCCATGGTCTCGGCGTGCCATCCCAGGACGTCGAGCTCGACGTCGTGCTCGTCCGCGAGCCGGCGCATCGCGGCGACCCGGTGCTCGTTGGACCACGAGAGCTGGTTGCCCTGCACGTACGCGAGGTGCTCGTGCCCGAGGACGCGCAGGTACTCGACCGCCTGGCGCAGGCCGTGCTCGGCGTCCGCCAGGACGCTCGGAGCCTCGTCCGAGTCGCGGTTCACGAGCACGAGCGGGGCGTCCCCGCAGAGCTCGACGATGTCGTGCGCCGGCAGGCGCGGCGAGCACGCGATGAACCCGTCGACCCGGCCGTGGAGCTCGCCGAGAATCTCACGCTCGCGGTCCGGGCTGCCGTCGGCGTCGGTGAGGACGAGCGTCTGGCGGCGGTACCAACCGTGCGCCTGGGCGGCCTTGACGAACGACGCGATGATCGGGTTCGCAAGGTCGGGGACGGTCATCGCGACCGTCGTCGACCGGGTCGGCCGCGTCGTCGTGCGCTGCCTGCGCGCCGACGAGGCGACGTATCCGATCTCCTCCGCCGCACGCACGACCCGCGCGAGCGTCTCTGGCGAGATGCGGTCCGGCTCGCTGAACGCGCGCGAGGCGGTCGACAGCGACACCCCGGCGCGCTGTGCGACCTCGGTGAGCGTGGGAGCCACGATGATCCGTCCTTCCGTCGGCGGTGACGTCGCCCACAACCTTGCGCCACCTTGTGCAAACTTGTCAACCCTTGCACAAGCCGGTGCTGTGCGCGGTGAGAAACAGGAGGCCCTCGACGTCGCCGACACGGTTGCCGCGTGTCGAGATCGACGCGCGCTCCGTGCTCGACCTGGGGTGCGGGCCGGGCCACTTGTCCGCGGTCCTGCAGTCTCGATGGCCCGAGGCGCACGTCCTGGGCGTCGACGCCTCGGCGGCGATGATCGAGCGCGCCAGGTCGCAGGCGACCGCTACGACGCGGTACGAGCTCGGGGACCTGCGGAGCTGGACCCCGCCGGCCGCCGCCGACGTGGTGGTGAGCAACGCGACGCTGCAGTGGATCCCTGACCACCTGGACCTCCTGCCCCGCCTGGCCGGCTTCGTCGCCCCCGGTGGTGCGCTCGCGTTCAGCGTCCCGAGCAACCACGACGCGCCCATGAACCGCCTGCTGCGCGAGATCTGCGGACGCGAGCCGTATGTCTCGCACACCACCGACCTCGCACAGGGACGTTCCGCGCACGAGACCTCGACCTACCTCGAGGTGCTCGCAGGGCTCGGCTGGAAGGTCGATGCGTGGGAGACGACGTACGTCCATGCGCTGCCCGGGAAGGACCCCGTGCTGCGCTGGGTCACCGCCGCGGGTGCCCGGCCCGTGCTCGACGCCCTGCCGGACGAGGTCCGGCCCGCATTCCTCCAGGAGTACAGCGCCGCGCTCCGCCAGGCATACCCGCGACGCCCGTACGGCACGCTCCTGCCGTTCCACCGGATCTTCGTCGTCGCGACCCGCGGCTGACCAGGCCCGACGCGCGGGCACCCGCACCGACGTCGACCGACTCTGGGCCAGCGCACCCGCACACAGGTGGAACCCGCTCTACACCGACCAGCACCCCTGGGCGGGCGGCCCGAACTACTACGCCGCCTACCTCGAGAACGAGGAACGGTTCAAGCTCGAGCTCGTCGCCAAAGACGACCCCGAACGGTGACGGCGCCGCGGCGCCGTGTGCGCTCAGTCGTCCGGCTCAAGGAGAAGGAGCAGGACCGGGGCACCCCCGAGGTCGCACGCCACGGTGAAGCTCCCCGCCTGGTCGACCGCGGCCGAGGCGAAGGCGAAGAGGGTCTGCGGACGGCCTGCGGCCTCGAGCCCTCGCGGCTCCGGGACGTTCAGGGCTTCGGCCGCCCGCTCCATCGGCACGCCGTCGAGCGAGCAGTCGACCGGGTCCACCCGCCGCACGTCATCGCGGCGGGTCAGCGCCCACACGGTGGCGGCCCCTGCGGACTCCACCACCGTCGCTCCTGCCGGGTCTCCCGGAACCTCTGTCATCGCGGCGAACCGGGCCTCGACCTCGGCGAGCTCGACATCGGCACCGGTGTCGTCCGCGTCATCCACCCCCGACACGGGGATCGGGGAGCATGCCGCGAGGACGCACGCGAGCGACACCGCGACCAGGCCACCGAAGAGCTTGCGACGGGGCGCGAGGGAAGTCCACATGGTCCGATTCCATCGCATCCGCGACGGTCGACGCCAACCGCAGCCCGCTGGACGCGGGGCGGATCATCCTTGACCACGGACAGCTCGACGCCGTGACTCAGCCACGAACCACCCGTGCTGGAGGGCGAGCGACTGACGCCGACGTCCTGGTGTGCGTGACGACGGCGAACAGCTCGTTGGCGTCAGTCAGATCGTGGGCAGAAACACCCGCATCGTTCCCGGAGCGTGCTCCGCCCAGCGGTGGTAGGGCACGAGGGCGATCGCGAACTCTTCTCGCAGCGTCACGGTTGGCCGAACGCTGAAGTAGGGCAGCGAGGAGTGCTCCGTCGGATGGTGCCGCACGGTTCTCGCCCGGAGGAGGGCACCGTCCCCTTCGAGGCGTGGGCGCCCGCCGACGTCGACGCGGACGTTCTCGATCGTCACTCCGGCGGGTAGGTCGGCGGATTCAAGGCAGAGAACGAGGGGCCCCTTCTCGACGGCGACGGTGCCGCGTAGGGCGTCGATGCGGGGGTCGGGCCAAGTGAAGCGGGGCTCGACCGGCACGTTGAGCCGGACCGTGTCACCGGCGCGCAGGACGGTGCACACGGTAGCCCAGCCAGGGGCGACGAGCCGCTCCTGGCCGGCGGCGTCGATGAGCGTTGCCCCGTGCCCCCATTCGGGCACGCGCAAACGCAGCGTCACCTTCCGTTCAGGTGCGTCAAGGATCGTGACCTGGATCGCTCCGTCGGCGGGGTATCTGGTCTCGACGCGCACGCTGAGGTGGCCGCCGGCGTCGAGTTCGACGTCGATCTCGCAGGGTGCGTGCTGGACGATCGTGAGCTCGTCGCCGTCGACGGTTGCGACGTTGGTCTGCCAGGACGCGAGGGTGCGTGCGACGTTCGTGGGGCAGCACGACACGTCGAACCAGGGCGCGCGGAGTCCGCCTTCGGCGCGGGCGTTCACGTCACCGGCTTCGGCGGTGTTGGCCGGGACGCGCTGCTGCAGGGGATTGGCGTAGAAGAACGCACGACCGTCGGCGCGCGGTGAGGTGGCGACGATGTTGTAGTAGGTGCGTTCCATGAGGTCGGCGTAGCGCACGTCGCCGGTAGCGAGGAAGAGCCTCCAGGAGACCATGGTCGACGCGACGCCGGCGCACGTCTCGCAGTAGGCGCGGTCGGGAGGCAGTTCCCAGTCGTCTCCGAAGCCCTCGTCCTGGTGGCGCGATCCCATTCCGCCCGTGAGGTAGGTGCGGCGCTGGACGGACCGTTCCCACTGGCTGACGACTGCGTCGAGGAGTTCATCGTCGTGGGTGTCGACAGCGACATCGACCGCGCCTGCGGCGAGGTAGAGGGCGCGTACGGCGTGCCCCCGCCAGACGTCTGCCTCGCGCACCGGGATGTCGTCCTGGAAGTAGGAGGAACCCAGCAGGGGAATCGGGGTCAGGACGCCGCGACCGCGACGTTCGACGAAGAGTCGAGCCTGCTCCGTGTATCGCGGTTCGTCGAGGGCGCGGCCGAGCTCGGCCAGGCCGACCTCGATCTCGGGATGGCCGCAAATAGCCTGGCGTCCCTGAGGGCCGAACTCACGACAGACGTGATCGGCGGCGCGCCGAGCGACTCGGACGAGCAGGTCGTCCTCACCCCGGGTGCGCCAGCGCGCGACTGCTGCCTGGAGCAGGTGCCCGATGCAGTACAGCTCGTGTCCGCGCTCGAGGTCGCTGTAGCGCTCGGCCTGTCCGCGGTGGCCGTAGCAGGTGTTGAGGTAGCCGTCCTCGTCTTGTGCGGCGGCGACGCGGGCGACGAGCCGGTCGAAGGTCGCGGCGAGTGGACGCGTGTCGGTGCGGGCGAGCTCCCAGGCTATGGCTTCGAGGAGCTTGTAGATCTCGGAATCGGAGAACTGCCAGCCGCGGCGTTCACGTCGCGTGTTGCCGCTTGCGACAGCGTCGAAGTTCGCGATCCATCCCAGCCGTTCCATCCAGGTCAGGCAGTGCTGGATCGTTGCCCAGGCGTTCGTCTCCTGGCGCACTCCCCAGAACCCGCCTGTGAGCCGGACCTCTCCGACTCCGAGCCCGCGACGGGTCGCGAGGAGCGGTGCGACGGGTCGCGACTGTGGCGAGCTGGTGCCTCCCTCGGCGGTGGAGCCGAGGGAGGCACCGGCGGATGTGGGTTGGTTCATGAGCCGATGTGTGCGAGCAGCTGGTCGAGGGTCTGGTCGCGAACGAACACCGGCACAACGTCCAGCGGTGCGTCGACGTCGATCTCGTGCCCGCCGTCGTGAACGGCTCCGGTGGCGTGCTCCACCCATCGCGCCCCGGCCGGGAGGTAGACGGTGCGCCGACGGTCGCCAGCGCTGGTCACGGGTGCGACGAGGATGTCGGGCCCATAGAGGTACTGGTCGTCGATGTCCCAGGCGCGGGGGTCGTCGGGGAACTCGTGGAACAGTCCGCGCAGGACCGGCTGGCCGTCCTCGTGGGCTTGGGCCATGACGTGGCGGCTGTACGGGCGCAGCGTCTCGCGCAGCTCGAGGTAGCGGACGAGGATGTCGTAGACGTCCTCGCCGAAGCTCCACAGCTCGTTCGGGCCTCCCGAGCGCAGTCGGGGGCTGCCGTCGGCCGCGGTGACGTCCTCGTAGGGCAGGCGGTCGCCGTGCATGCGCATGACCGGGCAGAACGTGCCGAACTGCATCCAGCGGATGAGCAGCTCGTGGAACGCGGGGTCGGTGGAGTCACCCTGGTGGAAGCCGCCGATGTCGGTGGTGAACCAGGGGATGCCCGCGACGCCCATGTGGATGCCGGCGGTGATCTGGCGGCGCAGGTCTTCGAAGGTGGAGTGGATGTCTCCGGACCACACGAGGACGCCGTAGCGCTGGCTGCCGGCCCAGGCGCACCGCACGAGGTTGACCACGTCCTGCTGCCCGGCCTGGACCTGCCCGTCGTAGAAGGCGCGCGCGTACAGCTGGGGGTAGACGTTGCCGACCTGGGCGTTGGTGCCGGCGTGGTAGCGGTAGTTGTCGAAGTCGTAGACGCCGTACTCGGGCTCGGCCTCGTCCAGCCAGAACGCGCGGATGCCGTGGTCGTAGTAGTTCTTCGTCACGATCTCCCACAGGCGGGCCCGGGCGGCGGGGTTGGTGACGTCGTAGAACATCGACGGGCCTTGGAAGCCCATCTGGACGTCCAGGCCACGGTCGGCCTTGACGAGGTAGTTGCGCTGACGGAACTCCGGGAAGTTCTCCGACTGGGTGGAGACCTGGGGCCAGATGGAGACCATGAGCTCGATGCCGAGGTCGTTGAGCTCGGCGACCATCGCCTTGGGGTCGGGCCAGAACTCCTCGTCGAAGCGGAAGTCGCCCATCTCGGGCCAGTGGAAGAAGTCGGCCACGATGACGTCCATCGGCAGGCCGCGACGCTTGTGCTCGCGGGCCACCTCGAGCAGCTGCTCCTGGTTCCAGTAGCGCAGCTTGCACTGCCAGTACCCCAACCCGTACTCCGGCATCATCGGCGCGTGACCGGTCGCGTCGGCGTAGGCGCTGGTGATCTGGGCCGGGGTGTCACCGGCGGTGATCCAGTAGTCGAGCTGCTGGGTCGAGCCCGCGGTCCACTCCGTACGGTTCGCGGCGAACGTGGCCTGTCCGATCGCGGGGTTGTGCCACAAGAAGCCGTAGCCGGCGCTGGACAGCACGAACGGGACGCTGGCCTGAGAGTTGCGGTGCGCGAGCTCGAAGGTGCTGCCCTTGATGTCGAGGATGTGCTGCTGGTACTGCCCCATCCCGTAGAGCTTCTCGCCAGGGTTGGGCTCGAAGCTCGCGGTGAGACGGTGGTCCCCGCCCAGCAGCGGCTGGAAGGCCCGGGCGCGCAGCTTGAGCGACCCGCCGGCACCGAGCTCGCGCAGCAGCGTGCGCCCGTGGTGGTCGACGAACTCGATCGAGCAGGTCGCAGTGTCGTACCCGGTCTGCTCGTCGTACCCGCGCTTGGCGCGCAGGTGGGCGCTGATGCGCCCGTTGGTGATCACGGCCCGCTCGTCCTCAACCGTGATCCGCGCATCGCGGGCGCCCGGCTCGAGCAGCGCCCAGTCGGTGTCCAGGACCTCACCCATCACCGTGGCCCTCACCCGGAGGCTGTTCGCCCCCCAGGGCTCGACGACGAGCGTCTCGCCGTCGCCCCGCCAGACCAGGCGGTGGCCCTCGATGTCGAAGGTCCTCATCGTGTGCTTCCTTTCCGATGGTGCCCACCGCGACGACTGCGTCGCGACAAGACGTGATGCCCCTGCTGAGGTGAGTGCGTGAGCGCTAGTCCTTGACCGCTCCGGCGGTCACGCCTGCGGCGACGTAGCGCTGCGCGGCGATGAGGAGAAGGGCGGTCGGGATGGAGGCGACCACCGCGGTCGCCATCATCGGGCCCCATTCCTGATTCTGGGCTCCGATGTAGTTGTAGATACCCATAGTGATCGGACGCAGCTCTCCGCCCTCACGGTTGAGGGTCGAGGCGAAGATGAAGTCCGACCACGCCCACAGGAACGCGAACAGCGACGCGGTCACCATCGAGTTGCGCGAGACCGGGATGACGACCGAGCGGAAGGTGCGCCACGTGGAGGCGCCGTCGAGCTGAGCGGCCTGGATGAGCTCGCGCGGGATTCCCCGCATGAACGCCGTGAACAGCATGACCGCGAACGGGATCGCGATCGTGGAGTCGGCGATGATCAGGCCGGGGATCGTGTTGAGCATGCCCAGGCGGGAGTAGATCGAGTAGAAGCCGAGCGACATGACCACGGCCGGGACCATCTGCGCGACGATCAGGACGAAGCTCAGGGTGTTGCCCCAGGGAAGCGCGAGCTTGGCGATCGCGTACGCAGCGGGCATCGCCACGACAAGCGTGAGCGCCACCGTGCCCAGCCCGACGACCAGGCTCGTGCCCAGGTAGGGCAGCTGTTCGGACAGCACCGTGGCGTAGTGCCCGAGGGTGAAGTCGAACGGGAGCAGGTCGCCGCGACGGATGGACTCACGCCGGGTGAGCGAGACGTTGACCATCCAGTAGATCGGGAACAGCATCACCGCGGTCAGGGCCAGCGCGATGAGGGTCTTCCACCAGGTGCGATGCGTGGTGTGCAGCATCAGTCCTCCTGCTTGCGTTGCAGTGCGAGGTACAGCAGGCCGAAGGCGAGTGCGACGACCAGCAGGATCGAGCCCACGGCCGATGCTTCGGAGTACTGGATGGAGGCCGAGGTGCCCTTGCCGAACGCCATCGCGTACGACCAGGTCGCCAGCGTCTGGGACGTGCCGGTGCCCATCGTCATGATCCAGATGATGTCCACGACCTTGAGCGTGTAGACCAGGCCGAGCAGCAGCGTGATCATCGACACCGGCCGCAGCAGCGGGAAGGTGATGCGCCAGAACTGCTGCCAGGTGTTCGCGCCGTCCAGCGCCGCCGCTTCGTACAGGTCTCCGGGGATGTTCTGCAGGCCCGAGTACAAGATGACGAGGTTGAACGGGATCCCGAGCCAGATGTTGGCGATGATGACCGCCGCGAGGGCGTTCTCGGCGTTGAGCCACCAGACCGGGTCGACGCCGAAGAGGCCCAGGAACCGGTTGAGGATGCCGTTGTCGGCGTTCATCATCCACTGCCAGGTCGTACCGGAGACGATCACGGGCAGCAGCCACGGCACGAGGAACATCGCACGCAGCACGCTGGACAGCGGGAAGGCGCGGCGGAAGAACACGGCCAGTCCCAGGCCGGCGGCGTACTGCACGATCAGCGAGGCGAACGTGAAGACCGCGGTCTGGATGACGATGCGGCGGAAGCGGTCCTGGCCGAGGATGTCGGCGTAGATGTCGAAGCCGACGAACGGTGCCCCGCCGTAGACGAAGGTGTTGCGGTCGTACTCGTGCAGGCTCATCGAGAAGTTCTGGACGAGCGGATAGACGTAGAAGAGCACGAGGTAGATGACCAGCGGTGCCGCGAACGCCACGGCTACCCAGCGGGGGGACAGGCTGGGGCGGCGGCGAGGCTGGCTGGCCTGGTCCGCAGGCGGGCGGGCCGATTGCGGGCTCGTCCGGGTCGGGGCAGGCATCGTGGGGGACGACATGGAGTTCACCTGACTGACGGATCGGTGGCGGGCGCACAGTGGCGTCCGCCGTGCGGCGACGCCCGATGCTCTGGGCACGGGCGTCGCCGCCGGGTGTGGCAGATCAGCTCTCGGCCGCGTCCTTGAAGGCGGTCTCGACCTGGGCGCTGTCGCCTGCGGCGTTGAGGGAGGTCTGCAGGGCCTCGCTCAGGCGCGCTGAGACGTCGACGTACTCCGCCCCGAGCTCGGTGGTGCGGCCTTGGGCGCCCTCGACGATCGGTGCCCACGGCTCCCACAGCGGGTTGGCCGCGACCTGCTCGGCGCGCACCTCAGGCTTGGCTGCGAGGTAGCCCAGGGTCTCGTTCGTCTCCAGGAGCTTGTCGCCCTCGGTCAGGCACGAGATGACCGCGGCCGCGTTCGCGAAGTGGTCCGAGGCGTTCTCCGACTGCACCGGGGCCATGAGGAACTCCCCGCCGGTGGGCACGGGCGCCACTCCCCCGTCCTTGGACGGGATCGGGATGACGCCGACCTCGAACCCGGCGTCTGCCGCGGCCGCGGCGAACCACGACCCGTTCTCGGCGAAGGCGTACTCCCCCGTCAAGAACAAGTCCCACGCCGCCGACTGGTTGTCGGTGGCCGCGGACTTGGGTGCGTAGCCGTTGCCGATCCAGTCCGACATGAGCTGCCCGGTGGCGACTGCCTCGGCCGAGCCCAGGTCGGACAGGTCCGCGCCCGCGCCCCAGTACCAGGGCAACGCCTGGAAGACGCCCTCTTCACCGGCGATGCCGGAGAAGGTGATGCCCTTGTTGCCGGCCGCGGTGACCGTCGCCAGCGCGTTCTCCAGCGCGGCCCAGTCCGTGATCGACGCGGGGTCGATGCCGGCTGACGAGAGGATGTCCGCGTTGTAGTACAGACCCAGGGCGTTCGAGCCGAACGGGATCCCGTACGTCTCGCCGTCCACGACGCCCGGGCCGAGCAGGTTCTCGTCGATCCCGGTCGTGTCGATGCCGACCTGGTCCGCGGTCGCCACCAGACCGGCGCCCACCGCCTCGGGCATCGCGGGGTTGTCCAGCAGGATCACGTCGGGCGCGTTGCCCTCGCGCACCGAGGTCGTGAGCTGGTTGATCAGGTCCGCCGTCGGGGCGGCGGTGCGGGTGATCGTGGACCCCTCCGGCGCGCAGCTCTTGACCAGGGTGTCCCACGGCGTGCCGTCGGTGTGCTGGGGGTAGGGGTCCCAGAAGGTGATCTCGTCGGTCGTGGTGCCTTCGCTCGCGTCGCCGGTCGCCTCGGGCACGCCCCCACCGCCAGAACCGCACGCGCTGAGCGCAAGGCCCACCAGCGTCACCGCACCCAGGGCGGCGATGTTCCGCCTGCGCTTCGTTGCCATCACACTCTCCTCCACATCGAGGGCTGTTCCTGCGTCCCGGTTCGTCCCGGCAGTCACGCAGTCCATCCGGCGTCGAACCGGTTCGAGTTGAAATTACTCACAACGAATCGAACCGTCAACTCTCAACGAGGTGACGGTTCGACTTGGGATTGCGCGGCGGGGCTGGCTACTTCAGCGTGCGCACGCTGGCGCGGTCGGTCAGCTGCGGGGGAACGAGCATGTGCGAGGTGGTGGTCTCGACCTGGCCACCCATGCGCTGGGTGAGCAGCCGCACCGCGGACTGCGCCACCATCTCGGGCTGGGACTCCACGGAGGTGTAGGGCAGGGCGAAGAAGTCGGCGAGCTCGGAGGAGTGCAGACTGACCACCGACAGGTCACGGGGCACCTCGAGGCCGGCCTCGTGCAGCACCGTCGGCAGCATCGCGACCGCGCCGTCGTTGTGGACCAGCAGAGCGGTGGACCCCTCGTGGCGACGCAGCAGCTCACGCAGGTCCTGGCGAATCTCGGCAGGCTCTGGCCGGCAGTAGTGGTCTACGAGGCTGACCCCGAGCCGGCGGGCACGCGCCCTTGCTGCGCGGTCGAACCGCGTGGCGAAGGTGTGTCCGGCTTGGTAGATCTCCTGCGGCCACCGCACGAAGGTGACCTTGCGGTGCCCCTTCTCGTACAGGTGGTTGACCAGCGTCTGCGCGCCGCTCGCGAAGTCCAGGTCGACCGCATCCAGGCTCGAGCCGTCGGCCATCCCGACCAGAACCGCCGGAAATCCGGCGGTCTCGATGGGGTCGACGCGCGGGTCGTCGGCCACGACGTTGAGCAGCACCAGCCCGTCGACCTGACGCCCGGCGATCGCGCTGCGCACGGCCCGCACGCCGTCGCTGTCGGTGATGAGCTGCAGGCCGTACCCGGACTCTCGCGCCGCGTCCGACAGTGCGACCAAATAGGCGGCCAACGCCGGCTGGAACTCGGAGTGGTGGAACTGCACGACCACGCCGATGTTCATCGTGCGCGCCGTGGCCAGCGCCCGCGCGCTGGAGCGCACCGAGAAGTCCAGCCGCTGGATCGCCGCATGGACCCGGTCCTTGGTCTCCTGCGAGATCGTGCGCTTACCCGACAGCACGTACGACACCGTGCTGCGCGAGACGCCCGCCTCTCGCGCAACGTCTCCGATGTTTGCCATGTGCCTCTCCTTCAGCCCGCCCCGTCGGGGCCCCGGCCCCGCCTGCCGCTGGATCGACGGGGATCACCTCGCACTGTCGAACAAGGAAGGCCAACGTCGCGAGCGCACCCTTGACCACCCGTAGACGTCAGGCTAGCGTAATCGAACCGGTTCACCACGTCCAAGGTCGGACGCGTGATTGCCGAGACGACCGGGGGCGTGTGCACCGACTGTCCAGTCACACGAGAAAGTTGGATCCAGTGGTACGACGACGTACACCGGCGCGCACGCGCCACGCGACCCCACTCCGCAGAGCGATCGGTGGCGGGCTCGTCGCCGCGCTCTCCTTCGGGACCCTCGGCACCGCCGTCGGGCTGGCCCCCTCAGCCGCCGCGGGGGTGCCCGACGACGAGCTGGTCCTGCGCTACGACTTCGAGCCGTCCCAGGTCTCCGGCGACGTGATCGAGGACCTTTCCGCCAAGGGGCTGGACGGGAAGCTGGTGAACGCCGGCAACGCGACCTTCCCGCAGGGCCACACCGACGGAAGTGCCGCGCTCGAGCTGCCGGGCGGGGCGACGGGGTCGACCACGGCGCCCTACGTGCAGATCCCCAACGGAGTCTTCGAGGGCCTCGAGGCCGCCACCATCTCCACCTGGGTCCGCTGGGACGGCGGGGCCGACTTCCAATGGGTCTACAACCTCGGCCGAGACAACAACCGGGCCACGTTCCTCACCCCGTCCTTCGGCGGCGACCCGCGCTCGCGCTCGTCGATCAAGCCGGTCAACAACAACGCCGAGGTCGGCGTGTCCAGCATCGGCAAGCTGCCGACCGGCACCTGGGTCAACGCCGTCACCGTGATCGACCAGTCCACGATCACCTACTACCTCAACGGCATCAGGGTCGGCTCGACCAACGCCACCCTCGACCTCGACGCGGTCATGCACTCCCCGACGAACACGACCTCCGGGTTCCTCGGCAAGCCCTTCTGGGGCGGGCACCCGTTCTTCGACGGCGCGCTCGACGACTTCCGCATCTATGGCACCGCGTTGGGCGCCGAGACCGTCGCCGAGCTGTACGGGCAGGCCCTTCCCACGCTCCAGGGCGTCGCCCAGACCTCGATCTCGGTCGAGACGACCAGGGGCACGGCCCCCGCGCTGCCCGCGACGGCACCCGGTGACTTCAGCGACAGGATCCAGCGCGCGGTGAACATCACGTGGGACGAGGTCGAACCGAGCTCCTACGCCGAGCCCGGACGGTTCTCCGTGAACGGCACCGTCGACGGCACCGACCAGGTCGTCACCGCGAACGTGCGCGTCACGCTCCCCGGCCAGACCACTATCGACCTCGGCGAGAGCACCGGCGCCTTCCACGGTGGCGCGTCAGGGACCCTGTACGGCCTGTACGACCAGGGCCTGCCCTCGAACAATCTCGTCGACGCGATCAACCTGCGCACCGTGGCCACGAAGGCCCAGGACGGCCCCCAGCACCCCGGCGCTGACGCGCTCGAGGTCGTCAAGCCGCTGGCCGACTCCTCCGACGGTGACGTGTACATCTACATGACCGACGTCCACCGCGGCTTCCCCTACCAGTGGCCAGGGAGCACGCCCGAGCAGAAGCTCGACCTGTACATGGAGAAGCTCGAGAAGCAGGTCGACCAGGTTCTCGAGCTGCCGGCCGAGTACCAGGACAACATCGTCCTCATGCCGTACAACGAGCCCGAGGGGAACATGTTCGGCACCGGTGAGTGGAGCTACAACCGCGTCAGTTGGCTCAACAACCCCACGGACTTCTTCGCTGCATGGGACCGCGCCTACCACCTCATCAAGACCAAGTGGCCTGAGGCCCGCATCGGCGGGCCGAATACGAGCGTTCTGTTCAACCAGGTCCACGGCTTCATGGAGCATGTCGTCGAGGCCGGTACCGTCCCGGACGTCATCGCCTGGCACGAGCTCTCCGACCCCGCCACGATCCGCAGCTCCGTCGACCGGTACCGCGGCTGGGAGGACGAGATCTTCGCCGGCACGGACCTCGAAGGCACCCACCTGCCGATCAACATCACCGAGTACGCGTTCAACTATCACACCTCGGTTCCCGGGCAGATGATCCAGTGGGTCTCTGCCCTGGAGGACAAGAAGGTCTTCGGGGACATCGCGTACTGGAACATCGACGGGAACCTGTCCGACTCCGCCGTCCAGGCCAACCGCGCCAACGGCCAGTGGTGGCTGCTCAACGCCTACGCCCAGATGAGCGGCAACACGGTCAAGCTCACGCCGCCGCGCCCGAACGTCAGCTACACCCTGCAAGGCGTGGCCACCCTCGACCAGGACAAGGCACAGGCCCGCACGATCCTCGGCGGTGCCGGCGGCGAGAGCTTCGTCTCCTACGAGAACGTGCCCACCGAGCTGTTCGGCCAGACGGTCCACGTCCAGGTCAAGGAGATCGGCTGGACCGGACAGCTCGGCGACTCCGCCAACCCGCCCACCGTCGCCGAGTACGACGCTCAGGTCAGCAACGGTGGCCTCGTCGTGCACTTCGGCGGTGAGGACGTCCCGGCCATGAACGCCGAATCTGCCTACCAGATCATCCTTACCCCCGGGGCAAACGCGTCCGCCTCCTCGACCAGTCCGACGATCTGGGACGCGACGTACGAGGCCGAGGACGCCGCCCACACCGGCTCCGGCTGGTCCCTGAACGGTCCCGAGGGTGGCCCCACGCGGCAGGGCAGCTTCTACACTTCCGGCGAGTACAACGTCGGTGGTCTTCGCACCGGGTCCAACGTCACGCTCGACTTCACCGTCGACGTCCCCCAGGACGGCACCTACGACCTGAGCGTGTTCGCGAACTCGCTCAACACCTACGGCGCCGTCCAGGAACAGGGTCCCACCAACGTTTTCCTGCGCGTCGACGGCGACGCCACCACCGAGCAGGAGATCCACCTTCCCCTCGGGTACAAGTGGGTCGTGTGGGACCACGCCGACACCACCGTCGACCTCACCGCCGGCAAGCACACCATCACGCTGGCCGCTCGCAGCCTGGACGGCACTCGGGTGACCAAGGGCGACGCCATCGTCGACAAGATCGACCTGTCCCTGGCAAACCCCAAGCACACCCAGGAGATCTACGAGGCCGAGTACGCCTCCCTCGACGGGGCCCAGCTCGACTACAGCATCCCGGGCGTGTCCGGCTCCGGCGTCGCAAGCATCGGCGCGGACCAGGCCGTGACGTTCTGGGTCTACTCCCCCACCGACGCCGGCGCCCACCTCACCGTAGACGCCACCGGCGACGGTCAGCGTGCCCTCTCGGTCAACGACCGCGAGATCACCACCCAGGACGAGGTCACCACGTTCCTGGTCGGCGGGATCAACAAGATCACCGTCCAGGGCACGGCAGGCACCACGCTCGTCGACCGCCTGCGTGTCGAGTTCGACGACGAGTCCCTGTCCGGGACCACCTACGAGGCCGAGGACGGCGAGCTCGCCGGCACCGCCCAGGTATCCGGCCTGACCCTGGCCAGCGGCGGCAAGGCCGTGACCAACGTGGGAGGCGACCCGGGCAACGCCAACACCCTCACCTTCGACAATGTGGAGGCCCCTGCGGCCGGGACGTACGCGATGACCGTGCGCTACTCCAACCAGGAACAGTCCCCGGCCACGCACTACAACCCCGACCCGCTCGCCCGCTACGCCCACATCTCGGTCAACGGCGGCGAAGTCCAGAAGGTCCCGTTCCCGCACTCGTTCCACCAGAACAACTTCTGGGACCTCACCGTGTTCGTCGACCTCGACGAGGGCAGCAACACCATCCGGTTCTCCTCCGAGGAGAAGCCCAACTTCGACGGCGTCACCTACGCCTCCGACGACTGGCCGGACGTGCTGCTGCGCTCGAAGTACGCGCCGAACCTCGACAAGATCACGATCACCCCGACCACCACGGTCGAGGCCGACGAGCTCGACGTCTCGGTCGAGGCGACGCCCCGCTGCCTGGCCGGCAGGGCCTACCTCGCAATTCGGGCGACGAACAACGAGAACGGGCCGGTGGACATCACCGTCACGACCCCTGTCGGCAGCAAGACGTTCACCGCGGTCGCACCGGGCACGGCGGCCTACCAGTCGTTCAACTCCCGCGCCACGACTCTGTCAGCGGGAAGCGGGACCTGGGAAGTCACCCGTGAGGACCGGTCCGCCACGCTCACTGCGGACTATCAGGGCACGCAGTGCGGATGATCGCGCCACAGTGATGCCCCACTGATGGCGCGGCCGGTTCAGGTGAACGTTCACCTGAACCGGCCGCGCCGCGCCGTCACACCGCCAGGCCCACGGCCAATCACCGCGGACACATGCGCCGCTGCGGGCGACCGCGCAAAACCGCTCAAAGAAGAGGGGACTTATGGACAGCGCGAGCACCAACCACATGAGTCGCCCCCGGTGAGTCCGCTCGACCACCTCGGTTTCGACGCCGACACCTGGGACAGCTGGAACGCCTGGGGTACCGGCACCACCAATCCAAATCCCAACCCCGACCCCGGCACGACCGCGCACCAGATCGTGAACGGTAAGTCGGGCAAGTGCATCGACCGCGCCGGCGGCGGCACCACCAACGGCACCAAGGCACACCTGTGGGACTGCCGCGGATACCCCTCCCAGTGGCCGAGTCCCAGATCGGGCTTCACAAGACCGAGCTCATCCGCCCCGAAGGCCCCTGGAAGGGCCTCGACGACCTCGAGGCCGCCACCTTGGACTGGGTCCACTGGTTCAACACGGAGCGCACCCACGGATCCATCGACGACCTCACCCCGGTCGAAGCCGAAGCGGCCTACTACAGCCACCACCAACGCCAAGCCGACTCGGCTTGACGCACGAAACCCAGTCCCCGGACACGCCGGGGTGACTCATAGTGGGAGGATTGTGCAAAGTAGGCTGCATATCGACGAAAACGCGAACGCCTACATCTGCATATCGGCGAAACGCTGGTAATGGCCCTGGAATGCGACTGTAATGGTGTCTGTTGGGCCATTTCTGTGCTTGGCGACAATCAGGTCCGCCTCGCCTGCACGCGGCGATTCTTTTTCATATGCATCTTCGCGATGCAAAAGGATCACAACGTCAGCATCTTGTTCGATAGATCCACTTTCACGAAGGTCACTCATTTGCGGTTTCTTGTCCCCGCGCTGCTCAGGACCACGGTTCAGCTGCGAGATCGCGATGACCGGAACCTCGAGCTCCTTCGCGAGGAGCTTCAGCGCACGCGAGAACTCCGAGACCTCCTGCTGGCGCGACTCGACGCGCTTGCCCGAGCTCATGAGCTGGAGGTAGTCGATCACGACGAGCTTGAGGTCGTGCCGCTGCTTGAGGCGGCGGCACTTCGCCCGGATCTCCATGAGCGACATGTTGGGCGAGTCGTCGATGAACAGCGGCGCCTCGGCGACCTTGCCCATCGTCGAGGCGAGCTTCTGCCAGTCCTGCTCGTCCATCTTCCCGGACCGCATCCGCGTCAGCGGAACTCGCGCCTCGGCGGCGAGAAGGCGCATGGTGATCTCGTTGCGGCTCATCTCCAGCGAGAAGATGACGGACGCCATCTGGTGGTGCACCGCAGCGTGGGTCGCGACGTTGATGCCGAGCACGGAGTTGTGCGTGGGCACCATCGATCGTCCTGCCAGGTACAGGTGCGAGGGATGGTCGACCTCGACGCAGCGCACCGGCACCGACTCGATCCGACGGACGTCGACGACGAACCGTGACGTGAGCCGCGCGGTGCCCGGACGGCGACGCTCCTTGTGGGCGAGGCGCTTGCGCTCCAGCCAGAAGACGTCGTCCTCGGTCGTGAAGGTGATCGCGTACGCCGTCGACGACGCCGCGGTCCGCTCCTTCACGGTCTTCGTCGACCACCCCGTGCGGTACCCGAGCGACAGGATGAGCTCACGCGTCTCGCGCGCGAGACGCTCGTTCGTCAGGCTGATCTGAATGCTGCCCTGCGACATGACGGTGCCATCGGTGTCGAGCAGACCCGCCAAGAGGTCTCGGCGCTGAGCCTCGCTCGCACGCAGGTAGGCAGCTGGGATGTGGTCGATCCCCGGCACACCGAGCGTGCGCAGGTCGTCCGCGTCCGGCCGCGCGACGTACCCGAGGCCTTCGATCCGCATCGCGATCTCAGGGTCGGCCGAGGTGAGCTCGGCCCGTCGGGAGCTGCCGTCGCCCAGCCACACCCCGAGTGCGTACGGGTGGATCGGGAGGTCCGCGTCGGGCAGGTCGAGCGGCGCCGCGGTGACGATGGAGTGGTTCGTGCGCTGGTCGGCCGTCGCCGTCCGGAGCGTGGCGGCGAGCTCCTCGGTCGTCCGCACGGACGACTCCGGCGTCTCGCCGGATCGCACCGCGCGCCGCTGGGCGCGGGTCGAGGTGACCCACTGGTGCTGGGCGTCCGCGACGATCACCGTGCCGTCGTCGAGCTCGACCTCGTAGCACGGGCGGTCGACCATGACCTCCGTCGCGGCGACGACGCGCGTGGGCGTCCCGTTCGCGGAGAGGAGCAGGTCACCGACGGCGACGTCACCCATCGTCGTCCAGCCCGACGGCGTCGGGAGCGGCGTGTCCAGCGCGAGCGCCTTGCCGATAGCGGGTCGCGCAGCGACGACGATCATCTGGCCGGGGTGGAGCCCGTTGGTGAGCCGGTCGAAGTCGGAGTAGCCGGTGGGGACGCCGGTCATGCCCTCGCCGCGACCCTGGGCCGCCTCGATCTCGTCGAACGTCGGGCCGAGGATCTCCGAGAGCGGGAGGTAGTCCTCGGTCGTGCGCCGCTCGGTGACGGCGTAGACCTCGGCCTGGGCATTGTTGACGATCTCGTCGACGTCGCCGCCGTCGGTCGCGTAGCCGAGCTGCACGATGCGCGTGCCGGCCTCGACGAGCCGACGGAGCACGGCGCGCTCGCGCACGATGCGCGCGTAGTACCCGGCGTTGGCGGCGGTCGGGACGCCGGCCATGAGGTCGTGGATGTACGGGGCTCCGCCGATGCGCTGGAGCTCGCCGCGCTTGGTCAGCTCGGCGACGACGGTGATGGCGTCGGCGGGCTCTCCCCGGCCGTAGAGGTCGATGATCGCCTCGTAGACGACCTCGTGCGCAGGGCGGTAGAAGTCGGAGCCACGGATCTGCTCGATGACGTCGGCGATGGCGTCCTTGGACAGCAGCATGCCGCCGAGCACGCTCATCTCCGCCGCGACGTCCTGGGGAGGCGTCCGGTCGAAACCTGACGGCCCCGGTCCCCCGTAGCTCTCCTCGAGCTCCTCGATCGACATGCGCCCCTCGCTCCCCCGAGCCAGTCACGACCCACCGAGGGACCGCGCGACCGGGACAAACCTTCGTCGTACACGTGTTCTACTGCGGGCCACCCACACGACTGTCCCGGTGGCCGCGCCTCCCGCCTCCGACAGGCACGACCCCGCGACACTAGAACGCTGTTCCACACCCTGCAAACGACCCTGTGCACGCCCGGTGGACAGCGGCCCCCGAACCTGTGGACACAGTCCCCGTCACTGTGCACACCCGGTGGAAAACGGTGTGGACAACCTCACGATCTCCCTGTGTACATCACCGCGAGCGGCCTCTGACCAGCGTCGTCACTACCCTCAGGGGTGTGGAAGAAAGAAAGTCCGACGACACGCCGACGACACGCCGGACACCGTCCGGCCACCCCGGCGACATGCGGACGCCACCGGATGCCGCGCCGCCGTCCACAGGCCGCCCCGCCCGCTCCCGGCTCGACCGGGAGATCCTCGCGCTCGCCGTCCCCGCCCTCGGTGCGCTCGTCGCCGAGCCGCTCTTCGTCCTCGTGGACAGCGCCGTCGTCGGCCACCTCGGCACCGCCCAGCTCGCCGGCCTCTCCCTCGCCTCGACGCTCCTGGTCACGCTCGTCGGGCTGTGCGTCTTCCTCGCGTACGCGACCACGGCCGCCGTCGCCCGACGCATCGGCGCGGGCCACACGCGCGAGGCGCTCCAGTCGGGCGTCGACGGCCTGTGGCTCGCCGTCGGGCTGGGCGTCCTGCTCGCCGCCACGCTGTGGACGACCGCACCCTGGGCCGTCGGAGCGATGGGCGGGACCGGCCAGGTCGCCGAGCACGCGGTCGTCTATCTGCGCTGGTCCGCGCTCGGCCTCCCCGGGATGCTCCTGGTCCTCGCCTCCACGGGTGTGCTGCGCGGCATGCAGGACACGAGGACGCCCCTGTGGGTCGCGGCCGGCGGCGCGACGTTCAACGCCGTCCTCAACGTCGTCCTCGTCTACGGCGCCGGCCTCGGGATCGCCGGGTCGGGCATCGGCACGGCGGTCGCCCAGCTCACCATGGGCGCGGTGCTCGTCGTCGTGGTGGTGCGCGGCGCACGTCGCCACGGCGCGTCCCTGCGCCCCGCAGCGGGCGGCATCTGGTCGAACGCGCGCGCCGGCGCCCCGCTCTTCGTCCGCACCCTCTCGCTGCGCCTCGCGATCCTCCTCACCGTCTTCGTCGCGACCGGGCTCGGCGAGGTCACGCTCGCCGGCTACCAGGTCGTGAACTCCGTCTGGGGACTCGCCGCGTTCGCCCTCGACGCGCTCGCCATCGCCGCGCAGGCGCTCGTGGGCCACGGGCTCGGGGCCGACGACGTCCCGCGCGTCCGCGCCGTCCTGCGGCGCACCCTGCAGTGGGGCGTCGTGGCGGGCGCCGCGATCGGGATCGTCATGGCCGCCGGCGGCTGGTGGTTCGCGCTGCTCTTCACGTCTGACCCGGAGGTACGCACCGCCGTGGCCGTCGGCATGGCGGTGTGCGGGCTCCTGATGCCCATGGCGGGGTGGGTGTTCGTCCTCGACGGCGTCCTCATCGGCGCCGGCGACGGACGCTTCCTCGCCTGGGCGGGGATGCTCACACTCGTGGTCTACGTCCCGTTCGCGCTCGCCGTCCGGCACTGGGCGCCCGACGGCGCAGCGGGCCTCGCGTGGCTGTGGCTCGCCTTCGCGGGGGTCTTCATGGCCGCGCGGGCCGCCACCACGGGCGTCCGCGCCCGCGGGACCGCCTGGATGGTCACCGGCACCACGTGAGACAGCACGAAGGCCCGGCCCCTCCGAGGAGGGACCGGGCCTTCGAGGACTGCTCAGCAGCAGATCAGGCAGCGACGACCTTCACCGCGAGGGTCGCGGAGACCTCCGGGTGGAGGCGGACGGAGACCGTGTAGTCCCCTGTCGCCTTGATCGGCTGGCCGATCTCGATCTTGCGCTTGTCGACCGCCGGGCCCTCTGCGGCGGCGACCGCGGACGCGATGTCCGCCGTCGTCACGGCACCGAAGAGACGACCGGCGGCACCGGCCTTCGCGGGCACGACGACCGGCTTCGACTGCAGCGAGTCGCGGATCGCCTTCGCGTCGTCGAGCGACGCGATCTCGCGGGCCTTGCGCGCCTTGCGGATCGCAGTCACCTGCGACTCGGCGCCCTTGGACCACGGCGTGGCGAGCTTGCGCGGGACGAGGTAGTTACGGGCGTACCCGTCCTTCACCTCGACGACGTCGCCGGGCTCACCGAGACCGGTGACCTCGTGGGTCAGGATCAGCTTGGCCATGAGTTCTCTCCCTCCCCGCTCAGCGTGCCGTCGACGTGTACGGCAGCAGCGCCATCTCGCGCGCGTTCTTCACCGCACGGGCGATCTGGCGCTGCTCCTGGACGGAGACGCCGGTCACGCGACGCGCGCGGATCTTGCCGCGGTCGGAGATGAACTTGCGCAGCAGCGCGGTGTCCTTGTAGTCGACCGACTCGATCTTGGCCGACTTCAGCGGGTTGGACTTCTTCTTGGGCTTGCGCACCACAGGCTTCGCCATGGTGTTGCTCCTCTACAAGGTGCGATCCCCGCGCGCGGCCCGCGCCGACGAGCGGCACGGTACCCGCGGGGACGGGTGTGTGTTCTGGGAGTGACGGACGATCAGAACGGGGGCTCGTCGGAGAACGAGCCACCGGACGACGCGGGACCAGCCGTGGCCCACGGGTCGTCGCTCTGCTGCTGACCGCCGCCGGAGCTGAATCCGCCGCCGGAGGCGCCACCGGAGCTGGCGCCACCTCCGTAGCCGCCACCGCCGCCGAAGCCGCCGCCGCCACCCGAGCGCTGGGCGCGGGTGACCTTCGCGGAGGCGTAGCGCAGGGAAGGACCGATCTCGTCCACCTGCAGCTCGACGACGGTGCGCTTCTCCCCCTCGCGAGTCTCGTACGAGCGCTGGACGAGGCGGCCCTGCACGATGACGCGCATGCCCTTCGTCAGCGACTCCGCGACGTTCTCCGCGGCCTCGCGCCAGATCGAGCAGCGCATGAACAGGGTGTCCCCGTCCTTCCACTCGTTCGACTGGCGGTCGAAGGTCCGCGGCGTGGACGCCACCGTGAAGTTGGCCACCGCCGCACCCGAGGGGGTGAAACGCAGCTCCGGGTCGCCTGTGAGGTTCCCGATCACCGTGATGACGGTGTCACCTGCCATGGCCAGCTCCTTCGTGTGTCGTCTGTGTCGTCGACGGCGCCGCGCGCCTCGCTCGTAACGTTCTCGCGTCGCTCATCCCACCACGCGGCGCCCACACGCGCTACGGCGTGCAGCATCCCGGTGCAGGACGGTCGAACGGGGGGACGCGGGGAGGATCAGCGAGCGTCCGTGCGCAGGATCTTGGTCCGCAGGACGACCTCGTTGAGGCCGAGCTGACGGTCCAGCTCCTTGGCGGTGTCGGAGGTCGACGTGAAGTCGACGACCGCGTAGATGCCCTCGGACTTCTTCTTGATGTCGTACGCCAGGCGGCGACGACCCCAGATGTCCACCTTGTCGACGGAGCCGCCGTCGGTCTTGATGACCGACAGGTACTTGTCGAGCGACGGGGCGACGGTGCGCTCCTCGATCTCGGGGTCGAGGATGATCATCAGTTCGTACTGACGCATGCGGATAACCCACCTCCTCTGGTCTTCGCGGTCACGGTCTCTCCGTGACAGGAGGGTTCATGCATTTCGTGCTGCTGCCGCCCGACGAGCAGACGGCAGCTCCCCAGGGTACCCGCTCGGCGCGGACGCCCGGAAATCTGCGGTGAGCCGGCGGATCAGCCTCTGCCGGGGTTGGTGTTCCCAGGGTTGCCGGTGCCGCCGCCGGAGCCCCCTCCACCGTCCGGGTTGCCGGTCTCCGTCGGGGACGGGTCCGGATCCTCCGGATCCGGGGTCTCAGGCGGCGGCTCCTGGCCCGGGTCGGCCCCCTTGGAGACGACGAGCGCGATCGTCGACCCTGGCGGGACCTCGCTCATCGACGACTGGCTGATGACGAAGCCTCGTGGTTGCTGGTCGGAGAACTCCTCGGTGATCCGCACCTTGAGGCCGGCCGCCTCGAGCTGGGCGCGGGCCGCACGGCTCTCCATGCCGACGACGCTCGGCACGGCGACGTTCTCCGGCTGCTCCGGCTGCTCGGGCTCGTCCGGCGTGACCTCCTCCGTCGCCTCGTCGGTCGGCGTCTCGGTCGGAGTCTCCACGGGCTGCTGCGGCTTCGGCGGCGTGTAGGTCGGGAACTCGCCCACAGGCAGGTTCGCCGACGCGGTCTGCATGTACGACGTCCACGCCTCGACCGGCCACGAACCACCCGTGATCTCGTCCCCGACCCACTTGCCGAACGGGGTGATCTGCTCCTGCTCGCCGTTCGGACCGGACTGGTAGAGGCCGACGACCGTCGCAAGGCCTGGGGTGAAGCCCGCGAACCACGCCGACCTGTTGTCGGTCGAGGTGCCGGTCTTGCCTGCGGCCGGACGGCCGATGGCTTGCGCCGGCTCGCCGGACCCCTGCTCGACGACCTGGGACAGGGCATACGTCGCCGCCGCCATGACGTCGGGCGCGAACTCTTGCTGGCGCTTGTCGGCGCCCGGCGCCTGGTAGACGAGGTTGCCCCGGGCGTCGGTCACGGACGCCACGATGTGCGGCGTCGCCCGCATGCCCTGCGCGGCGATGGTCGCGTAGGCGTTCGTGAGCTCGAGCGGCGTCACCGTCGCGTCGCCGAGCACGTTCGCCAGGTTCGAGCCGACGTCGGCCTTGATGCCCAGACGTCCCGCGACGTCCGCCGTCTTCTCGGGCCCGACCTCGAGGTTGAGCTCCGCGTACGCGGTATTCACCGACTGCGCGGTCGCCTCGGTGAGGTCGATGGTGCCCCAGTCGTGGTCGCCGAAGTTGCGGACCTTCCAGTCGCTGCCATTGTCCGCGCCCGGGAACGTCTTGGGCGAGTTGCCGTCGAACCGCTCATCGAGAGTGTGGCCGTTCTCGAGCCCGGCGATAAGCGTGAACGGCTTGAAGGTCGAGCCACCTTGAGCCGCACCGCGGGTCGCGTTGTTGTACTGGTTCTGCAGGAAGTCCCGGCCACCGTAGAGCGCGCGGACGGATCCGTCGTTCGGGTCGATGGAGACGATCGCGGCGCGGATGTTCTCCGAGACCGGGTTCTCGTCGCCCCGCTCGGCACGCGGGAGGGACTCGGCAGTCGTCACCGCTGCGTCCTGCATCGCTTGGTCGATCGTCGTCACGACCGTGTAGCCCTTGCTCGTCAGGTCGTCCTCGGAGATGTCGATGCCCTCGCTCGCGAGCTCCTCCTCGACCATCGCCAGCAGGTAGCCCGTCGGTCCGGCGTACTTGTCCGACTTCACGTACTCGATCGTTGCGGGGAACCCCCCGGCGATCGCCTCGTCGTACTGCGCCTTGTCGATGTGGCCGTCCTCGAGCATGTTGTCGAGCGATCGCTTCCAGCGGTGCTCGGCCTGCTCCGGGTTGTTGGCGGGGTCCCAGTTCGTCGGGCTCGGGATGATGCCCGAGATCATGGCCGCCTGCGACACCGTGAGGTCGGCGGCGTTGACGCCGTAGTACTTCTGGGCGGCGGCCTGGATGCCGTACGCACCGCGGCCGAAGTAGATGGTGTTGAGGTAGTTGCCGAGGATCTCGGACTTCTCCTGCTGCTGCGTGATCTTCAGCGCCAGGATCGCCTCGCGCGCCTTGCCCGCGTAGTCGGTCACGGTGCTGGTGTAGTACCGCTCGACGTACTGCTGCGTGAGCGTCGAGGCCCCCTGGCGTCCGCCACCCTTGAGGTTGTTGTAGAAGGCGCGCGCGATGCCGCGGACGTCCACGCCCGAGTTCGTCCAGAAAGTGCGGTCCTCCGACGCGACGACCGCGTTGCCCACGTAGTCGGGCAGCGTCTCGAAGTCGACGATCTCGCGGTTCTCGACGGCGTAGGTGCCCATCTCGGTCGTGCCGTCACCCCAGTAGACGGTGGAGGTCTGCGCGCCGACGCTCGGGAGCTTCGTGGGGACGTCCGTCGTGAACCACGCGGCGACAGCCACACCCGCCACGAGCGCCACGCCGGTGAGCATGGTCCCGACGACGACGCGCCAGGAGGGCAGCCATCGGCGGAAGCTCTTGACGTGCGAGCGCGGGTAGTTGAAGAACCGACGGCGCCCACGGGGGGTCGCCCGTCCGTTCGTCCTCGTGGATCGCGCCACGGTCTACCTTCCTCTGGGGGACAGCGGGGAAGCCGGCTCCACGTCGTTCGTGGACCTGCTCGTGGCCCGCCGCGAGCGGACCGCCTGCCCGACGGCGCGTCCCCACCTCCGGCGCGGGACGTCGTCGGGCACGGGGTCGGCACACGCCGGACCACCCTGAACAATAGGGCGTCGCCCTGTCCGGACAAGGGCCTGCGGCACGGACAGCGCGATCGTGCGCCATTGATTCGCCGCGGCGTCCCGCCCCCTCCGCGGGTCCTTCACATCTGTGGCGCGATGCGTGACACTCCCCGAGGATTGCACGACGCATCGAGACGACCTAACCTGTCGATGTATCGACTCGATACATCGAGTCACAGCGAGTCCCGCCGGGGCACGCCGGGCGAGCGTCAGGAGGTGGGATCGTGCGCAGCAAGACACCGGTGCTCGAGACCGCGATCCTCGGCCTGCTCAAGGAGTCGCCCCTGCACGGGTACGAGCTGCGCAAGCGGCTCAACCTCATGCTCGGGTCGTTCCGCGTGCTGTCCTACGGCTCGCTGTACCCCGCCCTCAAGTCGCTGGTGGCCCGCGGGCTCATCACCGGCACGGAGCAGTCCGCGGCGCAGTCGACGCTCGCGCCCGCCCTCTCGGGCAAGCGCGCGCGGATCGTCTACGAGCTGACGGCCGAGGG
Organism: Cellulosimicrobium cellulans; assembly: GCF_016921195.1. Classification (GTDB taxonomy): domain Bacteria; phylum Actinomycetota; class Actinomycetes; order Actinomycetales; family Cellulomonadaceae; genus Cellulosimicrobium; species Cellulosimicrobium cellulans_F. The sequence continues at coordinate 70,633 of NZ_JAFGYF010000001.1, forward strand.
CAAGGAGCACCTCCAGAGCGTGCTGGCCTCGTCGGGGCCCGCCGCGTGGGAGGACGAGAGCTTCGACGTCCGGTTCGCGTTCTTCGCGCAGACCGACGCCGAGACCCGCATCCGCATCCTCGAGGGCCGGCGCACCCGGCTCACGGAGAGGCTGGAGGCGGTCAGGGAGTCCGCGGCTCGCACCCGCGAGCGGCTCGACGAGTACACGCTCGAGCTGCAGCGCCACGGACTCGAGCAGGTCGAGCGCGAGGTGCGCTGGCTCGACGGTCTCATCACCACCGAGCGTGAGCGGGGCTCCGGGCACATCCGGGGCACCGCCCGCGCGCGGTCCAGCAGCACCCCGCATCCTGCGGAACCATCCGAGCAGGAGCCCGACGGCGCGAGGCGTCCCGAGGACCCTGGAACAACGAACACCAAGGAGCGAGGATGACCTCCATCCGCGTCGCCATCGTCGGCGTAGGCAACTGCGCATCGTCCCTCGTCCAGGGCGTGCACTTCTACCGTGACGCCGACCCGAGCAGCACCGTCCCGGGCCTCATGCACGTCCAGTTCGGCGACTACCACGTGTCGAGCCTCGAGTTCGTGGCGGCGTTCGACGTCGACGCGAAGAAGGTCGGCTTCGACCTCTCCGAGGCCATCAACGCCTCGGAGAACAACACGATCAAGATCGCCGACGTCCCGCCGCTCGGCGTGACCGTCCAGCGCGGCCCGACCCTGGACGGCGTCGGCAAGTACTACGCGCAGACGATCGAGGAGTCGGACGTCGAGCCGGTCGACGTCGTCGCCGCGCTGCGCGAGGCGCAGGTCGACGTCCTCGTCTGCTACCTGCCGGTGGGCTCCGAGGAGGCCGCGAAGTTCTACGCGCAGGCCGCGATCGACGCGGGCGTCGCGTTCGTCAACGCGCTGCCCGTCTTCATCGCGTCCGACCCGCAGTGGGCCGCGAAGTTCGAGCAGGCCGGCGTCCCGATCGTCGGCGACGACATCAAGTCCCAGGTCGGCGCGACGATCACGCACCGCGTGCTCGCCAAGCTGTTCGAGGACCGCGGCGTCGTGCTGGACCGCACGTACCAGCTCAACGTCGGCGGCAACATGGACTTCAAGAACATGCTCGAGCGCGAGCGCCTGGAGTCCAAGAAGATCTCCAAGACGCAGGCCGTGACCTCGAACCTCGAGGGCCCGCTCGGCGGCAAGAAGGAGGACCGCAACGTCCACATCGGGCCGTCGGACTACGTCGCGTGGCTCGACGACCGCAAGTGGGCGTACGTGCGCCTCGAGGGCCGCGCGTTCGGCGAGGTCCCGCTGAACCTGGAGTACAAGCTCGAGGTGTGGGACTCCCCCAACTCCGCCGGCATCATCATCGACGCTGTCCGCGCCGCGAAGATCGCCAAGGACCGCGGCGTCGGTGGCCCGATCCTCTCGGCCTCGACCTACTTCATGAAGTCCCCGCCGGTCCAGATGGAGGACACGAAGGGCCGTGCGCAGCTGGAGGCCTTCATCGCCGGTGAGGTCGAGCGCTGACCAGCGCGACCGAAGGGTCGAGCGCTGACCTGGCGCGCATCGCAGGTTGAGACGGGCGAGGCCCCTGCCGATGATCGGCAGGGGCCTCGCTCGTGCGCTGGTCGTGCGGTGCGTCAGGCGCAGGGGCTGCCCGCGTCCCAGGCGCCGTGCACGTCGGTGCCGGGCCGGGACCCGGTGGTCCACCACTGCGCCGTGTAGTTCACGCCCGCGCGGGTGACGACGTCGCCCGCGGTGTAGGTGCGGCCCGCGTCCCACGCGTCGCCGCAGGCGGGTGCCTCTCCCGCCGGGGCGGTGCCGGCACCGCCGATGGCGCGCCAGGGGCCGTCCGGCTGGCCGGGCTCCTGGTTCCGCGTCCACCAGGCGGCGCGGTACTCGACGCCGTCGTGGTAGACGACGTCGCCCGTGACGTAGATGCCCGACGCGTACCAGGGGGCCGCCGCGTCGGCGGGGACGAGCGGGCCGGGGGTGGCGGACTCGAACGTGGCGCGGAGGGTCCCGAGGAGCTCGTTGTCGTCGTCCCCGGCGAGGTCCCAGAAGTAGCCGCCGCCGTAGCCGCTGGTGGCGAGGTACTCGGCCTTGGCCGCAACGGAGCGCGGCGTGTCGGTGCTCCACCACTCGCCGTCGCCGTAGAAGTAGCCCTGCCCGGCGACCTCGTCGTAGTACTCCGAGAGTCCCTTGGCCTTGATCTCGGAGTAGTAGGTGAACGGGAGGGAGCCGTCGGCCGCGGCACCGGGTGTCGGGTCGATGACGTTCTTCCAGCCGTACCCGTACGCGGCCATGCCGAGCACGAGCTTCTCCTTGGGCCATCCGGCGGCGTGGTAGGCGCCGAGGACACCGTCGGCGGCGAGGCCCCAGTTGGCGGGCTCGCCCGTCGTCGGGTCCTCGTAGACGTGCAGGTTGCCCTGGTGGCCCGTCCGGGTGGTGCTCCAGTCGCCGTGGTAGTCGTAGCCCTGGACGTTGATGAAGTCGAGCGCCTCGACGAAGCGCGGGTCGAGCCAGCCACCGGAGGTGCGCGGGGCCCAGCTGGCCGGTGCGAAACCGGTGATGAGGTAGTCCTCCCCCGTCTCGGTGCCGAGCTCGTCGAGCTCGGCGCGCAGGAGCTGCGCGAACCGGACGAAGTTCTCCGCGTCCTCCTCGGGTCGCGGCGTGGGGTGCTCGCCGGTCGCGCCGGGCCACTCCCAGTCGAGGTCGACGCCGTCGAAGATGCCCGCGGCGACGCCGTCGCCACCCTTGGTGCCGTTCTCCGCGTCCTGGACGACAGGAAGGTTCCCGCGGAAGTACACGTCGAGGCAGGACTCGACGAGCCGCTCGCGGTTCTCGGCCGTCGAGACGGCGTCGGAGAAGTTGTCCGACCACGTCCAGCCCCCGAGCGAGATGAGCACCTTCAGGCCCAGGTTGGCCTCCTTGAGCTTCTTGAGCTGGTGGAAGTTGCCCGCGAGCGCCTGGTCCGCGGTGTCGGCGACGCCGTCGACGGACTGCGCGGCGGGCTTGAGCTGCACGTAGTCGTTGAGGGGGTCGCCCTCGAGCCCGCCGTCGACAGGGTCCTCCCGGTCGGTGATGTCGCAGACCAGGTCGGTCGTGACGTTGCCGAACGCATAGTTGAGGTGCGTCAGGTCGGACGCCGCTCCGGTGCTCTGGAGGTCGGCGACCTGGTAGCCGTCCTCGTTGCCGGCGTCCCACGCGGGGTAGTAGCCGACGGTCTTGTAGCCGTTGACGCCATCTCCGCCGGCGGTCGCGGGTGCGGCGTGCGCCGCCCCGACCGTGCCGGCGACGAGCGCCGCCGTCGCTACGAAGGCGAGCCCTGCGGCTGCCGTCCTGGGGGTTCGTGTCATTCGAGAATGCCTCGCTGCTTCTCCGGGCCCGGCCACTGCGGCGGGTCGTGACAAAAACGCAAAGGTAACCTTCCTAATCATTGCTGCCCAGGGGTTCCCAGGATGCGAGAACGGCACGTCGTGCTTCCCGGCGGCCGACGACGGCCCGGGAGCCCGTGGCGACCGCCTAGGGTTGGGGGGTGAGTGTCGTCGCCGAGCTGCGAGCGCTGCTGCGGCTGCGCGGGTTCCGCAGGCTGTTCGCCGTCCGCCTCGTCTCGCAGGCCGGGGACGGCATGTTCCAGGTCGGCCTGGCGTCGCTGCTGTTCTTCTCGCCCGAGTCGCAGGGCACCGCGGCGGCGATCGCGGGCGCGTTCGCGGTGATGCTCGCGCCGTTCACGATCGTGGGCCCGTTCGCCGGCGTGTTCCTCGACCGTTGGCAGCGCCGGCAGGTGCTCGCGTGGGGCAACGCGGTGCGCGTGGTCATCACGCTGGGCATGGCGGTGCTCATGCTCTCGGGCGGTGTGAGCGGGTGGATCTACGCGCTCGGTCTCGCGGCGCTCTCGGTGAACCGCTTCCTCCTCGCAGGTCTGTCCGCGGGCCTGCCGCGCGTCGTCGACGGCCCGCTGCTGCTCACGGCGAACTCCCTGACGCCGACCCTGGGCGCCGGTGCGGCGTTCGTCGGGGGCGGGATCGGGTTCGTCCTCGGGCTCGCGTTCGAGCCGGGCCGGGTCAAGGACTCGTCCGCGCTCGTGTGCGCGGCGCTCGTCTTCGGGGTGGCATCGCTGCTCGCGCTGCGCCTCGGCCGGACGCAGCTCGGCCCGGAGCGCCCCGCCGAGTCGGCGATCCGGTCGGAGATCGTCAAGGTCGCGCGCGGCCTGGCCGACGGCGCCCGGTACCTCGTCGCGCGCCGCACCCCGGGCCAGGCGCTGCTCGCGATGGCCACCCACCGCTTCCTCTACGGCGTGGTCTTCATCGCCTCGATCCTCATCGCCCGGAACCTCCTCGACGCGGGGAACCAGACGGCGGGGATGGCGACCTTCGCGATCGTCGTCGGCCTGACGGGCGCGGGCGGTGCGGGCGCGATGGTGCTCACGCCCATGCTCTCCCGGTACACGGGCCCGCAGGTGTGGATCGCGATCATGCTGCTGCTCGCCGCGGCGAGCCAGCTCCTGCTCGTCACGACGCCGTCGCGCGTGGTCGTGTACACGGGCGCCGCCCTGCTGGGGCTGGCCGCGCAGGGCACCAAGATCGCGGTGGACACGATCGTCCAGCGCGACACCGACGACGAGTTCCGCGGTCGTGCCTTCGCGTTCTACGACGTCCTGTACAACGCGGCGTTCGTGGGCGCGGCCGCGCTGGCGGCGTTCACGCTCCCCGACACGGGCTGGTCGCGCGGCGTGTTCGTCGTGCTCGCCGTCGCCTACGCGCTCGCCGCCCTCGTGATGTGGACGCGCGGGGCACGGACGCCGTCCGAGGTGGGGTTCGCCGTCGGGCACGACGGCGCGCGCCCGGCCTCCGAGGCCGCAGCACCGGACCAGGACTCTGCCACCGACGGCGGCGTCCCGTCCGCGCGACCGAGCGCCTGACAGGCCCAGCCGCCCGACCAGGCTCGACCCAGGGTCCGTCCCGGCGCGGCCACGGCGTTCTGCTGTCGGCAGCACCGATGAGTCCGCGTGCGAAAAGAGGTCGTCACGTCGGACGGGAATAACGCAGGATGGTGGATGGTCGTACAGGGTACGGATCGGTGCGGCTGGACCGCGCCGATCGTTCCCGGCCACCCGACCTCCCCGTGGCCCACCGACCGAGAACCGACACCGTCGTCGCGTGCACCGCACGCGACTCCCGTGCTGCCCCCACGCAGCCCGCCCTGCCCCGACCGGGTCGAACCTGAGCCCGGGCCGCCACCGACGCGAGCGGAGACACCCCGTGACAGCCTCCCCCACCCACGACACCTCGGCCCCCGTCGACCGCCTCCCCCGGGCGGACTTCCTCGTCATCGCGCTGCTGCTCGGCTCCGCGTTCGTCGTGATCCTCAACGAGACCACCATGAGCGTGGCCCTGGCACCGCTCATGGCGGACCTCGGCATCACGGCGAGCACAGGGCAGTGGCTGACGACCGCCTTCATGCTCACGATGGCGGTCGTCATCCCGGCGACCGGGTTCCTGCTCCAGCGCCTCGGCACGCGCGGGGCCTACCTGCTCGCGATGTCGCTGTTCAGCGCGGGGACGCTCCTCGCCGCGGTCTCCCCGGGCTTCGCGTGGCTGCTGACCGGACGCGTGGTGCAGGCGTCGGGCACCGCGATCATGATGCCGCTGCTCATGACGACGATCATGACGCTCGTGCCGCCCGCCATCCGCGGCAAGATCATGGGCAACATCTCGATCGTCATGGCCGCCGCGCCCGCGCTCGGCCCGTCGATCTCCGGCCTCATCCTCAACTCGCTGAGCTGGCGGTGGGTGTTCGGCATCGTGCTGCCGATCGCGGTCCTCGCGCTGGTCCTGGGCTTCCTGTACATCCGGGATGTCGCCGACCGTACGCACTCGCGCCTCGACCCGTTCTCGCTCGTCCTCGCGGCGTTCGCGTTCGGCGGGCTCGTCTACGGGCTCTCCAGCATCGGCGAGGCCGCGCGCCACACGCCCGTCGTGCCGCCGGCCGTGCCGATCGCGTTCGGTGCGCTCGCGCTCGGCGCGTTCGTGTGGCGTCAGCTCGTCCTCCAGCGGGAGGACCGTGCGCTGCTCGACCTGCGCGTGTTCACGCACCGCGGGTTCAGCGTGCCGCTCGGCATCATGGCCGTCGGCATGGTCGCGATGTTCGGGTCCCTCATCCTCCTGCCGCTGTTCCTCCAGGACGCGATGGGCCTCGAGCCGCTCGCGACCGGCCTCATCGTGCTCCCCGGCGGGCTCCTCATGGGTCTGCTCGGCCCGACCGTCGGCCGGCTCTACGACCGGGTGGGCCCGCGTCCGCTCGTCATCCCCGGCGTGAGCGTCGTCGCCGTCGCCCTCGCGGCGTTCACGACGATCCACGCGGACTCGTCGCCGTGGTTCGTCCTCGCGCTCCACGTCACGCTGAGCCTGGGCCTCGCGTTCATGTTCACACCGCTGTTCACGTCCGCGCTCTCGGCGCTCGAGCCGCACCAGTACTCGCACGGCTCCGCGTCGATCGGCACGGTGCAGCAGCTCGCCGGCGCCGCCGGGACGGCGATGTTCGTCGCCGTCATGACCTCCCGCTCGATCGCCTACGGCGAGTCCGGCGCGTCGCCGCAGGTCGCGCTCGCGGAGGGCGTCGGCGACGCGTTCGTCTGGGGCACGGCCGTCATGCTCGTCGCGGTGGGCCTGTCGTTCCTCCTGCGCCGCCCGGCGCCGCAGGACCACGGCCAGGGCCACGGCCCCGCGCAGGACCGGACGCAGGACGCGCCGGTCGAGGACGCGCGCACGGAAGACGTCACGGTCGAGGCTGCCCTCGCCACCGACGACGTCTGAGCCTTGCCGGGTCGCGCGCCCGCCCGGAGGCGACGCGACCGCCGAGGGCGAGGCCGGGGGGGCGGTCGTGGCGGGTCTGGCGGGAGCGGCGCGAGGAACGAGCGGCGCGGATGGTAGACCCGGCACGACCGCCCCGGAGGTCTCGACCGGACCGACGCCGGGCGCATCCCGCCCGGAGGTCTCGCCCGGACCGACCGGGACGCGCGTCGCCGCTCAGGAGGCGGACGACTCCGGCTGCTCGGCCCACCATCGCAGCAGGTCCGCGCGCGCCGTCTCCTCGTCGACCGGCCCGCGGTCGAGGCGCAGCTCGAGCAGGTGCTTGTACGCCCGCCCGACGACCGGTCCCGGCCTGATCCCGAGGATCGCCATGATCTGCTGGCCGTCGAGGTCCGGGCGGACGGCGTCGAGCTCCTCCTTGGCCTGGAGGTCGGCGATGCGCCGCTCGAGGTCGTCGTAGGACTCGCGCAGGCGCTGCGCCTTGCGCCGGTTCCGCGTCGTGCAGTCGGCCCGCGTGAGGCGGTGCAGCCGCTCGAGCAGCGGGCCGGCGTCGGTCACGTAGCGACGCACCGCGGAGTCGGTCCACGCACCGTCGCCGTAGCCGTGGAACCGCAGGTGCAGCTCGACGAGGCGCGCGACGTCCTTGACGACCTGCTTGTCGTACCGCAGCGCCTTGAGGCGCTTGGCGACCATCTTGGCGCCGACGACCTCGTGGTGGTGGAAGCTCACGCCGCCCCCCGGCTCGAAGCGCCGCGTCGGCGGCTTGCCGACGTCGTGCAGCAGCGCGGCGAGGCGGAGCACGAGGTCGGGGGCCGGGACCGCGCCGTCGCGCCCGGTCTCCTGGGCGATCGCCTGGTCGAGGACGGTGAGCGAGTGTTCGTAGACGTCCTTGTGCCGGTGGTGCTCGTCGATCTCGAGCTTGAGCGCGGGGAGCTCGGGCAGCACGTGGTCGGCGAGCCCCGTGTCCACGAGCACCTCGAGCCCGCGACGCGGGGACGACGCGCACAGCAGCTTCGACAGCTCGTCCCGCACGCGCTCGGCGGACACGATCTCGATGCGCTCGGTCATGAGGACGAGCGCGGCCAGCGTCCCGCCGTCGACGTCGAACCCGAGCTGGGCAGCGAAGCGCGCCGCGCGCATCATGCGCAGCGGGTCGTCGTCGAACGAGCGCTCGGGCGCGATCGGGGTGCGGAGCACGCGGCGCGCGAGGTCGCCCAGACCGTCGAACGGGTCGACGAACGTCATCTCCGGGACGCGCACCGCCATCGCGTTGACGGTGAAGTCCCGGCGCGACAGGTCGCCCTCGAGCGTGTCGCCGAACGCGACGACGGGCTTGCGCGACGTCGGGTCGTACTCGTCGGTGCGGTACGTCGTCACCTCGACGACGAGCTCGCCGCCGGGACCCCCGCGACCGAAGCGCTTCGCCCCGATCGTGCCGAACTCCTTGCCGATGTCCCAGTGGGCGTCGCCCCAGCGGGCCAGGATGGCCTCGCTCTCGTCGGGCGACGCGGAGGTGGCGAAGTCGAGGTCGTTGCTCGCCCGCCCGAGGAACGCGTCGCGGACGGGCCCGCCCACGAGCGCGAGCTCGTGACCGGCGGCGCGGAACGCCTCGCCGAGCTCGATCGCCGCAGGTGCCATCTCGGTGAGGACGGCGAGGGCGCGGCGCTGGAGCTCGAGCGACTGCGACGTCGGCTGGGGCGTCGGCTGGGGCGACGGAGGCTGGGGCACGACACCCAAGCCTGCCAGATGCGACGCCCGCACCGGGGAGCCGGTCCCGGGGAGCCGACGTCCACTCGGTAAAGTTGGGACATGTCCACCCCCGCGCACGCCGACGAGCCCCGGAGGGATCCGGCGGGCGGGCGTGGCAGCGGTCGCGGGCAGCCACTCCCGGTCCCCGCCCCGCCCGGCGGGCACGCGCTGCGCATCGACCCACGCTCGCGCCCTGCCCCCGCGCCGCCGCCGCTGCCCGTGGTCGACGAGGTCTCGGCCGGCGGCCTCGTCGTCACGATCGCGGGTGGCGCCCCGTCCGCGGCGATCATCGCGCGGCGCAACCGGGGAGGTCGCCTCGAGTGGTGCCTGCCCAAGGGCCACCTCGAGGGGGACGAGACCCCTGAGCAGGCGGCCGTCCGCGAGATCGCGGAGGAGACCGGCATCGAGGGGGCGGTGCAGGAGCCGCTCGGCGTCATCGACTACTGGTTCACCGGCGACGACCGCCGGGTGCACAAGGTCGTCCACCACTTCCTCCTGCGTGCGACGGGGGGCTACCTCACGGTCGAGGGCGACCCGGACGGTGAGGCCGAGGACGTCGCGTGGATCCCCGTGGCGGACCTGCCCGACCGGCTCGCCTACCCCAACGAGCGCCGCATCGCCGCCGTCGCGCAGAGCGTGCTCGAGGGCAGGCCGGCACGGTTCCACGGGGTGGTCGAGAGTAGGGTGACCCGGACGATCGTCCGCTCGCCCGGCCGTCCGCACGACGGCCGCGGCGGCCCGGCACCGCCCGCCCCACGGAGCTCGACCGACCACTCATGACGCCCTCCCCCAGCACCGGCGCGCGCCCCCGCGGTGCCGTGCCGGCCCCGCTCCTCGGCCGGTCCGCTCGGTTCCTCGTCGCCTCCGTCATCCTGCTGGTCCTGACCGTCGGCGCGGTGCTCGGGGGAACCCTCACGGCCGCGAGCGCGACGGCGGACACCACGCCCCAGGCCGAGGACGCGGTGACGCTCGAGGTGTCGTCGTTGCAGCCCACCGTGCTCGGACCGGGCGACACCCTGACCGTGGCGGCGCGCGTCACCAACGGGACGACGGAGACGCTCGCGTCGCCCACGGTGTCGCTCGGCATCGAGCGGCGCGCGCTGGGCACGCGCTCGGCGCTCGAGAGCTGGACGACGACCGGGACCGACGGCCGCGTCGGTGTCGGCGTGACCACCCAGGAGCTCGGGGCGCCGCTCGCGCCCGGCGCGAGCGCCGACGTCACGCTCACCGTCCCGGTCGCGGAGCTCAACCTGAACGCGGGCAGCGACTGGGGCCCGCGCGGCATCTCCCTCACGGTGTCCGACGCCGGCGTGCGCCAGGCCGTGCAACGCACCTTCGTCCTGTGGGAGCCGTCGGGCGAGGTGACCCCGCTGCGCCTGAGCGTGGTCGCCGCGATGACCGGCCCACCGGTGGACCCCGACCCCCAGGCGTACGACGACGCGCTCTCGGCCGCGGTGGCGACGGACGGTCGCCTCGGGCGCCTGCTCGCGGCGACCGGTGATGCGCCGGAGGTCGGGTGGGTCGCGGACCCGGCACTGCTCGCCGCGGCGGCGGGAGCCGGCGACCCGGCGGTGAACGCCTGGGCCGACGCCGTGAGCGACGGTGCCGCGGCTCGGTCGACGTTCGCGCTGCGCGCCTACGACCCGGACGTCGCGGCGTTCGCGCACGCCGGTCTCGCGCTGCCGGAGGGGACGCCGCTGCCTGCCGCAGCCGACCCGACGACCGAGGACGCGTCGTCCGACGACGCTGCCACGACGGACGAGACGGGCGACGGCACCGGTACCGCGGCCGACCTCACGGCCGGGTGGCGGACCGACCTCGCCTGGCCGGGAGACGCCGTCCCCGACCTGTCCACGACGACGCTCGCCGCGGCGTCGGGCGCGACCGCCACCGTCGTCGGTCCCGGCGGGCTCGTCCCGGACGAGTCGCTGACCTACACGCCGTCCGGCGTCGCCGAGGTCGCGACGGCCGCCGGACCCGTGAAGGCGCTCGTCGCGGACTCGGTGCTCACGGCCCTCCTGTCCGCTGGCGACGGCTCGGGCGTCACGGCGACGCAGCGGATCCTCGCCGAGACCGCCGTGATCGCCCGCGAGCGCCCCGCCGAGCAGCGCCACGTCGTCGTCGCCCTGCCTCGGAGCTGGGAGGCCGAGCCGACGCTCTTCAGCGCACGGCTCGACGCCCTCCGCGCGGCTCCCTGGGTCGACCTGACCCCGGTGGACGACCTCCTGGCCTCCGCGCCGCCCGCCGTCGATCGCACGACGCTGCCGGACGACAGCATCGGCGAAGGCGAGATCACCGTCGCCCAGCTCCGGGCTCTCGACCGGTCGCGCACGGACCTCGCGGCGTTCGCGACCGTCGCCTCCGACCCCGCGACGATCACGCGGCCGCTCGAGCCCGACTTCGTCACCCCCACCGCCGTCGCGTTCCGCACCGCGCAACCGTCGCGTGTGCTCGCGGTCCAGCACGCCGAGCAGCGGTCCGCCGCCGTCCGGGGCGCCCTCTCGGTCGAGACGCGCGCCCCGTTCCTCTTCGTGGCCGAGGAGGAGGACCTCCCCGTGCGGGTGCGCAGCACCCTGGAGCAGGACGCGACCGTCCAGGTGGTCCTGCGCCCGGACGACCCGCGGCTGCGCGCACCGGAGCGGCGGACCGTGACGATCCCGGCCGCCACCCGGGACGCCGACGGCGACCTGGTACCGACCGAGACGAGCGTCGGGGTGCCCGTCGAGGGGTTCGGGAGCGGGAACGTCACGGTCGAGGTCGAGCTCGTCAGTGCCGCGCAGCCCCAGGTCCGTGTCGCGGAGCCGCAGGAGTTCGTCGTGCGCGTGCGCGCCGACTGGGAGTCGGTGGGCACCGTGGTCGTGGCGGTGCTCCTCGCCCTCGCCCTGGTGGCCGGGATCTGGCGCACGGTGCGTCGCGGCCGCTCGCCCCGCCGTCTGGCGGGCGCCACGGTGGACCAGCCGGCCCCCGCCGACCACGTCCCGGCCGCGACGACCCCGGCCGGCGAACCCGGCGATCCGCAGGCTCGTCGGGACGAGGAGCGCGTCGAGTGAGCCCGGACCAGCCCCGGCACGTCCGGCCCCCGGGCGCCGGGCGCGGCACGCGGCCCGGCACGACGCGCGACGTCGTCCCGTCCGGGGCGCTCCCGGGCGACCCGGCGGCGTCGGGCACCCCGGACGAGACGGCGGAGGCCGGGGCCACCGCGGCGCCCGCTGCGCGGACGGGCGGGCTCGGCCGCTCGTCCGCGCTCATGGCGTCGGGCACGTTCGTCTCGCGCGGCCTCGGGCTCGTCCGCAACGTCCTCCTCGTGGCCGCGATCGGGACCACCGGCCTGGTCGCGGACGCCTTCGACGTCGCGAACAAGATCCCCAACGTCCTCTTCGCGATCCTCGCGGGCGGCGTCCTCAACGCCGTCCTCGTCCCGCAGATCGTCCGCGCCTACCGTGCGCGCAACACCCAGGAGCGGCTCGACAAGCTGCTCACGCTCTCCGGCGTCGTGCTCGTGGCGCTCTCGGCGCTGCTCACGGCGGGGTCGAGCATCCTCGTCGCGCTCTACACCGGGCCCGGCTGGACGGCACCGCAGACGTCGCTCGCCGTCGCCTTCGCCTTCTGGTGCACGCCGCAGCTCTTCTTCTACGGGCTGTACACGCTGCTCGGGCAGGTGCTCAACGCGCGTGGCCAGTTCGGTCCGTTCATGTGGGCACCGGTGCTCAACAACGTCGTGTCGATCGTCGGGTTCGCGGCGTTCATCGCGATCTACGGTCCCGCGGCCACGGGCAACGTCGACGACCTCACGCAGTGGGACGGGCCCAAGATCGCGCTGCTGGCCGGCACCGCGACGCTCGGGGTCGCGGCCCAGGCGCTCATCCTCGTCGTCCCGCTGTGGCGGGCCGGCTTCCGCTGGCACCTGCGGTTCGGCCTGCACGGCATCGGGCTGCGGTCCGCGGGCCAGGTGGCGTTGTGGACGTTCGCCGCCGTCCTCCTCGAGCAGGTCGGGGTCCTGTTCACCACGCGCTTCGCGAGCGAGGCGCCCCGCGCGGCGCTCGCGCAGACGTTCGGGCCCTACCGTGACGACCCCGGGACGCTCGGCGCGGTCACCGGGCTGATCACGGGCGCGCCCGACGCGTTCTCGGGAGCTCTCGCGGTGGCCGGCAACGCCGCCTACACGCAGGCGCTCATGATCTACCTCCTGCCCCACTCGCTCGTGACCGTCTCGATCGCGACGGCGCTCTTCACGGGCATGAGCGCCGCGGCGCACGCGGGCGACCTCGCGCGCGTCCGGCACGACCTCTCGCGCGGCGTGCGCACCGTCGGGGTCTTCACGGTCTTCGCGACCGTCGTGCTGGTCGTCCTCGCCCTGCCGATCACCAAGCTGCTCGTCCCCTCCGTCGACGCCGCGTCCGGCGAGGCGGTCTCCGAGGTGCTGCGGGCGATGGCGCTCGGGCTCGTCCCCCTGGGCGGCATGGTGCTCATGAAGTGGGTCTACTACGCGTTCGAGGACGGCCGGACCGTCTTCTGGATCCAGGTGCCGGGCACGCTCGTGCTCGTCGGCGTGTCCTGGCTGGCGACGCAGGTGCTGGCACCCCAGCTCTGGGTCGTCGGCATCGGCCTCGCGATGAGCGTCTCCAACCTCGTGGCCGTCGCGCTGCGCACCGTCGGGCTGCGACGCACGCTCCGCGGGCTCGACGGCGCACGGATCCTGCGGCTCCACGTCAAGGCCGGCCTTGCGGCGCTCGTCAGCGGGGTCGCGGGATGGGGCGTCCTGCGCGGGTTCGTCGTCGTCACCGGCGACCGCCCGGACGGCATCTACGGGCTGTCGTGGTGGCAGGCCGTCGTCGTGGTGGCCGTCGCCGGAGCGGTGATGACGCTCGTGTACGCGGGCGGGCTCAAGCTCATGCGCGTGCGCGAGCTGGACCAGCTCGCCGGTCCGGTCGTGGGCCGGGTCCGACGGCTCGTGCGGCGGTGACCGACGCCCGCGCTCCGGGCGCAGATCGGGCGATACGAGGGCATTCGGGGCCCGCGTACCATGGTGTGTCGACCACGAGTCCCACGGAGGAGGTCCGGTGAACGGCGTGGCCCCAGGAACACTGCTCGTCGCGCGCTACCGGCTCGACGAGCAGCTCGCGTCCGACCTGTCGGACGTCACGGCATGGTCGGCGCACGACCAGATCCTCGACCGACCGGTCCGGGTCTCGCTGGTCTCCGGCGCGCACGTCGCCGACGCCCTCGACTCCGCCCGGCGCGCCGCGCTCGTCGTCGACCCGCGCCTCACCCGCGTGCTCGACGTCGGGGCGGAGGACGGCGTCGCGTACGTCGTCACCGAGCGCTACACGGGCATCACGCTGAGCGAGGTCGTCGCGGGCGGCATCGTCGACCCGCAGCAGGCGCGTGCGATCGTCGGCGAGGCCGCGGCCGCGCTGGAGGTCGCCCGGCGCCGCGGCGTCCACCACCTCGCGCTGCGGCCCGACGCGCTCCGCGTCGACGGGAGCCGGGTCCTCGTCACGGGCCTCGGGCTGGACGCCGGCGTGGCGGGTCACGACCAGCACGACGCCGACCTGACGTCGCGCGCCGACGCCGTCGGCCTCGTCGCACTCCTCTACTACGCGATGACGGCGCGCTGGGCCGGGCCGTCCCTGGACGTCCCGTGGATCGCCCCGGAGGCCATCCACCCCCTCCCCGCGCAGCGTGCGGCCGACGGGGTCCTCCCGCTCTCCGCCGTCCGCCCGGACGTGCCCGCGGAGCTGGACGCGCTGTGCGCGCAGGCCTTCGCCGGCACCCACGGCACGGTCGAGGAGTGGACGGCGCCGCCCGCGGGTGACGCGCCCCGCTCCCCCGCCGACGTCGTCGGCGCGGTCGAGCCGTGGGGCGAGGTCTCGGTCGTCGCGGCGCTCCCGTCGTTCGTGCAGCCCGCGACCGCGGGCGTGAGCCGCCAGTCCGTCCGCACGGCGTTCGACGGTGCGACGAGCGCGCCCCCGGGGACGCCGCCGCCCGCACCGCCGGTGCGGCGCCCGACGACAGGACGCATCCACCGCGTGGGAGACGTGCCGGGCTCCGCCGGTCCGGGCGGGGCGTACGCCGCCGGGGCCGCCACGGGCGCCACGGCAGCAGTCCCGCCACCCGCGCCGGACGCGGCGACCGCGGGATACGCGGTCCCGCCGCCCCCCGCGGGCTACGACGCCGGGACCGCGCCCTTGCAGTACGCGGCCGCACCGCCTCCCGTGCCCCCGACCACGGAGGCGCCGCAGGCTTGGAGCGAACCCGCGCCGAGCCGGCGCGGGCCGCGCCGGTTCAACGCCACCCCGATCGTCCTCGTGCTCGTCCTCGGCCTCGTGGTGTGGGGGGTCGTGTGGGCGGTGAACACCGCGTTCGACGGGTTCGGACCCGCGCTCCAGACGAGCGAGGAACCGACGGGTGAGGGGTCGCAGGCTCCGGCCGAGGGCGGAGAGGGCACAGCGGACGGCGAGCAGGCTCCTCCGGCCCCGGAGGTCCGCCCCGTGATCGCCTCGGGCCAGGCCCTGGACCCCGAGGGCGACGCCTCGGGCAACAACGACGGCGAGCACCCCGAGCTGGCGCCGCTCGCCTACGACCAGCAGCCGGACACGACCTGGATCTCGCGCCGGTACAACGCGGCGGACTTCGCCGGTCTGCGCTCCGGGATCGGGTTCGCGGTCACGCTCGAGCAGAAGGCGCCCGTCTCGACGGTCGTCATCGACACCGCGGCGAACGGCGGCCACGTCGAGATCCGGGCGACCAGCCCGGACACTCCCACCGAGGGCACCGTGCTCGCGTCGGGGCCGCTGGCCCCCGGTGCGGAGTTCACGTTCGACCAGCCGGTCGAGGCGGAGTCGATCGTGCTGTGGTTCACCGAGCTCCCGCAGAACCCGGCCGGCGAGTTCCGCGCGGAGATCAACGAGATCCTCATCTCGTGACACGGAGAGGGCCGTCGTGCGCGACGGCCCTCTCCGTGTGCGGTGAGCTTGCGTGACGCGGCGCCCCGGGAGCGGCCGCACGGACGGCGGACGCGCCCGGCCTCGGGTCCGGCGTAGCGTGCCCGACACCCGTACCGTGGAACAGAAGCCGCCCCGGCGGCGTTCACACTCTCGCGTGGTCGGCCGCCACGCACCGAGCATCGAGGAGAGCACGTGACCGAGCAGTCAGCCGTCCAGAACCTGATCGTCGTCGGGTCCGGTCCCGCGGGGTACACCGCGGCGATCTACGCGGCGCGCGCGGGCCTGGCCCCGCTCGTGCTCGCGGGCTCCGTCACCGCCGGCGGTGCGCTGATGAACACGACGGACGTCGAGAACTTCCCCGGCTTCCCCGACGGGATCATGGGCCCCGACCTCATGGAGAACATGCGGAAGCAGGCCGAGCGGTTCGGCGCGCGCATCGAGTGGGACGACGCCACGCTGCTCGACCTCGAGGGGCCGGTCAAGACCGTCGTGACGGGCAACGGCGACACCTACCGCGCCCGCGCCGTCATCCTCGCGACCGGGTCCGCCTACCGCGAGCTCGGACTGGACGACGAGAAGCGCCTGTCCGGGCGCGGGGTGTCCTGGTGCGCGACGTGCGACGGGTTCTTCTTCCGCGACCAGCACATCGCCGTCGTCGGCGGGGGCGACTCCGCGATGGAGGAGGCGACGTTCCTGACCCGGTTCGCCGAGAAGGTCACGCTGGTCCACCGCCGCGACGAGCTGCGCGCGTCGAAGATCATGGCGGACCGCGCGCTCAACGACCCGAAGATCGAGTTCGCCTGGAACAGCGAGGTCGCCGGCATCGGCGGCGAGAACAAGGTCGAGGGGCTCACGCTGCGCGACACCGTGACCGGCGAGGAGCGCGAGCTCCCCGCGACCGGCCTGTTCGTGGCCATCGGTCACGAGCCCCGCACCGAGCTCGTCAAGGGTCAGATCGACCTGGACGAGGAGGGCTACATCCAGGTCGTCGGGCGCACCACCGCGACCAACCTCGAGGGCGTGTTCGCGTGCGGCGACGCCGTCGACCACACCTACCGCCAGGCCATCACGGCGGCCGGCTCGGGGTGCGCCGCCGCGCTCGACGCGCAGCGCTACCTCACCGAGCTCGCCGACGCCGCCGGCCTGGAGGACCTCGCCGGCACCCCGCAGACGCTGAACCCCGACGAGCTGCCCGAGGCGCTCGCCGAGCTCCAGGCCTGAACCAGCGTCCCCCGTCCACCGAGTCCTACCGCAGGAGGCCACCATGCCGACCGTTCCGGTCACCGACGACACCTTCCGTGCCGAGGTCCTCGAGTCCGAGGTCCCCGTCCTCGTCGACTTCTGGGCGACGTGGTGCGGCCCGTGCCGCCAGGTCGCGCCGATCCTCGAGGAGCTCGCCGAGGAGTACGACGGCAAGATCAAGATCGCCAAGCTCGACACCGACGCGAACCCCGAGACGACCGGCGCCTACGGCATCGTGTCGATCCCCACGCTGAACGTCTACGTGGGCGGCGAGCTCCAGAAGTCGATCATCGGTGCGCGTCCCAAGCGGGCGCTCACCGAGGAGATCGACGCCGTGCTCGCCACGACCGTCTGAGCCGCACCCGAGCACCCCGCCGGAGGGCGGACCGCGAGCACCGCGGTCCGCCCTCCGGCGTCTTCACGGGATCCCCCGATGCCCCGTGCGACACTGGGGGTCGTGACTGGACCGACGACTCCCCCGCAGCAGCCCGCTCCCAGCGGCACCCGCCTCGACCCGTGGTTCGGTGCCTACGCAGAGCGAGCGCACGGGATGCGAGCGTCGGAGATCCGGGCGCTGTTCGCGGTGGCGAACCGGCCCGAGGTCGTGTCGCTCGCCGGCGGTATGCCGTACCTCGAAGGACTCCCGCTCGACCAGATCGCCGACACCATGCAGCGTCTCGTCGCGACACGCGGGGCGACTGCGCTCCAGTACGGCTCCGGGCAGGGCGACGAGACGCTCCGCGAGCGGATCCTGGACGTGGTCCGGCTCGAGGGCATCGAGTGTCACCCCGACGACGTCGTGGTCACGACGGGGTCGCAGCAGGCGCTCGATCTCGTGACCCGGATCTTCGTCGACCCCGGCGACGTCGTCGTGGCCGAAGCGCCGAGCTACGTGGGTGCCCTCGGCGTCTTCCGCTCGTACCAGGCCGACGTCGTGCACGTGCCGCTCGACGAGCACGGCCTCGTCCCCGAGGCCCTCGAGGAGACGCTCGCCCGCCTCGCGGCGGACGGTCGCCGCGTCAAGCTGCTCTACACCGTGCCGAACTTCCACAACCCGGCCGGGGTGACCCTCACCGCAGAGCGTCGCCCGCGCATCCTGGAGATCGCGCAGCGCTACGGCGTCCTGGTCATCGAGGACAACCCCTATGGCCTCCTGGGCTTCGACGGGCAGACGCTCCCCGCCCTCCGCTCGCTCGACGAGGACGGCGTCCTGTACCTCGGGTCGTTCTCCAAGACCTTCGCCCCGGGATACCGCGTCGGCTGGGTCGTCGCACCCCACGCGGTCCGCGAGAAGCTCGTCCTCGCGAGCGAGTCGGCGATCCTCTGCCCATCGAACGCCTCGCAGCTCGCCATCGCCGCCTACCTCGACACGTGCGACTGGAAGGGTCAGATCAAGCAGTTCCGCGAGCTCTACCGGGAACGCCGGGACGCCATGATCGGCGCTCTCTCCGAGCACCTCCCCTCGGCCCGCTGGACGGTGCCCGACGGCGGCTTCTACACGTGGGTCCAGCTCCCCGAGGGCCTCGACGCACGGTCCATGCTCCCGCGCGCCGTCACGGCGCGCGTGGCCTACGTGCCGGGCACCGCCTTCTACGCGGACGGCACCGGCTCGAGCCACGTGCGCCTGTCCTACTGCTTCCCGACCCCCGAGCGGATCCGTGAGGGAGTCCGTCGCCTCGCCGGGGTCGTCAACGCCGAGCAGGAGCTGGTCGAGATCTTCGGGACGAACGCCGAGCTCGACCCCGACGTCACGGACGTCGAGAACCCCTCGCCCAACCTGGCCTGAAGCACCTCACCACGACGCCGAGCGGCCCTCACCGGGCGACGCCGGCACCGAACAGGAGTCCGTCAACAGTGGACACGACCACGGGTACCCCGACGGCCGCGGGCGAGGCTGCCACCGCCGCCCCGAGCGAGACGCAGCGCCCTGACCAGCACCTTCACCTCCTCCGGCCCGACGACGACGTGCCCCCGGGCGGGCACGTCGCGATCCTCGCCGGCGGGCTCTCCCACGAGCGCGACGTCTCGCTGCGGTCAGGGCGCCGCGTCGCCGAGAGCTTGCGCGCCGCCGACCTCGACGTGACGGTCCACGACGTCGACGCCGATCTCCTTCCCTTCCTCGCCGCGACCCGCCCGGACGTCGTGTGGCCGCTCCTGCACGGCGCGAGCGGCGAGGACGGCTCGATCCGTGACGTGCTCGAGCTCGTCGGGGTCCCCTATGTCGGCACCGGGCCGCGGGAGAGCCGGGCGGCCTGGAGCAAGCCCGTCGCGAAGAGCGTCGTGCTCGGCGCGGGTCTGTGCACGCCCGAGTACGTGACCCTCCCGCAGAGCCTGTTCCGAGAGCTCGGCGCCCAGCCCGTCCTGGACGCCGTGGTCGCACGCCTGGGGCTCCCCCTGGTCGTCAAGCCGACCCATGGCGGTTCGGCACTGGGCGTGACCCTCGTCGAACGTGCCGACCAGCTTCCACGCGCCATGGTCGACTGCTTCGCGTACGGGGACGTCGCGCTCATCGAGCGCGCCGTGCGTGGCGTGGAGCTCGCGGTCAGCGTCGTCGACCTCGGCCAGGGGCCCGAGGCGCTGCCGCCTGTCGAGATCGTCACGACCGGGCCGTACGACTTCGACGCGCGCTACAACCCCGGTCGGACCGAGTACTTCGCCCCGGCTCGCCTGGACGACGACGTGCTCCGCATCGTCCGCGAGGTGGCCGTTCGGGCGCACGTCGCCCTCGGGCTGCGCGACCTGTCGCGTACCGACGTGATCCTCGACCAGGACGGCGTCGTGCAGTTCCTCGAGGTCAACGTCGCGCCCGGCATGACCGAGACCTCCCTCCTCCCCCAGGCAGCGCGCGCCGCCGGGCTCGACCTCGGTCGTCTCTACCGTTCGCTCGTGAACGCCCACGTGCGCCACTGACCGGCATCGGTCCGACGGACGCGCCGTCGGTCCCCTGTTTCACGTGGAACGTCGCGCTGACGGTCGCTCGACCGGTCGGCAGTCCTCGCCCTTCGCCGCGGCGCTTGCCTGCCCTGGTCTGAGTTCGCCTGGTCTGAGTTCGTCTGGTCTGAGTTCGCCTGGTCTGAGTTCGCCTGGTCTTGGCTCGCTGGTCTTTGCTCGCTTGGTCGCGCCGTGTCTGGTGGTACTCGAACTGGCTCCCCACGGAGATCGGATCTGACCCTAAGGCCCTTCACCCGGGGACCTGACGGAAGGACCAGCGACGCCCGATCCTTTCTGTGTCCTCTCTGTGGGAGAGTGTTTGGGTGCCGCCCCTGACGGCCGAGAGGAACTCCCCGCCGACGTCCGGGTCCCACACCGAGCGATCATGGCTCGCGCTCCCGTCGGTCCGTTCCGCGGACCCGTCCTCCGGGGCCGGCTCGTCAGCTCGTCCTGACTCTCCCGTCGGCTCTCGGTCCACACGCGAGCGAGCCCGACGGTCGTCCGTCTCCCACCCCGCCCGGTGCCGCACGTCACCTCAGGCAACTTCGGCCGACGGACGGGGTATGACACCTGCCGGGTACTCGTGGGGCTGGCGTCGACCGTGCACCGCTCGAGCCCACGACCCGGCCGGTGATCCCGCTGCTCGTCCGGTGGACCGGCGACAACGGAGATGACCGCATGAGAGCGCCCCGCGCTCCTCGGAGGTCATGACGATCCCGTGAGGGACCCGATCGTGCGGTGTCGGCACCGTCGGGAAGCCTCGCCATCGTCCTGTCTCGCACGGAAGGCTGTGCCGGTTCTCGCAGAAGTCTGGCGCACGTATCGGCCTGCGCGAACTGCACGTATCACCGACAGGGTTGTGGCTTGTCACAGACCCTCGTTCTTGGGGCCTCGCGGCGACTTCTCGCCAACGTCGGGCACCACGAGGTGCTTACCCGCTCGGTGCTGGATTATGCGCTCGACGCGTCCGTGAGCGGACGAGGCTTTGCGACGAGGCGTGCGCACGGGCAATCTGCCATCCCCCGGTGAGGCCCGGGAGAGCCGGGACGCGTGCCGGATATCGCACAACGCTCCGTCGAGCTGGCGCACGTGGCTACGCTCGGCCTGCGTCTCGTTTCACGTGAAACGACAAATCTCCGGCTGTGAGCCAGTGTTCCACGTGAAACCGCACCTCTTTAATGGCACGAGGAGCCGCGAACCCTGCCCGATGTCCAGGCTCAGCGAGAGCTCGGCATGGCAGGAGAACGAGCACAGCCCCACCCCAGCGGTGCATCGACACCGGCGCGATCCGGCGCACGTTCAGAGCGTCCCGAAGCCAGGTATCGCCGAGTCGCGCCCCGGAAACCTGAACCGCTCGCGACGCAAACACGTCTACCCCCGCAGCCCTACGTCGCGGCAGCCCCTCCGCGGATCGACTCGACCGTCCCGCCTCACACGTGCGCTCGTTTCACGTGAAACGTGACCCGGTGACAGCCTCGCAGCCACGTGCCCACAGCGTGCGTGACCCGTCGGGAGGCGGCGGCGCCTCGACGTTGTGGGCGCGGGGCGCACCACCGTCTGGTCGGTCGAGCGACGCAGAGAGCGGGCGCGAAATCGGACATCGACGGGCACGGGGTTGGATATCGCGTGTGGGATCGCCAGGGGCGCAGCTCAAGGACCGAGCGTCCGCGATGATCAGCAGTGCCACATGCGGACAAGGATGGCCGAGCGGCGGTCGGGGATCGTGGTTCTCCGCCGGGCTGCTTGAGAGCCCGTCAACCCGAGCCCCACGGCACGTCGACGACTCGCAGGCGTCCATCCTGCGCGGATGCAGTGGAAGCGCCGACAATCACCCTCGCGGGTTACGCATAAGGCCGAGACTGCCGCGGATACTCATGCGCATCCACGACAGTCCCGGCCTCGGCGCCTGCATCACGCTGCGCGTGACGCCCGCACCCTGGTCGCACTACTTGCGCAGAAGGCCCGGGTCGTCCGGCGCCATCACGTCGAGGATCCGGTTCAGGTCCTCGACAGATGCGAACTCGACCGTCAAGCGCCCCTTGTTCTTGCCGAGATCGACCTTCACGCGCGTCTCGAAGCGGTCGGAGAGGCGATGCGCGAGCTCGTCGATCGCCGCGGAGCGCTGACCTGCCCGCGGCGCGCGCGGCGCGCGGCGCTGCGCGTCCAGACCACCCATCGCGACGATCTCCTCGGTCGCCCGGACCGAGAGTCCTTCTGCGACGATTCTCTGGGCAAGGCGCTCGATCTCCGCACCGTCGGTGAGACCCAGCAGCGCGCGCGCATGACCGGCGGAGAGGACGCCCGCCGCGACCCGCCGTTGCACCAGGGGAGGGAGACGTAGAAGCCTCAGGGTGTTCGAGATCTGCGGGCGACTACGCGAGATGCGCTCAGCGAGCTCCTCGTGAGTGCATCCGAAATCGTCCAGCAGCTGACGATACGCCGCCGCCTCCTCGAGGGGGTTGAGGGCGCTGCGGTGCAGGTTCTCGAGGAGTGCGTCACGCAGCAGGTCGGCATCGTCCGTCTCCCGGATGATCGCGGGAATGACGTCGAGCCCGGCGGCCTGCGTGGCGCGCCACCTCCGCTCCCCCATGATCAGCTCGAAGGAACCGTCCTCCCCGGGGACGGGACGGACGACGATCGGCTGAAGGACGCCGATCTCGCGGATAGAGCCCACCAGCTCGTCGAGCTCGCCTTCGTCGAAGACCGTGCGCGGCTGGCGCGGGTTCGGACGGATCGACGCCGTCGGTACCTCGGCAAATCGCGCGCCAGGGACCGGTACGAGGTCATCGGCAGCGCCGCCCGTCCACTCCTCGGGGTTGTGGGTCGCCTCGCCCCCGAGCTTCTCCTGAGGCAGTTCCGCGACCGCGTCCCCCGTCGACTCCTCGCCCTTCGGTGTGGCAGGGGCCGTTTCACGTGAAACAGCACTCCCGGGTTCGTCCACAGAGCGCTTCGTTCCACCGCTTCGCTGCGTCCCCTCCGCTGCGCCGTCGGGTGCATGCAGGTCAGCAGCGTTCTCGTCCCCGCTGAGCACACCGCGCTCGCCGGAGCTCACCGCCTCGAGCTCCGCGAGATCGTGAGCCGAAAGCGACGTGAGGGCATCCAGGTCCGCAGGACCTGAACCGGTCTCCGTGACGAGGGTGACGACGGGAGTACCGTCCGTCCCACCGCCCTCGGCCGAACCTCCCGCAGAAGCACCCGCGGTCGGTGCGTCGCCGCGCGCCGTCTCCTCGGGCGCAGGGCTCGGGAAGAAGACGTCGACCGGTCGCTTCCCCTCCGAGCTGGTCGGGATGAGAGCCCCCAGCCCCCGGCCGAGCCCTCGACGCTTCTCGCTCATCGCAGTTCCTCCTGCCGCAGGCCGGGACCACCGATGGTGCCGGCAAACTCGTGTTCCGTTCGTACGGTCTCGGACGCAGACTCGGGGCTACCACCGTCGACGCGACTCGAACCGCGCCCCGGGAGGGTCTCGAGGTCGCGGTCCCCGGGCCGGTTCGCACCGCGTTCCGTCAGTTCACGCGCTGCCTCGAGGTACGCGAGCGCACCGGTCGACCCGGGGTCGTACGTCATCACCGTCTGCCCGTGGCTCGGTGCCTCTGAGATGCGCACGGAGCGCGGGACCGTTGTCCGCAGGGTTTGTTCGGGGAAGTGCTCACGCACTTCTGCCGCCACCTGCTGGGCGAGATTGGTTCGCCCGTCGTACATCGTCAGCAAGATCGTCGAGACGTGCAGGCCGGGGTTGAGGTGCGACTTGATGAGCTCGATCGTCTTGAGGAGCTGGCTCAGTCCCTCGAGTGCGTAGTACTCACACTGGATCGGGATGAGCACCTCTCGACCGACGACGAAAGCGTTCACGGTGAGAAGCCCGAGGCTCGGCGGGCAGTCGACCAGGACGTAGTCGATCGGGGCCAGGCCCTCCCGTTCTCGCCCCGCGAGGTACTCGTCCAGAGCGCGGCGGAGCCGTGTTTCACGTGAAACGAGAGAGACCAGCTCGATCTCCGCCCCGGAGAGGTCGATCGTCGCCGGCACGCACCACAGCGTCGGGATGTCGGGGCACTGCTGGACCGCACTGGCGAGTGGATCGCCGTCGACCAGGACGTCGTAGACCGACGGCGTTCCCGCGCGGTGCTCGACCCCGAGCGCGGTCGACGCGTTGCCCTGGGGATCGTTGTCGATGACGAGCACGTTGAGCCCTGACAGTGCAAGGCCGGCAGCGAGATTCACCGTCGTCGTGGTCTTCCCCACGCCGCCCTTCTGGTTCGCCACTGTGATGATGCGCGTCGACACCGGGCGCGGGAAGCGTCGACCTTGGAGGTCGATGCGACGCCTGGCGTCTTCCGCCAGCTGCGCGGCGAGCGGCGTCGACTCGTCCGTGACCGGCAGGCTCGCCATCAGCGCAGCTCTCCGGTCGTCCTCGCTGTCGGGATTCTGCACCCCTCCCCCGTCCTGCGAGAGAGACGTCGCCGACCGATCCTGAGGCTCCCCAGGGTCGACAGGGCTATCCGTCACGCGTCTCATCCTCTCCGTCGTCGCGTCCCAGCATGCGCCGTCCGGCCCACTCATCGGTGGATGTCGGGCGCTCGTCGCCCCGTGTCGTCAGACAGCCGTGCTGACGCCGAGGGGCGGGTTCAGCGTGCTCCAGTCTGCCGCACGATGCGTACGACGGTGGTGCTCTCCACACCGGGGATGGTCGGCGCGACCACGATCTCGGGCTCGCCCCCCTTGAGGCGTCGCAGCACCTTGCGAGCGGGCTCGATCTCCCGCGCTACATTGCGGCCCTTCAGGACGATCATCTCGCCGCCTGGTCGGACGAGGGGAAGCGAGAGCCGGACCAGCTTGTCCAGCGCGGCGACGGCGCGAGACGTCACGACGTCGCACTCGAACGCATCGTGGTACTCCTCAGCACGCCCCCGCTTCACCTCGATGTTCGAGAGATTCAGGTCCGCGGCGATCTCCGACAACCAGGCGCACCGCCGCTCCATCGGCTCGACCAGGTAGACGGAAGCACTCGGCCGCATCGCAGCGATCACGACTCCGGGGAGTCCGGCGCCAGATCCGATGTCCGCGATGAGCCCTGACTCCGGGAGGAACGGGACGACCGCGGCAGAGTTCAAGATGTGTCGGTCCCAGATGCGATGCACCTCGCGAGGACCGATCAGTCCCCGCAGCTCGCCCTCCTCACGCAGGCGATCGGCAAACCGTTCGATGGTCGGGTACGACGCACCGAAGTACTCGGTCAGCGCCTCCCGTGAGATCTCTGGCTCTGCGTGGCCGTCCACCAGGTCGCGCATCGGCTCCTCTGCTTCCTCGTCACTGGGCACGCCATATCGTTTCACGTGAAACGACCGTCGGCGTGCTTGATCACGACCTGATCCCGTCGACCCGCGGAGCACCGGCCGCCATCCAGCCGCATCGGTGCACCCCGCCGCCCCGACCCCGCACACCGACGACGCCCGCCGAGGCGGACGCCCGCAACGGTCGCCAGTCACCAGGACCAGTCCTCCTCCCCCGGCATCCACGAGGCCGCAGAACGTGCCGTCGTGGACCGCGGCAGGTGCCGTCGGACGCGCAGTGGCCGATGACCGGTGCGTTGATGCCGACCCTGTCGGGCCGGGTCGCGTCCGTCGCGTGATGATCGTCAGCCCCTGGAGGGGTTGGTTCACCGGCAGCGGACCGGGCGCGTGTGCGTGATGTCCCCGGACGGTTCGCCCCTTGGCATCGGGCGCGGATGCACGCGTGGCTCTCCCGAGGCCGGCCTGGGACGAGATCCTGACTGCCTGGCAGGCTCGCGCGGACGCGAGTAGGAGTGTCGCCCGGCCGTGAGCCTGGACTCCCACGATCAACCGGGCGCACCAGCACGCCGCGCACGTCGCCCCGGACCACAGCGGGTACTGGCGAACTACCAGGGTTCGGTACGGCACGTACTGCTGACCACGCCCGGGCCGGTGCCAGGGCCGCCCGTCGACGAGGATCCACGCCGCAGCCGGCGGCGACGGGCGGACCGCTCGCAGTGCTCGTATGACCGAGCCAGGGCGGTGAGGCCCGACGTGCCCGCCGCCGCTCGACACGATCCGCGTCCCCCAGCAGGACCGACGCCCCGCCGGCGGCACATGCCGTACTGGAGACAAGGCGCACTCGTCGCGCGCGACCCGCGCCGCGCCGCGCCGCTGCGGCATCCTCGCGGTCGTGCTCGAACCCTGCGACCAGCGGGCACAGTGTCACCGACGCGCATTATGCGGCGACCGCCCCGTGACCTACGACCCTGCCACCTACCGGGACCGCAGCACGGTCCAGCGCTCCTTCAACCGCATCGAGCAATGGCGAGCACTCGTGACCCGCTACCACAAGCACGCGCTCGTCTACCGAGGGGGCGCCCCGTTCTCGCAGTGATCGTGACCGGAGCGCCGAGCACACCGCGATCACCGGGTCGACGCCACGATCCGAGGTAGGTGCTGCTCGATGATCTCGGCAGCTGCACTCTCCACGACGAGCTCGAGCAGGTCGGGCAGCTCAAGCACTGCGGGCGCCTCAGGATCCAGTACCAGCGTCAGGACGTTGCCCGGCATGCCGAACCGAACAAGGCCGCCGTAGTGCACGGCTGCACCACCACGCACGACGCGTAGGTACCCATGCCCAGCCTCACGTCGTGCGGGTCGTGGGCCAGCGAACGTTGAAACTCGATCGTGTCTCCCGACTCCACGTCCAGCAAGCACGATCACCTCGCCGTTGTCCTCGATGCCGCGCGTGAAGCCGACCCTGATCACAGCCGAGACTCTGTCGCATCAAAGACCACAGGACCCGGTCCTCCGACTGGAGGCATGCGCCCGGGCCGCTATCAAGGCCGACGCCGGCGTCTGCACCGCACGACGTTCGCCCCTCGTTTCACGTGAAACGAGGGGCGAACGAGGTCCGACAGAGCAGCGTCAGTCTTCGGGGTAGATCACCACGTAGCGCTGCGGCTCAACGCCCTCGGAGTCGCTGCGGAGGCCAGCAGCGGCCACCGCGTCGTGGATCACCTTGCGCTCGAACGCATTCAGCGGCTCCAGCGAGACCTTCGTCCCACCCGAGCGAACACGCGCGATCGCCTCCTCAGCCTGGGCGGTGAGCTCCCGACGTCGATCGGCGCGGAAGCCGGCGACGTCCAGCATCAGACGGCTTCGCTCCCCGGTCCGCGCCTGCACCGCGAGACGCGTGAGCTCCTGAAGTGCGTCGAGGACCTCCCCTCCGTCACCCACGAGGGCACGCAGCGCGCCGGGGTCGTCGGCGACGATCTCGACCGCTGCCCGGTCGTGCTCGACGTCGATGTCGATGTCCCCGTCGAGGTCGGCGATGTCGAGCAGCTCCTCGAGGTAGTCCGCTGCGATCTCACCCTCCTCCTCCAGGCTGGTGGTCTCGCGCGTCGACTCGTCGGTGACGGCGTCTTCAGGTGCGGGGGTCTCGGTAGGCGTCATGACGGTGCTCCTCACGGCGGGGGCGCGCACGCGCGCGGGTCTACTTCTGCTTCTTCTTCTTGGGCGCGGGCTTGGCTGCCCCGGAGGCCGGGGAGCCCTTCGCGCCGTCAGACGTCCTGGACTCGTCCGCCGCCTTCGGAGCATCCTCCACGGGAGCGTCCTCGACTCTCGGCGTGGTCGTCCCGACCGGCCGAGGCGCGCCCTTCTGCCGGTCCTTGCGCTTCGGCTGCTGACGCTGACCGCGCGGCTGCTCAATCACGGGCGTGGCATCTTCGACGATCCCCTTCGCCGCACGCTTACGGGCCTGGCGCTCCTTGAGGAGCCGCTCCGCCTCGGAACCGGGCGCGGGCATGCGGCGGATCGTGTAGAACTGCTGACCCATCGACCAGAGGTTGGTCGTCGTCCAGTACACGAGCACACCGACCGGGAAGTTGACACCGGAGACGGCGAAGATGAACGGGAAGACATAGAGCATCATCTTCTGCGTCGACGCCATCGGGCCCTCGAGCGCCGCCTTCGGCATGTTCTTCATCGTGAGCTGGCGCTGCGTGAAGAACGTCGTGGCGCACATCGCAACGATGAGGACCGCGATGACGATCTTGGTCTGCAGGTCGCTGCTCCGCAGGAAGACGTCGGAGAGCTGGGCCCCGAAGACCGAGGAGCTCTCGATGTCGCTCGCGACGGAGGCATCGATCGGCCCGATCGGCTTGGAGGACCCGTCGGAGATCGGCACCAGGCCGTTCAGCACACGGAAGAGCGCGAAGAAGATCGGCGACTGCAAGAGGATCGGCATGCAGGACGCGAAGGGGTTCGTCCCGTGCTTGCGGTACAGCTCCATCGTCTCGCGGCTCATGGCCTCGCGGGACGCCGGGTCCGTCTTGCCCTTGTACTTCTTCTGGATCGCCTGCATCTCGGGCTGCAGCATCTGCATGCCGCGCGACGCCTTGATCTGCTTGAAGAACAGCGGGATCAGCAGGATGCGGATGATGATGACGAGGCCGACGATCGACAGGACCCACGCCGGGCCAGGACCGTCGGAGAACCCGAGGAACACGAGACCCTGGTGGCAGAGGTACATGATCCACGCCACGACCCACTCGATCGGGGCGAGGAACGCGAAGAAGTCCATCGGTGACTGCTCCCTCAACTTCAGACAAAGCTTGTGAATCGCCCGGTGTCGGGCTGCGGACTAGTGCGTGTGTCGTGCCGGCGGAACGTCGTCGACCCCACCGAGGCTCCAGGGGTTGCAGCGCAGCAGCCGCCAGAGGGCGAGGCCCGTTCCGCGCAGGGCGCCGTGACGACGCACCGCCGTGAGGGCGTACTGGGAGCAGGACGGGTAGTACTTGCACGTCGGCCCGGTCATCGGGGAGATCACCGACTGATAGGCCCGGATCATGCCGATGAGGGTGAGAGCGGGGACGCGTCGCAGCACGGCGACGACGCGACGCACGATGCCGGGAGGCCCGTCGACGTCCTCGGGGAACGCCGCGCCGGGAGCGTCGACCGGGTGCGTGGTCGTCATCGATCCACGCCCGAGCGTTCGTGAAGGCGTCGGACCGCACCCTCGAGGCCTCGGTCGAGGTCGGCGCTCAGCGTGTCGAAGGACGCCACCGCCGAGGCGGGGAGCGCGCGGACGACGGCGCGCCCGTGCGCGGGCAGCACGGCGAGGCGCGCCGCGGTCGCGGCACGCAGGCGACGCTTCACGAGGTTGCGGTGCACCGCGTTCCCCACTGCCTTGGAGACGACGAAGCCGACCTGTGGCTGCGCATCCCCCTCGAGATCCTCCGAGAGGTGCACGACCACGGTCGACCTACCCGCACGCACGCCGCGGCGCACCGCCCGCTCGAAATCGACGGAACGGCGCAGTCGGTGCGCCGCGGGGAGCACGGGGGATCAGGCAGAGAGCTCGGTGCGGCCCTTGCGACGGCGGGCAGCCAGGATGGCGCGGCCGGCACGGGTCCGCATGCGCAGCCGGAAGCCGTGGGTCTTCGCCCGGCGCCGGTTGTTCGGCTGGAAGGTCCGCTTGCTCACGAGGTACTCCAAGAACGTCGGGGAGGTACACCGTCTATGTCCTCGACGATGCAGTGACAGGTCCCGGTTGGAGCCTGTCTGTGGTTCAGGTGGTGCACCGTGCGGTCTCCCGCACGCACGCCGTCCAGGCACGCAGATCGAGTGGGCCATTGCTGGGGGCACCGGATCCTTGCAGGCAGCTCACGACGCGAGGCCTCGTGTCGAGTCTCCTCCACGCGGGCGCGCCAAGAACACCTGGAACGGCTGTCTGACGTTACGCTGCGCGACCCCCCCGGGTCAAACCAGGAGCGGTGAGATACGCCGCGGCGCGGAGCCCGCGGCGCCGCGGCCCCACCAGCGCCCCTTCAGAGGCTGAGACCATCCTCACCCTACAACCCACAGCCTGTGGACAACTATGTGGACGAGGGGTTCCCATGGCACGATCGACCTCAGCATCACCACACCCGTGACCCTCCTTCGTCGGCGCACCCCGCCCGGCACGTCAGCGCGCGCTCGACGGTCGGCTCCGCGCGCCGGCGCACACCCTCGACCTGTGAGGAACTGCCCGTGGCCAACCCGGACGAGAACATCGCCGACGTCTGGGCGCAGACCCTGAGCATCCTCGAGGCGAGCCCGGACATCACACCACGGCAGATCGCATTCATCCGGCTCGCCAAGCCGCTCGCGATCCTCGACGACACGGTCTTCATCGCGGTGCCGCACGAGCAGACCCGCACGTACCTCGAGACCCGCGTGCGCGACGAGCTCGTCACGGCGATGTCCTCGTGCCTCGGCCGCGACGTCCGCTTCGGCATCACGGTCGACCCGGAGCTCAGCTCGGACCCCGTCGTCGCGCCGGCTTCCCGTCCCGCCGTCGAGCGCCCGTACATCGAACCGGACGACGGTCTTCCCGACCTCCCGCCCCCTCCCCCGCCGCGCCCGCAGGCCGAGCCGAGCCGGCTCAACCCCAAGTACGTCTTCGAGACGTTCGTCATCGGGTCGTCGAACAGGTTCGCGCACGCGGCGGCGGTCGCCGTCGCCGAGGCGCCGGCCAAGGCCTACAACCCGCTGTTCATCTACGGGGACTCGGGACTCGGCAAGACGCACCTGCTGCACGCGATCGGCCACTACGCGCACAACCTCTACCCGAACGTCCGCGTGCGCTACGTGAACTCCGAGGAGTTCACCAACGACTTCATCAACTCCATCGGTGAGGGCAAGGCGGGCGCGTTCCAGCGCCGCTACCGGGACGTGGACGTCCTCCTCATCGACGACATCCAGTTCCTCCAGGGCAAGGAACAGACGATGGAGGAGTTCTTCCACACCTTCAACGCCCTCCACAACGCCAACAAGCAGGTCGTCATCACGTCCGACCTGCCGCCCAAGCAGCTCAACGGGTTCGAGGACCGGCTCCGCTCCCGCTTCGAGTGGGGTCTCATCACCGACGTCCAGCCGCCGGACCTCGAGACGCGCATCGCGATCCTCCGCAAGAAGGCGTCGAGCGAGCGGCTCGCGGCCCCGGACGACGTGCTCTCCTACATCGGCTCCCGCATCTCGACGAACATCCGCGAGCTCGAGGGCGCGCTGATCCGGGTGACGGCCTTCGCGAACCTCAACCGCCAGCAGGTCGACCTTCCGCTCGCCGAGATCGTCCTCAAGGACCTCATCACCGACGAGGACAGCGCGGAGATCACGCCCGCCGCGATCATCGCGCAGACGGCCGCGTACTTCGGCCTGACGATCGACGACCTCTGCGGGAGCTCGCGCTCGCGCGTCCTGGTGACCGCGCGGCAGATCGCCATGTACCTGTGCCGTGAGCTGACCGACCTCTCGCTGCCGAAGATCGGCCAGCAGTTCGGCGGGCGCGACCACACGACGGTCATGCACGCGAACCGCAAGATCACCGAGCAGATGGCGGAGCGACGGTCCACCTACAACCAGGTCACCGAGCTGACGAGCAGGATCAAGCAGCAGCACCGGGGCTGAGGCCCGTCGCCGTGGGGGGAACCCGCACGCCGCACGCCTCTCGACACGCCCCGGCGTGGTCGCACGACGACGTGATCGGCCCGTCCCGTGGTGCCGACTCCCGACCCGCGACGGGTGCCCGTCACCGGACCGCGCCGGTCTGCTGCGCCGTGAGCCGGCCGGGACACGACCCCCCGCCGGCTTCGTCGCGCACCCTGCTGCCGTTGCAGCCCCGCCGATGGTGGCCGACGCCCGTGACGTCCGGTCCTCCGACGCCGGCCACGACGTCGTCCACACGCATCCACAGAGATCCCCACCGGGGTGCACCGACCTGTGGATATCGACCTCGCGAGGGTTCCGGCGACGCCGGTCTTGCTCGACAGACCGCTTCGTACACAGCGTGTGGGTCGAGTTGTCCACAGTCATCCACAGGGGCCTGTGCGTTGTGACATCGGCGTGATCTGGGGAGCCACGATCGACCACAGCACCGACTGGCGCTCCACAAACCGCGGAGTCACGAGCGTTTTCCCCGGCACGGCTGTGGAACGGCGCGTCGTTCACAGCCTGTGGACGGTACTCGTCTCCGCCCGCTGTGCACGCGTCTGTGGATAACTGTGGACGACGGGGCCTATGGTGTGGACGACGAGGCGCTCATCGGTGGACGACGTGTGGGGACAGATCGCCCGCCCACAGGCCGTGCGACTTTCCCACAGTGGGGCCACGGGTTCGTCCACACGCATTTCTGCCCGCTGACCTGCGCAGACGCCCGTTTTCCACGCATTCCACAACCCCTATGACGACGACGAAGGTGTGATCAAGGGGGAATTCCACACGCCTTCATCACGCTCCGGCGACCGACGTGCGCGACCGCTCCGCCCGCCGCTCCGACCACGATGCCCCACCCGCCCACGGGTGGCCATCGACGCACCTCGTCCGCACCGGCCGACGCTGCGACGACATCGGTGCACAGGACCGTCCCCGGACAGGTCGTTCCAGTTCCTCCCGACCTGCTCCTCGCGTAGGGTTCATGCACGACACGTGTGCGCGGACCTGCGACCCGAGCTCCTCGCGTCCACCGCCCGAGCCTCGCGCGGGCGGTCCGGACGTGCTCAGCCCGACGACGAGCCGTGCGCCGAGGCGCAGCCGGACGGCACATGTGAAGATCGAGTCCGATCAGGACGTTGGCACGAGAGGGTGTGGGATGAAGTTCCGGGTTGAGCGTGATGTCCTGGCCGACGCGGTGACCTGGACGGCGCGGACCCTGCCGACCCGCCCGCCCGCCCCGGTGCTCGCTGGCGTGCGGCTCGAGGCCGACGCCTCCGGGACGATCGGTCTCTCCAGCTTCGACTACGAGGTATCGGCCCGCTCGGAGATCCCCGCCGAGGTGAGCGAGCCCGGCACGGTGCTCGTGTCGGGTCGGCTGCTCGCCGAGATCTCCCGCGCGCTCCCGGCGAAGCCGGTCGACGTGGTCCTCGAGGGCAACAAGGTCACCGTGACCTGTGGCGCGAGCCGCTTCACGCTCCTCACCATGCCGGTGGACGAGTACCCCGCCCTCCCCGCCATGCCCGAGCTCTCCGGCACGGTCTCCGGCGACGAGCTGACGAACGCCGTCGCGCAGGTCACGGTGGCGGCGAGCCGCGACGACACGCTCCCGCTGCTCACCGGGGTCCGGGTCGAGATCGAGGGCGAGAAGATTACCCTCCTCGCCACGGACCGCTACCGCCTGGCGCTCCGCGAGCTCACGTGGACCCCCGTCACCCCCAGCTACTCCGCGGTCGCGCTCGTCCGGGCCCGCACCCTCAACGACGTGGCCAAGTCGCTCGGCGGCTCCGGCCTCGTGAACGTCGGACTGAACACCGGTGCCGGGGTGGACCTCATCGGCTTCGAGGCGGGCGGACGCCACACGACGTCGCAGCTCGTGGACGGCGACTACCCCGCCGTGCGTCGGCTGTTCCCCGACGAGACCCCGATCCACGCGGTCGTCCCCACGGCCCCCCTCATCGACGCGGCCAAGCGCGTGTCGCTCGTCGCGGAGCGCAACACCCCGATCCGGCTGTCGTTCACGGACGGGCAGGTCGTGCTCGACGCGGGCCAGGGCGACGACGCGCAGGCGTCCGAGGCGCTGGAGGCCGTGCTCGTGGGCGAGGACATCTCGGTGGCCTTCAACCCGCAGTTCCTGCTCGACGGTCTCGGAGCCCTCGGGACGGACTTCGTGCGCCTGAGCTTCACGCACCCGAACAAGCCCGTGGAGTTCACCGGGCAGGACTCGCTGGACGGCGAGGACTCCTCGCACTACCGCTACCTGCTCGTGCCGATCCGCTTCGCGGGCTGACCGCGCGGACGGCTCCGCCCCGTCTCTCGACCGCATCACCGCACCACGGAGGACTCGCATGGTCTCGCGCATCGGACTCGTCGGTCTCGGCAAGATGGGCAACAACATGCGGGCGCGCATCCGCGCGGCCGGCATCGAGGTCGTCGGCTACGACCCTCGCCCGGAGGTCTCCGACGTCGCGAGCCTCGCCGACCTCGTCGCGGCCCTGCCCGACGACGGTCCGCGCATCGTGTGGGTGATGGTGCCCGCGGGTGAGCCGACGCGTGGCGTCGTCACCGAGCTGGGCGGCCTGCTCGGCGACGGCGACTTCGTCATCGAGGGCGGCAACTCGTACTACGCGGAGGACCAGGCACGCGCCGCCGAGCTGGCCGAGAAGGGCGTGGGCTACCTCGACGTCGGTGTCTCGGGCGGGGTCTGGGGCCTCGAGAACGGCTACGGCCTCATGGTCGGCGGCGACCCGGCCCATGTGGAGGCCGCCATGCCGATCTTCGACGCGCTGCGGCCCGACGGGCCTCGCGAGGAGGGCTTCGTCCACGCGGGCGAGGTCGGTGCCGGCCACTTCGCCAAGATGGTCCACAACGGCATCGAGTACGGCCTCATGCAGGCGTACGCGGAGGGCTACGAGCTCCTCGCCGCGAAGAGCGAGCTCGTCAAGGACGTGCACGGCACGATGAAGGCCTGGACGCGCGGCACGGTCGTGCGGTCGTGGCTCCTCGACCTGTTCGTCAAGGCGCTCGAGGAGGACCCCCAGCTCGCCGAGATCGACGACTGGGTCGACGACTCGGGCGAGGGGCGTTGGACCGTCGACGAGGCCATCGACAACGCCGTCCCGCTGCCGGTCATCTCGGCCGCGCTCTTCGCGCGCTTCGCCTCTCGTCAGGAGCAGTCCCCGGCGCTCAAGGCCGTCGCGGCGCTGCGCCAGCAGTTCGGCGGCCACGCCGTGAAGGCTGCCGGTCCGGCCTCCCCGGGGGCCGGACCGCTCGAGCCCCCGGCCTGACCGGGGCGCCCGTCCGCCTCGTCCCCGACCTCTCGCTGGACCCATGTACGTCTCCCACCTGTCCCTCGTCGACTTCCGCTCCTACGAGTCCGTCGACGTCGAGCTGGTCCCGGGCGTGAACGCCCTCGTCGGGCAGAACGGCCAGGGCAAGACGAACCTCGTCGAGGCGATCGGCTACGTGGCGACGTTGGCGAGCCACCGGGTCGCCGGAGATGCGGCGCTCGTCCGCGCCGGCGCCACGCGTGCCGTCGTCCGGACGCGGGTCGTCCGGGGCGACCGGGCGAGCACGGTCGAGCTGGAGATCGCCTCCGGGCGTGCGAACCGCGCCCGCATCAACCGGTCGCCCGCGAAGCGGCCGCGCGACGTCCTCGGCATCGTGCGGACCGTCCTCTTCGCGCCGGAGGACCTCGCCCTGGTCAAGGGCGACCCGGACGGCCGCCGGCGGTTCCTCGACCAGCTCGCCGTCCTCCTGGTCCCCCGGGTCGCCGCGCTCCTCGCGGACTACGAGCGGGTGCTGCGCCAGCGGGGCGCGCTCCTCAAGTCCGCGACCGCGCTCCGGGGTCGAGGCCGTGGGACGCGTCGTCCCGCGGCCGCGGAGCCCCCGCCCGACGACGACGCGCAAGAGGGCGCGTCGTCCCCCCTCGCGACGCTCGAGGTCTGGGACGCCCGGCTCGCGAGCCTCGGCGCCGAGATCACCGCGCTGCGCCTGCAGCTCGTGGCGGCGCTCACGCCGTACGTCGCCGAGGCGTACGAGCAGGTCAGCGCCGGTCAGGGCGCCGCGGAGATCGCCTATCGCTCGTCGGTCGACGAGGCCCTCGACCCGCACGCGGCCGGGGACGGTGCGCCCGCACGGGGCGAGCCGGACGCCGACGGCGAGGCACCGACGTCGGGCATCCCCGACGCGCCGGCGCTCGAGAAGCGCATGCTGGATGCCATGCGGGCGGTACGGGCGAAGGAGATCGAGCGCGGCGTGAACCTCGTCGGGCCCCACCGCGACGACGTCGTGCTCACGCTCGGTGGGCTGCCGGCTAAGGGCTACGCGAGCCACGGAGAGTCGTGGTCCTTCGCCCTCGCGCTGCGCCTCGCCTCGTACCGGCTGCTCAGGGACGGCGCACCCGCCGGGCTGGACTCGCTCCTGTGGGCCGACCACTGGGGCCCCGACGGCGAGCCGATCCTCGTGCTCGACGACGTCTTCGCCGAGCTCGACGTCCGGCGGCGCGAGCGCCTGGCCCAGCTCGTCGCCGGCGCCGGGCAGGTCATCATCACGGCGGCTGTGCCCGACGACGTCCCGGCGCTCCTGGACGGGGCGCGGTTCGCCGTGCAGGACGGGAGGGTGAGTCGTGTCGAGGAATGAGCGTGGCCCGGGGTCGCCCTGGGAACGGGGTGAGGCGACGACGCCGGCTCTACCGTCCACCCGCTCGTCCCCCGCAGGCTCCCGGCAGGCCGGCCAGGACCCGGCATCGTCCTCTTCCCCCGCCATGTCGTCGCACCTCGGTGAGCCCGACCCCGGTCAACCGTCCTCGTCGTCGCGCCCGACCGGGGAGGACGGGGACGAGGCGGAGCCGCGGGCGACGGGGCTGCCGGTGGGGCACGTCGTGGAGCTGACGCCGCCGGCGGAGGTGGCGCGGCAGGCGCTCAACCGCGCGAAGGCGGCCGCCCGGGCGAAGGGCTTGCGGCCCGGGCAGGAGCCGCGGCGCCGGATCCTGGCCGACCCGCCGACGTCGGCTGCGCGCCCGGGCGGGCGCGACCCGCAGCTGCTGGGCGACGTCGTCGCGCACCTGCTGCGCGAGCGGGACTGGGTCGCCGACGTCTCCGTGGGGGGCGTCGTGGGGCGCTGGCGCGAGGTCGTCGGGGACCAGGTGGCGGACCACTGCGAGCCGGAGACGTTCGAGGACAAGGTGCTCGTCGTGCGCGCCGACTCGACCGCGTGGGCGACGCAGGTGCGGCTGCTCGCGCCGCAGCTGCTCGAACGCCTCGCGCGCGAGGTCGGCGAGGGAGTCGTGGAGACGGTGACCGTCCTGGGACCGGCCGGCCCGAGCTTCCGCCGGGGCAAGAAGTCCGTCCGCGGGCCCGGTCCGCGCGACACGTGGGGCTGAGAGACCGACGGCGCCCCCTCGCGACGTCCTGACGGGCGGCGCAGCACGCGGGTACGGACGACGAGGCCCGCCGTGACCGGGGGCACGGCGGGCCTCGCGGGGGTGGTGACCGGGGCGCTGGTCACCACGTCATGGGGTCAGGCGTGCGCGCGGCGGCGCAGCCAGAGGACCAGGGCACCGCCACCGACGAGCAGCGCCGCGAACGCGGCGGCGCCCGCGACGGTCGCGCCGGTCGACGCCAGCGCGGGGCCGGACGGCGTCGGGCCGCCCGCCTCGACACCACCGACGGCGCCTGCGGGCGGGTTGGCGCACTCGCTCGTCGCCGGCGGGTACGAGACCCGGGTCGAGTACGACGGGTTGACCTCGAAGAGGACGTCCACGCCGTCCCGCGTCCACGCGTAGTTGCCCTCAGTCTCCACGTACGTGCCGTCGTCGGTCAGGAGCCAGCCCGGCCACTGCTGCGGCTCGTCGGCCGACGCGCCCGGCCAGAGGATGCGGCCGGCGAGGGGCTGGCCGGTGACCGTCCAGTCCTCCCCGTCGCCCGGGTTGAGGAAGGTGATGGTCAGCGGGTTCTCGTCGTCGACCGTGACGCCCTCGGGGAGCGCGACCTCGTACGCCAGGTACGGCACGTCCCCCTCGCACAGCGACGCGATGTCGCCGGGGACGAGGTCGCACTCCTCCGCGGCAGGCCGGAGCGCCTCGATCGGGAAGAGCGCGCTGCCGTCCTCGAGCAGCTGGTAGCCGGCAAGGTCCTCACCGAATACGTTGCCGGCCGTGGGGGTCGCGAGGACGCCGTCCGTCCGGACGAGGTACGTCACGTCGGCGGAGTTCTCGGGTGCGACGGGCGTGGCACCGGCCTCGCAGGCGGTGATCGCGGCCGGCGGGGCCGGGACGACACGGGTCGGCTCCTCGACCTCGTCGTCCACAGGGGTCGTGCGGCAGTCGGCGGCCGAGGGCAGCTCGACGCCGAACTCGGTGAGCTCCTGGTGGGTCCAGTCCACGAGGTGGCCGTCCATCGACGAGCCGTCCGGGTAGGTGATGCTCTCCGGCATCGTGTACTCGTCGGGTCCTCCGCGGACGAGGTCCTGCTGGATCCCCCAGCCCCTGCACAGGTCGACCCCGTCCAGCGTCCCCTCGGGCAGCTCCGTGAACCAGTGCTCGCCCGACCGCAGCTCGTCCTCGTCGAGCGTGAGCGTCCTGGTCGTCAGCAGGGCCTGCTCCCCGGAGTTCTCCCAGGCGGCAGGCTTGCCGGCGTCGAGCTTGGGATAGAGGTAGATCCCGACCTGGACCTCCTCGCCGGTGGGGCACGGCGTCGTCGTGCCCTCGAGCGTCCTGGACCATCCCTTGCGCCCGTCAGGGTCGTCCGACGCCTTCACCGCGACCTTCCACGGTGTCGCGGTGCCTGGGTCGGGGATCTCGTAGGTGCCGCGGAACGACGCCTTGAACGAGCGGGTGTCGACGGACTCGTCGCCGATCGTCACCGTGACCTCGTTCTTGCTGTGGCCGCGGTCGGAGTACTGCGTGAGGTTCACCGAGAGCTCGGTGCAGGTCGCGGAGACCTGGGGTGTGTGCGCGGAGGCGGGCGCCGCGGTGGCTACCAGCACGGCGCCCATGGCGAGCGCCGCGGCGGCGGCGCCCGCGAGGAGTCTCTTCACGGAGTGGGGTCCCTTCGGGGTCGGGTCGCCCGCGCTGGCGATCACTCCTCCGCGGTCGACGCGCGAGCAAGGATGGTCTGTGGTATTAGACCACCTTCGGCGCGAAACGCCGATTCCCGACTTGTCCACCGGTGGCAGCGTTCCCACGTGCGAGTGGTCGACGCGGCGTGCGCCTCGTGACGTCCCACGACCGGACATGTGCACGGGCCTGTGGACACTGCTTGTGGACAACGGTGTGGAGGGCCACCGGAGCCACGCGAGGAGCACGTCGGCGGGATGTGTCGTCCCGCATCCCCAGGGGCGCCACAATCCGCGGAATTCGGGTCGTGGCGGGTAGACTGGGGAGGTCATTCCGGGTCTGTTCACCACCCGTGCGCGCAGTCCCTCCGACGAGGTGCGCCCAGCCGTCCGCGGCCGGCGCCCACCGCCGCGGAGGAGCCGACGTCGACCATGGTGCGGGCCCGGAACCCTTGAGCAGCCACGCCGCCTTCCGTGCGAACGCGTGCGCGGCACGCACGACGACGAGGAGCAGTCCTGCCCGTGGCAGACCACACCGACACCGCCATCTCCGACCCGACGGCGTCCGCGGAGGCGGCACCCTCGGCGGGCGGCGGCTACGACGCGAGCAACATCACCGTCCTCGAGGGCCTCGAGGCGGTCCGCAAGCGTCCGGGCATGTACATCGGCTCGACCGGCGAGCGGGGCCTCCACCACCTTGTGTACGAGATTGTGGATAACTCTGTGGACGAGGCCCTCGCGGGCCACGCCGACACGATCGACGTGACGCTCCTGGCCGACGGCGGCGTCCGCGTCGTCGACAACGGCCGAGGCATCCCGGTCGCGATCCACCCGACCGAGGGCAAGCCGACGCTCGAGGTCGTCATGACGATCCTCCACGCGGGCGGCAAGTTCGGCGGCGGCGGGTACGCGGTGTCCGGCGGTCTCCACGGTGTCGGCATGTCGGTCGTCAACGCGCTGTCGACCCGCATGGTGTCCGAGGTCCGTCGCGACGGGTACTCGTGGCGCCAGGAGTTCACCGAGGGCGGCAACCCGGTGGCGCCCGTCGAGCGGCTCGAGCCGTCGGACGAGACGGGCACGACGCAGACGTTCTGGGCCGACCCGGCGATCTTCGAGACGACCGAGTACGACTTCGAGACGCTGCGCGCTCGCTTCCAGCAGATGGCGTTCCTCAACAAGGGTCTGCGCATCACGCTGACGGACGAGCGCCCCGAGCACCTCGACACGGGCGACGAGGTCACGGGAGGCGACGGTGCGGCCGACGCGGACGGCCTCTCGGAGGCGGACGGCGACGCCACGCCGTCGGGCACGACGAAGGCCCCGGCCCGCACCGTCACCTACAAGTACGACGGCGGCCTGGTCGACTACGTCAAGCACCTCAACGGGGCGAAGAAGGTCGAGCTCGTCCACCCCGACGTCATCGACTTCGAGTCCGAGGACACCGAGAAGCGGATCTCGGTCGAGATCGCGATGCAGTGGACCAGCGCGTACTCCGAGTCCGTGCACACGTACGCGAACACGATCTCCACGACCGAGGGCGGCACGCACGAGGAGGGCTTCCGCGCGGCCATGACCTCGCTGGTCAACCGGTACGCGCGCGACAAGGGCATCCTCAAGGAGAAGGACGACAACCTCACGGGCGACGACATCCGCGAGGGCCTGACCGCCGTCGTCTCCGTCAAGCTCGGCGAGCCGCAGTTCGAGGGCCAGACGAAGACCAAGCTCGGCAACACCGAGGCGAAGACGTTCGTCCAGCGCGTCGTCCACGAGCAGCTCACCGACTGGTTCGACTCGCACCCGAACGAGGGCCGCGACGTGATCCGCAAGGCGATCCAGGCGTCGCAGGCACGCATCGCGGCCCGCAAGGCGCGCGAGGCGACGCGCCGCAAGGGCCTGCTCGAGTCGGGCGGCATGCCCGGCAAGCTGCGCGACTGCCAGTCGAACCGCGCCGAGGAGTGCGAGATCTTCATCGTCGAGGGTGACTCGGCCGGCGGCTCCGCCGTGCGCGGCCGCAACCCGCAGACGCAGGCGATCCTCCCGATCCGCGGCAAGATCCTCAACGTCGAGCGCGCGCGCCTCGACCGGGCCCTGTCCAACCAGGAGGTCCAGTCGATCATCACCGCGTTCGGCACGGGCATCGGCGAGGACTTCGACATCGCCAAGCTGCGGTACCACAAGATCGTCCTCATGGCCGACGCCGACGTCGACGGCCAGCACATCGCGACGCTCCTGCTCACGCTGCTCTTCCGGTACATGCGCCCCCTCATCGAGAACGGGCACGTGTACCTCGCGCAGCCGCCGCTGTACCGGCTCAAGTGGTCGAACGCCCCGCACGACTACGTCTACTCCGACAAGGAGCGCGACGCGTTCCTCGCGTCCGGGCAGGCCGCGGGCAAGCGGATCCCCAAGGAGAACGGGATCCAGCGCTACAAGGGTCTGGGAGAGATGGACTACTCGGAGCTGTGGGACACGACCATGGACCCCGAGCACCGCACGCTCAACCAGGTCACCCTGGACGACGCCGCCGCCGCGGACGAGATCTTCTCCGTCCTCATGGGCGAGGACGTCGAGTCCCGCCGCAGCTTCATCCAGCGCAACGCGAAGGACGTGCGGTTCCTTGACATCTGAGCCGGCACGACCCGGCACGGCCGCTCCTCCGGTCCCGGCACCGGCGGCGACAGCAGCACCTGCACGAGACGACG
Source organism: Cellulosimicrobium cellulans (assembly GCF_016921195.1). Lineage (GTDB taxonomy): Bacteria > Actinomycetota > Actinomycetes > Actinomycetales > Cellulomonadaceae > Cellulosimicrobium > Cellulosimicrobium cellulans_F. The sequence goes on from NZ_JAFGYF010000001.1 coordinate 111,528, forward strand.
AACGAGGTAGACCGTGACCGACGAGCAGAACCCCGAGATCGAGCCGACCGCCCCCGGCGACGGGGCCGACGAGATCGTGCACGCGGACGGGACGGCGGTCGCGGTGCACCACGGGCGCATCGAGCAGGTCGACCTCCAGCTCGAGATGCAGCGGTCGTACCTCGACTACGCGATGAGCGTCATCGTCGGCCGTGCGCTGCCGGACGTCCGCGACGGGCTCAAGCCGGTGCACCGCCGCGTGCTGTACGCGATGTACGACGGCGGCTACCGGCCGGACCGGTCGTACTCGAAGTGCTCGCGCGTCGTCGGCGACGTCATGGGCAAGTTCCACCCGCACGGCGACAGCGCGATCTACGACGCGCTCGTGCGCCTCGTGCAGGACTGGTCGCTGCGCTACCCGCTGGTGGCCGGCCAGGGCAACTTCGGCTCGCCCGGCAACGACCCGGCGGCAGCCCCGCGGTACACGGAGTGCCGCATGGCTCCCATCGCCATGGAGATGGTCCGGGACATCGACAAGGACACCGTCGACTTCCAGGACAACTACGACGGCCGCACGCAGGAGCCGGCGGTCCTGCCGTCGCGGTTCCCGAACCTGCTGGTCAACGGCTCCGCCGGCATCGCCGTCGGCATGGCGACCAACATCCCGCCGCACAACCTGCGCGAGGTCGCCGAGGGCGTCCAGTGGCACCTGGACCACCCGGAGGCGAGCCGCGAGGAGCTGCTGGCGGCGCTCCTGCAGCGCATCAAGGGCCCGGACTTCCCGACCGGCGCGACGATCCTCGGCCACAAGGGCATCGAGGAGGCGTACCGGACCGGTCGCGGCTCGATCACGATGCGCGCCGTGGTCAACGTCGAGGAGATCCAGGGCCGCGTGTGCCTGGTCGTCACCGAGCTCCCCTACCAGGTGAACCCGGACAACCTCGCGGCGAAGATCGCCGACCTCGTCAAGGACGGCCGTATCCAGGGCATCGCCGACATCCGCGACGAGACGTCGGGTCGCACGGGCCAGCGCCTCGTGATCGTGCTCAAGCGCGACGCGGTCGCCAAGGTCGTGCTCAACAACCTGTACAAGCACACGCAGCTCCAGGACACGTTCGGCGCGAACATGCTCGCGCTCGTCGACGGCGTCCCGCGCACGCTGAGCCTCGACGCGTTCGTCCGGCACTGGACGACCCACCAGCTCGACGTCGTCGTGCGGCGTACGCGCTACCTGCTGGCCGAGGCCGAGCGCAGCATCCACATCCTGCGCGGCTACCTCAAGGCGCTGGACGCGCTCGACGAGGTCATCGCCCTCATCCGCCGCTCCCCCGACGTCGACCAGGCGCGCACAGGCCTCATGGAGCTGCTGGGCGTGGACGAGGTCCAGGCGACGGCGATCCTCAACCTCCAGCTCCGCCGTCTGGCCGCGCTCGAGCGCCAGAAGATCCTCGACGAGCACGACGAGCTCGAGCGCAGGATCCTCGACTACCAGGACATCCTCGCCAAGCCCGAGCGCCAGCGGACGATCGTCGGCGAGGAGATGGGCGAGATCGTCGCCAAGTACGGCGACGAGCGCCGGACGACGATCCTCCCGTTCGACGGCGAGGTCTCGATCGAGGACCTCATCGCCGAGGAGGAGATGGTCGTCACCATCACGCGCGGCGGCTACGTGAAGCGCACCCGGAGCGACAGCTACCGGGCGCAGAAGCGCGGTGGCAAGGGCGTGCGCGGCGCGCAGCTGCGCGAGGACGACATCGTCGACCACTTCTTCGTGACGACGACGCACCACTGGCTGCTGTTCTTCACCAACCTGGGTCGGGTCTACCGCGCGAAGGCGTACGAGCTGCCCGAGGGCGGCCGCGACGCCAAGGGCCAGCACGTGGCGAACCTCCTCGCGTTCCAGCCCGGCGAGCGGATCGCCCAGGTCCTCGACCTGCGCGACTACGACGCGGCGGAGTACCTCGTGCTCGCCACGCGCCGCGGGCTCGTCAAGAAGACGCGGCTGTCGGAGTACGACTCCCCGCGCTCGGGCGGGCTCATCGCGATCAACCTGCGCGAGGACGAGTCGGGCACGCCCGACGAGCTCGTCGCGGCGCTCCTCGTGGACGCCGACGACGACCTCATCCTGGTCTCGCGCAAGGGCCAGTCGATCCGTTTCCCCGCGAGCGACGAGACGATGCGACCGCTGGGGCGCGCGACGTCGGGCGTGACGGGCATGAAGTTCCGCGAGGGCGACGAGCTGCTCTCGGCGGACGTGGTCGAGGAGGGCTCGGATCTCTTCGTCGTGACCGAGGGCGGGTTCGCCAAGCGCACGCGGATCGACGAGTACCGGGTCCAGGGGCGCGGTGGTCTGGGGATCAAGGTCGCGAACCTCGTGGAGGCTCGTGGAGATCTCGTGGGGGCTCTGGTGACGGAGGCCGACGACGAGGTGCTGGTGATCATGGAACGCGGGAAGATCGTGCGGTCCGCGGTCGACGAGGTGAACCTCACGGGCCGCAACACGCAGGGGGTGACGTTCGCGAAGCCCGACAAGGGCGACCGCATCATCGCGGTCGCGCGGAACGTCGAGCGTCGCCTCGGAGAGGATCGGGATACCGTGGAGGGCGAGGACGGGACCGGCACGGCCCCGGTCGGCACCGACACGAGCGCACCGATCACCGATCCGACCGCCTCGTCCGACGGGGCGAGCGGGACCGAGTCGGCCCCCGGAACCACCGAGGAAACCAGATGAGCAGCGAGAACAACGCACCGCCGACGATCACGCCGCGGCTGACCGTGCCGCGTCCGGACACGGAGGCGGCGTCGCGCAACGGCGGTTCCGCGGCGACGAGCAGGCACGGCGAGTCGAACGGCGCGTCCTCGAACGGGACGTCGAACGGCAGCTCGAGCGGTGCCACGTCGGGTGCCGTCCCGCCGCCGCCCCCGCCCCCTCCCCCGAGCCAGTCGGCCCCGGAGCGGGGCGTGGACGACGACGGGATGGAGCGGGCGTCCGGCGAGAGCCGCGTCGCCGTCGCTCGCGCCGGGGCCGTGAAGGCCGCCGCTGCAGCCCTCGCCGCGGCGAAGAGCGCGGCCAAGAAGGTCTCCGCGGCGGTCCCGGCCGCGCCCGCGGAGACCGACCCCCAGCAGCCCGTTCAGGACGACATCGACGACGAGACGGTGAGGCGCGTGCCCACGACCACCTCGGCGGCCCCCAGCGCCTCCGCGGCTCCGGCCGCGACGAGCGCCCCGGCGGCGGCCTCGCTGCACTACTCCGCGGCCGGCGTGACCGGCACCGCGAGCCCCGTCACGGGCGCGACGCCCTCCGTCGGGACCGCGACGGGCGCGACGCCCACCGTGCGGAACGACGGAGGACCGCGGCGCGTCCGCCTCGCGGTCTCGCGCATCGACCCCTGGTCCGCGATGAAGCTCGGTTTCCTGCTGGCGGTCGCGATCGGCATCATGACCGTCGTCGCGACGGCCGTGGTCTGGTACGTCCTCGACGGCATGATGGTCTTCGCGAAGATCGAGGACCTGTTCACGCAGATCGTCGGCACCGAGACCGAGGTGGACATCGTCCAGTACGTGGCGTTCGGTCGCGTGATCTCCATCGCCACCCTGCTGGGCGTGGTGAACGTGGTGATCATCACCGCGTTGTCGACCATCATGGCGTTCCTGTACAACATCGTCGCCGCGCTCGTGGGCGGCGTGCACCTCACGCTCACGGACGACTGACCCAGGACGGCTCCCCGACCGGGGGCCACGGACCCCTCGGTTTGGGTCTGCGGCGCCCGGTGGGGTAACCTCAATCGCTGCCTGCGAGCGGAGCGGCCCCCTGGGGCTGTCCGACGAGGCGCGTACGGGCCTATAGCTCAGACGGTTAGAGCGCTTCCCTGATAAGGAAGAGGTCAGAGGTTCAAGTCCTCTTAGGCCCACTGCCGAACCCACTCGAGGGGGAACGTCATGAAGAAGCTTCTCGTCCTGCTCCTCGCCGCCGGCGCGGGATATCTCCTGTGGCGCAAGTACACGGAGGACAACGCCGAGCGCGACCTCTGGGCAGAGGTCACCGACACCTTCGAGTGAGCACGTCTCACTCCTGACCGGCCCCAGGCCGTGTCTCCCGGGGCCATGGCGCAATTGGTAGCGCACCTGCTTTGCAAGCAGGGGGTTGGGGGTTCGAGTCCCCCTGGCTCCACCGTGCGGAAAGGCCGCTGACAGGTCGTCGAGACCTGTCAGCGGCCTTTTCCGTCCGGCTCGGCGGCCCGCCACAGGAGTCGCACCATCAGCTCCTGCTCGGCGACGGGTCGAGTCGCCGGCGGGGCGGCCACCGCGACGAAGGGTCCGCACCGGACGGTGCGGACCCTTCTGCTCGGAGACGTCGACCACCGGTCGTGGTCGAGGTCAGCGTCAGACGTCGTCGGCCTTCTTGGCGGCGTCCTCCGCGGCGGCCTCGGCCGCCTCGCGCGCCTTCTTGCCGGCGTCTCCGAGGTCGTCCTTGGCGTCCTCCGCCGCGTCCTTGGCCGACGAGGCCGCGCCGCGCGAGTTGCTGCGGGCCCGGCTGGTGGCCTTCTTGGCGGCGTCCTTCGCGTCGGAGACGGCGTCGCTGACGCGGTCGGTGACGTCGTCGCGCACCTCGGCGGCGCGCTCGGCGAGCTTGTCCGTCGCCTCGCGGCCCTTCGCGACGGCGACGCCTGCGGCCTCGCCCAGCGACTCGGCGGCGTCCCCGACGGCGTGCCGGGCATCGCCGACGACGTCGTCGAAGCGGACCTGCTGCTGCTCCTGCTCCCACGGCTCGGCCCAGGGGTCCGTCGTGGGCTGCGCGCGGCGGTAGAGCACGTAGCCGACGCCGGCCGCGGTCACGCCGCCGGCGATCCACCACAGGGTGCGGCCCTTGCCCTTCGAGGCGTCGGCCTCCGCGGCCTTGGCCGCCGCCTTGTCGGCCGCCGCAGCAAGCTTGGCGGCGGCCTTCTCGGCCGCCTTGTCGGCGTGCTTCGAGGCCTTCTTGCCCGCCTTGCCGGCCGACTTCTGGGCCTGCTTCGCCGCCTCGGCGGCGGCCTTCCGCGCCTGCTTGGCGAGCTTGCGCGCCTTCCTGCCGGTCGCCGCCGCGGTAGCGGCGGACGCGGCGGCGGTCGCCTCCGCGGCGTTGTCGGCCGCCCGCTGGGCCGACTCCGCGGCGCTGGCGGCCGCGGCGTTGAAGCTCGCGACGATCTTCGGCAGCACGTCGTCGACGAGCTTGTCGTGCGCGGTGTCGATGGCGGGCGCAGCCTTGCCCGCGGCCTTCTCGACGCGCGGCGCGGCAGCCTGGATGCTGTCCTGCCACGCCTTCTCGACGCGCGGCTGGAGCCACTCGAGGAAGGCCTCGACCTTGGGCGTCCCCCACTCCTTGGCGTGCACCGCGGCGTCCTTGGCCTGGTCGGCGAGCTGGCTCGCGGCGTTCTGCGCGGTCGCGGCCGCCTGGGCGGCCTGGTCCTTGAGCTTCTCGGTGTCGATCGACTCGAGCGTGTCCTTGACGGAGTCGCTCGCTGAGCGAGAACGGGTCATGCGTGCTCCCCGGGGTCGTCGTCCGACGGGACGAAGGGCGGATGCGATGGGCGTTTCCGACCACTCTGCCACCACCGTGCCCGCCCCGCGAGACGTCGCGCCGGACGGGTCGCGCGCGGGTCTCGTGGGAGGATGGTGCCCATGTTCGCAACCCTCCACACGACCGCTGGTGACATCCGGATCGAGCTCCTGCCGAACCACGCCCCGAAGACGGTGGCGAACTTCGTCGGGCTCGCGAAGGGCACCACGACGTGGTCCGACCCCCGCACCGGCGCCGAGCGCACCGAGCCCTTCTACGACGGCCTGATCTTCCACCGCGTGATCCAGGACTTCATGATCCAGGGCGGCTGCCCGCTGGGCACCGGGACGGGCGGTCCCGGCTACACGTTCAACGACGAGATCCACCCCGAGCTCCAGTTCGACCGCCCCTACCTCCTGGCGATGGCGAACGCGGGTCTGCGCCGCAACCCCGTCACGGGCGAGGCCGAGGGCACCAACGGGTCCCAGTTCTTCATCTCGACGGTCCCCACGCCGTGGCTCAACGGCAAGCACACGATCTTCGGCGAGGTCGCGGACGACGCGTCGCGCGCCGTCGTCGACGCGATCAACGCCACGCCGACGCGTCCGGGCGACCGTCCGCAGGAGGACATCGTCATCACGTCGGTCACGATCGAGGACTGACCATCTCGACCACACCTCCCGGGCCTCCCGGCCCGCCCGCGTACGGGACGGCCGGACCGCACGACGGTCCTGCCGTCCCGCCCGTGTGCCCGCGGCACCCGGACCGTGTGTCCTACGTGCGCTGCCAGCGCTGCGGGCGCCCCGCGTGCCCCGAGTGCCAGCGCCCGGCGGCCGTCGGCGTGCAGTGCGTCGACTGCGTGCGCGAGGCGGCCCGGCAGGCGCCGACGCAGCGCAGCGCGCTCGGCGGCAGGGTCCACGGCGGCCCGCCGGTCGTGACGTTCACGATCATCGGCCTGTGCGTCGTGAGCTGGCTACTCCAGCTCGTCACCGGCGGCGAGTGGACGCGGCTGTGGTGGTTCGCACCGCTCATCGGCGAGGACGAGCCGTACCGATTCCTCACGTCGGCCTTCCTGCACTCGACGAGCCCCGTGCACATCCTCTTCAACATGTACGCGTTGTGGGTCACGGGGCCGTTCCTCGAGCAGATGCTCGGCCGCTGGCGCTTCGTCGCGCTCTACCTGCTGTCGGCGATCGGGGGCTCGGTCGGCTACCTCGTCCTCGCCGGCGGTCCGACGTCGGAGGGGTGGTACCAGCCCGTCGTCGGTGCCTCGGGGGCCGTGTTCGGGCTCTTCGGCGCGATCCTGCTCGTGCTGCGCCGGACGGGTCGCAACGCGATGCAGATCGTCGTGCTCATCGGCATCAACTTCGCGATCGGTCTCTTCTTCACCGGCATCGCGTGGCAGGCCCACCTCGGTGGGCTCGTCGTCGGCCTCGTTCTCGGGGCGGCGTACGCGTACGCGCCGAAGGAACGACGCATCGCGGTGTCCGTGGGCGCGACGGCGGTCGTCGCGGTCGCACTCGTCGCGGCGGCGTGGCTGACATATGCCTCGGCCGCCCAGGTCGGGCACCTCGTCGGCTGACGACGGGCGGCGCCCCGGGAGGTTTATCCCCAGGGTTACTCACAGGTGTGGAACTACGGCGGTGTGATTCCCCGCCCCACCCGTCGCCCGGCAGGCCGCGCGCCCCGAGGCGCGCGGCCGCCGTCGAAGCCGCCTACTTCCAGCGCGTGGTGAGCGCGAAGCCGGCGATGATGAACGCGAAGCCGACGGCGAGGTTCCAGGCGCCCAGCGGCGGGATCGGGAGCTGCTCGGACCCGCTGAGGTAGAACAGCACGATCCAGGCCAGCCCGAGGAGCATGAGCCCGAGCATCGTGGGCACGAGCCAGCGCGGGTTGCCCGACTCGGGCTTGGGCACGCTCGGCGGACGCTGCGGCGTGGGCTTCTTGCGCGACTTCGACTCGGGCACGAGGGTGGGCTCCTGTCCTGGTGGGGTCCGCTGCCGACGGCGTCGGGACGCACCGCGGGAGCGGACGCCTGCCGTCGTCGTGCAGGAACCGTGCATGGCTCGGGCGAAGGTCGTCGACGCACCGCGGGGCTCCGTAGGGGCACGGGTCCGTCACGATCGTGGACGACGTTCGTCGACTAGCGTAGTGGGCGCACACAATAGGCACGGACACCGCGCGCGGGAAACGGCCCGACCGCGGCCACGACGACACGACAGACGCACGGCACGGACCTGGTCGACGACCTCGTCCGCCCAGGAAGGAGACGGTCGCGTGAGCAGCACCGACCCCGCCTCCGCGACGCCGCACGACCCCGCCGCAGCAGCGGCCGGTCCCACGCCGTCGCCCGCTGTCCCTGCTGTGCCGCCGCGCTCGCGCAGGGTCCGGTCCGCCGTGACCGTCGCGCTCGTCCTCGCGCTCGCCGGCGTGATGTTCACGGCCAACGCTCGCCTCGCCCGGGGCGAGGACTCGCGCCACCCCGAGAACCTCGCGCAGCTCGTCGACCGCGAGTCGGACCGCGTGGCGGACCTCTCGGCCCAGGTCGACGAGCTCACGGAGGAGATCGCGGCGCTGTCGCAGACCGGCGACACGCCGGCGGGCGTCGACCCCGACCTCGCGACGCGCACCGCCGTCGCCGCGGGCACGACGCCGGTGACGGGCACGGGCCTGTCGGTCACGCTCGACGACGCGCCCCCGGAGGGCAACTACCCGCCGCAGATCCGCCCGGACGACCTCGTCGTGCACCAGCAGGACATCCAGTCCGTCGTCAACGCCCTGTGGGCCGGCGGCGCGGAGGCGATGACCCTCCAGGGCCAGCGCGTCACCGCGACGTCGGCGTTCCGCTGCGCGGGCAACATCCTCCTGCTGCACGGCCGCGTGTACTCGCCGCCCTACGTCGTGGAGGCCGTGGGCGATCCCGACGCGCTGCGGGACGCCCTGGAGCGGTCGCCCGGCGTGCAGGTGTACCAGGAGTACGTCGACGCCGTGAACCTCGGCTGGTCGGTCGAGGAGAAGGCCGGCCTCGAGCTCCCGGGGTACGAGGGCGCGCTCGAGCTGCGCTACGCGCGCCCGGCCGACGCGGTGGCGTCGTGACGACCACGGCCTCCGCCCCGGTGCGGCACGCCGGCCGCCGCGGCTCGGGACGCGGCGCGGTCTCGACGGTCGTCGGCGTCGTCGGCGAGCTGCTCATCACGCTCGGCATCCTGCTGGGCCTGTACGTCGTCTGGCAGCTCTGGTGGACGGACGTGCAGGCGGACCGCGTGCAGGCGCAGGTCCTGGAGGAGATCGACGCGCCCACCCCCGACGCAGGGGACGTGGCGACGACGGTCCGGCGCGACGAGCCGCCGGTCATGGAGGCGCCCGCGCCGGGCGAGGTGTGGGGCACGCTCTACGTGCCGCGGTGGGACGGCAAGATGATGCCGATCGCGGAGGGCACCGACAAGCGGTCGATCCTCGACAAGGCGATGGCCGGGCACTACCCCGAGACCGTCATGCCGGGCGCGGTCGGCAACTTCTCGCTGGCCGGCCACCGGCAGACGTACGGCAAGATCTTCCACGACGTGGAGGAGCTGCAGGTCGGCGACCCGATCGTCGTCGAGGCCGGTGGCGTCTGGTACGTGTACCGCGTGGACCACATGCAGGCGGTGAAGCCGGACCAGGTCGAGGCCATCGCCCCGGTGCCGTGGCAACCGGGCGTCGAGCCCACCGAGCGGTACCTGACCCTGACGACGTGCCACCCGATCGGGCTGAACTCGCTCGTGGCGCGGTTCATCGTCAACGCGAAGCTGGACTACTGGATGCCCGTCGAGGACGGCACGCCGCCGGACCTGGTCGGCCAGACCGCTCCGCCGGCCGAAGGGAGCGCGTGATGTACGGGGCGCTGTGGCGCGTGCTGCCCGGCCCGGCATGGGTCCGGGTGCTGGTCCTGCTCGTCCTCGCGGCCGCCGTCGTGCTCGCGTGCTTCGAGTGGCTGTTCCCGATCGTGTCCGAGTACATGCCGTTCAACGACCCCAACATCCAGACCGACGCCGCCGGCGCGGTGTCCGTGGAGGCCCCGCGATGACCGACCAGACCCGCATCCTCGTCGTGGACAACTACGACTCGTTCGTCTACACGATCGTCGGCTACCTCGACCAGCTGGGCGCCCAGACCGTCGTCGTGCGCAACGACGCGGTGCCCGAGCCCGACGCGGAGGGCCGGTTCCACGACGCCGACGGCGGGGTGTTCGACGGCGTGCTCGTCTCCCCCGGGCCGGGCACCCCGAAGGAGGCCGGCCAGAGCGAGCAGGTCATCCGGGCGTGCGCCGCGTCGCGCACGCCGATGCTCGGCGTGTGCCTCGGCCACCAGGCGCTCGCCGAGGTGTACGGCGCGACGGTCACGCACGCGCCCGAGCTCATGCACGGCAAGACGAGCCTCGTCGAGCACGAGGGCGAGGGCGTCCTCGCCGGGCTCCCCACCCCGTTCACCGCGACGCGCTACCACTCGCTCGCCGTCGTGAGCGACACCGTGCCCGCCGAGCTCGAGGTGACCGCGTCGACCGCAGGCGGGGTCATCATGGGCCTCCAGCACCGGGACCTGCCCCTGCACGGCGTCCAGTTCCACCCCGAGTCCGTGCTCACCGAGGGCGGCCACCGCCTGCTCGCGAACTGGCTCGAGTCGTGCGGCCTCGACGGCGCCGTCGAGCGTTCGGCGGGCATGGCTCCGCTCGTCCGGCAGTAGCCGCCCGCGACCGTCGGCAGACCACGGCCCAGGAGCTCCGCACCGGCGACGGCTTCTCCCGCAGCACGACGACGGGCCCGCACCTCTCGCGAGGTGCGGGCCCGTTGGTCATGGCCGGTGGTGCGCTGCGGGGTCAGCCGTCGCCTTCTCCGCCGCCGTCGCCCCCGCCGCCGTTGCCTCCGCCGTTGCCGTTGCCCCCGCCGTTGCCCCCGCCGTTGCCTCCGCCGTTGTCGCCGCCGGTCGACGGGCCGGGGCCGGTCGAGACGATAAGCGAGACCTCCGTGCCGACGGGGACCTCGGAGCCACCCCGCGGGTCGGAGCCGATGACCGTACCGGCGGGCCACTGGTCGGATTCCTGGTTCTGCTGGCGCCCGGGGTTGAGCCCCGCACCACCGAGGGCGTCGTTCGCCTGGTCCAAGGTCATGCCGACCAGGTTGGACGGGACCGTCGTCGTCTCCGCGGCACGCGGGACCGCGACCTTGAGGGTCACTCGCGACCCCTGGGGGACGCTCCCGGCGTTGGGCTGCTGGGAGAGGACCTGGTTCTCCGGCTCGTCGGACTCCTCGTCGCTCCGGTCGACGCCGAGGCCGAGAGCCTCGATCGTCGACTTCGCGGCGTCGAACTGCTGGCCGGTGACGTCGGGCAGTGCGACGAGGCCGCTCGACACGAACAGGTTGACGGTCGACCCGGCAGGCACGGACTGGCCCGCACCCGGGTCCGTCCTGGTCACGGACCCCTTCGCGACGTCCGGGGAGTCCTCCGTGGCGACGTCCCCGACGCTGAGGCCGTTGTCGGCGAGGTACTGCCGCGCCTCCTCCTGGGTCTTGCCCTTGAGGTCCTGCAGCGTGACGGCGTCGGGCCCGGCGGAGAAGAACGCCGTGACCGTCACGCCGAGCTCCTGGGTGGTGCCTCCTGCCGGGTCGGTCTTCGTGAACGTCCCCTCGGGCTCGGTCGACTCCTCGTCGATCGCCTGCGCGTACTCGAACCCGGCGTCGGTGATCGCCTTCTCGGCCTCCTCGGGCGTCACGCCGGCCGAGAGCGTCGGGACCGTGCCCGTCGTCGGCTCCTCCTCGCCCTGGCCGTTGATGACGAGCATCGTGATGATCGCGGCGAGAGCGAGCACGCCGATCGCGATGAGGGCCCACATGAGGCCCTTACGGCTCTTGGGCTCCTCCTCGTCCTCCCCCGGGGCCTCCTCGCCGGGCGGGACGGCCGGAGCCACGCTCGTCGCCCACGGGTTCGAGGCGGCGGCCGCGGGCGCCATGACCTGCGTCGCCGACTCGACCATCGTGGGCTGGAGGTCGGCGGCCGCGGCGGCGGCACCGAGCCCGGCCGCGGCGGCGGCGACACCGAGCGCGGGAGCGGTGATCGCCCCGCCCCGCACGGCGTTCTCCAGGTCGGCGCGGAACTCCGCGGCGTTCGAGTAGCGCGCGGTGCGGTCCTTGGCGAGCGCCTTGAGCGTGATGCGGTCGAGGACCTCGGGCACGTCGGGCGCGACGGCGCTGGGCGTCGCGGGGGCCTCGCGCACGTGCTGGTAGGCCACCGCGACGGGCGAGTCCCCGATGAACGGCGGACGGCCCGTGAGGAGCTCGTAGAGCAGGCAGCCGGTGGAGTACAGGTCGGAGCGCGCGTCGACGGTCTCGCCGCGGGCCTGCTCCGGCGAGAGGTACTGCGCCGTGCCGATGACGGCCTGCGTCTGCGTCATCGTCGCGGCGGAGTCGGCGACCGCGCGCGCGATGCCGAAGTCCATGACCTTGACCGCTCCGGTGGGCGTGATCATGACGTTCGCGGGCTTGATGTCGCGGTGGACGATGCCGGCGTGGTGGGAGTACTCGAGCGCCGCGAGCACGCCCGCGGTGATCTCGACCGCCTCGTCGATCGGCACGGCCTGGCCGTCGCGGAGGATGTCCCGGACCGTGTGTCCCTCGACGTACTCCATGACGATGAACGGGACGTGCACCGAGTTGCCGGTGGCGTCGGCGTGGACGTCCTCGCCCGTGTCGTACACCGCGACGATGGCGGGGTGGTTGAGCGACGCCGCGGCCTGGGCCTCGCGCCGGAAGCGGGCGAGGAACGACGGGTCGCGGGCGAGGTCCGACCGCAGGATCTTGATCGCGACGGTACGACCGAGGCGGTTGTCGTGCCCGATGTGCACCTCGGCCATGCCACCACGGCCGATGAGCTCACCGACCTGGTAGCGCCCGGCAAGCACTCGGGGAGCGTTGTCCACCACTCATTCGTCCTTCGGTGTCGTCGGAGCCGCGGGCGCGTCCGCGCGCGGCACATCTGGCGCAATCATCCCACTGGAGGGCGTCCGGGAAAGCCGGGAACACAACGATGTCGTCACGATGTCACCCGCCCGGAGGGAGCCGGGGCGACCGGTGAGGCGGCGTCGGTGACCCTCTCGACGGCGGCCGCGGGAGCCGCGTCGGCGTCATCCCCGTCCCGGTCCCCCAGGGAGGCGATCGTCGCGACGACCAGCACGAGGAGCAACCCCAGCAGGGCGACCAGGGGCCACGTGAGGCCGTTCGGCAGCCCGCCGAGGCGCCGGCCCGTCGTCGTGGACGTCCGACGGCCGGAGGACGACCGCGACGGCGCCGCCTGCGACTGCCGGCGCGCCTCGGCGCGGGTCGCGGGTGCGGTCGGCGGGGCCCCGCCGGACCCGGAGCCGCCCGCCGGCCGGGCGCCACCGCGGGCCGGCTGAGGGCGGCGCGACGCGCGTGTACCGCTGTGCATCTCGCGGCGCGGCGGGTACGCACGAGGAGCCGACGCGTCGTCGCTCGTGGCGGCGGGGACGGGGCGCTCCCACGGCAGGGCCGGCCCCGGCGCGACGTCGGCCGCCGGTACGGGGCCGGGCGCGGGCGACGCGACCGCGTCGCCGTGCCGGGCGACCGGGCGGACGTCGCGGGCGTCGTCGTCCGCGAGGTGTTCCGCGGCGTGCGCGCCCGCGCGCGACTCCGCGGCGACCCAGGGCGTCGTCGGGTCCGCCGCGTGCGGGTCGCGCACGGCGGCCGGGATCACGAGGGGGGTGATGACGGGCGCGGGGTCGGGCTCCGGAGCAGGTGCCCCGTCGTCGGCTGCTGCACGGGCGCGCCGAGCGCGCCGGGTGTTGGCGGGCGCACCGGCGCGAGCGGACCAGGGGTCGGCCGCGAGGCGCGCCTGGATCTCCTCGAAGACCCGCGCGAGGGCGTCGGCCGGGTGCGGCCGCGCGAGCGGGTCCTTGGCGAGCATGACCATGACGAGCTCGGCGAGCTCCGGGTCGACCGACGACGGGAGCGGTGGCACGGGCTCGTTGACGTGCGCGACGGCGATGTCGACCGGTGTGGACCCGGTGAACGGCCGGTTCCCGACGATCGACTCGTACGCGACGATGCCCAGCGCGTAGATGTCCGACGCCCCCGTGGCCGCCTGCCCGACGGCCTGCTCGGGCGACAGGTACTGGGCGGTGCCCATCACCATGCCGGTCGCGGTCATCGGGACCTGGTTGGCGGCGAGCGAGACGCCGAAGTCGGTGATCTTCACCGCGCCGGAGCGGTCGATGAGGATGTTGCCCGGCTTGACGTCGCGGTGCACGACGCCGGAGAGGTGCGCCGCGTGGAGGCCGCGCGCCGTCTGGGCGAGGATCGGCAGGAGCCGCGCGGGCGGCAGCACGGGTTCCCGCTCCAGCAGGTCCGCCATCGGCTCGCCCACGACGAGCTCCATGACGAGGTACCCGGAACCGTTGGTCTCGCCGTAGTCGTACATCTGGGCGATGTTGGGGTGCGAGAGCGCGGCGCTGTTGCGGGCCTCGGTCCGCAGCCGGTTGAGGAAGTCCTCGTTCCCCGCGTACTCGGTCCGCAGGACCTTGACGGCCACCTCGCGCCCGAGCGCGTCGTCGGCCGCGACCCACACCTCGCCCATCCCACCGACGGCGATACGCCGGACCAGGCGGTAACGGTTCCCGAGCGTCAGCCCCCTCACGGGCTTCATCCGTTCAACACCGCCTCCATGACGGCGCGCGCGATCGGCGCGGCGATCGCGCCGCCCGTCGCCTCGTTGCCCAGCGAGCCGCCGTTCTCGACGATGACCGCGACCGCGACCTGCGGGTCGTCCGCGGGAGCGAAGCTCGTGAACCACGCGTGCGGTGCTGCCTCGCCGCCCGTCTCGGCGGTGCCGGTCTTGCCCGCCACCTGCACGCCCGGGATCTGCGCCGCCTTCCCGGAGCCGTTCTCGACGACTCCGAGCATCATCTGCGTGAGCTGGTCAGCGGTCGACGGCGACACCGACGTGCGCAGCCGGCGCGGCTCGGACTGGCGGACGACGTCGAGGTCGGGGTTGCGGATCGTCTCGACCGTGTACGGGGCCATCTGCACGCCGTCGTTCGCGATCGCGGCGGCGACCATGGCCATCTGCAGGGGCGTGACCTTGACCTCGCCCTGCCCGATGCCGGCTCGGGCGATGCCGGCGGGGTCCGCGCCCTCCGTCCCCGCGGCGGGGAACCGGCTGGGAGTCACGTCCATGGGGATCTCGAGCGACGCGTCGAAGCCGAAGTCCTCGGCCTGCTCGCGCATGGCGTCCTCCCCGAGCGTCATGGCCAGGTCCCCGAAAGCGGTGTTGCACGAGATGCGCAGCGCGTCCGCGAGCGTCATCTCGCCCGTGGGTGAGCAGCGCGACCCGCCGAAGTTCTTCATCGTCTGCGTCGACTGGGGGTACGGCAGCTCGTCCGGTGCCGGGATCACGGTCTCGGCCGTGTACTGCCCGCTCTCGAGCGCCGCAGCCGAGGTGACGATCTTGAACGTCGACCCCGGGGGGTAGGTGTTGCCACGGATGGCGCGGTTCGACATCGGGTTGCCCTCGGCGTTGAGCAGCTCCTGGTACCGCTCGCGCGCGAGGGCGGTGTCGTGCGTCGCGAGCTCGTTGGGGTCGTAGCTCGGCTTCGACACGAGCGCGAGGACCCGCCCGGTCTTGGGCTCGATCGCGACGACCGCGCCGCGCTGGTCGCCCAGCGCGTCCCAGGCGGCCTGCTGCGCCGCGGGGTCGATCGTCAGCTCGACGGACGCGCCCTGCGGCTGCTTGCCCGTGAACAGCGCGCTCAGCCGGTCGAGCCACAGGGAGCTCGCCTCGCCGTTCAGGTAGTCGTTCTCCTTGTCCTCGATCTCGGTGCGCCCGTTGGTGAGCGAGAGGAACCCGGAGACGGGCGCGTACAGCGGGCCGTTCGAGTACTGCCGCTGGAAGCCGAACGCGTCGTCCACGGGGGTCGAGGACGCGATCGCGTCGCCCGCGACGACGATCGGGCCGCGGAACTTGTTGTACTCGCGGTAGATCGTGCGGGCGTTGCGCGAGTCGTTGTTGAGCGAGTCCGCCTGGACGAACTGGATGTACGTCGTCGACACCATGAGCGCGAGGAACATGACGAGGACGACCGTCGCGACGCGACGCAGGGGGACGTTCACCGGGCTCCTCCCCAGGGGTCGGTCTCCGGATGGGTGCCGGCGTCCGTGCTCTCGCGACCGTCCCCCCGCCGCACGACCTCGGTGCGCAGCTCGTCCGGGTGGGCGGAGACCTCGCCGGTCTGCCCGACGGCGGGCTGCACGCCCGTCGTCGCGCGCGTCGGACCCGTGGGCGGCCCGGCGACGGCGGGCGCGCCGACCGTGGTGGGCGCGTCGTCGGGCCTGGCCCCGACGGCGGGAGCTCCGCCGCCCACGACGGCCACCGGGTCGGAGTCGGTGCGCGAGCGCGCGCCGCCGGGCGCGACCTGCCCGCGCACCGGCAGCGACGACGGGCGCCGCGCGTCGTCGGAGATGCGCAGCAGCAGCCCGACCACCAGCCAGTTCGCGAGGAGCGACGACCCGCCCTGCGCGACGAACGGCATGGTGAGGCCCGTGAGCGGGATGATCCGGGTGATCCCGCCGACGACGACGAAGAGCTGCCACGCCATGACGAACGCGAGGCCGCCGGCGAGGAGCTTGCCGAACCCGTCGCGCACCCCGATCGCGGTGCGCAGGCCGCGCTCCGCGAGGATGAGGTACGCGAGCAGGATGCCGATGAGGCCCGTGAGGCCGAGCTCTTCGCCGAGCGACGCGTAGATGAAGTCGGAGAACGCGTACGGGACCGTCCGCGGGTAGCCGGCGCCCCAGCCGGTGCCGAACAGGCCGCCGTTGCCGAGCGAGAACAGGCCGCCCACGAGCTGGCCCGAGCCACCCGGGCTGCGGCCGAAGATCTCGGGGTCGAACGGGTGCAGCCACACGTCGACGCGCGCCTGCACGTGGCCGAACGTCGACGCCGCGAGCACCGCGCCGACGGCGATGAGCAGCAGACCGATGACGACCCAGCTCACGCGCTCGGTCGCGATGTACAGCATCGCGACGAACAGGCCGAAGAACAGGAGCGACGTGCCGAGGTCGCGCTCGAACACGAGGATCGCGAGCGAGACGAGCCAGACGATGATGATCGGCCCGAGGTCGCGCAGGCGCGGGAGCTGCAGACCGAGCACCTTGGGCCCGGCCAGCGCGAGGGTGTCGCGGTTCGTCACGAGGTAGCCGGCGAAGAAGATCGCGAACGCGATCTTCGCGAACTCGGCGGGCTGGAGCGAGAAGCCGAAGACGTTGATCCAGATCTGCGCGCCGTTGATGCGCGTCCCGAGGCCCGGGACGAGCGGCAGGGCGACGAGCACGATGCCCGCGATCATCGCGGTGTACGTGTAGCGGCGCAGGGTCCGGTGGTCGCGCAGGAACCAGATCAGCGCGAACGCGCAGAGGATGCCGAGCGCGGTCCACTGGAGCTGGCGTGGCGCGAGGTCCTGGGTGCCGCCCGTGACCTGCGAGCCGAGGTCCAGGCGGAAGATCATCGCGAGGCCGATGCCGTTGAGCGCGACCGCGATCGGCAGGATCACCGGGTCCGCGTACGGCGCCTTGAACCGCAGCAGCACGTGGGCGGCGCCCGCGAGCACCACGGTGCCGATGCTGTACACGTAGAAGCGGCCCGGGAGCTCGCCCGTGAGCTGGAGGCCCACGAGCGCGTACGCCCCGATGCCCAGCGCGAGCGCGAGGACGAGCAGACCGAGCTCCGCGCCCCGGCCGGGGCGCACCTCGGTGGTCTCCACCGTGGCCATCAGGCCCCCGAGCCGGCGCCGTCGGTGGGTGCCGGGGTCACGTCGGGCGCCCCGGCCTCCGGGGTCTCGGTCGCACCCTCGGTGGGTGCCTGGGTGGGGCCGTCGGTCGCGGGGCCGTCGGTGGACTCCTCCGCGGCCTCGACGACGAGGCGCTCCGCGCGCGCTCGGGCGTCCTCGAGCGACTCCGCGGGGATCGTCGTCTCGAGACGGTCGACGACGTAGCCCGGCAGGTCGGCGACCCGCGTCCCGGTGAGCTCGATCGGCGACGACAGCGTCACGGGGCCCGCGTTCTCCGGGATGCCGCGGAACACGGCCACCTGACCGTCGGCGACCCCGACGTAGTACTGCGTCTGCGTCCAGCGGTAGCCCGCCCACCCGGCCACGCCCAGGCCGACGACGACGAGGAGGACGGCGACGACCGTGATCCACCGCCGCGGCGCGCGGCCGGGTCGCACGTCGTCGTCACCGTCCCCCGGGGTCTCGCCCGCTGCCTCGTCGCCCTCCGCGGGGTCGGCCGCGCCGTCAGCGGAGGGCTCCTCGGTGGGGGCGTTCGCGCTCGCCATGAGCGCCGCCGCCCGGGCCGCGGGGCCGTCCGCGGCCGACGTCGGGGCGTCGCGGTCGATCGCGGCGGACCCGACGATCTGCGCCCCGGTGCCGGGCGCCGCACCGTCGGGCAGCGCGTCGACGTCCACGATGTCCGCGACGACGACCGTCACGTTGTCGGTGCTGCCGGCGCGCAGCGCGAGCTGGAGCAGGTGGTCGGCGCACTCGTCGACGTCGGGGACGTCCGCGAGCGTCTGGGCGATCGTCTCCGGGCTGACGAAGCCCGAGAGGCCGTCGGAGCACAGCAGCCAGCGGTCCCCCGGCTTCGCCTCGCGCACCGACATGTCCGGCGTGAGGTCGATGTCGAAGTCCCCGAGCACGCGCATGACGACGTTGCGCTGCGGGTGGGTCTCCGCCTCGTCGGGCGAGATGCGGCCCGTGTCCACGAGGTGCTGCACGAACGTGTGGTCGGTCGTGACCTGGGTGAGCTCGCCGTCGCGCAGCAGGTACGCGCGCGAGTCGCCGAGGTGCGCCATCGCGAGCTTGTTGCCCGCGCGCAGGATCGCGGTGACGGTCGTGCCCATGCCGACGAGCTCGGGGTCGGTCACGCTGCGGTCCACGAGGTCCTGGCGCGCGTGGTCGATCGAGCGCTCGAGCTCGGCGAGCGCGTCGTCCGGGCCGTGCGACTCGCCGTCGAGCGGCGCGAGCGCCGCGATGGCGATGGACGAGGCGACGTCGCCCCCGGCATGCCCGCCCATGCCGTCGGCGACGACCAGCAGGTGCGGGCCCGCGTAGCCGGAGTCCTGGTTGTTGGAGCGCACGAGCCCGACGTCGGAGCGCGCGGCGTAGCGCAGGGCGATGTTCACTGCGGCTACCTCTGCAGCTCGACGACGGACTGACCGATCCGCACCCGCGTGCCCGGACCCAGCGGCGTCACCTGGCCGATGCGTTGGTCCTCGACGTAGGTGCCGTTGGTGGAGCCGAGGTCCTCGACGAACCACGACCCGTGCTGCGGGAAGATGCGCGCGTGGCGCGACGAGGAGTAGTCGTCGTCGAGCACGAGCGTGCAGCTCGGCGCCCGACCGATGAGGATCGACGACGTCGTCAGCGGGATCGTCGTCCCCGTGAGGGGGCCGGCGGTGACGACGAGCCGGGACGGCCCCGTCGGCGCGGTGGGCCGCGCGGGCTCCGCCGCCGCGGCGGGGGTCGGGCCCGACGCCGGGCGCGCGGCCTGCGCGGTGCCCTTGCGGCTCCGGCGAGGCGTGATCTTGGTGCCGTACAGGTCCCGACGCAGCACCCCGATCGCGGAGAGCACGAACACCCAGAGCAGCACCAGGTAGCCCAGCCGCAGCAGGGTGAACGTGAGATCGGTCATGCGGGCCGGATCACCACTCCTCGTTGTCGGACGCGCCGGTCCAGAACATGATGCGGGTACGGCCGATCGTCAGGGAGTTGCCGTCGAGCAGCGTCGCGGCCGGCACCTGGTGACCCTCGACGAACAGGCCGTTGGTCGAGCCGAGGTCCGTGGCGATGACGCCCTCCGGCGTCACGCGGATCTCCAGGTGGCGGCGCGAGACGCCCGGGTCGTCGACGACGATGTCGGCCTCCGAGCCGCGCCCGATGACGGTGACCGGACCCGTGAGCAGGTAGCGCTGCCCGTCGATGTCGACGAGCGGGTGCCGGGTGCTCGGGGACGCGGACGTCGCGGGGGCGACGTTGCCGCGCACGCTCGCGGAGCGGAGCTGGAAGCGACCGACGTCGAGCGTGTCGTTCTGCTCGAAGCTCACGCTCACGGGGCCGACGAACGCGTAGTGCTGCGACGCCGCGTACTGCGTGACGTTCGACGCCAGCTCGTCGGCCAGCGTCTCCGCACCCCACCCCTCGACCTGGCCGAAGTCGTCCACCGACAGCTCGATGGTGAACTCGTTGGGCACGACCGTGCGCTCGCGGTCCACGACGGCGGCGCGGTCGTCGACCTCACGCCGCAGCGCGCTCGCGAGCTCGACGGGCTTGACCTCGCTGCGACCGACCTTGGCGAACGCGTTGTTCACCACGCGTTCGACGCCCTTCTCGAAGCGGTCCAGGACTCCCATGCCACCTCCTCCTCGTGCTCGCTCGTGCTGCGGCTCGTGCCGCGGTCCTCGTCTGCGCCTCCCGGACGTGCTCCCGGCGGCACCCTGGTGCACACCTGCGTCCCGGGCAGACTACCTAGATCGTATCGATCACGTCTGCGACGGTGGCCCCGATTCGTCGCACGATCTCCGGACGGATGTGGCGCGTTCGTGGTGGACCGTGTGAACGTCGGGCGTCGGGCGTCGCCGTGCCCCGCGATTCCGGGGCGCGAGCCGTCCCGTGCTAGTCTTCTGCGGCACGCGCGAGTGGCGGAATAGGCAGACGCGCACGGTTCAGGTCCGTGTGCCCGAAAGGGCGTGGGGGTTCAACTCCCCCCTCGCGCACGTGACGAGGGTTTCGACTTCCGAGTCGGAAGACCTTCGGAAAGTCCCGGTCAGGATCCTGGCCGGGACTTTCTGCGTCCCGGGGTCAGTGCGGAGCGGTGGACGACGGCGTTCGCCGGGTCTCGGAGTGGCTGGCCAGGGTCATGTCCGATGGCTCACGGTGTGCCTCGATGTCAGTCTCGGTGTGCCTGGCAGCGGTACCTCACCGGTACGCCGGTCAGCGAGTTTCCGAAACCACCCACGTGACGAGGTCCCGGTCAGGCAGGTCCTGACCGGGACCTCGTGTTGTGCGGCGGTCAAGTCCGGTGTCGTGCGCCCGCGCGGCCGCCGCGTGCTGTGCCAGGGCCCCTCGCTCGAGGCCCCGCCATCTCGTGCCCACGAGATCGCCCGACGCGCCGGGCTTGCGTCACGGGAAACCGGTATCCTACGATCGGGAAACCGGTTCCTCAGTTCCCACCTCCTCTGATCGCCTCGACGAGATTTTCCGAGGCGGGCCGCCCGACGTCGTCGTCGGCGGTCGCGCAGGGCGCACGACCCAGCGCCCGCGCACCAGGACGAGGTCGTCGCGTCGACCGGCGCGAGCGAGGACTGGACCGTGAGTCACCACGCACTGCCCCCGGTTCGATGACGAAAGGTGAGGCACCACGATGAGACGACCCGTCGCACGACGACTGCTCGCGGCCACCGCCGCGACGGCCCTGGCGACCACGATGGGCGTGACCGCCCTGACCACGACCGCGAACGCGGCCGTGACCGGCAGCCCGACCGGCTACGCGACCCAGAACGGCGGCACGACCGGTGGCGCCGGCGGCCAGACCGTCCGCGCCACGACCGGCACCCAGATCCACGCCGCCCTGTGCAACAGGGCCAGCGACGACACCCCGATCGTCATCGAGGTCGAGGGCACCATCAACCACGGCAACACGGCCAAGGTCTCGGGCGACAGCTGCAACACGGCGGCCGGCGTGATCGAGCTCAAGCAGATCAGCAACGTGACGATCGTCGGGGTAGGGAGCGGCGCCACGTTCGACCAGCTGGGCATCCACATCCGTGAGGCCAGCAACATCATCATCCAGAACGTCACGGTGAAGAACGTCAAGAAGTCCGGCTCGCCCACGTCCAACGGCGGCGACGCCATCGGCATGGAGAGCGGCGTGCGCAACGTGTGGGTGGACCACGTGACGCTCGAGGCGTCGGGCGGGGAGTCCGAGGGCTACGACGGCCTGTTCGACATGAAGGCGGGCGTCCAGTACGTGACGTTGTCCTACAGCATCCTGCGCAATTCCGGCCGCGGCGGCCTCATCGGCTCGAGCGAGAGCGACACGTCCAACGGCT
This sequence comes from Cellulosimicrobium cellulans, assembly GCF_016921195.1. Lineage (GTDB taxonomy): Bacteria > Actinomycetota > Actinomycetes > Actinomycetales > Cellulomonadaceae > Cellulosimicrobium > Cellulosimicrobium cellulans_F. The sequence continues at coordinate 133,189 of NZ_JAFGYF010000001.1, forward strand.
TCGTGACGTTCCACCACAACAAGTACGAGAACATCGACTCGCGCACACCGTTGCTGCGCGGGGGCGTCGCCCACATCTACAACAACCACTACGTGCACCTCAACGAGTCCGGGATCAACTCGCGGGCCGGGGCGAAGGCGAAGGTCGAGAACAACTACTTCGAGGACTCGAAGGACGTCCTCGGCACGTTCTACACCGACCAGAAGGGCACCTGGCAGGTCGCCGGGAACGTCCTCGACAACGTCACGTGGTCGAGCCCGGGCGGCGACATCCAGCCGGCCGGCCCGAACATGACGTCCACGACGTCGGTCAGCATCCCCTACTCGTACACGCTCGACGGCGCGAGCTGCGTGCCGAACCTCGTGAACCAGACCGCGGGCGCGAACAAGGGCCTCAAGGTCTCGGACGGCTCGTGCACGCCGCAGACGCCGGACCCCGACCCGTCGGACCCGACGGACCCGGGTCCCGTCGACCCGACGGACCCGCCGGAGCCGAGCGCGGAGACGATCTACGTCGCCCCGAACGGCAGCGCGAGCGCCGCCGGCACGCTGTCGGCGCCGACGACGCTCCCCGTCGCGATCGAGCGCGTCGCCTCGGGCGGGGAGATCTTCCTGCGCGGTGGCACGTACGACCTGTCGTCGACCGTCACGATCGAGCCGGGCAACGACGGCACGTCGGGCGACCGCACCCTGCTCTCCGCGTACCCCGGCGAGCGGCCGGTGCTCAACTTCTCGGCGCAGGCCGAGAACTCGGCGAACCGCGGGCTCGCGATCGGCGGCGACTGGTGGCACGTCTACGGCATCGTCGTCGAGCACGCGGGCGACAACGGCATCCTGCTCGGCGGCAGCAACAACGTCATCGAGCGCGTCGTGACCCGCTACAACCACGACACCGGCCTCCAGCTCTCCCGCCTCGTGGCCGGCGCACCGGCGAGCGAGTGGCCGTCGAACAACCTCGTCCTCAGCAGCGAGTCGCACGACAACGCGGACTCGGACGGCGAGGACGCGGACGGCTTCGCCGCCAAGCTCACGTCCGGCCCGGGGAACGTGTTCCGGAACACCGTGGCGCACAACAACATCGACGACGGCTGGGACCTGTACACGAAGTCCGACACCGGGCCGATCGGTGCGGTGACCATCGAGAGCTCCCTCGCCTACGAGAACGGCACGCTGTCCGACGGCGGCCAGGCCGGCAACGGCGACCGCAACGGGTACAAGCTCGGCGGCGAGGACATCGAGGTCGACCACGTCGTGCGCAACTCGTTCGCCGTGAACAACGGCAAGCACGGGTTCACCTACAACTCGAACCCGGGATCGATCACGGTCAGCGGCAACGTCGCGGTGGGGAACGAGGAGCGCAACTTCAGCTTCGACGCCGGGACCCACCGCTTCAGCGGCAACGTGTCGTGCGACTCCGGGACGACCGACAAGACGGTCGGCACGGACTCGGGCGGCAACTCGTTCTGGTCCGGCTCGAACGGGTCGGCGTGCTCCGCCTACGACGGCGAGCTCGGCTGGTCGTTCGCGGCGGACGGCTCGCTCCGGGTCACCTTCGGCGGCGAGCCGACGAACCCGACCGACCCGACCGACCCCACGGACCCCACCGACCCGACGGACCCGACCGACCCGCCGTCGGGCACCAACCTCAGCATCGGTGCCGGCGCGGACGGCTCGAGCAAGGCCAGCGGGACGAGCTACGGCAACGCCATCGACGGCAGCACCGCGACCTGGTGGTCGCCCAGCGGCTCGACGGGGACCGTCTCCGTCAAGTGGGGCACCGCGACGACCGTGGGTCGGGTCGTCGTCAAGGAGGCCGCAGGTGGCGGCAGCATCGGGACGTGGCGCCTCGTGAACAACGACACGGGCGCCGTCCTCAAGACGGGTTCCGGCGCGGGGACCATCACGTTCACCGCGACGTCGCTCAGGAAGATCAACCTCGAGATCACCGGTGCGTCGGGCACGCCCCGCGTCGCCGAGCTCGAGACCTACGCCGGGTAGCCCGACCCTCCTCCGGGAGACCCGGGCACGACCCCGGGCGGGACCACCTGGTCCCGCCCGGGCTCGACGACGGCCCCGCCGCGCCGTCCGCGGCGGGGCCGTCCATCACGGCGTGCCGTCCGCAGCGCCGTAGCGTCGCGCTGTCGCGACGGCGCGGTCCCGCAGCACGTCGCGCAGCGGTGCCGGGTCCAGCACCTCGGCGTCCGGCCCGAGCTGCCACACGGCCCAGACGGCGTGCCGGAGGTCCTGAAAGCTGACGTCGAGCACCAGCAGTCCGTCGTCGCCGACGGACTCGGCGTGGACGGAGACCGCGGTGCCCACGAGCGCCGCCCGGAGGTCCGGCACGAGCCGGACGCGCGCGACGACCTGGTCGCCACCCGCCCGGAACCGGGCGCTGCGCTCACGCCAGAGCTGCTCGAGGTCGACGACGTCGGGACGGTCCGCCGGTTCGGCGAGGGCTTCGGCAGCGAGGATCCGGGAGAGGCGGTAGGTGCGGTCCTCCCCGCCGACGGTGGCGAGCAGGTAACCCGTGCCGCGGGCGGTGACCATGCCCACCGGGTCGACCTCGCGCGAGGCCGGCGGCCGGTCGACGGCGGCGTAGCGGATCCGGAGCCTCCGTCCGTCGAGCACGGCGCGCCGGACCTCGCGCAGGACTGCCGCGGGGACCTCCTCGGCGGCCTGCCGGCGAGCGAGCAGGTCGATCTCCGGCTCCACGAGGATCCGTCGGGCCGCGTCGTCGTCGGCGTCACGGTGGGCCTCGGGAAGCGCGTCGACGACCTTGCGGACGGCCGACGCGAGCGCGGGCCCGAGGCCGAGCACCTGCTCGCCGCGGCCCGACGCGGCGCTGAGCACGGCGAGCGCCTCGTCCGGGTTGAGGCCCGTGAGCTCGGTGCGGAACCCGGGCAGCAGCGCGAACCCGCCATGGCGACCGCGCTCGGCATAGATCGGCACGCCCGCGGCGGAGAGCGCCTCGACGTCACGCAGGACCGTCCGGGTCGACACCTCGAGCTCGCGCGCCAGGGTGGTCGCGGACAGCCGGCCCCGCTGCCGGAGCAGCAGCACCAGGGAGACCAGCCGGTCGGCGCGCACCCGAGAAACGTACCGGGATACATGACAGAGGGTGTCGTCTATCGCCGACAGGCTCGGGGACGGGCGTGCGGGACGTCGGCCACGAGGGTCGACGCGCGCCCGGCAGGACGAGTCGGACGGAGTCGGCATGGCAGTGGAACGAACGGCGATCAACCCCGTGGCGTGGTCGCAGGAGCTGGGGTTCAACCAGGCAGAGCTGGTCTCCGGGCATACCCGGACCCTCTTCTGCTCCGGGCAGACGGCGATGTCGCACGACGGTCGCCCGCAGCACGACGGTGACCTCGCGGCGCAGCTCACGCTGAGCCTGGACAACCTGGAGGCGGTGCTGACGGAGGCGCGCATGACGCTCGCGGACGTCGTCCGGTTGAACGTCTACACGACCGACGTCGACGCGCTCTTCCAGCACTACGGGCTGATCGCCGCGCGACTCGGGGCCGCGCGCGTGGCCCCGGCGACGACGATGCTCGGGGTGACCCGCCTGGCGGTCCCCGGACAGCTCGTCGAGCTGGAGGCGACCGCCGTCGCCTGAGCACGCCGGCGGCGCCGGACCAGGGTCACCCGGCTCCGGCGCCGCCGCCCTCCGCGTCCTCCAGCACGCGGGCGAGCTCGGAACGGGGTCGCGTCGCCGTCGCCGACGAAGGTGAGGCTCTCGACGGCGCCGCAGAACACGCGATGGCGCCGACGGCTTCCAACCCTAGATCTGCTAGGGTCAGTACCCCTAGAAGAACTAGGCATAGGAGTGCCATGCGTATCGACAAGGACCTCGTGGCCGCGTCGGCCACCCCGCTCGTGCTCGGGATCCTCGCCGACGGCGAGTCGTACGGGTACGCGATCCTCAAGCGCGTCGACGAGCTCTCGGGCGGCCGCATGCAGTGGACCGACGGCATGCTGTACCCCCTGCTGCACCGGCTGGAGCGGCTCGGGCTCGTCGAGGCGTCGTGGGGCACGTCCGACGTCGGGCGGCGCCGCAAGCACTACGCGATCACCTCGGCGGGGCGCGAGGCGCTCGTCGAGCGGCAGGCGCAGTGGGACGTCGTCGCGCACGCGCTCCGGCAGGTGTGGCGCTCCGCACAGGACGGGCTCCAGAGCCCTCCGCGCGTCGCGGAGGGGTGGGCCTGATGGCCCCCGGTACGACGGCGCCCGCCGCCGGCGCCGCGAGTCCCGGTCCGCACGCCGCGCTCGAGGCCCAGATCGACCAGTGGCGCGGGTACGTCCGCCGCCGCGAGGCCATCTCCGCGGCGGACGTCGACGAGATGGAGGACCACCTGCGCGAGCGGGTCGAGGACCTGCGCGCGACGGGGCTCGACGACGACGAGGCGTTCCTCGTCGCGGTGAAGCGCATGGGCACGCTCGACGACCTGTCGCGCGAGTTCGCGCAGGAGCACTCCGAGCGGCTGTGGAAGCAGCTCGTCCTCGTCGGCGAGCAGCCGGGACGCGCGCGGTCGTGGCGCGAGCTCGCGGTCGTGCTCGCCCTCGCCGTCGCGGTGGGCGTCACGGTCAAGGTCGCGACCGTGCTCCTGCCCTGGGAGACGGTCGCCCTCAACGTCGGGCTCCTCGTGCTGCCGTTCCTCACGGCCTACCTCGCGTGGAAGCGGCAGGTCACGGCGCGCGTGGTCGGGGCGCTCGTCGTGCCGTTCGTCGCGCTGGGCCTCGTCCTCAACCTGTACCCGTTCGCGCCCACGGACTCGACCTTCGTCCTCGCGGCGCTCGCCGCCCCCGTGACGCTGTGGTCCGTCGTCGGGCTCGCGTACGTCGGCGGGCGGTGGCGCTCGGACGCGCGCCGCATGGACTTCGTGCGGTTCACGGGCGAGCTCGCCGTGTACTACACGCTGATCGCGCTCGGGGGCGGCGTCCTGCTCGGCCTGACGATCGGGATCTTCTCGCTCGCCGGCGTCGACCTCGAGCCCTACCTCGATTCGTGGATCCTGACCCTGTGCGTCCCCGCGGCGCTGATCGTCGCCGCGTGGCTCGTCGAGGCCAAGCAGAACGTCGTCGAGAACATCGCGCCCGTGCTCACGCGCGTCTTCACGCCGCTGACGCTCGTCATGCTCCTCGCCGCGTTCGTCGTCCTCGCGACCGCGGGGAACCTCGCCGCCGTCGACCGCGAGCTGCTCATCCTCATGGACGCGATCCTCGTGCTCGTCCTGTGCCTGCTCCTCTACTCCGTCTCCGCGCGCGACCCGCTCGCGCCGCCGTCGTTCTTCGACGGGCTCCAGGTGGTCCTCGTCGTCGCGGCGGTCGCGGTCGACGCCGTCGCGCTCACCGCGATGCTCACGCGCATCGCGGAGTTCGGCGTGAGCCCCAACAAGGCCGCGGCGCTCGGTCTCAACCTGCTCCTCCTCGTGCACCTCGTGCGGTCCGCGGTGCTCGCGACGGCGTTCCTGCGCGGGCGGCGCCCGTTCGCCGACCTCGTGGCCTGGCAGACCCGGTTCCTGCCCGTGTACGCGGCGTGGGCGGCGATCGTCGCGATCGTCTTCCCGCCCCTGTTCGGGTTCGTCTGAGGGGCTGACGCCGCACGCACCCCGGGCGTAGCGTGACTCGGATGACGGATGCCGCTCCCGGAGGGCCGCCCGACGGCGGGCTGGTCGACTGGCTGCTCGACTCGGACCCGGCGCTGCGCTGGCGGGTGGAGCGCGACGTCGTGCACGCGCCGCCCGAGGTGTGGGAGGCGACGCGGGCGCGCGTCGCGACCGACGGCTTCGGCGCGCGCCTGCTCGCGCTGCAGGACCCCGACGGGCAGTGGGCGGGCGGCGCCTACTTCCCCGCCGACGCGGGAGCGGTGGACGCCGGCGGGGCGCCGGAGGAGGGCCAGCCCTGGACTGCCACCACCTGGTCGCTCGTCGCGCTGCGCGAGTGGGGGCTCGACCCGGACGTCCTGCGCGCGCGGCGCACGCCCGAGCTGCTCGCCGCGCACAGCCGCTGGGAGTACGACGACCTGCCCTACTGGGGCGGCGAGGTCGACTGGTGCATCAACGGGTACACGCTCGCCGCGGGCGCCTGGCTCGGGGTCGACGTCTCGGAGCTGCTCGCCGCGGTGCTCGCGGGCCGGCTGCCCGACGGCGGGTGGAACTGCGACTGGGTCGAGGGCGCCACGGTGTCGTCGTTCCACTCGACGCTCAACGCCCTCAAGGGCCTGCTCGCGTACCAGGAGCTCGCCGGCGGCGGCGACGAGCTGCGTGCCGCGAGACGGTCCGGCGAGGAGTACCTGCTGCGCCGCGGCCTGTTCCGCCGCCTGAGCACGGGCGAGCCCGTCGGCGACTGGGTGTTCCGCCTCGCGTACCCGTTCCGCTGGTACTACAGCGTGCTCAACGCGCTGGTCTACCTGCGCGAGGCGTCGCTGCTCGACGGGACGCCGCCGGACCCCCGCGCGGCGGACGCCGTCGAGCACGTCCGCCGCGCGCGGCAGCCGGACGGCACCTGGCTCCAGGGCCGGCGCCACCCGGGTCGGGTGTGGTTCGAGGTCGACGCGCCCGCGGGCGAGCCGTCACGCTGGCTCACCTACCACGCGACCGTCGTCCTCGACTGGTGGGACGGCGCGCGCGGTCAGGACGCGGGGGCGCCCGACACGACCTCCGCGTCGTCCAGCACCGCGATCAGCTCGTCGAACCACTCGACGTAGCTCGCGTAGGTGAACGGGCGCTTGTCGTCCCAGCCGACGACCTGACCGGCCTGCACCGCGGGCAGACCTGCGTAGACCGGGTTGGCGGCCATCGCCTCGGCGGAGCCCGTGTAGCTCAGCACGACGTCGGCCGGGTGGTCGGGCACGCGCTCCCAGCTCAGCTCGGCCCAGCCCTCCTGGTCCTGCGGGCCGCCGATCGTGAAGCCCAGCTCCTCGAGCAGCGCGAGCTGGCCCAGGTTCTTCTGACCGACCCACAGCTGCTCGGCGCCGTTGAGCGGCAGGATCGTCAGCGGCTTCGTGGCCGCGATGCCGCGCAGCGTGGCCAGCCGCTCGTCGAACGCAGCCTTCGCCTCGGTGACCTCCGGCGCGTCGACGTCGCCTCCGAGCGCCTCCGCCAGGGACGCGTAGTCCTCGATCACCTCGACCACCGGGCGGCCCGAGAACTTCATGCCGACGAACGGCGCGACGGCGGTCGCCTCCTCGGTGACCGTGTCGTCCCACCAGGTCCAGGCGCTGCCGTCCTCGTTGCCGAACCCGATCACGAGGTCGGGGTCGAGCGCGAGCAGCTTCTCCAGGTTGAGCTCGGCGTCGGCCCCCACGACCTCCATCTCGTCGACCTGGGCGTTGCCGATCGACAGCGCACCGGCGTCGGAGAAGCCGTACCCGAACACCCCGGCGGGGCGCACTCCGTAGTCCCACAGCGCCGCGGCGGTGTAGCCGTCCACGACGACGCTGTCCGGCACGTCGTCGAGCTGGTACGTCGTGCCGTAGCCCGAGGACGTCCAGGACCAGCCCTCCGCGGCCGACGGCGCCGCGTCGGCCGCGTCGTCGGCGCCCGGCTCGGTGCCGGTCGAGCACGCCGCGAGCGTGACCGCGAGCCCGACGGCGAGCGTGCCGGCGGCGAGGGAACGCACCGGGCGCCAGGGTCGGGTCGGGCCGGCCGCCGTGGGCAGGGTGGACGAGGGACGGGTCGTGCGGGTCATGCGGTGCTCCTCCGACGAGGCGGTGCGGGCGAGCGCAGGACGGTGGGGGGCCGGTCGGTCGGGTGGGTCGACCGGCTGGGGAACGGGGCCGTGCGGTCAGGCGCGGCGAGGACGACCCTCGGGCACGACGAGCGGGGTGCCCGTCACGGGGTCGGCGATGATGCGGCACGGCAGGCCGAACACGTCCTCGACGAGCTCGGCCGTCACGACGTCGGCCGGCGCGCCCTCGGCGACGATCGCGCCGTCCTTCATGGCGATGAGGTGGGTCGCGTAGCGGCAGGCGTGGTTGAGGTCGTGCAGCACCGCGACGAGCGTGTGCCCACGGTCGCGGTTGAGGTCGGCGCACAGCTCGAGCAGCTCGATCTGGTGCGCGATGTCGAGGAACGTCGTCGGCTCGTCGAGCAGGAGGATGGGGGTCTCCTGCGCGAGCACCATCGCGACCCACACGCGTTGGCGCTGCCCGCCGGAGAGCTCGTCGACGAGGCGGCCCGAGAGCTCGGTCGTCCCGGTCGCGGCGAGCGCGCCGACCACGGCGGCCTCGTCCTCGCGGGACCACTGCCGCAGGAGCTTCTGGTGCGGGTAGCGCCCGCGCGCCACGAGGTCGGCGACGGTGATGCCCTCGGGCGCGATCGACGACTGCGGCAGGAGGCCGAGACGGCGCGCGACCTCCTTCGCGGGGATCGAGGAGATCGAGCGGCCGTCGAGCACGACCTGCCCCCGCGACGGCTTGAGCAGGCGCGACAGCGCGCGCAGCAGCGTCGACTTGCCGCACGCGTTCGGCCCGACGATCACCGTGAACGAGCCGTCGGGGATGCTCACGTCCAGGTCGGTGGAGATGACGCGGTCGTCGTACCCGACCGTGATCTGCTCGGCGTGCAGGCGGTCGGCGGGCGGGACGCGGTCCGCGCGCGCGTCGGCCGACGCGTCGGCGACGGCGCCGCGCGGGTCGGCCGCGAGGTTCGTGAGAGCCACCGAGGTCCTTCCGGTCTGCGGGTTCGTGGTCACTTGCGGGCCTCGCGCACGAGGAGCCAGACGAGGTAGGCGCCGCCGACGCTCACGGTCACGACGCCGACGGGGAGCTGGGTCGGGGCGAACGCGCGCTGGGCGACGAGGTCGCTCGCGGCGAGCAGGACGGCGCCCATGACGGCGGCGGGAAGGATCCGCACGCCGGCGGCGCCCGTGAGGCGGCGGGCGAGCTGCGGCGCGGCGAGGGCGACGAACGCGATGGGCCCGGCCGCGGCGGTGACGAGCGCGGTGAGCGCGACGCCGACGACCACCAGGGCGAGGCGCACCCGCTCGCTGCGCAGGCCGAGCGCGGCCGCGGCGTCGTCCCCCAGCTCGAGCAGGCCCATGCGTGGCGCGAGCCACACGAGCGGCAGCGCGAGGAGCGCCGCGAGCACGCATGCGGGTACGGCCTGCGCCCAGGTCATGCCGTTGAGGGAGCCGGCGCCCCACACGGCGGCAGCCATCGCGGTCTCGAGGTCGGCCTTGATGATGAGCCACTGGTTGACGGACGCGAGCATCGCGGACACGGCGATCCCGACGATGATGAGCCGGAAGCCCTGCACGCCGCGCCGGTACGCGAGGACGTACACCACTCCCGCGGTGACGATGCCGCCCACGAGCGCCCCGGCCGCGACGCCGACGTACCCGCCACCGAGCAGCATGATGACGACGAGCGCGCCCGTGTACGCGCCGGTGTTGAACCCGATGACGTCGGGGCTGCCGAGCGGGTTGCGCGTGAGGGACTGGAAGATCGCGCCGCTCGCGCCGAGCGCCGCGCCGAGCACGAGCGCCATGAGCGCGCGCGGCAGGCGCCACTCCACGACGACCATGTGCACGGGGCCGTCGGTCGCGCCCACGAGAGCCTGGAGGACCTGCGGGACGGTGAGCGGGTAGTCGCCGGTGGTGAGCGCGACGACGCCGATCGCGAGCGCGACGAGCAGCAGCACCCCGCACACCCCGAGCGTGCGCAGGTCGAACCTGAGGCTCGCGCGGCCGCGGAGCCCGCGCACGACGCGCGTGGGGCGGCCGAAGTCGACGCGGCGTGCGCCGCCGTCGGCCATGCGGGGTCCCACGGGCGCGTCGTCCCGGACCGGGGCGCTCACAGCCCGCTCGCCTTCGAGCGGCGCACGAGCGCGATGAGGACGGGCGCCCCGACGAACGCCGTGACGATGCCGACCTGCAGCTCGCCCGGCATGACGACGACGCGACCGACCACGTCGGACACGAGGAGCAGGACGGGCGCGAGCACGGCCGAGTACGGGAGGATCCAGCGCTGGTCGGGGCCGACCGTCCAGCGAGCGACGTGCGGCACCATGAGCCCGACGAATGCGATCGGCCCGGCGGCGGCCGTCGCGGCCCCGCACAGGAGCATCACCGCGACGCCGACGAGCACGCGCGTGCGCCCGACGTGCGCGCCGAGCGAGCTCGCCAGGTCGTCGCCCAGCGCGACGGTGTTGAGCGGGCGCGCGACGACGAGCGCGAGGACGAGCCCGACCACGACGAACGGGGCGATCGTGCCGGCCATCTCCATCGTGCGGCCGGCCAGCGAGCCGGCGCCCCAGAAGCGCATCCGGTCGAACGCCGCGGGGTCGAGCAGCGTGATGCCCTGGGAGATGCCGCTCAGGACGGCCCCCAGCGCGACGCCCGCGAGGGTCAGGCGCACCGGCGTCGCGCCGCCGCGCCCCTGGGAGCCGATGGCGTAGACCGCGACCGTCGCCACGACCGCCCCGGCGAACGCGAACCAGATGAACGACCGGATGTCCGTGAACCCGAGGAACGCGACCGCGAGCACGACCGCGAACGCGGCCCCGGCGTTGACGCCGAGGATGCCCGGGTCGGCCAGCGGGTTGCGCGTCATGGCCTGGATCAGGGCGCCCGAGACGCCGAGCGCGGTGCCGACCAGCAGCCCGACGATCGTGCGCGGCAGGCGCAGGTCGCGGATGATCACGTGGTCGCCCGAGCCGTCGTACCCGGTCAGCGCGTCCCACACGGTGCCGAGCGGGACCGGCTTGGAGCCGACGACGAGGCTCAGCACGATCGCGAGCACGAGGGCCACGACGGCGACGAGGAGACCCAGGCTGCGGCCCGCGTTCGTGCGGGCGACCCCGGCGGGCCGGTCGCCGCGGTCCGTCGCGGGCCGGACGGTCCCGCCGGTCCCGTCGGTCCCGTCGGGGACGTCGGCCGGCGCGGCGGCGGTCGCGGGCGAGGTCATGGCGCTCGGATCTGCTCGGGGGGCGGGTGCCCGGTCGGTCAGGGACAAGTGAGGTTACCCTCACCTTAGGTCACCGACGGGTGCGCCCGGCAAGGCCGTGCCTTCGCCCGCCGAGGTGATCCGCCTCACGCACCGCGGCGGGAGACGGTCCCGCCGACGTGCCGGCTCCCCGCTCTCCCCCGGCGCGGGGCGAGCCCGGCCGAGGGTTGCCGCGCCCCGGTCGCGCGTGTGCGAGAGTGGCCGCATGACCTCGCACGTTCCCGTCGCCGCCGACCACGTCGTCACCGTCGACGACCAGGGTCGTCGGACCGGCACCTTCGAGCGCGCCGCGGTCCACACGACCGAGACGCCCCTCCACCTCGCCTTCTCCTGCTACGTGCTCGACGACGCGGGCCGCCTCCTGCTCACGCGGCGCGCACTGACGAAGCGCACGTGGCCGGGCGTCTGGACCAACTCCTTCTGCGGCCATCCGCGCTGGACCGAGACCACCGAGGAGTCGATCGTCCGCCACGCGCGCCACGAGCTCGGGTTCGAGATCGCCGACCTCGAGGTCGCGGTGCCCGGGTTCCGCTATCGCGCCGTCGACGCCTCGGGCGTCGTCGAGAACGAGATCTGCCCCGTCTACGCGGCGCGCGCCGCGGGCACGGTCGAGCCGAACCCCGACGAGGTGATGGAGACCGTCTGGGCGGACCCCCGCGACGTCGCGCGCGCCGTCGCCGCCACCCCGTGGGCCTTCAGCCCGTGGATGGTGCTCCAGGTCGCGGCCCTCGGCGCCGCGAGCGCGGAGGGCGACGCCCCGACGGCGCTCCTCGCCGCGGCGTTCCGGCCCCCCTCGGCCTGAGATCCGTCGCCGTCCGCGAGACGCTCAGCGTGTCGTCCGGGGTGCAGCGCCCTGGTGCTGCGCAGGTCTGCGGGACCCCGAGGCCGTCTGCGCCCCACATACCGCTCACGTCGCCCGCGTCCCCCCTCGTCGGTCGGCCGGCGCGGTCTGCGTTCCACGCGACCCTCGCAAGACAGGCATCGCGGGGGGTCACCGTGCGCCGCGTGCTCCGGGCGATGGGGGGTGTCCCCGTCGGGGTTCCGCCGGTCCGGCGCGCGCGTTCGGCGTCGGCGCCGAGCCGGGTGACAATCGACGCATGCCTGCCGCGGTCCCCGACTCCCCCGCCATCTCCGACCGGGCGGCCGGCGTGCCCGTCCCTGCCCGCGACGCCTCGTTCGAGGAGCACGTCGCGTGGGCCCGTGCCGTGCCCGTGGTGGGGTTCGACCTGACGCCCGTGGCGCAGCGCGTGATCGAGGACCCGCTGCCGTGGGACTACGCCGCGCTCGCGCGCGAGCTGGTCGGGAGCGGCCGAGGCTCGGTGCTCGACCTGGGGACGGGCGGCGGGGAGCTCCTCTCGACGCTCGGACCGTTCCCCGCCGGGACCGCGGCCACGGAGGGCTGGGCGCCCAACCTGCCGGTGGCCCGACGTCGGCTCGAGCCCCTGGGCGTCGAGGTCCGGTCCGTGGAGGGCGACGACGAGCAGCTCCTGCCGTTCTTCGACGGCCAGTTCGCGGTCGTGCTGGACCGGCACGAGGAGTTCGACCCCGACGAGGTGCTCCGCGTGCTCGAGCCGGGCGGAGTGTTCCTCACCCAGCAGGTCGACACCCGCGACGGCCTGCGGCTCAGCACGGCGCTCGGCGCCGAGCTGCCGTGGGACCCGGACTCGGTGACGCTCGAGGCCGCGGTCGAGGTGCTGCGCGACGCGGGGTTCGTCGTCGACGTCGCGCGCGAGCACGAGGGCCTGCGCCGGTTCCGCGACCTGTCGTCCGTGCTCTGGTACCTCAAGGTCGTCGCGTGGCAGGTGCCCGACCTGGCGTCGCTCTCCCCCGAGGCTGTCGCGCGGTACGAGGCGCCGCTGCGCGCCCTGCACCTGCACCTGGCCGCGGGCCACGAGTTCGTCGACGAGGCCCCGCGCTTCCTCGTCGTGGCGCGCAAGCCCTTCTGAGACGCTCCTGACCCGCCGCCGGTCCCGGGCCGCGCCTGACGCTCACGGCGCGACGGGGCCGGGTCGCGGTGGGGCCGTGGAGTCGCGGACGACGAGCACGTGGTCGGTGCGCTTGCGGCGGGGGCGGGCCGACGGCGGGCGGAGCGCCATCTCGAACGCCGCCGCTCCCATCTCGCTCATCGGCAGGCGCACGGTCGTCAGCGCGGGCGCGAGGTCCTGAGCGACCTGGATGTCGTCGAACCCGGTGACGGACATGTCGCGCGGCACGACGACGCCGCGCTCGCGCAGGAGCGAGAGCACCCCGGTGGCCATGGCGTCGTTGAGCGCGAGGATCGCCGTGGTGTCCGGGCGCTGGGCGAGGATGCGCTGCGTGGCGTCGCGCCCGCCCTCGCGCGTGAAGGGCGCGTGCACGACGAACAGGTCGTCGGGGTCCAGCCCGTGGGCCGCGACGGCGCTCCGGATGCCGGCGGTGCGGTCGGCGACGGTCGTGAGGCGCTCGGGTCCCGCGGCGATCGCCAGTCGGCGGTGGCCCAGGCCGAGCACGTGGTCCGTGAGGCTCGCCGCGGCGGCCTCGCTGTCCGGGAGCACGGCGTCGCTGTGCAGGTGGTGCCGCCCGATGACGACCACCCGCCCCCCGGCCTCCTGGAACGCCTCGAGCTCGCGCGCGGCGTCGGCCTCCATGGCGGGCTCGACGTACCCGGACCCGGCGACGAGGATCGCGCCGACGCGGTGCGCGCGCATGAGGCGGATCTGCGTGACCTCGGCGCTCGGCTCGCGCTCGGTGTGGCTGATCTGCACGCTCCACCCGTGCTCGGTCGCGACCCGCACGACGCCGCTCGCGATCTCGGAGAAGTACGGGTCGCCGATCTCGTAGACGAGCAGGCCGGCGACGGAGGTCGTGCCCCCGGCGAGCGTGCGCGCGTGCGGGTTGGCGATGTAGCCCATCTGCGCGGCGACCTCGCGGACGTGCTCCGCGAGCACCTCCGAGACACCGTCGCTGCCCGACAGCGCGCGCGACGCGGTCGCGAGCGACACGCCCGCCCGCTCGGCGACGTCCACCAGCCGCAGCGCGCTCCGGCCCTTCGTGGTCCGACCCTCTCGACGCACCCCTGCTCCGCTCGTCCGCGCGTCGCCCGGTCGGCGGCCCGAGGGCCCTCCCCGACGTGACGCTTGCCACATCCGCTGTCCGCACCGTACTCTAGCGGAAGCGCTTACGAAAGCGCTTTCGCAAACAGGCAGTCTCGTACGGAGCAGTACGACCTCAGGTCTTCACTACGACGAAGTAGGGAGAGTCACGTCCATGCATTCTCGGTCGACTCCACGGATGTCCACCCGCCCCCGCTCACGCCGCGCGCTCGCCCTCGCGGCCGGCGTGTCCGCGACGGCGCTCGTCCTCACGGCGTGCTCCGGCGGGTCCGACGGCGAGGGCGGAGGCGGCGGGTCCGACGACCCGATCGTCATCGGCATCTCCCTCCCGCTCACCGGCGACTTCTCCGAGCCCGGCAAGGGCGTCCAGCGCGGTTACGAGGCCTGGGCGCAGTTCGTCAACGAGGACGGGGGCCTCCTCGGGCGTCAGGTCGAGCTCAAGATCCTCGACGACCAGTCCAACGCCGACCGCGTCGTGCAGGACTACGAGGCGCTCATCGCCCAGGACGAGGTCGACCTCGTGTTCGGCCCGTTCTCCACACGCCTCGTCGTGCCGAGCGCCCGCGTCGCCGAGGAGTACGGGATGCTCTTCGTCGAGCCCGCGGGCGCCGCGAACGAGGTCTTCGAGCAGGGCTTCGAGAACCTCTTCTACGCCGCCCCGGCCGTCGCGGACGACCACTACAACTACCTCGCCGACCACATCCTCGACATGCCGGAGGGCGAGCGCCCGCAGACGGTCGCCGTCGCGGCGATGGACGACCCCTTCGCCCAGGGCACGGCCTACGGCCTGCGCGACAAGCTCGCCGACGCCGGGCTCGAGATCGTCGTCGACGAGGTCTACCCGCCCAACACGACCGACTTCTCCTCGATCGCCGCGAAGATCAACGACTCGGGCGCGGACATGGTCATCGGCGGCACGCAGTACCAGGACGCGGTGAACCTCATCGTGGCGCTGCAGCAGCTCAACTACCAGCCGCAGCTCGCGGCCTTCTCCACCGCGCCGACCAACCCCGAGTTCTCCGCGGCCATCGGCGCCAAGACCGAGGGCATCCTCTCCCCCACGGGCTACACCGAGACCGCGAGCTGGCCGTCCAACGTCGACTTCGTCGAGCGGTACACGGAGCTGCACGGCAACCCGCCGGGCGAGGACGAGGCGAACGCGTACACGACCGGCCAGGTCGTCGCCGCCGCGGTCGAGGCCGTCGGCTGCGCCGAGCAGGGCGAGTGCCAGCAGGAGCTCATCTCGTGGCTGCGCAGCAACGAGGTCGAGACCGTCGTCGGACCGCTGACCTGGGACGAGACGGGCAAGCCGCAGGGCGCCCACCTCATCCAGCAGTACGTGGGCGGCGAGATCCAGATCGTCCTGCCGCAGGACGCCAAGGAAGCCGACTTCGTCTTCCCCAAGCCGGCCTGGTGATCGCCTCGTGACAGGAACGCTCCTCTTCCAGAGCCTCGTGCTCGGCGTGCTGCTGGGAGGGCTCTACGCCCTCCTGGCAGCGGGCCTCACCCTGTACTTCGGCGTGATGCGCGTCGTGATGATCGCCCACTCGGCGTTCCTCATCCTCGCCGCGTACCTCGCCTGGTTCTTCAACCAGCAGACCGGCATGGACCCGCTGCTGTCGCTCGTCGTCACCGTGCCGCTGTTCTTCCTCGTCGGTGTGGGCATGCAGCGGCTGCTCATCACGCGCCTGCGGCCCGCGACGCTCACGATGATGTCCGTCCTCCTCACGTTCGCCGTCGCGCTCTTCATCGAGGGCATGATCGGCTTCGTCTGGAGCGGCACGCAGCGGCGCATCCAGCTCCCGTACTCGGGCGCGAGCATCGAGTTCTTCGGGGCGCGGATCGCCGTCGTGAAGCTCGTGGCCTTCGGGCTCGCCGCGCTGTCCCTCGCGCTGCTGTACCTGCTCATGAAGCACAGCCGGTTCGGCCAGGCGCTGCGCGCGACGATCCAGCATCGTGAGGCCGCACAGCTCGTCGGCATCAAGACCGACCGTGTCGCGGGCTACGGCTTCGGCCTCGGCCTCGCGACCGCCGCCATCGGCGGGACCGCGCTGTCGCTCGACGCGACGATCTACCCGTCGCTGCACTGGCACTGGATCGGCCCGCTCATGGCGATCATCGTCGTCGGCGGCCTGGGGTCCATCCCGGGCGCCGCGATCGCCGCCATGGTGCTCGGCATCGGCCAGAGCCTGCTCCAGGTGCCGCTCGGCACCACGTGGGCGCAGACCATCTTCTACGTCGCGCTCTTCGCGACGCTGATGCTGCGGCCCCAGGGATTCTTCGGAGGTCGCCTTGCCCAACGCTTCTGACACCCGTCCCGCGAGCGGCCGCGGCGCCGCGGCCGGTCGCGCGGTGCCCGACGCCGCAGGCGCGGCCGCCGCCCCCGCCGCACCTGCCGCACGCCGCCCCTGGGGCCGCGTCGTCCGCCTCGCCGCGCTCGTCGTCCTCGCCGTGCTCGTCCTGGCCTTCCCGACGATGGCGCCCAACGCGTACATCCTGTCGGCCGGCATCGTCGTCCTCAGCTACGCGTGCACCGCGACCGCCTGGAACTTCATGGGCGGCTTCACGGGGTACGTGTCGCTCGGGCACGCCGCATTCTTCGGCCTCGGCGCCTACGGCACGGGGTTGCTGATCCGCGACCTGGGGCTGCCGAGCTTCGTCGCGTGGCTGACCGCCGGCGCGATCGTGCTGCTCGTGACGATCCCCGTCGGGATCGCGGCGCTGCGCGTGCGCGGCGCGTCGTTCGTCATCGTCTCCATCGCGTTCGTCCTCATCCTGCTGCTGGTCTTCCAGGCGTGGGGCACGTTCACGGGCGGCTCCGACGGCCTCGTGGTGCCGCGTCCGTTCCCGGACATGCTGCGGCCCGAGCACCACCGCACGTTCTTCTACCTGTTCGCCGCGCTGCTCGTGGTCATGCTCGTCGCGTGGTGGGCCATCGACCGCTCACGGTTCGGCACCGGTCTCAAGGCGGTGCGCGAGGACGAGGACAAGGCCCAGGCGCTCGGCGTCCCGACGCGCAACTACAAGCTCGTCGCGTACGTCGTCTCGGCGACCTTCACCGGCCTCGCGGGCGGCATGTACGCCCTGTGGTTCGGCGACCTCGACCCGATCTTCCAGTTCTCCATCATGCTCGGCGCCTACATGGTGCTCATGGCCCTGCTGGGCGGCGTCCGGCACCTGTTCGGCCCGCTCCTCGGCGCCGTCATCGTCGGCTCCGGCCTGGAGTACTTCAAGCTCGAGTTCGGCGACACCCAGTTCCACCTCGTCGCCACGGCCCTGCTGCTCGGGATCGTCGTCCTGTTCATGCCGGACGGGATCATCCCCGCGGTCCAGTCGCTCGTGAAGCGCTTCGGCCCGCAGGACTCCTCGATCCGCGAGATGACCGCGGCCGAGCTGCTCGAGCGCAACCGCGCCGCGGCCGCCGAGCCGGCCGCCGAGGCGCCCGCTGAGCCGAGCGCCGCCGTCGTGCCGCAGGGACGGCACGCGGACGACGAGCCGGTCGCGGAGGGCACGGGAGAGGAGAAGGACCGATGACGACGACCGCACCCCCGACGACACGCAACCTCGAGACCGTCGGCCTCACCAAGTCGTTCGGCGGCGTCCACGCCGTGCGCGACGCGACGGTCACGTTCCACCACGGCAAGATCAACGCGCTCATCGGCCCCAACGGGTCGGGCAAGACGACGTTCTTCAACTGCGTGACGGGCATGATCAAGCCGGACTCCGGCACGGTCACGTTCCGCGGCGAGGACATCACCCGGCGCGCGCCGCACAAGATCGCGCGCGCCGGGATCGGGCGCAGCTTCCAGCTCTGCCGCGTGTTCCCGCGCATGACCGTCCTCGAGAACATGCTCGTCGCGGTCCGGCGCACGAAGGTGCGCGAGCTGCTCGCCGGGGCGCGCAACCCCGAGGAGATCGACAAGGCGCGCGCGCTGCTCGTGCGCGTCGGCATCGACCACCTGGAGAACGTCGAGGCGCGCAACCTGTCCTACGGGCAGCAGAAGCTGCTCGAGCTCGCCGGCGTCCTCATGGGCGACCCCGACACGATCATGCTCGACGAGCCGGCGGGCGGCGTGAACCCGGCGCTCGTCGGGCGCATCGGGACGCTCGTGCAGGAGCTCAACGCCGAGGGCAAGACGTTCCTCGTCGTCGAGCACAACATGGACATGGTCATGAGCCTGTCCCACCACGTCATCGTGTTCGACCGGGGCCGGCCGATCGCCGAGGGCACCCCCGCCGTCGTGCAAGCCGACCCGCGAGTGCTGGAGGCCTACCTTGGTGTCTGACCCGACCCCCGGGACGGGGGCGAAGCAGGAGTACCTCCTCGAGCTGGACGACATCCAGGCCGGTTACGGCCGCGCGGCGATGGTGCTGCGCGGGCTGACGATCAAGGTGCCGGCGGCCACGGTGGTGTGCCTCGTCGGGCCGAACGGCGCGGGCAAGTCGACCGTGCTGAAGGTCGCGAGCGGGCTGCTCAAGCCGCGCTCGGGCCGCATCCTCGTCGGCGGTCGCGACGTCACCGGCCAGGGCCCGCAGGAGATGCTGCAGTCCGGCCTGGCGCACGTGCTCCAGGGCCACAGCGTGTTCCGCGAGATGACGGTCGCGGAGAACGTGCTCCTCGGCGCGTACACGCTGCGCGACAAGCAGAAGATCGCGGAGCGCGTGGCGTTCGTGCAGAACCTCTTCCCCATCGTGGGCGAGCGGTGGAAGCAGCTCGCGGGGCTGCTGTCCGGCGGGCAGCAGAAGCAGGTCGAGTTCGCGCGCTCGCTCATGGTGAGCCCGGAGGTTGTGCTGCTCGACGAGCCGTCGATGGGCCTCGACCCCAAGACGACGTCGACGGTGTTCGAGCAGGTCGTGCGCATGCGCGACGCCGGTGTCGCGGTCCTGCTCGTCGAGCAGAACGCGCGTCGCGCGCTCGAGACGGCGGACATCGGGTGCGTGCTCGACCTCGGCCGCGTCCACATCACCGGGCCCGCCCCGGAGCTCCTCGCCGACCCCCAGCTCTCCGAGCTCTACCTCGGCGGTCGTCCCGCCGAGCGCTCGCTCTCGCAGAACGGATGACCGCCAGCATGACCAGCCAGACCACGGACGCCGCTGGGTCCGACCGACCGACCACCCGCACCGTGCGCATCGTCATGAACGGCGTGACCGGGCGCATGGGGTACCGCCAGCACCTCGTGCGCTCGATCCTCGCGATCCGGGACGACGGCGGCGTCGAGCTCGACGACGGCACCCGCCTCCAGGTGGAGCCCGTGCTCGTGGGCCGCAACCGCGCCAAGCTCGCCGAGCTCGCCGCGCGCCACGGCGTCGCCGAGTTCACGACCGACCTCGACGCGGCGCTCGCGGACCCGACGGCGAGCGTCTACTTCGACGCGCAGGTCACCTCGGAGCGCACCAAGGCGATCCTCAAGGCGCTCGCAGCGGGCAAGCACGTGTACACGGAGAAGCCGATCGCGGAGTCGGTCGCCGAGGGCGAGGAGCTCGCCGAGGCGGCGCGCGCGGCCGGGGTGATCCACGGCGTCGTGCACGACAAGCTCTACCTGCCCGGCCTGCTCAAGCTCAAGCGGCTCGTCGACGGCGGGTTCTTCGGCCGCATCCTGTCCGTCCGCGGCGAGTTCGGGTACTGGGTGTTCGAGGGCGACTGGCAGCCCGCGCAGCGCCCGAGCTGGAACTACCGCGCCGAGGACGGCGGCGGGATGGTCCTCGACATGTTCTGCCACTGGAACTACGTGCTGGAGAACCTGTTCGGGCCGGTCGAGGCGGTCATGGCGAAGGCCGTGACCCACATCCCCGAGCGTTGGGACGAGCACGGCAAGCCGTACGCCGCGACGGCCGACGACGCGGCGTACGGGATCTTCGAGCTCGCCGGGGCGGACGGCCCGATCGTCGCGCAGGTGAACTCGTCCTGGGCCGTGCGCGTGGACCGGGGCGAGCTCGTGGAGTTCCAGGTCGACGGGACGTACGGGTCCGCGGTGGCGGGACTGTTCGGGTGCCGCATCCAGCCGCGCGCCCGCACGCCCAAGCCCGTGTGGAACCCGGACCTCCCCACCGACCAGGACTTCCGCGCCCAGTGGGAGCAGATCCCGGACAACCAGGAGTTCGTCAACGGGTTCCGCGCGCAGTGGGAGGAGTTCCTGCGCGACGTCCACGCCGGGCGCCCGCACCCCTACGACTTCGACGCCGGCGTGCGCGGCCTGCGCCTCGTGGACGCGGGGTACACGTCGTCGCGCGAGGGGCGGCGTGTCGAGCTGGGCGCGGCCGCGGAGGCCCCGGGGAGCGCGGCGTCCGGGGCGGGGGCGTGAGCGCCGGGGTGCGGGTCCCGCTGCCCGACGGCGGCACGCGGCTCGTCGAGCTGCGCGCGCCGCGGGAGTGGGTGGACCATCCGGGCCCGTACGCCTCACGCGTCGCGTTCGCGGCGGCGCACGTCGTCGCGGACCCGCGCGGCGAGAACGTCCCCGGCGCGCCGGCCGTCGTCGACTGGGACTCGACGCTCGCGTTCCGGCGGCACCTGTTCCGGTACGGGCTGGGCGTCGCCGAGGCGATGGACACCGCGCAGCGGAACATGGGCCTCGACTGGCCCGCGGTCCAGGAGCTCGTGTCGCGCAGCGCGGCCCAGGCGCAGGAGGTGGGCGCGCGCGTCGCGTCGGGCGCGGGGACGGACCACCGGTCGCCCGACGAGCTGCGGACCGTGGACGACGTGATCGGGGCGTACGCCGAGCAGGTCGAGTTCGTCGAGGGCACGGGGTCGCAGGTCATCCTCATGGCCTCGCGGCACCTCGCGCGCGTGGCCGCGTCGGCCGACGACTACCTGCGCGTGTACGACGCGATCCTGTCCCAGGTGCGCGAGCCGGTCGTGCTGCACTGGCTCGGCGAGGCGTTCGACCCCAACCTGCGCGGGTACTGGGGGTCCGGGGACGTCGACACCGCGACCGCCACGTTCGTCGACCTCGTGCGCGCGCACGCCGCGAAGGTCGACGGGGTCAAGGTGTCCCTGCTCTCGGCCGCGCACGAGGTGGGTCTACGTGCTGTACTTCCCGAGGGTGTCCGGTTGTACACGGGCGACGACTTCCACTACCCCGAGCTGATCCGGGGCGACGGCGAGCGGCACTCCGACGCGTTGCTCGGCGCGTTCGCGGCCGTCGCGCCCGCCGCCTCGGCCGCGCTCGCCGCGCTCGACGACGGCGACCTGGACCGGTACGACGCCGAGATGGCGCCGACGCTCGCCCTCTCGCGGCACGTGTTCGAGGCGCCGACGTACTACTACAAGACGGGGATCGCGTTCCTCGCGTGGCTCGCGGGCCACCAGCCCGGCTTCACGATGGTCGGCGGCCTGCAGTCGGCCCGGAGCGTCGTGCATCTCGCGCGCGCGTTCGAGCTCGCGAACGAGGCGCGCCTCCTGCCGGACCCGGACCTCGCTGCGCACCGCCTCGGTCTCGTGCTCGCGGCGGCGGGCGTCGACGCGGACGTCGCGGCCGTCGTCGGGCAGGGGGCCGCATGAGCACCGAGATCTCGGAGTTCCCGTCGAACTCCGCGCGCGCGTCCTCTCCGGTCGAACATGCGGTTGCGTCCGTCGAGCATGCGGCTGCTGCCCGTCAGAGCCCCGGGACGGGCGACAACCGCATGCTCGACGGGGATGTGGCGGGGATCGATATTCCGAGCGGGCTGGCGGCGCGGGTGCCGACGCCGGCGCCCGGTGATCCTCGGCTCGCGCGGCTCTCGCTCAACCAGCGCACGACCGCGAGCTGGTCGCTGCGCGAGGCGATCGACGGGTGCGTCGCCGCGGGGCTCCCGGCGATCGGGGTCTGGCGCGAGCCCGTCGCCGAGGTCGGGCTCGACACCGCGGTCCGGTGGGTGCGCGACGCCGGGCTGCGCGTCTCGTCCGTGTGCCGCGGCGGCTTCTTCACCGCGAGCGACCCGGACGCGCGCGCCGCCGCGCACGCGAGCAACCTCGCCGCGATCGCGGAGACGGCGGCGCTCGGCGCGCCGACGCTCGTGCTCGTCCCGGGTGGCCTGCCCGACGGCGACCGCGACCTCGTGGGGGCGCGCGAGCGGGCGGCGGACGCGATCGCCGCGCTGGTCCCCCACGCGCGCGACGCGGGCGTGACGCTCGGGATCGAGCCGATGAACCCGATCTTCGCGGCCGATCGCGGCGTCGTCTCGACGCTCGAGCAGGCCCTCGACCTCGCCGAGCCGTTCGCGCCCGGCGAGGTGGGCGTCGTCGTCGACACCTACCACCTGTGGTGGGAGCCGAAGGTCCACGAGCAGCTCGCCCGGGCGGGCGCAGCGGGCCGGATCGTCAGCTACCAGGTGTGCGACTGGATCACGCCGCTGCCCGCGGACACGCTCCTGGGCCGCGGCATGATGGGCGACGGCCACGTGGACTTCGCCGCGTTCACGCGCTCGGTGGCCGCGGCGGGCTACACCGGCGACGTCGAGGTCGAGATCTTCCACGCCGACGTCTGGGCCGCGCCGGGCGCCGAGGTCCTGGCCACGCTCGCCCGCCGGTACGTCGAGCTCGTGGAGCCGCACCTCGCGTGCTGAGCGACCTCGGTCGCGACCGGCCGGGGCGAGACCGCCTCGGCCGGTCGGCCGGCGCCGGGTAGGGTGCCCGGAGGCCCGAGCACGGAGGTGGACGGATGAACGGGGCGCCGCGGACGCGGTTCGTGGGCGACACGAAGCAGGCACGCACGTACGCGTGGTTCCTGACCTTCGCCGCCGTCGTGCCGCCCGCCGTCGTCGCGGTCTTCGTGCTCGGCTGGTACCGCGCCCAGGTGTTCGGCTGGACGGACGGCTTCCGCAGCTACCACGCGGGCGACCCGTTCCCCTGGGGCTGGGTGGCCGTCGGGGTGCTCGGTTGCGCGTTCCTCGCGCGCTTCGCCGTCCGGCAGTGGCGCCGGTACCGCGAGCTCGTGGCCGACGACCGTCGCCGCGGCGTGCGCCCGTCCTGACGGGCATGGGGACCGGTCACCATCGACGGGTCGCGCTCCGCCTCCGTACCCTGTCGGCGGCGCCGGCACGGCGTGGCCGGCCGGGAAGCGTGCGGGCGGAGTGGGTGAGAGCGCAGAGGGGCGAGGATGAGCAGCGGGATGTACGGGGCCGACGTCGAGGCCCTGCGCTCGCTCGCGGGCCGCGTGGCGGACGGCGCGCAGGCGTTGGAGCAGGCCGCGGCGGCGATCGAGACGGCCGTGGGCGGAGCACGCTGGGAGGGCTCCGACGCCGCCGAGTTCCGTACCGCGTGGACGTCGACCCTGCGGCCGAGCCTGACGGGGACCGCCGCGCTGCTCACGGACGCGGCCGACCTCTTGCGCGGCAACGCCGAGCAGCAGGACGCGACGAGCCGCGACGGTGGCGCAGGCGGGCCGGGTGGGCCGGGTGGGCCGGGCGGCCCGGGTGGGCCGGGGTCTCCGGGTGGGCCCGGTGACCTGGTGACGCAGGGGGGCGACGGCGGTCCGCCGGACTGGCTGGTCCCGCCGTCGTGGCTCACGACCGACATGACCCAGGGCGGCGTGCTCAACTGGATCGCGTCCCAGGGGGTCGACGCGTGGGCCGCGATGAACAAGCTCGACGACCCGCTCAACGTGGCGGGGCTCGCGGACAACCTCGCGTCCGCGGGCAAGGTGCTCAAGGGCGCCGGGTTCCTGTTCGACGGCTACTCCGTGTACAGCGGCTCGGTGCAGGCCTGGGAGGGCTTCGCGGAGGGCGACGGGTTCAAGGGGACCGACGGCGTCATCACCGCGGGGCTCGGCGCCGCCGGCATCGGCGCGGCGATCTTCCTCGCGAGCAACCCCGTCGGCTGGGCGATCGCGGGCGCCGGTGCCGTGTGGGGCGTCGCGACCCTGCTGTCCGGCGACGTCCCCGTGACCAAGCGCATCGCCGACGGCGCGGGCTGGCTGTGGGATCGTGGGGG
Source organism: Cellulosimicrobium cellulans (assembly GCF_016921195.1). Classification (GTDB taxonomy): domain Bacteria; phylum Actinomycetota; class Actinomycetes; order Actinomycetales; family Cellulomonadaceae; genus Cellulosimicrobium; species Cellulosimicrobium cellulans_F. Next base: position 157,132 of record NZ_JAFGYF010000001.1, read on the forward strand.
CGACCTCGTCGACGGTGCCGCCGACCTCGCCGGCGACGTGTGGGACGCGGGCGGGGACTTCGTCGACGGGGCGACCGAGACGCTGAAGAAGGTGTGGCCGTGGTGACCGCGGCGCACGCGCCGGACCGCGGCCGCGGGCCGCACGAGGAGAGGGACGACCGATGACCACGCAGACCGAGGCGGCGAACCGTCCGGACGACGGGCTCATCGAGCTCACGGGGCCGGAGCTGCTCGTGCTCCTGTCGCTCAACGAGGGGTCCGCCGCCACGAGGACGCGCGAGAACCTGCGCCTGCCCGACGTCCCCGCCGACTCTCCCCTCCTCGCGGCGGGGCTCAGCTCGCTCGTCGTGCGGCGGCTCGCGCGCGTCGAGGGCGAGGTGCTCGCGCCCGTCGGCAACGTCGTCCCGCTCACCCGCGTCCTCACGACCGCGACCGAGTGGGTCGAGGCGGCGGCGATCGCGGACGAGCGCACCAACGCCGCGCTGCTCGTCGGCGCGCAGGGTGGTGCGGTCGTGCTCGAGCCGCGCCCGTTCGGCATCTGGCACGTGCGCCCGCTCCAGATGGGCGACCCCCTGCCCGACGCCGCGTCGCGGTTCGTCCGGGCCGCGTTCGCGCAGCTCCCGGGCCGGCCGTTCGGGGGGAGCATCAAGGTCGTCGACGCGTCCGGTGCCCGGACGGCCGCCGTCCGCGTCGAGAGCGACGGGACGTGGGAGATGACGAGCGGAGCGGCCGGCGAGGAGCCCGCGCCGTCGCCGATCGCGCCCGACCCGACGTTCGGCGTCCTGGCGACCGCGGTCGCCTGACCGACCCCGCCGCCCTCGGCGGGCGGCCGGGCAGCGAGAAGCCCGCGGGCTGGAGGTTTCCTCCTGTCGTGCTGGACGAGGGCACGACACCCGCGGGCTCCGGTGGTTGCGTGGTACTCGCTCGCCGTCGGGCGCCTCCCCTCGGGAGACCCCGCCCGGTTCACGGGCTCACCGCATCCGGTCCGTTGCTGGATCGGTTGCGCGACGACTAGCGCGCAACCACCTCACGAGTCCGAAGAATCTTCACTTCCAGGACCACCTCCTTTCGCGTGTACGACGACGGTACGTCCGCCCCCGCGGACCGCGCCAGGGGTTTTCGCGCACGGCGTGGAGACGTCGGGTCAGGCGGGACGCAGGTGCGCCCACTCCTCGGGGAAGTCGTCGAGCCACGCGGCGAACGACTGCGCCGGACGCTCGACGAGCCGCGGCACGGTGTCGCTCACGCGGGCGAGCTCGCCGGCCGCGATCGCCGTGTACGAGGACACCCACCCGTCGACCTCGAACCGCTGCGCCCCGTAGCGCTCGCGCGACGCGTACGCCTCCTCCAGCGTCTCCGCGTGATACGTGATCTCGCGCCCGGTGGCCGAGGACAGGGCGCCGGCGACCTCGGCGAGCGTCAGGGCCTCGGGTCCGGTGACGTCGTAGGTCACGCCGTCGTGGCGGTGCGGGTCGGCGTCGAGCAGGACGACGGTCGCGACGTCGGCGATGTCGTCGTGCGACACGGACGCGACCCGCCCGTCCCCCGCGGGGCCGCGGATCACGCCGTCGTCGCCGACCATGAACGCGAGCCCGCGGTGGTAGAGGTTGTCGCGCAGGAACGTGTGGCGCACGCCCGTCGCGCGGATGTACTCCTCGGTGCGCCAGTGGTCGCGCGCGAACGTGAAGACGGCGTCCGGCGCCGCGCCGACGAACGACACGTAGACGATGTGCCCCACGCCCGCGGCGATCGCCGCGTCGACCGCCGCGCGGTGCTGCGCGACGCGGTCGAGGTCCTCGCGGGCGGAGACGAGGAAGACGGTGTCGACGCCCGTGAACGCCTCGACCATCCCGCGCGTGTCCGTGTACCCGCCGACGACGGCGACGTCCGACTCCGGGAGGGGGTCGTCGCCGAGGCTGGGCGCGCGTGCGGCGTCGCGCACGACGAGGCGCTGCCTCGCGCCCTCGGCGGCGAGGCGGAACGCGAGCTTCGACCCCAGGAGACCGCTCGCACCCGTCACGGCGATCCGCCCCGACCCCGCCCCGATCATCATGACCTCACGGTAGACGCGGCGGTCGCGGGTCGCCCGGCGACGGGCCGCACGCGAGGACCGCGCGCGAGGACCGCGCGCGGCTCGCGCAGAATGGGCCCATGACCAGTGCCGAGGCCTTGGGGCCCTACCGCGTCATGACCGTCTGCACCGGCAACATCTGCCGGTCCCCCATGGCCGAGGTGGTGCTGCGCGACCGCTTCGAGGCCGCCGGTCTCGGCGGTCGCGTCGTCGTCGACTCGACCGGCATCAGCGACGAGGAGCGGGGCAACCCGATCGACCGCCGGGCGCGCAGCGTCCTGGCCGAGCACGGGTACGTCGTCGACGGGACGCACCGCGCGCGCCAGGTGCGCGCGGGCGACCTCGCCGGGCGCGACCTCGTGCTCGCGATGACGTCCCAGCACGCGCGTGCCCTGCGCCGGCTCGACGGGTCCGCGCCCGTGCGCCTGTACCGGTCGTTCGACCCGGCCGCTCCGCGCGTCGAGCCGGGCGAGCCCGAGCACGTGCTCGACATCGCCGACCCCTGGTACGGCGGGCAGCAGGACTTCGAGGACTGCCTCGCCGAGGTGGAGGCCGCCGCGGCCGGCATCGTGGACTTCGTGCGCGCGCGGCTGGACTCCTGACCCGCCGCGGGCGTACCGGTCACCCCCGCCGGGCCGGTGTGCCGTCCGTCGAAGGGGCGGCGGCGACGTCGTCGGTCGCGACGGGCCCACGGCGCGGGACGTACGCGTCGACCCACTGCGCGACGCGCCCGTACGCGAGCGCGCGCACGGGCCGGGCCGAGAGCACGACGTCGTGCAGCGCGCCGTCGAACCGCGCGACGGTGACGAGGTCGCCGAGCTGGACGGACCGCCGCGCGACGCCGTCCACGTCGATCGCCGTGTCCGTGTGCATCATCTCGGGCGTCCAGCGGGGCAGCAGCGTGCTCCGGGCGGAGAGGAGCACGAGCACGGGCGCGCTGATGGACAGACCGCGCGCGACCGTCTGCTGACCGTGGAAGACGGCGGACAGCCACCCGGGCGTGGTGCGGAACCCGTGCTGGGGCCGCCACGTGAGGTCGTACGTCCACTCGCCGTCGAAGTCCTTGCTCACGGCGCGCGTGTAGAAGCCGAGGTCGACGTTCGGGAGCGGCCGCGTGGGCATGAGGCGTGCCCGCGCGCCGATCACGGGCTCGAGCAGCAGCCGCCCCACCTCGCGCGTCTGGAACTCCAGCCACGGGCTGTTGAGGACGAGCGCCGCCGCGCGGCCGGGGTTCCGGGCGAGCCAGAGGCTGAGCGTCAGGCCGCCCGTGGAGTGGCCCATGAGGACGAGCCCGCGCGGGGAGCGCCCGTCGCCGCGGTGCCCCATCGCGGCCAGCGCGGCCTCGACGTCCTCGTCGTACGTCGCGAGGTCCGTGGCGTACCCCGGTGTCTGTCCGGGGCGCAGGCTGCGTCCGTACTTGCGCAGGTCCAGCGCGTGGAACCGTGCACCGCGCGCCTCCCAGAAGTCGGCGAGCTCGGTCTGGAAGAAGTAGTCGGACCAGCCGTGGACGTACAGCACGTCGAGGTAGGGGGAGTCGACCCCGGCCCGACGGCGGCGCACGAGCGTGGCGACGACGTCGCCCTCGGCGTCGGGCTCGAGCGGCAGCGTGAGCTGCTCGTAGTCGTCCCCGAGGACGTCGGGCTGCCAGTCGGCCATGCGCCGACCCTAGGCGCGCGGGCGGGCGACCGCTCGGCGGTGGTCCGGAGCGGTCGCACGCGAGGCGGCACCGGTGCCGGCGGCGCTCAGCGGGCGGCGCGCCGGGCGCGCCACCGCGCGACCTCGTGCTCGACGTCGCGCGTCGGGGTGACCACGGGTGGACCACCCAGGAGCTGGCGGCGGGCGTCGACCACGCGGGCGTTGAAGTCCGCGAGGATCTCGCGGACGGCTGTCTCGTCGAGCTCGCGGTCGAGCCGGTCGTCGAGCTCGCGGTCCTCCTGCTTGAGCAGCATCGCGGGAGGCCCGAGGCCGGTGAGCTGCTCCCGTTCGATCACCGACTTGAGCCACCAGTCGGGGTCGTGGGTCCCCGTGAGCCCGGGGATCGGCTTGCCGGCGAGCGGAAGGTCGTCGAACTCGCCGCGTCGGATCGCCTGGTCGATCACCGTGTCGACGTACATCGCACGGTCCTCGGGTCGTACACGACGTGGGCCGCGCGGCGCGGTCTCCTCGTCGTCCGACGGCGCGGTGTCGGACGCCTCGTCGGGGGCGTCGTCACGCTCCGCACCCTCGCGCGCGATCTCGCGGTCGACCCGGTACTGCGCGCCGCGACGGACCGGGTCGTCGTCGGGGGTGCTGCGGGACCGCCGTCGGAACACGAGGACCTCCTCTGTCGCTGCCTCCCACCCTAGGCACGCTCCGAGGCCCGGCACGAGCCGACGGTCAGCCGTCCAGGAGCGGGTGGTAGCGGCGCCGCAGCCCGCGGTCGACGGCTGCGACCACCCCGGCCACGGACAGCACCGTGTTCACGGAGGCGGGGAGGTCCGGCACGAACGGGGGCGTCCAGCCGGTGAACCCGGAGACGACGTCGAGGAGCTGCGGCACCTGCGTCACGAGCGCGACCACGAGCACGACCCACGCGGCGACGCCCACGACGCGGCTCGCCGTCGGGCGCTCGCGGTCCATCCGGTCGCGCCACGCCTCGGCGGTCCCGGGCATGGGTGCGACGTCCCGGACGTCTCCCACGGCGTCGACGACGCGCACGTACCGCATCCCGTACAGGCTCATCCGGGCCTCGAGGGTCGCGCCGCCGAGGTCGAAGCGGGCCCGCGACCGCTGCTCGTCGACGAGGCGGCGGTCGCGGTAGAGCCGGATGCGCTCGTCCCAGTCGAGGAAGTCGACGTCGACGACGTACTCGTGCCCGCCGTGCCACAGCACGAACGCGCTGCGCCACAAGACGCCCCACCCCCGGACCGGCCGGAAGGCCTCGTCGCGCCCGTCGCGGCCGCGACCGTCCCGAGCGCGATCGTCCCTCGCCCGGTCCTCGGCGCCGTCGTCCCACACGTCCTCGGTCATGCTGCCCATCCGACCCCGTCGCCCGACGACGGCGCGTCGCCCGGACGACCGACCCCGCCCGGTGAGGAACGCCAACATCGGTCGAAGGAATGACCCGACCCGCGTCGAACCCGGGGTTGTGGGCGCCTCCGCCGCCGAATCCGGCCGCAACCCCGGGTTCGGCGCCGTGGGTGCAACCCCGGTCGGCGGCGGGTGAACCGGCATGATGGCTTCATGTCTGGGTCGATGAAGGTCTCGCGCCGTTCGCACGTGCCGCCGTTCGCGGTCATGGAGGTGCTCGCGGAGGCGAACCGCCTGCGCGACGCGGGGGCGTCCGTCCTCAACCTGTGCGCGGGCGAGCCGTCGACGGGCGCGTCGGACGTCGTGCGCCGGCGGGCGATCGAGCTGCTCGAGCACGGCGACCTCGGCTACACGGAGTCGCTCGGCGTCCCGGCCCTGCGGCGGGCCATCGCCGAGCACTACGACCGCTGGTACGGCGTCGAGGTCGACCCCGCGCGCGTCGCGGTGACGACCGGGTCCTCCGGCGGGTTCCTCCTCGCGTTCCTCGCGGCGTTCGACGTCGGCGACCGCGTCGCGCTGGCCCGTCCCGGCTACCCCGCGTACAAGAACATCCTGCGCGCGCTGGGCTGCGAGGTCGTCGAGCTCGACTGCGGGCCGGAGACGCGCTACCAGCCCACGGTCTCGCAGCTCATGGAGGCGTACTACGACGGCGGCCTCGACGGGCTCGTCGTCGCGAGCCCCGCGAACCCCACGGGGACGATGATCCTGCCCGCCGAGCTCGACGCCGTCGCATCGTGGTGCGCCGACCACGACGTCCGCCTCGTCAGCGACGAGATCTACCACGGCATCACGTACGGCGACACGGCGGACGACGCGCCCGAGGCACTGCCCACCGCGGCGCGGTACGTCGGCGAGGGCGCCGTCGTCGTCAACTCGTTCTCCAAGTACTGGGCCATGACGGGCTGGCGCCTCGGGTGGCTCGTGCTGCCCGACGAGCTCGTCGGGCCCGTCGACGCCCTCGCGGGCAACGTCGCGCTGTCGCCGCCCGCGCTCGCGCAGCACGCGGGCGTCGCGGCCTTCTCGCCCGAGGGGTACGCGGCCGCCGCGGAGAACGTCGCGCGCTACGCGGCGTCGCGCGAGCTCGTGCTCTCGCGCCTCGACGACCTCGGGTGGTCGCGCGTCGCCCCGGCCGACGGCGCGTTCTACGTCTACGCGGACGTCTCCGGCGACCGCCTCGACTCGGTGACGTGGTGCGAGCGCCTGCTCGCCGAGGCGGGCGTCGCGCTCACCCCGGGCACGGACTTCGACGGCGTCCGCGGCGGCGACTGGGTGCGCCTCTCCTTCGCCGCCGCCCCCGCGACCGTCGCCGAGGCCGTGGAGCGCATCGTCGCGTGGCGGCGCACCCTCTGAGCCTCCTCCGACGCCGGGAGAGCGACCACGACCGGATAGCCGGGTTCCCGTCGGCCGGAAGTCCCGTCTCGCGCGCCTGGTCGCGTCGATCGGCAGTCGGCGCGAGGATCGTGCGGTGCCGACCCACGCCACCGCTCCCCGACCGGCTCCGCGACCCGACGGCGCCCTGCGCCTCGCGACGTTCAACGCCCTGCACGGCGCCGCGCTCGACGGCACGGTCGACGTCGAACGGTTCGCGCGCGCGGTGGCGTACCTCGATGCGGACGTCCTCGCGCTGCAGGAGGTCGAGCGCGACTCGCCGCGCTCGCAGCGTGCGGACCTCGTCGCCGTCGCCGCGGAGGCGCTGCGGGCCGACCACCGGCACTTCTCCCCGACCCTGCGGGGCGTCTCCGGCGCGTGGGTGCGCGCCGCCCGACCGGGGTCGGGCGTGCGGCGCGTCCCCGGCGTCGCCTCCTACGGAGTCGGGCTGGTCAGCCGGTTCCCGGTGAGCCGGTGGTCGCGGCTCGAGCTCGACCGGATGCCGTGGCGCTCGCGCGTGCGCCGCCGGACGCCGGGCACGGCGCGCGGGGCCGCGCGCCTCGTCCCGTTCCGCGTGGTCCCGGACGAGCCCCGCGCGGCGCTCGCGGCCGCCGTCGTGACGCCGTGGGGACCGCTCACGGTGGTGACGACCCACACGACGTCGCGACCCGAGTTCACGTCCGACCAGCTCCGGTCCTTCGCGCGGGCCTGCGCGCCTCTCCCCCGCCCGCTCGTGCTGCTGGGCGACCTCAACCTGCGCGCGCCCGAGCCCGCGGAGATCACCGGGTTCACGTCGCTGGCCGACGTCCTCACCCACCCCGTCGACCGGCCCGTGCGCCAGATCGACCACGTGCTCGCCGACGCCAGTCCCGGCGGGGCCACCGTGCGGGCGCTCGGCCCCGCGACCGCCGTCGACACGGGCCTGTCCGACCACCGCGCCGTCGTGGTCGACGTCGTCGTGGAGCCCGCGTCGGGCGCCTCGACCTGAGCAGCCGTCAGGCGGCCAGCCCGACCTCGCGCGGCGACGGCTCGCCGTCGGGCAGGACGGCGGCCGGCGCGTCCGGGACCGCCGCGCCCACGGGCGCCACCGGCTCGGCGACGGCCGCCCGGCGGCGCGCCCGCGCGCGGACGAGCACGACGACCGCCTGCACGCCGATGACGATCCACACGAGGTTGGCGGCCACCGACGGCCACACGCCGTTCGCCGCGGCGACCATGCCCATGAGGCCCGCGGCGGTGAGGTTGGTGAGCTGGAACGGGGCGGACGACGCGGCCCAGCGGCCGCGGCTGACCATCGCGTAGGCGACGACGCCGGCGGCGGCGCCGATCCAGCCGAGGAACATGACGATCGCGTCGAGGGTGACGGGCACAGCGGTACTCCGGTGACGAAGAGGGGTGGAGGGGGGTACCGCGACGCTGCGGCGGCTGTGCGCTCCGGGCCGATGGCTGGTGGCGCGGGTGGTGCGAAGCTCGGGCGCCGACCCGTAGGAGGAGGAGGTAACCGACCGGCGCCACGACAAGTGTGAGGCCTCCTGGGCTTCAGCACAATCGAAGGGATCTGCACCGGCCGTTTAGCATCTCTACATGGCGACGGACCCACGCAGACTTGGTTTCCTCCTTGCCGTGCACCGCGGCGGGGGCATTCTCGCGGCAGCGGACCTTCTGCACGTCACCCCGTCCGCGGTCTCCCAGCAGATCCAGCGGCTCGAGGCCGAGGAGGGCGTCGTCGTGCTCGACCGCGGCCCGCGCGGCGTGACGCTCACACCCGCCGGGCGCGTGCTCGCGGAGACGGCCGAGCGCATCGAGACCGAGCTCGTCGAGGCGCGCAAGGCGCTCGCGGCGCTGGGCGACGAGGTCAGCGGCCGCGTGGCGGTCGGCTCGTTCCAGACGGCGATCCGCGCTGTGGTCGCGCCCGTCGCCGGGCGTCTCGCGGAGACGGCGCCGGGCATCGAGCTCGACGTGCAGGAGCGCGAGCCCACCGAGGCGCTGCGCCTCCTGCGCGCGGGTGAGCTCGACGTCGTCCTCCTGGAGCGCGACTACGAGGCCGACTCCCCCGCCCCGCGCGGCACGCGCGAGATCGTGCTGCTCGACGAGCCGTGGCGCCTCGTCGTCCCCGCCGCCATGCCGACCCCGACCCGCCTCGACGACGTGCGCGACGCCGTCTGGCTCGGTCCCGAGCCGGGAACCGCTGCGGCGCGCGCCCTGCGGCGTCTTTCCCGCGGGCTCGGCGGGACCCTGCGCACGCGGCACAACTACTACGACTTCGACGTCGCGCTGTCGCTCGTCGCGGCCGGGCTCGGCGTCGCGATGCTCCCGGCGCTCGCCGTGGAGGGCGGTGCGTCCGACGAGGTGCCCGACGGCGTGACGGTCGTCGGCCTGCCCGGCCTCGGCTCCCGGCGCCTCGTCGCGCGCCACCGCGCGACGCGCCACGAGCCCCGCCCGGTCGTGTCCGCAGTCCTCGACGAGATGGTCGCCGCGGCGGCCGACATCGCCTTCGCCTGACACCGAGGCACACCCGTGGTGTCGCGAGGTAGACCCGTGGTGGCGCGAGGTAGAACCGTGGTGGCGCGAGGTAGAACCGTGGTAGGCCGAGGTCGTCAACCACGGTTCTACCTCGGCAGACCACCGTTCTACCTCGGCGAACCAGGGGTTTCTCTCGGCGCGAGGTCGAAGCGGGTGGCGCCGTAGGGCTCGGCCGTGCCGAACGCGAAGACACGCTCGGGGAGCAGGCGGTAGACGGCCCAGGGTGGCGGCCCGGCCGAGGGCGCGCTGAACTCCGCGGTGAGGGCGTCGCCGTCGACGGTCGCGGGCCACCCGTCGGCGCGGAAGCCCGCGGCGACGCGCTCGAGCGCCTCGGGGTCGGTGACGCGCTCCGCCCGGCCCTCGACGGTGAGGTCGAACGGCTCGGTCGCGACGGTGAGCGTGCACCGGGGGTCGCGGTGCAGGTTGCGGTTCTTGCGCGTGCCCTCGCCCGAGCACAGGTAGATCTCCTCGTCGAGCACGAGCGCGCCGAACGGCACGACGTGCGGCTTCCCGTCAGGGTCCGTCGTGGCGAGCCACGTCGTGTGCCGGTTCGGGCCGCCCGCACCGGGCTCCTGGGGGAGCCGGCCGAACAGCGTGTCGTGCACGCGCGCCCACTCGATCGGCGGCGTGCCGTATCCGTCGAGGTTCTTCACGTCGATGCGGTCGATGGCGTACATCTCGGCTCACCTTCGCTCGGGGCGGATGCCTGTACCCGACGAGACCGGCCGCACCACGAGAACTCATCGCCGTTCCGGCACCGGTATCGGCGTCGGCATCGACAGAGCGATATCGGAATCGATATCGGAGGCGCACGGATGCGGCGACGGCGGTGCGACGAGCGCGAGAACGGGCAGGGCTGACGCAGCGGGAGCTCGCCCACGCGTCTGGCGTGTCCCAGCCCGACATCGCGGCGATCGAGGCGGGGCGACGCTCGCCTCGGCCGGTCACGCTGGAGAGGCTGCTGGCTGCCGCGCAGATCAGACCGTCGGTCGCGCTCGATCGGCACCGGGCCGCGGTTCGTCGTCTCGTCGCCGCCCGTCGCGGTCATGACCCGCGCGTCTTCGGTTCCGTGGCGCGCGGGACCGATCGACCGGGCTCGGACGTCGACCTCCTCGTGACGATGGAGAGGGGTGCGTCCGCCTGGGACCTCACGGGCCTCGAGCTGGATCTCGAGGAGCTCCTGGGCGTCCATGTGGACGTCGTGCCCGACGACGGTATCTCCCGGACTCTTCAGCGTGCGCGCGCCGAGGCGGTCCCGCTGTGAGCGCGCTCGACGACGAGCAGCAGGATCGCGTCGACCGTGCGCTCGCCGACCTCGCATCCTTCGGGCGGTCCGCGCACCGCATCGTCCAGCGTGGGGAGGCCGCGTTCCTCGACTCGGAGGACGACCTGCTGCGCCGGGCTGGACGTTCGGTGATCGTCGACGTGTCCGCGGTGGCGGACCGGCTTCCCGACGCCTTCGCAGCACGGTATCCGAACGTCCCGTGGCGCGAGATCAGGGCGACGCGGAACCGGACCGCCCACGAGTACGACGGCGTCAGCGACCAGATCGTCTGGGAGACGCTGCGGACCCACCTGCCCGACCTGCTCCGGACGCTGGGTGTCGAGCGACCGGAACCGGGACGCGGCCCGGCGTCGTCCAAGGCCTTGCCGTCGTAGCCTGCCGGGGTGGACGTAGCGGTGGTGGGGGCGACGGGAGACGTCGGCCGGCAGGTGTGCACGCAGATCGTCGAGCGACGCGTGCTCCCGCCGACGGCGCGGCTCCAGCTCGTGGGACGCGCGGGCGGGGCGTCGGGCCGGGCCGTGCACGGGCTGCGCGCGGACCTGGTCGACGCGTACGACGAGCACGCGCCGCTGCTCGACGTCGCGCACTCCCCCGAGGACGTCACGGCCGACGTGATCGTCGTCGCCGCGGGACTGACGCCTCCGGCCCGGACGGGCGCGGACCCCGACCGCCGCGTCCTCGCCGCCACGAACGGCGCCGTGCTCGCCGAGTACGCCGACGCGATCGCGCGGCACGGCTCGGGGCACGAGGTGGTCGTCGTCGTGACGAACCCCGTGGAGCTCGGCGTGGCGGTCATGGCGGAGCGGCTCGGGCGGCACCGCGTGCTCGGGATGGGCGCGTGGCTCGACACCCTGCGGTTCCGGCGCGAGCTCGCGGTCGAGCTCGGCGTGCGGCGGCACCGCGTCGGCGGGTTCGTCGCGGGCCAGCACGGCGAGGACGCCGTGCCGCTCTGGTCGACGGTCCGGGTGAGCGGGCTCGACGCCGACGAGCGCGCGCGGGCCGTCGCGACGCTGCGCCGGGGCCGCACGCTCGACGCGCTGCCCGCGGAGATCGCGGCCGCGAAGGACGAGCTCGCGCGCGTCGCCGCCGACGACATGGGCGCGGCGTTCGACCTCATCGACACGTGGCCCGCCGACCTGCGGCTCGTCACGCGCCCATGGATGACGCACCAGTCCGGCGCCAAGACGCCCGCCGGGACGGCCAGCGCGACCGTCGACCTGCTCGAGGTGATCCTCGACGGACGCGAGATCGTCGTCGCCGGGCAGGTCGCCCTCGACGGCGAGCTCGACGGGAGGCTCACGGGACCCGACGGCGCCCCGCACCGCGGCGTGCTCGGCGTCCCGGTGGTCCTCGGCCCGGGCGGGTGGACGCGGGTGCTCCTCGACGACCCGCCCGACGACGAGGCGCGCCGCCTCACGCACGCGGCAGACGGCATCGAGCGGATGGTCGCCGCGAGCACGGTGCCGCGGGACGACCGGCCGGCCGGCCGGGAGAGGGCGCGGACCGGAGCGCCCGTCCCGGGTGCGTCGACCGCGACCGGCGACCGGGCGCCGTCGGGCCGGGGCGGTGCGGAGGCCGCGTGGGTCGCGACCGTGCACGGCCTCGACCAGCCGGGCACGCTCACCGCGCTGACGGGGGTGTTCTCGACGCGCGGGGTCAGCTTCGACTCGCTCGCGACGGAGCCGGTGGGCGACGACGGCCCGGCCGGTCGTATCGTCGTGACCTTCCGCGCGACGCCGCGCCGCACGCGGGCCCTCGAGCGCGCGGTCCGGCGCCTCGCGACGGTCCGGTCCGTCGTGGTCGAGCCCGCGCCGGGTGCCGAGATCTCACAGGGTGGCCCCGCGCGCTGAGCGACCCCGGTAACGAGGTCGCTCCCGGGCGGGAACGCGGTCGAAACCGCCGCTTCCTAGCGTGGGACGCGCCGTCGGGCACTCCCCTGCCGCGACGCCGCCCCAGAGACCGGAGCCGCCATGTCCTACGTCAAGCCCGCCGAGCTCGTCCCGACGATCATCGACGCCGGCGCCAACAAGGTCCTGCTGTCCACGCGCGACACGCTCGTGCGCTCGACGATGGGCGGCGCGATCCTCGCGATCGCCGCCGCGTTCGCGGTGACGGTCACGGTCACCACGGGCCACGCGATCCTCGGCGCCGTCCTCTTCCCGGTCGGGTTCATCCTGCTGTACCTGCTCGGGTACGACCTGCTCACCGGCATGTTCGTCCTCGCCCCGCTGGCCTGGCTCGACAGGCGGCCCGGCGTCACGCTGCGCGGCGTCCTGCGCAACTGGGGCCTGGTGTTCGTCGGGAACTTCCTCGGCGCGTTCGCCGTCGCCGTGATGATGGCGATCGTCGTCACCTACGGGTTCGACACCCCGCCCAACGAGGTCGGCCAGGCGATCGGGCACATCGGCGAGGGCCGCACGGTCGGGTACGCGGAGCACGGGGCGTCGGGCATGCTCACGCTGTTCGTGCGCGGCATGCTGTGCAACTGGATGGTCTCCATGGGCGTCATCGGCGCGATGCTCGCGAAGGACGTGCCCGGCAAGGCGATCGCGATGTGGATGCCCGTGATGCTCTTCTTCTTCATGGCGTTCGAGCACTCGATCGTCAACATGTTCCTGTTCCCGTCCGGGCTGCTGCTCGGGGGCGAGTTCACGATCATGGACTACCTCGTCTGGAACGAGATCCCCACGGTGCTCGGCAACCTCGTCGGCGGCCTGCTCCTCACCGGACTCCCGCTCTACCTCACCTACGGCCGCCCGGCGTCGCGCCGCTCGGCCCAGGAGCCCCAGCCGGGCCCGACGGCGGAGCGCGAGCTCGTCTCCGAGCCCGCCTGACCCACGGCCGGGTCAGCGCCGGCGGTCGACCTGGCGGCGCACGGCGCGGGTCCCGACGACGAGACCCCCGAGCGTGAGGGCGAGCGTCAACCCGGCCGCGACGAGGACGAGGGCGAGGCCCGCGTCGTCGCCGACGAGGAGCAGCACCGGGGCCGCTGCGACGAGCACCCAGCCGGCGGCCTCGCTCAGCGGTCGGGCCGCCCGGTGGGCGGTCCGCCAGGCCTCGTCGCTCGCGAGCGTCGTCGCGGTGCGGATCCCGGCGACCTGGTTGCGTCCCACGCGCCCGGACGCGGTCGCCCGGGCGCACCAGACGAGCAGGAGACCCGCGCCCGCGAGCACGAGCAGGAGCACGACGTCGGCCCAGGTGTCGGCGGTCACGGCACCCACCCTGCCACGACCGCTCCGGTACGGACGGGTTCGCAGGGAGCGCGGAGACGTTCCGGACGTCGCGACGGCGGGAGGCGCCCGCCCGGTATGATCGAGCGCACAACTGCAGTAGCCGCCCGAACCACGACGGGAGAGCTCGGCACCTGGTCTCAGCGGACCGGCGCCGGCGCCGAAGGAGCAAACCCTCCCCGGGAATCTCTCAGGCCCCCGTACCGTCGAGGTGAGGCAACTCTGGAAAGCGGCCGCGCGCTCGTCGGACCTCCGGCGGCCTCGGCCCACCGACGGTGCAAGTCGGCGCGCCCCGGCCCTCACGGGCATGGCGGACCGGCAAAACTCTCAGGTCGACGCGTGCGTCCGATGACAGAGCGGGGAGGGACCCGCCGCCGTCCCCTCCACCGGGAGTCCCTCGTGACCCAGCCGTCCTTCGACCCCAGCTCACGGCACAACGCCGCGACCGGCGCGTTCGCGCCGCGCCACCTCGGCCCGCGCGGGCGCGAGGTGGGCGCCATGCTCGACCAGCTCGGCTACGTTTCGCTCGACGCGCTCGTCGACGCGGCCGTCCCGGCGTCGATCCGCACCGACCGCCCTCTCGACCTCCCGGCGGCGCGCACCGAGACCGAGGTGCTGGACCACCTGCGCGCGCTGGCCGCCAAGAACGTCGTCAAGACGCAGATGATCGGGCTCGGCTACTACGGCACCGTCACTCCCCCGGTGATCCGCCGCAACGTCCTCGAGTCCCCCGCCTGGTACACGGCGTACACCCCGTACCAGCCGGAGATCTCGCAGGGCCGTCTGGAGGCTCTCCTCAACTTCCAGCAGGTCGTCGAGGACCTCACGGGCCTGGACGTCGCGAACGCGTCGCTCCTCGACGAGGCCACTGCGGTCGCCGAGGCCGTCGCGCTCATGTGGCGCGCGTCGCGCGCGAAGAGCGGCTACGTGGTCCTCGACGCCGACCTCTTCCCGCAGACGCTCGCGGTCACGCTCGGTCGCGCGCACGCCGTCGGCCTGCCCGTCGTGGTCGCGGACCTGTCGGGTGGCCTGGAGGCCGGCCTCGCCGCGGCGCGTCTTGCGGGGGCCTTTCCCGCCGGGGTGGACGACGACGCGCAGCTCGTGGGCGTCGTCGTCCAGCAGTCGGGGGCGTCGGGGCGCGTCGTCGACTGGCGTCCGGTGGTCGCGGAGGCCAAGGACGCGGGCGCGCTCGTCACCGTGGCGAGCGACCTGCTGGCCCTGACGCTGCTGGTCTCGCCCGGCGAGCTCGGCGCCGACGTGTCGGTGGGCTCTGCCCAGCGGTTCGGCGTCCCGCTGTTCTACGGCGGCCCGCACGCCGCGTTCATGGCGGTGCGCAAGGGCCTCGAGCGCTCGCTGCCCGGCCGCCTCGTGGGCGTCTCGATCGACGCCGACGGCGACACCGCCTACCGCCTCGCGCTCCAGACCCGCGAGCAGCACATCCGCCGCGAGAAGGCGACGAGCAACATCTGCACCGCGCAGGCGCTCCTCGCCATCGTGGCGTCGATGTACGCCGTCTACCACGGCCCCGACGGTCTCCGGGCGATCGCCGAGCGCACGCACGCGCACGCCACGACCGTCGCGGACTCCCTGCGCGCGGGCGGCGTCACCGTCGAGCACGACACCTTCTTCGACACCGTCCGCACCTTCGTCCCCGGCCGCGCGGACGCGGTCGTCGCCGCCGCGGCGGCCGCGGGGGTGAACCTGTACAACCCTGATGCCGACCATGTACAGATCGCCTGCGACGAGACGACGACCTCCGCGACTCTCGCCACAGTGCTACAGGCCTTCGGCCTCACGGACCAGGCCTCTACCTCGTCGGACCAGGCCTCTACCTCGCGAGGTCGAGGCGTGGTCACGAGCGGTGGTGAGGCGGACGGCGCGGTCGCTTCGCTCGCCGGAACCGACCGTGGGCTCCCGACGTGGGCACGACGCGCGACGGAGTACCTCCAGCACCCGATCTTCCACCTGCACCGCTCCGAGACCTCGATGCTGCGCTACCTGCGCCGGCTCTCGGACAAGGACCTGGCGCTGGACCGGACGATGATCCCGCTGGGCTCGTGCACCATGAAGCTCAACGCCACGGCGGAGATAGAGGCGATCTCCTGGCCGGAGTTCGCGGACCTCCACCCGTTCGTGCCTGCTGACCAGGCGCTCGGCTACGCGGAGCTCATCGGCGGCCTGGAGTCCGCGCTGGCGGAGATCACGGGGTACGCGGGGGTCTCGGTGCAGCCGAACGCGGGGTCGCAGGGCGAGTTCGCGGGCCTGCTGGCGATCCGCGACTACCACGTGTCGCGCGGCGAGACCGAGCGCGACGTCTGCCTCATCCCGGCGTCGGCGCACGGGACGAACGCGGCGTCGGCGGCTCTGGCGGGTCTGCGGGTCGACGTGGTGAGGACGGCCGAGAGCGGCGAGGTGGACCTCGACGACCTGCGCGCCAAGCTCGCCGACCACGGTCCCCGGGTCGCCGCGATCATGATCACGTACCCGTCGACGCACGGCGTCTACGAGGAGCACGTGCGCGAGGTCTGCGACCTCGTACATGAAGCCGGTGGTCAGGTGTACATCGACGGCGCCAACCTCAACGCGCTCGTCGGCCTCGCGCGCCCGGGCGAGTTCGGCGGCGACGTGTCGCACCTGAACCTGCACAAGACGTTCTGCATCCCGCACGGCGGGGGAGGGCCCGGCGTCGGCCCGGTCGCCGTCGCCGAGCACCTCGTCCCGTTCCTCCCCGGCGACCCGCTCGCGCCGGGAGCGGCCACCCCCGTCTCGGCGACGCGGTACGGCTCGGCCGGGATCCTGCCGATCTCGTACGCGTACGTCGCGCTCATGGGTCCGGACGGGCTGACGGAGGCGACGAAGACGGCGGTGCTCACGGCGAACTACGTCGCGAGCCGCCTCGCCGACCACTACCCGGTGCTGTACACCGGGCCGAACGGCCTGGTCGCGCACGAGTGCATCCTCGACCTGCGCCCGATCACGGCCGAGACCGGCGTGACGGCGGAGGACGTCGCCAAGCGCCTCATGGACTACGGGTTCCACGCGCCGACGCTGTCGTTCCCGGTCGCGGGCACGCTCATGGTCGAGCCGACCGAGAGCGAGGACCTGGCGGAGCTCGACCGGTTCGTCGACGCCCTCGTCGCGATCCGCGGCGAGATCGACGCCGTCGCGTCGGGCCGCTGGGCCGTCGAGGAGTCCCCGCTGCGCGGTGCGCCGCACACGGCGGCGGCGCTCGTCGCGGAGACGTGGGACAAGCCGTACTCGCGCGAGCTCGCGGCATACCCGGTCGCGAGCCTGCGGTCCGGCAAGTACTGGCCGCCGGTGCGCCGCATCGACGGCGCGCGGGGCGACCGCAACCTCGTGTGCTCGTGCCCGCCCCTGGAGTCCTACGTGACGGGAGACCTCGCATGACCGACAGCACGGAGCAGCAGACCAGCGGGCCCGGCGGGCCGACCGAGAAGCACAGCCCGCTGCACGACGAGCACGTCGCGCTGGGCGCGAACCTCACGAGCTTCGGCGGCTGGCTCATGCCGCTGCGCTACACGTCCGACCTCGCCGAGCACCGTGCGGTCCGGGAGGCCGCGGGCCTGTTCGACCTGTCGCACATGGGCGAGATCGAGGTCGCCGGACCGCAGGCGGCGGCCGCGCTGGACCACGCGCTCGTGGGCGACCTCAGCGCGGTGGTGCCCGGGCGGGCGCGCTACACGATGATCTGCCAGGAGGACGGGGCGGTCCTGGACGACCTCGTCGTGTACCGGCTGGACGAGGAGCGGTTCCTCGTCGTCGCGAACGCGGGGAACGCGGACCTCGTCGCGCGCGAGCTCGCGACCCGTGCCGCGGGCTTCGACGCCACGGTCGACGACCAGGGTGCGCGGACGGCGCTCGTCGCGGTGCAGGGCCCTCGCGCCGAGGAGATCGTCGTGGGCCTGACGGACGAGGCGGAACCTGCCGCCGAGACGGTGCGCGCGATGAAGTACTACGCAGCCGCCCCCCTCGCGCTGCGGACCGCCGCCGGCCCGGTGGAGGCGCTCGTCGCGCGCACCGGGTACACGGGCGAGGACGGCTTCGAGCTGTTCGTGCCGGCCGACCGCGCCACGGACCTGTGGCGCACGGTGCTCGCCGCCGGTGCGCCGCTGGGTCTCGTGCCGGCCGGCCTCTCCGCGCGCGACTCGCTGCGGCTCGAGGCGGGGATGCCGTTGTACGGGCACGAGCTCGACACCACGACGACCCCGTACGAGGCGGGCCTCGGACGCGTGGTGAAGCTCGACAAGGTCGCCGCCGACGGCACGCCGCTCGAGTTCGTCGGTCGGGCCGCGCTCGCGGCGCGCCGGGCGTCCGCGCCCGCGCGCGTGCTCGTCGGCCTCAAGGGCCTGGGGCGCCGTCCCGCCCGGGCGGGGTACGCCGTCGTGCTCACCGACGCCGAGCCCGGGGGAGCGGTGGGGGAGTCCGCGCGCCGGGTCGGCACCGTGACCTCGGGGGCGCCCTCGCCGACGCTGGGCCACCCGATCGCGCTCGCGTACGTGACGCCGGAGCTCTCGGCGGAGGGCACCGAGCTCGCCGTCGACGTGCGCGGCCGCGCGGAGCCCGTGGTGGTCGTGCCGCTCCCGTTCTACCGTCGTCCCCAGCAGTCCTGACCCGCCCCAGCCGTCCCAGAGCTCGAAGGAGAACCCCATGACCGAGGCCCAGTTCCCGGCCCACCTGCAGTACACGGCGGAGCACGAGTGGATCGACGGTTCGGACCCGGCCGTCGTCGGCATCACGGCGACGGCCGCCGAGGCGCTCGGTGACATCGTCTACCTGGAGCTGCCGGAGGTGGGCTCCGAGGTGACGGCGGGCAGCGTCATCGGCGAGGTGGAGTCCACCAAGTCGGTGTCGGAGCTCTTCTCGCCCGTCACGGGCACCGTCGTGGAGGTGAACCATGCCGCGATCGACGACCCGGCGGTCGTGAACTCCGACCCGTACACCGACGGCTGGCTGTTCAAGGTGGACGTCGTGGAGACGGGCGACCTGCTCACCCCGGACCAGTACGCAGCGCACGTCGGGAACTGATCTGGTCGACAAAGTGTGACGCAGATCACACCTCTCAATCGGCGTCGGACGGCGTGTGGAGTCCTTCCACCGCGTCGTCCGACGCCGGTTCCGTCTCCCCGGAAAACCACCCTGACCTGCGAAGACCAGCCCGCGCGCGACGCGCCCGACCGGCTTGTGACGTGCGGTCAGATCTCGGGGTGAAAAGTCGCGTCATGAACGGGACCTTGGTCCATCTCTTCTTGTAGCAACACACCGGAACTCGCCACGTGGGGATGACGTGACCGGAGAGCATCTGGAGGAGAACATGAGCACCATCGAGCTGGTCCGCCCTGCGGCGGCCCCGTCGGAGCTGGTCGCCACGCCGATCGCTCCGCTGACCCGCCGCGAGCGGGTCGTCCTGTCGAACCTGTCTGAGGACGTCACGCTCGAGCAGATCGCCACCAAGCTCTTCGTCACGCGCAACACGGTGAAGTCCCAGGTCCGCAGTCTCTACCGCAAGCTCGGGGTCTCGACGCGCGCCGAGGCCGTGGCGTGGGCGCGGGCGGCCGGCCTGCGCTGACGAACGGCCCGGCGCTCCCGCCTGGCCGCGGGCGTGACCGCGTCACCCGCGCGACACGACGTCGTGCGACACTCCGCGTATGACTCTGCGCAGACTGGTGGTGGCCGCGGCGATCGTCGACGATCTCGTCGCTCCGCGGCTCCTGCTCAGCGCGCGCCGGTCACGACCGTCGCACCTCGCAGGTCGCTGGGAGTTCCCCGGGGGCAAGGTCGACCCCGGGGAGACGCCGACGCAGGCGCTGCACCGCGAGCTGCGTGAGGAGCTGGGCGTCGCCGTCGAGCTCGGTGACGAGCTCGTGGGGCCCGACCACGGGACGTGGATCATCACCGACCGTCACGTCATGCGCCTGTGGTTCGCGCGCATCACCGCGGGGGAGCCGCAGCCGCTCGTGGAGCACGACGAGCTGACCTGGCTCGACGCCGGGAGCTGGCTGACCGTGCCGTGGCTGGACGCGGACGTGCGGATCGTCGAGGCGCTCGCGCGCCAGGTCGCGGCCGAGGCGGTCTGACGCGGCACCCCGTGCCGGCGTCGTGAGGTGCCGTCAGTCGCCGTCGATGACCGGCATCGCGGCAAGCCGGCGTTCGACCTCGCGCCGCGGCCGCAGCCGGACGACGAGCACGTCCGGGGCGTCTCGCGGGATCTCCGCCGGTACGACGTGCGCCACAGGCGAGCGACGACGTCGTCGTCCTGTCCGCGGAGAAGCATCGGCCGACCCTGGCCACCACCCCGTCCGTGAGTGCACGAGAGAGCCGCGGCCGAATCGATCCGACCGCGACTCTCTCATGCGCTCAGCGGGGTGGGGTCAGCCGGCCGGCTGGACCCACGGGGATGGGGCCGGGGGAGCGACGACCGGGGGCCGGTCGGTGCAGCTCGGCGCGTTCGGCACGAACCGGCCGAGCCAGTTGACCGTGCCCGGCTCCCACGGGCTGAGCGACGTGCCGTCGTTGCCGCCGAGGTCGGTGAGCGTGAACTCGGTGCCGCCGTCCGGGAAGTTGAACGCTCCGCAGTTGTTCACGCCCGCCCAGCCGACGTTGCGCGCGTCGACGTTCTCGAACGACGCGCCGCCACGCACACGGGCGCTCACCACGGACGTCCCGGTGCCGTCGACCCGCACGTCCTTGAACGCGACGCCCTCGATCGCGACCTGGTCCTTCACCCCCCAGTCGGAGACCAGCATGATCGCGTTGTAGGTGCTGTCGAGGTAGTGGTCGCCAGTGACCCGGACGTCGGCGTCGATGTCGCGGTCGAGCGCGTAGAACCAGATCGCACCGAGCCCGATGTTCCAGTTGAGCTCGTAGGTGCCCGCGCGCACCGCGGTGTTGTCGGTGAGGTCGAGCCGCCCCGCGAACGGCTCGGCGCCGAACCGCGACCCGACGTGCAGCCCACTGCCCTCGCGCACCGGGTCGGCGACGAGGTTCGCGCGCACCGTGGTGTCCGTGCCGCCGTAGACCGCGATGCCGTTGGCGAGGGTGTTCGACTGGATCGTGTTGTTCTCGAACACGTTGCCGGAGTTCTGCAGCTTCTCCGACCACAGGGCGAGGCCGTCGTCGCCGGTGTTCCGGACGAAGACGTTCCGCACGACCGAGTTCGTCACGCCCCCGTGGAAGTTCAGGGCGTCGGCGATCTGGTCGACGACGACGGTGTTCTCCACGCGCAGGTCGTCCATCGGTCCGTCGAACCACAAGCCGACCTTGGTGTGCTGGATGTACAGGCCGGAGATCGACGACGCGCTCAGCGCCCCGCCGACGCCGTTCACCTGGTCGGTGTCGATGCGCTCGCGCACGTCCCCGACGATCGCGAAGTCGCGCAGGTGCACGTTCGTGCTCCCGCCCTCGTCGGCGTACTTCCCGTAGAACCCGACCCCGGTGTGCACGGACCCGTCGGGGGCGGGCGCGTCGAGCGCGACCTCCTTGCCCCGGAAGATCGTGTACCAGCTGCCGGCGCCCTGGATCGTCACGTCGTCGACGACGACGTGACGGTTCACCTGGTAGACGCCCGGCGGGACGTACACCTCGAGGCGGTGCTTCCTGGCGAACGCGATCGCCTTGTCGAGCGCGTCGGCGGAGTCGCGTCGGCCGGTGGGGTCCGCCCCGAAGAGCAGCGCGTTCGCCGCGAGCAGGCGTACCTTCGGCGGCGCGACCTTCTCGGAGTCGAGCAGGTCGACGACGGTCCACTCCGCGGCTCCGCGCGTGGGCACCGTGAGGCGGACGACGTCGCCCTTCTTGTAGGTCTTCCCGAGCAGGAGCCGCTGCTCGTCGTAGAACTTCATGGGGCGGAACGGCTTCTCGAACGTCGGGGTCGGCGAGGTCTCCGCGGGGACGCACGCGCACTCGGTGACCCACCAGCCGGGCTGGAGGAGGTCCGCCGTGGGGTCGTTGGTGAACGGGTACTGGTTGTACAGGTAGGAGTATGCCGACGTGAGCGTCATACGCCGGTCGAGGCCGACCTTCTTGCCCTGGCGCAGGACCGACACGTCGAGCGGCGACGTGATCCCGCCGCCCGTGGGGGAGTCGGGGATCGAGTACCTGACCGTGATCGCGTTCGCGTCCGCGGGGAGGGTGAACTCCACCTTCTGCCCCGCCGTGAGCCGGACGGCCGAGCGACCCGATGCCTCGGCCTCGATCGTGTAGGCGTCGCGCCCTGGACCGATCACGGTCCCCGTCGTCACGGCGTTCTCCGCCTCCTGCTCGAGGAACGGCACGGCGGCCCCGCGGCCCTCGACGAGTGCAGGGTCGACGGCGGCCCGTGTCACCACGGCCGGGGCCGGCGGCTGGGGCTTGCCGTGGGCGAGGGCCGCCGACGCGGTGCCCGCCACGAGCGTGAGAGCGACCGCCGTCGCGGCCGCGACGCGAGCGCGACGGCGGCGCGCCGAGGGGTGGTTCGTGCTGCGAATCATCGTTGACCCGTCTTCTCTCGGGAGGCGTCCGCCTCCGTGCTCACCGGAGGGCGTGCTGACCTTCCGGCCCGCTGCGCGGTCGCACCTCCGCGCAGGGTCGTCTCGTGCCGAACACTAGAGCGCCGTCGAGGCGAACACAAGGCTCTGTAATGATATTGCGCTCGATAGTCCATTTTTTGCGTGCGCAGTCCGCGCCTGCCGGTCGACGGAGCGCGAGCCGTGGACACCGGTTGAGCACGCGTCTACCCTGGGTAGACGAACTGCTCCGCCATGGTAGAAGGGTGTCCGATGAGCCTCAACATCAAGAACGAGCGCACCCACGCGCTGGTGCGCCGGCTGGCGGAGACCACGGGCCAGTCGCAGACGAGCGCGATCGAGGAGGCGGTCCAGCACCGTCTCGACGAGGTGCTCGAGTCCCGGTCGAGGGGCGACGAGGCCGTCGCGGCCCGACGCGCCGAGATCGCCCGGCTCCTCGACGAGATCCGCGTCGACCTCGACGTCGACAGCGTCCGTGCCGCCGAGGCGTCCCTCTACGACGAGAGCGGTCTCCCTCGGTGATCGTCGACACCTCGGCGATCGTCGCGGTCGTCCTGGGCGAGCCGGGTGCCGACACGCTCTCCGAGATCCTGCTCGCCGCCAGCCGTCCGCGTATGGCCGCACCGACCCTCGTCGAGCTCTACGCCGTCCTGGACAACCGGTCGTCCCCAGCACAACGTCGCCGGCTCGACGCCCTCCTCGAGCTGTACGGGATCGAGATCGAGCCGTTCACGGCCGAGCACGCCGAGATCGCCCGCGAGGCCTACCGGGAGTTCGGCCGGGGGAGCGGACACCCCGCGCGGCTCAACCTCGGGGACTGCTTCGCGTACGCGCTGGCTGCCGCGACGCGCGACCGGCTCCTCTTCGTGGGCGACGACTTCTCGCGCACCGACCTGCGCCCCGCGCACGAGGCCGCACCGCCGGCCTGAGCCGCCACCGCGCGCCGGGCGCCGACGACGGCCGACGCGCGGAGCGGCCCCGTGCCCGGTACGTTCGCGGCGTGAGCCGCCTCGGAGCCAGGATGCGCGCGTCGGTCGCCGCCGCGGGGGAGAGGGTCCCGCCGTGGGCGTCCGTGACGCTCGGGGTCGTGTGCGCGCTCGTCGGCGCGGTGCTCGTCCTGCGCCCGTTCGCGTCGCTCGCGCTCCTGGTGGTCGCGGTCGTCGTGGGTGCCGTCGTCCTCGGCGTCACGGAGCTCGTCGCCGGTCGGTCGCCCGACCGGGGCGACGAGACCGGCCCCGGCGCACCGCAGTCCCCGCGCTGGCCGCACGTCGCGCGCGGCCTTGTGTTCCTGGCGCTCGCGGTCGCGGTCGTCCTGTGGCCGGCTCCGTCGATCGTCGTCGTCGCGGTCCTCGTGGGCGTCGGGCTCGTCGTCGCGGGTGTGCTGGACGGGTTCGAAGGACTGCGGTCGACCGGCGCCGACCGCTGGACGCGCCTGGCGCTCGGTGCGGCCTCGGTGGTGCTGGGCGTGCTGGCCCTCGTGTGGCCCGACGTCACGGTGCTCGTCGTCGCCGTGGTCTTCGGCGTCCGCGTCGTGGTCCTCGGCGTGCGCCTCGTCGTCTCCGGGGTCCGCCGTGCTCGCGCGCAGGCGGGACCGTCCGGCGCCACGTACGGCGCCGTGCCCGTCGGCGCGGGCGGCGCGCTCGCCGCGCGCGAGCCGTCCGAGCCCCGGCGCCACGGCCGGGTCGCGCTCGTCGGGGCGGTCCTCGCCGTCGTCGCGGCCGGAGCGCTCGCCGCCGTCAGCGTCGGCCTGCACCGCGCGGCGCGGCAGGTCGACGCGTTCTACGACCCGCCCGCGTCCCTCCCGGCCGAGCCCGGTCGCCTCGTGCGGGCAGAGCCGTTCACGCGGAAGATCCCCGACGGCGCGACCGCGTGGCGCATCCTCTACACGACCACCCGCGACGAGGGCGAGCCTGTCGTGGCGAGCGGGATCGTCGTCGTGCCGGACGCCCTCGAGGGCGACGCCGCGCCGCCCGTGGTCGCGTGGGCCCACGGCACGACGGGCTCCGCGCGCGGCTGCGCGCCGTCGGTCCTCGACGAGCCGTTCGAGTCCGGCGCGTTCTTCCTGCTCGACGACGTCCTCGCGCACGGCTGGGCGCTCGTCGCCACGGACTACGTCGGCCTGGGGACCGACGGACCCCACCCGTACCTCGTCGGCCAGGGCGAGGCGCGGTCCGTCCTCGATGCCGTCCGCGCCGCGCGCGAGCTCGACGGCGCGACGCTCGGCGAGCAGACCGTCGTCTGGGGCCACTCGCAGGGCGGACACGCCGCACTGTGGACCGGGGCCGTCGCCCCGGAGTACGCGCCCGACGTCCCTCTCGCCGGCGTCGCCGCGCTCGCGCCCGCGAGCGACCTCACCGGCCTCGTCCCCCACCTGGAGAACGTCGCGGGCGGCAGCGTGTTCGCGTCGTTCGTCGTCGAGGCGTACGACGCGATCTACCCGGACAGCGACGCGGCCGGGTACGTCCGTCCCGGGGCGCGGTTCGTCGTGCGGGAGATGGCGTCGCGCTGCCTGTCCGAGCCGAGCACGCTCGTCTCGGTCGCCGAGGCGTTGTCGATGGACCAGCCGCTGTGGACGACCGACCCGACGACGGGCCCGCTGGGCGAGCGCCTGGCCGAGAACGTGCCGACGGGTCCGGTCGCCGCGCCGCTGCTCGTCGCCCAGGGAGCGTCCGACACGCTGATCCTCCCCACCGCGCAGGACGCGTACGTCGGCGCGCGGTGCGCCGCCGGACAACCGGTCGACTACCGCACGTACCCGGGGCGCGACCACGTCGGGCTCGTGCAGGCCGACTCCCCGCTCGCCCCGGACCTCGTGCGGTGGACCGAGGCGCGCCTCGCGGGCGAGCCACCGACCCCCACGTGCGCCGCGGGGTGACCCGACCTCAGGGGGCGACCAGGCCGCCGTCGGGCGCGCGGACGCCCGCGGCCCACGCGTCGTGGCCGGCGAGGTCCGCCGGGTAGCGGGCCGCGGCGCGCTCGTCGAGGTCGACGCCGAAGCCCGCCGCGTCGTGCGGGCGCAGCCACCCGTCGACGATCCGCAGCGTGCCGGGGAAGACCTCGTGCACGGCGTCCGAGTACACGTGGCCCTCCTGGATGCCGAACGCGGTCGACGTGACGTCGAGCGCGACGTTCGCCGCGGCACCCACCGGTGACGTGTCGCCCGGCGCGTGCCAGGCCGTGCGCACCCCGACCATCTCGGCCGCCGTCGCGATCGCCCGGCCCGCGCTGAGGCCGCCGATCGCGCTGATGTGGCACCGGATCAGGTCGACGCCGCCGCCGAGGACGAGCCGCGCGGCGTCGGGGAAGGACGTCGCGAGCTCGCCCACCGCGATCGGCACGGGTGAGGCGGCGCGCACCTCCGGGAGGCGGTCCCAGTGCTCGGGTGCGAGGACGTCCTCGAGGAAGAACGGGCGATACGGCTCGAGCGCCCGGGCGAGCATGACGGCCTGCTTGGGCGTGAGGCGCGAGTGGACGTCGTGCAGCAGCTCGACCTGCTCGCCCAGCGCCTCGCGCGCCGCCGCGAAGAGCCGCGGCGTGCGGCGCAGGTACTCCTCGACGCTCCACCCGTGGGGGTGGGGCGCCGCGGGGTAGCCGGGCTCGGGGTCCGCGGCGGTGCCGTAGTGCCCGAGGCCCGGCTGGCCGGTCTGGATGCGCACGTGCCGCCACCCGGCGTCGACGATCCGCGCCGCGTCGTCGACGGTCTCCTCGACGGTCCGCCCGCTCGCGTGGAGGTACGTGTCGGCCGCGTCGCGGACCTTGCCGCCGAGCAGCTCGTGCACCGGCATGCCCGCGCGCTTGCCGGCGATGTCCCACAGTGCCATGTCGAGGCCGGAGATCGCGTTGTTCCCCACGGGCCCCTCGCGCCAGTAGGGCGCGAGCCGCGCGAGGCGCACGAGGTCCCCGATGTCGCCGGGGTAGCGGCCGACGACGATCCGCTCGAGGTGGCGCTCCACGTACGCGGCCACGGCGTGCCACCGCTGCGTGTACGTCGCGCACCCGAGCCCGTACAGGCCGGGCACGTTCGTGTCGACGCGCACGACGACGAGCGGGATGCCGTCCGGCGCGGTGACGATCGCGCGCACGCCGGTGATGCGCGTGCCGTCGCGCGCGGGCCAGGGGTTCGCAAACGCCGGGTCCACGGGGTCGACGGTGGGCAGCGGCGTGGGCGGGGCGTCGGTCACGGAGACTCCGGGGTGGGACGGGCGTCGGGACGGTGGATCGAGTGCCGTGGGCGGAAGCCGAGCAGCTCGCGCGCGCGGCGCGTGTCGACGAGGCCGTCGCGCGGCCCGATCGCGCGGGTGAGCGGCACGTCGGGGGCGAACCGGGCAAGGAGGTCGGGCGTCGGGGCGTCGAGGAGCGTGTCGTCCGCGGCGAGCCCGACGACGTGCGCGCCCGCCAGGTCGGCCGTCAGCCCGGCCTCGATCGCCCGGACGGCGTCGCGCAGGTCCAGGTAGGCCCAGCCCTCGCGCGCCATGACGCGCGGGTCGCGTGCGACGGCCGTCGCGTTCTCCCGGAGCCCCGCGGCGTCCCGGACGAAGGGGAAGCGGAGCGCGACGACGTCGATGCCCCACCGCCGCCACGCGGCCCGGGCCGCGGCCTCGTCCGCCTGCTTCGAGAGCGAGTACGCGTCGGCGACGTCGGCGGGCACGTCCTCGTCGAGCGGGTAGTAGGCGGGCCGGACGTCGTGCGGGTTCATGGGCACACCGAAGGCGTTGATGCTGCTCGCGATCACCGCACGCCGCACGCCCCGCTCGCCCGCGAGCGAGAGCACCGCCCAGGTCGCGGTCGTGTTGGTCGCGTACACCTCGAGCGGGGTGCCCAGGTCCGGGTGCGGGATCGCCGCGAGGTGCACGACGGCGTCCGCGCCGGCGAGCCCGCGGCTCACGTCCTCCGCGCGGCGGGCGTCGCCGACGACGAGCCGGTCGGCGGGGCACGGGTGCTCGAACGCGGTGGACAGTGCGGTGACCTCGTACCCGCGGTCGAGGAGGTGGCGCACCGTCGCGCGGCCGATGCCGCCGTCGGCACCGGTGACGAGGATGCGCGTCATGGCCTCACCCTACGTCGCCGTCACGGGTGGTCGTCACGTTCTTGCGGTCCGCTTGTCGAGGTCTTGCTCTCGGGCGGGGCGGCGCCCGCTCGTGCGCGGAGCATGCTCGCGACGTCCGCGAGCGTGCTGCCCACCGCGCGCGGCGCGCGCTCGGGGCGGAGGTAGCGCGCGTCGTCGTCCGGGTCGTCGGCCTCGTCGGGCGCCACGTCCGCGCCGGTCCAGGCTCTCGGGGTGTCGGGCGGGACGGGTGCCGCCGTCGTGCCCGGCACCACGCGGGCGCCGCCCGCGCGCCATGCGAGCGTCGCGTCGACGAGGCGCCGGTACACGCCCGCGTCGAGCGGGTCGCGGAGCCACGCGTCCGCCGCCTCGGCGACGTGCCGCGCAAGCCGCGCGTCCTGGTCGGTCATGCGGTCCTCCTCCCGCGCCGGTGCCTTGAGGGGCGAGCCTAGACCCGGCCGGTCGTCGCCACCGGACGGGCCCCGCTCGGAGCGGCGGGTGCCGTCGACCGGCTCGCGGGCGACGACGGGACGCGCACCTCGTGGCGGACCTGCGTCGGATCGAGGTCGCGGGGGCTCGGCGCAGGGCCGGTCGGGTGCGGTCCGGCTCGACGGCTGCCGCGCCCGACGACGAGGGTCAGGGTGTCGGGAGCCTGCTGTCGTCGGTCGCGTTCGTGAGGAAGAGGGCGCTGAGCTCGATCGCCTCGTTCCTCGTCGAGCATCCGAGCTTGCGGTAGAGGGACTTGAGCTGCGACTTGATCGTGTTCGGCGAGACGTGGAACTGGGCAGCCAGCTCGGCGACGGTGCGATGGAGGGGGAGCGCGTACAGCACGCGCCGCTCGCTCTCCGTCAGCGCCGACCGGTTGGGCACGTCGCGCAGCTCGAGGCCGTCGACCGAGCGGTCGAACTGGAGTGCCGAGTGTTCGCCCAGGCGGTCCCGGACCGCGTCGACGAGCTGCCGCGGCGTCGACGCGATCAGCCGACGGATGTCGCCCGTGCTCGCGGCACGAGCGACGGCCAGCGCGGTGTGGTGGCTGACCCTCCCGTTGTGGGCCTGCTCGAGCCATGCCGAGAGCACCACGTGCTCGGCACGCAGACGAGGGCCGAGCGGCGAGTCGCCGGCAAGCCGCCGGAGTGCCTTCGTCGCGGCGTCGAGGCGGCCCAGGTGCAGGTCCACCCGGACGGCGGCGAGCCTGGTCATCGGACCGCACCGGGACCGGTCCTCGGCCAGGCGGCGCGCGGTGACCTCGTCGCCCATCGCGAGCAACGCCTCGATCGACACGGCCGCGACGATGTCGTTCGCGATCGAACCGTGCTGACGCGGATGAGACTCCTGAGCGAGCTCGGCCACCTCGATCGCCTCGCTCGGCCGGTGCTGGGCGACGAGCGCGCGTGCACGGGCGAGGAGCGCGAACGGCCACGTCATCTCCACGCTGTGGTAAGGCTCGAGCCGCGCGAGCCGCAAGTCCATGTCCGCGCTCATCCGGTCGACGGCGATGAGGGCCTCGGCGGTGGCCTCGGTCGCGTGCGTCGACCTCTCGTGCGCCGGGGTGGGGCCGGGCTTGTGCGAGCCCTCGTCGAGCGCCGTGCGCGCGTCGTCCAGCGATCCGCGCAGCGCGTGGGCGAGGGCGAGCCGGCTCAACGCGAACCGCTCGGCATCCGGCTGGATCGAGTGCCGGCCGAGCTCTCTGGCCGTCGCGAACTCCAGGAGCGCCCGGCGTGAGTCGCCGGCCAGGAGGTACGTCGAGCCGACCTGGACGTGCGCGAACCAGAGGGGCCCGTCGGTCCGCTGGTGCCACTCGGCATCGACGTTCGCGAACCGCTCCGCGAGACGCTGGGCGCAGACCACCGCCGCCGCGACGTCCCCGCTGAGGCGGAACGCGAGCATCTGGGCGAGGGCGAGGAAGTCGAACTCCTCCGGGCTCAGGGTCCGCGCCTCGTCGGGATCGATGAGCGGCTTGAACGGGCGGTGCGTCCGGGCGAGGAGGGGTGTCATCGGATGGACGATGCGGAGCGCGAGGTACCGCTCGAGCATCGTGGCCGGCAGCCCTTCGATCGTCCGGACGAGCAGGTCGTAGTGCGAGCTGTAGAGCGGCCAGAGGTTGGTCATCGCCGCCGCCGCGATCGCCTCGGACGACCCCGAGTCGACCGCCTGCTCGAGCGCGGCGAGCGCCGCGTCGGGGTCGTTGAGGTTCACGAAGCCCCCCGCCCGGCGTCGGCGGCAGCTGCTTCCCCGGATCTGCCCCGCCAGGTCTCCGCGCACCGCGGCGGACGTCTCCCCCCGCTGTCGAGAACGTCGTTCGACATCGTCCGTCAAACCTCCAGATCGGCCGCTCCGGGCCGCAGGTCGGTCAATCCGGATCCAGTCGTATCACGGGACCCGCAGATCAGCATGCCCAAGAAGAGGAATGACGGGTGAAAGCGCGGGTGAAAGGCCGGGTGGCGCACCGTATGAGGGGGAGGGGGAAATTGCGGACTCGACGTCCGGTGTGCAAGTAGTGCTGGTTAGCATCGCCGCATGAGCGCATCCACGACGGCAACCCAGCGAATGATTATTCGGAATGTCCGAGTTTTCGACGGCGTGAGCGAAAAGACGCTCGACAATGCGGACGTACTGGTCGAGGGCCAGCACGTCGTCGCCGTCTCGTCGTCACCCGTCGGGGGCCACGAGACCGACGGCGTCATCGAGATCGACGGCGCGGGGAAGTTCCTCATGCCCGGCATGAGCGACGCGCACGCGCATTTGATGGGCAACGCCAACACCATGATGGATT
The DNA here is from genome assembly GCF_016921195.1 of Cellulosimicrobium cellulans. GTDB lineage: Bacteria > Actinomycetota > Actinomycetes > Actinomycetales > Cellulomonadaceae > Cellulosimicrobium > Cellulosimicrobium cellulans_F. The sequence goes on from NZ_JAFGYF010000001.1 coordinate 187,014, forward strand.
TCGTCCAAGGGCCGACCGGGACGTTGTACGGCAACACCATCGCGGAGGCGCGGCGCATGCTCCTGCGCGGGTTCACGACGGTGCGCGACATGGGGGGTGACACGGCGCCGGTGAAGGCGCTCATCGACCGTGGCGTCTTCGAGGGCCCGCGCATCTTCCCGAGCCAGGCGATGATCTCCCAGACGTCGGGGCACGCGGACTTCGCGTTCGTCTACGACGTGCCCCAGGAGTTCGGCGGTCGACCGAGCCGCACCGACGATCTCCACTTCACGCGCGTCGCCAACGGCGTGCCCCATGTCCTCGCCGCGGTGCGCGAGCAGCTGCGGCAGGGAGCGAGCCAGATCAAGCTCACCCTCGGCGGCGGAGCGGCCTCGATGTACGACCCGCTGAGCACGCTGCAGTACACCCCGGAAGAGATCCGCGCCGCCGTGCAGGCGGCGTCCGACTACGGGACCTACGTCGCCACGCACGTGTACACCGTCGACGGCATCCGGCGTGCGATCGACGCCGGCGTCCGTTCCATCGAGCACGGTCACCTGGCCGACGAGGCCACGATCCGCCTCGTGGGAGAGACCGGGACGTGGCTCTCGATGCAGCCGTTCGCTGAGCCGGACCACCACTACCCCGACCCGGCGCGCGCCGCGAAGAACGCGCAGATCTGCACGGGGACGGAGCAGGTGTACGAGTGGGCGAAGAAGTACGGCGTCAAGACCGCGTGGGGGACCGATCTTCTCCTGGAGCCGCAGTCGGCGTCCCGGCAGAGCGTCATGGCGGCGCGCATGAGCGAGTTCTACAGCAACGTCGAGGCGCTGAGGATGCTGACGTCCGGGAACGCGGAGCTGTTCGAGCTCGCGGGGGAACGGAACACGTACCGTGCCGGAAAGCTGGGCGTCATTGCCGAGGGGGCGTGGGCCGACCTCGTGCTGGTCGACGGTGACCCGCTCGCCGATCTTTCCGTGATCGCCGACCCCGACGCGAACTTCAAGCTCATCGTCAAGGGGGGAAAGGTCGTCAAGAACACGCTTTGACCGCGTCGGAGGTGACCTCGGAGAAATCGGGGTGACCGAAACCAGAGCGGACGTCGGGGCCGTGGGGAATGCGGCGGGAACGCACCGGGCGAGCACGTTCGAGACGCCTTCGTCCGGGCGACGCTCGCCGGCGTCGCCATGACGGCCTCCACCGGGACGGCACGCCGCGACCGTCCACCCACGACCGACCACCCACCGAGCATCAGGAGGACAGCATGACCGTCAACACCACGAAGGCCCGCCAGACGACGAACGTCGACCCCACGCTGAGCGTCAACCCGGTCTTCGTGCGGCCCGGAGAGGCGACGGAGTTCGACAAGTTCACGATGCCCGGGGGCCCGAGCCTTCCGGAGACGGCGTACCAGATCGTGCACGACGAGGCGATCCTCGACGGGAACTCCCGCCTGAACCTGGCGACGTTCGTGTCCACGTGGATGGACGACTACGCGCTCAAGCTCTACAGCGAGTCGGCCGACAAGAACATGATCGACAAGGACGAGTACCCGGCGACGGCAGCGATCGAGGACCGCTGCTGGCGGATCCTCGCCGATCTCTGGCACGTGCCCGACCCCGCCGACACCATCGGGACCTCCGCGATCGGCTCCTCCGAGGCCTGCATGCTCGGCGGGCTGGCGCTCAAGCGTCTCTGGCAGGAGAAGCGCAGGGCCGAAGGGAAGTCGACCGAGCGGCCGAACCTCATCATGTCCGCCGCGGTGCAGGTCGTCTGGGAGAAGTTCTGCAACTACTGGGACGTCGAACCCCGGTACGTGCCCGTCACGCCCGACCACCTGGTGCTCGACGGTTACGACCTCGAGGACTACGTGGACGAGAACACGATCGGCGTGGTCGCCATCCTGGGCCAGACCTTCACCGGGCTCTACGACCCGGTCGAGACGATCGCGAAGAAGCTCGACGAGATCGAGGCGAAGACCGGGCTCGACGTCAAGATCCACGTCGACGGGGCCTCCGGTGCGATGGTGGCGCCGTTCTGCCAGCCGGACCTCGTCTGGGACTTCCAGATCGACCGCGTGAACTCGATCAGCACGTCGGGCCACAAGTACGGCCTCGTGTACCCCGGAGTCGGATGGGTGGTCTGGCGCAGCACGGCGGTGCTTCCCGAGAGCATGATCTTCCACGTCAGCTACCTCGGCGGCGACATGCCGACCCTCGCGCTGAACTTCTCCCGGCCGGGCGCACAGGTCCTGCTGCAGTACTACCAGTTCCTGCGCCTCGGTCGGGAGGGTTACCGCGAGGTCCAGCAGAACTCGATCGACGTCGCCACCTATCTCTCGAGCGGGATCGCCGACATCGGACCGTTCGAGCTCGTGAGCAAGGGCGACACCATCCCGGTGTTCGCCTGGGTGCTCAAGGACGGTTACACGGACAAGTGGACCCTGTACGACCTTGCCGACCGGCTCCGGATGAAGGGCTGGCTCGTCCCGGCGTACCCGATGGCGGACGACATGGCCGACGTCGTCCTGCAGCGCATCGTCGTCAAGGTCGGGCTCAGCCGTGACCTGGCCTCGGCGCTCCTGGCCGACATCAAGGGCGAGGTCCAGTTCCTCGACGCGCTCGACGCGCCGCTCCCGCGGGAGGCCTCGAGCGGGTCGCACTTCCACCACTGAGCCGGCACCGCGGGGCGAGGGCGGTCTCGCCGCCCTCGCCCCGCGGCCGTCCCGTCCACCCGTCCCGCCGGCCCACCGAGGGGAGCCGCCGCCATGAGCGAAGCGGTCATGACCGCGTCCGTCCGGCCACGGCCGTTCCTGGTCCCCACCCTGACGAAGCAGTGCTGGGGGTTCATGATCGGTTCGTCGTTGTTCGCGATCGGCTCGGCACCGGGGTTCGGGTCGTGGGCGGGGTCCTCCGTCGCGAACCTCCTCTACTTCGTCGGGGCGATCTTCTTCACCGCGGCCGGGCTCGCCCAGCTCCTCCTCAGCGGGGCGGTGAGCGTCCCGGTGAGCTACGCGCCCGGGCGCATGGTGCGGGCCGAGTGGCTGACCGCGTCGACCCAGTCCTTCGGCACGATCATGTTCAACGTCAGCACGACCGCCGCGCTGTACGCGAGGACGCGCCACGCCGAGACCGAGTACGTGTGGAACCCGGACGCGGCCGGGTCCCTGGCGTTCCTCGTGAGCGCCAACCTCGCGTTCGTCGCCTACGCACGGGTGAGCGGGACGTTGTGGGACCCCCGGCGGATCGGATGGTGGTCGGTGGTCGTCAACTTCGTCGGGTGCGTCGCCTTCGCGGTCTCCGCCGTCGGGGCGTTCGTCCTCCCGGACGGGTCGGCGATCAGCAGCTCGCTCGCGAACGGCGGGACCTTCGTGGGCGCGCTCTGCTTCTTCGTCGCGTCGTTGGTCGTCCTGCCGTGGTGGAGCCGCCGGCGCGCGACCCAGGCGGCCCCTGCCGACGCCGGGCGCGACGGGAGCCCCGGCACGGGGCCGGCGGACGGCGACTGAGCCGGGAGACCGGCGCGACCCACACCTCTCGACCGACCCTGGGACGGGCACGTGCTCACAGTTCTCGCAGACCTGCTGACGATCGGCGTCGCCGTGGCGATCAGCCCGCTCGCGATCGTCGCCGTGATCCTCATGGCCACGTCCGGCAAGGGGCGCACCAACGGCACCGCGTTCGTGCTCGGCTGCTACACGTTCGCGATCGTGTTCATCGGTCTGCTCGTGCTCCTGGGCCGGTCGAGCGGGACCGACGAGGCGGGCTCCGAACCGCACTACACCGTCGACGCCCTCGAGATCGCGCTCGGGCTGGTGCTCGTGGCGCTCGCGGTCGTGCAGTGGCGGAAGCGGTCGTCGACCCAGACGCCGAGGTGGATGGAGAGCATCGACCAGCTCACGCTGATGAAGGCCTTCCTCATCGGCGTGCTCATCTCCGGTCCGCTCTCGCCCAAGGACCTGCCGCTGCTCGTCGCCGCCGGAGGACGGATCTCGCAGGCCTCGCTCGCCGTGGCCGAGGTCGTCGCCGTGATCCTCGTCTTCGGGCTCCTCGGCATCACGGCGGTGGCGATCCCCTGGGTGCTCAGCGTCGTGGCCCCCGGCCAGGTCGAGAAGAAGCTCGCCGGGCCACGGGACTGGCTCGTCGCGAACCACGCGGTGATCATGACGGTGCTGTTCGTGATCCTGGGGGCCAAGCTCATCGGCTCCGGCGTCTCCGACCTGACGACCGCGGGAGGGGCGTGACGTGTCGACCGAGATGCTGCTGGTCGTCATCTCGGCGGTCGTCCTCGTCGTCGTCGTCACCGTGCTCGCCCGGAAGGTGGGCGTCGCCGGCCCCCTGCTCCTGGTGGGCATCGGCGTCGCGGTCAGCTACGTGCCCGCGATCCCGCCGATCTCGGTCGAGCCGAACCTGATCCTCGTCGGGGTGCTGCCCCCGCTCCTGTACTCCGCCGCCGTCGCTGCGCCCCGGATCGAGTTTCGCCGGGACTCGACCGCGATCGGCGGCCTCGCCGTCGTCCTCGTGATCGTCAGCGCGCTCGTGCTGGGCGTGTTCTTCGCATGGGCAGTACCCGGCCTGGGACTCGGCCTCGGTATCGCCCTCGGTGCGATCCTCAGCCCGACGGACGCGGTCGCCACCTCGATCGTCAAGGAGCAGGGGGCGCCGCGCCGCGTGCTCGCGGTGCTGGAGGGGGAGAGCCTGCTCAACGACGCCACGGCCCTCGTGACCCTGCGGACGGCGATCGCCGCGGCCGCGGTGGGCTTCTCGGTGCTCGGCACGGCCGGCTCGTTCGCCTGGGCGGTGACGTCGGCAGTCGTCGTCGGGGGCGGGGTCGGCGCGATCGCGCTGCGGGTGCGGTCCTGGACGCGGAGCGCGACCGCCAACACCGCGCTGGGACTGACGGTGCCCTACCTGGCCTATCTCCCGACCGAGGCGCTGGGGGGCTCGGGAGTCGTCGCCGCCGTCGCCGCCGGTATCGTCTGCGGTCGCGGCGCGACGCGGTGGCTCACTCCGGAGCAGCGGATCTCCGACAAGCTCAACTGGCGGACGGTCGAGTTCGTCCTCGAGGGCGCGGTCTTCCTCGCGATGGGCCTCGAGCTCTACGGGATCGTCTCCCACGGCGACGCCGACGGGGCGGACCTGATGGCCGCACTGTGGATCGCGCCGGTCGCGCTCGTCATCCTGACCGGCATCCGTGCCGCCTACGTGTTCCCGATGCTCGGGCTGCACAACGGTCGGGTCCGCAGGTCGGTCGACAGGCGTCTCGCCGCCCGTGAGAGGGCGTTGCGCGACGGCGAGGAGCGTCCCCGCGCACGGGGGGTCCTCGGCGAGCGGGGGAGCGTGAGCGCGCCGGAGTCCATCCGCCGGCTGCGCAACGACATCGACTACTACGAGGCCGCCCCGCTGACGTGGAAGGACAGCACCATCGTCGTCTGGGCAGGCATGCGAGGCGTGGTGACCCTCGCCGCGGCCCAGACGCTGCCGGAGCAGACCCCGGCGCGCGACCTCCTGGTCTTCATCGCCTTCGTCGTGGCGGCCGGGAGCCTGATGCTGCAGGGACTCACGCTCCCGGCGCTCGTCCGCCGGCTCAGCGGCCCGACCACGGACAGCGCCACGCCCGAGGACGTGCGCCTCATCCATGCGGACCTGCACGAGACGGCCGAGCGGGCCGTCGCTCGCCGCACGGTGGCGCGTCCCGACGCGACGGCGTTCCCGCCGGAGCTCTACGAGACGTCGCGGCCCTGGTTCTTCGAGGTGGGACGTGCCCGGCAGGACGCCGGTCCAGACGCTCTCCGGTTCGAGCTCGCGCTGGTCGGCATCATGAGGGAGCGGTTGCGCCGTCTCACGTCCTCCGGTCAGTACGACAGCGGTGCCGCGCAGTACGTCTTCGACGAGCTCGACGCGTACGAGATCACGCTGCGTCTGCACCTCGCGGGCGGCGGGTGACGCGGAAGCTCACCCGGCGAGGCGTCGCCGGACGGTGCTCAGCTCGCGCGGCGTGAGGCCGCCCGACATCAGGTACTCCGCGCTCCCGCCGCTGGCGTCGACCCACGCGAGCGCCTGCTGGATCGCGGACGGGGGCGTCTCGGTGGCCAGCGTCCGCAGCTGCGGCGTGACGGTGATGCCGAGCGACTGGATCATGTGGATCATGCCGTCCGCCCACGGGCCGGCGAGGTTGCGCTGGGACTGCGCGTAGTCGTCGACGGTCGCGCTGCGCTCGACCCCCACGGCGTCGAGGAGGAGCGCGACGGCCACGCCGGTCCTGTCCTTGCCCGCGGTGCAGTGGACGACCACGGCCGTCGGAGCGCCGTCGTGCGAGGCCGCGATGATGCGCGCGACCTCCGCGAACGCGGTGGCGGACCGCTGCAGCATCCAGACGTAGAGGTCGCCCAGCGCCGGCAGCGCCTCGACGCCCGCACGGAGGGTCTCGGACGACGTCGCACCGGCCGGGTCCACCAGGGCGCCGACCTGCTCGCCGATGGCCCCCTGGGCGATCGCCAGCCGGACCGTGTCGAACGGCCTCGTGCTCGGGAGCCGGTCGGGCGCGGCCTCGCGTTCGGCGGGCGTGCGGAGGTCGGCGACCACACCGATCTCCGTCGTGGCGAGCTGGGCGACTCCCTGGTCGGTGAGGCTTCTCAGCGCCTCGGACCGGTAGAGCACCCCCGGGCGGCTGTAGCCGCCGCCCCGGAGCGGGAGCCCGCCGGTGTCGCGAAAGTTGTAGAGGCCGTCGAGCGTGGTCATGGTGCGGCTCCTCATGCCCGGACGGTTCCGTAGCGGAAGCCGCGCACGATGTTGACGAGGCCGAGGACGATGAGGGACAGCCCGAGGAGCCACCACAGCACGGTGACCCCCCAGAGCGGCGTGAAGAGCAGGACGACGCCCGCGACGATCGACAGGATCGCGAACAGGATCGAGATCGTCTTCGATGCGGCGTCACGGAGCGAGGTCAGGTCCACGATGCCCTCGACGATCCACAGGATCCCGACGAGGATCCCGAGGAACAGCGCGAGGAAGGTGGTGGTCTGGCCGAGGTTCAGGAACGCCAGGACGCCCGCGACGATGAACACGACCCCGAGAAGGATCCGGCCCACGCGCGCCCACCCGCCCCGACCGCCGCTGAAGAGCCCGAGCCCGAGGTGGACGAGGCCCGCGATGATCGCGTAGGCCGCGATGATCGCGGTGACGACCATGGCGGTGCGTCCCGGCCACACGAGGATGAGGACGCCGAGGATCGCGCTGACGAGCCCGCTCACGCCGACGGCGGTGCGGATGCCGTTGACCGTGCGGATCGTTCCGGAATTCGTGCTCACAGACGTCCCTCTCGTGCAGTCGGTCGCACGGCCGCTCGCCGACGACCGTGCCGGCCGCGTCGGGCATTGCCACGCCTTTCAGACCGATGATGTCCAATGCGCCGCGATCCCGCTGGGAATTCATTGAATATCACCCCGGCGCTCACCCCGGCGGTCACCCGGTTTTCCATTGAATGCGCAGGGGAGGCGGGAAAGATATGCTCGCCCGGACGTCGCCGCGCATCCGTGCGGCACGGGATTTTCGTCGGCGCACGAAATGTCTCCGCCGATCGGTGGATCGGACGTCGTCCTGCGACGAGAGGTCAGGCGGCATGTCGACACCGAGCCCACGCACCATCCCGGAGAACGACGAGCCGGGCTCCGTCCGGAACCGTCTGCGGACGGTCTACCGGTGGAGCGGCGTGGTGGCCCTCGTCCTCGGGATGCTCGTCCTGGCCTGGCCGACGAGGACCGCACAGGTGGCGGCCGCGATCGTGGCCGTCTATGCGCTCGTCGTGGGCGTCGTCCACCTGTCGTTCGCGTCCTCGCGCTCGCGCGCGCGAGGCGCACGCGTCGGTTTCGGGTTGCTGGGAGCGCTCGGCGTCGTCGTGGGCGTCGTCGCCCTCACCCACCTGGGCCGTGCCACGGTCTGGCTCGCCGACCTCGCGGGCGTGCTCGTCGGCGCCCTGTGGATCGTCGAGGGCGTCGTCGCCGTCATGACGATGCGCTCCGAGGCGGCGGTGCCCGGTTCCCGGCGTCCGGCAGCCTGGACGCTCACGTTCGCGGGCGTCAGCGCTCTCGCCGGCGTCGTGCTCCTGCTGGCTCCGATGTGGGGTGTCGCGGCGCTGTGGTGGGTGCTCGGCGTCTCCCTCGTGGTCCTCGGCGTGATCCAGATCCTTCGGGCCGCGGGGACGGGCCCGTCCCCGCGGGCGGCCGCGTCCTGATCTCCGCGAGGCGCCGCAGGGCCCACTCGACCCTGCCCAGGGCGAAGAGCGCCGACGTCTGGGACCCGCTCGCGTCCGACGGCAACCGGTGGACCCGGGAGATGACCGACGCGGGCAGCGTGGACGTGCCGTCCCGCGCCTGGTCGAGCTGGCCCCGGGTGGCATCCGCAGCCCTTCGGACGACGGCGATCGCGTCCTGCACGACGAGGTCGCCGTCCCCGTGGCGCCCGACCCCCTGAGCTCCGCGCGCCATCACCGCCTGCGCGAGGATGCCGCACGCGCGGGTCGCGACGTACATGAGGTGGACGGCGGACACCTCGGTCACGTGTCGGCCGAGCAGCGCGGTCGACATCGCCTCGAGGGTCTGGTCGACGTCGTCCCGTGCAGCCTCGAGATCGTGCAGCGCCGCGAGGGCCTCCTCACCGTCGCCGTGCCCGCCGAACGTGCGGTCCGCGACCTGGAGGAGCCCGTCCAGCGCCTGGAAGTAGGCGCTCACCTTCACCGCCAGAGCGGGGTGCGAGCTCGCCGAGAGGATCAGGTAAGCGCACAGGACGCCGATGACCGCCCCCGCCAGGGTCTCCTCGAGGCGGAGCTCGAGGACGTCGTGGCGGAGGACGCCGAGCATGGCATAGATCGCGACCACGACGACCGTCATGAAGAACGACGTGTAGACGTAGCTGACCGGCCCGAGGTAGAGCATGCCGAACACGGCGGCGACGCTGATCCCGACGAGCAGGCTCGTGTGCTGGTGGGCCACGAGCACGGCGCCGACCCCGACGACGATGCCGCCCGCCGTCCCCGCGACCCGCCGGTAGGCACGGGTGAGGACGCCGCCCCGCGTGGTCGTCCCGGCGAAGATGACGAACGCGCTCATCACGGCCCAGTACCAGCGGCTCGCGGAGATGGCCTCGCCGACGGCGGCGGCCGCCGCCGCCGCGATCATCGCCTGCACCGCGAGCCGGCTCGTCGGCGCCCACTGTCGCCACGGGGTCCAGCGCCGACGGAGTGAGGGCCGCGCGGGACGCGGCGGCGCGGCAGCCCCGACGCCGGTCCGCGCGTGGGCGGACGACGAGACCGGAGCATCGTCCGGGAGCGCCGGGGTGCCGTGCGTCTGCTCGGTCCGGCGCAGTCGGGCGTGCGCGAGCGTGCTCCGTGCGACGAGGTACTCGAGGACGCCGTCCCCGGCGGGTCGCTCTCGCGACGACAGCGTCCGGGTCGCCCACGCCGTCGCGGACTCGATGCGGTCGCCCGAAGGGTACGGGCCGAGCACGGCCTCCAGGTGCGCGAGCGCGGTGCGGTCGGCAGGCTCCGCGCTCCGCGCTCCGCGGTCGGCGGCACGGACCAGCTCGTCGCACGTCTCCTCGGTGCAGACCCGGGCGTCGAGCACGAGCCGGGCGAGCGACCGCTCGCTGCAGCCGACGTGGCGGGACGTGGAGTAGTCCTGCTGCCACGACGTGAGGGCGCGGCCGACCGCGTCGATCCGGGCGAGCCGGGTGCGGAGAGTGCCGGCGCGTACCGGGTGGGACGCGGAGCGGAGCGCGGCGGCCGACGCGATGCGCAGCTCGGCGAGGAGCGCGAGCAGCGTGCGGCGAGGGTGCTCGAGCCGGAGGAGGGCGCGCGCGGCGGCCTGGGTCGCGACGGCACCGACCGCGATCAGGCAGTAGGCCGGCAGCTCCCCGGCGGTGGGCCGCATGAACAGGGTGAAGAGGTAGCCCATGAACGCGAGCATGCCGATCGCTGCCGCGCGGGGCCCGTACCTGCGGACCCACGTCGCGGCGCCGGTCAGCGCGACGAAGACCGCGAGCAGTGCGGGCCGGTACGCGGACAGCAGCGTGGCGACGGCGATCGCCGTGGCGACCGTGGGGACCAGGAGAAGCGCCGTGCCGGCACGGGCGCGAGGTGTGCGGTCCTGGACGACGTTGCCCGCCTGGACCGACAGGAACACCGCCATGGCGAGGTAGCCCGGGTCGGCCTGGAGGCGCCGCACGACCTCCAGCGCGAGGACCGCGCTGCACAGCACTCCCGCCGACACGACCGTCGCGGACGTCAGGCGCGTCCGTCCGGGATCGCGTGCGGTCAGGGTCTGCGCGACGCGGGGCGGCCCGTCGGGACGTCGTGAGGCGGCCACGACGGGGCCTACGGGACCGTCGTCCCGGCCCGCGCTGCCATCAGGTCCCGGTGGAAGCCCATGTCCCGGACCACGACGACCGAACCGTCGGCGTCGGGCCGGACGACTCGTGTGCACATGGCGCAGTCCTCCTGGGTGCGGATTCCCGTGGCCGGGAAAGTCGTCGCGCGGCGCGTTCCCGTCGCCAGGAAAAAGGCCTGCCGAGTCTCAAACCTGCACCGGTGCGGCGCTCGGGGCGACCACCTCGGTCGGTGGCCTTGACGATTCCTCGTGCCGCGCCCTCGAAATGCATCGCGCTTCTCGGACGGTAGCACCAGGCATTTTCAGGCGTGCGACCACGAGCGAAGTTCACCCGAGCGTGCACACGGGACGTCACCCGTTCCTCACCCGTGCGCGACGCAGCCCGGGTGCGCGGTTCGCGTCCAGCAGCCCGAGCTCCTGTGCCGTCGCGAGCGCCTCCCTGCGGTTCGCGGCACCGAGCTTCTCGTAGATCTTGCGGATCTGGGTGCGGACGGTCGTGATGGCGACCCCGGACTTCTTGGCAGCGCTCTCCGCCGTGTGGCCCTCGCCCAGGGCCTGGAGCACCTCGCGTTCCCGGGGCGACAGCCGCACGGACGCGACGGGCGCTGGAGGGTTGTGGCCGATCTCCACGGCCCCGCCCCGCAGGAGGCTCGGCACTCCCGCGAGCCGCGTCAGGGTCTCGAGCTCGTCCCGGTGCATCGACAGGAACGGCGCGATGTGCCGTGGGGAGGCACGCAGGCGGACCGCGCTCTGGAACCACGTCCGCGCGCGGTCCTCGCGGCCGGAACGCAGATGGGCGACGGCGAGGACGACGTGCAGGTCGATCACCTCGGCGCTCGAACGGGCCGATCCCTGCAGCGAGCTGGAGGCGAGGCGGACCGCCTCGTGGTGCTCGCCGACCGTCAGGTGCGCCCAGGCGTGGGAAGCGGCGAGCCACGGCACGTCGTCGTGGTCGTGGGCGAACCGCAGCACACGGCCGACGCCGCCACCGGTGCGGAGCAGGAGCTTCGCCTCGGCCCGCAGCAGGAGCCTCCCGGTCAGGGTCGCGGGGTCGGCGTCGACGGTCCCGTGCGCGAGACGGGCCTCGTCCAGCTCGCGCAGGCCGCGGACCGGGTCGCCGTAGTGCGCCTGGAAGGCGGCGCGGGTGAAGGCGAGGAAGGGCCAGAGCTCGACGAGGTCGGAGCTCCGTCGGACGGCCCTCAACCACCCGAGGGCCGACTCCGGATCGCCCTCCTCGACAGCGATCTGGGCCCGGACGACGGCGCCCACGCCGGCGTCGGAGCCACCGATCCAGGCGGGGACAGGCACGGAGCTCGAGCTCCCGCGGAGCCAGTCCCGAGCGAGCTCGAAGTGCCCGTGGAACGCGCTCAACAGCGCGAGGTGGGCGGCGGCGAGCAGCCCGGCGTAGTGCGCGTGCGGCTCGTCCCCCGCCTCCGTGCGGGCGCGGTCGAACAGCTTCACCGCCGGGTCGACCGCGCCTCCGAGCATCGCGGTGATCCCGCGCTGGAGGCTCAGCCAGCCCGGCCGGAACCGGGTCTCCGTCGCGCCCCACGGCAGGACGGACCGCGGTGAGGACTGGACGACACGGGCGTCGACCCAGGCGCCGAGGCGTTCCGACACGTCGTAGCTCCGGCGGTACCGGTGTGCCATGACGCTCGCCGTCCCGGCCGCGACGAGGTCCGGCATCCGGCTGAAGGTGCCGAGCCGGTTGCCGTACCGCAGACCGGCCCGGGTGGCGAGCTCGAGCATCCGTGCCAGGCCCGACCCGTCGTCGACGTCGTACGTGGCGCGACGGTGCGCGAGGAGGGCGAGGTCGGTCAGGCGGGGTCGCTGCTCGACCACCACGGGAGGAAGCCCTACGAGGGCTGCGAGCACCTCGGGTGCGAACCGGTCGGGCAGGTCGTACCAGAGCTCGTCGAACAGGAGCTCGATCTCGTCGACGTCGACGGCATGCAGCGCCTGCAGGATCTCCTTCCGGGTGGGAGAGTCTCGCGGCCGGGCCATACGGGCAATCTTGGCGGAGTGTCCGTTCCTCGCAAGCGCAGCGGCGATCGAGGGCGGGTGAAGATTTCACAGAACTGATGATGCCGGTGATGATTTTCGCCGACTTTCGCGTCACGCGCGGTGGTGACCGGGGTCCTATGTGGGTGTTCAGCGTGCACGCGAGGGGCGCGTGCGCACGACGAAGGGGACACCCCATGCACGGTTTCGCTCGAGGCGACGGCGGCAACGGCGCCGCATCGCCGCGCACCAGGTCGACGGCGGCACGACCCGCCCGTCACGCGCGCACCGCGACGCGGCGCGGGTCACGCGCACGCCGGTTCCTCGGTGCGGCGCTCGCGCTGGTCACGGCCGGGGCCGGTCTGACCGCTGCGGCGGTCCCGGCGACGGCGGCGACGGTCTACGAGATCGAGGCCGGCTGGGCCGAGTCGACGCCGGAGGTCCTGCAGACGGGCGACGCCGTCTCCGCGACGTGGTGGTTCAACCTCAACGACGACGCCGCCGCCCCGGGCAACGCCCCCGTGGAGAACGTCACCATCACCGTGACGGCCCAGGGCGCCGTGTTCGACGCGCTCCCCCCGGCGTGCCTCACCGACGGCGTGGACCCGGCGTCGAGCATCTCCGAGGACGGCACGGTGCTCGTGTGCAACGTCGGGACCCAGGACGAGGGCACCGCGTACTCGCTGTCCACGCCGATGCGCGTGACGGCCGTGACGGGCGAGCCTGTGAGCGCCGGCGCGACGATCGCCGACCAGCAGGCCTCGCTGCCCGAGATCCCCGTGCAGAACGCGTACCTGCAGGACATCCACTGGGTGGAGAGCACGGCTGGGAGCGCGAACAACGGCAGCTCTCGCGACTTCACGTTCAACTGGACGCTGTTCCACGGCGCGAACAGCCCCGCCGGGCCCGCCACCGTGACCTACAACCTCACCGTCGCCAACAGCGTGGGCGCGACCACGCAGCTCGGCCCGAACCTGTGCACGGCGTTCCAGAGCGGCACGGCCAGCGGCCACCCCTGGTCGGGCGGCACGCACGACGCGAGCCAGACCGCACCGTTCGTCGGCTCGTGCACGCTGACGCGCAACAGCTCGACGTCGTACACGCTGACCCTGTCCGGGATCGACTACAGCCACGCTCAGGCCCCGACCATGGACTCCAAGGGTGACCGGCTGCCGACGGACCGCGTCGCGGTCGCCTCGGGGCAGATCCAGCTACGGCTGGTCACGACGGCGGGCTCGGGCAACGTCTCGGTGACGTCGAACGCGCCGACCTACACCGCGGTGGACGGGCAGACCGTCGGTGACGACCCGGCGAACAACACCTCGACGAAGAACTGGGTGAGCGGCACCTGGTCGCACGCGTGGCAACCCGCGTACACGGGTCAGAGCTCGAACGTGTGGGCCGACACCTACAGGGTCGCCCCCGAGACGGAGCTCGGCGCGGGCGTGCGGGTGATCTACCCGAACGTCCAGAACCAGGCCTCCACCCAGGGTGGTCTCTGCCTGGTGCTGGACACGCGCTACGTCGAGTTCACGGGCGCGCTCACCCGGTTCGACAACGGAACGACGGGCGAGCCCGCCGGTCTGCCCGTGGCGTACTACACCGGCAACTCGGCGCTCGTGAACCCGACGAGCGGCTCCTACGACCCGAACGCCTTCACGTGCGACGGGACGACGGGGTGGACCACGACGGCTCCGGCCGACCTGTCGACGGTGAAGGCGGTCCGGGCCACGTACACGATGACCGCGGCACGGTGGCAGCGCGAGATCGTCCTGCAGGCGACGCAGCGGCTCCTGCCCAGCGCCCAGGTCGGCCAGGACGTGTGGACCTGGGGGTCGTACATCAACCCGGGGTCCGCCACGAACACGTGGGTGAACGCGGCACGGTCGATGTCCCCGGCCGACGCCGGCCAGAGTGCGACGCTGACACCGGACGCGCGCTACCCCTTCGCGCAGGCCGGACGCGACATCGTGCGGATCATCGGGGTCACGCCGGACGTGTCGAAGTCGGTGCTGCCGACGACGGTCGACCCGGGCGGGCAGGCGACGTACACGCTCAGCTACTCCGCGAACGGGACCGGGTCGGTCGCCCCCACGGTGGACGGCTACCAGCTGGTGGACACGCTGCCGCTCGGTGCGACCTACCTCGCCGGGTCTGCTTCGCCGGAGCCGGTGGTCACGACGAACGGCGCCGGGAAGCAGGTGCTGACCTGGACGCTGGACGGGGTGCCGACGAACGCGGTGCAGACGTTGACCTACGACGTGGCGTACGCCGACGACGTCGACGCGGGCGAGCGACTGGTCAACACCGTCACCGCGTCGGCGGAGGGCGTGCAGTCCGAGACTGCGACCGCGTCGGTGGTCGTGAACGAGTCCGGCCTGACGAAGATCATCAAGACCGCCGACCAGGCGTTCATCCCCAACCTCACCGGTGACGGCGCGGGCGAGGGCTCGTGGACGGTGCTGGTGCGCTCGGAGGACCCGCTGCCCCAGGAGTTCGTCGACGTCATCGACATCCTCCCGTACGTGGGTGACGGCCGCGGCACCGCGTTCTCGGGCTCCTACCAGCTCGACGGACCGGTGACGTCCTCGATCGGGGGGACCGTCTACTACACGACGGCCGACCCGGCGACGCTCACCGACGACCCGGCCGACGCCACGAACGGCGCGGCGGGCGACGTCGCGGGCAACACGGTGGGGTGGACCACCACGTACACCCCTGACGCCACCGCGGTGCGCGTCATCACGGGGACGCTGGCCGCCCGCGGCGAGCTCACCATCGCCGTCCCGGTGGTCACCGACGGCATGGTCGGCGGCGACGTGCTCGTGAACCGCTCGCAGGGACGCGCGGAGAACACGCGCCTGGTGATGCGGACGTCGGCCTCGACCGCGATCGCGAACTACTACTCGGCGTCGCTGAAGAAGTACGTGCAGGACGCGGACGGCGAGTGGCGCGACGCCAACGACCCGCTGGACTACCCGCAGTTCCGTGTCGGTGACACGGTCCGGTACCGGATCGCGGTGGAGAACACCGGGCAGGGCACGCTCACGAACGTCGTGGTGTCCGACGACCTGCAGCCCGAGCTCGGGTCGTTCACGATCGAGTCGCTCGCCCCGGGCGAGGTCCAGACCCACGAGTTCGAGATCGTGCTCACCGAGCCGGTCGCGGACTCGGTCGTCAACACGGCGTGCGCGGACGCGGACGTCCCGGCCGACTCCGGCGTCGAGCCGACGATCAACTGCGACCCCGCCGGGTTCGTCGTGGTCGGCACGCCGACGCACACCAAGGAGATCGTCTCGGCGACCCCCGTCGGTGACGGGCAGTGGGAGGTCGTGTACGAGGTCGTCGTGTCGAACACGCAGACCCCGTCGACGACGTACTCCCTGACGGACGAGCTGCACTTCACGGACCAGGCGACCATCGTCTCGGCCGCCGTGACGCAGGCGCCCGACGGCGTCGTCCTCGCCGACCCGGCGTGGGACGGCCAGGAGAACCTGACCATCGCGTCGGACGTGCCGCTGGCCGGGAACGACGACGAGGGGTACGCCCCGCACGTCTACCGCGTCACGGTCCTGGCGGACGTGCCGCTGCAGCTCGACGGTGCCGGCACCGGTCCGGACGCGCCGACGGCGTGCCCGGCCGAGGGGTCGGACGCGAACCAGGGGTTCAACAACACGTCCGGGATGACCGGACCGGAGGGCGAGGTCGAGGAGGACCAGGCGTGCGCGCCGATCCCGTCGATCGACATCACCAAGACGGTCTCCGCGGGCCCGACGCCCAACGGTGACGGGACGTGGACGGTGACGTACGACGTCGTCGCGACGAACTCCGGCGCGGCGGACGGCGTGTACGAGGTCACGGACCGGATGACGGCGGACGGCGACCTCGCGGTGGTCGCCGGGTCCGTCACCGCGCCCGACGGGGTGACGCCGAACGCGTCGTGGACGGGCCAGGGCGACGAGGGCGCGCCGGAGAACGTCATCGCCTCGGGCGTGACGCTGCCCGCGGGTGGCACGCACACGTACCAGGTCGACGTCGTGCTCGGGATCGCCGAGGGCGTCGAGGGGGCGCCGGTGATCACGCCGTGCTCGGCCGAGCCGGGCGCCTCTCCTGGTGGCCTGTCGAACGCGGCCGGGGTCGAGCACAACGACCTGACCGACTCGGACGAGGCGTGCGTGGCGATCGCGTACATCGTCGTCGACAAGTCGATCTCTGCCGGCCCGACGCCGAACGGTGACGGAACGTGGACGATCGTCTACGACATCGTGGCCGAGAACGTCGGCGGCGAGTCGGGCGAGTACGACGTGTACGACCGCCTGCACTACGGCGAGGGCATCGAGATCCTCGACGCGGCGGTGTCCACGGCTCCGGACGGGGTCGAGACGAACGCGGACTGGACCGGCCTGGGTGCGGAGGACGCCGACCCGGCGAACCTCGTCGCCTCCGGCGTCGAGCTCGACGCGGGCGCGTCGCACACGTACCAGGTCGAGGTCACCGTCCAGATGGACGAGGCCACGATCGACCCGGTGGACCTGCAGTGCCCGCCGCCCGGGTCGGGCGCGAACGGTGGCCTGGCGAACTCCACGAGCCTGGACCACAACGGGATCGTCGCCGAGGACGGGGTGTGCGCGTCGCTGCCCCTGATCGGCATCGAGAAGTCGATCTCCGGCGGGCCGACCCCGAACGGTGACGGGACGTGGACCATCACGTACGACCTGGTCGCCACCAACACGGGCCAGGCTGCGGGCGACTACGACGTGGTCGACCGACTGCAGTACGGCGAGGGGATCGTCGTGGAGTCGGCCGCCATCACCTCGGCACCCGACGGTGTCGAGCCCGAGGCTGGCTGGACCGGTCAAGGAGCGACCGGCTCAGCCGACAACCTGGTCGCCTCGGGCGTCACGCTCGAGGCGGGCGCCGCGCACACCTACCAGGTGCAGGTCGTCGTCTCGCTCGACCGGGAGGTCGTGACGCCCGAGACGCTGCAGTGCCCGGAGCCCGGCTCGGGCGAGAGCGGCGGGCTGGCCAACTCCACCGAGCTCACGCACAACGGTGAGACGCAGGGCGACGACGTGTGCGCGACCCTGCCGCTGATCGACGTCACCAAGACGGTCTCGGCGGGGCCGACGCCCAACGGTGACGGGACGTGGACGGTGACGTACGACGTCGTCGCGACGAACTCCGGCGCGGCGGACGGCACGTACGACGTCACGGACCGCATGACGGCCGACGGCGACATCACCGTCGTCTCGGGTGCGGTCGTCTCGGCGCCGGACGGCGTGACCCCGTCCGCGACGTGGACCGGTCTGGGCGCCGAGGGCGCGGCCGAGAACGTCATCGCCACGGGCGTGAACCTGCCCGCGGGCGAGTCGCACACGTACCAGGTGCAGGTCGTCATCGCGCTCGCCGAGGGCAGCGAGGGCGCCCCGGCGGTCTCGGACTGCGCCGCGCCCGGGACGGGCGAGGACGGCGGTCTGTCGAACTCCGCGGGGATCGACCACAACGGCATCCCCGACTCGGACGAGGCGTGCGTGACGATCTCGGCGATCACGGTCGACAAGACCATCTCTGCCGGCCCGACGCCGAACGGCGACGGGACGTGGACGATCGTCTACGACGTCGTGGCCGAGAACGTCGGCGGCGCGGCGGGCGAGTACGACGTGTTCGACCGGCTGCACTACGGCGACGGGATCGAGATCGTCGAGGCGGGCATCATCACCGCGCCGGACGGGGTGGAGACGAACCCCGACTGGACGGGCCTGGGTGCCGAGGACGCCGACCCGGCGAACCTCGTGGCCTCGGGGATCGAGCTGGCCGCGGGGGGAACGCACACGTACCAGGTCGAGGTCACCGTCCAGATGGACGAGGCCACGATCGACCCGGTGAACCTGCAGTGCCCGCCCCCGGGCAGCGGTGAGAACGGTGGCCTGGCGAACTCGACGAGCCTGGACCACAACGGGATCGTGGTCGAGGACGAGGTGTGCGCCTCGCTGCCCCTGATCGAGTTCGACAAGTCGATCTCGGCGGGCCCGACGCCCAACGGCGACGGGACGTGGACCATCACCTACGACCTGGTCGCCACCAACACGGGCCAGGCTGCCGGGGACTACGACCTGGTCGACCGACTGCAGTACGGCGACGGCATCGTCGTCGAGTCGGCGACGGTGGCCACGGCGCCGGACGGTGTCGAGCCGAACGCGGGCTGGACCGGCCAGGGCGAGGCGGGCTCGCAGGAGAACGTGGTCGCCACGGCGGTCACGCTCGAGGCCGGTGCGACGCACACCTACCAGGTGCAGGTCGCGGTCTCGCTCGACCCGGAGGTCGTCACGCCGGACACGCTGCAGTGCCCGGAGCCCGGCTCCGGCGAGGCCGGTGGCCTGGCCAACGCGGGTGAGCTGACGCACAACGGCGAGACGCAGGAC
Organism: Cellulosimicrobium cellulans; assembly: GCF_016921195.1. Classification (GTDB taxonomy): domain Bacteria; phylum Actinomycetota; class Actinomycetes; order Actinomycetales; family Cellulomonadaceae; genus Cellulosimicrobium; species Cellulosimicrobium cellulans_F. Next base: position 205,794 of record NZ_JAFGYF010000001.1, read on the forward strand.
GACGACGTGTGCGCGACCCTGCCGCTGATCGACATCACCAAGTCCCTCTCGGGCGCGGTGACGCCGGTCGAGGGCGAGGACGGCGTGTACGACGTGGTCTACGAGGTCACGGTGACCAACCGTGGTCCGGGTGCCGGGGTCTACGACCTGGACGACACCCTGGCCCCGGGCGAGGGCGTGACGGTCGTCGGGATCCAGGGCGTCGTCACCGACGCTCCGGAGTCCGTGGGCATCAACGAGGGCTTCGACGGCCTCGACGACCCGCGGATCGTGACGGCCCAGCCGGTCGACGGTGCCACCACGGCCCCGGTCGTGCACACCTACACGGTCACGGTGCGGTACGCCGTGGACCTGACCGACGTGGTCGTCGACCCCGCCGTCGACGCGTGCACGACGCCGGACGGCGGGACCGTCGCCGGTGGTCTGAACAACGTGGCCCAGGTGGGGTGGAACGGGATCGAGGGCACGGACGACGAGTGCGTGCGTCCCGGCAAGCCCACGCTCGACAAGGCGCTGGTCTCGGCGAACCCGGTCGGGGACGGCAAGTGGGAGGTCGTCTATGACCTGACCGTCGGCAACGTCGGCACCGAGGCGACCACCTATGACCTGGACGACGAGCTGCTCTTCGCCCCGGTCATCACGGTCGATTCCGTGGCGGTCACCGGGCCCGAGGGAGTCTTGGTCAACGAGGGCTTCGACGGTGACGGCGACCAGCGGATCGCGACGGACGTCGCGATCGGTGGTCTGGACGACGAGGGGTACGCCCCGCACGTCTACCGGGTCACGGTGGTCGCGGACGTGCCGTTGCACTTCGCGTCCGACGACGTGGGCGAGGACGGGACTGGTTCCCCGGCCTGCACGGTTCCGGCGGGGTCGAACACGCTGGAGCAGGGCCTGAACAACGCGGCCACGCTGACGGACGAGACGGGTGGGACGCAGACCGACACGGACTGCGCCCCGGTGCCCTCGATCGACATCACCAAGTCGATGCAGGGTGACCCGGTGAAGGGTGAGAACGGCTCGTGGACGGTGAGCTACACCATCACGGCCACGAACGACGGCGCGGCCGCTGGGGTCTACGACCTGACCGACCGCCTGCGCTACGGCGCGGGCATCACGGTCAAGACCGCGACGGTGACCGCGACGCCCGAGGGCGTGACGGCGTCGTCCACGTGGACCGGTCAGGGCGCCGAGGGCGACCCGGCCAACGTCGTCGCGACCGGCGTGGGCCTGCCCGCGGGGGCGACCCACACCTACCAGGTGCAGGTCGTCGCGAGCCTCGACGCGGGCGCGGTGAACGAGTCCACGTTCACCTGCCCCGCGCCGGGCAGCGACGGGCGTGGCGGGTTCGCCAACACCGCCGGCATCGGGCACAACGGGCTGACCGACAGTGCGGAGGCGTGCGCCACCCCGGACGAGCCCGGCAAGCCCGGGAAGCCGGGCGGGTCGCTCGCGACCACCGGCGCGACCCTCGCCTGGGTCGCGGGTGGAGCAGCGCTCCTGCTGCTCCTCGGCCTGGCCGCCCTGATGGTCGCTCGTCGGCGCCGCATCGCAGGCTGACGAGGTGCCGGACGGCCCTGTCCACGACCGCGCGTCGTGGGCGGGGCCGTCCCACCCCGGCGGAGCACTGGGGCTCCGCCGGAAGGACCAGCTTTCGACGGAGGAACGCTCATGCGTCGTGGATCTGTCCATCGAGTCCTTCTGCCCACCATGTGGGGTTATGCGAGCTTGACCCGCCGCTCGCACCCGGCGCTGCCCGGAGGTGGGGGGACGCGTCGCGTCGACACCGTCCTGCCACCCGTGCTCACCCCGGACGAGCTCGCGGACCTCCACGACCAGCTTCTTCCCCACCCCGGTGTGCGCGGCCGGGCGCTGCGCGCCCCACGGACCTCGCCCCGCCTCCGGCGCGTGCTCGACCTCGCGGTCGACGTCCGCACGACCGCTGCCCTGCAGCCCTCGGAGTCGGGGTCGGAACCGCTCCGGCCGGACGACGTCGCCCTCGCGGGGCTGCTGCGTGCCATGCGTGCCGCGTCCGAGGCCGATCTGCTTCCGGGGTCGCAGGCGTTGGCTCGCGAGCTCGTGTGGTGCGCCCTGACCGCCGCGCGGAAGGACCAGGTCGGTCAGATCGTCGATGCCACGCGCGCGCTGCATCTCGTCACCGTCACTCACGCCGGTGACGTCTCGCCCGACCGCATCGACCACGGCTGAGCACGCGCACGGTGCGCGCGCCCGCGCGCGGTCCCGACATACCAGTTCTCCGACACGACACGCAGGGGGAGTCATGGCACGGACCACGTCAGAGGTCCTCGACGAGCTGTACGAGGCGTTCAACGCCGCGGACGGTGCGGTGCTCGACCGGTTGTTCCATCCGGACGCGGTGATGGTGATACCCGGGTCGACGCAGATCTCCGGCACCTACCGCGGGAAGGCGGAGATCTTCGAGGCGTTCGCCCGGATGGCGCAGATCACCGCAGGCACGTCCCGTGCCGAGGTCCGCCGGGTCGCGATCGACGAGGTCGGCGCCGTGGTGATCGCGGTGGACCACGCGACGCGGCACGGCGAACCGGTGACCGCGGAGTTCGCCGACGTCTTCACGGTCCGCGACGGGGTGGTGACGGAGCTGCGCTTCTTCCCCGCCGACGCCGAGGAGATGGCTTACTTCTGGCGCACGTAGACGAGTGACGGCGCACCGCTGTCCTGGCGGTGCCGAGCAGGGGGTCTTCATGGACGAGGAACAGAGCATCGACAGGAGCATCATCGGCTGCTTCGACGCCCAGGCGGACGTCCGCCCGGGTGCTCCGGCGGTGGAGGACGACGCGGGGACGCACACCTTCGGTGAGCTGCGGTCGGCGTCGGTCGCCGTGGCGGCACGGCTGTGTTCGCAGGGCGTCCGGCGGGGCGACGTCGTCGGCCTGGTCGGCCCGCGAGGGCGGGACGTGCTCGTCGGCATGCTGGCGATCCTGAGGGTCGGCGCCGCCTACCTCCCGCTGGACCTGTCGCTCCCACGCGAGCGGCTCACGATGATGACCGAGCGGGCCGGGTGCCGGCTTGTCGTGGCTGCGACGGAGGCCGACGAGCTGGCCGACCTCGCGACGGTGGTCGACGTGCGCGTGCCTGGGCCGCCCACCGACGCCGACCGTGCCGTGACCTGTCCTGCGTCCGCGGACGACCTGGCGTACGTGATGTTCACGTCCGGGTCGACGGGTACGCCCAAGGCCGTCGGGGTCCCGCATCGTGGGGTGGTGCTGCTCGCGACCGCCGGCGGCGTGTACGAGGCGGGGCCGGGGCGGCGGACGATGCACGCCTCGACGCTGTCGTTCGACGCGTCGACGCTGGAGATCTGGCCGACGCTCCTCGCGGGAGGCTGCCTCGTCGTCGTGGGCTCGGACATGCTGCTGGCTCCGGACGCCCTGGCCGGGCACCTGCGCGAGCAACGGGTGGACACGGTCTTCCTGACCACGAGCCTGCTGCACCACGTCGCGCGCACGGCGCCGCAGTTCTTCGACGGGCTCGACCAGGTCCTGACCGGAGGCGAGGCGCTCGACGCGGACATGGCCCGCGTCGTCGCGGCTCGTGCCAACAGGCTCGTCAACTGCTACGGCCCCACCGAGTCCACCGTCATGGCGACCGCCCACGTCGTCGAGGCGGGCGCGGCGGGCCCCGTCCCGATCGGTCGGCCCTTGCCGTACGTCGAGTGCCTCGTCGTCGGGGCCGACGGCCGGTCGGCAGGGTCGGGTGAGGAGGGCGAGCTCTGGGTCGGCGGCGGCGGTCTCGCCACGGGCTACCTCACCGACCCTGTCCTGACCGCGCGCGCGTTCGTCGGCCCGCCGACCGGGACGCAGACGCGCGAGCAGCGGTTCTACCGCACGGGAGACCGGGTGCTCCGACGCGACGACGGGACGCTCGAGTTCCGGGGACGGATCGACGACCAGCTCAAGGTCCGGGGATTCCGCATCGAGCCGGGAGAGGTCGAGCACGCGTTGCGGAGCATCCCCGGCGTCCAGGACGCCGCGGTCCTCGCCGCCGGCGAGAACGCCGACAGGCGCCTCGTCGCCTTCGTCGTGTCGGACGGCTCGCCGCTCGACACCACGGACCTTCGGCGCCGGCTGTCGAGCCATCTGCCCGCGCACCTGGTCCCCGGCGAGGTGCACGAGCTCCCGCGGCTGCCGTTGACCGTGAGCGGCAAGGTCGATCGCTCCGCGCTGAGCGTCCTCGCCGTCGAGCCCCAGACGCCGCCGGAGAGCCTCGGCGGCGGCGACGGGTCGCCGGAGGACGTGGCGCGCGACGCCTGGCGTATCACGCTCGGCGTCGACCGCCTCGAGGAGGACCAGGACTTCTTCGAGGCCGGCGGGACGTCGCTGCGCGCGGCCCAGCTCATCGCGCGGGTCCAGTCGGCGCTCGACCTCGACGGGGACAGCGGCTACACCCTGATCCGAGCGCTTCTCTCGCAGCCACGGCTCGCCACGTTCACGGCGGCGGTCCGTGCGGTGTCGAGCGGATCGGTCGCCGAACCGCGAGCCGCCGACCGGTGGCGCCCGGACGTCCACCTCCCGGACGTCCCCGCCCTGGCCGACGTCCCGTCCCGTCCGGCCCCGGATGCGGGCGACCGTCTGCTGCTCACCGGGGCGACCGGCTTCTTCGGCTCCTACCTGCTGCGCGAGCTCCTCGCGCGGACGGACGCCGTCGTGGAGTGCGTCGTGCGCGCCCCCGACGCGGCGAGCGGCCGGCGTCGCGTCGACGCCGCCCAGGAGAAGTACGGGCACGGCGGGCTCGCTGCGACCGACCGGATCGCGGTGCTGCCGGCCGACCTCGCCGCGCCCCGCCTCGGCCTGACCGAGGACGAGTTCGACGCTCTCGCACGGCGCACCCGCCGTATCTACCACTCGGCCGCCCACGTCAACTTCGTCTACCCGTACGAATGGCTCCGTCCGACGAACGTCGACGGCACCCGGACCCTGGCCGAGCTCGCGCTGCGCGGCGGCCGGGTCCCCGTGCACTACGTCTCGACCATCGCGCTGCTCTCCGGAGCCGGCTCGGCCGGAGCACGCTTCCTCACCGAGTCCGACCCGGTGGACGACGTCGAGCGCATCTCGATGGGTTACCCCGAGAGCAAGTGGGTCGCCGAGAAGATCCTCGAGCTCGCCGCGCAGCAGGGGGTGCCGGTGTCGGTCTACCGGCCCTACGAGATCACCGGCAGGCTCGACGACGGGCGGTGGAACACCGACGCGGCGATCGTGGCGTTCTTCAAGGCGATCGTCGACATGGGCACCGCCCCCGACGCCGCGCTCCCGCTCGACTTCGTCCCGGCCGACTACCTCGCTCGTGCCGTCGTCCACCTCGCGGAGCACACGCCGAGCGCCGGCCGGACCTACCACCTGACGAACCCGCGCTACGGCCGGCTCCGCGACATGGTCGACCGTCTTCGAGCGCACGGGCACCAGGTCACGACGCTCGACTACGACGCCTGGGTGGGCCACCTGCGCGCGTTCTGCGCCGACCACCCCGACCACCCGATCGTGTCGTTCCTGCCGCTCTTCACCACGCTCGCCTCCGGTCAGGACGTCACGGTGAAGGAGCTCTACTTCGAGGACCTGTTCCCTGCCTTCGACCGCCGGCGCACCGACGAAGGGCTGGCCGGGACCGGGATCGACTGCCCGCCCGTCGACGCCGCCATGCTCGACGCGTACATCGACTGGTTCCACAGGACCGGGTGGATCGCCCCGCCCGCTCGTCGGACGGCGGACGAGCGCGACCGGGACGCCGCGCGAACCGGAGACCTCCGCCCTGTCGGGACGTCGTCTCGTGCGCGATGAGCCACCGCCCGGGGTCTGCGACATCTGGGTCGCGCAGAGCGACGACGCCGACCGGTGGGCGGCGTGGCTCCCGCCGGCCGATCGCGCCGCCGTCGACCGGCGCCGACCCGGCGCCGGGGTCCACCTGACGTCCCGCGCGCTGCAGCGTGTCGCCATGGCCGCCTACACCGGCGTCGCACCCCGCGCGTTGACCATCGACCGCACGTGCACCCGCTGCGGCGACCGTACGCACGGGCGGCCGGCGGTCCGCGGCGGTCCTCCCTACTCGGTCACACGCACCGGGTCCGTCGTCGCCCTGGCGGTGGTGGCCGACGGCGCGGTCGGCATCGACGCGGAGTGCGTGCGGCCCGGTGCGGACCTCACTCCCCTCGCGAGCCTCCTCGACATGGAGCCCACGGACACGAGGACGGTTCTCACCGCGTGGGTGCGCCACGAGGCGGCGCTCAAGGCTCGAGGAACGGGGATCGCCGACCTGTGGCCCGTCCCAGCCGAGGCGATGCAGGGCGTCCAGATCATCGACCTGGCTCTGCGCGACGTGGTGCTCGCCGTGGCGACCTCTCGGAAGGTGCGTCGCGTCCGCTGGACCGAGGCCGGCCCGGAGGGGGTGATGACGCAGGTCACAGCGACGGTCCCGTCATGATCGGGGCCGGTCCCCGTCCCAGAGCGTGGCACCGAGTTGGACACCTGTCCCACTCGACGGGTGCCGCCCTCGACCCGGACGAAGGACACTGGCTTGCCTCGCATCGAACATGGCCGTCACAGGCGACGAGATCTCTGGACCCGGCTCTGTGCCCTGACCCTCGCGGCTGTGATGGCCGTGCCTCTCGCGGTGGCGTCGACGGTGCCCGCCACGGCCGCCGAGAGCGACCCGCAGTATCTCGAGGTGAGCAAGCGCGTCGATCACGCGACCCTGTCGCCGGGCGACGTGTTCACGTACAGCGTCGGCGTGACGTGCTCGGAGACGACGTGCCTGGACGCGGTCCTCGAGGACGCGCTCCCGGCGGAGCTGGCGGGCTTCGCGATCCAGGCCGTGCGCACGACCAACGGTCCCGCGTACGACGTCTCGTGGACCGAGGACGGCCAGCCGGTCGACCAGCCCGCCGTCGTGGGTCCCGCGACCGCGGTCCGGGTCGCGTTCCGCGACGTGACCCCGGACGGCTCGGGGCTGACCGCCGGTGCGACGTTCACCCTGACCCTCACGCTCCAGGTCCCCGACGATGTCCGGCCCGGCGAGACGGACATCGTCAACACCGCCAGGACCACCGCGACGAACTCGGCGCCGGACAGCGCGAGCGCGACGGTGCACCTCAGCGTCCCGGTCGAGACGGGGGTCGACCTCACGAAGACCTGGGACCCGGCGAGCCGGACCTTCGAGGCGGGCGCGTCGTCGTCGGTCGTCCTGTCGGCGACCAACACGTCCAACACGGCGGTCGGTACGCTCGTGGTGACCGAGCCGCAGGCGGCGCAGGACGGCGCCCCCGCGCTCGACCCGAGCAGCCCCTTCACCATCACCGACCTCACGGCGCTCACCGCGAGCCCGCTGCCCGAGGGCGCCACGAGCGTCCAGGTGGACGCGTACGTGCGCGGCGACGGCGGCACGTGGACCTGGGTCACGGGTGTCCCCGCCACCGGCGCGAACCTCCCGGCCGGGGTGGACCCGGCCGCCGTCGGGGGCATCCGGCTGACCTACGCGGGCGAGATCGTCCCCGGGGCGACCGCCACGGCGCGCCTCGACCTCGCGCAGCGCGCGACGGACCGGGACGGCACGGACCTCTCGGCCGCGACCCACGTCGTCGACAACGTCGCCGTCGCGACGGCGACGGTCGAGGGCCACGACCCCGTCTCGGCGACGGCGTCCGCCCAGCACCGCGTGACGCCCGCGCACGTCGGCGTCGAGGTCGTCAAGGACATCACGCCCGCGCGGATCTCGGCGGGCGAGAGCGCGACGGCGACGATCACCGCGACGAGCGCGTCCGACGTGCCCGTCCGCACGCTCACGGTCACCGACCGCGACTACTTCACGGACGGCGTCGTGCTCGGCGGCTTCCGCACGTTCGCCTGGCCCGACGGCGCCGAGTCGGCCGAGGTCGTCCTCGACCGCGCCGACGGCTCGACGACCGTCGTCACGCTCGCCCCGGGCGAGACACCGACGGTCCCGGGCACCGACGTGACCGGGTTCTCCGTGACGTTCACCGGCGCCATCGCCCCCCGCGCCGCGGCGACGCTCGTCCTCGACGTCGTGACGACCGAGGACGCGACCGGCGACGCCGTGTCGCGCGCCACGACCAACACCGCGACCGCGCAGGTCGTCGCCCCGAACGGGCAGGACGCGACCGCCGAGGCGACCGACGCGCTCGAGCTCGTCCGGCCCTCGCTCGAGGCGTCGCTCGACAAGACGATCCGGCCGGGCACCGCCGTCGAGCCGGGCGCCCGCGTGGTCACCGGCCTCGCCGCTCGCGTCGTGGGGACGTCCGAGTACGTGAGCCCCCGCACGCTCGTCGTCGAGGACGTCTGGGCCGGTGACGCGGGCGAGTTCTGGGACGCGTTCGACCTCGCCGGCGTCGCGCCGACGCAGGTCCCCACCGGGGCGTCGCTGACCGTCGAGGCGATCGGCCCCGACGGCGCGCCGGTGCGCCTCGCCGCGTTCCCCGCCCAGGACGGCCCCTTCCTCGCCGAGCTGACGGCGGACGACCTCGCCGCGGCGCTCCCCGCGGGCGTCGCGCCGTCGGACCTCACCGGCATCCGCTTCGTCCTCGAGTCGACCACCGGTCTGCCCGTCGACGCGAGCTTCACGCCGTACGTCGTCACGCAGGCGCGCGGCACGCTGCGCTCGGGCGGTGACGTCACCGAGCGGCCGGACGAGGCGGTCGCGTTCGAGAACACCGCCACCGTGCGCGCCGAGGGCGTGACGCGCGGCGGCACGACGCTCACCGACGACGCCGAGGACTCGGCGACGGCGCGCGTCGTCACGCACGAGGGCACCGGCCCGGTCGGCATCGACAAGTCCTGGCTGCAGGGCACGGTCGCGTCGCAGTCGGGCGAGCAGCGCAGCACGGCGCTGGACTGGCGCGTGCGCGAGGGCTTCGCCTCGGTCACCATCAGCGACCCGGCGGGAGACCCGGCGGACGTCGCGGGCACCGTCTTCGACGCGTTCGACCTCGTGCGCGTCGCACCGGTCGACGCGAGCAGCGTGCCGTTCAGCACCGGCTGGTACCTGCGCTACGACACCGTGACGGCCGTCGAGCTCTTCGTCGACGGCACGTGGACGGCCGTCGCCGCCCCGGCGGGCGGCTGGGTGCAGGGCGGACGGTTCGTCGGCCACACGCTGACCGACGAGCAGCGCGCGGCCGCCACCGGCGTGCGCCTCGTCCTGGCCGAGAACACCGCCGCCCGCGAGGCGGCCCGGCAGCCGGGCGCCGCACTCGACCCCTACGCGCCCGCGCCGGGCACGGGCGTCGCCGCGAGCAGCAGCGACCGCCGCTTCGTGCTCGACTGGCAGGTGCGCAGCACGACGCGCGCCACCGGCGACTGGGTCACGCAGGAGACACCCCTCAACGGCGACGACCCCGGCACCGTGGTGAACACGGCGGGCATCGAGGCGCTCCCGGCCGCCGGCGGCGACCCCGCCCGCGACACGGACTCCGCGACCATCTCGCTCGTCGACCACGCGCCCGGTGTCGCGGTGACGAAGAGCGCGTCACCGACGCAGCCGGTCCTCGTGCCTCGCGACGGCTCGGACGCCGCACGGCCCACGGCGACCTTCACCGTCCAGGCGCAGAGCACGTCGGTCTCGCGCGCGTCGTTCGTCCGGGTCACCGACCCGGCCGCGTGCTCCGAGACGACACGCGGGGTCGGCGGCTGCCAGACCGACGGCACGGCCGAGGCGGCCGTCGCCGACCCGTTCGCGGGCGACGTCGACTGGCTCGCGCCGGGCGGCGTGGCCAGCCCGTTCGACCGGTACGACGTCACCGCCGTGCGGATCGACGCGAGCCTCGCGCACGAGGTCGACCTCTCGGCGAGCACCGCGTGGGTCCTGCACCGGACGGCGGACGGCGCGTTCGTCAGCGAGCGCACGACGGCCGCCGACCTCGTCTCGTGGGGCCCTGAGCGCCTCGCCGACGTCGTCGGCGTGAGCGTGACGTTCCAGGGGTCCGACCCCGCCACCACCGGCGGGACGATCTCTGCGGCGAACCGCCTCACGCTGACGCTCGACACCGTGCTGCGCACGCACGTGCGCAGCACGGGCGAGCCGCTCACCCTGCGCGCGGGGGAGACCGTCGAGGTCACGAACCGCGCGTTCGCGCAGTCCTCCGACCCGGTGCTCGCGCCCGGCGCTCGCACCGGAGACCTCGACGACGCGCGCGTCGTGCTCACGGGCGGCGACATCAACGTCGCACCGACCAAGTCGGTGTCCCCCGCCTCGCTGACCGAGCCGGCGCGACGCACGCCGGTGACCGTCACGCTCGGCGCCGACTCCGGCACGGGCCCGGTGAGCACGCTCGCGCCGGCCGAGGTCTGGCTGCGCGACGACGTCGCGTCCTCGCCGGAGTTCTGGGACGTGTTCGCGTTCACCGGCCTGGGCGCGCTCACCGCCCCCCGCGGTGCCGACCGTGTCACCGTCGACGTCTACGGCCCGTTCGGCGCGGACGGCGGGCTCGCGTGGGCCGAGGGCGCCCCGGCGCCCGTGGACGCACCCGTCCTGCCGGTGAGCGAGGACGCCTACCCCGACGTCCAGGGCGTGCGCGTCGTCTTCTCGCGTGCCGACGGCGGCTTCTTCAGCACCGCGGTCCCCGCGCCGGCCTGGGAGGCCGACGCCGCGTTCACGGCCGTGCTGCGAGACACCCACCGGTCCTCCGGTGACCCGGTCGTGCTCGACGGCTCGGTCGACAACACCGTGACCGTCCGCAGCGACCGTCTGAACGGCGAGGCGTCGCCGGAGCGCTCCACGAGCGCGACGATCTCCCTCTCGCAGGGCACGCGCGAGCTGGCCGTGCGCAAGCTCGCCAACGAGGGCGACCGCACGGTCGCCGTCGGCTCCGCCGTCCCCTGGGACCTGACGTTCACCAACACGGGGACCGGCTACCTCACGCTCACCGAGCTGCGCGACGTGCTGCCCGCCACGCTGGTGCACCCGGGCGACCCTGCGCCGTCGTACGCCACGTCCGAGGGCGGGCTGCTGTCCACGGACGTCGCGCTCGCCGTCGACGGCCGCGACCTCGTGCTCACGTGGCCCGAGGACGGCCGGGTCATGGCGCCGGGCGAGACGTTCCGCGTGCGGCTGTTCCTCGAGCTCCAGCCGGGCCTCACGACGGGCCAGCGTGCGACGAACCAGATGACGGTCCGGACCGAGGAGCCGCTCGAGACGTGCTCCGGCATCGACGGCGCCGCCACGACGCCGGCGTGGGGCAGCGACCCGCGCACGTGCGGGACGACCGACTTCGTCGCCCCCGTCGACGGGCCGAACCTCTACAGCGTCAAGGGCGTGCGCGGCGCGGTCGACGGCGCGACGAACCCCTCCGCGCCGGCCGCGGAGTGCCGTCCGACGCTCGAGGCGGCCGGCAGCACCTGGTACCGCACGCCGTGCGTCGCGAACAGCGTCGTCGGCGGGACGGACGACTGGGTCCTCCACGTCGTCAACGCGGGCACCACGCCCGTCGAGGAGATGGTGCTGTTCGAGCAGCTCCCGACCGCGGGGGACCGCATGCTCGTGACCGGCGCGTCGCGTGGTTCGACCTACCGTCCCGTGCTCGCCGGGATGCCGAGCCTGATCGCTCCCGACGGCACGACCGCTGTCGTGGAGGTCACGACGAGCCCCGACGTGTGCGCGGGCACGTGGCGCGACCTCGCGACCCAGGCGGTGTGCGAGCAGAACGGCGAGACGTGGGCCCCGGCCGACGACGCGACCGACTGGTCGGCCGTCACGGGGCTTCGCGTGACGCTCGACTTCCGCACCACCGCCGACGGGCGCCTCGACAGCGGCGAGGTCGTCGACGTCACGTACTCGACGGTCAACCGCATGGCGTCCGACACGACGCCGGGCGGTGTCGCGCCGGTCGTCCCGTCGGGCCCGGACGTCGCGTGGAACCAGTTCGGCGTCAAGTGGCGCTACACGGGCGAGACGACGTTCGAGCGGTTCGCGCCGAGCCAGGTCGGTGTCGCGCTCCCGACGGGCGCCGTCCGTGTCGACAAGCAGGTCACGGGCGACGCCGCGGGCTACGCGCCCGGCGCCTTCCCGGCCGAGGTCGTGTGCACGGTCGACGGCGTGACGCTGGACCTCGGTGACGCGGCGCGGCTGCTCCTGACCGCCGAGGGCGGGCTCACCGCACGCGTCGACGGCGTCCCCGTGGGCGCGGAGTGCGTCGTGACGGAGAGCGGCGAGCTCGGGGCGCACGGCGAGACGACGCGGACCGGTTCGCCGGCGACCGTCGCCGTCGACGTCGCGTCGTCGCCGCAGGACGAGGTGCCGGCCGCGCAGGTCGTCACGCTCGGCAACGGCTACGCGTTCTCGGGCCTGTCGGTCACCAAGGAGGTCGACACCGAGGCGACGCAGGAGGAGCTCGGGCCGTTCGACTTCACGCTCGTCTGCACGACGGCCACGGGCGCGCCCGTCACGTTCGACGCCGCGGGCACGACCGAGCTGCGGTTCACGATCGGCGCCGGCGAGACGTTCACCGCTCCCGAGGGCACGATCCCGGCCCGCGCCACGTGCGTCGTGACCGAGACCACCGCGGACGCGCCGCAGCGCGTCGTGGTCACCGGCGACGGCGTGACCGACCACGGCGACGGCAGCGCCGACGTGCTCGTCGGCACGACGCCCGCCGAGGTCGTCGTCCACAACGGGTACGACGCGGGCGTCGTCCGCGTGACCAAGGAGGTCGACGGGGCGGGCGCCGCCGCCTACGGGGCCGGGCCGTTCGGGTTCGACATCGTCTGCACGCGGGACGGTCGCACCGTGCTGGAGGAGGCGTTCGACCTCGACGCCGGCGCGAGCCGGACGTTCGGGACGTTCGTCGTCGGCACGGAGTGCGTCGTCGAGGAGACGACGACGGGCGGGGCCACGCGGTCCGCGCTCGCCCCGGCCGACGGCCGGGTCGTCGTGACCGGCCCGTCCGAGGGCGAGACGGTGTCCGAGGCGGTCGTCACGGCGACCAACACGTTCGACGTCGCTGACCTCGAGGTCGTCAAGACCGTCGAGGGCGCGGGCGCCGAGCTCTGGGGCACCGGTCCGTTCGAGGCCCAGGCCGTGTGCACGTGGGACGTCGACGGTGAGACGCGCACGCTCGTGCTCCCCGGCGACGGGCGCCTGGCGCTCACCGCCGCCGGCGGCTACCGCGCCGCGGTGCACGACCTGCCCGTCGGGGCGGAGTGCGTCGTCACCGAGACGCGCACGGGCGGTGCGACCACGACGGCGACCAGCGCGGACGGCGCCGTGGTGGTCGGGGGCGAGGAGCCCGCGGTCGTGACCCTGACGAACACGTTCGACGTGGCGTCCCTCGACGTCACCAAGCGCGTGGAGGGGGCGCTCGACGCCCCGGGCGCCGACGGTCCGTTCACGGTCCGCCTGGTCTGCACGCGCGAGGTCGACGGCGAGACGGTGCCCCTCGACGTGCCGGGAGGCAGCGTGCGCGAGCTCCGGGCGGACGAGACGGTGACCTTCGCCGACCTGCCGGTCGACGCCGCGTGCACCGTCGAGGAGACCGGGACCGGCGGGGCGGCGGCGACGCGCGTCTCGGTGAGCACCGACGAGCGGGACACGTCGGTCGACGGGACGACGGCGGACCTCGCGATCGGTGCGACGGGCGGCACGGTGGTCGTGACGAACGTCTTCGAGGCACCGGTCGTGCCGCCCGCCGACACGCAGGGCGCGGGTCAGTGGCTCGCCACGACCGGAGCTCGCACGGTCGGAGCGGTCGGCCTGGCCGTGCTCCTGCTTCTCGTGGGCGGTTCCCTGGTCGCCCTGCGCAGGCGAGGCCGGTCGGCCGCCTGACCGTCGTCGGGCGCACGGGTCTCGCCGAGGGTGAACCCGTGCGCCCGGCAGGTCGTCCGTCGGGGACGTCGCGACCGTTCGGCCCCGCTCCCGGCCGGATCGTCGCCCTTGCGAGCGGGCGCGCGCCGGGCGACGGTGGCGAGCGGAGGTGGTCGCCGTGGCCGACGTGTTCCCCCGGATCGCCCAGGTCGTGCTCGACACGACCGACGCCCGTGCGCTCGCGGAGTTCTACCGCGCGCTGTTCGGGCTCGAGTACCGCGCGGGCGACGAGCCGCCACCGGCGGGCGAGCCGGACCCGGCGGGTGCGGACTGGCTCGTGCTGCGCGCGGCGCCGGGCGGGGTCCAGCTCGCGTTCCAGCAGGTCGGGGTGCTCCCGCCGTCGACGTGGCCGGACGACGGTGTGCCGCAGCAGCTCCACCTCGACTGCACCGTGCCGGACGTCGCGGAGCTCGACCGCCAGCACGAGCGTGCCCTCGCGCTCGGGGCGCGCCTGCTCCATGACAGGTCGGGCGACCCGGAGGAGCCGTTGCGCGTCTACGCCGACCCGGCGGGCCACCCCTTCTGCGTCTTCGTGGGTTGACGGCGCGCCCGCTCGGTGCCCGACCCGGGGCCTGCCGGGGCGTCGTGCGGCAGCCGGCCCCGGGTTCGCCCCGGGCGACCGGGCGCGCGATCATGCGTGCATGACCGCGACCCCGCTGACGACCGCCGAGCTCACCGACGTCTACACCGACCTGCACCGGCACCCCGAGCTTGCGTTCGCCGAGCACCGCACCGCGGGCATCGTCGCCGAGCGGCTGCGCGGGTGGGGCTACGAGGTCCACGAGGGCCTGGGCGGGACGGGCGTCGCGGGCGTCCTCGCGAACGGGGACGGCCCGCGCGTCCTGCTCCGCGCCGACATGGACGGGCTCCCCGTCACCGAGCTCACCGGGCTGCCGTACGCGTCCGCGGACACCGCGACCACGCCCGACGGGCACGAGTCCGGGACGATGCACGCGTGCGGGCACGACGTGCACGTCACGTGCCTGCTCGGCGCCGCCGCCGAGCTCGCCGCCCACCGCGACACCTGGAGCGGCACCCTCGTCGTCGTCTTCCAGCCCGCCGAGGAGGTGGGCGGGGGAGCGCGCGCGATGGTCGCCGACGGGCTGTTCGAGCGCACGGGCGGGCGGCCCGACGTCGTCCTGGGCCAGCACGTCATGCCGCTCCCGGTCGGCGTCGTCAACCTCACGGCCGGGCCCGCGATGGCCGCCACCGACTCGTTCCGCGTCACCCTGCACGGCAAGGGCGGGCACGGGTCGAGCCCGGAGTCGACGGTCGACCCCGTCGTCATGGCGGCCGCGACCGTCATGCGGCTCCAGGGCGTCGTGTCGCGCGAGGTCGGCGCGGGGGAGTCCGCCGTCGTGACCGTCGGCGCCCTGCGCGCCGGCACCCAGGCGAACATCATCCCCGGCTCGGCGGAGCTGCTGGTCAACGTGCGGTCGTTCACGCCCGACGTCCGCCGTCGCGTGCTCGCCGCGATCCACCGCATCGTCGACGCCGAGGCGGCGGCCTCCGGCGCGCCCGCCGCGCCGGACTACGAGGAGGTCTCCACGTTCGACCTCATGGTGAACGACCCCGTCGCCGCCGAGCGGACGCGGGTCGTCCTCGCGCGCACGCTCGACGAGCAGCGTGAGCGCATCGAGTCCGCGGGCGGTCAGCCCGCCGTCGTCGCGCTACCCCCGCTGCCGGGCTCCGAGGACGTCGGCGACCTCGCCACGGCGGCGGACGTCCCGCTCGTCTACTGGAACCTCGGCGGGTCCGACCCGGCACTGTTCGCCGCGTTCGACCTCGCGACGGCCACCGGCATGGGCAACCTCCCCGACGGCGTCGCGCCGAACCACTCCCCGTTCTTCGCCCCTGTCCCCGAGCCGACGCTCGACCTGGGCGTCGCGCTGCTCGTCGCCGCGGCGCGCGAGTGGCTCGCCGGCGACGACCGCGACGTCCGCCCGTGAGTGCGGCGCGTCCGGCTGCCGGTGGCGCGCGGGAGCAGGGTGCCTGGGTGCCCGAGGGCGACCGCCCCCTGGTCCTGCACCTCGCCGAGCGGCGGCCGTTTTTCCTCGTCCTCGGGCTCGCGCTGATCGCCGCGGCCGTGCTCGTCCTGCGCCAGGTCGTGCTCTACCCGGAGTCGGTGCGGGTGCCCGTCCCGGTCGCGGTGGTGCTCGTGACGCTCGTCGTCGCGTTCCTCGGCGGGCTCGGCGCCGCGACCGTCTGGGCCTTCGTGCAGGCGCCGCGACAGACCGTGACCGTCGGACCCGACGGCCTGGCGCTCGGCGCCGGTAGCCTACGGCTCGACTGGGCCGACCTGGAGGCCGTCGCGGTCCACGTCACCGCCGTCCGGCCCGCGAGCACCCACCTCATGCCGAAGGGCCCGGCGAGCTCCGTCACCGTCTCGCTCCTGTGGCGCCCGCGTACCGGCTCGGACGCCGCCGACGACGCGTCGCCCCTCTCGCGCCTCGTGCTCCCGGAACCGTTCACGCACGAGCGCCTGCTGTCGACCGTCCCGTTCACGGCCGACGTCGACGTCCCCGTCGCGCGCGACCTCGACACCGCCCTGCGTCACTTCGCCGGCCAGGCCTACCGCCCCCCGGTGTTGCCGAGCTAGAACCATGGTCGCGCGAGGTAGAGCCGTGGTCGCGCGAGGTAGAACTGTGGTCGCGCGGGGTAGGGCCGTGGTCGCGCGGAGCGGCTACTGCGTCGCGACGAACACCTCGTCGGCGAACAGTCCGGGCGTCACGCGGATCAGACCGGCGTCGCCCGCGGGGACGGCGATGACGACGTTGCCGGTCGTCGTGCCGCCGTTGTACAGCTCGTCGAGACCGAGCTCCGGCTCCGGCGGGACGGCGAACGAGTCGTACGAGGCGAGGACCTCGCCTGTGCTCGTGACGTAGTCGATGGTGACCTCCATCGCGAACCCCGACTCCTCGCCCGTGTACGTGATGGTCGCGTTGACCAGGGCGTAGGTGGATCCCTCCGGCGGCGCCTCGTTGAACTCGTTGGCGGCCATCACGGCATCGGTAGCGTCGAGCTGGACCGAGTTGATCGTGACGTCGAAGTCGTCGCCGCTCACGACCGTGCCCAGCGGGACCGGGTTCTCGCGGCTCCCGGCGTCGTCGGCGGCCTCCTCCTGCTCGGGTTCGGGCGCCTCGGCGGACTCCGTGCTCTCGCCGTCCGCTGCTGGCTCCTCGGAGTCGGGAGGGGAGACCGTGACGTCGGAGTCGCCGAACGCTTCGTCGACCGAGTCGCTCACGACCGTGAGGAATACGACGAACCCCACGACCGTCCCGACGACGGAGAGCACGAGCGCCGTGATGACCGGCCACTTCTTCCCTCGCAGGAAGAAGCCGACGATCGCGAGGACGAACGCGATGGGCAGCAGCACCCACCCGACGATGAGCGCGCCGGGGATGCACGCGAACACGAAGCCGAGCACGGCGACGGCGAGGGCGACCCAACCCAGCGGGTGCGGCTTCGTCGCGGGGGACTCCACCGCCACTTGCGGGGGATCGGAGAAGGGTGCCGCCCCGCCGGTCCCGCCGGGCGCCGTCCCGCCACCGGCCCCGCCCGGCGGCGAACCCGCCGCGGGTGCGGTCTGCTCGGTCCAGGCCGAGCCGTCCCAGTAGCGGTTCGTGCCAGTCCCGTCGTCGTACCACCCCGGCGCCGGGGTACCCCCACGTGTGCTCATCCTTCGATGATCGGCACCTCGTCAGGTTCCGTCGCGTCGAGGCGCACTATTCACCCCTTCGGGGCCGGGCAGGCCGGGCGGACCCCGGCTCTACGTCGGCGGACCAGGGCTCTACTTCGGCGGAGTACGGTTCTCTCTCGGCGGAGCGGGGTTCTTTCTCCGCGGGATGCGGGTCAGGCGGACTTCTCGCGGGGGGTGCGGGTGCGCGCGGTCGCGGTGCGCGGCACGATCGTGGGGTTGACGTTGTCCAGCACGACCTCGCGCGTGATCACGACCCGCTCCACGTCATCACGCGAGGGCACGTCGAACATCACCTGCTGCAACACCTCCTCCATGATCGCCCGCAAACCCCGCGCCCCCGTCCCGCGCAACAACGCCTGCTCCGCGACCGCCTCCACCGCCCCCTCGGTGAACTCCAGCTCCACCCCGTCGATCGCGAACATCCGCTGATACTGCTTCACCAACGCATTCCGCGGCTGCGTCAGGATCCGCACCAACGCCTCACGATCCAACGCCGCCACCGACGCGATCACCGGCAACCGCCCGATGAACTCCGGGATCAACCCGAACCGGTGCAGATCCTCCGGCCGCACCTGCGCGAACAGATCCTCCCCCGCACCCGTCTCGATCGGCGCACCAAAACCCACACCCCGCTTACGCGCCCGCGCCGCCACGATGTCGTCCAACCCCGCAAACGCCCCCGCCACGATGAACAACACGTTCGACGTGTCCACCTGGATGAACTCCTGATGCGGATGCTTACGACCACCCTGCGGCGGCACCGACGCGCTCGTGCCCTCGATGATCTTCAACAACGCCTGCTGCACACCCTCACCCGACACATCCCGCGTGATCGACGGGTTCTCCGCCTTCCGAGCCACCTTGTCGATCTCGTCGATGTAGATGATGCCCGTCTCAGCCTTCTTCACGTCGAAGTCCGCCGCCTGCACCAGCTTCAACAGAATGTTCTCCACGTCCTCACCGACATACCCCGCCTCGGTGAGCGCCGTCGCGTCCGCGATCGCAAAAGGCACGTTCAACATCCGCGCCAACGTCTGCGCCAGATACGTCTTCCCCGTCCCCGTCGGACCGATCAACAAGATGTTCGACTTCGCCAGCTCCACGTAGTCCGGGTCGTCGGTCGCGAGGCCCTCGCCCGCCTCCTCGGCGGCCGCCGCGGCGCGCACGCGCTTGTAGTGGTTGTGCACGGCCACGGCGAGCGCGCGCTTGGCGCCGTCCTGGCCTACGACGTAGCGGCTGAGGTGCGCGAAGATCTCGTGCGGCGTCGGCAGCGGGCCGTCACCGGTCACGACGTCCTGCGACGCGTTCTCGGCCTCGCGGTCCTCCTCGACCATCTCGAGGCACAGCGCCACGCACTCGTCGCAGATGAACACGCCCGCGGGCCCGGCGATGAGCCGCTTCACCTGACGCTGGGACTTTCCGCAGAACGAGCACGTGAGCGCGTCTGCCGCGCGCGGACCGCGCTGCCCGCGCGTGCCGTCGCCGGTGCCGTCGGAGCGTGCCACCGTGTGCCTCCAGTCCAGTCGGTTGCGGCCGATCGTAGCCTCCGCCCACGACACGTCGGAGTGCCCACCCGCCCCGAGGCGTGCCGGGTCACCCGGCGGAGGCGTCCTCGACGTGCCGGGGCCCGCGGCGTGCCGCGCCAGGAGCGGGAGCCGGCTCGCGGCGCGGAAGGCGTCGGGCCGGCCCGGCAGGGCCGGGCGGCCGGTCAGCCTAGGCGCGGCGACCGCGCAGGGCCTTGACCCACACGTCCACGACGTCCCACGCCGCGATGACCAGGGTCATCGCGATGATCCCGTTCGAGAGCCACGTGAGCGAGTCGCCGCCGGAGGCCTCGAGGAACGCGGGGTTGACGAGGCGGTCGGTGCTCGCGAGCCACACGATCGCGCCGGCGAACAGGACGCCCGTGACGGTGTTGACGACGGCGAGTCCGACGGTCCACCGGCCCCGGACGTACGTGACGATCGTGAGCACGATCTCGGCCGCGACGATCGCGAGGAGCGCCCCGGTCCACAGCGGCCACAGGTCCGGGTGCAGGACCGGGATCACGTCGCCGTCGGCACCCCGGAACCATGCGATCGAGGGCTGGAGCAGGAGCGCGGCGGCGACCAGGACGAGCAGGCCGACGGAGACCACCGTGTCGACGAGCGAGATCTCGCGCGGCGCCCGTTCGGCGGGGAGGCGGTCGACCGTCCACGGGCCGGTGAGCTCGTCCCTGCTCCGCGGGGTGCCGTAGCGCTCGAGCACGACGAAGACGAGCGTCGTCCAGAACGCGATCTGCAGGGCGACGGACGCGGTCGTCCAGATGCCGCTCCAGATGGCCGACCCGGCGGTGGCGCCGTCGACGAGGTCGGTGACGAGCACGATGGCCCCCGGGACGAGACTGACCCAGAGCAGCATCTTGAGGAGGCGCAGCCAGTCGAGGTAGAGCGCCGGGCCGATGAGGTAGAGCGGGCGGCCGGCGAGGTCGGCGGCGAGGCGGTCGGGGTCGCCGAGGTCGTTGAGGACGTCGGTCTCGGCCCGCGCCGGGTCGGTGCCGGCCTCGACCTTGGCCTCGACGGCGTCGGCGACGGACGCGCGCAGCTCCTGCTCGAGGTCGGCGTGCTGGTCCGCGGGGACACGGCGCAGCGTGGCGGCGACGTAGCGGTCGGTGAGCGTCATGACGTGCCTTCCTGGGAGTCGATGGTCTGGAGGCTCCGCGCGATGGCGAGCCACTCGTCGAGCAGGTCGCGGGCGAAGCGCTCGCCCGCGGGGGAGGTCCGGTAGAACTTGCGCGGTCGCGCCTCGTCGGTGTTCCACTCGCTCACGAGCAGGCCCTGCTTCTCGAGCCGGCGCAGGAGCGGGTAGAGCGTGTTGGCGTCGACGGGGACGCCCGCCGCGGCGAGCGCCTCGAGGAGCCCGTAGCCGTAGCCGGGCGTGCGCAGCAGCAGGAGGCTCGCGACGACGACGGAGCCGCGACGCACCTCCTGGCTGTGCCCGGCGAAGATCTCGGGATCGGTCATGCCTCACACCATAGTGTGTGTCGCACAGCATGCGCAAGAGACACATCATCGTGCCGAGGCGAGGGCGCTAGACTGGAACGGTTCCAGAGAAGAGTGCGTCGTACCTGCCGCGGGAGGCCGAGTGACCGACCTGATCGACACCACCGAGATGTACCTGAAGTCGATCTACGAGCTGCAGGAGGAGGGGATCCCCCCGCTGCGCGCGCGGATCGCCGAGCGGCTGGGTCACTCGGGGCCGACCGTCTCGCAGACCGTGGCGCGCATGGAGCGCGACGGTCTCGTCGTCGTCGGCGGCGACCGTCAGCTCGAGCTCACGCCGCTCGGGCAGCAGACGGCGGTCCGCGTGATGCGCAAGCACCGCCTCGCCGAGCGGCTGCTCACCGACGTCATCAAGCTCGACTGGGAGCAGGTGCACACCGAGGCCTGCCGCTGGGAGCACGTGATGAGCGACCTCGTCGAGCAGCGCCTCGTCGGGCTCCTCGACCACCCCGCGCACGACCCCTACGGCAACCCGATCCCCGGGCTGCGCGAACTGGGCGAGGACTTGCCGGAGGTCGAGTACCTCGACGGCGTCGTGTCCCTGCCGGCGCACCTCGCCGCACGCGGAGCGACGGCCGGAGCCGAGGTGCGGGTCGTCCTGCAGCGCATCGCCGAGCCGGTCCAGGTCGACGTCGAGCTCCTCGCGCGCTTCGCCGAGGCGGGCGTCTTCCCGCGCCAGACCCTCGTCGTCGCCGTGAACGCCGGCGTGGTCACGGTCTCGGCCGACGGCGCGGAGACCGTCCTCGACCTGCCCGACGACGTCGCGCGGCACCTCTTCGTGACCGCGGACTGAGCCTGGCGCGGCGCGGGTGAGCCGGTCGAGAACGAGGTCGGTCCCGTCATCCGGTGGATGACGGGACCGACCTCGTCGTGGTGGGGGAGCAGGCTGGTGCTCGCCCGCGGGTCGTCGTCAGGCGGGGACGATGAGCCCGGCGGTCTGGGTCTTGGCGCGCTGGAGGCGGGCCTCGGCGTCGGACCAGTTGACGAGGTTCCACCAGGCGGTGACGTAGTCGGCGCGCACGTTCTGGTAGTCGAGGTAGTAGGCGTGCTCCCAGACGTCGAGCAGGACGATCGGGGTCAGGCCGAGGGTGAGGTTGCCCTGCTGGTCGTAGAGCTGGACGGTGACGAGCTTGGAGCCGATGGAGTCCCAGGCGAGGATGGCCCAGCCCGAGCCCTGGACGCCGGCGGCGACGGCGGCGAACTGCTTCTTGAAGGCGTCGAAGGAGCCGAAGTGCTCGTCGATCGCGGCGCCGATCTCGCCGGTGGGCTCGCCGCCGCCCTCGGGGGAGAGGTTGGTCCAGAAGGCGGAGTGGTTGACGTGGCCGCCGAGGTTGAACGCGAGGTTCTTCTCGTGCAGGTTGATCGCGGCGAAGTCACCGCTCTCGCGGGCCTCGGCGAGCTTCTCCAGGGCGGTGTTCGCGCCGGTGACGTAGGCCTGGTGGTGCTTGGAGTGGTGCAGCTCCATGATCCGCCCGGAGATGTGCGGCTCGAGCGCACCGTAGTCGTAGGACAGCTCGGGGAGAGTGTAGACAGGCATGGTTCCTCAGGTTCCTTCCGTCGGTATGCAGCCACGCTAGGACCTCGACCACGGTTGAGGTCAAGGTGGGCGCACTGTGATCTTGCAAGTCGGACGTGCGGTCCCGCTCGGTGAACGGTCCCGGGGGCGGCGCGACGACGGCCTGACGGGGCCGTCCGGGAATACCCGGCCGCGTCGTCGTCGGGCACGATGGACGGGTGCCCGACGACGCCCGCCCCGGCCTGCGCGTGACGACCACCCTGGTCGTCCCCGAGGCAGAGCTGTCGTGGCGGTTCTCGCGCTCGTCCGGGCCGGGCGGGCAGGGCGTCGACACGACGGACTCGCGCGTCGAGCTGTCGTGGGACGTCGCGCGATCGGCGGTGCTCACGGAGTCCCAGCGCGCACGCGTGCTGGACCGTCTGGGCCGGCGGGTCGTGGACGGTGTCGTCACGGTCGTGGCGTCCGAGCACCGGGAGCAGCGGCGCAACCGGGACGCTGCGCGGACGCGGCTCGCCGCCCTGCTGGCCGACGCCGTCGCCCCGCCCGGGCCGCCGCGTCGCGCGACCCGGCCGACGCGGGGGTCGGTCGAGCGGCGGATCGCCGCCAAGAAGCGGCGGACGGACGTCAAGCGCCTGCGTCGCCCACCGCAGGACTGACGTCAGCTCGACGCCGTGTTCGGCGGGGGTGCGGGGTCAGAGGCGGCGTGCCAGGTGCGGGTAGTCGACCACCAGGCCGTCGGCGTCGACCGTGAGGTCCGCGGTGAAGTCGCGCGTCGCGCTCGTGTACGTGACGACGCCCTGACCGGTCGCGGGGTCGAGCGGCTCGCGCGCGGCGTAGACCTGGTCGCTGCGCAGGACCGCCAGGGACGGCAGGTCGACCCAGGCCATGACCAGGCGCGTCTCGTCCGGCGGCGGGCGGTCGCCGAGAAGCCCGAGCCGCAGGATCGGCATCGTGTTGGTGACCGGGCACAGCGCGACGTCGCAGTCCAGCGCGTCGTCGAGCGAGGCCGGGTCGGCGATCCCCGGTGCGGCGAGGCCCGACGGCGGCGTCCCCGACTCGCGCACGTCGGCGCGCCACGCGCCGTCGGGCGTCCGGACCAGGTCGAGGTGGCGCGACCACCCGAGCCCGCGCACCGAGACGTCGAGGTGCTCGGTCACCCAGCCGGGACCGGTGCGCAGCGCCCACGCGGTCGCGTACGACGTCGCGCGCGACGTGCCCAGCGCCGCCAGCCGGTCGTCGCGCACGGCGACGGTCGCGGCCTCCAGGCGGTCCGGGTCGTCGTCCCAGCCGGTCCATGCGACGTGCCTCGTCGATGCGCTCACGCGGGCCAGTCTCGGGCGAAAAGGCGATGCCCGCGCGGCGGAGGCGTGACAAGGTCGCGCCCATGACCTCTCGTATCTCCCACACCACGTTCGACGCGCGCGACTCCTACGCGCAGTCCGTCTTCTGGGCCCAGGTCCTCGGGTACACCGACGTGCCCGGCGACCCCAACCTCCCCGGTCACGAGGAGTGCATGATCATCCCGCCCGCCGACGCGACGACGCCTGCCGAGAGCCGCGGCCACGTCCTGTTCGTCGAGGTGCCCGACGACAAGGAGCTGAAGAACCGCGTCCACCTCGACCTGCGGCCCACCGACCGCACGCGCGAGGAGGAGGTCGAGCGCGTGCTCGCTCTCGGCGCGACGCAGGTCGCGGACCGGCGCACGCCCGACGGCGGTGGCTGGGTCGTGCTCGCCGACCCGGAGGGCAACGAGTTCTGCATCCTGCGCAGCGACGCGGAGCTCGCGGCGGCGGCCGCGCGTTAGCGGTCGGTCATCCGGATCCAGCCGCGCTGGGCGGCGCGGACGCCGGCCTCGAACCGGCTCGTCGCGCCGAGCCGCCCCATGAGCCCGGCGGCGTGACGCCGGACGGTCCGCGGCGAGACCCCGAGTCGCGCGGCGACCGCGGTGTCGGTCTTGCCCTCGGCGAGGAGCCGCAGCAGCGTGTCCTCGCTCGGGGCGAGCGCGTCGTCGGCGGCCCGCGCCCGGTCCCACTCGGACTCGGCGAGGGCCCGCAGCGCGAGGACCGCGACCCGGTCGGTCACGGCGCGCGTGCGGTCCGGCCGCGCGACGAGGACGACCGTGTCGTCGAGGGCGACGAGCGACAGAGGCAGCGCCGGTGCCACGCGGTGGTCGACGGCGGGCGCCCCGGCACCGGGGGCCCCGTCGCGGGACGGCACAGGCGGCTCGAGTGCCACGACCCGCACCCGGGCGTCGGGCCGGGCCCTCTCGCGCACCCGGGCCCACAGGGGCTCCGCGTCCGGGCCGCCGTCGTCGAGCACGAGGACGTCGCGCGCACGGCGCAGCGCGACGGCCCGCGCCGAGCGCCTGGCGCCGAGGACCGGGTCTCGCTCCGACGACGTCACGCGGCGTGACTCTAGTCGAGCCCCCGTGCGGCGCTCGCCGGCCGTCCCGGCGGTCGGACCGATGTGACGAACGGGGAGGCCAACGGGCATTTGTCCGCTTCCGGACACGTCGGATTTGTTTACACCGCGGCCGACCGCTGCCAGGCTTCCCCCGGATCGCCGGGTCCGGCTTCGTGCTGCCCGGCATCCTCCGCGCCGGGACGGTCCCGGCGGCGGTGACGGAGGGGGCCACATGGGCGCGCAGCCCGACGACCTGACCCTCGTGGACCTCGTCCGCGAGCACGTGCGCGAGCGCCCGGACCACGCGGCGGTGGTCGTCGTGCCGGAGGTGGGCGAGCGGCGCACGCTCACGTACGCGGAGCTCGACGCGCAGGCGGCGGCGCTCGCGGCAGGTCTCGCGGACCGCCACGCACCGGGCGACCGGGCCCTGGTCCTCTACTCGGCGACCGCGTCGTTCGTCGTCGGGCTCCTGGCCTGCTTCTACGCGCGCCTGATCCCCGTCCCGTCCCCGCTCCCGGGCGGGCAGGCGTACCAGCGCGAGCGCGTGCGCGGCATGCTCGCCGACTGCGACGCGGCCGTCGTGCTCGTCGACCCGACCGCAGTGACCGAGACCGCGGAGTGGGCCCAGCCGCTGCGGCGCGCCGACGGCGGACGCGTCGTCGTGACCGTGGTCGACGGCACCACGGACGGCCCGGCCCGGCGCGGTCGACCGGGTCCGCAGGACGTCGCGTTCCTCCAGTACACCTCCGGGTCCACGAGCAACCCGAAGGGCGTCGTCGTGACGCACGCGAACGTCCTGCACCACCACGACGCCTTCTCGACGACCCTCGGCCTCGTCCCGGAGGACGTCTTCTGCAGCTGGCTGCCGGGGTACCACGACTTCGGGCTCGTCGGGATGCTCCTGGTCCCCCTCGGCCTCGGCGCGACGGCGGTGATCGTCCCCTCCACGGCGTTCCTCAAGCGACCCGTCCGCTGGCTCTCGGCGATCACCGAGACCGGGGCGACCGTCACGGCGTCGCCGAACTTCGGCTACGACCAGTGCGCGCGGCGCGTGCGCGACGACCAGCTCGCCGAGCTCGACCTGTCCCGCCTGCGCTGGGCCCTCGGTGGTGCCGAGCCGGTGGACCCCGCCGTCCTGGACGCCTTCACGCGCCGGTTCGAGCCCGTCGGATTCCGCGGGTCGGCCCACGGCCCCGGGTACGGCCTCGCGGAGGCGACGCTCACGGCCACGTACCCGGACCGCCGGCTCCCGCTCGTCATCACGGCGGACGAGGCGGCGCTCGCCGACGGCCGGCTGGTCGTCCTCGAGGAGGCGTCGTTCCTCACGGCGCTCCCGGACGCCGCGGCGCAGGGCCGGGGCAGCGTCCCGGGCGCGCGCCTCGTGTGCTGCGGCCTGCCGAGCGGGGTGGAGCTGCGCCTCGTGGACGACCAGGGCGCCGAGGTGCCCGACGGCGCGGTCGGGGAGGTCTGGCTGCGCGGCGGCACCGTCGCGGCCGGGTACTGGGGCGACGCCGCAGCGCACGCGACGGCCGAGACGTTCGGTGCCGTCGCGGCCGACGGCACGGGCCCGTGGCTGCGCACCGGCGACCTGGGGGCGCTGCACGGCGGCCAGCTCGTCGTGACGGGGCGGATCAAGGAGCTCCTCATCGTCGCGGGGCGCAACCTGTACCCCTACGACCTCGAACGCGAGCTGCGCCGTCTGCACCCGGGGGCCGAGGGCCGGCCGGGCGCGGTCTTCGAGGTGGAGGGCCTGCCGGGCACGTTGTGCGCGGTCCAGGAGTTCCGGCCCACGCCGGGGGCTCGCCTCGACGGCGCGAGCGCCGAGGAGGAGCTGGACGCGGTGGTGCGCCGGATGGCCGCGCACCTGGCCTCCGTCTCGGGCGCCGCGGTGCACGACGTCGTCCTCGTGCGCCCCGGCCAGGTGCCGCGGACCACGAGCGGCAAGATCCAGCGCGGCCGGGCGCGCGACCTGCACGGCCGGGGCGACCTCGCCGAGCTCCACTCCCTGCGCGCGTCCCGGGACGGCGCGCGCGCCGAGCTCGCAGGGACCCGCTCATGACCGCACCGCTGCCCGACGCGCTCGACGACCTCGTGCTCCGCCACGTCGCCGCCGCCCTGGGGGTCACGCCCGCGGACGTCGATCCTGCGGGCGACCTCGCCGGCCTCGGCCTCGGCTCGGTCCAGGTGCTGGCCCTGCTCGGGGACCTGGAGGACGCGCTCGGCGTCGACCTGGACCCGGAGGCCGTCGTCGACAACCCGACGCCCCGGGCGCTCGCGGCGCACCTGCGCAGCGTGGTCGACGTCCCCGGGACGGCGGCATGACGACCCTCGTCGACGTCGGCGCGCACGTCCCCGCGACGCGCGTGCCGATCCGCGACCTCGCGGACGAGCTAAGCCTCGACCACCTCGAGCTCGGCGTGTTCGAGCGCTTCTTCGGGCTGCGCGAGGTGTGCACGGCGCCGGACGCGAGCCTCAGCGACCTGCTCGTCGCCGCGGCGCGCGCCGTGCCCGGCCTCGCCGGCAACGAGCACCGCGTCCGGTACGTGCTGGGCGCGCGGACCATCGCGACCGTCGCCCCGGTCGGGGTCAACCCCCTGCACGACGCCGCGGACCGCCTCGGGCTCGACCACGCGGTCGTGTGGACCCTCACCCAGCACGCGTGCGCGTCCGCGCTGCTCGCCGTCGACGTCGCGGGGCGCCTGCTCGCGGCCGACGGCGATGCCGACGCGCTCGCGCTCGTCCTCACGGGGGAGAAGGCGTTCAGCCCCGGCTCTCGCCTCATCGAGGGCACGACGATCATGGGCGAGGGCACGGCGGCGGTCCTCGTCGCGGCGGGCGGGTCCGCCGACGACCCCGCCCCCGCGAGCGGGAGCACCGTGCTCTCCTACGCGACGCGCACCCTGGGCGAGTACCACCAGGTCCCGCTCCCGGAGGACCTCGCGGGGCCGTTCGGCGTCGCCTACACCGAGGTGCTCGCCGAGGTCGTGCTCGAGGCGGTCGAGCGCGCGGAGCTGACGCTCGACGACCTCGCCCTCGTCCTGCCGCACAACGTCAACCGCGTGTCGTGGCGGCGTCTGTGCTCGCGCCTCGGGCTGCCGATCGCGCGCGTCCGGCTCGACGACGTGCCCGTGACGGGCCACTGCTTCGGCGCCGACTCGTTCATCGGCTACGCCGCCGCACGCGCCGAGGGCCGGTTGCGCCCCGGCGACCCGTTCCTCATGGTGGCCGTCGGCCTCGGGGCCACGTTCTCCGCCATGGTCCTGCGCTACGCGCCCCACGAGACGGAGGAGCCCGCATGACGGTCGAGCAGGTGGCGGAGGCCGCCCCGGACGCCGCGTCGGGGGCCCGTCGCGAGCCGTTCCTCGCGCGGACCAGGCGCGCGCTCGCGGGCGCCCCCGACGCACCGCTGGTGCTCCTCGGGAACTTCGAGGTCGAGGACGCGTGGGCGGTCGGCGAGGTCGGCCTGCCCTCGGTCGGCGGCGCGTCGGCGACGGCCGCGCTCGTCAACCGCATGGACGAGCTCGCGCTGCTCCTCGCCGGCCCGGACGACCACGTCGTGCTCAAGGCCGAGCCCGACCCGGACCACCTCGCCCACCTGGACGCGCTCGGCGTCGGGCTCCCGACCGTGCACGTCGCGGAGTCGAGCGACCCGCTGCGCACCGTGACGCTCGACGCGCTCGACTCGCCCGCGCTGCTCGCGCGCCTGCGCGACCTGGGGGCGGACGGCGTGCGCCTCCTCGCGCACGGGACGTCGCCGGCCGAGGAGGACCTCGCGACAGCGACGGGCCTGCGCTCGCTGCTCCCCGACGCCGCGACGACCAAGGCCGTCAACAGCAAGGTCTACAGCCGCGGGCTGTGCGACGAGCTCGGGATCGAGCAGGCGCGCGGGTGGGCGTGCCGGACCGTCGAGGACTTCGAGCGCGCGTGCGCCGAGGCGGCGAGGCTCGTCGCGGACGGCGCGACCGTGGGCGTCAAGGACGCGTACGGCGTCTCCGGCAAGGGGATCCTCGTCGTGGACGACCCGCGACGGCTCGACCAGCTCGTGCGGATGGTCACGCGCCGGGCCGCGCGATCGGGCGACGATCGCCTCGCGGTCGTGGTCGAGGTCTGGGCGGACAAGGCGACCGACCTCAACTACCACTTCACCGTCGCGCAGGACGGCTCGGTCGCGTTCGACTTCGTCAAGGAGGCGATCACCGAGGGCGGGGTCCACAAGGGTCACCGCATCCCGTCGCGACTGCCCGCGGAGCAGGTCGAGGCGCTGGCCGAGCTGTCGGGCCGGCTCGGCGCGCGCCTCGCCGCCGACGGCTTCCACGGCCTCGTCGGGGTCGACGCGCTCGTGCGCACGGACGGCTCGCTGCTGCCGGTCCTGGAGATCAACGCGCGCAGCAACATGTCCACGTACACCGTGCCGTTGCAGGAGCGGTTCCAGCCGGAGGGCTGGGTCGCGCTCGCGCGGCAGTACCCGCTCGTGCTCGACGCCCCGCAGTCGTTCGCGGCGCTCCACGACGTCCTCGGCGACCTGCTCCCCGGCGCGGCCGGGGAGGCGGGGCTCGTCGTCCAGGGGACGGGCACGGTCAACGCGGGCGCGTCGTCCGCGTCGCCGGGCGACACGTTCGCGGGCCGGCTCCACGGCCTCCTCGTCGCGCCCGACGAGGACGCGCTCACCCGCCTCGACCGTGCCGTGACGGAGCGGCTGACGGAACGGCTCGCCCGGCGCACGGCAGCGCGGGCCGCCGCCACCCCGACCGAAGGAGACCCCCGATGACCACGACGCCGACCCGGCCGACGACGCCTGGGAGCGTGGACCTCGCCGCGGTCGCGGAGGAGTTCGGCACGCCCGTGTACGTCTACGACGGCGACGTGCTGGCCGCGAACTACCGCGCGCTGCGCGAGCGGCTGCACCCCGCGCTGGGGATCTTCTACTCGCTCAAGGCGAACCCCAACGTCAGCGTCTGCGGGCTGCTGCACTCGCTCGGTGCGAACGCCGAGGTCTCCTCGCTGACCGAGCTGCGCACGGCGCTCGCGGCGGGCGTCGCGCCCCAGGACATCCTCTTCCTCGGGCCGGGCAAGAGCCGGGAGGAGCTCGTCGCGTGCCTCAACTCCGGAGTGCGGGCGATCATCGTCGAGTCGCTGCCGGAGCTCACGCTGGTGGACGAGCTCGCGCGCGCGACCGGGCGTCCCGCGCGCGCCGTGCTGCGCGTCAACCCGTCGTTCTCCGTCAAGGGCTCCGGGCTGACGATGGGCGGCAAGCCGCGCCAGTTCGGCATCGACGAGCAGCAGCTCCTCGACGCGCCGGACCTGTGCGCCGGGCTGACGACGGCCCGCGTGGTCGGGGTCCAGGTGTACATGGGGACGCGCATCCTCGACGAGGGCACGATCGTCGAGAACACGACGCGCATCTTCGAGCTCGCGGAGCGCCTCGCGGAGCGACTCCGCTTCCCGCTCGAGCTCGTCGACGTCGGCGGCGGCCTGGGCGTCGCGTACTTCGAGCGCGAGCGTGACCTCGACGTCGAGGTCCTCACCGCGGCGCTCAACCCGGTGGTCGAGGCGTTCGTGCAACGGCACCCCGCGACGGACCTCGTCATGGAGCTCGGGCGCTACCTCGTGGCGCTGTGCGGCACGTACGTCGCGCGCGTGCGCTACGTCAAGGAGTCGATGGGCGAGCGGTTCGCCGTCGCCGACGGCGGCACGAACCACCACATGGCCGCGGTCGGCATCGGGTCGTTCGTCAAGCGCAACTTCCCGATGCGCAAGATCGGCCCCGCGTCCGGTGCCGAGGACGTGCCGTGGAACGTCACGGGCCCCCTCTGCACGCCCAACGACACGATCGGCAAGGGCGTCGCGCTCCCCGCGGACCTCGCGGCGGGCGACCTCGTCGCCGTCGACCGCTCCGGCGCGTACGGCGCGACGGCGTCGCCCGTGCACTTCCTCAGCCACGGCTACCCCGCGGAGGTGCTGACGCTCGGAGACGAGTCGTTCCTCGTCCGGCACGCGGACACGCCCGACGACCTCCTGTCCCGCCAGGTCTTCCACGACCTCGGCGCGCGCGTCGCCCCGGCCGAGGCCGTCGTCGCACCCTGACCCGCCCGGCCCGACCGACACCCAGCCGCCGCCCGCACCGCGGGCGCACGACACCCACCCGGAGGAACCATCGTGAGCATCGGCACCCCCACGAACACCGAGTCCCAGGAGGCCCTCGGCCGCGAGCGCGTCGTCGGCGCGGTCGTCGAGGCGCTGTCGAGCGTCCTCGGGCGCCCACTGCCCGACGTCACGGACGCGACCCGCCTGTTCGACGACCTCGACCTCGACTCCACGAGCGTCCTCGGCCTGCTCATGGCCCTCGAGGACTCGCTCGACATGGAGGTCGACCCGGAGTCGCTCGAGCAGCACCACCTCGAGAGCGTGGGCTCGCTGACGGACTTCGTCGTCGAGCACTCGACCCGGAACTGACGTGGCGCTCGGGGGCAGCACCGCGCGAGCTTCCACAGCGGCGTCCACGTCGGGGCCGGGAGGCGCCGCCCTGCGCGTGCGGGGCGTGGTCGACGTCCCGGTCGACGACCTCGTCCCCGTCGGGGACGGGACGCGTCGGTCGGTCGCCGAGGACCTGCGGTACGTGTACGGGGAGGACCAGCCGACCGACTGGCTGGAGACCGGCCCGGGCCGGGACTACCCGACGATGATCCGCGCGGCGCGCGCCGCGCTCGCGGAGGGCGGCCTGCTCGACGACGTGCGCCTCGTCGTCCTCGTCGTCACGACCCCCGACCTCCAGCACGAGCGCCTGCTCGGCGGGTTCGTCGCCGATCTGTTCGACGACCGTCCGTACACCTTCTGCGTGACGGAGCAGGGGCTCGCCGGACCGTTCACCGCGCTCCGGCTCGCGCGCGAGGAGCTCACGCACGGCGGCCCGCGGGGTGCCGGACTCGGGGGAGACGCCCTCGTCCTCGTCCTGGAGCAGTGCACGCTGCCCCCGACGGTGACGCGCGTCCCCACGCGCGACCGCGTCGTCGCGCTCGTCGTCGGGCACGACGGCGCAGGGCGGCCGGTCGAGGCGCTGTCGGTCGCGCGTGCACCTCGCGGTCCCCGTCCGGCCGCCGCGGCGCACGACGCCGCCCCGGAGCGGGAGCGCGAGGCGACGCCCGACGCCCGGCGCGTCGTCCTCGGCGTCGACGTCGACCCGGGCGAGGTGCCCGACCTCGACGGCGTCGTGCTGCACGCCGACCCGGGTGCGGCAGCGACGGGAGTCTGGGAGGTCCTCGCCGCGTGCGACGACGTCCCGGACGCGCCCGTCGTCCTGCACGAGCGGTGCCTCGAGCTGGGCTACCGCTGCACGCTCGCCCTCGGTCCGCGGTCCGTCGCGGTGGTCCCACCGCAGGTCGACGACCTGTCCCGAGAGGCGGTGCTCGCATGAGCACGGACGTCGTCGCCCCTGCCGCGGTCGATGACCTGCTGCCCGAGGAGGGCGGTGCAGCGGTCCGCGTGGACGGCCCCGCCGACCTCCGCGCCGTCGCGCGCGAGCGCGGCGCGGTCGCGGCCCTCACCGCGCTCGGCGACCTGCTGCCCGTCGCGGCGCTGCCGGGCGAGTGCGTCCTGCTGCCCGGCGACGTCCCGCCGCCGGGCGGGTGGGCGCGGGTCGGCGAGGTGGCGTCGGACGTCGGCACGCTGCTCGTATGGCGCGCACCCCGCGCCGCCGCGGCACCCGCCGCGCCCGCCGACGAGGCACCCGGACCTGCCGCACCCGCCGCCGACGAGGGCGTTGCGGCCCGCACGGCCGACACCGTCTGGCGCGTCGGGGTCGCGTGGGTCCGCACCGGGCTGTGCGAGCGGCTGACCGACCGGGCCGTGGAGCGGCTGCGTGGCCGGACGGTCGGCGGCACGGCGACGGTGAACCTGCCGCCCGTCCGCCTCGTCCTCGCGGACGCGGCGCTCGCCCACCTCGAGGCGCAGGCGTTCCTGGGCGGGGCCGCCTCGCGGGACGAGGACCCGGCCGCCGGGTCGCCGGATCGACGCCCCGTGGTCTCCGGGTCCTCGCTCGCGCGCGTCACGGCGGTCCTCGACCGCTCGTCGCGCGCCGTCCACAACCTGTTCGGCGCGTCGGGGTACGTCGACGGCGACGCCGCGCGGCTCGCGCGCACGATCGACCTGCTCGGCCACGCGAGCGGGACGCTGCCGGGCCGCGACACCGAGACACCCCACGGCCGGGAGGGGCGGGACGCATGACCACGGTCGACCTCGTCGCGCTGCGCGACCACCTGAGGCCCGTCGGCGCGGCGCTGCGCGAGCACGCCCTCGCGATCGACGCCGATCCCGCGGCGCTCCAGGTGCTCCTGGA
This sequence comes from Cellulosimicrobium cellulans, assembly GCF_016921195.1. Classification (GTDB taxonomy): domain Bacteria; phylum Actinomycetota; class Actinomycetes; order Actinomycetales; family Cellulomonadaceae; genus Cellulosimicrobium; species Cellulosimicrobium cellulans_F. Next base: position 238,625 of record NZ_JAFGYF010000001.1, read on the forward strand.
CTCCGGCGCCCTGCCGTACCGGCAGCTCGGCGGGTTCCCGCCGGGCTACCTCGACGACCCGCTGCGCGTGCGGGGCGTGCCGGTGCACGTGCGCACGTGCGCGGAGCGCGTCGTCGTCGCGGAGGCGCTCGCGTGGGGCGACGCGTCCGTCGTCGTCGGGGCGCCCGGGCCATCCATGTCCGGGGTCGTCGTCGACGACCTCGCGGACGAGGAGCAGCGCGACCGCTTCTACCGTCGCGTGGCGCAGCCGGGCACGTGGACGTTCTTCGGGCTCACCGAGCCCGACCACGGCTCGGACGCCGCGGCGCTCGAGACGGCCGTCGTCGAGGCCGACGGCGCTCCCGTGCTGCGGGGACACAAGAAGTACGTGGGCAACGTCGCGCGCGCGAGCCTCGGCGTCGTGTTCGCGCGGCACCGCCCGGGCCCACTGGGCGTGGGGGTCCATCTCGTCGACACCGAGCGGCCCGGCTTCGACGCCGCGCCGCTCGTGACGACCGGCATGCGCGCGGTGCAGCTCGGCGAGGTACGGCTGGACGACGTGCCGCTGCTGGACCAGGACACGCTCGGGCGGCACCTGTCGCCCTCGCGCCGCGGCCTGCTCGGGGCCGTGCGCACGTTCAACCGGTTGCGCCCGGTCGTGGCGTCGCTCGCCGTGGGTCTCACCCAGGCGGCGCTCGACTACGTGCGCGCCGAGCGGTCGTCGTTCACCGCCGACGAGCGCTGGCGCCTGGAGACCTTCGACGACCGGCTCCACGCCGCGCGGGCCCTCGTGCTCCAGGCCGCGCGCGCCGCCGACGCGGACCCGGCGGACGGGACGCTGCCGGCGGCGGCCAAGGCCACCGCGCTCGACCTCGCGGAGGAGGTCACGCACGCCGTGCCCCCGCTGCTCGGCCCCGGCGCGCGGTGGGAGCACCCGTACCTCGACAAGCTGGTCCGCGACGTGCCCGGCCTGGAGATGATGGAGGGCACGCGGACGGTCCAGCGGCTCACCCTCGCGCAGGGCTGGCTGCAGGGCAGGGCACGGCATGCCGAGCTCGTCTAGGGAGGCCGACGCGACCCCGGTCGCGACCGCCGCGTCGCGGCCGGAGGTCCTGCCGCCTGTGCCCCCGCCCGGCGTGGCGCCGACCGTCGGGGCCCTGCGCCGCCGCGTCGTGCGCCTCGCCGCCCCGATCTGCGCCGCGCTCGTCGTGGGGGCTCTCGCGCAGCTCGTCGTCGCGGCGCTGCTGGGGCACATGGGCGACGACGCGCTCTACGTCCGGTCGCTCTTCATCCCCGTGACGTTCCTCGTGCTCGCGGTCCAGGAGGGCCTCGACGTCTCGACGCAGGTCGGCTTCGCGCGCCTGCACGGGTCGCGGGGTCGGGCGGCGGAGGACGACGCCCCGGACCCCGCTCAGGCCGGCGCCGGGGACGGCGCGGGCGACGGCGGCGGCGCGGTCGTCGTCCCGACGTCGGCCACCGCGGCGCTGCTCGGGCGGTTCGTGGCCGCGGGCGCGGCCGTGCTCGGCGGGGTCGCCCTGCTGGTGGTCCTGGCCGCGCCGGCGCTCGCCGACGTGCTGTCCGTGCCCGCGCCGCTCGTCGCCGAGTTCGTCGCGTTCGCGCGCTGGACCGTGGTCGCGAGCGTGCTGTCCGTCCCGACGGCGGTCGCCGCCGCCGCGCTGCGGGGGTGGGCGCGCACGGGCGCGTCGGCGACCGTGGCGCTGCTCGTCGCGGGGCTCCAGGTGCTCGCCGTGTGGCTCGTCGGGCTCGTGGGCGGGTTCGGCGTGCTCGCGGTCCCGGTCGCGATCACGGGCTCCACGCTCGCGGGCGCGACCGTCGCCTGGGCGCTCCTCGTGCGCGCCCGCCTGCTCCCGAGGCCCGGGCACGTCCCGGGTCTGCGACGCCTGCTCGCGCTGCGCCACCGCCCCGTGCCGCGGCGGGTCGCCGCGGCGTGGCGACGGGCGCTCCGCGCGCTGCCCGCCGGGTCGTGGACGACGCCGACCCCGCCACCGCCTGCCACGACGACGCCGCCGTCGGCCGCGGCGCCGTCCGGCCCGACCCGTGACACGCGACCCGCCGAGTCGACCGCCCTGACCCCGTCGGCCGCGGAACCGTCGACGTCGGACGTGCCCCCCGCCCGTGCGACCGCCGAGCGGATCGACGTGCGGGTCGACGTGCGGGTCGACGTGCGCGGGCTGCTCCTCGGCGTCGGCCTGCCGGTCGGTCTGTCGTACCTCCTGCTCACCGTGACGAACCTCGTCATGGTGTGGGTCCTCGGGCCGTCGGGAACGGACGTCGTCGCGGGGTTCGGCGGCGCCGCGACGGTCCAGACGCTCGTGATCGTGCCGGCGATCGGGCTCGCCGCGGCGGTGAGCATCGTCATGAACCAGCAGTGGGGAGCGGGCGAGCTCGGACTCCTGCCGAGCACGCTGCGCGCGGGCACGGTCGTCGTCGCGGGCGTGTACGTGGTGGTGGGGGCGCTCGTCCTCCTGACCGCGCCGCTCGTCGCGGGGCAGCTCTCCGCGGACCCGGACATCGCTGTCCAGGCGACGCTCTACCTGCGCGTGGTCGGGCCGTCGTACGCGGGCGTCGGGCTCGTGCTCTTCCTCCTGACGCTGCTCGAGCAGCTCGGGTACGGGCGCGTCGCCGTGACGCTCAACGTCCTCTACCACGCCGTCTCGCTCGGCGTCGGCGGCGTCCTCGCGCGCGCGGGCGGCGGTCCCACCGCGCTGTACACGACGATCGCCGTGACGAACGTCGTCGGGCTCGTCGTCATGCTCCCCGTCGCGGTGCGCCTCGTCCGGCGGCGGGCGAGGGCTGCGAGGGTCGAGCCGGCCGGGTCCGCCGTGGAGGTCGCGCCGTGACCGCGCGGGGGACGACGCCGCCGGTCCCGGACGTGCCGGCCCGCACCACCCCGGTCCGCGCCACCCCGATCCCCACCGCCTCGGTCCGCGACGTGCCGGGAGCGGGCGTGGTCCCGCGTGCGGCGGCCGGTCCGTGCTCGGTCGCCTCGGAGCCGGTGCTCAGCGTCGTCGTCATGCACCACCCGGCGCGAGGCGACGTCTCCGAGCTGCTCCGCGCGTGCGCGCCGCTCGACGTGCGGGTCGTCGAGGACCCCGAGCCCGACGGCCCGCCCAGCCCGCTGCGCACCGCGAAGCGGGCCTGGGCCGCCGTCGCGCCGGGCGCGACGCACCACCTCGTGCTGCAGGACGACGTGACCCCGGTCCCGGGGTTCGCCGAGCTCGTCCTGCGCGCCGTGCGCGCCCGGGACCGGCACGCGGTCGCGCTCTACTCGAACTGGAACAGCCCGCGCAACGCCTACCTCGTGCGCGCCGCGGCGGTCGCGGGGCAGGCGTGGGCGCCGCTCGGGCACGACGAGTGGGTGCCCACGCTCGGCCTCGTCCTCCCCGCGGAGGGCGCGCTGCGCCTCGCCGCGCACCTCGCGGCCCTGCCCGACGACGAGCGCGACGACGACGAGGCCGTCGTGACGTTCTGCGCGCGCGAGGGATACCCCGTCGTCGCGACGCTGCCGCACCTGCTGGAGCACGGCGACGGCCCGAGCCTCGCGGGCAACGACGCGCACGGGGCCCGGCACGCGACCGTCCCCGCGGGCGACGCCGTCGACCCGGACGCGTGGGACCGCCCGGGCCTCGACCGCGAGCCGTCGCGCTCGCCGGCGACACCCCGGCCGGTCGCGGTCACGCTCGAACGCTCGCGCTGCTCGCTGCGCGTGCTCCGCCCGGGCGCGGGGGAGCCGCTCGAGCACCCGTTCGGCTGGGGCTGGGACGCGTGGTCGTGGTGGCTCGGCATCGACCCGGCGACGGTCGCGCACGACGTGTCGCTGCTCGTCGCGGGCGCCTCCCCGGAGCTCGGCCGCGTCTCGCGCGACGCGCTGATCGAGCTCGGCGCGGCGTGCTGGCTGCTCGGGTACGACGTCTCCCGCACGGACTGGCCTGGGCCCGTCGCCCCCGACGCCCCGGCGCACCGGGCCGCCGCGGTCCGGACGTGGGTGCTCTCCGGCCTCCTCCCCGCCGACCGACCCGAGGACCGTGTGGACGAACTGGTCGCGTTCGCCCTGGACGCACTGGACACCGGCGCCACGTCGACCGGCACCCCGCCGAACCCGGGGTTACGGCCGGGTTCGGCGCCGGATTCGCCCACAACCCCGGGTTCGGCAGCCGTCGTCGGGCCTCGGGCGAGCGACGGGGCGGCGGACACCGGTGTCGATCGTGCCGCGCTCGCCGCCGTACGGCGTCTCGCGGAGCGTGACGCCGCGGTCGTGTGCCGGGCGGCGGGTTCCGCGGTTCCGGTGCGGGTCGTCGTGCACGACTGCCCGGCGTGCGGCGCGCGCGCCGCGGACGCGGTGCGGCGGCTCGCCGCGCAGGTCGGGCTCGACGGGGCCGCCGAGCACCGGGTCGCGGGACCCGACGACGCCGAGCACCGGGTCGCGGGACCCGACGACGCCGCGGCCGGGGACGAGACGGCCTCACGCGCGTCCGACCGTCCCTCGGCACCCGACGCGTCCGCGGTGCCCGCGGTGCCTGAGGTGCGCGACCAGCACGGCGGCCGGGCCGTCGTCGAAATCCTGGCGTGCGAGCGCGTCGAGACACGCGGGCTCCTCGGCGTCGATCCCGGCGGTCGTTACGTCTCGCGCGGGCTGTGGGTGTCGCGCAGGACGGTCGCCGCACGACCCCGCGCGACGACGGGCGAGCCGCACCGGGCGGCGACGGACCCCGCCGACGCTCGGATCCTCACCACGGCGGACGTCCTGGTCGCGCTCGCCGACGCCGCACACGTGCTGCCGGTCGTCACGCGCGCGGACGTCGACGCGATCGGCCGACCGAGCCCGGCCGCGCTGGGCCTGCAGCACGCGGCCGGACCCGTGCAGCGGTACGCGGACCTCTACGCGGAGTCCCGGCTCGCGCACGCGGAGACGCTGCTGTGACCGCGACCCCGACCGGTCCGTCGGCGCGCACCGCGACCGGCGCGTGGGCGTGGCGCGGTGCAGCCCTGCTGCTCGACCTCGACGGGACGCTCGTCGACTCCTCGGCCGCGATCGAGCGGCACACGCTCACGTGGGCGGCGCGGCTCGGGCTCGACGGCGATGCGGTGGTCACGGCGTCGCACGGCCGCCGCGACGTCGAGGTGGTCCGCCTCGTCGCGCCGGGCGCCGACGTCGCGCGCGAGGTCGAGTGGCTGCACCGCATCTCGTGCGACGACACCGAGGGCGTCGTGGCCGTGCCGGGCGCGGCGGAGCTCCTGGACGGCCTGGACCCGCGGGCCTGGACGGTCGTGACGTCGGCGGCGCGCGAGGTCGCGCTCGCGCGGCTGACGGCGGCCGGCCTGCCGGTGCCGACGCGGTTCGTGTGCGCGGAGGACGTGGCGCGCGGCAAGCCCGACCCCGAGGGGTTCCTCGCGGGGGCGCGGCTGCTCGGGGTCGACCCGCGCCGCTGCCTCGTCCTGGAGGACTCCGCCGCCGGTGTCGCGGCGGGGCGGGGCGCGGCGGCGACCGTGCTCTCCGTCGGCGCCGCCGACGTCCCGGGTGCGCACCACGGGGTCGCGGACCTGCGACCCGTGGCCCCGCGCGCCGTCGACGGCGAGGTCGAGGTCGTCGTGCCGGCGCGCCACGCGGAGCGGTTCGACCGACCCTCCGAGCGTCCGTCCGAGCGCCCGTCCGCCGGGCCGTTCGAAGGACTCGGCGACGGCCTGCCGGAGTTCGTCGCATGAGCGCGGCCGATCCGGTGCCCGAGGTCGAGCTGTGGTTCGTCGACACGACCCCGCTGCTCGCCGACCAGGACGCGAGGGTCATGACGGGCCCTTCTCCGGTCGTGAGGTCGTGCACGACGCGGGGTGATGACGGGTTCGGCGCCGAGGTGCTGGGCGCGGTCGAGCGCGAGCGGGCCGGGCGCCTCGCCTCGCCCGCCGACGCCGGGCGGTACGTGCGCGCCCACGTCGCCGTCCGCGAGCTCCTCGCCGCGCGCACGGGGATGCGGCCTGCGGACGTGTGCTGGGAGGTGGGGCCGCACGGGAAGCCGGGTCCCGTCGTCGGGCAGCGGTGGAACCTCAGCCGCAGCGGCGACCACGCGCTCGTCGCGCTCGCCGAGACGGACGTGGGCGTCGACGTGCAGGTGCGCGACCCGCGCGTGGACGTCCGCCGCCTCGCCGCGCGGTTCCTCGCCACGGGGGACCCGCGGGTGGACTCGGACGGGAACCTGTGGCGGCGGTTCGCGCGGCTGGAGGCGTGCGCCAAGGCGGTCGGCGGGCGGCTGCTCGACGTGCTCGGGCTCGACGTCGGGGTCCCCGGGAGGGTCCGGGCTGAGGACGGCCCGTGGCACGGGCAGGAGTGGTGGGTGAGCGACGTGGCGGCCCCGGCGGGTGCCGTCGCGGCGTGCGCGACGCCGGGTCCGCGACGGCACGTGCACCGCACCCGGGTCTGGGGTGCGGAGCGGCCGGCTCTCGCCGTCGCGCGGGGCGGTGCGGGAGAAGAGCGATGAGGGTCGTGCACCGCCTCGAGGTCGGCGGGCGCGCGGGCGAGGCGCCCGCGACGTGGGGCCAGACGGCGATCCGGCGCGCGCTCGCCGCGCTGGAGCCCCTGGACCACCAGTTCAACCTCGTGTGGGGCGGGCCGCTCGACGCGCCCGTGCCGGCGGAGGCCGCGACCGCCGTCGTGCGCGCGCTCGTCGAGCGGCACGACTCGCTGCGGACGCGGATCCACCTGCGCGGCGACGGCTTCGTCCAGGAGCTGTGCGGCGCCGGGACGGTCGAGGTCGTCGAGGAGCGGGTCACCGACGTCGGCGAGGTCGCCGCGTGCGGCGCCCGGCTCCGCGACGAGCTCTGGGGCCGCGCGTTCGACTACGCGACAGAGCTGCCCGTGCGGGCCGGTCTCGTGACGGTGGACGGCGCGGTGCACCACACGACGCTCGTCGTCGCGCACACCGCGCTCGACGGCTGGGGGCTGCCCGTCCTCGACGCCGACCTCACGGCCCTCGCCGCGGGCACCGCGCTGCCCGACCGTGGGGCGTGGACGCCGCTCGAGGAGGCGGCCTGGCAGGCGTCGGACGAGGGACGACGGCACGACGCCGCCGCGCGCGCCCGCACCCTGCGCACTATGCACGCGGCCCCGGCGCAGGTGTTCACGCCGCGCCCGCCCGACGGCCCCGGCCGTCCGCGGTACCGGCAGACGGTCCTGCGCTCGCGGCGCCTGGGGCCCGCGGCCGAGCGGGTGGCCGCGCGCTGGCGCACGAGCACGTCGGGCGTGCTGCTCGCGGCATCGTGCCGTGCGCTCGCCCTCGCCGCGGGCCGTGACGACCTCGCGCTCCAGGTCATGGTGAGCAACCGCTTCCGCCGCGAGCTCGCCGAGGCCGTCGTCACGACGGCCATGGAGGGCCTGGTGCACGTGGACGGCCTGGGCGCGCCGTTCGACGAGGTGGGCACGCGGGTCTGGCGCGCGGCGATGACGGCGTACCGGTCGGCGTACTACGACAAGGACCGGCTCCAGGCGGAGGCCGCGGCCGACCCGTCGGCCGCCCACGACGGCACGTGCTGGTACAACGACCGTCGCGGGACCGGTCCCGACCGGACGCTGCGCGCCCGCCCCACGCGGTCGCGCCGGCTCGCGCGCGCCGACGCCTCCGACGAGCAGGGGGGCGTGACGCTCACGCTGCACCTCGTCGACGCTCCGGGCGGCGGCATCGACGTCGTCCTCACCGCCGACACGACGCGCCTGGACGACGCGACGGCGGAGCAGGTCGTGCGGGACGTCGAGCGCTGCGTGCTGGACGCGTCGCGCGCGGGGAGTCCTCGCGGGCCGGTCACGCGCCGGTAGGTGCCGCGCCCTCGCCCGGGACCCGAGAGCGGACGACGAGGGACTGGGCGAGCGTCCCGAACGGCCCGTCCTCGTCGTGCAGCGTCGCGTGCGTGACGCCTGTACCCGCGGCTCCGAAGACGACCGTCGTGTCGAGGCCGACCCAACCGCCGAGGGGCGCCCGGAAGAGGTGGGCGGTGAGGTCGACGTTGGGGAACGCGACCTCCCGCGGGTCCGCGCGGACGGCCATGCCGTTGGCGGCGTCGAGCAGGCCGGCAGTGCCCGCGAGCGCCCCGACCTCCTCGTCGGCCACGAGCGGGACGTCGGTGCGCACCCAGACCGTCGTGCGCCCCGGTGCGACCGCGGTGCGTCGGACCTCGATCGAGTCGATGAAGCCACCGGGCCAGACGTTCGCGGGGTCCCACGGCGGAGTCTGCTGCGGGCCGGGCACGGGGGCCGGCGCCCCGCCGGCGAGCTCGGCGGTGTCGCCCGTCCGCACGAGCCACGCCCGCAGGGAGACGGCGCAGCGGCCTGCGCACCAGAGCGTCGCCTCGACGAGCTCCACGCCGCGGCCGGGGCGGACGACGCAAACCCGCGTCTCCACGTCGCCGATCGCGAAGACGCCCCAGATGTCGTAGGCGAGGCGCGACACCGCGAGGTCGTCACGCCCACGGGCGACGCGGTCGGTCTCGACGACGTGCGCGAGCAGGCCGAGCGCGGGCGCGACGTGCTGCTCGTCCGTGCGCCACGCCCCGCCCACGTGCGGGGACGCGCGGAACGTCGTCGCGCCGGTACGGAAGAAGTACGCCATCGTGCTCCTCGATGTCGGGTGGACGCTCGGCCTCGACGAGCGCAGGACCCCACGAGTGTGCCCCGCGCGGCGGCGCCCGGTGCCCTGCGGGGCACCGGCACGTCCGACGGCGGCGCGGGCGTGGGTCCGATCCGTTCCGCTGACTTGAGAGGATCCGACCCATGAGCGAGCAGCTCCTGGACTCCCGGCTCCCGATCGTCGCTGCCCCGATGGCCGGCGGCCCGACGACCGTCGCGCTGTCGGCCGCCGTCGCGTCCGCCGGGGCGTTCCCGTTCCTCGCCGGCGGGTACCGAACTCCCGAGGCGCTCGCGGCGGAGATCGAGGCGCTGCGCCCTGCGGCTCCGGCCTTCGGCGTGAACCTCTTCGTGCCGTCGCGGGACGACGTCGACCCGGCCACGCTCGCCGCCTACGCCGCCGAGCTCGCGCCGGAGGCGGACGCGCTCGGGGTCGTGCTCGACCCGACGCCCGTCGTCGACGACGACCGCTGGGAGGAGAAGCTCGCGCTCCTGCTCGCGCGACCGGTCCCGGTGGTGTCGCTGACGTTCGGACTGCCCGGCCCGGCCGCGGTGGCCGCGCTCCGGGCGGTCGGGACCCGGGTGCTCGCGAGCGTGACCGCGCCGGACGAGGCGCGGCTGGCCCGCGACGTCGGCGTCGACGGGCTCGTGGTCCAGGGTCCGGGCGCGGGCGGACACAGCGCCGTCCACGACCCCGCGCGCACCCCGGACCCGTGCACGACGGCGGAGCTCGTCCGACGGGTACGGCGCGAGGTCGACCTGCCGGTCGTGGCGGCGGGCAGCGTCGACGGGCCCGACGCCGTGCGCACGCTCCTCGCCGCAGGGGCGCAGGCGGTGGCCGTGGGGACGCTCCTGCTGCGGACCGACGAGGCCGGGACGTCGCCCACCTACCGGCGCGCGCTCGCCGACCCCGCCTTCACCGAGACGGTCCTCACCCGTGCCTTCACCGGCCGGCCCGCCCGGGCGCTGCGCAACGGCTTCGTCGAGCGTCATCAGCAGAGTGCGCCCACCGCGTACCCCGCGGTGCACCACCTGACCCGCGGGCTGCGGCAGGCCGCCGCGGCGGCGGGCGACGCCGACCGCCTGCACCTGTGGGCCGGGACCGGCTACCGGAACGCGTCCGCCGGGCCCGCGGCCGACGTCGTGCGGGCGCTCGCGGGCGTCTGAGGGAGCGGGCCGCGGCCGGACGTCAGGGAGCGCCGAGCGCGGCACGAGCCGCGCGCGCGACGGCCGCCGCCACGCGGTCGAGCGACGTCGAGTGCAGCCGCCACTGCTGCCAGTGCTGCGGGACGTCCATCGCTCGGGCGTCGTCGAACCCGACCAGGCGCCCCGCGCGCTCGGCAGGGGCGCTCTGGAGGTCGGGGAGCATGCCCCAGCCCATGCCGAGCTCGATCGCGCGGCGGAACTCGTTCGACGCCGGGACGTAGTGGCGGGGCGGGTCGATCACCGTCCCCGCCGTGCCCACCTCCTGGGTGCGAAGCCGCAGGTAGCGCTCCTGGAGGTCGTCCTTGCGGTCGAACGCGAGGACGGGCGCGCGCGAGAGCGCGGCGGCGGTCGGGCCCTCCGGGAACCAGCGCGCGGCGAACGCGGGGCTCGCCATGGGCCGGTAGCGCATTTGGCCGAGCAGGGTCGAGCGGCAGCCGGGGACAGCCTCGGCGACCGAGGTCACCGCAGCGACCGCCGTCCCGTCGCGCAGCAGGCCGATGGAGTGCTCCTCGTCCTCGCGCAGCACCTCGAGCCGCGCCCACCCCGACGCCTCGACCAGCGCGGGCAGCGCCCAGGTCGTCAGGGCGTCGCCGGAGACGACGAGGGTGACCTCGGGCAGCGGCGCGACGCCGCCGGCCTCGGTCGGGTCGAGTGCCGGCCGCTCCGCGGGCCGGATCCCCAGCTCCGCGAGCACGTCGGCCTGCTGGAGCTCGAGGTGGTGCGCGTGCCGGACGAGCACCTGGCCCGGCGGCGTCAGCTCGGCGGGCTTCCCGCGGCGTACGAGCACCTGGCCGACGGCCGACTCGAGCGCGCGGACGCGCTGGCTCACCGCCGACGGAGTGACCCCCAGCCGGTGGGCCGCCGCGTCGAACGTCCCGGCCGCGGCGATGGCGGCGAGCGTGCGGAGCTGGTCGGGCTGGAGGTCCACCATGAAGCGCATCTTAGGGAACTGAAGAATCTATCGCTGTACTTCAGACCGTCCGGTGCCTACCGTCGAGGACGTGCTCGCCGCCCTCTCGCCCCTGGCCGCCGGTCTCGCCGCCGGGCTGTCCCTCATCGTCGCGATCGGGGCGCAGAACGCGTTCGTGCTGCGCCAGGGCCTGCGCCGCGAGCACGTCCTGCCCGTGGTCCTGGTCTGTGCGCTCTCGGACCTGGTGCTCATCGCCGCCGGGACGGCGGGGCTCGGCGCGCTCGTGACGGGCGCACCCGTGCTGCTCACCGTGGTGCGCTGGGGCGGCGCCGCGTTCCTCCTCACGCTCGCGGCGCTCGCCGCCCGGCGCGCCCTGCGGCCCGGCGGGCTCGACCCGGCCTCGGGCGCGGGCGCGACGAGTGCGCGCTCGGCCGTCGGGACGTCGCTCGCCCTCACGTGGCTCAACCCGCACGTCTACCTCGACACCGTGCTGCTCCTCGGGTCGCTCGCGGCGGGCTACGCCGCCGCGCACGCAGGGGGCGCCGGTGCCGCGGACCCCGACGCCGCGCGGTGGCTCTTCGGGGCGGGCGCGATGGTCGGGAGCGTCCTGTGGTTCACCGCGCTCGGCTTCGGGGCACGCCTGCTCGCGCCCGTGTTCGCGCGTCCCGGCGCGTGGCGCGTGCTCGACGCGGCGATCGCCGTCGTCATGGCGACGATCGGGGTGTCGCTCCTGCTCGGCGGCTGACGCGGCGCCGGCCTCAGGACGTCGCCCAGACCCCCAGCTCGTTGCCGCTCGGGTCGAGGAAGTGGAACCGCCGACCGCCGGGGAACTCGTACGGACCCTCCACCACCTGGCCGCCCGCGCCCTGCACGGCGGCGAGCGTCGCGTCGAGGTCCGCGGAGAACAGCAGGACGAACGGACCGCCTCGCGACACGTCGGCCGCCTCGGCCAGGCGCAGCCCGCCCGCCTCGTCCTCGCCCGACTCCGCGGCCGTGCGGATGCCCGCGTACCCGGGGCCGTAGGGGACGAACTCCCAGCCGAAGGCCGTGCCGTAGAACGCCTGCGCCGCCGCGAGGTCGGTCACGGGGAGCTCGACGTAGTCGATCGAGTGGTGGATGCCGTGCACGTGCGTGCTCATGCGGTCATCGTCGCGCGGGCCACCCACGCGCGCGCCCCCGCAGCGCGCTCGTCGTCGCGTGGTGACACGACGCTGAGCCCCACGGGTCCGACGACGGGCCGCGGGGGTTCAGGCGACCCCTACCTCGACCCGAGGGCGAGGGGTCAGCGAGACCAGGCACTGCACGACGCGGTGGACGTCGTGGCGCTCCGCCCCGGTCACGAACGCCACCGTCGTCGGAGCAGGAGGGAGCGGCAAGGGCGTGATCGCGTACTCGACGACTGGATCCGCCACGCACGGACCGATGTCCGCGCGCGTCGGCTGCACGGAGAGAAACCAGGGGCCGGAGGCCGGGACGTACGGTGCGGCGGCGGGGGAGTGCATGGCCACGAGTGCGAGCGGGAGGGCGGCCGCCGCGACGGCGATCGCGACCCACGTGCGTCGTCGCATCGGTTCTCCTGTCTCGAGGAGCGGCGCCCCACCCTCTCCGGCGGTGGGCGCCTCTCGCGCGGCCCTGCGTCCGGCGACCCGCCGTCACGGCCGCGGGTCGACCCGGCGCCACGGCTTGTCGTCGCGCCGTGCGCCGGTGCCGGCGGCGCACCGGCGGCACACTGACGTGACGGCGTCGGCGTCGCGCCCGGTCGTGGGCTGGACGTCCGCCCACGTCACGTGGGGGAACCGGACGAGGCCCTGGCGGCTGAGCTGCAGGCGGCACACCGTCGCGTTCGTGCCGCGCTCCCACGCGTGGACCTCCCCGGCCGGCATGCGCACGCCGTCCGGGTCGACCCACGTCCCGGTCGCCGCGACCGCCGCCCCTGACACGCGTCTGGGCATCGCACTCACCTCCCGCACCCATCCTGCGTCGGGCCGGGGGCCGTCGCAGCCCTGGCTCGGGAGGCCAGCGCGGCCCGGGGAGCGGTCCGGTCAGGTGAGGTGGTCGAAGTCGCCGCGGACCCAGGCGGCGTGCCGCTGCGCGGAGCGGAGCACGACCTCCCGCGCGTCGGCGGGGATCACGCCCTCGAAGTTGTTGTACAGCCGCTCGAACGGGCGGCGCGCGACGTGCTCGGCGACGCGCAGCACGACGGCGGCGGACAGCGGGATGCGGTTGGGGTAGGACCGCATGAAGCTCACGGACGTGCGGTCGGGGTTGGCGAAGATCGTGTCTCCGGACAGGAGCACGCCCCGGCCCTCGGCGCCGGCCGCCCAGTGCACGACGGCGCTGCCGGGGAAGTGCCCGCCCGGCTGCGACAGGACGACGCCGGGCAGCACCTCGCGCTCGCCGGTCCACGTCTCGATCACCGGGTCGGGGCGCGCGACCCAGTGCGCGTCCGCCTCCGCGACGAGCACGGGCACGCCCCCGAGGGCGCGGCTCCACGCGACCTGGACGCCGAACATGTGGGGGTGGCTCGCCGCGATCGCGACGACCGGGCCGAGCGCGCGCACCCGCTCGACGGCGTCGTCGTCCACGTAGCCGGGCGGGTCCCAGATCAGGTTGCCCGCCGGGGTGCGCAGGATCTTGGCCTGCTGCCCGATCCCGACGCTCGGCTCGCTCGACAGGCCGAACAGGTCCGGCTCGAGCTCCTCCAGCACGAGGCGCTCGCCGGCCGCGGCCAGCTCCGCGAGCGTGGTCCACGCCTGCCCGCTCGCGGGGACCCACTGACGCTCGTCGGCGCAGATCGCGCACACGTCGGGGCGCTGGGCGTGCTCGACCGCGCACGTCCGGCAGATCCACCACTCCTCGGGGGAGACAGAGGCGTCGGGGGCGAGGGGCTCGGGGGACGGCGTCGTCGTCATGGGCACAGGTCTACCGTGACCTGCCGACACGCGGTAGCCGCACCCGTCGACCTGCGAGACTGGCGCCCCATGATCTCCACGGTCCTCGTCGCGCATCCCTGGCTGTCGCCGCTCGCCCTCCTCGTCCTCGCCGTCGCCGGACCGCTCGTGGGCACCTGGCTGGCAGGCCGCCGACCGCTCGCGTGGGTGCTGTTCGGTGCCTCCCTGCTCCCCGTGCTGCTGCTGACCCTCGTGCCGGTCGACCGCGAGCTCTTCGCCGTCTGCACCGTGAGCTGGTCCCTCCCGACGCCGGGGCGCGTCGAGCTGCTGGCGAACGTCGTGCTGTTCGTGCCGCCGGCGCTGCTCGCCGCGGTCGCGCTGGGCAGGCCGCTCGTCGCGCTCCTCGGCGGCGTCGCCGTCTCCGCGCTCGTCGAGGTCGTCCAGGCGCTGGTCCCGGCGCTCGGGCGGTCGTGCGACACGAACGACTGGCTCTCCAACTCGATCGGCGCGCTGCTCGGCGCGGGCCTCGCGGTGGTGGCGCTCCGGGTCGCGGACCGCCGGGACCGCGCGACGAACCCGGGCCCGGTCCCCACCGCGCGTCGGTCCTGAGGAGCGCGCCCGGGCCCGGCGACGAGCCGGGGCCGACACGACCGTGGGAACGCTTCCACGAACGGCCCTCGGCGGGTTAGCGTGGTGCTCCGGGCGCCGCCCGTCACCGCCGACAGGACCTGCCCAGGAGATCCCCATGCCGCCCACCACGCTCGACGACGTCGCCGCGGCGGCCCGCGTCTCGCGGTCGACCGCCTCGCGCGTCGTGCGGGGCACGGGTCCCGTGTCCGACGCGGCCCGTCGCGCGGTCCTCGCCGCCGTCGAGGAGCTCGGGTACGTGCCGCACCCGGGTGCGCGGTCGCTCGCGAGCGGGCGGGGCGAGCGCGTCGTGGTCGCGGTCGGGTCGCCGTCCGCGGACCTGCTGGGCGACCCCTACGTCGCGCGCGTCGTCGCGGCGGCCAGCCGCGCGGCGGACACCCAGGGCGTCGGCGTGGCGCTGCGCTGGCTCGGGCGAGACCCGCGCGACGAGCTGGCCCGGCTCGCGCGCGACCCGGGCGTGGGCGGCGTGCTCCTCGTCGACTACTCGGCCGAGGTGCTCGCGAGCGTGCCGCGCATGCTGCTCTCCCGCGTGGCGGCGATCGGTCCCGCCGACGACCGCGTCCCCTCGTACGACGTCGACGCCGCCGCGGGCATCACCGCGCTCGTCGAGCACGTGCTCGCCGATGGGCGGCGCGACGTCGTCATGCTCACGGGGCCCGACTGGCTCCCCGGCGCGCGGCGGGCCGTCGAGGCCTACGACGCCGTGGTGCGCGCCGCCGGCGTCCCGCACCGCGTCGTGGCCGCCGACCTCACGTCCCCCGCGGGCGCGGAGGCGGCCCGCGAGGCGCGCCGGCGCTGGCCCGGCGTGGACGCCCTCGTCGCGATGAGCGACACGCTCGCCGTCGGGGCGATGCGGGCCCTCGCGGAGGACGGCGTCCGCGTGCCCGACGACGTCGCCGTCACCGGGTTCGACGACCAGCCCTTCGCGGAGCAGGCCGGTCCGGGCCTGACGACCGCGACCCACCCCGTCGAGCGGATCGCGGCCGCGGCCACGGCCGCCCTCCTGGACCGCCGTCGGCGCGACGACCAGCGCACGTTCCCCTCGGTCGTCGTCCGCCGCACGAGCGCCTGAGCGCCGAGGGCGAGAGCGTGGGGCTTCCGCCTGCGCTCCGGGGCCGGGCGTGGAAGCATCGCGCTGGGCCGGACGTGCGAGCGAGGGCGGGGGCAGGCATGGAGCTGGGTGTCGGCCGCGTCGAGCAGGAGGTCGCGACGGGGTCGCTCCCGGGCTGGGGCCGCGTCGAGGAGCGCGTCCGTGCGGCGCACGAGCGCTACCGCGGGAACGACGACGGCGCGGTCGCCGACTACATCCCCGTCCTCGCGGAGGCCGACCGGTCGCTGTTCGGCGTGTGCGTCGCCGAGTCGGGCGGTGCGGTCCACGCCGTGGGCGACGCCGACGTCGAGTTCTCCGTCCAGTCGATCTCCAAGGCGTTCGTCTACGCGCTCGTGTGCGAGGCCTACGGGCACGAGGGTGTGCTCGAACGGGTCGGGGTGGACAACACGGGCCTCGCCTTCAACTCCGTCATGGCGGTCGAGCTCCACGACGGCCACCCGCGCAACCCCATGGTCAACGCGGGCGCGCTCGCGACGACGGCCCTCATGCCGGGCGCGTCGTTCGCCGAGCAGTGGGAGAACGTGAGGACCGGGCTGTCCCGGTTCGCCGGTCGGTCGCTCGAGCTCGACGGCGAGGTGTACCGCTCGGAGTCCGCGACGAACATGCGCAACAAGGCGATCGCGCGGCTCCTGGAGAGCTACGGACGCATCGAGGTCGACCCGCTCGAGGTCGTCGACGTCTACACCAGGCAGTGCGCGCTGCGCGTGAGCGCGCGCGACCTCGCGGTCATGGGGGCGACGCTCGCGGACGGCGGCGTCAACCCGGTCACGGGCGAGCGCGTGGTCTCGGCGCAGGTGTGCCGCGACACGCTCGCGGTGCTCGCCGCGACCGGGATGTACGAGCGCTCGGGGGAGTGGCTGTTCGAGATCGGCCTCCCCGCCAAGTCCGGCGTGGCGGGAGGGATCGTCGCCGTCGCGCCCGGCAAGGGGGCGATCGGCACGTACTCCCCGCCCCTGGACCCGGCCGGGAACAGCGTGCGCGGGCAGCGTGCGACCGCCTACCTCTCGCGCACGCTCGGCCTCAACCTGTTCGCGTCGTCCCCCCAGGTCCCCGTGACGCCCACCCGCCCGACCGAGAGAAGGGACCCGGCATCGTGAGCACCCGTGTCGTCGACAGCAGCACCGCACCGGCGACGGAGGACCGTCGGTCGTGGGTGCCGATGGTCGGCCTGTTCCTCGCGCAGGTCCTCATGTCGTTCAACGTCGCCGCCCTACCGGTGTCGTTGGGCGGCATGGTGGAGGACTTCGGCGTCCCGCCGACCGTCGCGAGCACGACGATCGTCGTCTACGGCCTCGCGGTCGCCGCGCTCGTCATGACCGGGGCGAAGCTGGGGCAGCGGATCGGGTGGGTCGCGATCTTCCGCGTCGTCGTGGCGACGTTCGCCGGGTCGGCGCTGCTCATGATCCTCTCGCCGACCGTCGCGTGGGCCATCACGGGCCAGGCCGTCGCCGGCGCCTCGGCCGCGATCATCGTGCCCGCCCTGGTCGCCCTCATCGCGGAGAACTACCGCGGAGCCCAGCAGGCGACGGCGATCGGGTCGCTGGGGTCGGCGCGCGCGGTGTCGGGCATGAGCGCGTTCTTCATCGGCGGCGCGCTCGGGACGCTCATCGGCTGGCGGCCCACGTTCGCGATCGTCCTGGCGCTCGCCGTCGCCGTCTTCGTCCTCAGCTTCCGGCTCCGACGCCGGCGACCCCGGTATCCGGATCGACCTCGTGGCCGCGCTGCTCGTCGGCGCGGCGGTCGTCGCGCTCACCCTCGGCTTCAACAACCTCAACGCGTGGGGTCTGTTCTTCGCCGCGCCGGGGGCGCCGTTCGACCTCGTCGGGGTCTCGCCCGCGCCCCTGCTCGTGCTGCTCGGCGTCGTGCTCGGGCAGACGTTCTTCTGGTGGACGCGGCGCCGGACCGCCGCCGGCAAGGTGCCGCTCGTCGACCTGTCCGTCCTCGCGCGCCCGAGCGAGCGGGCGGCGGTGTACGCGATGTTCGTCGTGGTCGCGCTCGAGGCCGCGCTGAACTTCACCGTGCCGCTGTACATCCAGATCGTGCAGGGCCGCACCCCGTTCGACACCGCGCTCGCGATGATGCCGTTCAACCTCACGGTGTTCGTCACCGCGACGCTCGTCGTCCGGTTCTACCGGCGCTACCCGCCGCGCACGATCGGGGTCTTCGGCTTCGCGCTCACCACCGTCGCGCTGCTCTGGCTGTCGCTCGTCGTGACGAACAACTGGGAGACGCTGCCCACGATCCTCGGCCTCGTCGTCTTCGGGATCGGCCAGGGCGCCCTGGTGACGCTCGTGTTCAACGTGCTCGTCACCGCGGCGCCCAAGACCCTCGCGGGCGACGTCGGCTCGGTCCGCGGCACGACGCAGAACCTCGCCTCGGCGGTCGGCACCGCGCTCGCGGGGGCGCTGCTCGTGACGATCCTGTCGTTCAGCGTCGGACGCGCCGTCGTCGAGCACCCCGAGCTGCCGCCGTCGCTCGTCGCCCAGGTGGACCTGGACACCGTCAACTTCGTGAGCAACGACGACCTGCGCACGGTCCTCGCGGGAACCGATGCCACGCCGGCGCAGGTGGACGCGGCCGTCGCGCTCAACGAGGAGGCGCGCCTGGGCACGCTGCGGATCGGGCTGCTCATCCTCGCCGGGGTGAGCGCGACGGCGATCCTCCCCGCGAGCCGCCTTCCGCGCTACCGGCCCGACGAGATCCCGGACCCGGCGCCCGCCCGGTAGGCCGCCTTACGCGTCGCACCGGTCGCCGTCGCCCTCCGAGCGCGCCGTCCCTGGGCCGGTCTCGCGGGTCGGGCCACCGTCCCGGGAGTCGGCGTCGGCGGAGTGCCCCCCGCTCTCGCGCAGCGCACGCGCCTGCTCGACGGCCTCCTCGCGCTTGGCCGCCTTCTTGTCGCTCGCGCGCGTGTCCCGCGGCGGGAGCTGGAGCCGCTCCTCCGCCTCGAGACCGCCCTGGAGCTCTCGACTGCGCTCGACCTCGGCGTCGAGCTCCGCCCCGAGCAGGAGCGCGAGGTTCGTCAGCCAGAGCCACAGCAGGAAGATGATGACGCCCGCGAGCGTGCCGTAGGTCGCGCCGTAGCTGCTGAACCCGCTGCCGAGGTACAGCCCGAAGCCCGCAGAGGCGACGACCCAGACGAGGATCGCGAGGATCGCGCCGGGGCTCACCCACCGGAACTTGGGCTGCTTGACGTTGGGCGTGAGGTGGTAGAGCAGCGCGACGAGGATCACCACGAGCAGGAGCGCGACCGGCCACTTGGCGACCTGCCAGACGGCGATCGCGGTGTCGCCGAGGCCCACGAGCTCGCCCACCTGCCGCGCGATCGGCCCGGAGAGCACGAGGCTCGCGACGACCAGACCCGCGAGGACCACGGTGACCACGGTGACGCCGAGCATCGCGGGACGCAGCTTCCAGATGGGTCGCCCCTCCTCGACCTCGTAGATGCGGTTCATCGACCGGGCGAACGCGCCGACGTACCCGGACGCGGACCACAGCGCGAGCACGACACCGATGACGAGCGCGAACCCGGCCTTGTCGGTGTTCGCGGCCTGCTCGACGAGCGGCTCGATCATGTCGAGCGTCGTGGACGGGACGACGCCCTCGACGCTCGTGAGCACCGAGTCCACGGCCTTCTCGCCGTCACCGACGAGGCCCAGCAGCGAGACGAGCGCCAGGAGAGCGGGTGCGGAGGCGAGCACGGCGTAGTACGTGAGGGCCGCGGCGAGATCGGTGCACTGGTCGTCCATGAACTCGCGGACCGCACCCTTGAGCGCGAACCCCCACGACGGCTTGTGCAGGTCGGTGGGGGAGTCGGGCTTGCGCTCGGCGTCGGGGGCGGGCATGGCCGCGGCGTCCGCCGTGGTCTCGGACGCGTGACGTCCGCTGCTGCTCTCGGTCATGGCGGCCTCCTCGGTGGGCGTCGCCTCGGCGCACGACGCTCGCGTCGGCGGACCGGCCTCGCGGCCCGTCCCGGACCCTCACCACGCTCGGGGCGGCGGGCTCCACCCGCAAGCGGGGACCGGTCAGCGCGACCCGCCCGCGTGCTCGGCGAACGACGCGAGGACCAGGTCCCGACCGCCGTCGTACCGGTCACGGGCAGCCGCGGCTACGGCGCGGCCGCGGTCGACCGTCGCTCGACCAGCGCGACGTCGATGCGGGTGACGCCCGTCGGGCCCTCGGCCGGCTCGTCGCGGGTCGCGCCGAGGGCGGTGCGTCGGGGTCGGGACGCGCCGTCGTCGAGCGCGTCCAGGAGCAGGTCCGCCGCGGTGCGTCCCTTGAGCGCGGTGTCCTGCGCGACCGTCGTGAGCGGCGGATCGACGTACCGGGCGATCTCGGCGTCGTCGAACCCGACGACGGACACCTCGCCCGGCACGCTGACCCCGGCCTGCGCCAGCCCGCGCGAGATCCCCGCGGCGAGGACGTCCGCCGTCGCGAAGACGGCCGTCGCGCCGGGATGGCTGGCCGCGACGCGCGCGGCGGCGTCGAGGCCGTCGTCGTACGTCGTGTTCGCCGGTACGACGTGCAGCACGACGCCGTCCCCCGCCTCGCCACGGACCACGTCCTGCGCCGCTCCCTCCTCCCGGGTGTGACGGTCGGGCGCGCTCGGCTCGGCCGCGTCGGCCGGGTCGAGGCCGAGCCCCGCGCGGAAGCCGGCGAGGCGCTCGCGGACGACCTGGCTCGTCGTGCCCACGGGCCCGCACAGCACGACCTCGCGGTGACCCAGGGCGCGCAGGTGCGCGCCCGCGAGCCGCCCGCCCTCGAAGTCGTCGGCACGCACGGTCGCGGCACCGGGGGCGTCCACGTAGGTGTCGACGACCACGGCGGGCACGCCCCGCGGCAGGTCGAGCGTCGCGAGCTCGTCGTCGGTGAACCCCATGACGACGATCCCGTCGAGGTTCCAGCGCTGCACGGAGTCGAGCACGTCGCGGTGGTGCGTGACGCCCCGCAGCATGAGGTGGTGGTCGCGCTCGCGCAGGCGCGCCTCGACGGCCCCGGCGACGGCGACGTCGTGCGGGCTGCCGAGCAGGCTGCCGCCGTCGGCGCGGTCGGGCAGCAGGAGCCCGACGAGACGCGTGCGCCGGGCCGCGAGGCTCTGCGCCGGACCGTTGGGCACGTAGCCCCGCGCGGCGACGATGCGCTCGACCTCGCGGGCCGTCGCGGGGGAGACGCGGCCGAGGTTGCCGTTCACCACGTTGGAGACGGTCATGACGGACACGCCCGCCTCGCGGGCGATGTCCTTGAGCGTGACGCGGGCCATCGTCGGCACGGCTCCTTCGGTCGTGGGCGGGGCGCGGGTCGGCCCGAGGGTCGACGGTAGCGGCGACGGCGTCCGGGCGCCGTGACCAACTCGTGACCCGTCGGTCGCTTGACGCCGATCCTAAGCGCGTTTAGCGTTAAACGTGTAGCGCTAAACCTGCACTGCTCACGGTGGGGACGGCGACCGACGGGACGTACCGGCGGCGTCGAGGGGCAGCGCGTTCCCGACACCCAGCAGACGCGGGCATCATGGCCCGGAGTCCTCAGCGAGGAGAGACGATGAAGTCAGCAACCACGGCGGGCGCGGCCGCGCTCACCGGCGCCCTGGTCCTCACCCTGACCGCGTGCAGCACCGGCGGCGAGGGCGACGGCGCCGCGAGCTCCGGCGCGGTCGAGATCGAGGTCTCGATCGACGCCGGCCTGGACGACGACGCGCGAGCCAAGTTCGACGAGCGCGTCGCCCAGTTCGAGGAGGAGCACCCGGACATCACCGTCACGGCGCGCGAGTACACCTGGGAGGGCACGACCTTCGCCACCGAGCTCGCGGGCGGCACGCTCCCCGACGTCTTCACCATCCCGTTCACCGACGGCCGTGGCCTCATCGAGCGCGAGCAGATCGCCGACATCAGCGACCTCGTCGCCGAGCTCCCGTACGCGGAGGACTTCAACCCGAACGTCGCGCAGGCCGGCCAGGCCGCCGACGGCTCGATGTGGGCCGTGCCCATCGCCGCCTACAGCCAGGGCCTGCACTACAACCGCACGCTGTTCGAGCAGGCCGGGCTCGACCCCGACGACCCGCCGACCACGTGGGAGGAGGTCCGCGAGGACGCGAAGACCATCGCGGACGCCACCGGCGTCGCGGGCTACGCGACCATGACGTCGAGCAACACGGGCGGCTGGATCCTCACGACGCTCACCAACGCGTTCGGCGGGTACGTCCAGGAGTTCGACGGCGAGACCGCGACGTCGACGATCGACACGCCCGAGCTCACCGAGGTGCTCGAGTACCTGCACGCGCTGCGGTGGGAGGACGACTCGATGGGCGCGAACTTCCTCTACGACTGGGGGAGCATCAACCAGGACTTCGCCGCGGGTCAGATCGGGATGTACGTCTCGGGCGGCGGCAACTACGGCAACCTCTTCACGCAGAACGCGATGAACCCGGACGACTACGGGCTCACCGTCATCCCCCTCGTCGGCGACGGCGGCGTCCTCGGCGGCGGCACGCTCGCCGCGGTGAGCGCGAAGGCGTCGCCCGAGGAGCAGGCGGCCGGCGTCGAGTGGATCGACTTCTACTACATGGAGAAGCTCACCGACGAGGCGGCGGCGAAGCTCGACGCGGAGACCGCCGTCGCGAACGACCAGCCGGTCGGCGCCCCGGAGCTCCCGGTCTTCGACGAGCAGACCTACCTCGAGTCGCGCGCCTGGACCGCGGAGTACGTCAACGTGCCGGTGGACCAGATGAGCTCCTACACCGAGAACATCTTCGACCAGCCGATCGTTCCGGAGCCCGCGCGCTCGACGCAGGAGATCTACGCGCTCCTCGACCCGGTCGTCCAGGCCGTGCTCACGGACGAGAACGCCGACATCCCGGCACTCGTCGCCCAGGCGCAGAAGGAAGCCCAGGCGCTCCTCGACGCCGCCCAGGGCTGACGCCCACCGCCGAACCCGGGGTTGCTGCACCCCCCGGTGCCGAACCCGCCCGTATCCCCGGGTTCGGCACCGTACCGGCCTACAACCCCGGGTTCGGCGTCTCGCCCACGCCCCCGCAGACCACCCCCCAGCCGTCCGTCCTGCGGTCGAAGGAGATCGTCGTGCACCGAACCTGGCCCACCTCCACCCCCACCCTTGCTGCGGGCATGAAATGGGCACGTTCGAATCGTTCCGACAGGGCCCATTCCATGCCCGCAGCGGGGGCTGTGGTCGCCGCGCTCGTCGGGGCCGCGCTGGTCGCCGGGCCCGCGGCGGCGGAGCCCGCCGTCCTGCCCGCCCCGTCGTCCGAGGCCGCGGTGGCCGGGGTGCTGCCGATCGAGCTCGAGGCGGAGCACGCGGTGCTCGCCGGGGGCGCGGGCGTCAACGACAACCACCTCGGGTTCTCCGGGACCGGGTTCGTCGACGGGTTCGTCATCGACCACACGGGGACCGCGAGCGTGACGTTCACGCTCGTCGTCCCGGAGGCCGGCGAGTACGGCCTCAACCTCCGGTACGCGAACGGGCTCGGCTCCGACATGACGCTCTCGCAGGTCGTCGTGCACGACGGCGCGACCGAGGACCGGCAGGTCACGCTGCCCTCCGCCGTGGGCGCCTCGTGGAGCACGTGGTTCGTGCACCAGGAGGTCGTGTCGCTCGCCGCGGGCGAGCAGACCGTCGTCTACCGCTTCGACGCCGGCGACACGGGCAACGTCAACCTCGACGCGATCGCGCTGACGACGGTCGGCGACCTCTCGACGCCTGGCGGCGGTGCGACCGAGCCCGGCACGGAGCCGGGCTCGGGCCCGGACACGCGGTACGACGACGTCGCGGACGTCCTGCGCACGACGACCCCGCGCACCGGCCGGCAGTACGAGGCCGAGGACGCGTTCACCGCGAACGGCGCGACCGCCGGGGCGGAGGGCGTCGATCTGGCCTCTCCCCGTGCGCGCCTCGTCGTCGCGGTGGACGCGGCGAAGGCCGGCGACCAGACCGTGACGTTCCGGTACCGCAACAGCACCGGCGCCGACCAGGACGTGGTCCTCGCGGTGGACGGGCAGCCCGTCGGGCGTCTCGTGCTGGCCCCGCGCGAGCGCTGGGGCGACGTCGCGGTGACCCTCCCGCTCCGCGCCGGGCTGGGCAGCGTCGAGCTGCGCCGCACGGGCGCCGAGGGCGACGCGCCCGACCGGGGTGCGCCGGCGCCGTCGGGCCTGGAGATCGACCGCGTGACGCTGCAGCGCGGCGAACCGTTCGCGGACCGCGGCGCGTCCACGCCCGCGACGACGTACGAGGCCGAGCACGGCCGCACGACCGGCGAGGTGCTCGCGCCGAGCCGCGCGTTCCGCACGGTCGCGGCCGAGGCGTCCGGCCGTCAGGCCGTCACGCTCGACCGCACCGGCGAGCACGTCGAGTGGACCCTCACGGAGCCGGCGAACGCGATCGTGCTGCGCGCTTCGGTGCCGGACTCGACCGACGGGACGGGCCAGGACGGCTCGCTCGGCGTCTACGCGGGCGGGCGCAAGGTCGCCGACGTCGACGTCACCTCGCGCTACTCCCACGTCTACGGCGGCTATCCGTACGGCAACGACCCCACGCAGGGCGGGGCCCAGCGGTTCTTCGACGAGACGCGCGTGGTGCTCCCGCGCGAGCTGAAGGCCGGCACGACGCTGCGCCTCCAGCGCGACAGCGCCTCCGCCGACCTCCCGTACACCGTCGACCTCGTGGAGACCGAGGTCGCGCCCGCGCCGCTCACGGCACCTCCCGGTTTCGTGGACGTGCGCGACCACGGCGCCTCGGACGACTCCTCCACGGACTCGTCCACAGCCACCCCGACCGACGACACCGCCGCGTTCGTCGCTGCGGTCGCCGCGGCGCGCGAGGCCGGGACGGGCGTGTGGGTCCCGCCCGGCCGTTTCACGCTGACCGACCGCGTGCGCGTGCACGACGTCACGGTCCGCGGCGCGGGGCCCTGGTACTCCGTGGTCGCGGGCCGCGCCGGCAAGGGCGGCTTCTACGCTCAGGGGTCGGGCGTGACGATCGCGGACCTCATGGTCGACGGCGACGTCCGGTTCCGCGACGACGCCCGGTTCGACGCGGCGCTCGAGGGCAGCTTCGGGCAGGGCTCGCTCGTGCAGAACGTGTGGGTCAGGCACACGAAGGTCGGTCTCTGGGCCGACACCGGCACCGACGGCCTGTACGCGCTCGGGCTCCGCGTGCGCGACACGTTCGCCGACGGCGTCCACCTGCACGGCCGGGTCACGGACACGCGCGTGGAGCACACGACGGTGCGCAACACCGGCGACGACGCGATGGCGATGTGGTCCTCGGGCGGCGCGGTGACGCGCTCCTCGTTCGTGCGCAGCACGGTCACGAGCCCGCTGCTGGGCAACGGAGCCGCGATCTACGGCGGCGACTCGAACCGTGTCTCGGGTCTCGTCGTGCGCGACACGCTCACCGCCGCCGCGGGTGTCGCGGTCAGCACGCGCTTCAACCCGGTGCCGTTCTCGGGAACCACGGTCGTCGAGGACAGCACGCTGATCCGCACCGGTGGGTGGGAACCCAACTGGAGCACGTCGTTCGGCGGCATCTGGGTGTTCGCGGACACGAGCCACATCACGACGCCCGTCGTGATCCGCGGCACCGAGATCCTCGACTCGACGTACGAGGGACTGCTCGTGAGCGGCAGCCATTGGGTCAATGACCTGCGGGTCGGCGACACGACGATCGAGCGCACCGGGTCGTACGGCGTCGCCGTGCGCCTCGGCGGCGACCACCGGTTCTCCGACGTCCGCGTCTCGGGCGTCACCACGCAGCCGGACGGCGACCACCACCTGTGGGGCACCGTCCACGACGAGGGCGGCAACGACGGCCTCCTCGAGGACGCGCCCGCGACGTGCTCGGTCGAGGCGGGGACGGTCACCGTCGGGGGCACGACGCTCACGACCGTGCGCGTCACCACCACCGGCACCGAGCCGTTGGATGGCTGGGAGCTCGCGTGGTACGCGCGGCCGGGCGACGTCGCGGCCGCGGGGATCGGCGCCACCGTCGCGCAGGACGGCACGCGGGTCACGGCGTCGGGCCGGACCGTGCTGCGCCCGGGGCGCAGCACGACGTTCGTCGTGCTCGGCACCACGCACGTCCCCGGCCTCCGCGTCGCCCCGGCGTTCGACGCCGCCACGCTCGACGGCCTCGCGTGCGGGGTGACCCGCCCGTGACCGTGACGGCCCGGCCCACCCACCGGTGCCGAACCCGGGGTTGCAGCACCCCTGGTTGCCGAACCCGCCGACATCCCCGGGTTCGGCACCGTGTCCGCCCGTAAACCCGGGTTCGGCGGCCGACCCGGCATCGACCCAGCATCCCGAGCCAGCACCGATAGGAACCACCGCACATGACCTTCCCGCCCCGCCTCGCCACCAGCCCCGTCGCCCGTCCCGGGGCGACGATCCGGGGCGACGGGTACCGGATCACGGTGCTCGCCGACGGTCTCGTGCGGCTCGAACGCGCGGAGGACGGCGTGTTCGAGGACCGTGCGTCGGCGTTCGCGCTGCACCGCGACCTGCCGGTGCCGGACTTCCGGGTGACCCGGTCCGGCACCGGTTCCGCGGGCGGGGTCGAGATCGTCACGGACCGGCTGCGCCTGCGGTACGACGGGGGGCCGTTCAGCGCGAGCGGGCTCAGCGTCGAGGTGCTCGGCGCGCACTCGGCCTACCACGGGGTGTGGCGGTACGGGCAGCGCGGGCCGGGCGTCCCGGCGACGGCCGTCCCCGTGGAGCCCGACGCCGTCGGGAACGGGCCGGGCAACCTCGGCGGGACGGCGCGCACCCTCGACGAGGCGGACGGCCCGGTCCCGCTGGGCCCCGGGGTGGTCTCGCGCGACGGCTGGGCCGTGATCGACGACTCGACCAGCCTCGTCCTGGCCGACGACGGCTGGGTCGTCCCGCGCGACGGGTCGCGCCAGGACCTGTACGTCTTCGCGTACGGGCACGACTACCGGGCCGCGCTGCGGGCGTTCTACGCGCTGTCCGGCCCGCAGCCGGTGCTGCCCCGCTACGCGCTCGGCACGTGGTGGAGCCGCTTCCACCGGTACTCGGCCGACTCGTACGCCGAGCTCGTGCGGCGCTTCCGTCGCGAGGGCGTCCCGTTGTCGGTCGCGGTGCTGGACATGGACTGGCACGTGACCGACGTCGACCCGCGCCACGGGAGCGGCTGGACCGGATACTCCTGGAACCGCGACCTGTTCCCCGACCCGGCGGCGTTCCTGCGGTCCCTGCACGACGACGGCCTGCGCGTCACGCTCAACGTGCACCCCGCGGACGGGGTCCGCGCGTTCGAGGACGCCTACCCGGAGATGGCCACCGCGCTCGGTCGCGACCCCGAGCACGGCGAGCCGATCCCGTTCGACGTGACGGACCGCGACTTCCTGCGTGCCTACACCGAGGTGCTGCACCGCGGGCTCGAGCGCGACGGCGTCGACTTCTGGTGGGTCGACTGGCAGCAGGGCGGCGTCTCGCGCGTGCCCGGCGTCGACCCGCTGTGGATGCTCAACCACGTGCACTACCTCGACAACGCGGGCGAGGAGTCGCGGGCCGCCGCGGGCCGGGCGACGCGAGCCCTGACCTTCTCCCGGTACGCCGGTCCCGGGAGCCATCGCTACCCCGTCGGGTTCTCGGGCGACTCCGTGATCTCGTGGGAGTCGCTCGACTTCCAGCCCTACTTCACCGCGACCGCGAGCAACATCGGGTACGGGTGGTGGAGCCACGACGTGGGCGGCCACATGCACGGCACCAAGGACGACGAGCTCGCGACGCGCTGGGTGCAGTACGGCGTCTTCTCGCCGATCCTGAGGCTGCACTCGGCGGGGAACCCGTTCACGCGCAAGGAGCCCTGGACGTTCGGCGCCGAGGCCCGCGACGCCCAGGTCGCGGCGCTGCGCCTGCGTCACCGCCTGCTGCCGTACCTGCACACGATGAACGTCCGGGCCGCGCGCGAGGGCGTCCCGCTCGTCCAGCCGCTCTACCACGAGTGGCCGGAGGCTCCCGAGGCCTATGCGGCCGGCAACCAGTACCTCTTCGGGTCCGAGCTCGTCGTCGCGCCGATCACGGCACCCGCGGACAGCGCCTCCGGAGCCGCCGCGGTGCGCGCGTGGCTCCCGGAGGGCACGTGGGTCGACCTGCTCGGCGGGCTGGTCTACGACGGCGGTCGGGAGGTGTGGCTGCACCGTGACCTCACGGGCATCCCCGTCCTCGCGCGCACCGGCGCGGTCGTGCCGCTCGACGGCGCGACGGTGCCCGGCAACGGCGTCGCGCACCCCGAGCACGTCGAGGTGCTCGTCGTGGTCGGGTCCGACGGCGCGCTCGACCTCGTCGAGGACGCGGAGGGCCTCCCCCCGGGCGGCCTCCCCGGCGGGCTGCTCGGCGAGACCCCGGGGGCCGCCCCCCACGAGGCGCGCACACCGGTGACGTTCGACCAGGCGACGGGCCGCGCCGCCGTCGGACCCGTCCAGGGGGACGCGCGCGTGGTGCCTCCGGTGCGGCGCTGGACGGTGACGTTCCCGGCGCTCGGGGTGGCCGGCGGCCGTCCGGTCGACGACGTCGCACCCGTCGTCACCGTCGACGGCACGCCCGCCGACGCCCTCGTCGAGCGCGACGACCGCGGGCTGCACGTCACGGTGGAGGCGGTCGCACCGGCGTCCCGCCTCGTCGTCGACCTCGGGCACGACCCCCGCCTCGCGGACAACGACGTCGCCGCCCGCGTGTTCGCCGCGCTCGACCGTGCTCGCGTCCCCTACGACGACAAGGAGCGCGCCCACCGCGTGCTCACGGCGGACCGGCCCCTGTCGGTGCGCGTGTCGCACCTGCACGCGCTCGGACTGCCGCGCGCGCTCGAGTCCGCGCTCACCGAGATCCTCCTGGCCCGTAAGCCAGGCCAGCACGTCACCGGCGGGGACGTCCTCACCGGCCTGTCGGGAGCCGTCCGACCGGCCTGAGCGTCCATCGGGGTGCCGCGCCGTTCGTGCTGGGGCGGCGCGGCACCCGGACGGGCGACCGCCGCGCCGTCGTGGTCGTCACGCGTTCTGCGTGACGACCCCGCGCCGGGCCGTCGGCATGCTGGTGGAGGGGCGGACGACGGACCCGGGTGGTCAACCCCGGTCGGCGAGGCGTCGGAAGGGTGGGTGGTCGTCGTGGATCACGCAGAGCTGCTCCGGTTGCTCACCGTCAACGACGAGCGCGTCGCTGACCGTGGGGACCTCGGGGAGGACGCGCTCACCGGGCGGGACCGGGCCCTGGTGCGGATCGCGGCCGCCGTCGCCGTCGGTGCGTCGGTGCCGACGTACGGGGCCGAGATCGACGACGCGGTCGAGGCGGGTGTCGACCCCGCGGAGGTCGTGGCGGTCCTCGCCGCGGTCGTGCCGGTCGTCGGGCTGCCGACGGTCGTCGCCGCGGCACCGCGGGTCGCGCTCGCGCTGGGCCTCGAACCCGTCGAAGGCTGGGACGACGCGGAGGAGCCCGGTGGCGTGCCCTGAGGCCCCGCTCCGGGCCGCCGTCGCGGCGCTCCCGGGTGATTTCACCCGCTCCTGTTGAGGGGTCCGTAGGCCGCTCCTAGGCTGCTGGAGTGTCCCACGGGAGCCGCCAGGCGGTCACGGCACGACCGGATCTCAGCACGGCGCTGCTCGCGGGCAAGGTCCGGCCACCGGCGCCTCGTCAGGGTGCGGTCTCGCGGCGCGGGCTCGTCGACCGTGCGCGGCGCGACGGCGCTCGGGTCGTCGTCGTGTCGGCCCCGCCGGGCTACGGCAAGACGACGATGCTCGCCGAGTGGGCGAGCATGGAGGACCGGGCGGTCGCGTGGGCCAGCCTCGACCGGCTCGACGACGACCCCGGGGCGCTCCTGACCCTCCTCGCGCTCGCGTGCGCGCCCGTCTCGCCGGAGGTCGCCGCGGTGTCCGCGGAGATGCGCGGCACCGGGGCGGCGATGCTGGGACGGTCCGCGCCGCTGCTCGCGGCGGCGCTCGCGCGCACCGCGACGCCGTTCGTGCTGTTCGTCGACGACCTCCACGAGGCGGGCTCCGTAGCGTGCCAGGACGTGCTCGAGGTCGTGCTCGGCGGCGTGCCCCCGGGGTCGCAGGTCGTCGTCGCGAGCCGTCGCACACCGGGGCACGGCGCGCGGCGGCGCGTGGAGGGAGACCTCGTCGAGATCGGGCCGGACGACCTGCGGGTCGACGCCGACGGCGCGCGCGCGATCTTCCGGGCCGCGGGCGCCGCTCCGGACGACGGCATCGACGCCGTCGTCGAGCGGTGCGAGGGCTGGCCGACGGGCGTCTTCCTCTGCGCGCTGCTCGTGCGCGACGGCGAGGACCCCGCGTCGCTCACGGGGACCGACCGGTTCGTCGCGGACTACCTGTACCGCGAGTGCATGACCACGCTCTCCGCGCCGACCCAGCACTTCCTGCGCGCCACGGCCGTGCTCGACCAGCTCTCGGCGGCGACGTGCGACGCCGTGCTCGAGACCACGGACGCCGCAGCGCGCCTGCGCGAGATCGAGGACGCGAACCTGTTCCTCGTCCCGCTCGACCACCACCGTGGCTGGTTCCGCTACCACCCGCTCTTCCGCGAGTTCCTGCTCGCGGAGCTCGAGCGCGTGGAGCCCGACGCCCTCGCACCGCTCCACCGGCGCGCCGCCGCGTGGCACGTCGACGAGGGGCTCGAGGCCCGGGCGGTCGAGCACCTCCTCGCGGCGGGCGACGTCGAGGAGGCGGCCGTCCTCGTCGGGCGCCTCGCGCTGCCGACGTACCAGGACGGTGGGGTCGCCGTCGTGACACGGTGGCTGGAGACCCTCGGCGACGCCGTCGTCGAGGCGTTCCCGGAGCTCACCGTCGTCGCCGCGTGGCGCGCGCTGCTGCTCGGGGAGTCCGCGACAGCCGAGCGGTGGGCCGCGGTGCTGGAGGGCTTCGACGCGGACCTCCTCCCCGACGAGGACCGCGTCGCCCTCGAGTCCGCCCGGTGCCAGGTGAGGGCGGCGATGTGCGTCGAGGGCCCGGAGGCGTCGCTCGCGTGTGCGAGCTACGCCGTCGAGCACGAGCCCGCCTGGAGTCCGTGGCGGGACCAGGCGCTCCACCTGCTCGGCTCGGCCCACCTGCTCGTGGGGGACCGGGAGGCGGCGCGGGACGCGTTCGTCGAGGCCGCGGCTCGCGGGACCGAGGCGGGGAACCCGGACTCGGTGCTCCTCAGCGAGGCGGAGCTGGCGATCCTCGCGATGGACGAGGGACGGTGGGACGACGCCGAGCGGCATGCTCGCGCCGCCGTCGAGACGGTCGACGCGCACCACATGGAGGGCTACTCCACCACCGCGATCGCCCTCGCCGCGCGCGCCCGCGTGGCCGCCCACCGTGGCGAGCGCACGGCGGCGGAGCGGTTCGTCGCGCGCGGGATGCGCGCACGGGTCCCCTGCACGTACGTCATGCCGTACCTCGCGCTGCGCGTCCGGCTCCAGCTCGGCTACGCGTGCCTCGCCCTCGGGGACCGCACGACGGCGTCGCACCTCGCCGCCGAGGCTGCGGAGGTGCTGCGCCGCCGTCCCCGTGTCGGCCTCCTGGCGGGCGAGGTGGCCGCGTTCCGGGAACGGCTCGAGACGGTCGCCGCGACCCACGGCGCTCCGCCGCTCACCCCGGCCGAGCTCCGGCTGCTGCCGTACCTCCAGACCCACCTCACCATGGCGGAGATCGGGCGTCGGCTCTTCGTCTCCCGCAACACGGTGAGCACCCAGGTCGGCGCGATCTATCGCAAGCTCGGCGCGACGACGCGCGGCGCCGCGGTCGAGCGCGCCGTGGCGCTCGGTCTGCTCGGGAGCTGAGCGGCCGCTGCCGCGGGGCGCCGCGCCGTCGATCGCGCGATCTGCGTGATGCCCTCCCGGTGGCGGTGGACCTACGGTCGACGC
Organism: Cellulosimicrobium cellulans; assembly: GCF_016921195.1. Classification (GTDB taxonomy): domain Bacteria; phylum Actinomycetota; class Actinomycetes; order Actinomycetales; family Cellulomonadaceae; genus Cellulosimicrobium; species Cellulosimicrobium cellulans_F. The sequence goes on from NZ_JAFGYF010000001.1 coordinate 269,872, forward strand.
GTCGTCGGGCCGCCGGGCGCTCCCCACCTGCACGACGGTCCGGCGACCTGAGCCGGTCCGGCCGGCGCCGCCGGTCCGTGAGGTCGTGGACAGACAGGAGAGACACGATGAGTGACGAGCCCCGCCGGACGGTCGTCGGACGGCCGCTCCCCGCCGAGCGATCCCTGCCGTTCCCGCCCCGCCGGTCGGGGAGCGTCGCCGGCCGGACGATCCAGGAGTCCACCTACTCGCCGCGCCCGCCGGAACGGCACCTGCCCCCGGACGCGCCGAACGTCGTCGTCATCCTCATCGACGACGCGGGGCCCGCGCTCCCGACGACGCTCGGCGGCGCGGTGCGCACCCCGACGCTCGACCGGGTCCGCGCGAACGGCATCGGCTACAACCGGTTCCACACGACCGCGATGTGCTCCCCGACCCGTGCGTCGCTGCTCACCGGGCGCAACCACCACCGCGTCGGCAACGGCCAGATCGCGGAGCTCGCGAACGACTGGGACGGGTACTCGGGGCACATCCCCAAGAGCAGCGCGACGATCGCCGAGGTGCTGCGCCAGTACGGGTACGCGACCGGCGCGTGGGGCAAGTGGCACAACACGCCGGCGGAGGAGACGACGGCGGCCGGCCCGTTCGACCGCTGGCCCACCGGGTACGGGTTCGAGTACTTCTACGGCTTCCTCGCGGGCGAGGCGTCGCAGTACGAGCCGCACCTGGTGCGGAACACGACCCCGACGCTGCCGCCGAAGACCCCGGAGGAGGGGTACCACCTCAGCGAGGACATCGCCGACGACGCGATGCGCTGGCTGCGCGACCACAAGGCGAACGCGCCGGACAAGCCGTTCTTCGTGTACTGGGCCACCGGCGCGCTGCACGGGCCGCACCACATCATGAAGGAGTGGGCGGACAAGTACGCCGGAGCGTTCGACGACGGCTGGGACGTCTACCGGGAGCGTGCGCTCGCGGGCGCGAAGGCGGCGGGCTGGGTGCCCGAGGACGCCGAGCTGACGCCGCGCCCCGAGAGCCTCGCCGGGTGGGACGACATCCCGGACGACCAGAAGGCGTTCCAGGCGCGGCTCATGGAGGTCGCCGCGGGGTTCGGCGAGCACGCGGACGTGCAGGCCGGGCGTCTGCTCGACGAGGTCGAGCGGCTGGGCTACGCCGACAACACGATCGTCGTCTACATCTGGGGCGACAACGGCTCGTCGGGCGAGGGGCAGAACGGGACGATCAGCGAGCTGCTCGCGCAGAACGGCATCCCGTCGACCGTCGAGCAGCACATCGCCGCGCTCGAGGAGCTCGGCGGGCTCGACGCCCTCGGCACTCCGGCGACGGACAACCAGTACCACGCCGCGTGGGCGTGGGCCGGGTCGTCGCCGTACCAGGGCATGAAGCTCCTCGCGTCCCACCTGGGCGGCACGCGGAACCCGATGTTCGTGAGCTGGCCCGGGCACATCGAGCCGGACCCCGTGCCGCGCACGCAGTTCCACCACGTCGTCGACCTCGCACCGACGATCTACGAGATCCTCGGCATCTCCCACCCCGAGACGGTGAACGGCATCCCGCAGGACCCGATCGACGGGACGAGCTTCGCGTACTCGATCGACGACGCCGGCGCCGAGGGTCGCCGTCGGACGCAGTACTTCGAGATCATGGGCAGCCGGTCGATCTACGCCGACGGCTGGATGGCCTCGGCGACCGGTCCCCGCCTGCCGTGGGTCCAGGGGATGCCCGCCGGGATCCAGACCTGGACCCCGGACCAGGACCGGTGGGAGCTGTACCACCTCGACGAGGACTGGAGCCAGGCGCACGACCTCGCCGCGGAGCACCCCGAGAAGCTCGCGGAGCTCAAGGAGCTCTTCGCCATCGAGGCGGCGCGCAACGACGCCCTCCCGGTGGGCGGCGGCCTGTGGGTGCCGGTCATGCACCCCGAGGACCGGATCAGCCCGCCGTACACCGCGTGGGACCTCTCGGGCGACACGGTGCGCATCCCGGAGTTCTGCGCGCCCGCGCTGGGCAACCGGCCGAACCACGTGACGATCCGGCTGTCCGTCCCCGACGCCGCGAATGGCGTGCTCTACAAGCTCGGGGGAGCGGGCGGCGGGCTCACGTGCTTCCTGCTCGACGGGGTGCTCACGTACGAGTACAACCTCTTCCTCATCCAGCGGACCGTGGTCCGGTCGAGCGCGCCGCTCGCGGCCGGCGACCACACCGTGGAGGTCGTGACGACATACGTGGAGCCGCGTCCGGGGGGTCCGCTCGAGGTGGTGCTGCGGGTCGACGGCGACGACGTGGGCTCGGGAACCGTGCCCGTGAGCGCTCCGCTGCTGTTCTCCGCGAACGACTGCCTCGACGTCGGGCGCGCGTACGGCGGTGCGGTCTCCCGCGCGTACGCCGACCGCATGCCGTTCGCTCTCGACGGGCGCATCGACGCCATGCACGTGGAGTACCTGCTGCCCGTGAACGAGGCACCCCGCCACGGCGGGTGAGCGGTCGCGACGACGTCCCGCCCCCGGAGCCACTTCACGTGTTCTGCGTGAGGACGTGACCGGCGGCGGGCGCAAACCTGAGGACAGGCCCGCGCGCCGCGCGGGACGGATGCGGAGAGGACGGACCATGACGCAGGAACTCAGCGACCGGCTCGGTGACGAGCTCGGCGACCTCCGGGAGAGCGGGCCGATCGACTTCCTGGTCATCGAGCTCCCGACCGACCGTGCGACGGGCGACGCGGCCTTCCCGCACCTCGTCGACCTCGTGGACCGCGGCATCATCCGGGTGCTCGACCTCGTGGTCGTGCGCCGGGAGGACGACGGCAGCGTCATCGGCCTCGGGCTCGAGGAGCTCGACGACGGGTCGACGAACCTCGCGGTGTTCGAGGGCTCGCGGTCCGGCCTGCTCGGCGACGACGACCTCGACGAGGCCGCGAGCGCCGTCGACCCCGGCATGACGGCGGTCGTGCTGGTCTACGAGAACGTCTGGGCGGCGCCCTTCGCGACCGCCCTGCGCCGCAACGGCGCCCAGCTCGTCGCGAGCGGGCGCATCCCGGTCCAGGCGCTCCTCGCGTCGCTGGACGCCACCGAGCCGGACGCCTGATCCGGCCCCCGAAGGAGGATCCCGTGCCAGGACTGCTCCGCGGTGTCGCGCGCACCGCCGTCATCGCCGGGACGGCGACCGCCGTCTCCAACCGCGTCTCCCGCCGTCAGGCGGGCCGATGGGCGGCCCAGGAGGCCGCGCAGGAGCCGCAGTACGCCCCGCCGCCGCAGCAGTACGCGCCGGCGCCGGCCGCGTACGCGCCGCCCGCCGCACCCGCCCCGGCCGCGCCGTCCGGGATGGACGCCCGGATCGAACAGCTCACCCAGCTCGGCGCGCTCCGCGACCAGGGGGTGCTCAGCCCCGAGGAGTTCGAGGCGCAGAAGGCCAGGATCCTCGCCGACTGAGCGAGGACGCCCCCGACACGAAAGGCATGGACATGGACACCTTCTGGGACTGGTTCTGGCTCATGGTGTGGTGGTTCTTCTTCGTCATGTATCTGGTGGTCCTCTTCCAGATCGTCGCGGACCTGTTCCGCGACCGGCACCTCAGCGGGTGGTGGAAGGCGGTGTGGGTCATCGCGCTGATCGTCGTGCCGTTCCTCTCGGCGCTGATCTACCTCATCGCGCGCGGCAAGGGCATGGGTGAGCGCCACGCGCAGAGCGTCGCGAGCGCCCAGGCGGCGACCGACGCGTACATCCGCAGCGCGGCGGGCGCGTCCCCGTCCTCGCAGATCGCGGACGCCAAGGCGCTGCTCGACGCGGGCGCGATCGACCAGCAGGAGTTCGCCGCTCTCAAGGCCAAGGCCCTCGCCTGACGCGACGCCGTCGGGACCATCGAACGAGCCGGAACCCGGCGTGTCGGAAGGAACCAGCATGACCGACGAGCAGCACGTCCTGCGCCCGACCTACACGCGAGCGGGCGTGCGGGCGGTCGCGCCACGGTTCACCCTGCCGGACGCCGAGATGGAGCCGACGTCCGCCTACCAGGTCGTCCACGACGAGGTGATGCTCGACGGCAACTCGCGCCTCAACCTCGCGACGTTCGTCGCGACGTGGATGGGCGACGAGGCGGACCGGCTCTACGCCGAGGTCTACGACAAGAACATGGTCGACAAGGACGAGTACCCGCGCACCGCGGCGGTCGAGGAGAACTGCTGGCGCATCCTCGGCTCGCTGTGGAACGTGCCCGACGTCCAGGACTGCATCGGCACGTCGACCATCGGCTCGTCCGAGGCGTGCATGCTCGGGGGCCTGGCGCTCAAGCGGCGGTGGCAGCTCGCGCGCCGGGCGGCGGGCGAGCCGGCGGACCGGCCGAACCTCGTCATGAGCTCGGCGGTCCAGGTGTGCTGGGAGAAGTTCTGCAACTACTTCGAGGTCGAGGCGCGGTACGTCCCGATCTCGGAGGAGCACCCGTGCCTGGACGGCAGCGACCTCGAGAAGTACGTCGACGAGAACACGATCGGGGTCGTCGCGATCATGGGCGTGACCTACACGGGCATGTACGAGCCGGTGAAGGAGATCGCGGCGGCGCTCGACGCGCTCCAGGAGCGCACCGGTCTCGACGTCCCGATCCACGTCGACGGGGCGTCGGGCGCCATGATCGCGCCGTTCCTCCAGCCGGAGATCGAGTGGGACTTCCGTCTGGAGCGCGTGCACTCGATCAGCACCTCGGGCCACAAGTACGGCCTCGTGTACCCCGGGGTCGGCTGGGTCGTGTGGCGCACGCTCGACGCGCTGCCCGAGGAGCTGATCTTCCGGGTGAGCTACCTCGGCGGGAACATGCCGACGCTCGCGCTCAACTTCTCGCGGCCGGGCGCCCAGGTGCTGCTCCAGTACTTCCAGTTCCTGCGCCTCGGCCGGGAGGGCTACACGGCGATCCAGCAGGAGTGCCAGGACGTCGCCAGGTACCTCGCGCACGGCATCGCGGAGATCGGCGCGTTCGACCTGTGGAACGACGGGTCGGACATCCCGGTGTTCGCGTGGCGGCTCAAGCCGGGCCACACCGAGAACTGGGATCTCTACCACCTCTCGGACCGGCTGCGGATGAAGGGTTGGCTGGTCCCGGCCTACCCCATGCCCGACGACCTCGCGGACCTCACCGTCCAGCGGATCGTCGTGCGCAACGGCGTGAGCCGAGACCTCGCCGACGACCTCCTGGAGGACATCCGGGTCGAGACCGAGTGGCTCGACGGGCTCACGTCGCCGATGCCCGCCGAGGGTCGGCGCTCGGGCTTCCACCACTGACGGTCGTGGAGGGGCGGCGGCGTCGTCTGCGGCGCGAGGCGTGGGGTTTCGCGGTCGGGTCGCTGTGCTTCCTCGTCGGGGCGCTCCCGCCCTACGCCGACGCCGTCGGCGCGGTCACCACGAACGTCACGTTCGTCGTCGGCGCGGTGTTCTTCACCGCCGCGGCGTTCGTGCAGCTCGGCCTCAGCGGGCGGCGCCCGCCGCGCGCGGGGACGCACCCGGCCGACCGGTGGGACTGGTGGGCGGCGGCCGTCCAGCTCGTCGGGACGCTGTGCTTCAACGTGAGCACGACGGCGGCGCTCGTGGCGGCGGTCGCCGACCCGACCCGGCTCGGGGCGGGCTGGAGACCCGACGCCTACGGGTCCGTCGCGTTCCTCGTGTCCTCCGCGTTCGCCGTCGTCGCGACGCGCGACCGCGGGCACCTGTGGGACACGGACGCCCGCACGTGGCACGGCACGTGGCTCAACCTGGTCGGCTCCGTCGCGTTCGGCGCGTCGGCGGTCGGGGCCTACGTCTCGCCGGCCACGGGCACCTACGTGAGCGAGTGGTGGGACGACGCCGGCACGCTCGTCGGGGCGGTGTGCTTCCTCGTCGCGGCGCTGCTCTCGCGCCGCGCCGTGGACGCTCCCGCACCGGGCGCCGCCCTCCCGGCCGGGTGAGGCACCTCGGGTGCCTCGCCCGCCGCGAGGGCGGCGCCGGGGCGGTCAGGCGCAGGTCGCGGCCGTGTAGCCGGCGTCGACCGACCCCGACCCGGTCGTGGCGGTCGCGGTCCCCGCGTCGACCGCCGCCGTGCGGACCGCGAACGACTGGTACGCCGAGCTGCCCGGCGCCACGTCGGCGACGGTGCGCTCACCGAACGGCGTGCGCAGCGTGACGTCGGCCGGGACGTCGCCGGTGTTGCGCGCGGTGACCGCGACGTAGGCCCGGCCGGCGAGGCAGCGGCTCGCCGCCTGCACGTCGAGGGAGACCTCGCTCCCGAGCTCGACCGTCGGACCGTCGAGCTCGACGACGGTCACGCTCGATCCCGACGTGGAGGTCCACGTGGTGTCCGGCGTGAACGACCCGCGGTCCAGGTCGGCCTGGGTCACCACGTGGTGCGCGAACGTGCACGTGTACGACCCCTCGGCCGGCAGGGTGCGGTAGCGGCAGTTCTGGGCTGCGTTCGCGGGGTCGAGGCCCGCGAGGTTCCCGGTCGGGACCACCGAGGCCGCCGCCGTCGACAGGTTGCGGACCGTGTACGTGAAGCGCAGGACGTCGCCGACGGCGTACGTCTCCCGGGGGTTGGCGTGGGCTGCCCGCACGGAGATGTTGCCCGGCGCTCCGAAGTACACACCCGGCCCCTCGTGCTCGACCGTCGTGACGGTCGTGCCGGACGTCGAGGTCCACGTGGTGGTCGGTGCGAAGAACCCGGCGTCGAGGTCGGCCTGCGTGACCGTGTGCCGCGCGGACGTGCACGTGTAGGCGGCACGCGGTGCGAGGTCACGGAAGCGGCAGTTCGGCGCGCCCTGGGCGGGGTCGAACCGCTCGAGGTTCCCGGTCGGGGAGACCGTCGTGACGGCGTCAGACAGGTTCGTCACGGTGAACGAGTACGTGACGACGTCGCCGACGGTGTAGCCGCCCGCGGGGGCCGTGCTCGTCACGCTCGCGGAGGTGACCTCGATGTCGCCCGGCGTGCTGCTCGGCGCGGCGAGGAGCCAGTCGTGGTCGAGCTTGGCGAACCGGATGCCGCCGCCCCCACCGTCGGGCTCGTAGAGCAGGCCGACCGTGCCGTCGGGGAGCGTCGCGAGGGTCGAGTACGCCATGCCTCCCGGCTGGAAGACGCGCGCGACGGGCCACGTCTCACCGTCGTCGTAGCTGACGCGGACCGTGCCGTTGACGCGGCCCGACTGCGACGCCGCGTTCGAGAAGAGGAGCACCTTGGCCTCGTCGGAGCCTTGCGGGGCGTTCGGGTACGCGCGCACGATCGCGGCGTTGTTCGTCGGGTCGGGCAGCTCGCGGTCGAGGGTCACCGGGCCGTACGTGACGCCGCCGTCGGTCGAGTAGGCCACCTTGCGGAAGCCCGAGCGCGCGGAGTCGCGCGAGTTGAGCATGACGCGCCCGTCGGAGAGCTCGACGGTCTTGTTCTCGTCCATGCCGGTGCCGACCGGGGTCCCGACCTGCCACGTCTCGCCGTGGTCGTCGGAGTACACGGACACGGCCTGGAACTGCCCCGAGCCGTTGATGATCGTGTACTGCTGCAGCAGGCGCCCCGCGTGCTCGCCGTAGCGGAGCTGGATGCCCTGGCCCGAGGCGGCGAAGCGCGACCGCCAGCCCAGGTCGGCCGTGACGTCCGCGGTGATGGTGCGGTGCGTCCACGTGCGCCCGTTGTCGGTCGAGGTGGAGACGTTCGCGTGGATGACGTTGCGCGCGGCCGGGTCGACACCGGGCTGGGAGCCCCCGAAGCCCTGGTCGTACGACTTCACGTGGAAGTTGAAGACGGTGCCCGTCTCGCGGTCGACGACGTAGCTCGGGTCCGAGTACCCCTCGATCGGTGCGGTGGTCCTCCCGGCCGCGACGACCTCCTGCGGACCCCACGTGGCGCCCGAGTCGGTGGAGCGGCGCTGAAGGATCGAGTTCGGCCCGGGGGAGTCGGCCGCGGTGGGCCGGCCGTCGTAGGACGCGAGGACGTCGCCGTTGGGGGCGACGGTGAGCGCCGGGATGCGGTAGTTGGGGAAGCCGCCCTGGCCGTTGGTCGCGAGCTGCTGCTCGGTGTACGTGCCCGGCCCGCCGGTCGCGGGAGCGAGGTCGTGGTCGGGCGCGAGGGTCGTGTGGTGCGCGGCCGCCGTCGTGACGGGGACGACGGCACCGCCCACCCCGAGCGCGAGCGCGGTGGCGAGGGTCAGCGCGCGTCGCGCGGGTCTGCGGAGGTGTCCGATCATGCCGTTCCTTCCGGTCGGTGCTCGGCGCGGCGGTGGTACGGCGGGGAACGGCGACGCTGCCGAGGACACTTGAACAGATGACGTCAGATGTCTGACGTCAGGACGGTAGCCCGGCGGGGCAGGCGGGTCAAGAGGGGCGGCCGTGACGCAGCACGACGCCCGCCGGCCGCAGGGTCTGCGGGCGACGGGCGTCGAGAGGCGGTGGTGCGGAGGGCGGGTCAGCTCCGGCGCGCGCGACGGGACAGGAGCACGACGGCGGTGCCCACGGCGGCGAGACCGGCGGCGAGTGCCGCGTACAGGCCGACCGTCGCACCGGTCTCCGCCAGACTCGGGTTCTGCGCGGACGCGCTCGCCTCGTGCGACACGGGAACGGCACCGGCCGGGTCGTCCTCCCCGGGCGGGTTCGTCGCGCAGTCGGGCGACGAGGGCGGGTAGACCGTGGTCACGAGCACGTGCGGGTTGACCTCGAAGCTCACGTCGACGGCGGGGCGCACCCAGTCGTACTCGTCGCCCTCGACCCACTCGCCGTCCTCGAACCGCCACCCGGGCCAGTCGATGCCCTGGCCCTGCTCGTCGACGACCGCTCCCGGCCACAGCAGCCGGCCCTGGAGCGGCAGCCCGGGGCGGACGACGCTCTCGCCGTCGGGGTTGATCCAGGTGACCGTCACGGTGTCGTGCTCGGTGCCCTCGACCTCGATCGCGTAGTCGAGGTAGGCGGCGTCCTGCTCGCACGCCGACACGAGCGTGGTGAGGCGCATCGACGGCTGGGACGGCACGTACGTGTCACCCTCGACGGCGTGCGCGGCCGGGGCGGCGAGGAGCGCGGCGGAGGCGCCGAGGGCGGCAGCGGTGGTGGCCCGCACGAGGGTGCGGCGTCCGGTCGAGGTGCTCATGGTCGTTCCCGTCGGGTCGTGGTCGGTCGAGCACGACGTGTACCGTCCTGGGGCGCGACCGCGCCACCGCCGCCGGCGGGAGGTTCGGGCAGCAGGGGCGCGGGCGTGTCGGACGCGTGGGGCGGCACCGCCGTGATCGCCGGTGCCCGCACTGGCAGGGGGCTGAGCGTGCGGGCACCGGCTGGGCTCCACGCTAGACAGCCAACTGGACGGACGTCCAGTTCCATCCCGGGTGAATGTCGGCCCCGAGAACGACACTGCTGTCGGTATCGGGGCGAAAGCGACAGCAACGTCGTGCTCGACGGCGACCGGGGTCGTCCTCGGCGCCCGACGACGGTCTAGAGGCCTTGCCAGTCGGGCTTGGACGCGTACGTCTGGCGGTAGTAGTCCCCGAGCTGCAGGCGCGAGGCCGCCGCGTCGTCGACCAGCACGGTGGCGTGCGGGTGCATCTGCATGATCGTCGCGGGCCACAACGCGCTGATCGGGCCCTCCACGAGCTGGTGCACCGCCTCCGCCTTGCCCTTGCCCGTGGCCAGCAGCACCAGGTGCCGCGCCGACATGATCGTCGCCAAACCCTGCGTCAGGCAGTGCCGCGGCACCTGGTCCACGTCGTCGTCGAAGAACCGCGCGTTGTCCTCGCGCGTCTGCGCCGTCAACGTCTTGATCCGCGTGCGCGACGCCAGCGACGACCCCGGCTCGTTGAACGCGATGTGCCCGTCCGTCCCGATCCCCAGGATCTGCAGGTCCACGCCCCCCGCCGCCGCGATCGCCTCCTCGTACGCCGCGCACGCCGCCACCAGGTCCGCCGCGTTGCCGTCCGGGCCCTGGACCGCACCCGGGGCGAAGTCGACGCGCGAGGCGAACTCGGTCTCGATCACGTTCCGATACCGCTCGGGGTGCTCGGCGGGCAGACCCACGTACTCGTCCAGCATGAACGCCCGCACCCGGGCGAACGACAACCCGTCCTCGCGGTGGCGGCGCGCCAGCTCGTCGTAGACCTTCAGCGGTGACGACCCCGTCGCCAGACCCAGGACCGCCTCCGGCCGCGACCGCACCACGCTCTCGATCGCGTCCGCGGCCAGCACCGCCAACCGCTCCGCAGGAGCGATCACGACCTCCATCAGACCCTCGTCTCCTTGTGCACCGACCGGTGCTCCACCGCGACGACGTCGCCCGCCTCGACCGAGCGGTACGCCGCGTCGATCACGGCGAGCGTCGCGCGCGCCTCCTCGATGCCGTAGTCCGGCCGCTCGCCGGCGAGGACCGCCCCGACCACGTGCCGTAGGTACGCCTCGGCGGCGACCTGCCCGGCGTCGGCGGCGATCGTCGTGCGCCCGTCGGGGCCGAACCGTGCGACGGCGGGTGCGTCGTCGTCGGCGACGGCGTGCCCGTGCGAGCCGAGCAGCCGCACGGACGACGTGGTCGGCGTCCCGCCCGGTGCGAACGGGACGCGGCCGAGGGTGACCGTCGCCGTCACACCTCGCTCCAGCCCGAGCGTGACGACGGCCGTGTCCTCGACACCGGCCTCGCGGTGCGGGTCGAGGAAGAGCGAGCCGGTGAAGGCGTGCACCTCGACCGTCCGCAGCCCGGTGAGGTGGTGGGCCGCGTCGGCGCAGTAGCCGAGGAAGTTGAGCAGCTCGCCGCCGCCGGACAGCGCGCGGTCCACGACGAGGCCCGGCCGCTCGACCGACGTCGCGAAGTGCGCTCCGGAGGCGAAGAGCTCGAGGTCCAGGTGCCGCGGCAGCCCCACGTGCCCCGCGTCGACCCACGTGCGCAGGCGCCGCAGGGCGGGCGCGTGCGTGCGGTTCACGACGGCGCACGTCCGGCCCGTGCGCGCGGCCACCTCGGCGAGGCGGTCGGCGTCGGCGAGCGTCGTCGCGACCGGTTTGTCGACGAGCACGTCGAGGCCCGCCTCCAGCAGCGCCGCCGCGAGGCGCGCGTGCCGGGTCGGCTCGGCGCACACGACCACGAGGTCGACCCCGCTCCCGAGGGCGTCCGCGACCGCCGCCGCGTCGGCGACCTCGGCGTACGGCACGCCGGCGCGCTCGGCGACGGCGCGCGAGTCGTCGCGCACCCAGGCGGGCGCCGACGCCTCCTCGACGACGCCGACGAGCTCGACACGCTCGTCGGCACCGAGGATCCGGAGGTAGTCGGCCGCGTGGCGCACCGCCGACGCGAACGCGACGCGCAGGATCGCGCTCATGCGACCACCTCGACCGGGGCGTACCCGAGCACGTCGGCGACGCGTTCCCGGCGACCGGAGACCAGCGAGCGTTGTGCCGCGAGGGCCGTCGCGAGCGCGGCCCGCACCTGCGGAGTGGTCACGACCGGCGCCGCAGCACCGCGCACGACGTCGAGCCAGTGCGCGAGCTGGAGGCCCAGCGCCCCCTCGACGGACACGGGCGGGGCGGTCGTCGCGTCGGAGTGCAGGCCGTCCTCCTCCGCGGTCGAGTGCGCGAGCGTGCCCTCCGTGCCGACGAGCACGACGCGCCGCAGGAGCTCCCCACGGCGCCGCAGCGCGTAGCAGAGCTCGAGCGTCGCGAGCGCGCCGGACGCGGTCCGGAGCTGCACGTGGAACGAGTCGGGCGACTCCATCTCGGGCGAGAACGTGCGGAACCCGCGCGCGAAGACCTCGACCGGCTCGTCGTCGAGCAGCCACGTCGCGGCGTCCATGATGTGCGTGCCGTTGTGCACGGGGTGCCCGCCCGAGAGCTCGGGGTCGAGCTGCCAGCCGCGCCACCCGGCGGGCCACGCGTGGCCCGTGTACCAGGAGACGTGCGCGAGCCGCGGGGTGCCGATGTCGCCGCGCCGGGCGGCCGCGGCGAGCGCCGTCACCGCGGGCTGGAACCGCACGGTCTGCCCGACGACGAGCGTGGTGCCCCGGCCTTCGGTCGCCGCGACCATCGCGTCGAGCTGGGCGAGCGACAGCGCGGCCGGCTTCTCGACCTGCACGTGCTTGCCCGCCTCGCCCGCGGCGATCGTGTCGCGCGCGTGCGTGGGCGTGGCGGTCACGATGTCCACGGCGTGCACGCCGTGGTCGGCGAGGGCGTCGTCGAGGGTGGTGGTCGCCCGGGCGCCGGGCACGAGCGCGGCGAGCGCCCGGGTCCGGGCGAGGTCGTGCCCGACGACCCACCGCACCTCCGCACCGGGCAGCCCGGCGAGTGCGAGGAGGTGCTCGCGCGCGAACGCGCCGATGCCGACGACGGCGATCCCGACGGGCGTCGGGGCGCTCGGTGGGCCGGAGGGCAGGGCGGGCTTCACGCGGTGGTCACCCCGAGGGCGCGGTCGATCGGCTCGTAGTGCGAGACGACGGCGGCGCGGAACGCCTCGACGTCGCCGGCCTCCGCGGCGTCGAGCATCTCGCCGTGCGCGCGGGCGGTCTGGTCGAGGTCGGCCGCGACGGAGATGCCGAGCTTGGGGACGACCGCGGTGTGCACGTCCCAGAACGCGGCGACGAGCTGGCCGACGAGCGAGTTGTCGAGGCGCGCGAGCAGGCCGGTGTGGAACGCGCGGTCCTGCTTGGGGAAGCTGAGCCCCTCGGCCGCGGCGGCCACCATCTCCTCCACGAGGGCGTGCAGCTCGGGGTTCGAGGTCCCGGCCAGGCTCGCGACGATGACGTCCGCCATGGCGAGGTCGAGCGCCTGGCGGACCTCGACGACGTCGCGCAGCGCCCGCAGGTCGTCGCCGGGGGAGAGCACGCCGCGGAACACGAGCGCCTCGACGAGAGCGTCCAGCGACATGTTGCCGACGAACGTGCCGTGCCCGTGGCGCACCTCGACGATGTCGAGGGTCGACAGGGTGCGGATCGCCTCGCGCACGCTCGACCGGGAGACGCCCAGGTGCTCGCACAGCTCGGCCTCGGTGGGCAGCGGGTCGCCGGGGCGCAGCCCTTCGCCGAGGATGAAGTCCTTGATCCGGTCGGCGGTGGTGGTGCGCCGGGGAGCGGTCGCGCCGGGTCCGCCGTCGCGGGACGCGTCGAGCGTGCTGAAGCTCCTGCGCCGTGGTGTCGCCATCTTGACCCCTTCGGTTTCTGGTCCTAATGTCATGCTACACAACGTCAGACATCAGACATCTTCTCTCTGGACGATGTCGGTCTCATGTCAGGAGAACCAATGAAGCTTCACGTCAGCTCACCTCCCCGCAGGGGAGTCGCTGCGGTCGCCGCGGGCGTCGTGCTCGCGCTCGGCCTCGCGGCGTGCTCCGGCGGCGGTGCTGCGCAGGACGACCCGACCGAGGGCAGCGCCGCCCAGGGCGAGATCGACCCGGACGCCGTGATCGAGGCGGGCATCTCGTACTCCCTCTCCGGTGGCTTCGACCCGATGATCACCACCGGTGCCGTGACAGTAGCGGCCAACTGGCACGTGTTCGAGGGACTCACCGAGCTCGACCCCGCGACGCGCGAGGTCTACCCCGCGCTCGGCACCGAGCTCCCGGCACAGGTCGACGACACGCACTACGAGGTGGACCTCCGTGAGGGCGCGGTCTTCCACGACGGCACGCCCGTCACCGTGGACGACGTCGTCTACAGCTTCGACCGCGTGCTCGACCCGGCGAACGAGTCGCTCTACGCCGGCTTCATCGACTTCCTCGAGTCCGTCACCCCCGTCGACGACGACACGGTCTCGATCAACCTCAAGTACCCGTTCAGCCTCGTGCCCGAGCGGCTCTCGGTCGTCAAGATCGTGCCGAAGGCCCTCGTCGAGTCCGACTACGAGGCGTTCAACGCGCTGCCCGTCGGCACCGGCCCGTTCAAGATGACCCAGGCCACCCCGGACGACAAGATCACGTTCGAACGCTTCGACGACTACACGGGCACCCGCCCCGCGCTCGCCGCGGGCCTCGTGTGGAACCTGCTCTCCGACCCGGCCGCGCGCGTCACCGCGATGAGCTCCGGCACGGTCAGCGCGATCGAGGACGTCCCCTACATCGACGTCCCGACCCTCGAGGGCACCGTGGACGTCGAGTCCGTCCAGTCGTTCGGCACGCTGTTCATGATGTTCAACACGGACCTGCCGCCGTTCGACGACGTCCGCGTGCGCCAGGCGTTCTTCTACGCGCTCGACATGGACAAGATCATCGACAACGGCCTGCTCGGCAACGGCGCGGCGGCCACGAGCTTCCTCCCGCAGAGCCACCCGAACTACCACGAGGCGTCCACGGTCTACTCCTACGACCCGGAGAAGGCGAAGGACCTGCTCGCGGAGGCCGGCGTGAGCGACCTGTCGATCACGCTCATGACGACCGACACCGGCTGGGTCGCGGACATCGCGCCGCTCATCAAGGAGAACCTCGACGCGATCGGCGTCGACACGACGCTCGACATCGGCCAGTCCGGCGGCCAGTACACCAAGGTCGACAACGGCGACCTGCAGGTCATGGTCGCACCGGGCGACCCGTCGGTCTTCGGCAACGACCCCGACCTCCTCATGCGCTGGTGGTACGGCGACAACGTGTGGTCGCAGTCGCGCTACCGCTGGAACGACGACCCGAAGTTCGCCGAGCTCCAGACGATCCTCGACGCCGCCGTGCGCACGTCCGGCGACGAGCAGCAGGAGCTGTGGAACCAGGCGTTCGACCTGGTCTCCGACGAGGTGCCGCTCTACCCCCTGCTGCACCGCCAGCTCCCGACCGCGTGGGACGGCTCCACGCTCTCCGGGTTCTCGCCCCTGCCGATCACCGGCCTGTCGTTCCTCGACGCCGGCCTCGTCAAGTAGCCGCGGCTCGTAGCCCTCGGCGCCGACCGGCTCCGGCCGTCTCGCCGGTCCCCTCGCCCGTCCCCCTCGGGCGAGGGGCCCGGTACCCGCCCGGCACCCAGAACGGACAGACCATGCACCGCACCCCCGACGCACCGGGAGGCCGACCGTGAGCGCACTGCTGCGACTCGTCGGTCGCCGCCTCCTGCAGCTGCCGATCATGATCCTCGGCATCACGTTCCTCGTGTTCCTCGTGATGTCGTTCTCGCAGGTCGACCCGGCGATCCAGGCCCTCGGCGAGGGCGCGTCCGTCGAGGCGCGCGAGGCCTACCGTGAGGCCAACGGCCTGAACGACCCGCTCCTCGTCCGGTACGTCGCGTTCCTCGGCGGCCTGCTGCACGGCGACCTCGGTACGTTCAGCGCGCGCCAGGTGCCCGTCGCGGACGAGGTCGCGCGCGCCCTGCCCATCACGCTCCAGCTCACGCTCATGGGCCTCGTCATCGCCGTCGTGCTGGCCCTCGTCATGGGGATCCTCGCGGCGCTCTACCGCGACCGCTGGCCCGACAAGGCCATCCGCGTGGTGTCCGTCGCGTCGCTCGCGACACCGTCGTTCTGGCTCGCCGTGCTGCTCATCCAGGTCGTCACCCTCGGTGCGGGCTGGCTCCCCGCGAGCGGGCCGCTGCCCGACCCGTCCGAGGACCTCGGCGGCTACCTCGCCCGCATGGCGCTGCCCGCGATCGCGCTCGCGATCCCCGTGGTCGGCCAGCTCACGCGCGTCGTGCGCACGTCCGTCGTCGAGGAGCTCGACAAGGACTACGTCCGCACCGCGATCGGCGCGGGCATCCCGCGCCACGTCGTCGTCGGGCGCAACGTGCTGCGCAACGCGCTCATCACCCCGATCACGGTCCTCGGCCTGCGCGTCGGCTACCTCATCGGCGGCGCCGTCGTCATCGAGATCATCTTCGCGCTGCCCGGCATGGGCACGCTCATCCTCAACGGCGTCACCAACAACGAGCCCAACCTCGTGCAGGGCGTGACCCTCACCGTGGCGCTCGCCTTCGTGCTCATCAACATCGTGGTCGACATGCTCTACGTGCTCGTCAACCCGCGGATCAGGACGGTGTGACGTGCGCCGACAGCTCACCGAACGACTCTCGGCCCCCGGGCTGCGCCTGCGCGCGCTGCCCCTCGGGTCCACGATCTCCCTCGCGTTCGTGCTCCTCGTGGCGCTCGCGGCGATCCTCGCGCCGCTCGTCGCGAGCCACGACCCCCTCGCCACCGGCACGCCGGTCCAGCCGCCGAGCGCGGAGAACTGGTTCGGCACCGACCGCCAGGGGCGCGACATCTTCTCCCGCGTCGTCCACGGCGCGCGGTACTCGCTCGTCATCGGTCTCGGGGCGACGGCGATCGCGCTCGCCGCCGCGGCCGTGCTCGGCGCCGTCGCGGCGACCGCGCGCAAGAGCGTCTCCGAGACCCTCATGCGCGTCCTCGACATCATCATGTCCTTCCCCGGCATCGCGCTCGCCGCCGTGTTCGTCTCCGTCTTCGGCCGGTCGCTGCCCGTGCTCGTGCTGACGATCGCGTTCCTGTACACACCGCAGCTCACGCGCGTCGTGCGGGCCAACATCCTCGACCAGTACGGCGAGGACTACGTCGCCGCGACCCGCGTCATGGGGGCGCGCACGGCCTGGATCCTCGCGAAGCACGTCGCGCGCAACTGCGCGGCACCCGTGCTCGTGTTCACCACCGTGCTCGTGGCCGACGCGATCGTCTTCGAGGCGTCGCTGTCCTTCATCCAGGCGGGTGTCCCCGACCCCGAGCCCTCGTGGGGCAACATCATCGCCGCGGGCCGCGACCTCGTCATGGGCGGCTACTGGTGGGCGACGTTCTTCCCGGGCCTGGCCATCATGCTCACCGTCCTGTGCCTCAACATCCTCTCCGAGGGCATGACGGACGCCATGGTCGCCGCCCCGCGGGCGACGCGCGCCACCCCGGCGAAGGCCGTCGCGACCGACTCCGACGACGCGGCCGTCGCCGCCGAGCTCACCGCGATGGACGCCGACGAGCCGGTCGAGACGGCGGACGAGGCCCGCCTCGCCGAGTCCGAGCCGGTCGTGCCCGACGTCGAGCCGGACGTCCCGCACGTCGGGCGCGCCGTGCCCCTCGTCTCGCGCCTCGCCACGCTGCGCGCCGCCGAGTCGGCCCGCACGGACCGGCCCGTGTACGACGGCGACGCCGAGCCGCTGCTCGAGGTGCGCAACCTGTCCATCCGGTTCCCGCGCCACGGGGACGTCGCGGTCGTGGACGACGTGTCGTTCTCCGTGCGGCCCGGCGAGACGATGGCGCTGGTCGGCGAGTCCGGGTGCGGCAAGTCGATCACGTCGCTCGCCGTCATGGGCCTGCTGGACCCCGCGGCGCAGATCAGCGGCGAGATCCGCTACGGCGGCAAGGACCTGCTCGCCATGGGCAACCGGGAGCGCGCGGCGCTGCGCGGCACCGAGATCGCGATGATCTACCAGGACGCGCTGAGCTCGCTCAACCCGTCGATGCTCATCCGGTCGCAGATGAAGCAGCTCACGCGCCGCGGCGGCACGCGGACGGCCGAGGAGCTGCTCGAGCTCGTGGGCCTCGACCCGCAGCGCACGCTCAAGAGCTACCCGCACGAGCTGTCCGGCGGGCAGCGCCAGCGCGTGATCATCGCCATGGCGCTCACGCGCGACCCGAAGCTGGTCATCGCGGACGAGCCGACGACGGCGCTCGACGTCACCGTCCAGGCCCAGGTGGTCGCGCTGCTCGACGAGCTGCGCGTCAAGCTCGGCTTCGCGATGGTGTTCGTCAGCCACGACCTCGCGCTCGTCGCGCAGATCGCGCACCGCATCACGGTCATGTACGCGGGCCAGGTCGTCGAGCAGGCGCCGACGAGCGAGCTGCTCACCGACCCCCGCCACGAGTACACGCAGGGCCTGCTCGGCGCGGTGCTCTCGATCGAGCAGCGCTCCACGCGCCTGCACCAGATCCCCGGCACCGTCCCGTCACCGCGCGACTTCCCGACGGGCGACCGGTTCGCGCCGCGCTCCTCGCGCCCCGACCGCGGCCTCGACGTGCGGCCCGTGCTGCGCGCCGTGGACGCCGACGGGCAGCACCTCGTCGCGATGCCGCCGGACGAGCCGGTCGGCGCCGTCGCGGGCGGTAGCCACGCCCCGATCACCACCGGAGGGACGCGATGAGCGCCACCGACCAGACCCCGACCGCCGCGGAGCGGGGGTCCGCGACCGACCGCGACACCCCCGTCGTCGAGCTGCGCGGCGTGCACGTCGTCTTCAAGGCCCGCACGGGCACGCTCTTCAAGGCCCACCGGGTGCACGCCGTGAACGACGTGAGCGTCGCGGTCCGCCGCGGCAGCACGCTCGGGATCGTCGGCGAGTCCGGCTCGGGCAAGTCGACCATGGCGAAGGTGCTCGTCGGGCTGCGGGCGCCGACGTCCGGCGAGATCCGCTTCCGCGGGCAGCCGGTCGAGAGGTACACGACGCGCGTGCGGCGCGACGTCGGCCGGGTCGTCTCCGTCGTCTTCCAGGACCCGGCCACCGCGCTCAACGCCCGTATGCGTGTGCGGGACGCGCTGCGCGACCCGCTCGACGTGCACCGCGTGGGCGACGCCGCGGCGCGCGAGGCGCGCGTCCGTGAGCTCGTGCACCTGGTGGGGCTGCCCGAGTCGGCGCTCGACGCGCTGCCCGGCCAGCTCTCGGGCGGCCAGCGCCAGCGCGTCGCGATCGCGCGCGCCCTCGCGCTCGCACCGGACGTCATCGTCGCCGACGAGCCGACGTCGGCCCTCGACGTGTCCGTGCGCGCCCAGATCCTCAACCTGCTCGCCGACCTCAAGGCCGAGCTCGACCTGGGGATGGTCTTCATCTCGCACGACATCCAGACCGTCCGGCACGTGTCCGACGAGATCGTCGTCATGCAGGGCGGCCGCATCGTCGAGTCGGGCCCCGCCGCGCGCGTGCTCGACGATCCCCAGGACGACTACACCCGCACGCTGCTCGCCGCGGCGCCCGCGCTGCTGTGAGCGGGGGGCCGCGCGCGGCCCCCCGCCCGACCGAACCATCGCTGAACCAGAACCGGAGCTCCTCGTGACCACCCCCTCCTTCCACGGGATCGTCCCGCCCGTCCTCACCCCGCTCACGACCGAGGGTGAGGTCGACATCGCATCGCTCGAGCGTCTCGTGGACCACCTCGTCACGGAGGGCGTGCACGGCCTGTTCGTGCTCGGGTCGACCGGCGAGGTCGCCTACCTCACCGACGCGCAGCGCGACGTCGTCGTGCGGTCCGTGGTGCGCGCGGCTGCGGGCCGCGTGCCCGTCATGGGCGGCGCCATCGACCTCACGACGGCGCGCGTCGTCGAGCAGGCGAAGGCGCTCGTGGCGGGAGGGGTGGACGCGGTCGTCGCGACGGCCCCCGTCTACGCGCTCAACGACCTCGACGAGATCGAGCGCCACCTGCGCGCCGTCGCGGCGGCCGTGGACGTGCCGCTCTTCGCGTACGACATCCCGGTGCGGGTCCGCACCAAGCTGCCCGTGGACCTCCTCGTCCGGCTCGGCACCGAGGGCGTGCTCGCGGGCGTCAAGGACTCGTCGGGCGACGACGTCGCGTTCCGCCGCCTCGTCGCCGCCAACGCGGCGGCCGGCTCACCCCTCGTGCTCTTCACGGGGCACGAGGTCGTGGTCGACGGGATGCTGCTGCTCGGCGCCGACGGCGTCGTGCCGGGCCTCGCGAACGTCGACGCCGGCGGCTACGTGCGCCTGTGGGACCTCGCGCAGGCGGGGAAGTGGGACGATGCCCGGGTGGAGCAGGACCGTATCGCCGCACTGTTCGAGATCGTGTTCCAGGCGCGAGGCCGCTCGGGCGACGCCGCGGGCGTCGGCGCGTTCAAGGTCGCCGCGCAGCGCCAGGGCCTCATCGACACCGCGACCATGGCGTTCCCCGTCGAGGCGCTCGACGGTGACGTCGCCGACCGCATCGAGGAGATCACGCGCGCCGCGGGGCTCCTGCGTGGCTGACGCCTCACCGGACGCCGGGGCACCGTCGGTCGTCGTCGGGGTCGACCTCGGGGGGACCAAGACCGCTGCGGCGACCGTCGCGGCCGACGGGGTCCTCGGACCCGTGCGCGCCGTGCCGACCCCGGCCGCGGGCGGCCCCGACGCGGTGCTCGACGCCGTCGCGGGGCTCGTGCGCGAGGTCGTCGCCGCCTTGCCGGGCGGGGTACGGCTGCGCGCGCTCGGCGTGGGCACGGCCGGGGTGGTCGACGTCGGTCGCGGCGTGATCGTCTCGGCCACCGACACCCTGCCCGGCTGGCCCGGGACCGACGTCGCGGGCGGGCTGCGCCGTCGGCTCGTCGACCTCGCCGTGCTCGCACCCGAGGGGTCGTCCGGCGACGCGCCCGCGCTGCCCGTGTCCGTCGAGAACGACGTCGACGCGCACGCCGCGGGCGAGGTCTGGCTCGGCGCGGCCGCCGGGGCGCGCAGCGCGCTGCTCGTCGCGGTCGGGACGGGCGTGGGTGCGGCCGTCGTGCTCGACGGCCGTCCGCTGCGGGGCGCGCACCACGTCGCCGGGGAGCTGGGCCACATGCCGGTCCCCGGGGCGGAGCTCCTGCGCTGCCCGTGCGGCCGCACCGGTCACCTCGAGGCGATCGGCGCGGGACCGGCGATCCACCGCCGCTACCTCGCGCTCGGCGGCGACGCGGCGAGCCCGGACACGCGCGACGTCGTCGCGCGCGCCGCGGCCGGCGACGAGCTCGCGGCGTCGGCCGTGCGGGACGCGGCGCAGGCCGTGGGCCGCGGGGTCGCGGGGGTCGTGACCGTGCTCGACCCGGAGGTCGTCGTGGTCGGCGGGGGTCTCGCAGGAGCGGGAGACCTGTGGTGGTCGGCGCTGGAGGACGCGCTCCGCGCTGAGGTCGTCGACGTGCTCGCCGACCTGCCGCTGCGCCGTGCTGCGCTCGGCAACGAGGCGGCGATCGTCGGGGCCGCGCGCGGAGCGTGGGGCCTCGTCGGCCTGGCCGGTGACGAACCCGGGGCGAGACCCGGCGGACTGGGCGAGGAGACCCATCGAGAGAGGACGACGGCATGACCGGACCGCAGGAGACGCGGACGACCTGGACGCGCGAGCGCGTGCTCGACGCGATGCGCGGTCGGCTCACCGTGTCGTGCCAGGCCTATCCGGGCGAGCCGCTGCGCGACCCGCGCACGACCGCGCAGATGGCGCGCGCCGTCGTCGCCGGGGGAGCGGCCGCGGTGCGCGCGCAGGGTCTGGACGACGTCGCGGCGGTCGTCGCCGCGGTGGACGTCCCGGTCGTCGGGCTGTGGAAGGACGGCGACGGCGGGGTCTTCATCACGCCGACGCTGCGGCACGCGCGCGCCGTCGCCGACGCGGGCGCGCACGTCGTCGCGCTCGACGGCACGCGCCGCCCCCGACCCGACGGGCTCACGCTGGCCGAGACCGTGGCGCGCCTGCGCGAGACGACGGACGTGCTCGTGATGGCGGACTGCGGGTCGCTCGACGACGCGCTCGCCGCGCAGGACGCGGGCGTCGACCTGCTCGGCACGACGCTCGCCGGGTACACGGGCGAGCGGCCGAAGACGTCGGGGCCGGACCTCGGGCTCGTCGACGAGGTGGTCGCGGCGTGCTCGCTGCCCGTCGTCGTCGAGGGGCGCGTGCACACGCCCGCGCAGGCGGCCGAGGCGATGGCGCGGGGTGCGTTCAGCGTGTGCGTCGGCACGGCGATCACCCACCCCACGACCCTCACGTCATGGTTCGTGGAGGCGTTCCCGACGCGCCAGTGAGTCGTCCGCATGTTGCCCGACTTCCGTGGACCACGTCAGGCGCGACCGGTGCGCTCGAGGACGCCACGCAGATAGGCGGCCTGGCCCGCGTGCTGGAGGCTGTCCACCGCGATGCTCACGAGCCGGACGCCGAGCGTGACCGGCGGGTCCCAGGCCTCGTCGACGACGCGGTCGAGGTCGTCGTCGGTCAGCGCGGCGAGCACGTCGTGGGACTCGACCTGGACGGCGTGCACGTAGCCGAGCAGGAGGTCGTCGCTCGCACGCACCCGACCGACGTCGGCGGCGGACTGCCCGTAGCCCGTCGCCTCGTCGTCGAACGGCAGGTCGAACCGGCGTGCCCAGCCGTCGCGCGTCCACACCTGCTCCCGCCCGACGGCGGCGGCGACCTGTGCGTCCTGGCCCCGGGCGAGGTGCCACGCGAGCCAGGCGATCGTGTTGGCACGCGGGTCGAGGCGCGCGGTCAGGGCGTCCTCCCTGAGCCCGTCGACGGCGCGCGTCGCCGTCGGTCCGATCCGGCCGAACAGGTCCTCCAGCACCGTGCAGGCGTCCACGTCTCTCCCTCTCGTCGTCGACCACCGTCCTGTGCAGCCTCCGACGAGCCGCGCGCGGTCGCGACCCGAACGGCGCCTTCTCCGGCGACGGTGTCAGAGCACGAGGCCCGGCTCGTCGGCTCCGACGACGAGCCGGACCCGGTCACAGCAGCCCGTCATGCGCAGGGACTCCGCGACGCGCGACGCGACTGTCGTCTCGGAGACGGACAGCTCCGCCCCGATCTCGGCAGCGGACAGCCCGCGCGCGACCGCGAGCACGACCTCCCGCTCGCGCGCCGTGAGGTCGTCAACGCCGGGCGACGAGCGCGCCCCCGACCACGCACAGGTTGGGCAGCGGGAGGAGCGAGCCCGGGTTCGGCGCGGTCGGGTGAACCGGAGCCCGGGCTCGGCGCGCGGCCCGACGACGGTCCGGGCGGTTAGCGTGGACCCGTCCCCGCGCGCCGAGCCGCGCGCTGCCGCGGCCGCCGGAGGTGCCGATGGAGTTCCCGTTCAGCCTCACCGAGGAGCAGATCCTCTCGCTCATCGTCGTGGGGACGCTCGCGGTCGTCGCGATCGTCGGCGTGAACGTCCTCGCGCCCAAGGCGGGCGTCGCCGCGCCGCTGGTCCTCGTCGCCGTCGGCGTCGCGGTGAGCTTCGTCCCCGCGGTGCCGGAGATCGAGTTCGAGCCCGAGTGGATCCTCGCGGGCATCCTGCCGCCGCTCCTGTACTCGGCCGCGGTGGGCCTGCCGACGATGGACTTCCGGCGCGACTTCACCGCGATCAGCGGGCTCTCGGTCGTGCTCGTGCTGCTCAGCACGGTGCTGCTCGGGTACCTCTTCACGTGGCTGATCCCCGGCATCCCGCTCGCGGCGGGCTTCGCGCTCGGCGCGATCGTCAGCCCGACGGACGCCGTCGCGACGTCGATCGTCAAACGGCTCGGGGCGTCGCCACGCGTCGTCACGCTGCTGGAGGGCGAGAGCCTGCTCAACGACGCCTCGGCGCTCGTCCTGCTGCGCTCGGCGATCGCGGCCATCGCGGTCACGGTCGCGAGCGGCGGCGCCGCGGCATCGGTGTCGGTCTGGGCCGTCGCGGGCGACTTCGTGTACGCGGTCGTCGTCGCCGTGCTCGTGGGATTCCTCGTCGGGTTCCTCGGGCTGACCGTGCGGCGACGCCTCGCCAACCCGGCGCTGAGCACCGCCGTCTCGTTCGTCGTGCCGTTCATCGCGTACCTGCCCTCGGAGGAGCTCGGCGCGTCCGGCCTTGTCGCGGTCGTGACGGCCGGTCTCGTCACGGGCAACGGCGCCGCCAAGTACCTGCGCCCCCAGCACCGGCTCGCCGAGGAGTCGAACTGGCGCACGGTCGAGCTGCTCCTCGAGGGCGGCGTCTTCCTCCTCATGGGCCTCGAGCTGTTCGCGCTCGTCACCGACGTGCGGGAGGCGCACGGGAGCCTGTGGGAAGCCGCCGGCATCGCGGCGCTCGCGGCGGTCGTCATCCTCGTCGTGCGGTCGGCGTACGTCGCGACGCTCCTGCGGTCGCTCGCGCGTCGAGCGCGCCGCGGCGAGTCGATGCGCGACGTGATCCAGGGCATGCAGGAGAAGATCGACGCGCGGTTCGGCCCGGCCGAGGCGCCGCTCGAGACGTACGAGCCCTCGGGGCGTCACCGCGACGCGCCCCGGACGGGCGGGCCCAAGGAGGTCCCGCTGGCACGCGTCGGGCGCATCCGCACGTCGCTGCGCCGTCGCGCGGCCGACATCGACTACCTCACGGCGGAGCCGCTGGGGTGGCGTGAGGGCGCGCCCCTCGTCTGGGCCGGCATGCGCGGCGTCGTGACGCTGGCGGCGGCGCAGACCCTGCCCACCGACACGCCGCAGCGGTCGTTCCTCGTGCTCGTCGCGTTCGGCGTGGCCGCGGGCACGCTCGTGGTCCAGGGCGGCACGTTGCCGTGGGTCGTCCGCCGCCTGGGCCTGGTCGGTGGGTCGTCCCGGGCCGACGAGGACCGCGGCGCGGTCCGCGTCGAGCTCGACGCCGCCGCCGTCGCCGTCATCGACGCGCCCGACCTGCGCCGTCCCGACGGGAGCACGTACGACGGCGACGTCGTCGCCCGCGTGCGGCGCGACGTCGTGCGCGAGCTGGAGAACCGCGACACCGACGCCGCGACGTCGGCCGAGCTGTTCGCCCAGTACAAGGAGCTGCGCCTGCGCGCGATCGCCGCGCAGCGTGTCGCGCTGCTCGCCGCGCGGACCTCCGGCGCGTACAGCTCGCAGGCCCTGCGGCACGCGCTCGACCTGCTGGACGCCGAGCAGATCGACCTCGAGCTGCGCCGCGGCCCGTACGTGCCGGGCGACGACGACTGACCGGTCGGGCCGCGGGCGCCCGACGCTTGCGCCTTCCCCTGGGGGAGGATCTAGCGTCGCGGCCATGGACGAGCGCACGACGGGACAGGTGGCCCGCGCGACGGGGCTGAGCGAGAAGGCGGTCCGCCTGTACGCGGACCGGGGGCTGCTCAGCGCCCGGCGGGACACGGACGACGGGCCGCGTCTGTTCGACGACGGCCAGGTGGCGGCGGCCCGGCTGGTGCGGCTCCTGCGGGGCGTCGACCTGTCGCTCGCGGAGGTCGGGGAGGTGCTCGGCGCACCGGACGCCGTCGCGGCCTTCGACGCGCTGTGGGGGGAGCGGCGGTCCGCCGTCCCCGAGTCGCTCGCGGCCGGGGAGTACGTCCGGTCCGTCCTCGCCGGGGCGCCGCGCCTCGACGTCGAGGTGCGGCGACGCGCGGTGGCGGAACGGCTCGTGCTCGGCACCGTGCGCCGCGCGACGCTCGAGGAGCTCCCGCGCGTGCTCCCGGAGGCCACCGCCGCGGCGTTCGACGTCCTGCGCACGGCCGACGTGCCGCTCGCCGGGTACCCGTACGTCGAGTACCACGAGCGCGCGACCGAGGGTTTCGCGGCGCGTGTCACCGTGCAGGTCCCCGTGGCCGACGCCGTGCGGCCACCCCGGGGGTTCGTCCTCGCCACGGACGGCCCGCACGACGAGGCGTACGTCGGCCTGACCGCCGCGGAGGCGGGCGACCAGGCCCACCTCGTGCTCGTCCACGACCACCTGTCGTCGGGGCACGCCCTCGCCGACGGCGCACCCGCGGGCGACAACCGCGAGATCTACCTGCCCACGTGGGCGACGCGCGGCCCCGGCCCGGTCGTCGAGGTCGCAGTCCCGGTGGCCTGACGCGCGGTCGGCGGCGGCTCAGACGTCGGCGGCCGCGAGCGCGCCGTCGACCCCCACGACCCCGAGCTCGAGGCGCGCGATCCCGTCGACCGGGACGGCGGACGACGCGCCGAGCCCGTCGGAGCTTCCCGCCTCCGTGGACGACCACGTGGCCACGACCTCCCGGGTGCCGACGTCGTCGACGAGGACGAGCTCGTACGTCGCGCCGTCCTCCCACGCCCCGACGGGGTACGAGCACGACCAGTCGAGGCGCGTGCCCCACGCCGCCGGGGTGAGCGTGAGCTCGGCGCGCACGTCCGCGGTCCCGACCGGCTCGAGCGCGACCTCGGTCGTGCCGGCCGCGACCGGGCGCGGGACGTCGTCGGGCCGCGTGACCGCCGCGCCACCCACGCCGCCCGCCACGACCAGCCCGACGGCGGCCGCCGAGAGCAGCGCGCGGCGTCGGACCTGACGGCGCCGCGCTCCGGCCGCGACGACCGCGAGCGGGACGACGACGCCGTCGTCGGACGTGCCGTGCGCGTCGCGTCGGGCGCCCGCGTCGCCCGCGCCGTCCACGAGCGCGTCGGCGTGCTCCGCGGTGAGCATGCCGAGGATCCCGGGCATGCCGGCGAGCTCGCCGACCGCCTCGCGGCACGCGGGGCACGCGGCCAGGTGCTGCTCGAACGCGCGCCGGTCGCGCGGGCTCAGCGCGCCCAGCACGTAGGCCGCGTCCCACTCGCGGTACGGGTCCGGGGGAGGGGTGGCGGTCATGACGAGACTCCCTTCTCCTGCAGCGCGAGCCTCAGCGCCCGGAGCGCGTAGTGCATGCGGGACTTCACCGTCCCGGGCGGGACGCCGTGCGCCGACGCCATCTCGGCCACGGAGCGCCCGTGGTAGTACGCGTCGACGACGACGGCCCGGTGCTCGGGCGAGAGCGACACGAGCGCGTCCGCGACGAGCCACGCGTCGAGGACGGCTTGCGTCGCGTCCGCCTCGCCGTGGTCGGGCACGTCGGCGCTCGCGAGCTCGCGCCGGTGGTGCGCGCTGCGCAGCTCGTCGACGACGAGGTTGCGCGCGACCGTGAAGAGCCACGCGCGCACCGAGCCCTCCGGCCGTTCCAGCACCTCGGGATGCCGCCACGCGCGCAGCAGCGTCTCCTGGACCACGTCCTGCGCCTGCGCGGGGTCGTCGGTGAGGCGCGCGACGTAGCGCTCCAGCGCCGGACCGTGCGCGGCGTGGACCGCCCGCAGCAGGTCGTCGGCGTCGGCGCGCACGCGCGGCACCTCCCCGTCCGTCACGACCCCGACGCCGGCACGAGGTCGAGGCCGAACTCGACGCTGCCCGTGTCGTCGACCGTGACGAACCCGAGGCTCGGCGCCTCGACGTCGAAGTCGGAGAACGTGATCGGCACGCTACCGACCACCTGGACGCCGTCGGCGGTCGGACCGACCTGCGCCTCGACCGTGACGGCCTGCGTCACGCCGTGGATCGTCAGGTCGCCCGCGAGCTCGACGTCCGCCGAACCGGTGGGGAGCTCGACGGGCGACGTGAGCGCGAACGTGGCGGTCGGGTAGGTCCCGACCTCCAGCGCGTCGCCGCGGAAGTACGCGTCGCGCGGCGGCTCGTCGGTCGCGACGCTCGCCATGTCGACCTCGACCGTCGCCTCCGTGAGCGCGCCGTCGGCGACGGTGAACGACCCCGTGACCTCGTCCGTCCGGCCGGTGACGGTGACGTCCTCGCCCTGCAGCACCTCGTGCACGCGGTACCCGGCGTACGAGCCGTCGGCGACCGTCCAGTCGCCCGCGAGGCTCGCCGGGTCGAGCGCGCCGGCGCCGCCCGACGACGCGTCGAGGGTCGGCTCCTCGGCTGCCGCACGGTTGGACCAGTCCGCGTACAGGCCCGGGCCGAACGCGACGGCAGCACCGCCGAGCACCACGACACCGACCCCGACCCCCACGAGCACCTTCGTCCTCCTGCGCACGTCCGCCCCTCCCGATCATCCTCTGCGACTCCGTCACCAGGGAGACGAGGCAGCGGCCCGATCGGTTCAGCCGAGTCTCACCGTGCGATCCGGTGAACCGTCCGGCGAGCCGCGCCGTCGTGAGAGTAGGGGCCGTGCTCGCGACCCTGACCGTCCTTCCGAGGAGTCGACATGCGAGGCACCCTGATCACCACCGCCCCGGCCCGGTCCGTCCGCGCCGCCCCCGCCGTCGTGCTCGTCGGCGTGCTGGTCGGCGTCCTCGGCGGCTGCTCCGGCGGGGGAGGCGGCGGACTGTACGGCGACGACAGCCCCACCCCGTCCGGGTCGACGTCGACGGGCGACGACTCGACCGGCGACGGAGCGTCGGGCGCCGGTCCGGTGCTCGGCACGGCCGACTCCTCGCTCGGCACCGTCGTGGTCGACGGCGAGGGCATGACCGTCTACTACTACGACGAGGACACCAAGGGCTCCGGGACGAGCGCCTGCGAGGGGGAGTGCGCCGCCGCGTGGCCGGCGGTCCACGCGGAGAGCGCGGAACCCGAGGTCGAGGGCGTCACGGCCGAGGTCGGCACGATCACCGGCGTCGACGGCGAGCTCCAGGTCACCGTCGACGGCCGCCCGGTCTACACGTACGCGGGCGACCAGGCCCCGGGGGACGTGTCCGGGCAGGGCGTGAACGACGTCTGGTGGGTCGTCGCGCCCGACGGCACCGAGATCACGGACGCCGCTCCTGCCGCCGGGCCGGGTTACTGACCGGTGCCCCGTGACCCTCGCCCCCCTGGCGGGCGGAACACGGCGCGGCCTCGTTCGGAGGGACCGCTGCTGGTCAGCGGCCCGGTGCACCGTCCGACCGCGCCACGAGCGACCCGTCCACGTAGGCAAGGACGGGCTGGGGACGGAACCCGGCGAAGAACACCTCGCGGTGCTTCTCGATGCGGACGTGGTGCCGTTCACCCGTGCCGACCCAGAACTCGTACACCTTGACCCTGGACAGAGAGAAGATCCGCACGGTGTCGACGACGCTCCGGCCGTCGACCGTGATCGTCAGGCGTCCCCAGAACTGGTCCCACGAGAAGACCACCACGTGGGGCTCGAACTGACCGACCGTGAAGGTGAGCTGCATATCGCCGGACGATACCGAGCACAGCGCCCGCACGGCTCACCGCCCGAGCGGCGAGAGGACCATCCCGCCGTGCGCGGGACTCGCCACCACCCACAGAGCGCTCGGGCAAGGGGCCTCGGGACGGAGTCCGCGCCGGACACCTTTGCGTCTCCTCGACCCGAGCGGCAACGAGCCGGCTCGGGCGCGCCCGACAGGCGGCGGCTAGGGTTCGTGGTCGAGGTCGCTGCCGAGATCCGCAAGTACGAGCGCGAGCTCGTCGCGCTGGTCTACGACCCCGACACGGGCTATCGGCCCGCGACCGAGCGCGAGCAGGCACGGCGCCGACGTCGCCTCGAGCCGGCGATCGCCGAGGCCTGCGACAACCTCGCGCACTGGGAGGGCGTGCGCGCCCAGCGGGGCTGGTCGCGGTCGAACCTGCTGTACATGCGCCGTGCGGCGGAGGCGTGGCCGACGGAGGACGAGTTCGTCCAACGACCCGTTGGACGATTGCCGTGGGGGCACGTCACCGTCCTGCTTGACCGGCTCACGACCCGCGAGGAACGGGACTGGTACGCCGCGAGTGCCGCGGAGTGCGGCTGGTCGCGCGCGGTGCTCGAGCACCAGATCAAGGCCGATCTGCGTCGTGCCGTCGGTGCTGCGCCGACGAACTTCACCGAGGCGCTTGAGGCGCCGGACTCTGAGCTTGCGCAGCAGCTGGTCAAGGACCCGTACGTGTTCGAGCACCTCGCGATGGTCGAGCGGGTGGCCGAGCGGGACGTCGAGCAGGCGCTGATGGACCGGTTGCAGGACACGATGCTCGAGCTCGGGCGCGGGATGGCGTTCGTCGGGCGTCAGGTGCGTCTGACCGTGCCGGACGATGCGAGCGACCGGGTGGACGAGTTCTACGTCGACCTGCTCTTCTTCCACGTCGAGCAGCTGCGCTATGTGGTGGTTGAGCTCAAGATCGGGCCGTTCGAGCCGGCCCACGTCGGCCAGCTCGGCACGTACGTCGCGATCGTCGACGACCAGTTCCGTCGGCCCGAGATCCACGCCCCGACGATCGGGATCCTGCTGTGCACGGGCAAGACCGGCCCGACGGTGCGGTACGCGCTGGCCGGCACCCGGGTGCCGATCGCCGTCGCGGACTACCAGGGTCTGCCCGAGGACGCCCGCGGCGTGCTGCCGTCCGCCGCCGAGCTCGAGGCGGTCATCGAGGACGAGCTCGACCACCGGGCCGAGGGCTGAGAGACCCCTTCTGACCAGCGCAGACGCCGTGCCGATAAGTTATCGTAATGTCACATTAAGCAGTGCGTATCGCATCTACCCGAACTACCTCATGGGCAACCTCCGCGACGCCGGCATCGACCTCCGCGGCGCACGCAACGCACCCCTACGACAACTCGTCCTCGACATGCCACCAGCCATCGCCGCCGACACCCTCGGCTACGCCTACACCACCACCGAACGCCACGCCCGCAACGCCGGCACCACCTGGGTCGGCTACCCCTCAGCACGGCAATCCTTGTGACGACGATCACGTTCGCGATTACCGCAGGCCACGAGCGTGCGGCGCTGCCATGGTCGTGGCGGGCCGACCCGCAGGGGGTCGGTTCCTGAATGAAGGAGTCGACATGCAGTTCATGCACAGCACGAGATCCCATCGACGAGGCGCTGCCACAGTTGCGGCGGCGGTCACGGGTGGTCTCGTGGTTGTTCTGGCCTCGACCACAGCAGCAGTGGCCACGACCGACGATGTCGCTGCTCCCGCCGAGGGGATCGAGTACGTGATGTCGTCGGAGGACACGCTCGGCGACGTCATCGAGCGCGCCGCTCAGGAGTACGGCAACGACGTCATCGCTGCCGACCTCCAGGCGACCGCGCAGATCGCCGAGCAGGGGCTGGACACCGGGGTGCCAGGTCTCGCAGACGCCAACCCCGCGCAGGCCGCGAACGTGCTGGGCGACTTCGTTACCTCGCTTGAGGCGGGAGCCGAGCTTCCCGATATTGCCGACATCCCGCTCGCCGAGGTCGAGGCGGCCCCCGAGGAGCCGGTCATCACTGCCTTCGGTGCGATCAACGACAAGCGCTCCTGGCGCGACACCTACTTTCTGCAGGTGAAGGTCTCGCAAGGTCTCGGCTGGAAGATCACCGATCGTATCGACGGCACCGTGACCGTCGACCCTGGTGCGGCCTCAAGCCGGATCGGTTACAAGGTCACCTACTTCCCTAGCGCAAAGAAGTTCAGCAACATCAGCATCTACACGCGCGCCGAGGACCGCAACCAGGCCTACCGCGGTCAGACCGAAGCGACGTTCACGATCGCAGGCGGGAGCAAGACCCACACCATCACCAACACCGCCCTGATGCGCGACAAGCAGCTGCGCCACGGCTCCGAGCTGCGCGCGACGCTCGGCGGGAAGCGCTACACCGACTACCGCGCCACCGGTTGGGCGACCTGCAACAAGAACGACAATGTCTGCAAGTACTGACGACCGTTCTGACGGCGGCACCTGGCAGATCGTTCGTCACGGCGATCTCGGCCAACGCGCCCGACTCGCCGCCGACGAGTCGGGGAACGTGCCGCGCGACGTCCTGCTCGCACTCATCAACGATCCCGAGCCCGCGGTCTGGGGAGCGATCGCTAGCAACCTCGCGGCCTCCGCCGATGTGCTCGATGCTCTCGCTCGGTCCCATCCCGAGATCTTGCCCACTATCGAGACCCACCCCCACTTGGGACAGGACCGCATGCTCGCGCTTCGCTGCGACGCGCTTACCGGAGCCCAGCAAGACACGTTCTTCAACCGGTTCCAAGCCACCGAGGAAGAACGCCAGCAGTTCAACACCCTGATCGATATCCACGCACCGTGGAAGACGGTCGGACAAATCTGGGCCATCGTCCGACCGGTCTGAGTACACCAAGCGGGTGGCGGCGGCCGAAGCCGCCACCACCCCGGCGCTGATGCCCATTCGCACTACCTCAATACGCACCGTTACCTGTAGCGTCCGGTTCGTGCCGTTCGCCTCCGCGCGGCTCCCGCCCCTCGCCCTGCGGCAGCAAGTTCGTTGGAGATCCGGGCTGCGGGCGCGTAGCGGGCGGCGGTCGCGCTACTACGAGGGGCCTATGCCAATCGCTCGTCGGAGCGGACGAAAGGAAAGACCTTCTTGTTCAAGATCGTCGAGATCTTCCGCAACTGCGGTTGCGTGATCTCGTCCTTCTTGCGCTTGCTGAACATCGTCAACAAGAACTGACAATCGTTGCCTCCGTCGTTGCCATTCCACCGGTCCGGCGGAAACGCTCCTTGCTCGTGCAAGTAGACGAGCACGGCGCGTGAGAAGTGCTCGCTCGTGAGGTCCACTCGCTGGTGTGTGTCAAGCGCTTCCCGAAGGCGGAGGAGTCGAGGCAGAACATCAACATCGCGGTCGAGGTCGGCGCGTCCAAACTGGTTGGTGCACTTGCTGCCGATCGGAAACAACCGGGCGTCGCTGTGCTGGTTCCTAATGGTGAACAGTTGGACAAGGCCGGTCTGACCGCACACGCAGACCCCACCGGCATCCGGATCTTGTTCAACGCCGACGATCTACCACTCCAAGACCGCTGGTGCCCATCGGGACGCCACTGATGCTCCGACAACAGCGGTCGCGAGTGCGTCGAAACTTCCTGTCGTCATGGTGACCTCCCGGGAAGGAACTCTAGCGTGACCCGTGATTCACCCCACCAGGGAAAGCGGGGCGCGCGGCGTCGTCGGCGCCGCTGCCCTGGCGCGTCCCTCGATCGGGTCGATCAGGAGGCCGCCTAGTGTCGACAGCGTCAGCATCCATCGGTCCGTGATACCGAGGGCGGTGCGGGCCAAGTCGAGTTCGCGGCACCGGAGGTGTGCACCGCCGGCACCGGGATCGACCCAGCGGTGGGCAACGGCGTCGAGCCGCACCGCGGCCTGCTCCCACTCCCCCACGCCCACGCGCCCGGCGCCGCGCTCACGCGCCCGGCTGTGCAGCCGACGCCGCTCGGACGTCGTGAGCCGAGCGTCCGCCCCCGACGACGACGTACGTCACGCCGCTTCAAGCGCGCCCAATACCATGTGCGGGTGACGTCGGACACCTGGCTCCCTGTTGTCGCCGCTGCACTTGGAGCCGGCGGAGCGATCGCCGCTCAGGTGGTAGCGGCGACGTTTACAGCCCGTCGAGAGGCCCGACGCTTGCGCTGGGATCAGGATCGCCACGAGGAGGAGAGCCGGCGCGCTCGGGCGCAACAGTTTGCGGCAGACAAGCGTGAGTTGTACAGCCGCTACCTGCAGATTCGCGCCCAGGGCCTTCGATCCTGACAGTTTGTTTCGCGGGGTTGCGCAATAGCCTGCCGACCCCTACGTTGAGCACCACTGTTCGATGTTCGATGACGAAGATTGAGGGGAAGCAGTGATGCGCAAGGGAACGAAGGGGCCTCTGCGCTCCTTGCGGTGGTGGTCTCGGTGGGGCTGATGGTGTCGACGGCGGCGCCCGCTTCAGCGGGGACCGCGTCACGGACGTGCAGCACGGGCGCCATGGTCTACGGGGCGTCGAACTCCACCACAGTGCAATCTGTCGCAGCCGGAAACTGCGGCACTGTGGGCGTGCGGGGCTACTACACGCACGTCGGTGGGGCCTCTTGGACCATGTGGACCACGAAGACCGGATCCGACGTCACCGCCCGACGCACCGGCACCAACTTTACGCAGGCACAGCATTACGGGCAGGGCACCGGCACTTTCACGATGAACGTGTGATGAAACGTCTGTCACGCCGCCGCGGGATACTCCTCGGGGTCTCGCTGGCGGCGCTGCTCGTGGCAGGGTGCTCGGGCGGGGGTGCGGGCTCGAGCGCGGACGGGCTTCCGCACTTCGACGCGATCAACGACGACGAGGACCTCTCTCTTGCTGGTCCGGAGCAGCGCGAGGCGCTGTCGGACGGTGAGGTGACCCAGGGCGAGTACATGGCAGGGTTCGAGCGGTTTCGAGCGTGTCTGCGCGCTGAGGGCTACGAGCTGCGGGACGTCGAACTCGTCGGGGTGGTGTGGCAGGGGGGCATCCCCGCGGAGGCTGTCGACTCCGGCGTCGAGAAGACCTGCTACGACCGCGACTTCAAGTTCGTCGACGTCGTCTGGCAGACCTCGAACCAGGACGAGTCGTCGTTGCTGGACGCGCTGAGGTACTGCCTGCAGGAGCGTGGGCTGGGCGTCCCGTCGACGCTCGCGGAGGCGCAGCGCGCCGTGGCCGGCGCCGGGCTGGACGAGGCGTCGTGCGTCGCGGAGTACGACGCCCTGTGAGGAGCGACCGGGCCCGTGGCTGGGTGCGCCTGGTGCCGTTGGTGGCGCTGTGGGCCGTGCCCGTGGTCGCGGTCGCCGTGGCGTTCCCGCTCGTCGACGCGGCGGAGGAGCGGAGCGTCGCGGTGCCGGCGCCGACGGTCGTCGAGGTCGGTGCCCGTTCCGACGACGGACGGACCGCGGTCGAGGTCGCGACGGTGCGCGCCGTGGCTCCCGAGGTCCGCGCTCCCGCGGGGGGAGTCGTCACCGCGCTCACCGAGGCGGGTCCCGTCGTGGCCGGGCAGGCGCTGTTCGCCGTCGACGGCGTCGACGTGCTCGCGTACCGCGGCGACCCGCTGTGGCGCGACCTGCGCCCCGGTGACCGTGGTGCGGACGTGCGCGCGCTCGGGGGCTACCTCGTGTCGCTCGGGTACCTGGACGCGGACGGCGTCGACGACCGGTTCGGCCCGGCGACGCGCGAGGCGGTCCGGGCGCTCCAGGAGCGCCTCGGGGTTCCCCGGGACGGGGAGTTCCGCCTCTCGTACGTCGTGCGGGTCGACGACGCCGTGCCGGCGGTCACCGGTCCCCTCGTCGGCCTGGGAGACCGGATCGAGGCGGGCGACGCGGTGCTGGAGGGCTCGCAGCCCGTGGAGGCGCTGACCGTCGCCCCGATCGCCGAGGGCGGCGGCCTCGGCCGGCTCGCCCGAGAGCCGGTCGTGCTGCGCCTGGGCGAGGTCGAGGTACCGATGTCGAGCGCGGCGCCCCAGGGCGCCGAGCTGGTCGGCGTCGTGGCGGCGCTCGAGGAGGCCGTGGCCGCGGGCACTCTCGAGCGGATCGCCGACGAGGCGACGTCGACGGTGCGCTACCGGGGGGCGATCCTCGCGCTCCGGGACCCGGCGGAGCGCGGTGCCGTCCCCTCGACGGCTGTGCGCGTGGACCACGACGGCACGACGTGCGTCCTGCTGAGCGACGGCTCTACGGCCACGGCACAGCCCCGCCGGCTCGAGGTCGCGGAACCCGGGAACGAGCTCGCCACGGTGCTCGTCGACGCCGACCTCGTCGGCTCTCGCGTGCTCCGCGACGCGACGCAGGCCACCGGCACGGCAGGGTGCGGGTAGCGGCGTGCGCGTGGACGTGATCGACGCCGCCATCGCATTCGGGCCCGTCCCGGTGTTCGCCGGGCTGACCGCGACGTTCGAGCCCGCACGCGTCACCGCGCTCGTCGGACCGTCGGGGAGCGGCAAGTCGTCGCTCCTCGCCGCCGTCGCGGGGTACCAGCCGCTCGCGACCGGACGGATCGAGCTCCACGGGAACGACGGAGCGCCCCGACCACCCTCGCCCGGCGTCGTCGCCTGGGTCCCCCAGGGGTCCAACGCGCTGGGGCGCCGCTCCGTCCTCGACAACGTGCTCGTCGCACCGCTCGCGGCGGGCCGCCCCGGACGAGAGGCCAGGGAGACCGCGCGCGCCGCGCTCGACCAGGTCGGGCTCGCGGACCGGGCCGACGAGCAGGCCCGGCGCCTGTCCGGCGGCGAGCTCCAGCGGGTCGCGCTCGCGCGCGCCCTCGCGTCGGGCAAGGAGCTCATCCTCGCCGACGAGCCGTCGGCCAACCTGGACGCCGCCAACACCGAGCTCGTCGCCCGGATCCTCGCGGGGCTCGTGTCGCACGCGACGATCGTCGTCGCGACCCACGACCCCGTGCTCGTCGCCGCCGCCGACGCGACCGTCCCGCTCCGGCGCGAGGCGGTCGTCCGTGCGTGACGGCTGGCGCGTCGCCGACCTCGCGCGCGAGGCCCTGCGCAACACCCTCGGTCGCTCGGCACGGCTGCTTCCCGCGGTCGCGCTCGCCGTCGTCCTCGGGTCGGGCACCGCGGCGTTCGTCGCGCTCGAGACCGTGTCGCTCCAGGACGAGCTGGACGACCTCGCCGGGCGCGGGCGGGGCGTCGTGAGCTACATGCAGGCCAATCCCGACCAGCCTGCCCTCGTCTCGCGCGCGTCGTGCGAGGCGCTCACCGGAGCACCGGGGGTCGAGGCCGCGGGCGCCGTCGTGCCGGGCGGCAGCGCGGAGGTCGTACCGGTCGGCCCGGACGTCCCCGTGCAACGTGCGTCGACCACCCTCGTCCCCGGCCTCGCCGGCGTCGACGCGCTCGTCGACGCCGGCCTGCTCGACCGCGCCGGACCCTCGGACCAGCGCGTGCTCGTCGGCGCCGAGGCGCTCGGCTCCGCGCGGACCCCGGACCTGCGCGAGGGTGTCGGGGCGGGTCGTTCTCTGACGGTGCCGCTCCGACCCGACGACGCCCTGGTCGAGCGCTGCGTCGTCGTGCTCGATCCCCTGGTGGCCGTCGACGACGTCGCCGCTACCCAGATCGCCTCGCTGCACGTGAGCGGCAACGCCGTGGTCGGCACCGAGGCACTGCGGGCGACGACCGACCCGGTGCAGGCGTTCCTCGACCGTCCGAGCCGCTTCCTGCCCGTCCTCCTAGGGCTCCTGGGCGCCGTCACCACCGCCGTCACGTACCGGCTGCGCGCGAGCGAGCTCGCGGTCTACCGGCTCTCGGGCACGTCCGCGCGCTCGCTGCTCGTCCTCGTCGCGCTCGAGACCCTCCTCGTCGCGGGCGTCGCCGCGACGGCGGCGACGCTGGCCGCCGTCGCGCTCCGTGCCCGGTACCTCGATCCGACGACGCCCGTCCTGTGGGGGCTGGTCCTCGCCGGGACCTGGGCCGTCGTCACCCTCGCCGCGACCGCTGACCTCGCGCTCCGGCGCCCGACGGACCTCGCGAAGGACCGCTGAGCCGGATCGGCAGCACCTCGCCCTCAGTCGAGGAGGAGGGCCTGGGGCTGGGGGAAGAGGGTCTGGTCGAGCACGAGGCAGGCCGCGCCGACGGCGCCGACGTCCTCGCCGAGGTGCGTGCTGACGACGCGGATGTCGTGCATCTTGTCGACGAACGGCGAGCTGGAGATCATCGGCTCGACCGTCGCGAAGAACCGGCGTGAGAGCAGCGGCCAGTTGGGCCCGCCGAACACGACGAGCTCCGGTACTCGGTGCGAAGCGTCGACCCGTCCGCGTCGACGGCCCACGGCTGCGCGATGGTCGCGAGACTGACCGAATCCCCCCGCTCTCGACGTCGCAGACGTTCTGACCCTGGCACGCCCTTCCCACAGGCGAAGACGTGCCAGGCGACGGGTCAGGGAGTGGCCGGCAGAGCAAGCGGGGCGCGGCGGAGCACGTCGTCGACCCGAGACTGCTTGTCGAGCCAGCCCCGCATCCCGGGGTCGAGGTCACTCGTCACCCTGCACATCGCCGCGTACGCGCTGTTCGCGTGGCCCGTGCCGAAAATGGGCTCGAGGTGCGCCACGCGATTGCGGAACCGATGGACCTTGTCGAGGTCGTCGACGAGCTCGCCGTGCGGACGTCCGAGGTGGGGGAAGGCGTTCTTCAGTCCGGCGTTCCACAGCGCCGCTTTGGACGGGGACTTCCGGAGGTTCCTGGCCGGGAGGAGGTACCGCCACGTACCGAGGGTGAGTTGAGCGACGACGTCGTCGTGGCACAGGCTTGCAGTGGGACGGCCGGCGCGCTTGACCGCCTTCTTCGCGCGCTCAAGCGCGGTGGGAAGGTCTCGCGCCGGGAGCTGTCCGAGAGAGTGATGCGGATCGAGGAGCCAATCCTCGCCGTGAGACTGCCCGTTGCGGTCGACGTGGGCGGCGTTCCACGTGCGAAGCTCAGCGTCCATCGCGTTGCGCAAGCCGACCTCGACCAGATGGAGCGCCTCGTACGAGGCTGCTGAGAGCGCCATGTTCCACCGGTAGAGATTGAACGCGTCCGCGGTCTTCCCGCCGGTCGCCCGAAGGTAGGGCTGGAAGCGCGGTTCCGAGAGCGGCACGGCGAGCGGCTAAGGCGAAAGGCGCGGCCTCTGCTGCATCCGCGGTCAGCGTGGGGACCGGTCCCCATCGAAGCGGGTCGGGTCCCCGGATAGCCTCGTTCCGCTGGTCACGTCCGATCTCGAGATGGCGCCGTCGCGGAGGAGCAGAGCCTGGTGAGCACTGCCGAGCCCCGGGCACGCGTGCACGTCCTCATTCGTGCTCTCGGCGTCGTCGCCACGCTCGGCATCTGCGCCTGGGTCTTCACCGCGTGCAACGCGATGGCGATCGCCTCGTGGCGCGCAGCGCCGGCGCTCTCCGCCGTGGTCGGCGACCGCGGCGACTGGTGGGTGAGCACCGACGAGGCGAACGTCAACGTGTCGCCCAGATGCGAGTTCCACGTCGAGCTGGGTGACGTCGAGCCGGCCGCGATCGCCGAGGTCCTCGAGGGTGTGGGCCCAGCGATGGACGGCTCGGACTGTGCGGTGCTCGACGTGCGGGTGCCGTCGGGGTCGCGCGTCGCTGCCGACGACTGGCGGGCCCTCACGCCGCAGGCGCGCTCGGTGATCGCTGAGCGGCTCCTCGCCGTGCCCGGCCTCCAGCTGTCGTTCTCCGACGACGCGTCACCCGTCGCGGCGGTCTTCGAGCGGCAGGGCGGCCTCACCGACGCCGTCATGCTGCTACGGACGATGGTCGGCGACGGCGCGCTCGAACGTGCGCTCGGCGACACCCGGTGGAGATTCACCTGGTCACCCGAGGACGCGCCGCCGTACCACGGCATCAGCCTCGAGCTCGATGGCGCCCCGGACCCCGAGCTGCTGTCGGCGCTCGACCGGGTCGCGGACCTCGATCCGTCCTTGATCGATGGAGCGCCCGACGCGGACGATCTCGCGGGGGCGAACGACGCGGTCCGGGGCGTCCAGGTGACCGTCGAATCCGAGGCGAACGGGCTCCGCACGCGCGTCGACCTGATCGTCGACGACTGGAACCCCGCTCGGATGGCCGGACAGGAGACGTCGATGACCGAGGAGAGCGTCGCAGCGGACGCCGCGCGTGCCATCCTCCTGGCGTTCGCCGACGCCGGTGTGTCGGGAGAGGTCGTCGTGGTCGCGAACGACGGCCTCAGCTGGACCGGCGGCACGAGCCCGACGAACGGATGAGCTCGTCGTCCTTGCCGGGCTGACGTGCCTCGTCGTCGGCCTCAGCCGAGCTGCCCGCGGAGCCACGCGACGTCGGCGGGGACGTCCGCGTGCGTCTCGCACACCACCGACGTCCCGGCCGCCCGGACGACGCCGAGCAGGAGCTCCGGGTCGATCGTGCCCGCGGTGAGGCCCGCGTGGCGGTCCGCGCCCGAGCCGGCGGTGTCGCGGCTGTTGTTGAGGTGCACGAGGTCGACGCGGCCCGTGATCCCGCGGACCTGCTCGACCGCCGTCGTGAGGTCGATGCCGCCCGCCCACGCGTGGCACGTGTCGAGGCAGAACCCGACGTTGTCGGCGCCGTCGGCCTGCTGGATCGCGGCCCACAGGCCCTCGATGCGCTCGAGCCGGCGCGCCATGGAGAAGTCACCGCCTGCGGTGTTCTCGACGTAGACGGTCACGTCCGTCTGGAGCGCGTCGATCGCCTTGCGCCAGTTGTCGAAGCCCTTCGCCGGGTCCTCCTTCGCGGTGACGTGCCCGCCGTGGACCACGACGCCCGTCGCGCCGACCGCCGCCGCGCCGTCGACGATCTGCTGGAGCAGCTTGCGGCTCGGGATGCGGATGCGATTGTTGGGGCTCGCGACGTTGATGACGTACGGCGCGTGCACGACGAGCTCGAGGTCCGCCGCCGCGGCGGCGTCCTTCAGGGCCTCCGCCCCGCCCGGGAACGTGAACTCCGGTCCCTTCCAGGACTGAGGGTCCCCGAGGAAGATCTGGGCAACGTCCGCGCCGATGCTCGCGGCCTGCGCGACGACGTCCGACTGGTCGAGGTGGGCTCCGATCCGCATGGGGACCAACCTACGCGGCGGCGCCCACGACGCGCCGCTCGGCGTCCCGCGAGGTCACCACCCGTTGGCGCTGCGACGGATGACGTCGCGCCGCAGGTCGAGCAGCGCCGCTCGGGCGCGACGACGGCGGTCGGCGGGGTCCACGGTGAGCTCGTCGCCGGGGTTGGCGCGACGCTGCGGCTCCTCACGGGGGTGCAGGTCCCGGGTCACGCCGTGGTCGGCGGGTCGGTGGGCGGTGGTCCGGGTGGCGCGGGCCGGTCCCGCGGGCGGCGCGTCGACGGGGCCGGGGGACGACGGGGCGGAGAAGAGCGGGCGGTTGTCCGGCACGGTGGCCTCCTCGGGTGCGGTCGCCGGGGCGGCCGCTGGTCGGGACGGATGCTGGTGCGCCGGGCTCGTGGCCCGGCGCACCCCCATCGTGCGACCGCGACGTTTCCCCCGGTCGTCCGAGGCGTTTCGGTCGTGTTGCCGCCGAACAGCCGCTCCGTGAGACGGCCGCCACCGCGCCGAGCACGACATGACGGTCGTTGTCGGACGGACGACGACGACCCCCATGTCGTGTTCGGCAGCGGGTGAAGGTCGTCCTCGGTGCACGTCTCCGGCCGGGCGGAGGCGTCGCCCGGGAGGGCAGCGGTCAGGAGGTGCCGCGGCCTCCGCACGAAGCCACCGTCTCGCCCTCGACGACGACCGAGGCATCCCAGCTCCACGCCGCCGGGAGCGCGGCGACGGTCGCCGCCGGGACGTGGACCGCGTCGAGCCCCGAGCCGTCGGGCGTGGGCGGGACGACTTCCCAGTCGCTGCCGCCGTCGGCGCGCTGGTCGACCCGGAACGGCGACTCGAACGTGGCGAGGTCGTCGCCCTCCCACGTCTCGAGGCGCAGGACGAGCGCGGCGTCGAGCGGCTGGTCGAGCGTGGCGTCCAGGTCCACGTCGACGGCGAACGACGCGTCGAGGCCCGTCTGGTCCCCGGCCTCGTCGGGGAGCGGGCTCGTCCGGGTCACGCCCCACCGGCTCTCGGTGCCCGGCGTCGACCAGCTGACGACCTCCACGTCCCCGACGGTCAGCGGTGACTCGTCCGACACCTTCGGTGTGCACGTCGCCGTCCACACGTCGCCGCCGGTGTACGTGGCCGGGCCGAGGGCGAAGACGGCGCTCCCCACCGAGAGGACGGTCGCCGCGACGGTGACGGTGCGCGACGGCGTCGGGCCGCCCATGCCGGTGCCGGGGCCGAGGAACGGCACGGGCGGGCGGACGCGCCGCAGCACGACCGTGCTGCACAGGGAGTCGGCGAACGTCCGGCGCTGCGCGTGCCACAGCGGGCGGAGGAAGCCGATGTACAGGATGGCGTCGAGGAGATGGGCCAGGTGGCGCAGGACGGTGCGGATCAGCCCGGCGGGTCGCCCGGTGGTGTCGTGCACGACGACGATGCCCACCGCCCGCTTGCCGGGCGTCGCCCCGGTCCAGCCCTGGAAGGCGAAGAGCGCGGCCGAGGTGCCGAGAGCCCACCAGGTGCCGCCGGGGACCACGGTGTCCGCGGTCACGCCGAAGCTGATCCCCGGGAGCCAGGCCACCTCGTAGGCGGGCCCGACCGCGAGGAACAGCACCGTCGCGACGATCGCCGTGTCGAGCAGCGACGCGACGACGCGGCGGGACCAGCTCGCGTACTCCTCGCGCGCCGGCTCCGGAGAGAGCCCGGGAAGGGCGGGCTCGAGGTCTCCGGCTCCGACGGCGTGCGTCGGCCCCCTGCCGGTCGGGGCGTCGATGGCCACGCGCCGATCCTGGCAGAGACCCCGGCCGGCGGGAAGCGCGGCCGGCTATGTCCGAGCGGCGGAGCGGTTCAGCGGAAGGAGTGCCGCCGACCCAGGGCGACGGTCGCGAGCACCGGGACCATGAGGGCGAGCGAGACCCACGGGAGGCCGCCGGGGCCCGCGACGGCGAGAACCGCTCCGCCGACGGCTCCGCCGAGCGCGACGGACGTGTTCCACACCGTGACGAGCGCCGACTGCGCGACGTCGGCGCCGTCGCCCGCGGCCCGGGCAGCGGCGGTCGTGTAGAGCGTCCCGGCGCCGCCGAACGCGGCACCCCAGGCGGCGACGGCGACCACGACGACGACCGTCGACGTCGGCGCGAGGCCGAGCACGAGCATCGCGAGGGCGAAGACGACGACCGACCCGAGCGTGAGGGCACGCAGGCGGCGGTCGATGAGCGAACCGAGGAGCACGAGCGCCCCCGCGGACGCCGCGCCGAGGACGAGCAGCAGCGCGCTGGTGCGTGAGCCCTGGCCGAGGTGCGCGAGGTGGACCGCGACGTACGTGTAGAGCGAC
The DNA here is from genome assembly GCF_016921195.1 of Cellulosimicrobium cellulans. Classification (GTDB taxonomy): domain Bacteria; phylum Actinomycetota; class Actinomycetes; order Actinomycetales; family Cellulomonadaceae; genus Cellulosimicrobium; species Cellulosimicrobium cellulans_F. The sequence goes on from NZ_JAFGYF010000001.1 coordinate 311,724, forward strand.
GTGTTGGCGAGCACGTTGAGTCCAGTCACGAGCAGCACGGGCCGCAGGCCCGGGCGGGGGAGGACCGCGGTGATCGCGAGCTGCGCGCCCCGCGGGGTGCCCGCGGCGGCGGGGGCACCGAACCGGACCCCGGCGAGCAGGCCGAGGCCGACGAGCGAGAGGACGCCGAACGTCCACCGCCACCCGACGGCGGCGCCCAGCACCGCGCCCGCGGGCACGCCGAGCGTGAGGGCGAGCGGACCGCCCGCCATGGCGATCGTCATGGCGCGGCCGAGGCGGTCCGCGGGCGCGATCCGGCGCACGTACCCGGGCAGGAGCGCCCACGTGAGGCCTGCGACGAGCCCTGCGGCGAAGCGTGCGACGAGCGTCAGCGTGAACGACGACGACACCGCGGTGACGGTGTTCGCGACGACGAACCCCGTGACCGTCACGAGGAGCAACGTTCGGCGGTCCCACCGCGCCGTGACGCGTGTGAGCGGGATCGCGGCGACGATCGCCCCGACGGCGAACGCGGTGACGGTCTGCCCGGCCGCGCCGGCGCCGACGCCGAGGTCGGCGGCCATGGCGGGCAGCACGCCCGCGGGCAGGATCTCGGTGAGCAGCGTGAGGAACCCCGACGCCGCGAGCGCGACGAGCGCGCCGACCGGCAACGTACCCGGGCTGCGAGCGCCGGAGGCGGTGGGAAGGGCGCCGGCCGAGGAGGTGCCGGGGTCCGGGACGGTGGCGGTGGTGGGTGTGCTCGTCGTGGACATGGGGTTAGCATCGATGTCTGACATTGATGTGAAGGTCAAGCGACGCGGCCCGGTGAGGTGGATCACGTGCGGATCGGCGAGCTGTCCCGGCGCACCGGGACCCCGACGCGGCTCCTGCGGTACTACGAGGAGCAGGGGCTGTTCACGCCCGAGCGGGCGGAGAACGGGTACCGCGAGTACGGCGAGCACCTGGTCGACCGGGTGCTCCAGATCCGCGGGCTCCTCGAGGTCGGCTTCACGACGAGGATCATCAAGGAGTTCCTGCCCTGCCTCGGCGACGCGCCGGAGATCCACCTGCACAACGCGTACCCGGACAAGATCGCGCTCCTGGAGGCCGAGCTCGCGCGGCTGGAGGACCGCATCCGCATCCTCGAGAAGAACCGCGACGCGATCGCCGACTACCTCGACCGCATTCGCCCCTTCGCCCAGCGCCCGGAGGACCGCGTCCCGGCACCCACCCGGTCGGGCGAGCCGACCGCCGTCGTGCGCTGACCGCCGTCCGGCGGGAGCGTGCTCGGCTACTCGGGGCGCGGCGCGTACATGATGACCGCGACGCCGACGAGGCAGAGCAGCGCGCCGACGACGTCCCAGCGGTCCGGGCGGAACCCGTCCACGACCATGCCCCACGCGAGCGAGCCGGCGACGAACACCCCGCCGTACGCGGCGAGGATGCGGCCGAAGCCGGCGTCCGGCTGGAGCGTCGCGACGACGCCGTAGAGCCCGAGCGCGACGACGCCCGCCCCGATCCAGAGCCAGCCGCGGTGCTCGCGCAGCCCCTGCCACACGAGCCACGCCCCGCCGATCTCGAGCAGCGCGGCGAGGACGAACAGCGGGACGGAGCGCGCGAGATCCATGCGCGCCAGCGTAGGGGGCAGTGCACGCGCCCCGAGTTCGGGGTCTCTCGTGCAAACGTAGGTCGCGATTCGGCGTAGCCTTCCGGGGTGACTCCCAGACACCAGCCGCCCGTGCTCTCCGACGTGGCTGAGCTCGCCGGGGTGAGCGTCTCGACGGTCTCGCGCGTCCTCACCGGACGCACCCCGGTGAGCCCGAAGCTCCGGGACAAGGTGCAGGCCGCCGTCTCCCAGCTCGGCTACCGCCCCAACGCCGCTGCGCAGACGCTCGTCAGCGGGCGCCGGTCGACGGTCGCGGTGCTCGCGCGCAACACGCTGCGCTACGGCTACGCCGCCACGCTCCAGGGGATCGAGGAGGCGGCACGCGCTGCGGGCTACGTCGTCTCGATCGCCGTCGTGGAGTCGGAGGCCCCTCGCGACCTGGGCCGCGCGGTCGACCTCGTCCTGTCGCAGTCGCTCGCCGGGGCGATCGTGGTCGAGTTCGACTCGCTCGGCGTGCGCACGCTCGAGGCGCTGCCGGAGGCGCTGCCGGTCGTGGCGGCCGCCGGCGCGCGGCGCAGGCAGGGGACGCGACCGCACGCGTTCCTCGACGACCAGGCGGGTGGCGAGGAGGCGACGCGCTACCTCCTGGGACTGGGGCACCGCACCGTCCACCACGTCGCGATCCCCGCGACCCGGCCGCGCAGCGGGCGCAGCTGGGGCTGGCGGCGTGCGCTCGACGCGGCCGGGGTCGAGCGGCCGGACGTCGTCCAGGCGAGCTACGACCCCGACTCCGGCTACGAGGCCGGGCTGCGGCTGGCCGACGACCCCGACGTCACCGCGGTCCTGTGCGGCAACGACGAGCTGGCGATCGGCGTCATGCGGGCGCTGGCCGAGCGCGGGCGTCGCGTCCCGGAGGACGTCAGCGTGGTCGGCTTCGACGACCAGCCGTTCGCGCGCATGTGGAGTCCCCCGCTGACGACGGTCGCCCAGGACTTCGTCGACCTCGGGCGCCGGACCTTCGGGATGCTGGCGCGCTGGGTCGAGACGGGCGAGCCGCCGGAGGACAGCGCGACCCGGCCCACGCTCGTCGTCCGGGAGAGCGCCGCGCCGCCGCGCGCCTGACACCGCCGCGCGCCTGGCGCCCCCGCGCCCTCCTGCGCCTGACGGCGCCGCGCGCCCGGCGGCCCCGCGCGCGTGACGTCGCGCCCGTGGCGCTCGGGCTGGCGCACCCGCCTCCGACCGCGGGCTCGGCCTGGACGCCTCCGCCCCGTCCCGAGGTCCCTTCCCGTCGGGTCTCCGGCCGATCGGCCGCCGCATTTTGACCGACGTTTGCAGAACCTCGGATGTGTGCGCTAACTTCTGACCAACGTTTGCAGGACCCGCACCGGTGCGGGGCGACGAGGGAGTGCACGTACGTGGTGAGCACAACGATGGCCGAGGACGTCCGGGACGCGGGCGGGACCCGTGTCTGGCCCCGGGTGGTGCGTCTGTCGGCGGCGGGTGCGGCCGTCGTCCTGCTGCTCCCCGAGGACGGTCTCCCCGAGGTCCTGCACTGGGGCTCCGACATCGGCGAGAGCCGGCAGGACCTCGAGGCCCTCGAGCGGGCGACCAGTCCCGTGCTCGCCACGAACGGGGTCGACCAGGGCGTCCGCGTCTCCCTGCTGCCGGAGTCCTGGACCGGCTGGACGGGCACGCCGGGCCTCTCGGGGCACCGCGCGGGAGCGGCCTGGTCGCCGCGGTTCCGGCCGGTCCGGATCGACGTCGACCAGCGTCGGCACGGCGGCGCGGTCGTCGTCGAGGCGCACGACGCGGACGCAGGGCTGCGCCTCGGGCTGGAGCTGGAGATGCTGCCCTCGGGGCTGCTCCGCCTCCGCGGCCGGGTCACCAACGTCGCCACCCGGCCCTACGCGCTCCACGGGCTGCAGCTCGCCCTGCCGGTCCCCACGACGGCGGACGAGCTCCTCGATCTCGCCGGGCGCTGGGCCAAGGAGCGGGTCCCGCAGCGGTCCGCCTTCGTCGTCGGCTCCCACGTCCGCGAGGGCCGGCACGGCCGGACCGGCGCGGACGCCGCGACCGTGCTGGTCGCGGGGGAGCCGGGGTTCGGTTTCGAGGCCGGGGAGACGTGGGGCATCCACGTGGCCTTCAGCGGCAACCACGTCGTCGCCGCCGAGCGGACCTTCGACGGGCGCCGGCTCCTCCTCGGTGGCGAGCTGCTGCTCCCCGGCGAGGTCGAGCTCGCCCCGGAGGAGTCGTACACGGGCCCCTGGCTCTACGCGAGCCACGCGGACGGTCTCGACGCGCTCGCCGCGCGGTTCCACGACCACCTCCGCGCACGTCCCGGGCACCCGCGCACCCCGCGGCCGGTCGTCATGAACGTGTGGGAGGCCGTCTACTTCGACCACGACCTCGACCGTCTCAAGGAGCTCGCCGACCTCGCCGCCGAGGTGGGGACCGAGCGGTTCGTCCTCGACGACGGGTGGTTCGGCGGGCGTCGGGACGACGCCACGGGCCTCGGCGACTGGACCGTGTCCGACGACGTCTGGGGAGACGGGCGCTTCGCCGACCTCGTCCGGCACGTCAAGGGGCGCGGGATGGAGTTCGGCCTCTGGTTCGAGCCCGAGATGGTGAACCTGGACTCCGACCTCGCGAGGCGGCACCCCGAGTGGATCCTCCAGGTCGACGGACGGCTCCCCGTCGAGGCGCGGCACCAGCAGGTGCTCGACCTCTCGCACCCGGGCGCGTACGAGCACGTGCTGTCGAGCATCGTCGCGATCGTCCGCGAGCACGGCGTCGACTTCATCAAGTGGGACCACAACCGCGACCTCGTCGACGCGGGCTCGACGCGCACCGGTCGTGCCGGCGTCCACGAGCAGACGCTCGCGACCTACCGCCTCCTCGACGAGGTCCGCGAACGGTGCCCGGGGCTCGAGATCGAGTCCTGCTCGTCCGGCGGAGCGCGCGTCGACCTCGAGATCCTCGAGCGGACCGACCGGGTGTGGGCGTCGGACTGCATCGACGCCCACGAGCGACAGCAGATCCAGCGCTGGACGGCGCAGCTCCTCCCGCCCGAGCTGGTCGGCAGCCACGTGGGGGCCGACCGGGCCCACACGACCGGGCGCCGGCTCGACCTGTCGTTCCGCGCGGCCACGGCGCTCTTCGGCCACTTCGGGATCGAGTGGGACCTCTCGGAGGCCACCGAGGCGGAGCGGCGCGAGCTCGCCGACTGGGTGGAGCACTACAAGCAGGTGCGCCACCTCGTGCACACGGGCCGGGTCGTGCGCCGGTCGCTGGAGGGCGGCGACCTGTGGCTGCACGGCGCGGTGAGCCCGGACCGTACCGAGGCGCTGTACGGGCTCACGCTGCGCGAGCGCCACGTGACGTGGCCCGCGGGGCGGGTGCAGCTCCCCGGTCTCGACCCCGACGCGACCTACCTCGTCCGCCCGTCGGGGCCGCCGGTGGTCCGCGGGGGCGACCCGCGCTCGGTGCCCGCGTGGTGGGCGAGCGGGCTCCGGCTGAGCGGAGCGGCCCTCGGGTCCGTCGGGCTGAGCGTCCCCGCGCTCGACCCGGACCAGGCGGTGCTGATCCACGTGGAGGTGGAGCGATGACCACGCAGGTGACGGGGGCGCGGCCGGGGGCCGCCCCTCCGGCGGCGCGACGGCGGTCGCAGGAGCTGCGGAACCTGCCGGCGGCCCTGCTGTTCGTGCTGCCCGCCGGGATCGGGTTCGTCGTGTTCTTCCTGTGGCCGGCGCTCCGGGGGATCTGGCTGAGCTTCACCGACTCGACCGCCTTCAACACCGGCGGGTTCGTGAGGCTCGAGAACTACCAGCGGATGGTCGCGGACCCGGTCTTCTGGAACGCCTTCAAGGTGACCGTCTGGTACGTGCTGCTCAACATCGGCCTCCAGACGGTGCTCGCGGTGGTGGTGGCGGTGCTCATGCACCGGCTCACGCGGTCCCTGGTGGTCCGCGGCATCATCCTCACGCCGTACCTCGTGTCCAACGTCGTGGCGGCGATGCTCTTCCTCATGCTGCTCGACTATCAGCTCGGCTTCGTCAACGAGCTGGTCGAGTCGCTCGGCGGCGACCGCGTCATGTTCTTCGGCGACCAGTCCCTCGTGATCCCGACGATCGCCCTCGTCAACGTGTGGCGCCACCTCGGCTACACGGCGCTCCTGCTGTTCGCGGGCCTCCAGACGATCCCCGAGAACCTCTACGAGGCGGGCCGCGTCGACGGCGCGTCCGAGCTGCGCATGTTCCGGTCGATCACGATGCCGCTCCTGCGCCCGTACCTGGGCCTCGTGCTCATCGTGACGATGATCGGCTCGTTCCAGGTGTTCGACACCGTCTCCGTCGCGACCCAGGGCGGGCCGGCGAACGCGTCGAACGTCATCCAGTACTACATCTACGAGGTCGCCTTCAGCCGCGGGTACGACTTCGGGTACGCGTCGGCCATGTCGGTCGCGCTGCTCGTGGTGCTCGCCGCGATCGCGGTCGTCCAGTTCCGGCTCACCCGGGCGAACCAGAACGACATGGCGTGAGGTACCGATGACCACCACAGCTCCTGCTCCCGTCGCCACGCCGACCGGACCAGCCCGCCCCGAGCCGGGACCCCGCCGGCGCCGCCGCACCACCCCGGGCCGGGTCCTCGGCTGGGTCGTGCTCGCGCTCCTCCTGGTCGTGACGCTCTTCCCGTTCTACTGGATGCTCCGCACCGCGTTGTCCACGAACGCCGCGCTGCCGGGAGGAGCGGCCGACCCGCTGCCCGTGGGGCTCAGCGGGGAGGGCTTCCGCCGTGCGCTCGGGCTCGCCACCGCGCAGGAGTCGCTCGCGGACGGCGGGTCCGGCGCCTCGATGGACTTCCCGCGCTACCTGCTGAACTCCGTCGTGGTCGCGACGCTCGTCACCGTGTGCCAGGTGTTCTTCTCGGCGATGGCGGCGTACGCGTTCGCGCGGCTGCGCTGGCCGGGACGCGACGCCGTGTACGCGGTGTTCCTCGCCGGCCTGATGGTCCCGACCATCTTCACGCTGCTGCCGAACTTCCTGCTCGTGCGCGACCTCGGTCTGCTGGACACGCTGCCCGGCATCGCGCTCCCCACGATGCTCATGACGCCGTTCGCGGTGTTCTTCCTCCGCCAGTTCTTCGCCGGGATCAGCTTCGAGATCGAGGAGGCGGCGAAGCTCGACGGCGCGGGCCGGTTCCGGACGTTCTTCACCATCGTGCTGCCCATGGCGTCGCCCGCCGTGGTCACGCTCGCGGTCCTCACGTACATCACGGCCTGGAACGACTACCTGTGGCCCCTGCTCGTGAGCCAGTCCGACGACTCACGAGTCCTGACCCTCGCGCTCGGGATCTTCCGGGCGCAGTCCCCCCAGGCGTCCCCGGACTGGGCGGGGCTCATGGCGGCGACGCTGCTCGCAGCGCTGCCGATGCTCCTGCTCTTCCTCGCCTTCGCGAAGAGGATCGTCAACTCGATCGGCTTCACCGGGATCAAGTAGCCGCTCGGCACCAGGGGGGCACGGGCCGGCGGCCGTCGGACCCGACAACCATTCCGCACCATCGACGCGGATGTCTGCGAAAGGGAACAACGATGCGAAAGTCTGTCCACGTCGCGGTGGCGGGATGCCTGGTCCTGGCCCTCGGTGCGTGCTCGTCGGGAGGCGGCTCCGGCTCGGGAGGGTCGGGCGAGCAGATCTCGTACTGGCTCTGGGACTCGAACCAGGTGCCCGCCTACCAGGAGTGCGCGGCCGCGTTCACGGAGCAGAACCCGGACATCACGATCAAGATCGAGCAGTTCGCCTGGGACGACTACTGGACGAAGCTCACCGCCTCCTTCGTGGGCGGCTCCGGCCCGGACGTCTTCGTCGACCACCTGTCGAAGTACGGCGAGTTCGCGGCGCAGGGCCAGATCGTCGCGCTCGACGACCTCGTGGAGGAGGACTCGGTGGACACGTCGGTCTACGCCGAGGGCCTCGTCGACCCGTGGCGGTACGCCGACGGCTCGCTCTACGGCCTGCCGAAGGACTGGGACACGACCGCCTTCTTCTACAACGAGGCGCTGGTCGCCGACGCCGGCTACACGGCGGAGGACCTGTGGGCCGCCGACTGGAACCCCGACGACGGCGGCACGTTCGAGCAGATCGTCGCGCACCTGACGGTGGACGCGAACGGCGTGCGCGGCGACGAGGCCGGGTTCGACAAGTCGAACGTCGCGGTCTACGGCCTGGGCATCAACCCGAACTTCGAGGAGACGGGCCAGATGCAGTGGGCCAACTTCACGGGGTCGCTCGACTGGGACTACCTCGACGAGAACCCGTGGGGCACGCGCTACAACTTCGACGACCCGGAGTTCCAGAAGGCGGTCGACTGGTTCTACGGGCTCGCGGACAAGGGCTACGCCCCCGCCGCCGGCGTCTTCTCCGAGGAGACGCTCACCCAGGTGGGTTCGGGCAAGGTCGCCATGGGGACCAACGGCTCCTGGGCGACGGGGACCTTCAAGGCGCTCGAGGGCGTCGAGGTCGGGATCGCGCCCGGGCCGGTCGGGCCGACGGGTGAGCGTGCCTCGGTCTTCAACGGCGTCGCCGACTCGATCAGCGCGTCGTCGAAGAAGCAGGACGCGGCCTGGGAGTGGGTCAAGTTCCTCGGGTCCAGCGCGTGCCAGGACCTCGTCGCCGAGCACGCCGTCGTGTTCCCCGCGATCCCCGGCTCCGCCGACAAGGCGCTGGCGGCCTTCGACGCGAAGGGCTGGGACGTCTCGGCGTTCTTCAGCTACCGCGAGGAGGGGCGCACGTTCCTCCCGCCGATCACCGTCCGGGCCGGCGAGGTGAACGCGATCGCGTCGGTCGCCTTCGAGGACATCGCGCTCGGGAACAAGGACGCGTCGTCGCTGACCGAGGCCAACGAGCAGATCAACGCGGTCCTCGCGGACTGAGCACCAGCACGACGGCGGGGTGCGGCGTCGTCGCACCCCGCCGGCGGGGCGGTCGTCCCGGGCGCCCCGCTTCCCGACAGCACGAAGGAGTGTGGACAGATGCACGGCAGGAGAGCGGACGGCGGGCGCAGGATGCTCCGCCGGCTCACGGCAGGGTTGACCGCGTCCGTGGTCGTGGCGACCGGCGCGGTGACCGTGCTGCCCGGTGCGGCGGCCGCGGAGGACGTGGAGGTCCTGGCCGTCGACCTGGCCGCGTCGACGGGCGCGGTGCAGGGCGGAGCCTCGGGCATGCTCTACGGGCTGGGTGACGACGGCGTGCCCACCGACCCGATCATCGCGGGGGCCCGGCCGACCAACGTCACCCAGAAGGCACCGCACGGCGCGCAGCACCCCAACGGGGACCCGCTCGACGTCGAGCGCTCGCTCTTCGAGAACGGGGGCGAGTACCTGATGGTGAACATCCAGGACTACTACCCCGACTGGCCCTACAACGGCGGCAAGCGTCCCGAGGACTTCGACACCTACCTCGACATCGTCCGCACCGTCGTGACGAGCATCGTCGAGGAGTCCGACCACCCCGAGCGGTACGTCTTCACGCCGTTCAACGAGCCCGACGGCATCAACTGGTACGGCGACTGGAACGTCATGCGGGACACGTTCCTCGCGGACTGGAAGGCCGCCTACGAGACCATCAAGGAGGTCTACCCGGAGGCGAGGATCGCCGGCCCCGGTGACGCGTGGTGGCACGGGACGAGCACCCGCCAGATCCTCACCTACGCCAAGGCCAACGACGTCCTGCCGGACATGTGGACCTGGCACGAGCTCGGTGTCGAGAACCTTGCGACCTTCCGCTCGCACCTCGCCGAGTTCCGTCGGATCGAGCAGGAGGTCGGGGTCGGCCCGCTGCCCGTGAACATCACGGAGTACGCGATGCGCCGCGACATGGGCGTGCCCGGTCAGCTGGTGCAGTGGATCTCGATGTTCGAGGACGAGAAGGTCGACGCCCAGACGGCGTACTGGACGTTCGCGGGCAACCTCAACGACAACATGGCCAAGAACAACGGCGCGAACGGCGCGTGGTGGCTGCTCAAGTGGTACGGCGACCTCACGGGGGAGACCGTGGAGCTCACCCCGCCGGCGCTGAACAAGGTCGACACGCTGCAGGGGCTCGCCGCCCTGGACGCCGAGAAGCGCCAGGCGACGGTGCTCTTCGGCGGTGGCTCGAAGGACGTCCGCGTCGACGTGTCGGGGGTCGACACGGAGGTCTTCGGCGACGAGGTCGACGTCCAGGTGCGCCGGGCGGAGTTCACCGGGCAGGAGGGCGAGGCACTGGCGCCGCCGGTCGTGGTGGCCGAGCGCGCGCCGGTGGTCGACGGCGCGGTGCAGGTCGTCGTCCCGAACGACGACCGCCACTCGGCCTACCAGGTCGTGGTGACGCCGGCCCTCGACGAGGCGCCCGTGGCGGACACGACGTGGAGGCAGCGCGTGGAGGCGGAGTCGACCCGGCTGTCGGGGCTGACGGTCGTGGACCGGCCGGCCGGTGACGCGTGGACGTTCGCGGCCTCGGGCGCCAAGGACGTGCGCGGGTTCACGACGGCGGGGGCGTCGGCGTCGTGGACGGTCGACGTCCCGACGACGGGTACCTACCGCCTGGGCGTCATCGCGGGGGTGAACGGCCCGAACGTGGGGCCGGGTTCGCACGCGCTGTTCGTCGACGGCGCTGCGGCGGGCACGATCCGCTACGAGGCCGGGTTCTCGGACTCCTACCGCGGCAAGGCGGAGGTCCTGGTCGAGCTCGAGGCGGGTGCGCGCGAGCTGTCGGTGCGTGCGAGCGCCGACGGGTCGACCGTGCTGCCCGGGGCGAACGTCACGCTCGACCGGTTCGACCTCGAGCGCGTGGACGGTCCGGACACGACGACCTACCCGGCGAACCTCGCCCGCCTGGAGGGCGCGTCCGTCTCCTACGACGCCGGCGAGGCCGGGCGCGTGCACGTCGGCGGCGAGGGCACGGCGACGTTCTACGTGGCCGCGCGCGAGACGGGGTACTACGACGTCACGCTCGACTACTCCGCGGACGCGCCGACCACGGTCGGCCTGCGTCTCAACGGTCGCGAGGTCGTGGGCCTCGAGGCCGACGCCGCCGGTGCGCGCACCTCGACGGCGCGGGTGCACCTCGCGCAGGGGATCACGGAGCTCGCGGTCACCGCGCCGGGCGGCATCTCGCTCGGCTCGCTGACGACCACGCGAGCGGCCGCGTCCGACGAGACGGTCGAGACGGTCGAGGCCGAGGACGTGCTCCAGCTCTCGGGCGGTGCGCGCATCGAGTCGGTGGCGCAGCCGACCGACGTGTCGGGGCGGCAGGTCTCCTGGCTGGGCGGCAGCGAGCAGAGCGTCGCGGTGTGGCCGCGGGCCGAGGGCGTGGGCGCGGGCCAGTACGACCTCGTGGTGCGGTACGCGAACGCGGAGAAGAACACCGGGCACGCGTACAACACCGACGTCATCACGCGCTTCCTCGACGTGAGCGAGGCCGGGGGCGGCACCACGCGCGGCGCCTTCCGGCACAACTACTCGTGGAAGGGCTTCTGGACCCACACGGTGGCCCTGGACCTGACCACCGACGACGGTGCCCTGACGCTGGGCAACGCCACGGGCTGGGCGCCGAACCTGGACACGCTCGCCCTGGCGCCGCTCGTGCTCGACGTGAGCAACGGGGAGTCCTCGCCGGGCGTCGCGGTGGAGGTCCAGGTGCAGCCACGCTGCCTGGCGGGCACCGCGTACCTCGCCGTGCGTGCGACGAACGAGGAGCCGTCCGCGGTCGACCTCGACGTCGTCACGGCGTACGGCACCCGCGACTTCGCCGCGGTCGCGCCCGAGCGCTCGGGCTACCAGTCGTTCTCGACGCGCGCGGCCCGTCTCGAGGCGGGCTCCGTCACGGTGACCGCGTCGACGGACGGGCGCGACGGCCGGTACGACGTCGCGTACGACGCGCTCGACTGCGGCTGACCGGCTGACGGTCGCCGCGACGTCGCTCGGGCCCCGCACGGAAGTGGATCGTGCGGGGCCCGAGCGTCGTGCTCTCCAGGGAGGTAGGAGGGCCGAGGACCCCGAGGCGGAGCGCCGCGCGGCTACCGCCGAACCTGCTCCAGCGGCTCGGCCAGGCGGGTGCACTCGCTGCACCGCAGGCGTCGTGCCGTCCGCGCCACCGGGTTTCCCACGGAGGTGGCGGGGATCCGGATCCTCACCTCGTGGGTGTGCTCCGTGCACGTGGCCGCGCCGCACTCGCTGCACACGGCCGTCGCGACCCGGCCGTCGCGGGGGGTGGTCCCGCACTCTGCACACTGCATGGCTCCTGCTCTCCGCCGGCGCCGAGCGCCGGCTGTTCGGGGGGACTGCGTTCGTCGTGCGCACCGGGGCGTCGTCGCCCCGGCACGGGGTGCGGTTCAGCGGGAGGTGGTGTCCTCGGCGGCGGTCGCGATCTCGCGGAGGGGTCGGCACGGGTTCCCCACCGCGACGACGCCCGCGGGGATGTCCCGCGTGACCACGGACCCGGCACCGATGATGCTGTCGTCGCCGATCGTCACGCCGGGCGTGATGGTGACCGAGCCGCCGATCCACACGTTGCGCCCGATCGTGACGGGCTCGGGACGCTCCCACCCCTCGTGGCGGCGGACGACGTCCTCGGCGTGGTTCGGCGTGTAGATCGAGCAGCGCGGGCCGATGAGGCAGTCCGGGCCGATCGTGACGAGGCCGCCACCGATGACCATGAAGTCGGCGTTGATGAAGGTCCGCGCGCCGATGAGCAGCCGGTCGCCGTAGTCGATCGTCAGCGGCGGGCGGAAGTCGATCCCTTCCTCGGCGCCGGGGACGAGCCGGTGGAAGAGGCGGCGCGCCTCGTCGACGTCCTCGAAGTACACGCGCCCGATCCGGGCGCACGTCGCGTGCGCGTGGCGGGTCAGCTCCTGCAGCGCGGGCGACGTGCGGTAGCGCAGCCACCCGCCGGAGAGCAGGCTGCGGAGGTCCTCGTCCGTGGCCGCCAGCTCGGCCATCCTCGTCGTCGGTTCGGTCGTGCTGCTCATCGGACTCCCTCGTGCCGATTAGTATTTCGGTTAAACATATAGGCGCCCGCGACGCGACGCAAGACCCCTCGGGCACAGCCTCTGTGCCGCCGTCGCCGGGGCGGCTCCCGGCGCCCGGTCAGGACGTGCGGTCGAGCTCGAGGTTCGCGCGCGGGCCCGGCAGCCCCGACCCCGCGGTGAGGTGCGCGCGCACCGCGGCCGGCTCGCCGTCGAGCGCGCGCAGCGCGGCCCGGTGCTCCTCCCGCACGGTCATGACGACCACGCTGGCGGCGTCCCCGCCCGACAGGGTCTTTCGGCCGCGCTGGGCCGGCCCGGACCCGGGAGCCGTCCGAGGGCGCCCGCCGCCAGGCTCAGCGCAGCGGGTCGAACGCGCGGATCTCGTCGGGCGTCTCGCCGGTCGTCACGAGGCGGGCGAGCGCCCGGCCGGTCGCGGGCCCGAGCACCATGCCCCACATGCCGTGGCCGCCCGCGACGTAGACGCCGCGCGTGCGCGTCGCGCCGACGAGCGGCAGGCCGTCGGGCGTGACGGGGCGCGAGCCGACCCACTCGTCGTGCCGGTCGTCGAGGTCGACGCCCTGGAACAGGTGTCGCACGGACGCGAGGATGGCCTCGATCCGGCGCGGCTGGAGCGGCTCGTCGGGGCCGCGGAACTCCATGGTCCCCGCGACGCGGAACCGCCCCTGGTAGGGGGTGCACGCCACACGGCGCGCGGGGAGGTAGATCGGTGTCTCGACGGGCTCGTCGGTCTTCACGGTGAACGAGTAGCCGCGTCCGGCCTGCACGCGCGTGCGCACGCCGAGCGGCGCCGCCAGCGTCGGCAGCCACGCGCCGGTCGCGAGCACGACGGCGTCGCCGCGCAGCACGACGCCCTCCTCGCGGTCGGCGGGAGAGCCGGCCCGGCTCGGCGCCCCGGCGTCCGGCCCGACGCCGTCGGTGACCCCGGACCCGTCGCTCGCCCCGGCGCCCACGAGCGCGGGGTGCCGGGCGGCGTCGGGGTGCACGGCGCGCGCGAAGACGCACGCGCCGAGGCGGCCGGGCTCGACGTCGAGCACCTCGAGCCCGGTGAGGATCGTGCCGCCACGGGCGCGCACGGAGTCGGCGAGGGCGTGGACGAACGGTCCCGGCTCGAGGAAGCGCTGGCCTTCGAGCGCGTAGACCGTGGAGACGCGCTCGGTGAGCTGGTGCGCGCGCTCGCCGGCCTCGACGCGCCGGACGGGGACGGTCTGCCCGGCGGCGGCGACGTGCTCGAGCTCGCGCAGGAACGGCCGCGTCTCGCGCGCGTGCTCGAACGCGACGGTGAACGGCCCGGGCGTGGTGCCGGCCGCGACGCCGTGCCCGAGGCTGCCGCCCGCGGCGAGCTCGTCGAACGCGTCGAGCGCGACGCGGTCGATGGGGGTGAGGGCCGCCATCGCGCGGTCCCAGCGGGTCTGCGTCGCGTGCGCCATGAAGCGCGCGAAGAACGTCCACAGGCGCGGGTCGAACCGCAGCGGGACGTGCAGGGGAGCGGCGGGGTCGAGGAGGGCGCGCGGCCCGTACGTCCACAGGGACGGGTCGGCGAGCGGCATCGCCATGCCGGGCGTGAGCCACCCGGCGTTGCCCCACGACGACCCGGCGGCGACCCCCTCCCGGTCGACGACGGTGACCTCGACGCCCTGCTCCTGCAGGTGCCAGGCGGTGGCGAGGCCCACCATGCCGGCGCCGACGACGACCGCCGTGCGGGGGGCGCGGCCGGGCGACGCGGACCGCGCGTCGCGGGTGCGGGGACGGGTACGGGGGGTCGTGCTCACGCCGGGCTCCTTCGACCGACGCCCGCCTCGCGGGTGGCGAGGCGGGCGCGTGGCTGGCGTGCGACGGGATGGTGTCGCACGACTCCAGCGTGGTGGATCCTTCGGCGTGCGGCAAGATGTGCCGAAGGATCGTCGTCGTGCGTGGCGTCGATCGACCTCACCTTCGTCTGACCGCCGGAGGAGGCTCCTCGTGCCGAAGGATCTTCGACCCACCGTCCTGGACGACGTCGACCGCCGCATCCTCGACGTCCTCGCCACGGACGCGCGCGCCACGAACGCGGCCATCGCCGCCCGCGTCGGCATCGCCGCGTCGACGTGCCACGCGCGCGTGCGTGCCCTCGTGGACCGCGGCGTGATCCGCGGCTTCCGGGCCGACGTCGACCCGGCCGCGCTCGGCCGCGGGCTCGAGGCGCTCATCGCGATCCGGCTCCAGGCAGGGGCGCGCAAGGGCCTCGAGGCGTTCCGCGACTACCTGCTCACGCTGCCCGACGTCGAGGGCGTCTTCTTCGTCACCGGCGACCGCGACTTCCTCCTGCACGTCGCCGTCGCCGACTCCGACGCCCTGCGCGACCTGGTCTCCAAGACGCTCAGCGTCCGGCCCGAGGTCGCGGGGACCAGCACGACCGTGATCTTCGAGCACGCGCGCCCCTGAGCGTGTCAGACGGCGGGCGCCCCCTCCCGGACCCGCGAGCGCAGCACGTGCTTGGTGAGCTTGCCGGACGGGTTGCGGGGGAGCTCGGTGACGAGCACGACGTCGCGCGGCACCTTGTAGCGCGCGAGCCGGTCGGCGAGGAACGCGCGCAGCGAGTCGAGCGTCGGCTCGGCGCCCGGCGCGGGGACGACGAACGCGACGACCGTCTCGCCCCAGTCGGCGTGCGGGCGGCCGACGACGGCGACGTCGGCGACCTCGGGCGACCCGCGCAGCGCCTCCTCGACCTCCTGGGAGTAGACGTTCTCGCCGCCCGTGATGATGACGTCCTTGAGCCGGTCGACGATGAAGAGGTACCCGTCCTCGTCGACGCGCACGACGTCGCCGGTGCGGTACCAGTCGCCGACGAGCACGGCCTCGGTCGCCTCGGGGTCGTCGAGGTAGCCGACCATCCGGGTGTCCGACCGCAGCCAGATCTCGCCGGTGCCGCCCGGGCCGACGTCGTTCCCGTCGAGGTCGACGACGCGCACGTCCACGCCGGGCATCCCCGCGTGGCCGATCGAGCCGGCCTTGCGCTCCTGGTCGGCCGGGCCGAGCGCGGTGCCGACCGGCCCCATCTCGCTCATGCCGTAGACCTGGTGCAGCTCGCCCGGGTAGGCGGCGCGGATCGCCCGCACGGTGTCGGCGCCGACGGGCGCGCCACCGGCGAGCCACAGCCGCGCGCTCGACAGGTCGAACGTCGAGAGGTCGATGCCCTGCGCGGCCGCGACCTGGAGCGGCGCGACGTACGCGATGGGCGCGCCGAAGAAGGCGGTCGTGCGCTCCGCGGCGACCGTCCGCAGCATCTCGATCGGGTGGTACTCGCGCAGCAGCACCGTCGTCCCGCCGAGGAACACCATCGACAGGAACCAGTTGTTGAGCGGCGACGCGTGCCAGATCGGCATGGCGAGGAGGAAGCGGTCGTCCGCGCGCAGCCCGACGGCGGCCGTCGTGTACGCCGCGACCGAGCTCAGCCCGCGGTGGGTGTGCTCGCAGCCCTTGGGGGCCGCCGTCGTGCCGGACGTGTAGAGCACCTGGGCGATGGTGTCCTGGTCGGGCGGGACGCCGTCCCACGGCGTCGCCGCCGCGACGAGGCGGTCGAAGTCGTCACGCTCGTCCGTCGACCCTGCGTCCGGCCCGACGGCGTCCGCCTCCGTCCACAGCCACCGGACCGCGGGCGCCGCGGCCGTGACGACGGGTGCGAGCGAGGCGTCGGCCACGCCCAGCGCGGCGCCGCCGTGCGCGACGAGTCGCGCGACCTCCGGCGCCTGGAGCTTGTGGTTGACGGGGACGAGCACGGCGCCCGCGCGCCACAGCCCGAACGCCGCGACGACGAAGCCGGGGGTGTTGAACGTCATCACGGTGACGCGGTCGCCGGGGCGCACCCCGGCGTCGCGGAACACCGCGGCGGCGCGGCGCGCGGCGTCGTCCAGCTCGGCGTACGTGAGCCGGCGCTCGCTTAGCACGAGCGCCTCCTTCGCGGGGACCTTGCGTGCCGTGCTCTCCAGCATGCTGGCCAGGTGCATGTCGTCCTCCTCGACGTCGTGCCGGCGTCACCCTCGACGCCGTCTCGGCGGCCCGGCCGGAGCCGGTACCGTGATGGATTGAACCATGATTCAATTCTTGATGGGAAGCCGCGACGGTGCGGTGCACCCTCGACGACGACGGAGGAACCGTGCCCTACCGCGAGACGCCCGCCACGCGGGCCGCCCGTGAGCGCAAGCGCGAGGCGCTGCTCGACGCGGCGCGCGCGATCGTCGCCGAGCACGGCTTCGCGGGCGCGAGCGTGCAGGCGCTCGCCGCGCGCGCCGGGGTCAGCACCGGCGGCGTCTACTCCTACTTCCCCACCAAGGCCGACCTGCTCGTGGCCGTGTTCCGGCAGGCGGCCGACGTCGAGCTCGAGGCGGTGCGGGCCGCTGCGTCGGCACGTGCGGACGACCCGCCCGGCGGGACGACCGTCGCGCGCCTCGGCCGCGCCGTCGACACGTTCGCGCGGCGCGCGCTGCGCGGCCCGACGCTCGCGTGGGCGTTGCTGCTGGAGCCGGTCGACCCGGCCGTGGACGCCGCGCGCCTGGAGTACCGGCGCGCGTACGCGGAGACGTTCGCGGAGGTCGTGCGCGCCGGCGTCGACACGGGGGAGATCCCCGACCAGGACGTCGCGGTCGTCGCGACCGCCCTCGTCGGCGCGATCGGCGAGTCGCTCACCGGTCCGCTCTCCCCGCTCGCGGGCGGCGGGCCGACCGCGTCCGACGGAACGGTCCCCACCGAGGCGCGGGACGCCGTCGTCGCGACGATCCTGCGCTTCTGCCTGGGCGCGGTCGGCGCCCTGGCCGGCGCGCGAGTCGACCCGACCACGTCCGAGCCGACCTGAGCTCCGACCCCGCCGCACCACCGCACGGCGCAGCCCCGAGCCACCCGCAGAGCCGCAGGAGGACACCGTGACCCCCACCGACACCGCACCGACGACGACCACCGCCCCGGCCACCGCTCCGGCGGACCCCGCCGCGCGTCCGGCGCCGCACGTCACGCACCGCGTGACGAACCAGCCTCCGGAACGCGTGGGCGTCAACGAGTACCTCGACCACCCCGTGCTGCGCGAGGCCGTGCACGCCTACGGCGGCGCGTGGGGCGAGGACCGGCTCGTCGAGGTGGGCGCGCTCGTCGGGTCGGGGGACTTCCAGCGCGCGGCCGAGCTCGCGAACGACCACGAGCCGGTGCTGCGCACGCACGACCGCCGCGGGAACCGCGTCGACGAGGTCGAGTACCACCCGGCGTACCACGAGGTGATCGGGGCGGCGGTCGCGCACGGCGCGCACACGAGCGCGTGGGCGGAGCCGGGCCCGGGGGCGAACGTCGTGCGGGGCGCGGTGTTCTCGCTGTTCGCGCAGGTCGAGCCGGGGCACGCGTGCCCGGTCTCCATGACGCACGCGGCGGTACCCTCGTTGCGGCACGCGCCGTCGCTCGCCGCGCTGTGGGAGCCGCGCCTGCTCTCGCGCGGGTACGACGGCGCCCTCGCGGCCCCGGGCAGCAAGCCCGGCGCGCTCGTCGGCATGGCGATGACGGAGAAGCAGGGCGGCTCGGACGTGCGCGCGAACGCGACGACGGCCGTGCCCGCCGGGGCGGACGGGGCGTACCTGCTGACCGGGCACAAGTGGTTCTGCTCGGCGCCGATGTCGGACGCGTTCCTCGTGCTCGCGCAGATCCCGGGCGGCGCAGGAACGGGCGCGCCGTCGTGCTTCCTCGTGCCGCGCGTGCTGGAGGACGGGACACGCAACGTGTTCCGCATCCAGCGGCTCAAGGAGAAGCTGGGCAACCGGTCGAACGCGTCGTCGGAGATCGAGCTCGACGGCACCGTCGGGTTCCTCGTCGGGGAGCCCGGGCGCGGCGTCCGGACGATCATCGAGATGGTGTCGCGCACGCGGCTCGACTGCGTGCACGGCTCGGCCGCGGGGATGCGGCAGGCCGTGACCGAGGCCCTGTGGCACGCGCGGCACCGCAGCGCGTTCGGCGCGGCGCTCGTCGACCAGCCCGCCATGACCGCGGTGCTCGCCGACCTCGCGCTCGAGTCCGAGGCCGCGACCCTCACGTCCGTGCGCCTCGCCGCCGCGCACGACGGCGAGTCCGAGCACGACCGCGCGTTCCGCCGCCTCGCGACGGCCGTGAGCAAGTACTGGGTGTGCAAGCGCGGGCCGCACCACGCGTACGAGGCGATGGAGTGCCTGGGCGGCAACGGCTACACGGAGGCGTTCCCGCTCGCGCGCCGCTACCGCGAGCAGCCGGTCATGGCGATCTGGGAGGGGTCGGGCAACGTCATCGCGCTCGACGTGCTGCGCGCCATGGGCCGGGAGCCCGCCTCCGTCGCGGCGTTCGAGGCGGAGCTCGCCACGACGGCGGGCGCGCACCCCGTCCTCGACGCGCACGTCGCGCGCACGCGCCGCCTGCTCGCCGAGGTCGCGGGGTCCGACGCCGCGGCGCAGCAGGCGCGGGCCCGCCGTGTCGTGGAGTCGCTCGCGCTCGCGCTCCAGGGGTCGCTCCTGGTGCGGCACGCGCCGTCGGCCACGGCGGACGCGTTCGTCGCGGCACGCCTCGGGGAGGACCGCGGCCACGGGTACGGCGTCCTGCCGCGCGGCACCGGCGCGCACGCGATCCTCGCGCGGCACGCGGGCGCGTGACCCGGCGTCGTCGTCAGCCCTGGAGATAGTGCAGGACCGCGAGCACGCGGCGGCTGTACCCGCCGACGGCGTCGAGCCCGAGCTTCGTGAAGATCGCGTTGCCGTGCTTCTCGACCGCCGAGAGCGACAGGTGCAGCGCGGCCGCGATCCCGGCGTTCGTCCGGCCCTCGGCCATGAGGCGCAGGACGTCGTGCTCGCGCTGCGTCAGCCGCGACAACGGGTCGGTGCGGGAGGTGTCCGCGAAGAGCTGGCGGACGACCTCCGGGTCGACGACGAAGTCGCCGGCGTCGACGCGTCGCAACGCGTCCAGGAGCTCCGAGACCCGCATCACGCGGTCCTTGAGCAGGTAGCCGACCCCTGCGCCGTCGCTCGTGACGAGGTCGCGCGTCGGCTCGGCCTCGACGTACTGCGAGAGGACGAGCACGCCGACGCCGGGGAAGCGGCGCCGCACCTCGATCGCGGCCCGGATCCCCTCGTCGGTGTGGGTCGGGGGCATCCGCGCGTCGAGCAGCACGACGTCCGGCGCGGGACGACGGCCGAGCAGGGCGAGGAGCTCGTCGGCGTCGCCGACGGCGGCGTCGACCGTGACGCCCTCGTCCAGGAGCAGGGCCCGCAGGCCCTCGCGCAGGAGGGCGGAGTCCTCGGCGATCATCACGCGCACGGCAGCACCGCCGTCACCGTGGTCGGCCCGCCGGGCGGGCTGTCCACGTCGAGCGAGCCGCCGAGCGCCGCCGCCCGGGCCGCGAGCCCTGCGAGCCCCCGGCCCGCCGCGGTGCTCGCCCCGCCCACCCCGTCGTCGGTGATCGTGGCCGTGACGACCCCGTCGTCCGCGGCGACCGTGACCGTGGTCCGGCTCGCGCGCGCGTGCTTCGCGACGTTGGCGAGCGCCTCGGCGACCACGTAGAACGCGCACGCCTCCACCTCCGGCCGCGGGCGACCGTCGAGGCGGTAGTCGAGGTGCGCCGGCGGCGTGGCCCGTGACGCGAGGCGCGCGAGGACCGGCCGCAGCCCCCGGGTGTCGAGCACAGAGGGGTGCACCCGCCACGCGACGTCGCGGACGGCGGCGAGCACGCGGGACGCCTCGTCGGCGGCGTCGGCGAGCAGCCGGTCGCGCGCCGCGGGGTCCGTGGCCCGCCGACCGCGGTCGAGCAGCATGCCGAGCGCGACCACCTGCTGCTGGACGCCGTCGTGCAGGTCGCGCTCGACCCGACGACGCTCCGCCTCGACGGCCGCGACGATGTCCGAGCGCGAGGCCGTGAGGGCCTCGACCTGGGCCAGGAGCCGCGTGCGGTCCTCCGTGCCCAGCAGCCGGCTCGCCGTCGAGCGCTCGAGCGCCGCGGAACCGACGAGACCCATGACCGCCAGGTAGAGCAGGATCCCGCCCGGGACGACGGCGGACAGGACGGTGAGCCCCGTCGTCGGTTCGCTGTCGTCGTCGGCGAGCGCCGGCACGCGCAGGTCGAACGCCCAGGACGCGACCATGAGGGCGGCCGCCACCGCTCCGTAGGCGAGCAGGAGGCCGATCCCGGCGGTGAGCAGGCCGACGGCGAGGCGCGCGGTGAGGTACCGCAGCGGTCGGCCGGCGCCGTCCGGGGTGTCGGTGCGCCAGGCGAACCACCGCGCGAGGCGCCGCGTGTGCACCTGCACCGCGGCGGCGACGAGCCGGTCGCGCCGCGCGGCGACCCGGGCGGACCGGGCGAACGGGGCGGCCGCGGCGGCGGCGAGCAGCGTCGCCGCGTCCATCGGGACGAGGCACACCCCGACCGCGACGCCGTACGACGCGCGGCGCTCGGCTGGGCACGCGACTCACCCTAGTCAGGCGCGGCCGGGGACGGACTGCGGGAAACCGCACCTCGTGGTGCGGGAGGCCGTCGCGGGTCGTGCGCGACACCGCGTACCGGCGCGGCTCGTGCCTTCCTAGCGTCGTCGGCATGACCTTCTCCTCGACGGCCGTCCTCGCGGCCGAGTCCCCCGGCACCGGTCCGATCTCCCGCATCACCGACTGGGCGGTGAGCCTCATGGAGTCCCTCGGCGCGCCGGGCGCGGGCGTCGCGGCGGCGCTGGAGAACCTCTTCCCGCCGATCCCGAGCGAGGTGATCCTGCCGCTCGCCGGGTTCACGGCCGCACAGGGGCGTCTCGGTCTGCTCGAGGCGATCCTGTGGACGACGGCCGGCTCCGTCGTCGGGGCGCTCCTCCTCTACGGGCTCGGCGCCGCACTCGGTGCCGACCGGCTCCGCGCCGTCGCCGCGCGCCTGCCGCTCGTGCGGGTCGAGGACGTGGACACGGCCGAGGCGTGGTTCGCCCGGTACGGGACGACCGCGGTCCTCGTCGGGCGCGTCATCCCCATCGTGCGCAGCCTGATCTCGATCCCGGCCGGCGTCGAGCGCATGCCCCTGGGGCGCTTCCTCGTCCTCACGGTGCTCGGCAGCGGCGTGTGGAACACCGCGCTCGTCCTGCTCGGCTACGGTCTCGGTGAGCGGTGGCCCGAGATCGAGGCCGCGATCGGGACGTACCAGAAGGGCGTCCTCGCCGTCGTCGCGGTGCTCGCGGTGGCGTACGTCGTCCACCTGCTGCGCCGCCGCGTGCGTGCCGACGCGGGCACGTGGCGGTCCGACGGCGCACCGCGTCGGCACGCACGCCGGTGAGGAGGAACGCATGGGGACGTGGGAGCGAGGCGACGGGGTCGTGGAGCTGCCCGACGGGCGCCGGGTGCGGGGCCGCGGTCTCCGGTCGGGGCCACCCGGGCCGGACGACGTGCCGGAGCTCGGCGTCTACCTCACCGGGACGCCGCCGCCGGCCACGGTGTGGGAGTCGCGCTGGGTCCGGTGGCCGGACTTCGCGCTGCCGCGGTCCACGCCGGACGCCGTCGCCGTGCTGCGCGAGGCCTACGATCGGGCCCCCGACGAGCGCGTCGAGATCGCGTGCGGGGGCGGGACCGGTCGCACCGGCACGGCGCTCGCGCTGCTCGCCGTCTGGGGCGGCGTCCGGCCCGACGACGCCGTCGCCTGGGTTCGCGCGCACTACCGGCCCCGCGCCGTCGAGACGCCGTGGCAGCGCCGCTGGGTGCGGCGCTCCGGGGCCCGGACGGTCGCGTAGCGGTGGACCGACCCTGGTCCGCAGGCGGGCCGATCGGAGCGTCGAGCACCGGGCACGAGCTGTGGGTGCCGGGCCGTACCGTCCGCGCCATGGATCGAGAGACCTTCTGGCAGATCGTCGACACGGCTCGCGAGCGGGCGGGCGCCGGCGCCGACGACCGCGGACCCGAGGACGACCCGCTGCCCGACGCCCTGACCGACCTCCTCGTCGAGCGGCTGAGCCCGGACGAGATCCTCGCGTTCGCCGACGTCGCCGGTGCCGTGGCGCGCGACGCCTACGCGTGGCCGGTGTGGGGAGCGGCGTACCTCGTCGAGGGCGGGTGCGGCGACGACGGATTCATGGACTTCCGCGACGGGCTCGTCCTCGCGGGCCGTGCGACGTTCGAGCGCGCGGTCGCCGACCCGGACTCGCTCGCCGACCACCCCGTGGTCGCGGCGATGGCCGACGGCGGCTCGCCGTGGTTCGGGTACGAGTCCCTCGAATGGCTCGTCGGCGATGCCTGGGCGCGCGCGACGGGTGAGGACCGCGCGGCGTATCTCGCGGCGCGCGAGCGGACGTCGTCGGGGCACGCCCACCCCGAGCCCGCGGGCGAGCGGTGGGACTTCGACGACGACGAGGAGAACGCGCGCCGTCTCCCGCGGCTCGCCGCCCTGTTCGCGGTGTGAGACCTCGCCGTGTCGATCGACGCGCGGTCGGTCGGCAACGGCCCCACCTATCGGCTGGTCCGAGGCTGAGAGACTGCCGGGGTGGGAGATGACGAGGGGGCATCGACGCGACGGGGCGCCGTTCCTGCGCGGCGCGACGGTGACAGCTCGCCCCTGGACGGAGAGGCCCCGAGAGTGCATCCGGTGCTCACGACGTCCGAGATGCGTCGACGACGAGACCGGGCAGCCGCGGGAGCGCTCGTCGCCTTCCTCGGGCTCGTCCTCGCCGTGGTGCCCGCGGGTATCGCGTTCATCCTCGGTGCCGACGCCAACAGTGACACGTGCGTGGACGCGTTCGGCGACCCGTGCCGCACGGCGCCGCAGGCCTTCGGCGTGATGGTCGGTCTCCTCGTGGCGCCGCTGCTTCTGGGGCTGGCGATCGCCCGCCCCCGTCGCACACGCGTGTGGATCGTCGCGACGCTCGGAGCGGCGCTCGTGCTCTTCGTCGTCCTGTTGATCGCGACCTGAATCACCTCACGACTCGACGCCGGTGCGATGCGTCTCAACCCGTGGGCCGAGTCGTGCGTTGTCCTGGGTGATCGGGAGGGTCGATGGTGGAGGTGCGGGTGGAGCAGGGGGCCGGGTCGGGCGACGTCGAGGCGTACCTTCCCCTCGCGGTGGGCGACCGGTCTCCGGCGGTCGAGTTCGAGGTGTTCGTGCGCGACTCGGCGAGGGCGCTGGCCACGACGGCGTACCTGCTGGTCGGCGAGCGGCACCGGGCCGAGGAGCTGACGCAGCAGGCCTTCGAGCGCGTGTGGCGGGCGTGGCCGCGGGCGCGCCAGGACCCGCTGCCGTACGCGCGGCGGGTGCTGGTGAACCTGCGGGTCGACCACTGGCGCCGACGGCGGCGTGAGCATCTCGTCGAGGCCGTGCCCGAGCGCGCGCACGCAGCGGGAGACGACGCCGTGGTGCTGCGCGACGAGCTCGTGCGCGCGCTGATGACCCTGCCGCCGCGCCAGCGTCGGATCGTCGTGCTGCGTCATCTGCTGGACCTCTCGGTCGAACAGGTCAGTGCCGAGCTGGGCGTCACGCCCGGCACCGTCAAGGCTTCCGCGTCGCGCGGCCTCGCCGCGCTGCGCGTCGTGCTGGGAGAGGAGCACCCGTGAACGACGACGACCTCGCCGCCGCGCTGCGCGACCGGCTGCGCGCCGCCCCGCTCGACCCGGACCTCGATCCTGCGAAGGTCCTCACCCGTGCCCGGCGGGCCCGTACGCGCCGCCGAGTCGGCATGGTCAGCGGGTCCGTGGTGGCTCTGGTCGCGGTGGCTGCTCTGGTCGTGCCCGCAGCGCTCGGGGCGTCGGGCACGGACCCCAGCGACCGCCCGGACCCTGTCATGCCAGGTGGCCCGAGCGATCCTTCGAGCCCCGGCCTCAGCACGAGTGACCCGGAGCCGTCCACGCCCGCGCGCGACACGAACGGCGTCCGGGTCTGCGGGAACCACGTGGCACAGTCCAGCGGGAACACGGTGACCCAGTACGAGCCCGACGGCACGACGTACGAGGTCGGCGGGCTCGAGGGCTGGTGGAACTCGATCCCCGCCGACACCGACGGCAGCTACCTGCCCGTCGAAGAGTGGCCCCAGCAGATCCTCGACCACCCCGCGACCGCCACCGTCGAGACCGTCAGCGGCACCGTCCTCGAGTCCTTCGACCGGCGCACCTGCCGACCCGTCGAGGACTACGTCCCCCCGCCGGCCGAGACGCTGCCCGCCGACGCCATCGTCGTCCTGGACGCCCAGACCGGCGAGGTCCTTGCCGAGCAGGCGCTCAACACCCCGACCACGCCGTAGACCCGGCCTGAGACGACACCCCGCGACCGCGGACATGCCCCGCACGACACGGTGCCCGTCGAGTCGCCTCCCCCCGTTGCCGGGGGGCGACGACGTCACACGCGCCAGGCGAAGAGACCTGTGGGGTCGTAGGCCGACCGTACGGACGCGAGCCGCGCCGCGGTCTCCGGGGACCAGGCCCGCGCGAGCGTCTCGTCCGTCCACGGCCCGGGCAGGAAGTTGATGTTGGTCTCCGACGCGGCCCACGGCTGCGACCACTGCGAGAAGGCGGCCGCCGCCTGGATCATGTCCGGCACGCGCGGCGGGTTCACGCCGACCAGGCCGAGCAGGAACCCGGCAGTCCGACCGCCCGCGGCCGAGCCGCCGGGGACGTCGCGGGCGCCGGCCCCGCCGACGTGGCGCAGCTCCGCGGCGACGAACGGCGAGCCGCTGCCAGGCCCGAGCTCGGCGAGGAACCGGTCGAGGAACGCCGCGTCGACCTCGCGGAGCCCGGCGCCGAAGACCCACGACGGACCGGCGTCCTCGGGGTCGGAGTGGATCGACGCGACCGCGGTCGTGGGGATCTCGGCCACCGCGTCGGTCAGGACGGGAGCGAGGGCCCGCAGCGGCGCGGCCAGACGCTCGCCCTCCGCGGCGTCGCCCGGGTAGGCGAACCGCAGGTTGAGCACGGTCCGTCCGCGCAGGTGCTCCGGGATGAACGGCAGGTCCGGGAGGGCGAGCACGGCGACGGAGGTCGTGACGTCGTCGGGCGCGGTCGCGGTCCAGTCGACCCAGCCGCGCAGGACGTCCTCGACGTGCGGGGTGTCGAACGTGAGCGCCCCCGCGTACAGGGTGCGCAGCGGCGCGAGCTCGACGTCCACGCGCGTCACCACGCCCAGGCCGCCCTTGCCGCCGCGCAGCGCCCAGAACAGGTCCGGCTCGGAGTCCGCGCTCGCCTCGACGACCGAGCCGTCGGCCAGCACGACCCGGAAGCCGCGGACCCAGTCCGTCGTGAGCCCGTGGCTGCGCGTGAGCGGACCGAACCCGCCGCCGAGCGTGTAGCCGACGACGCCGACGCCCGTGGACGACCCCGTGACGGGGAGCAGCCCGTGCTCCGCCGCCGCCTCGACCACGGTCTTCCAGCGCGTGCCCGCGGCGATGCGCGCGATCCGGGTCTCCGGGTCGAGCTCGACGCCCGCGAGGTCGCTCGTGCCGATCACCAGGCCGTCGGTGATCGGGGACGACTGGCCGTGGCCCGTCGCGTGGGCCCGCACGCGCAGCCCGTGGTGGGCCGCGAACCGCACGGCCTCCACGACGTCGGCCTCCGTGGCGGCGAGCACCGCGAGGTCGGGGTCGTGCGTGACGAGCGTGCTGTGGGCGGCGACGGCCTCCGCGGCGGTCGGGCCGCCGTCGGGCAGGTCGCCCCGGGCGAGGACGCGGCCCGTGACGCGGTCGCGCAGCGCGGCGACCTCGGTGGGCGGGAGCGTGGTGGCAGCGGTGGTCATGGTGGAGGTCCCCTTCGTCGCGGTGTGCGCGTCTCGACGCCAGGTGCGGTCACCCGGACGACGACGCACGGGCACGGTGTGTGACACGTGCCCCGAGGGGTAGGGAGGGCGCGACGTCAGGTTCGTGGCGTCCCGGGCAGCGGCAGCCAGTCGAGGACGTCCTGGATCGTGCGGTCCCAGAAGCCCCACTCGTGCGTCCCGGGCGAGAACTCCGACCGCAGCGCGACGCCCGACTCATCGGCCACGCGCTCGAACGCTCTGTTGCCATCGACGAGGAAGTCCTCCGTCCCGCACGCGAGGAACAGGTCCGGCAGGTCCGCGGTGCGCCCCTCGGCGGCGGCCCGGCGCAGCAGCGCGAGCAGGTCGTCGTCCGTGCCGGCGATCTCGCGGTCACCGAACACGCGCTCGATGTCCGGCAGGCGGCGCTCGCGGTACGACTCGTCGGCGAGGTCGAGGACCCCGGACAGGCTCGCCGCCGCCGCGAACCGCTCGGGGTGCCGCAGCGCCCACCGGAACGCGCCGTAGCCGCCCATCGAGAGCCCGGCGACGAAGGTGTCCTCGCGCCGCGACGACACCCGGAAGAACTGGTCGACCAGGCTCGGCAGCTCCTCCGACAGGAAAGTCCAGTACCGGTGCCCGTGCAGCTCGTCGGCGTAGAAGCTGCGCTCCACGCGCGGCATGACGACGGCCAGCCCCCGGTCGGCGACGTACCGCTCGATCGACGTCCGGCGCGTCCAGATCGTCTCGTCGTCGCTCATGCCGTGCAGCAGGTAGAGCACCGGCGCGCCCTCGGCGCGGGCGCTCGCGGACCCGGCCATGCCGATCTGGGTCGTCGTGGCCTGCGGGAGCACGACGGTCATGGTCGTGCTCACCTCGAGCACGTCGGAGTAGAAGGAGCAGCGGACGAGGGCCACGGGGTCGCCTCCAGGGGTCGTTCGGGTCGCCCGGGCGTGTGCCCGACGGCGCCCGCCCAGTCTGCCGGACCGCCGTCAGGGCGCGGTGCGCGTCGCGGCGAGCGCGTCCAGCAGTCGCCGGACCGACGTGCCGAGACCCCACCGATCGGTGAGCTCGGCGAGCGCGTCGGGGTCTGCGGGAGCGGTCGGCAGCGCGTCCTGGACCTCCCCGACGGGGGCGTCCGGCGCGACGCGCACGACGAGCGGCGCGACCTCCAGGTAGGACGCTGCCTCGGTGAGCCGACGGCGCTGCGTCGCCGTCAGGCCGGGGTCCCCCGCGTCGCGCGCGGCGAGCACGCCGGCGAGGTCACCGAACTTCGCGAGCAGCGCGACCGCCGTCTTCTCCCCGATGCCGGGCACGCCCGGCAGGCCGTCGCTCGGGTCGCCGCGCAGCACCGCCATGTCCGCGTACGCCGCGCCGGTCGTGATGCCGTACCGCTCGGCGAGGCGCGACTGGTCGACGACGTCGAGGTTCTTCACGCCCTTCGTCGGATAGAGGATCCGCACGCCCGCCGCGTCGTCGACGAGCTGGAACAGGTCGCGGTCCCCGGTGACGACCTCGACGGCGGCCCGGCCCGACGGGTCTGGTGCCGCCCCCTCGGCCGCGCGCCGCGCGACCTCGCGCGCGGTGAGCGTGCCGATGACGTCGTCGGCCTCGTAGCCCGGCGCGCCGACGCGCGCGATGCCCAGTGCCGCGAGCACGTCGACGATCACCGGGACCTGGGCGACCAGCTTCTCCGGGACCTCCTCGACGCCCGTGGTCCCCGGCACCTTCTCGGCGACCCGGTGCGCCTTGTAGGTCGGGATGGCCTCGACGCGGAACGCCGGGCGCCAGTCGACGTCCCAGCACGCGACGAGGCGCGACGGACGCCGGTCCGTGACGAGCGTCGCGATCATGTCGAGCAGGCCGCGCACCGCGTTGACCGGCGTGCCGTCGGGGGCCTTGATCGAGTCGGGCACACCGAAGAACGCGCGGAAGTACAGGCTCGCGGTGTCGAGCAGCATGAGCTCGCCGCCCGCCGTCGGGCTGCTGCCTGCCGGGTCGCCCGCGGGGCCGCTCGAGGGGGCGCCGTCGTCCGTGCTCTGCGTCATGCCGCCATCCTGCCGCACGGTCCCGACACCCGGCCCCCGACGCCCGGTCCCGGCACCGCCTGGTGCCGCGCCTGCCCTCGCCGCCGGGTGACGCGCGCGGTTCACTGGTGCCCTCGACCGGTACACGGAGGTGCGCTCATGTCCACGACGACGCGACGAGGAGCCGGCGCGGCCCTCGCCCTCGCGGTGCTCCTGCTCCTGGGGGCGTGCGCGGCCGGGCCCAACGTGGCCGCGAGCCCGGGCGGCTACGGGTTCTGGTGGGGACTGTGGCAGGGCATCATCCTGCCGGTCACGTTCATCGTGTCCCTGTTCACGGACACGGTGAGCATCTACGAGGTCGACAACAACGGGAACTGGTACGACGTCGGGTTCATGCTCGGCATCGCGCTGTTCTCCGGTCCCGTGATCGCCCTGCGCGGGCGTCGGTCCTGACGACGGGGGTGTCGAGGGCGTGGCTCCTGAGTACCCGCGGCCACGATGCTGCAGAGTGCGCTCGTGGATCGTGGGCGGGAGTTGTCGGACGAGCAGTGGGCAGCGATCGGCCCGTTGATGCCACAGGTCTCGGGCAGGTCGCGTCCGTGGCGTGATCATCGTCGGGTCGTGGAGGGTACCGTTCACCGGTATCGGACCGGGGTCGCATGGCGTGATCTTCCCGAGCGGTTCGGGCCGTGGCAGACGGTGTGGAAGCGCCACGCGCGGTTCTCCCGCGACGAGACGTGGGACAAGATCTTGACGGCCTTGCAGGCTCGCGCGGACGCGAACGGCGGCAGATCCCGGGGCGGGCTGTCGACGAAGATCCACGCCGCGGTCGACGGCAACGGGCGACCGCTCGCGGTGCTCGTGGGACCAGGCCGTGGGCGGGGCGTAGCGCGTCCAGGATGAGGCAGGCCCATCCGACTGACGAGAGTCTTGGCAGGGGAGGCCGCCCAAGATCACCTCGGCGGGATCGGCGGTTCGTTGCGCGCGCAACGTGGGTACCTACGATTGAGCCAGCTCTCCGCTCGAGGCATGCTCCGCGCCGCTCGATGTTCGTGCGGTACCCCGCCCCAGCCTGATAGATCGTGACCTGGGCGTCGACGTGCCGAGCGTCGACAAGATCGTGTGCTGACGCGCCGGAGACTCCTTGACCATGTGCAGCCGGCGCTGGCCAGGCTTCTGCAGACCACGCACCGTCTTGCGCGCGAGAGCGAGCTCGCCAGGGATGATCACCGCGGCGACGAGCAGGTAGTCCTGCTTCTTGCTCCCCGACGAACACGTGACCGCCTCGCGGGGAGCGGTCCGACACGCTGGTAGGCACGACGCAAGGGTACGGACGCCGAGCGACACCTCTGCGGGCGAGCGCGAGTTCAGCGACTGAACTTCTTTCGAGCTCTTGCGAAGAGGACTCGGCCGCGCGCACAACCGACCGATGGGACGCGTACTCGATCGATCCCGTCACCTCGGCCATGGGCCACCTCTCGTCCGCCGTCACACGGCCGTCCGCGACGGCCGGGCCGGCGCGGTGAGCGTGACCGGTACGCCGAGCGTAGGGACGCGACCCACGGAGCGTGCGGCGAACCGGCCGCCGTCCCGGTCGGGGTCGAGGGCCGGTCCGACGCGGACCTTCAGCCCGCGGTGGTCGCCCGCGGCTTCGTGGCCCGGACGATCGCACCGTGCATGCCGTCGGCGACCTCGTGGGTGAACGTGACATCGGCGTCCGCGAACCCCGCGGCGGCGAGGCTGTCGAGGTACTCGGCGCGCGACAGGGCGCCCGCGACGCAGCCGACGTGGCTGCCGCGCTCGGCCCGGTCGGCTGCGGAGAGGTGGTCCTCGGCGACGACGTCCGAGATACCGACGCGCCCGCCCGGGACGAGGACGCGGTACACCTCGGCCAGCACCGCCGCCTTGTCGGGGGACAGGTTGACGACGCAGTTGGAGATGACGACGTCCACGGCGGCGTCCTCGAACGGCAGGTCCTCGATGGTGCCCCGGCGGAACTCGACGTTGGTCGCGCCGGCCTCGGCGGCGTTGCGGCGGGCGAGGTCGAGCATCTCGTCGGTCATGTCGACCCCGTAGGCGAACCCCGTGGTCCCGACCCGCCGCGCGGAGAGCAGCACGTCGATCCCGCCGCCCGAGCCGAGGTCGAGCACGCGCTCGCCCTCGCGGAGCTCGGCGACAGCGGACGGGTTGCCGCAGCCGAGGCTCGCGAGGACCGCGGTCTCCGGGAGCCCGGCGGTCTGCCGCGCGTCGTACAGGCCCGGGCCGAAGACCGGGGGCGACGCCGTGGACCCGCAGCACGCGGACGTCGTCGTGCAGCACCCGTCCTCCGCGGCGGTCCCCGCCGCTGCGGTCCGTGCCGCCTCGGCGTACCGGGCCCGGACCTGCTCGCGCACCTCGTGGTCGGTCGTCATGATTTCCACTCCTCAGATCGATGGGCGTCGATACGAGGACGATGGGCCACGTATCGACATCTGTCAATACGTCTGCGAGAATCTGTCGCATGACGACCCTCCTGCCGATCACCGCCACGACCGGCGGCTGCTGCGGCCCGGCGGAGGCCGGCGGCCTCGACCCCGACGCCGCGCGCGACGCGGCCGCCACCTTCAAGGCCCTGGCCGACCCGGCGCGTGTGCGGCTGCTCTCGATCATCGCGGCGCGGCCCGACGGCGAGGCGTGCGTCTGCGACCTCACCGACCCGCTCGGCCTGTCCCAGCCCACGGTCTCGCACCACATGTCGACGCTCGCCAAGGCCGGCCTCGTGACGCGCGAGCAGCGGGGGAAGTGGGCGTACTACGCGGTCGCGCCCGGTGCGCGCGACCTCGTCGACGGCGCCGTGCGCGCCGTCCTCGCCGACGCCCCGGCGGTGGCCCGGTGAGCGGGGCGGTGGCGCGAGCGAGCGTCCTGTTCGTCTGCGTCCACAACGCCGGGCGCTCGCAGATGGCCGCCGGGTTCCTGCGCGCCCTCGGCGGCGACGCCGTCGAGGTGCGCTCCGCCGGGTCGATGCCGGGGGACCGGATCAACCCGGTCGCGGTCGAGGCCATGCGCGAGGTCGGGATCGACCTGACCGGCGAGCAGCCCAAGGTCCTGACGCCCGAGGCCGTGCAGGCGTCCGACGTCGTGATCACCATGGGCTGCGGCGACGCCTGCCCGTTCTACCCGGGCAAGCGCTACGAGGACTGGGTCCTCGACGACCCGGCCGGTCAGGACCTCGACGCCGTCCGCCCGATCCGCGACGAGATCCGCCGCCGCGTCGTCGCCCTGCTGGACTCCCTCGGTCTCCCTCCGGTCGGCCGGCAATCCGTGTGAGCTTGCCGGGGCGGGAAAGGCTCGTGCCGTGACCGACCTCCTGCTCCGCCCGGCCCGCCCCCACGGCACCGACGCGCTGGTCGACGTCTGGCGGCGAGCCGTCGAGGCCACGCACGACTTCCTCACCATGGACGACGACGCCACCTGACGGCGCCGAGCCTCCGAACCACGGTTCTACCTCGCGCGACCACGGTTCTACCTCGCGCGACCACGGTTCTACCTCGCGCGACCACGGGGCTATCTCGGCTGGCCCAGGCCCTCCTCGCGCGCCCGGACGATCGCGGCGGAGCGGTCGCGGACCGCGAGCTTGGCGAGCACGTTCGCGACGTGGTTGCGCACGGTCTTGGGGCTGAGCGCCAGGCGGCGTGAGATGGAGGCGTTGTCGAGCCCCGCGGCGACCAGGTCGAGCACCTCGCGCTCGCGGTCCGTGAGCTGCGGGAACGGCACGCGCGCCGCGGCACGCCCACCGACGACGTACGCCATGGCCCGGTCGGCGACGGACGGGGAGAGGATCATGGCGCCGTCGGCCACCGCACGGACGGCCCGCTCGACCTCGGCCGGGCTCGCGGACTTCACGAGGAACCCACGGGCGCCGGCACGGACGGCCGCGACGACGGCGTCGTCGTCCTCGTGCATCGTCACGACGAGGACGCGTGCGGTCGGGTCGGCGCGCACGAGGTCGCGCGTCACGTCGACGCCCGAGCCGTCGCCGAGGTCGAGGTCCATGAGCACGACGTCGGGCCGTGCCTCGTCGGCCCCCGCGCCGGACGCCGCCCCGTCGCCGGGCTCCAACCCGAGCAGCGTGCGCGACTCGGCGGCGGACGCCGCGTGCCCGACGACGCGTACGCCCTCGAACGAGTCCAGCAGCGCCGCCATCCCGAGACGGAACACGGGATGGTCGTCCACGACCGCGACCCGGATCACGACGCGCCCTCGCGCGCGAGCGCCCCCGCCGGGACGAGCGGGAGTGTCGCGCGCACGCGCGTCCCCGGGCGCTCGTCGTCGGCCCGCGCCGCGGTGACCTCGAGGCGCCCACCGAGCTCGTCCGTGCGCTCGCGCAGCGACCGCGAGCCGACGCCGCGGGTCGCCTCGGGCGCGATGCCGCTCCCGTCGTCCTCGCACGTGACCACGAGGCAGCCGTCACCGAGCCGGACGGTGAGGCGGCACTCCCCGGCGCCGGAGTGCCGCGCGGCGTTGACGACGCTCTCGCTCGCGATCGCGTAGGCGGCCGCGGCGACGCGCGGGTCGAGGCCGTCGCACGGGTCGCACCGCACGTCCACGACGAACCCGCCGAGCGCCTGGCGGCCCGCGAGCTCCCCGAGCGCGACCTCGAGCCCGTGCTCGTCGAGCGAGGGGGGCAGGAGGCTGCGGGAGAGGGCGCGGACGTCCTCGACGCGCTGCGCCACCTCGGCGCCCAGCGCGTCGAGCACGGCGGCGGCCGCGGCCGGGTCGGTCTCGAGCGTGTTGCGCGCCCCCTGCAGACCCAGGCGCAGGCCGACGAGCCATGGCCCGACGCCGTCGTGCAGCTCCCGGCGGATCACGCGCCGCTCGGCGAGCCGGGCGCGCGTCGTCGCGTCACGCGCCTCCTCGAGCTCGCGCGCGCCCTGGGCGAGCGCGAGGCCCGCGCCGAGCACGGGCAGGAGCTGGTCGAGCGCGTCCCGGGTCCGCGCGTCGAGGCGCTCGCCCGCCCGGGCGACGACGTGGACCCGGCCGAGCACCCGTCCGCCGTGCGTCACGGGGAGCGAGGCGGTCTGCCCGGTCGAGCGGGAGGTCGGACCGGCCCAGGCAGAGCCGGGTCGGTCCTCGGGGACGCCGGGCCCGGTCGGGGGGTCCGGGGCGCGCTCGATCGTCACGCTCTCGAGGCGCAGCGCCTCGCGCACGCCGACCGCGAGGCTCACCACGAGGTCGTCCGCGGTCGACGCGGACGACAGGTGCCGACCGACGCTCAGCGCCGCCCGGCCCGGATCGTTGCCCTCCCCGTAGACGAGCGTGCGGACCCGGTGCCGCAGCCAGGTGTGCAGGGGCTGCACGGCGAGCGCCACCCCGACCGCCGCGAGGATCTGCGCGGCGGGGCCGTCGACCACGGTCGTCGCGAGCACGACGACGACCGTGTACACGACCGCGAGGCCCACGGCCAGCATCGCGGCGACGGTCGCGCGCGAGAGCACGAGGTCGATGCCCCACAGCCGGTTGCGCAGCACGCACACGAGGATCGCCGCGGGGAAGAGCGCCTGGCACGCGAGGTGCGTGAGGGGGAGCGCGAGGAGCACGTCGGGGTCGGCCCACGTGCCGAGCAGCGGGAGGAACGACAGCGCCATGAGCGCGGTCCCGAGCGCGAGCAGACCCAGGCCGCGGCGTTCCCCGACCGGACCGCGGCGCCATCGCCACGCGGTCGCGGCGGCGGTGACGAGTCCCATGGCGACGACGCCGACGATCGCGGGGCGCGGGTCGTCGGTGGGGGCGAGGAAGAAGAAGGCGATGGACGCCGCGCCTCCCGCGACGCCGCACCACGCGCCCGTGCCGAGCCGCGCGCCGCGCACGAACCACGGGACGAGGACGAACAGCCCGACCGTCCCGGGGACCCACGCCCAGCCGTAGGCGTCCGCGAGCGGCGCCAGCGGCGGCAGGCCGGGGTGGGTCGACGCGTAGCTGCGCCACGCGCCGCCCAGGGCCGCGACCCCGCCGCCGATCCCCGCGAGCGCGACGAGCCAGCCGACGACGTGCGGCCGGCGCACGAGGATCACGGCGGCGACGGTACCGTAGACGAGCGCGACCGTCGCGTCGACGACGACGAACAGCAGGTCGCCCAGCAGCAGGGGCACGCCGGACGTGAGCTGGAGCGCGAGCGCGGACACGCCGAGGACCCAGGCGAGGACGCCGATCGTCCAGCCCGTGCGGGGCATCCCGGCGCGGCCGGGACCGGGGTCGGCCACGGGCCCACGGTAGGGCCGCGGCACGCGCGGCGAGAAGGGCCCCGGCGGGAGATCACCCGGCCTCGGCCGACGGCGAGATCGGCGGCCCGGGGCCAGGGCGGCGGTCGCAACCGCCGACCTCGACCGGACGCGCCGATCTCGCCGCGTGCTGCCGATCTCGCGGGTCGCGCTCAGCGCCGGTCCCCGAGGGCGAAGCCGAGCGCGGTGACGAGGAGCCAGATCGGCCCCACGAAACCGGCCATGTACTGCAGCGGCGACACGCCCGTGAGGAGCGCGAGCCCGCCGAGCACGAACCCGACGACGCCGATCCAGCGGGGCGCGGCCGCGTGCCGCAGCGCGGCGACCCCGAGTGCGACGCCCGCGACGCCCGCGCCGACCCACAGCCAGGGGATCGTCGCGACCCAGTCGCTGTAGAACGCGCCAGACTCGGGGACGATGAGCGCGGTGTCGCCGAGGCCGAAGAGGAACTGCGTGTCGAGGCCCGAGCCGAGCAGCCCGGCGACCGAGACGAGCACGAGCCCCCAGCCGGCGACGGTCGGCAGGAGCGACCCGGCGGGTGCCTGCGCGTCGAGACGGCGCTTGAGGCCCGCGGCGAACACGAGCACGAGCAGCGCGCACGCGATCGTCGCGGTGTGGAACACGATCTGGGTCCCGGTCCGGCCGGCGAGGTCGGCGACGATGGCCTCGGCGTCGCCCGCGGTCTCCTCCCAGTTCACGCCGAGCGCCATCGAGGACTGGATCGAGACCAGGCCGAGGACGCCGGCGACGACGCCGGTCCAGGCCCACGCGCGGGGCGTCGTGCCGCGCGAGCGACGGGTCGGGTCGCCGGCGAGCGGCGACGGGGCGGTGAGCGAGCTGTCCTGCATGGGACGACCTTCCGTTCGGGCCGCCCATCCCGCGGCCGGGGACCGCCACGGGTGCGGCGGTCGCCGTAGCGTCGGCCGGGCGGTGTCCCGGGTCCCAGGGGCACGCGTCCCGACGTGCCGGGCAGTCGCGCCGTGCCGTAGAGCCCCCGTTCGTCGGGGGCCGCGACCCGTCCAGAACAGGCTGAACCTGCGGTTGCGGAACCTGACCGGGGGCGGGACCGTTACCGCATGATCCGGTTCCTGCTGAGCTTCGCGATCAACGTGGTCCTCGCCGCCGTGGGCCTTCTCGTCGCCTCGAGCCTCTTCGACGGCGTCACCGTGCACGCCTCGGGCTTCGTCCTCGCCGTGCTGATCTTCGCGGTGGCGCAGGCGGTCCTCGCGCCGTTCGTGTTCAACGTGGCGCGCAGGTACGCGTCGGCGATCCTGGGCGGGATCGGTCTCGTGTCGACGTTCCTCGCCCTGTGGGTCGCGACGCTCGTCGGGGACGGCCTCGAGATCTCGGGCGCGTCCACGTGGATCGGTGTCACGGTCGTCGTCTGGCTGATCGGCGCGCTCGGCGGCTGGTTCCTCGGGTGGCTCGTGCTCACGCGCTGGTGGGACCGTCGCCAGGAGCAGAAGCGGATCCGCGAGGCGACGGCCGGGGGCTGACGGCGCCACGGACCACGGTCGGTCGGGCGCCGTCGCCCGCGCTACCGCAGGAGCGTCTCGACGCGCTCGACGCAGTCCGCACCGCCCCGCACGCCCTCGTCCACGACGAGCCGGGCGAGCTCGCGCAGCGGGACGTTGCGGTCGTTGGACACGCGCTTCAGGCGCGCGAACGCCTCGTCCGGGTGCACGCCGTAGGCGGCCACGAGGACGCCCTTGGCCTGCTCGATCGTCCCTCGGGTCTGCGCGGCGGCCGCGATGTCGCGGCGGGCGCGCTCCTGGGCGTGGTCGGCGACCGTGCCCGTGACGTCGACGAAGTAGCCGACGAGCTCGACGACGCGGCCCGTCTCCCGGTCCCGGCGACCCTGCCCGACGACGACCAGGTAGCGCTCCTTGCCGTGCGCGTCCATGATGCGGTGCACGCTCGAGAAGGGCTCGCCCGTCGCGCGGGCCTCGTCGAGGATCTGCCGGACCCGTTCGCGGTCGTCGGGGTGCTTGTGGGCGAGGACGAGCGCGGTCGTGGGCACGACGTCGCCCGGCTCGAAGCCGTGCAGGCGGTACGTCTCGGGCGACCACCACCACACGCCCGTGCTCAGGTCCAGGCGGTACTGGCCGATCTGCTGGTGCGCTCCGCGCGCGAGGGCTTGCTCGATCGCACGGTCGTCGATGGACATGCTGGCCTCCGGTGATCGGAGTGATGAGGAGCCGGGTCCAGACTCGACCTTCGCGAGCCTACCCCGGTTCCCTTGCCCTCCGGGCGGTCTCGGCCGCGATGGCGTCGTCGATGTCGGCGTAGACGGGCGGGCGATCGTCGCGCTCGACGGCGGCGCGCAGCTCGTCGCGGACCTGACCGACGTTGCGCGCGAGGACGAGCCGGGCGCCGAGGCGGTCGAGGTCGGTGCGCAGCGTCGCGAGCATCTCGGCCGCGTCCACGTCGACGAACGGCACGGTCTCGGTGTCGAGGACCACGAGGCGCGGCGACGACTGCGCGACGAGGCCGCGGACGCGGTTGCGGACGGCGTCGGCGTTGGCGAAGAACAGCCCGGACTCCGGGCGCACGACGAGCACGCCGGACACGGACGTCCCGCCGTCCTTCTGGAGCACGGCCCGCCGGTCCCCGTCCACCCACACGCCGTGCGCGGAGCGCACGAGGACCGCGACGTGCGGCCGCGACGCACGGGCGAGGAGCAGGAGGAGCGACAGCAGGACACCGATGACGAGGCCGGGGAGCGTGTCGAAGACGAGCACTCCGAGGGCCGCGGCCGCCGCGGCGTAGAAGTCGCTGCGCGCCGCGTTGCCGTAGAGACGCCGCATGGTCGGGGTCCGCAGGCCGTAGAGGCGGCGCAGCGCGCGCACGTCCACGAGCTCGACGACGGCCGCGATGACGACCGCGGCAAGCGTCGCCTCGGGTAGCGACTCGAAGACCGGCGTGAGGAACAGGAGCGTGAGGACGACGAGCACCGCGGCGGTGAGCCCCGAGACCTGGCTCTTTGCCCCCGCCCCGCCGTTGACGGCCGTCTTCGACAGGCTGCCGTTGACCACCATCCCCGCGGCGAGGCCCGCCCCGAGGTTGGCGGCGCCCATGCCGATCAGCTCGCGGTTGGTGTCGATGTCGTAGCCCTCGCGCGCGGCGTACGTCTTCGCGGCGCCGAGCGCCTCGGCGAAGCCCACGAGCATGACCCCGGCGCACGGCCCGATCAGCGCGGTGTAGTCGGACCAGTCCATGTCCGGGAATCCGAGCGCGGGTAGCCCGGCGTCGATCGGGCCGACGATCTCCACGCCGTCGTCGTCGAGCGAGAACGCGAGGATCGCGACGATCCCGATGAGGACCGCGACGAGCGAGCCGGGGACCCGGGGCGCCCATCGCTTGGTCGCGAGGAGCGCGGCGAGCGTCCCCAGCCCCAGCACCACGGTCGGGCCGTTCGCGGTGCCGAGCTCGGTGAGGATCGTCCACGCCTTCTCGAAGAAGTTGCCCTCCCCCTTCTCAACCCCGAGCAGGGCCGGGACCTGGCCGATGATGATGACCAGCGCCATGCCGACGATGAACCCCTTGAGCACGGGCTCGGAGATGAACGACGCGACGAACCCGAGCCGGGCGATCCCCGCGACGAGGCACAGGACGCCGGTCACGAGCGCGACGCCCGTCGTGAGCGCGGTGAAGAACGCCGCGTCGCCGGGCGCGAACACCGCGACCACGCCCGCCGAGAGGGCGGCCGTCGCGGACATCGGTCCGACGACGAGGTGGCGCGAGCTGCCGAACGCCGCGTAGAGGATCAGCGACGGCACGGCGGCGTAGAGGCCGACGACGGGCGAGACGCCCGCGATCGACGCGTAGGCGAGCGACTCCGGCACGAGCACCGCCCACACCGTGAGCCCCGCGACGAGGTCGCCCTGGAGCCAGGCCTTCTGGTAGCCGCGCAGCGAGCCGAAGACGAGCGGTGTCCGGGCGGTCCGTGCGGCACCGCGGCCCCGAGAGGTGCCACCGGAAGGTCGCGTCACCGTGCTGCCGGGTCCCGCCATGACCAGCCTCCACGCTCGACGACGTTCCGTGACCGATCATCCCGGCCCCGCGCCGGACCGCCACCGGAGCCGCCGTCGCTCGCCGCGCGCGACCGCACGACGGGGGATACGTTCGACGCGTCCCGGGGCGCGGCGTCGCGCTCCCGCCGAACGCACGAACGGAACGAGGGGTCTGGCATGGCAACGCTCACCGTGTGGAAGTTCGACACCCCCGAGGGTGCGCAGCGCGCCGAGGACGCGCTGCTGGCGCTCCAGAAGCAGGAGCTCATCCAGGTCCAGGACGCGGCGACCGTGTCCTGGGAGGAGGGCAAGAAGAAGCCGAAGACGCGGCAGGGCAACAGCACGACGGCGGTCGGGGCGCTCGGCGGCACGTTCTGGGGCCTGCTGTTCGGCCTCCTCTTCTTCGTCCCGCTGCTCGGCGCGGCCATCGGTGCGGCCTCCGGCGCGATCGCCGGCGCGCTGACCGACGTCGGCATCGACGACGACTTCATCGACTCCGTGCGCAGCAAGGTCACGCCGGGGACGTCCGCGCTGTTCGTCCTCACGTCGGGCGCGGTGATCGACCGCGTGCACGAGGCGCTCCAGGCCGAGGGCATCCACGGCGAGCTCATCCAGACGAAC
Source organism: Cellulosimicrobium cellulans (assembly GCF_016921195.1). Classification (GTDB taxonomy): domain Bacteria; phylum Actinomycetota; class Actinomycetes; order Actinomycetales; family Cellulomonadaceae; genus Cellulosimicrobium; species Cellulosimicrobium cellulans_F. The sequence continues at coordinate 350,948 of NZ_JAFGYF010000001.1, forward strand.
CTCTCCGCCGACGAGGAGGCCAAGCTCCGCGCGGCCTTCGACGAGAACGCCTGAGCGGTCCAGGACCCGCGGCGAGGCCGCACGGGTGAGGTGCCCGACGGCGGTGCGTGACGTCGTCGAGCACCTCGCCCGCCCGTGCGCTTCCCTCCGCGCGCCGTCGTCCCCGTAGATCCCGCCGTCCCGTCCGGGACCGGACCACGAAGGAGGCCGCCCATGGGCGCGGCGATCGGCCAGTCCCTCCCCATCGCGGTCGGCGTGCTCGTGAGCCCGCTGCCGATCGTCGCCGTCGTGCTCATGCTCGTGAGCGGGCGCGCGAAGGCCAACGCCTTCGCGTTCCTCGTCGGCTGGTTCGTCGCGGTCGGCGCGGTGACGCTCGTCGTCGCGCTGGTCGCGGGGTCCGCCGTCCCGCAGGACGGCGGACCGGCGCTGTGGGCGGCGATCCTCAAGCTCGTCCTCGGCGTGCTGCTGCTCCTGCTCGCGCTCAAGCAGTGGCGGGGGCGCCCGCGCGACGGCGTCGACCCGCCCGCACCCCGCTGGATGGCCGCGATCGACGCGTTCACGCCCGTCAAGGCGGCGGGGCTCGCCGTGCTCCTCGGCGCGGTCAACCCGAAGAACCTGCTGCTCGTCGTCTCGGGCGGTGCCGCGATCGCGTCGGCCGCGCCGGACGACGCGACCGCCCAGGTGGTCGCGGCCGTCGTGTTCGCCGTCGTGGCGAGCGTCGGGGTGGCGGCGCCCGTCTTCATCTACCTCTTCATGGGCTCCCGCGCGGCCGCGATGCTCGACGCGCTCAAGGCCTGGATGACCCACAACAACGCGGTGATCATGGCCGTCCTGCTGCTCGTCCTCGGGGCGAAGCTGCTCGGCGACGGCATCGCGGCGCTCTGACCACGCGTCTCGCCGGCCCGCGGGTCGGCCACACGCCCACCCGTCCCGAACGCGAGGAAGACATGAGCCACGGACCGAGCGACCCCACCGACCACACGATCGAGGCCAACCGTCGCGTGCTGGCCGACCTGCCCTTCGACGACACGCAGGACTTCGAGGACGCCCGGCGGGGCTTCGTCGCGACGTTCCCCGACCTGCGGGTCCAGGCGGAGGGCTCCCCTCTCCCGGCCTGGGACCTGACGCAGTACGCGTTCCTCGACGCCGAGGAGGCGCCGCCGTCGGTCAACCCGAGCCTGTGGCGCATCGCCCGGCTCAACCTGATCAACGGGTTGTTCGAGGTGACCGACGGCGTCTACCAGGTCCGCGGCTTCGACCTGTCGAACATGACGATCGTCGAGGGGGAGACGGGGATCGTCGTGATCGACCCGCTCATCTCGCCGATCATGGCGGCCAAGGGACTTGAGCTGTACCGCCGCGAGCGCGGGGACCGTCCCGTCGTCGCCGTCGTCTACACGCACAGCCACATCGACCACTACGGGGGCGTCAAGGGCGTGACCACGGCCGAGGACGCCGCCGCGGGCCGCGTGCAGGTCATCGCCCCGGTCGGCTTCCTCGAGGAGGCGGCGAGCGAGAACGTCTATGCGGGCAACGCCATGGCGCGACGCGCGTTCTTCCAGTACGGCGCGCTGCTCGCGCGCGGTCCGCGTGGCGGCATCGACGCCGGCCTCGGGAAGTCGACGTCGCTCGGGCAGTCGACGCTCATCCCGCCCACCGACCTCGTCGAGCGGACCGGTGAGACCCGCACCGTCGACGGGATCGACATGGAGTTCTACATGGCGCCGAACACCGAGGCGCCGGCCGAGTTCCTCGTCTGGTTCCCGCAGCACAGGCTCCTCGACGCCGCGGAGGACGTCACCCACACGCTGCACAACCTGTACACGCTCCGCGGTGCCCAGGTCCGTGACGCGCGCACGTGGTGGAAGGTGCTCAACGACGTCATCGAGCGCTACGGCGTGGACGTCGAGGTGATCATCGCGCAGCACCACTGGCCGGTGTGGGGGAACGACCGCGTCGTCGCGCTGATCGAGGACCAGCGCGACATGCTCAAGTACCTGCACGACCAGGCGCTGCACCTGGCCAACGCCGGGCTCACGATCACCGAGGTCGCCGAGACCCTCCGGCTGCCGGACGCTATCGGCAAGAAGTGGCACAACCGCGGGTACTACGGCTCGGTGAACCACGACGCGAAGGCCGTCGTGCAGCGGTACCTCGGCTGGTACGACTCCAACCCCTCCCACCTGTGGGAACTGCCGCCCGAGGACGCGGCCCGGCGGTACGTCGAGTTCATGGGAGGCGCGGACGCGGTGCTGGAGAAGGCCCGCGCGGCGTTCGACGCCGGCGACTACCGGTGGGTGGCGCAGGTCGTCGACCACGTCGTCTTCGCCGACCCGGACAACGCCGAGGCACGCGAGCTGGCCGCCCGGGCGCTCGACCAGCTCGGGTACCAGTCGGAGAACCCGACGTGGCGCAACTCGTTCCTCTACGCCGCCCACGAGCTGCGCAACGGCGTGCCGGACCTTCACCTGGGCGCGGTCGCGAGCCCCGACGTCGTCGCTGCCATGAGCGCGGAGATGCTGCTCGACTACCTCGGGATCCGGCTCGACGGCCCACGGGCGGCCGCCGGCGGCCCGGTGACCCTGCGCTGGGAGCTGCCCGCGGCGGGCGACGCTCCCGCGGAGGACTTCCTGCTGGAGCTGCGGCGGGGCGTGCTCGTCTACACCCGCGGCCGGACCGCTCCCGCCGTCGACGCGACGGTCCGGGCGACGAAGGAGGCCTTCGCCGCGATCGTCACCGGCGGCACGACCCTGGACGACGCGCTGTCCTCGGGCGACCTCACCGTCGAGGGCGACGAGGCGGCCGTGCGCACCCTGTTCGACCTTCTCGTCGTCTTCCCCGAGATGTTCCCCGTCGTCACCCCGTAGCGGGGGCGCGGAGAGGACGCCGCCGGCTCAGTCGATGCCCTCGGCGCGCCGCTCGTCGACCGTGCGCTCGGCCTCGAGGTTCGCCTCGCGGTTGCGGCGTCGGCGGCGGGCGGTGCGCCCGTCGCCGTCCTTGGTCCTCCCGTCGCTCTTGCCGTCGCCCTTGCCCCGGCCCGGGCCGTGGCCCTCGGCCTCCGGGTCGTGCAGCATGTGCGACTCGATGAGCTCGTGCCGCTGGAGGTAGGTGTTCGCGACCGCCTGGAACGTCGCCGCGATCGGCAGCGCGAGGAACGCCCCCAGCGCCCCGAAGACGGCGCCGAACGCGAGGACGACGACGAAGCTCACCGCCGGGTTCATCTCCAGCGCGCGGGCGGAGACCTTGGGCGAGAAGTAGAGGTTCTCGAGCTGCTGGTACCCGATGATGAACGCGAGCACGCCGAGCGCCTGCGGCAGGCCCTGGGACGTGAGGGCGACCGCGACGGGGAGCGCGCCGCCGATGTACGTGCCGATCGTCGGGACGAACTGGGACACGACGCCGGTGAACACCGCGAGCGGGAGTGCGTAGGGCGTCTGGATGATCACCAGGAACACGAACGTGAAGACGCTCGACAGCGCCGCGAGGACGATGCGTGAGTTGATGAAGTCCGAGACCTTGACCTGCGTGATCTCCCACAGCCGCAGCACCTCCTGCTGACGGTTGGGCGAGAGCCAGCGGCACACGGCTGCGCGGAACTTGGGCCCCGCCGCGAGCAGGTAGTAGGTGACGAGCATGATCGTCAGCGACGCGAAGATCCCTCCGACGATCGTCGTCGTGACGACGAGCGCGCCGGACGCGACGTCGTCGCCGAAGTCGTTGATCACCTGCTTGAGGAGGTCGTCCGAGTCGGGGACGACCACGTCGAAGCGTTCCGCGACGAGGTCCTGGATGCTTGCGTACAGGTCGGGGATGGACTGCACGAGCTGGATGAGCTGCTGGACGAAGAGGTTCCCGAAGAGCGCGAGGACCACGAGGATCGCGACGAGCGAGCCGAGGAGCGCCACGGCCGCCGCCGCGCCGCGGCGCCAGCCGTGCCGCACGAGCCACACGACGATCGGCTCGAGGGCGAGCGCGACGAAGAACGCGATGAGGATGTTCACGCCGAGCGCCTTGAGCTGACCGAGGGCGTACCACGCGAAGATCCCGACGAAGACCGCGGCGACCGCCATCGCGAGCGCGCGCGGGACCCAGCGCGGCGGGCGCCGCGAGTCGTGCTGGACGGGGCGCGTGCCGGCGTCCGGCACGTCCGCCCACGGGTCCTCGGCGCGGGTCGGCGTCGTCATGGCCATGAACCTAGCGGCGCGGAAGGGCGCGTCCCGGCGGACGCGCCGCACCTTCCGGATGCCGAACCCGCTGACCGGTGCCACGATCGACCCGCACGGTCGTCCGCTCGTCTCGCCCCGGCCTCGGCCGGCACCTCAGGAGGACTCGCATGGCACGCTCGTCGCAGGTCTCGGCATGGGTCGGATGGGTCTGGTTCGCGGGGATCGTCCTCGTGACCATCGGCTTCTTCAACGCGATCAGCGGGCTGGTCGCCGTCTTCTCCCCGGACAGCCTCGTCGGCGTCACCGACGCGGGCATCGTCGTGCTCGACGTCTCGACGTGGGGCTGGATCCACCTCGTCATCGGCGTGCTGCTGATCCTCACCGGCTTCGCCCTGCTCTCCGGCAAGGGCTGGGCGCGCATGGTCGCCATCGTCCTCGTCGTCCTCAACGCGATCGCCCAGTTCACGACGCTCCAGGTGACGCCGTGGTGGTCGCTCATCACCATCGTGCTCGACGTGTTCGTCCTGTGGGCGCTCGTGGTCCACGGCGACGAGGCCGAGCGCGCCGCGCGCTGACCCGCCGCACCCAGCACGCTCGGCCGACGAGGAGGAAAGAGCGATGGCCACGTTCACCGTCTGGAAGTTCGAGTCTCCCGAGGGCGCGGACACCGGGTCCCGGATCCTGCACGACTCCGCCTCGGAGCACGCGATCCGCATCATCGACACCGCCGTCGTGTCGTGGCCCGAGGGCGCGCCCAAGCCGACGACGCGTCACGGTCACCAGGACGAGTGGCGCGGCACGGGCTGGGGCGCGTTCTGGGGACTGCTCCTCGGGTCGCTCTTCTTCGCCCCCGTCCTGGGCGCGGCGGCCGGCGCCGCGATCGGCGCCTCGACGAAGGCGATGGCCGCCGTCGGGATCGACAAGGACCAGCTCGAGCGCATCCGCGAGGGCGTCACGCCGGGGACGTCCGCGCTGTTCGTCGTCACCGAGGACGGCGACCTCGACCGCGTGGGCGAGCGGTTCCACGGCGTCCACGGGAAGCTCGTCGCCACGAACCTGACGGACGCCGAGCGGAGCATCCTCCTCGAGACGTTCGACTGACGGGGGAGAGGCCGCCGGACCCTCTACCCGCGTGCCGTCAGTCGTCGAGCCGCTCGGGGAGGCCGAAGAGCGGAAACCACGACGCCGTGTCGAGGAACGCGTTGATCGCCGTCACCTTCCCGTCCTCGGTCTCGATCACCTGGAGCGCCCACGGCTCGTGCCCGCCGTCCGCCGCGCGGCGGTACTGGCCGAACCCGAACGTGCCGTTCACCGCCACCGGGACCATGCGGGAGCCCTCGCACTCGTGGCCCGGGCCCGTCATCCAGGTGACGATGTCCGCCGTCCCCCGCATCCACAGCGGGTACGGCGGCATGGACAGCGTCGCGTCCTCATGGAGGATCGCGACGAGCGCGTCCATGTCGTAGCGCTCGAACGCGTCGAGGTAGCGCTCGAGCAGCAGCCTCTCCTCGTCGCCGAGACCGGCGTTCGAGGCGACGGGCGAGGGCGCGGTCTCGCCGTCCTCGCCGAGACCGGAGCTGTCCCAGTGCGCCCGTGCCGCCATCGTCGCGCGCGCTCGCTGGAGGGCGCTGTTCACCGACGCCACGGACGTGTCGAGGAGCTCCGCGACCTCGCTCGCCTGCCAGCGCAGCACCTCGCGCAGCAGGAGGACGGCGCGCTGCTTGGGCGGCAGGAACTGCAGCGCGGCGACGAACGCGAGCCGGATCGTCTCGCGGCCCACGGCGACCTGCGCCGGGTCACCGTCGTGCGGCAGCACGCGGTCGTCCGGGACCGGCTCGACCCACGTCTCCTCCGGGAGCACCTGGCCCAGGTTCTCGGCCTCCGGCGCCTGCGGGCCGCCGAGCCCCATCGGTCGCTCACGCCGCTTGCGTGCGCCCAGCGCGTCGAAGCACACGTTCGTCGCGATGCGGTACAGCCAGGAGCGCAGCGACGAGCGCCCCTCGAACCGGTCGTAGGAGCGCCACGCGCGCAGGAACGTCTCCTGCACCGCGTCGTCCGCCTCGAACGAGGACCCCAGCATGCGGTAGCAGTAGCCGGTGATCTCGCGGCGGTGGCCGTCGAGGACCGCGTCGAGGTCGGCGCGCGCGGGCAACGGGGCGGGGTCGGTCGCGGTGGCTTCCGGGCTCGTCGGGGTGGCGAGGTCGGTCATGGCGCTGCCTCTCAGGACTCGATGGTCTCGACGTTCTCGAGGGGTCACGAAGGTCTCGTGGGGATCACGAGGTCGCACGGGCCGGGGGAGTGGCCCACCTCACACACGCTACCTCTGCCCTCCGACACGGCACAGGGGTGTCAGTGGTCGAGGTCGAGCTCGAACCACACGGTCTTTCCCGGCACGCCGTCGAGGACGTCGACGCCCCAGCGCGACGCGCAACGTTCGAGGAACTGCACGCCCCGGCCCCCTGTCTCGTCCGGCCGCGGGGTACGCAGCCGCGGCAGCGCCGCCGATCCGTCGTGCACCGCGACGCGCAGGACGCGGTGGGCGATCTCCAGCTCGGCCTCGACCGGCTCCGCGCCGTGCTGCACGGCGTTGGTCAGCACCTCGCTCGTGAGGAGCATCGCGATGCGGCGGACCGCCGGGGAGACGTCGCAGCTCTCGAGGACGTCGTCCACCCAGCGGCGGGCAGGGCCGATCGCCGACGACGCGTGCTCGACCGGCCGCGTCAGGACCGTCGGCCGCCCCGGGCCGGGCAGCCGTCTGACCGTGTGCCGCACGCGCAGCGCGAGGACGGCGACGTCGTCGCGCTGGTCGGACATGAGCCGGCGCACGAGCGCGTCGGGCAGCGAGGACGTCGCGGTGGCCGTGTGCTCCGCGAGGGCCCCGCGCAGTCCGTCGAGCCGCTCGGCGTAGGTGGTGCCGCGCCGCTCGACCAGGCCGTCGGTGTAGAGGAGGAGCGTGTCGCCGTGCGCGAGGTGGGCGCGGTGGTCGTGCCGCGTGGTCCCCGGCAGGACACCCAGCATGAGGTCCGCGGGCGCGTCGAGGGTCTCGACGCTGCCGTCTGCGCGCAGCACGAGCGGGGCCGGGTGCCCGGCGTTGGACCACGTGACGTCGAACCCGTGCGGGGTGCGGTCGAGCCGCACGACGACGGCCGTCCCGCTCGAGTGCAGCGCGAGACCGCGGTTGGCCCGGTCCAGGAGCCGGAGCAGGACGGCGGGGGGTTCGTCCTGGCACCACGCGAACGTGCGCAGCATGGAGCGGAGCTGGCCCATCTGCGCGGCGGCGCGCATGTCGTGGCCCGTGACGTCGCCGATCATGAGGACGCACGCGTCGTCGTCGAGGACGACCGCGTCGTACCAGTCGCCGCCGACCTGGTCGGTCCGGGTCGCCGACGCGTAGGTCGCGGCGAGCTCTGCGCTGCGCACGGACGGGAGCTCCGTGAGCATCGCCGCCTGGAGCGTCGTCGCGACGCGGTGCCGTTCCTCCAGGAGCCGGACGCGGTCGAGCGCGTGCGCGACGTACGACGCGATCGCGGTCTTCGTCTGGACCGCGTCGTCGTCGAACTCGCGCGTCGTCTCCCAGGCGAGGGAGACCACGCCGAGCAGCCGCTCGCCCGCGAGCACGGGCAGGAACGCGCGGGCCTCGACGTCGTCGGACGCGATGAGGGCCGCGGCCTCCGGCAGCCGCGCGGCGTACTGGGCGTGGTCGCGGAAGAACAGGGGCTCGCGCGTGCGGGCGGCGATCGACGCGCCCCGCTCCGCGTCGACGCGCATCCGGCGGAACGACGCCGGGACGCCCGGCTCCAGGTGGTCCAGCGTCGTGTACTCGAGCCGGGTGCCGCTCGAGTCGAGCACGGCGAGGCCCGCGTAGCGCGCACCGATCCCCGTGCCGACCGCCGAGAGCCGCTCGGCGACGTCGCGCACGGAGGTCGCGGCGGCGAACGACTCGGAGAGCTCCAGCAGGAGCCGGGAGCGCCGGTTGGCCGCGAGGGCGACGCGCTGCATGCGCTTCGCCCGCGCCCGGGCGAGCCGGAGCCGCAGCTCCGACGTGCACGCGGACGCGAGGTCGGCGAGGGTCGCGAGGTCCTCGTCGGACCAGGGGCGCGGCCGCCCGTCGAACGCGCACAGCGACCCGACGGCGTTGCCGTGCGGGTCGAAGATCGGGAACCCGGCGTAGGACACGACGCCGATGTCGTCCACGGCGCGCAGCCTCGCGAGGTGCGGGACGACCCGCGCGTCCTCGACCACGAGGGGGCGTGCGTCGGTCGTGACGAACTGGCAGAACGTGTGGCTCAGGGGAGTGCGGCGCTCGGACTGGTACGGCTCGGGCAGGCCGAGCGCGCCGGGCAGCACCGCCTCGTCGTCGAGGACCAGCGTGACCAGCGCCGACGGTACCCCGAGCTGCCGCCGTACGAGGCGCGCGAACCGGTCGAACGACTCGTCCGCCACCGGCTCGGCGAGCCCCGCCTGCGCGAGCTCGTGGATCGCCTGGGCGTCGGTCATGGTTCAGTATCACCAGGACGAGGCCGGTCAAACAGTGCAAGCCGCGCTAGCCGGGCGCGCGGACGGGGTGAAATCGGCGCGGAGGGAACGTCGGGTGAGCCCCGCGAACGGAAGCCCGGCGCCCACCCCGCCCGAGGACGACTTCCTCGCCCGGCTGCGACGCACGGCTGACGACGCCGTCCCGTCCTCGACGCTCGACCTCGACGTGCTCCTCCGGTCGAGCCGCCGCGGCGTACAGCGGCGCCGGTCGCTCGCGGGGGGCGTTGCGGTGGGGCTCGTCGGCACGGGCGTCGTGACGGCGGGCGGCCCGCCGCTGGCGGGACTATCGCGCCACAGCTCACGGCTCGGAGCGAGAATCCCTCAGGTGCCGCCACGGGACCTGAGATCGGTGAGCGCGTGCTCGGCGCCGTGCGCGTCGAGATAGGTGCCGCCGCGGACCTCGGGGACGAGGGCGCCGTCGGGCCCGGCCGTGAAGCGGTGGACGAGCGGGTGGCCGGTGGGCACGTCGAGGTCCTGGACCTCCTCGGGCGTGAGGCCGTCCACGAGCACGGACAGGGCGCGCAGCGAGTTGCCGTGCCCGACGACGAGGACCGCCGCGCCGCGCGCGAGCGTCGCGAGGGTCGCGGTCCAGAAGGGGCGCAGCCGCTCGACGACGTCCGCGAGCGACTCCGCGTCGGGGCGCAGGGCCGCGCGCGCGGCGTCGGGCAGGCGCAGCAGCGTGTCGTCGACGAGCCGGCGCGCGGGGTCGTCCACCGCGAGCGGCGGCGGCCGGTGGAGGTAGGAGCGGCGGTAGCGCCAGTAGGCGGCCTCGCCGTAGTCGCGCCGGACGACGTCGCGCGGCTTGTCCGTGAACGCGCCGTAGTGGCGCTCGACGAGGCGCCACTCGACGGCGAGCGGCGGCGGGCCGGGCAGCGCGTGGGCGACGATCGCGGCCGTCGCCGACGCGCGCACGAGCGGGGACGTCACGACGCGGCGCGGCGCGAGGGCGGGCTCGCGCGCGACGGCGTCCGCGAGCAGCCGTGCCGCGCGCCCTGCCTCGGCGACCCCGACGTCCGAGAGCGGGACGTCGAGCAGGCCCGTGAACCGGTCGCCCGCGTTGAACGTGCTCTGCCCGTGCCGCACGAGCACGAGCGTGCCGGGCGAGGAACCCACGCGCGTCAGACCTCGAGCAGCCCGCGCTGGTGCGCGAGCGAGACGGCCTCGGCGCGCCCGGACGCGCCGAGCTTGGCCAGGACGTTGGACACGTGCACGCTCACCGTCTTCGCGGAGATGAACAGGCGCTCGCCGATCTGCCGGTTGGTCAGGCCCTGCGCGACGAGCAGCAGGACCTCCTCCTCGCGCTCGGTGAGCACCGCCGTCGTGGACCGCCGGACGCCGGGCAGGTCGAGGCGGCCCCGGCGCCCGAGCGCGCGCACCGCCTCCGCCAGCGGCGCCGCGCCCATGGACTCGGCCTCCTCGAGCGCCTGCGCGGCCTCGATCTCGGCCGCGTTGCGGTCGCCCGCGCCGAGCAGCGCCTGGGCCCAGCGGAAGCGCGACCGCGCGACCTCGTACCGGTAGCCGTAGTCGAAGAGGCGCGTCGTCTCCTCCCACAGCGCCGGGTCGTCCTCGCCCGTGAGGCGGGAGTGCTCGGCCGCGGCGCGCGCCAGCCACGCGCGGCCCTCGGGCCCGAGGCGACCGCCGCGCGGTCGGCCGCGCTCCGCCGTCGTGCGCGCCGCCTCCAACAGCTCGGAACCGCGCGCGACGAGCTCCGCGACCTGTCCCGCTCCGGCCGCGCCCTGGAGGCGTGCGGCGTCCGCCGCGTCGGCGAGCGCGGCGAGCGCGAGCGCCGAGATCCAGATGCGGCCGAGGAAGTAGTCGCTCCACGTGCGACCCAGGTGGTCCACGAGCTCGACGGCGAGCGCGACGGCCTCCTCGTCGCGTCCGGCCCACGTCAGCGCGTCGATCGAGCAGCCGCCGGAGATCAGCGCGATCTGCCCGTCCCGGAACCAGTCGCGCCGCAGCGCCGTGCCGCGCGCGAGGGCGTCGGCGTCGCCGCGCGCCACGGCCGCGTAGAGCTGGACGCAGGAGAGCTGCGGGGCGGAACCCTCGGGCATGGTCTCGCCCGTGGTCTCGGTGGGCGTGAGGTCGCCGAGCACGTAGCGCACGAGGTCGCGGAACAGGCGGAGCTCGACGCCGTACGCGCTCCAGCCGAGCCCCGTCGCGCGTGCCCGGTCGAGACCGTCGGCCGTCACCTGCAGCGCCTCGTCGATGCGGCCCGCGTAGTAGCGGTTCGCCGCGATGTTGTACCAGCAGCGCAGCTCGGTGAGGATGTCGCCCGCCTCGACCGCGCGCTCCCGGGCCTGGGCGAGCAGCACCGCGGCCCGGTCGTCGTCCGCGACCTCGAGGATCGCCATCGTGGTGAGCACGTCCGCCTCGACGTCCGGCGCGTCGAGGCGGTGCGCGACGTCCAGTGCCTCGGCGGCGACCTCCGCGGCGAGCTCGTCGAGGTCGGCGTTCATCGCGGCGCGCGCCCGCATCGCGAGCGTCCACGCGCGGTCGAGCGACGGCGGCTCCTCCGGGAGCACGGCCAGCGCGGCCTCCGTGTGGGCGAGGGTCTCCTCGACCTCCTCCGTCCCGAGCAGGTAGCGGGACAGCACGTGGCGCAGCGACGCCTGGCGCATCGGGTCGCTCGCCGTGCCCTCGACGACCTTGCGGGCCAGCGCGACCGCGCGGTCCGGCTCGCCCGCACGGCTCGCCGCCCCGGCCGCGGCCAGCGCGACGGTGACGCGGTCCTCGCCGAGGAGAGCCGCGGCGTCGGGCACCGCCTGCCACAGCGCGAGCACCTGCTCGAGGTGCCGCAGCTCCTCCGCGGGCGCGAGCACGCGCGCGGCCTTGCGGGCGGCGGCGCGCGACGCCGTCAGCGCGGCCGGGAGGTCGTGCGCGGCGAGCGCGTGGTGGGCGCGCAGCGCGGGGGAGCCGAGCGTGGGGTCGTCGTCGAGCGCGGCGAGGTAGGCGCGGTGCACGCCCACGCGCTCGCCCGGCAGCAGGTCGGACGCCACCGCCTCGGCGAGCAGCGCGTGCCGGAACACGACCGTGTCGCGCGCGCCGTCGCCCTCGACCGCGAGGACGTGGTGCGCGATCGCCTCGCGCAGCGCCGCGTCGAACGAGCGCCCGGTGGCCGTCTCGCCGTCCACCGCGTCCCGTGCGAGCGCGGCACGCAGGAGCGGCTCGCTCACCTGGCGCCCCGACACCGACGCGACCCGGACGAGGTGCTGCACGGCGGGGTCGAGCACCTCGAGACGGGCGCGCAGCACGTCCGCGAGGGACCAGGGCAGCTCGTCGTCGAGGCCCGACTCGACGAGCTCCTCGGCGAAGTACGCGTTGCCCTCGGAGCGCGAGCGCACGGACTCGAACGCGTCCCGCGGCAGGGGGGGCGCCCGCGAGCGCGGTGGTGAACTCGCGCAGCTCGCCCTCGGTGAAGGGGGCGAGCTGCACGTGCTCGACGCGCGGGTGGCGCAGCAGCTCCGCGAGGACGGGGCGCAGGGGGTGACGGCGGTGCAGGTCGTCCGCGCGGTAGCTCGCGACGACGAGGACGTGCTCCGCGCGCAGGCGCGCGACGACGAAGCGCAGGACGTCGCGGCTCGACGGGTCCGCCCAGTGCAGGTCCTCGACGACGAGCACGAGCGGCGCCTCGGCCGTCCCGGACGCGGCGAGCGCGGCCGCGACGCTCTCGAAGAGCTGGAGGCGCTCGCCCTGGCTCTGCTCGTCGTCCGCCGGGGTACCGGCGTCGAGCAGGCGCGCGAGCGCGGGCCGTGCGGCCACGGTCTCGTCGACGGCGGGGTGCTGGCTGCGCAGCGTCGTCAGCGCCTCGGAGAAGGGGAGATAGGGGAGGCCGACCTCGCCGAGGTCCACGCAGTGGCTCCAGACGACGGTCGCGCCGCTCGCGGCGGCGAGCTCGGCCGCGCGCGTGAGCAGTCGCGTCTTGCCGACCCCGGCGTCAGCGCCCACGAGCACCACGCCGGGCTCGCCGCGGCGCGCGCGCTCGACCGCCGCGGAGAGCGCGTCGAGCTCGGCGGCGCGAGCCACGAAGGGCGCGCGCGAGGAGGGGCGTGGCACAGCTCCCATCCTCGCAGCGCGCACCGACACGTGACCAGCGGACAGACCGCCGGAGCCCGCGCCGGGCACGACGACGCCGCCGACGAGAGGGTTCTCGTCGACGGCGTCGGGCGGCGCGGTCACCGCGCCGGGTGGTCGTGGCGCCGACGGCGTCCCCGCCACCAGTGCAGCAGCGAGGGCTCGTCGTGCCGGAAGTCGTCACGCAGCCGCTGCGTGCGGTAGGTGAGATCCGCCTCGAAGGTCGGATCGAACTGTGCGCTCATGGTCGTCCCCGTCTCCGCAGGCACCCTGCCTGTCCGACACTCACGGTCGTCCTGAGCAGCGGGCCGTCGCATCGGACGACCGCGCACGGTTCGGGAGAGGGGGCCTTAGACGGCGCCCTCCACCGGCACTGAGGCGTCTGAGGCGGGCCGTCGCGACTAAGGCACCGGGGACGGTCGGGCCGCCCGGCGCTGCGTCAGCCGGCGTCGAAGCGGTCCTCCTCGTCCCGCTCCGGCTCGTCGGCGGGCACCTCGCCCGGGATCGCCTCGGTGGCGGCAGCCCCCGCGCGGTCGGTGCGCGCCCGTCCGGGTACCTGGCGGTCCTCGGCCGTCGCGCCGTCGTCGCGCCCGGTTCCCTCGTCGTTCTCGCTCATGGTCCGGCCCTCGCTCGTCGTCGTCCTCGTCGTCGACGCTAGGGCGGGGTCGCGGCGCTCGCAGGCGCTGGCCGCGGTCCCGCGCGCGAAATCCGGTGGACCGCGCCGCCCGGCGGGGACTATGACCAGGGCATGACCTCCCCCACGCCCTCCTCGTTCGACGTCCGGCCGCTGGAGCAGGAGGACCGGGACCAGGCGCTGGACGTGGTGTGGCGGGCCTTCGGCTGGGGCTACCGGCAGGACGCCGCCGACGACGTCTTCGCCGGCCGCTCCATCGAGGCCGACCGCACGCTCGTGGCCGTCGACGGCTCGCGCAGCGAGGTCGTCGGAACCGCGAGCGCGTACTCGCTGCGGATGACGATGCCCGGCGGGGGTTCGCAGCCCGTCGCCGGGGTGTGGATGGTGACCGTGGCCCCCACCCACCGCCGGCGCGGCGTCATGACCGCGATGATGCGCCGCCAGCTCACGGACCTGGCCGCGGGCGGCGAGGCCGTGGCCGCGCTCTGGGCGACGGAGGCCGGCGTCTACGGGCGCTACGGCTACGGGATCGCGTCGTGGCGCCAGCCGATCGAGGTCGATCTGTCGCGCGCAGCGTTCACCCCGCACGCGACGAGGCTGGTCGCGGGATCGCCCGCGCGCCTGCACCTCATGAGCCTGCCGGCCGCGCTGCCGCACCTGGCCGCGATCCACGACGACCTGCTGGCCACGCGGCCGGGGACGCTCGCGCGCGACGCGGACCGTTGGCAGTTCCTCCTGGGCGGCGGTGACGGCCGGCCGCCGGCGGAGATCGTCGTCGCCCTGGGCCCCGACGGGCCCACCGGGTTCGCGGCGTACCGGGTGCGCGAGGGCGAGGCGGCACTGGTGCCCAGGGGCGTGGTCGCCGTCCAGGAGGTGGGCGCCACGGACCCGGCCACCCACGCCCAGCTCTGGCGCTACCTGCTCGACCTCGACCTCGTGAGCACGCTGACGTGCGAGTCGCGGCCCGTGCCGGACCCGCTGGCCCACCTGCTCGCCGACCACCGTCGGATGCACGCCCGTCTCGACGAGGCGCTGTGGGTCCGTGTCGTCGACGTCGAGCGGGCGCTCGGCGCGCGCGCCTTCTCCGCCCCCGTCGACCTCGTGCTCGACGTCACCGACGACGCGGTCCCCGCCAACGCCGGGCGGTGGCACGTCGTCGTCGGCGAGGCGGGCGGCACGGCCGCCGTGCGCCGGACCGACGCGCGGCCCGACCTCTCGATGGACGTCGCCGACCTCGGCGCGGCGCACCTGGGTGCCACCCCGCTGCACGTCCTCGCGCTCGCCGGGCGCGTCGTCGAGCACACCCCCGGCGCGGTCGCCGCCGCGGCGGCCGCGTGGTCCTGGTCCCCGACCGCGCACACCGCCGAGATCTTCTGAGGCGTGACGGAGGTCACTCCTCCCGTTGCCAACGACCCGACCCCGGCGCAGACTGGACGAAGGACCGGACCCGCTGTGGGGGTGACCTCGTGACCGACACCTACGACATGCTGCCGATGCTGGGCCGTGGCAAGCACCGCAACCCGAAGAAGGGCGCGTGCTTCATGGAGCTCGCGTCCTACCTCGCGGGGGAGCGGTGGAGCGACCACCCACGGTGCACGCACCCGCTGCTCGCGATGCTCGCGCGCGCCGTGAACGACCTCACGGTCGACCCGGAACGCCCCAAGCTCGCGCCGCTCATCCCGTCCGTCATCGGGCTGACGAGCGACGACCCGCACTGGGACGTGCGCATCGCGTTGCGTGCCGCGGTCGCGGCGCTGCCGATCGCCCCGGCGGACCGGCAGCAGACGCTGGCCGTCGCGATCATCGGGGCGGAGAAGATGCTCGACGTCCTCGACGACCGCCCCGCGGGCACGCTGAGCGCCGAGTCGGCGGACGCGCTCGCGAGCTGCCCGCGTACGGCGCGCTGGGCGCAGCGGTTCTGCGAGGGCGCCCGGTTGCGGCCGAGCCGGTTCGTGCGCGACGCCGCGCCGAGCATCATCTCCGCGGCGGTGCAGGGCATCGCCGAGGCGTGCGTGCCCGACCCGGACGAGCGCCTGCGCGCGCTGCTCGCCGCGACGATCGACGACTGCCGCGCCTGGGCCGCGGCGGAGCCCGCCCCGGCGCTCGACCCCGAGTCCTGGGCGCCCGTCGTCCGCGCCGCGGGTGCGGGGGCGCGGTGACGACCGAGCGCGCGCCGAACGTCAACGGCGAGGGCCTCGACGACCCCGTGCTGGCCGCCGCCCTGGCGACGGCCGTCGACGTGGAGGTGCCCCCGAGCGGCACCGGGTGCGCCGAGTGCGACGCGGACGGCGGCTGGTGGGTCCACCTGCGCCGGTGCGCGACGTGCGGGCACGTCGGGTGCTGCGACACCTCACCGGCCCAGCACGCGACGGCGCACTTCGAGGAGACCGGCCACCGCCTCATCCGCTCGTTCGAGCCGGGCGAGGACTGGTACTGGGACTACGAGACGGAGCAGGTCCTCGAGGGGCCGCACCTCGCCGCACCGCTCTCGCGCCCGCCGGAGCAGGGCTCGCCCGGCCCCGCCGACCGCGTGCCGGCCGACTGGACCTCGCTCATCCACCGCTGACGCGGCGGTCTCACGCGAACGCGACGCGCGTCAGCCGCTCCGACAGGGCCCAGACGCGAGCGGCCTCCTCCGCGCTGCGCAGGGGCGCCCACAGCCGCTGCTCGCCCGGAGGACCGCCGAGGTTGCCCGGCCACTGCGGGCCGTAGAACCCGCCGTTCCTCGCCTCGGGGGACGTCACGGCCAGGAGTGCGGGGAGCGGGGCGGTCTCCACCGTCCCGACGACGAGGCCCCGCCGCGAGAGCGCACGGATCACCCGGACCCCGCGCGTGTCCCCCGCCCGGCCGACCTCGGGGCGAGCCGCGAGCAGGCTCGTCGGCGCGACGCCAGGGTGCGAGAGCATGCTCGTGACGCCCCAGCCGGCTGACGCGCTGCGGCGCGCGAGCTCCAGCGCGAACAGCCCGACCGCGATCTTGGACGCGCGGTAGGCGCGCATGCCGTCGTAGCGGCGCTCCGCGTTCGGGTCCGTCCAGTCGATCGCGCCGCGGCGGGCGGCGATGCTCGTCTGCGAGGTGATCCGTGCGCGACCCGCCCGCAGCAGCGGGAGCAGGTGAGCCGTGAGCGCGAAATGACCGAGGTGGTTGGTCCCGAGCTGGAGCTCGAACCCGTCCGCCGTCTCCTGCCGGTCGGGCGGCGTCATCACGCCCGCGTTGTTGACGAGGACGTGGACGGGGGCTCCCTCGCTGCGCAGCTCGTCACCGAACGCCTCGACCGACGCCAGCGAGGAGAGGTCCAGCGTGCGGAGCGAGAGCCTCGCCCCCGGATGCCGCGCGCGGATCGTCGCGGCGGCCGCTTCCCCCTTGCGCGCGTTCCGCACCGGCATGACGACCTCGGCGCCGGCCGCGGCGAGGCGTGCGGCGATGCCGAGCCCGACGCCGTCGCTGGCTCCGGTCACCACGGCTCGCCTCCCGGAGAGGTCGGGGACGGTGAGGTCGTCTCTCGTGCGCATGGTTGCTCCCGTGTCGTCGGACGGGCGTCGTCCGACGCCCGGGCTCCACGGTGCCTGCCGCGGCACGCGGTATCCACGGCCTGGTGATCCGTGGCTGGGAGGTCCGGCCCGGGGGAGGATGCCTGCATGATCGACCGGCCTGGGCTCGCGAGCTTCCTGCGCACGCGCCGCGAGGCGCTCCAGCCCGAGGACGTCGGGCTGCCGCGTGGCCGGCGGCGCCGGACGAGCGGCCTCCGGCGGGAGGAGGTGGCCGTGCTGTGCCACATCTCCACCGACTACTACTCCCGCCTGGAGCGCGAGCGCGGCCCGCAGCCGTCGGAGCGGATGGTCGCCTCGATCGCGCAGGGACTCCACCTCTCGCGCGACGAGCGTGACCACCTCTTCCGCCTCGCGGGCCACCGTCCGCCCGAGCGCGGCCCGGGCGGCGACCACATCAGCCCGGGCATGCTGCGCATCTTCGACCGGCTCACCGACACCCCGGCCGAGATCGTCACCGAGCTGGGGGAGTCGCTGCGGCAGACGCCGCTCGGAGCGGCGCTCGTCGGCGACAACGGCCGGTTCACCGGGCCGATGCGCAGCATCGGGTTCCGGTGGTTCGCGCAGCCCGGCGCGCGGGACCTCGTCCCGCCCGAGGAGCACGAGTTCTACTCCCGGATGTACGCGTCCGGGCTCCGCCGGGTCGCCACGCTGCGCGGCCCGCGGTCGCGCGCGGCACAGCTGCGGGACGTGCTCAGCGCACGCAGCGAGGAGTTCCGCGCGGTGTGGAGCCGGCACGAGATCGGCGTCGTGCCGCGCGAGACCAAGCGCTACCAGCATCCCGAGGTCGGCCTGGTCGAGGTGGCCTGCCAGGTCCTGCTCGACCCGGACCAGGCGCACTCGCTGCTCGTCTACACCGCCGTCCCGGGCACCGAGAGCCACGAGAAGCTCCGGTTCCTCGCCACCATCGGGGCTCGGACACCGGCCTGACCCGGCGTCGCGCGATGTCGCATGCTGTCACCTGTTGTCTTTTTCTGGTGGAAGTTGTTTGATTCTGGGGAGACGTCGTGCGGTGCGCCAAGGAGGGCGTCCGCCGGACACAGGTGCCCGGCACGCCGCCGCGTCGGAGCAGTCCCTGGATTCACTCGACGAGGAGGAAGCACGGATGCAGTCCATGACAGCGGTAGCACCCCCGCGGGGCAGACCGGCGAGGATCGTGGCGGCGGCGTTGGCCGCCGCGCTCACGGTCCCCCTGGCCGTGGCGACGGCGGTCGGGGCGACGGCGTCGCCGTCGGCCACCGCCACGGACGAGGCGGGCGCGGCTGACGTCGCGGCCCAGGACCTCGCTCTCGACAACGGCCTCAAGGGCGAGTACTTCCTGTCCGGCGGCCCCGGCTGGCCGCTCACCGACCTCAAGGCCACGATCCCCGACCAGCGGATCGAGTTCCCCAACCTGGTCCCGACGTTCGCGGAGCTCACCGGCCGCGGCGAGCGCACCTCCGCGCGCTGGACGGGCCAGATCACGCCCGACTACAGCGAGGCGTACACGTTCTCCGCGATCGGCGACAACGGCTTCCGGCTCTGGATCGACGACGAGCTCGTCATCGACCACTGGGTCGACGACTGGGACGTCGAGCAGACGTCCGCCCCGGTCCAGCTGCAGGCTGGCCAGGAGTACGCGTTCCGCATGGAGATGTTCCAGAACACCGGCGGGTCGCACCTCCGGTTGCGGTGGCAGAGCCCCTCGCAGGAACGTGAGATCGTGCCGACCGACGCGTTCACCTACCCCGACGACTTCGTCGTCTTCCCCGCCCAGGCCGCGCTCGAGAGCGACGGCACGAGCCTCAACGTGACGTTCCAGGACACCGCGGGCGGTGTCGACGAGAGCCTCGTCGACCACCTCAAGGTCCAGGTGGACCAGCTGGCGTGGCCCGTCGCGCAGGTCGCTGCGCAGGGCGACGTCCTCGGCGTCACGCTCGCCGAGCCCGTCGACCGCGCGTCGACCGCTCGCCTCGTCTACGACGGCGAGGGCGACCTGACGGTCGGCGGCGAGAAGGTCGGCTCGCTCAACCTGCCGGTCACGAACGGGTCCGACTTCCGGATCCAGACCCCGTGGGCTGACGACTTCGACCCGACCAACCCCCTGCCCGAGTACCCGCGCCCGCAGCTCACGCGCGACGCGTGGCAGAACCTCAACGGCGTCTGGCAGTTCGAGGCGGCGGAGTCCGACGACGCCGTGCCGAGCGGCCGCGACCTCGAGGAGGAGATCGTCGTCCCGTACGCGGTCGAGTCCGCGCTGTCCGGCATCGAGCGGCGCGAGGACGACATGTTCTACCGCCGCACGTTCGAGGTGCCGCAGGACTGGGCGGTGGGGAGCGACAACCGCCTGCGCATCAACTTCGGCGCGGTCGACTACCTCGCCACGGTGTACGTGAACGGCACCGAGGTCGGCACGCACCGCGGTGGGTACGAGTCGTTCTCCGTGGACGTCACCGACGCGCTCGTCGAGGGCTCCGAGCAGGAGCTCGTGGTGCGCGCCGTCGACACGACGGACGGCAGCAACCAGGCCGTCGGCAAGCAGACGCTCAACCCCGGCGGCATCTTCTACACCCCGACGTCGGGCATCTGGCAGACGGTGTGGATGGAGCCGGTCCCCACCGCGGCGATCGACGCCGTCGTCACGACGCCCGACGTCGAGGCGGGCGTGCTCGCGGTGACCGTGCAGTCGGCCTCCGCGTCCGACGACGCCGAGGTCACCGCCGTCGTGCGGGACGCCGAGGGCGCCGAGGTCGGCAGCGTCACCGGCGCCGCGAACGAGCTGCTCGCCGTCGAGATCCCGGACGCGCACCTGTGGTCGCCCGAGGACCCGTACCTCTACGACGTCGACGTCACGCTCACCGACGGCGGTTCCACCGACACCGTGGCGTCGTACGCGGGCATGCGCTCGATCGAGGTCTCCGAGGTGGACGGCGTCCAGCGCATCCTGCTCAACGGCGAGAACACCTTCCTCATGTCGACGCTCGACCAGGGCTACTGGCCGGACGGCATCTACACGCCGGCGTCCGACGAGGCGTACGTGTTCGACATCCAGGCCCACAAGGACCTGGGCTTCAACACCCTGCGCAAGCACATCAAGGTCGAGCCGGCCCGGTTCTACTACCACGCCGACACCCTCGGCCTGATGATCTGGCAGGACATCCCCAGCGGCTGGTTCAACAACGGCGACACGAACCCGGCGTCCCGCGTCTTCTGGGAGCAGGAGATGAAGGACATCATCGACCAGCACCGCTCGGTGCCGTCGATCGTGGGCTGGGTGACGTTCAACGAGGGCTGGGGCGAGTGGAACCTCGCCGACACGGCGCGGATCGGCGACACGATCGACGAGTACGACCCGAGCCGCATCCTCAACACGCACTCGGGCTACAACTGCTGCGCGTCGAAGGGCGACTCCAAGACGGGCGACATCATCGACTGGCACCAGTACACCGGCCCGGCGCTGCCGAAGCCGGACGCCACGCGCGCCGCGATCGACGGCGAGCACGGCGGCTTCTCGATGAGCGTCCCGGGCCACATGTGGCCCGGCGTGTCCGCCAACCCGTACGGCGGCGTCGCGGACAGCGAGGCGCTGACCGACGCGTACGTGCAGAACACGGAGAAGCTGGTCCGGCCTGCGCAGTGCTACCTGTCCGGCTCGGTGTACACGGAGATCTCCGACGTCGAGAACGAGCTCAACGGCTTCTACACCTACGACCGCCGCGTGCTCAAGATGGACGCCGCGCGCGTCAAGGACGTCAACGAGCGCGTGATCGCGGCGGCGAAGCAGGGCTCCGCGCCGGTCGACCCCGGCACCCCGGGCCTGACCGGCACGGGCCGCTGGTCGTTCGACGAGGGGCAGGGCACGACGGCGGCCGACGGCGTGGGCGACCACCCGGCGACCGGCGCGGGGACCTGGGTGGCCGGGCACGACGGCACCGGGTCCGCGATCAGGCTCAACGGCACGAACCAGTCGTTCGCGACCGAGGGCCCCGTCGTCGACACGACCGGCTCCTACACGGTCTCCGCCTGGGTCCAGCTCGACAAGACGCCCGGCGGCGCGTGGTCGACGATCGTCGGCCAGGACTCGGTCACGGGCTCGAGCGCGTTCTACCTCCAGTACGGCGGGGGCGGCCGCTGGGCGCTCTCGTACGACGGCGAGCCGCGCGCGGAGTACGTCGTGCAGCCCGTGCTGGGTGACTGGTACCACGTCGTGGGCGTCCGCGACGCGGCCGACCAGAAGCTCAAGCTCTACGTCAACGGCGAGCTCGTCGGCCAGTCCGACGTGTGCGGCGGCACCACGCCGTCGGGCCCGCTGACGATCGGGCGCGGGCAGTGGGGCGGCAACCCCGTCGACTACTGGCCGGGCACGATCGACGACGTGCGCGTCTTCGACCGGGCGCTGTCCGACGCCGAGGTCGCCCAGGTGTACACCGGCGACGACGGCGAGGAGCCGGCCCTCGACGTGACGGTCACCGCGCAGACGCGCTGTCTCGCGGGCAAGGCCTACGTGGCCGTGCGCGCGACGAACGGCGAGGACGTGCCCGTGGACGTCACCCTCGCCACGCCGTTCGGGACCAAGGCGTTCACCGCCGTGGCCCCGGGGGCGAACGCGTACCAGTCGTTCGCGGTGCGCGGCACGTCCGTCGAGGCGGGCGAGGCGACGATCACGGCGTCGGCCACGGTCGACGGGGAGCAGGTCACCGCGGAGGTCGTCGCGCCGTACGACGCGACCACCTGCGGCTGAGCTGAGCCGCGAGCGCTGACAGCAGACGCCAGGCCCGCCTCGTCCGGTTCCCCGGGCGGGGCGGGCCTGGCGTCGTGCCCTGCGGGATCCGTCGTCAGGCGGCGAACGTCGCCCACACGGTCTTGACCGTCTCGGTGCGGTACCACCCGACGTCGAGCGAGAGCTGGCGGGCCATGTGGAGACCGACGCCGCCGGCGCCCGGTATGCGGCGCCCGGCGTAGACCGGCTCGTGCGAGACGTCGTGGTCGGCGACCTCGAGGAGGAACCGGTCGTCGGTGCGGGCGAGCCGCACGATGGTGGGCGGCAGGCCGTGCCGCAGCGCGTTCGTCGCGAGCTCCGACGCGATGAGGACGAGCGTGTCCGGCGTGGCGGACAACCGCCCGGTCGTCACCACGCCCTCGGCCTCCAGCGCCCGGATCACTCCGGACCGGAGGGCCGAGAGCTCCTCGGTCGTGCTCAGCACCCACTCCCGGACGGGGCGGTAGCCCTCGGGCGGGTGGGAGGTGGTGAGATCGTCGTCGTCGCTCGGGACGGCGAGGGTCGGCAGGTCGTCCATGAGGCCCCCGGGTCGGGTCGGGTGGTCGCGCCCGTCAGGCGCGGCTGCGGTTTCCCTTGGTGATCGCGCCGTAGACACCCAGCGTGATGAGCGAGCCGAGGATCGCCAGGAGCCAGGTGCGGAAGTCGCCGAGGTCACCGAGCGACGTGCCGAACAGGACGGAACCGAGCCACCCTCCGAGCAGTGCCCCGAGGATGCCCAGCAGGATCGTGATGATGATCGAGCCGGTCTGCTTTCCCGGCAGCACCGCACGCGCGATGAGCCCTGCGACGAGACCGAGCACGATGTACGCGAGCCAACCCATGGATTTCTCCTTTTTGTGTGCTGTGCGAGGTTTTGCCCCCAGCCGCGCCAGCATCGCAGCCGCGCGGGGCACTCGCACGCGGACGAGGGATCACGGCTCCCGGACCGAGCGGCTCGCCGGTGCGTCGGTCGGCTAGGGTGTGCGCGGCCCGCCGGCGCGGCCACCGGACCGCGGGTCGCTCGCCCGCGTGCGGACCACGGAGCGACGAGCGGGACAGGGGGACGGGCGTGCAGCGCAACCTCGTCCACGTCTTCGACGTGACGGGCGCCGATCCTGCGCTGCTCGACGACGACCCCACCGTCCGCCGGTGCCTCGACGCGATCGTCCGGCACGCGGGGATGACCCCGCTCGGCGAGGCGTCGCACCGGTTCGAGCCGCAGGGCACGAGCGTCGTGATCCTGCTCGCCGAGTCGCACCTCGCCGTGCACACGTGGCCCGAGCACGGCACCGCGTACGTGACCCTCACGACCTGCCGGGCCCCGGCGTCCGCCACGTTCACCGAGGACGTGCGCGCCCTGCTCGTCGACGCGCTGGGCGCGGACGACGTCGCCGTGCGGAGCCTCGTGTGAGCCGGACCCTCCCCCGGCTCGCGCTGCGCGTGGGCGAGGACGTCGTCGGCACGCCGCCCCACCGGGCGACGCCGCGCGCCGTCGCCGTCCTGTCGACCGTGCACGGTGGGACCACGTTCACCTGGGAGGAGTGGCAGCTCCTCGCGCACGACGGCTCGGACGTCTGGGTCGAGTACGACCACGACACCCGCGACGTCACGCTCCTGCACCCGACCGAGGCGTGGCCGCCGGTCGTCGACCTCTCCGGGCTGCACACCGGGCGGGCGCTCGACCTGCGCCTCGACGGGCGGCAGCACTCGCTCGTCGTGCGCGAGCGCGGCGCCGGACGGGTCGAGCACGTCGAGGGGCAGTTCGCCGAGCCGTTCGTCGTCGGGCAGCAGGTCGAGTACGTCGACCTGTCGGCCCACGGGACGGTCGTCTCGATCGAGCGCACGACCGGCCCGCTCGGTCCCGTGACGGCCGTCTACCGCGGACGGCGCATCGACGCCGCGGAGCAGCGCCGCCTCTTCGGACGCAGGGTCGCGCCGGCCTCGTTGCGTGGGGGGCGGTTCCTGGCCTTCGGGTTCGTCGGTCTCGTGCTCCTCGGGTTCTTCACCTCGTGCGCGGCACGCGCCGACTCGGACGACGGGCCGTGCACGCCCCGCACCGTCGAGACCGTCGCACCGTCCGGCGAGGTGACCACCACCGAGCAGAGCGGCACGTGCGTGCGCCGTTCCGTCTACGGCGGCGGTGGCGGCGGGCTCGGCAAGTGACCCGAACGACCGTCGGACCCCTCGTCCCACCCGTACGCCCGCCCGACCTTCCCACGACCTGACCCCGGGAGACACCGTGATCGCAACCGCCGCCGCCCCGCTGGCGTTCCTCTGGTCCTTCTTCTCGACCGTCCTCTACTCGGCGCTCGGCATCGTCCTCCTGCTGGTCACGCTCGTGGTCGCGAACAAGGTGTTCCGGCTCAACCTGCACCGCGAGCTCGTCGACGAGCACAACGTCGCGTTCGGCGTGATGATCGCGGGCCTCGCCGTCGCGATCGGCCTCATCATCGCGGGGACGATCAGCTCCTGACGTGCTCGACCAGCAGGAGCTCCCACCCGGGCGACCGCCCGAGACCGACCCCGCGCCCGCGGCCGGACGGTCCGGCCGCGCGCGCTCGATGGACCGGCCGACGGTCTTCGCCGCGGCCCTGCTCGTCGCCGTCGGCGGGCTCGTCTACGAGCTCATCCTCGGGACGGCGGCGTCGTACCTGTTCGGCGACTCCGTCGTCGCGTTCTCCGTCGCGACGGGGCTCTCGCTGTTCGGCATGGGCCTCGGCTCGCTCCTCGCACCCCGGCTCCAGCGCACCGCGGGGCTGAGCTTCGTCCGCAACGAGCTCGTGCTCTCGCTCCTCGGGGGCACGTCGGTGCTCGCGCTGTTCTGGGCGTACGCGTCGACCGAGCTCGCGTGGGTCGTGTTCGTGATCCTGTCGCTCGCGATCGGCACGGCGATCGGCGTCGAGATCCCGTTGCTCGTCGCGGTCCTCAAGGAGCGGGGGAGCGAGGGATCCGTCTCGCTCCTGTCGAAGGTGCTCGCGCTCGACTACTTCGGGGCGCTCGCGGCGTCGCTGCTGTTCCCGTTCCTCCTGCTGCCGTACCTCGGCCTCGTCCGCACCGCGTTCGCGGTCGCGGTGCTCAACGTCGCCGTCGCGGCGTTCATGCTCGCCCGCATGGGCCACCCCCCGCGGTGGACCGCGCTCGCCGCCGTGACGCTCGCCGTCCTCCTCGCGGGATTCGTCGCGGCCACGTGGCTCGAGACGCGCATCAGCGCGGGGATGTACCAGGACCCGGTCGTGGCGCAGGAGCGCAGCGCCTACCAGCAGGTCGTCGTCACCGAGTACCGCGGCGACACCCGCCTGTACCTGGACAACCAGCTCCAGTTCTCGTCCGTCGACGAGGCCCGGTACCACGAGACCCTCGCGCACGCGGCGATGACGTCCGTCGCCTCGCCCGCGTCCGTCGCGATCCTCGGCGGGGGCGACGGGCTCCTCGCCCGCGAGGTGCTGCGGTACGGGTCGGTGCAGGAGGTCACGCTCGTCGACCTCGACCCCGCGGTGACCGACCTCGCGCGGGAGAACCGGCTCCTCACCGACCTCAACGAGCACGCGCTCGACGACCCGCGCGTGACCGTCGTCAACGCCGACGCCTTCCGGTGGGTCGAGGACACGCCGCGGACGTTCGACGTCGTGCTGGTCGACCTGGTCGACCCGTCGACGGAGCGCGTCGCCAAGCTGTACTCGCAGGAGTTCTACGGCATGGTCGCCGCGCACCTGCGGCCGGGCGGCGCCTTCGCGACCCAGGCGACGTCCACGTACTTCACGCCGGACGCGTTCTGGCAGGTCGTGTCCACGGTCCGGGCCGCGGCGCCCGACCGCGCCGTCGTGCCGCTCACGGTCAACGTCCCGTCGTTCGGCGAGTGGGGCTTCGCGCTCTCGCTCCCCGGAGGCGGGGCGGTAGGCGAGACCGGGGAGCCCGACGACGTCCCCGGGCTCTTCGCGCGCACGCCGCTCCCGGAGGGCCTGCGGTTCCACGACGCGGCGTCGCTCGCGGCGACCACGCACCTGCCCGCCGACAACCCGCCGCGCGACCTGCCGCCGTCGACCCTGCTCTCCCCGACCGTGCAGCGCACCTACCAGGAGGACATGCGCGCCTGGCACTACTGAGCCGCGTGCGCCACCGCCTCCAGCGCGTCGAGCGCCGCGAACGGGTCCCCCGGGCGGGCCGCGTCGGGGCTCGTCGCGACGAGCACGACGCTCGACACCCCGCCCGCGCCGAGCTCGGCGAGCCGGGCGCGGAAGGCGTCGGGCGGCCCGACGACGGCGAGCGCGTCGACCCACGCGTCCGGCATCGCGGCGGCGAACGCCTCGGGGGTGTCGCTCGCGTCGCGCAGGGCGCGGAAGTCGTCGGCGAACGGCAACGGGTCGATCTGCGCCGACCAGTCCGCCTCGCCCAGGACGGCGAGGTGCGGCCGGACGATCGCGCGGGCGGTCGCGACGTCGTCGTGCACCGCACCGAGGGAGAAGGCGACGACGCGGTGCTCCCGCGGGGCGGCGTCGCCGGCGCTCGCCCGCCCGGCGTCGATCGCTGCGCGCGCGACGGCCAGGTACTCCGGGGTCACGGGCATGTCGAGGATCGTCCCGTCGGCGACGCGGCCCGAGACCTCGAGCGAGCGCGGGCCGCGCACCCCGGCGAGCACCGGCGGCGGCGAGGCGGGCGGCGCGTGCAGCGCGACGTCGTCGACCGAGACGTACCGGCCGGACGCGGTGACGCGCTGGCCGTGCAGCAGTGCGCGCACCGTCGCCGTCGTCTCCTCGAGCATCGCGAGCGGGCTCGCGGGCCAGACACCGATCTGCCGCATCCACGCCGGCATCCCGTGCCCGAGCCCCAGGTGCAGGCGGCCGGGGTGCAGGGCGGCGAGGGTCGCGGCCTCCATCGCGGCGGTCGACGGCGCGCGCGTCGCCGCGGGGAGGATCCCGATGCCGACGGTGAGGCGCTGCGTCGCGGCGAGGACGGTCGCGGCCTGCGCGATCCCGCCGTGGAACGTCAGGTCCTCGACCACCCACACCTCGTCGAGGCCCACCTCCTCGGCGCGGCGCGCGAACGGCACGATCCGGTCGGCGGGCAGCTCGCGCGGCAGGATCACGCCGAGCGCGGGGGTCGTCGTCGAGAGGGCCATGCAGCGACCGTACCGTGACAGCGCTCCCACCTGCGGCGACGGCGGCCGGTGCGGCGCAATCCGCTGGCCGCGCACGGCCTCGCCCGCCTACCGTCGGGGCATGACCGCCCTCGACGCCGCCGCCCTCGCCGACCTCGACACGCACCTGCGCTCCGCCGCGAGCGCCGACACCTTCTCCGGCGTCGTGCGGATCGAGCGCGACGGCGACCCGCTGTTCGAGCGCGCGTACGGCGTCGCATCGCGACGTTGGGGCGCCCCCGTCCGCACGAGCACGCGGTTCGACGTCGCGTCGGTGACCAAGCTCTTCACGGCCGTCGCGGTGCTCCAGCAGGTCGGGGAGGGCCGCCTCGGGCTCGAGGACCGGATCCACGACCACGTCGACCTCGTCGGCACGACGATCCCGCGCGAGGTGACGATCCGGCACCTGCTGACGCACACGTCGGGCATCGCGGACGACGCCGACGAGGAGGCCGGCGAGTCGTACGAGGCGCTGTGGGTCGACCGCCCGAGCTACTCCGTGACGCGCACGGCGGACTTCCTCCCCGGCTTCGTCCACAAGGAGCCGAACTTCCCGCCGGGGGAGGGGTGCCGCTACTGCAACGTCGGCTTCGTCCTGGCGGGCCTCGCGCTCGAGAAGGTCACGGGCACGACGTACCGCGAGTACGTGCGCGAGCACGTGTTCGCCCGCGCGGGCATGGACCGCTCCGGGTTCTTCCGCATGGACGAGGCCGAGCCGGACGTGGCAGAGGGCTGGGAACCCGTGCGCGACGGCTCGGACGACGGGCCTGTCACCGGGTGGCGGCAGAACATCTACTCCTACCCGCCCGTCGGCTCGCCCGACGGCGGCGCGCACGTCACCGCGCGCGACCTCGCCCGGTTCTGGGCGGCGGTCCGCGGAGGCGAGCTCCTGCCGCCCGACCTCACGCGCACGTTCCTCACGCCGCAGGTCGAGCACGACGACGGCGACACGGGCGAGACCGACGAGAAGGACGCGCCGGAGGCCGAGCGCGCCGCGGGCGTGCACTACGGGTTCGGGCTCGAGTTCGAGCTGCTCGCCGACGGTTCCGTGCGCTCCGCGTACAAGGACGGGATCAACACCGGCGCGAGCGCGATCCTGCGCCACTACCCTGACCCGGGGACTTCGACGGACGGGGACGACGCGCTCCCGCCGGCGGGCGCGCCGGGCGTGACGGTCGTCGTCGTGTCCAACGGCGAGTCGGGAGCGTGGGGCCCGGTCCGGCGGATCGACGACCTGGTCCGCGGCTGACCGGGCCGCCCGTCCCCCGGGACCCTGCGAGCCTTCGCACGAGACCTCCACACCGTCTCGCGCGCATCGGACCCTCGGCGCCGTGGCGCTCGCCTAGGCTCGTGAGCCATGCCCTCCGGAATCTCCGCCGCCCTCTCGGCCGCCCTGCCCGCCGCGTCGACGGCGGAGCCCGCGCTCGACGGCGTCGCCGGGTGGGCCGTGAACCTCATGGAGACGCTCGGCCCGGTCGGCGCCGCCATCGCGATCGCGCTCGAGAACCTGTTCCCGCCCCTGCCGAGCGAGATCATCCTGCCGCTGGCGGGCTTCACCGCGAGCCAGGGCAGCTTCGGCCTCGTCGAGGCGATCCTGTGGACGACGGCCGGGTCGATCGTCGGGGCGCTCGCCCTCTACGCCGTCGGAGCGATCATCGGGCGCGAGCGCACGCGCTGGATCGCGGAGCGCCTGCCGCTCGTCAAGGTCGCGGACGTGGACCGCACCGAGCAGTTCTTCCTCAAGCACGGCGGCGCGACCGTCTTCTTCGGCCGCTTCATCCCGATCTTCCGCAGCCTCATCTCGATCCCGGCCGGGGTCGAGCGCATGCCGCTGTGGAAGTTCACGGCGCTCACCGCCGCGGGCAGCGCGGTGTGGAACACGATCTTCGTCTACGCCGGGTACGCGCTCGGCGAGCAGTGGCACGTCGTGGAGGAGTACGCCGGCGTGCTCCAGAAGGTCGTCGTCGCGGTCGTCGCGGCCGCGGTCGTGTGGTTCGTCGTGACGCGCGTCTGGCGCTGGGTGCACGACGACGAGCGGCCCGCCCACGCGCGCGGCCGCAGGGACTCGACGCCCGCCCGCGACGAGGTCTGAGCCCCCGCGGGCCGAACCTCCGCCGGGCCCGGCGAGCTCTGCGGCGCTCCCGCCCGCGCGGGGCGCAGCTCCCTGCCGGATGATCGGAGACGTGCCCGCCACGACCGGCCCACCGAGCGCGCCGTGAGCGCGCCGCGTGGCGTGCGCACCACGGCCGACGGTGCGAGGGCGGCGTCGTGATCCTCTCGCTCCTCGCGGCCGTGGCCGCGAGCCTCCTGTACGCGGTGAGCACGATCGTGCAGGCCGTCGCGATGCGGCGCGCCCACGGCATCGGGGCCGTGGCCCAGCCGCTCGTCATCGGCGGCCTCGTCGTGGACGGCGTGGCGTGGCTCCTCTCCCTCCTCGCCCTGGACCACCTCCCGCTGTTCGTCGTCCAGGCCGTCGTGGCGGCCTCGCTCGTCGCCGTCGTGCTGCTCGCCCGCCTCGTGCTCGGCGCCACGCTGCGCCGCGCGGACCTCGTGGCGATCGGCGTGGTCGTGGCCGCGCTCGTCGTGCTCGCGCTCGCGGCGGGGGAGCAGCCCGCGACGCACCCGCCCGCAGGGTTCGCGACGTGGGTCAACGCCGCCGCGGCTGCCGTCGCGGTGGGCACGGCCGCCGCCTACCGGCGTGGGCACCCCGTGCTCCTCGCGGTGCTCGGCGGGCTCGGCTACTCCGTCGCCGCCGTCGCCGCGCGCGGCGCGCACGCCTCCGGCGACCTGCTGGACACGGTGCTCCAGCCGCTCGCGGTCGCGATCGTGCTCGGCGGCGCCGCGGGTGCGCTCGCCTACCTCCGCGCGCTCGAGCGGGGCGCCGTGGGGACGGTCGCCGCGACCGTGTCCGTGATCGAGGTGCTGGCCCCGGGCGTCGTCGGGCTCGCGGTGCTCGGCGACGTCGTGCGGTCGGGATGGGCGGTCCCCGCCGTGGTGGCGACCGTCGCCGCCGTCGGCGGCTGCGTCGTCCTCGCGACGAGCCCGGCGAACGCCGCGGCCGAGGAGGGCGCGCCCTCGTCCGCGGCGCAGGAGCCGGAGCCCGCCTAGGGTGGTCCGGGTCGACCGGGCGCGGGCCCCCCTGCGCGGGACCGACCGCCGGGTCGACGTCCGGGCCCGCACCGAGGAGGGAGCACGATGCGCACACCGCTGGACGTCCTCACGCTCGACGAGCTGCGCCGCCGGACGTCGGTGAAGTGGCGCGCGTTCGGCCCCGACGTGCTGCCGCTGTTCGTCGCCGAGATGGACGTCGCGCCGTGCGAGGCCGTGGTCGACGCCGTGACCACGGCGCTGCGCGCCGGCGACACGGGCTACGACGTCGGCACCGCCTACGGCGAGGCGTACGCGCGGTTCGCGGCGCGGCGGTGGGGCTGGTCGTTCGACGCGTCGACGTCGCGCACGCTGCCCGACGTGATGCTCGCGATCGTCGAGGTGCTGCGCGTGCTCACGGCCCCGGGCGACGCGGTGGTCGTCAACCCGCCGGTCTACCCACCGTTCTACGGCTTCACCGCGAACGAGGGACGGCGCGTCGTCGACGCGCCGCTGGGTGCCGACGGACGGCTCGACCTCGACGCCCTCGAGCGCGCGTTCGCCGACGCGACGGGCGTCGCCGCGAACGGGAGCGGCCCGGGGAGCGGGCGCCGCGCCGTCTGGCTCGTGTGCAACCCGCAGAACCCCACCGGGACGACGCACACACCCGCCGAGCTCGAGGCGGGGCTCGCGCTCGCCGCCCGGTACGGGGTGCGCGTCGTCGCGGACGAGATCCACGCGCCGCTCAGCCGCCCCGGGCTCGACGGACACCCAGCGACGACCCATACGCCGCTCCTCGCCGTCCCCGGCTCCGACGCCGCCGTCGCGATCGTCTCGGCGTCCAAGGCCTGGAACCTCCCGGGCCTCAAGGCCGCGGCGGCCGTCGCCGGCCCGGGCGCCGCCGACGACCTGCGGCGGATCCCCGAGGAGGCGAGCCACGGCGTGCAGCACGTGTCGGTGCTCGCCCACGTCGCCGCGCTCGACCACGGCGAGGCGTGGCTCGACGCCGTCCTCGCGGGCGTCGAGCGGAACGCGTGGCTCCTCGCCGACCTCCTCGCGGAGCACCTGCCCGGCGTGCGCTACCGCCCCGGCGAGGCGACCTACCTCGCGTGGCTCGACTGTCGCGGGCTCGACGACGGCGCGGCCCTCGACACGGTCGGGCGCGACGACGGCCGGACGCCTGTGGGCGACCCGCGCGGCTGGTTCCTCGACCGGGCACGCGTCGCGCTCGAGGACGGCCGCCGGTTCGGTCCCGGGGGCGAGGGTCACGTGCGGCTCAACCTCGCGACCGGCGTCGACGTGCTCACCGCGGCGGTCGAGCGCATGGGGGCGTCGGTGCGAGCGGCCGCCTGAGGCGCCGCGTGCCGTCCCGGGAGGTCTCGCCCGATGACTCCCTGCCGCCCGACCGGTCAGCACACCGACCGACGACCCACCACCGCCTGGAGGACCGCATGCCGTTCGACCCCGTCGCCCTCGACCGCACGTTCACCGCGCCCGTCGGCGTCGACGTGAAGGGCGACACCTGGCCCTGCGTCGAGGTGCCCGAGGCGCGCGACCTCTTCGGCTCGCTCCGCTCCGTGCGGGTCGACGCGACCGTCGACGACGTGCCGCTGCGCAACGTCGGGCTCATGCCGACCGGCTCCGGCGGCCTGATGCTGTCGCTCAACGCCGCCGTGCGCAAGCGGCTCGGCAAGGACGTCGGCGACACGGTCACCGTCCGGCTCGAGCGCCGCTTGAGCTGAGGCCGCACGACCCCGTCCGCGCCCCGGGCGGCGGCGCCTCGCGGGTCCGCCGCCTCGCGCGGGATGGGCAGTGCTCCCCATCGCGGCGGGCCTCCGTGCCGCGTAGCGTCGGCGTGCGACCGTCCAGACGCGGCTGTCGACACCGCGCGGGAGGGGACTCGCGCGGGTGCGGGGGAGGAGACGGCATGAGCGGCATGTGGGGCGCCGACGTCCGGGCGCTGCGCGCGCTCGCGTCGGGCCTGCGGGCGGGCGCCGAGGCGCTGCGGGCCCACCGCGCGCAGGTGACGTCCGTCGTCGAGGCCGCGACCCGCTGGGAGGGCCCCGACGCCGCGGAGTTCCGCGACGACTGGGCCGCGAGCCTCGGGCCCTCGCTCGCCGCCACCGCAGCCCTCCTCGACACCGCGGCCGACCAGCTCGCCGCCGACGCGGACCAGCAGGAGTCCGCGAGCAACGACGGCGGCGGCGCCCTGGGCGGCCCGGGCGGTGGCCCGGCGTCGGGTCCGGGCAGCCGACCGACCGTCCCCACGCCGACCCCCGGCGAGTACGCCGCGATGGACGCGAGCGAGCGCGCGGAGTGGCTCGCGAACGCGACGGACGCCCAGGTCGCCGCGCTCTACGCGCAGCTCGTACGGCTCGGCGTCGACCCCGACTCGCCGGGGTTCTCCGACCTCGCCGTCGCGCACTGGACCCGCGTCGCCGCCGGCGAGGCGGGCTTCGACTTCGCCGACTGGGACCCGTCCGCCGGGGCGTCGGCCAACCGCGAGATCATCGAGGGCGTCTACACGTACTACGGCGAGCTCTACCTCGACAACCCGTGGATGCAGTGGGCAGGCATGGCCGCGATGATCGGACCGTCGTTCGCCGCCGGGTTCTTCGACCTCGACATGATGCGGCAGCTCGCGCAGGGCGTCGCGGCGGGTGCCCGGGCGCTGCCGCCCGGCGTCGACCGCGCGGCCCTCGAGGCCCTCGCGACCATGTCCGACGCCGAGCTCGCGTTCTACGAGAACCAGTTCCTGTCGATGCAGCGCGAGATCTTCGTCGACCAGGCCGTCATGCAC
Organism: Cellulosimicrobium cellulans; assembly: GCF_016921195.1. GTDB lineage: Bacteria > Actinomycetota > Actinomycetes > Actinomycetales > Cellulomonadaceae > Cellulosimicrobium > Cellulosimicrobium cellulans_F. The sequence continues at coordinate 383,665 of NZ_JAFGYF010000001.1, forward strand.
GAGGCGTACCTCGGCGGCGGCATGGAGGAGATGGAGCGGCTGCTCGAGGCCGGCGTCATCGACGACGCCGCCTACCAGGCCTGGGCGGACATCGAGGCCGGGCGGGGCGGCGACGCGCAGGCGCTCGCCGACGGCAACACCGCGCTGCTGTGGCGCGAGCAGAACCAGATCATCGCGGACGACTGGCAGACCATGCGCGGCCACCCCGTCACGGGCGAGGCGTTCACCTACCTCATGACGCTCGTCGGGGAACCGTCCATCCCCGGCGCGGGCACGTACGCGCAGTACGACCCCTTGACGGTGAGCGTCGAGACCCCCGGCCCGGAGAACATCGCCATCCCGTTCACGGGCATCTCGTTCGACAACCCCGTCCAGGGGACGGTGACGGTCGAGACCCCGCTCCCGGGCGGCAACATCGCCGACCAGGCGACCCGCTGGGAGTACATCGCGAACGACACGCTGCCCGCCTACCAGCAGCTCCTCACGCAGCACCCGGACCAGGCCGCGCAGATCATCGGCACCGACGTGTCCGACAGGATCGAGGACTACCGGCTCACGGACCCCGCACGCATCGGTCGCATCCTTGACAGACTGACCGAGTGGGACGTGGACGTGGACCAGTGAGCCTGCCCGGGGCGCGTGCGCGCCGGACCGCGGGAAGCCTCGGTCGCGGCGCCGCGGTGGTGCTCGCCGGGACTCTCGTCCTGACGGCGTGCACCGTGACGTTCGGCGACCCGGACGACGCGACCACGAGCCCCGGCGGGACGAGCACGACGACCGGCGGGGCGTCGTCGGGCGGCGAGACCGGCACGGCGACGATCGACGACATCGAGAGGGGCGAGCCCATGCGCTGGGACGTGAGCAGGCCGATCACCGCGGAGTCCGTGGGGCTGGGGGAGTCGCAGGCCGTCGTGCAGGTGCCCGACGGCGCGGCGCAGGTCGAGCTGACGCTCCCCGACGGCACGTGGTCGACGACGGCCGAGGAGCTGACGATCCAGCCCCGCCGCGGCTACGTGAGCACGATCAACGTGTTCCGCACCCTGTCCGGCGGGCAGGCGGTCCACGACCAGCTGGTCGCCGACGCCGACGTCCTCGGCTTCCCTCGGTCGCAGGTCGACCGGTGGCTCGACGAGCTGCCCGCGTCGCTCGACGCGTCGCGCGCGGGCGGGACGCGCGAGCGGACCGGGATCAACGGCTCGAACGGCGACGTCGTGACGTCCGTGCAGATCAGCCACGAGCCGGGGCCGGGAGGCGACGAGAGCATCCGGCTTTGGTACGCGATCAGCCCGGTCACCCCGGACTGAGGTCGTCTCCCCGGCCGCGGACGCCGCGCCGGACGTGAAGAAGCCGGGGACGAACCGGGCCGGTTCGTCCCGAGCGTCCGGGACGTCGGGCGCGTGAGGTAGCGTCCCTCCCGTCCCGAACGGCACGGAGCAGGGGAGCAGCGAGTGAGCAGCGTCGCGCACGACCACGGCCGGACGACCACGCAGGGCCGGCCGCGCGGCCGGCACCGGGCCGTGCGCTGGGCGAGCGCCGCGGCGCTCGCCCCCGTCCTGGCACTGCCGCTCGCGGCCTGCACGCCCGACCGGCCGGAGGCGCAGGACGCCGCGGCCGCGCTCGCGCAGGCGATCGAGGCGGGCGACGTGAGCGGGCTGGAGTTCCGCAACGGCGCGGCGAAGGACGTCCAGGGCCACCTCGAGGCGGTGCTCGAGCCGCTCGCGCCGTACGAGCGCACGGTCGAGGTCGAGACCGTGGACGTCGTGGAGGAGGGCGACGACGCGGGCGACCGTGCGACGGCGACGCTCGCCTACCGCTGGGAGGTCGCGGGCGAGCAGGCGTGGGAGTACACGACGACGGCCGAGCTGTCGTTCGCGGAGCCGGCCGACGGCGAGGACGGGCCCGGGGCGTGGGACGTCGTGTGGGAGCCGGACGTGCTCGTCCCGGAGCTCGGCCAGGGCGACCGGATCGCGGTGAACCGCGTGCCGGCCGTGCGCGCGGGCATCCTCGGCGCCGACGACGTCCCGATCGTCCAGGACCGGCCGGTCTACCGGATCGGCGTCGACAAGACCCTCGTCGCCTCGGGCGCGTGGGACCGGGTCGCGCGCGAGCTCGCGGGCATCGTCGGGCTCGACCCCGAGGAGTACGCGCAGCGCGTCGCCGGTGCGGGGGAGAAGGCGTTCGTCGAGGCGATCACGGTGCGCACCGAGGACACGGCGGGCGTGGACGTCGACGCCGCCCGCGCCGTCGACGGCGTCCGCGTGCTCGACGACGAGCTGCCGCTCGCCCCGACGCGCGAGTTCGCGCGCCCCATCCTCGGGCGCGTGGGGGACGCGACGGCGGAGATCGTCGAGGAGTCCGACGGGGCGATCGCGGCAGGCGACCAGGTCGGTCTCTCCGGACTCCAGCGCCAGTACGACGAGCAGCTCCGGGGCGTGCCCGGCCTGTCCATCGAGATCGTGCCCGGCGAGGGCGACGCGGACGGGGAGACGACGGAGGTCTTCGCGGTCGACCCGGTGGACGGCACCCCGCTGAGCACGACCCTCCGGCCGGACATGCAGATCGCGGCCGAGCAGGTGCTGGCGGGGCAGGGGCCGAGCGCGATCGTCGCGATCCAGCCCTCGACGGGTGCGGTGCTCGCCGCGGCGAGCTCGACGGCGGGCGAGGGCCTCTCGACCGCGACGACCGGCCAGTACGCGCCGGGCTCGACGTTCAAGGTCGCGACGACGCTCGCGATGCTGCGCGCGGGGCTCACCCCGGACACGACCGTCTCGTGCCCGCCCACGATCTCCGTGGACGGCCGCGAGTTCCAGAACGTCCCCGGCTACCCGACGAGCGCGCTCGGCGACGTCCCGCTGCGGACGGCGTTCGCGAACTCGTGCAACACCGCGATGATCGGGCAGCGGGACACGGTGACGCAGCAGGCGCTGCACGACGCCGCGGCGTCGCTCGGGCTCGGCGTCGAGTCCGAACTGGGCGCACCGGCATTCTTCGGCGACGTCCCGACCGACTCGCAGGGCACCGAGCACGCCGCGTCGATGATCGGGCAGGGCAAGGTCCAGGCCTCGCCGCTCGCGATGGCGACGGTCGCGGCGAGCGTCGCCGCCGGGCGCACGGTGTCGCCCGTCCTGGTCCACCCGGACGTGCAGACCGTCGCCGACGAGGAGCCCGCCAGCACCCTCACCGAGGAGGAGGCGGCGACGCTGCGCGGCCTCATGCGCGCCGTCGTCACCGAGGGCTCGGCGTCGATCCTCCAGGACCTGCCGGGCGAGCCCGGCGCCAAGACCGGCACGGCGCAGTACGGCGACGGCAGTCAGTCCCACGCCTGGATGATCGCGACGCAGGGCGACCTCGCGGTGGCGGTGTTCGTCGAGACGGGCGACGGCGGTGCCGTCACCGCGGGCCCGCTCATGCACGCGTTCCTCGACGCTCCGAACGCCTGACCCTCCCAGCAGCGCCTCCTCGGCGGGACCGGCGGGCCCGACGCGAGCGGGCTGAGCAGGCGGCCGCCGTCGAGCGAGCGGGGGATGCCAGGGTGATGTGACGGGTGATCTTTGCCCGGCATCACGGGTCGGCCGAGAGTTTTCGTGGCGACCGCGCCAAACTAATGCACCGGGGCACGATCCCGTGCATCCACGGAACACGGTTGTCCGCTGACGTGGGACAACAATGTCCAGGAGGCGGCCAGGCGACGTCCAATTGCGCTCGCTGCACACCACGGGGCGACGAGGAGGAACGATGCGCAATGCCCTGAAGGTGTTCCGCCGCGACGCCGGGAGAATTCTCCACGCACCGAAGGTCTGGGCCATCGTCCTCGGGCTCGTCATCATGCCGTCCATGTACGCGTGGGTGAACATCCTCGCCTTCTGGGACCCCTACTCGGACACCGAGCACGTCAAGGTCGCGGTCGTCAACCTCGACGAGGGCGCGTCGTCGGAGATGACGGGGGAACTCAACGTCGGCGACCAGATCGTCGACCAGCTCAAGTCGAACCGTCAGCTGGGTTGGGGATTTCTCGAGAAAGACGCGGCGATGCGCGCGGTGAAATCCGGAGAATACTACGCCGCCATTGTCGTGCCGCCCACCTTCAGCAAGGACCTGCTGAGCATCACGACGGGGGACTTCGTCCGCCCGGAGCTCGACTACTACGTCAACGAGAAGGCGAACGCCATCGCGCCGAAGATCACCGGCGTCGGAGCGTCGACCCTCGATTCTCAGGTGAACAGCACCTTCGTCTCCACCGTGGCGAAGACCGTCGCGGAGGACCTCGAGAAGGCCGGCGTCGACACGGGGACCCGACTGCTCGACGCGAGGACCACGACGCTCGACGCGCTCGACGACACCGTCGGCGAGCTGGAGGCGGCGCGCGGTGGCCTCGCAGACCTGCAGACCACGCTCGCCGACGCGGGGACCGCGCTCACGGACGCCAAGAGCGCGCTCACACAGGTCGACGAGACGATCGGCGACGTCCAGACCTCGATCACCGAGGCCCAGACGCTCGTGGCCGACGCGCAGCAGGACCTCGTCTCGTTCACCGACTCGGTCACGTCCGCGTACGTCTCGGGCGCCACGCTGCTGTCCGGGGCGTCGGCGCAGCTCAACCTCGCCGTCACCACGCTGTCGGCGGGCGTGCAGCACGCGAACCTCGCGATCGGCACCGCGATCGACGACGCGGGGGCAGTCGCGGACACCAGCAGCACGGCGCTCGCCGAGCTCCAGGCCCAGCTCGCGACCATGGACCCCGCCGACCCGGGGTATCGCGAGCTGACCGAGGCGGTGGACCGGCTGACGGAGCGCAACGAGGCGGACCGGCAGCTCCTCGGCGACCTGGCGGCGCTCAACCAGGACATCACGGACGTCTCCACGGCCCTCCAGACGACCGCCACCGCGATCAACGGCGCCGTCCAGGACTCGGCGAGCTCGGCGGGAGCGATCCACACCGTGCTGATCGGCACCGTCCCGGAGATCAACCGGACCATGGCGGAGCTGTCGGCGAGCGCCGGAGCGTTCTCGACCGCTCTCGACGCGCAACGGGACCTGGTGAGGCAGGCGGTCGTGCTCCTCGACGGTCTCGAGGGCCAGATGGGCGAGGCGAGCTCCGCGGTCACCCTGCTCGACGGCAACCTGCAGGGTGTCGAGCAGGACCTCGAGAGGCTGCGGACCGACGTGAGCGCGCTGAGCAGCGCGGAGGTCTGGCGCAAGCTGAGCGCGCTGACCGAGCTCGACCCGCAGCAGGTCGCGCAGTTCATGTCGTCACCGGTCGAGGTGAAGCAGCACAACCTGTTCCCCGTCGCCACGTACGGGTCCGCCATGGCGCCGCTGTTCACCAACCTCGCCCTGTGGATCGGCGCGTTCATGCTCGTCGTGCTCCTCAAGCAGGAGGCCGACACCGACGGCGTCCCGGACCTGACCGTGCGTCAGGCCTACCTCGGGAGATGGATGCTCCTCGCAGCGCTCAACGTGCTCCAGGCGCTCCTGGTCAGCATCGGTGACGTGGTCATCGGGGTGCAGATGGCCAGCGCCCCGGCGTTCGTCGCGACCAGCGTCTTCGCCGGGCTCGTCTACGTGTCGATCATCTACGCGCTCGCGGTGTCCCTGGGGTACGTCGGCAAGGGCTTGGCGATCCTGCTCGTGATCATGCAGATCCCCGGCGCCTCGGGCATCTACCCGATCGAGATGATGCCCGGCTTCTTCCGGTCCCTGTTCCCGATCTTCCCCTTCACCTACGGCATCGACGCGATGCGCGAGACGATCGGCGGGTTCTACGACGGCTACTACTGGCGCTACGTCGCGGTGCTCCTCCTGTTCGCGGTGCTGGCCTTCGTCCTGGGGATCTTCCTGCGCCAGAGGCTCGGCAACTTCTCTCGGCTGTTCAACGTCAAGCTGGCCGAGACGGGACTCTTCGTCAGCGAGGACGTGCAGATCTTCGGCTCCCGGCGCCGGCTCAGCCAGATCGTCCAGGCACTGAGCGATCGACAGCGGTTCCGCGAGGAGACGGCACGCCGGGCCGAGTGGTTCGCGAAGCACCATCTGACCGTGATCCGCCTGGCGTTGCTGATCGGTCTGGTGGTGAGCGCGGCGCTCCTGGTCATCGCCTGGATCGTGCCGGACGCCAAGGCGACCATCCTCGGCCTCTGGGGCGTGCTGTGCCTCCTCGTGATCGGGGCCGTCGTGACGATCGAGTACATCCGGCAGAACATCGTCTTCGCGGGGAAGGTGGAGGGGATGCCCGAGAGCGCGCTGCGACAGGTCCTGGCGCGGGAGGAGCGGGCCACCCGCTCGGACACGCCGCTGGCGGAGCTCCAGGGCCAGGGGGAGCGGTCGTGAGGAACGTCTCCCTGCTCTTCCGCCACGACCTCCGGCAGGCGACGCGGAGCACGATCGCCCTCGTCGTGCTCTTCGGGGTCGTCGTCATCCCCTCGTTCTTCGCCTGGTTCAACGTGCTCTCGAGCTGGGACCCGTTCGGCAACGTGAAGAACCTCAAGGTCGCGGTGGCCAACGCCGACGAGGGGTACGAGGGCGGCCTGCTGCCCGTGCGGATCAACATCGGGGACCAGGTGCTGTCCGCGCTGCGCGCCAACGCCGACCTCGACTGGGTGTTCACCAGCCCGGAGGAGGCGATACGGGGCACCGAGTCGGAGGAGTACTACGCCGCCCTCGTGCTCCCCGCGGACTTCAGCCAGCAGATGATGACGTTCCTCGTGCCGGGCGCCACGTCGGCCCGGATCGACTACTACACGAACGAGAAGACGAACGCGCTGTCGCCGAAGATCACCGGCGAGGCGGCGACCGAGGTCTCGGTGCAGATCAACGAGACCTTCACCAAGACCTTGAACGAGGTCGGGCTAGGCGTCGTCTCCTCGCTCGCGGACAACCTCGAGGACCCCGAGACGCGAGCGGCCATCTCCCGGCTGGAGGCGAACGCCACGACGCTCGCCTCTCAGCTCCGCGCGGGTGCCAGCAGCGCGCAGGCCCTCGGCATGCTCGTCTCGTCCAGCAAGCCGCTCGTGAGCGGCGCGTCGTCGCTCGCGACCTCGTCTGTCGACGCCCTGCGCGAGACGGCCGGCGCGATCGGTGACGGGTCGAACGCGGCACGAGCCCTCGGTTCGACGCTGGACACGGCGACGGAGTCGCTCGCAGCGGCCTTCTCGACGAGCGCCGACAGCTATCGAGAGCTCGGCGCCCAGGTGGACCAGCTCTTCACGTCCCTGGACTCGCAGAGCCAGGCGGCCGTGGCGACCTTGAACACGCTCGCCGGGCAGGTGGACACGCAGATCGCGGCCTACCAGGGGCTGCGCGACGAGCTCCAGGCGCAGGCGGACGCTGCGACCGACCCCCTGCTGCGCGACGCGCTGGAGCTGGTCGTCTCTCGCATCGACGGAGCACTCGCCCGTCAGGAGCTGCTGCGGGACCGCCTCCAGGAGGCAGCTGCGCGCCTGTCCCAGGGCGAGGCGGACAGCCAGGCGACGCGCGCCGAGGTCATCGCGCTCGTCGACGAGGCCAGGAGCGCCGTCGAGGGCGTCCAGAGCTCGTACACCGAGAGCCTGAGGCCTCAGCTCGAACAGCTCGCCGGAACGCTCGGGTCGATCAACGGCGGGTTCGTCGCGATCGGTGACGACCTGTCGGGCGCGGTCTCCGCCTTGTCGGAGGGCTCCGGGTCCCTCACCGGCGTGCTCACGGCCGCCGAGGGCACCATGACGACGATCGCCGGGGACCTGGACGCCGCGGCCACCCGGTTCGACGGCGTCGCCTCCGCACTGCGCGACGCCTCGGAGTCGGGCGATCTCAGCAAGCTCACCGAGATCATCGGGCCCGACGCGGAGACGTTCGCCGGCGAGCTGAGCTCTCCCGTGGCGCTCAAGACGATCCCGGTGTTCAAGGTCGACACGTTCGGTGCGCAGATGGCGCCCTTCTACTCCGTGCTCGGCCTGTGGGTCGGTGCGCTGCTGCTCTCGGTCCTGATCCGCGTCGACGTGGTGCGGGACCGTCTTCCGTCCGGAGCGGACCTCACGCTCCCGCAGGAGTACCTCGGGCGCTACGGCATCTTCGCCGTCCTCGCTCTCCTGCAGAGCTCGCTGCTGTACGTCGGGCTCATCGGCTTCGTCGGGGTGCGGCCGGTCTACCCGGCACTGCTGATCCTCGCGGGCTGGGTGATGTCGCTGGTGTTCTCGCTCATCACGTACACGTTGGTCCTCTCGTTCGGCGAGGCGGGCAAGGCCCTCGCCGTCTTCCTGCTCGTCGTCCAGATCTCGGCCGGTGGTGGGGCCTACCCGCTCAGCGTGCTGCCGCAGTGGTTCCAGAACATCAGCCCCTTCCTTCCTGTCTCGCACGCCACGACCGCGGTCCGCGCGGCCATCGCGGGGATCTACGACGCGGACTACTGGATCGCCCTCGGCTGTCTCGTCCTCTTCGTCGCCCCCGCGCTGCTCCTGGGTCTGGTGCTCCGGGTCCCGCTCATCGGTCTCAACGACGACCTCGCCAAGGCGCTCGAGTCGACGCGCCTGATGTAGCGCCCGGGTCGGCACCGACCCGGAGCCCGGAATAGGTCCGGGCACCGGCTGGTTGACCACGAGCGGGTATGATCGGTTGCCGCGGGCGTCGATCTGCCCGCCTCGTCAGCGAGAACCCACCGTTCCGGGAGAACCTCCGTGTTCGTCAGCGTGCCTGCTTGGCAGCTCACCCAGCGCCGCGACGTCGACCTCCGTCGAGTCGCCAGCGCGCTGTGTCGCTGACCTCCCGTCGCCGCTGACGCCTCCCCGCCTCCGCACACCCGTCAGGACCCTGGGTCGCCTCGCGACCTGAGCCGCTGACGCGCGTGGCGCGCCCCCGTCAGGGCGCAGGCCACCTCCGTGCCTGCGTCCCTGCCCGGGCCGCGCTGCTGCCGGCGCCCCGCGACGACGTCCCGAGCCCCTCTCCCGAGAGCGGGCGCTCGTGCGCCCGCGTCACCCCGAAAGGTCCTCCGTGTCCTCGACCCCCTCGACGGCCTCCGCGCAGGCCGACCCGCAGGCGAAGCAGGCTCCGGCCTCCGCGCCCGCGAAGAAGAAGCGCCGGTTCCCCTCGTTCAGCGTGCAGATCCTGCTCGGTCTCGCGGTCGGCGTCGGGCTCGGTGCCCTCGCGCTCGCCATGGGCCCGCAGGACGCCGCGGGCGACGTCCCCAACGGCCTCACCACGACGCTCGACACGATCGGCTCGTCGTTCGTGACGCTGCTCAAGGCGGTCGTGCCGCCGCTGATCTTCACCGCGATCGTCGCGTCGATCGCGAACCTGCGGACCGTCACCAACGCCGCGCGCCTCGCCGGCCAGACGCTCCTGTGGTTCGCCATCACCGCGGCGATCTCCGTGGCCGTCGGCATCGGCCTGGGTCTGCTGTTCCAGCCCGGCAACCGCGCGTCCGTCTCGCTCGACGCCGCGTCCGAGCCTGGCCGCACCGGCACGTGGCTCGACTTCCTCAACGGCCTCATCCCGGGCAACGTCCTGGGCCTTGGCGCGAGCACGCAGGTCGAGGTGGCCGACGGCGGCGCGACCGCCAGCACGTCGGTGAACTTCAACGTCCTGCAGATCCTCGTCGTCGCGCTCGTCATCGGCATCGCGGCGCTCAAGTCGGGCAAGAAGGCGGACCCGTTCCTCGCGTTCAACCGCTCCGCGCTCGCGATCGTGCAGAAGGTGCTGTGGTGGATCATCCGCCTCGCGCCGATCGGCACCGCCGGCCTCATCGGCTACGCCATCGCGGCGTACGGCTGGACGTCGCTCGCGTCGCTCGCGTGGTTCGCCGTCGCGATCTACGTCGGCCTCGCGGTCGTGCTGTTCGTCGTCTACCCGATCCTCCTGCGCACCAACGGCCTGAAGATCTCGAGCTACTTCAAGGGCGCCTGGCCCGCGATCCAGCTCGCGTTCGTCTCGCGCTCCTCGATCGGCACGCTGCCCGTGACGCAGCGCGTCACCGAGCGCAACCTCGGTGTCCCGAGCGAGTACGCGTCGTTCGCCGTGCCGCTGGCCGCGACCACCAAGATGGACGGTTGCGCCTCGATCTACCCCGCCATCTCGGCGATCTTCGTCGCTCAGATCTTCGGCATCGACCTGTCGATCACCGACTACCTGCTCATCGCGTTCGTCTCCGTCGTCGGCTCCGCCGCGACCGCGGGTCTCACCGGCGCGATCGTCATGCTGACCCTCACGCTCTCGACCGTGGGCCTGCCGCTCGCGGGCGTGGGCCTGCTGCTCGCGATCGACCCGATCCTCGACATGGGCCGCACCGCGGTCAACGTCGCGGGCCAGGCGCTCGTGCCCACGATCGTGGCGAAGCGCGAGGGCATCCTCGACCTCGAGCAGTACGAGGCCGCGACGGCCGAGGACCTCTTCGTGGACGAGGACGACGACGCGTCGTCCGAGGCGACCACTCAGACCACGACGAGGGGCGAGACCACCGAGGCGCCGTCGGGAACCAAGGAGCCCGTGGGCGCCTCCGCCTGACGCCGGCGCGCGATCACGCGCCGGCGAACACGACCTGGGTGCCGTCATCCACGGGATGACGGCACCCAGGTCGTTCTCGGCGTCAGGGCTGGGGGCGACCCTCGCGCAGCACGGCGAGGCGCGAGCGGTACTCCTGCTCGTCGATCTCGCCGCGCGCGTAGCGCTCGCCGAGGATCGCGACGGGGTCGGGGCCGGCGGTGCGCCACGCGCCGGGGCCGCCCGGTCCCCAGCCGCGTCGCGCACGCCGCGCGATGAGGAAGATCACGGACGCGAACAGCAGGAACCACAGCAGGGGGAAGACGAACCACCAGGGCCCGGGCCCCCAGCCGGCGTGCGCGACGTGCGCGACGGCCTCCGTGGGGACGACGGCCCCGGTGAGTGCGGTGAGCATGACGACCTCCGGTGTCGGTGCGGCCCGCCGGTTGGCGGGGGCGGCCGCGTTCCGGCCGCACCTCCAGGCTTCCCGTCGCCCGGCGCCACGTCGTCGGCCGTGCGTGCCGACCTCGCTCGTCCCGTGGTACCGGTCCCCGCCGACGCCGGGTGGACCGACGGCAGGGTGAGTCAGCCCGCCCAGCCGGGGCGCACGAGCCCGGACTCGTAGGCCGCGACGACGAGCTGGGCGCGGTCGCGCGCGCCCACCTTGGCCATGACGCGCGACACGTGCGTCTTCACCGTCGACTCCGACAGGTAGAGCGTCCCCGCGATCTCGTCGTTCGAGAGCCCGCCCGCGACCTCGACGAGCACCTCGCGCTCGCGCGGCGTGAGCTCCTCGACACCGGGGACCGGCCCGACGGCGCGCGTCGCGTCCGCGACCCGGGAGAGCAGGCGCCGGGTGACGGTGGGGGAGAGCAGGGCGTCGCCGCGCGCCGCGACCCGCACCGCCCGGACGAGGTCGACGGGCTCGGTGTCCTTGACGAGGAACCCGCTCGCGCCGCCGCGGATCGCGTCGGTCACGTACTCGTCGAGCTCGAACGTCGTGACGACCACGACGTGCACGTGCGCGGCCGCGCGGTCGGCGACGATGCGCCGAGTCGCCTCGAGCCCGTCGAGGCCGGGCATGCGGATGTCCATGAGCACGACGTCGGGCAGGTGCTCGAGCGCGAGCCGGACCGCGTCGTCCCCGGTCGCGGCCTCGGCGACGACGCGCATGTCGTCCTCGGAGTCGATGAGCGCACGGAACCCGCCCCGCACGAGCGCCTGGTCGTCGGCCAGCACGACGTCGATCATGGTGCCTCCTCGCGCCACGGCGGTGCGTCGTCGCCCCGCCCGGTGGTGCCCGGCCCGGGCGTCGTGCCCGGCCAGGGAAAGACTGCCCGCACCCGGAAGCCGCGTCCAGCGGTGCCGGAGCCCGCTCCCGGTCCCCGAGCCGGGCCGGGCACCGGCCCGGCCACGAGCGACCCGTGGACGCTCTCGACGCGCTCGCGCATGCCGCGCAGGCCGTAGCCGGGCTCGGGGTCCGACGGCGGGCCCGTGCCGTCGTCGGTGACCGTCACGGTCACACGGCGCGAGCCACGGTCCCCGTCGCCACCGGCGTCGCCCGGTTCGGCCTCGGACTCGCGTCCCGCCTCGACGACGACGCGGACGTCGACGCGCGTCGCGCCGTACGCGTGCCGGCGCACGTTCGTCAGCGACTCCTGGACCACGCGGTAGACGACGCCCGCCAGCCGGTCGGGGAGCTCGGCCGCAGTGGGGTCGACCTCGAGCGCGACGGAGAGCCCGCCGCCCTCCGCCTGCTGCGCGAGCCGCGGGAGTGCTGCGAGGTCCCACGTCGGGGCGAGCGGCGCGTCGTCGTCGCCGTCCTCGCCGCGCACGATCCCGAGCACCGCGCGGACCTCGTCGAGCGCTTCGCTGCTCGTCGTGCGGATCGCGGTGAGGGCGCTGCGGGCCTGGTCGGGGTCGCGGTCGAGCAGGTGGAGCCCGACGCCCGCCTGCACGGTGATGGCGGAGAGCGAGTGCGCGAGGACGTCGTGGACCTCGCGCGCGATGCGCAGCCGCTCGTCCGCGACGGCCGTGCGCTCACGCTCGACGCGCGCGACCTGCTCGGCCTCGCGCGCCGCGGCGATGCGGGCGGACCGGTCGCGGATCGCGCCCGCGACGAGCAGCACGACGACGGTCCAAGCCGTCCCGCCGAGGAGCGTCGCCGGGGGCGGCACGTCGGGGCGCAGCGCCGCGGCGGCGACGACCACCCCCGCCAGCAGCACGGCTCCGCCCCACGCCATGCGGCGCGCTCGCTGCGCGGGACCGCTGAGGAGCACCCCCACGAGCACGCCGACGGGCCCCGCGAGTGCCGGTCCCCACGCGAACCCGGCGACGAGGAAGACTCCGACGGCCGTGACGGACACCGCCACCGCGAGCACCGGGCGCGGCACGAGCAGCACGAGCGCGAGCGGCGAGACGAGGAGCAGGGCGACGGCAGCCAGGTCGAGCGGGCGCGCTACCGGCTGCCCGTGCGTCGCGCCCGCCGACCCGAGGACCGAGACCACCGCGAGCACCACGGCGAGGAACGCCCGGGGGCGGCGACGGTCGAGCGGGCCCATGCGTCGCACGCTACGCCGCGCGCGGACGGACCGCGTCCGACCGGGGTGCCGGGCGCCGTCGTCCCCGGGTGCCGTGCGCGGGCGGACCGCGTACCCGAGCGATCCGGTTCGCCACGGGTGGCACACCCGAGGCCCGCCGGTGTCTGGTGCCTGGCGCCCCGTCGGGGTGGCGTACGGTTCCGGCTGCAGCGCCGCCGGGCGCCGCCGTCAGCGGGTCGGCTCGCGCACCGCGGCGAGCACGACCGGGTCCGCGCAGCCGCGCGCGAAGCCGGCGATCCGGTGGTCGACGTCGCGACCGAGCACCCAGGACCCGAGGCGCTCGGCGAGCGGCGCGAGCCAGCGCGGGCGGCAGCGGAAGGAGTAGCGCCACGTCGCGCGCGTGCCGCCTGACGGGTCGGGGGCGAACCGCCACCCGCCCGCGAGGTTCGCGAAGAACCACGAGCCGCGCACCATGCGCATCCCGACGTTCGTGGGCGGGTTGTAGGAGACGTACTCGCTCACCATGGACAGCCCGCTGCGGTGCCGGGTGAACGTGCGCACGCCCTTGGCGGGCGCGGTGGCGCCGTCGAGGAAGTGCTGCCGCCGGATGAACGGGTCCCAGCGCAGGCGGACGTCGCCGGTCGTCTGGGAGACGGCGAACGCCGTCGCGGGGTCGACGGGGACCACGAGCGAGGACTCGACCACGGGCATGGTCGGATGCTCCCACGGTCGTCGACGCCCCGCTCCGCGTCGCAGGGCGGATACGCGGGTCTCGGGGCCGGACGCGCGAACGGCCCGCCCCTCGGTGAGGGACGGGCCGCCCGGACCGCGGCGCGGGGAGGTCAGGACGCGAACGCGTACCCGGCCTCGGTGCACTGCGCACGGAAGGCGTCGAGGGACTCCTGGAGCTTCGACGTGTCGATCGTCTCGCCCTGCACGGCGGCCTCGAACGGGGCCTTGATCCCGTTGAGGTTCTGCTGGAGGTCGGGGTCGGCGAAGTTCTGGACCGCGACGAGGCGCTCGCGCGTCGTGTAGATCGCGGCGGCCGCGGCCTCGTCCTCCGGCGTCTCGAGCAGCGGCGTCGTCTCGGTGACGAGGCGCTCGGCGGAGTACTCGCCGCTGTAGAAGGTGTTGCACGTCGTGGTCACGGAGACGACGGTGGGCGTCACCTCGGGGGCCGCCTCGGTCGTGGTCGTGGTCTCGGGGGTCGTCGCGTCGTCGCTCGCCGGGTCGGTCGGCGAGGCGCAGGACGCCAGCAGGAGAGCACAGGAGAGCGCCGCGGTAGCGGCAAGAAACTTACGCATGCTAACGATTTCACACTCCCGCGCACGGGGGACGCAAGGAGTTTCCGCTGCTGCGCGCCCAGGAACGGCGGAATACCGCGGTTCCTGGGGCGACCTTGTGCCCAGCGTCACAACCTGTCGGGACTTCGGTCCGGGTCAGGGCACGTCGAGCACGACCTTCCCGCGGACGTGCCCGTCGGCGACGAGCCGCAGGGCCTGCGCCGCGTCGCGCAGCGGGAACCGGGCGGAGACCTCCGTCCGGAGCCGCCCGTCCTCCGCGAGCGCGAGGACCTCGTCGAGGGCGCCCTTCGCGTCGACCTTGTCCACGATGCCCGCGGCACGCGACGCGTCGGACCCGACGATCGTCACCGCGCTCGGCGGGTCGTCCTGCGTCGCGGGGGCGAGGTCCGCGCCCAGCAGGGCGACGGTCGCGGCGATGGTCTCCGCCGAGCCGACGAGGTCGACGACGACGCTCACCTCGTCGAGGCCGTCCGGCAGCGCGCGGACCGCGTCGGCGAGGCCCGGGCCGTACGCGACCGGGGTCGCGCCCAGGCCGCGCAGATAGTCGTGATTGGCCGGCGACGCCGTCCCGACGACGCGGGCGCCCAGCGCGGTCGCGATCTGCACGGCCGCCGAACCGACGCCCCCGCTGGCGCCGTGCAGCAGCACGACGTCGCCCTCGCCGACGTCCGCCTGGACGAGGGCGGAGAACGCGGTCGCCGCGGCGACGGGCAGCACGGCCGCCTGCTCGAAGGGCAGGGACGCGGGCTTGCGTCGCACGTGGTCGGCGCGGACGAGCGAGAGCTCGCGCTGCGCGCCCGTCCCGTGCCACACGACCTCGTCGCCGGGGGCCAGGTCGGGCACGTCGGGCCCCACGGCGTCGACCACGCCTGCCGCCTCGAAGCCCAGCACGCCGGGGACGCGGCCCCCGAACGCGCCGGCGAGCCGCTTGAGGTCCGCGGGGTTGACCCCGACGACGCGGTTCGCGACGCGCACCTGGCCGGACCCGGGTTCGCCGACGTGCTCGTCGTCGACCCGCAGCATCTCCGGCCCGCCGAAGGACTGGAAGGCGACGACCGTGCTCATGCAGACCTCCGTGGTCTCGCCGTCGGACGTCGGTCACGCGCCGCGGGGGCGAGACCGCGCGGCGGGCCCGGGGGAGCCGGGCAGTTCCACTCTTCCATCCGTCGACCGCCGCTGTCATGCCTCGGGCACGGGCAGGACTCCCCGTCCGGGACGGTTTCACCCCCTCCGCGACGTTGAGGGAGCGAGATGACGACACCACCGGACCACCGCACGCCGACCCCGGACCGCGCGGCACGCGACCGCCTGCTGGCCGTGCGAGCGGACGCCGTCGCGCGCCTGGGAGCGTTGCGCGCCGAGGTCGCGGGCATCGTCGAGGCGTCCCGCGACTCGAACGCGGACGACGAGCACGATCCGGACGGCGCGACCATCGCGTTCGAGCGGGCTCAGGTGGACGCGCTCGCTCGCGACGCCGCGGCGCGCGTCGAGGAGGTGGACGCGGCCCTCGCGCGCCTCGACGCGGGGACCTACGGCGTGTGCGAGGCGTGCGCGCAGCCGATCGCCGCCGGACGCCTGGAGGCGCGCCCGACGGCGAGGACGTGCGTCACGTGCGCCCGCAGCCGGTGACCCGTATCCACCGCGCGGCCCCGGAGCACCCGGCCCGGCCGACGCCCTCGACGGCTCGACCGCCGCGCCGCGCCCGGATGTGAGAGCGTGGTCGCGTCGCCACCGACCACGCAGAAGGAGCCGGCGAGTGACCACGGACGGGAACACGAGCCCGGTGCGCGAGCGCGCCCGCCCCCGCCTCCAGGCCCTGCGGGAGAGGCTCGTCGCCGCGGGGACGCCGGAGGTCGTGGCCGAGCTGGGCCGGCTCGACAGGGAGGAACGCGCGGTCGCGTTCCGGCTGCTGCCCAAGGACCGCGCCGTCGACGTCTTCGAGGACCTCGACCCCGCGCTGCAGAGGGAGATCGTCGAAGGGCTGCGCGAGGACGCGGTGCGCGAGCTGTTCGCGGCGCTCGACCCCGACGACCGCGCGCCGCTGCTCGACGAGCTCCCCGCGGGCGTCGCGTCCAAGCTGCTCCACGGCCTGTCCGCGCAGGAACGGCGCCACACGACCGCGCTCCTGGGGTACCCCGAGCACAGCGCCGGACGCCGCATGTCCCCCGAGGTCGCGAGCGTGCCGGCCGGCACGACGGTCGCCGCGGCGCTGACCCGACTGCGCGAGGTCGGGGACGACGTGGAGACGATCTACACGGTGCCCGTCCTGGGCGAGGGTCGTCAGGTCGTCGGCGTCGTCTCCCTGCGCCGCTTGCTCGTCAGCGACCCCGGGTGCGTCGTCGACGACGTGATGGCGCGACCGACCGTGGTGCGCGCGACGGACGACCTCGAGCACGCGGCCAACGTGGTGCGCGACGGCGGCTACGTCGCCGTCCCGGTCGTCGACGCCGAGGACCGGCTGCTCGGCCTCCTCACCGTGGACGACGCGATGCGGGTCCTCGAGGCGGCGGACGACGAGGACTCCGCCCGGACGGGAGGGACCGAGCCGCTCCGGAGGCCGTACCTGTCGACGTCCGTCGTCGCGGTCTTCCGGTCGCGCATCGTCTGGCTGTTCGTCCTCATCCTCGCCGCGACCCTCACCGTCGGGGTCCAGTCGTACTTCGAGGCGGAGCTCGACGCCGTCGTCGCGCTCGCTCTCTTCATCCCCCTGCTCATCGGCACCGGGGGGAACGCCGGGTCGCAGGCCGCCACGACGGTCGTGCGCGCGATGGCGGTGGGCGACGTGCGGCCCCGAGACCTCGCGCGCGTCGTCGGGCGCGAGGCGTCGACGGGGGTCCTGCTCGGTCTCGCGCTGGCCGTCGTGGGGATCGGCCCGGCGATGCTCGTCGCCGGGCCCCAGATCGGCGTCGTCCTCGCATTGACGGTGGTGTGCGTCTGCACGCTCGCCACGACCGTCGGGTCGGGTGTGCCGCTGCTGGCCCGGACGGTCGGGATCGACCCGGCGATCGTGTCCGCACCCTTCATCTCGACGTTCGTCGACACGACGGGACTGGTCGTCTACTTCACGATCGCCAAGGCCGTGCTCGGCATCTGAGGCCGGGGCGACACGTCACCGGACCCGGACCGCGCCGGCCCGGAGCCTGTACTCCGACGGCGTGCTCCCGTGCCACCGGACGAAGTGCTCGCGCAGGCGGGAGGCGCTCGTGAAGCCGGAGCGCGCGGCGACCTGGGCGACCGACAGGTCAGGCCGGTCCGCGAGCAGCGCGCGCGCGGTCTCCACCCGGCGTCGCGCGAGCATCGCGGCGACGCCCCCCGTGCCGGGGACGTGGCGGTACAGCTGTCGTCGGCTCGTGTGCAGCTCGCGCGCGATCTGCACCACGTCCAGCCCGGGGTCGCTGTGCCTCGCCTCGATCAGCGCCTCGATCCTCGCGGCCAGGGTCGACTCCCGCGCGTGCGGCGCCACGGCGTGCGGATGGTCGTGCACGACCCCGCGCATGAGGCTGACGAGGAGCTCGTCGACGCTGTCGACCGCGTCCCCGACGAGCAGCGGGGCGTCGCGCAGGAGATTGACCAGCAAGGCGCGTGACGCGCGGACCAGCGGTGTCTCGGCGAGCCGG
This sequence comes from Cellulosimicrobium cellulans, assembly GCF_016921195.1. GTDB lineage: Bacteria > Actinomycetota > Actinomycetes > Actinomycetales > Cellulomonadaceae > Cellulosimicrobium > Cellulosimicrobium cellulans_F. The sequence continues at coordinate 401,569 of NZ_JAFGYF010000001.1, forward strand.
GTGAGGGGGGCGAGGACGGTGCTCGTGACGCGCGCCCGGGGGACGGCGAGCCCGACGATGCGTGCGTCGTCGGGTGCCGGCACGGTGGCCCCCGTGCTGAGGAGCAGGGAGTGCACGCCGTCGTGCGCCGGCTCCGCCCGACGTGCGCCGACGTGGACGAGGAAGGTCGCCGGCTCCCGGCCGAGGAACGCCGGTGCGGAGTCGACGATCGCTCCGAGCCTCCCGGCGAGGAGGACGCACTCGCCCAGCACAGCCATGCGCGGCTGGCCGCGGCCGCTCGCTCGCGTCGTGCCCGCGTCGCGCAGCGCCGCCCCCGGCGCACGCTTGCGCCGGAGCGTGTGCGTGGTGGCACCGGCGTTCCGTGCCGGCGGAGGCGCGTGCGAAGGGGCGGTACGACCCATGGCATTGCTCCTGGTGTCGTGGGGCGGCACATCTCCCGACCGGGATAATTCATTGGCTGGCAGGCTAGGTCGACGTGTCCTGCAGCGCGCGGCGGGGCTCTCGGAAATGCTCGGTTTCACCCTCCGCATAACATTCTCTTTCACCCGGTCCGCACCCGTTGCCGCCGTCGCGTGATGATCTCAACCGTGCCGAGCCGGGGCGCGAAGTTGTGCCCTCGTCCGGTGCGGTCGGTCCCGCTCGGCATACGTTCCTCGCAAGAACGCCGGTCGCCTCGGCGCCGACAAGCCGTGCTGTGCATCATTGACGGGAGACGGAAATGACCGAGCAGAATGCCACGCCGCAGCCCTTGCGCGACTCCGACAACAAAGGGTGGCTCGACCTCGGGCCCCGCGACATCTGGCGTGACCGGGAGAATCCGGACATCATCGTCGCCCCGGTCACGGACCACGGGACGATGGCCAACATGAAGTACTCCTTCTCCGACGCGCACCAGCGCCTGGAGGAGGGCGGCTGGGCGCGCGAGGTCACCAACCGGGAGATCCCGTCCTCGCTCGACGTCGCGGGCGTGAACATGGCGCTCGAGCCGGGTGCGTACCGCGAGCTCCACTGGCACAAGGAGGCCGAGTGGGGCCTCGTGCTCGTGGGCAGCTGCCGCGTCACGGCGATCGACGAGTACGGGCGCTCGTTCATCGACGACGTGAAGGCCGGCGACCTCTGGAACTTCGAGGCCGGCCTGCCCCACTCGATCCAGGGGCTCGAGGACGGCGTCGAGTTCCTCCTGGTCTTCAGCGACCCGGACTTCTCCGAGAACTTCACGTTCCTCCTCTCCGACTGGTTCGCGCACACGCCGCAGGACGTCGTCGCGGCGAACCTGAGGAAGTCCGTGGGTGAGATCAGCGTCTTCCCCCAGAGCGAGAAGTACATCTTCCGCGCCGAGGTCCCCGGGCCGATCGCCGAGGTCGAGCGCTCCGTCCCTGCGGGCCGCGTCCCGTCGCCCTTCACGCTGCACATGGAGGACGTCGAGCCGGTCGAGTGCGAGGCCGGCCGGGTGCGCATCGTCGACGTCAACGTCTTCCCGGCCGCCAAGACGATCTCGGCCGCGTTCGTCGAGGTGGAGCCTGGCGGCATGCGGGAGCTGCACTGGCACCCGAAGGCCGCGGAGTGGCAGTACTACATCCAGGGCAAGGCCCGCATGACGATCTTCAACTCGAACGGGCTCTCGCGGACGTTCGACTTCCAGGCCGGCGACGTGGGCATCGTGCCGCTCGTGGCCGGTCACTACGTGCAGAACATCGGCGACGAGCCGCTGATCTTCGTCGAGGTCTTCAAGAATCCCGAGTACTCCGACATCTCGGCGAACAAGTGGCTCGCGTCCAACCCGGCACAGATCGTCGCGGACCACCTGAACGTCACGACGCAGTTCGTCGAGTCGCTGCCCCTGGACGACAAGCCGGCCCCGGTCATCTGGTACGACCGGTCCAAGCGACAGGCCTGACGACGATGTCCCGCATCGCCGACGTCGTGCTCGGCGGCGAGGACGTCGCCTCCGGGGTGCTTCGCGAGCATCTCGGTCGGTCCCTCGCCGTCACGGAGGCGCTCGCGCCGCTGCGCGCGTCCACCGCAGGTCCCCGGACCACGGAGTCCCACCCGCCGACCGTCGACGACGTGCTCGGCGGACCCGTCGTCAAGGAGTGAGCGATGTCCACCAGAGCACCTGCCGGCGCGCAGGCCGTCCAGGAAGACCGGACGACCGGCTTTCCCCTCATGGAGCTGCCGTTCGTCGGCTTCCTGCTCGCGATCATGGCCGGGGCGATGAACGCCTGGACGCTGGCCAACGCGTCCACGTTCTCGACCGTGCAGTCCGGCAACGTGGTGTCCCTGGGCTACTGGCTGGTCCAGGGCAACTGGGACAAGCTGTGGTTCCCGGCCCTGTCGGTCCTCGCGTTCGGGCTCGGGTCGGCGCTGTGCGGGATCCTCATGACGAGCTTCCTGCGCAGCGGTCGCACCTTCACCGTGGCCGTCCTCGTCGCCCAGATGCTGCTGCTCGTCCTCTTCGGCGTGCTGGCCCTGACGCTCGTCGGGGAGGGGTCCGGCAACGAGGCGGCGCTCGACCTGACCGCGGACCACTCGCTGACCGCCCACTGGATCGCGATCGGCATCAGCTTCGTCGCCGGGGCCCAGGGCAACGCGTTCCACAAGAACCACGGCATGCTCTACGGCAACATCGCCGTGACCTCCGTCGTCCAGATGGCCTTCAACTTCCTCATGCAGTCGGCGTTCACGAAGCAGGGTCCCAACGGTGAGACCAACATCAAGTGGGCGGGGATCTTCTTCCTCACGATCCTCGGTTTCTCCGGCGGCGCGGCGATCGGCTTCTGGGCGGACCAGGCGCTCGTCAACGGAGCGTCGATCTTCATCCCCCCGATCATCGCGCTCGGCCTCGTCCTCGTCGCCGCGGGCAGGAAGCTCGAGAACGTGGACCCGACCCCGGGCGGGACGTTCGTCTGACCGGGGGACCGGACCACGAGGACGGGCGGGCGCGGGAGCACCGCGTCCGTCGCGTCCGACCGACGACAGGAGAGACCATGACCGCGGCGCCCGAAGAGCGGATGAAGGACGCCCTGCGGATGCATGCCGCGGGCGTCGCGCTCGTGACGGCGCAGACGCCCGCAGGCCCGGTCGGCCTGACGGTCTCGAGCCTCGGTTCGGTCGCGGTCGAGCCCCGCGTCCTCATGTTCTCGTTCACGCACCACGCGGGGGCGGCCGGTGCGGTGCTGGGCGCGTCCACGTTCGTCGTGAACCTCCTCTGCGACCGGACCCGGCCGCCCCCTCGTGTACTGCGATCGCGTGTTCCACACCTTGACAGATCTCGACGCCCTGCCCTCACCCTGAGCGGGCGACGGGCGACGGGCGACGGGCGACGGGCGACGGGCGACGGGCGACGGGCGACGGAGGGTGAGCAGGTGGACGAGGCACGAGGGGCCGGTGGCGGCCCGCACGAGTGGAAGCCGTCCACGTGGCTGCGTGCGCTCGCGAGCGCCGCGCCCGCGGCATGGCCGGTGGGGAGGTCCGTCCGGGCGGCCCTCGGCGTCGGGGGGCCGGTCCTCGTCGGCGCCCTTCTCGGGGACGCCGTGACCGGGATGTGGGTCAGCATGGGGACGCTCCTGCTGGCCGCGGGCGAGAGGTCGACGGCGTACCCCGTGCGCTTCCGGCAGATCGCGGTGACCACGCCGCTCGCCGCCGCGGCGTACCTCCTCGGCGCGCTCTCCACGGCACCGCCCTGGCTCGTCGTCCTGGTCATGGCGGCCCTGGCGTTCGCCTCGGGGGTCGTGAGCGGGTACTCGAGCGCGCTCTCCGTCGCCACGATGCAGGCGCTCCTCATCGCGGCGATCGCCGTCGGCGTCAGCGCGGCCGCGCCGTACTGGCGCCCGGCGCTGCTGTTCGTCGCCGGTGCCGGGATCGCCGCGGCGCTCCTCGCCGTCGAGGTGCTCGTCAACCGCAGCCGCCCCCAGCGGGACGCGCTCGCGGCGATGCTGCGGGCGCTGGCCGCCCTCGCGCACGCGCAGGCCGACGGCGACACCGACCTCGCCGCGCCCCGAGCGCGCGCGCTCACGGCGATCGACGCGTACGAGCGTCTCGGCATCACGCGGCGCGGCCACGCCCAGGGCCCGGCGCGCGACTACGACCGCGCGGCGGCGGTGGCGCGCGCCGCCGACCAGCTCCTCGCGCGCCTGCTCGCCCACGACGCCGTACCGGAGCGTTCGGCCGCGACGGCGACGCGGCTCGGGGAGTGCGCGGACGCCGTCCTCCGCCGCCGACGCCCGGCACCCTCGACCGCCCCGGAGGGGACGCTCGTGCGCCTGCGGCTGCTCGAGTCCGCGCTGTGGGACGACCCGAAGACCACGGCCGGGGGGCAGGCGGCGCACCGGGAGCGACTCGTCGCCCCGGGGCCCGCGCTGCTCGCGTCGGCAGGGCGGCTCGCGCTGTGCACCGCGCTCGCGTACGTCGCGTACTTCGTCCTGCCCGTCCCGCACGCCTACTGGATCCCCCTCACGGTGGCGCTCGTCATGAAGCCCGACCTCGGCTCGGTGTTCGGCCGGGCCGTCCTGCGCTCGGTCGGCACGGTCGGCGGGGCGGTGGTCGCCGTCCTGCTCGGGCTCGTCCTGCACGGATCCGTCCTGCTGAGCGTCGTGCTCGCGGTCCTCGCCGCCTGCCTGCCCTGGGCCATGGCACGCTCCTACGCGTTCCAGGCGCTCGTCCTCACCCCGCTGATCATGCTGCTCCTCGACGCCGTCGTCCCCCACGAGGACGTCTGGGACCTCACCCTCGCTCGCGTCGAGACGACAGTCCTCGGCGGCCTGCTCGTGGTCGTCGCGGGCTACCTCGTCTGGCCGTCCGCGCGGCACGTCCGCGTGTCGGCGACGTTCGGCTCGGCCCTCGCGGCGCTCGCCGCCTACGCACGCGCCGTCGCGGACGACGGCACGCCCGAGGCCGTGACACCCGCACGCCGCGCTGCCTACCGGGAGCTCGCCGACACGCGCGTGTCGCTCCAGCGGACGTTGTCCGAGCCTCCGCCCGCGGGAGCGGAGGCCTGGGCCTGGATACCGGTCGTGAGCGCCGCCGAGCGCGTCGCCGACCGCGTGACGGACGTCTCGGCCTCCCTCGCCACCACCCAGGACGCCGCGGCGCTCGACGACCTCGCGGACGACCTCGCCGCGCTCGCCAGGACGGGAGACCGGGCCGACATGGGCCGGCGTACCCCGGTCGCTCCCGTGCACGGCGGCGACTCCCCGGACCCCACCGTGCGCGCGCTCGCCGACGACGTCGCGAGCCTGGGCTCGATGCTCACGCGTGAGCGCTCGCCGCGGCCGGCTCGCCGCGAGCGTTCAGCGGTTCCCCGGTAGCCTCGCCAGCGTGACGAACACGACTCCGACCATGAGGTCCGCACCGGAGGTCGGGGCGGCCACCTGGTCCGCCCCGAACCCGTTCGGCGAGCCGACCGCCTACGTCCTCGTGCACCCGATCGGACGCCCCGACGACGGGACGCTCGGGGCGGCGATCACGAGGTTCGGGCTCAAGCGCCTCGACGCCGACGGTGACATCCTCCCGATCGGCACGGACACCCTGTACGCCTCCCTGCGGGCGATGAGTGTCGAGCTGTGCACCGCGGAGGGGGTCTGGCTGAGCCACCCCGTCACCGACGAGTGGACCGGCAACGCCGTCGGGCGCAGGTACGTCGTCCTGGCGATCGGCACGACGCCGCTGGCCGAGGACGCCGACGCGCACGCGATCTCCGCCTACCTCGCGGACCACGCCTCCGTGCACACCGCGCTCGTCAAGATCCGGGTGCGGTTCGACCAGAGCTGACGCGCGCGCCGGTGGCGCCACGCGTCACCGCACGGGCCTCGCCAGGGCGGTCGCGCCGACCGCCAGCGACCTGGCGAACGTGGCCAGGAGATCGTCGGGTGCCGGGACGGGCACCACCGGCGAGGGTGCCGGATCGGGCAGCACCGGCCGCGCCGAGGCCCGACCCAGGAGCGACCCCAGGTCGCGTGCGGTGACCGCGAAGTCGGTGCCGTTGCCGGCGTCGTACGCGCGCGTCGCGCGGACGGCCCCGGTGGCGTCGAGCACGTCGAGCTCGACCTGGAGGATGCGCAGGTCGCCGCCCTCGTAGACCTCGGTGGACGTGTGGCTCCAGTGCCGCAGCACCGCGGTGGGTGGCGCGAGGTCCGCGACGGCGCCGACGCCCGCGGTCGGCTCGGTCGAGCTCGCGTCGGGGCCGAGCACGACCTCGAGCACCGCCCGCCCGACGTCCGGCGCCTCCGCCGCGCCGAGCACGACGCGGCACCGGACGTTCTGGCGCGTCCTGTTCGTGACCTCCACCGCCGTGTCGGTCAGGCGTGCGTGCAGCACGTCCGACGCGCGGAGGGGCGCGAGCCCGTCCGGGGGCGTCCGTGCCGGGGGAGGGGCCTTCGGCGCGGACCCGGAGGCGTCGGCGCCGGTGCTGCGCGACCCGTCCTCGGGCAACATCGTCGCCAGGTCGAAGGCGATCTCGACCATCGTCGCGACCTGCCTGGCGAGCGCGGCACCGTGCCGGGCGTGGACGCGGTCGAGCACCAGCACGACGTCCGCGTCCGGGTGGTCGGCCACGACGCGTGCCGCGTCGACCGACCCCGGCGGGAGCGTGGCCACGATCGCCGCGGGGCGCCGCCCGGTGCGCAGCGCGCGCTCCGGGCGGGGGTCGGCGCGCTCGTGCCACGCCGCCGTGGCACTGCGGGCGGCCGCCCGGCCCGCGGCGTCGGTGCGTATCGCGGAGCCCGCGACCCCACGGGCGTTGAGGTGCTCGACGTCCAGGCCGGAGGCGCACGCCAGGCCGGCGCCCACGAAGAGCTCGTACGCGGAGACCGTCTCCGACGCGGAGAGGATCGCGACCGGCCCGGGACGTGGCCCGGAGACCGCGGGGAGCACGAGCAGGGTGAGCGGCCGGGCGGGGTCGCCCGCCGCCGCCGCGACCGTCACCTCGGCGAGCGCGCGCACACCGTCGCGACGCCAGTCGTCAGGTGACGCGTCTCGGTCGACGACCACGGCGAGAGCGCTCTGCTCGTCGCACCGGCGCAGCGCGGCGCCCAGGTCGGGCAGCGCGGGGGTCGGAGCAGGCTCGTCGACGCCGGGCGTCGTGCCGCCCGGCGGCCCGTCGGGAAGGTCGAGGCCCAGCGCGGTCAACCGGGCACGCGTCGACGAGGAGAAGCGGGTCGCGATGACCGTTGTCGGAATCCCCATGAACCGACAGCCTAGCCCGCGGGCGCGTTTTTGCCGGTCGGCGGGAGCCGCGCACAAGAATGTGCGCGACGGCGTCGTGCTTGCACATTCGACGCGCGATTTCTCGTGGAGTGCTGCAGGCGCATCGACGCATTGATGCGGAATTCGTCGGGCGCGTCCTCGCCGGTACGCGTGGTGAATTGACGGCTGCTGTTCGACCCGCCAGGACAGGTGCGAGCACCTTCGGCAAGATGGTGCGCAGCGGTGCGCTTCTGAGCGACGAGCGCCCGGCGCTCGCGTGGTCGGTAGCCCGACCTCGTGCAGCGAGTGGCCTGAACGGTCCGCGACCGGGCGCGCGGCGCCCCGCGAGAGGAGTGAGATGACTGCGACGACGACGGCGCCCGCTCACGAGGCGGCCCCTGCCCGCGAGCTCTCGGAGGGCGTGCCCGCGCCGACCTGGACGGAACAGGTCGCCCGGTGGGGTGGGCGCGTCCTGCAGCTCTACGCCGCCTGGCTCGTGCTCGCGCTGGTCCTCCGGCCGGTCGCGGGGCCCGCCGAGCGGCCGGTGGCTGAGGTTCTCTCGGTCACGAACGTCCCGTCGTACCCGTCCCTCTTCTCGGCCGTCGTCGTCGGCCTCGTCGCGAGCGGCTTCCTCCGCCGTCGGCGCGTCGCCCTGTGGTTCGTCGTCCTGGTCTGGCAGCTCCCCTCGGCACTGGTCATGCTCGTCGCGATCGTCCTCGACCGCATCGACCCGACCGCGGGCGTGCTCGACGACGTGCACTGGACGGCCTACGTGGGAGGCGTGGTCGGGCTCGTGCTGACGGTCGTGCTGGTCGCCGCCCGCCGCGCGTTCCCCGCGCGCATCGCACGCGGGGCGTGGTGGGCGGCAGGGCTGGTCCTCGTGGTAGGGCTCGCGCTCGCCGCCGGGACCGTGTGGTCGCTGCTCCAGGTGGTCCCCTCGACCCTCGACACGCAGGCGGAGCGTGCCGGGTGGGCGCTCAGCGTGTCGGTCGGCCTCTCGCCCCACGAGGAGCCGTTCTCGATCGACGGCGGGGCCCCTGGTTGGCTCGCGCTCGTCGGTGGCCTCGTCGCCGGCGCGGCCCTCCTGCTCGCCGTCGTCGTGTTCCTGCGGACGGGTCCGCGCGACGCCCCACGCTCGCCCGACGAGGAGCTCGCGGTGCGGCGCCTGCTCCTGGAGCACCCGAGCGACGACTCGCTCGAGTACTTCGCGACGCGCGACGACCGCGACGCGATCTTCTCCGTCGACGGCCGGGCAGCGGTCTCCTACCGCGTGGTGAGCGGAGTGCTGCTGGCGGCGGGCGACCCGTTGGGCGACCCCGCGTCGTGGCCCGACGCGATCGGGCGCACGCTCGCGTACGCGCGCCGCCACGGGTGGGCACCGGGCGTCGTCTCCGCGAGCGAGAAGGGCGCGCGGGCCTACCGGGACGCCGGGCTCGCCGTCCTGACCATGGGTGACGAGGCGATCGTCGAGACGCGCGAGTTCGACCTCGCGGCGCCGTCGATGCGGTCGGTACGACACGCCGTCGCGCGGCCCCGGCGGGAGGGGTACACGGTGCGGCTGCGTCGCCAGCGTGAGATACCCGCGGACGAGCTCGCGGCACTCGCGCGCGCGGCCGACGCCTGGCGGCACGGCGACGACGAGCGTGGCTTCTCGATGGCGCTCGAACGGCTCGGCAGCCCGCGCGACCCGCGCGTGCTGGTCGTCACCGCGCACGACCGCGACGGCGAGCCGCGCGGTCTGCTCACGTTCGTCCCCTGGGGCCGCAAGGGTGTCTCGCTCGACTACATGCGCCGGTCCCCGGACGCCCTGCCGGGGGTCACCGAGCTCATGGTCTCGACGCTCGCGAGCGAGGGCGCCGGGATGGCGATCGACCGCGTCTCCCTCAACTTCGCGATGTTCCGCGGCCTCATCGAGCAGGGCGAGTCGGTCGCAGCGAGCCCGTGGCAGCGGTTCCTCCGGCGCCTCGTCCTCGCGGCGTCGCGGTGGTGGCAGCTCGACCAGCTCTACCGCTCCAACCAGAAGTACGAGCCCCGGTGGCGCACGCGCTACCTCTGCTACGCCGCGCCCGCGCAGCTCACCGCGGTGACGGTCGCGGCCGGCCAGGCCGAGGGCTTCGTCCCGGTCTGGCGCTCCTCGCGCGAGACGCTGGCCGGCGCCGGCGCCGCCGCGGCTCTCGGGCAGGCGGTGCGCGAGCAGGAGGACGAGCTCCTCGCGCTCGACGTCCCGACGCAGCGGCTCACCGACCAGGAGCGCGCACGCCGGGCGAAGCTCGACGTGCTGGCGAGGGCGGGCATGCCGGCGTACCCGGTCGCCGTGCCGCGCACGCACCGGCTCGCGGACGTGGACGAGCTGCTCCTCGGGCGTACCGTGTCGGTCTCCGGTCGGGTGGTGCGCCTGCGCGACCTCGGGGGCGTCGCGTTCGCCGTCCTGCGCGAGGAGAACCACGAGCGCCAGGTCATGCTCACCGCGGAGGGCGCGGCCGACCTCGCTCTCTGGCGGCGCACGGTCGACCTCGCGGACCACGTGAGCGTCACGGGGACGGTGACGCGCAGCCGGACCGGCGAGCTGTCGGTGCACGCCGACTCGTGGGTCATGGCGTCGAAGTCGCTCAAGGCGCCGCCCGACAAGTTCCGCGGGCTCGCCGACCCCGAGGCGCGCATGCGACTGCGCCACGTGGACCTCGCGCTCGACACGGCGTCGTCCGTGACGCTCCGCGGCCGGTCCGCCGCCGTGCACTCCCTGCGCTCGTCGCTCGTCGAGCGCGGTTTCATCGAGGTCGAGACGCCGATCCTGCAGCGGGTCCACGGCGGCGCGAACGCCCGCCCCTTCCGGACCCACATCAACGCGTACGACATGGACCTGTACCTGCGCATCGCTCCCGAGCTCTTCCTCAAGCAGCTCGCGATCGGTGGCATCGAGCGCGTCTTCGAGCTCGGCCGCAACTTCCGCAACGAGGGCGCGGACGCGACGCACAACCCCGAGTTCACGTCGCTCGAGGCGTACCAGGCGTTCGGCGACTACACGACCATGCGCCACCTCACGCGCGAGCTCGTGGTCGCGGCCGCGGTCGCGGTGCACGGGGACGCCGTGTCGCGCAGGCCCGACGGGAGCGAGGTCCGGCTGGACGGCGAGTGGCCGGTGGTCACCGTGCACGACGCCGTCTCGCGCGCCGTGGGGGCGGAGGTCACCCCGGACACCCCCGAGGCGGAGCTGCACGCGCTGTGCGCGCGCTTCGGCATCGAGGTCGCCGAGGACGAGACCCACGGCGCGGTGGTCAACGAGATGTACGACCGTCTCGTCGAGGGCCAGACCGTCGAGCCGACGTTCTACACCGACTTCCCGGTCGAGACGTCGCCGCTCACGCGCGGGCACCGCCACGACCCGCGCCTCGCGGAGCGCTGGGACCTCGTCGCGTTCGGTGCCGAGCTCGGCACCGCGTACTCCGAGCTCATCGACCCGATCGACCAGCGTGAGCGGTTCACCCAGCAGTCGCTCCTCGCCGCGGCGGGCGACCCGGAGGCCATGGAGATCGACGAGGACTTCCTCTCGGCGCTCGAGTTCGCGATGCCGCCCACCGGTGGTCTCGGGCTCGGCGTCGACCGCATCTACATGACGATCATCGGGGCGTCGATCCGCGAGACGCTCGCCTTCCCGTTCGTGAAGCCCCAGCGCCGGTCCTGAGCGCGACCGCAGCCCTTCCCGGCCGCGCCGCCCCCGGCGGCCGAGGGGCGGCGCGGGGACGCGTCACACGTCGGAGAGGAAGTCGCCACCGATCCCGGCCTGGGTCTCCAGGAGGTCGCCGGTGTCGCCGAGGACCACCCAGTTCGGCCCGGCGAGCGCCGCCTGCTCCTCCTCGGAGGGCTCGATCGGCAGGAGCGTGAGGAACTCGTCCTCGGCGACGCCGTCCGCGAAGACGGCCAGGAGCGTCGTGTCGTCGCACGCACCGAGCTCGACGTCGGGCGTCCCGGAGTCCTCGGGCGTGAACGACAGGCACGTCAGCCCGGCAGTGGTCGCCGCCCGGTGCAGCGCGTCGAGCGAGTCGTACTCGACGTCCTTCTCGCCGGGGCCGGGGCCGGAGCACGCGGCGGCGAGGGCGACGACCGGGACGAGCCCGATCACGGGTGCGAGGCTAGCGCGCGCGCTGGCGCGAGGGCGGTGCTCGGGTCGGGTGCGCATGACACGATGGTCCGCTGTCGTCCGAGATCGCGCCACGCGAGCGGAACGCGAGATCAGGCGTGGAAGCGCTCGCCGCGCTCGACGACGCGGCCGGCCCCGCGGCCCTCGTTCGCCGTCGCGTCCCACGTGTAGACCTCGGTGCCCGTGACCAGCACGTGCTCGGCGCGGGACGTCACGTCGAGCGGGTCGCCCGACCACACGACGACGTCGCCGTCGAGGCCCGGCGCGAGTGCGCCGACGCGGTCGTCGAGGCCGAGGAACGACGCCGGGTTGACGGTGAGCGCGCGCAGCGCGGTGTCGCGGTCGAGACCTTCCTTCACCGCGAGCGACGCCTGGTGCACCAGGAAGTTGATCGGCACGACGGGGTGGTCGGTCGTGATCGCGACGCGCACGCCCGCGCGCGCCAGCGCCCCGAGGTTCGCGATGTCGCGGTTGCGCAGCTCGATCTTGGAGCGGGACGTGAACAGCGGGCCGAAGATGACCGGCACGTCGCGCTCGGCGAGCACGTCCGCGACGGCCGCGCCGTCGGTCCCATGGTTGATCACGAGCTGGTAGCCGAACTCGTCCGCGAGGCGCAGTGCGGTCGCGATGTCGTCCGCGCGGTGCGTGTGCTGGTCCCAGTAGAGCTCGCCCGCGAGCACGCGCGCGAGGGTCTCCTTGGCGAGGTCGCGGTCGAACGGCTCGCCCTTCGCCTCGGCCGCGTCGCGCTTCGCCGCGTAGTTCTGCGCGTCGACGAACGCCGCGCGGATGACCTTCGCGACCCCGAGCCGCGTGGACGGCGTCTTCTTCTGGTCCCCGTACACGCGCTTGGGGTTCTCACCGAGCGCCGACTTCACGGAGACCGCCTCGCGGATCACCTGCTCGTCGACCGTGCGGCCGCCCCACGTCTTGATCGCGACCGTCTGGCCGCCGATCGGGTTGCCCGAGCCCGGCTTCACGACGGCGCTCGTCACGCCGCCCACGAGCGCGTCGCGGAAGCCCTCGTCCTCGACGTTGATCGCGTCGATCGCGCGCAGCGCCGCGCCGTTCGGGTCGGTCATCTCGTTGGTGTCGTTGCCGGCCCAGCCCTCGGCCTCCTCCATGACGCCCATGTGCGCGTGGGCCTCGACGAAGCCGGGCAGCACCCAGCGGCCCCGTGCGTCGAGCGTGGGGACGCCGTCGGGGACGACGACGTCGGCCCCGACGGCGGTGATGATCCCGTCCTCGACGAGGACGGTCCCGTTCTCGATCGGGTCCGAGGCGACGGGCACGACGTAGCCGTTCACGACGGCGACGCTGCTGCGCGCGGTACGCGGGACGGGGCGGGAGGCGTGGGCGGGGGTGGGTGAGGTCGTCATGCCCCCATCATCGCCCCGGGCAAGCAGGTGCGGCCTCGCCGGGCGCCGACGGCGACCTCGTGTAGCCTGGAGGCCGCGCTCCGTCACGGGTCCCAGCGTCCCGCGACGATCTTCGGTCCTCAGCATCGGAGCGAGGCCGTGCGCGCCAGGCAGCAACGCTGCCGTCGAGATCTCCGCCCACAGAGCGCGGCGCGAGAGCAGAGAACATCCTTTCTTCCCTATCTGAACGCCCTGGGACCGCAGCGTCCGTCGCGGGCACGCCCGGACCAGACCTCGTGCTGCGCCGCGCCGACGACGACCTGTGGGTCGCGACGTCGGACGGAGAGTACGCCGGTCTGGTCACCCGACTCCCCGACGGCTTCCACGTCCACGACCGCTTCACGCGGCCGGTGGGCGTCGTCGCCGACCTCCACCACGCGAAGCGGCACCTCGTCGCCCCGCGTGAACGCCCGGCGGGCCCTCGCGGGACCCGCCTCCACGATCGTCGGCGCCCCGCGGGGCGCGACAACCGGACCCGCGCCCGTGGGCCGGTCGCACCAACGAAGGAAGTCATCATGGCTACAGGCACCGTGAAGTGGTTCAACGCGGAGAAGGGGTTCGGCTTCATCGCCCCCTCCGACGGCACCGCCGACGTGTTCGCCCACTACAGCGAGATCAACTCGAGCGGCTACCGCTCGCTCGAGGAGGACCAGAGCGTCTCGTTCGACGTCACCCAGGGCCCCAAGGGCCCGCAGGCGACGAACATCCAGTCGCTCTGACCTCCCGCCCGCCCGGCGTGCCGCGCCGGGCGGGGCGACGACGTCCCGGAGGGCCGTGCGACCGCACGGCCCGCCGGCGTCCCCGGGGGACGCTCACCGGGCGGGCCCTACAGTGGTGCTCCTCGGAGAGGGGGCGACGATGACCGGCAGAGCCACGACCGTGACCCGACGCGCGACGCGCGGGCTGGGACGCGAGCTCGCGGGCATGCTCCTGGTCGCGGCCATCGCGATCGGGGTCGCGCTCGCCGTCGTCGGGGGGTGGAAGTGGGTCACGACGACGCACGACGTCTCCCTGGCGCACGAGCTGAGCCGGGACGGTGTCGCCGTCGAGGCGACGGACGCGGTCCTCGTCGTGGAGGGCAAGGCCGGTTCCGACGGCGTCCAGGTCTCCGCCGTGACGGCGCGCGTCCCCGGGCTGGCGGACCCCGTCGAGCTCCGCGGGACGGACGGCGTCGCGAGCGCGCAGGGCGTCGACCCCGCGGCCGTCGACCCACCGGTCCACCTCCCCGCGCCGTCGGGCAGCCCGTACGCCGGGGTCTTCGCCGCCGTCCAGGACGCCGACGCGCCGGGGACCGTCATGGCGCGCTCCGACCTCGACCGCGTCGTGGCCGACGGCGCGGAGGACGCCGCGCGCAGTCTGCGGACCGCGCTCGTCGGCCTCGCGTGGGCGACGCTCTGGAGCCTGGTCGTGTGGGCGGTCGTGGCGCGGCGGCGGCGCACGCTGCGACGCTCGGACCACTAGGCTCCTGAGCGCACCACCGCACCGCGCGCGAAGGAGCTCGCATGCACGTCGTCGTCGGGCTGTTCCGGCTGTTCCTCGTCGTCCTCGCCCTCGTCGGGACGCGCGCCATCTGGCGCGACGGCGACGTCGAGGGCCTCGTCTACTTCACGAACCAGACGGGCTTCCTCATCGCCGTCGTGTTCGCGTGGGCCGGCGTCGCGTCCCTCCTGCGTCGGCGGCAGCCCCCGGGCTGGCTCAAGGGCGGCGTCACGCTCTTCGCCGCCATCACCGGGCTCGTCGCCAACCTCGTGCTCGCGCCCGAGGACCCCGACGCCCCTGCCGTGTTCCTCGGGCTGACCGACGGTCAGATCGAGCACGAGCTGCTGCCGCTCGCGGTGTTCGTCGACTTCCTCCTGCTCGACGCCCACCGGCGCCTGCGCGGCCTCGACGCCGCGCGATGGCTCCTGTACCCGCTGGCGTACTTCGCGTTCACGACGGTCCGTGGGTTCGTGAGCCCCGGCAGCGAGTACCCGTACGGGTTCGTCGACCTCGACGCGCTGGGGTGGACCGGGCTGCTCGTCAACGTCGTGCTCTACGGGGCCGGCTTCCTCGTGCTCGGCCTCGTCATCGTCGGGATCGACCGGCTGCTGCCCACCGGCCCCCTCGTCGGCCGGTACACGGACCGTTCGCCGGCCGCCGCGTCGTCGGAGGCGGCGGGGGCGGCGGGCAGCCCGGACGACGCGCCCGCGTCGCGCTAGGGTGGCCGTCGTGCACTCCCCGGTCGTCGGTCCGCTGCGCGTCGCCCGCGCCGCGCTCGTGGCGACCCTCGTGCTCTCGCTGACGGCGCTCGCGCACCGCGTCGCCGGGGGCGCGCTCCCCGACCCGCTGGTCCTCGCGGCGCTCGCCGCGTTCACGCTCGCCGGCACGACGGCGGCCGCGCGGCTGCGGTTCACGCCCGCCCGGCTCGTCGTCCTCCTCGGGGGCGCCCAGGTCGCGCTGCACCAGGCGCTCGTCGTGCTCGCGCCCGGCGGGTCGTGCGTGCCGTCCGGGGCCACGTCCGGCCACGGCGGGCACGTCGCGTCGGCCGGCGACGTCGTCTGCTCGGCGCCTGGCGCGTCGGCCGTGGTCGACGGCGGTGCGAGCCTCGTGCACCCGCAGCACCTCGCGGCGTCGGGCGCCGCGGCCCTGTGGATGGTCGTCGCGCACGCGGTCGCGACGGTCGTGCTGGCACTCGTCCTCGCCCGCGGCGAGCGCGCGCTCGAGCGCTTCCTCGCGTGGGTGACGCCGCGCGACCGCCTCCCCGGGCTCGTCCCCGTCCCGCCCGCCGCCCGCACGCGCGTGCCACAGGCGCGGTCGGTGCGCGTCGCGTCCCTGTGGCGTGCGCGCCGTGCCCCCACGCGTGGACCGCCTGCGGCGGCCGGCCCGTCGGGAGCACTGCTGCGCCCCCTCGCCGCGTCCTGACGCGGCCCCCGACGAGGCCGACCCGGTGCCGACCGGGCCCCGGGGCACCACCGTGCGGCGACCGCCGCGCCTCGGACGGAAGAACCCTCATGACCCTCTCCCTGCGCCGACCCCTGTCGGCCCTGCTCGCCCTCCTCGCCACCGCTGCGCTGACCCTGGGCCTGACCGCCGCCGTCACGACGCTCACGGCCGGCCCGGCGTCCGCGCACGACCGGCTCCTCAGCTCCGACCCGGCCGACGGCGCCCAGCTCGCGACACCTCCGACCGCGATCACGCTGACGTTCAACACCGAGCCGCTCCCCGTCGAGCCGCAGGTCGTCGTCTCCGACTCGGCCGGCGCGGTCGTCGCGCAGGGCACGCCGACGATCGACGGCAGCACCGCGACGCTCGCGCTCGACCCGGCGGTCGCTCTCGGCGGTGACACGTACACCGTCGCGTGGCGCGTCGTCTCGTCCGACGGCCACCCCATCGAGGGCACGTTCGCGTTCACCGTCGCGGCCCAGCCCGAGGCGCCGGTGTCCGAGGAGCCCACGACGCAGGACGCGACCCCGGAGGAGACCGCGACCGAGGACGCCACGACGGACGCGGCGGACGAGACGCCCTCGGCGTCCGCGACGCCCGCGACCACGGGCGAGGACGACGGCGGGTCGTCCCTCCTGCCCGTGCTCGTGGGGCTCGGCGCGCTCGTGGTCGCCGCGGCGGTCGTCGTCGTGCTCGTCGTGCGCCGTCGCGGCGCGGCGACCGACGAGGGCAGCCCGCACGACCCCGAGGACTGACCGTGCCGGCGCTCGCCGTCGTCCCCGGCCCGGGGAGGACGGCCGCCGACCCTCCCGCGGCCCCGGGCTCACCCGCTAGGGTGCGTCCGTGACGTCGCCCGGAGCAGGGGTGCTCCGCGGCGTGCGAGTGCTGCTGCTCGCCGCCGCGGTCGTCGGGCTGTCCGTCGTCGCGCACGGTCTCGCCGGCGGCACCGACCCCGGTGCCGTCCCGCTGGGCGTCCTCGCCGTCCTCACCGCCGTCGCGGTGCGGCCCCTCACCCGGCGCCAGGTCGGGCTGCCGCGGCTGCTCGGCCTGCTCGGCGCGGGCCAGCTCGTGCTGCACGTCGTCTTCGACCGCTGTGCCGCACTGTCCCCGGCGGGCGCGTCCGCGCACGCGCACGCAGCATCGCCCCTGACGATGCTCGGCGCGCACGCCGTCGCGACGCTCGCCGTCGCGCTCGTCCTGCGCTACGGCGACGCCGTCCTCTGGCGCCTGTGGACGTGGCTCGCCGGGCACCGGGTCCCCGGCCGCCCGCGCGGTGTCGTCGTCGCCGTGGTCCCGCCCGCCGTCGGCGCGCTGCCGACGGTCCGCGACCTGCTCGTGCGCGGTGCCGCGCCCGGACGCGGTCCGCCCGCCGTCGCCTGACCTCTCCCGGACGCCTCACCGGACACCTCCGTGGCGTCCCGCTCCCGCGCGCCCGCGACCTGCGCACCTCCCCGCCCGGCCGGCTGAGCCCGGTCGTCCCGGGGCGTGCCGTCGTGCGCTCGCGCGCCGGGGGCCACCGTCCTTCCTCTCCCCGAAAGGCACCACCATGCGAAAGACCCTGCGCGCCGTCGGCGCCGCCGCCCTGACCACCGGGATCGTCGTCGTCGGCGCGGGCGCCGCGGCCGCCCACGTCACCGTCATCCCCGACACGACCGACGCCGGTGCGTACGCGCTGCTCACGTTCGGCGTCCCGCACGGTTGCGGCGACTCGCCGACCACGAAGGTCTCCATCCAGGTCCCCGAGCAGGTCGTCACCGTGACGCCCACCGTCAACCCAGGCTGGGACGTCGAGAAGGTCATGGCGGACCTCGCCGAGCCGGTCGACGACGGGCACGGCGGCCAGTACACCGAACGCGTCGCCGAGGTCGTCTACACGGCGAAGACCCCGCTGCCCGACGGCTACCGCGACGCCCTCGTGCTCTCCCTCAAGCTGCCCGACGCCGCGGGCGAGACGCTCGTCTTCCCGACCGTCCAGGAGTGCGCCGAGGGCGAGAGCGCCTGGGTGCAGGTCCCGGCCGACGGCGAGGACGGGCACGACCTCGAGCTGCCCGCACCGCTGTTCGAGCTGACGGCCGCCGGGGGCGACGGGCACGACGACGCCGAGCCCGTCGCGGACGACGCCGACGCGGCGGCGTCGGACGGCTCGGCAGCCGACGGCGCGGCGGCCGGGTCCGACGGCGCGCCCGCCGCGCTCACCTGGGCGGCGCTCGTGCTGGCGGCGGCGGGCCTGGTGCTCGGGGCGCTCGGGTTCGTGCGTTCACGTCCGCGGGCCTGACCCGTGGGCCGCCCCACGGTGCTGCGCCGGGTGGTGGCCGTCGTCGTCGGTGCCGCGGCCGCGGTCCTGCTCGCGATCCTCGCGAGCGGCCCGGCCGCGGCCCACGCCGTCCTCGTGGGCACCGACCCGCGGGACGGCACCGTCCTCGACGCACCGCCCGACGCGCTGACCATCACCTTCAACGAGCCCGTCCAGGTCGTGACCGGCGGGACGACGGTCCTCGCCGCCGACGGCTCGCCCGTCGACGTGGACGTCGTCGCGGTCGACGACGCCCTCGTCGTCACCCCGGCCGCGACGCTCGACGACGGCACGTACGTCGTGAGCTGGCGTGTCGTGTCCCTCGACACCCACCCCGTGGCGGGCGCCTTCACGTTCTCCGTGGGCGCGCCGAGCGCGACCGCGGTCGAAGCCCGGGTGGCCGAGCCGACGGCGGCGCTCGTCGCCGTGCGCGCGCTCGACCAGGCCGCGGTCTACGCGGGGACGTTCCTCGTCGCGGGCCTCGCCGGGTTCGAGCTCCTCGTGCTGCACGTCTCGCCCGGGGCCGCGCCGGTCCTGCGGCGGCGCCTCCAGCGCGTCCGCCGCGGGGCGCTCGTGACCGCGGCCGTGGGCATCCTGCTCGCGGTCCCGCTCACCCCGGCCTGGCAGGCGGGCGGTGGGCTGGGGGCGCTCGTCGACCCGGCGACCTGGGCGGCCGGCCTCGCGACCGACTCCACGCTCGCCGGCGCCCTCGGCCTCGTGGGGCTCCTCGTCGCGACCCTGCTCGGCCCGCGCGCGGCGCGCGAGTCCCGGGCCGCGTGGCCCGCCGGCGTCGTGCTCGGCGCGGCGGCGCTCGCGCTCGGGTCGCTCGTGCTCGTCGGGCACACGCGCACGTTCGGCCCCCCGTGGCTCGTCGTCACGGCGGACGCGCTGCACGTCGTGGCGGGGGCGGTGTGGCTCGGCGGCGTCGTCGGCCTCGCGCTCGTGCTCGCGCCGTCCGCGCACGTCGACGCGCGCCGTGCGGCGGTCACCGTCGCGCGATTCTCGGCGCTCGGCGCCTGGGTCGTCCTCGCGCTCGCGGTCACCGGGACCGTCCTGGGGTGGCGCATCCTCGGGACGATCGACGCGCTCGTCTCGACGGCCTACGGCCAGACCTTGCTCGTCAAGGTCGGCGTCGCGCTGTGCCTCGTCGGCATCGCGGCCTGGAACCGCTACCGGCTCGTCCCGGCGGTCGTGAGCGACGGCGGTGCAGGCGGCCGTGGTGCCGGGGCGGCCGGGACGACCGCACGCCGTCGGCTCGGGCGGACGGTCGCCGCGGAGGCGGTCCTGCTCGCGCTCGTGCTCGCCGTGACGGGCGTGCTCGTCTCGCGCAGCCCCGTCGCGGCGACGGACCCGTCCGCCGAGGAGGGCTCGGCCCCGGCGGTCGAGGTGGTCGAGGAGCTCGGCGACGGGACGCTCCGCGCGCGGGTCTTGCCCGGCCGGGTCGGCGTCAACGCGCTCGAGATCGAGCTGCTCGACGCCGACGGGCAGCCCCTGGAGCCCGTCGCCGTGCCCGAGCTGTCCACGACGCTCGCCGACCCCGCGCTCGGGCCCTTCACCCGTCCTCTCACGCAGACAGGGACGGGCACGTACGAGGCGACGCTGGACCTGCCGATCGCCGGCGACTGGACCCTGAACGTGAGCGTCCGCACGTCCAAGTACGAGAACCCGATCGTCGAGATCCCCGTGGAGGTGTCCTCATGACCGGTCGTCGACGCACTCGCCCCGGAGGGCGCGGTTCGCGCGTCGCGGTCGCGCTGGCGGCCGCCGGCGCGCTCGCCGTGCTCACGGCCGGCCCCGCGGCCGCGCACGTCCTCATCGAGACCGTCGAGCCGCACGGCGACGGCACGTCGACGCTCACGTTCACGTTCGACCACGGGTGCGACGGCGAGCCCACCGACGCGCTGCGGGTGACTCTGCCCGAGGGCGTCGAGGCGCTCGGGGCGGGCCAGCCCGACGGCTGGACCTCCGACGTCGGCGCCGACGCGGTCGCGTGGACCGGCGAGCCCGTGCCCGACGGCGAGCGTGCGGCCTTCACGCTCGACGTGCGGGTCACGGGCGAGGTGGGGCAGGCGTTCGTCTTCCCGGCGGTGCAGGAGTGCCCGTCGGGGGCGTCGTACGCGTGGACGGACACCGACCCGTCCGGCGCGCGTCCCGCGCCGACGTTCGTCGCGACGGCGGCGTCGCTCGCGCCGGCGCCCGTCGTCACGGCGGCGGCGCCCCCGACGCCGACGGCGCCCCTCGTCGCGGCTGTCACGGTGGGGGCTGCGGTGGTCGGGATCGTGGGCGGGTGGTCGGCGCGGCGCCGTCTGCGAACGGCCTGAGCAACCCGCTGCGCGAGCGGCGGCCGGGCGTTGCACGTACTGTGATCCAGATCACTGTTCGTGAACGTCCCGAACATGCGCCCGCCCCCTCTTGCACTGGTGGGGGACGTCGCCGCGACGGGTCACGCGGCGACACCTGGACCGGTGGCGGTCCGCGACGAGAGCTTCGCTGGGGGGAGCTCTCGCGGCGGATCGCCACCGGTTCCTCCACGTCGGGGCATGGGTCGGCGGCGTGGTCAGTCCCCTGCCCCTGCTCGGCATGCGAGTCCAGCCGCGCCACGTAGACCGTCCCCTCGGCAAGGCTCTCGCCCAGCTCCCGTGGGGAGTCTGCAAGACTTCCGGCCGTGGAGAGCCCGACGGATCGGAGACCGCCCGAGCGCCGCGACGAGCGCCAGGCCACGGGACACGGCACGGACGCCTGGCGGGTGTTCCTCGCGCTGTTCGTGGCCGTCGTGCTCTATGGCGTGTTCGGCGCCCTGACGCTGGGCTCGATCGCCTTCGGCATGGGTTACTTCGCGCCCGCCTCGTGCGGGATGCTCACGACCGTCGAGTGCCCCCAGGTGAGCAAGGGGCTCCTCATGATCGCGGGAGGAGTCCTCGGGCTCATCGGCCCGGCGGTCCTCGCGGTCTACATCGCCGGGACGACCAAGCCCCGGCGAACGGCCGTGATCTCCGCATGCCTGGGCCTCGCCACGTGGGCCGCCCTCGTCGGGACCGCGATCGGCCTCGCGCGCTAGCGCGGTCGCCATGTCCGGTTCCGCCCGTGCGGGTGGAACCAGAAGGCCCGCCTCCGCGTGGTGGAGGGTGTGAGGGTGAGTCGTCATGTCGGCATCGAGGCCGACGTCGAGGGGGAAGACCAGGCTGGGGGCCCGGTCGTCGAACTCGTCGTCTCCGGGCGGTCTCGCGACGAGGAGTTCGTGGCGTTCGTGGCGGAGCACGGCGCGACCTTGCGCCGCGTCGCGACGTTGCTCGCCGGGGACGTCCATCGCGCGGAGGAGCTGTTGCAGGCGACGCTGGAGCGGACGTACCGCGCCTGGAGTCGTGCGCGCGACGGCGATCCGCTGGCCTACGCGCGGCGCATATTGGCGAACCTCCGCATCGACACCTGGCGCCGCACCCGCCGCGAGCTGTTGCTGACCGCCGACCAGATGCCCGACCTGGGCGAGCGCGACCGCAGCAGCCAGGTCGTCCTGCGCGACGAGCTCATCCGCGCGCTGCGTGAGCTGCCGGCGAAGCAGCGTCGCGTGGTCGTGCTGCGGCACCTGCTCGACCTTTCCGAGGTCGAGGTCGCCGCAGAGCTGGGGATTCCTCGGGGCACGGTGAAGTCCGCCGGAGCACGCGGGCTCGCCGCACTGCGCCAGACGCTGACCGACCCTGCCGACCGGACGGAGACGGCGCCGTGACCGACGACTTCTCAGCACACCTGCGGGCACTCGTCGAGGAGGCGCTACCCGCGACGCCGATCGATCCGGCCGCAGCCCTCGACGTCGCACGTCGTCGCAGCCGACGTTCCCGGAGCCGACGCGCGGTGTCGGCCGTGGCGGTCGCCGCCGTCGTCGCGACCGGTGCGGTGGCCATGCCGGATCTCGCCGACGACCTGCCGTTCGTCACGGCGACTGAGCCGAGGTCCGTCGAGCTCGCGCCTGGGATCCGGGTCGCAACCTCGATGGTCGGACTCGAGCGCGAGGGCGAGGGCGAGGTCTATGACACCGGGATCACCGCGTGGGGAACCTCGGACCGCTTCCTGTTCACCACGACCGAGGACCACCTCGTCAGCGGGGTGTACGTGGGCGGGGACGAGGAGCTCGCGCTGCTGCGAGAGGAGGGGGTGGTGGCGCGTATCGAGGGGCCTCTGTCCCTCTCGCTCAAGGACCCGGGCGTCGACTCTGCGTCAGCCGACGGCCGTGGCGTGGAAGCGGTGACGGTCGCCGCGAGGTCGTCGTACGTCACGGTCTCCTCTCCCGACGGCGCCTGGCGGCTGGTCCTCGGCGTCGAGACCGTGGACGCCGCTGGGGACGACCGCGTGACGACGCACCTCGTCGCGCGCGACGTGTTCACCGGA
This sequence comes from Cellulosimicrobium cellulans, assembly GCF_016921195.1. GTDB lineage: Bacteria > Actinomycetota > Actinomycetes > Actinomycetales > Cellulomonadaceae > Cellulosimicrobium > Cellulosimicrobium cellulans_F. The sequence goes on from NZ_JAFGYF010000001.1 coordinate 423,902, forward strand.
CCGGACGGGGGGACGGTGTCGAACGTGGTCCTGCCACCCTCGACGTCCACACCGGTCTCCGGCCGGGAGGACGTCGCGTACTTCGCCGTCGTCGCGCACGACACCGGAGGGAGCGCGCCGCAGTTCGCGGGCACGGTGAGCCAGCGCGTCGAGGGCAGCAGCGGAAACGTCGACTCGTGGGGCTTGAACGGGTGCCTGTCCGAGGAGTGCCTTCAGGGTCTGGTCTGGAGTCCGTCGACGGGCTCCGCGACCGAGGAGCTCCTACCCGATGCGACGACCGCAGAGGTCCGCGAGCGGCTCGACGCCATCGCGGGAGGCGATCCCGACGCGCGGCAGCGCGAGTGTCTGGCGATCCGTGCGCGAGCGGACGAGGAGCACCGCGTCACGCGCACGGATCGCGACCGCGACACGCAGTGCCGGCTCGACGTCGGAGAAGCCACCTGGCGGCACGCTCACGCCCAGGCTCCCGCCGCCCAGACGCCGTGAGCGCGGCGGTTCATACAGCGTCGCTGCGTGCGCCGAGCCAGGGGGCGAGGACGTCGGTGCGGCCGAGCCAGCGCAGGCCGCCGTCGGCGAGCTCGTCCGGCGTCGCGAGCACGTCGCGGAACGCGTCGAGGAGGCGCCCGCGCTCATCGCCGCCGTCACCCTCACCGTCCGCGTCCGTCGCCCCGACGATGACGACGCGCGTGTGCGGCTCGACGGGACGACCCTCGGCGGTCGTCGCGTCGTCCCACGTGCCGAGCGTGCCGATGCAGAGCTGACCGCCCGCGCCGTCCCACGCGCACAGCGAGTCCGGACGGTTGGCGACGTGGAACACCCCGCGGGACCGGACCCGCCCGGTGCCGAGGTCCTCGATGCGGCGCAGCAGGCGCTCGGGGTCGAACGGGCGCGCGGACCACAGCTCGACGGTCCAGCTCCGGTCGCCGACCGGCTTCTCGTGCCGGGGGAGCGGGCCCCGCACGCCGAGCGGGTGGGCGCGGCGCTCGCCGGCGGCAGGGTCGTGGGTGTGTCGCGCGAGGTCACCGGCCGCGAGCGCGTGAAGTCCGTCGATGCGCCGGGTGCCGACACCGCGGAGCCGGTCGACGAGGCCGGACCCGGTGGCCGCGGCCTCGAGGTCGCCGGTCGTCACGACGAGGTCGGCGTGCTCGAGCTGGGCGGCGAGCACCTCGCCGACCGCGCGCTGGTCGTCCTCGGTGAGCCCGACGCCGCGCTCGGCGACGAGGTCGTCGTCGAGAAGGTCGTGCTCGAGCGTGTCGACGTCGGCGACGGCGAGCACGGTCGCGAGGCGCAGCCGCTCGAGCTCGTTCCCGGGTGTGGCCTGCGCGGCGAGCGCCCGGACGACGGGCAGCGACTCGGCGGCGACGGGCAGCGCGAGCACGACGTGATCCCACCGGCCGTCGGCGGCGAGCCGCCGCAGCGTGGGGACGGCATCCTCCCGCACCGCGCACGAGAGGCATGCGTGCTCGAGCGGCACGACCTCGTCCTCGATCACGCCGGTCGCGTCGACGACGACCCGGCGCAGCGCGCCCTCGACCGCCCGGATGTCGTGCCGCAGCGCGACGACGCGGGGCCCGCCGACGACGAGCCCGAACACCGCGCTGTCGCGCAGCACGGGGTCGATCGTCGCGAGGACGCTCAGGGCGACGCGGGTGTCCGCGGCACCGTCGGCCGCGGTCTGGGCGGGGTCGCCGTCGGCGTCCGTCGTGGGGTCGGGGGACGGGTCCGGCGAGGGGCGGGACGAGAAGGGCATGAAGCGCTCCGATCCGTGGTCTGGGGCGTGCCCGACAGGCCCAGCGGCCGGCTCGGGAACAACCCGCTCCTGAGAACTGTTCTCGACAGCGGGTCAGCATAGCGTCTTGACGGGAATGATTCTCACTCTCTAGTGTCATCTCCCGTCGCCTCACCCGACCCCGAGAGGAACTGCCATGTCCGCCGTCTGCCAGGTGCTCGGCACCGCTCCCGGGTTCGGCCACGCGATCTCGCACTCCCACGTGCGGACCAAGCGTCGCTTCGACCCGAACATCCAGAAGAAGCGCTACTGGGTGCCGTCGCTGGGTCGCCACGTGACCCTGCGCGTCAGCGCCCGGGGCATCAAGACCATCGACCGCCAGGGGATCGACGCCGTCGTGGCGCGGATCCTCGCCCGAGGGGAGAAGCTCTGATGGCTACCCGCACCGACCTCCGTCCCGTGATCAAGCTCCGGTCCACCGCCGGCACCGGGTTCACCTACGTGACCCGCAAGAACCGCCGCAACGACCCTGACCGCATGATCCTGCGCAAGTTCGACCCCGTCGTCCGCCGCCACGTCGACTTCCGCGAGGAGCGCTGATGGCCAAGCGTTCGAAGATCGCGCGCAACGACCGGCGTGTCGAGGTCGTCGCCCGCTACGCCGAGCGCCGCGCGGAGCTCAAGTGCGTCGTCTCGTCGCCGTCCTCCTCACCCGAGGAGAAGGCGACCGCGGTGCTCGAGCTCCAGGGCCAGCCCCGCGACGCGAGCGCCACGCGCGTGCGCAACCGCGACGTCGTCGACGGCCGCCCGCGCGGCTACCTGAGGAAGTTCGGGCTCTCCCGCGTCCGCCTGCGCCAGCAGGCGCACCGCGGCGAGCTGCCCGGAGTCACGAAGTCGAGCTGGTGAGCGTGGCCGCCCCGCGCGGCAGCTCCCGGCTCAGCAAGGAGACCACCATGAAGAAGGACATTCACCCCGTCTACGGGCCCGTCGTCTACCGCGACAAGTCCGCCGACTTCGCGTTCCTCACCCGCTCGACCCTCGCGGGCGACCACCCGCAGGGCCCGGGCGTCCCGCGCGAGACCGTGACGTGGACGGACGGCAACGTCTACCCCGTCGTCGACGTCGAGATCTCGAGCGCGAGCCACCCGTTCTACACGGGCACGCAGCGCGTCGTGGACACCGCGGGCCGGGTCGAGAAGTTCCGCCAGCGCTACGGCGCCCGCGGCGGGCAGGGCGGTGGTGCGCGATGAAGGTCCGCGCCTCGCTCCGCTCGCTCAAGGACAAGCCCGGAGCGAAGGTCGTGCGCCGCCACGGCAAGACCTTCGTCATCAACAAGGCCAACCCGCGCTGGAAGGCCCGTCAGGGCTGAGCGCCACCGGCGGCAGCGTGCCGCCGCCAGCAGGACCGACACAGGGAGGGCCCGTCCATGGGCCCTCCCTTCGTCGTACTTGATGAGAATGATATTCATTCTGTAGAGTCCGGACCGCGGCGCCCGACCGGGCGGTCGCGTGTCACGCGCCGTCGTCCGGACGGCCTGGAGAGGTAATCCCGTGCCCGTCGTGTCCCGGAGCCGCGTCCCGACCGCCGTCCTCGGCGTCCTCGCCCTCCTTGCCTCCCTCGTCCTTCCCGCAGTGTCGGCTGTCCCGGCCGGGGCTACTGAGCGGGCCTTGCGGGGCACCCGCGCGAACCGTGGCGCGCCGGGTTTGCCGGGTGTAGCTGTGCCGGGCGCATGGGGACGCTGGCATGACACATGTCATACGAAGTCGCTGATGCGATGTACCCGGAGCGCCTCTCGACCGTGGCGAGGATGCTCTCGATGGACATTGTCGAGAACCTCTGGACCGTCGTCGACGGCTTGCCGACCATCGTTCAGTTCCTCGCCCCCTTCGCGCTCGGGCTCGTCCCGTTTCTCGAGGGAGACGTCGGGGCGACCATCGGGGTGCTGGTCGGCATCCCGTGGCCGTTGGCCTTCGTCGCGGGGGCGACAGGGACAGCGGTGGCCACCGTCCTCGCGGTCTCGCTCGGCGGTGCGGTGGACGACCGGCGCGCGAAGACGGATCGAGGGCGAAAGACGATGCGCCGAGTCGAGCGGTGGGGCACCCCGGTCGCGATGCTCATCAGCGGATTCCTGTTCTCTGTCGTCACGGCGGCGCTCGTCATGACCGCCGCCGGCCTCGATCGCCGCGTAGTTGCGATCTGCGGGACCGTCACCGGTGTGTTCAACGCGCTGTTCGCGGCGCTGCTGACCGCTGGCATCATCACGCTCGTCATCTGAGAGGGCAGTGTTGCCATAGACCATGGCATGTTCGTCGGGAGAGAACTGCCCCATGCCCGTGACCGCCCCGCTGTCATGACGCCCCCGGCATGGGTGACACGGTTGAGCTCGGTGCAGGAAGGCACGCGGCGCGGACGGCTCACGCCGACCCCGTGCTGTCAGCGGGGCCGGCGTGAGCCCAGCGGAAACCGTCCGCGTCGTGCTGCGGGATCGTCAGCCGAGGACGGCGAGAGCGTCGATCTCGACGAGCATGACCTCGTGGGGCAGCTCGACGAACACGGTTGTGCGTGCGGGCAGCGCACCGCTGGGCACGTGCTCTTCGACGAACCGCGCGTAGACCTCGTTCATCGCCGGGAAGTCGTCTCGGCTGCGCAGGTACACGCGGAGCATCACGACGTCGTCCATGGAGCCGCCGCCCGCCTCGACCACTGCTCGGACGTTCTCGAGCGTGCGCAACGTCTGGGCGCGTACGTCACCCGCGCCGACGTACTCCCTGGTGGCCGGGTCGACGGCTCCCTGCCCGGAGACCTGCAGGACGTTGCCCTTCCGCACTCCCTGGGAGAACGCGTGCGCCGCCGCAGGAGCCGCGTCGGTGCTGATGGCGGACTTCTCGATCATCGATCCTCGATTCGTGGGTGGTGGTGTGCCGGTCGATGCTGGGCGTCGCCGGTGACCTAGAAGAACAGGTGGACCAGGTCGACCACCTGTGGATCGGCCGCGTCCGCGTCGTCGACCACGGGCACGAGCCGCCACTTGTCGAAGGCGGTGCACGGGTGCGACAGCCCTAGCCGCACGACGGACCCGACGGGCAGCTCGACGGCGCCGTCCACGAAGGCGTGCTGGTCGTTGAGAGTTCGCACCCGGCTGTCCGACACGTCGATCTCGGGGTGCCCGGCGACGCGCTCGGGCACCGGCATGTCGATGTCGAAGGGGACGTCGCGCCGGCCGGCGTCCGTGATGTGCAGCCCGGGTTCGGGACGCGAGAGCACCCGCGTCCACACGTGCATCGCCGCCCGGAAGGTCTCGGGAGAGCCGGGCTGAGCGAAAGGCGAGACGCGGGCGTAGTGGCCGGCGTCGTGGGACAGGTAGGCGCCGGAGCGCAGGACGACGCTCGTGCGGGTGCCCGTGAGCCCGACGGCACCGACGAGGGGGGCGAACGCCTCGGCGACGAGCTCGAAGAAGCCGCTGCCGCCCGCGGTGACGATCGCCCGTCCGTCGTAGAGGCCGCGCTCGTCGAGGGTGCGGTGCAGCGCCACGATCTCGTCAAGATACCGCTGCACCGTGGCGAGGCCGTCCGCGCTGCGGTCGCTCGAGGCGGCGCCTTCGTAGCCCGCCACGCCGGCAAGACGCAGCCCTGGTGCCGCAGCGATCGCCGTCGCGACACGCGTCGCCGCCTCGACCGTCCGTGTCCCCGAGCGCCCGCCGCGCACGCCCAGCTCGACCAGCACGTCGAGGGGGCGGTCGGCGTGGCCCTCGTCGAAGACCCGGGTCATGAGCTCGACCTGCGCGACGTCGTCCGCCCAGCACGAGAACCTCAGCGCCGGGTCGCGGCGCAGCTCGGCCGAGAGCCAGCGCAGTCCGACCGGGTCGGTGAGCTCGTTGGCGAGCAGGATGCGGTCGAACCCGTACCGGCGAGCGACCTGGGCCTGCCACGCGGTCGCGACGGAGATGCCCGACGCTCCTCGCTCGACCTGCATCTGCCAGAGCTGCGGCGACATCGTGGTCTTGCCGTGCGGGGCCAGCTCGAGGCCACGAGCGGCGCACCAGGCGCTCATCTCGTCGAGGTTGTGCTCCAGCGCGCCGCGGTCGAGGGTGAAGATCGGCGTCTGGAACCGGGACAAGCGCGGTCGGGCGGCCAGGAGCTCGCCTGCCGTCAGCCCCCACGCGTCGGGCGGCACGGACTTGTGCTCGGGGCCGAGCACCGTGTCGGCCAGCGCGGTCACGGCGGGCCGGGCAGTCATGCGGCCGCTCCGCTCGGGACGGCGGCCGTGGCGGTGCGCAGGCGGCCGAAGGCCGCGAGCAGGGCCGCGCCGAGCACGGCGACGGCGCCGCCGAGCGCGAAGGTGCCGGTCCACCCGAGCGAGGAGTCGACGAGGTAGCCGGTGAGGACCGGTGCGATGATCGACGCGGTCGTGGCGAACATCTGGACGGCGCCGGAGACCGATCCGTACGCCTGGCCGGGCACGGCCTCACCGATGACCAGCCAGTACTGCGCTCCGGTGAAGTAGAGCAGGAGGATCACGACGGCCATGAGCCCGATCGCGCCCGCCGTCGAGGTGACCGTGCCGACGAAGGCGAACAGGATCGCGGTGGCTGCCAGGCACACGACGATGGTCCAGCGGCGGGCCGGGTAGGAGCGCCCCGTCCGGGCCGCGATGCGGTCGGTGACGACACCGCCGACGATCATGCCGACGCAGCCGCCGATCCACGGCAGCGAGCCGCCGATGGAGAGCGTGGTGAGGTCGATGCCGCGTTCCTGGACGAGGTAGGTGGGGAACCAGTTGAGGAACGTCCACAGGATCCAGGCGTAGCCGAAGTAGGCGACAGCGGTCGACCACACGGCGGGCAGTCGCAGGTAGGTCCACCAGGGGGCGGTCGTCGCGGCGTCCGCTCCGCCCGCCGGTCCCTCGCCGTCGCGGATGTGTGCCACCTCGGCCGCCGAGGCACGAGGGTCGTCCTCAGGCGTGTCGCGCACGGCGACCAGCCAGCCGACCGTGGCCAGGATGCCGAGGGCGCCGAAGATGATGAACGGCAGGCGCCAGTTGTCGTTGGTCGCAGCCATGATCGCCACGACGAGAGGCGTGCCCACGGCGCCACCGAGCGGGGTGGCGGCGTTCGCCACGCCGACCGCCATGCCTCGCTCCTTGGCGGGGAACCAGTTGTGCATGAGCTTCGCGGTCACCGTCGCCTGAGGGCCTTCTCCGGCACCGAACAGCAGACGGATGACGAGGAAGCTCAGGAAGCTGAAACCCACGGCGGTCAGCGCGACGAACGTGGACCAGGCCGCGATGGCCCACGCCATCGTCTTGCGCGGGCCGATCCTGTCGGCGAGCCAGCCGCCGATGAAGCCGAACGGCGAGTACGTGAAGGCGAAGGCGGCGGCGAGCCAGCCGAACGTCGCCGTGCTGAAACCGAACTCCGCCATGATGAACGGCGCGGCGACACCGAAGGCCGCGCGGTCCGCGTAGTTCAGGGCGAGGACGGTGAAGTTGCTGGCGAGGACGCGGAACCGAGCGCGCGTCCGGCGGCCTGTGGCAGTGAGGGTGGATGTCGTCATGTCGATTCCTTGGCCGGGTCCGCCGCGTCAGCGGATGAAGTCGGTGATGACCGCGCAGGCGGTCTGGAGCTCGGCGAGGGGCACGTGCTCGTCGGCCGTGTGGGCCTGGGCGATGCTGCCGGCACCGAAGACGGCGCACGGGATGCCGTCGAGCGCGAGCTTGGAGGCGTCGCTGCCGTGACCGACGCCGACCGGCTCCGTGGGTAGGCCATGACGGCCCAGCACGCCCGCCAGCGCGTCCAGCTCGCTGCTGGTCGCCGCGCCGAGCGCGTAGTCGACGATGTGCGGCTCGGCGACCTCGACGACGCCGGGCCACCGGGCCTCCAGGTCCTGCGCGATCTCGCGCCAGACCTCGTGCGGGTCCTCGCCGGGGACCGTGCGGCGGTCGATCGTGATGGTGCATGACTCCGGGAGCACGTTCGGGGCCGTGCCACCCTCGATGAGGGTCACGGCCAGGGACGGAGGACCGACCAGGGGCTGCTCTCGCGCGGCGAGAGCGTCCTGGTACGACGCGGACTGCAGGTACGCCACGACCTCGCCGGCCAGGGCGATCGAGTTGCGCCGGCCCCACGGTGCCGAACTGTGACCGGCATCCCCGTGCGCGGTGATGCGGCACCGCATGCAGCCCTTGTGCGCGACCACGAGCCGCAACGACGTGGGTTCGCCGACGATCGCGACGACCGGAGGCCGCGGGAGCCGTGCGCGCAGCGCCTGGACGCCGACGTAGAGGTGCTCCTCGTCGACCACACCGGCCAGGACGACGGTGCGCGACGGGCGGCCTCGGGCGGCGACACGCTCCATCGCGGCCATGAAGACCGCCAGCTGGCCCTTGGCGTCGCAGGTCCCCCGACCGTAGGCGCGACCGTCGGTCACGGTCATCTCGAACGGGTCGACCGCCATGCCGTCCACCTCGACCGTGTCGAGATGGCTCTCCAGGAGCACGATCTCCTCGGAGTCGCCGGGCAGCGTCACGGTGACGTTGCAGCGCCCGTCACGCACGGGCGTCAGCTCGGCGACCATCCCGCGCTCCTGCGCCCAGCGGGCCACGTGTTCGGCGAGAGGTGTCTCGGCGGCCTCCGGCCGCTCTCGGGGATTCACCGACGGGACGGCTATCAGCTGCCTCAGGATCTCAGCGGGGTCGGTCATGACTCTCCAGGTTGTCGTCGTCCGAGTGCCCTGCGACATCGACGAGCGTCACGCGCATCGTTGCGGGCTTGTCGGCGTGAGGCACTACAAAGAAATTATGTGCTGTTAACGTAAATTCTGCACTGGTAGCCTGTCAAGCATGAGTCCTCACCGAGCCGGGGCGATGAGCGACGCCGCCACGTCACCGGCGCCGCTTCCCGAGGGGTTCGGGGTGGACGAGCTCGTCGCGGTGCTGCGCCCCGTGATGCGCGCGATGGCCGCCGCGGTGGGCCCGCACTGCGAGGTCGTGCTGCACGACCTGCGCAGCCGACAGATGGACCGGACCATCCTCGCGATCGAGAACGGTGCGGTCACCGGACGCTCGGTGGGCGGCCCGTCCACGAACCTGGGCCTGACCATGCTGCAGTCCGAGCCCGCGGACCACGACGAGTACGGCTACTCCGGCCGTACCGCCGACGGCAGGGACCTGCGGTGCTCCTCGACGTACTTCCGCGACCGTGACGGGACGGTCGTCGCGGCACTGTGCGTCAACATCGACCTCACGCCGTTCCAGGCGATCCAAGGAGCGCTCGACACCGTCATGCCCCCGCGCGAGAGCGTGCCCGCGCACGAGGCGAAGGAGGTCATCGGCGCCGACATCGAGTCCGTCCTCGATGAGATGATCGAGCGCGCGGTGGCGCACGTCGGCGCGCCGGTGCCTCTGCTGGGCAAGCAGCAGCGCATCGAGGTGTTCCGCTATCTCGACGAGCGCGGGGCCTTCCACGTCAAGCGCTCGATCCCGCGCACGGCGAAGCGCCTGGGCATCTCCGTGGTGACGGCCTATGGCTACCTGGACGAGATCCGCAACGGTCGCTGAGCTGCGGTACTGCCGCCGGCGACGGCGCGCCGGACGGCGTCACGGGGGCGCGAGCTCAGGCACTTCCCCAGCTGATGGCGAGCGCTGTCGATCCGCTCTAGGTGGCGCGTGCCAACCCTGCGTCGCGCCGAGCTGCGCACTGGTGTGCGTGTGCGCGCGTGGACGGTGGGTGTCGCCGCCCTCCACGACGGCCCGCGGACGCTCAGGGTGGCAGCACCCTGTGATCTTCGGGCCGCTTCCTGCTGGCGAGTCCGACGACCACGCCCACCTCGCGCACACCCACGAGGCCTCAGCCCTCGACCAGCCCTGACCTGCAGCTCGCCTACCGTGCGGTACTGGTTGCGCCGCAACGTCCCGCGCGGGTGGTCTCGCGCGGTTGTTCGTCGAGACTGGTGGGAAACGGGATGCGGTCGATCAGCACGAGCTGGCACGACGGTCCCGGCACGTCGACGCCTGCCACGGACGTCTTCGTCCGCGGCGAAGATGTTCACGCTCTCCCCGCGTACGGCCAGGAAGTGCAGACTGTGGGCGCTGGGGTTCCCCGCCGTCCACGAGTGGAGCATCGATGCCTGTGCCGCGGAGCAAGCCGGAGTTGTTGAGCGCGATCGGGAGCGAGTACGACGCGCTGGTGCGTGACCTGGAGCGGGTGCCGCCCGACCGCGTGCGGGAGACGTCCATGCCCGCGCATCGAGCAGGGGCCGTGATGAGCCCGGCAGATCTCGTGGCCTACCTGGTGGGGTGGAACGAGCTCGTCGTGTCCTGGCACGCGCAGCGCGCCAGGGGAGAGGAGCCCGAGCTTCCGTCTCCGGGCTACCGGTGGAACCAGCTGGGGTCGTTGGCCGAGAGGTTCTACGCGGACTGCGCCGACGTGCCGTGGCCTGCGCTGCTCGCCAGGCTCGACGTCGCGCGAGCCGAGATCGTCGCCCTCGTGTCCGATGCGAGCGACGAGGAGCTGTACGGGGCGCCGTGGTACGGCAAGCACACCGCTGGCCGGATGATCCAGCTCAACACCTCCTCCGCGTACGCCAACGCCCGACGCCGTCTGCGCGCATGGTTGCGCACGTTCCCCGACGGCCCGACCAGCCCGACGTGACACTCGAGCGGTGCGCGCCTCGAGAAGACATCGCACCCTGCACGCCCACGGGCGCGTGAACCGGACGACGGGAGTGGTGCCACGACGGCGACCACTTCGCCGGGGCCGTGCGCTGCGGCCGGGAGCGACGAGCTCGTCGACCCCCCGCGCGCCGCGCGTCTGCGTCAGTGCGCGTACGTCGATTCCGCCCGTCGTGCGATCGCGGCGGCCATGGCCAGGCGTTGGACGTCCGCCTCGACGTCCAGGGCGAGCGGATCGCATGCCAGGACCCATCCTTCACCGGTCGCGAACATGATCCGGCGGTGCCTTCCCGCGGTGCCAGGGGCGGCGGGCAGTGGTGCTTCGAGCACGGCGTGCAGTGCGTGCATCAGATGCTGGCCGCCACCGGGCTGGCACCAGATGTGCGAGCGGGTGCGATGGACGTCGCGGTAGTGCTCGAAGCCCGAGACGTGCGGGGTCAGGTATGCCCGTAGCTTGAGGTCTCTGAACCCGCTGACGAGATCTCCGCCAGGGAAGTACGCATAGGCGCGCGGCAGTGGCACGGCGACCCGCACTCCACTCACGCTCCGGAAGAACTGCGACACCTGGGTGCCACCGACGAACGGCGCGCGATCGTGCACGAACGCCTCTCGCGTGCCGAAGCGGCCCCGCATCTCGTGAGTGACCTCGACCGTCTCTGGACGCGGAGGGCTCCCGGTCATCACGTCGGGTGGCACTGAGGACTTCTCGGCGAAGGACCATCCGTGTGCCTCGGCCCACGCGCGCCGTCCGCGTTTCAGCCGTGCCCTCAGCATGCCTGGCCCCGCCCGAGGCCCTCGCCGGCTGCTGCGCACGGTGCTCGTCCTGCCGTCACCCGCGTGAATCTACCCGGGAAGCGGGTCGTCAGTGCCCTTCCTCATCGTCGCGGCCCTCACCGGCTTCGCCCTCGTGATGCAGGTCAGCTTCCTCCGTCGTGATCTGGTGGTCACGGCGACCGGGATCCAGGTCGGGCGCAACGCCCCGCTCTCACAAGTCCGATCGCGGGCCCCACCCGTCCCACCCGACGCTCGTGACTCCCGGCATGGTCCGACAGCCTCGTCGACGATATCGCTGCACCGCCTCGGACGGGGATGCCACACCCGTGCGAGGGTGACCGGCATCATCGGGCGCCCTGGTCGCCGCCGCCTTGCCTCCTCGACGTCGCACTCTTCTCGCACGTTCCAACCGGCCGGGCCCACGCCAAGCGCACTCTGCTCCTCGCCACCGCCAGCTCAGTTGCCGATCTTGCCTAGCCCGTCAGAGTTGTCGCTCCCTCCGCCCCTGAAGGTGGTGCCTCGTGGGTCCGGGGTCACCTCAAGGATGGGCGTACGCGCGTCCCAGGCGACGCAGAGCGCCTCTGACACCCGACCCAGGAGGTTCTAGCGAACGACATTGTCCTGATGGAACCTCAGGATCCGCTTCTGCGTTGCCGGGTCGAGACGGCGTCGAGGGCTGGTCGACCCGCCCACGTGCATGGCGATCCAGGACCGCAAGACCGTGGGCTGGACGTCGACGACCCGTGCGAACTCGTCGACGGTCGGCCACGTCGGTTGGGCGGTACGCACTGCCGGGCCTGTTGCTGCCAGGTGTAGGTCCTCGCCCCACGCCATGGCTTCTGCGGGCGTGCTGAATCCCCCGATCCGGCCTCGGACGGGGTGGGGCTTGTCCAAGCACCATTCGCTGCCGCGCGCCACGATGCGATAGATGCCCTCGTGCGCGCGTGCTTCGTACTCGCCGTTCGGTGCTTGCGCCCAGGTCAGTCCCATGGTTCCAGTGTTCTAGGGAACCGCTCTCGCGGCCACGGCGAGCGTCGACTTCACCCGCTCGCCGCGATCGTCTCTCGGCTGCACGCGGGCCACGGTACGGGCTGAGCGGTGAGCGCCCCGCAGGCCCGGTCGCCGCGTCACACGACCGATCCTCGTCGGCGCGCACGACTGGAGCGACGTCATCGCCGAGGTCGCGCCGTCCGACGACACCACCGTGACGTCCGACGGGGCAGGCGGCACGACGCTGGAGGGCGGCTTCACGAGCATCAAGGACGCCGTCGAGGAGGTCCTTGCGCAGGTAAGGCTGAACGCCTCGGGCTCCGCGATCCTCGTCGAGACCGCGCAGTGCGGTGTGGGTGATCTGCCGTGACACGCCGTGCCTCCGCGTCAGGTGGCGATCGGGACCATGTCGCGGAGGAGGCCTTGCGTGCCAACGCGGCGGACCTGCTCGCGTATCTCGTGCGGCGCATGGACGCCCAAGACGCGCCCGATGTCCTGAGCACCGTTTTTCGCTACCGCGTGGCGACGCCGCGTGGACCTGCCGACGGACCCGCAGGGGGCACGGATGTGGCTCTTCGGAGTGGCCCGGCACTCTGCGGCCAATCACCGCAGATCCCAAGCCCGGGCGGACGCCTTGATCGAGCGGCTGTGCGACGTCTTGCGGACAAGCCCTCCCCCGCGCCTGTGGACGAGGAGGTAGACGCTGTGCGCGCCGCCGTCGTGCAGCTCCCGGCACGCCAGCGCGAACTCGTACGCCTCGTGCACTGGGACGGCTTCACGCTCGCGCAGGCTGCCGAGGTCGCAGGGATCCGCGCCTCGACCGCGCGCACCCACTACGCCAGAGCCCGAGTCGCGCTCGAAACACAGCTCCGGCAGACGCATCGGCATCCGCACGCCGTGGCGTGAGAAGCGGGGATCACCACCCCATGATGTGCTCCTTCTCGCACCAGCCAGCGTGGGAGACGAGCACGCGTGTCTTGCGCAAGCCGTCCCGCAAACCGTGTTTCCCCTGGTAGATAGGATGAGCGCGGCCACCTACCGGGCCGTGGCTGGCGCGTGGGTGTGGGATGTTCGCAGCCCGTTCGCTCCGCGCAACGCAGCTTGCGGGCCCGTTCGGTTTCCGTCGGCGGTGCTCGCCCTGGTGCTGGCGCCTTGGACGCCCCAGTGGTGCTGGGGATTGTGTCGGCAATGACCGACCCCGGAGGCTGGCTGGGTGGCGCGGCGACCATCGCCGCCGTTGCGGAGGCGTTCCGCTACGCGACGTCGTGAGAATCGGAGGAACGGTGATCGTTGTCAACCACAGGAATCGCAACCGGAAGCGGACTTCGTCGGTTGCCGCTCTTGTCGCGGGGGCTCTTCTGACCATCACGGGCTGCGGCCCTGGACCGCTGGGTCCCGACTCGTGGCGCGAGCACATCCCCGAGGAAGACCTGCGCGAGGTGGAGCAGCTCGCTGATGCCACTTTGATCGTCTCGAGGTCGCAGGGCGTGCCGGCCGACCTGCAGCTGGAAGCGGCCACCACCTACCTACTGCTCGTGAACCGTGACGGGTACGACGAGGTGGATGCGTCGGAGTGCGTCATCGAAGCCGACCCCGCCATCGAGGTCCAGGACGTAGCGCAGTCAGCGTTCAACTACCCGTACGACTCGACCACGTTCTTCACTTTCGGCGAGTTCACGACAGACGAGGCGATCCTGACGGTGATCGACTGCGACGCCTCGGGGACGACGATCGTCGCCGTTCCTGAGCATGAGACGGTGTAACCGAGGGTTCAGCCCTCCTGCTCATTACGGTTCCACGCAGGGGCCGGTGACCACCGGTGTCGCCCGTACTCCGGGAGCGGCGCTGCTCATCCTCGAGGATCGCTCAGTCGAGGTCGCGTTCCGCCGCGGCGAGCCACACCCAGTCCCTGCAGATCTGGCGTCTCATCCAGGCCCGGGTCCGGGTCTACGTCGTCCGGGGCGCACCGCAGCACGACGACCCGCAGACCGTGGTCGAGCAACACCGCCACCTGCTCGCCGCATGACAGTCCGGTGACCCGAGACCGAGCGGAACGGCGATCGAGGCCCACATCTCCGAATGCCTGAACCCCTGACCAGCCCCGGCTCACGCTCGCGCCGCGTGGACCGTGCCATGCCGGGTAGGCCTCAGGGCGAGGATCCGGTGAAGATGGCGGGCGCGGTCCCGGGGGGTAGCCGAAGGCCGTCCTCATGACGAGGCGGGCGATGCCGCGCACGTGCACACGCGCAAGGAGGTGGAGGGTGGACGCAATCAGAGTCCGTCGGTTCGCGATCGAGGACTGGGACTGGCTCTCACGCTGGTATGAGGATCCGGTGCTGAACGAGCAGCTGGGCCCGCTCGACCAGGAGTGGCTCGAGCACGTGCTCGTGGAGACAGACGGGGTCGAACTCGTCGTGACGATCGAGCGAGAGCCGGTGGCCGTCGTCGGCTGCGCATGGGCGACCGAAGAGCGCGATGCGGCACACGTCGTCACGGCGCTGGCCGTCGACCCGGATCGGCGCCGCCAGGGGCTCGGGAGGACGGCGCTCGATGCCGCGCTCCGCTGGGACGGTCACCCTCCGACACTCGAATGGCGTGCTTTCGTCGACGTCGAGAACCCGGCGGCGGTCGAGTTCTTCCACGCATCCGGGTGGATCCAGAAGAGGGTCGGCGACAGCGCGAGACAAGACGATATGCACGAGTTCATCCGTCAAGCGCATGCGGGCAAAAGGTACTAGGCAGGCCACCGTGCGGCTCGAGGCAGCCGCGCACCGCTGGTCCGGCGTCGACTGAGCGGGAGGTGCCTGCGAGGTTGACGTCGAGCGCACCACCCGTGGCGCCCCCCGTGGGCCCTCACCTGTCCACACCCGCCAGCCCGCTCGTCGACGCGATCGTCGGCGACGCTCGATCCGCCCGCCCGCCCGCCCGCCCGCGGGCGCGGCGCACTCTGCCTTGTCGGCCAGAGCGGCCCGCGTCACCTGCCCTCAGCGACCAGAGTGCCGACGAGCGCCCGAGCGGCTCGCCGGGACCACGGTGGCGGTCACTGCGCCGGTCGGACGGTAAGGCGTCGAGCGGCTTGACGTCCGGCAGCGCGCCGAGTGCAGGCGGCGCGAGAGGCCGGCGAGACATGAGAGGCCAGAGCGTGGTCGCTCGCCGGACGGCGAGGAACCGGCGGGTGAGCAGGAGAGCCAGGAGGGCGGAGCACCCCGTGCCACAAGAGCGATGTCTGCGGCCGCGCAGCGGCCGCCGCTACGGCCTGACAGGAGCCTCATTCGAAGCGATCGTTGGTGACGACCATCCCGTGCGAGGTTCTGAGCAGGTAGCTCGGCGAGCCTGAGCCTCGAACCGCGCATGGGCCGCCACGACCCGACGGGAGAACGGTTCATCGATCTGGCCGTAGACCCGCCCGGAAGACGGCGGTGATGGTGCCGCGGTCTTCCGGGGCGCCGAGCCGGACGGTGTGCTCGAACCCGCACGCGAGGTGCATGAGCTGGTCGAGGGTGAGTTCTGTTCGGACGGCCCCGGCCCGCTGGGCGCGGTCCAGCAGCGTGGCGGCGCTTCGCGTCAGCTCGGCCCTGGCGTCGCGAACCACGGAGGACGACCCGTCCGCAGCCAGGAGCACCTGCTGCAGCCCTTCGTCGGCGAGCAGCAGGTCGAGCATGGCGGCCAGGAAACCATGGAACGCCGCTCCGGCGTCGTCGAGGGCCAGGGCGGCGCGCGCAGCGTCGAGCGCCCGTTCAACGGTGGCAGCGGTGAGCTCCTCGACGAGGGCGTCGACGGTGGGGAAGTGCCGGTAGACGGTCCCGACCCCGACGCCGGCGGCGCGAGCGACGTCATTGAGTCGCAGGGCCGCGCGGTCTTGGGCGGCGGCCGCGGCGAGGATGCGCTCGCGGCTGCGAGCGGCATCGGCGCGCAGTGGTGTCATGGCCACCACCGTAGCCGAAGTGGATAGGTCATCCGGTATGGTGACGGCTAATCGGATGGACAATCCACTTTGAGACGAGGGCCTGATGACCGAGATCACCACGACGCGCAGCGCGACCGACGACTCCGCCTGGGACCCGGCGCGGCTGCCCCGCCAGGACGGACGCACCGTCGTCGTCACCGGCGCGACGTCAGGCATCGGGTACTTCGCGGCGGAGCAGCTGGCGGCAGCGGGCGCCGACGTCGTGCTCGCCTCCCGCTCCGCCGCCCGGCTCGCGGCGGCGCGCGAGGCGATCCTCGCCCGCACCCCGGACGCGCACGTGCGGACCGTCGTGCTGGAGCTCGGCTCCCTGCACGCGGTGGACGACGCGGCGGCGGAGCTCGCGGCACTGCCGCGACTCGACGCGGTGTTCCTCAACGGCGGTGCGATGTCGATGAGTGCCCGCGACCGGACCTCGGACGGCCTCCCGCTGCTGCTCGGCACCCACGTGGTCGGGCACTTCCGGTTGCTCGCCGGGATCCTGCCCGCGCTCACGGCCACCGCCGTCGCCCACGAGAACGAGAGCCGCGTCGTGCACGCCTCCACCGGGTTCGTCGCACGGTTCCGGCCCCGGTTCGACGACGCCACCCGGGTCCCGCGGCTCGGCATCGTCGCGTACGCGAAGGCCAAGGCCGTCACGGAGGTCATCGCGTTCGAGCTCGATCGGCGACTGCGCACCGCCAGCCACCCGGTGGCCTCGATCGTCACGCACCCCGGCGTCGGCGTGGACGCCAAGACACCCCACCGCCCGGGCATCCGCGACGACACCACGCCGTACCAGCGCAACCCCTACACCCCGTGGGCGCAGGGCAAGGACGCCGCGGCGGGGCCGGGGGTGCGTGCGCTGACCGATCCGGGGGTCCGTGGTGGGGAGTACGTCGCACCTCGAGAGGGGATGCGGGGCGTGCCGGTGCGGGTACCCACGCCGGCACGTACTGCTGCTCCGGGCGCAGAGGTGGCGCGGCGCGTCTGGACACAGGTCGAGGCCCTCGCGGGCGTGAACCTCCCTGTGTGAGGTCACCACACAGCAGGCGCAACGACCCGCACGAGCGATCCACTGATGGCGGGTGCTGCGGACTCCAGCGGCGCAGTAGAGCGGATCATCCGCGCACCGGGGTCCGCGGTCCTCGAACCTGCGCGCCGCCAGCCTTTCAGGCCACCGGGACGGACGCGGCGCTCGGGGTGAACGTCGTGCGCTCCCGTTCGAGCTTCGCGCCTTCGACGTCGACGTCAGGAAGGATGCGATGCAGCCAGCTCGGGAGCCACCATGCGTGCTTCCCGAGGACGTGCATCACTGCGGGGATCAGCAGCATCCGCACGATGAACGCGTCGACCAGCACGCCGAACGCCAGACCGAACCCGATGGTCTGGATCATGACCGAGTGGGTGAAGACGAAGCCGCCGAACACCGAGATCATGATGATCGCGGCGGCAGTGACCACGGTTCTCCCGTGGTGCATGCCGTGCTGGACGGCGAGGCGAGCCGGCACACCGTGGGCGTAGGCCTCGCGCATCCCCGACACCAGGAAGAGCTGGTAGTCCATGGCCAGGCCGAACAGGATCCCGACGAGCAGGATCGGCATGAAGCTCAGGACCGGGCCGGGGTTGTGGATGCCGAGCACGTCGCTGAACCATCCCCATTGGAAGATCGCCGTCACGCCCCCGAACGCCGCTAGCACGGACAGGAGGAACCCGATCGTCGCCGTGACCGGGACGAGGATCGAGCGGAAGACGATGACGAGGATCAGGAGGGACAGGCCGATCACGACCGCCAGGTAGAGCGGGAGCACGTCGGCCAGCTTCTGGCTGATGTCGATGTTGGCACTGGCCGTCCCCGCCACACCGAAGGCCACGTCCGAGAGGGAGCCCGACCCGTCCCGCAGGTCGTTCACGAGGGCTTCGGTCTCGAGAGCGTTGGCCCCACCGGTGGGGATGACCTGGAATGCCAGCATCTGCGTGTCTTCCGAGACCCCTGCTGGGGCGACGCCGCTGACGTCGTCGAACTCGGCGATCGCCTGACCCACGCGGACCTGCGTGCCGACGAGATCTGTCTCGTCTACCGGAGCACCGAGGTCGGCCACCACGAGCAGCGGGCTGGTGGCTCCTGCGCCGAACTGCTCCTGCACGAGCTCGTACGCCCGGTAGGCGTCCGAGTCGACGGGTTCCGAGCCGCCGTCCGGCAATCCGAGACGCATGTCCAGCGCGGGGATCGCCATGACCAGCATCGCACCCAGTCCCGCGGTCAGCGTGATGACCGCTCGGCGAGTGCTCATCGGGGTCGACGGCAGCGCCTTTCGCTTCATCGCCCGGAGGCCTCGCCGTTCCTTAGCCGGTGTGATCCTGTTCCCGAGCAGGCCGAGGAGGGCTGGTGTGAGGGTCACGGCCACTGCCATCGCGATCAGGACACAGACCGCGGCGACCGTGCCCATGAGGCCGAGGAAGGCCACCCCGGTGACGTTCAGGGCGAGCAGGGCGATGACGACCGTGAGGCCGGCGAACACCACGGCGTTGCCGGACGTTCCGTTCGCGCGAGCGATCGACTCCTGGAGTGCCGTCCCGTCACGCAGCTGGTTGCGGTGCCGGTTCAGGATGAACAGCGAGTAGTCGATCCCGACGGCGAGACCGAGCATCAGGCCCAGAACGGGGATCACCGTGTTCATCTCGATGACACCCGACAAGGCGAGCGAACCCGCGAGTCCCGTGCCGATGCCCACGAGGGCGTTGACCAACGGCAGACCGGCGCCGACGAACGTGCCGAGCATGACGAACAACGTGACGGCGGCGACGAGGAGGCCCACGGCCTCGCCCGGGCCGAAGAGGGACATCTGCGGCGGTTCTGCCGCGCTGCCGGCGCGCTCGACCAGCACGCCGTCGATGGCATGGTCCTCGATCACGGTGGCGAGCGCGTCCAGGACCCGGTCGTCGACCGGGTCTTCGTCGAACTGGATCGTCCCGATCGCCGCCTCGCGGCTGTCCGACACCGGTGTGATGTCGTCGGCCAGGTCGAGCAGGGCGATCCCCTGAGCGAGGGTGGTCTCTTGCGCGTCGAGCTCGGCGCGAGCTTCGTCGAGCGCTGCCTGCTGCGCGGCGACGTCGGCAGCGACGGCTGGGTCCTGACCCGCTCCCTCGGCCTGCGTACGCGCGGTGTCGAGCTGTGCCTGGCTCGCGTCCAGCTGGTCGCGCGCGTTCGCCAGCTCGACCTCGCCGTCCGCGAGCCGTTGACGCTGCTGCTGCGCGGTGCTCGCGGCGTCGAACGGGTCGACGACGGCCGTGACGCCGTCGATGGTGTCCACGTCGTCCATGAGGTCGGCGATCGCGGCCTCGTCCTCCTGGTCGAGGGCGGATCCGTCGCTCGAGGCGAACACGAGCTGACCGGAGGCGCCACCGGCGCCCGCGAACCGCTCCTGGAGCTCGTCGGTCACCTGGGCGGTCGGGGTGCCGGAGATCTCGAAGGACCCCACGAGAGTGCCACCGAACGCCAGGTAGGCGCCGACCGCGAGCACCAGCGCGGCGACCCAGGAGCCGATGACGAGGCGAGCGCGTCTGGCCGCCATCAGCCCGAGTCGGTACAAGAACGTTGCCATGCGAAGAACCTCTTGGGTTGGGAAAGGCGGATCGGCCCGACGTCGAGCGCGTGCGGCTCGGTGCTCAGGTGAGCGTGGCTCGGGCCTGTGGTCGGATGGCGCGGCCCTCCGCCGCGCCACCCGCAGGACGAGTCTGTCGGCGCACCGGTGCAGGACGCGTCGTCCCGTGGTACGCACGTGCTACCGCAACCGCAGTAGACCGAAGCCGCACGTCGATCGCTGCTACGCCATCCCCGCCCTGTGGGCGAGCACGACCACCTGGGCCCGGTCCCTTGCACCGAGCTTCGTCATCGCGCGGTTCAGATGCGTCTTGACGGTGAAGGGCGAGATGAACAGCTGCGCGGCGATCTGCCCGTTGTCTGCGCCCTGGGCGGCGGCCGCGACCACGTCGCGCTCCCTCGAGGTCAGCGTGGAAACCCGTCGCGCGAGGTCTTCGTCCTGCGTGTCACGGGCCTTTCGACGAGAGACGTCCTCGACCACGACGCTCAGCGCGTGCGCGGACAGTGCCGCTCGTCCACGGGCGACGTCGAGAACGGCTTCGATCAGCTCGTCGGGCCCCGCGCTCTTGCCCAGGAAGCCCGAGGCGCCGGCACGAAGCGCGGCGACGGTCTCGGCGTCGCCGTCGAAGGTGGTCAGCACCAGAACGCGGGTGTCCCTCAGTCGCGGGTCGCTCCGCAACCGGCGGGTGGCCTCGACGCCGTGGACACCCGGCATCCGCAAGTCCATCAGCACGATGTCCGGGCGCAGGTCGACGGCCTGGCGGATCGCATCGGCACCGTCGGCGGCCTCGCCGACGACCACGATCGCTTCCGAGCTGTCCAGGATGGCGCGCAGGCCCGTGCGCATCATGACCTGGTCATCCACCAGCAGGACGCGCGTCACCACGTCGCATCCAGGGAGGTGTCGCCGGCCTGCCGCACCGGGTGACGCGTCTGGGGCAGCCACGCGTGCACGAAGAACACGCCCGCGTCGCCACCGACCTCGAGCCGTCCACCTGCCTGCTCGACGCGCTCGCGCATGCCGACCAGGCCATAGCCCCCGACCGAGCGACCCTGCACGACCGCCACCCGGTTCACCACGTCGACGACGACCGCGTCGCCGTCGTCCCGGATGGTCACCGTCACGTCTCCGTCTCCGTGGCGGTGAGCGTTCGTCAGCGCCTCCTGCACGACACGGTAGAGCGCCGCGCCCACCGCGGGGTCCAACCCGGCAAGTTCGACGTCCACGTCCGCGCGAACCGCGTCACCTCGCGTTCTGGCCTCGGCGAGCAGCGCCGGGACGCCGGACGCCGAGACACGTCCCGTCACGTCGTCATCTTCCGCCCTCTGGGTCGACCGGAGCACAGCGACGATGTCGCGCAGCTCCAGCAGTACCGTTCGGCTGGCACTACGCGCCTGGCGCAACGAGTCCTCGGCTCGTGCTGGGTCGGTGCGAAGATGCCGCTCCGCGGCGCCGGCGTGCATGTTGATCGCGGCGATCGAGTGCGCGACCGCGTCGTGCAGGTCTCGCGCGATGCGCAGACGTTCGTCCGTGACGTGACGGGCCGTCTCGCTCACCCGGGCAGCCCGGATGGCGACCGCCTCGTGCTCGAGAGCAAGGACGTAGTCACGGTTCGCACGCACCGCGGAGCCGAGACCGAGCGCCAGAGCCGTCCAGGTGGTGACCGTCAGGAACGACACGACGAGCGTGGACCCGCCGCCGGACTCAGCGATCGTCAGTGCCAGCACGACGAGGACGCCTGCTGCCAGCCCCAGGACCGAGCGAGCTCGGACATGCATCGCCGCGCTGAAGAGTGCGGCGCACGTGAGGACGGCGTACACCGTCGGGTCGGCGCCGAAGCTCGCTGCGAGGACCGACAGGGCGCACACGACACCGGTGGCAACGTGGAGGTGACGGCGTCGCAACGCCAGCACCACCGCGACCGCCGCCAGGATCACGGCCTCAGCCACGTCCCCGTCCTGAATCACGAGCCACCCGCGGACGACCACCGCAATCACCAGGGCGACGTCCAGAAGACCGTCCCAGCGGTCCTCGCCGCCTGGCCACCGTCGCGCGACGTACTGGTGCCAACGGCGGCTGCCCTGGCGTCCTGGTGGGGAGGCAAGATCGACGGGCTCCATCAGCCCCCTTTCGTCGTGGTCGAGCCGAGCACCGCGAGGTCGTGGAGGAGCCGGCTCCGCCTAGCATCCACGTCCTCGCCGAGGTAGTCACCCTCGCCGTCGGCTCCGAGGTTCGGATCAGCTCATCGGCGTAGCCATCTACTGCAGTCGCGGTATCCACGACTCTCGCGTCACGAGTCGGGCCCCGGTGTCGTGGAGGATCGTCGTCCGCGGTCGCCCGACCCCGGTGGCGCGTGAGCCCTGGTGCGGCGATCCCGGGTCAGAGCGGTGGCGCCGTCGTCGTCGCGCGCGGCACCGATCGACGCACTGCGCTCTGCGGGCAGCTGCCGCGTACCGTCTCGTGGGCCCTGGGCTCGCGCGTCTTCCGCTGGTGCACGCGGTGCGGCGATGCCGAGTGGGTGTGGCGCGAGGCCGTCGCGGGTGGGCTGCGCGTTGCGTCCCCAGCGCGGCTTCGTCGATCTCGGGGTCCGCTCCTGACTGAGCGGCGTCTGCGCCGCGTATGAAAACGACGTCGATAATGAGAATGATTCCAAGTTCTGATAGCGTGCGAGGACAAGCCGTCCACCGGCTTCGTCCCCGCACGGAAAGGAGTGGTCGTCGCCTGTCAGCGTGCGACGACCGACCACGCATGACCCCCTCTGCACGCACCCGGACCCGGAGCCTCGCGGCTCTCGGTCTCGTCCTGCCGCTCACGTTCCTCGCCGCCTGCTCGACGGGAGGCACGCAGACGGACCCCGGCGCCGACCAGTCCACGACCGAGGAGGTGGCCAGCAAGCCCAGCGAGGCTGCGACCGTCACGCCGCGCATCGCTGTCACGTACGACGGCGGCATCCAGGTCCTCGACGCGACGACCCTGGAGGTCGTCGACGACATCGAGCTCGACGGGTTCAACCGCCTGAACGGCGCCGGTGACGGGCGTCATCTGCTCGTCTCGACCACCGGCGGCTTCCAGGTGCTGGACGCAGGCACCTGGGCCGAGCCGCACGGCGACCACTCGCACTACTACACCGCCGACCCCGAGCTCACCGACACGGTGTTCGCGGCCGACAAGCCGGGCCACGTCGTCGTCCACGACGGCCGCACCGCGCTCTTCGACGACGGCACGGGCCAGGTGACCGTCTTCGACTCCGGCGAGGTCGCGGACGAGGCTCGCGAGACGCGCGAGCACACGACCCCCGAGGCGCACCACGGCGTCGCGATCGAGCTGCACGACGGCACGCTCGTCGTCTCCGAGGGTACCGAGGACGCCCGCACGGGAATCCGCGTGCTCGACGCCGACGACCAGGAGATCGCGGCCTCCGACGAGTGCCCCGGCGTGCACGGCGAGGCCGTCGCGGCCGACGACGCGGTGCTCATCGGCTGTGAGGACGGCGTCCTGGTCTACAAGGACGGCGCGATCACCAAGGTCGCGAGCCCCGACGCCTACGGCCGCATCGGCAACCAGGCCGGTACCGAGGCCTCCAGCGTCGTGCTCGGTGACTACAAGTCGGACCCCGACGCCGAGCTCGAGCGCCCGACGCGCGTCTCCCTCACCGACACCGCGACCGGCGAGCTGACGCTCGTCGACCTCCCGTCGAGCTACACCTTCCGATCGCTCGCGCGCGGCGACGGCGGTGAGGCCCTGGTGCTCGGCACGGACGGTCAGATCCACGTCATCGACCCGGAGACCAAGCAGCTCGTCCGCTCGATCCCGGTGCTCGACGCGTGGGAGGAGCCCGAGGAGTGGCAGGCGCCGCGCCCCGCGATCTTCGTGCTCGACGGTTCCGCCTACGTGACGGATCCGGCGAACAAGGCGATCCACGCGGTCGACATCGAGACCGGCGAGGTGTGGAACAGCGTCGACCTCGACGTCGAGCCGAACGAGATCAACGGCGTCTCCGGCGCGGCCGAGGCGGGCGCCTCCGAGCACGAGCACGAGCACGGCGAGGAGGACGGCGAGCACGTGGAGGAGGGTCACGACCACGAGCACGCCGACGAGGAGACGTCCTCGCAGGGCTGACGCGACCGACCGGCTCGCACGGTGCCGACGCGCCGCGGTTCGCCCTCCCAGGGGCGAACCGCGGCATCGGCGCGTCTCGGGATCCCGTGAGATCCTCGGATGTCGGTCGAGCGGGAGGCGGGAGCCGTGCAGAGGATGACGCGCCAGCGGGCAGCGCTGCTCGAGGCGATCGAGGGGCAGGGGGGCTTCCGCAGCGCGCAGGCGATCCACCACGACCTGCGGGCCCGGGGTGACGCCGTAGGGCTCGCGACGGTGTACCGCGGCCTCCAGGCGCTCACGGACGCGGGGGTGGTCGACAGCCTGCGCACCGCCGAGGGCGAGAGCCTCTACCGGCGCTGCGCCCGTGCCGAGCACCACCACCACCTCGTGTGCCGCTCGTGCGGCCGCGCGGAGGAGATCGACGGGCCGAGCGTCGAGTCGTGGGCGCGCAGCGTCGGCGGGGCGCACGGGTTCGTGGACATCGAGCACGTCGTGGAGCTCTTCGGCACGTGCGCGGAGTGCCGCGCGCGGGGCTGACGCGCCTCGGCGTCGGGGTGGGCGAGGGCGACGCGCCGACGTCCTAGGCTTGAGAAGTCGCGCGAAACTCCGCGTGTTCCCTAGTGTTGTCCCCGGTGCGCGGCCTCGCGGCTGGCACACTGAGACCGTGACGACGGGTGGTGACCACCGCGCGTCGTGAACCGAAGAAGGGATTCGCATGTCGCTCAACAAGTCCGAGCTCGTCTCGGCCATCGCCAGCAAGGCCGACCTGTCGAAGGCGGACGCCGAGAAGGCCCTCAACGCCTTCCAGGAGGTGCTCATCGAGTCGCTCGGCAAGGGCGAGGCCGTCAAGGTCACGGGCCTCCTGTCCGTCGAGCGCGTCGAGCGTGCCGCCCGCACGGGCCGCAACCCCCGTACGGGCGAGGAGATCTCGATCCCGGCCGGTTTCGGCGTGAAGATCAGCGCCGGCAGCCTGCTCAAGAAGGCCGTCGCCAAGTGACGTCTCGCTGACCGGCCGCTGCCGGCGCGGTCAGCAGCACGAAGGCCCGGAACCCCGCGAGGGGCTCCGGGCCTTCGTCGTGCGTGTGCGGGGTCGTCTCAGGCGTGCACGACGTTCGCGAGGATGCCGTGGTTCGTCAGGCGCGTGCCGATCGCCTGGTCGACCTCGGCGAACGCCTTGTTCGAGCGGGCCACGCCGATCGCGCCGGCCATGGCGCCGTGGCCGGTCGGGCGGTCGATGCGGGCCACGAGCTGGTCGCCGTGGACCATGAAGTCGACCGCGAAGACGAGGTGCTGCGCCTTGCCCGCGAACGCGCCGAGCCAGAACGTCTTCTGCTTGCTCCCGCGCTCGGCGGCCCACTGGCCCGTGGGGCGGGTGGTGACGGTGAATCCCTGCTCCTGGAGCGCGGCGTGCAGGTGCTGCTTGGCGACCTCGGGGTCGCCGGACAGGAAGTAGTCGACCGTGGCCATGGTGGCTCCTCGTTGCGTGCGGTGGTGGCGGGGGCGGCTGCGTCGCCGCCTGGCGTGCGGGCGGCCCCCGGGATGCTACCGCCGTCCGTCGGCTCACCCTCGACCTGTCTTGAGAACCGTTCTCACAAAACGCTAGGCTGGGCGTCCCACCCACCGGAAGGACCTCTCATGGCCGTGCCCAAGCGCAAGCTCTCCCGCTCCCGCACCCGTACCCGCCGCTCGCAGTGGAAGGCGCAGGTGCCCGAGCTCGTGACCGTCGTCGTCGACGGGCGCGAGGTCACCCTCCCGCGTCGGCTCGTCGCAGGCGTCCGCCGCGGCTACGTGACGCTGCCGGAGTGACCCTGGCGCCCGACGGCGCGTGCCGCCCCGCGCCGTCGGCCCGCCGTGGCAGCATCCTCGGGTGAGCGATCCGACCCCCGAGCCGCACGGCCACGCGCACGGGCCCGCTGCCCCTGCGACGCGGCGCGTGCGCCTCACGCTCGCGGCGCTCCTCGTCCCGGCCCTGCTCGCGACGCTCGCCGGACTGGTCGCGCTGTGGCCGGCGTCCGCCGACGTGCCGGACCGCATCCCCGTCGCGGCCGAGGGCAGCACCGTCCTGCGCGCCACCGTCACCGGGCCGATCGACCCGGGCACGGGCGAGGTGCCCGCCCGCCTCGACGACGGGTCGCGCGCGGGCGGCGAGGACGTGGGCGGCGACGCGATCACCGTCAGCGCGCCGCCCGAGTACGTCGCCTACGGGTTCGACGCGGGCGACCGGCTCCGCGTCCTCTACATCGCCGAGGCCGTGGGGGCGGGCGCGAGCCCGTACGTGTTCATGGACTTCGAGCGCGGGCTGCCCATCGGGATCCTCGCGATCGCGTACGCCGTCGTCGTGCTGGCCGTCGCGCGGTGGCGGGGCCTGGCCGCGCTCGCCGGGCTCGCGGGTGCGTTCGTCGTCATCACGTGGTTCACGCTGCCCGCGCTGCTCACGGGGCAGAACGCGCTGGGCGTCGCGCTCGTGACGTCGTCGCTCGTCATGTTCGTGGTGCTGTACGTCGCGCACGGCTTCACCGCGCGCACGTCGACGGCGCTGCTCGGCACGCTCGTCGGGCTCGCGATCACGGCGGTGCTCGGGTGGTGGGGGTCGGGCGCGTCGAACATCACGGGGCTCACCTCGGAGGAGTCCCTGTGGATCCCGCAGTACGCGCCCTCGCTCGACATCCAGGGCGTCGTGCTGTGCGGCATCGTGCTGGCGGGCATGGGCGTGCTCAACGACGTGACCATCACCCAGGCCTCGGCGGTGTGGGAGCTGAGGGCGGCCGCGCCGCTCGCGACCCGGCGGGAGCTGTTCGCGCGCGCGATGCGCATCGGGCGCGACCACATCGCCTCGACCGTCTACACGATCGCGTTCGCCTACGTCGGCGCTGCCCTGCCGCTGCTCATGGCGGTCTACCTGTCCGACCAGGGCCTCGCGACGAGCCTCACGTCCGGCGAGATCGCCGAGGAGGTCGTGCGCACGCTCGTCGGCTCGATCGGCCTCGTCCTCGCCATCCCGATCACGACGGGCATCGCCGCGCTCACCGTGCCGGGCGCCGGCGCCGCGCGCTCCGTCCCCGTGGGTAGGGTCGAGGTCCCCGCGACGTGACGGCGGGGCGCTCCCGGCCGTCGGACGGGACGACGCGGACGGCGGGAGGACGACGGTGACGGGGACGACGAGCGGCCGAGGTGTGGCGGTGCTGGGGCCGGGCGGGGTCGGCGGGCTGGTCGGTGCGCTGCTCACGCGCTCCGGGGCCGACGTGACCTTCCTCGCGGGCGACGCCACGGCGGCGGTGCTGACCGGGCACGGGGTGCACGTGCGCAGCCGGCAGGTGGGCGACGTCCACGTGCCGGCACGCGCGGTCGCACGCCTCGACGAGCCGGTCGACGTCGTCGTGGTCGCGGTCAAGCAGACCGCGCTCGACGACGCGCTCGACCGGGTCCCGCCCGAGGTGCTCGGCGACGGCGTCGTCGTCCCGTTCCTCAACGGCCTCGACCACCTCGCCGTGCTGCGCGCGCGGTTCGGGACGGAGCGCGTCCTCCCCGCGACGATCCGCGTCGAGTCGACGCGCGTCGCGCCCGGCGAGATCGAGCACACGAGCACGTTCACCGAGGTCGACGTCGCCCCGGGCGGCGTGGCGCCGGAGCGTGTCGACGCCGTGCGCGCCCTGTTCGACGCGGCGGGCGTCCCCACGACCGTCCACGCGGACGAGACCGCGCTGATGTGGGCCAAGCTCGGCTTCCTCGCGCCGTTCGCCCTGCTCACGACGGCGCACCGCGCCCCGATCGGCGAGGTGCGGACGGCGCACCGCGCCGAGCTCGAGGCGCTCGTGCGCGAGGTCGCGTCGGTCGCCGCGGCGAGCGGCGCGCCGTCGGACCCCGAGCGTACGGTCGCGTTCTACGACCGCTTCGGGCCCGAGGCCAAGTCGTCGATGCTGCGCGACGCCGAGGCCGGGCGGCCGCTCGAGGTGGACGCCATCGGCGGCGCGATCGTCCGTGCCGCCGAGCGCGCGGGCGTGGACGCGCCGCTCACGCGCGCGCTCGTCGCCCGCCTCGGCAGCTGACGGCCGGACGCCGCGCGCCGGGAGCCTTCACCGGACCGCCACGCGACCCCCTGTGGACGCGTCCCCAGGAGCCTCACAGGTTCGCCAGGATGTCCGTCATGAGAGAGCCGTGGGTCGACGTCGCGCTGGCGCGGCTGCCCGAGACGCGTTCCTGCCCCGCGTGCGCCGCGACCCTGCGGTCGTCACGGTGCGACCGGTGCCTGCTCGACCTCACCGGTCCGCTCGCGTTCGAGGTCGCCGCGGCGTCGACCGAGGCGGCCGACGCGCTCTCGCGCCGTCAGGCCGCGCTCGACGCCCTGCGCGCGAGCCAGCCCGCGGCCGCCGCCTGGGCGGCCCGCGCGGCGGTCGCGGCGCCGCCCGGAGCGCGCCCGGTCCCCGCCGGCCCGCCGCGCGCGATGCGCCCACTCGACGCGACCGGCCGCGGTCAGGCGGGCCCGCGCCCCCTGGCCGCCGCACCGGAGCCCCGTCCCGTGAGCGGCTCCGTGCCGGGACCGGTGCCCGGCCCGCGCCGTACCGCGCCGTACCGTCCCCCGGCGCCCGGAGCCGTCGGGCCGGTCCCGTCCGCGCCCGTGGGGTCGCACGCCGGCGTCGTACCGGCTGCGGCGCCGCCCCGCTCGGTGGGCCTCCAGCCGGTCCTCGCGGGCGCCGGGGCCGGGCTGCTCGCCGTCGCGACGGTCGTGTTCGTCTTCTTCACCTTCGCCGACGACCTCGCCCTGCGCGCCCTCGTGACCGGGGTCGTCACGGTGCTCACGGTCGGGGCCGCGGTGCTCCTGCGGTCGCGGGGGCTGCGCTCGTCCGCCGAGGCGGTCGCGGGGCTCGCCGTCGTGCTCGCGGTCGTGGACGTCGAGCTCGCGCTCAGCGCGTGGGGGCTCGACGTGGCGGGCGCGGCGGCGGCGCGCGCGTCGCTGCTCGCCGCGGTCGTCGCGGGCCTCGGTGCGGTGGGGGACCGGGCGCGGGTGCGGGCCTGGGTGACGAGCGCCGTCGTGCTCGGGCCGCTCGTGCCGCTCGTCGCGGCGCCTGCCGCGCAGGCACCGTGGGGGTGGGCGCTCGCGCTCCTCGCGACGGCGTGCCTCACCGCGTTCGCCGCGCCCGTCGCGGCGCGCTCCGGCGCGCGGGTCGGCAGCGCCCTCCGCGGCGAGCGGGCGTTCCTCGGGGTCGTGCGCACCGTCGCCGTGCCCCTCGCCGTCGTCGTCGGGCTCACCGTCACCGCCCTCCCCGGGCTGCCGACCGGCTCCGGGTCCGCGCTCGTCGCGCTCGGCGCCGCGAGCGTGGCCACGCTGCTGCGCGTCGCGACCCGCGAACGGCGCTGGTACGCGGTCGGCGGCGCGACGGCCGTCCTCGCCGGCGCGCTGCTCGGCACCGGAGGCGACGTCGCGTGGCTCGGCCTGGTCCCCGCGATCGCCGCCGCCACGTGGCTCCTCGTCCTGGTGCTCACCTCGCCGCCCGTGGTGTCCGGGGTGCTCGGCTCCCCGGTCCCGGCCGTCGGACGCTCGGACGTCCTCCTCGGCGGCGCGGTCGTCGCCCTCGTCGGGGCCGGGCCCGCGCTCGCCGTCGCGGGGGTGCGCGCGGCCGAGGTCCTCGTGACCGGGACCGCCGGGACCGGCGCGACGCTCGCCGACGCGCCGCTCGGCGTCGGCGTCCTCTCCGCCGGGCTGTGGGGCGAGGGCGTCCGCGGCGGCACCGCCGGCGCGGCGCTGCTCGACGGGACGGTCGCCGGCCTGGTGTCCGCCCTGGTCGTCCTCCTCGTCGCCGCCCGGCTCCCGCTGCGCACGCCGGTCCCCGTGCCCTTCCCACGCCTGGCCGGGGCGCGACGGCTCGGTGCCGCCCCGGTC
This sequence comes from Cellulosimicrobium cellulans, assembly GCF_016921195.1. GTDB lineage: Bacteria > Actinomycetota > Actinomycetes > Actinomycetales > Cellulomonadaceae > Cellulosimicrobium > Cellulosimicrobium cellulans_F. The sequence goes on from NZ_JAFGYF010000001.1 coordinate 453,585, forward strand.
GTGCGGACGGGGCGCGCGCTCGGGCCGTGGGTGCTCCTCGTGCTCGTCGTCGCGCTCGTGCTGGACCCCCGGCTCGCGGGCGTCACCTCGCTCGCGCTGCTCGCGCTCCTCGCCGCCGTGCTCCTCGTCGTGACCGCCCGCCCGGCCGCGACCGGTGCGCCCGGGGGCGTCGCCGCGCCCGGCGCGCTCGTCCGGGCGGTCCGGCGCGGGTCCGTTCGTGCCGTGCGACCGGTCGCCCGGCGGTTCCCCGGCCCGCGTGCGGCGGTCCGGCACGGCGTCGTCCCCGTCGGGCGGGCCGAGGTGCGCTTCTGGCGCGCAGCCGCCGTCGCGGGGACCGTCGCCGCGATCGTGCTCCTCGTCGCCGGGTCGTGGGTCACGCGCCCGACCGCGACCGCCGGAGCGGTCGTCGCCGGGGCGCTCCTGCTCGCGGCGCGCGCGGCAGCTCCGCGGGGCCTGCACGCGCCCCTCGTCGGCACCGCCTACGGGTACGCGCTCCTCGTGCTCGGCGTGACCCTCGCCTGGAGCGGCGCCGGGACGGTCGCCGTCCTGTGCGCGGTCTCCGGGGTCGCCTCGCTCGCCGCGCTCGCGGTGACGCTCGTCCCGCGCGTCGACAGGGACACGTGGTGGGCCGTGCTCGGCGTGACGGCGGTCCCGTTCGGTCTCGGCGTCCTCACGGTCGTCGACGAGCGCAGCTGGTGGTCCGTCGCCGCGTGCGTCGCGATGCTCGCGCTGGAGGTCGTGCTCGTCGGCTCGCGGCGCCCCGGGTCGGTCACCGCGCTGCGCGTGGTCGCCGCGGCCCTCGTCCTGCCGACGGCGTCCGTCGCCGTCGTCAGCACGGGCGCCCTCGTCCTGCCGGGGAGCGGCTCGCCCGTCGTGCTGCCGGTCGTCGCGCTGCTCGTGGCGGCGGCGCTCGCGGCGGCACGCCCGCTCACCGCGCGGATCCGCCTGGTGGCGGGACGCGTCGCGGTCGAGGCGAGCGCCGCGCTCACGGGCGCGATCGCCGTCGGGCTCGCGTTCGGGCGCCCCGCCGCCGGGCCGACCGTCGCGGTCGCGGTGCTGCTCCTGCTCGCGGTGGGCGCAGGGCTCGCCGCGCGCGACCGCGACCGGCGCGCGGAGTGGTGGCTCGCGGCCGCGCTCGGGACCGCCGCGCTGTGGACGGCGCTCGCCGCCGCCGACGTCGGTCTCGTGGAGGCGTACACCGCGCCGCCGGCGCTCGCGGCCGTCGTCACGGGGGCGCTGCTCGCGCGGCGGTCCCGGCGCTGGTGGGAGCTCGCGGGCGCGGGCCTCGTGCTGCTCGTCGTGCCGTCCGTGCTGGTCCTGGGCGCGGCGCGCGGGGCCGGCGACCTGCGGGCACCGCTCCTCGTCGCGGCCGGGGCGGTGGTCGTCCTCGCAGCGGTCCTGCTGGGTCGCGGGGCCGGAGAGGGCGCGTGGCGCCGCGCCGCGGCCCTGCGGCTCGCGGGCACCGGGGTGCTCGCCGCGACCGCTGGGACCGTCGAGTCGCTCCACGTGGCGCACGCGCCGGGAGGAGGCGCGGTGTTCGTGCTCGGGTTCGCCTGGGCGCTCGCCGGGGGCGCCGTCGCGCTCGGGGCGGGCCTCGCGGGAGCCGGCACGGCTCCCCGTGACCGCGGCCGGGGAGCCGCGCTCGCGCGGCGCTGGGCCGTGGCGCCGGCCGCGGCGCTGGTCGTGGTGGGGACCGTCGCGAACGTGCGGCCCGTGTGGGGCGTCATCGCGACGGTCTGGCTCGTCGAGGTCGGGCTCCTGGTGCTGCTCGTGGTCGGGGTGCGGCGCGCCGTCCGGGGACGCCTCGACCTCCCGCCCGCGTGGTTCACGTGGTCGCTCGCGCTCGTCGCCGCGATCGGCGCGTGGTCGCCGCGCGAGCTGCGCGTCGAGGTCTTCTCGCTCCCGCTCGGTGCGGGACTGCTCGTCGCGGGGTACCTCGCGCTCGCGGCCGGCACGACCGCGGCGCCGGGCACCGCGGGCGGTGACCCCGGCGCCGTGGACGCCGCCGAGACGGCCGGCGCGGGCGGCGTGCCGGTGCGCGCGACGGCGACCCGAGCCGGGTGGCCCGTCGGGTTCACCGGGTCATGGCGGACGCTGGCCCCGGGCATCCTCGCGCTGCTCGGCCCGTCGGTCCTCGCGACGTACACCGACGCGCGCACCTGGCGTGCCGTCCTGGTCATCGCGCTCGCGCTCGCCGCGGTGCTCGTGGGGACGCGCACGCACCTCGCGGCACCGTTCCTGCTGGGCGTCGGGGTGCTGCCGGTCGAGATCCTCGTCGTGTTCGTGTCCCAGCTCGGCACGCGCATCTCCGCCGGCCCGTGGATGCTCACGCTCGCCGCGGCGGGCGGGCTGCTGCTCATCATCGCGACGTACTACGAGCGCCGGATCGCCGCGTACGACGGCGCCGCGGCCTACGTGCGCGACCTCCGCTGACCGCAAATCCCTACCACGTGGCCCGTTTCCACGCGCGGTGGCCCATAATGGCCGGGGCCCGTCGTCGTGACGACGGACCCGACGGCAACGTAGGCGCAGGGCGGGATCGCGGCGGCAACACGGCAGTGTGCGGTCGGCGCGGGTCCCGCCCGGGGGCGTAGTCCCTGGAGAACGGCATCGTGATCAGGATCGGCATCGTGGAGGACGACCCCGCGAGCAGCGCGCTGCTCGTGGAGTACCTGCGACGGTACGAGCGCGAGCACGACGAGCAGTTCGCGGTCGCCATGTTCAGCGACGGCGAGCAGGTCGTCGCGGGGTACCGGCCCGACTTCGACATCCTGCTCCTCGACGTGGAGATGCCGAACCTCGACGGGTTCAGCGCCGCGCGGCGCATCCGTCAGGTCGACGCCGACGTCGTGCTGATCTTCATCACCAACATGACGCAGCACGCGATCAAGGGCTACGAGGTCGACGCGCTGAGCTACATGCTCAAGCCGCTGCGGTACTTCGCGTTCTCCCAGGAGCTCAAGCGGTCGGTCGCGCGCCTGCGGCGCCGGTCCGCCGACTACCTGCTGCTCGCGGTCGACGGCGGGCTCGCGCGCGTGGCGACCGACGACATCGTCTTCCTCGAGAGCGCCAAGCACCGCACGACCGTGCACACCGTGGACGGGCGGCACTCCGTCGTCGGGCCGCTCAAGGCGCTCGAGGCGCAGCTCGAGGGCAAGGACTTCTTCCGCTGCAACAGCGGGTACGTCGTCAACCTGCGGCACGTGCTCGCGGTGCGGGGGAACAGCGCCCTCCTGGTCGGCGGCCACGACCTGCTCATCAGTCGCGCCCGCAAGAAGGCGTTCCTCGCGGCGCTGACCGACTACCTCGGGGCGCGGCGCGCATGACCCACGCCGCCTCGATCCTGGAGACCCTGCCCGACATCCCGCGCGCGCTCACCGGCCTCGCCGAGTGGCTCGCGTGCCTGGTCTACGTGCTCCTGCGGCGGCCGCGCCTGCCCCGCCCGCGGCTCGTCGCGCTCGCGGTCGCGGCGCTCGGCGTGCAGGTGGGCGTGCAGGTGCTCGCCGACCTGCTCCCGCGGCAGCTCTGGACCGTGGGCATGGCGGCCGCGGTCGCGTGCATGTACGGCTTCATCGTCGCGGCGACCCGGGTCTCGGCGCGGGACGCGGGCTACTTCGCGGCCCGCGCGCTCGTGCTGGCGGAGCTCGTGGCGGCGCTGCACTGGCAGGTGCACTGCTTCTTCTTCCTGCCCGAGGGCCGGCCGGGGACGGTGTGGCAGGTCGCGTTCTTCGTGCTGGTCTACGCGGTCGGGTACGGGGTGGCGTACGTCGTCGAGTCGCGACACTTCCGCCCCGACCAGGAGCTCGACGTCACGGTCGGCGAGCTCGCGTCGGCGGTCGCGATCGCGCTCGTCACGTTCTTCATGAGCAACATCAGCTTCCTCAACGCGAACACCCCGTTCAGCGGGCGCCTCGGCCTGGAGATCTTCTACATCCGTACGCTCGTCGACCTGTGCGGGTTCGTCGCCCTCTACGCGCAGCAGGGTCAGCGGCTCCAGCACCAGGCGCGGTCCGAGGTCCGCGCGATCGACGAGATGCTCCGCCGCCAGCACGAGCAGTACCTGCAGTCCAAGCGGAACATGAAGATCGTCCACCGCAAGTACCACGACCTCAAGCACCAGATCGGCGTGATCCGCGCCGAGGTCGACCCGGCGCGGCGCGCGTCGTACCTGGACGACCTGGAGGCCAGCATCTCCGGCCACGCGCGGCAGGCGGACACCGGGAACGGCGTGCTCGACGTCATCCTCACGACCAAGAGCCAGGAGTGCGCCGAGCGCGACATCGACCTCACGTGCGTGGTGGACGGCGCGCTGCTCGACTTCATGTCCGCGATGGACGTGGCCGCGGTGTTCGGCAACGCGCTGGACAACGCGATCGACGGCGTCATGGCCGTGCCGGACCCGGAGCAGCGGATCATCAAGGTCGCCGTCTACGCGCGCGACCGGTTCGTCATGCTCACGGTCGAGAACTACTTCTCCGGCGAGCTCCACACCGAGGGCGGCGACATCGTCACGCGACGTGCCGACCGGACCCGGCACGGGTACGGGCTCAAGTCGATCCGGTACACCGCGGAGAAGTACGGCGGCTCGATGACGGTGAACACCGAGGACCGCTGGTTCCTCCTGCGCGTGCTCCTGCCCATGCCGGAGGACCGCCCGCCCACGGGATCGTCCCGACGGTCGACCTCGACCGCGACCCCCGCGTAGACGCCCGACCCGTCCGGACGGGACCTCCGACCTCCGCGTCGTGACCCGCTCGTGACCTCGGTGACCGTTCGTGGACGCAAAGCGACGGTTCGTGCACCGGGCCGCCCCGACCGCCCACCGCGTCCATAGCGTGGCGGCGCGGCTCAGGGACCACGACGTCCCGGGCCTCGACGGGTTCGCAGAGCTCGCTCAGCCACGCACGTGACCCGGGTGGGTCGGCGGGGACGGCGCCGTGGCCGACGAGCGCGGAGACGACAAGGGAAGGTCGATGAAGACAACGACAACGGCGGGAAAGCTCGACGGCAGGGCGGCGCGCGCCCGGGGAGCGGCGGCGCTCGCGGGCCTCGCCCTCGTGGCAGCCGCGGGGTGCACGGCAGGCACCCCGGACGAGGAGAGCGCGACCGACGCCTTCACCACGCGGGAGGTCACCGACGGGACCACGACCTTCGTGGTCGTCGACAACCCGGGGGACGGCCCCACGCTCTCCTACGGCGCGGACAGCGCCGTCGAGCTGCTCACCGAGGAGATCGACGGCCAGGAGTACGCGTTCAAGGACATGAACGCGAACGGGAAGCTCGACACCTGGGAGGACTGGCGCGAGAGCGCGCAGGACCGCGCCGCGGCGCTGTCCGAGGAGCTGACGATCGAGCAGATCGCCGGTCTCATGCTCTTCAGCTCGCACGAGCGGTCGCAGGCCGACGGCCTCACGGACGCGCAGAAGGAGTACCTGACGGACTCCCACCTGCGCAACGTCCTGCACGCGGGCCCGAGCGACGTCGAGGCGACCGTCACGTGGGCGAACGAGATGCAGGCGTACGCCGAGTCGCTCGCGACCGCCGACGAGCCCTACGTCCCGGTGAACTTCGCCTCCGACCCCCGCTCGACCGCGGGATCGGGCGGCTACAACGCCGAGGGCGCGGACATCTCGCGGTGGCCGTCGAACCTCGGCCTCGCCGCGACCTTCGACGTCGAGCACATGGACAACTTCGCCGAGATGTCCTCCGCGGAGTACCGCGCGCTGGGCATCACGACGGCCCTCAGCCCGCAGATCGACCTCGCGACCGAGCCCCGCTGGCTGCGCGTCGGCGGCACGTTCGGCGAGGACGTCGACCAGAGCACCGAGCTCGCCGCCGCGTACGTGGACGGGTACCAGAGCACGACCGGCCAGGAGGGCTGGGGCCCCGAGTCGGTCAACGCGATGATCAAGCACTGGGCGGGCGACGGCCCCGGCGAGGGCGGCCGCGAGGCCCACACCGACGCCGGCAAGTACGGCGTCTACCCCGGCGGCAACTTCGACGCGCACACCGAGGCGTTCCTCGGGTCGCTCGACTCCGCGGCCGTCATGTCCGCGTACTCGATCGCGCTCGACGGCGCGGGCGAGCCGCTGTTCGGCGAGCGCGTCGGCACGGCGTACGACGACACGCGCATGAACCTGCTCCGCGAGGAGAACGGGTACGAGGGCGTCGTCGTGACCGACTGGGGCGTGACGACCGGGGTGAACGACGAGGGCGCGGTCATCGCGACCGGCTGGGGCGCCGAGGACCTCACCAAGGAGCAGCGCCACTACGAGATCCTCAAGACCGGGCACGACATGTTCGGCGGCAACAACGACGTCGCGCCGGTCCTCGCCGCGCACGAGCTGTGGCAGGCCGACTTCGAGGCGGGCACGAACGACGTCGACGCCGACACGCGCTTCCGCCAGTCCGGCGCGCGCATCCTCACGATGTTCTTCAACCCGGGCCTGTACGAGAACGCGTACCTGGACCTCGACGAGTCCACGAAGATCCTCGCGAGCGACGACAAGGTCGACGCGGGCTACGCGGCGCAGCTCGACTCCGTGGTCATGCTGAAGAACGACGGCGAGACGATCACCGCCGCGGACGCGGAGGCGTGGAAGGACAAGACCGTCTACGTCCCGCGCAGCTACAACACCGGCTTCGCGAGCTCGTTCGGGCCGGGCGAGTACACCGAGGGCGCTGGGATCGACCTCGAGGTGGCCGAGCAGTACTTCGGCACGGTCGTCACGGACGAGGCCGTCATGGACGCGGACGACAAGGTCACGAGCTACACCGCTCCCGACCTGTCGGACGTCGACCTCGTGCTCGTGGGCATGGACAGCCCGGACAACGGCGGCACGTTCTCGAACATCGGGCACGACGTCGAGAACGACACCTGGTACCCGCTGTCGCTGCAGTACCGCCCGTACACGGCGGACGGCCCGAACGTGCGCCAGACCTCGATCTCCGGCGACCTGCTCCCGGACGGCACGCGCCAGAACCGCTCGTACTTCGGCAACACGTCGAAGATCGCGAACGAGTCGGACCTCGACGCGTTCGAGCGCGCCGTGGCGGCCGTCGAGGCGTCCGGCAAGGACATCCCGGTCGTCACCGTCCTCAAGGCGACCAACCCGATCGTGCCGGCCGAGTTCGAGGCCGCGTCCGACGCGATCGTCGTCGGGTTCGGCACGAGCGACCAGGCGCTCCTCGAGGTCGTGCTCGGCCTCCACGAGCCCCAGGGTCGCCTGCCCGTCCAGTTCCCCCAGGACATGGACACGGTCGAGGCGCAGCAGGAGGACGTCGCGAAGGACATGACGCCCTACACCGACGCCGCGGGCAACGCCTACGACTACGGCTTCGGCCTGAGCTACAGCGGGCCGATCACGGACTGACGGACCGCCACGGGCGGGCGGTCGCACGAGCGACCGCCCGCCACGGGGCCCGACGACGCCGCCCGGCGCGTCGGACCCGACCGGCCGCGGGGTGGGCCCGCGGCGCGAACGAACCAAGGAGCTGGAAGTGAAGCGGAACAAGGCGTTGACCACCGGGATCGGGCTGCTCGTCGCCGTCACGGGGGCCTTCGGGCTGACGGCGTGCGGGAGCGGGGACGACTCCGCGGGCGGGTCGTCGTCGTCCGAGAGCCAGTCGACCGACGTCGACGTGGCGACCGACCTCGAGAACGCGCGCACGGCGGTCGCCGACGCGCTCGCGGAGGACGACAGCTGGGCGCAGATCATGCTCGCCAGCGACGTCAAGGAGCCGACCGTCAAGTACGGCCTCCTCGTCGTGCCGTTCGTCCCCTCGGACGCCGCCTCGCGCGTCCAGGGCACGGTCGACATCAAGGACGGGAAGTACACGATCGAAGCGGACTCCGCCGCGACCGGCGAGACGTGGCAGATCGACCAGGACGGCACCATCACCCCGGCCGCGGAGTAACCGCACCGCGACCTCGTCCGCCCGCCCGGTCGGTGCGGGCGGACGGGGCACCACGCAGGGCACGGGTCGGGCACGGCGACGACCGACCGTGCCGCAGAAACGACCGATCGTGCAGCCGCGGCGGGCGGCGCCGTACCCCGCTCCTAGCCTGAGGAACGGGCCCGCACTCGAGGAGGAATGCAGTGAACGCCAGGGCGAAGAACGCCGACGGTGGCAGGACGCCGATGTCGAACAAGAAGTTCCTGTGGATCTGGGTACCCGTGCTCGCGACGGTGACCGTGCTCGTCGTCGTCGCGAACGTCGCGCTCAACGTCGCAGGCGGCTGGGTCGCGTCCCAGCTGGGGTCCGGCACCTACACGTTCACCAACTCCGAGGAGTCCTCGGGCTGGGACACCGAGTACTACACGGCCGAGCACGACAGCCAGGAGTCCGTCGACGCGGCTGCCGAGGCGCTCGTCGAGGAGATCGCGGCCGGCGGCATCGTCCTCGCGAAGAACGAGGCCGGCGCTCTGCCCCTCGCCTCCGAGGCGCGCGTGACCATGCTGGGCCGTGCCTCCGCCGACCCGGTGTTCGGCGGCTCGGGCTCGGGCTCGGTCGACACGAACTCCGCGGTGACGGTCCGCGGCGGCCTCGAGAACGCGGGACTCACGGTCAACGACGAGGTCTACGCCGCGATCGAGGCGTTCGCCGCCGAGAACCCGCGCGGCCACATCGAGATGGACAACCCCGACGCGTCGAGCTACACCATCGGTGAGCTGCCCGTCGGCGACTACGAGGCGCGGTCCGCGACCTTCGCCGAGTTCGGCGACGCCGCGATCGTCACGATCGGCCGCCCCGGCGGCGAGGGCGGCGACCTCACGCGCGACATGACGGGCTGGGACGACAACGCCGAGCCCGGCCAGCACCAGCTCGAGCTCAACAAGGACGAGAAGGACCTGATCGCGCTCGCGAAGGCGAGCTTCGACACGGTCGTCGTGGTCGTCAACGCGTCCACGACCCTGGAGCTCGGCGAGCTGCAGGCCGACCCCGAGGTCGACGCCATCCTCCTCGCCGGCTCGCCGGGCGCCACCGGTTTCAACGCCCTGGGGTCGGTCCTGACGGGCGAGGTCAACCCGTCGGGCCGCACGGTCGACGTCTGGGCCGCCGACTTCACCGCCGACCCGACCTTCCCCAACTTCGGGAGCTTCTTCTACTCGAACATCGAGGCCTCCTACCCGGTCTCGGCCGTCGAGAAGGCGACGTCCAACGCGACGGTCACGAGCAACGCGCCGTTCGTGAACTACACCGAGGGCATCTACGTCGGGTACCGCTACTACGAGACCGCGGCGGCCGAGGGCTTCCTCGACTACGACGACGCGGTGGTCTACCCGTTCGGCTACGGCCTGAGCTACACGGACTTCGCGTGGGCCGTCACGGGCACGGAGGCGGGCGACGTCGACGGGACCGTCGCGGTCACGGTCGAGGTCACCAACACCGGCGCCGTCGCGGGCCGCGACGTGGTCGAGCTGTACTACACCGCTCCCTACACGCCCGGCGGGATCGAGAAGTCCGAGGTCGTCCTGGGCGACTTCGCCAAGACCGGCGTGATCGAGCCGGGCTCGAGCGAGACGGTGACGCTCGAGCTCGCCGTCGAGGACATGGCGTCCTACGACCACCTGGGCGAGAAGGCGTACGTCCTGGAGGCGGGCGACTACACGCTCAGCCTGCGCACCGACTCGCACACCGTCGCGGCGGGCACCGAGCCGATCACGTACCCGGTCGCGTCCGACGTCGTGTACTCGGGCGAGAACCACCGGGCGACGGACCTCGCCGAGGTGACCAACCGGTTCGACGACGTCTCGGCGCGCTTCAGCGCCGACGGCGCCGGCGGCACGGTCGTCCCGATGTCCCGCGCCGACTTCGCGGGCACGTTCCCGCAGGCCCCGACGCCCGAGCAGTCCGTCGCGGACGAGGCCACCCAGGAGGGCTTCGCCGCCTGGGACCACGAGGCCGCGGCCGCCGCGTTCGACGGCGAGATGCCGACGACCGGCGAGCGCTCCGACCTGACGCTCGTGGACCTGCGCGGGCTGCCCAAGGACGACCCGAGGTGGGACGAGCTGCTCGACTCCCTGACGGTCGGCGACATGACGGACATGCTGCTGAACGGCGCCTACCAGACCGCCGCGATCGCCTCGATCGCGAAGCCGCAGACGGTCGAGCCGGACGGCCCCGCAGGCTTCTCGTCCTTCATCAACTCCTCGATCAACGGCGTCGCCTACCCGTCCGAGGTCCTCATCGCGCAGACGTGGGACGTCGACCTCGGCACCGCGATGGGCACGATGATCGGCGAGGAGGCGCTCCAGAAGGGCCTCAACGGCTGGTACGCGCCGGCCGTGAACCTGCACCGCTCGCCGTTCGGGGGCCGCAACTTCGAGTACTACTCGGAGGACCCGCTCCTGTCGGGCCGGATGGCCGCGGCCGTGTCGAACGGCGCCGCGCGCAAGGGCGTCTACACGATGCTCAAGCACTTCGCGCTCAACGAGCAGGAGACGAACCGCGTCGACAACGGCCCCGCGACCTGGGCGACCGAGCAGACGATCCGCGAGATCTACCTCAAGCCGTTCGAGCTCGCGATCAAGGACGTCTCCCTGGACGTCCGGTACATCGCGGACGACGAGGGCACGATCGCCGAGACGACGGTCGGGGCGCTCGGCATCATGAGCTCGTTCAACCGCATCGGCGCGACGTGGACGGGCGGCTCGAAGCCGCTCATGACGGACGTCCTGCGTGGGGAGTGGGGCTTCGAGGGCTTTGCGATCACGGACTTCAACCTGTACCCGTACATGAACCCCAACGAGGGCATCGACGGGGGCACGGACCTGACGCTGACCTTCCAGCCGTCGAAGTCGTTCGGTGACACGACGTCCGCCAAGGCGGTCACGGACATCCGGAACGCGACCCACAACATCCTGTTCACGGTGGCCAACTCGAACGCCATGAACGGGCTCGCCCCCGGCGCGACCGTCACCTACACGCCGCCCACCTGGGTCTACGTCCAGATCGGCGTGTCGGTCCTCCTGGGGCTGCTCGTCCTCGTCGGTGCCTTCCTCGTGGTCCGGCGCGTCCGCCGGCACCGGGCAGCGGCGGCCGAGGAGGCCCCCGCACCCGCCTCCGAGCCGGCGGTCCCCGCCGCCCGGTAGCCGGGGACACCGGGTCCCGGTGCGGGCGACCGCCCGGGACCCGGCGCCCGGCGCCGTCGGGCCGGTGGCGCCCACCACCGCCGGCCCGACGCCGGGGCACCGGACCGCCGTCCGGCGCCCCGGAGATCCGACCCGCACGTCCCGAGCACCCGCCGTCGTCGCCGCGCCGCCGCCGACGACAGGCCCCGGCATGCCCGCAACCGTCTGGGCACCCATCCGCACGACCCCACGACCATGCAAGGAGAGCACCGTGCAGCTCCACGGCGAGACCACCGCCGCGGCCGGCGAGACGGCCGCAGCCCCGGGCACGACGACCGGTGTCGTCCCGACCGCGAGCCTGACGCTCCTGGAGAAGGCGGCGCTCCTGACGGGGAAGTCGGTGTGGGAGACGTACGACGTCCCGCGGCTGGGTCTGCGCTCCCTGTGGCTCGCCGACGGTCCGCACGGCGTGCGCAAGCAGCTCGGCGCCGCCGACCACCTCGGCATCGCGGCCTCGCAGGAGGCCACGTGCTTCCCGACGGCCGCCGCCGTGGCGAACACGTGGGACGTCGAGCTGGCGGAGCGCGTGGGCGCCGCGCTCGGCGCCGAGGCCGCGGCGCAGGACGTGGACGTGCTCCTCGGCCCGGGGCTCAACATCAAGCGCTCGCCGCTCGGCGGGCGCAACTTCGAGTACTTCTCCGAGGACCCGCTGCTCGCGGGCCGGATGGCCGCCGGGTACGTGCGCGGGATCCAGTCCCGCGGCGTCGCGGCGTGCCCCAAGCACTTCGCGGTGAACTCCCAGGAGCTGCGCCGCATGGTCTCGGACTCCGTGGTCGACGAGCGCACGCTCCGGGAGGTCTATCTCACGGCGTTCGGGATCGTCGTCGCGGAGGCGCGGCCCCGGACCGTCATGTCGTCGTACAACCTCGTGAACGGCGTGTACGCCCACGAGGACCCGTTCCTCCTCACGCAGGTCCTGCGCCGGGAGTGGGGCTTCGACGGCGCGGTCGTCTCCGACTGGGGCGGGTCGAACGACGTCGTCGCCGCCGCCGCGGCGGGCGGCACGCTCGAGATGCCGGCCGCCGGCCTGGGCTCGGCGCGCCAGCTCGTGGACGCGGTGCGCTCGGGCCGACTCGACGAGGCCGACCTCGACGCGCGCGCGGCCGAGATGCTGCGCCTCGTCGCCGCGGCCCGCGAGCCGGGTACCGCTCCGGCCGTGGACGTCGACGCGCACCACGCGCTGGCCCGCGAGGTGGCGGCGCGCTCGGCGGTGCTGCTCAAGAACGAGGACGCGATCCTGCCGCTCGCCGCGGGGACGCGGGTCGCGGTCGTCGGCGACTTCGCGCGCACCCCGCGCTACCAGGGCTCCGGCTCGTCCGCGGTGAACCCGACGCGCCTCGACAGCGTGCTCGACGTGATCGGGGACTCGGGCCTCGAGCTGGCGGCGTTCGCCCCCGGCTTCCACCGCGACGGCACGCCCGACGCGGCGCTGCGCGAGGAGGCGGTCGAGGCCGCGCGCGGCGCCGACGTCGTGCTCCTGTTCCTCGGTCTCGACGAGATCGCGGAGTCGGAAGGGCTGGACCGCTCGACCCTCGCGCTGCACCCGGCGCAGGTCGAGGTGCTCCAGGCCGTGGCCGCCGCCAACCCGGCGACCGTCGTGGTGCTCGCGGGCGGCGGCGCGATCTCCACCCCGTGGCTCGGCTCGGCCCGCGCGCTCGTGCACGGCTACCTCTCCGGGCAGGCCGGTGCCGGTGGGATCCTCGACGTGCTCACGGGCGTCGTCAACCCCTCTGCGCGGCTCGCCGAGACCTTGCCCGTGCGCCTCGCGGACACCCCGACCGCCGGGTCGTTCCCCGCGACCGGGCGCACCGCGGTCTACCGCGAAGGCCTGTACGTCGGGTACCGGTACTACACGAGCGCCGACGTCCCCGTGGCCTTCCCGTTCGGCTTCGGCCTGTCGTACACGACGTTCGCGCACTCCGGCCTCGTGGTCGCCGCGGACACGACGACGGACACGACGACGGACACGGCGACGGACACGACGACGGGCTCGGCGACGGTCCCCGCGACGGTCACGGTGACCGTGACCGTGACGAACACCGGGACGGTCGCCGGGGCCGACGTGGTGCAGGTGTACGTGAGCCGCGAGACCCCCGGCGTCCACCGCCCGGTCCGCACGCTCGCCGGGTTCGTGCGCGTCGAGCTCGAGCCGGGCGAGTCGCGCACGGTGACGGTGCCCCTGGACGACGGGGCGTTCCGGCACTGGGACGTGGCGACCGGCGCGTGGCAGGTCGAGCAGGGCGCCTGGTCGGTGCTGGTCGGGTCCCACGTGGACGACCTCCCGCTCGGTGCGACGGTCGAGCTCACCGGTACGGTGCCGCCCCGCAGCGAGGACGACCTGCCCGAGCCGTACCGCACCGGGCGCGTGCACGACGTGTCGGACGCCCAGTTCGCGGCGCTCCTGGGCCGTCCCGTCCCGACGTCGGCGTGGTCCGGTCGCCTCGGCGTCAACGACCCGCTGTCGCGCCTCGCCGACGCGCGCTCGCCGCTGGCCCGCCTCGCGTTCCGGATCCTGTCCTGGCGACGCGACGCGGCGGACCGCAAGGGCGCGCCGGACCTCAACGTCCTGTTCCTGCTCAACATGCCGTTCCGGGCCATCGGGAAGATGACCGGCGGCATGGTCGACGCCGCGATGGTCGACGGCATCGTCCGCATCGTCAACGGCCACCTCTTCCGCGGCACCGGCGCCGTCCTGCGCGGGTTCGTCCGCAACCGCCGTGCCGACCGTCGTACCGCCCGCACCCTCCGCGGCGACGCGTGACCTGCTCGAAGGGAAGACCCATGTTCACCCGCCTCCGCGACGCCTGGCGCCGGTTCTCCGAGAAGCGACCCGGGACCGCGCAGTTCGTCGTGTTCTTCGTGCTCAGCAACGGCATCACCGTGCTCCAGCTCGCGCTCATGCCCCTGATCAAGTGGGCCTTCGGCATGACCGCCCTGGTGGACGTGGCCTTCCAGGTGTGGCCGATCGGGACGAACCCGGACGGGTCGACGTACTACGTCTTCGACTACGCCGCCGGCCCGCTCCCGGGCGGCGGCGGTGGGCTGGCATACTTCCTGGCCGTGCAGATCACCTTGCTGGTGGCGCAGGTGATCAACTTCTTCGCTCAGCGCAACATCACGTTCAAGTCCAACTCGTCGGTCGCGAAGGCGGCGCTCTGGTACACCATCGCGTACGTCGTCATCTCGATCGCCGCCGCCGCCGCGCAGGGTCTGTACAAGACGCCGATCTACGAGCTGTTCATCGACACGTGGGGTCTGGGCGCCGCGGGCGAGACCCTCGCGGACTTCACGACGATGATCATCAACGCGGCGATCTCGTTCTGGGTGTTCTTCCCGATCTTCAAGGTCATCTTCAAGCAGGTGCCCGAGGCGCCCGCCACGCCGGAGGCGCAGCACGCCGGAGAGGTGCGTGCGTCGTGACCCCGCTCCTGACCGTCGTGGTCCCGGCGTACAACGCCGAGCCGTACCTGGCGCGCGCCCTCGACTCGCTCGTCGGGTTCGGGCCCGAGGTGGAGGTCCTCGTCGTCGACGACGGCTCGACCGACGGCACGGCCGCGCTCGCGCAGGGCTACGCCGACCGGCACCCGGGCGAGGTGCACGTGCTCCGCAAGTCGAACGGGGGGCACGGCTCGGCCATCAACACCGGCCTCGACCACGCGCGCGGGGAGTACCTCAAGGTCGTGGACGCCGACGACTGGGTGGACCGCGCCGCGCTCGCGCAGGTGCTCGCGACGTTGCGCGGCTTCGTGCGCCGGTTCGTGGGCCCCGGGAGCCCGGGATCGGCACCGGTCGACCTGCTGGTCAGCAACTTCGTGTACGAGAAGGTCGGCAAGCGGGTCAAGACGGCCGTCCGGTACCGCGGCGCCCTGCCGCGCGGCCGGGTGCTCACCTGGTCGCAGACCCGGCGCTTCGCCAAGCGCCAGTACATGATGATGCACGCCCTGACGTACCGGACCCAGGTGCTGCGCGACGCCGGCCTGCGGCTGCCCGAGCACACGTTCTACGTCGACAACCTGTACGCCCTCGTGCCGCTCGCGCACGTCCGCACGCTGTACTACCTCGACGTCGACCTCTACCGGTACTTCATCGGCCGGGAGGACCAGTCCGTGCACGAGGCGGTCATGCTCAAGCGCCTCGACCAGCAGCTGCGGGTCAACTGGCTCATGCTCGAGCACGTCTCCCGGACGCCCGTGACCGACCGCCGCCTGCGCCGGTACCTGCTGCACTACGTGGAGATCATCTGCGCGGTGTCGTCGATCCTCCTCGTGCGCGCCGGGACGCCAGCGTGCCTCGTGGAGAAGGAGCGGCTGTGGTCGCGCCTGCGCGCCCAGGACCCCGAGCTCTACCACCAGGTGCGCTGGTCGGGCCTCGGGCAGATCGCCAACCTTCCGGGTCCGGCGGGCCGGCGCGTGACGGTCCTGGCCTACCGGGTCGCGCAGCGCGCCATCGGCTTCAGCTGACCGTGCGGCCCGGCGCCGGGCGTCGACGTCGTCGCGGGGGCGCCGACGCCCGCCTCACAGGGCGGTGCGGCGCTGCTGCTCGATGAGGGGCCGCAGGCGGTAGGGGATGAGCTCGCCCATCGAGAGCGAGGTCTCCGTGCGCTCGACGCCGTCGATCGCGAGGATCGCGGCGTCGATGCGGAACAGGTGGTCGGTGTCACGGCACGCGACGGTGACGCGCAGGTCGGCCGTGCCGCTCCGGCCGTGCGCCTGCACCACCTCCGGGATGCGGGCGATGTCCTCGACGATCCGGGCGAGCTCCTTCTGCCGGAGCTGGACCTCGACGAACGCCGTGAGCGGGTGCCCGAGCACGTGCGGGTCGATGCGCCGGTCGAGGTCGAGGAACGCGCCCTCGGCCTCGAGCCGCGCGAGCCGCGCCGCCACGGTGTTGCGCGACAGCCGGAGGCGGTCGGCGAGCGCGACGATCGTCGCCCGCGGGTCGTCGGCGAGCGCGAGCAGGAGGTCGAGGTCGACAGCGTCGGCGCTGTGCATGGTGCTCACCCTAGTCGAGTGATCGCGGTCACACTGCACAGCGCGTCGGGCATCGGTGGAGCCATGTGCGCGGGAGGGGTTACGTTCGCCCTACCTCGGTCCTCGACGGTGAGGACCGGCTCCCCGAGGTGAGGTGGCGACGATGCCCAGCGAACCTGCGGTGCGGACCGGACCGACGGCGGCGACCCCGCCGAAGGCGTACGACGGTCACCGGGCGGCAACCCCGCGCGACGCACGAGCAGACCGGAAGAACGCGACGCACGACGCGCGCGGGAACGCGCGCACCGACGTGCCTCCCGACGCGCGCACGGACGTGCCCCGGCGGGACCCGGGGGACGGCGCGTCGACGCCGACCCTGCGCGTGCTGACCGAGGACGGCACGCGCCTCCCCGATCCCGAGCTCGACCGCTGGCTCGCGGACCTCGACCCCGCGGCGCCCGACGACGACGCGCGCGAGACCGCCCGGACGACGCTCCTGCGGCTCTTCGAGGACATGGTCGTGGCGCGGCGCATCGACGCCGAGGCGACGGCCCTCCAGCGGCAGGGCGAGCTCGCGCTGTGGCCCCCGCTGCTCGGCCAGGAGGCCGCCCAGGTGGGATCGGCGCGTGCGCTGCGCGACGACGACTTCGTCTTCTCCTCCTACCGCGAGCACGCGGTCGCGCGCGTGCGCGGCGCCGAGCTCGTCGACCTCGTGCGCGTGTGGCGCGGCGTCGCGGTCTCCGGGTGGGACCCGTACGCGATCGGGATGGCGTCGCCGCAGGTCATCATCGGCGCGCAGACGCTCCACGCGACGGGCTGGGCGATGGGCGTGCAGAACGACGTCGACGCCGGCCGGGTCGACGCGTCCGCCGGGCTCCCCGTGGGGGTCGCGTACTTCGGCGACGGCGCGATGAGCCAGGGCGACGTCAACGAGGCGTTCGTCTTCGCGTCGACGTACCGCTCGCCGGTCGTCTTCTTCTGCCAGAACAACCAGTGGGCCATCTCGGAGCCGGTCGCGCTCCAGTCGCGCGTCCCGCTCGCCGAGCGCGCCCGCGGGTTCGGCATGCCGGGCGTGCGCGTGGACGGCAACGACGTCCTCGCGGTGCTCGCCGTGACGCGTGCCGCGCTCGACCGTGCCCGGCACGACGGCGGCCCGACGCTCGTCGAGGCCGTCACCTACCGCATGGGCCCGCACACGACCGCCGACGACCCGAAGCGCTACCGCGACGCCGCGGAGGTCGAGGAGTGGACCGGGCGCGACCCGATCGCGCGCTTCGAGGCGTACCTGCGCTCCGCCGGTGTGCTCGACGACGCCGAGGCGGCGCGCGTGCAGGGCGTCGCTGACGCCGCGGCCGCCGAGCTGCGCGCCGGGTGCGTCGCGCTCGCCGACCCGCCGCCGCTGTCCCTCTTCGACCACGTCTACGCCGAGCCGCACCACGCGCTCGAGCGCGAGCGCGCCGAGTACGCGCACTACCTCGCGGGGTTCGGCGGCGACGACGGCCCCGCCGGCGACGATGGCGCGGGTGGGCCGCGCACCGCGGGCGACCGGGCGACGCCGGACACCGGGACGACCGCGACGGGGGTGGCGCGATGAGCACCCTCACCGTGGCGAAGGCGCTCGGCGCCGGGCTGCGTCGCGCGATGACGGACGACGACCGCGTGGTCGTCATGGGCGAGGACGTCGGCCGGCTCGGCGGCGTCTACCGCGTGACGGACGGGCTCCAGGCGGAGTTCGGGCCGCGCCGCGTGCTCGACACCCCGCTCGCGGAGTCCGGGATCATCGGGACGGCCGTCGGGCTCGCGTACCGGGGCTATCGGCCGGTGTGCGAGATCCAGTTCGACGGGTTCGTGTTCGTCGCGTTCGACCAGATCCTGTCCCAGCTCGCCAAGATGCACGCGCGCACGGGCGGGACGGTGCGCCTGCCGATCACGATCCGCATCCCCGTGGGCGGCGGCATCGGCGCGGCCGAGCACCACTCGGAGTCGCCCGAGGCGCTGTTCGCGCACACGGCCGGGCTGCGCGTGGTGTCGGTCGCGAACCCGCAGGACGCGTACACCGTGCTGCGCCAGGCCGTCGCGTGCGACGACCCGGTGATCTTCTTCGAGCCCAAGCGCCGGTACCACCTCAAGGGCGAGGTCGACCTCGACCCCGTCGACCCGCCGCCCATGGGCCGGGCCCGCGTCGTGCGCGAGGGCCACGACGTCACGCTCGTCACGTGGGGCGGCCTCGTCGGGACCGCGCTCGACGCCGCCGTCGCCGCGTCCGACGACGGCGTGTCCGTCGAGGTCATCGACCTGCGCTCGCTCTCGCCGATCGACCACGACACCGTCGCGGCGTCGGTCCGCAAGACGGGGCGCGTCGTCGTGACGCACGAGGCGCCGCGGCAGGCCGGGCTCGGCGCGGAGATCGCCGCGACCGTGACCGACCGCTGCTTCGAGTACCTCGAGGCCGCGCCCGTCCGCGTCACGGGCCACGGCATGCCGTACCCGCCCGCGAAGCTCGAGGGCCACTACCTGCCGGACCTCGACCGCATCCTCGACGGCGTCGACCGCGTCCTGGGGCGGGTCGAGCCGTTCGTGCCGCGCGCGGTGCCCGACGCCGGCGTGCCGGACGGTGCCACCGGGTCGCCGGGCGCGGTCCGCACCCCGGAGGCGGTGGCCCGATGATGACGATGCGCGAGTTCCGCCTCCCCGACCTCGGGGAGGGCCTCACCGAGTCCGACATCGTGAGCTGGCACGTCCACGCGGGCGACCGCGTCGAGCTCAACCAGGTCATCGCCGAGGTCGAGACGGCCAAGGCGCTCGTCGACCTCCCGTCCCCGTACGCCGGCGTCGTCGCGTCGCTGCACGCCGAGGAGGGCCAGACGGTCACCGTCGGCGCCCCCCTGGTGACGTTCGAGATCGACGACGACACCCTCACCCCCCAAGACGCCGAACCCGGGGATACGGCCGGGCTCGGCCCCGTCGATGACGACAAGCCCGGGTTCGACGCCACCCCGACCCGGGACGTGGCCGCCGGTCCGCCGGGGGCTGACGACGGGCCGGAGCCCAACCTCGTCGGGTACGGCGCGCGGCCGGAGAGCACGGGCCGCCCGGCGCGACGCCGTCGGACCCGACCCGCCGACACCGTGGGGACGGTCGGGACGGCCGTCGAACCCGGGGTTGTGGCCACCCGGGGCGCCGAACCCGGCGACATCCCCGGGTTCGGCGCGCGGGGGGACGACGGCGGGACGCGCGGCCGGGCGGTGGAGCGGCCGCGGTCGACGCCGCCGGTGCGGGCGCTCGCGAAGAAGCTCGGCGTGCGCATCGACCGCGTGGAGGGCACCGGACGTGGCGGTCTCATCACGCGCGAGGACGTGCTCGCGGCGGTGAGCTGTCATCGGGAGGTCGTGCGCCCCGCGCGCGTCGCCGCCACCCGTGCTGCGGCAGGCGCGGCACCCACCCCCGGCACGACGGCCCATGGCCCTGCCGGCACCGGGCTCGCCCACGCGCCGGAGCCCGGCACGACGCCGTCCGATCCGGCCGGCGGCCCCCGTACCGTGCCCGCCGCGACCGCCGCGGGGTTCCCGGCCGGCCTCGAGCCGGACGTGGTCCCCGTGCGGGGCGTGCGCAAGCACACCGCGGCGGCGATGGTGTCGAGCGCGTTCACGGCGCCCCACGCGACCGTGTTCCTCACGGTCGACGTGACGCGGAGCGTCGAGCTCCTGGAACGGCTGCGCACCCACCGCCTCGCGCGCGGCGCGCGGGTCACCGTGCTGGCGCTCGCGGCCCGGGCGCTGTGCCTCGTGCTGCCGCGCCACCCCGCGCTCAACAGCGCGTGGCGCGACCTCCCCGACGGCTCCGCGGAGATCGTGCGCCACCGGCGGGTGCACCTGGGGATCGCGGTCGCGACCGACCGGGGGCTCGTCGTGCCGCACGTGCCCGACGCGCAGGACCTCGACCTGCCCGACCTCGCCGCCGCGCTCACCGACCTCACGACCACCGCGCGCGACGGCCGCACGACGCCCGAGCGCCTCACCGGCGGGACGATCTCGATCACCAACGTCGGGGTGTTCGGCGTCGACGCGGGCACCCCGATCCTCGTGCCGGGCGAGGCGGCGATCCTCGGCCTGGGCGCGGTGCGACGCCGGCCCTGGGAGCACGACGGCGAGGTCGCGCTGCGCGACGTCGTCACCCTCAGCCTGTCGTTCGACCACCGCGTGGTCGACGGCGAGCAGGGCGCGCGCTTCCTCGCCGACCTGGGCGCACTGCTCGAGGACCCGGCGCTCGCGCTCCTCGCGGGTGGTGCGGTGCCCGACCGACGGCAGGGAGAGGTGACCGGATGACCGTCCTGACGAGCGCCGTCGATCCCGGGTCGGAGACGGCGCGGGCGAACGACGCCGCGCAGCGCGCCCTTGCTGACGAGCTGCGCGAGCGCACGGCCGACGTCGCGCGCGGAGGCCCGGCGTCGGCGCGCGACCGGCACGTCGCGCGCGGCAAGCTGCTGCCGCGCGACCGCGTCGACCGGCTGCTCGACGAGGGCAGCCCGTTCCTCGAGATCGCGCCGCTCGCCGGGTACGGCGTGGACGACGGCGCGTGGCCGGCGGCGGGCGTCGTCGCCGGGATCGGGATGGTGAGCGGGCGTCAGGTCATGGTCGTGTGCAACGACGCGACCGTGAAGGGCGGCACGTACCACCCGCTCACGGTGAAGAAGCACCTGCGGGCGCAGGAGATCGCGCTCGAGAACCGGTTGCCGTGCGTGTACCTCGTCGACTCGGGCGGCGCGTTCCTGCCCCGGCAGGCCGAGGTGTTCCCGGACCGCGACCACTTCGGCCGGATCTTCTACCACCAGGCGCGCCTCTCGGCGGCGGGGATCCCGCAGATCTCCGCGGTGCTCGGGTCGTGCACGGCGGGCGGCGCGTACGTGCCCGCGATGAGCGACGAGACGGTCATCGTGCGCGGGCAGGGCACGATCTTCCTCGGCGGGCCGCCCCTCGTGAAGGCGGCGATCGGCGAGGTCGTGACCGCCGAGGAGCTCGGCGGCGGCGAGCTGCACGCGCGCCGCAGCGGGGTCGTCGACCACCTGGCCGACGACGACGAGGACGCGATCGACACCGTGCGCCGCATCGTCGCGACGCTCGCGCCCGACCCGGAGCCGGCGTGGGACGTCGCGCGGAGCGAGCCACCCCGCGTGGCGGGCACCGCTGTACAGGATCCGGGGGAGGATCTGTACGCCGCCGTCCCGGCCGACGTCCAGGCCCCCTACGACCCGCGCGAGGTCATCGCCCGGCTCGTCGACGGGAGCCGGTTCGACGAGTTCAAGCGCGAGTACGGCGACACGCTCGTCACCGGCTTCGCGCGGATCCACGGGCACCCGGTGGGGATCCTCGCGAACCAGGGCGTGCTGTTCTCGGCGTCCGCGCTCAAGGGGGCGCACTTCGTCGAGCTGTGCGACCAGCGCGGCATCCCGCTGCTGTTCCTGCAGAAC
The DNA here is from genome assembly GCF_016921195.1 of Cellulosimicrobium cellulans. GTDB lineage: Bacteria > Actinomycetota > Actinomycetes > Actinomycetales > Cellulomonadaceae > Cellulosimicrobium > Cellulosimicrobium cellulans_F. The sequence continues at coordinate 475,157 of NZ_JAFGYF010000001.1, forward strand.
ATCTCCGGCTTCATGGTCGGCACGGACGCCGAGGCGGGCGGGATCGCGAAGGACGGCGCCAAGATGGTCACGGCGGTCGCGACGACGCGCGTCCCGAAGCTCACGGTGATCGTCGGCGGGTCGTTCGGGGCGGGGAACTACTCGATGTGCGGGCGCGCGTACTCGCCGCGCTTCCTGTGGTCGTGGCCCGCGAGCCGCATCTCCGTGATGGGCGGCCCGCAGGCCGCGTCCGTGCTGTCGACCGTCAAGCGCGACCAGCTCGCGGCGCGCGGCGAGACGTGGGACCCCGACGAGGAGGCCGCGTTCTCCGCCGGCATCCGCGCCGACTACGACGAGCACGGCAGCCCCTACTACGCGACCGCGCGGCTGTGGGACGACGGCGTGATCGACCCCGCCGACACGCGCCGCGTGCTCGGCCTCGCCCTCGGCGTGTGCGCGCGCACGCCCCTCGCCGAGACCTGGACCGGTGACCGGTTCGGCCTCTTCCGGATGTGAGCCGATGACCCCCGACACCCTCCACGACGCGGACACCCACCCGACCGGCGCCCCCGGGTTCCGCACGGTCCTCGTCGCGAACCGCGGCGAGATCGCGTGCCGCGTGATCGGCACGCTGCGCCGCCTCGGCGTGCGGTCCGTCGCCGTCTTCTCCGACGCCGACGCCGGCGCGCGCCACGTCCACGAGGCCGACGTCGCGGTGCGGCTCGGTCCCGCGCCCGCCGCGCAGAGCTACCTGGACGTCGACGCCGTCGTGGCGGCGGCCGTCGCGACCGGCGCCGAGGCGATCCACCCGGGCTACGGCTTCCTCTCGGAGAACCCTGCGCTCGCCCGCGCGTGCGAGCGCGCCGGGATCGCGTTCGGCGGGCCGGGCGTGGGCGCGCTCGAGGCGATGGCCGACAAGCTCGCCGCCAAGCGCATCGTCGGCGCGCGGGGCGTACCGGTCGTGCCGGGGGCGGGCGAGCCCGGCATGTCCGACGACGACCTCCTCGCCGCCGCGAGCGGCGTCGGGTTCCCGCTGCTCGTCAAGCCGTCCGCCGGGGGCGGCGGCAAGGGGATGGTCGTCGTGCGGGCGGCCGGCGACCTGCCCGGGGCGCTCGCGTCGGCGCGCCGCGTCGCCGCGTCGTCGTTCGGGGACGACACGCTCCTGCTCGAACGGCTCGTCGAGGCGCCGCGCCACGTCGAGGTGCAGGTGCTCGCCGACACGCACGGCACCGTGGTCCACCTCGGCGAGCGTGAGTGCTCGCTCCAGCGCCGCCACCAGAAGGTCGTCGAGGAGGCGCCGTCGCCGCTCCTCACCCCGGCGCAGCGCGCCCGCATGGGCGAGGCCGCGTGCGAGGTCGCGCGGTCCGTCGGGTACGTCGGCGCCGGGACGGTCGAGTTCCTCGTGCCCGCCGCGACCCCCGACGAGTTCTTCTTCATCGAGATGAACACGCGGCTCCAGGTCGAGCACCCCGTGACCGAGATGGTCACGGGCCTCGACCTCGTCGAGCTCCAGCTCCGCGTCGCGGCGGGTGAGCCGCTGGGGGTCGCGCAGGACGACGTCGTGCTCCGCGGCCACGCCGTCGAGGCGCGCCTCTACGCCGAGTCGCCCGAGCGCGGGTTCCTCCCGGCCACCGGGTCGGTCCTGGTGTACGACGACGGCGGCGTGCCCTCCGGGCCCGGCGCCTCGCCCCTGCGCCTCGACTCCGGGATCTGCGCCCGCGCCGTCGTGAGTGGGCACTACGACCCGATGCTCGCGAAGGCCGTCGCGTGGGGCGAGACGCGCGACGAGGCCGTGGAGCGCCTCGACGGCCTGCTCGCGCGGACGGTCGTGCTGGGCGTCGAGACGAACACGGCGTTCCTGCGGTCCCTGCTCGCGGACGACGACGTCCGTGCGGGCCGGCTCGACACCGGCCTGATCGACCGGCTCGTGGGGTCGGTGGTCGGGCCCGGCGAGGGGCCGGGCGGTCCGGACGCCGTCGACCTCGTCGCCGCAGCCCTGTTCCTCGCCGAGCATGCGGTTGTTGCCCGTCCTGGGGACGGGACGGGGCACAACCGCATGCTCGGCGGGGGGATCGGGGGGCGGGACGGCGATCCCTGGCGGGCGGGGGACGGGTGGCGGCTCAACGGGGACGCGGCGCCGCGGCGGGTTCTGCTCGTCGATGCCGCCGGGGGCCCGCACGAGGTGCGGGTGTCCGGGGTGGTGGGGGACGCCGTCGTGCACGTGCCGGCACCCGACGACGGCGCGTGGTCCGGATCGACGACGCACGTGGTGCGGGCGTCGCTCGCCCGGGACCCCGGGGCCGACGGCGCGTGGTGGCTGACGGTGGACGGCGTCCGGGAGCGTGTGCGGCTCGCGATCGACGCGCCGCCCGCCGCCGACGGCGTGCCCGCGACGGTGTGGGTGTGGCGCGACGGGCGGACCGTCGCCCTGGCCGCGCCGGACCGCGAGCAGCGCGCCGCGCGGGCGCGGGCCGACCGCCGTCGGGCCCGGGGAGACGCACCCGACGCGACCGACCCCGAGGTGCGCGCCGCGATGCCCGGCACGGTGGTGACGGCCGTCGCGGACGGCGAGGCCGTCACCGCCGGGGCCGTCCTCGTCACGGTCGAGGCCATGAAGATGGAGCACCCGCTGCTCGCCCCGCACGACGGCGTCGCCGACGTGCGCGTACGCCCCGGCGACCTCGTGCGCCGGGACCAGGTGGTCGCCGTCGTCCACCCCCACGACTCCGGCGCGGCACAACCCGCCGCCCCGGTCCCGCAACCCGACACCCAGGGAGCATCATGATCGAGGCCGACGTCCTGCTCGACGACGAGCAGCGGAAGCTCAGCCAGGTGGTGCGCGACTTCGCGGACAGCGTCGTCGCGCCCGCCGCCTACCGCTACGACACGGAACGCCGCCTGCCGATGGAGATCATCGCGCAGATGGGGGAGCTGGGGCTGTTCGGGCTGCCCTTCCCACGCGACGTCGGCGGGCAGGGCCAGGACTACGTGTCGCTGTGCCTCGCCGTCGAGGCGCTCGCGCGCGTCGACCAGTCCATCGCGGTGACGCTCGAGGCGGGCGTGGGGCTGGGGATCGTGCCGATCTACCGGCACGGCTCGCGCGAGCAGCAGGAGCGCTGGCTGCCGGACCTGCTCGCCGGCAAGGCGCTGGCGGCCTTCGGGCTCACGGAGGCCGGGGCCGGGTCGGACGCGGGCGGCACGCGCACGACCGCGCGGCTCGACGGCGACGAGTGGGTGATCGACGGGTCCAAGCAGTTCATCACCAACTCGGGGACCCCCATCACGAGCCTCGTGACCATCACCGCCGTGACGGGCGAGACGGTCGGCCAGGACGGCGAGGTGCGCAAGGAGCTGTCGAGCATCATCGTCCCGGCGGGGACGCCCGGGCTCGAGGTCGGGCCGTCGTACGACAAGGTCGGCTGGCACACCTCGGACACGCACCCCCTCACGCTGACCGACGTCCGCGTGCCCGCCGGGAACCTCCTCGGCGAGCGCGGCCGCGGCTACGCGAACTTCCTCCGCGCGCTCGACGAGGGCCGCATCGCGTTCGCCGCCCTCGCGACCGGCGCCGCGCAGGGCTGCCTCGAGGAGGCGCTGCGGTACGCGCGTGAGCGCGTCGTGTTCGGGCGGTCGATCGGGGAGAACCAGCACGTGGCGTTCACGCTCGCCCGCATGCAGGCGCGCGTCCACACCGCGCGCCTCGCGTGGCTCGACGCCGCGCAGAAGCTCGTGCGCGGCAAGCCGTTCAAGGCGGAGGCGTCGGTCGCGAAGCTCGTCGGCGGCGAGGCCGCGATGGCGAACGCGCGCGACGCGTCGCAGATCTTCGGCGGCTACGGGTTCCTCAACGAGAACTCCGTCGCACGGCACTACCGCGACGCCAAGGTGCTCGAGGTCGGCGAGGGCACGACCGAGGTGCAGCTCATGGTCATCGCGAGGAGCCTGGGACTGGACGGCTAGGAGGAGCAGCATGCGCGAGGTGGTCCAGCGAGGCCTGTACTACGACGAGCTCGAGACCGGCGTGGTGTACCGCCACCGCCCCGGCCGCACGCTCACGGAGGCGGACGACGTCGTCTTCTCCACGCTCACGATGAACCACCAGGCGCTGCACCTCGACGCCGCGTGGGCCGCGACGCAGCCGTTCGGGCAGCGGCTCGTCAACTCGATGATGACGCTGTCGACGCTCGTCGGGCTGTCCGTGGGGCAGGTCACGCAGGGCACGATCGTCGCGAACCTCGGGTTCCGCGAGGTCGAGTTCCCCAAGCCGCTGTTCCACGGCGACACGCTCTACGCCGAGACGGAGGTCGTCGAGAAGCGGCTGTCGGCGTCGCGGCCGGGGCAGGGCGTCGTGACGCTCGAGCACCGCGGCCTCAACCAGGACGGCGTCCTCGTCGCGCGCGCCGTCCGCACCGCGCTCTTCTGGACGCGCGCAGCCCACGAGGCGGCGCCCCCGCGCGTCGGCGCCCATGCGCCCGACGCGCCCGCCGAACCCGGGTCTGTGGTCACCGAGGCCGCCGAGCCCGGCGACATCCCCGGGTTCGGCGCAGGGCGTGACGACAGGCCGGGGCTCGGCGACGAGGAGAGCGCGTGGTGAGCCACGACGGCGGGTTCCGGCTCGGGCCGGCGCTGCTGTTCTGCCCCGGCGACCGGCCGGACCGGTTCGCCAAGGCCGCCGACCGCGCGGACGCCGTCATCCTCGACCTCGAGGACGCGGTCGCCGCAGCCTCGAAGGACGCTGCCCGGCGCGCCGTCGTCGAGGCGTCCGCGACGCTCGACCCGGCGCGGACGGTCGTGCGGGTCAACGCCGTCGGGACGCCCGAGCACGCGCTCGACGTGGCGGCGCTCGCGGACACCCGCCTGCGGACGGTCATGGTCGCCAAGGCGGGCCCGGAGCTGCTCGGCTCGCTCCCCGCGCTCGCGACGACCCTGCCGGGCGTGCGCGTCCTCGCGCTCTGCGAGACGGCGGCCGGCGTGCTCGCGGCGCCGGAGCTCGCGCGGCGGCCCGAGGTCGTCGCGCTGATGTGGGGCGCGGAGGACCTCGTCGCGTCGCTCGGCGGCACGTCGAGCCGGCGCCCGGACGGGCCGTACCGGGACGTCGCGCGCCACGCGCGGTCCGCGGTGCTGCTCGCCGCCGGGGCGGCGGCCAAGGCGGCGGTGGACGCGGTGCACGTGGACGTCGGCGACCTCGACGGGCTGCGGGCCGAGGCCGAGGACGCCGCCGCGTCCGGGTTCGCCGCGACCGCGTGCATCCACCCGAGCCACGTCCCCGTGATCCGCGCGGCCTACGCGCCAACGCCGGAACAGGTGACCGCCGCGCGCGCCCTGCTCGACGCGGCGGCCGCGAACCCGGGTGGACCGGACGCCGTCTTCACGCACGACGGCCGGATGGTCGACGGCCCCGTCCTGCGGCACGCGGAGGCGGTGCTGCGCCGGGCGGGGACCTGACCCGCCGGGCATGGGGACCGGTCCCCATGCCCGGGCGGTGCGGTGCGTCGGACGCGCCGCATACCCTCTCCCCGTGACCGACGCGAACGCTCAGGACCCGCAGCACCAGCACTGGACCGAGGGCTTCCCGCACCTCGCCGACCGGGCCGCGACCCTGCTCGGCGTCGACGTCGCGACGGTCGCGCGCCACAACAAGGTCGTCCCGGGCGGGTTCCACGTGTGGAGCCCGGGCCGCGGCGGCGCGCAGGCGATCGTCGGGTTCGACGGGTCGGCGCTCGTGCGCGAGTCGTGCTTCACGCAGGCACAGCTGGTCCAGGCGTTCAACGCCGGCCACCGCAACGACGCGAACGCCGCGACCCTCCCGGTGAACCACGCCGCGTCCGCGGTGGCCTCGATGGTCGGGATCCTGCGCGGCGGCCAGGCGCAGCCCGCGACGCCCACCGGCCCGAGCGAGGCCGAGCTCGCGGAGCTCGTCGGCAGCGGCTTCGAGCAGACGACGCCGGACGAGATCGCCGAGCGTCTGCGCGCCCGCGGCAAGGGCGCGTTCGTCGTCGTCGGCGTCGACCGCGCGCACGGCCCGGGCCACTGGTACGTCGCGTACTTCGACGGGGAGGACGTGCTCGCGCTCGACCCGATCGCCAACGGGCGCACCGCGTGGCCGCCGCCCGCCGCGGACGCGGTGCGCTGGTGGGCGGACGGCACGCCGACGACGGCGCCCGCGCGGGTCGTGGTCGACGTCCGGTCGGTCACGGGTCGGCGCGTGTGGACGGAGACGACGCCGCTCCTCGCCCCGACCGCGCAGTCGTTCCTCGACTGGGTGGCGACCCTCCCCGCGGAGAAGGTCGTGAAGGGCTACCGGGTCTGGCACGGGTTCTGGTGGGTCGTGCTCTCGGAGTCGGGCGACGACCTGCGTGTCGCGGTCACGGACCTCACGAAGGACGGCATCTCGACGCTCACGTGGGACGTGGACCCGATGCTCGACACCTACCGGCAGCAGCGCGAGATGGTCGCGTTCTGCAAGGTGGGCGCGAGGAGCACGCGCTTCACGGAGACCGTGCTCGTCGACAACGACGTGTACGACGCGCCGGAGGCGTACGTCGAGCGGACCGGGCCGGTCGGTGACGGCGCGTCGGGGTGGGTCGTCACGTCGGTCGCCGCACAGCCCCGCGGAGGGCTCGTGCCCGTGCCGGCGCACGAGCTGTACCGCCGGGCACCCCACCTCGTGCGGTACCTGTCGCTCCCCGAGGGATTCCGCGCGGTGTGGGCGAAGAACCGGACGAACCAGATCTGGAACCCGGACGGCGAGCTGATCTGGGACGCCGACGCGCGCGCCGCGGCCCAGGCCGCGCAGCCTGTGGAGCAGGGCTCGACGGCAGCTCCGTCGGTCCCGGCGGACGGCGCTGCGGTGGACGACGCCCCGGTGGACGACGCGCCGGCGAGCGCGCCCGCGGCGTCCGGCACCGCCCGCCCGCGCGGCAGCGTCGCCTACGAGGCCGCGCGCGACGCGCTGGAGGACCGCGCGGTGAGCCGCGAGCGGGTCCTGGCCGCCGCCCACGGTCTGCGCGACGCGTTCGTCCGCAACGAGCACGTGATCGGCCTGCTGCCGGGCGACGCGGAGCAGGTCCTCGTCGACACGTACCGCCGGGCGGACGCGGGTGGCGCCGATGCCGTGTCGCGTGAGGCCGGCACGGCCTGGGTCCGCGAGGCGTACTTCCGCGGACTGCCGATCGCCGCGGAGGCGGCCGACCGGGTCGACCGCCTCGCGGAGGACGACCCCGACGGCGGGGCCCACGTGCTGCGGGGGTGGATGCGCTACAACGGCTACGGGTTCCCGCAGGACCCGGCCGCCGCGGTCGCCGACCACGAGGAGGCGGCGCGGCGGGGGAACGCCGACGCGCTCTTCGAGCTGTCCGTCCTCACCGCGACGGGGCAGGGCACGCCGGCGGACGAGGCGCGCTCGCGCGCGCTGCTCGAGCAGGCGGCCGACGCCGGCCACCCGCGCGCGCTCTACAACCTCGCCGCGGAGCACGCGACGGGCCGAGGACGCCCGAGGGACTCCGCGCGGGCTCTGGAGCTCTATCTCGCGGCGGGGGACAAGGGCAACGGGCGCGCGGCGTTCACGGCCGGCGTCATGATGCTCACGGGGGACGGTACCCTGCCCGACCCTGCCCGCGCGGGCAGCGCGTTCGTGCTCGCCGAGGAGCTCGGCTTCGACGTGCGCGACGCCGCCGCCCAGTTCCCCCCGCGGCTCGCCGAGCAGGTCCTCGGGGCGCTCGCGGCGGGCTGACCGGACAAAAGACCCGCCGGGTCGTTCCACTTGCGGGCCCGCGCATCGTATGGTCACTCGCGTGAACGTCTACGTCGTCCTGTCCCGCAGTCGTACGGTCCTCTCCCGGACCATCGCGCTGGCGACGCGCGACGAGTTCACGCACTCCTCCCTGGCGCTCGACCCGGGGCTCGACCTCATGTTCAGCTTCGGGCGCCGCCGGGCCGGGAACCCGTTCGTCGGGTGCTTCCGGCGCGAGCGGTTCGACGACGGCCTGTACCGCGGCATGGACGTCGTACCCGGGGTCGTGCTCGAGGTCCCCGTGACGCCCGAGCAGCACGAGGCGATCCGCGTGCGGATCACCGAGTTCCTGCTGGACTCGCACGCGTTCTCCTACAACGTGCGGGGGCTCGTCGGGGCGCGGTTCGGCCGCGGTCACGAGGCGGAGGACCGGTTCTTCTGCTCGGAGTTCGTCTACCACGTGCTGCACGGGGCCGGGGTGTGCGACCTCGGTGTCGAGCGCTGGCAGGTGCGCCCGCAGACGCTGCTCGACCTGCCGGGCCGCGTCGTCTTCCGGGGCGACCTCAAGGACTACGTCGCGGCGCACGGGACGCTCGCGACGATGCCGTCCCTGACGTTCAGCCACGCACGCGAGCGCGTGCTCGGCTGAGCACCGGTACCTCAGGGGCGGTCGGGCCGTGCCGCGAGGTGCGCGTTGACGCGCTCGAGAAGGTCGAAGAGCTGCGCGCGCTCGTCGGGGGACAGCGGCGCCATGACTCGCGCGTTGACGTCCGCGAGGATCGCGTCCAGCTCGTCGAGGCGAGCCTCGCCGGCGGGCGTGATCGAGACGACGTTGCGGCGCTTGTCCGCGGGGTCGGGTGAGCGGCGGACCCAGCCTCCGACGGTGAGCGCGTTGAGGACCGCGACGAGGTCGCTGCGGTAGACGCGCGTGCGGTCCGACAGGGTCGACTGGCTGGCGGGCCCGAGCTCCGCGAGCGCGGCCAGCACGACGAAGTGGTCCTTGTGGGCGCCGACGGCTCCGAGGGCGTCGCTCGCGATCCGGCGGGTCTGAGCAGCGATCATCCCGACGAGGCGCGAGAGCTGTCCCCTGAGCCGCTCCGGAGTGTCGTCGCCGCGATCGAAACGCAGGTCCTCGTCGGTGTTCACGGTGTCGATCCTACCCCTTGCGTTAGTCGCTCTAACGATCTAGATTCATGAGTGGAGCGAACGTTAGTCGCTCTCATCAAATCGAGGAGGACCCATGACCACGACCGAGACGCTCGTCCGCGAGCTCGCCGACCGCGCGGAGCTCGCCGACCTCGTCGCCCGCCACAGCCTGTGGATCGACGAGGCGCGCTACGACGAGACCGACCGTCTCTTCACCGAGGACGTTGCCGTGACGTCGTTGCGCGGAGAGGCGCACGGGGTGGCCGACCTGGTCGCCCTCGTGCGCGCCGGGCACGACCGCTACGCGCGCACCCTGCACCACAAGGCGAACCTCGTCGTCGAGCTCGACGGCGACACCGCGACCGTGCGCGCCCACGACGTCGCCGTCTTCGTCCTCGACGACGACACCGAGTCGATCGCCGCCGCGGTCCACCGCTACGGCGCACGCCGCACCGACGTGGGCTGGCGGATCGACCGCCTCGAGATCACGCCCGTCGCGCTGACCGGGGCGCTCGAGCGCGCGCTGTAGACGGCCGGGCGACGGGCCAGGGCGCGAGCCGTGGGTCGAGGACGTCGGGCGGTCAGCCGGCGCGCAGCGCCGCGACGATGTCCTCGACCCGCTGCTTCGCGTCCCCGAAGAGCATGCCGGTGTTCTCGCGGAAGAACAGCGGGTTCTGCACCCCGGCGTAGCCGGCCGCCATGGACCGCTTGAAGACCACGACCTGACGCGCCTCCCACACGTGCAGCACGGGCATGCCCGCGATGGGGGAGCCGGGGTCATCGAGCGCCGCCGGGTTGACGGTGTCGTTCGCGCCGATGACGAGCACGACGTCCGTGCTCGCCAGGTCGTCGTTGATCTCGTCCATCTCCAGCACGATGTCGTACGGGACGCGCGCCTCGGCGAGCAGGACGTTCATGTGCCCGGGCAGACGACCCGCGACCGGGTGCACCCCGAACCGGACCTGGGCGCCGCCGTCGCGCAGGAGCTCGACGAGCTCCGCGACGGGGTACTGCGCCTTGGCGACCGCCATGCCGTAGCCGGGCGTGATGACGACGCTCCGGGCGTCGCGCAGGAGGGTCGCGACCTCCTCGGCGCTCACCTCGTGGTGCTCCCCCGGAGGACCCTCGCCGCCTCCGGCGGGCGCCGCGCCCTCCTCGGCGCCGAACCCGCCGAGGATGACGGACACGAACGACCGGTTCATGGCCTGGCACATGATGTAGCTGAGGATCGCGCCGGAGGACCCGACGAGCGCGCCGGTGACGATGAGCAGGTCGTTGCCGAGCATGAAGCCCGCCGCGGCGGCGGCCCAGCCGGAGTACGAGTTGAGCATCGACACGACGACGGGCATGTCGCCGCCGCCGATCGACGCGACGAGGTGCCAGCCCAGCGCGAGCGACACGACCGTGAGCAGGAGCAGGGGCCAGATCGACGGCGCGACGACGAACCACGCCACGAGCCCGAGGCTCATCACGAGCGCCGCGAGGTTGAGCAGGTTGCGGCCCGGGAGCTGGAGCGGCGCCGAGCGCGTGCGCCCGGACAGCTTGAGGAACGCGACCACCGACCCTGTGAAGGTCACGGCGCCCACGAGGACGCCGAGGGAGACCTCGACGAGGTGCGCGACGTCGTCGGCCCCGGCGGTGCGGGCGGTCAGGTAGGAGTTGAAGCCGACGAGCACGGCCGCGGCCCCGACGAAGCTGTGCAGGATCGCGATGAGCTCGGGCATCTGCGTCATCTCGACGCGGCGCGCGCGCCACGTCCCGACCGCCGCGCCCACGAGGAGGACGAGCGCGACGAGCAGCGCCGTGACGAGCACGGGCCGGGCGCTCGTGCCGAGCGCGAGGACGACCGTCGCGGCGAGGGCGAGGACCATGCCGACCATGCCGAGCAGGTTGCCGCGGCGCGCCGACTCCTGCTTCGACAGCCCCGCGAGGCTGAGCACGAACAGGACGGCGGCGAGGACGTAGGTCGCCTGGGCGACGGACGTCGCGGTCATCGGGCCACCCCCTGCGGGCGCGCCGGGGCGTCCTTGCGGAACATGCGGAGCATGCGGTTGGCCACGAGGAACCCACCGAAGATGTTGATGCTCGCGACCGTCGCGGCGAGCACCGCGAGCGTCGTGACGACCCAGTCGTCCGAGCCGATCTGCAGGAGCGCGCCGACGAGGATGATGCCGGAGATCGCGTTGGTCTGGGCCATGAGCGGCGTGTGCAGCGAGTGGGTGACGTTCGAGATCACGTAGTAGCCGACGATCACCGCGAGCGTGAACACCGTGACGTGCCCGACGAGCGACGGCGGTGCGAACGACAGCGCGAGCGTCACGAGCACCGCGGCGAGCGCGGCGCCCACGGTCCGACGACGACGGCGCAGGCTCGCGGTCGAGGCCGCCTCCGCGGCGGCCCGCTCGCGCGCCGCCGCCTCCAGCGCAGGGTCGGGTGGTGGTGCGGTCGACCCCGGGGCCGCGCTCACCGCGACGGGCGGCGGCGGCCACAGCACCTCGCCGTCGCGCGCGACGGTCATGCCGCGCTGGACGGGGTCGTCGAGGTCGAGCGCGAGCGCGCCGTCCTTGCCGGGGGTGAGCAGCTCGAGCAGGTGCACGACGTTCGTCCCGAGGAGCTGCGACGTGTGCTGCGGCAGGCGCCCGGCGAGGTCGGTCCAGCCGACGACCACGACGCCGTTCTCCGTCACGACCCGCTCGCCCGGCACCGTGAGCGCGCAGTTCCCGCCTCCCGAGGCCGCGAGGTCGACGACGACGCTCCCCGGACGCATCCCCGCCACGGCCTCGGTCGTGAGGGTCCGCGGCGCGCGCCCGCGCACGAGCGCGGTCGTGACGACGACGTCGGCCTCGGCGGCCTCGCGCGCGTACACCGCGAGGGCCGCGGCCTCCTGCTCGGGCGTGAGCGGCTTGGCGTAGCCGTCGGCGGACATGCCCTGCTGCGCGGCGGGCTCGCGCACGGCCGTACCGCCCATGGACTCGATCTGCTCGGCCGCCTCGGTGCGCACGTCGAACGCGCGCACCTGCGCGCCCAGGCTCGCCGCCGCACCGACCGCGGCGAGGCCCGCGACCCCGCCGCCGATGACGAAGACCTTCGCGGGCGGCGTCTTGCCCGCGGCCGTGACCTGCCCGGCGAACATGCCGCCGTACTCGGCCGCCGCCTCGACGACCGCGCGGTACCCCGCGACGTTGGACAGCGTGCTCAGCACGTCGAGGGCCTGCGCGCGCGAGATGCGGGGCACGGCGTCGAGCGCGAGCGCGGTCACGCCGCGCGCGGCGAGGCGCTGCACGAGGTCGGGGTCGTTCGCCGGGCCGAGCATCGCGACGAGCGTGGCGCCGGGGCGCAGGAGGGATACCTGGGCGTCCGTCGGCGCGTTCACCGCCGTGACGACGTCGGCGCCCCACGCCGTCGCGGCGTCCACGACCACGGCGCCCGCCGCCTCGTACGCGGCGTCGGAGAACGTGGCCCCGGCTCCGGCGTCGTGCTCGACGACCACGTCGTACCCGAGCGCCCGCAGGCGCTCGACCGTGCGCGGGGTCGCGGCGACGAGCCGCTCACCGTCCTTCACCTCGCGGGGGACACCGATCCTCACGTGCGGGCTCCTCACCTCGACGAGCATCGTGGGCGCCCGCGCTTCGTCGACGGCGGGTGCGCCGCGAGCCTATCGGGGGCCGCCCCCGCCGTCCCGGGTCCAACGTCCCCGGGTCCGGCTACAGGTCGCCCTTCCTCTGCAGGTAGCGCATCGCGGCCCAGCCGATCGGGATGCGGGCCCAGTAGGTCGCCACGCGGAAGAGGACCGTCGCGGACGTCGCGAGCGCGGCGGGGACGCCCGCGGTGGTCAGACCGAAGATCAGGGCGGCCTCGATCGCCCCGAGGCCGCCCGGGGTCGGGACGGCCGCACCCGCCGCGTTCCCGACGAGGTAGATGACCGCGACCTCGACGAGCGACAGCTCCTGCCCGAACGCGGCGAGGGCGGCGTCGAACGCGAGCACGTAGCCGAGCGTCATGACGACGTTCCCCGCGATGCCCAGCGCGAGCCGCCCGGGCTGCCCCAGCATCTCCGACAGCCGGGGCCACACCTGCTGGATCGTCGGGCGGATCTTGGCGAGCACCCACGCTCGCACGGCCGGCACGAGCAGCGTCGCGAGCACGGCGAGAGCGACGCCGCCGATCGCGAGCAGCACGGTCGTCGAGGGAAGCTGGACGAGCCCGCCGTCGCCGGTCGCCACGGACAGCACGACGAGGAGCAGGATCGTCACGACGAACTGCGACACCTGGACGAGCGCGACGGTCGCGACGGCCACCGGGGTGGAGATCCCGCGGCGCGTCAGGAGCCGGAGGTTCAGCGCCGCGGGCCCGATCCCGGCGGGCGCGGCGAGCGCGACGAACGACCCCGCCGCCTGGGTGAGCGTGACGCGCCAGAGCGGCAGCCGCTTGGACGCGAAGGCGGCGAGCGTGAGCGCGGCGCCGAACCACGTGAGGATCCCGAGCGAGAAGGAGACGACCGCCCACCACGGGTTCGCCTCGGAGACGGCCTCGGTGATCTGGTCGAAGTTGATCGTCGTGACGACGACCGTCACCGCGACGATCGTCAGCGTCAGCGTGAGGATCGTGCGCGCGCCGAACCGGGTGATCCGCTGCGGCTCGATGCTGGCCTCGGGCAGCCGCTCCACGAGAGCGGCGCGCAGCTCCTTGAGGAGCTCCTTGTTCTGCCGGATCTCCTCGCGCGTGCTCGGCGGCAGCGCGACGGGCTGGAGCAGCGGGCCGATGGCCGCGATGTCGTCGTCCGGCAGGACGCTCACCGCGGACTCGACGGCGCGTCGCGCGCCGACGCGCAGGGCGAGCAGGGCGACCATCTGGGCGAGGTCCATGCGGCGCGCGAGCTCGGACGACGCGATGTCGCCCTGCTCCCACCCGGTGAGCCAGACCTGCGGGGCGCCCGTCGCAGGCTCGCGCGAGACGAGCATGACGTCGGAGGTCAGGGCGCGGTGCGCGATGCCTGCCGCGTGCGCGAGCCGGAGCTGGCGCCACGCCTCGTTGAGCACCGAGCCGGTGAGGTCCTCCACGGGCAGGTCGCGCAGCGAGACGGCGCCGGTCGCGTGCTCCTGGACCAGGACCATGGAGTCGGCGGACTCGGCGACGCCGAGCAGCCGCGGGGTGCGGACGCCCGCCGCCCGCGCGGCGTACGACAGCAGCGCGGTGCGCTCGGCCGCCGCACGCAGCGAGATCGCGGCGCGTCCCTCGCTGCCGCGCAGGCGCAGCGACCGCCAGAACCGGGCGAGGAAGCCGACGACCTGCCGGTCGCCGTCGAGCACGACGATGTCGCGCCGTACGCCGTCCTCCGCGAGCATCGCGTAGACGCGGTTGTCGCCCGCACGCGTCAGCGCGATGGCGGCCGAGTCGGACGGCGCGTCCTGGGCCTCCGTCACGGTGGCCTGCCCGTGCGCTCCGTTCGACGCCCCGCCTTCGTCGGGATGCGGGGGCGACCCGAGGTGCTGCGCGGCGAGCGCGGCGTCCGCGGTGAGGACGGTCCCGGCGTCGTCGGCACCGGGTGCGCGCAGGACGCCGACGTGCACCTCGGCGGTGATGCGGCCCTCGGCGTCGACCTCGGTGATGGGGTCGTCCGCGGCCTCGGCGAGCTCCTCGTCGTCGGTGACGTCACGGACGCGCACGAGCGCCGCGGGGGAGAAGCCGGCGCGTCGGACGCCGGCCACGAGGTCGGGCCCGTACGCGCGCTCGCTGCGCACGCCCGAGACGTACCGCACGGCGAGCCCGGCGATGCGCCCGAGGAGCAGCGTGATGATGATGCCCGGCAGCGACACCTGGCCCGTGATGAGCACGACGCCGATCGCGATGAACAGCAGGTTCCACGACCACTTGACGGTGCGTCGCCGGGTCCGGGTCCCTGCGGCCGTGAGCAGCCCGCCGATCGCGGCGACGTAGCCGGGGATCGTCAGCTGCCACTCGCCCCGCGAGTACACGGAGAGCCCACGGATGAGGTCGTCCGAGCCCCACGCGCGCAGTGCCAGCACCGCGAGCACGCCGAGGAGCAGACCGAGCGCGGCGGCGACGATCGACTCGACGACCTGGCGGCCCAGCCGGCGGACGCCGAGCTCGGTGAGGACGGCGATGGGCACGAACAGCGTGATGAGGCCCTCGAGCACCGCGACGGGGACGAAGAGGATGCGCGCGAGCAGGTCGGAGAAGTTCCGGACGTCCTCGGCCACACCGGCCGTCGTGCCGTGCGCGTACACCGACATGAGCAGGACGACCACGACGCCCACCGCGCACAGCACGAGGTTGACCAGGTCGATGGGGTGCCGGACGCGCTGCTCGGCCGTGTCGACGACGCGGACCGTCCCCCCGTCGTCGTCCCCGCGGCGGGCGAGGAGCGCCTCGAGCGCGCCGGTCTGAGGGCGAGGATCCACCTGCGCGGACCGGGCGAGAGAACCGACCTCGACGACCGCGCCGACGTGGGGAGCGTTGCGCTCGGTCGGCTCGGGGACGGGGGAGGCCATGCCAGCGAGTCTAGGTCGGGGCACCTGCGCAGGCGCGGTATTTGGCCGATTCCTCCGGGTGATTCGCCCCGTTCATCCGCATGCAGGACGGCTCCCGGCCCCCGCTCGGCGGGCGGGTGTGAGCAAGGCCTCCCTAGCATGGGACGAGCGACGGACCAGGGAGGTCGGCATGGCACGTGGCACGACGACGGAGGGCGACGCCGCGGACGGCCCCGACGGCCCGGCCGGCCCCGCGACGCTCGACGCGAACGGGCCGGAGCGCAACCCCTTCCGCAAGGTGTGGTGGCTCCCCGTGGTCCGGGGGACGCTCCTCGTCGTCCTCGGTCTCCTCCTCATGATCGAGCCGCTGGAGCAGCTCGGGACGCTGCGGGTCGTGCTCGGCGCGTTCCTCGTGGCCGACGGCGTGCTGGTCGCCGTGCAGGGGTTCGTGCACCGTAGGCAGGTGGGCTCGGCGTGGTGGCTCGCGCAGGCGGCCGTCAACGTCGTGTTCGGCGTCGTCGTGGCGCTGTGGCCGGACCTCACCGCGACCGCGCTCTACTACGTGCTCGCCGTGTGGGTGCTCGTGCTCGGCATCACGACGATCGCCGGGGCGTCGGCGCTCGTCCGGAACCGCGACCTCGGCTGGGCGTGGATGCTCGCCGTCGGGATCGTCTCGGTGCTGTTCGGGGTCCTGCTCGTCACGCGGCCGCTCGACGCCTTCGACGTGCTGCGGCTCGTCACCGTCGTGTTCGCGCTCTACGCGTTCGTGACCGGGGCGATCCACGTCGTGTCGGGGTTCGCCGTCCGCGCGGTGGCGCGCGAGCTCGCCGACCTCCGCGCGCAGGCCGTCGCGGCGGGGGTCGTCGTGACGGGCGGGTCCGTGCTCGGCGCGCCCGCCGCCCGCCCGGGCGTCGCGCCGCCGTCGGCCACGGGTGGCACGGCGTCGCGCACCGCGGGCGCCCCTGCGCCGACGCCCGCAGAACCGCAGCCGGAGCAGGGGCCGGAGCGGGGAGCGGAGCCCGAGCCCGGGCGACGGCGGGACGAGCCCCCGGGGACCGGACGGCTCCCTTAGCATGTGACGGCCGTCCGTCGAGCACGAGGAGCACCGGTGGTCACTGCGTACGACATCCTGTTCGGCCTCACCCCGCAGGACGCGGTGGACGGGGCACCGGTCGGGACGGCGGATCTGCTGGCGCCGCCCGTCGCTCCTTGGAGCGAGGCGGCCTGGGGCTGGATCGGCGCCGCCGGGCCGGGGATCGAGCCGCGGACGTGGCCGCGGAGCCCGAGCACCGGGCTGCCGATGCGGCACGCCGTCACGCTGCGGCTGCCGGCCGAGTACCAGCGCCGGGGTCCGGAGCTCCCGGGCGTGGCGTACTTCCTCGGTGAGGGTCAGTTCGCGACCGAGCTCGACGCGAGCGACCCGGAGGACCCGTTCGTGGTCGACGTGCGCACGGCGCGCGAGCACCCGGAGGCGCTCGTGCTCAGCGACATCATCGGTCAGAGCTTCGCCCTGGTGTGGCTGACCGAGCACGAGCTCGCGGCCGGCCCGACCGCACCCCCGCCCGACACCCGCCGTCCGGGTGAGCACGTCGCGACGGACGAGGGGGAGAACGCGTGGGACCCGCCGCGGGGCACGCGTCGCGGCGAGGACCTGTCGGTCACCCGGTGGGCCTACCTCGTCGCGAGGGTCGACGACCCGAACGCGGGCGCCGCCCCCGGCCGGGAGGAGACCGGCTGGGTCTCGCCGTGGGACGAGAGCTGGACGGGGTTCCCGGAGGGGGAGAGCCCCTGGGTGGACGACCATCTCGGCGGGACGTCGGAGGCGATGGTCGACTCGCTCTCCGGTGACTTCACGCCGCACTACCTCGAGCTGGCCACACCCACGTGGGGTGTCGACTACGGCAACCGCGAGACCCACCTGATCGACCTCCGGACGGGCGCGTTCGGGATCGCCTGACGGCGTGCGCGACTCGAGGGCGTCGCGAGGCAGCCGTCACGCGAGGCCGAGCGACTGCTTCCACTCCAGGGGGAGGAGTGCGTACCCGACGAACGCGACGACGTCGAGCAGGGTGTGCGCGACCACGAGCGGCATGACCCGGTGCCGTCCCCACCGGGACGTGTAGAACCACGAGAAGACGACGCCCATGACGACGTTCCCGACGAACGGTCCGAACCCCTGGTACAGGTGGTAAGAGCCGCGCAGCAACGAGCTCCACACGACGAACTTCACGCGCCCCCAGCCGAGGTCACGCGTGCGCTCGAACAGGTAGCCGACGGCGATGACCTCCTCGAGCAGCCCGTTCTGCAGCGCGGCGAGGACCAGCACGGGCACGGTCCACCACGCCGCGTTGAGCGCCGACGCCTGCACCTCGACCGTGATGCCGAGCAGCCGGCCGAGCGCGTAGAAGCCCAGCCCGGGGATGCCGATCGCGGCGGCGAGCGCGAACCCCCAGCCGACGTCGCGCACGGGCCGGGCGCCGTCGAGCCCGATGGCCCGCACGGCCGAGCGGCCGCTCGCGCTGAGCAGGTACAGCGCGAGCGCGACGGGGAGCACCGCGAAGAAGATGCCGACGAGCTGGTAGGTGAGGTCCAGGTAGGGACGTGCGGACTGGCTGACGTTGAGGCTGGCCGACTGGTCGCGCAGGGGCGTGCCGGCGGTGAGCCGGGCGACGATGTTGATGATCGCGTAGACCGCCGACTTCCCGAGGCTCAGGCCGAGGACGATCCAGATCTCCGCGCCGATGCGGCGTCGCGTCGCACGGTCGGGACGCGCGGGGGAGGCGTCGGCCACCGGTGGGGCCGCCGTCGGGCCGGGCCCGGGCAGCGGCTCGGGCGCGGTCGCGGGGGTGGAGGCGGTCAGGTCGGGCACCGTCCGGTTATAGCACCGGTCCCCGGGAGCGGGCTCGACGCCGCCTGGACGCCTGGTGTCCCCGAGCACGGGCCCGCCCCTCGTGCTCGGCGGGGTGGGGTGCCCCGGGTCAGGTGCCGCGGGGACGGCCCGGGCGGCGGGGCGGGCGGACGTCGCGGGGGAGGCGGCCGGCGTCGTCGAGCGCGCGGCGCAGCAGCATCTCGATCTGCGCGTTGACGCTGCGCAGGTCGTCTCCGGCCCAGCGGGCGAGGGCGTCGTGGACGGCGGGGTCGAGGCGCAGGAGCACGGACTTGCGCTGCGGGCGCTGCTCCCTGCCCGGGGGCACGCCGGGGCCCGACGACGGCTGCTCGCCGTCGCCGGGCGCGTCGGGGGTGCGGGGGGTCACTGGTAGAGCGACCCCGTGTTGACGACGGGCGTCACGCGGCTGTCGCCGCAGAGCACGACGAGGAGGTTGGAGACCATCGTCGCGCGGCGCTCGTCGTCGAGCGTGACGATGTCCTCGGCCTCCAGGCGCGAGAGCGCGTCCTCGACCATGGACACCGCACCCTCGACGATGCGCGACCGGGCGGCGATGATCGCCCCGGCCTGCTGGCGCTGGAGCATCGCCTGGGCGATCTCGGGCGCGTAGGCGAGGTTGGAGATGCGCGCCTCGATGACCTCGACGCCCGCCACGACGACGCGCGCCGCGACCTCGGCCGCGATCTCCGCCGACACGACCTCGGTGGCCCCGCGCAGGGACTGCTCGCCCGCCTCCGCGTCGTCGTAGGGGTGCGACATCGCGACGTGGCGCAGCGCGGACTCCGCCTGGACGCGGACGAAGTCGGTGTAGTCCTCGACGGCGAAGCTCGCCTTGGCGGTGTCCGCGACCTGCCACACGACGATCGCGGCGATGTTGATCGGGTTGCCGTCGGCGTCGTTGACCTTGAGCTCGCTCGTCTCGAAGTTGCGCACGCGGACCGACACGCGCTTGCGGCTGGAGAACGGCACCGTCGCGACGAGCCCCGTGCGACGGATGGTCCCGAGGTACCGACCGAAGAACTGGACGACGAGCGTCTGCCCGGGGTTGATGACCTTGACCATCGTGAGCAGGAAGAGGCCGAGCAGGATCGCGACGACGCCGAGCACGGCGCCGACCGGGGTGGAGGTCGCGAACAGGGCGATCGAGCCGCCGAGGAACGCGAGGACGAGCAGGATCACCAGGCCGCCGCCGCCTGCGCCGAGCGACCACGCGGGCTGCTCGGTGACGTCGACACGCGTGCCGTCGTGGCCGACGGGACGACCGGTCGGCTCGCCGCCGACGGACTCCTGCGGGGGTGCTGCGCTCTCGGTCACGGGGTCCGTCCTCTCCTGCGGCCGGTGGCCGCCCATGTCGTGTATAGCAAAGTGATATCACATTACGGTGGTCGCCGACCACCGTGCGCCCCAGGGTGTTGCGCCCACGCCGAGGGTGTGGGAGCGTACAAACAGGTTTGCGGCACAAAGTAGTTTCCAGATCACCCGAGAGGACGCCATGACGACGAACCCCGGCGACGTCCCCCGCGACGGGACCGCCGAGCCGGACGAGCCGGCGCTCGACGTCGCCGAGACGCTCCGCCTCATCCGCGAGCAGCAGGACCGCGCGCGCCGCGCGACCGAGCCGGACCCGCGGCTGCTGTTCCTCGCGTGGGGCGTCGCGTGGCTCGTCGGGTACCTGTGCCTGTGGACGAGTGCCGTGCGCGTCGCCGACGGCATCGCGACCGCGCGCGTCACGACCGGCGCGGGCCAGGTCGTGGGCGCCCAGCCCGAGCCCTGGGCGTTCTGGGTCTTCTTCAGCCTCATCGCGGCCGCCGTCGCGTTCACGATCGTCCACAGCGTCACGCGCACCGCGGGGACGCGAGGGGTCAGCGCCCGGACCGGGGCGATGTACGGATGGGCCTGGATGCTCGGGTTCGTCTGCTACGGGTTCGTGCTCGGCGGCCTGGCGCGCGCCGGCGCGTCGGAGGACGTCATGTCGCTGGCGAGCAACGCGTTCGCGTGCGTCGTCGTCGGCCTGCTCTACCTCGGCGGGGCGGCGGCGTTCGGCGACCGCGGGCTGTACGCGCTCGGCGTGTGGATCCTGCTCACGGCCGCCGTCGCGACGTTCGCAGGGCTCCCGTACACCAACCTCGTCATGGCGCTCGCCGGCGGCGGCGGGTTCCTGGTCATGGCCGGGATCGAGCACGTCCTGCGCCTCCGGCGGCGACGACGCCTCGTCGCGTGCGCCGCGCCCGCCCCGGGGGCGGCGGGGGGAGCGGCCGATGTCTGACGTCGGGCTCGACCCCGTCATCCACGCCCCGGCCCGGCTCCGCGTGGTCGCGACGCTCGCCGCCCTCCCGACCGGCGACGAGCTGTCGTTCCCCAAGCTGCAGAAGCTCCTGGAGATGACCGCAGGGAACCTGTCCACCCACCTGCGCAAGCTCGAGGACGCGGGGTACGTGACCGTCACCAAGACGCACGAGGGTCGCACGCCTGCGACCTACCTCGCCCTCACCGCGCGCGGCCGCGGCGCCTTCGAGGACTACACGACCGCCCTGAACAGCCTCCTGAAGGGAGCAGCAGGATGAGCACCGCCAATGCCCCGCGCACCGGGACCACCCGGGCCGCCCGGCCCGACCCCGCGCAGTCGCCCACCGATCCCGCTCGGCCGGTCGTCGCCGTCGACCACGTGACGCGCCGATTCGGCACGGTCGTCGCGCTCGACGACGTGTCCCTCACCGTCGGGGCGGGCGAGCTCGTCGGCCTGCTCGGCCCCAACGGCGCCGGCAAGTCGACCCTGCTCTCGCTGGTCAGCGGGCAGCGCAAGCCCGACGCCGGGACGGTCCGCCTGCTGGGCGGCGACCCGCGCGACGCGCGGAGCCGCGTGGGCCTGGGCCTCACCCCGCAGGAGACGGGCCTGCCCGCCACGCTCAAGGTCCGGGAGGTCGTCGACTTCGTGGCCGGCCACTACCCGGACGCCGTCCCGACCGCCGAGCTGCTCGACCAGTTCGGGCTCACCGAGCTCGCGGGTCGCCAGACGGGCGCGATGTCCGGCGGCCAGAAGCGTCGCCTCGCCGTGGCGCTGTCGCTCGTGGGCCGGCCGCGCGTCGTCCTGCTCGACGAGCCGACGACGGGCCTCGACGTGAGCGCGCGCCAGGCCCTGTGGGACGCGATCCGTGCGTACCACGCGGGCGGCGGCACCGTGCTCCTGACGAGCCACTACCTCGAGGAGGTGCAGGCGCTCGCGCAGCGCGTCGTCGTCATCGACCAGGGCGTGGTCAAGGCGGACGACTCGCTCGACGCGATCCTGCGGCGCGTGTCGCTGCGGCGCGTCGTCGTCGGTTCCGCCATCGACCTGCGCGACCGCCCCGGCGTCGTGCGGGCCGACCGCCTCGGCGACGGCCGCCAGGAGCTCTACACGCCCGACGCCGACGCGCTCGTCCGCGAGCTCGTCACCTCGGGCGTCGACTTCCACGACCTCGAGATCCGGGGCGCGAGCCTCGAGGAGGCGTTCGAGCAGATGGTCGCGCGCGGCGCGGCCCCGACGACGGAGGCGCGAGCACGATGACCACCACGACCCTCCCGGGCGGAGCGCCCGCCGCGGCCCTCCCCGGGCCGCTGCGCCTCACCTGGTTGCACCTCAAGTACCAGTTCCTCGAGACCGTGCGCGTGCCCGTCGCCGTGCTGGGCAACCTGCTGTTCCCCGCGCTCGCGATGTTCTTCTTCGTCGTGCCGCAGAAGGAGGTCGCCGGCAACCCCGTGGCTGCGACCATGGCCGTCGCGTCGCTCGGCCTGTTCGCGATCTGCTCGGCGAGCCTGTTCACGTACGGGCTCGGCGTCGCGGAGGACCGGCAGCTCCCGTTCGACCCGTTCGTGCGCTCGCTGCCCGCGGGCCCGGCGCCGCGCATGGCGGCGCGCGTGCTCAACGGCGGGATCTTCTCGCTGTTCGGCCTCGTGCCGCTCATCCTCATCGGCTGGTTGTTCACCGACGCGAGCGTGACCTGGGGCCAGCTCCTCGCGGGCGTCGGGACGGTGCTGCTCGTGTCCGTGCCGTTCGTGCTGCTGGGCATGGCGATCGGTTACTCGCTGTCCGCGAAGGCCGCGCTGCCGGTCGTGCAGGTGATCCTCTTCCCGCTCGCGTTCGCCGGCGGACTGTTCCTCCCGCCGTTCCTCTTCCCGGACTGGCTGGACGCGATCTCGATGGCCACCCCGACGCGCGCGGGTCGCGACCTGCTCGTCCAGGCGCTCACCGGCGAGCCCGCGTACGCGGGCGCGTGGTTCGTGCTCCTCGGCTGGACGGTGCTGTTCGCCGTCCTCGCCGTCGGCGCCTACCGTCGCGACGAGGGCCGCCGTTTCCGCTGACCCACCGGTGCCGAGCACGACGTCGCTGTCGCTACCCGCGGGACGACAGCAACGTCGTGCTCGACCGTGCGCAGGGTCGTGCTCGACGGCGAGGGCGCGGCCTCGTCAGCGCGCGCGTGCCGCGGCCCGGCGCGCGCCAGGCGCCGCGTCGCTCGCGGGCGGGAAGCGGTCCGCGAGGAACTGCTCCCAGGTCCCGCGGCTCACCGTCGCGGGCCCGACGGCGGGACCCTGCACGAGGTTCGCGCCGTCCCGGTACGCCGCGCCCGCCGCGCCGGGCACGGGGACCTGGACCACGAGGCGGCGCCGCCCGGTCGCGCGGAGGTAGTCGCGGACGAGGTCGGCCATCCGGTAGGTCCCGGGCCCGCCGAGGTCGTCGACGAGCCCCGCGGGCGAGCCGAGTGCGAGGTCGACGAGCCGGTCCGCGACGTCGTCGGCGGCGACGGGCTGGAACCGCACGCCGCGGAAGACGGGCACGACGGGCAGCTTGGCGAGCGGCTCGGTCAGCGCGAGCACGAAGTCGTGGAACTGGGTCGCGCGCAGCGTCGTCCACGGCAGCCCCGACGACGCGACCACACGCTCGGCCCCGAGCTTGGCGGCGAAGTAGCCGAACATCGCGTGGTCGACCCGGCTCACGACGGGCACGCGGTCCGCGCCGACCACGGAGATCAGCACGACGTGCGGCCGCCCACCCGTCCGCGCGACGGCGTCCACGAGCGTGCGCGTCTTCTCCTCGTCGCCGGTCGTGGAGCCCGCGCAGTGGACGATCGTCGCGACGCCCGCCACCGCGGCCTCGACGCCCTCACCGGTCGAGAGGTCGGCCGTGACGTGCTCGACGAGCGGGTCGCGCACGGCGCCCTCGGGCTCGGGGGCGTGGCGGCTCAGCACGCGCACGGGGAGTCCGGCGTCGCGCAGTCGCGCGACGACACGGCGTCCGAGCGTGCCGGTCCCGCCGGTCACCAGCAGGGGAGCGGTCATGATGGTCTCCTTCTCCTCGTCCACGTGCCGGGGCCTCCGGTCACGTCCGCGGGGTGCCGCGGGTCTACCGGAGTGACACCGCCGACGAGAGGAACGTGACCGTGGACGAGAACTGGCTGACCGACCGCTTCGAGGAGCAGCGTCCGCGGCTGCGCGGGGTGGCGTACCGGATGCTCGGCTCCGCGAGCGAGGCGGACGACGCCGTGCAGGAGGCGTGGCTGCGCCTGCACCGCAGCGGCGCCGACGACGTCGAGAACCTGCAGGCGTGGCTCACGACCGTCGTGGCCCGCGTGTGCCTCAACATGCTGCGATCACGCGACCGACGGCGCGAGGCGCCCCTCGACGACGCGCCCGACGCCGTGCCGCACGGCGGGGACCCGCTCCTCGCCCCGAGCGCCGGCGTCGACCCGGAGCAGGAGGCCGTGCTCGCCGACTCGGTCGGGCTGGCGCTGCTCGTCGTCCTCGACTCCCTGGCACCGGCCGAGCGCCTCGCCTTCGTGCTGCACGACATGTTCGACCTGCCGTTCGACGAGATCGCGCCCGTGGTCGGCCGCACGACGGAGGCGACGCGCCAGCTCGCGAGCCGCGCACGGCGCCGGGTCCGGGGCAGCGAGCCCCCGCGCGACGCGGACCTCGCTCGGCGTCGGCGCGTCGTGGAGGCGTACCTGGCCGCGACCCGCGCGGGAGACTTCGAGGGCCTCGTCGCGGTGCTCGCGCCCGAGGTCGTGCTGCGGGCGGACGCCGGCGCCCTGCCGTCCGGCCGGCCCGTCGAGATCCGGGGCTCGCGCGACGTCGCGCTGGGTGCGCTCGCCTCGGCCGAGCGCGCACGGCTCACCGAGGTCGCGCTCGTGGACGGCGAGCCGGGGCTCGTCATGCTCCACGAGGGCCGCCTGGCGGTCGTGCTGCGCCTCCGGGTCGTCGACGGGCTCGTCACCGAGATCGACGTCGTCGGCGACCCGGACCGGCTCGACCGGCTCGACCTCGCGCTGCTCGACGCCTGACCGGCGGCACGGCGGCTCAGCCGGCGCGGCGCAGGCGGAGCGAGTTGCCGACGACGAGCACCGAGCTCGCGGCCATCGCCGCGCCCGCGATCATCGGGTTGAGCAGGCCGGCCGCCGCGAGCGGGATCGCCGCGACGTTGTACGCGAACGCCCAGAACAGGTTCTGCTGGATCACGCGCAGCGTCCGGCGCGACAGCCGGATCGCCGTCGCGGCGCTGCGCAGGTCGCCGCGGACGAGCGTGAGGTCGCTCGCCTCGATCGCGACGTCCGTCCCGGTCCCCATCGCGAGCCCGAGGTCGGCCGTCGCGAGCGCGGCGGCGTCGTTCACGCCGTCCCCGACCATCGCGACGACGCGCCCCTCGCGCCGGAGCCGCGCGACGACGTCGACCTTCTGGTCGGGGAGCACGCGCGCGACCACGTCCGTCCCCGCGATCCCGACGGCGCGCGCCACCTCCCGGGCCGCGCCCTCGCCGTCGCCCGTGAGCAGGTAGGGCCGCAGACCGAGGTCCTTCAGCTCGGCGACCGCCTGGGCCGACGTCGGTCGCACCGGGTCGCGCAGCAGGAGCACCGCGCGCGCCCGGCCGTCCCACGCGACGACGACGGCGCTCGCCCCCGTCGCCTCGGCGGCGGCGAACGCGTCGTCGAGCCCGGGGTCGCTCGCGACACCCTCGCGCCCGAGCCACGACGGCTGCCCGACGAGCACGCGCCGGGCGCTGAGGCCTCCGCCCTCGCCGAGCGAGAGGCCGGAGTGCGCGGTGCGGACGACGGCCTCGACACCGCCGCCCGGGACGCTGCGGAAGTCGAACGCCTGGAGCGAGCCGACCGCGACGCCGTCGGCCCCCACCGGCGCGTCCTCGTCGGTCGACGCCGGGACGGCGGCCACGTCCGGGGCGGCCGCCGCGATCGCCCGGGCGATCGGGTGCTCGCTGAGCGCCTCGACGGCACCCGCGTAGCGCAGGGCGTCGCGCGCGTCGTCGACCTCTCGGCGAGAGCTGTCAGCACCTCGCGGCGGGGCGCCCCTCTCGGCCGACAGGTCGGCGAGCGGGACGGTGCCCGACGCCGTCACGACCGCCTCGAGCGCCATCGCGCCCTGGGTGACGGTCCCCGTCTTGTCGAGCACGACCGTGTCCACCCGCCGCGTCGACTCGAGGATCTCCGGGCCCTTGACGAGCACGCCGAGCTGCGCGCCGCGGCCCGTGCCGACGAGCAGGGCCGTCGGCGTCGCCAGACCCAGCGCGCAGGGGCACGCGATGATGAGCACCGCGACGGCGGCCGTGAACGCGAGCTGCGCGCCCGCCCCGGCGAGCAGCCAGCCGACGAGCGTCGCGACCGCGAGCGCCAGGACGACCGGCACGAACACCGCCGAGACCCGGTCCGCGAGCCGTTGCACCGGCGCCTTGCCCGTCTGCGCCTGCGTCACGAGCCGCCCGAGCTGCGCGAGCGTCGTCTCCTCGCCCACGCGCGTCGCGCGGACCAGCAGCGCGCCCGCCGCGTTGACCGTCGCGCCCGTCACGTCGTCGCCCGGGCCGACGTCCACCGGCACCGGCTCGCCCGTGAGCAGCGACGTGTCGACCGCGCTCGCCCCCTCCAGCACCACGCCGTCCGTCGCGACCTTCTCGCCCGGCCGCACGACGAACACGTCACCCACCGCGAGGTCCGCGACCGGGACGCGCTCGGTGACCCGTGCGCCGTCGGCCCCCGTGCGCGGAGAACCGTCCGGCCCGAGCACCACGCGCTCCGCGTCCTTCGCGCCCAGCTCGAGCAGCGACCGCAGCGCGTCGCCCGCGCGGCGCTTCGAGCGGTGCTCCGCGTACCGGCCGGCGAGCAGGAACGTCGTGACGACGGCCGCGACCTCGAAGTACAGCTCGGGCGTCCCACCCGAACCAGCACCGTGGTCGCGGGACGGGACGAGCGTCGGCTGCATCCGCATCCCGAGTTCGCCCGCGCCGCCGAGCAGCAGCGCCCACAACGACCACAGCGTCGCCGCGACCACGCCGAGAGAGACGAGCGTGTCCATCGTCGACGCCCCGTGCCGTGCGGCCCGGAACGCCGCCGCGTGGAACGGCCACGCGCCCCACGTGACGACCGGCAGCGCGAGCGCCGCGACGACCCACTGCCACCCCGTGAGCTGCAGCGCCGGGACCATCGAGACCGCGACCACCGGGACCGTCAGCACCGCCGCGACCCGGAGTCGTCGTGCCAGGACGACGTCCGACGCCGTCCCGGCGGGCGCCACGGCCGCCTCGCCCTGGCCCGCCGAGGTAGAGCCCTGGTCCGCCGAGGTAGAGCCCTGGCCCGCCGAGGTAGAGCTCTGGTGGCGGGCGCCGGCGGTCGGGGGCGTCGGGGTGCGGCGGGTGGTGACCCGGGCGGTGTAACCGGCCTTCTCGACCGCGGCGACGAGGTCGGCGTCGGTGACGTCGGACGCGAGGACGACGTGCGCGCTCTCGAGCGGGAGGTTGACGGTGGCGGTGACGCCGTCCACGCGGTTGAGCCGCTTCTCGACGCGCGCGACGCACGAGGCGCACGTCATGCCCTCGATCGCGAGGTCGACCTCGGCGAACGGTCGACCGTCGGCGTCGCCCGCCGGGAGGGCGGTCGTCGGGGTGGGCGTGGGCTGGGCGGTCATGCGGGTGACTCCTCGACGGGTGCTCGGGCGGAGGTCACCGACGGCGGTCCGGGTGGCGGACGTCGCGGCGTGCGGGCCCGTGCCGGTGGGGACGGGCGGCGCCGGGCGCGTCGCGGTGGCGACGGTCAGGCCCGTGGGGTGATGCCCGACGGCGGTGGCGACCTCGTCCGGCCGAGGCACGCTCCGGCGTCGGGCACCGGGGCAGCGGACGTGCCGGCGCCGCACGGGCCCGGAGCCGTGCGGCGCCGACAGGTCGCGACCGGGTCAGGCGCGGGGCGGGACCTGGAGGTCGTAGGTCTTCGTCGCCGGGGTGGCGTCGTCGCCCGTGGACGTGCCCGGCGCGGTGCCGCAGCCGCACGCGCACGAGTGCGCCTCCTGCTTCTCGGCGGCCTGCTCGGCGTACTGGGCGGCCAGGGCGTCCTGCTGGACCTCGAGCGAGGCGACCTCGTAGCCGGCCTCGTCCACGGCCTCGCGCAGCGCGGCCTCGTCGAGCGGGTCGTCGGAGAAGACCGTGACCTCGGACGCGCCGCCGACGCGCAGCTCGACGCTCACGTTCTCGACGCCGGCGACGGCCTCGAGGTCCTTGGTGACGTGCGCGACGCAGTTGCCGCAGGTCATGCCGGTGACGCCCAGGGTGGTGACGGTGCTCATGGTGCTCCTCGGGGATGGGGTGGGTCAGCTGCGGACGAGGCGGGCGATGGCGTCGGCGGCCTCCTTGACCTTGGCCGCACCCTCCTGCTCGGACTGGCGGGCCGCGTCGACGACGCAGTGGCCGAGGTGGTCCTCGACGAGGCCGATGCTCACGGCCTGCAGCGCCTTCGTGACGGCGGAGACCTGCGTGAGGATGTCGATGCAGTAGACGTCCTCGTCGATCATGCGCGCGATGCCGCGCACCTGGCCCTCGATGCGGCGCATGCGCTTGAGGTACGCCTCCTTGTCGGACGCGTAGCCGTGCGGACCGGTGTGGCCCGCGTGCTCGTGCTCGACGGCCGGGGCCTCGGTGATCTCGGTCATGCTCTCCTCCTCGTCCAGGGCGCGGCGCCGCGTCCGCGGCGGGTCGATCGCGTCTCGATACCCCATCAGGGTACGCGATAGATACCCCGGGTGGGTACGCGAGCCACGCCCGCCCGGGCGGCCGCAGGCAGGGCGTGACACCTGTCATGCGTCGGGCGTGACGCGACCACGCGCTCCGGTGACGGGACGCACTGCCGGTGCGGCGTCCGCGACGGGAGGCTGGAGGCACCACCCACGAGAGGCGCACACCCCATGTCCGACATCGTCACCGGGCTCCAGGAGCTCACCCAGGACCTCCCGCCCCTGCTGCGCTGGATCGGGGTCCTCGTCGCCGGCGCGATCCCCTACGTCGAGGCCGAGGGGGCCGCGGTCCTGGGGGTGGTCGCGGGGGTCAACCCCGTCGTCGCGATCCTCGCCGCCGTGGTCGGCAACGCGATCGCCCTGGCGGTCGTCGTCTGGCTCATCGGGGCCGCGCGCTCGGGCGTCACGCGCGGGCGCACCGCCGAGAGGTCACCCAAGCGGCAGCGGATGCGCCAGGTCTTCGACCGCTACGGCGTGCCGGGCGTCAGCCTCCTCGGGCCCCTGCTGCTGCCGAGCCACGTCACCGCGGCCGCGATGGTCGGGTTCGGCGCACCGCGCGCCCGGGTCTTCGCGTGGGGCGTCGTCGCGGTCACGGCGTGGGCCGTCGTGCTCGGCGTCCTGGTGTACCTCGGTGTGAGCGCGGCCGTCGCCTGACGGCAGGCCGAGCCGTCCCGACGGCGGTCCACGGCCTGGTCGGGGCAGCCCGGGTCACGGTGCTGTCACGGCCCCATCACGATTCGGAGCTCGGCGCGCGAGGCCCCGGGCCCACCCCTAACCTCCCAAGCATGGGCAGGGGAGCGGGGGCAGGACGGGCGGTCCGCGCGGCGGCGGTCGCGCTCGCACTGGCGGGCGGGGCGGTCGTCGCGGCACCACCCGCCGTCGCGTGCGCGTGCGGCGGGCTCGTCGACGGACCCGCGTACGACACGTCGGTCTCGCAGGAGACGGCCGTGCTCCAGTGGGACGGGACGACGGAGACGATGCTGGTGGAGCTCGACGCGCTGTCGAACGCGCCGGAGGTCGGGCTGCTGCTGCCGACCCCGGCGCCGGCCGAGGTCGCGCTCGCCGACCCGGAGGTGTTCCGCGAGCTCGACGACCTGACCCAGCCCCGCGCCGTCGTCTCCGACCACCGGTGGTGGCCCGAGCTGGGGTTCGGCGGGGCCGGTGCCGACGGGGCCGGCGCTGCGGGCGTCGCGGTGCTCGACGAGGTCCGGCTCGGCCCGCTCGACGTCACGACCCTCGGCGCGACCGACGCCGGTGCGCTCGGGGCGTGGCTCACGGAGCGGGAGTTCCAGCTCCCGGAGTCGGTCCGGTCCGCGCTGGCGCCGTACGTGAGCGAGGGCTGGTCGTTCGTCGCCGCCCGGCTGGCGCCGGAGGAGGCCGCCGCGTTCGACGGGACGCTGCAGCCCCTGCGCGTCACGTTCGCGAGCGCATCGCTCGTCTACCCCATGCGCATGTCCGCCGTCGCGGACGGCACCCAGAGCACACGGACGTACGTGCTGGCCGACCACCGCGTCGACCGCACCGACGCGACCGCCGCCGCGCAGGAGCCCACGGTCAGGTTCGCCGGTCGCGTCGACCCGGCGTCGGTGAGCTCGGACGAGCTCGCCGCGCTCCTCGCCGCCGGCAGCTTCGTCACGTCGCACGAGCAGGTCTTCACCGACCCCGGGACGGAGATCGTCTCCGACTTCTCCTTCGAGCCGGCCGCCGCCGACGTCGCGTACACGCCCACCTACGCGGTCGTGGCCGACAAGCGGATCGGCCCGTTCTTCGCCGGCCCCGTCCTCGCCTTCTCGGGCGTGCTCGCGCTGGCGGCGCTCGTCATCTGGTCGGGCCGACGCCGCCGCGCACCCGCGCCGGCGCTCGCGCCACGGCCCGCCCGCGCCTGACCCTCGCCGCGAGCGGTCGGATCGCGCGGTTCGCCGCGACACGCAGGACCTGCGGGTGTTCCATGGAGGCGAAGCGGGAGGCGACACGGGCCCCGAGCCGCCGGTGAGCCGACCCGTCACCGAGCACGGGGGAGTGACCATGACGACGCAGGACCCGATCCTCACCGCCTTCTCCACCACCGCGAGGCAGGTCTGGTACTGGCCGGTGCTCCGCGGGGTGCTCGCCATCCTCTTCGGCATCGTCGCGCTCGCGTGGCCGGACAAGACCGCGGCCGTGATCATCTGGGTGATCGGCATCTTCGCGGTCGTCGACGGCATCGTCGAGATCGTCGAGGGCGTCCGGCGCCGTGGCACGGGCAGCGGCACCGCGTTCCTCGTGACCATGGGCGTGCTCAGCCTCGCGGTCGGCATCGTGCTGCTCGTGTGGCCGGGCAAGACCGCGATCGTCCTCACGTGGATCGTCGGGTTCTGGGCCGTCGTCTACGGCCTGTTCCAGACCGTCGCGAGCCTCGACCTGCGCAAGGTCCCCGGCAGCGGGTGGGGCTGGGGCGTCTTCGCCGGGCTCCTGGGCCTCGTCTTCGGTCTGCTCGTGCTGTTCAACGTCGACGCCGGCCTCGTGTCGATCGTCTGGGTCCTCGCGATCTTCGCGATCCTCTGGGGCGTCATGCTCATCGCGTTCGGCGTCCAGATCCGCTCGCTCGGCCGGCGGGCGGGCAAGGCCGCGACGTACTGATCCCGCGGGCGCCCGCCGGGGTCGGGCGGGCGCCCGCGGGATCAGGCGGGGGCGGCCTCCGCGGCGGCGCGGGCGGCCGCGGGGAAGGCGTCGAGGATGCGGGCCACCGCGGCGTCGTCGTGGGCCGCGGAGACGAACCACGCCTCGAACACCGACGGCGGCAGGCTCACGCCCGCGTCGAGCATCGCGTGGAAGAACGCGCGGTACCGGAACGCCTCCTGCGCCTGGGCCTGCGCGTAGTCGCGCACGCCGGCGCTCGCGGCGAGGTCGCCGAAGAACACGGAGAAGAGCGACCCCGCGCGCTGCACGCGGTGCGGGACGCCCGCGGCGTCGAGCGCGGAGCCCACGGCCGACGACAGCACGCCCGCGACCTCGTCCACGCGCGCGTAGACCGCGTCGTCGGCGAGGCGCAGCGTCGCGAGGCCAGCCGCGACCGCGACCGGGTTCCCGGACAGCGTGCCCGCCTGGTAGACGGGACCGAGCGGCGCGAGCTGGTCCATGACGCTCGCCGGACCGCCCACCGCGGCGACCGGCATCCCGCCGCCCACGACCTTGCCGAACGTGAACAGGTCGGGCGTGTAGCCGTCCGCGCCCTGGCCGCGCAGGACCGCGTTCTCGAGGCCCCACCAGCCGCTCGGCCCGACGCGGAAGCCCGTGAGCACCTCGTCGAGGATCAGCAGCGCGCCGTGCGCGGCGGTGATGCGGCGCAGGCCCTCGTTGAAGCCCTCCGCGGGCGGGACGACGCCCATGTTGGCGGGCGACGCCTCGGTGATGACGGCCGCGATCTCGGAGCCGCGCTCCGCGAACGCCGCCTCGACCGCCGCGAGGTCGTTGTACGGGAGCACGAGCGTCTCGGCGGCCGACGCCTCGGTGACCCCCGCCGAGCCCGGCAGGGCGAGCGTCGCGACGCCGGAGCCCGCCTCCGCCAGCAGCGCGTCCACGTGCCCGTGGTAGCAGCCGGCGAACTTCACGACGACGTCCCGCCCGGTCACGCCGCGCGCGAGGCGGATCGCGGTCATCGTGGCCTCGGTGCCGGTGGACACGAGGCGCACGCGCTCGGCGGCGGGCACCCGACGGCGGATCTCCTCCGCGAGCTCGACCTCTCCGAGCGTCGGCGCGCCGAACGACAGCCCGCGGGCCGCGGCCTCCTGGACCGGGCGCACGACGTCCGGGTGCGCGTGACCGAGCAGCGCCGGGCCCCACGAGCACACGAGGTCCACGTACTCGCGCCCCGCGACGTCCGTGACGTACGGGCCGCGGGCCGAGGCCAGGAACCGCGGGTCGCCGCCGACGGACCCGTAGGCGCGGACCGGCGAGCTCACGCCGCCCGGCAGCACGCCCTGCGCGCGCACGAACGCGGCGTGGTTGTCCGCCCCGCCCGCGCCCGGCGCGCCGAACAGCGCCGCGTTCTCCGCCTGCACGGCCTCCGCCGTCCCGAAGCCTCCAGTGTCCGTCATGCCCGCGTCCTTCCGTCGTTCTCGTCCAGCCAGCCCGCGAGCTCCGTCGCCCAGTACGTGAGGATCACGTCGGCGCCGGCGCGCTTGATGCCCAGCACCGACTCCGTGACGGCGGCGCGCCGGTCGATCCAGCCGTTCGCGGCGGCGGCCTCGATCATCGCGTACTCGCCCGACACCTGGTACGCCGCGACCGGCACCGGCGACATCTCCGCGACCGCCGCGAGCACGTCCAGGTACGACCCGGCGGGCTTCACCATGACCATGTCCGCGCCCTCGGCGAGGTCCAGGTCCGCCTCGCGCAGGCCCTCGCGGGCGTTGCCCGCGTCCATCTGGTACGTGCGGCGGTCACCCTGGAGCGCCGAGTCCACGGCCTCGCGGAACGGCCCGTAGAACGCGCTCGCGTACTTCGCGGAGTACGCGAGGATGCCCACGTCGTCGAACCCGTCGGCGTCGAGCGCCTCGCGGATCACCGCGACCTGGCCGTCCATCATGCCCGACGGCGCGACGACGTCCGCGCCCGCGCGCGCCTGCGCGACGGCCATCGACGCGTAGCGGTCGAGCGTCGCGTCGTTGTCGACGACGACGGACCCGTCGCGCCCCGTGGTCAGCACGCCGCAGTGCCCGTGGTCGGTGAACTCGTCGAGGCACGTGTCCGCCATGACGACCGGCCCGCCGCCCGCGTGCTCGCGCGCCGCCTCGACCGCGACCCGGATGCCGCGCTGCAGGATCCCGTCCTCCGCGTCCGCCTGCGTGCCCGTCGCGTCGCGCTCGGCGGGGATGCCGAAGAGCATGACGCCGCCGACCCCGGCGCGCGCGGCCTCGCGCACGGCGTCCGCGAGCGTCGCCTCCGTGTGCTGCACGACGCCCGGCATCGACGAGATCGGGCGCGGCGCGTCGAGGCCCTCCTTGACGAACAGGGGGAGCACGAGGTCGGACGCGTGCACGCGCGTCTCGGTGACGAGCCGCCGCACGCGCGGGCTCGTGCGCAGGCGGCGCGGCCGGTGGTGCCCGACCGGGAGCTGGTGGGTCACGAGGGATCTCCTTCGGGGGTCGGGTCGGCGGTGCCGGTGGTG
This sequence comes from Cellulosimicrobium cellulans, assembly GCF_016921195.1. Lineage (GTDB taxonomy): Bacteria > Actinomycetota > Actinomycetes > Actinomycetales > Cellulomonadaceae > Cellulosimicrobium > Cellulosimicrobium cellulans_F. The sequence continues at coordinate 508,573 of NZ_JAFGYF010000001.1, forward strand.
CCGGCAGCCGGGGGGTCGGCCGGGTCGTCGGGCTCGGTGGTCGTGCGGGTGGCGGAGCCGGTGGCGGCGAGCGCGTCGGTGAGCGCGGCGGCCAGCGCGGCGTCGGTCGGGCGCTCCGCGACGGCGTCGAGCCGCAGCCCGACGTCGCGCGCGGCCCGGGCGGTCGGGTCGCCGATCGCGACGCCCACGACGTCGTCGCGCGGGCCGAGCTGGCGTGCCACCTCGCGCACGACGCTCCCCGAGGTGAGCACGACGGCGTCCACCTCGCCCGCGCGCCAGGCCGCGACGACGTCCGGCGCGAGCGTGTGCGTGACGGTGCGGTAGACGGTGACGACGTGCGGGACGTACCCGAGGTCGTGCAGGCCGTCGTGCATCGTCGGTGCGGCGAGGTCCCCCTGCGGCAGCAGGACCACGCCTCTACCTCGCGAGGTAGAGCCCTGGCCTGCCGAGGTAGAGCCCTGGTCTGCTGAGGGGAGGGCAGCGAACGCGGCGACGAGGCCGCGGGCCGAGTTCTCGTCGGGCTCGAGCTCGACGGTGATGCCGACCGCCTCCAGGGCGCGGCGGGTCGCGGGCCCGACGGCGGCCCAGCGGGCCCGGCGCGCGGCGTCGGCGAGGCCGACGCCCTGGCGGACGGCGCTCGCGAGGAGCTCCTCGATCGCGTTGACGCTCGTGACGACGACCCAGGCGAAGTCGCCGTGGACCAGGCGGGCGAGGGCGCCGTCGACGGGCGCGGTGTCCTCGACCGGGGCGCGCTCGATCGCCGGGCTGACGAGGACGCGTGCGCCCGCGTCGCGGAGCGTCGCCGCAAGGTCCCCGGCGCGCTCGGGCGCGCGCGGGACCAGGACTGTCCGACCGGCGAGCGCGTCGGTCCGGCGGGCTGCGCCCGTGGCGTCGGCGGTGCCGCGCGCCGGGAGCGGCGGCACCACGGGCGCGGGCCCGCGCGACGGGTCGCGCAGCGGTCCGGGGCTCATTCCGCCGCGCCGCGGTAGCCGCCGTCGCGGAGCTGCTCGCGAGCAGCCTCCACGGCGCGGTCGGTCGCCGGGGCCTCCGCGGTGGCGGCGTCGACGACGGGCGTGCCCGCCCCGGTCTCGCGCAGTGGGGCGAGGCGCGCGGCGCCGTCGGCGAGGAGCGCGTCGGCGACGCGCGCGCCCAGCCCGCGCGCGACGTCGTCCCGGGCTCTCGCGGCGGCCGCGGGCGACCCGGTGCGCGGGGGGAGCGCGGCCCGCGCGGAGTGCGTGAGCTGCTCGGCGCCGTCGACGCGCGCGACGACGGCCGTCAGCGCCACGTCGCCGTCCTCCACGACGGCGTGCGCGCCCACGGGGGCCGCGCACCCGGCCTCGAGCCGGCCGAGGAGAGCGCGCTCGGCGAGCACGGCGAGGCGCGTGGGCTCGTGGTCGAGGTCGTGCAGGGCGCGGGCGAGGACCGGGTCGTCGAGCGACGACGTGCGCACCTCGACGGCGAGCGCGCCCTGCCCGGCGGCGGGCGCCATGATCGCGGTGTCGACCACCTCGGACACCGCGTCGAGCCGACCGAGCCGTGCGAGACCCGCGTAGGCGAGCACGACGGCGTCGAGGTCGGCGTCGGGGCCGAGCGCGCGGGCGAGGCGCGTGTCGACGTTGCCGCGGATGTCCACGACGTCGAGGTCCGGCCGTACGGAGCGGAGCTGCGCGGCCCGGCGCGGCGACCCGGTGCCCACGCGCGCCCCGCGCGGGAGCGTCGCGATGGTGAGGCCGCCGCGCGCGCACAGCACGTCGCGCGGGTTCTCGCGCTCCGGCGTGACGACCGTGAGCCCCGGTGCGGGCTCGGTCGGCAGGTCCTTGAGCGAGTGGACCGCGACGTCGCAACGGCCGTCGAGCAGCGCCTCGCGCAGCGCGGTGACGAACACGCCGGTGCCGCCCATCTGGGCGAGCGACCCGGTGAGGACGTCGCCGTCGGTGCGGATGCGCACGATCTCGACGTCCCGACCGGTCAGCTCCTCGAGGCGTCGGGCGACGTGGCCGGTCTGGGTGGTCGCGAGCGCGCTGCCGCGCGTGCCGACGCGGAGGGGAGGGGTACCTGCAGGGGTCACGGTCCCAGTCTCTCCCCACTTCGGCGGTGCACGGAAATGCGCACGTCACGGCGGGGGAAATGCCGGCAGGAGTGACGCGGTCCTGACATCCGGTCAGGAACGTCCGGACAATGCGTCAGGACAATTCCCGCGGATTTTCCGAACCCCTTTCTCGGGATTCTGGTCAGGGTGACCTCACCGCGCGACGGCGAGGCGCCGCGCACATTCCTGGGCGTGCCCGACGATCGCGGCGAGCCCGGTGCCGGCGATCCAGCCCCCCGTCACCCCGAGCCCGGGGACGGCGTCGACGCGCTCGACGAACGCCGCGACCTCGCGCCGGAACGCGGGGGTCGGCGGGGGCAGCGCGCCGTTCCAGCGCGTCACGAGGTGCCCCAGCACGCGGCCGTGCAGGTCCACGCCGAACAGCCGCGAGGCGTCCGCGACGACGCGGTCGAGGTCCGGTTCCGTCGTCGCACCGATGCGCCCGTAGCTGAGCCGCACCACGTGGTGGCCCGGGCCGACGGTGCCGCGCACGCGGGCGCGCAGCCACGGCCACTTGGCCGTCGAGTGCGTCAGCGCCTTCGCCTCGACGTCCGACGGCGGCGCGGCGCGGCCCGCGTCCCGGTGCGGCGGGGCGACCAGCAGGCCGGTCCCGCGCGGCGCGTCGTCGAGCTCGGGCGCACGCAGGAGGAGCGTGACGAGGCGGACGTCCGCGCCGGGCTCCGGGTCGGGCAGGAGGTCCGCCGCGGTGCCGACGAGCGGGCCGAGCGCGTCGACGAGCGCCGGGGTCGTCACGACGAGTCGCGGCGCGGCGAGCTCGAGCGGGCCCTCGGACGTCTGTGCGCGGACGACCCAGGAGCTGGAGGCCTCGCGGCCGTCGGAGGGCCCGTGGCCCCGGTCCTGGTGGGCGATCTCCGTGACCTCGTGGCGCAACCGCACGTCGGCGCCGGCCGCGAGCTCCTCGACGAGCCGGTGCATGCCGCCGTCGATCCCACGCACGGCCGACCCCGCGGGCGCGAGCGCGCGCAGCGACGCGACGGCGCGCGCGAGCGAGCCCTCGCGCTCGAACGCCTCGCGGAGCCCCGGCGCGACCGCCGCCACGTCGAGCCGGTCGAGCGGCGCCGAGTGCACCCCGGCTGCCACGGGCGCGACGAGGCGCTCCGTGACGCGCGTCCCCATGCGCGACCGCGCGAACGTCTCGAGGGTGCGCAGGTCCGTGAAACGGCGGGGCAGGACGCGGTCGAGGCTCGCGCGCAGCGCACCGCCGACCCCGACCGCGCGGCGCACGTCGGGGGACCACGGGTGGGCCGGGATGCCGAGCACGCCGGCGCGGGGCAGCGGGTAGGCGTGGCCGGCGGCATACCCCCAGGCGCCCGCCCCCGACGGCTCGACGACGTCGAGGCCGAGCGCGGCGACGAGATCGCCGACGGCGGTGCCGCGGGCCGCGAAGGACTCGGCGCCCAGGTCGACGCGCACGCCGTCGAGGCCGGGCAGGTCCCCGCCGCGGACGGGCCCGCCGGGGACGTCCGCGGCCTCGAGCACGGCGACGCGCAACCCCTGCTCGCGCAGGGTCCGGGCCGCGGTGAGCCCCGCGACGCCCGCGCCGACGACGACCGCGTCCACCTCCTCGGGGACGGTCCCGGGGGAGGTGCGGGACGTCGTCGGCTCGCTGCTCACCGTCGGGTCGCCTCCTCGTGCGCGTCGTCCCGTCCCGTCCAGTCTGCGCCGAGCGCGTGGACCAGGCCGACCACGCGCGTCAGGACGTCCGGGTCGGTGTCCGGCGGGACCCCGTGGCCGAGGTTCACGACGTGCCCGGGCGCGGTGCGCCCGCGCCGCACGACGTCGCGCACGTGCGCCTCGAGCACGTCCCACGGCGCGGCGAGCAGCGCGGGGTCGACGTTGCCCTGCACCGGGACGGGGGCGTGGCCGTCGGCGAGGAGCCGGGCGGCGTCGTCGAGCGGCGTGCGGTAGTCGACGCCCACGGCGACGTCCCGCACCCCGGCCGCGGTGACGGCGTCGCGCATCGCGGGGAGCAGGTGGCCCGTGCCCGTGCCGAAGTGGACGACGGGGACGCCGAGGTCGGCGACGTGCGTCAGCGCGCGCGTGCTGGCCGGGGCGGCGCCCGCCGCGTAGTCCGCGAGCGAGAGCGAACCGGCCCACGAGTCGAAGAGCTGCGCCGCGCTCGCGCCCGCCTCGACCTGCGTCCGCAGGAACGTGCCGGTGAGGTCGGCCGCCCAGTCGACGAGGCGCTGCCACGTCTCCGGGTCGCCGCGCAGCAGGGCGCGCGCCGCGAGGTGGTCGCGCGACGGCCGGCCCTCCACGAGATAGGCCGCGAGCGTGAACGGCGCGCCCGCGAACCCGATGAGCGGGGTCGTGCCGAGCGCGTCGACGGTCAGCGCGACGGCCTCGCGGATCGGGGCGAGCGACTCCTCGGTGAGCTCCGTCTCCACGAGGCGCGCGACGTCGTCGGGCGTCCGGTACGCCTGGCCCATCACCGGGCCGACGCCCGGCGCGATGTCCACCTCGACGCCCGCGAGCCGCAGCGGCACGACGATGTCCGAGAAGAAGATGCCCGCGTCCACGCCGTGCCGGCGGACCGGCTGGAGCGTGATCTCCGACGCGAGGTCCGGGCGCAGGCACGAGTCGAGCATGCTCACGCCCTGGCGGGCCGCGCGGTACTCCGGCAGCGACCGGCCCGCCTGGCGCATGAACCACACCGGTGTGATTTCCGGGCGATTTCCCGTCGTGCCCGCGCGCAGGGCCTGCACGAGCGGGGAGCGGTCCGTGCGGCCGTCGGTCAGGGGATGGCCCGGGGAAAGGGCGACAGGAATCACAGCTACCGATTCTGCCTCCCTCCCGCGGGAATGATTAAATCGGAGGCACTGTGGCTCTTCTCTCCCTCACGGCCAGCCACCACGAGCTCGACCTCGACGCCCTGGAGCGACTCTCCACCGGGGCCCACTCGATCGGCGGCTCGGCGGTCGCGGCGTGCGACGTGATCACCGGTGCCGTCGTCCTCGCGACGTGCAACCGGTTCGAGCTGTACCTCGACGTGGACGCCCCCCTCGACGGGACGGGCGTGCAGCACGCGACCGAGCACGTCGCGCGCATGGTCGCCGACGCGTCGGGCGTGGACCCGGCCGAGGCGCTCGCCTCGTTCCGCACGCGTGCCGGGACCGAGGTCGCCGAGCACCTGTTCGCCGTCGCGTCAGGCCTGGACTCCATGGTCGTGGGCGAGCGCGAGATCGCCGGCCAGGTCAAGCGCGCCCTGGAGGCCGCGCACGCCGACGGCGTGACCTCCTCGACCCTCGAGCTCCTGTTCCAGACGGCGTCGCGCACGTCCAAGAGGGTCAGCACGCAGACGACGCTCGGCGGCGCGGGCCGCTCCGTCGTCGCGCTGGGCCTCGACCTCGCCGCGGCCGAGCTGCCGCCGTGGCCCCAGGTGCGGACCGTCCTCATCGGCACCGGGTCGTACGCCGGCGCGAGCCTCGCGGCGCTGCGCGCGCTCGGGTGCGACGACGTGCGCGTCTACTCGCAGTCCGGGCGCGCCGAGGAGTTCGCCGCCGCGCGCGGGGTCGAGGCCGTGACCGACCTCGTCGCGGCGCTGGAGGACGCCGACCTCGTCGTGTCGTGCAGCGGCGCGCGGGGTCGCACGCTCGCCGGCGACCCCGGCGCGGCGTCCGCCCGGCGCGAGCAGGCCATCGAGCACGTGCTCGACGCCGCCGCGGTGGTCCGGGCCCGCGAGCGCGCCGCCGTCCGCGCGGGAGAGGAGCCGGAGGCGCGGCCCATGGTCGTGCTCGACCTCGCGCTGCACCGCGACGTCGACCCGCGCGTCGCGGACGTCGAGGGTGTGCTGCTGTACGACCTCGCCACCCTCGCCGCGCACTCGCCGTCGATCGCGTCGGAGCTCGTCGCGCAGGCTCGCGCGATCGTGGACGACGCGACGCGCGCGTTCGAGGAGACGCGGCTCGGCCGCGCCGCGGACACCGCGGTCGTCGCGCTGCTCGCCGACGCGGAGCGGCGCATCGCGCTCGAGGTGGCCGACGTCGTCGCGCTGCGCGAGGCGGACGGCGACCCGGTCGAGCCGGACGAGGCCGACGAGATCGCGCGTGACGTGCGACGTCGCATCCACGCCGACCTGCACCGCGCGATCGTCGCGGCTCGCGCGGAGGCCGTCGCGGCCGCCCAGGCGGAGGAGCGCGCCGTCGTCGCGGACGCGCAGGCGCTCGCCGACGAGGCGGCGGGCACGGGACGGCCGACGAGGCCGGGCTCCCTCCGCGCACCCGCGGCACGCTGAGGAGCCACCCGGCCTCGGCGCTGCGCCCTCCCCGACCGGCCGAGCAGTTCGCCGGGGCACGCAATTGACAGCGCAGTCATAGCCGGGAGAGAGTGGCCGACGGACGCCCGTCGTCGACCAGGAGCACCGTCGCCCCGCCACGAGCGGTCACGGGCGGCACCTGCTCGACGGACCCGGGGCGCCCCGGGCGACGACGCCCGGTCGCACGTCGAAGAGGACATGGCATGAGACGACCACGACTCGCCCTGCTCGCCGCGGGGCTCGCGCTCGCCGTCGCGCCGGGCACGCTGCTGCCCGCCGCCGCGGGCGCCGCCCCCGGCGCCGAGGGCACCGTCACGGCGGCCGCGGACGCCGACCTCACGCTCGAGGTCAACCCGTTCGTCGGCACCGAGAGCGAGGGCAACGCCTACCCGGGCGCGACCGTGCCGTTCGGCATGGTCCAGCTCAGCCCGGACAACACGAACTCCTACGCCTCGACGTCGTACAGCACGAACGCCGGGCGCGTGTGGGGATTCAGCCACCGGCACATCAACAGCGCGGGCTGCCCCGCGGCGGGCGAGCTGCTCGTCACGCCGGACACGAGCGCGACCCCGCGCACGTCGCGCTCGTTCATCGCCATCAAGGACCAGCAGAGCACCGAGCACGCGTCGGCCGGGTTCTACGAGGTGACGCTCGCCAACGACGTGCACGCGGAGCTCACCGCGACCACGCGCGTCGGCGCGCACCGCTACACGTTCCCCGCCGCGACGACGTCGCACCTGTCGTTCAACGTGGGCCAGACCCTGCGCGACGCGGGCGCGAGCTCGGTGACGTGGGTCGACGACCGCACGCTCGAGGGCTGGGTCGACAACGGCGGCTTCTGCGGCGGCACGCCGGACAAGCAGCGGTACTTCTTCAGTGCGACGTTCGACCGTCCGGTCGCGTCGAGCGGTACGTGGGGGACCGACGCACGCTACGTCGCGGGCTCCACGACGAGCGAGGTCGCGGGTGGCAACAACGGTGCCGTCGCGGTGTTCGACACCACGACCGACCGCGACGTCGAGGTGAGCGTGGGCGTGTCGTTCGTGAGCGTCGAGGGCGCGCGCGCCAACCGCGAGGCGGAGGCCACGGACGCGGGCGGTCAGGTCGCGTTCGACACCGTGCGCGAGGAGGCCCGCGACGCCTGGAACGCCGAGCTCGGCCGTGCCGCGATCGACGCGTCACCCGACCAGCGCCGGATCTTCTACACCCAGCTCTACAAGACGCTGCTGTCGCCGACGATCGGCAGCGACGTCGACGGCCGGTACCGCGGCACGGACCTCCAGGTCCACCAGGCCGACGGCTGGGACTACTACCAGAACTTCTCGCTCTGGGACACGTACCGCACGCAGGCGACGCTGCACGCGCTCCTGCTGCCGGAGCGCGCGCAGGACATCGTGCGCTCGATGTACCAGCACCGCGTCGAGGGCGGCTGGTTGCCGCGCTGGTCGCTCGGTTCGCTCGAGACCAACATCATGGCGGGCGACCCGGTGACGCCGTGGCTCGCGGAGAACTTCGCGCTCGGCACCGTCCCCGACGACATCGCGGACGAGCTGTGGGACTACCTCGTGGAGAACGCCACGACGACCCCGCCGGACGACGTCGCGTCCGTCGGGCGGCGCAGCACCGAGTTCTACGCCGAGCACGGCCACGTGCCGTTCTACCCCGAGGTCGAGGGCGGCCTCGGCGGCCAGTTCGAGGAGTACCGCCACGGCGGCTCCGCCACGCTCGAGCTCGCGCTCGCCGACGCGAGCCTCGGCGCCGCGGCGGAGCGCACGGGCCGCGAGGGTGGCCAGGCGTTCCTCGACAAGGGCCGCAACTGGCGCAACCTCTGGAACCCGGACGTCGAGCTCTCCGGCGGCTTCCGGGGCATGGTCAACGCGAAGCGCCCGACGGGCGAGTTCGTCACGCTGCCCGAGCTGACCGACGTCACGCGCTCCGGCTTCCACGAGGGCGTGCCGTGGCAGTACCAGTGGATGGTGCCGCAGGACGTCACCGGTCTCCAGGAGGTCATGGGCGGCGAGGACGGGTTCGTCGAGCGCCTCGACTACTACTTCGACCAGCCGGCGCTCGCCGCGAACCCCGGCGTCTCGCCGAGCACGTGGGCCAAGGGCGGCAGCTCGTACTACACGACGATCCGCTACAACCCGGGCAACGAGCCCACGATCATGAACGCGTGGCTCTACGGGTACGTGGGCCAGCCGTGGAAGACGAACGACGTGCTCGCCGCGAACCTCAACCGCTTCCCGGACACCCCGGACGGCGGCGTGGGGAACGACGACCTCGGCACGCTCGCCGCCTGGTACGTCATGGCGTCGCTCGGGTTCGAGCCCGTCATGCCCGGCTCCGGCATCCTCGCGCTCAACGCCCCCAAGGTGCAGGCCGCGACGCTCACGACCGACGCCGGCACGACGGTGCAGATCGACGCCGCGGGCGCCAACGAGAAGCTCCCGAGCTACGTCGCGGGCCTCGAGGTCGACGGCGTCGCGCACACCGCCGCGTGGCTCGACGTCGCGGCGCTGCAGGACGGCGGCACGCTCGACTTCGACCTGTCCGACACGAGCGCGGGCCTCACGTGGGGTACCGGTGCGGCCGACCGCATCCCGTCGGTCTCCGCGGCCGCCCCGCCCGCGCCGGTCGAGGTCGAGGCGAGCGCGCGCTGCCTCGGCGGCCGCGCGTTCGTCGCGGTCCGTGCGACCAGCACGGCCGACGAGCCCGTCGACGTGACGCTCACGACCCCGTTCGGCGAGCGGACGGTCCGGCACGTCCAGCCGGGCAAGAACGCCTACCAGTCGTTCACGACGCGCTCCACGTCCGTCGAGGCGGGCACGGCGACCGTGACCGTCGTGGCCGCGGACGGCGCGACCTCCGCCATCGACGTGGCGTACGACGCGCTGGCCTGCGACTGAGCGGCACGCCACCGCGGGTGCGCGCCGCGCACCGGACGAGGGCCGTCGTCGGGCACCCCGCCCGACGGCGGCCCTCGCCGCGCCGCTAGGCTCGCGGCGTGAGCACCACCACGCGTCTGGGCGTCCTCGACATCGGCTCGAACACCGTGCACCTCGCCGTCGTGGACGCCGCCTACGCGGCGCGCCCCGTGCAGGCGGCGGGGGCGCGCACGGTCGTGCGCATCATGCGCTACCTCCGGCCCGACGGCTCGCTGTCGCCCGAGGGCGTCGCCGCGATGCTCACCGCGGTCGACGACGCGATGGCGCTCGCGCGCGAGTCGGCCGTCGACGAGATGCTGCCCATGGCGACGTCGGCGCTGCGCGACGCGACGAACGGACCCGAGGTCCTCGCCGCGATCGGCGAGCGCGTGGGCCAGCCCGTGCGCGTGCTGTCCGGGGAGGACGAGTCGCGCCTGACGTTCCTCGCCGCACGGCGCTGGCACGGCTGGGCCGCGGGGCGTCTCCTCGTGCTCGACATCGGCGGCGGCTCGCTCGAGATCGCCTCCGGCGTCGACGAGGAGCCCGACCTCGCCGCGTCGCTCCCGCTCGGTGCCGGGCGCATGACCATGGCGTTCCTGCCCGACGACCCGCCCACGCCCGAGCAGGTCGAGGCGCTGCGCGAGCACGTGCGCGCGACGCTCGCGCCCACCGTCGAGGCGTTCCGGGCGCTCCCCGCGCCCGATCACGTCGTCGCGACGTCCAAGACGTTCCGCTCCCTCGCGCGGCTCGCGGGCATGCAGACCGAGGCCGTCGGCCCGGACGACCGGTGGCGCATGCGGCGCTCGCAGCTCGCCGACTGGGTGCCGCGGCTCGCGCGCATCACGGCGGAGGGGCGCACCGCGCTGCCGGGCATCACGCCCGAACGCACGTTCCAGATCGTCGCCGGCGGCGTCGTCGCGGTCGAGACGATGCGCGCGCTCGGCGTCGACGAGGTCGAGATCTGCCCGTGGGCGCTGCGCGAGGGCGCGATCCTGCGCCGGCTCGACCACAGCTGACGACCGCCCGCGCCGACGGCCGGGGGCTCAGCGAGCGGGCGGCGCGGTGCGCTCCGTGAGGCTGAACCAGTTCCCCGAGTCGTCGACGAACACGGCCTCGATCCCGTACGGGCGGTGCGCGGGCGGCTGGCGGAACGTCACGCCCTTCGCGCTGAGCTCGCGGTACGTCGCCTCGCAGTCGTCGGTCTCCATGACGCCCGCGCCCATCGAGCCCTTCGCGACGAGCGAGCGCAGCTGGGCGGCGGACTCCGGGTCACGGCCCATCGCGCAGTCGGACAGGATGATCGTCCGGCTCGGGTCGTCCTTCGGGCCCACGGTCAGCCAGCGGAAGCCTGCTCCCGCGCCCTCGAGCTCGGCGCCCATCGAGACGTCGTCGCGCAGCTCGAAGCCGAGCACGCCCGTGTAGAACTCCTTGGCCGAGTCCTGGTCCAGGACGTAGACGGTCGTGTGGGACAGGGTGAGCATCGGGTCCTCCTCGTGCCGCCGGTCCGGCGGCGGCGGTCCGCGCGGCCGGGTGGCCGCGACACCTCGACGCTACGGCTCGACGACGGTCGGCGGCTTCTCCGATCGTGCGGTCCCGCCGGGCCTCGGCTGGCCCCACGCGAGCGCGAAGCACCCCGGGACGGGCGGCGGTCCGCTCCGCGCGTGGGCGTCCCGGTAGGCGCGCGGGCTGACGCCGACGATCTCGCGGAACCGCGCGGAGAACGAGCCCAGGCTCGTGTACCCGACGGCGTGGCAGACCTCCGTGACGGTGAGGTTCGCCGAGCGCAGCAGGTCCTTGGCCCGCTCGACGCGTCGCGTGGCCAGGTAGGCCACCGGGCTCGTGCCGAACGCCCGGGTGAACGCGCGCGCGAAGTGGTACGGCGAGTAGCCGGCGTCCGCCGCCACGTCGGCGAGCCGCAGGGGCTCGGCGAAGTCGCGGTCCATGCGGTCCCGCGCCCGGCGCAGGTGCACGGCGACCTCGGGGCGCACGACGACCTGGCTCACGACGACCACCGCGCCTCGTCCGCGCCCCACGGCCGGGCGGGGGCGGGGTAGTCGTCGACGGGCTCGCCGGCGAGGCGGTCGAGCGCGGGCCGGGTCGTCGTCGCGACGACCGCCCGGCCGTCCAGGCGCGCGGGGTGCTCGACGACGCAGCCGGCGCCCGGAGTCCGCGGCGCCCCGTGCGCGGGGTCGCGACCGGGCGCCGCGAGCAGGGCGCGGGCGGTCCGGGCGAGCGCCCCGTCGACCTCGCGACCGCGGCCGTCGGCCGCGCGGTCGGCGAGGGAGTCCACGACGGCGGCCGCGAGGAGGTAGCCGGTCGCGTGGTCGAGCGCCTGGGCGGGCAGCGCGCCGGGGGTCGCGTCCTCGCCAGGGGTGCCGTCCCGGGACCCCTCCACCAGCGCGATCCCGCTCGCCGCCTGGACGATCGAGTCGAAGCCTCGCCGCCCGGCCCACGGGCCGTCGTCGCCCCACGCCGTGACGCGCGCGTGCACGGCGCCCGGCGGGAGCCGCAGGCCGAACGCCTCGACCGCTCCGGGGCGGTAGCCGGTCACGAGGACGTCGGCGCGGTCGAGCAGGTCCTGGGCGAGGGCGAGACCGTCGCGCGTCGCGAGGTCGAGCAGCGTCGACCGCTTGCCCTGGCCCGTGTCGAGGTGCTGCACCTCGATCTCCGGCAGGCCCGGCGGGTCGACGCGCAGCACGTCCGCACCGAGCAGCGCGAGCGTGCGCGTCGCGATCGGGCCCGCGATCACGCGGGTGAGGTCCAGCACCCGGACCCCGGCGAGGGGTCGCGGCCCGCGCGCGAGCGGGCCAGGGCGTGCGGCGTCGTCGCGCACGCAGGCCCGCACGGGAGGGCCCGACGCCGCGGCGCGGCCGGGTGCGGACGCGCGCCACGCCTCCTCGGTGCGCACGCGGACGGCGATCGCCCCGACGTCGGCCGCGCGGTCCTCGACGGCCTGGGCCGAGCGCCCGGCGAGGGCGGCGGCGACGTCGTCGCGTGTCGGGGCGCTCGCGGCGGCGTCCGTCAGGTCGAGGAGCGAGAGCAGGCGCTCGCGGTGGTGCGGGTAGTTCGCGTGCGTGCGGACCCAGCCGTCCGCGGTCCGGAAGAAGCCCGAGAGCGGGGCGAAGCCGTCCACCGGGGCGCCGTCGACGCGCAGCAGCCGGTCGCTCGCGAAGGCCGCGGCGACCCGCTCGGGTTCGGGAGGCGGGCCGGCGTCGAACCCGCCCGCGCGGGCCGCGGCGTCGCGCACGGCGGCGATCGACGCGACCGCGAGGTCCAGGACCGGCAGCGTCGCGGCGAGGAACGGCTCGGCACCCACCCCGCGACGATACGCCGTCGGCGTGGCCCCACGCCGGGCGTCAGCGGCGCGTGACCGTCCCCGGGAACGCCGCGACGTCGTCGTTCGCGTAGTCGCCGTCCGCGCCCTGGTTGATGTCGGAGATCAGCTGGACCAACTCGAGGTCGCTGCGTGGACCGCGGGCGAGGTTGAACGCGATCTGCTCCGAGCTGAGCGGCTTGCCGTCGTAGTCGGTGGTGAACACCTGGCCCGGAGGAGCGCCGACGGACTGGTAGTTCTCGACGCTGTCGATCGAGGTCGACCGGAACTGGTCCATCTGGTCCTGGGTGAGCGAGATGGTCACGGTGTCGCCGGGCCGGATCGTCTGTGGCGAGTCGATGCCGGAGAACTCCCGCATGTTGAGGTACTGCGCCGACATGTCGTCGGCCGTGATGTCGTACGAGTACGTGCGAGCCGAGAGGTCCTCGTTCCCCGACGCGTCGAAGGCCTGGGTCATGCGGAAGTCGCCGCGGTCGCCGTAGGTCGCGGTGAGGAGCTGCTCGGTGCTGCCGTCGGGGTTGGTCGTCGCGACGAGCGAGCCGGTGTTCTGGCCGATCTCCCACTCGGCGCCACCGACGGGCGTGTCGAAGCCGACGGTCGACGTCGAGTCGAACTCGATGCGCTCGATCTTCGTGGTGCCGGAGATGCCGGTCGACGGGTCGGCGGGGATCTCGCCGGTGACGAGGTACGCGTCGTACGCGGCCTGGCCCTCCGGCGTCGACAGGTCGAACTCGGCGCTGCGCAACGACGCGCCGTCGAGCGACGTCGTGTTGCCGAGCATGACCTTGACGGCGTCGAAGTCGAGGCCGAGGCCCGCGTGGTTCGCGATGGCCTCGGTGGGGCCCGCGGTCACGCGCACCGTGTCGTCGCCCGTGCGCTCGATGAGGCTCGTCACGCCGCTCGCGTCCTTGACGGACGACTCGACGGCGATGTGGCGGAACGCCGCGTTGAGCTCGGTCTCCGCGTAGCTGCCGCCGTCCATCGTGACGGACGAGCCCACCGGCATGCTGCGGGGGTCGAACGGGTTGATGCTCCCGGGGTCGGTGACCTTCGCGTCGTCGGGCACCTTGACCGTGTACTCCGACGTGACGCCGGTCGTGTACCCGCCGCTGACGCCCGTGCCGCCCTTGTCGACGCCGCCCTCGACGCCGATCGAGACGTCGGACTTGGACGTGTACGTGGTGAAGCCGTCCTCGGACTTCTCGCCGACGGTGTACTCGGCGCCGCCGTTGACCCCGAACGAGATCTTCGAGCCGTTCGTCGTCTTCATCCAGTCGGAGAGCGAGCCGCTCCCCGAGTACGTGGTCTCGCCGCTCTCCGGGTCGTGGGAGACACCGAACCCGACCTTCGCGTCGGTGCCCTCGGTCGCCGGGTTGCCCAGGCTCCCGTTGTCCGTGCCCGACTCGTGGTCGCCCTTCACCGTGACCTTGGGGCCGCCGGGGCTCTCGTCACCCGAGCCCGACCCGCCGCCCGTGCCGCTGCCGCCCGGCCCGCCGCCGGAGCCCGGCCCGCCACCCGGTCCGCCGCCCCCGCCGGGGCCGCCCGAGCCGTCGGAGCTGGCGCTCTCCTGCTGGTCGGCGTTCTTGCGGACCTTGTCCGCCGCGTCCCGGAGCGTCGCGGCGGCGGCGGCCAGCGCGGGGCCGAGCTCGGCGGACCAGCGGCCGCGCAGCTCGTCTCCGTCCGGACCGGACCAGCGGGCACCGCTCACGGTCGAGTCGAGCGTGCTGCGCGTCGTGGTGAGCGCGTCGGACGCCGTCGTGAGGCTCTGCGCGAGCGCGCGCAGCTCGCCGATGTCGGCACCGTAGAACCCCATGGTCGTCCCTCTGTCGCGGCGGATCCTGCCCCCGGAGCGTACGCGGGGCGGCACCACCGCGTCTCGCCCGGCTCATGGGGCGAGGTCCCCATGCGAGGCGGTCCCGGTTCGCGGGGTGACCGCCGGTCGGGACGTGCCGTCGTCAGGCGGAGAGGACGTCGGCGAGCCGGTCGAGGACGATCCGGCCCGCGGGAGGGACACGGTGCGCGTCGGCCGGCGTGAGCCACGCGAGCTCGGCGATCTCGGCGCTCGGCGCGGGTTCGGGGGAGCCGGTGACCGGCTCGGCGAACATGCAGTGCATGCGCACGACGCGTCCGCCGAGGCCGTGACCGGGAGCCTCGGCGACGAAGCCGGGGCGGACCGACGTCGGGTCGAGGCGCACGCCCAGCTCCTCGCGGATCTCGCGCACCAGGGCCTCGGCGTCCGACTCGCCGGGCTCGACCTTGCCGCCCGGCATGAAGAAGCGGTCCTTGCCGGTCGTGCGGACGGCGAGCAGGCGCCCGTCGCGGACGTTCACCCAGCCGACGGTGCGCAGGGGCGGCAGCGTGGAGGGCTCGGGCGGGTCGGTGAGGGGAAGGTCGTGCGACGTCACGGCCCCACTGTGCCATCTCCGTCGCGCCGTCTCCGCGCCGCCGTCCGGCGCCGACGGCTCACCACCACGTCCGAGGATCCCCGACGGCGCGTGGCGCACCCAGCGAGCCACGCGCCGTCGGGCCGGCCCCTCGCGCGGCCCCAGTTCCGGCGAAGGGCGATCGTGCCGGGCCGCGGCCCGGCACGACGATCGTCACACCGACCGGCGGATCCTGCTCGGTGCGGACTCGCCCCGGACCGGTCGAACGCGCGACGGCGGCCCCGGAAGACGCCGGACACGACACTGCTGCCGTGATGCGGGGATCACGGCAGCAGTGTCATGTTCGACGGCGAGCAGGGTCGTGCTCGACCGCGTCGTGTCACCAGGACGCGTTGCGCGCGAGCTCGAGCGCGACCTCCTGCCACCACTGTCCGGCGGGCGGCCCGCCGTTGCACGACCCGTCGCTCTCGCCGGGCAGCTTGACCCACAGCAGCGCGTCGAGGTGCGTGCCGTCGTCGACGGCGCGCGGTTGGTCGCCGAGCGCACGACCCCGGGGGTTGCACCACTCGCCGTTGCTCCCGTTGCCGTTGCGCGACGTGTCGACGACGAACGACACGTCCCCGCCGAGCAGCGCTGCGACCTGCTCGCCGTACGCGCGCGACTCGGCGGTCGTGCGGTAGTTCGACGTGTTGAGCGCGAACCCCACGGCGTCGTCGAGGCCGACCTGCTGCAGGCGGGCCGCGGCGGTCGCCGGGCTCAGCCACGCGGAGTGGCCCACGTCCACGTAGACGCGCGCGCCCGCGTCGGTGAGGATGCGCGCCGCGTCACGGAGCATGCCCACGCGGTCGCCCTGGCCGGAGCAGTCCCCGAGCTGGGCGAGGGCGTCGGGCTCGAGGACGACCCACGGCTCGCCGACGATGCCCGACGCGACCGTCTCGACCCAGCTCCGGTACGCCGCCTCGGCGGTGCCTCCACCGGAGTGCGACCCGCAGTCACGGCCGGGGATCGCGTAGATCGTCAGGAGCGGCGTCGTGCCCTCGGCCGCGGCCGCGCTCGTGAACGCGGCGACCTTGGCGCGCGACACCTGCGCGTCCGCGTCGGTGACCCACGACGACTGCGGCGTGAGCGCGATCTTCGCGAGGAGGTCGCGGTCCGCCCCCGACGCCGCCTGCCAGGCCTCCCACGCCTGGTTCGTCTCGTCCACGTGGAACGTCACGTCGCCCGGCGTCTCGCTCGGGTCGGTGGGATCGGTGGGGTCGGGCGGGTCGGTGGGGTCGGGCGGGACGTCGCCGCACGTGACGCCGTCGAGCGTGAAGCTCGCGGGCACGGCCGGAGCGGACGCGGCCGTGCCCACGAGGCCGAAGGACGCGCTGCCGCCCGTGGCGAGCGACGCGTTCCAGCCGACGTCGCCCACGGTGACCCGGCCGCCGTCGCGCACGAGCGTGCCGTTCCAGAGCTGGCCGATGCTCTCGCCCGCCGGCAGGTCCCAGGCCAGCTGCCAGCCCGAGCGCGGGGCGCCGAGGTTCGTGACGGTCACGTCGGCCTGGAAGCCGCCGGACCACGAGCTCGTGATGCGGTAGTCGACCGTGCAGGCCGAGGAGGGCGCGGCCGCGGCGGAGGTCGCGATCGCGGCGCCGGCGGTCGCCGTGGCGCCCAGCGTCGCGAGGGTCGCGACAGCGGCGACGAACGTCGCCGCACGGGGTCGTCGGGTGGGGGAGGTCGCTCTCATCTCGGGGCTCCGTCGCCTCGGGGTCAGGACTCCGCCACGGTAGGGACTGCCGGGGAGCGGCGGGAAGGGTGCGAAACGTTTCGCGCAGCGGCGTGTTGCGCTCCATGACTTTGCCACGAGGGTATGTTCGTCGGCATGTCATCGAAACCGCTCCAGGAACCCGCGTTCCTCGTCCTGTCCGCGCTCGCGGCCGGTCCCCTGCACGGGTACGGCATCGCGCAGGACGTCGAGTCCAGCTCCGGTGGCCGCGTGACGCTGCGTGCCGGGACGCTCTACGGCGCGATCGACCGGTTGGTCGCGGCCGGGCTCGTCGAGGTGGACCACGAGGAGGTCGTCGACTCGCGCCTGCGCCGCTACTACCGGCTCACCACCGAGGGCGCGTCGCGCCTCGCCGCCGAGGCAGAGCGCGCCGAGGCGCAGGCACGTCGCGCGATCGAGCGCCTCGGTGCCCGACGGCGCGCGGCCGGGCCGACGGCGGACAGCGCCTCCGCGCGTCCCGCCCGTGGGCGCGGGGCGGGCCTCGCCGACGAAGGGGCGGTGCCGGCATGAGCGGGGTCGACGTCCGCGCGGCGGGTGAGGGGACCGGGGACGCACGGGTCGTGGGGAGCCTGACGGCGGAGCCCGGCGCGACGACGCTCGTCGCGCCGGTCCTCGTGCGGGACTTTCGCCGTCTCCTGCGGCTCTTCCCGTACACGTACCGGCGGGCGCACGAGGCCGAGATGCTCGGCCACCTGCTCGACGGCGCGGAGCCGGGCCGGTCGCGCCCGACCCGCGCCGAGCGGTGGGACTTGGTGTGTGCCGCCGCCCGCGAATGGCTGCTCGCGCCGCTGGGCTCGACGCCGCGGCAGCGGCGAGCGGCGACCGCTCTGCTGTTCGTGCTGCTCCCGGCCGCGCTCGTGGTCATGGCGGCGCGCGTCCTCGCGTTCGCCGCCGCGATCGTCCGGGCGACACTCGGTCCGGACGGCAGTGCGCCGCTCGTGGCGACCGTCCCGACGGCGCTGATGTGGGCCCTGTGGGTCGTCGCGGTCACCCTCGCGCTCGCCGGGGCGCGACGCGTCGGCCTCGTGGTCGCGGTGCTCGCCGCCGCGGCGGGCGTGGCGGCGCTCGTCGTGTCGGTCGCCGTGGGCAGCGCCTATGCCGCGTACCTCGACGCGCCGTGGGTCGTCGCACTCGTCGCGTACGCGGGAGTGCTCGCCGCCCGACGGACGTGCCGGGTCGGTGCGGAGTCGCTGGCGCTCCGGGCGGCGACGGTCGGGGCAATGGCGCTGGCTCTCGGCGCGTTCGTCGCCGCGACCTACTCCGACGCTGCGCGCCTCGAGACGCCGTGGTGGTCGGGCGGCGGCCTGGTCTCGTGGACGCTTCAGGCGATCGCCGCGCCGGTGGTCGTACTCCTCGGCGCCGCCCTGTTGTGGCGCCGAGCCCGGCAGGCGGTCCCGGTGCTCGGTGGGCTCGCGCTCGGGATGCTGCTGAGCCGCTCGACCTTCTTCTGGTCCGGCACCGTGCCCGTCGAGACGGCAGACCTGGGCAACGTCCTGGCCCTGCTCGGGTGCGCGGCCGCCGCGACGCTCGCGCTGCGCTGGGCCGTCAACCGCCTCGACGAGCTCTCCGAGGCGCGCGCCTCGCACCGCGCGCTGCTCGCCGCGGCGAGCGGGAGCCCGGGACCTCGCGCGCCGCACCCGGGTGAGATGACCGCCGTCTGACACGCACGCCGTCGCGCAAGACCCTGCGCGCTCGCGAGAACGACATGAGGGCCGTCATCCACCGGACAACGGCCCTCATGCCGTGTCCGGTGCGTGCTGTGGTCGGCCCGCGGCCCGGTCAGTCCAGGTAGCCCGCCACGAGGCGGGACGCGAGGCCCGTGTAGGTCGCCGGGGTGAGGTCGGAGAGGCGCTGCGCGACGTCGTCGGGCAGGCCGAGGCCCGCCACGAACTCGCGGAGCCGCGCCGCGTCGACGCGCTGGCCGCGCGTGAGGTCCTTGAGGCGCTCGTACGGGTTCTCCATGCCCGGCACGCCCGCGACCGACGCCGCGCGCATGGCCGACTGGATGGGCTCGCCGAGCACCTCCCAGTTCTCGTCGAGGTCCGCCGCCATGAGGTCGGCGTTCGCGGCGAGGGCCTTGAGGCCGCGGCGCACGTTGTCGATCGCGAGGAGCGAGTGGCCGAACGCGGGGCCGACGTTGCGCTGCGTCGTCGAGTCCGTGAGGTCACGCTGGAGGCGTGACGTGACGAGGGTCGCACCGAGCGTGTCGAGCAGCGCGGAGGAGATCTCGAGGTTGGCCTCGGCGTTCTCGAACCGGATCGGGTTCACCTTGTGCGGCATGGTCGACGACCCGGTCGCGCCCGGCACGGGGATCTGCGTGAAGAACCCGAGCGAGATGTACGTCCACACGTCGGTCGCGAGGTTGTGGAGGATCCGGTTGAACCGCGCGACGTCCGCGTACAGCTCGGCCTGCCAGTCGTGCGACTCGATCTGCGTCGTCAGCGGGTTCCACGTGAGCCCCAGGCCCTCGACGAAGTGCTTCGAGACCGACGGCCAGTCCACGCCCGGGACGGCGACGGTGTGCGCGCCGTACGTGCCCGTCGCGCCGTTGAGCTTGCCCAGGTACTCGGCGCCGCCGATCCGACGGAGCTGGCGGCGCAGGCGGTGCGCGAGGACGGCGAGCTCCTTGCCGAGCGTCGTCGGCGTCGCGGGCTGGCCGTGCGTGCGCGAGAGCATCGGCACGTCGGCGTGCTCGCGCGCCATGTCCGCGAGCTGGTCGGCGAGCGCCGTCGCGGCGGGCAGCCAGACCTGCTCGACGGCGCCGCGCACCATGAGCGCGTACGACAGGTTGTTGACGTCCTCGCTCGTGCACGCGAAGTGCACCAGCTCGCCCACGCCGGGCAGCACGGTGTCCGCGCCCAGGGCGTCCGGCGCAGCGGCGAGGCGGCGCTTGACGAAGTACTCGACGGCCTTGACGTCGTGCACGGTCTCGCGCTCGATCGCGGCGAGCTCGGCGATCTCCTCGCCACCGAACGTCGCGGGGATGCGGCGCAGGTACGCGACCTCGGCGTCGGAGAGCTGGGGAGCGCCGGGCACGACCGGGCGGACCGCGTTCTCGTCGACCGCCTGGACGCCGTTGCACAGCGTGATCAGCCACTCGACCTCGACGTGGATGCGAGCGCGGTTGAGCGCGGCCTCGCTGAGGTGGTCGACGAGCGGGGCGATCGCGGCGCGGTAGCGGCCGTCGAGCGGGCCGAGCGCGATCGGCGGGGTCACCTCGGCGAGGCTCTCGCGGGCAGGGGCGTCTGCGGCAGGGTTCTCGGGCACGCCCCTGATTCTCCCACGCGCGCCCGACGGCGGCCCCGGCCTTTCGCAGTCCGGGCATGCGGTCCGGGCCGGGTGGGGCGATCTGTTGCGTCCCTGGGGTCGTGGCCGTCCCCAGGGGCGCTCCGCCCGGAGCCCGTCCACAGGGCGTCGTTGACCGTCACGGGTGGCGCGCGGCGCTGCGTACGGTCCTCGCCATGTCCTCCTCGTCGCCTCCGCCGCCCTCGCCGTGCGGCGCCGCGCCGTTCGGCGTCTCGATCGCCCGGACCCGGGTCCTCACCGCCCAGGACGACGTCGCGCGAGCGGGCGCCGCGCTCGTCGCGCCCGACCTGCCGTGGGCGGGCCACGCCCGCGCGTCGTACGACGCCGCGGCTGCCGAGCGCCGGAGCGGTCTGCTGCGCCTCGGCATGCTGCTCGACAGCTGTCTCCTGCGCCTCGACGCGCTCACCCTCCTCGCCGAGGCCGAGGTGGCGCGGATCCGGGCCGAGCTGGCCGCGACGGGCGCGGCGTGAGCACCGCCGAACCGTCGCCCGTGGTCGTGGTGCGCGGTGGGACGGAGCCCACCGCGGTCGAGACGGCCGCGGTCGTCGCGCAGGCGGTGGCGCTCGCGGCGCGCGCGGACATCGTCGCCGGGACCGTCGCCGCGCTCCGGGCCGCGCGGGACTCCGTGGACGCGACGACCGCGAGCCCCACGTCGTTCGCGGGCCGCTTCGCGGCACCTGCGCCGTTCCCGGCCACGTCGGGCTGGGACGTCCACGCCACGGCGTACTGGTCGGCCGAGGTGCGTGCTGCGCGCGCGGCCGCGCTCGAGGCCTTCGACCTCGCGATCGGCGTCGCGCAGGAGCAGGAGCGGGACCTGCGGGTCCTCGCGTCACGGTTGCAGCAGGCGGTCCGTGTCTACGACGACGCGGACGCCGTGGCGACGGCCCTGTGGCAGGACCTCGCGTTCCTGGCCGTCGGAGGCCTCAACCCGGTCGGGGCCGCGGCGGCCGGGGTCAACGCCGTCCTGACCCTGGGGACCATCGGGTTCCTGCACTCGCTCCTGCCGGGTCGCCCGTCCTGGCAGCGGGTCATCACCTCGGGGGAGTCGCTGCACCCAGCCACCATCCGCGCGCTGAGCCGGGCGATCGGCCTGCTCGACGCCGACCGGCCGTGGTACCGGATGCCGACCGTCGGCAACGGCGCGTCGGTGCTGCGCGGCCTCGCGCAGCCGCTGCGGGACCGCTTCCTGCCCGACCCCGACGTCCGGCTCGTCGACACGCCACGCGACCTGCCGACGCCCACGGACGTGCGGTCCGCGCTCGGCGCCGTGGACGCGCTCGCGACGGACTCGACGCTCAGCGTCCAGCGGATCGTCAAGGACGACGGCACGCCCACGTGGGTGGTGGCGATCCCCGGCACGCAGCCCGGCAACCTCAGGTCGGTCTACAACATGACGTCCAACTACCAGCTCATGGACGACGACCCGGCGCTCCGGGCGCAGGCCGACAGCGCGCGCGCCGTGCTGGAGGCGATGCGACAGGCCGGGATCGGGCAGGGCGACGACGTCGTGCTCGTGGGGCACAGCCAGGGCGGCATGATCGCTGCGACCGTCGCCGCGGCGACGGTCGGGACGTACTCCGTGCGGCACGTCGTGACGGCGGGCTCGCCCGTCGCCGGCCACGCCCTCCCGCCGGGGGTCAAGGGCACGCACCTCGAGACCCAGGGCGAGGCGATCTCCGACCTCGACGGGGCGGAGAACCGGGCGACGCCCGACAGGGTCACGGTGACCGGGACCATCGTGGCACCGGGCGGCGGGCCGTCGCTCGAGTGGCCGCACAGCGTGCGCTTCCACCAGGAGGTGCTGGACGCCGCGGTCGAGGTGGGCGACCGGGGGCTCGAGGAGCACCTGGACGACGTCGAGCGGCTGCTCGACGGGGTGGCGGAGGAACCCCTCGTCTACGAGGCGCGCCTGGTACCCGACCCGGACACCACGTTCTGCATCGGTGACGTGGCGGTCCCGCGGTCGCTCACGCCACCGTGGGCCCCTGGTACGCCGTTCCCTGGCGCGCCCGGGGTGCCGTTCCCCGGGGTGCCGTCGCCGGGGTCGCCGTCGCCGGTGGTGCCCGGGTTCCCGGTGACGGGTGGTCCGGGGGCCGGCGACCTCACCGCGCCCGGCCCGGACGGCGGGCGAGACGACGGTGACGCGCGGTAGCGACGCCGGTCCCGCCGCGCGGGGCGGCGGCGTTCAACGGTCCTTGGCCTTGGGCACGACGGCCGAGACGGCGAAGTTGATGAGCCCGATGATCAGCGCCGCGAGCAGGGCCCACCAGAACCCGCCGATGATGCGGATGCCCCAGTCGGTCTGCTCGGTGATCCACGCGGTCAGCATGAGCATCAGCGCGTTGACGACCAGGGAGAACAGCCCCAGCGTGAGGATGTAGAGCGGGATGGACAGGATCTGCACGATCGGCTTGATGATTGCGTTCACCAGCGAGTAGAGCAGCGCCACCACGAGGATGATGACGACCTTCCCGCCGGCGGTGTCGGAGCCGACGATCTGGAAGTGCTCGTCGATGAACAGGCTCGTGAGCCAGATCGCGAGGCCGGTGACGAGGACGCGGACGACGAAGCTCATACCGGGCATCCTGCCACCCGGGCGGCGCCCGGGCACGGCGCCGAGCCGTGCGCCGCTGGGCCGTGCCGGGCAGGTGGCATGATCGAGGACCGTGGCCCACGAACCCCGCGTCCCCTTGCGTCCCGCCGTCGCCGCCCTGCCGGCCTACGTCCCCGGAGCCCGTGTCGCCCCGGGCGCGGCGGCGTTCAAGCTCTCCTCCAACGAGAACCCGTACCCGCCGCTGCCGTCGGTCGTCGCGGCGATCGCCGACGCTGCCGCCGACGTGAACCGCTACCCGGACATGTACGCGACCGAGCTCACCGAGGCTCTCGCGGCCGACCTCGGTGTCGGCGCCGACGAGGTCGTCGTGGGCAACGGCTCGGTCGCTGTGCTCGCGCACGTGCTCCAGACGGTCGTCGAGCCGGGCGACGAGGTCGTGTACCCGTGGCGCTCGTTCGAGGCGTACCCGATCGCGGTCGCCGTCGCGGGCGGGACGTCGGTCCAGGTGCCGCTGCGGACCGGGGCCGACGTCGGCCGGCTCGACCTGTCCGCGATGGCTGCGGCGATCACGGAGCGCACGCGCGTCGTGATGGTCTGCACGCCCAACAACCCGACCGGCCCGGTCGTGCACCGCGACGAGCTCGAGACGTTCCTCGCGGCCGTGCCGTCGGACGTGCTGGTCGTGCTCGACGAGGCGTACCTCGAGTTCGTGCGCGACCCCGAGGCCCCCGACGGCCTCGCCGTGTACGCGCAGCACCCGAACGTCGTGCTGCTCCGCACGTTCTCCAAGGCCTACGGCCTCGCCGGTCTCCGCGTGGGGTACGCCGTCGCGCGCCCGCGTCTCGCGGCGGGGATCCGTGCCGTCTCGACGCCGTTCGGCGTCTCGCACGTCGCGCAGCGCGCCGCGATCGCCTCGCTCGCGGCGCGCGACGAGCTGCTGCAGCGCGTCGAGCACCTCGTGGCGGACCGGACGCGTCTCGTCGCGGGCCTGCGCGACCAGGGCTGGGTGCTGCCGGAGTCGCAGGCGAACTTCGTGTGGTTCGACCTGGGCGAGCGGACCATGCAGCGCGCGGAGGAGGCTCGGGCCGCGGGGGCGATCGTGCGCCCGTTCGCGGGCGAGGGCCTGCGCGTGAGCGTCGGCGAGCCGGAGGCGACGGACCTCTTCCTCCGCGTGAGCGCCACCTGGTCGTAGGTCAGGTCTCCGCCCGGCGAGGCGAGAGAACCTGGACGAGCTCGTCGAAAGGGCGGAAGGCGTCGAGGTTCGCGGTCATCACCGCGGCGCCGTGCCGGTGCGCCTGTGCGGCGATGAGCGCATCCTTGCCGCGCACCCGGGCACCGGTGACGCGGCCCTCGGCGTGGGCTGCGAGCAGGCCGTAGGAGCGGGTGCAGTCGAGGTCGAAGTCGATCCAGTCGAACCGGTCGTCCAGGTCGTTGAGGTGCCGACGGCGCTCGGCGGCCTGGGTGGAGGACCGTGCGGCACGGATCCCGAGCTCGAGCTCGGCCCGGGAGAAGATGCTCGCGCCGTACGACGCCTGCGGATCGAGAGCGTGACGGGCCAGGCCGACGAGGACGTTCGTGTGGAGCAGGACGATCACCGCCGGTCCTCCCACGGGTCGCGGACGAGGTCGTCGTCGCGTGCCTGCTCGATCTGGCTCACGAGCGCCTCGGCATTCGCCGGGCTCATCGGGGGGACGCTCACGAAGTTGCTCCCGGGTGTAGACGTTGGTCTACGCCCGGCGGTCGTCCGGGTTGCCGTGGGTCGCGAGCGCGAGAACACTCGCGTCCATGGACTCCATCGACACCGACCAGCTCGTCGACGAGTACGGCTGGGCCTTCGGCACGGCCGCGCTGGTCGTCTACGTCGCGGTGGCGGTGATCTTCCTCATCGCCTACGTCCGGATCATCCAGAAGGCCGGCTACTCGGGCTGGTGGATCCTCGTCGGGCTCGTACCCGTCCTCAACGTCGTGATGTTCCTGGTGTTCGCGTTCTCGCGCTGGCCCGTGCTGCGTGAGCGCGACGCGCTGCGCGCGGGCGGCGCGTACCCGCGGTAGGGGCAGCCCCCGCCGGCGCGGGGGCCGACCGGTGGGGATTGGAGGTTCCCTACAGCCCGCCGCGACGGATGTTGGGCGACACGTCGGCAGCCGAACCTACGGTGTCGTAGCCTACGCTTGCGTAGGCTACGGAGACGTAGGTTCCGACGGCGCCCCGACCGGGCGCCTCCTGCCCCCGAGCGGGCCGGCCGCCACGGCCGGGCCGCACCGAAGGAGAGTCGCGTGACCGAGAACGACGCGAGAACCGCCGCGCGGGACGGCGCGAGCACGCCCCCCGACCTCCCCGACGTCGCGGGCGGCCCCGACGACGCGCCCCTGCTCCAGCTCGTGACCCCGGCCGGTGCCCGCGTCACGACGCCCGAGACCGACGGCTACCGCGAGCGCGTCGCCCACCTGGACGCCCCCGCCCTGCGCGGGCTCTACCGCGACATGGTGCTCACGCGCCGCTTCGACGACGAGGCGACGTCGCTCCAGCGCCAGGGCGAGCTCGGCCTCTTCGCGCAGGCGAAGGGCCAGGAGGCCGCGCAGATCGGCTCCGGCCGCGCGCTCGCCCCGCAGGACTACGTCTTCCCGTCGTACCGCGAGCACGGCGTCTCGCACGTGCGCGGCATCGACCCGACGGCGCGCCTGCGCCTCTTCCGCGGCGTGGACCACGGCGGGTGGGACCCGACGGTGCACAACGTGCACCTGTACACGCTCGTCATCGGGTCGCACACGCTGCACGCGACCGGGTACGCGATGGGCGTCCAGCGCGACGGCCTCGTCGGGTCAGGCGACCCGGAGCGCGACGCGGCCGTCGTCACGTACTTCGGCGACGGCGCGACGTCGCAGGGCGACGTCAACGAGGCGCTCGTGTTCGCGGCCGTGAACAACGCGCCGGTCGTGTTCTTCTGCCAGAACAACCAGTGGGCGATCTCCGAGCCCACGACCAAGCAGTCGCGCGTGCCGCTCTACCGGCGCGGCGGCGGGTTCGGGATCCCCAGCGTGCGGGTCGACGGGAACGACGTGCTCGCGTGCTACGCCGTGACCGCGGAGGCGCTCGAGCGGGCGCGGTCCGGCGGCGGTCCGACCTTCGTCGAGGCGTTCACGTACCGCATGGGCGCGCACACGACGTCGGACGACCCGACCAAGTACCGCTCGCGGGCCCAGGAGGAGTACTGGCGTCGTCGCGACCCGATCGACCGGCTCGAGAACCTGCTCCGGGCCGAGGACGCGTGGGACGACGCGTTCGCCGCCGAGGTCTCGGCCGAGGCCGACGCGCTCGGCGAGCGGCTGCGCGACGAGGTCCGCGCGCTCGCCGCGCCCGACCCGTCGACCATGTTCGACCACGTGTACGCGACCCCGAACGCCGTGGTCGAGCGCGAGAAGGCGTGGTTCGCCGACTACCAGCAGTCCTTCGAGGAGCCGGCCGCGGAGGTGGCCCGATGAGCGAGAACAAGACCCTGACCCTCGCCCGTGCGATCAACGAGGGCCTGCGCCGGTCGCTGGAGAACGACCCCAAGGTCCTGCTCATGGGCGAGGACATCGGCGCGCTCGGCGGCGTCTTCCGCGTGACGGACGGGCTGCAGAAGGACTTCGGCGAGGACCGGGTCGTCGACACGCCCCTCGCGGAGTCCGGCATCCTCGGCACCGCGATCGGCCTCGCGCTGCGCGGCTACCGGCCGGTGTGCGAGATCCAGTTCGACGGCTTCATCTTCCCCGCGTACGACCAGATCACGACCCAGCTCGCGAAGATGGGCTACCGGTCGGGCGGGAAGCTCCAGGTGCCCGTCGTGATCCGCGTGCCGTACGGCGGCGGGATCGGCGCGGTCGAGCACCACAGCGAGAGCCCCGAGGCGCTGTTCGCCCACACCGCGGGGCTGCGCGTCGTGTCGCCGTCCACGCCGCAGGACGCGTACACGATGATCCAGGAGGCCATCGCCTCGCCCGACCCGGTGCTCTTCTTCGAGCCCAAGGGCCGCTACTGGGAGAAGGGTCCCGTCGAGACCACCGGGCGCGGCGAGGGCGCGACCGTGCTCGACCGCGCGCGCGTCGTCCGCCCCGGTACCGACCTCACGCTCGTCGCCTACGGCCCGACCGTCGCGACCGCGCTCCGAGCCGCCGCGGCGGCCGAGCAGGAGGGGCGCAGCGTCGAGGTCGTCGACCTGCGCAGCATCTCGCCGCTCGACACGGCGACCGTCGTGGAGTCCGTGCGCCGGACCGGGCGCTGCGTCGTCGTGCACGAGGCCCCGACCTACCTCGGCTCCGGCGCCGAGGTCGCCGCTCGCGTGACCGAGGAGTGCTTCTACTCGCTCGAGGCGCCCGTGCTGCGCGTCGGCGGCTTCCACACCCCGTACCCCGTCGCCAAGATCGAGCACGACTACCTGCCGAGCCTCGACCGCGTGCTCGACGCCGTCGACCGCGCGTTCGCGTTCTGACGCGCGTCCGCCGCGACCTCGACAGCGCAGACCGGGACCACCAGGAGGACCACGCAGTGCCCACCTTCGAGAAGTTCAACCTCCCCGACGCGGGCGAGGGCCTCACCGAGGCCGAGATCGTGCACTGGCACGTCGCCGTCGGCGACGCCGTGACGGTCAACCAGACGATCGTCGAGATCGAGACGGCCAAGTCGCTCGTCGAGCTCCCGTCGCCGTACACGGGTGTCGTCACGGAGATCCTCGCGCCCGAGGGGACGACGGTCGAGGTCGGCGTGCCGATCATCGTCGTCGACACCGACCCGACCGGTGCCGCGCCGGCGCCCAGCGCGCCGGCCGGCGTCGTGCCCGACGGCGCGGACACGGCTCCCGCGCCCGCCTCGCCCGCGGGTACCGGGACGGAGGGCGCGACGCCCGCCGCGGCCGGCGGCTCGGGCTCGGTGCTCGTGGGGTACGGGACGGTCGAGGCGGGCACGACCCGTCGCCGCCGCCGCGCGCCGGACGCGGCCCCGGTCACGCCCACCCCGGCTCCTGCCCCGGCGCCCGCCGTCCCCGCGGCGGACACGCCGACCCCCGCGCCCGCCGCCGTCGGGCACGTGCACCTGCCGGTGCTCGCCAAGCCGCCGGTGCGCAAGCTCGCCAAGGACCTCGGGGTGGACCTCGCGAGCGTCGCCGGCACGGGGCCGGGCGGGATCGTCACGCGCGAGGACGTGCAGGCGCACCACGAGCGCGCGACGGCGCAGCCCCTGGCGACGTACGCCGACGACGACCAGCCGTGGCTCGCGTCCGGCGCCGTCACCCCCGACGGCCGCCAGACGCGCGTCCCCGTGAAGTCGGTGCGCAAGCGCACCGCCGAGGCCATGGTGACGAGCGCGTTCACCGCGCCCCACGTCACGGTCTTCCACACGGTCGACGTCACCAAGACCATGCGCCTCGTGCACACGCTGCGCGAGGACCGGGAGTTCGCCGACGTGCGCGTCACGCCGCTGCTCGTCACCGCCAAGGCGCTGCTCCTCGCCGTGCGACGCCACCCGGAGATCAACGCGAGCTGGGACGACGCGGCACAGGAGATCGTCTACAAGCACTACGTGAACCTGGGGATCGCCGCCGCGACGCCGCGCGGGCTCGTGGTGCCGAACATCAAGGACGCGCACCGCCTCGACCTGCACGGCCTCGCGAGCGAGATCGCGGACCTCACCGCGACCGCGCGCGCGGGCCGCACGTCGCCCACCGACATGTCCGACGGCACGATCACGATCACGAACGTCGGTGTGTTCGGCATCGACACCGGGACGCCCATCCTCAACCCGGGCGAGGCCGCGATCCTCGCGTTCGGTGCGATCCGCGAGCAGCCGTGGGTCCACAAGGGCAAGATCAAGAAGCGCTGGGTCACGCAGCTCGCCCTGAGCTTCGACCACCGCCTCGTCGACGGCGAGCTCGGCGCGCGCGTCCTGGCCGACGTCGCGAAGGTGCTCGAGGACCCGGCCCGCGGCCTCGTCTGGGGCTGACGTCGCGGGTGCTCCGCTTGCGGGGACCCGGGGAACGGCGAGCATGGCCTCGGAGAGGCCGGTGAACTTCATCGGTGTCGTTCGAGGGAGGTCACGTGCGCAGCGCTCGGGGCGGGGAGGTCCGGTCGACGGCGGGAGCCGGGCCCGATGGCGGGCGTCGGGCTCGAACGGGGGTCGCCACCGGCGCGCTCGTCGGGCTCGCCGCGCTCGGGCTCGCCGCGTGCGCCGGGCCTGGCTCGGCGGAGGCGCGGGACGTCGTCGAGGACCTCGCGGGCGCGCTCGCCGCGGGCGACGGCGACGCGGCGTGCGCCCTGATCCTGCCCGACGCCGCGGACGCGCTCGCCACGGACGAGGGCGAGCCGTGCGCGGACGTGGTCAGCGCTCCGGACGGTCCGCTCGCCGCGCTCGCCGCGGCCGGTGACGACCTCGTCGTCGAGGACGTCCACGTGGCCGGCCGGCAGGCACAGGTCCTGACGACGACCGACACCGTCTTCCTCGCCGTGTCGGGTGACGGCTGGATCGTCACCGCAGCCGGCTGCACGCCGCGCGAGGACCGCCCCTACGACTGCGAGGTGGAGGCATGAGGGTCCCGCGGCTGATGTTCTGGGCCACGCTCGTGCTCGTCTGCGCGGGCCTCGCCGTGACGTTCGTGCTCGCGGCGGCGCACCGATGAGCGCCGGTTCCGGGAGGGGAGGCATCCTCGGCGGCCTCCGCGCGAGCTCGTTGAGCCTCTTCTTCGCCGCCGTGTTCCTCGCGTCGCTCGTCGCGCAGGCGGTGAGCGGGGTCGCGGTCTTCAACACGGACCAGCGCGCGGCCGGGCTCGACCCGGTGACGTTCGGCCAGTACGTGCTGTCCTCGGCGTTCTGGGTCGACGTCACCGAGAACTGGCAGTCCGAGTACCTCCAGTTCCTGCTCTTCATCACCGCGACGGTGTGGTTCGTGCAGCGCGGCTCGCCCGAGTCCAAGAAGATCGAGGCGGCCGGCCGCGAGTCCGACGAGGACCAGAAGGTGGGCGAGCATGCGACGACCGACTCCCCGGCCTGGGCGCGGGCCGGGGGCTGGCGGCTGGCGGTCTACTCGCGCTCCCTCTCGCTCGTCATGGGCGCGATCTTCCTCGGCTCCTGGGCGGCGCAGTCGGCGGCGGGCGCCGTCGCGTTCAGCGAGGAGCAGCTGCGCGAGCTCCAGGACCCGGTGCCGTGGACCGAGTACCTCTCGATGCCCGACTTCTGGAGCCGGACGTTCCAGAACTGGCAGTCCGAGATGCTGGCGGTCCTGAGCATGGTCGTGCTCGCGATCTACCTGCGCGAGCGGGGGTCGCCCGAGTCGAAGCCCGTCGGCTCGTCGCACGAGGCGACCGGCGTGGAGGGCTGACCGCGGTGGCACTCACAGGCCGGCCCGGTACGGAGGTCCACAACGCCGAAGCGGTGCTGGGCGCTCGGCGGGGTCCGGGCGCCACCTCGGTCCATGCAGGAGAACCTGCCCGCCCGTTCAGCGGAAGCGCGACGGCGGTCTTCCGAACGTGCGGGTGAACGCTGCCGTGTACGCGGCGGGGGTCGCGTAGCCGAGCCTCGCGGCGACCTGGGTCACGGTCGAGCGCCGCAGGAGCGGCAGGCTCGCCAGGAGGCGCGCGCGAGCGCGCCACGCCGCTGGGCTCGATCCGGTCGCGGCGCGGAACGCGCGGTCGAGCGTTCGCTCGCTGAGGGCGGCCGCGCGGGCCCAGTCGGCGTTGGTCACCCCGACGTCCGGGTCCGCGAGGTAGGCGGTGCACAGCTCGCGCAAGGGCCCGGCGTGCGGGAGCGTCACCGAGAGCGGTACCGGCGACACACGACGCAGCTCGTGCAGCGCCAGACGGACGACGAGGCCGTCGCGCCCGTCGGCGTCGTACTCGGCCTCGAGGTCGTTCGCCGCATGCAACAGCTCGCGCAGGAGCGGTCCCACCTCGACGACCGTGCACGTCGTGGGCCACCAGGGGACGGCGTCCGGCTCGATGTACAGGCTCCACGTGGTCACCTCGAGCATCCGCACTGCGTGCGGCGTGGCCGGGGGGATGAGCACCGCGCGGTCCGTCGGGACGGTCCACGACCCGTCGTCCGTCTCGACGAGCATCACGCCCTGCGCGCCGTAGAGCACCTGCGCCCGGCGGTGCTCGTGGCGCTCCAGCAGCGTGTCGGGCGGGTAGTCGGTGCCGATCGGCAGCACGTCGACTCGAAGGTGGTCGAGATCGGCGAGGGCGACGTTCCGCACACCCTCACCCTAGTGGCGGATCCGCGAAGAGATCAGGCAGGGAATCGATCGTCTGCCAACGTCGCACACCCTGAGATGGGGGTATGGAGCATCTCGTCCTCATCCTCGTCGGGGTCGGCGTCGGTGTGACCACAGTCCTCTTCGGCTTCGGCGGCGGGTTCGTCACCGTTCCTGTCGTCGCACTCGCCGACGCCGGCCTCGGTCAGGCCGCGCTCGGCGTGGCGACCGCGACCTCCGCACTCGTCATGGTCGTCAACGCCGCGGTGGCCACCGCTGCGTCGGACCGTCGCGAGCTCGCCCGGCTCGCCGATCGGGCCCCGCTGCTCGCGCTCCTGGCGGCGGGCGGAGCCGCGGGCGCCCTCGCCGGACGCCTGGCACCGGGCGAGCTCCTTCGCTGGGGCTTCGTCGCCTACCTCGCGCTCACCGTCGTCGACCTGCTCGTCCGGCCCGGCTTCTTCCGTCGTTCCCGGTCTCGAGACCCACGGAGCGGAGACGCGATCGGCGGGCGATCCTGGTGGGGGTTGCCGGTCGGTGGCATCGCGGCATTCCTCGGGGTCGGGGGGAGCGTCGTGACGGTGCCGCTCCTGCGCAGGGCCGGTGCGACGATGCGTACCGCGACGACTCTTGCCAACCCGCTCACGCTCGCGATCGCCGCCCCCGCACTCCTCGTCATGCTCA
Source organism: Cellulosimicrobium cellulans (assembly GCF_016921195.1). Lineage (GTDB taxonomy): Bacteria > Actinomycetota > Actinomycetes > Actinomycetales > Cellulomonadaceae > Cellulosimicrobium > Cellulosimicrobium cellulans_F. Next base: position 540,104 of record NZ_JAFGYF010000001.1, read on the forward strand.
TCGCGCGGGGACACGCGCCAGCAGCCCCGGGGCTCGTGGGAAGCGTCGACGTCGCGGCAGCCCTGGCCCTGCTGGCGGGAGCGACACCCGTCGTGGTCCTGCTACGCCGCCGACCACCCCGGATCCCCGACGGAGCCCACGCCACGGGCTACCTGCTGCTGCTCGTCGCCGCCGGTGCGACCGTCGCTCTTGCCGACGTCTAGTCCGCGCCGGGGAACCGTGCCCGTCGGAGGTGCCCGCGCGCGCTCACAACGGCCCGGCGGTCCGTGTGCGGAAACCCTCACACGGGCTTAACGGCGGTCGCGCGCGGGGGAAACACGGCGTTCCTAGCGTCCTGGTCACTGACCGGGACCTGCTGAAGGAGCCGCCATGTCCGCGCCCACGAGCCCTACCAGCCACGAGGGTGAGCAGTCCGCAGAGCACCCCTCGGGCACCACGACCGTCGCGACCTCCCCGCCTGGGGCCGTCGTCCGGCCGACCGCTGCGCCCGCCACCACCGGGCCGCACCACCGGTCCGGGCGATGGATCGACCGCTGGGACCCGGAGGACCCGACGTTCTGGCGCGACGGCGGCCGCAGGGTCGCGGCGCGCAACCTGTGGATCTCGGTGTTCGCGGAATTCCTGGGCTTCGCGGTCTGGGCGCTGTGGTCGATCGTCGTCCCGCAGCTCCCCGCGGCGGGGTTCGCCCTGACGGTCGACCAGCAGTTCTGGCTCATCGCCGTGCCGAGCCTGGTCGGCGCGACGCTGCGCATCCCGTACACGTTCGCGGTACCGCTGTTCGGCGGCCGCAACTGGACCGTGGTCTCCGCGCTCCTGCTCCTGCTCCCGACGGCGGCGCTCGCCGTCGTCGTGCAGGACCCGGGGACGCCGTTCGGCGTCATGCTCGCGGTCGCGGCGCTCGCGGGCTTCGGCGGCGGCAACTTCGCGTCGTCGATGGCGAACATCTCGTTCTTCTACCCGGAGCGGGAGAAGGGCAAGGCGCTGGGCCTCAACGCCGCGGGCGGCAACCTCGGGACGGCGGTCGTGCAGCTCGCGGTGCCGCTCGTCATCGTGGCCGGGGCGGGCGTCGCGCTCGAGCGCGCGGGTCTCATGATGATCCCGTTCATCCTGCTCGCGGCGTTCCTCGCGTGGCGGTTCATGGACAACCTGTCCACCGCGAAGGCGGACCCGAAGTCGTTCGCCGCCGCGACGCGGAACAAGCACACGTGGATCATCTCGTTCCTCTACATCGGGACGTTCGGGTCGTTCATCGGGTACGCCGGGGCGTTCCCCATGCTGCTCAAGGGCCAGTTCCCCGAGGTGACGCTCTCGATCGCGTTCCTCGGCGCGCTCGTCGGCTCGGTCACGCGCCCGCTCGGCGGCGTCATCGCGGACCGGGTGGGCGGCACGCGCGTCACCATCGCCTCGTACGGCGTCATGGCGCTCGGGGCGTTCGGCGCGATCCAGGCGCTCCGGTCGCACAGCTTCGGCCTGTTCTTCGCGTCGTTCCTCGTCCTGTTCGTCGCGACGGGCATCGGCAACGGCTCGACGTATCGGATGATCCCGGCCGTCTTCCAGGCGAGCGCCGTCCCGGGCGGCGCGCTCGACGGGCCGACGGCGGTCGACGCGGCGACGCTCGACGAGGCCCGGGCCCGCGCCCGCAAGGCCGCGGCCGGGTGCATCGGGATCGCCGGCGCGATCGGCGCGTTCGGGGGCTTCCTCATCCCGCGCGGGTTCGCGGCGTCCACCAGCCTCGCCGGCTCGCTCGTCCCGGCCCTGTGGGTGTTCATCGGGATGTACGCGGTCATGGCGGTCGTCGCCTGGGCCGTGTACCTGCGCAAGGGGTCGGCGCTCGCGTCGGCGGGGATCTGAGCGTGGCGACCACGTCCGCGACCGCCGCGCCGGAGGCCTCCGTGGGCCCCGGCAGGGCGCCCGCGCGCACCGCGGACTCGCACTGCCCGTACTGCGCGCTGCAGTGCGGCATGACCCTGACGCCCTCCGCCCCGGGGCGCGCGCTCCCGGTCGAGGTCGCCCCGCGCGACTTCCCGACCAACCGCGGCGGTCTGTGCCAGAAGGGCTGGACGAGCGCGACGGTCCTCCGCGCGGCGGACCGGATCACGACCCCCCTGCTGCGCGGGAGCGACGGCGAGCTGCACCCGGCGTCGTGGGACGAGGCGCTGGACGTCGTGGCGGCCGGGATCGCGCGCGTGCAGGCCGAGCACGGCCGGGACGCGGTCGCGGTCTTCGGCGGCGGTGGCCTGACGAACGAGAAGGCGTACGCGCTCGGCAAGTTCGCGCGCACGGTGCTGCGGACCGCGAACATCGACTACAACGGGCGCTTCTGCATGGCGTCGGCCGCCGCGGGGGCGAACCGGGCGTTCGGCGCGGACCGCGGGCTGCCGTTCCCGCTCGCGGACCTCGGCGGCGCGGACGCCGTGGTCCTGCTCGGCTCCAACCTCGCCGAGACCATGCCGCCGTCGGTCCAGCACCTCGCGGGCGTGCGCTCACGCGGCGGGCTCGTCGTCGTGGACCCGCGCCGCAGCGCGACGGCGGCGCTCACGGGCGAGCCGGGGGACGTCGTCGGCGTGGGCGACCAGGGCGTCCACCTCCAGCCCGTGCCCGGCACGGACCTGGTGGTGCTGCTCGCGCTGCTGCACGTCGTGGTCACGGAGGGGCTCGCGGACGCGGAGTACCTCGCCGCGCGCACGTCGGAGTTCGACGACGTCCGGCGCTCCGTCATGGCGTGGTGGCCCGAGCGCGCGGAGACGGTCTGCGGCGTCCCGGCCGACCGGCTGCGGTACGTGGCCCGGCTGCTCGCCGCGGCGTCGCCCGCGCGCGGCGGCGCGGGCGCGTACGTGCTCACGGGGCGCGGCGTCGAGCAGTCGTCGCAGGGCACCGCGACGGTGACGGCGGCGATCAACCTCGCGCTCGCGCTTGGTCTGCCCGGCCGCGCGGGGTCGGGGTACGGCGCGATCACCGGCCAGGGGAACGGGCAGGGCGGGCGTGAGCACGGCCAGAAGGCCGACCAGCTCCCGGGCTACCGCTCGATCGAGGACCCGGCCGCTCGGGCGCACGTCGCGGGCGTCTGGGGCGTGGACCCGTCGACGATCCCGGGCCGGGGGATGCCGGCCGTGACGCTGCTGCGCTCGCTCGGCGCCCGGCCAGGACCGGGCGGTGCGGGCACCACCTACGCGGAGGACGGGCGCCCGCGCGCGCTGCTCGTGCACGGGTCGAACGTCGTGGTGAGCGCGCCGGACGCGGACCAGGTCGCCGCGAACCTGCGCGCCCTCGACCTGCTCGTGGTGTGCGACCTCGTGCCGTCGGAGACGGCGCTCCTCGCGGACGTCGTCCTGCCCGTGACGCAGTGGGCGGAGGAGGAGGGCACGATGACGTCGCTCGAGGGGCGGGTGGTCCGCCGCCGTCGCGCGGTCGACGCGCCCGGCGAGGCGCGCTCGGAGCTGTGGATCCTCGCGGAGCTCGCACGACGCCTGGGCTCGGACGTCTCCTTCCCGACCGACCCCGCGGTCGTCTTCGACGAGCTCGCACGCGCCTCCGTGGGCGGCGTGGCCGACTACTCGGGCCTGAGCCACGCGCGCCTCGACGCGGACGAGGACGACGGCGGCCCGGGGCTGTTCTGGCCCGTCCCGGCGGGCGCGCCGGACGCGAGGCGGGCCGGCGCGCACCACCCGGGGACGCCGCGGATGTTCCTCGACCGGTTCGCGACACCGGACGGGCGCGCGCGGATGGTCGCGGTCGACCACGCCGGACCGAGCGACGACGTGCGCGCCGACGCCCCGCTCTACCTCGTGACCGGGCGCGTGCTGCAGCACTACCAGTCGGGCGCGCAGACGCGTCGCGTGCCGGAGCTCGACCGCCTCGTGCCGGAGCCGTTCGTCGAGCTGCACCCGGTCCTCGGCCTGCGGCTCGGGGTCGGCGACGGCGACCGCGCCCGCCTCACGACGCGCCGCGGCGAGATCGAGGCCGTCGCGCGCTGGACCGACCGGATCCGGCCGGACACCGTCTTCATGCCCTTCCACTGGAGCGGGGAGGGCAGCGTCAACCGCGTCACGACCGACGCGACCGACCCCATCTCGGGCATGCCCGAGTTCAAGGTGTGCGCCGTGGACGTGCGGCCCGCACGCGCAACCCAGGAGGTGGGCGCATGACGCGCGTGGTCGTGGTCGGCAACGGCATGGTCGGGTCGCGGTTCGCGAGCGACCTCGTGGCGCGGTGCGGCACCTCCGCGGGGACGACGGCCGTCGAGGTCACCGTGCTGGGTGCCGAGGAGTACGAGCCGTACAACCGCGTGCTGCTCAGCGAGGTCGTGGCGGGCAAGGTCGACGTCGCGGCGATCGGGCTGCCCGGTGCGGACGACGCCCGCGTCACCGTCCGGCGCGGCACGGAGGCCATCGCGATCGACCGTGCCGCGCGCCGCGTCGTCACGGGGGAGGGCGCGTACCCGTACGACGTCGTCGTGCTCGCCACGGGCGCCGGCGCACGGATCCCCGACCTGCCGGGTCTGACCGACCTCCCGGGCGGCCTTCCCCGCGGCGCGCACGCGCTGCGCACGCTCGACGACGCGCGCGAGATCGTCGCGGCGTCGGTCAACGCCCGGCACGCCGTGGTCGTCGGGGCGGGCGTGCTCGGGCTCGAGGTCGCGTGCGGGCTCGCGCGCCGCGGCGTCGCCGTGAGCCTCGTGCACGGGGGCGGGAGCGTCATGGATCGCCAGCTCGACCGCGCCGCGGGCGGTGTCGTCGCGCGGAGCCTCGCGGGGCTCGGCGTGCGGACCTGGACCCGCGCGCGCACCGAGCGCGTCGTCGTGGAGTCGGGCTCCGTGCGCGGCGTGACGCTCCGCGTGCCCGACGGCGGGGGTCCCGCCGGGCGGTCGGCGGCCCGCCCGGGTGGTGGTGCCGGGGGAGCGGGGGACGACGCGACGCGGCTCGTCGACCTCGAGGCCGACCTGCTCGTGCTCGCGTGCGGCACCGTGCCCGAGGCGGGGCTCGCGCGCGCGGCGGGCCTCGCGGTCGACCGGGGCGTCGTCGTCGGGCACGATCTGGCGAGCCCCGACGACCCGAGCGTGTTCGCGATCGGGGACTGCGCACAGCCGCCCGAGGGCGGCACCGGGCTGATCGCGCAGGGCTGGGACCAGTCGCGACGGCTCGCGGACCACCTCGCGGAGCGGTTCGCGAGCTCGAACGACCGGGGCGGCGCGGGGAACCCGGACGCTGCGCACGGGGCGGCATCGGGGCGCCCACGGGTCCGCCTGGGGGTCGACGCCGACCGGCCGAGCATGGCGCTGCGCCTCGCCATGAACGTCGTCGCGCGCCCGCTCGGGGAGCCGCCCGCGCCGTCGACACGGGGCCTCTCCCGGGTCGCCGCCCATCCTGGCGGTCCCGGGTCCACGGGTCGTCCGCGCCCTGCCGTGCACGGGAACCTCGGTGTGGACGAGCACCCGAGGGCTGGGACCGACGTCGTGCGCGTCAAGGCGGCGGGGTTGGAGATCGTGACGATGGGCGTGTGCGGCGAGCGGCGGACGCCCGATCCCGCGCACCGCTCCGTGACGCTGAGCGACCCCGCGGCGGGCCGGCACGTCGAGGTGGTCGTCGCGGACGGCCTGCTCGTCGGCGCGACGTGCGTCGGCGCGCCCGACGTGGGCGCCGACCTCACGGCGACCTACGCACGGCGGGTCCCCGTGCCCGCCGACCCGGCCCACCTGCTGCTCCGCCCGGTCGCGCAAGCGCCGGCACCGGCGTCGTCCCCCACCCACATGCCCGACCGCACCACCGTGTGCACGTGCAACGGCGTGACCAAGGGCGACGTCGTGGGCTGCTGGCACGACGGCGCTCGCAGCGTCGACGACGTCGCGCGGGCCACGCGTGCCACGACGGGCTGCGGCGGGTGCAAGGACGTCGTGTGCGGGCTCGTCGACTGGCTCGAGAAGGCCGACCCGGAGCAGGCGAGCGTCGTGCTCGGCGCGTGAGGCCGGCACTCTCTGCTCGCATCGGCAGTCGCGACCGCCGACCTCGGCGCTGCGTGCCGACCTCGCCCCGCACCGCCGACTTCACACGGCGGTGCGCGCCCGGGTGAGAACACCGTTACGGAGGAGCAACGGACGGGGCACGGTCGCGAAACCGCCCGTCCGTAGCGTCGATCGTGCCTTCCCGGAAGGCCCCGGGGACGACCCGGTCGGCGGGCCGGGGAGGTGGCCTCCCGCCCCCGATCCACCAGGAGCCCGCCGTGACCGGACCTCAGACCGATCCCGCCCCTGCGCCCGGTGCGCCTCGGCACCTCGTCGTCGTCGGCGGCGGCATGGTGGCGCAGCGGCTCGTCGAGGCGCTGCGCGCGCGCGACACCGACGGCGCGTGGCGCGTCTCGCTCTTCGCCGAGGAGCCGCGCAAGCCGTACGACCGCGTCGCGCTGACGAGCTACTTCTCGGCCCGCGACGCCGAGGAGCTCACGCTCGGCGACCCGGCCCTGTGGGACGACCCGTTGGTCACGCTGCACCGCGACTGCGCGGTGACGTCGATCGACCGTGAGGCGCAGACCGTCACCGACCGGCTCGGACGCGTGCACGCGTACGACGAGCTCGTCCTCGCGACGGGGTCGAGCGCCGCGATGCCGCCCATCCCGGGCAACGACCTCCCCGGCGTGTTCGTCTACCGCACGATCGACGACGTCGCGGCGCTGCGCGGGTGGGTCGAGGAGAAGCGCCGGACCGCCACGACCGAGGGCGGCTGGGAGCGGCCGGTGCGCGGCGCGGTGATCGGCGGCGGCCTCCTGGGCCTCGAGGCGGCGGGCGCGCTCAAGGCCCTCGGCGCGCAGGCGACCGTCATCCAGTTCGGCACGCACCTGATGGACGCCCAGATCGACCTGGGCGGCGGCGAGGCGCTCAAGCGCCTCATCAACGGCATGGGCATCGCGGTCCGGTGCAGCACCGGGACCAAGGAGATGAAGGTCTCCCGCAGGACCGGGCACGTGGGCCGGCTCGACTTCGCCGACGGCGGCCGGCTCGACGTGGACGTCGTCGTGGTCGCGACGGGCGTGCGGCCGCGCGACGAGCTCGCCCGCGCGGCGGGGCTCGCGATCGGGGAGCGCGGCGGCGCCGTCGTCGACCTCGCGTGCCGCACCGAGGACGAGCACGTGTGGGCCGTGGGCGAGGTCGCGTGCATCGAGGGGCGGTGCATCGGCCTGGTCGCGCCCGGCTACGCGATGGCGGAGGTCGTCGCGGACCGCCTGCTCGGCGGCGAGGCGACGTTCCCCGGAGCGGACACGGCGACCAAGCTCAAGCTGCAGGGCGTCGACGTCGCAAGCTTCGGCGACGCGCACGGTCGCACGGAGGGCGCCATGGAGCTCGTCTGGGCCGACCCGGTCGCGGGCGTCTACAAGAAGCTCGTGCTGTCCGACGACGCGCGCACGCTCCTGGGCGGCGTGTTCGTCGGCGACGCCGCGCCGTACGCGTCGCTGCGGCCGATGCTGGGCACGGAGCTCCCGGGCGACCCGGGGCTGTTCCTGCTCCCCGAGGGGTCCGGGAGCGGGGCGCCGAGCCTCGAGCTCCCCGACGACGCCACGGTCTGCTCGTGCAACAACGTCAGCGCGGGCACGATCCGCGGCGCGGTGACCGAGCACGGGTGCGCCGACCTCGCGGGCGTCAAGGCGTGCACGCGCGCGGGGACGAGCTGCGGGTCGTGCCTGCCGCTCGTCAAGAAGATCACGACGACCGAGCTAGCCCGCGCCGGCGTCGAGGTCTCCAGTGCGCTGTGCGAGCACTTCGACCTCTCGCGCGCGCAGCTCTTCGACGCGGTGCGCGTCGCGGACCTGCACACGTTCAGCGAGATCGTCGGGCGGTTCGGCAGGGTGCCCGAGCCCGTGACCGACACGCAGGGCGCCGTGCTCGTCCGCGACGCCGGGCGCGGCTGCGACATCTGCAAGCCCACCATCGCGTCGATCCTCGCGTCGCTCGGCAACGGGCACATCCTCGACGGCGAGCAGGCGACGCTCCAGGACACCAACGACCACGTCATGGCGAACCTGCAGAAGGACGGCACGTACTCCGTCGTCCCGCGCATCCCCGGCGGCGAGATCACGCCCGACGGGCTGCTCGTCATCGGCCAGGTCGCCAAGGACTTCGGGCTCTACACGAAGATCACGGGCGGCCAGCGCATCGACATGTTCGGCGCGCGCATCGAGCAGCTCCCGCACATCTGGCGCCGGCTGGTCGAGCACGGGTTCGAGTCCGGGCACGCCTACGGCAAGTCGCTGCGCACGGTGAAGTCGTGCGTGGGGTCCACGTGGTGCCGGTTCGGCGTGCAGGACTCGGTGGGCATGGCGGTCGAGCTCGAGCTGCGGTACCGCGGCCTGCGCTCGCCGCACAAGCTCAAGCTCGGTGTCTCCGGGTGCGCGCGCGAGTGCGCCGAGGCGCGCGGCAAGGACGTCGGCGTCATCGCGACGGACAAGGGCTGGAACGTCTACGTCGGCGGGAACGGCGGGTTCACGCCGCGGCACGCCCAGCTCCTCGCCGAGGACCTCGACGACGAGTCGCTCGTCCGGACCGTCGACCGCTTCCTCATGTACTACATCCGCACGGCCGACCGCCTCCAGCGCACGGCCGCGTGGGTCGAGGACTACGAGGGCGGCCTGGACGCGATCCGCGAGGTGGTCGTCGAGGACTCGCTCGGCATCGGCGCCGACCTCGACGCCGCGATGGCCCGCCACGTCGGCGACTACGAGGACGAGTGGCGCGCGGTCCTCGAGGACCCGGAGAAGCTGCGCCGCTTCGGCTCGTTCGTCAACGCGCCCGCCGAGCCCGACCCCGACCTCGCGTACGTCACCGAGCGCGGCCAGATCCGGCCCGCGACGGCCGACGAGCGCGCCGCTCTCGAGGAGGCCCGCGCCGCGGGTCTCGCCACCGTCCCCGCCGGCCCCGTGGTGATCGCCGGCACGACCCTGGAGGTCCGTCGATGAGCGTCGTGTCAGCAGAGCAGGTTGCGCACTCCGTGGAGACGGCGGACGCGCTGGGGTGGGAGCGCGTGTGCCTCCTGCGCGACCTCCTCGTCGAGCGCGGCGCCGCCGCCCTCGTCGGTGGGGTGCAGGTCGCGCTGTTCCGCCTCCCCGACGACACGGTGCGCGTCGTGCAGCAGCGCGACCCGTACTCCGGCGCGAACGTCATGTCGCGCGGCATCGTCGGCACGCGCGGGGGAGTGCCCACGGTCGCCGGACCCATGTACAAGCAGGTCTTCGACCTCGCGACCGGTCGGTGCCTCGAGGCCGCCGGGTACGTGCCCGTCCAGGGCCTCGCCCCGGACCTGGCGACGTGGCCCGTCGAGGTGCGCGACGGCGTCGTCCACGTGGGGGACCGTCCCGTGGCCCACCCGGACACCCCCGCGGACGGTGCGTCATGACGACGCTCCTGGGCCTGGACCTCGCCGGTCGCACGGTCCTCGTGGCCGGGGGCGGTCCCGTCGCGGCCCGCCGCGCGCGGGCGATGGCCGACGACGGCGCGCACGTCCGCGTCGTCGCGCCCCAGATCTGCGAGGACCTGCGCGACCTCGTCACCGCCGCGCTCCACGCCCCGCTCCTCGCGCCGTCGTCCGCCCAGCGGCAGCCCGACGGCGGTGCAGGGCCGGGCGGCCGCGTCACCTGGGCGCCGCGCGAGGTCCGCGAGTCGGACGTCGAGGACGCGTGGCTCGTGCTCGCCGCGACGGACGACTCGGGGACCAACCGCGACGTCGCCGCATGGGCGGCGGCGCGCCGCACCTGGTGCGTCAACGCCGGCGCGGCGCACGAGGGCACTGCGCGCACGCCCGCGACGACCCACAGCGGCGACGTGCTCGTCGGGGTCGTCACGGACGTCCCCCCACGCCGTCCGTCAGCGGACGGTCGCGCTCGGGAGCGACGAGCGGCCGACGACGCGGCCGAGCGGCGCGGCGCCGACCCGCGGCGGGCCCGCGCCGTCCGCGACGCGATCGCCGAGCACCTGCGTTCCGGCGGCGCCGACCAACGGCGCCACCGGCCGGCCGACGGCGGGCTCGGGCGCGTGACGCTCGTCGGCGGAGGCCCGGGCGCCGTCGACCTGCTCACCGTCCGAGGGCGCCGGGTGCTCGCGGAGGCGGACGTCGTCGTCGCGGACCGGCTCGGACCCGTCGACGTGCTCGACGAGCTCGCGCCCGGGGTCGAGGTGATCGACGTCGGCAAGACGCCCGGGAACCACCCCGTGCCGCAGCACGAGATCAACGCGATCCTCGTGGAGCAGGCGCAGCGCGGTCGTCGCGTCGTGCGGCTCAAGGGCGGCGACCCGTTCGTCTATGGTCGCGGCGGCGAGGAGGTCGTCGCGTGCCGGGAGGCCGGCGTGCCGGTCGACGTCGTGCCGGGGGTGTCCAGCGCGCTGAGCGTGCCGGCGCTCGCGGGCATCCCGCTCACGCACCGGGGGACGGTCGCCGCGTTCCACGTCATCAGCGGGCACGACGGGCTCGATGCCGCCGCGCTCGCCGGGGTGCGCGACCGCACGGCTACGCTGGTGGTCCTCATGGGTGTCTCGCAGCTCGCACGCATCACGGCCCAGGCCCTCGGCGCCGGGGCCGACCCCGCGCTGCCCGTCGCGATCGTGGAGAGCGGCTCGACGCCGCGCCAGCGCGTCACGCGGGCCTCGCTCGGCGAGGTCGTCGAGCGTGCCGCCCAGGTCGGGGTCCGGGCCCCGGCCATCATCGTGGTGGGGGACGTCGCCGCGGAGGGACGGCTCGACCCGGCGACGGTCGCGTGAGCGGCACCGGCAGCACCGAGATCGACCCGCCCGTCGCGACGTCGGCCCACGGAGGGGCGGTCTCGGACGCACCGGTCGACGGCGCGTCCGGTCCCGACGGGGAGCGCCCCGCCCTCGGTCAGGTCATGGCCGGCTGCACGGTGCTCGTCACGGCCGACCGCCGCAAGAGCGAGCTCGCCGCCGCCCTGCAGCGCCGGGGCGCCGAGGTCCGCCACGCGCCCGCGCTGAGCATGATCCCGCACGCCGACGACGAGCGGCTCCTCGCGGGGACGCGCGACCTCGTCGAGCACCCGCCGGACGTCGTCGTCGTCACGACGGGCATCGGCTTCCGGTCGTGGGTCGAGGCCGCGGACGCGCACGGCCTCGCGGACCGCCTGCTCGAGGTGCTCGCCGACGCGCGGATCGTCGCGCGCGGGCCCAAGGCGCGCGGCGCGATCCAGGCCGCCGGGCTCACGGCAGACTGGGTCGCCGAGTCCGAGACGTCGGCGGAGATCGCCGACGTGCTGCTCGGCGAGGGCGTCGCCGGGTTGCGCATCGCCGTCCAGCACCACGGCGCCGGGGCCGACGGCCTCGACGTCGTGTTCGCCGAGGCGGGCGCCGAGGTCGCGAGCCTCGTCGTCTACCGCTGGGGGCCGCCGCCCGACCCCGAGGCGCTGCGCGCGTCCGTCGAGGCCGCGGCCGTCGGCGAGATCGACGCCGTCGTGTTCACCTCCGCGCCCGGTGCCGAGGCGTGGCTGAGCGCCGCCGAGGAGCACGGCGTGGGCCGCCTCGTCGTGTCGCGGTTCCAGGACGGGTCGATGGTCGCGGCGGCGGTCGGGCCGATCACGGCGAAGCCGCTCGAGCACCGCGGCGTCACCCCGCTCCAGCCCGAGCGCGGGCGCCTCGGCGCGCTCGTGCGCACGCTCGTCGCGCACTACGAGCAGGCCGAGACCCTCGCGCTGGCGACCGTCGCGGGCGTGCTCCAGATCCGCTCGCGCGTCGCCGTGCTCGACGGCGAGGTGCTGCCCCTCTCGCCCAGCAGCCTCGAGGTGCTGCGCCTGCTCGCCGCGCGCCGCGGTGACGTCGTCACGCGCGACGACGTGCTCGACGTCCTGCCCGGCGACTCGCGCGACCCGCACGCCGCCGAGGTCGCCGTCGCCCGTCTGCGCGAGGCGACCGGCCGGCGCGACCTCGTCAAGACCGTCGTCAAGCGCGGATACCGATTGGAGCTCGCATGAGCGCGGAGATCGTGGCCTCTCCCTCGGGAGCGTCGTCGGACTCATCGTCGGGGGACGTGGGCCGCACGACGCCCGCGTCCGTGCTCATCGGGTGCTCCCACGGCACGAGCGACCTCGCCGGCCGTGACGTGATCCGCGCACTGCTCGACGACGTCCGCGCCGCACGGCCCGACCTCGACGTGCGCGAGGCGTTCGTCGACGTGCAGCAGCCCGAGGTCGCGGACGTCGTGACGTCGGTCGTCGCTCCTGCGGCGACGGAGGACCCGGACGGTTCCGCGCCGGACGCCGGGGAACCCGGGGACGCGGTCGTCGTGCCGCTGCTGCTCTCCGGCGGGTTCCACGTGAGCGTCGACGTCGCGGCGGCGGTCGAGGACCGCGGTCCCGGCACCGGTCGCGCCGCCGCGTCCACCCCCCTCGGGCCGGACCCTCGCCTCGTGGACCTGCTCGCCGAGCGGCTCGCCGACGTCGGCCTGCGCCCGGAGGACGCCGTCGTGGTCGCCGCCGCCGGCTCGAGCCGCCCGGGAGCCGCCCGCGACGTCGAGGAGCTCGCCGCGGGCCTGCGCGAGCGCGTGCCCGGCCCGGTGACGGTCGGCTACGGCGCCATGGCCGAGCCCTCCGTGCCCGACGCCGTCGCCGCCGCCCGCGCCGACCTCGCCCCGGGCGGGCGCGTCGTCGTCGCGGCCTACCTCCTCGCGCCGGGGTTCTTCTACGACCGCGTCCTCGAGGCCGGCGGCGACGTCGTCACCGCCCCGCTCGCCCCCGACGCCCGCCTCACCGCGATCGTCCTCGACCGCTACGCCACCGCCGCGGCCACCCTCGCTCAGCCGAGGTAGTACCGAGGTCGGCCGAGGGAGAACCCCTGGTCTCGCGAGATGGAACCGCGGCCCCGCGAAGGAGAACCGTGGTCTCGCGAGGTAGAACCGCGGTTCTATCTCGCGGGACCGCGGTTCTCCTTCGACCGACCACGGTTCTACCTCGGCCGACACGGGTTCCTTCTCACGCGACCGGGGCTCTACCTCGTGAGGGTCGGACGGGTGCGGGGGGCCAGGAGGGCGACGCCCGCCGCGAGCAGCACCGTGACGCCGAAGCAGACGACGTACGACGCGAGGCCGAGCGTCGGGTGCAGGGCCCACAGGAGCGAGCCTGTGACGGCGAGCGCGGTCGCGGCGGCGACGGCGTCGGACACCTGGAGCGCCGACGAGTTGGCGCCCTGCTCGGCGACGGGCGAGAGCTCGAGCGTCAGCACCGACAGCGTCGGGTGGGTCATGCCCATGCCGAGCCCCGCGAGGGTCCACGCGACCATGCCGACGACGGGCGGGACGGCGGTCCACGCGAGCAGCGCCGCGCCGCCGATGCCGAGCGCGACGAGCGTCCCGCCGAGGCGCACGTACCCGGCGTGCTGGAGCCCCCAGGTCGCGCGACCGCGCAGCCAGGACCCCGTCGACCAGCCGACGGCGCCGAACGTCAGCACGGCGCCCGCGAGCGACGGCGCAAGGCCCCGCTCGTGCGAGAGCAGGAGCGGGAGCAGCACCTCGGCGCCGGTGAAGGCGGCGGCGACGAGGCCGCGGATCGCGATGACGCTCGGCAAGCCACGCGCGGCACGGGTCGTGCCGGGAGGCAGGAGTCGCGGGACGGCGAGCGCGACGGCCGCGAGCGCGGCGACGAGCAGCAGCACGAGCCCGGTGCCGCGGAGCTGGCCCGCGTAGTTGAGCGCCCCGATCCCGACGGCGGCCACGACGGCCCAGGCGAGCGAGGCCTGGCGCGCGGTCCGGTCGAGGGGCGACTCGGCGTCGGCGGTCCCGTGCGGAGGGAGGTCGTCCGACGAGGACTGGAGGTCGTCGGAGACGCGGGACGAGGCGTCCGGGGCCGAGCCGCGGGCGGCGCGCATGCCGGGCCGCATGAGGATCAGTGCCGGGACGGCGAGGACCGGGACCGCGAGGAAGACCCACCGCCAGCCGACGTGCTCCACGACCAGCCCGGCGATGGCGGGGCCGACGATGGACGGGATCACCCACGCCGCGGCGAACGCGGCGAAGACCTTCGGCCGCCGGTCGGTGGGGAACACGCGCGCGACGAGCACGTAGAGCGCGACGATGTAGAGGCCCGTCCCGACGCCCTGGAGCACGCGGCCGGCGACGAGGACCAGCATGTCCTGCGCGAGCCCCGCCACCAGCAGGCCGGCGAGGAAGAGCCCGATGCCCGTCCACAGCGGCGTCGTCGGGCCCGCGCGGTCGCTCCAGCGGCCGGACGCGACCATGCCCACGACGCTCGACGCGAGCGACGCGGCGAACGCGAGCGTGTAGAGGGTGAGGCCGTCGAGCTCGACGGCGACGGTCGGCATGGCGGTGGCGACGGCGAGCGCCTCGAACGCGCCGAGGAACACGAACGCGACCATGCCGAACAGGACGGTGCGCTGCGTCCCGGGGGAGAGCGTGCCCGTGTGGGGCGCGTCGGGGGTGCCGTGCACCGGCGCGTCGGCGTCGGTGCGGGGGTCCGCCGTCATACGAGAACGACCTTTCCGGTGGTGGCGCGCGCTTCGAGCTCGCGGTGGGCGCGCGCTGCCTCCGCGAGGGGTACCTGGTGCGTGACGACGTGCCACGTCCCGTCCGCCGCGAGCGCGAGCGCGCGCTCCTGCAGGTCGAACAGGTCTCCCCAGGGTCGGGCCCGGGGTCCCACGGCCCACCGTACGTCGCGCGCGGCCGTCCCCGCCCTGGAATTCATGACGTCCTCGGCGTCGTGGTCGACGTCACCGGCGCGGTTCGGCGTGCCCGACGACCACCCGAAGAGCACGAGCCGCCCGTTCGGGGCGACGAGCGCGGCGGCGTCCGTCCCCGCGTCCCCGCCGACGCCGTCGAGCAGGACGGTCGCCCCGGCCGGGGCGTGCTGCGCGACGGCGGCCCGCGCCTCGCTCTGCCAGCCGTCGGTCCGGTAGTCGACGACCGCGAGCCGTTCGGCGCGCGACTCCCCGGCGAGCGTGCGCACGAGCGCGACCTTCTCCGGGCCGCCCGCGAGCGCGACGACCCGCGCCCCGGCCGCGAGCGCGCTCTGCACGAGGAGCGTGCCGAGCCCGCCGCCCGCGGCGGTGACGAGCACGGTGTCGGCCGCCGTGAGCTCGGCGAGGTCGAGGATGCCGACGGCGGTGCGGCCGGTCCCGATCATGGCGATCGCGTCGGGTGCGGTGACGTGGTCGGGGATGCGGTGCAGCGCGCCGACGGGGACGACGGCGAGCCGCGCGTACCCACCCCCGTCGGGCGTGGCGCCGAGGTGGGCGGCGACGCGGCGTCCGCGCCACGCGGCGTCGACCGAGGGTCCGACGGCGGCGACGACCCCGGCGACCTCGCGTCCGGGGATCGTCGGGAGCGCGGGGAGCGGGAGGGGGCCGCCCGCGGCCTCGCCTCGGCGCAGGGTCGTGTCGAGCAGGTGGACGCCGTGCGCACGGACGGCGACGAGCACCTGGCCCGGCCCGGGGACGGGGTCGGGCACCTGGTCGAGGACGAGGTTCTCGGGCGGTCCGAACGCGTGCAGGCGGATGGCGTCCACGGGTGCTCCTCACGTCGGGGTCGGCGTCGGCACGGGGCCTCGCCGGGGCGGCGGCACGCGTCCCGGTCCGGGCGCGCCCTGCTAGTCTCGAACCTCAACAATTGTTGAGGTCAAGCCACCGCGGCACGTCCCCGTCGCGACCGTCCCGAGAGGAGCCCGCGTGCCCGACGACGCCCCGTCCCCGAGCGACGAGCTCACCGTCGGCCAGCTCGCCGCGCGCAGCGGCGTCGCGGTGTCCGCGCTGCACTTCTACGAGCGCGAGGGGCTCATCACGAGCCGCCGGACCCCGGGGAACCAGCGACGTTTCGCGCGCGAGACCCTGCGCCGCGTCGCGTTCGTGCGCGCGTCGCAGCGCGTCGGCATCCCGCTCGCCCGCATCCGCGACGCGCTCGCGACGCTCCCCGGCGACCGGACGCCCACCGCCAAGGACTGGCACCGCCTCTCGGCGGGGTGGCACGCGGACCTCGACGCGCGCATCGAGCAGCTCACGCGCCTGCGCGACCACCTGACGGACTGCATCGGCTGCGGGTGCCTGTCGCTGCGCAAGTGCGTGCTCGTCAACCCGCACGACGCGCTCGCCGACGAGGGCCCCGGCCCGCGGACCCTGCTCGTGGAGGGGATCGAGGACTGAGCGCCGGGAGTCAGCCCGGCGCGAGCAGCGACCCGAAGCTCGGGCGGTGGCGCAGCGCGAACCCCAGCCGCTCGTACACACCGATCGCGCCGACGTTCTGGGCCGCGGCGTGCAGGAACGCGCGGTCGCCCCGCTCCTGCACGTGGAACGCGACGTCGCGCACGAGGCGGGAGGCGAGGCCACGACCGCGGTGGTCCGGGTCGGTCGTCACGGCGCTGATCTCCGTCCAGCCGGCGGGGTGCAGGCGCTCGCCCGCCATCGCGACGAGCCGGCCGGCGTCGTCCCGGAACCCGACGTAGCGCCCGAGCAGGTAGGTGCGGGCCTCGAACGGTCCCGGGCGGCTGCGCTCGACGAGCGCGAGCATGTGCGGCACGTCGGCCGCGCCGAGCACGACGGCGTCCGGGTCGGGACGGGTGACCAGGCGCTCGGTCTCGACGAGCTGGACCCCCTCCACGCGGGCCTCGAGCGTCCAGCCCTCCGGCGGCTCGACCCCGACGGGCGGCGCGGAGAAGCGGCCGCCCGGCCCGACGAGCGCGGCGATGGCGTCCCAGACCCCGGGCTCGTCCCACGAGCGCACGCCCGTGATGGGCGAGACGTCGACCGGGTAGCGCCGCGCGAGGTCGTCGCCCTCGGCGAGGTGCGCGTGGGCGCCGGTGAGGGCGCTCCAGGACGGGTTGTCGAGAGCAGCGTCGTCCACGCCGGTGGCGTGGCGCTGCGTGGTCGTCGCGGTCATCGTGCTCCTCCTCGCCCCGGTCTCCCGGGGGCCCTGGCGTCGTCACGGTCGTCCGGCCGTGCGGGTCCTCCGGGGCGAACGCACGCGAGCGCGCCCTTCTTCCGGGGCCCCCGGCGGGGCGGGCCCTGCCCGCCGTGGAGCGGGCGTCGCGCAGGGCCCCGACCGTCACCAGTTCTTGGTGCCGCTCCCGCTGCCGTCGCCCGGGTCGGTGCCCGTCCCGGGCTGGTCGCCGTAGAGGTCGCGGTACTCCTGCTCGAGACGCTCCTGCTCCTCGCGCGCCTCCGAGCCCTGCTGCTCGAGCTCCTCCTGGCGCTGCTGCTCCTCGCGCTCGGCCTGGCTCTGCTGGTCCTCGCCCTCGGACCCCTCGCCCCCCGAGGCCTCGGACTGCTCGTCGCCCTCGGAGCCGTCGCCCTCCTGCGTGTCCCCGCCGCCCTGGTTCTCCGGCTGCGAGTCCTGCGCCTGCTGCTGCTTGTCCTGGAGGCGCTGCCGGGCGGCCTCGTCCTGCTCCTCCTGCTCGGGGGTCTGCTCGGACTCCCCGCAGTCGGGCCAGCCGCGGATCTGCTCCGCGGTCGCGTACTCCTGCTCGGCGTACTCGTACCAGTCCTGGACGTCCTGGCGCAGCTCCTCCGGGTCGGGCTCCTCGCTCCCGTCGCCGTACGGGTCGAGGATCTCCTCGTCGTACGGCAGCCCCGCGTCGCGGGCGGCGATGGCCTCCTCGACGAGCGCGAGCTCCGCCGCCTTGCCGTCCGCGTACGCCATGTCTCGGTCGCCCTGGATCTCGTACGCGAGCGAGAGGTTCGTCTGGATCATGCAGCGTTCCTCGGGGCTCTCGTGCTCCGCGAGGTCGTACGCGCGGTCGAGGGACGTGATCGCGTCGTACAGCGCCCACGAGTCCTCGGACCGGGCGAGCGCCGTCCCGTGGTTGTAGTGCGCCTTCCACGGCTCGACGATGTTGAAGACCCGCTGGATCCCGTAGTAGTCCGCCGCGGTCGTCGCCTCTCCGCCGTCGTAGCGGTCCTTGGCCGTGGCGGCGACCGGCGCGAGGAGCGTGAGCTTGACCCCGACGACGAGGAGCGCGAGCACGAGAGGCAGCGTCCCGACGAGCCACCAGGTGCGCCGGCGCAGCCGCGCGGCGCGGAGCGCGGCGACACCCGTGGGGCGCGGCTTCCGCCGCCCCGTCGGGGGCATGGGGGGAGGGGTCCAGGTCATCGCCGGACCTCCACCGCGTCCGCCGTGAGGGCGCCCGACGGCGGTCGCTCGCCGTCGCCCTGCCCGCCCGGCTGCCGTGCGCCCGGGTCGCGCGCGGGTCCCCCGGTCGCCGGCGGCCGGGACGTCGTCGGGCGCACGAGCGAGCGGCTGGCCGAGCGCGACCAGAACCATGCCTCGAGGCCGAGCAGCGCGACGAGCACGAGCGCGAACGGCCAGACCACGGGGCGGTACGCCGTGACGTCGCGTCGTCCGTCGGCCGCGACCTGCTGCGGGTCCACGCCCGCGACGAGCGACGCCGTCTCGGACGGCTCCTGCCGGTGCACGTACGGCACGCCGAGCTGGTCCGCGAGCGCGGTGAGCGACTCCTCGTCGAGCACGGACAGCGCCTCGACGGGCTCGCCGTCGTCGCTCGGCTGCGACCAGTCGATGATGTACTCCGCGTCCTCGGGGTCCACGTCGGGGTCGTACTCCTTCATGCGCCCGCCCTCGGGCGTGCCGTAGCCGAGCACGGCACCGCCGTCGACGAGCGGGGCCAGCTCGGCGAACGAGCGCGGCTCGCCCTCCGCCGTCTGCTCCCCGTCGGTGAGGAAGAAGACGAGGCGCACGTTCGCGGGGTGCTGCTCGGCGGACCCCTGGAGCGCGGACCGCAGCTCGTCGAGGGGCCGGTCCGTGAGCGAGCCCTGCGAGTACCGCGTGATCTCGCGGTTGAAGGTCTCCGCCCACGACGTGATCGCGCGCGCGTCGGTCGTCAGGGGCAGCTGGCGCGACGCCTGCGAGTCGAACGAGATGATCGAGTAGCGCGCGCCGGGGATCGCCTCGGTGAGGCTCGTGATGTCGTGCCGCACGCCGTCGAGCCGCTCCTGGCCGCCCTCGGGCCCGTAGTCCTCGGCCGCCATCGAGCCCGTGCGGTCGACGACGAAGAACATGTCGACGTTCGCGACCGACGTGTCGCGGTCCGTCGACGCGACCGACGGCGCGAGCCCGATGATCCCGAGCAGCACCACCGCGCCGGCGCGGCGCAGCCACGCCGCGCGCGGGGCGCCCGGGCGCGGGACGCCGTCGGGGCCGGGGCGTCCGGCCACGACCGCCTGCCACACCGTGAGGCCGAGCAGCGGCAGGACGAGCAGCGTGAGCGCCCACACGGGCACGAGCGGCTGGAGCGTCAGTCCGGCGAGGTTCATCGGCCCGTCACTCCTTCACCCGCCACGCGACGACGAGCAGCAGCGCGACGCCGAGGACCGCGACGAGGAACCAGCCCGCGGGCCGGTCCGTGACGATCACCTCGGGCGACGCGTCGAGCTCGACGGCCTGCTGCGCGACGACGTCGTCCACCATGCCCTGCACCGCGGCCGGGTCGTCGGCGAGGAAGTAGAGCCCGCCGCCGTCCTCGACCGTGCTGCGGTACTCGGTCTCCTCGGGCGTGCCCTCGTAGCGCTGCGACCCGCCGAAGATCCCGTGCAGCGTGATGTCGCGCGACGCGACGAGGTCGGCCGCCTGGGGCAGCGTGTAGATCGGCTCGCCGGAGACGTAGTTGTCGGTCGCGAGGATGATCGAGCGCGAGCGCTCGGTGTCCTCCGCGTCGAACTGGAGCGCGCAGCTCGCGAGCCCGTCGCCGATGAGGCTCGCGCCGGAGAGGTTCGCGGTCGTGCCCGCGGTGAACTGCGCGTACTCCAGGATCTCGGCGTCGTCGGACCCGCCCGTGTAGTCGAACGTGGAGGGGTCCTTGTCGAGCGCGTCGATCCCGGCCTGGAGCTCCTCCTGCACGAGCGTGTAGTCGTCGGTGAGCGGAAAGACGGTGCGCGACGAGGAGTTGAAGATCGACAGCGCGATCCGCTCGCCCTCGAAGTTGTCCACGAGCTCCTGGAACACCTTGAGCACCGCGCCGTCGTACTCGATCATCGAGCCCGACACGTCCAGGCACAGCACGATGTCGCGCGTGCCGAGCCGGTCGACGACGACGTCCGTCTCGACCGGACGCGCCGCCACCGCCCCGGCGCCGACGACCGCGACGAGCAGTCCCGCCGCCGTCAGGCCCTGGAGCACGCGGTACCGCCGCACCCACGCCGCGAACGCGGGCACGCGAGCGAGGTACTCGGAGTTCGCGACCCAGAGCACGTCCTCGTCGGTGTCGCTGGCCCGGCGCCGCCGGGCGAGCCACCAGGCGACCGCACCCGCGGCGAGGACCGCGACGACGAGCGCGCCCCACAGCCACGGCCACAGGATCGACGAGCCCTGCGGCCCGGGGACGACGGCGGTGCTCGTCGCGAGCGCGTTCCTCACCATCCGCGCACCACCGATCGCGCGCGGTCGATCGAGTCCTCGGCGTCGGTCGCGCGGGCCGCCGGGTCGTTGTCGTGGTCCGCGAACGACGGCCGGTAGTAGCGCGCGATGAGCTGCGTGAGGCGCCCGGCCTCGCTGAGCTGCTGGATCTCCGAGAGCGTCATGGACGACGCGTCCTGGCCCAGCCGGCCCGTGGCGAAGCCCCGCATCTCGGCGGAGAGCGCGAGGTGCAGCGTGCGCTCGTCGAGCTCGCCCGCGCGGAACCGCTCCGCGACGGCGTCCAGCCGCCGCTCGTACTCGGCGCGCAGCGACGCGTAGGGGTCGTACGGGCCGGTGGGGAGCAGGGGTGCGGGCGGCGGCGCGGCCTTCTCCGCCGCGCTCGCGCGCGTCAGCCAGACGACCAGGAACACGACGGCGGCCGCCGCGAGGATCAGCGCGATCCCCAGGACGGTCCACCACCCCGAGTAGCCCACGGGGTCGACGAGCTCATCGACGGGCACGCTTCTGCCTCCCCAGGAGCTCGACGAACCGCTGCACCACGTCGTCCGACCCCTCGACGAGCACGCCCTCGACCTGGAGGCTGCGCAGCCGCTCCGCGACCTCGGCCCGGCGCGCGGCGAGGGCCTGGGCCGCGGACTCGGCGAGCGCGGCCCGGCCGCGCAGGAACGCCGGCAGGCGCAGCGTCCCGTCGACGTCCGCGACGTCGCCGGTGGCGTGCCGCCCCGCGCCCGCGCCGACGGGGGAGAGGTCCGCGACCTGGACGACCATGACCTCGTGGCGCACGCGCAGCGACCGCAGGAGCTGCTCGTGCTCGGCGGCGGGTCGCGCCTCGTCGGTCACGACCACGATCAGCGAGCGGCGCCGGAAGGCGGAGCGGGCGCGGTCGAGCGGCCGCGTCAGGTCGCTCGGCGGCGCGTCGGGCCGCCACAGGTCCTCGACGGTCCGCAGCAGCACCTCGAGGTCGCGCGTGCTGGCGCGCGGCGGGAGCTGGGAAAGACGCTCGGCGTCCCCCGCGACGAGCGCGACCCGGTCGCCCCGGTCGCGCGCGAGGTAGGCCACGAGGGCGCAGCAGAAGCCCGCGACCTCCGCCTTGGTCTCGCCGCTCGGGGCGGTCGCGCCCATCGTGCGGCCGGTGTCGACGACGAGCACGAGGTTGAGGTTCGACTCGCGCACGAACCGGCGGATGATCGGCAGTCCGGCGCGCGCCGACGACTTCCAGTCGATGTCCCCGACGTCCTCGCCCGGCGCGTACAGGTGCAGGTCGTCGAAGTCCTGGCCGTGCCCCTTGAAGACCGACCGGTGCCGTCCCTCGAGCAGGCCGGACGCCCGGCGCGCGACCGGGAGGTCGAGCCGGGCCCTGACCTGGGCGAGACGGGAGACGTCGGGCACGTGGTGCTCTCTCGGGAGGGTGCGGGGGTCGCTCAGGGCGTCGGGACGGCGTCGAACACCGCGTCCACGAGCTGCTCCGGCGGCACGTTGTTGGCGAGCGCGTCGAACGTGCGCACGAGGCGGTGCCGCAGCACCGAGTAGCGCACCGCCTTGATGTCGTCCGGGATGACGTACGCGCGGCCCGCGAGGATCGCGAGCGCCTGGCCCACGCGCATGAGCGCGATGCCCCCACGCGGCGACGCGCCCACGCGCACGTGGCGGTCGAGGCCGGGGATCGGGCGCGGGCCGGAGAACCGCGTCGTGTTGATGAGGTCGACGACGTAGCGCTTGATGGAGTCGTCCACGTACACGTCGTCGACCAGGCCGCGCAGGAAGCGCACGTCGTCGAGCGAGATCGGCTGCGCCGTGAGGGGTTGCGTCATCTGACCGGTCGCGATGCGCTGGAGGATCTCGAGCTCCTGCGGCGGCGTCGGGTAGGTGAGCACCTCCTTCATGAGGAAGCGGTCCATCTGGGCCTCGGGGAGCACGTACGTGCCCTCCTCCTCGATGGGGTTCTGCGTCGCGAGCACCATGAACGGGTCCGGCAGCGCGAAGTTCTCCCCGCCGATCGACGTCTGCTTCTCCTGCATCGCCTCGAGCATCGCCGACTGCGTCTTGGCCGACGAGCGGTTGATCTCGTCGAGCAGCACGACGTTGGCGTGCACCGGGCCGAGCTGCGTCGTGAACTCGCCGGTCGCGTAGTTGAAGATCTGCGTGCCGACGATGTCGTTCGGCATGAGGTCGGGCGTGCACTGGATGCGGTGGAACGAGCCGTCGACCGCCGCGGCGAGCGTCTGCGCCGCCGTCGTCTTGGCGAGCCCCGGCACGGACTCGAGGAGGATGTGGCCGCCCGCGAGGAGCGAGCTGACGAGCGCCGTGCGCAGCGCGTCCTGGCCGACGACGCGCTGGTCGAAGACCTGGCCGACGCGCTTGAGCAGGTGGCTCGCGCGGTCGAGGTCCTGCGTCGAGATGCTGCCGTGCCCTGCGGCCATCGATCGTCCTCCGGGTCGTGCGTGGGTCGTGCGGGTGTGGTCCCGTGCGCGGCCGGAAGGGTGGACGAGTCGTCTCCGGCCCCCGGCGAACCCGGCCCAGTATGCCAGCGGGACCCCCGCCGGACCCGGCGCCGCCCACAGGTCCGGGTGGGGAGAGGTACCCACCCGTTCCGCGCACGGGCGCCACCAGGGCCCCCGGGTCGTCCACAGGCGATGACCGACGGGGCCCGCGCGCTCGATACCCTGGACCGGTGACCACGACTGCCCTGCGCCGCGCGCCGTCGGACGCCCGACCCGCGAACCCGTGGTGGCTCGTCCTCGCCGGACCGTTCGCGGTCGTCGTCGCCGTCGTCGCCGTGCTCGCCGCCGGCGCGTTCTCGGCCGCGTTCACCGTCCCGGCCGGCTTCCCCGACCCGGGTGCGCTCGCGCGCCTCGGCACCCCGGTCGTCACGGTCCTCACCGAGCTCTCCGTCGCGCTGACGCTCGGCTCGCTCGTCCTCGCGGCGTGCGTGCTGCCGGCCGGGACGCCGGTCCGCAAGGCGCTCGGGGTCGCGGGCGCGGCGGCCGCGACGTGGGCCGTGCTGTCGGTCGTGCAGGTCGTGCTGCGCTACTCCTCGATCTCGAGCACGCCCGTCACGGGCCCGACGTTCGGCGACCAGCTCGGCCTCTTCGTCTCGCAGGTCAGCCTGGGTCGCAACTACCTCGCGATCGTCGTGGTCGCGGCGCTGACGTCCGCCGCCGCGCTCGCGGTGCGCAGCGCGACGGGCGCGATGTGGACGGCCGCGCTCGCGCTCGTCGCGATCGCGATGCAGGCCAACACGGGTCACGCCGCGGGAGCGGTGAGCCACGAGCTCGCCGTCTCCTCGATGTTCCTCCACCTGGCCGGCGCGGCGCTGTGGGTCGGTGGCCTGGGGACGCTCGCCGTCGTACGCGTGCGCGGCGGGCTGGGTCGTGCGGACTTCGCGGCGTCCGTCGCGCGGTACTCCGCGATCGCGCTGTGGTGCTACGTCGCCGTCGCCGTCTCCGGGATCGCGAACGCGAGCATCCGCGTCGACACGCTCGCGGGACTCACCACCGACTACGGCATCCTCCTGCTCACCAAGCTCGCGCTCCTGCTCGTCCTGGGCGCCGTCGGGTTCGCGCACCGCGAGCTCGTCGTGCGACGGCTCGCCGGCCCGACGGCGGTCGCGCGGGCGGGCGCCGACCGTGCGTCGGCGAAGGGGTCGCCGAAGGTCGCCGCGAAGGGCTCGAAGAGCTCGTCGGGCAAGTCCACGCAGGGGGTGACGTCGTCGTCCACGGGCGCGAGGGGTGCCGCCGCGGAGGGCACGCGCTGGCTGTTCTGGCGCCTGGTCGCGGTCGAGCTCGCGATCATGGGCGCGGTGTCCGGCGTCGCCGTCGCGCTCGGGTCGACCGCACCGCCGGTGCCGCAGGAGGAGCCGCTCGACAGCTCCGCCGCGTACCAGGTGACCGGGCACGCGCTGCCCCCCGAGCCGACGCTGGCGCGCTGGTTCACCGAGTGGCGCTGGGACCTGCTGCCCGCGTTCGCGTGCGTCGCGGCGCTCGTCGTCTACCTGGGGTGGGTGCGCCGGCTCGCGAAGCGCGGCGACTCGTGGTCGGTGGGCCGCACGGTCTCGTGGTGCATCGGCATCCTCATCCTCTTCTGGGTGACCTCGGGTGGGCCCGCCATGTACGGGCACGTGCTGTTCAGCGCGCACATGGTCCAGCACATGATCCTCGCGATGGTCGTGCCGATCTTCCTCGTGCTCGCGGCGCCGGTGACGCTGCTCGTGCGGGCCGTCCCACCGCGCAAGGACGGGTCGCGCGGGCCGCGCGAGTGGGCGCTCGCGGTCGTGACGTCCCGCGTGGGCCAGTTCTTCGCCAACCCGATCGTCGCCGCGGTGAACTTCGCCGGCTCGATGATCGTCTTCTACTACACGCCGGCGTTCGAGTACGCCCTGACGACGTACGCCGGGCACCTCGCGATGCTCGCGCACTTCACGCTCGCGGGGTACCTGTTCGCCAACGCGCTCGTCGGGATCGACCCCGGCCCGCACCGGCCGCCCTACCCGCAGCGCCTGCTCCTGCTCTTCGCGACTATGGCGTTCCACGCCTTCTTCGGCGTCTCGCTGACGTCGGGCGAGGTGCTCCTCGTGCCGGAGTGGTTCGGCCTGCTCGGCCGCGAGTGGGGCCCGAGCGCCATCGCCGACCAGCAGCGCGGGGGCGGCGTCGCCTGGGGCATCGGCGAGCTCCCGACGCTGATCCTCGCCATCGTCGTCGCGGTCATGTGGACGCGCTCGGACGAGCGCGAGGCCAAGCGTCGCGACCGTCAGGCCGACCGCGACGGCGACGCCGAGCTTCAGGAGTACAACGCCATGCTCGCCGAGATGTCGAAGCGCGACGACTGACTGACACCGCCCGCGCCGCCGAGCGCGACCTTGCGGTCGGCCTCGGGCCGATCACGAGCAGCCCCGCGGTCGGCGCGCCGGGGCGGGGGCGAGCGGGGGCGGGAGCCGTGATAGGACGTACGGGTGAGTAACGACGCCGCCACGCCCGGTACCTCCGACTCGTCCGAGACCCCGTTCCACGACCTCGACCACTACCTCGCGATCCCGCGGGTCGGAGGGCTCGCGCTCTCGCCCGACGGCGCGCGTCTGGTCACGACCGTGCAGACGCTCGACCCGAAGCGCACGGGGTACCGGACCGCGCTGTGGGAGGTCGATCCCGCGGGCGAAGCCCCGGCGCGTCGGCTCACGCGCAGCGCCACGGGCGAGTCGAGCGCGACGTTCACGGGTGCGGGCGACGTGCTCTTCACGTCGGCACGGCCCGACCCCGACGGCGGGTCCGACGACGACCCGAAGGCCGCGCTGTGGCTGCTCCCGGCGACGGGCGGTGAGGCGCGCGTCGTCGCGACGGCGCCCGCGGGCGTGAGCGGCCCGCTCGCGGCCACGGACGCGCCGGTCGTGTCCGTGGCGGCGTCGGTGCTCCCGAGCGCTCGCGACCTCGCGCACGACGCGGAGCTCCGGTCCGCGCGCAAGGACGCCAAGGTCGCAGCGATCCTCCACAGCGCGTACCCCGTGCGCCAGTGGGACCACGACCGCGGCCCGGACGAGGCGCACCGGTTCGTCGGTGACCTCACGACCCTCGCCGACGAGCCCGTCCAGCCGCTCCCGTCGCCGGCCGCGCCGGCCGACGCAGGGGCGGACGACGCCACCGCGGCGAACGAGACCGCGCGCCACGACCGCCGGCTCCTCGACCTGCGTGACGTCACCCGCGGCGTCGAGCAGGGCTCCGCGCCGGGCCGCGCGCTGCACGAGCACGCCGCGGACCTGTCCGCCGACGGCACGACCCTCGTCACGACGTGGCAGGTGGCCGGTCCCGGGCCGCAGGTGCGCAACACGCTCGTCGCGATCGACACGGCGACGGGCGCGCGCCGCACGCTCGTCGACGAGCCGCGGGCGGAGGCGCACTGGCCGCGCATCTCGCCCGACGGCGCGTGGGTGGCGTTCGTGCGCGAGACCGTCTCGACGCCGCACCAGGCGCCGGAGGAGAGCCTCGCCGTCGTGCCGCTGCACGCGCCGGACGCGCCGGCGGGGACCGCGGAGGGGCACGACGACTCGGCGACGACGCGCGCGGAGAACCATGCGACCCCGCGCACGCTCGTGCCGCACTGGGACCGGTGGCCGACGTCGCTGCGCTGGCTGCCCGACGGCTCGGGCCTGCTCGTCACGGCCGACGACGACGGCCGCGGGCCGGTCTTCCTCGTTCCCTTCTCGCCGGACGGGACGGCGGAGAACGGCACCGCCGAGCGCGTGACGAGCGACGACGCCGTCTTCACCGACGTGCAGGTCGCTCCCGACGGCCGCACGGCGTACGCGCTGCGGACCAGCTACCTCGAGCCGTCGCACCCGGTCCGCATCGACCTCGGGGCGTTCCTCGGTTCCGGTACGTCGGGCAGCCGCACGCCCGTGCCCGCGACGCCGCTGCGCGGACCGGTCGCGACGCCCGACCTGCCGGGCACGCTCGTCGACGTCGAGACCGCCGCGTCGGACGACGTGCGCGTGCGCGGCTGGCTCGCGCTGCCGCACGGGGCGTCCGCCGAGAACCCGGCACCCTTGCTGCTGTGGATCCACGGCGGCCCGCTCGGGTCGTGGAACGCGTGGAGCTGGCGCTGGAACCCGTGGCTGATGGTCGCCCGGGGGTACGCGGTCCTGCTCCCGGACCCCGCGCTGTCGACCGGGTACGGCCAGGACTTCGTGCAGCGCGGCTGGGGGGCGTGGGGCAAGGCCCCGTACACGGACCTGCTCGCGATCACCGACGCGGTGGAGGCGCGTCCCGAGGTCGACGCGACCCGGACGGCCGCGATGGGCGGGTCGTTCGGCGGGTACATGGCGAACTGGGTCGCCGGCCACACGGACCGCTTCCGCGCGATCGTCACGCACGCGAGCCTGTGGGCGCTCGACCAGTTCGGCCCGACGACGGACCACGCGTACTACTGGGCGCGCGAGATGACGCCGGAGATGGCGCTCGAGAACAGCCCGCACCGGTTCGTCCAGGACATCGTCACGCCGATGCTCGTGATCCACGGCGACAAGGACTACCGCGTCCCGATCGGTGAGGGGCTGCGGCTCTGGTACGAGCTGCTCCAGTCGTCGGGCCTGCCCGCCGGGGCCGACGGCGAGACGGTGCACCGGTTCCTGTTCTACCCCGACGAGAACCACTGGATCCTCCAGCCGCAGCACGCGAAGGTCTGGTACCAGGTGGTGCTCGCGTTCCTCGCGGAGCACGTCCTCGGCGCCACGCCGGGCGAGGGCGACGCGGAGCTGCCGACGACGCTCGGCTGAGCACGGGGTTGCCCGCTCTCGACCACGACGTTGCTGTCGCTCTCGGCCCGAGGGCGACAGCGACGTCGTGCTCGGCGGGTCAGGGATCGGCGCGGAGCTGGGCCAGGCCGCGGCGCGCGTGGCTCTTCACGGTCCCGAGCGGGAGGCCGGTCTCGGCCGCGACCTGGGCGTGCGTCCGGCCCTGGGCGTACACGAGGCGCACCACCCGGCGCCGCTCGGGGGCGAGACGGCGCAGTGCGCCGTCGAGGTCGACCCGGGTCGCGACGTCGTCGGCGGGGTCGGGGACGGCCGTGGCGACCCGGCACCGCGCGGCCGCCTCGCGCCGTCGTGCCTCGCGCGCCCGCGCGCGCAGGACGTCGGCGGCCACGTGGTGCGCGATGCCCAGCAGCCACGCCGGAACGTCCCCGCGCGCGGGGTCGAACCGGTCGCGCGAGCGCCACGCCGCGAGGAAGACGAGCTGTGTCGCGTCGTCGGCGTCGGCCGGGTCGCCCAGGCGGCGCGCGACGACGGCGCGGACGAGCGGCGCCCAGCGGGCGTAGGCCGACGGCAGGTCGAGGACGTCGTCGCCAGGCGCGCGCTCGTCCCGCCTCGCGCCCTGACGGGGGCGGGGGACACGTGCCACGGTCCTGACCATCGCGCCACCGGTCCTCGTCGTCCTCCTCCCAGTGTCCGACGCCGCGGCGCGGGACGCGAGGTCGCGTGCGCCGGGGACGGCGGAGCCGGTGCGCGGGCGGCCGTGGTCAGGCGCGCGTCAGCGGTGCACCGGGCGGCGTTGGTGGACGTGCCGGTCGTGCACGGCCTTGCCGAGCTCGTAGATCGAGCCGACGAGGATCGCGGTGATGACGAGCGCGCCGAAGATGAGGAACCACTGCGACATGCCGTTCCCGATCCCGGTGACGCCGATCGTCCCGCCGGACCCGGCAGTGAGCGACGCGAACATGGCGGCCTCCTCCTGAGGGCGGACGTGCCCTCTCGTCCGGGGTTCGCCCGCGAACGTCCGCAGGGATGCGCCCTCGCGGTCCGGGTCCGGTGACCTCGCGTCAGGCGACGGTCGACGGGACCGGGGCGGATGCCGCGCGCCAGCGGCGCACGAGGCGCCGGTCGGCCGCACCCCGGGCTGCTGCCCACGCGCAGTGCTGGGTGGTCTCGCGGTGCTCCAGGAGGGCGTCGCGGTCGTGCTCCAGGGCCCAGAGCAGGGCGGTGCGCACCTCGGTGCGCGAGGGGGCGGAGGGCAGGGTGTCGTGCATGGTCCGTCTCGTCGTCGGTCGGGCTTCGGGCGGCCTGCTGACCGCTTTCACCCGACAAGACGGCACAAGTCGCCGTCCGTGACGCGAGTTCGGTCACTTTTCTCCGGCGAGGACGTGACGCCGGCCGCACGGGCTCGGGCTCGTGCGACCGGCCGCGCGTCAGGAGACCGCGTCGACGACGGCCGCGGCGAGGTCGCGGGGCCGCGAGAACATCGGCCAGTGGCCCGTCGGGAGGTCGACGTAGGTGAGGTCCGAGAGCTCGCCCAGCTCGGTGTGCAGGGGAGGGCCGGGGTGGGCGAGCTCCGCGAGCACGGCCGACGGGATGGAGCAGCAGATCACGGTCGTGGGGACGTCGAGCCGTGCCGGGTTCGTCACGTGGACCGGCCCGCGCGCGACCGGTCCGGGCATCGGCACCGCGCGGTCGCGGAACCGCGCGAGCATCGCCTCGTCCAGGCCGTCGAGGCTCGATCCGTCCTCGCCCAGCGTCTCCCAGGCGGGCAGCGGGACCTCGGCCGCTTCCGCCGGGAGGTCGGGCGACAGGGCGGCACCGTCGACGAGGGGGCCGGTGTCGACGTAGACGATCCGCTCGATCCGGGCCGGGTCGCGGTCGGCGGTCTGCTGCACGACGGGCCCGCCGCCGCTGTGGCCGACCAGTGCGACCCGACCGTCGAGCCCGTCGACGAGCCGCGCGACCGCGTCCACGTGGTCCTCGCGCGTGACCCGGGCGCGGTCCTGCGCGGTCGCGCCGGGCTCGAGGCCGGGGAGGGTCACGGCGTGCGGGACGAGACCGGTGGCCTCGAGGTGGGTGACGACGTCGTCCCATGCCCACGCGCCCAGCCAGAAGCCGGGGACGAGGACGACGTGGAGGGGCTGCGCGGTCGTGTCGTGGTTGCTCATGCACCCACCCTCGCAGGGCATCGGTGACACCTGTCTGTCACCATCGTCCGATGAACAGGACGGAACGCCTCTACGCGATCGCGGAGGAGCTGCGGAGGGCGGGGCGGACCGGCACGACGGGACCGCGCCTCGCGGCCGCGCTCGAGGTGAGCGAGCGGACGATCAAGCGTGACGTGGCTGCGCTCCAGCAGGGCGGGCTGACGATCTGGGCCCAGGCCGGTCCCGGCGGCGGCTACGTGCTCGACCCGAGCGCATCCCTGCCGCCGGTCAACTTCACGCCCGGCCAGGCGGTCGCCGTCGCGGTAGCGCTCGCGACGCTCCCGTCCGGCAGCCCGTTCGCGGTCGACGCGCACGCGGCGCGCGGCAAGGTGTGGGACGCGCTCGCGGCCGGCGACCGCGAGCGGGCCGAGGCGCTCGCCGCGCGGGTGTGGGTCCGGCACGACGCCCCGGACGCACCGCCCGAGGCGCCCGCCGCAGCGGGTGGGGAGATCGTCGGTCGTGCGCGGTCGCACCTCGGGGTGCTGCGCGCCGTCGAGCAGGCGCTCGCCGGGTCGCGCGTGCTCGCGATCCGCTATCGGGACGGCCGGGGCGCGACCTCGTCGCGCCGGGTCGAGCCCGTGCTGCTCGCGCACACCGACGGGCACTGGTACCTGGTCGCGTGGTGCCGGTCGCGCGAGGCGATCCGCTGGTTCCGGCTGGACCGCGTCGAGCGCGCCGACCTCACCGCCCAGACGTACGCGCCCCGCCCGGTCGAGGACGTCGGCGAGCCACCCGTCGGCGCGGCCGCCGTCTACGACCCCGACCCGGCGTGACGTCGCCAGCGGACCGTCGGTCCCCGCGCAGCACGCAGAACTCCTTGCCCTCGACGTCGGCCATGACGAGCACGGCCTCGCCGCGGGGTCCGGTCTCGCGCCCTGTCCAGCCGGGCGCGGCCTGCCAGAGGTCCGCGACGACGACGGGCTGGACGCGGCGTCAGGCCGCGTCGGGGTCCGGCTCGACGAGCCGCCCGACGAGCGCCGGCAGCCAGTCGGCGGCCTGCGCGCGGGCGACCGCGTCGTCGCCGGCGGGGCCGAGGAACGCGTCCCTCGCCGCGCACGTGTAGGCGCTGATGAGCACGCGCGTGGCCGAGGCGGCGTCGATCGCGAAGCGCATCCCGACGCTCGTGAGCACACGCGTGAGGATGTCCGCGAGCTCCGCCCGGAACGACTCCTCCTGGTCCGCGAACCGCTCCGCGACCTGCGGGTCGCGCAGCGCGAGCAGCTCGAGCTCCGCGTTCATGAGGCACCAGCGCCGCTCGTCGCGCGGGTCCGCCATCACGGCGGCGACGATCGTCGCGATCGCCTCGGGTGCGATGACGCCGTCGCGCACCGGGTCCTCCGGGAGGTGCTCGACGGCGGCCTCGAGGCTCCGCATGCGCATCCGGATCTCGCGCTCGGTGAGCGCGAGGAAGAGCGACTCCTTGGTCTCGAAGTTCGAGTAGAAGGCGCCGCGCGTGAAGCCCGCGGCCTCGCAGACGGCCTCGATCGACGTGCCGTTGATGCCGTGCTCGGCGAACAGCCCGTAGGCGGCGTCGAGCAGGCGCTCGCGCGTGCGCTCGCGGCGGGGGGAGAGGGGGGTCTCGCTCTCGGCGTCGCGGTCGACTCGGGTCCGGTCGAGGTCGGTGGTCACGCCGCACATGCTCCCACTGTCGGACGGCGCCACCCGCACGGGCGGCCTTGCGATACACGAGTGTATCCGATACGGTCACGCATCGGATACAGCGGCGTATCCTGAAATCCGTCTGCACTCTCCCCGGGAGGCCGCTCGTGTCCTCAGCGCTCTACTCGCTCGGCCGCTGGGCGGTCGGGGCGCGCCGGCTCGTCCTCGCCGCGTGGATCGGGATCCTCGTCCTCGCGGGCGCGCTCGCCGGCCTCGTCGGCCAGGGCCTCGACGACGAGGTGACCATCCCCGGCACCGAGTCCCAGGCGGCGCTCGACCGCCTCGCCGCGACGTTCCCTCAGGTCAGCGGCGCGTCCGCGCAGGTCGTCGTGGTCGCGCCCGACGGCTCCACCATCGAGGACGACGCCGTCCGCGCGCCCGTGGAGGACGCGGTCGCCGCGCTCGGCGACGTCGACGGCGTCGCCGCCGTCACCTCGCCCTACGACGACACCATGACCGCGTCGATCAGCGACGACGACGTCGCGACGCTCATGACCATCCAGCTCGACGAGGGGCAGAGCGAGGTCCCCGACGCCACCAAGGACGCGCTCGGCGACCTCGTCGACGACCTCGCCGCGGCCCTGCCCGACGGCGCCCAGGCCGCGCTCGGCGGGCAGCTCTTCAGCACCGAGTTCCCGACGCTCACCGTCACCGAGGCCCTCGGCCTGCTCGTCGCGCTCGTCGTGCTCGTCCTCACCTTCGGCTCGTTCGTCGCGGCCGGGCTGCCGCTCCTCAACGCCGTGATCGGCGTCGGCGTGAGCATGGGCCTGCTGTTCGCCGCGACCGCCGTCGCGCAGATCAACTCCACGACGCCGATGCTCGCCGTCATGCTCGGCCTCGCGGTCGGCATCGACTACGCGCTGTTCATCGTGTCCCGGCACCGCGACGAGCTCGCGAGCGGGCTGAGCGTCGAGGAGGCCGCCGCTCGCTCCGTCGCGACGGCCGGCTCCGCCGTCATCTTCGCCGGCCTCACGGTGATGATCGCGCTCGTCGGCCTCGGCGTCGCCGGCATCCCGTTCCTCACCGTCATGGGCGTCGCCGCCGCCGTCGGCGTGGGGCTCGCCGTCCTCGTCTCGATCACGCTGCTGCCCGCCATGCTGGGGTTCGCGGGCGAGCGGCTCCGCCCGAGGTCTCCGCGTCGCCGTGAGCGTGGGCGTCGGCGTGCGGGGTCGGGGACGGCGGCGGGGGGACGCCCGAGCACCTCGGGGGCAGCCGACACGGAGCCGACCACGACCGCCCAGGCGACCGTCGAGCACCGCAACCGGTTCTTCGCGGGATGGGTGCGGGCCGTCACGCGGATCCCGCTGCTGACGATCGGGCTGGTCGTGGCGGCGATCGTGCTGCTCACGCTGCCGGCGCGGGACCTGCAGCTCGCGCTGCCGGACGCGGGGACGCTGCCGGAGGACAACCAGGCGCGCGTCACGTACGACCTGGTGTCGGAGCACTTCGGGCCCGGCTTCAACGGGCCGCTCATCGTCACCGGGACGATCGTCACGTCGACGGACCCGGTCGGGCTCATGGACGACCTCGGCGACGAGATCGCGGACCTGCCGGGCGTCGCCGACGTCCCGCTCACGACGCCCAACCTCACCGCGGACACGGGCATCGTGCAGGTCGTCCCCACGGGCGCGCCGGACTCGGAGGAGACCAAGGACCTCGTCACCGAGATCCGCGCGCAGCACGACCACTTCCTCGACGAGTACGGCGTGGACCTCGCGGTCACGGGGTTCACGGCGGTCGGGATCGACGTGTCGGCGAAGCTGGGGGCTGCGTTGCTCCCGTTCGCGTTCGTCGTCGTGGGCCTGTCGCTCGTGCTGCTGACGATGGTGTTCCGGTCGGTCGCGGTGCCGATCAAGGCGACGCTCGGCTACCTGTTCTCGGTCGGCGCGGCGTTCGGGGTCGTGACGCTCGTGTTCGAGCACGGGGTCCTCGCGGACGCGCTCCACGTCACGCGGCTCGGCCCGGTCATCTCGTTCATGCCGATCGTGCTCATGGGCGTGCTGTTCGGGCTCGCGATGGACTACGAGGTGTTCCTCGTGGCGCGCATCCGCGAGGACTACGTCCACTCGGGCAAGGCCCGGAGGTCGATCTTCACCGGGTTCCAGGCGTCGGCGAAGGTCGTCACGGCGGCCGCGGTCATCATGTTCGCCGTGTTCGTGGCGTTCGTGCCCGAGGGCGACATGAGCCTCAAGCCCATCGCGCTCGGGCTCGCGGTCGGCGTCCTCGTCGACGCGTTCGTCGTGCGCATGACCCTGGTGCCCGCCGTGCTCGCGATGCTCGGCGACAAGGCGTGGTGGATGCCACGCTGGCTCGACCGGGTGCTCCCGTCGTTCGACGTCGAGGGGGAGGGGCTGTCCAAGGAGCTCGCGCTCGCGGACTGGCCGGAACCCGGCAGCACGGACGCCGTCGTCGCGCACGACCTCGTGATCGCCGGGGCGCACGGGCCCCTCGCCGAGCCGGTCACGGTCCGCGTGCCCGAGGGTGGGTCGCTCGTCGTGCACGGGACGTCGCCCGCGGCGGTGTCGGGAGTGGTGCTGGCGCTCGCGGGGCGGCTCAAGCCGGCCACCGGTGCGCTCAAGGTGACGGGCCTCGTCCTGCCCGAGCGCGCGTCGAGCGTGCGCCGCCGGGTGGCCCTCGTGGACCTCGCGGCCGACGTCGCGGCCCTGCCCGGCGACGCGCCCGCGCCCGCCGCGCACCGCGTGCCCGCGGCGGCGAGCGTCGCGGCGCTGCTGCGCGAGGACCCGCGGCTGCTCGCCGTGGTCGGGACGGACGCCGTCACGTCGCCCGCCGAGCGCGCCGCCCTGTCCGAGGTGCTCGCCCGGGCGGCCGAGCGCGGCACGGCGATCGTGCTCGGCGCCGTCGGGCTCGCGCCGACCGACCTCGCCCCACCGGGGACGCAGGTGCTCGACCTGCACGGCCCCGACCCCGCCCCCGCGGTGCCCGCCCCCACCGACCCGGCGCCCGCCGTCGGCCCGCGCACCGAGGAGGTGCCCGCATGAGCGTCTTCCCGCCCGACACGGCGCAGACCGAGCCGTCCACCCCGGACGCGCCGCGGCCCGCCGCCTCCCGGACCCGCCGCGTCGACGCCCGGCGCGCGTGGACCGTGGCCGCCGCCGTCGCGCTGCCGCTCGCGGTGCTCGGCCTGCTGCTGTGGGCGTTGTGGAACCCGCAGGAGCGGCTCGACACGGTGAAGGCGGCGATCGTCAACCTCGACGAGCCTGTCGAGGTCGACGGCCAGACCGTCCCGCTGGGACGCCAGCTCACGGCCGGGCTGGTGAGCGGCGGCGCGGCCTCGACGGACACCGGACCGGTCGCCGTCCAGCCCGACGCCGGCACGACGAACTACGACTGGGTCATCACCGACGCCGACGACGCCGCGTCCGGGCTCGCCGACGGCACGTACGCCGCCGTCGTGACGATCCCGGAGGACTTCTCCGCGGCGGCCACGTCGTTCAGCGGCGACGCGTCCGACGCGACCCAGGCCACGCTGACCGTCGAGACGACGCCGGGCGGGCGGGTCGTGGACGAGGCGCTCGCGCGCATCGTCACCACGACCGCGAGCTCCGTGCTCGGCACGACGCTCACCGAGAACTACGTCGACGGTGTGCTCGTCGGCTTCACGACCCTGAACGAGCAGCTCGGCGAGGCCGCGGACGGTGCCGACCAGCTCGCGGACGGGGCGTCCGCGGCGAGCGACGGCGCGACGCAGCTCGCGTCCGGCGCGGGCGAGCTCGCGACCGGCGCCGGGGCGCTCGCGTCCGGCGTGGGCGAGCTCGGCTCGGGCGCGGACCAGCTCGCGTCCGGCGCGGGCGACCTCGCGACCGGGGCGCAGGGCGTCGCCACCGGGTCGCGGCAGGTCGCGGACGGCATCGCGCAGTCCGCGTCCGGTGCGGGCTCGCTCGCGACCGGCGCCCAGGGCCTGGCCGACGGCGTCGCGGGAGTCTCGGGCGGCGCGTCCGACCTCGCGAGCGGGCTCGGCACGCTCGACGCCTCGATCTCGGCCGTCCCCCTCCCCGGCGGTGGGTCCACGTCGCTCCCCGCGCTCGGGACCAGCCTCGCGTCGGGGTCGCGCGACGTCGCCGGCGGGCTCGCGCAGGTCGTCGCCGGGATCGAGCAGCAGAAGGTCCAGGCGGGGTGCGAGGCGGCCCCGACGTCGCCCGCGTGCCAGGCGCTCGACCAGCAGCTCGCCGCGCTGCGGCCGCTCGCGGTCGGTGCGGCGGAGGTCGCGGCGGGGAACGCCGCGCTGGCCGGGGCGCCGTCGGGCGCGAACGGGCCCACCGGGCTCTACGCGCTCGCCGCCGGCGTCGACCAGGCCGCGCAGGGCGCGGACCGGCTCGCGAGCGGCGCGGCGCAGGCCGCCACCGGCGCGACGGGCGTGGCCGGCGGAGCGCGCGACCTCTCGGCCGGTCTCGGGCAGCTCGCGACCGGCGCGGACCGGGTGGCCGACGGCGCCGCGCAGCTCGCGGGCGGCGCGGGCGAGCTGTCGACGGGTGCGGACGGGCTCGCGACGGGTGTCGGGGCGCTCGGGACCGGAGCCGACCAGCTCGCGACCGGGACCCAGGACCTGGCGACGGGCGCGGGCGACCTCGCGGGCGGCGTCGGGCAGCTCGCTGACGGGACGACCGAGCTGGCCCAGGGCCTCGGCGACGCGACGGAGCAGGTCCCCTCCTACACGGACGCCGAGCGCGAGAACCTCTCCGCGGTCGTCGCGGACCCGGTGGCCGCTCCCGGCGTCGAGGACCTCGGCACCGGGTCGACCGGCCCGCTGTTCGCCGTCCTCGCCCTGTGGCTCGGCGCGCTCGCGATCTTCGTCGCGTTCCCGCCCGTGCCCGCGAAGCTGCTCGGGTCGACGCGCACCGCGGGGCGCCTCGTGCTGGCCGCGCTCGCGCTGCCGGCGGGGATCGCCGCCGCGACCGGTCTCGTGGTCGGCGGCGTCCTCGCCGCGGTCGAGGGGGCGAGCGTCGGCGGCTGGATCGGTCTGCTCGCGACCGGTGCGCTCGCGTCGGTGGTCTTCGTCGCGCTCAACCAGGCGCTCGCCGCGCTCGTCGGGAACGTCGGGCGGGCGATCAGCCTGCTCGTCGCGGTGCTGCTCGTCGCGACCGGCATCGTCGCGACCGTCCCGGCCACGCTCACGGGTCTGCGCGACGTCCTGCCGGTGGGCTCGGCGCTCCGCCTGCTCACGTCGATCGTCGACCCCGGTGCGGCCGGGGGAGCGGGGGACGCCGTCGCGCTCGTGCTGTGGGGCCTCGCGTCGGTGGCGGTGACGACGCTCGTCGTCGCCCGGCGCCGGTCGGTCCGCGTGGAGCAGCTGCTCCGCGCCTGACGGGTCGTCGGCGTGGCGCGGTGCGGGTGTGGGCGGCTGCCGTCAGACTCGCTCGGCAGGACGCGGACGGCGGGAGCCGTCCGTCGGGCGAGGGGACGGTGCACCGATGGACCAGCAGAAGGCACGAGAGATCAAGTCGCAGCTCGCGGACTACGCGCGCGAGCTCGCCGAGCGGTCGGGTCTGTCGG
The DNA here is from genome assembly GCF_016921195.1 of Cellulosimicrobium cellulans. Lineage (GTDB taxonomy): Bacteria > Actinomycetota > Actinomycetes > Actinomycetales > Cellulomonadaceae > Cellulosimicrobium > Cellulosimicrobium cellulans_F. The sequence goes on from NZ_JAFGYF010000001.1 coordinate 577,063, forward strand.
GCCGGTCGGACACGGCGATCGAGGCGCGCGACGTGCCCGACGCGGCGGAGGTCGTGCGCGCGCCCACCCTCGCGATCGGCCTCGCCCCGCACGACGACGGCGGGTACGCGATCGCGGTCCGGTACCGGCTGGGCGTGCCCACCGCGCGCAGCATCGCGCGCAAGGTCGCCTCGGAGGCGGGGGACACGGTCGACGTGCGACGCACGGGCCGGATCCGGCCCCTCGCCGCGGCGCCGGGCTCGGGGCGTGCGGGCGACGGACCGGGCCTGCGTCCGCCCGTCGTCACCGCCTACGCGACCGGGGAGACGGGCCGGGTCCGGCCGTTGCGGCCGGGGGTGTCGATCGCCCACGTGGACGTCACCGCCGGGACGCTCGGCGCGTTCGTGCGCGTCGCCGAGCCGCCGGTGGCGGGAGCGGACGCCGCGTCGGTGTACGCGCTGTCGAACTGGCACGTGCTCGCGGGGTCGCCGTCCGCGCGGGTCGGGGACGTCGTCGTGCAGCCTGGTCCCGCCGACGGCGGCGGTGCGCCCGACGACCGCGTCGGGACCCTCGCCGCGCTCGTCCCCCTGGAGGCGGGCGTCACCCAGACCGTCGACGCCGCCGTCGCGCTCCTCGACGACCCCGCCGTGGATCCGGAGTATCCCGTCGGCCGGATCACGAAGACCGCGGTCGCGCTCGGCGGCGAGGCGGTCGGCAAGTCCGGCCGGACCACCGGCGTCACGACCGGCCGCGTCACGGCCATCGAGCTCGACGACGTCGTGGTGGGCTACGGCGACGGCCTCGGCGCGCTGCGGTTCGACGACCAGATCGAGGTCGAGTCGACGGGCGACGGTCCGTTCTCGCGCGGCGGCGACTCGGGGTCGCTCGTGTACCGGGAGGACGGCGTCGCGCTCGGCCTCCTGTTCGCGGGGTCGGAGACGGGCGGCGCGAACGGCACGGGGCTCACGTACTGCAACCCGATCGTGACCGTGCTGGAGCGGCTCGGCGCGACGCTGCTCGGCTGAACCGGCGCGACGCCGCTCGGCGACCCGGCGGGGCGGGGCGGTCGGCACTGCCCTCCGGCCGCCGTCGGGCGCACAATGGGTGCGGGAGGTGGTTGCCGTGGCGACCCTCGAAAGAGCCCGGGAGGCCAAGGCGGCGCTGCGCGACGAGCTCGCAGGCCTCGACGGCGTGACCGGCGTCGGCATCGCACGCGCCGACCTGAACGGCGTCGCGGTGCGGGGCGCCGGGTCGTCGGGCGTCGGCGACGACTGGCTGCTGCGCGTCAACGTGACGTCCGACGACGTCGCGGTCCCCGAGACGGTGGACGGTGTCGACGTGGAGGTGCGCGTCGTCGGCGACGTGACGGCGTCGCGCGCCTGAGCGCCGCACGACGCGTGCCCGGCACCGCACCGGGAGGGTGCGGCACCGGGCAGCGGAGCCGGTCAGGAGCCGGTCAGGCGGCGCGGGCGTACCGGGCCGGGTCGGCGTCGAACAGCGGGCCGCACGACGAGCAGCACAGCCAGTAGCGCACGCCCTCGTGGTCGCGCACGAGCCCGGCCGCCTCGGCGTGGGCCTTCGCGACCATGCTCCCGCGCATCACGGGGCACTCGGCGAGGTCGTCGTCCGCCGCCTCACCCGTCGCAGGCGCGACCCCCGCGGCGGTCGCGGGCGCGTGGTGGTGCGCCGTGTCGTGCGCACCGTGGTGCCCGCCGTCGTGCGGGTGGTCGTCGTGGCCGGGGTGCGTGTCGTCGTGGTGCTGGCACATGCGGGGTCCTCCTGGAGGGTCGTCAGTCGGGGTCGGGGTCGGGGTCAGACGCCGGCGAGCCGGGCCGTCGGCGCGGTCGGGGCGGGCGTGCCGGGGTGCGCGCCGGTCGCGCGGCTGGAGAACGAGCGCAGCCGCAGGCTGTTGCCCACCACGAAGACGCTCGAGAACGCCATCGCGGCACCGGCGAGCATGGGGTTGAGCAGGCCGAGCGCGGCGAGCGGGATCGCGGCGACGTTGTAGGCGAATGCCCAGAAGAGGTTCACCTTGATCGTCCCGAGCGTCCGGCGCGCGAGCCGGATCGCGTCGGCCGCGGAGCGCAGGTCGCCCCGCACGAGCGTGATGTCCGCGGCCTCGATCGCGACGTCGGTGCCCGTCCCCATGGCGAGGCCCAGGTCGGCCTGGGCGAGGGCCGCGGCGTCGTTCACGCCGTCGCCGACCATCGCGACGACCTTGCCCTCGCCCTGGAGCCGGCTGACGACGTCGACCTTGTCGCGCGGCATGACCTCGGCGATCACCTCGTCGATGCCGACCTCGGCCGCGATCCGTCGGGCGACGGTCGCGTTGTCCCCGGTCAGGAGCACCGGGGTGAGGCCGAGCGCGCGGAGCTGGCGGATCGCCTCGGCGCTCGTGGGCTTGACCGCGTCGGCCACCACGAGGACGCCGCGGGCGCGCCCGTCCCACCCGACGCCGACGGCGGTGCCGCCCTGCTCCTCGGCGCGGGCCTTGGCGTCGGCGAGCCCGCGCGGGAGGTGCTGCGCCCACTCGGCGAGGAGCGACTCGCGGCCGACGAGCACGGCGTGCCCGTCCACGACGCCCTGCACGCCCTTGCCCTCGACGTTGGTGAACTCCGCGGGCACGGGGAGCGGGCCCACCTCCTGAGCCGCACCGCGGGTGATCGCCCGGGCGACGGGGTGCTCCGAGGCGTCCTCGAGCGCGCCCGCGAGGCGCAGGAGCTCCCCGCGGTCCGTGCCCGTCCCGGTGACGACGTCGGCGAGCGTCATGACGCCTGTCGTCACGGTGCCCGTCTTGTCGAGCACGACGGTGTCCACGGCCCGCGTGGACTCGAGCACCTCCGGTCCCTTGATGAGGACGCCCATCTGCGCGCCTCGGCCCGTCCCGACGAGCAGCGCCGTCGGGGTGGCGAGGCCCAGGGCGCACGGGCACGCGATGATGAGGACCGCGACGGCCGCCGTGAACGCCGCCGAGGCCGGGGCGCCCGCCCCGAGCCACGCGCCCAGCGCGCCGACGGCGATCGCGATGGCGATGGGGACGAAGATCGCGGAGACCCGGTCGGCGAGGCGCTGGACCTGCGCCTTGCCGGACTGCGCGTCCTCGACGAGGCGCGCCATCTGCGCGAGCTGGGTGTCGCCGCCGACGCGCGTGGCACGCACGACGAGCCGCCCGCCGGCGTTGACGGTCGCCCCGGTGACGGCGTCGCCCTCGCCCACCTCGACGGGCATGGACTCGCCCGTGAGCATCGAGGCGTCGACGGCGGAGGTGCCGGCCACGACGGTGCCGTCGGTCGCGATCTTCTCGCCCGGCCGCACGACGAACTCGTCGCCCACGGCGAGCTCGGCGATCGGGATGCGGGTCTCCGCGCCGTCGCGCAGCACGGCGACGTCCTTCGCGCCGAGCTCGAGCAGGGCGCGCAGCGCGGCGCCCGCCTGCCGCTTGGACCGCTTCTCGAAGTAGCGGCCGGCGAGGATGAACGTCGTGACGCCGGCGGCGACCTCGAGGTAGATGTTCGCCGCGCCGTCGGTCCGGGCGACGGAGAGCGTGAACGGGTGCGTCATGCCGGGCTCGCCGGCCGTGCCGAGGAACAGCGCGTAGAGGGACCAGAGGAACGCGGCGCTGGTCCCGACGGAGATCAGGGTGTCCATCGTCGCCGCGCCGTGGCGCAGGTTCGTCCACGCGGCGCGGTGGAACGGCCAGGCCGCCCACACGACGACGGGCGCGGCGAGCGCGAGGCTGGCCCACTGCCAGTACGTGAACTGGAGCGCGGGGACCATGGCCATCGCGATGACCGGGATCGACAGCACGACCGCGCCGATCAGCCGGTGCCGCAGCGCGGTGAGCTCGGGGTCGTCCGCGTCCGTACCCGCGTCCTCCCCGGAGGCGGGGACCTCGGCGCGCGGGACCTGCGCCGTGTAGCCGGTCTTCTCGACCTCCGCGATGAGCGTGGCCGCGTCGACGCCGTCCGGGACGGTGACCTTCGCCTTCTCGGTCGCGTAGTTCACGGTCGCGGTGACGCCCTCGAGCCGGTTGAGCTTCTTCTCGATCCGCATGGCGCACGAGGCGCAGGTCATCCCGCCGATCTCGAGCTCGACGAACGTCCCCGGCGGCGGGGCGGCGGATGCCGTCATGAGGTTCTCCTTCCGGCCGGGCGACGTGCTGCCCGGTGCAGGGGTCATCAGTGGTCGTGCGGAGTGGTGTCGTGGTCGGCCGAGGGGGCGTCGCCCGTACGGTCGACGGCCGGGGCGGCCTCGACCGTGAAGGCGGCGGTGCGCACCTGGCCCTCGACCTGGAAGTCGAGGTAGAGGAGGTACCGGCCCGCGGTGGGCGCCTCGACGCCGAACGTCACGGTCGGGCCCGAGACCTCGCCCGGCGCGGCCTCGGCGCCCTCGGGGTGGGCGTGCAGGTAGGCGAGGTCGCCGTCACGGAGCGCGACGAGGTGACCGAACGCGCCGAGGTACGGCTCGAGCGTCGTGACCGGCTCGCCGTCCCGCGTGACCTCGAGCGTCAGCCGCGAGACCGCGCCGGCCTCGAGGCTCCCGCCGAGCGCGACGTCGTACCCGTCGACGGACGCGGTGGTCGTGGGGGCGTCCGCCCGGACGGGCACGACCTCGCCCGCGACCTCGACGGTGCGGCTCAGGGTGAGCGGGTCGCCGCCGGTGGGGACGGCGTCGGCGTACACGCGGTAGGTGCCCGCGGCGTCCCACGTCCAGGGCACCGACCAGCGGCCGGCGTCGTCCAGCTCGGGGTGGGCGTGGCGGTAGTGCGCCCCGTCGGAACGCACGACGACGAGGTGAAGGCGCTGCTCGTGCGTGACGGCGAAGTCGGTCACCGGTGCGCCCGTGGGGTCGGCCAGGGTGAAGGTGAGCTCGCCGGGCGCGCCCGGCGTCTGCGGGGCCTCGATCTCGCCCAGCGTGTAGCCGTCCTGCTCCAGGGACAGTCCGCCGACCATGTCCGCTCCTCTCCTGGTCTCCTGCGGGGGGTCGTCGCTCGTGGCGGCGTGCTGCTCCGGCGCGTGCGCGGCGGGCGGTTCCGACAGGGCGCCGTCGGGGACGACGGCGCCCGCGACCGCGGCCGAGGCCACGAACACGACCCCGAGCCCGGCGACGTAGAGCCCGATCCGGGCGGGGGCTCTCATCGCACCCGCTCCGCCGTGTAGCCGGCCTCGTCGACGGCGGCGAGGACCGCGGTGTCGTCGACGGGCTGGTCGGCCGTGACGACGAGCCGACCGGTGGTCGCGCTGACGTCGATCGCGGTGATGCCGGGCACCTGTCCGACCTCCTCGCGCACCGACATCTCGCAGTGTCCGCAGGTCATGCCGGTCACCTGGTACTCGATCTCGACGATGCTCACGACGTTCCTCCTCGATGCTGATACCCCCACGGGGTATGCCTAGGATGGCGAATATACCCAGCGGGGGTATCGAGGTCAAGGAGGAGAGATGGGCGACGTGGACAGGCCGGACGTGGTGGTGGTCGGTGGCGGAGCAGCCGGGCACGCTGCCGTGACGACGCTGCGCGGCGAGGGGTTCGACGGTCGTGTCGTCCTCGTGCACGGCGAGGAGGGCGATCCCTACCTGCGGACCCTCGTCGACAAGGCGATCCTCCAGGGCCTGCTCACCGCGGAGCAGGCCGCCCTGCCCGTGCCGGCCGACGTCGAGCTCGTGCGGTCGCGCGCGACCGGGCTGGACCCCGCGCGGCGTACCGTCGTCCTCGCGGACGGGCGCGTGCTCACCGCCGCCGCCGTGCTCCTCGCGACCGGCGCGGTGCCTCGCCCTGGTCCGGCCGTGGATCGCGCTCCCGCGCTCGCGGGCATCGACCGCGCGGAGTCCCGCGTGGTGCCCCTGCACACCGCGCGGGACGCCGAGCGGCTGCGCGCCCTGCTCGGCCCCGATCCCGCGCGGCGCACGGTCACCGTGCTCGGCGCCGGGTTCGTCGGTTCCGAGACCGCCGCCTGGCTCGCCGAGGCCGGCTCGACCGTCCACCTCGTCGCCCGTTCCCGGCTCCCGCTCGCCGGGCCGCTCGGGACCGCGGTCGCGCGCGCCGTCGCCCTGCGCCACGAGGAGCGCCTCGACGCGCACCTCGGCCGCCGGGTCGAGGCGGTGACCGAGCATCCGGGCGCCGTCGCCGTGCGCCTCGCCGAGGGGACGACGCTGGAGTCCGACCTCGTCGTCGTCGCGCACGGCACCGTCCCCGCCGCGCCCGGCGCGGGCGTGCCCGTCGTCGCCGCGAGAGGCGGCGTCGACGTCGACGACCGGCTCGCCGTCCCGGCCGCGCCCGGCCTGTTCGCCGCCGGAGCGGTCGCCGTCCACCGGGACCGGCGCGGCCAGAGATTCCGGACCGACCACTGGGACGCCGCCGCCGCGCAGGGCGCCCACGCGGCGCACGCCGTCCTGCGCCACCTCGTCGGCGGCCGGGACCCCGGTCCGTACGTACCGGACGCCGGGTTCTCGCTCGTGCTGCACGGCGCCCAGGTCGCCGGGTTCGGCGTGGCCGTGCCCGGCGCGATCCCGCAGCATCGCGCCCTCGACGGTGGCGGGCTGCTCAGCGAGTTCCGCGTCGGTGGCGACCTCGTCGCGGTGGTCGGCCTCGGTGCGACGCGCGAGCTCCACGCGCTGCGTCCCCACCTGCGCCGCCCCTGAGGCGGTGACGGACCGTGGGCGTCGGTACCGGGGGGCCGGGGCGGGAGAATGGTCGCGTGACCACCGAGCGACTTCCCCGTGTCCGTGCGTCCGAGCTCGGGCGCGGCCGGCTCAACACGGGCGGCAAGAGCCTGACCCTCGCGGACCTACGCGGGAAGATCGTCCTGGCCGACTTCTGGAGGTTCTAGACCTTATCGCCAAACTGGTCGGTATCCCACCTGCTTGTAATCAGGCCACGAGGGGGTAGCCAACTCCGACGCGCGATGGGAGAATGCTCCTCCCAGCGTAATCGGCGACCGAGAGGGCTTTCCTAGTGAGCGATCCAGTCAGCATTGAGCGCCTGATCTCCCGTGTCCGTCTTGGAGAACTGCGCATCCCGGGATTTCAGCGCGAGTTTGTGTGGGAGCCGCAGCAAGCGGCGTTGCTGATGGACAGCATCTTCAAAGGTTTCCCTTTCGGGTCTATCCTCTTGTGGCGAACTGGAAACAAGCTAAATACGGAAAAGCGGCTGGGTGGATTTGAATTGCCACTACCCGCCAAGGATTACCCAATTGACTACGTCCTTGATGGACAGCAGCGAGTGACCTCGATATTCGCGACGTTTCAGAATGAGATCGCGGGTGAGGGCGAGGACCCCGAAGTCTGGCTTCCCATCTACTACGATTTCGAAGCAAAGACCGATGCTCAGGAATCGCGATTCGTAGCACTTCAGCTGAACGAGGTGGACGATGCTCGCCACTTCCCGCTTAAGACCTTCTTCAATCCCGTTGCGTTTTCGCGCATGTCGCAGGCGCTTCCAGAGGGTAAGTTCGAAGAAATTGTAGTAGTCCAACAGCGCTTCGTTTCGACGCTGATCCCGACGCAGACGTTCGAGACCGAGGATCGGGCGAGTGTCGCAATCGTATTTGAGCGGGTTAATCGCCTGGGCATCGAGCTTGACATGTTCCAGCTTCTCACGGCGTGGACGTGGAGCGACGATTTCGACTTGCAGGAGCAGTTCGCGCAGCTTTCGGAGAGTTTTGCCGAGTTCGGGTTTGGTGAAGTCGGCTCGGACAACGATCTCATGCTGCGGTGTTGCGCCGCTATCCTCGTAGCTGACCCCTCTCCTACGGCACTCATTGACGTGAACGGTGCGGAGGTGCGCTCACAGTTCGAAACTGTGTCGCGCGCTCTCGAACTGGCCATCGACTTCCTGCGACGCAACCTCCAGGTGCGGCACCTAAAGTTCCTGCCATACCAGGCGTTGCTCATTCCTCTCGCAGCGTACTTTTCGATCGACCAGCACAAGGCTGTCACTGACGCGCATCGGCAGGTGTTGCTGCGGTGGTTCTGGCGGACATCTTTCTCCCACCGGTACAGCGGCAATCCGCTGCGCAATGTGAGAACTGACGTAACGCAAGCAATGGCGCTACGTCGTGGAGAGGCCTCAGCTCTCGATGCGATTCGCTCCGACGTTGACGAGAGTTTCTTCCTGGACCACTCCTTCCGATCGACAAACGTGGCGTCAAAGTGCTTGATCCTCTTACTGGCGCAGCGGCGGCCGAGGTCGTTTATCAGCGGTGAGCATGTCGAGTTGGACACGGTCCTCGCTGAGCCGAACCGTAAGGAATATCACCACTGCTTCCCGAAGGCGTATCTCAAGGCAAATGCGATTGAGTTGGATGACGCTCGGATCAACGCGCTGGCAAACATTGCGTTTATCAGTCGTGTTGACAATCGAACCATCCTCCACAAGGCGCCGTCCGTGTACAGGGCAGAGGATATGCCTGCTGACAGTTCAGACATTGCCGAAGCTGCGCTGATTCCCGAGTCGCTCTTTGAAGATGATTGGGAGAAGTACTTGACCGAGCGTGCTGCGCTCCTTGCCGGCGAAGCGCAAGGGCTTGTCGCCTGACCCTCGATGTGAGGGATACTCGACCCGTGTCGAAACTGCGTTCTGCTCCTCGTGTCCGTGCGTCCGAACTCTTGGGACGAGGGTGGCTGAATACCGGCGGGAGGAGCCTCACACTTGGTGATTTGCGGGGAAGTGTGCTGGTTTTGGACTTCTGGACCTTCTGCTGCGTGAACTGCCTGCACGTCCTCGACGAGCTGCGCGAGCTCGAGGAGCGGCACCGCGACGTGCTGGTCGTCGTCGGCGTGCACTCGCCGAAGTTCGAGCACGAGGCGGACCCGGCGGCGCTCGCGGCCGCGGTCGAGCGGTACGAGGTGCACCACCCCGTGCTCGACGACCCCGAGCTCGTCACCTGGTCCGCGTACGCCGCGCGCGCCTGGCCGACGCTCGTGGTCGTCGACCCCGAGGGCTACGTCGTCGCGCAGATGGCGGGGGAGGGGCACGCGTCCGCGATCGCCGCCCTCGTCGACGAGCTCGTCGCGGAGCACGACGCGAAGGGCACGCTGCACCGCGGCGACGGCCCGTACGTGCCGCCCGCGCCGTCGTCGGGCACGCTGCGCTTCCCCGCGAAGGCGATCGAGCTGTCCGGCGGCAACCTCCTCGTCGCGGACGCCGGGCACCACTCGCTCGCCGAGCTCCTGCCCGACGGCGAGACGCTCGTCCGGCGCATCGGGTCCGGCGAGCGCGGTCTCGCCGACGGCGGGCCCGACGACGCGCGGTTCGCCGAGCCCAACGGGCTGTGCCTCGTCCCGGTCGAGCTGCGGTCATGGCTCGAGTACGACGTCGTCGTCGCGGACACGGCGAACCACGTCCTGCGCGGCGTACGCCTCGCCGACGGTCACGTGACGACCGTCGCGGGCACGGGCGAGCAGTTCATGGTCGGCGGGGTCGAGAACGTCGTGCTGCGGGAGGGGCGGGGCGCCGACGTCACCGGCCACGGTCCTGCCGCGCCGGGCGGACAGTACCCGCCGCTCGACGTGCGCCTCTCCTCACCGTGGGACGTGACCTGGTCGCAGGACCTCGCGGCGTTCGTCGTGGCGATGGCCGGGAACCACACGCTGTGGGCGTTCGACGGCGAGCAGGGCTCGATGACGCACCTCGCCGGGACCATGAACGAGGGCCTGGAGGACGGCCCCGGTGAGTCGGCGTGGTTCGCGCAGCCGTCCGGACTGGCCGTCGGCGCGGACCGGGCGATCTGGGTCGCCGACGCGGAGACGTCGGCGCTGCGCCGCGTGACCCCGGTGCCCGGCAGGGGCGTCGAGGTCCGGACCGCCGTCGGACAAGGGCTGTTCGACTTCGGCCACCGCGACGGCCCGGCCGAGCAGGCGCTCATGCAGCATCCGCTCGGGGTCGCGACGCTGCCCGACGGGAGCGTCGTCGTCGCAGACACCTACGACGGCGCGCTGCGCCGGTTCGCGCCCGCGACCGGCGACGCCGGGAGCGTCGGGGACGACACCTCCGGAACCCGCCTCGCCGGTGAGGTCACGACGCTCGCGACGGGCCTCGCCGAGCCGAGCGGCGTCGTCGTGCAGGTGGGCGAGGGGCCGGACGGCGAGCCGCAGGTGCACCTGCTCGTCGTGGAGTCCGCGGCGCACCGCCTGACGCGCGTCGCGCTCCCGGCGTCGCTCGCGGGCGAGGTGCTCGACGGCGGCGCGCACCGCACGCAGCGCCCCGTCACCGACATCGGGGCCGGGCCGCTGTGGCTCGACGTCCCGTTCGTCCCGGCGCCGGGCCAGAAGCTCGACGACCGGTTCGGCCCGTCGACCGAGCTGCGCGTGAGCGCGACGCCGACCGAGCTCCTGCTGTCCGGGGAGGGCGTCGGCGTCGAGCTCGGTCGCGACCTCGTCATCAATCCCGAGGTCCGCGAGGGCGTGCTGCACGTGACGGCCCGGGCGGCGTCGTGCGACGTGGTCCCGCTCGGCCCCGACGGCGAGCCCGACCCGGACGTGTTCCCCGCGTGCCACCTCGCCCAGCAGGACTGGGGCGTCCCGGTCCGGGTCGTCGACCGAGGCGAGCCGGGCGACGTCCCGTCGCTCACGCTCCCGCTGCGCGGCTGACCGACGACCGAAGCCCGCCGACCCCGGGCTTATCGTGCCGGATCCAGCCGAACCCGGGGATGTCGCCGGGTTCGGCGCGCGAGGTGCCGATAACCCCGGGTTCGGCGCCGGGCGTCAGCCCCAGGTGAGGAGCTCCTCGCCGCGGGCGGCCCACGCGCCGACCTCGGCGAGCGAGGTCACGTCGTCGGGGACCGCCTCGAGCGCGACGACCGGGCACACCGCCGACCGACCGCCGTCGCGCACCGCCTTCGGGTCCCACGAGACGAGCACGGTGCCGCGCTGGACGTGGTCGCCCTGCGCGACGTGCGTGGTGAAGCCCGCGCCGCCGAGCTGCACGGTGTTGATGCCGAGGTGCACCAGGACGGCGCGGCCGTCGTCGTGCTGGACGACGAACGCGTGCGGGTGCAGCTTGACGACCGTGCCCGTGATGGGCGCGACGGCCTCGCCGCCCTGCGCGTCGTCGGGCTCGACGGCGAGCCCCGGCCCGACGAGCCCCGCCGAGAAGACGGGGTCGTCGACGTCGGCGACGTCGACGACCGTGCCCGTGACGGGCACGAGCACCGTGAGCGGCGCGGCCATCAGCGCAGGTCCTCGATGTCGGAGGCGATGTTGTCGGCCTCGGGGCCGACGATGACCTGGATCGCGGCGCCGGACCGCACGACGGCGATCGCCCCGGCGGCGGTCAGGGTCGCGTCGTCGACGAGCGCGGGGTCCTCGACCTCGACGCGCAGGCGCGTGATGCACGCCTCCAGGTCGACGACGTTCGCGTCGCCGCCGAGGCCTCGGAGGATCTGCTCTGCCTTGCTCACGGGTGCTCCTCGTGGTCGTGCTCCGGCCGGGGCCGGGTCAGGTGTCCCGGCCGGCTGCCGTGCCGGTCGGGGTGCGCGGGGCGCGCGGGTCGGGACGCCGTCGACGGCGGTGGTGCGACGGCGGTGGTGCTGCGGTCGTGGCGGGTCCTCACATGAGGTCGGCGAGGTCGGACGCGATCGTGTCGACCTGCGGGCCGACGACGACCTGGACGACCCGGCCGTTGACCATGACGCCGAACGCCCCGGCGCGCCGCAGGAGCGCGGCGTCGACGAGCGCGGGGTCCTTGACGAGCGATCTCAACCGGGTCGTGCACGGGTCGATCTCGTCGATGTTCGCCACCCCGCCGAGCCCGGCGAGGATCGTCGCGGCGCGCTCTGCGTCGGACTGTGTCATCGGTCGTTCCCTTCGGTCGCCCGGGCCGGCACTGGCACGGGGTCGAGGTCGTCGGTGGTCGTCGTCTCGGGGTTGCTCGTCATGGGGGTCGCGCCGGTGCGCGGCACGAGCGTCGGCCTCGCCTCGCGCAGCGGGACGAACACGCTGTACCGGTCGCCGCGGTAGCTCGACCGCGAGTACATGAGCGGTGCGTCGCCCGCGAACGTGCGGCGGACGGTGCGCATGACGGCCCGCGACGCGCGCAGCCCGAGGAGCTTCTGCTCCTGGACCGTGGCGTCCGACGCGGTGATCGTGTCCTCGCCCCACGTCGGGGCCAGGCCGCGCTCGCGCAGGGCGCCGTAGAGGCTCTCGGGGACGCCGTCGTCGAGGAGGTCGGGCGCGAGGTCGACGGGGATCCATGCCTCCTCGACGCTCATGGGCGACCCGTCGGCGGAGCGCAGGCGCACCACGTGGTGCATGGGGTCGCCCGTCGCGCGCCCGAGCGACTCGGCGACCGAGGCCGGCGCGGGCACCGTGCCGGCCTCGAGCACGTCGGTGCCCGGCTCCATCCCGCGGCGCCTCGCCTCCTCGCCGAACGTCGTGAGGCGCATCTCGAAGTCCGCGCGCGGCGGGGCGACGAACGTCCCGCGGCCCTGCGCGCGCTCGAGCACGCCCTCGGTCACGAGCGCGTCGATCGCCTGGCGCACGGTCATGCGCGAGACGCCGAACTTCTCCGTGAGGCTGCGCTCCGACGGCACCGCGTCGCCGACGGAGAGCTCGCTCGCCACGAGGTCGGCGAGGTAGGCGCGCACCGTGAGGTACTTGTGCTCGCTCGCCTTCGATCGTGACCTGCTCATCGTCGTGCCGCGTCTCTTTCCTGTCATCGGTCCCGCGTCTGCGTCGGTGCCTGGCCCGGACGGGCCGTCCTGCGTCGGTGCCTCGATCTCCACGGGTGCATTGTCCGTCGTCCGACCTGCGGCGACGCGAGTCGTGGACCTGCCCGTGTGTCCCGGGTCACCTCCGGGGGTTGACACATCATGAGGTCTAGACCACTCTTCCTGCAAGTGGTCCAGACAACCTGGACCGGGTGTTCGGGGACGACGGCCCCAGGTCTTCTCGTCGTGCCCCGGGACCGGCAACGACGCCCGTACGACGTCGCGCCACAGCCGCCGCTCGACGCACCTCGGCCTGCGCCCCAGGCCCACCCAGGAGGAGAACGACACATGACCACCGTCGCCGAACCGACGAGGACGAAGAAGGGCGTGCCCGGCTTCGCGCAGCTCCAGCGCGTCGGGCGCTCGCTCATGCTGCCCATCGCGTCCCTGCCCGCCGCCGCGCTCCTGCTGCGCCTGGGCCAGCCCGACATGCTCGGCGCCGACGGCGTGGCCGGCACCTTCGCGTGGATGCAGCCCGTCGCCGACGTGCTCGGGGCGGCCGGCAACGCGCTGTTCGCCAACCTGCCGATCATCTTCGCCCTCGGCGTCGCGGTCGGGTACGCGAAGAAGTCCGACGGGACGACGGGCCTCGCGGCCCTCATCGGCTACCTCGTCTTCAAGGGCGTCAGCGACTCCCTCTCGCCCTACGTGCTCGGCAAGGCCGCCGAGGGCGAGACGCAGGAGCTCATCAACTACGGCGTGCTCGGGGGCATCGTCATCGGCCTCACGGCGGCGCTGCTCTACCAGAAGTACTACCGGATCAAGCTGCCTCCGTACCTCGCGTTCTTCGGCGGGCGACGCTTCGTCCCGATCGTCACCGCGGGTGTGTCGGTCCTCATCGCCGTGGTCGGCGCCCTGATCTACCCCGCCTTCGACTGGCTGATCAACGACACGATCGGTGGGTTCGTCACGGGTTCGACGATCCTCGGCGCGTTCATCTTCGGCACGCTCAACCGTCTGCTCGTCCCGATCGGCCTGCACCACCTGCTCAACTCGCTGCCGTGGTTCCAGTTCGGCGAGTACACCGCGCCCGACGGCACGGTCGCCCAGGGCGACATCTTCCGGTTCCTGGCGGGTGATCCCACGGCCGGCACGTTCCTCACCGGCTTCTTCCCCATCATGATGTTCGCGCTCCCGGCCGCTGCGCTCGCGATCGTCCACACCGCCAAGCCGGCTCAGCGCAAGGTCGTCGCGGGCATCATGGGCTCCGCCGCGCTCGTCTCGTTCGTCACGGGCGTGACCGAGCCGCTCGAGTTCGCGTTCGTCTTCGTCGCCTACCCGCTGTACGTCATCCACGCGGTGCTCACGGGGACGTCGCTCGCCCTGGTCAACGCTCTCGGTATCCGCGACGGCTTCGGGTTCTCGGCCGGCGCGATCGACTACCTGCTGAACTTCCGGATCGCCGAGATGCCGCTCCTGCTCATCCCGATCGGGCTCGGCTACGCGGTGATCTACTACTTCCTCTTCCGCTTCGTCATCACGCGCTGGAACCTGCGGACCCCGGGCCGCGAGGACGACACCGACGGTGCTGTCGAGGCGACGGGGGCCGCGGGGGCGACCGGCACCCCGACGGTGGACGCTCCGGTGCTCGACGCCCCGACGGCCGCGCGAGGCGACCGAGCCACCGACGGCACCGAGGGCGACGTCCCGAGCCGGACCGGCTCGGGCAGCGGAGGCACGGCGTGACCGTCGCCGACGACGCGACGCGCGCACCTGCACGGGTCTTCGACCCGGGGCTGACCGGTGTGCCGGTCAGCCCCGGCCGGGGCGCGGGAACGGTCGTGCGGATGCCCGACCCGGTCCCCGAGCCGGACCCGACCCCGCTCGCCGCGGACGGCACGGACGCCGACGTGGACCTCGCGGTGACGCAGGTCCTCGCGGCCGTCACGACCGTCCAGGAGGACCTCACGGCGCGCGCCGCGCGGGCCGAGGGCACCGCGGCGGAGGTGCTCGGCGTGACCGCCGCGATGGCGGCGGACCCCGCGCTGGCGCGCGACGCCGTCGGGCGCGTGCGTGAGCAGCGGTCCACCCCGGCGCGCGCCGTGTGGGACGCGGCGGGCGTCGTCGTCGGGCAGCTCGAGGCGCTGGGCGGGCTCATGGCGGAGCGGGCGCGCGACGTGCGCGACGTGCGCGACCGGATCGTCGCGACGCTGCTCGGCCTGCCTGCTCCGGGCGTGCCCGACCCCGGGTTCGCGTTCGTGCTCGTCGCGGACGACCTCGCGCCCGCGGACACCGCCCAGCTCGACCCGGAGCGCGTGCTCGCCGTCGTGACGCGGGGCGGCGGGCCGACGTCGCACACCGCGATCCTCGCGCGCGCTCTCGGCATCCCGGCCGTCGTGGCGGTCGAGGACGCGCTGACCCTGCACGACGGCGACATGGTGCTCGTGGACGGCGGGCTCGGCACGGTCGAGCGCGACCCGTCCGCCCAGGACGTGGCCGCCGTCGTCGCGGCCCGGGGGGCACGCGGTGAGCGTCGCCGCTTCGACGGCGAGGGGCGGACGGCGGACGGTCGTCGCGTCGAGCTCCTCGCCAACGTCGCGAACGGGGAGGACGCGCGGGCCGCCGCGGAGGCGGGGGCGGAAGGCGTGGGGCTCTTCCGCACCGAGGTGTGCTTCCTGGGCCGCACGGTCGAGCCGACGATCGACGAGCAGGTCGCGGCCTACCGGGAGGTGCTCGCGGCCTTCGGCGGCCGCAAGGTCGTCGTCCGGACGCTCGACGCGGGAGCGGACAAGCCGCTCCCGTTCGTCACGCCCGAGGCCGAGCCCAACCCGGCGCTCGGCGTGCGCGGCCTGCGCACCGCGCGCCGGCACCCCGAGGTGCTCGACCGGCAGCTCACGGCCATCGCGCGTGCCGCGGAGGCGGAGTCGGCGGACGTGTGGGTCATGGCGCCGATGATCGCGACGCCGGACGAGGCGGAGTCGTTCGTCGCGCTGTGCGCGGAGCACGGCCTGGGCACCGCGGGCGTGATGATCGAGGTCCCCGCCGCGGCGCTCGGGGCGCGCTGGGTGCTGGCGAAGGCGTCGTTCGCGAGCATCGGTACGAACGACCTCACGCAGTACACGATGGCGGCGGACCGCGAGGTCTCCGACCTCGCGCGGCTCTCGACGGCGTGGCAGCCGACCGTCCTCGCGCTCGTCGGCGCGACCGGCTCGGGGGCGGCGCTCAACGGGCGACCGCTCGGTGTGTGCGGCGAGGCCGCGGCCGACCCGGTGCTCGCGCCGGTCCTCGTGGGCCTCGGCGTGACGTCGCTGTCCATGACGCCCCGTGCCCTCGCCGACGTGGCGACGGTGCTGGGGGCGACGACGTCGGACCAGTGCGAGGAGCTCGCGTTCCTCGCGCTCCAGCAGCCCACGCCCGACGCGGCGCGCGCGGCCGTCCGGTCGCGCCTCCCGATCCTGACCGAGCTGGGCCTCTAGCGGCCACGCCCCACCCCGCTGCCGAACCCGGGGTTGTGGTCACCCCGGCCGCCGAACCCGGCGACATCCCTGGGTTCGGCGGCTGGGGTGACCACGACCCCGGGTTCGGCGGCTGGTGGTGGGCGCAGGTGGCGGGCCGGGCCGACGGGCTCAGGCGACCTCGGTCTGCTCCAGGAAGGTCGCGAGCGCGTCGATCGACGCGCTCGCGTCGTCGCCGTCGGCGTCGGTCGAGAGGACGACCTCGTCCCCGGCCGCGACGCCGAGCGTCATGACGCTGAGGATGCTCGCCGCCTCCACGGGGTCGCCGCCCGGCTTGGCGATCCGCACGGGCGCGGGCTGGGCGGCGGCCGCCTTGACGAACAGGGCGGCGGGGCGGGCGTGAAGGCCTTCGGTGATCGCGACGACGACGGCACGGTCCATGGTGGTTCCTCCGGCAGACAAGTGGTCTGGACCAGTGCATCCTAGGGGAAAGCCCCGCACAAGGCGAGGGCCCCAGGGCCCCCGTCCCACAGGACCGCCTTGCCCGGCGCGCGCGACGCGGGTCCCGGTGTCTCCCGTCGAGCCCGCGACCACGTGGATGTCGATGACGCC
Organism: Cellulosimicrobium cellulans; assembly: GCF_016921195.1. Classification (GTDB taxonomy): domain Bacteria; phylum Actinomycetota; class Actinomycetes; order Actinomycetales; family Cellulomonadaceae; genus Cellulosimicrobium; species Cellulosimicrobium cellulans_F. The sequence goes on from NZ_JAFGYF010000001.1 coordinate 593,755, forward strand.
CGCCGTCGCCGCCATGGCGAGGCCAGGGCGGTCCACCGCTTCTCCCCAGCCGAGCGCTCGCTGGGTGTGGGGCACAGCCGACGGGTCTAGGGTGACCGGCATGTCCGACGCGACGACGCCGCGCGCGCCCTCCCCGGCACCGGAAGAGGCGCAGCGCATCCACGTCACGCTCTCGACGGCCAGCGTCTACCCGCGCAAGGCCCCGTACGCCTTTGAGGCGGCGGCCGACCTCGGGTACGACGGCGTCGAGGTGATGGTGTGGTCCGACGAGACGACCCAGGACGCCGCGACGCTCCGGCGGCTCGCCGCCGACCACGACGTCCCCATCCGGAGCATCCACGCGCCCACGCTCCTGGTCAGCCAGCGCGTGTGGGGGCGCTCGCCCGGTCCCAAGCTGCGGCGCAGCGTCGAGCTGGCGCAGGAGGTCGGGGCGAGCACCGTCGTGGTGCACCCGCCGTTCCGGTGGCAGTACCGCTACGCGCGCGAGTTCGAGGACCTCGTCGGCGAGCTCGACGAGACCGAGGGCGTGACCATCGCGGTCGAGAACATGTACCCGTGGCGCAGCCGCAAGCGCGAGATGCAGGCGTACCTCCCGGGCTGGGACCCGTCCGAGCACGGCTACGAGCACGTGACGCTCGACCTGTCGCACGCCGCCGTCGCGCAGCAGGACGCGCTCGCGCTGCTCGACGTGTTCGACGGCCGCCTCGCGCACGTGCACCTCGCCGACGGGTCGTCGTCGATCACGGACGAGCACCTCGTCCCGGGGCGCGGCGACCAGCCGTGCGACAAGGTGCTCGCCGAGCTCGTGCGGCGCGGGTGGTCGGGCGACGTCGTCGTCGAGATCTCGACGCGCCGCGCCCGGACCGCTGCCGAGCGCCGCGAGGACCTCGCGGCCTCGCTGTTCTTCGCGCGCACCTACCTCACACCCGGACCGCACCCGGGCTACGAGCCGCCGCCCGGGCCCCCGCACCGCCACGCCGACGCCTGGGGCGAGGAGGACGCGCGCGAGGGGGCGGAGACGACGGCGGACGGCTCCCCGGAGGACGCGGGAACGGCCTGAGGCGATCGCTGACGTAGGCTCGGCGATCGTGGCTCGCGTCAACGGTCTCCTCGCCGACACGACGCCGCTGCGTACCTCCCCGCCGTTCCGCCGGCTGTGGTGGGGGCTGGGCATCTCGAACCTCGGCTCGCAGCTCACCGTCGTCGCGGTCGGCCTCCAGGTCTACGCGCTCACCGGCTCGTCGCTCGCGGTCGGCGTGCTCGGGCTCTGTGCCCTCGTGCCCCTCGTCGTGCTCGGGCTCTACGGCGGCGCCCTCGTCGACGCGTACGACCGCCGCAAGGTCGCGCTCGCGGCGTCGACCGCCCTGTGGGTCATCACGGCGCTCATCGCGGTCCAGGCGTGGCTGCACCTGAACTCGGTGGGCGTGCTCTACGCGCTCGTCGCCGCGCAGTCCGCGGCGTTCGCCATCAACAACCCGGCGCGCTCGGCGATCATCCCGCGCCTCGTCGAGCCCCGGCTCCTGCCCGCGGCCAACGCGCTCCAGACGATCGCCTGGAACGTCGCGCTCACCGTGGGCCCGCTGGGCGGCGCCTTCCTCGTCGCGCTGTGGGGCTACCAGGTCGCGTACACGATCGACGCCGTGCTCTTCACCGCCGCGCTGTGGGCCGTGTGGCGGCTGCCCGACATCCCGCCGCTCACCGGCGACGACACCCCGCAGGCCGCGCCCGCGGGGCGGCGCCGCCGGGTCGTGGGCTGGCGGTCCGTCGTCGACGGCCTGCGCTACCTCGCGACGCAGCCCAACGTCCGCACGACCTTCCTCGTCGACCTCGCCGCGATGGTGCTCGCGTCGCCGCGCGTGCTGCTGCCCGCCGCGGGCGTCCTGTTCCTCGGCGGCGGGGAGGCGACCACGGGCGTGCTCACCGCGGCGTTCGCGGTCGGCGCCGTGCTCGCGGGCGTGTTCTCCGGCGGGCTGTCCCGCGTGCGCTGGCAGGGCCGCGTCATCGTCTGGGCGGTCACCGCGTACGGGCTGTCGATCGTGCTGTTCGGCCTCGTGCTCGTCGGGGTCGGCCCGACGGCCCCGACGACGGTTCTCGTGGGCGGTGTCGTCGCGGCGAGCGTGGCGCTGGCCCTCGCGGGCGCGTCGGACGCGGTGAGCGCGGTGTTCCGCCAGACCATCCTCCAGACCGCGACGCCCGACGACATGCGCGGCCGCCTCCAGGGCGTGTTCATCGTCGTCGTCGCGGGTGGGCCGCGCCTCGGCGAGCTCGTGCTCGGGGCGCAGGCGACGTGGGTCGGCGAGGCGTGGGCCGCCGTCGCCGGGGGCGTGGCGTGCGTCGTCGTGCTGTGGCTCGTCGTGCGGTCGCAGCGCAGGTTCTGGCGCTACGACGCCCTGCACCCCGAGCCCTGAGCCGCCGGGTCAGCCGGCGCGCGGGGCGCCGATGCGCTCGATGCGGTCGCGCCCCCAGTCGCCCAGGGACGCGAGCGCCGTGTTGAGCGAGCGGCCGTGCGCGGTGAGGGAGTACTCGACGCGCGGCGGCACCTCGGGGAACACCTCGCGCACGAGGAGGTCGTCCGCCTCCATCTCGCGGAGCTGCTGCGCGAGCACCTTGTCGCTCACCCCGGGCAGGCCGCGCTTGAGCTCGGCGTACCTGCGCACGCCGTGGGCCGCGAGCTCCCAGAGGATCAGGGACTTCCACTTCCCGCTCACGACGTCCATCGCCGCGTCGAGGCCGCAGACGTAGGGCCCGCGCCGCGCGGGTCCGGTGGCGGCGCCGGTGGACGTGCCCGTGGGCGTCCCCGTGCCCGGGGAGGTGCGGACCGCCGTCGTCGTCATCGTTCGCTCCTTCGTCGCACTCGTTCCGTCGCGGGAGGCGCCCTGACCTGCACGCTCACCCAGTGGTGAGAACCCCACCTCGAAGTGCGTTCTTCCCGGGCGACCGTACGCCGGGGAGGGTGGACCGCGAGGGCACGCCGCGCCGTCGGCCGCCCGAGGACCCACCCACCGACCCGGAGGAACGATGCCCGACCGCCACCACCCGCAGCACCCGCAGCGCGCCCCGTCACCGTCCTCGGCCTGGGCGCGATGGGCAGCGCCCTCGCCGCCGCGACCGTCGCCGCCGGCCACCCGACGACCGTGTGGAACCGCACGCCGGGCCGTGCGGACGCGCTCGTCGGGGCCGGCGCCCGCGAGGCGGCATCGGTGCGCGACGCCGTCACCGCCTCGCCGCTCGTCGTCGCGGTCCTGCTCGACCACGCGTCGGTGCACCAGACCCTGGACCCGGTCGCGGACGCGCTCGGGGGCCGGACGCTCGTCAACCTCGTGACGACGACGCCCGAGGAGTCCCGCGAGCTCGCCGCCTGGGCCGGCTCCCACGGGGCGACCTACCTGGACGGCGGCATCATGGCCGTCCCCGGGATGATCGGCGGGCCGGGGGCCGAGGTCCTGTACAGCGGGTCGCGCGCCGCGTTCGACGGCGCCCGTCCCGTGCTCGACACGTGGGGCGAGAGCACGTGGTTCGGCGAGGACCCGGGCCTCGCGCCGCTCTACGACCTCGCGCTGCTTGCGGGGATGTACGCGATGTTCGCGGGCTTCTTCCACGGCGTCGCCATGGTCGGCACCGCGGGCGTGAGCGCGAGCGACTTCGCGCGCCGCGCCGCGCCGTGGCTCGTCGCGATGACGTCGGAGCTCGCGGGCTACGCGGACGTGATCGACCGCCGCGACTACGCCGGTCCCGGCCAGCAGAGCCTCGACTTCTCCGACCTCACCCACCTGGTGCGGGCGAGCGAGGAGGCCGGGCTCTCGGCCGACGTCGTCGCGGCCGTGCAGGCGCTCATCGACCGCCAGGTCGACGCCGGCCACGGTGCCGACGGGTTCGCGCGCGTCGTCGAGAGCATCCGCGACCCTGCCCGCACCACTGCCCGCATCCACGACCGCAGCGTCACCGCAGGAGGAGCACGATGAGCGCGCACGCCGCCGTCACGCTGATCGGCCTGGGTCCGATGGGCCAGGCCATGGTCCGCACGCTGCTCGGCGCGGGCCACCCCGTCACCGTGTGGAACCGCACGCCGTCGCGGGCCGACGCGCTCGTGGCCGAGGGCGCCGTCCTCGCCGCGACCCCGGCCGAGGCGGTCGCGGCGAGCGAGGTCGTCCTGCTGAGCCTGACGGACTACGCGGCGATGTACGACGTCCTCGGCGGGGCGACCGACGTCCTGCGCGGCCGGACGGCCGTGAACCTCAGCTCGGACACGCCGGACGCGACGCGCGCCGCCGCGCGCTGGGCGGACGAGCACGGCGCGACGCTCGTGACCGGCGGCGTCATGGTGCCCGCGCCCCTGGTCGGGACCCCGGACGCGTACGTGTACTACTCCGGTCCGGAGGCGGCCTTCCGCGCGCACGAGAGCACGCTCGCGCTGCTCGGCACGCCGCGCTACCTCGGCGAGGACCCGGGCCGCGCGCAGGTCCTCTACCAGGCGCAGCTCGACGTCTTCCTCACCGCGCTGTCGGGCCTCGCGCACGCGACCGCGCTCGCGCAGGCGGCCGGGGTCGCGCCCACGCAGTTCGTCCCCGAGGCGCTGCGCACGCTCGTCGAGACGCCCGCGATGATCGGGGGCGACGGTGCTCCGGGGACGGAGTTCGAGACCGGCGTCCACCCGGGCCACCTCAGCACCGCGACGATGATGGGCGCGACCGCGGCGCACGTCCTCGGAGCGAGCGAGGAGCTCGGGGTCGACGACGTGCTGCCGCGCGCGGTCCTGTCGCACTACGAGCGCGCGCTCGCCGCCGGGCACGGGCGGGACAACTGGTCGGCGATCTTCGAGGTGATCAAGGCGCGCACGCCCGTGGCGCGGGGCGTCGGTGGCGGGTCCTAGGCTCGGGGCGTGCGCCCGAAGAAGCCGACGACCGAGCCGCCCGTGATCGACCCGGTCGTCCTGGACGACCTGCAGCGCGGCGACGCGTACGACCTCGAGGCCGAGGCCGACCTCGAAGGGTTCGAGCTCGTCGACCTCCGCCTCGACCGGCTCGACCTGCACGGCGCGAGCGTGTTCTCGACGCGGCTCGACCAGGTTCGCGCCGACGAGGCGGACCTCGGGGCGGTGACGCTCACGGAGGTGGTGCTCGACCGTCTCGACGTGCCCGTGCTGCGCGGGACACGCGGCCGGTGGCGCGAGGTCGAGGTGCACGGCGCGCGGCTCGGGTCCGCCGAGCTGTACGAGTCGTCGTGGGCGGGGGTCCGGTTCGTCGGCTGCAAGCTCGGCTTCGTCAACCTGCGGGGCACGACCCTGCGCGACGTGATGTTCACCGACTGCACGATCGACGAGCTGGACCTCGTCGCCGCGGACGCGTTGCGCGTGGCGTTCGAGGGCACGCGCGTGCGCCGGCTCGACGTGCAGGGGTCCACGCTCGCGCACGTCGACCTCCGGGGCGCGGAGATCGACGAGCTGAGCGGCATCGAGTCCCTGCGGGGCGCGACGATCGACTCGACCCAGCTCGCGCGCCTCGCAGCGACGTTCGCGCACAGCCTCGGCATCACGGTCACGGACTGACCGGGGATAGGGTGCGCGACGTGACCGACGCGACGCTCCCGTCCACCGCCCTGCCCGACCCCGTCGGGACCGAGATCCTGGTCGCCGGGCCGGCGTCGTGGAACCTCCTCGTGCAGCTCGACGAGCTGCCCGCGCCCACACCGCACACCGTGTTCGCCCGGTCGCACCGCCACACGGTCGGGGGGACCTCGGCGGGCAAGGCGCTCAACCTCGCGCGGCTCGGTCGGTCGGTGCTGCTGCGCACCGTGCTCGGGGAGGACGACGACGCCGCGCGCGTCCGGTCCGTGCTCGACGGTGCGGGCGTGCGGGTGCTCGCGGAGCCCTCGCCCGACGGGCGCACCGAGAGCCACCTCAACCTCATGGACGACGACGGCGGGCGCGTCTCGGTCTATCTGCGCGCCCCCGGCGAGGTCGCGGCCCGGGGCGCGTCGTGGGACGTCGCGGTCGCGGCGCTCGACGCGGCACGCGCCGTCGTGGTCGACCTCGCGCTCCCGGCGCTCCCCGTGCTCGACCTCGCGGTGTCGCGCGGTCGCGACGTCTGGGTCGACCTGCACGACTACGACGGCGAGTCCGCGTTCCACCGGCCCTGGGTCGACGCCGGGACGCACGTGTTCCTCAGCGGGGACCGCCTCGAGGACTGGCGCGGCTTCATGTCCGCGCGGGTCGACGCGGGCGCACGGCTCGTGGTGTGCACGCACGGGTCGCGCGGTGCCGTCGCGCTCACGCCCGAGGGCGGCTTCGTCGAGGTGCCCGCACAGCACGTGCCGCACGTCGTCGACACGAACGGTGCGGGCGACGGCTTCTTCGCGGGCTTCCTCGACGCGCACCTGCGGGGCGCGGGCGTCGAGGAGGCGATGGAGGCGGGCGCGCGCCACGCCGCGCTCGTCGTGCAGAGCCCGGACCTCGTCCCGGCCTGACGGACCGGGCCCGGCGTCGGTGCCGCGTGCTCGGTCAGCGCGCGGCGCCCACGCGCTCGGGCGGGGGTGCGACGTCGTCCGCCTCGCGGAGGGCGGTGGGGGTCGCCGCGCCGCGGTCGCGGAAGTGGCCGACGAGCGAGAGCAGGAGCCCGAGCGCGGCCCATCCCGTGAGCACGAGCCAGGGGAAGGTCGTGCCTGCGCCGGGGAAGTACGACAGGTCGCGCAGGAGGGTCGCGGACGCACCCGGCGGGAACCACTGCCCGACGGCGCCCCACGGGCTGAGCAGGAACTCGACCGGCATCGCGGCCGCGGAGAGCGGGTTCGCGACGAGCAGGAACAGGACGGGGCCCACGGCGATGCCGGGGCGCCCGAGCACCGCGACGGCGCCGACGATCGTGCCCCCGATGCCGAGCAGCGTGAGCGCGACGGCGAGCGAGTCGGCGAGGTACGCGCCGTGCAGCCCGCCGAGGCCGTGCAGGACCGCCGCGATCGCGAGCCCGCCCACGACCGCGTAGACGCCCAGCGCGGCGACACGACGCCACACGCCGACGACCGCGAGCGAGATGGCGATGCCACCGACCATCCCCCCGAGCACGAGGGGGAACGACGCCGCGGCGAGCGTGGTGCCGCGCGCGTCGTCCGCCGAGAGCGGGACGACGTCGGTCACCGCCACGGTCGGGACCGCGTCGGCGGGCACGCCCTGCGCGGTCGCGGCGGCGTCGACCTGCGCCTGGAGCGCGGGCTGGAGGCCCGCGAGGAGCTGCGCGACGGCGGGGCTCGCCGCCGAGGCGGTGAGGACCTCGGGCTGCTGCCCGAGGACGAGCGCACCGTACGCGTCGCGGGACTCGACGAGGTCGACGGCCGCGTCACGGTCGGCGACGGCGACGAGCTCGATCGCGCCCGGTGCGTTCTGGTCCAGCCCGGCCTGCGCCTGGGCGACGACGGCGGGGTCGCCCGCGGCCGCGACGGGGAGGTCCTTCGGCTCGGCGGTGACGGAGGGCCAGAGGAACGCGAGGACGACGACCGCGACGAGGGCGACGAGCCCGACGGCAGTCGTCACGACGCGCGGCCAGTGCGTGTGCGGGGCGGCGGCGGAACTCATGGGGAGACCTCTCGTAAAACGAATGTTCGTTCTCTAAAGGGTCGACCTGTCGGCGCCCTCTGTCAAGAACGATCGTTCGGTTTAAAGTGGGCGCATGCCACGGGTGAGCGACGAGTACCGGGCGCAGCGGCGCGACGACATCGCCGCCGCAGCCCTGCGCGTGTTCCGCCGCAAGGGCTTCACAGCCACCTCGATGGCGGAGATCATCGCCGAGTCCGGGCTCTCCGCCGGGGCGATCTACGGCTACTACGACTCCAAGATGGCGATCGTGCACGACGTCGCGGGCCGGATCGTCGGCGGGCGCATCGCCGACGTCGAACGACTCGCCGAGCGCGACCCGCTCCCTCCGCCGTCCGACCTGGTCGCCGTCCTCATGCACGGGGTGGTGCGCGAGCTCGGCAGCACCGCGATCCTGCTCCAGGTCTGGGGCGAGGCCGTGACCGACCCTCGCATCCTCGAGTTCGCCTCGGCCGTCCTCGCCCGTCTGCGCTCGGTCTTCGCGACCTACGTCGCGGCGTGGCACGAGCGCACGCACGGGCTCGACCCCGCGCGCGCGGCGGCGGTCGGCGCCGAGCAGGCGCCGCTGTTCGTCGCCGCGTGCCAGGGCTTCATCGTCCAGAGCGCGCTCATGGACGACTTCGACGCCGATACCTACCTCGACCGCACGACCCGCCACCTCCCGCGCTGACGGCACGACCGCCGGGCCAGGGCCGGGACCGCGCCCGTGGGTGCGCGAGGTAGAACCGTGGTCAGCCGAGGTAGAACCGTGGTCCGCCGAGGTAGAACCGTGGTTGTGCGACCACGGTTCTACGTCGCGCGACCGGGGTTCTACCCCGCGGGACCGGAGTTCTACCTCGCGCGACCAGGGTTCTACCCCTTGGGGTGGGCGGTCAGGCGAGGCCGGTGTCGCGGGCCACGATGGCCGCCTGCATGCGGGTCGCGACGCCGAGCTTGGCGAGGACGCGCGAGACGTGCGTCTTGGCCGTGGCCTCGGTGATGTAGAGGTCCGCCGCGATGCCCTGGTTGGAGAGGCCGCGGCCGAGCGCCGCGAGCACGTCCACCTCGCGGGGCGTGAGGTCGGCGAGCCGTGGATCCTGGGCCGGCCCGCTCGCGTCGGTGCTCGGCCCGGCGGCGGGTGTCGGGAGGCCACCGCCGGTGTCCGAGGGCGGTCCCCCGGCCGGAGCTGCGGGCCCGCCCGGGCGGGCGGTCGGGTCTGGACGCGGGGCGCCGTCGGCCGCCGGGCCGCGCGCGAACGCGGCGAGGAGGCGGCGCGTGACCTCGGGCGCGAGCACGCCGTCGCCGTCGGCGACCCGACGGACCGCGTCGAGCAGCGCGGCGGGCTCCGCGGACTTGAGGAGGAAGCCCGCGGCGCCCGCGCGGAGCGCGCCGTCGACGTACTCGTCGAGGTCGAACGTCGTGAGCACGAGGACGTCGGCGAGCCCTTCGCCCGTGATGACGCGGGTGGCCTCGATGCCGTCGACGCCGGGCATGCGCAGGTCCATGAGCACGACGTCGGGCCGCAGCGCCCGGGCGTTGGTGATCGCCGCGGTGCCGTCGGACGCTTCGCCGACGACCTCGACGTCGTCGGCGGCGTCGAGCAGGAGGCGCAGGCCCGCGCGGATCGCCGCGTGGTCGTCGGCCAGCAGCACCCGGACCGGTCGTGACGTCACGCGTTCTCCCTCTCGATCGGACGCTCGGCGACCGGGACTGTCGCGCGCACGGCCCATCCGCCGGCCGTCGTCGGCCCCGCCTCGAACGTCCCGCCGAGGCCGTCCGCCCGCTCGCGCATGGTCAGCAGCCCGGTGCCCGCGCTCAGGGGGGCCTCGACCGCCGCCGAGCCCGGCGCGCCGTCGTCGCGCACCTCGAGCACGACGGCCGACCCGTCGCGGACGAGCCGCACCGTCACGGGCGACCCCGGCGCATGCTTGAGCGCGTTCGTCACGGCCTCCTGCACGATCCGGAACAGCGCCTGGTCCGCCGCGGCGGGCAGGTCCGACGCGGCGACGCCGTCGGGGTCGTCGAGCGTGACCGTGGTGGTGGCGCGCGCGGCGTCGAGCAGGGCGTCGAGGCCCGCGAGCCGGCCCGGCGCGGCCACGGCGTCGGGGACGTCGTCGCGCCGACCCTCCGTGCGGAGCAGCAGGATCATCGACCGCATCTCGTCGAGGGACGCGACGGCGCTCGCGCGCACCTGCTCGAGCGCGGCCCGGTCCTTCGCCGCGTCGGGCAGGAGGGCGAGCGCGGCCCCGGAGTGGATCGCGATGGTGGACAGGTGCGAGGCGATGACGTCGTGCAGGTCGCGCGCCATCGCGGCGCGCTCGGCCTGCACCGCCTCGTGCCGGTCGAGCTCCGCGATGCGCTCGAGGTCGCTCGCCCGCTGCCGCTCCAGGTCGGCCGTGCGCGCCGCGGCCTCCGCCTCGCGCGCCGCGAGGTCGGCGCGCTCGTCCGCGAGCTCGGCGAGCTCGCTCTTGGTGCGCACGTTGGTCGCCCACCACATCGGCACGAGGAGCACGGCTCCGAGCTGGAGACCCATGTACACGAACTGCCGCACGTCGCGCGCGGCCTCGCCCGCCGCCACGGAGCCCAGGACCGCGACGGTCACGGCCACCCCCCAGAGCCACGCGCGCGCCCGCGGCCCCGACCACAGTGCGGCGGCGTAGAGCAGGTCCCACAGGACGAGCGTGATCGCGAGGCTGCCGCCCCACCGGACGTCGACGGCGGTGACGGCGACGCCGCCGAGGAGCGCCAGGATCGGGTGGGCGCGCTTGACGAGGATGAGGAGGCAGCCGGCCCCGAGCAGGGCGACGCGCCACCACGGCTCCGCCGGCTCGACGACGAACGGCGCGCGCACGATCCCGACGAGGCCCACCTCGAGGAGGACCCACCCGAGGACGAACGTGGTGACGGCGGAGAAGGCGTCGTTGCGGCGGTCCTCGATGCGCCAGACCTGGGGTACCGACCGGACCGCCACCTGCCAGGTGCCGGAGCGCCCGGGCTTGCCGGGGCGCGCCTCGTCCGTCCCGCCGTCCGTGCTCACGCACCTATCCCAGCACAGTGCGCGGATCGACGGATCGGCCGAACGGTGTACGACGGCGGCGCCGCCGCCCCCGGGGTGGCGCCGCCGATGGCCCCGGGTCGGCCGTTCGCCCGACGACGGGACGGTGCCCCGGGGGCGAGGCTCGACGGCATGGACATCCCTCTCGACCTCGACGCCGTCGGCGGGCCCGGCCTCGGCCTCGCCGCGATGGCGGGCGTGCTCGTCGTACTGGCCCTCATCGACTCCACGAGCTTCGGCACGCTGCTGATCCCCGTCTGGCTGCTCCTCGCCCCGGGCCGCCTGCGGGCCGGGCGCGTGCTCGTCTACCTCGGCACGGTCGCCGCGTTCTACCTGGCCGTCGGGATCGTCGTCCTGCTGGGCGCAGGGGCCTTCCTCGACCGGTTCGGCGACGCCCTCGACACCCGCGCCGCGGCGATCGTGCAGCTCCTGCTCGGCATCGGCCTCTTCGCGCTGAGCTTCCGGTTCGACAGCAAGCGCGCGGCCCGGCGGGACGCGCGCGCGGCCGCCGTCGCACCGGCGTCGGTCGGTGCCCCGACCGACGTACCGGGCGGGCCGACCTCGCCGGCAGCAGGGACGACGTCGGCCCCCCGCCCGGGGCGGCTCACCCGCTGGCGCGAGCGCGCGCTGGGGATCGAGGCGGACGCGGACGGTGCCGGTGCGGTGCGGACCCGCCCGTCCGTGCTGCCGCTCATGGGGCTCGCGCTCGGAGCCGTCGCGCTCGAGGTCGGGACGATGCTGCCGTACCTCGCCGCGATCGGTCTGCTCACGACGTCGGACGTCGGCTGGCCCGCGACCGGCGGCATCCTGGCGGCCTACTGCGTCGTGATGATCGCGCCCGCGCTCCTGCTGCTGCTCGGGCGCGTCGTCGCTGCACGCGCGGTCGACCCGCTGCTGCGCCGGCTCGACGCGTGGCTGACGAGGAACGCGACCGACATGACCGGCTGGGTGCTGGGCATCCTCGGCGTCCTGCTCGCGCTCGACGCGTTCGGCCGACTCGGCTGGACCTGATCAGACCGGCCCGCGCCCGGTCCGTCGACCATGTGGTCGTGGCCCGTCCGGACGTCCGGACGGGCCACAACCACATGCTCGGCAGGGTGGGTCAGTGCGAGGTGCCGTTCGACGACGACTCGCCCGACGGCGTGAGCTGCGTGCCCGCGAGGTTGGCGATGAGCTGGTTGATGTCGACGCCGGTGAGCTGCTTGATGACGCCCTGGCCCTCGCCGAGGACCGACGCGACGTTCTTCGTCACCGCGGACGCGCCGTCGGTCGAGACGACGGTCATGCCCTGGATGTTGCCGATCGGCTCGGCCGCGGCGCGCACGATCTCGGGCAGGCGCTCGATGAGCTCCTGCACCAGGGCCGCCTCGCCGTACTTCTGGAGCGCGTCGGCCTTGGCGTCGGTCGCCGCCGCCTCGGCGCGACCCTCGGCCTCGATCGCGGCGGCGCGCGCCTCACCCTCGGCCTTGATACCGGCGGCGAGGGCGACCTGGCGGTCACGCTCGGCCTCACCGGCGCGGCGCACGGCCTGCGCGGACGCCTCGGCGTCCTGGATCGCGGCCGTCTTGTTCGCCTCGGCGATGACGGTGCGCTTGTACGCGTCGGCCTCGGTCGCGGCGTTCGCGGCGTCACGACGCGCGTTCGCCTCCTGGACCTCGGCGTAGGCCTTGGCCTCGGCGGGCTTGCGGATCTCGATGTCGAGGCGCTCCTGCGTCACGCGCGCCTGCTCGGCGAGCGCCTCGCGCTCCTGCTGCGCGACGAGGCGGTCCTGCTCGGCGCGCGCGAGCTGGCCCGCGGCCTCGGCCTCGGCGTTGGCGCGGTCGGTGTCGGCCTTGATCGCGGCGCGCTTGAGGTCGAGCGCCTTCTGGCGCTCGGCGATCTGCTCGGCCGCCTCGATGACGGCGAACTCGGACGCGCGCTGCGCCTCGGCCTCGGAGACCTCGGCGACCTGGCGGGCGCGGGCCGACTCGGCGCGGCCGAGGTTGGCGAGGTAGTCCGAGCCCGGCGTCGAGATGTCGGAGATGTTGAGCAGGTCGACCTGGAGGCCCTGCTCCGAGAGGTCGGCCTTGGTGGACTCGACGACGCGGTCGGACAGGCCCTTGCGGTCGGAGATGATCTGCTCGATCGTCATGTCGCCGACGATGGAGCGCAGCGAGCCCTCGAGGGACTCCTTGATGATCTCCGTCAGCGTGCCCTGCTGGGAGAGGAAGCGCTGGGCCGCGCGACGCACGCCCTCCTCGTCACCGCGGACCTTGAAGTTGATCGACGCCTTGATGGCGATCTTGATGCGGTTCTTGTCCACACCCTCGACCGTGATGCCGATCTGGCGCTGCTCGAGCGAGATGGAGAAGCCCTGCTGGAGGATCGGCCACACGAACGTGCGGCCGCCGACGACGACCTTCTGCCCGCTCCCTGCGGCCTCCTTGCGGCCCGCGCCGCGGCCGACGATGACCAGGGCCTCGTTCGGCGGGACGCGGCGGATGCGCTTGCTGATGAAGATGACCACCGCGAAGAACGCGATGACCAGGGCGACGATCGCCAGGGTCGTGATGAGGTTCGTGTCGTCGAACATGGTCCGCGCCGGGGCGCGTCTCCTTCCGTGGGTGCGGGCAGGTCAGGGCGTGCGGCAGTGCTCGGTGGACGGGCCGGGCGGTGCCCGGCCGGGCCGCCGGTGATGCGTGCGGGTGCGCGGCACCCACGGGTCGACGCTCGGGGCGTCGCGGTCGGTCCTTCAGAACCTCAGTCGTTGGGGTAGTGGCGCTGGACGCGCACGCGGCTCCCGGACTGCTCGAGCACGACGACGCGCGCGCCCTCCGGGATGGGCTCGTCGGACCACGCGAGGCGGCGCTCGAGCTCGTGCGCCGCGTCGAGCGAGACCTCGCCGCGCGCGGGGTCGATCGCGGTCGTCGCGGTGCCCTGCACGCCGACGAGCGACGTCGGGACGCCGTCCTCCGACTCGCGCAGGTGCTTGACCAGGGCCTGGACGAGCACCATGACGACCAGCGCCACGACGAGCGACCCTACGTACGCGAGCCAGGTCGGCAGGTCGTTGGACGCCACGATCACGCCGACGGCGCCGAAGACCACACCACCCACGCCGAGCGACGTCCCCGACACGGCGCCGTCACCCAGGTCGACGATCTCGCCGACGAGCAGCGAGAGGAGCAGGAGGGCGAGTCCGGCGATGCCGATGACGATGAACGCGATCATGCGAGGTCCCTTGCTGCAGCGGGCGGCCGTGCGGTGTGTCGTGCGGACGTGTCGTCCCGACGTGGCGTGTGGAGTTGTCGTGAACGTACGCACACCCTATCGTGACCCGACCGTGCCGAGAGGCCGCCCTGGGCGTCCGAGCATGGGGAGCACTCCCCAGGTGCGACGGCCCCGGTCAGGAGCCGAGCTCGTCGAGCATCCGCAGGAGGTTCGCGCGCGCGGTGCCGACGTACCCCTCGACCCAGTCGCCCTCATAGGCGCGCGGGACCACCTCGACGGTGAGGACGCACGCGAGGTACGCGCGGTACAGGCGCAGTCGCGTCCACGCGTCGGGGTCGCCCGAGCCCGGCGTGCCGTCGCCCAGGCCCAGCTCCCCGCCCGCGGCGGCGTACCCCGCGATCAGGTCGGGGTCGACCGGCCCGGCACCGAGCTGGTCCGCCCCGGCCAGCTCGAACAGCGGGTCTCCCCACAGCGACCGCTCCGCGTCGAGCACGCCGACGATCGCGAGGCCGTCCGTGCCCGCGTCGTCGGTCGCCTGGTCGTGGCCGCCGAGCAGCACGTTCCCGGGCCACAGGTCCGCGTGCACGAGCCGGGGGACCGGCACGTGGGCGAGCAGGTCGCGGTGGCGCGCGACGGCGTCGCGCGCCCGGGCCTCGGGGAGCTCCACGCCCCAGCGGCGGGCGTCGTCGAGCACGGCCTCGACCATGCGGGCGAACGCGTCGGGCCACCGTGTCGCGGCCAGGTCCGACGCCGGGGCCGGGTACCCGAACCGGTCGCCCGTGATCCGGTGCAGCCGGGCCATGAACGACCCGAGCCCGCGGCGCACCACCGCGGTGGCCGCGTCGTCGAGCTCGCGACCGCTCCACAGGGAGCCGTCGAGGAACGTGACGACGAGCGCGTCGCCGTCCACGTGCTCGCGCGTGAGGTCGGCGTGCAGCACGCGCGGGACGGGCAGCCCGGCGGCGTGCGCCGCCCGGTAGGCGGCGTCCTCCGTGGTGAGGATGCCGTGCTCGTAGCGCAGCAGGCGCGAGGTGTCCGCCCCGGTGACCTTGACGACGACACGCGCGGGGACGCCGTCGGGCAGCGGGCTCCCGGGCGGCGCGGCCAGGTCCACGGCGAAGACGCTGGCGAACATCCCGCCGCTCAGCGGCTCGACGCCGACGGCCTTGCCGAGCGGCGCCACGACGGCCGCGACCTGGTCCTGCGTGACCGACGCCTTGGTGAGCACGCGGCGATGCTACCGGCCCGCCCGGGCGCGGCCCCGGGGTCAGGACGGGGTGAGGAGGTCCTGCTCCGCCACGGCGTCGAGGCTCAGCGTCCGGTACCCGTGGGTCTCGAAGAGGACCGTCACGCGGTCGTCCCCCTCGTACCCCATGACGGTCCCCGCGCCGAACTCCGGGTGCTGCACGGTGGTGCCGGTCGACCAGGGGGCCGCGTCGTCGTCGGCCGACCGTTCGGCCGCCGTGCCGGCCCAGCACGTGTCGCAACGGCCGCACGGATCGGGCAGGTCCTCCCCGAGGTAGGCGAGCAGGAACTGGCGGCGGCACTGCGCCGTCTCGGCGTACGCGCGCATCATCTCCAGGCGCGAGTCGTCGACCCGGCGCCGGGCCTCGGCGAGGTCTCGCGCGGTGTCGGCCACCGCGGCCGGACGCGCGTCGTCCCCGGCGAGAGCGCGCGCGTCCTCGACGAGCGCGCGCAGGCGCGCGAGGCGCCGGGGCAGGCGGGCCCGACCGTCGGCCGCACGGGTGCTCGACGTCCCGGGGCCGAGGGCACGAGCGACCTCGCGCAGGTCGTCGCGGTCGGGCACGCTCACGGCGAAGAAGCGCTGGAGCCCCAGGTCCTCGGGGCGGTAGAAGAGCACCGCGACGGCGGGCTCGCCGTCGCGCCCGGCGCGTCCCACCTCCTGGTAGTAGGAGTCCGGCGAGCCGGGGACGTCGGCGTGCACGACGAACCGCACGTCCGGCTTGTCGATGCCCATGCCGAACGCGGACGTCGCGACGACGACGTCCACCTCGTCCTCGGTGAAGCGCCTCTGGGCCTCGTCACGCTCGGCCCGCCGCAGCCCGCCGTGGTAGGCCGCGGTGCGCAGGCCCGCCTCCGCGAGCGCGTCGGCGACCTCGGTCGTGCGACGCCGCGTGCCCACGTAGACGATCCCCACGCCGTGCTCGGCCTCCGCGCGGACGCGCTCGACGACCGCGCGGTCCTTGTCCGCCGCCTCGACGGTGCGCACGACCTCGAGCGCGATCCCCGGGCGGGCGAACCCGCGGACGATCACCGCGGCGTCGCGCAGGTGCAGGCGCTCCGCCACGTCCTCGCGCACGGGCGGGGACGCCGTCGCGGTGAGGGCGAGCACGGGCGGCCGCGGGTCGAGCGTGTCGAGGCGCTCGCCGACGCGCAGGTACTCGGGCCGGAAGTCGTGCCCCCAGGTCGAGACGCAGTGCGCCTCGTCGACGGCGACGAGGCTGGGCCGGGCGGCGCGCACCGCGTCGAGGACCTCCTCGTTGGCGAGCTGCTCGGGCGACAGGAAGAGGAACTCCAGCTCGCCCGCCGCGGCGGCCTCGAGCGCGGCACGCCGCTCGGCGGCGGGCACCGCGGAGCTCACGGCCGCGGCCCGCGCGTCGTCGTCGCCGAGCTCGAGCAGGGAACGCACCTGGTCCTGCTGGAGCGCGATGAGCGGCGAGACGACGAGCGTCGGCCCGGGCAGCTCGAGTCCCGGGACCTGGTAGACCGCCGACTTGCCGGCACCGGTCGGCAGGACGAGCAGGACGTCGCGCCCGTCGAGGAGCGCGGCGATCGCCTCGCGCTGCCCGGGGCGCAGGTCGCGGTAGCCGAAGACCTCCCGGGCGGTGTCGCGGACGTCCGCGAGCGTGGGCTCGTCGGTCACGGGCGGGGCACGTTGCGCAGGTTGGCGCGGGCCATCGAGACGACCTCGCCCATGCCGCCGCCGAGGACCTCCTTGCTCATCGCGACCGCGAACCCGCGGACCTGGCCCGCGGTGATGTTCGGCGGGATCGAGAGCGCGCGGGGGTCGGTGACGACGTCGACGAGCGCCGGCCCGGGCCGGTGCAGCGCCTCCTGGAGCGCGCGGCGCAGGTCCTTGGGCTTCTCCACGCGCACCGCCGGGATGCCGACGGCGTTCGCGACCGCGGCGTAGTCGACCTGCGGTGACTCGGTGCCGAACATCGGCAGCCCGTCGACGAGCATCTCGAGGCGCACCATGCCGAGGCTCGCGTTGTCGAAGAGGACGACCTTGACCGGCAGGTCGTAGTGCTTGAGCGTGACGAGCTCGCCGAGCAGCATCGAGAGCCCGCCGTCGCCGGACATCGCGACGACCTGGCGGCCGGGTTGCGAGGCGGCGACGCCGATGGCGTGGGGGAGCGCGTTGGCCATCGAGCCGTGGAGGAACGACCCGATGACGCGGCGCTTCCCGTTGGGCGTGATGTAGCGCGCCGCCCACACGTTGCACATGCCCGTATCGACGGTGAACACCGCGTCGTCGGAAGCGACCTGGTCGAGCGTGTCGGCGACGAACTCGGGGTGGATCGGCGTCGTGCGCTCGACCTTCTTCGTGTACGCCCCGACGACGCCGGTCATCGCCTTCTCGTGCTTGGTGACCATCGCGTCGAGGAACTTGCGCGACCGCGCCTTCTTCACGAGCGGCAGGAGCGCGCGCACGGTCTCGCCGACGTCGCCCACGACCGCGAGGTCCAGGCGCGTGCGGCGGCCGAGGTGGGTCGGGTCGACGTCGACCTGCGCCGTGCGGACGGACTCCGGGAGGAACTGGTCGTAGGGGAAGTCGGTGCCGAGCAGGATCAACAGGTCGCAGTCGTGCATGGCGTCGAACGCGGCACCGTAGCCGAGCAGGCCGGACATGCCGACGTCGAACGGGTTGTCGTACTGGATGAACTCCTTGCCGCGCAGCGAGTGGCCCACGGGCGCGGCGATCTTGTCGGCGAGCGCGATCACGTCGTCGTGCGCGCCGCGCACGCCCGCGCCGGCGAAGATCGTCACCTTCTTCGCCGCGTCGATCGCCGCGGCGAGCTCCTGGACCGCCGCGGCGTCGGGGACGACGCGCGGGGGAGCGGGCCGGCACGCGACGTCGGGCACGGCGGCGGGCGCGTCGAGGTCGGCGACGTCGCCCGGGAGCGTCAGGACGGAGACGCCGCGCGCGCCGTACGCGTGGTGGATCGCGGAGTTGATGACGCGCGGCGCCTGCTCGGCGCTCGAGATCATCTCCGAGTAGACGGAGCACTCCGTGAACAGGCGGTCGGGGTGCGTCTCCTGGAAGAACCCGGTGCCGATCTGCTTGCTCGGGATGTGGCTCGCGATGGCGAGCACGGGCACGCGTGACCGGTTGGCGTCGTAGAGGCCGTTGATGAGGTGGAGGTTGCCCGGCCCGCACGACCCCGCGCACACCGCGAGGCTGCCCGTGACCTCGGCCTCGGCGGCCGCGGCGAACGCGGCCGCCTCCTCGTGGCGCACGTGGATCCACTCGATCCCTTTGCCCGCGTTCTCGCCCGCGTTGGACCGGTGCACGGCGTCGACCACGGGGTTGAGGCTGTCGCCGACGATGCCGTAGATCCGCCGCACCCCCGCCTCGATGAGCTGCGCGACGAGCAGGTCCGCGACCGTGCGGTTGCGCTTGTCCTGCGGGGAGCGACCGATTCCGAACGGCATGACGTACCTCCAGCGGGTGGGCTCGGGTTCGTCTCCATCGTGCGCCGGGCCCGCGCGCGCCGCAGCATGAGGCGGCGTCTCGTGCATCACGGTCGCCGCGCCCCGCCCCGCCCCGCCCACCCCGCCCGCCTTGCCCGCCCGCCCGCCCCGCCCCACCCGGTGCCGAACCCGGGCTTGTCGCACCCCAGGGCGCCGAACCCGGGGATGTCGCCGGGTTCGGCGTACTCCTGGGCGACAAACCCGGGTTCGGCGACGGCCCGGGACGTGGACGGCGGTCGGATCGGCGTCAGGGCCGGGCCGCTGCGGACGGGGTGCGGCGGCGCGCGACGGCGGCAGCGGCGTCGGCCAGTGCGAGCTCGCCGTGGATCCCGGCGCCGGCCATGACCCCGGCCGCGGCGGACGCGCCCACCTGCGCCATGAGGTCGCTCGAGTTCCCGGCCGCCCAGACTCCCGGGACGGCTGTCGCGCCGCGCGGGTCGGCGGGCACGAACCGCCCGAAGGGGTGCTCCTCGAGCGTGCCGCCGAGCTGCTCGAACAGCTCGCCACGCGCGACGAACCGCGGCCCGACGACGACCGCGTCCACCGGGAACGACGTCCCGTCCGCGAGCACGACGGACCGTACGGCCCGCCCCTCGACGTCGAGGCGCGCGACCTCGCCCTCCACCACGCGCACGCCGAGCGCCGAGAGCTGCTCCCACGTGGCGTCGTCGAGCTCGGGCGCGGTGTGCTGGAAGAGCGTGACGTGCGGCGTGAGCTGGCGGAACAGCAGCACCTGGTGCGCCGCGGCGGGCCCGGTCGCGAGCACCGCGATCCGCTGCCCGCGCACCTCCCAGCCGTGGCAGAACGGGCAGTGCAGCACGCTCGACCCCCAGCCCTCGCGGACCCCGGGGACGTCGGGGAGCTCGTCGACCAGGCCCGTCGCGAGCAGGACGCGGCGCGCACGGACCGTCCCGCCGTCGTCGAGCGTGAGTGCGAAGCCCGTCTCGACGTCGCCGGCCCCGCGGGTCACGCGCGCGTCACGGACCTCGGCGCCGTAGCCCTCGGCCTCGGCGCGACCCGCGGCGAGCAGCTCACGCGGCGGGATCCCCTCGCGCCCCAGCAGGTTGTGCGCGCCCTCCGCGGGCGCGTTGCGCGGCTCGCCGGCGTCGAGCACGACGACGGAGCGCAGGGACCGCGCGAGTGTCACCGCGGCGCTCAGCCCGGCGGGGCCTCCGCCGACGATCGCGACGTCGTGGACGGTGTTCTCGGACATGGTGGTCATGGCTCTCCTCAGCAGGGGAAGGGGGTCAGCGGGGGCGGCGGGCGGCCCAGACGATGCGGCCGCCGCGCGCGCCGACGGTGTGCGCGGGTGCCGGGTCGGCGGGGCTCGTCGCCGCGACGACCGCGTCGAGCGCGGCGAGGTCGTCGGGGTCGAGGTGGTCGGCGAGGTGCTCGCGCTGGCGGGTCGTGGTCGCGTGCGCCCAGCGCGTCACGTCCGGCCCGGGCGGCACGACGGCGGTCGGCTCGCGCCGCTCGACGAGGTCCAGGCCCGCGTCGGTCAGGTACGGCGACCAGTCGGGGTAGCGGTTCCATCCCGCCTGGCCCAGGGCACGCTCGAGGTGGGCGGCGAGCTCGGGGTGCGCGACGCCGTCGGGCGGGACCGGAGTGGTGGCGGTCATCTCGACGACGACGAGCAGGCCACCGGGCACGAGCGCGTCGTGAGCGTCGCGCAGGACCCGCGCCGGGTCGACGACGTGGTGCAGCGACGCGGAGGCCCACACGACGTCGGCGGCACCGACGCCCGGCCAGCCGGCGTCGAGGTCGGCCTCGACCGTGCGCACCCGGCTCGCGAGGCCGGTCCCGGCGAGCCCGGAGCGCAGTCGCTCGAGCATCTTCGCGTCGGCGTCGACCGCGACGACCTCCGCGTCCGGGAACGCGCGCGCGAGTGCCCGCGTCCCCGTGCCGGTGCCCGCGCCGAGGTCGACGACGGTGCGCGTCGGGCGGGGCGCGTGCGCGACGGCGACCGACACCGCCTCGTCGAGCAGCGTCCCGAACACCGACGCGTCGAGCTCGAGCAGCTCGGCCAGCCCGTCCGCGTCATGGCCGTGCTCATGGCCGTGCACCTGCGTGGGGCCGTGCCCGTGGTCGGAGCCGTGGTGGTGGTCGTGCCCGGGGAAGTCCATACGTTCCACCGTAGGACCCTTCTGCGTCTGCGACATAGGATCTTGCTCATGACGCAAGAAGTTGACCTCGACGCCGTCGTCCGGCAGCGCATCCGCGGGCTGCGCCTCGCGCGCGGCTGGACCCTGGACGCCCTGGCGGCGCGGTGCTTCCTCAGCCCGTCGACGCTCAGCCGTCTCGAGACCGGGCACCGCCGCATCGCGCTCGACCAGCTCGTGCCGATCGCGCGGGCGCTCGGCACGACGCTCGACCAGCTCGTCGAGCCGGTCGACGACGAGGACGTCGTCATCCGGCCCGAGCCCCAGCGCCGGCCGGGGGAGACCACGTGGCTGCTCTCGCGAGACCGTCCCGGGACGATGGTGGCGAAGATGCGCCTGACGCCCGAGAGGGCTGTCGGCCCCGAGCACCAGCGCGTCCACCCGGGGCACGAGTGGTTCACGGTCCTGTCGGGGACGGCCGTCGTCTACCTCGCGGACCGCCGGATCCTCGTGCACGAGGGGCAGGCGGCGGAGTTCTCGACGATGGTGCCGCACTCGTTCGGTGCGCACGACGGACCGGTCGAGATCCTCACGATCTTCGACCAGGAGGGCGAGCGCGCCCACCTCTCGGGCGCAGACCCGTCCTGACCGCCATGCCGCCGGAGCAGGGGTTGCTCCTCAGCCACGGCCCCGCCTGCGGAGAGACCCCGGGCTGGGCGGCGTCAGTGCGCCGGCGCGACGTCCTCGCGGTCCGCGCTGCGGCGCAGCGACCGCAGGGCCACGAGCACGAGCACGACGGCGAGCGCCGCCGCCGCGACGACCACCTCGAACCCGGCGTGCGCGCCGCCGGCGTCGATGCGCGACCCGGCGACGGACGACCCGATGGACACGCCCACGCCGAGCGCCGTGCCGACCCACGCGAGCCCCTCGGTGAGCTGGTTCGGCGCGACGAGGTTCTGCACCAGGTTGTTGCCGTTGATGAGCGTGGGCGCGATGGCGAACCCGGTCACGAACATCACCGCGGCGAGGACGGGGATCGACGTGACGAAGAAGAACAGCGACACGCCTGCGGCGAGCGCGACGATCCCGATGACGAACCGTCGCCACAGCGGCGACACCCAGTGGCGGGCGCCGTAGACGAGGCCGGAGATGAGCGAGCCCATGGCGAACACGGCGAGGATGACGCCGGCCGCGCCCTTCTGGCCCTCCTCCTCGGCGAACGCGATGGTCGAGACGTCGGTCGCGCCGAACACGATGCCCATCGCCACGAAGATCACGGCGAGCACGATCATGCCCGTCGAGCGCATCGCGGAGCGCTGCTTCACCCCCGCCTCGGGCACGACGACGGGCGGCTCGGTCGCGCGCTGCGACAGGAACCACAGCCCGCCCACGACCGCCGCGACCAGGGGCACGAGCAGCCCCGCGGAGGGCGACACGCTCGTGGCGAGCACCGTCGCGAGCACCGGGCCGACGACGAACACGAGCTCGTCGAGCGCGGACTCGAGCGAGTAGGCGGTGTGCAGGCGCCGCGCGTCGGGCACGGTGTGCGTCCAGCGCGCGCGGACCATCGAGCCGTACGACCCCTGCGTCGCGCCGGAGACCGCGGCGAACACGTAGAGCGTCCACTCGGGTGCGCGCAGCACCGCGCACAGGATGAGGCCGCCGAGCCCGAACGTCGTCGCGGCGAGCATCGGCAGCATGACGACGCGCTGCCCGGTCCGGTCGACGAGGCGCGCGATCTGCGGGGACACGATCGCCTGCGCGACGACGAGCGCCGCCGCGACGCGACCGGCGAGCGCGTACTCGCCGTAGATGCCCTGGATCATGAGGATCGTGCCGATCCCGACCATGGACATGGGCAGGCGCGCGACGAGCGCCGCCGCGGAGAACCGCCACGCGCCGGGGAGCGACAGGACGGCGCGGTAGGGGTTGCGCGAGGCGGGGGCGGCGTCCTCGGGCGGCGTTCCCGACGTCGTCTCCTCGGTCGTCAGGTCGTCCCGCCGGTGCTCGGGGTTCTCGGGGTCGTCAGCGCGCGACGGGGAATCCTGGACCACCGTCCCAGTGTCGCACCCGGATGCCGTCCGCCCGGTAGCGAATTCGCGGCTCGCCGCGGGACGTGACGACCGTCTCGCCCCGCGGCCCGGCCCGCGCCCGCCGGTTGTCCGACGGCGGTGCGGCGGCGACGATGGGCGCCATGACCGACAGCCCCGCACCCCGCGCTACGACCGTCACCGTCACCGACGCGGGTGACCGCTTCGAGGCCCGGACCGACGACGGCGTCGTCGCCGGCTTCGCCGCCTACGTCCGCGAGCCCGGGAAGGTGATCTTCACGCACACCGAGGTCGACCCGGCGTTCGAGGGTCGGGGCGTCGGCTCCGCGCTCGCCGCGGGCGCGCTCGACCAGGTCCGCGCGTCGGGAGAGCGCGTCGTGCCGCTGTGCCCGTTCATCCGCGCGTACATCGAGCGCCACCCGGACTACGAGGACCTCACGCGGCGGTGAGGTGGAGCCCGGCGGTGGGTGACACCTGCCGGTGGGACGACCCTCGGGTGAGACGGCAGAGCGCCCTGGTCCGCAGGACCAGGGCGCTCGCGTGCGGCAGGGAGCCGCGAGGGATCAGGAGATGGTGCCCGTGCCCTCACCCTCCATGCGCTCGTCGTGCAGGAGCTCGCCCTCGGCGTCGACCGGGACGATCGTGCCGTCGAACGTGATGGGCGAGCCCGGCTGGTAGCGAAAGTTCGTCGCGTAGGAGTACGACTGGCCGGTGCCGAACGTGTAGACCGTCGGCTCGCGGTACGCCTGGTCGTGCATCGCGTCGGCGTTCACGCCCTGCGCCTCGTACAGCGAGTCGTCGACGATCGTGTCCATGCCCTGCATGTAGGGCCAGTCGTCGTAGCGCTCGTCGATGCTCACGAGGCTCGAGCCGAGGTCGATCGGCGCGCCCTCGTTCGTGATGACGTAATTGACGAAGACGATGTCGTCGCCCTCGGCGATGATCGGCTGGTTGCTCTCCGGGTCGACGAACAGGCCGTCCTTCGTCGCCTGCGTGACGCCCACCTGGTAGACGTCGATGCGCACGTCGCCGACGTTGAAGGTCGAGATCTGCTCGCCCGGGTTCGTGACGGGGTTCGCCCAGTCGGGCAGCTCGCCGCTCGAGCCGGTCTCCTCGGCCGCGGCGTCGTCGACCTCCTCCGCGTCCTCGACCGGAGCCGACTCCTCGGCGGTCGTCTCCTCCGGCGCCGGCGTCTCGGGCGTGTCGCCACCGACGTTGATGGTGCACGCGGTGAGGCCGAGCGCGAGCGCGGCGGCGACGGTGAGGCGGGCTGCGGAACGGACAGGACGCATGAGGAGCTCCGGGAGTCTCGGGGAGAGGTGCCGCACGGACCTTACCCACAGACGTGCGCGCGCCTCGATGGGGAGCGGTGCCCATGAGACGTCGTGGGCGTCCGGGACCTTCGCCTGTTGCGCCGCCGCGGGAGCGCGAGGACCCTTCCCCTATGCCTCGGCAGCGCCACTCCCCGACCCCTCCCGCCCGCGCGGACCTGCGCGTTCGTCCCGCGACGGCCGCGCCGTGGGGGCCCGCGTGACCGCGCTGCGCGTCGAGCGCGCCGACGTCGTCGTCGTGGGCGGCGGTGGCGCAGGTCTCAGTGCGGCGCTCGCGGTCGCGGAGGCCGCGGCGCGGGACGAGGGCCGCGCACCCGTCGTCGCGCTCGTCTCGAAGGTCTACCCCATGCGCTCGCACACCGTCGCCGCGGAGGGCGGGGCCGCGGGCGTCGTGGGCGACGACGACTCGCTGGAGCAGCACGTCGCCGACACCCTTGCCGGTGGCGCCGGGCTGTGCGAGGAGGACGCCGTCCGGTTCGTCGTCGAGCGCGCCGCGGGCGAGCTGTACCGCCTCGAGCGCTGGGGCCTGCCGTGGTCGCGCACGGACGACGGCGACGTGGCCGTGCGGCGGTTCGGCGGCATGAGCCGCGCGCGCACGTGGTTCGCCGCGGACAAGACCGGCTTCCACCTGCTCCACACCCTGTTCCAGACGTCGCTGCGGTACTCGGGCGCCGACGGACCCCTCCGCCGGTACGACGAGCACCACGTGCTCGACCTGGTGGTCGACGACGCGGGCGGGCCGGACGCGCGAGTGCGCGGCGTCGTCGTGCACGACCAGCACCGCGGCGAGCCGCTGCTCCTGGAGGCGCCCGCCGTGGTCCTCGCGACCGGCGGCTCGGCGCGCGCGTGGGGGACCAGCACCAACGCGGGCATCTGCACGGGCGACGGCGCGGCGATGGCGCTGCGCGCCGGCGTGCCGCTGCGCGACATGGAGTTCCTCCAGTTCCACCCGACCGGCCTGCCGGGCAGCGGCATCCTGCTCACGGAGGCCGCCCGCGGCGAGGGCGGCGTGCTGCTCGACGCCGACGGCCGGCGCTACCTCGCCGACTACGGGCTCGGGCCTGAGACGCCCGTCGGGGCGCCGGTGCCGCGCACCATGGAGCTCGGGCCGCGCGACCGGCTGTCGCAGGCGTTCTGGCACGCCGACCGCGACGGCCGCACGATCCCCACCCCCGACGGCGGCGTCGTGCTGCTCGACCTGCGCCACCTCGGGCGCGCGCGGTTGTCCGAGCGGCTGCCGCTCGTGACGGGCCTCGCGAAGCAGTTCGCGGGCGTCGACCCGGCCGCCGAGCCCGTGCCCGTCCGCCCGACGGCGCACTACACGATGGGCGGCATCCGCACGGACGCGCGTGGTGCGACCGGCATCGCCGGGCTGTTCGCCGCGGGGGAGTGCGCGTCCACCGGCCTGCACGGCGCCAACCGGCTCGGGTCCAACTCGCTCGTCGAGACGCTCGTGGTCGGGCGCGCGGCGGGCGAGGCGGCGCTCGTGTGGGCGCGGGCGGTCGGGCACCCGGGGGCCGACGGCGGCGCGGCGGGTGCCGGGGCCGGCGTCGGTCCGGCGTCGGCGGACGGGGTGGTGGTCGACCGCGCCGCCGAGATCGCCGACGGCTACCTCGCGATGCGGGGCCGCGGGACCGAGCCGCCCGCCGCGATCCGGGCCGAGCTCGGCCGGGTCCTCGACGTCGACGCCGGGATCTACCGCGACGCCGACGGCCTGCGGCGGGCGCTCGCGGCCGTCGAGGACCTGCGCGCCCGGTACGCCGACGTGCGCGTCGCCGACACGAGCGCCGTGCTCAACACCGACTGGGCGACGACCGTCGAGCTCGGCGCGACCCTGCTCGTCGCGCACGCGACCGTCGCTGCCGCGCTCGCTCGGGAGGAGTCGCGCGGAGCGCACCAGCGCCTCGACTTTCCGGAGCGCGAGTCGGTGGCACACCACTCGGAGGTCCGGCTGGATACGGGCGGCCTGATCGAGGTGGCGCACGTCCCGGTGGGCGCCGGGCCCGCCGCCGAGCACGAGGTTGCTGTCGGAAAGGGCTCGATAACGACAGAGTCGTTCTCGACGGGAAGGAGTGAGGACGTATGAGCGACCTCGGGTCGAGCGAGGTCGGACGGACCGTGCGGCTGGAGGTCGCGCGGACGTCGCCCGACGACGCGGACACCGGGCGGCGGGACGTGTTCGACGTGCCCTACGACGACCGCACCTCCGTGCTCGACGCGCTCCAGTGGGTCAAGGACCACGCCGACCCCACGCTGACGTTCCGGTGGTCGTGCAAGATGGCGGTCTGCGGGAGCTGCGGCGTCAGGGTCAACGGCCGCCCGGTGCTCGGGTGCGAGACGTTCGTGCGCGGCTACCGCACGTCGGGCCTGGTCGTCGAGCCGCTCGCGCACGCCGACGTGCTGCGCGACCTCGTCGTCGACACCGACACGTTCCTCGGCAAGCTCGCCACCGTGCAGCCCTGGCTCGTGCCCGACGGCGCCACGCGCCTCCCGCTCGTCGACCCGCCCTCGGCCGGGGTCGGGGCTGAAGCCGGCGCCGGGGCGGGGGCCGGCGCCGGGGGCGAGGTGGGCGAGGACGTCGACGGCCCGCCGGCGCCGGACGGCGGCGACGTGCTGCGGGCGGTCGGGCCGACGTTGGGCTACCGGCAGACGCCCGGCGAGCTCGCCGCGTTCAAGGGCTTCGCCGAGTGCATCGACTGCATGCTCTGCTACGCGGCGTGCCCACAGCTCGACGTCGCGCCCGACTTCCTCGGCCCGGCCGTCGTCGCGACGGCACGCCGCTGGGACGAGGACTCGCGCGACGCGGGCGAGCTCGACCGCGCCGACGTCCTCGACACCGAGTTCGGCGCCTGGCCGTGCATCCAGGTCGGCGCGTGCACGCAGGTCTGCCCCAAGGGTGTGGACCCGGCCCGCGCGCTCCGCGACGCCCAGCGCGTCGCGACGGACACGTGGGAAGCGCGCGAACGCCGTCGCGCGAGGTAGAACTTCGGTACGCCGAGGTAGAACCCTGGTTCGCCGAGACAGAACCCTGGTCATGACCACGGTTCTACCTCGCGCTACCAGGGTTCTACCCCGGCGGGACGATCAGCTGCCGAGAGCGGCGGAGACGACGTCCTTCGCCTCGGCCTGGACCTGGGTCAGGTGCTCGGCGGAGACGAACGACTCGGCGTAGATCTTGTAGACGTTCTCCGTGCCCGACGGCCGGGCCGCGAACCACGCGTTCTCGGTCGTGACCTTGAGCCCGCCGATCGGGGCGTCGTTACCGGGCGCGTCGGTGAGCTTCGCGGTGATCGGCTCGCCCGCGAGCTCGGTCGCGGTGACCTGCTCGGGAGAGAGCTTGCCGAGCGTCGCCTTCTCCTCGAGCGTCGCGGGCGCGTCGACCCGGGCGTACCAGGACTCGCCGTACTTCTCGACGAGGTCGCGGTGGTGCTCGGACGGGGTGCGGCCCGTCGTCGCGATGATCTCCGACGCGAGCAGCGCGAGGAGCAGGCCGTCCTTGTCCGTGGACCAGACGCGGCCGTCCTTGCGCAGGAACGACGCCCCCGCGGACTCCTCGCCGCCGAACCCGACCGAACCGTCGAGCAGACCGGGCACGAACCACTTGAACCCGACGGGGACCTCGACGAGCCGGCGACCGAGCCCGCCCGCGACCCGGTCGATGAGCGCGGACGACACGAGCGTCTTGCCGATCGCGGCGTCGTCGCGCCAGCCCTCGCGCGCGCCGCCGTAGAGGTACTGGATCGCGACGGCGAGGTAGTGGTTGGGGTTCATGAGCCCGGCGTCGGGCGTGACGATCCCGTGGCGGTCGGAGTCGGCGTCGTTGCCGGTCGCGACGTCGAACGGCGCGCCGCCCTCGGCGTCGCCGGACTCCCCGGTCATGCCCGAGACGAGGGACGCCATCGCGTACGGCGACGAGCAGTCCATGCGGATCTTGCCGTCCCAGTCGAGCGTCATGAACGCCCACCGCGGGTCGACCCGCGGGTTGACGACCGTGAGGTCGAGCCCGTACCGCTCGCCGATCTCGCCCCAGTACTCGACCGACGCGCCGCCCAGCGGGTCGGCGCCGATCCGCACGCCGGAGTCGCGGATGGCGTCGAGGTCGAGGACGTTCGCCAGGTCGTCGACGTACGTGGTGAGGAAGTCGTGCTTGTGCACGTGCTCGGACGTGAGCGCCTGGGTCAGCGGCACGCGCGGCACGCTGCCGACGCCGGTGCGCAGGATCTCGTTCGCGCGGTCCGCGATCCAGCCGGTCGCCTCGGACCCGGCGGGGCCGCCGTGCGGCGGGTTGTACTTGAAGCCGCCGTCGCGCGGGGGGTTGTGCGACGGCGTGACGACGATCCCGTCCGCGAGGCCCGGGCCGGTGGTGCGGACGCCGTCGACCGTCGTCGCCTCGTTGTGCAGGAGGATCGACTGCGAGACGGCGGGCGTCGGGGTGAACGAGTCGCGCGCGTCGACGTACGTCTGGACGCCCGCCGCGACGAGCACCTCGAGCGCGGTCTGCCACGCGGGCAGCGACAGCGCGTGCGTGTCGCGCCCGATGAACAGCGGGCCGTCCGTGCCCTGCGAGCGCCGGTACTCGACGATCGCCGCGGTGATGGCGATGATGTGCGCCTCGTTGAACGCGTGGTCCAGGCTCGACCCCCGGTGGCCCGACGTGCCGAACACGACCTTCTGGGCCGGGTCGTCGACGTCGGGCGTGAGGTCGTAGTAGGCGCCGACCACGGCGTCGACGTCGATGAGGTCGCTGGGCTGGGCGGGCATGCCGGCGCGGGGATCCATGGGTCGATCCTGCCAGGGGTGGCGGTTGCGCGTCAGCCGTTACCACGCCCGACCAGCGTTCTACCTCGATCGACCAGGGTTCTATTTCGACCGACCAGGGTTCTACCTCGCGCGATCGGGGCTCTACCTCGGCTCGGCGGCGTTCGCGCGGTCGATCGCCATCTCGACGGCGTCGAGCAGGCGGTCGAGGCTCGCGTCGAACGGGCCCTGGGGGGCGTCGAAACCGCCCGCGACGTAGACGCGCGTCATGACGGGGTAGCGCTCGACGTCGAACCAGTCCTCCCAGAAGCTGCCGAGCGTCGTCCAGTACTCGTCGTTGCCCACGCCGGTCGCGTCGCGCTCGGTCCGCTCGGCGATCGTGGCGCGCGCGAGGCCCTGGACGTAGTTGTCGACGAGGCCGAGGGTGTCGACGACCTGGAGCTCGGAGAGGCCCGTGTCGACGATCGTCCGCAGCCCGGCCTCCTGGGCGTCGAGCACGTGGGGCGCGAGCGGGGCGCGCCACATGTTGGTCTGCAGGATCCACGGGTGGCGCAGGTAGAGGTTCCACAGCTCGTGCGCGTACTGCGCGAGCGCGGGCCGCCACGGCGCGCCGGCCTCGGGCAGGTCGAGCTCGGCGTACGCGCGGTCGATCATGAGGTCGACGAGCTCGGTGCGGCCGGGCACGTACGTGTAGAGCGACATCGCGCCGACGCCGAGCTCCGTCGCGACGCGCCGCATGGAGAGCGCGTCGAGGCCGCCCTCCTGCGCGACGGCGATCCCGGCGTTGACGACGTCGTCGAGCGTGAGCCGCGGCTTGCGCCCCCGCGTCGCGGGCGCGGGCGGGTCCCAGAGGAGGGCGAGGCGCCGGGTGATCTCCGGCGTGCGGACGACCTCCGTGAACTGGGCCCGCGCGTGCTCGGCGGCCTGCACGGCGGAGGCGACCCCGGCGTCCGCGGCCGCGACGACGCCGCGCGGGCGCTGCTCCGACTCCTCCTGCTCCGGGGTCGCGGGCGAGGGCTGCGGGGAGCCCGACGGCGCGCGGTCGCCGTCGCGCTCGTCGGTGCGGTCGGTCGTCACGTGCGTATCCTCCCCGACTTCGGTCGTGCCCCGCCCGGACGACCCCGGCGGGACAAAGGCTTGCCTCTTCCCGTACACCGTATGCTAACGTGGGTCGTCAATTTCGGTACGGCGTACGAAAGGGTGGCTCCGGTGATCCGAGCCCGTGGCCTGACCAAGACCTTCTACCGCAAGAAAGAGACCGTCGAGGCCGTCAAGGGCATCGACGTCGACGTCCGTGGGGGCGAGCTCGTCGCGTTCCTCGGCCCCAACGGGGCCGGCAAGTCCACGACGTTGAGGATGCTCACGAGCCTCCTCGAACCGACCGCCGGGACCGCGGAGGTCGCCGGCTACGACGTCGCGCGGCACCCCGCGCACGTGCGCTCGCGCATCGGCTTCATCGGGCAGGGCAACGGGGGCGGGTACTCCTACCGCGTGCTCGACGAGCTGCACAACCAGGGCCGTTTCTACGGCCTGCCGCCCGGCGAGTACACGCAGCGGGCCGCCGACCTGCTCGCCGCGCTCGACCTCGGCGGGCTCGAGAAGCGCGCCGTGCAGTCGCTCTCCGGCGGCCAGCGGCGCCGGCTCGACGTCGCGCTCGGGCTCATGAACCACCCGCCGCTGCTCTTCCTCGACGAGCCGACGACGGGACTCGACCCCCACGCGCGCGCCAACCTCTGGGAGCACATCGCCGCGATGCGCGAGCGGTACGGCATGACGATCGTGCTCACCACGCACTACCTCGATGAGGCCGACAGCATGGCCGAGCGCGTCGTCGTCATCGACCACGGCGAGATCATCGCCGACGCCACGCCGGACGCGCTCAAGCGCGACCACGCCGACGACGTCATCACGCTCGCGGTGGTCCCCGCGGCCGGCGGTGGCAACCTGTCGGGCGGAGCCTCGGGCGAGGGGTCGGGCGCGGTGCCCGACGTCGTCGGCCGCGTCCGCGCGTCCCTCGCCGAGGACGTGGGCCAGGTCGAGACCGCGAGCGGCGCCGACGGCGTCGTGACCGTCCGCATCTCGACGACCCACGGCGCCGACCGGCTGCCCGAGGCCATCGAGGCGCTGCGCGTCGGCGGCCTGGTGGTGCGCTCGGCCGAGCTCAAGCAGGCGAGCCTCGACGACGTGTTCCTCAACCTCACCGGGCGCAGCCTGCGAGAGGAGGCAGCATGAGCACGCGCACCGACCTCCCGTCGCCGGCGAGCCGGACGACGCCCGGCGGCGACGCCCTCCTGCGGACCGGGGCCGCAAAGTTCCTCGCCGACACCTGGGCCGTCTTCACGCGCGAGATCCTGCTCGTGCTGCGCGACCCGTTCACGCTGATCTTCTCGTTGCTGCAGCCGCTGATCTTCCTCGGGCTGTTCGGCCCGCTCCTCACCGGAGCCGTCGGCGGGTTCGGGGGCGGGGCGCCCGGTGGCGGCGGGTCCACCGCGGAGACGCTGCAGTGGTTCGTGCCCGGCGTGATCGTCATGATCTCGCTGTTCGGCACGTCCATGAGCGGGTCCAACCTGCTCTACGAGATGATGACCGGCTCCTACGAGCGCGTCCTCGCGACACCGCTCGACCGCTCGGCGATCCTCGTGGGCCGCTCGCTCAAGGAGTTCGCGCCGCTCGTCGTGCAGGGCCTGCTCATCGCGCTCGTCTGCGTCCCGTTCGGGTTCACGCTCTACCCGCTGCACCTGCTCGTCGGCCTGCTGCTTCTCGGTCTGTTCGGCATCGGCGTCGGCGCGCTGTCCATCGCGCTCGCGCTCGCCGCGAAGAACCGCGAGTGGCTGTTCTGGGGCGTGCAGCAGTCGCTGCTGTTCCCCCTTCTCATCCTGTCCGGCATGATGCTGCCGCTCGAGGCCGGGCCGGCGTGGATGCGCACGGCGGCGCTGTTCAACCCGCTCACCTACATCGTGGACGCCGAGCGCGCGCTGCTCGCCGGGTCGTTCGCGGACACCGACGTGCTGTGGGGCTTCGTCGCCGCCGCGGTGACGTGCGTCGTCGGCCTGTGGGTCGGCATCCGCCGCACCCGCAAGACCGTCTGACCAGAACCCGAGGTAGGGGCCCCGGTAGCTCGAGGTAGAGGCCCGGTCCGTGACCCCGCGTCCATCTCGGCCTACCACGCCTCTACCTCGAGCTACCGGGCCTCTACCTCGGTGGACCGGAGCTCTATCGCGGCAGGTGGATGCCAGGGGACCGCGCGGCTCGACGCGAGGGAGGCCCGCGCGTCGAGCACGCGCTGGTTGGTGCTGCCGCGGAACGCGAGCGTGAGGTCGCGGCGCGCGAGCTCGAACCGGCCGTCGACCAGCACGTCGACCTCGGCGAGCAGCGCGCGCTGGTCCGCGGTCCCCGCGCGCAGCTCCTCCAGGGTGTAGCCCGTCCAGCACCACACGTCCCGGCGGTCGCCGAGCTCGGCGCGCAGCCGACGCACGAGGCGCAGGCACACGCCCGTGTTGAGGAACGGCTCGCCGCCGAGCAGGGACAGGCCCTGCACGGCGGGGTGCGCGAGGTCGGCGAGGACGCGGTCCTCCAGGGTGTCGTCGTACGGGCGCCCGTAGCGGAAGCTCCACGCGGCCTCGTTGAAGCAGCCCTCGCACGCGAACAGGCACCCGCTCACGTACAGCGAGCAGCGCACGCCCTCGCCGTCCACCATGACGAACGGCTTGTAGTCCGCGACGTACCCCCGGCTGACGCGGTCCGAGCGCCAGCCGGGGCCGGGGGTGCGCGTGGTCACGCCGACGCCGGGTCCGCCAGGTGCTTGACCCGCGCGGAGATCTCCGCGTGGCGGCCGTGCACCATGGGGCGCTGCTGCGGGTTGCCGAGGTATCCGCACGTGCGCTTCACGACGTCGCACGTGCGCGGGTCGGCGTTGCCGCACGAGGGGCACGCGAAGCCGCGCGCGGTCGGGTCGAAGTCGCCCGTGAACCCGCACGCGTAGCAGCGGTCGATGGGCGTGTTCGTGCCGAGGTAGCCCACGCGGTCGTACGCGTAGTCCCACACGGCCTCCAGCGCCTTCGGGTTCTGCTGGAGCACCGGGTACTCGCAGTAGTGGATGAAACCGCCCGACGTGTACCGCGCGTACTCGGCCTCGAAGTCGAGCTTCTCGAACGGCGTCGGGCTCTTGCGGACGTCGTAGTGGAAGCTGTTCGTGTAGTAGTCCTTGTCGGTGATGTCGGGCACCGCGCCGAACCGCTCCCGGTCGAGGCGGCAGAACCGGTCGGTCAGGCTCTCGCTCGGCGTCGCGTAGACGCTGATCCGGTAGCCGAGCCGCGCCGTCCACCCGGCGGCGTGCGCGTGCAGGGACCGCAGCACGTCGAGCGTGAGCTCCTTGGCCCGCGGGTCGTGCTCCCAGGCGCCGCCGTAGAACGCGGCGGCGACCTCGTACAGCCCGATGTACCCGAGCGACACCGTGGCGCGGCCGTCGCGGAAGAGCCGGTCGACGTCGTCGCCGGGAGCGAGGCGCTCCCCGAACGCCCCGTGGACGTAGAGGATCGGCGCGTTGCCCGGCGTCGCCTCCTTGCAGCGCTCGATGCGGAGGACGAGCGCGTCGTGCACGGTCTCCAGGCGCTCGTCGAGCAGGCGCCAGAACGCGTCGGGGTCGCCGTCCGCCTCGAGCGCGATGCGCGGGAGGTTGAGCGTCACGACGCCGAGGTTCATGCGCCCCTCCGAGACGTCCCGGCCGTGCTCGTCCTGCCAGCCCTGGAGGAACGACCGGCACCCCATGGGCACCTTGAACGACCCGGTGAGCTCGACGATCTTGTCGTACGACAGCACGTCCGGGTACATGCGCTTCGTCGCGCACTCGACCGCGAGCTGCTTGAGGTCGTGGTTGGGGTCGCCGGGGTCGAGGTTCACGCCGCGGCGCAGCGTGAAGATGAGCTTGGGGAAGATCGCGGTGCGGCCCTCGCTGCCGAGACCTCGGATGCGGATCTGGAGGATCGCGCGCTGGATCTCGCGCTCCAGCCAGCCCGTGCCGAGCCCGAACCCGACCGACGTGAACGGCGTCTGCCCGTTCGACGTGAACAGGGTGTTGATCTCGTACTCCAGCGACTGCATCGCGTCGTAGATGTCCTTGCGCGTCTTCTCCCGCGCGTACTCCTCGTGCGCGGACTCGTCGGCGATCCACCGGCGCGCGTCCGCGCGGTGCTTCTCCAGGTTGCGCTCGGCGTAGGGGGCGAGGAGCTCGTCGATGCGGTTGACCGAGCACCCGCCGTACTGGCTGGAGGACACGTTCGCGATGATCTGGCTGATCTGCGCCGTCGCGGTCTGGATCGAGCGGGGCGGCTCCACCTGCGCGTTCCCGATCCGGAAGCCGCTCGACAGCATCGACCGGAAGTCGATGAGGCAGCAGTTCGTCATGGGCGCGTACGGGTGGTAGTCGAGGTCGTGGTAGTGCAGGTCGCCCTTCTGGTGCGCGTTCGCGACGTGCGGCGGCAGCATCCGCAGCCCGATCGCCTTGCCCACGGTCCCGGCCGTGAGGTCGCGCTGGGTGTTGAAGACCTCGCTGTCCTTGTTCGCGTTCTCGTTGACGACCGTCGAGTCCTTGTCGAGCAGCCGCACGATCGAGTGGTTGAGGTCCGTCGCGCGGCTGCGTGCGAAGTCGCGCTGCACGCGGTAGTCGATGTAGGCGCGCGCGACGTCGTACTCGTGCGACTCGAGGAGCACGTGCTCGACGACGCCCTGGATCTCGTAGATCTTCACGGTCGCGTCGAACCGCGCCGCGATCTCCGCGTCGACCCGGTCGACGACCTCCGCCACTCGGCGGCGGTGCGTCGCCGTGAGGTCGCCGTGCACCTCCGCGAACGCCTTCGTCACGGCGGCGCGGATGCGGGCGTCGTCGAACGGCCGTCGGCGGCCGTCGCGCTTGAGGACCTCCAGCGTGGCGGTCGTGCGGTGCGGTGCTGCCTGGTCGAGCTCGATGGCGGTCATCGCTCGTCCCCTCTGCCCACCGGGTTCTCGCCGGCGCGCAGGGGTTGCGCGACGGACCGTACCCCAACATGTGGGGTGTGAATCACGGCTGCGCCACCATATCTAGTCCGACGACGGCGCGTGGCGACCGTCGACGGCGCGCCGCGGGACGCCGTCGAAGGTCAGGACGAAGGTCCTGCGAGGCCGGGACGTGCGGCCGCGCGGACGGGGGACTCCGCGCGGCCGGAGCCGGCCGCCGCGGCGCTAGCCTCGGGACGTGGCCCGACGTCCGCCCGGCTGGGTGCCGAACCAGCACGGCGCGTGGCCCATGCTCCTGCTGCCGTTCGTGGTCGGCACGGTGCGCGGCGTGCAGGACCGCGCTCAGGCTGTGGGCGTCGGCGCGGCGCACCGAGCGGTCCGTCGCCGCGGGCGGCGCCCTGACGGTCGCGGCGTCGCTCATGACGGTCGTCGCCGACGCGGCGTGCCGGCCCACGGGTGCGTCCGTCCTCGCCGTCCCGGCCGTCGTCTGGCTGGTCGCCGCGCTGCTCCTCGCGTACCTGCTCGGCACGGTGCTCTACGTCAAGACGATGATCCGCGAGCGCGGCATGCTGTCGTACGTCGTCGCCTCGGTCGCGTACCACGCGGCGGTCACCGTCGCGGCGGGCGTCGTCGCCGTCGTGCACGACCCCACGTGGTGGTGGGCGACGGCGTTCCTCGCCGCCGCGACCGCGCGGGCGGCGCTCCTGCCGGGCCGGCCGCTGAGCCCGAAGGCCGTCGGGATCGGGGAGATCGTCGCGACGGTGCTGCTGCTCGCCGTCGCGCTCGTCGTGCGGTAGCCCTGGGCATTCGCCGGCCCGGCCCACCTCCTGCTGCTCGCGCGTTCCCAGGGCGTTCGACGTCGACGCGGCCGTGCAGCGCTCGTCGCTCGTGCGGGAGACAGGGCTCAGCGGTCGATCGCCGCGGCGATGACCCGGGCGCTCACGACGGCGCCGTCCTCGCGGGCGTAGGCGTCGCGCACGCGCCCGGCCGCCTCGCGGAACCGCGGCTCGGTGAGAAGGCGCGTCACGGCGTCGGGCAGGGCGGTCGTCCCGGCCTGCTTCGGAGAGAGCGCGACGGCGTTGCCCTGCCGGACGCAGACGTCGACGTTCCACATCTGCTCGGGCTGCAGCCCCATGCCGACGAACGGCACGCCCGTGGCGCACGCCGTCTGGACGGTGCCCTGCCCGCCGTGCAGGACGGCGGCGTCGACGAGCCCGCCCAGGCGGTGCGCGGGGAGCAGGTCGGTCACATGGACGTTCGGGGGCAGGACGTCGCCGTCGCGCAGGTAGTGCGCGACGGGCGCGACCACGTGGACGGGGAGATCGCCGAGCCGTCGCGCGGCGGCGAGCGTGAGGTCGCGGCTCGCCGACGACCCGAGCCCGAGGTAGACGAGCGGCTCGGGCCGCGCGGCGAGCTCGTGGACCACCTCGGGGAGCGGAGTGTCGAGGTGGGCGAAGATCGGCCCGACCCGCTCGTACCCGGCCGGGAGCGCGTACCCCTCCAGCTCGGACGGCATGACGGTGAGCAGGTTGCGGTCGGCCTCCAGCAGCGACACGACCGTCCGCAGCGGCGGGACGCCGTGCGCGCGGGCGACGGTGGTGAACGCGTGCGGGGCGAGAGGGGCGTGGTTGTACGCCCACCGCAGCGCGGTCGTCGCGACGCGGTCGAGCGTCCGTGCGGCGCGTCCCGTGCCGCGCACGAGGCCGAGGCGCGCCGTCTGCTCCACCTGCGGCCGAGTGAGGGCGAACGGGACGGGGTAGAAGAGCGGTACGTGCTCGGCGCGGGCCGAGATCATGGACGTGGGGTTGGTGCCGATGACGACCGCCGCCGCCTTCACGTCGCGGATCAGCGCGCGCTCGGCGTCGACGCGCGCGGCGACGAGCTCGGCGGTGAACGGGTTGCGCAGCGTCCGGCCCTGGTCGAACCGCAGTGCGAGCGCGCGCTCCTCGGGCGTGAACGCGGGGTGCTGGGGCCGGTACTCGAACCCGGCCTCGGCGACGAGGTGGGCGAAGTCGTCCTCGTAGCCCATGAACACCGGCGTGTGCCGGGCGGGAAGGGCGCGGGCCACCTCGATCATGCGCGTCACCTCGGCGAGGTTGAACGTGATCGGGCAGAACACGACGGCGGCCACGTCAGTCCCTCTCGGTCGGGCGGGTCGAGGGCGCGACGGCGTCGCGCAGCATGGCGAGCGCCGCGCGCGCGGCGTCCGCGCCGGCGTCGCCCTGGGCGAGGGCCCAGGCGTCGACCGCGAGGAGCGCGGCGAGCGCGACGTCGGTGAGCAGGTCGGGCGGGACGTCGTCGCGCAGCACTCCGAGCTCCTGGCCCCGCTCGACGTAGGCGCGGGCGCCGGCGGTCCAACGGTCGCGGAGCGCGCGGAGCGCCGCGTCGGGCTGTGCACGGTGGGCAAGGAGCCCGAGCGCGCGGGCCTCCGGGTGCACGGCGAGCGAGCGCTCGAGCCCCGCGGCCGCGCGGGTCAGGGCGTCGAGATAGGTCCTCGCGGTGAGCGTCGTCGGGTCGGGCAGGGCGAGTGCCTCGTCCACGAGCGTCGCGAGACGGGCCAGGAGGTCGTCGTAGAGCGCCCGCTTGTCACCGACGTGGTGGTACACCGAGCTCTTGGCGACGCCCGACGCCTCGACGATCCGGTTGAGCGACGCACGCTCGAAGCCGAGACGCGCGAACTCCTCCGCGGCGGCCTGCCGTAACCGCGCGCGGGCGGCGGGGTCCATCGGGGCGCGTGGGCGGGACATGCGCCGGACCGTAGCATTCCTGGACCGTTGCGGTCTAGGAATCGGCGCCTACGAGAAGGAGCCGCCGCTAGGGTGGCGCCGTGACCGACCACCGCACCGACCCGCCCGTCGCCGCCGACGAGGTGGCCACGCTGCGCGGCTTCCTCGACTTCCACCGCGACACGCTGCGGTGGAAGACGTCGGGCCTCGACGCAGCCGAGCTCTCCCGCCGCGTCCCGCCGTCGTCGATGACGCTCGGCGGGCTGCTCAAGCACCTCGCGTTCGTCGAGTCCCAGTGGTTCTCGCAGGTGCTCCTCGACGAGCCGCTCCTGGCTCCCTTCGACACCGCCGACTGGGCTGACGACCGGGACTGGGACTGGACGTCCGCCGCGGGCGACTCCCCGGCGGAGCTGCGCATGCTCTTCGACCGCGCCGTCGCGGCGTCGGACGCGATCCTCGACGACGCGCTCGCCGACGGCGGCCTGGACCGGCTGAGCGCGCGGCCCGACCGGCAGACGGGGGAGCGGTGGAACCTGCGCTGGATCCTCGTCCACATGATCGAGGAGTACGCGCGGCACAACGGTCACGCCGACCTGCTCCGCGAGGCGATCGACGGGACCGTCGGCGAGTAGCGCCCAGCCGCTACGTCGCCGAGTGCAGGCAACGGTCGCGGTCGGCTGGGCGCAAGCATCTCAGGCACTCTGCGGATCTTGCCGGGTCGACGGTTGCCCTCGGCTCCGGTGCCCGGGACGATGGCCCGCGTGACCGCTCCCGAGCAGCCCTCGTCCGTTCCCTCTCCGCGCCGCCCGCGCGTCGCGACGGTCGTCCTCGCGTCGCTCGTCCTGGTCGGGGTCACCCTGCTGGCCGTCGCGGCCTGGGTCGCGAGCCGCCCGACGTCGTCCGGGTGGTTCGCGTACGCGCCGCTGTCCGGGACCACGTTCGTCCCCACCGGGGCGTACCCGCTGGGCACTGCGGCGCTCCTCGCCGGCGCCGGAGCGCTGCTCGTCGGGGGCGCGATCGGGTTCGTCCTGGGTCGCCGCAGCGGCCCGGCCGCGGTGAAGGGCTCCGCGACGACCGCGTCCGGAACGTCGGGACCCGGGGGAACCGCGGGATCCGCCGGCGACGAGGCGTCGGCCGGATGAGCGCGAGCGACGACCTCGTCCTGCTCGACCTCGACGGCACGCTCACCGACTCCGCCCCCGGCATCCTCGCGTCGGTGCGGCACGCGTACGGCGTGCTGGGGCTCCCCGTCCCCGCCGAGCCGCTGCTCCGCGGATTCGTGGGGCCCCCGCTCGGGGAGTCGTTCACGGCGCACGGTGTGCCGGTCGACCTCGTGGCCGACGCCGTCGCTGCCTACCGCGACGTGTACGCGGCCGGGAAGCTGCTCGACAACGCGGTCTACCCGGGGATCCCGGAGTGCCTGACGGCGCTCCGAGGCGCCGGGCTGCGCCTCGCCGTCGCGACGTCGAAGCCGGAGCCGATGGCGCGGCGGATCGTCGAGCACTTCGGGCTCGGCGCGCACCTCGACCGCGGCCTCGACGACGTGTTCGGCGCGACGCTCGACGGGTCGCGCAGCACCAAGGGCGACGTCGTCGCGCACGCGCTCGCGTCGCTCGGCGCCCCGCGTCGCGCGGTCATGGTCGGCGACCGCGAGCACGACGTCCTCGGAGCCGCGGCCCACCAGATCCCGTGCGTCGGGGTCGCCTGGGGATACGCGCGCCCTGGCGAGCTGGCCGCGGCGGGGGCGACGGTGGTCGTCGGGACACCCGCCGAGCTCGTGACGCTCCTGCTCGACCGGGAGCTGCCCGCCGCCTGACGGACCTACGCTCGCCCGGGCGGCGCGGAAGCCGGGGCGGGCGCCGGGACGCGGCCGACGGTGAGGGGCGATCTTCAGGCGCGCGCGAGCACGACGACGGGCGCGAGGAGCCCCGCCCGGGTCGCGGCGACGTTGTTGCTGATCCGCGTGACGAACTCCTGGCCGAACACGACCACGAGGCCGTCCTGCCCCGGGCCTCCGGCCGCGGCGAGCGCTGCCCGGCGGTCGTCGACCCGTAGCACGTCGAACCCGGCCGCCGTCAGCGCGTCCGTGTAGGCGTCGGGGGTCTCGACGAACGACGACCCGGCGTCGACCGCCCACGGCATCGGGAACGGCAGGTCGCCGACGCCGACGCGCATCTGCTCGTACAGCCCGAACGGGCCGCCGGGTCGGACGACGCGGTGCACCTCCGCGAACAGGGCGGCCTTGTCGGGCACGTTCATGCCCACGTGCACGAGCATCGCGCGGTCGTGCGACGCGTCGGCGCACGGGAGCCGGTCCCCGTCACCCAGCGCGAACGTCACGAGGCCGGCGAGGCCGGTGCGCCCGGTGAGCTCGCGTGCCGCGTCCACGAAGTCCGGGCTGACGTCCACGCCCGTGACGGAGCAGGCATACCGGTGGGCGGCGAGCCGCGCCGGTCCGCCGATCCCGCACCCGACGTCGAGCAGCGAGACGCCCCGCGCGAGGCCGAGGAGGTCGAGGAGCGCCGAGGTCGCGGCGGCGCCTCCCGCGTGCAGCTGGTCGTAGGGGGACAGCGCGTCCACGGTCACCGGCCCGGCGTCGGCTCCCGCCGCGGCGAGGATGCGGGCGGCGAGGTCCGTCCCGGCGTAGTGCCGCCGTACCTGGTCCGTCGTGGCCATGGCGGCCTCCGTGCTCGTCGCGCACCCACCTGCGGGTGCTCTTTCGACGGTACGCCCGTCGACGCCACGTCGCTCGCGTCCGTCGGCCCGATCCGTTCGAGCCGGTTGACCTTGACGTAACGTCAACTTCTAGCGTGGTTCTCGTTGCCGCACGAGGCACGACCACCGAGACGCCGACAGCACGGGAGGAGGCAGAGATGCACCCGCCAGGGACGACGAGCGAGCGCACGGCCGACTGGTCCATCCAGGAGGTCGCGCGCCTCGCCGGCACGACGAGCCGCACCCTGCGTCACTACGACGCGGTGGGGCTGCTGCGCCCGAGCAGGGTCGCGTCCAACGGCTACCGCCACTACGACGCGGACGCGCTCGTGCGTCTCCAGCGGATCCTGCTCCTGCGCGACCTCGGCCTCGGGCTCCCCGCGATCCAGGAGGCGCTCGACGGGGCCTCGGACGCGGGGGCCGACGGACCGCCGTCGGGCGCCGCCGCGCGTGAAGCGCAGGTGCGCGCCCTGCGCGGCCACCTCGAGTGGCTCCGGGCGGAGCGGCAACGGCTGGCGCGGCAGATCGCGTCGGTCGAACGGACGATCACCACGATGGAAGGAGGTGGCGAGCTCATGGCGGACGACATGTTCGACGGGTTCGACCACACGCAGTACAAGGACGAGGTCGAGGCCCGCTGGGGCAAGGACGCGTACGCACGGAGCGACGCCTGGTGGCGCGGGCTGTCCGACGACGAGCGTGCCGCATGGCAGACCCGCACGCGCGAGCTCGGTGAGGACTGGACCGCTGCGGCCACCCGCGGGGTGGACCCGGCGTCCGAGGAGGCGCAGGCGCTCGCGCGCCGCCACGTCGAGTGGCTCGGCGGCGTTCCCGGCACGCCGGGTGCCGGCGCCGCTCCGGTCAAGGAGTACGTCGTCGGGCTCGGCGAGATGTACGTCGCCGACGAGCGGTTCGCCAAGAACTACGGCGGGGTCGAGGGCGCCACGTTCGTGCGCGACGCCCTGCTCGTCTACGCGGACGCCCACCTGTAGTCGGCGCCCGGGCCGGGACCTCCGGCCCGGGCACGAACCGCGCGACGTCACTAGCCTGGGACGTGGCGGGACACGGCGCCCCGCCCGCTCGCCAGGAGGCAGCCCATGGCCACGACGTCGACGTCCACCGGCCCGGCCACGACCCGCAACGTCGCCCTCGTGGGGCACAGCGGATCGGGCAAGACCACCCTCGCGGAGGCGTTCCTCCATCGGGCGGGCGCGATCCCGCGGGCCGGCTCCGTCGC
This sequence comes from Cellulosimicrobium cellulans, assembly GCF_016921195.1. Taxonomy (GTDB): domain Bacteria; phylum Actinomycetota; class Actinomycetes; order Actinomycetales; family Cellulomonadaceae; genus Cellulosimicrobium; species Cellulosimicrobium cellulans_F. Next base: position 635,205 of record NZ_JAFGYF010000001.1, read on the forward strand.
CGAGGGCACGACCGTCTGCGACCACGAGCCCGAGGAGGTCGCCCGCGGCATCTCGGTCAGCCTCGGCGTCGCACATCTCGACTGGCGGGCGCCCGACGGCGTGACGCACCAGATCACCCTGCTCGACACGCCCGGATCGCCGGACTTCGCGGGCTCCGTCGACGCGGCGCTCGCCGTGGCCGACGTCGCGCTCGTGGTGGTGAGCGCCGTCGACGGGGTCCAGTCGGGCACGGAGGAGGTCTGGCGGCGCTGCGACGAGGCGGGGATCCCCCGCCTCGTCGTCGTCTCCCAGGAGGACCGCGCGCGGGCGAGCTTTCGCACCGTGCTCGGCGCGCTGCGCGGCGCGCTCGACGCGCCGTTCGTGCCGCTCGAGCTCCCGCTCGGCGAGGAGCAGTCGCTGCACGGCGTGGCCGACGTCCTCACGGAGCGCGCGCGGGAGTACGACGGCGCCGGGCGCACCCACGAGGAGGACGTCCCCGCGGACGTGCGCGACGAGGAGCACGCGCTGCACGACGAGGTCGTGGAGGAGATCGTCACGCACGACGACGACCAGCTCGAGGCGTACCTCGCGGGCGACGGGCCCGGTGCCGCGGACCTCGAGCGCACGCTCGCGCACGAGGTCCTCGCGGGCGAGGCCGTGCCCGTGCTGCTCGCCTCCGCGGTGACGGGCGTCGGCGTCGACCGGGTGCTCGACCTCGTGTGCGAGCTCGGTCCCTCGCCGGCCGACCGGGCGGCCGTCGTCGCGCTGCCCGACGGCGCGGGGTCGGGCGGCGCCGACGGCTCTCCCCAGGCGGGCGCGACGACGGAGGTCACTGCCGACCCCGCGGGGGACACGCTCGTGCACGTCTTCCGGACGGTCGTCGACCCGTTCGTCGGGCAGGTCTCGGTCTTCAAGGTGCTCTCCGGGTCCGTCGCGACGGGCGACCGCCTCGTGAGCACCGTGACCGGTGAGGAGGACCGCGTGCACGGGCTCTTCCGGCTGCGCGGGCGCGAGCACGTCGCCGTCGACCGGGTGGTCGCGGGCGATATCGCCGCCGTCGCGAAGCTCTCGGCCGCCTCGACCGGGACGTTGCTGGCGGCGCGGCGCGCGCCCGTGTCCGCGCGCGACCTGCCCCAGCGGCCCCCGGTGTACGCCGTCGCCCTGCGGCCCGTGTCGCAGTCCGACGACGACAAGCTGTCCTCCGCGCTCACCCGCCTGCGCGCCGAGGACCCGACGCTGCACGTCGACCTCACCGGGTCGCAGGCCGTGCTCGGCGGGCTCGGGGACACCCACCTCGCCGTCGCGGTCGAGCGGCTGGAACGCTCGTTCGGCGTGCGCGTCACGACCGAGCCCGTCCAGGTCGCGTACCGGGAGACCATCACGCGCGCCGTCGAGGTCGAGGGCAAGGTGAAGAAGCAGTCGGGCGGGCACGGGCAGTTCGCCGTCGTGCAGCTCCGGGTGTCCCCGCTCCCGCGCGGCGAGGGGTTCGCGTTCGTCAGCTCCGTCGTCGGCGGGTCGGTGCCGCGCCAGTATCTCCCCGCCGTGGAGCGCGGCGCGCGCGAGGCGATGGAGGGCGGCGGACCCCACGGCTACCCGGTCGTCGACCTGCGCGTCGAGGTCGTCGACGGCAAGGCGCACTCCGTCGACTCCTCCGACATGGCGTTCCGCACCGCGGGCGGCGTCGGGGTGCGCGAGGCGCTCGCGGCGGCGGGCACCGTCGTCCTGGAACCCGTCTCCGCGGTGTCCGTGACCGTCCCGTCCGACGCGCAGGGCGACGTCATGGGCGACCTCTCCGCACGCCGCGGCCACATCACCGCGACCGACTCCCTGCCCGACGGCCGCGTGCGCATCGACGCGCTCGTCCCCGAGGCCGAGCTCGCTCGGTACGTCCTCGACCTGCGCTCCCTCACCGGCGGGCGCGGGTCGTTCACGGCCGTCCCCGACCACTACGAGGTCCTCCCGGGCGGCGTCGGGGCGAGACGCTAGCCGATGCCCTCGTGCAGGTGCGAGCGGTCGGCCTCTGAGGTCGCCTCAGGGTGACGCTCGATGCCCGTCCGGGCGTGGTACGGGCGTCGCGCGCCCTCGGACCGCGCGCACGAGCGTCCCGACACCGACGAGCGCCAGCGCAGCGAGCACCGCGCCCCCGAGCCCCGCCCCGGTGAGCGGCAGGCCGTCGGCCGGGGCCGCGGCGTCGGCCGGGGGCGCCCCGGGTTGCGAGGGTTCCGCCGGGTCCCCCGGTCCCGGCGGCTGTGGATGCGGCGGCACGACGTGGGTGGTCGTCCGGCAGTCCGGCGCGCTGTCGGCGCAGGCCTCGGCCCCGTCCGCGGTGACCGCGTTGGTCAGGGTGACGTCGGTGGCGTCGTCGTCGACCACGACCTGGTAGGTGAGCGTCGCGGAGGGGTCCAGGAGCGGGACCGTCCAGGTGAGAGTCGTCCCGTCCAGGGCCGCCGTGCCGGCGCTCGCCTCGACGCTGGCCTCGACGAGCGTCGCGTGGGCGAGCACTCCCGAGAGGTCGTCGACGACGACGAGGTCGTGGGGGCGTTCCGCACCTCCGCCCAGGTCTGTCGCCGAGAGGGTGTAGGTGATCGTGCTCCCCGGCGTGACGCGGGAGCCGGGCTCCGGGTCGCTCGACTTCTCGACCGTCCAGGTCGATGGCTCGGCGACGTTGCGGAACGTGCAGATGATCCCGGCGAGGGGGTCGACGGTCACGGTCGCGACCGCGCGCGGGGTGGGCCCCGCACCGCACTGGATCCCGGCGAGGGCGTAGCCGTCGGGCGCGTCGGGCGCAGCGTTCTCGGAGAGCTCGTACACCGTGCCCGGTCGGACGAAGAACCGGAGGCCGAGCGGGGACGAGGTGCCGGGGACCGTCACGGGCTCCAGATCGGCCGGGAGGTCGTCGCCGACGGGTGTGGCCGTGAGTGACCATGCGCTCGGCGGCGCCGGCGACCCGTCGCCGTTCTCGACGACCTTGCGCAGCGCGAGCTGTGCGGTCCGGTTCACGATCTCGCAGGACGTGTGCTGCCCGAGCGGGGGTACGACGCCGCCGGTGAGACCGTCGACGACGGCGTCGAACACCGTGCCGTCGGCACTGACGGTGCGGCAGTACGCGGAGCCGGTCGAGCCGGGGTACTGGGAGCTGTCGCCCCGGAGGTCGTTCTGGACGTACCAGGGAGGCCCACCGGCCTCCGTGATCTCGTAGGGCACGTCGGGGGTGACCTCGACCTCGGTGACAGCGGGAGTTCCTGTCGCACCGCTGATGACCCCCGGTGCGGTGCCGTCGGGTCCGGTGGCCGTCAGGGTCCACGCTCCGGGGCTGGTGGCCCCGCCCAGCACGGCCTTCGAGAGCGTGAGCAGCGTGGGACACGTGAGGGTGTTGGTGACCGCGACCGTCGTCTCCGGTGCCGTGAGCGTCACGTCGTAGAAGGCGCTGACGGCCGGCGGAGCGCCCGGATCGCCGGGGTCGCGAGGGGCCGCCGGGAAGTCGTCGCCGACGGGCTGCCCGTTGATCGCGGTCACCGTCGCACTGTCGAGCGTGCACAGATCGAGCGACCCGACGTCGACCGTCTCGGCCAGACCGACCGTGTCGCCCTCGTTGAAGACCCGAGGTGGGCTCGGAGCCCACCCCGCGGTCGTGGGCGGGCGGACCCCCTCCGTGTCCGGAGGGTCCAGCCACAGCTCGGCGGAGAGACCGGGTGGTTGCTCGCCGTTCTCGAGCTCCACACCGTTGACCACCCATGTCTTGCTGACGCTCAGGCTCGCACGCGGGGCGGGCGCCTGGTTGTAGATCACGCAGCTCACCGCGCTCCCGGAGCTCATCGGGAACGAGAAGCCCGGGCTCTCGGCGTCTCCCGTGTTCGAGACCTCGAGGGCGACACCCTCCGGCTGGTCCGCGGTCCTGAGCGTGCAGACGGCGTTGGATCCCGCCACGGGGACGACCGTGTGACCCGGTTGCTGCGCCTCGGTCACGGTGACCGTGGTCTCGCCCGGAAAGTCCTCGAGGGGGAAGTTGACGGCGCCCGTGCCGTCGTCGGTGGTGGTCTGGGTCCCCGGGAGTCCGCCGATGTCGGGTGTCGAGTCGGCGGTGAACGTCCACCCCGGTCCTGCCGGTGCGGCGTCGTCGAGGGTGCCGCCGGGCGGGACGATCGCCTTGACCACGGAGAGCGAGGGAGCGCACTTGGCGAAGACCAGCTCACGGAGCGCGGCGCCGGCCTCGGCGAAGCCTGTCCGGTAGAAGTCGGCCGTCTCCGCGTTGCCCCCCGTGAACTCCTCGGTGCCGGACAGCGACGCGAGGTTGAGCGCGGCCTGGTCGCTCGCGACGCCGGAGCCCACGCCGACGGACAGCACACGCGTTCCCTCCGCCTTCAGCGCGTTGGCCGAGAAGATGCCGTTCTCCAGCTCACGGAAACGGGTGTTGGACCCGTTGCCCTGGTTGGGGTCGCCGTAGTAGGTGGGGTTGCCGTCCGTGATGACGACAGTGAGGTCGTAGGTCTCGCTCGCCTCGGCCACGGCCGCCACGCCACGGTCCCAGTTGGTGCCACCGCCCACGCCCCAGCCTGCGTACAGCGCCTTGAAAGCCTCGGCGTCCGCCGTCGTCGAGATCGGGAAGTGTCCGGGGTAGTTCGCCGAACCGTCGGCGGGCGAGACGCGGGAGAACGTGAACAGCGACATGCGCGACGGCGTGCCCGTGAGGGCGTCGACGAACGTGTCCGCCGAGGCCTTGAGGTCCGGCAGGTTCGCTCCCACCGACCCCGACAGGTCGAGGAGCAGCGCGACGTCGAGCCCGCACCGGCCGGGCAGCGGCGGATTGGCGCGCGACTGCTGCCAGACGCCGCTCGAGGCGTTTCGCGTCTGGCTCTGGGACACCATGAAGGTCGACGTACCTCCGGGTGAGCCCGACGTGACGACCTGGTCCGCGTACACCGCGGGGGTCTGGAACTCGTACCGGGTGGCCTGGGCCGAGCCGCTCAGCGTCGTGCTCAGCGAGTCGTTCGGGTACCAGCCGGGCGGGACGCCGACCTGGCGGACGAAGAAGCGGACGCCGCAGTTCTCGCCACCTCCCGCGCACGTGCCGGTCGGTCCCCGCTGTGCGTCGGGCACGACGAAGCTGCAGTCGCCCTCGGCGTCGGAGGTGCACGTGCCCCACTCCTGCGTGACCGGCGCGACGCCACCCGCGCCGCGGAAGAGCTGGAGGACGACGCCGGGCAAGCCTGCCACCGTGTTGACCCCGGTCCGGTCGCCGCCAGCGCGCACGCTGACGACCGCCTGGTTCACCGCGGGATCCGGCACCGCGGCCTCAGCGCGCGGTCCGGCGCCGGGCGCAGCCACCCAGGCGAGCAGGACGAGCAGGACGAGAGCCACCACCGTGCCGTGCGCGCGAGCCGCAGCCATACGATCTCCGATCGCCGGCGCCCGGCACCCCCGTGCACCGGGCTCCCGGCCTCAAGTGTCACCCGCGCTCGACGACCGCTCAACCGCGAGCCGGCGCCTGCACTTCGCCCCGCGGGAGCGTGCCGGGGCGACGCGGAGCGCTCGCAGGGCTCCCAGGTGCAGGGACGCTCCGGTGACCTGCGTCCGCGGCACCCGCGCCTTGCGCCCCGACCCGGATCCCGGTCGCGGTGGTCACCATGTCGCGGCGGAGGAAGCTGATTTCTGTTTGCGCGCACGAGGCGTTCGTGCGCGATCACCCGCCGTCCGTCCGAGGCGTCGGCTAACCTGCTCGCGATGTCAGCCTTCGGTGTCCTCCTGGTGGTCGGCGCGAGCGTCGCCGCGCTCGGTCTCATCTTCTGGCTCGTCGGCTTCGCTGTGGGCCGGGGTCGCCGGCGCGGCTGGGTACGGACGACGGGCACGTGGACCAGGTTCGAGACCCGTCTCGTGCGGTCGAGCCGGGTGACCTTCAGGACGCCCGACGGGCAGGAGCATCACGTCTACCCCGCCATGAACGCGACGTCCGTCCGCCCGAACGGCACCGTCCCGGTCGCGTACGACCCCGGTCACCCGAGCCGTGCCGTGATCGACACGTTCTACCACCGCGGAGACGTGCTGAAGACGATCGGCGCGGCCCTCGTCGGGCTGGCGGTGCTCACCGTCGTCGTCGCGGTGGTCGTGCTGCGTCCGGCACCGTAGGAGGCCGGCCGGACGGCCGAGCCCGCACAGCGGGTGCCACTCGTCACGGCGCGACATCGCTCAGCGTCTCTCGACGTGGGGACCACTGCCGCGGTGCTTGGTACGGATGGCGTCGATGAGCTCCCGGCCGTCGTCGTCGAGGGTGGTGGCTCCGCCGACGAGGACGAGGGTGGTGAGGAACAGGGCTGCGTCGCGCAGGAAGGCGACGTCGTCGCCGTCGTCCGGCCCGACGGCCAGGCTCATGGCGTCGTCGATGACGGCCCGCTGCTCGGGCGTCATGGGGCCGAGCGAGTCGATGTACGCGCCGACGTCGAACGGCTCGCTCACCTGGCCCCTCCCCCCAGAGGTCGCCATCGTCGCGATGGCCAGTTCTGCTGATCGTGCGGTCGTGCTCACCGGATCTGTCTCCGTGCCGAATGCTCCACGCACCCGTCGGTACGGCGACGCCGACGGGCGCGTGCGCGACCGCTTCTCGGGTGTGGCCGCACATTCACACCGTACGTAGTTGGACGGGTGTCCAGTACTATCACGAGCGTCCGGTGTCGGGTTGTTGCAGGTAGAGAGGGTGTCAGCCGGGCGCGGTGATGCATGCCACGACGCAATTTCACCCGGCGTTCCCCAGCAGGTTCATCAACGCGCGGTCACGTCTGGTCGAGGGCGTCGGTGGTGGTGTCGGCGTGCTGGTCGAGGGTGAGGTGGCGTAGTGCGGTGGCGGCGTCGAGGACCTGGGTGAGGTGGTGGTCGCGGGCGGCGTGGATGGCGCACCACACGAGCTGGCGGGCGAGGGCGTCGTGGGTCTGGGTGAGGTGGGCCTGCTCGGCGCGGCGCATGGCGCGCACGAGTGCGGCGAACGCGGCGTCGCGGGGTGTGGGTGCTGGGTTGGTGCGGTGCAGGGTCAGGGCGGTGGTGGTGCGCACGTCGACGGCGTGGCGTAGCAGGTCGTAGCGGCCGGCGGCGGTTGCGGCGGCTCGGGGTCGGCGTCGGTGGGCGGGGCGTAGCAGGAGGTAGGTGTGGAAGTTCTGGAGGTCGTCGGTGGTGAGGTCGGGGGGCAGGACGGTGTCGATGCGGCGTGTGGTGCCGGTGAGCAGGGGGGCGACGTCGTCGGTGGGGGCGAGGGGGCCGGTGGGGTGGGTGTCGCGGGTGCGGACGAGGGTGGCGTAGCCGAACGGGGTCGGGACGATGATGCGGTGGACGTCACGGTGCATGGTGGCCTCACAGGGCAGGGTGTGCGCGTCGACGGTGACGGGCGCCGGGACGAGGAAGCTGGGTGCCGCAGGTGCGCGGTAGCGGCGGTGTGGGGGTGGGGTGGCGGCCCGGCGCCCGGGCTTCTTCAGGCGCTGGGCCGCCGCCCCGTGGGGTGCCGGTTCGTGAGCGAGGGGCGGGCACGAACCGGTGTCGGGTGAGGCCCGCCCGCTGGTGGTGGGCGGGCCTCACGAATGGTCAGGGCACGGTCAGCTGGGTTGGCCGGTCGCCCCGCCCCCGTGGTCCGGGGCGACCGGCCATGCCTCAGCTGATCGTGGTGCGGCGGTTGCGGGCGACGACCAGCACGATCGCGCCGAGCAGGAGCAGCAACGCCGCCCCACCGGCGACCCAGGCGAGGGTCGCACCGGTGGTGGCGAGGGCCCCGCCGGGCTTGCCGGGCTTGCCCGGGGTCCCGGGCTTGTCCGGGGTGTCGCACGCCTCGGCGGTGTCGGTGAGCCCGTTGTGGGCGATGCCCGCGGTGTTCGCGAACCCGCCGTTGCCGTCGCTGCCCGGTGCGGGGCAGGCGAAGGTGGACTCGTTCACCGCGCCCGCGTCGAGGCTCGCGACGACCTGCACCTGGTAGGTGTGGGTCGCCCCCGCGGGCAGGCCCACGCCGCTGGCCACGACGTTGGCCGGGTCGCCCTCGGCGCCCTGACCCGTCCACGTGGACGACGCCGTGACGCCCTCGGGCGTCGCGGTCACCGTCGCTGTCTTGACCGTGATGCCCGCGCCGTAGCGCAGACGGTCGGTCAGGTCGTAGACCCCTGCCGTGGCGCCGTCGTTGCTGGCGGTGATGGTGTAGTTCACCGTCCAGGTCCCGTCGGCGTTCTTGGCGGGCTTGCCGTCCATGACCTTGGTGATGTCGATGGAGGGCACCGGGGCGCAGTCCGTGTCGGTCTGCGTCCCACCCGTCTCGTCCGTCAGCGTGGCCGCGTTGTTCAGACCCTGCTCCAGCGTGTTCGACCCCGCCGGAACCGTGCACGCAGGCGAACCGGTCCCGTCCTCGTCCACGTCGCCGTCGGCGAAGTGCAGGGGCACGTTCGCGACCACGGTCACGCGGTAGACGTGCGGGGCATACCCGTCGTCGTCCAGACCCGCGATGGCCACACCGGTGGCGATCCGCTGATCGCCGTCACCGTCGAACCCGCTGTTAACAGTCACACCCTGCGGGCCGGTGACGTTCACCGAGTCCACGGTGATGACCGGGGCGAAGAGCAGCTCGTCGTCCAGGTCGTACGTGGTCGCCTCGGTGCCGACGTTGCCCACGGTGAGGTCGTAGACGACTTCCCACTTGCCATCCCCGACGGGCTTGGCCGAGACCAGGGCCTTGTCCAGGGTCGGCTTGCCGGGACGCACGCACTCGTCGTCGGAGTCCTCGATCCCGTTCCAGCCGATGCTGGCGACGTTGTTCAGGCCACCCGGCACCGTGGAACCGTCACCGGTGGTGCAGGTGTCAGTCTCGGGGATCTCGACGTCGGTCAGGTCCGCGGAGTACCGGACCGTGACCGTGTAGGTGTGCACGACCGGGGCGGTGCCCGCGCCGTCGATCGGCTGACCCGTCACGACCCGGACGTCGCCGACACCGTTGAAGCCGGGGTTGATCCCCACCGACGCCGGAGCATCGGTGACGACGTCCTGGATCCCGACGATCGTGACCCCGTCGCCCGGGGCCAGGGTGTCGTCCAGGTCGTAGATCCCGGCGCCCGGGCCCCGGTTGGTCGCCGTGACCTCGTAGACCACGTCGTAGACACCGTCCTGCCCGGCCACGGGGGTGACCGCACCCGACAGGGACTTGGTGATCTCGATCAGCGGCAGCGGCGCGCAGTCCTCGTCCTCGGACGTCTCGCCGTTGTGCTCGAGCTCGACCGTGTTCGCCAGCCCGCCGTTCTCACCGGACCCCGGTGCAGGGCAGGTCAGGTCCGCGGGGGTGACAACGTCCAGGTCGAGAGACACCACGACCTGCACCTGGTACGTGTGCGTGCCACCGGCGTCCAGGTTGACGCCACCGGCGATCAGGTTGGCCGCGTCCTTGATGTCACCGCCCTGACCGGTCCACCCGGCCTCGGCCGTGACCCCTGCCGGCGTCGTGATGACGTCGGCGGACTCGACCGTGATCCCGTTGCCGTACCGGAGCTGGTCGCGCACGTCGTACTCGCCCGCGGCCTGGCCCGTGTTGGTCGCGACCAGGTCGTAGGTGATGGTCCACGTCCCGTCACCGTTCGGCGTCGGACCGTCCGAGATCGACTTGTCGATCCCGATCAGGGGCAGGGACGCGCACGCGTCGTCCTCGGCGATGATCCCGTTGTGGTCCAGGCTGACCGAGTTCGCCAGCCCACCCTTGTCACCCGACCCGGGGGGCGGGCACTGCAGGTTCACCGGATCGATCGTCGCCTCGTCCATCTCGACGACGACCTCGACCTGATAGGTGTGAACCCCACCGGCGGCCAGCGTCACGTCGCCCGCGATCAGGTTCTGCGGCGACCTCTTGTCCGGGCCCAGACCCGTCCAGGAGCCCTCCGCCGTCACCCCGGTCGGAGTGGTGACGACGTCGGCGGAGACGATGTCGATGCCGGTGCCGTAGTCGAGCCGGTCGAACACGTCGTACTCACCTGCGTCACCGCCCACGTTCTCCGCGACGATGTCGTACGTGATCGTGAACGTGCCGTCACCGTTCGGGGTCGGGCCGTTGCTGATCGTCTTGTCGACGGTGATGTACGCGATCGTGATGCACGCGGTCGCCTCGTCGGTCAGGTCGTTGTGCTCGACCCCGGCCGCGTTCGACAGGCCACCGTTGTCGCCCTCACCGAGCGCGGAGCACGGCGTGATCACCGGCACCCCGGTCACACCGTCGGCGATGCCGACGATGACCTCGACCTGGTACGTGTGGCTACCACCCGCAGGCAGGGCCACACCGGAGGCGATCACGTTCTCCGCCGCACCCTCGGCACCCAGACCGGTCCACGACGCGTTCGGCGTGACACCGGCCGGCGCCGTGACGACGCTGCCAGAGACGACCTCCAGGTCGCCGTCGGCGGTCATGCGGTCGGTGACCTCGTAGGTGCCCTCGACCTCGCCGTCGTTGGTGGCGACGATGTCGTAGGTCACCGTCCAGGTCCCGTCCCCGTTCGGGGTCGGGCCCGCGGACACGGTCTTGGTGATGTCGATCGACGGGATCGGCGCGCACGCCTGGTCGTCCTCGACCTCACCACGACCATCGGTCAGCTGGGAGGTGTTGTTGAACCCCTGCTCAGCGTCCGAACCCTCCGCGGGGCACGCCGTCGGCGCGTCCGAGCCGGAACCGGCGCCGTCGAGCTGCAGCGGGACGTCCGCGACCACCGTCACCTCGTAGTGGTGCGCCGCATACCCCGCGTCGTCGTTGCCCAGCAGGGGCACGTTCGCCGCGATCACGACATTGCCCTGACCGTCCCACGCCGGCGACGCCAACGTCACGCCCGCCGGTGCGGTCGTCACCTGTGCGGAAACGATGCTCGCCTCGGGGGCGAAGCGCAGCGTGTCGTCCAGCGAGTATGACGTCGACGCGGTTGACGTGTTGGTCACGTCGATCCCGTACACGACCTCCCACTGACCGTTGCCGATCGGCGTCGCCGAGAGCAGCGTCTTGACGTGGGTCGGGTCGCCGTCCACCTCGAACCCGGCCGGGTCACAGTTGATCGTCGGCGGCACCTGGGAGTCAGCGGGGACGTCTGCGGACGCGCACGCCGTGTTGACGAGCGTGTCGGGGGTGGAGGCGTCGATGACGATCTCGAACTCGTGCGACTGCGACTGTCCGGGATCCAGCGAGACGATCGGGAAGGACCCGAGGCCAGGCTGCTGGTCGTCGGTGACGTCGATGCCCGTGAGCGTGCCCTGACCGGTGTTCGTCACCGTGATCCGGTAGCGGACCGTGTCCCCCACCCTGAACGACGGGTAGTCGGTCACGTCGTTCGCGTCACGCCACACACCATCGGCGTCCAGGATCTCCTTCTTCAACGCCGCCGAGTAGTAGTTCGCGACCGTGATCGGCGCCGACGTGCGCATCACGAGCTCGGTGTGCTCCGCGACCGCCTGCGCCCGGTTGACCAGGACGTCACCGCCCTCGACCCCGTCCGTCGCGATCCGCACCTTGAACTGCTGCGTCGCCCCCGGGGCCAGCTCGGGACCGACCACGCGGATCGCCGTGGCGTCGGGGCTGTACGTCGTCGACCAGATCGACGACGGCGTACCCGGCGCACCGTTCTGCGGGTCCTCCGGGTCGTCTGACAACGTCGCCGGGTCCTCGGCCGTGTAGTACACCGTCGCACCCGCCACCGCGTCCACGCCCTCGAGCGTGTAGTCGCCGGTGAAAGCCGTCCCGCGACCGTCACCGTTGAACGGCAGGATGTCGATCGTGTCCGTGAACGCCTGCGACAGCGGGTCGAACGAGCGCAACGTCACCGTCCACGACCCCTGACCGACGCCGTCACCGGCGAGGTTCGGGATGAACGGCGTGTCAGCCGACTTCCCGATCGCGGTGTAACCGTTCGTGCTCACGGTGACCTGTGCCGTGTCGCTCGCCTCTCCGCCCGCGTAAGTGGCGTTGGCGGTGTTCGTCAGGATCGAGCCCGGGTCGACCGAGCTGTCGGCGACGGCCTGGTACGACAGGGGCACGTTGGTGTTCGTCGGCACGCCGTCCAGCGTCCAGGTGAGCACCTGCTGGCCTGACCCGTTGGTCGTGATCACCGGGGCCGGCGTGGCTGACCCGGCGACGTAGGTGACCCCCAGAGGGAGGGTGTCGATCAGCTCGTAGCCGTCAACGGTGGGCGGAACACCACCCGCACCGTTGGCCGAGTAGGTGAGCGTGTACGTGATCGGCTCACCCGGGCGCACAGCCGCGCGGTCCACGCTCTTGTCCACGGCCGGACTCGCGCTGACCACACGCAGGATGTCACGCAGCGACGTCGTCCGGGGGTAGCGTGCGTCGTCGATGTCCTGGATGGTCGGCACAGTGTTCCAGTTGAACCATGACCCGTTGACCATGGGTGAGCCCCACGACCAGATGTCCTGTCCGGCGGGTGCGTCGTCCTTGATGCGCGAGACCGTCTGGAGAGTTTCACGGGTACGCGGGTCCGCGATCGCCGCGGAGAAGGGGTAGATCGCCCGCACGGCCTTGACGGTGGAGAGGTCTGCCGGTGGGGTGGTGACCCAGCCGCCGCCCCCGGTCATCGAGTTGCCCCCCGTGGCGCAGGAGAAGCTGTTGGGGTCGTACGTCGCAGAAGTCGGGTCCACGGAGGGGTCGTTGCCGACGTAGTACTGCAGCGGGTACAGGGAGGTGTCGATGTCGGTCGGTGTCACGCTGACGAACTCGACGTAGCGGGTATCGAGTACCTCGCACACGCCGTAGAGCGACGTCGGAGTCGTACCCGGGTAGGACCGGACATCGATGCTGACGACCTGCCGCACCTCGGTGCCGGGGGAGACACGGTAGCTGTCGTCCCAGGCCGTGCCGCCGGCTCCCGTGTACCCACGCTCCCAAGCGGCGCTGTAGGCGCCAGGGAACTGGATGGCCTTGCTGGTGGTGTTGTTGCTCGGGTCGTCGGTCGCCGAGTCCCCGCTACCGGGTGCGACGTAGGTGGGCGCGTTCGACGTCAGGGTGGTGCCGGTGTTCGTGGTCGTCGCGATGCGGAAGGTGACCTGACCGCTGGCGACCGCCGACGCGTCGGAGCGCATCGGGTTGCCCTGCGAGTCCCGTGTCGGCACCTGAGCGAGGGAGTAGTCGATACCGGTGAGGGTGAGCGTGAACTGACCCGGGACGCCGGTCGGCGTCAGCGTGCACGAGGAGACGAACGGCGCCGTCTGATCGGCCGGGTGGCCACCGCCCGACCACGGGTGCCCCGGTGCGACCCCGGTGGTGAACGCCGAGCACGCACCGGGAGCGATCGAGACGGCCGACCCGTTCTGCGTGGACACGTCGATCGTGTACGACACCGAGTCGGGTCCCGCCTCGGACTCGTCCCCGAGGAAGAGCGTCCACTGGTAGTCGACGTCGACGTAGCCGGTCCCGAAGCTGAGGTTCCCCGTGGGAGTCCCCCAGGCCATGTCCATCGAGAACACGTTCTGGATCTCGATCGGCGTCAGCTGTGTCGAGCCGCCCTCGATCGTGCCAGAACCGGTCAACTCAGCGCCCGTGGGGCCGTCTGCCTTGATCGGTGTCTGCAGCACGTGGGCCGTGCCCTCGTCCTGGGTGCCGATGTTGCACACCATCGTCTTGCCGTCGGCCGAGATGCTCGAGGGCGGTGTGACGCCGGTGACGAGACAGGAGTCCGGCAGCTCCGCAAACGTGCCGTTGTCGATCGTGAGCGTGAAGTTCACGTTGTCAACCGGGTCGTTCGACGGTGCGGCCTGGTCGTCGTTGACGTTGACGCGCCACTCGGCGTTGACGACGTCACCGGTGCGTACCGTGGTCGGCGTCCCGTCGGCCCACCGGCCTTCGATCTCGTACACCGTCGCCGCCGCGGCGGGCAGCGCGGCCGAGGCCGCGATACCGGTGCCGGCTGTCGCGAGCGCGACGGCACCGGCGACGGCGCGCTTCCACGTCCGTGTCCGGTGCCTCGGTCGGGCGTGGCGTGCTGTCCTCGTCCCGGCGCGAGACCAGCGCCGAGGGGCGCTGTCGGCGCCCGTCGTGCTCCATGGTCGTGGTCGCATGAGCTCCCCATCGGTTCCGTGGCGCGCGCCCCTCGCGCGCTCGTCAATACCCCATGTGACCCAGGCGACAGCGGTCCGTGAAGGAAACGTGACGGAACCTCATCAACGGATTCATCCGTTCTGAGCAGAATTCACCCGTGCGTGTGCTCGTTCACACGTGGGGGTGGACCAGAGTTGATCTGGTGAACCCACCGCTCGGCGCTCAGCGCCGCGGCACGACGATCGGTGCGCCGCCGCCAGGGTGGTCGACGACCTCGACGGGGTAGTCGTAGACGCCGCTCAGCAGGTCGGCGGTGAGGACGTCGCGCGGGCCGCCGTCGGCGACGACGCGCCCGCAGGCGAGGACGGTGACCTGGTCGGCGTACGCGGCCGCGAGGGAGAGGTCGTGCACGACGACGACCACGGCACCGCCAGCGGCGCCGTGCGCCCGGGCGAGCTGGAGCACGAGCTCCTGGTGCTTGAGGTCGAGGGCGGCGGTCGGCTCGTCGAGCATGAGGAGCGCGGTGCGCTGCGCGAGCACCCGCGCGAGCGCGACGCGCGCCTTCTCCCCGCCGGACAGCGACGTGAAGTGTCGGTCGGCCAGGTGCTCGACGTCGGTCGCGGCCAGAGCCTCGGCGACCGCCGCGTCGTCCTCGTCCTCGAAGGGGGTTCCGCGCCAGGGCGAGCGTCCCATGCGCACGACGTCGACGGCGGTGAACGGGAAGCTCAAGGAGACCTGCTGGAGCATGACCGACCGCCGCAGCGCGAGCTCGGTCGGGGTCCACGCGGCGAGCGGGCGCCCGTCCACGGTGACGTCCCCGGCCTGGGGGCGCAGGTCGCCCGTGAGCACGGCGAGCAGCGACGACTTCCCCGCCCCGTTCGGGCCGAGCAGCGCGCGGACCTCGCCCGCGCGCACGTCGACCGACACGTCCCGCAGGATCGGCGCCTCGCCGAGCGTGAGCGACACGCCGTGCGCGGCGGTGACGACCTCGCCGGGCGCGGCCGGCCCGGGGAGGCGGGACCGCCGTCGGGCACCGGTGACCGCGGTGCGGAGGGAGCCGAGGAACGACGAGCCCTCGTGGCGCAGGTCGCTCATGCCCAGCCTCCCTGGCGCGAGCGCGTGCGGCGCAGGAGGTAGAAGAAGAACGGCCCGCCGACGAGCGAGGTGATCATGCCGAGCGGCAGCTCGACGTTCGCGACGGCGCTGCGCGCGAGGAGGTCGGCGGCGAGCAGCACGACGGCGCCGCCCAGTACGGACGCGGGGACGAGCGTGCGGTGGCTCGGCCCGCACACCATGCGCACGAGGTGCGGCACGACGAGCCCGACGAACGCGATGATCCCCGTGAACGCGACCCCGGCGGACACGAGGAGCGCGACGAGGACGATGACGAGCTGGCGCAGCCGCTCGACGTCGACCCCGAGGTGCTGCGCGGCGCGCTCGCCGAGCGCGAGCAGGTCCATCCTGCGGCGCACGAGCATCGCGCCCGTGACGCCCAGGACCGCGATCGGCAGCACGACCGCGACGGACCGCCACGTCGCGCCGCCGAGCGACCCGAGCTGCCAGAAGACGATCTGCTCGCGCGCGGCCGGGTCGGCGACGAACGTGAAGAACGCGAGCATCCCGCCCGCGAACGCGTTGACCGCGATGCCCGTGAGGACGAGCGTCACGACCTCGGTGCGCCCGCCGGCGCGCGCGAGCGCGTAGACGACGAACGTCGTGACGAGCCCACCGGCGAACGCGGCCGCGGCGACCCACGTCCCGGGCACGAGCGCGCCCGCGGTGACGATGACCGCGCACGCGCCCACGGCCGCGCCCGACGAGACCCCGATGACGCCGGGCTCGGCGAGCGGGTTGCCGAACACGCCCTGCATGAGCGCGCCCGAGCACGCGAGCGCCGCGCCCACCACGATCGCCATGACGACGCGTGGGAACCGCACGACCCACAGCGCGTTCTCGCCCTGCGGGTGCGACGGCATCGGGCCCCAGTCGAGCCCGACGTGGTGCGCGAGCGAGCCCAGTACCTCCGCGGGCGACACGGGCACCTGACCCGTCATCCCGGACACGACCGTGAGCACCGCGAGCGCGACGCCCAGACCGATCATCAGCCAGCGCGCGGCGCGGCGGCGCTGCTGCCCGACGGCGGGCCCCACCCGGGCGGGCCGACCACCGGGGCGCGGGGTGCCGTCGGGCACGGCGACGCCGGGACCGGGCGCGGCCTCGGGCGTGCCGAGGGGGCGGGTGGCGGGCGCGCTCACGACGCCGGGAGCTCCGGTGCGGGCACGCCGTAGAACGCCTCGACGAGCGACGCGATCGTGGAGCCGGTGCGCGGGCCGAACGTGAGCAGGCGCGAGCCGTCCATGTCGACGACGCGGCGCGCCTCGCCCGCGGGCGTCTGCGCGAGGCCCGGGATCGCCATCATGGCGTCGAGGCCGCCCATCGACTCGAGCCCGTCGGTCATGACGAGGTAGGCGTCGGGCGCGGCGCTGATGATCGCCTCGCTCGTGACCGGTGCGTACTGCTGCGTGAGGCCGATCGCGGTCCCGGCGTCCTCGCCGCCGATCTCGCGGATCAGGTCGTCGGCGCCCGAGCCGGGCCCGAAGAGCATCTTGATGTTGGAGCCGCGCAGGTAGAGGAACGCTACGCGCGGCGTCCCGGTGTCCTGCGGGACGGCGTCGAGCGCCGCGCAGATCTGCCGGTCCGTGCGCTCGACGAGCGCCTCGCCCTGCTCGGGCACGCCGAGCGCGGTCGCGACGGCGCGGATCCGGTCGTCGACCCCGTCGAGCGTGCGGGCCTCGTCGAAGTACACGACGGGGATGCCCGAGCTCTCGAGCTGGCCCCGCACGTCGTCGGTGAGGATCGTCGCGTCGGTGAGGATCACGGACGGGTCGAGCCCGAGGATCGCCTCGACGTCGAGCGCGTGGCCCGCTCCCGTGACGACGGGGACGTCGGCAGCCTCGGGGAAGCCGGTGGGCAGGTCGCGCCCGACGACGTTGTCGCCCAGGCCCAGGCTGTAGACGATCTCGCCGAGCGTCCCGTACAGGTCGACGGGGACGATGCGGCTCACGTCGGTGATCTCGACCTGGCGCCCGTCGACCGAGTCGACCGTCACCGGGAGCTGCGGGGCGGGCGCCTCGGCGACCGGGTGGATCGCGTCGTCGGCGAACGTCGCCGTCGCCGGTCCGGTGGGGAACGACGCCGGGTCGACGTCGGTGCCGCCGCCCGCGGCCCGCGACTCCTCGAGCGTCGTGCACGCCGGCGCGCCGGTCGTCGCGTCGGCGGTCTCCGTCGGCGCCGCCTCGACCGGCGCGGCGTCCTGGCTCGCCTCCGCCGACGGCGTCGCGGGCGGCTCGTAGGGGAGCGGCGAGCACGCGGCCACGAGCCCCAGCACGACGGCGGCGCCCGTCCCGGCCAGCGCCGACGCCGCCCGCCGCGCCCGACCGGGTGCGGTGCCTGCCGGACCCGAGCGCGACGTCGTCCGGCTCGTCGGCGAGCCGAGGTGCAGCACGGAACGGGCAGCGTGAGGCATGGGAGTCTCCAGGAAGGCGGTGCGCGGGAGGGCGCGACCAGGCGAGATCGTCGCCCGCCCCAGATAAGACGAGCCTAACCTGACTTGAAGGCGATCCCCGACCGTCTCACGAGTAACGCACCTCACGTGAAGGGCGCCGACCGGACCCGGCCGACGGAGCGGAAGTCCCGACTACCGCGAGGTAGAACCGCAGTCACCCGAGAGAGAACGCTGGTCGCGCGAGGTAGAACCGTGGTTACCACCCGCTCCGAACACCCGAGCCGACCGGGCGCCGTCGGGCACAAAGACCCACGGTTCTACTTCGCGTGACCACGGTTCTACTTCGCGCGACCAGCGTTCTACTTCGCGCGATCGGGTTCCCTCGGCGTTAGGGGTGGACGGCACCGAGGTCGGCGAAGAGGTCGCTGTTGAGGCGGAAGGCGTGCTTGGCCTCCGCGACGGTCTCGTCGAGCTGCTCGGGTGTGAGGACCAGGCCGTCGAGGCGCTCGCGGTAGACGTCCTTGAACGGCTTGGACTTGGGGATCTCGACGAACGTGTAGAACGCGAGGCCGTCGCCCGACAGGCCGTAGTGGCGCTCGAGCATGCGCTTGATGATCTGTCCGCCGGAGAGGTCGCCGAGGTAGCGCGTGTACGCGTGCGCGGCGTACGCGGGCAGCGACGTGCCGACGGTCCGCAGCCGCGCGACGTAGCGCTCGGTCGCGGGGTGGATGGTGATGCGCTCGGCCCAGTCGGCACCGACGAGGAACGTGAGGTCCTTCTCGATCTCCGGCGTGCGCGTGAGCTCGTCGAAGACGAGCGTGGAGCCCTGGGCGTCGGCGCGCATGTGCGCGCTCGCGTCCTCGAGCGCGCCGTAGACGGCCCACTGCTGCGCGGCGAGGTCGGCGTACGCCGCGACGTCGAGCCGCCCGGACATGAGCCGCTCGACGAACCCGGAGCTCTCCGCCTGCTCGTGCTCGGGGCGCGTGCCCTCGCGCAGGCGCTGGGACAGCGGCACGGTCTCGTCGGCGCGGTCGAGGTCGTGGGTGAGAGCAGTCACGGGTGGCTCCTGCGGGTAGCGTCGGGTCAGGGCGCCCGTCCTGACGTCCTGTCATGACGATGCGTCAGGAACTCTAACGCACTCAGGTGAGGCTTGCCTATCCTCTGTCCGGGATCTGGTCGACGTCCTCGGGGTCCGGGAGGCCGGTGAGGAACCGGAAGCCCAGCAGGGCGACCAGGGTGCCCAGCCCGCCGCCGACGACGAGCGGCGTCGTGAGGTCCGTGCGGGCCAGGAGCCCGCCGAGGAACGACCCGAGCGGCATGACGCCCCACAGGAGCGTGCGCCACGTGCCGTGCACCCGGCCGAGCAGGCGACCGGGGATCATCGCCTGGCGCAGCGACATGACGAGCACGTTCCACACGGTGACCGCGCCGAACCCGACGGCGAGGAGCACGGCCGCGACGGCGACACCCCCGTCGGGCAGGAGCGGCACGACCCCCAGGAGGACGAGCGCGACGGGCGTCACGAGGTTCGCGACGGCGATCGTCCGGCCGGTCCCGAAGCGCTCCTTCGCGGGGTTCGCGACGGCAGCCGCGACGAGCGACCCCGCCGCCCCGACGAGCAGGAACGTGCCGTACCAGCCCTCGGGGACGCCGAGCACGTCGAGGACGTAGAGGACCGTCGTCGCGGTCGCGGCGGAGAAGCACAGCCCGACGACGACGGACAGGATCCACAAGGGCCGCAGCGTCGGGTGCGCCCACAGGTAGCGGAACCCGTCGCCGAGCTGACGGAACCACGGCGGGGCGGGCTCGGCACCCTCGACGGCCGCGGCGCGGTGCTCGCCCGCCGCGACGGCGGGCAGGAACAGGGCGAGCGCGCCCGCGACGGCGTACGCGGCGGCGCCGGTCCCGAGCGGCACGACGACGGCGACCGCGAACAACGCCGACGTGAGCGGCGCGGAGAGGAAGTTCTGGACGGTGATCTCGCCCGCCTCGATGCGCGAGTTCGCGCGCGGGAGGTCGGCGGGCCGCACGATCGAGGGCAGCACCGCGCGGATCGCGCCGTCGTAGACGGTCTCCAGGGCGCCGTAGAGGAACACGACGGCGTAGAGCCACCAGATCGTCAGCGTGCCGGTCGCGGCCAGGGCGACGAGCCCGAGGGCGAGGAGCGTGCGCGCGCCGTTCGCGAGCGCGAGCGCGTGTCGGCGGTCGATGCGGTCGAGGAGGACGCCGGCGGGGATCGCGAAGAACAGCCAGGGCAGGAGCGAGACGGCGGCGACGCCGGACACGAGGAACGGGTCGTCGGTGAGCCGCGCGGCGAGCAGCGGCGACGCGACGCGCGCGATGCCGTCGCCCAGGCTGGAGCTGAGGTTCGCGGTGAAGACGTTCCGGAACGGCACGCCGAGGCCGCCGCGCACCCGGGAGGGGGCGTCGGGCGGCCTGCGGCGGCGGAGGGTCGGCACCTCCCGAGGCTAGGCGACCGTTGCCGCGGGCATCGCGCTGTTTCCGTCGCTTCTGCTCGGGGGAGAAGGGCCGGCGGCCGGGGCGGGCCGGGTCAGCGCGTGAGCGCGGGCGAGGTCGCGTCGGCCCCGACGGCGCGCAGCACGAACGCCTCGGTGGCCTCGATCGCCTGCTCGCGCGCGGCCGGGTCGTCGGGGACGAGCCGGCCGGACAGGCACGCGTTGACGAGCTGCACGGTGGTGTCGATGTCCTGCTCGGGGAACTCCCCGGCCTCGATCCCCGACGCCACGATGCGGCGCAGGATCGCCTCGACGAGCTCGGCGTGCTCGCGCAGGCGCTGGCGCGTCGTGCGCGAGAGCACCGTGCGCAGGTCCGGGCCGGGTGCGAGGTGGAAGATGCGCTTGAGCTGCGCCTGCTGGCGGATGTAGGTGCGGAGCTGCTCGACCGGGTCGTCGACGTGCTCCAGCGCCCGCTCGAGCGTCCCGACGTACTGCTCCGTCTCGTGGGTGATGAACCCGAGGAGCAGCGCCTCCTTGTCGGGGAAGTGGTTGTACACCGCGGTCCGGCCGACGCCCGCGGCGGCGGCGATGTCGGCGAGCGAGATGGCGTCGAAGCCGCGGTCCATCATGAGGGTCGAGAGCGCCGCGAAGAGCTTCTGCCGGGTCTGTGCGCGGTGCTCGTGGAGGGACCCTCCGATGATCTTGGGCATGCTGACATCATAGGGCGGTTGTGTCAGAACGCTAATCCGTCGACCGGGGACCGCCGGGGTGACGCGCCCTCCTGTGCGCGCTGCGCCGTCTGGCACACTGCCGCCATGGACACGACCGCCTCGCCCGACGGCGTCCCCGGGAGCGCCCCCGACCCCGACTTCCCGCCCGTCCCCGCGGACACCAAGGACTGGACGTGGGTCATGGAGCGTCCGTGCCCGGAGTGCGGGTTCGTGGCGGGCGAGGTGACGCCCGACCGCGTGGGCGCCGCGGTGCGCGACGCGGTCCCGCGCTACGTCGCCGCGCTGGGCCGCGAGGACGTGCGCGTCCGTCCCGACCCCGCGACGTGGTCCGTGCTCGAGTACGCGGCGCACGTGCGCGACGTCTTCTCGGTGTTCGACGTCCGAGTGCAGTCGATGGTCGAGGGCGACGACCCGCAGTTCGCGAACTGGGACCAGGACGCGACGGCGGTCGAGGAGGACTACGCGCACCAGGAGCCCGACGCCGTCGCGCGCGAGCTCGCGATCGCGGGCGAGCGGGTCGCGGGCCGCTTCGACGCGCTCGTCCCGGACCAGTGGGAGCGCCCCGGGCGGCGGTCGAACGGATCCGTGTTCACGGTCCGCACGCTCGGTCAGTACTTCGTGCACGACGTCGTCCACCACCTGCACGACGTCGGCGCCTGACCGGACGCGCGGCACCCGGCGGCGCCGCGCCAGGAGACGCACGGTCGTGACACGGGCGTAACATCCCGGCATTCCGGACCCCCTACGGTCCGGTCATGGACGCCACCGTCGCCGGCCTCGTGCCGGACGCGCACGCAGGAGCGCACCTCCTCGCGGTGCCTCGTTCCCGCGGAGCGGCGCGTACGCCCGTGGACACCCTGGCGCGAGCCTGGTTCCCCGATGCCGCGTGGACGACGCCCCCGGGCGGCGGGGGAGCGACCCGCCCGATGGTGGGCGCGAGGTTCCGTGGCGTGGTGCCGGACGGCGTCGTGGCGCCGGGCGAGCTCCGGCTCGCCGAGGGCGCACGCGTCGTCGGGCCGTTCCCGCTCACGCCGCCGCAGACGCAGGCGCTCGACCTCGCGAGCGGGAGCGCCGAGGTGTTCGCGCTGCACGTCGACGCCTCGGCGCCGCGCGGTGCGCCGGTGCCTCTCGCCGACGACCGCGACGGTCTCGCGCGGGCCTTCGCCGCCGGGCTGCCCCAGGGTCTCGAGCTCCAGGTGCTGGGCTGGGCCGTCGCGGCGGCGCGCCGCGTCGGGGGCGCCGTCGTCCCGGACGGCCGGACGGTGCTCACGCCGGACCCCGCCTCGGGGGTCGACCTCACGCTGTACAGCGCCCAGGTCCTCGGGCCCGACGACGCGCTCGGCGTCCTGCGCACGACGGTCCCGAGCGCGCGCGTCGTCGCGGTCCACCCCCGCCCGGACGGCCTCGCCGAGTACGTGCTGTCGGGGGAGACCCCGTACGACGGCGCGGTCCGCCTGACGGCGCAGCGCGTGCCGCAGGTGCCGCTCGCCCTCGGCGCGCTCGACTGGCGCGAGCACGGCCCGCACGCCTTCCGTCTCACGTGGGTCCCCACGGACCCGTACGAGCTCGAGGTCGAGCACCCGTCGGGACTGCACGTCATCGCGCGCTCGCGGGCCCGGGTGCTCGTCGCGCGCCTCGCGGCGATGCTCCAGGGGCGCCTCGCGGGCACGCTCGTCGACGACGGCGGGTTCGTGGTGCGCGACCTCGACCTGGACGAGCGGCTCGCGCCGGCGGCCACGCCGACGACGCACTTCTGGGTCTGACGGACGGGGCGTGCGCACGAGGCGCGCGGCGCCACCGAACCGGGCGTGTCGACCGGGCGAACTGTCCACAGATTTCATCCACAGGGTTGTGGGTTCCGTGGGAATGGCGCGGGGCCGCCTGTGGACGAACCTGTGGCCTTCGTGACCGGCCGAATGACATCGGTGGGAACCCTTGCAGGCCCTCCGGGTGAGGACTACAAACGTGCCTAACGGCCCGGACGGGCGCACACGGACGACGGAGTTCCGGCACGCATCACGCAGGGGTCTCACGGCCCCGCCAGGAGCCCACGGCATCCGGAGCGAACGCGAGGGCACGGCCGACCGGAGAACGGTGGACGACCCGCGACCCCCTGCTGCGGGCTGCGCGCGACGGCGCAGGCTCCGACCGGACCCGGAAGGCCGACCGCGATCGGCGTCACGTGCCCGCCCGGGACAGCCCGGGCCGGGCGCGACGACGCCGGGCCGCCACGTCGCGAGCGGCGCCCCGACGGGCCACGTGCCCGACCGCCCCGGGGTCGCGCGGACACGGCGAGGCCCCTCGGAATCCTGCTCCGAGGGGCCTCGTCGCCATTCTCCCGCGAGGGCGCCGTGCCGCGAAGACCCGTCCGCGGGCCGGAGGCCGCTCCCGCCCGGCAGGCCTACGCTCGGGGCATGAGCAACCTCGAGACCCGGCCCGAGGAGCGCGTGTGCTCCGCCGGTGCACTCCACGGCGCGGAGGCCGGCGGTCCGCCGGTGGTCGAGATCCTCGAGCACCGGGACGTCCCGCTCGGCGGTACGCGGGCGATGCGCGTGCGGCGCACGATCCCGCAGCGCGCGCGCTCGCTCGTGGGGGCGTGGTGCTTCCTCGACCACTACGGCCCGGACCCGCTGCCCGCGATCGGCGACGGGGCCGACGGGATGCAGGTGCCGCCTCACCCGCACACCGGCCTCCAGACCGTCACGTGGCTGTTCGCCGGCGAGATCCTGCACCGGGACTCCGTGGGGTCGCTCCAGACCGTCCGCCCCGGCGAGCTCAACCTCATGACCGCGGGGCGCGGCATCTCCCACTCCGAGGAGTCGCCGCGCGGCGTCCGCCCGCCGGTCCTGCACGGGGTGCAGCTCTGGGTCGCGCTCCCGGGCGACCGGCTCACGGACCCGCCCGCGTTCGAGCACCACGCCGACCTGCCGGTCGCGGACGACCAGGGGGCCCGGGTCCAGGTCTTCCTCGGGAGCCTGCGTGTGGCGGGCGCGGAGCTGCGCTCGCCCGCCACGACGTACTCGCCGCTCGTCGGCGCGCAGGTCGACCTGGAGCCGGGCGCGCGCGTCACGCTCGACGTCGACCCGGCGTTCGAGCACGGCCTGCTCGTCGACGACGGCGCGGTGCGCCTCGAGGGCGAGCCCGTCCCGCCGTCGTCGCTCGGGTACGTCGCGCCGGGGCGCGCGACGCTCACGGTCGAGGCCGGCCCTGACGGGCCCGCGCGGGTCGTGCTCGTGGGCGGCGAGCCGTTCGGCGAGGACATCGTCATGTGGTGGAACTTCGTGGGGCGGTCGCACGACGACGTCGCGCGCGCCCGCGCGGACTGGCAGGCGCAGCTCGTGGTCACCGGAGGAGAGGGTCCGAACCACGGCGGGACCCGGTACGCCGACGGCGCGCGCGACGGGCGCTACGGCGAGGTCGTCGGGTACGACGGCGGCCCGCTGCCCGCGCCCGCGCTGCCCGACGTCCGCCTGCGCCCCCGCACCCGTCCCGCGGGGCGCCAGTAGACTGCCGCGCATGGCCAAGAACACCACGCCCGACTTCGTGCTGCGCCCGTTCGAGGGGCTGCCCGGCGAGACCGACTGGGTCGCGATGCGCGAGGTCGTGCCCTCGGCCACCGCGACCGCCCGCACCACCGCGGAGCACGGCGCTCGCGACGTCACCGTCGTCACCGTCCTGCCCGCGGGCTGGGCCGCGCTGCACCGTCAGGACGGCGCGATCCTCCTCGCGGTCCAGACGCTCGCGGGCTCGGGTGACACGAGCCGCGACCTCGCCGCCGCGCTGCTCGAGGCGATCGACGCCGAGCCGGGCACGTCCATCGAGATGAGCGCGCTGCCCGACGCCGGCCCGCGCCTCCAGGACGTCCTCGACCTCTCGGTCCCGTTCGACGTCACCGTCCACGAGGACTTCGCGTTCTGGCTCGACCCGGCCGAGGAGATCACGCCGGACCTGCGCGCGTCGCTCGACCAGGCGGCCGAGTCGATGGTGCCCACGGTCAAGCTCGACGCGGTGCCCTCGGCGTACTGGTGCCGCATGTCGCGCGAGTTCCTGCGCTGGGCGCGCCCGGAGCCCGAGGACGCGCTCATCGACGCGATCTCGCGCCTGCACGCGCGGCGCGAGTCCGGGCTCGCGGACGGCAAGTTCGTCGGCGCCTTCCGGTCCAGCGGCCTGCTGGTCCCCGTGTGGGAGCTCCCGCGCGGCACGGAGGCCGACGAGCTCGAGGGCCCGGTCGCGGAGCTCGACGCGCGCCTCACCGAGGCGCTCGCCGTGACGGAGCCGCTCGACGCGAACGAGCGTCGTGCGCGCGCGGGGATCGTGTCGCGCCAGGTGACCCTGCGCTGACGGTCCCGCCTGCCCGACGACGGCCCGCCGGCACCCTGTCGGCGGGCCGTCGCGTCTTGTAGGATCCGGGGGACCTGGGAACGCAGCCCGGTCGTCCTGCGAAGATCCCGAGCGGATCCGCTGGTGGAACGACGACACTTCTGCGGCCAACTCTTTGCACTACTAGGCTGGACGGCGTGAACGCGGACCATCGGTCGACTGAGTCGGGGAACAACACGGGCAGTGCTCCTCCAAGTGCCCCTGCGGGCGCGGCGAGCACGCCGCCGACGTACCTCTCGGCGTCCGGCACGCGGGCACGGACGCCCCGCCCGGTGGTCGGGGACGGCCGGACCGGACGCGCGGTGCGGCAGCGCGTCGCCGTGATCATCCCGGCGAAGGACGAGACGCGGCGCATCGCCGCGACGGTCCGCGCCGCCAAGGCGATCCCGCACGTCGACCTCGTGCTCGTCGTGGACGACGGGAGCGAGGACGACACCCAGCACGTCGCGCGCGAGGCGGGGGCCGTCGTCGTGCGCCACTCGCACAACCGTGGCAAGGCCGCGGCCATGGAGACCGGCGCGGCCGTCGTCGCCATGCGCGACGCCGCCGACCGCCCCCCGCGCCTCCTGCTCTTCATCGACGGCGACCTCGGGGAGACCGCGGTGAACACCGCGCCGCTGGTCGCGCCGGTGCTCGACGGGTACGCCGACCTCGCGATCGCGCTGCTCCCGCCGCAGCCGGGCGCGGGCGGCCGGGGGATCGTCGTCGGAGCCGCGCGCCGCGCGATCCAGTCCCTCACGGGGTGGACCCCGACGCAGCCGCTCTCCGGGATGCGCTGCCTCACGCGCGAGGCGTTCGAGGCCGCGACCCCGCTCGCGCGCGGCTGGGGCGTGGAGACCGGCATGACGATCGACCTGCTCCGCAAGGGGTACGTCGCGGTCGAGGTGCCGTGCGACCTGCGCCACCGCGCGTCGTCGAACGACCTCAAGGGCCAGCTCCACCGCGCGGCGCAGTATCGCGACGTGCTGCTCGCGGTGAACGCGCGCAAGATGCGCTCCGCCGTCGACCGCGTGCGCGCGGGCGACCACTAGCCGGAGCGGCGGCTCGACGGCGGAGCTCAGGGCTTCGGCGCGCGGACCATGCCGTGCACGACGGGGCCGTCGTGCACCTGCGTGGTCGCGGTGCGCAGGAAGCCCAGCCGCTCGTAGAAGATGACGTTGCGCGCGTCCGACGTCTCGAGCGCGACGGGCGCGTCCCCGAGGGCGGGGTCGCGCAGCGCGGCCCGGCACACCGCGCTGCCGAGCCCGGTGCCCTGGCGCGACGGCAGGACCCCCACCGTCGCGAGCACCCAGGCGTCCGGGCGGGGCGGCGGGAGCTCCGCGGCGGCCACGGCCTGCAGGCGCGGGCCGTGCAGCGCGGCGACGCGCTCCTGGACGTCCCCGGGGGGAGCGGGGGCGTCGGGCGGCATGAGCGCGGCGACGGCGTCCACCGGCTCGTGGACGACCACGATCCCGTGCGCGAGGGCGTGCTCGAGGTAGATCTCCTGGAGCGCGGTGAGGCGCTCGGGGTAGCCGTCCTCCGGGACGGCCCAGCGGGTCCAGGGGTAGTCGTGGAACGCGGCGGCAAGGGTGCGAGCCGCGGCGGGCACGTCGGCGGCGGTGGCTCGACGGAACGTCGGCGTCATGGTGCGGTGCCTCTCGGGGTCGGGTCGGGCTGCGGCTCGATCGCGCCGGTGCGGGCGATCTGCTCGAGGGTGCGCACGTGCTGCCGGAACGCGTCGAGCCCGCGGTCGCTGATGCGGACCCACGTGCGCGTCCGGCGCCCGGCGGCCTCCTTGCTGATCTCCACGAGGCCCGCGTCGGCGAGCGCGGTGAGGGCCTGGGAGAGGGACGAGTCGCTCAGCTCGACCAGGTCGGCCAGGAAGCGGAAGTCCGCGCTCTCGACGTTCGCCAGGGCGGCGAGGATCGAGAAGCGGACGGGCGAGTGGATGAGCGCGTCGAGGCCCTTGCGCGGGTGGCTCATCGGCGTGCGCTCGCGAAGGCGCACGCCGCGAACGGCGAGGCGGCGACGACGCCGGCGAGGACCCACCAGGCGGGCGACGTCGCTCCGACGAGCTGGAGCGCCGGGTCGAGCATCGCGAAGTAGAGCACCACCCAGGCGATCAGGGCGATGCCCATGTCGCGCACCCAGTGCCGCGGGGCCGTGCGGTGGTTGCGCGCGACGGCGGACCACAGCAGGGCGAGGACGACCACGAGCACCGTGGTGGCGGGCCACCACGGTGCGTCGAGGACGTCGACCGCGATCGTGTAGGCGAGGGCGACGACGGCGTGCCCGACGCTGAGCCAGGGGTACCAGCGGGTCGCGCGGTGGGCCTGGGCGGCGACCTCCTCCGCCTGGCCGAGCTGACGACGGGCCTGCTCCGGGGTCATGGAGTTCTGGATCATGTAATCACTTTAACACTCATAAAGTGATTACTGTCCACCCGCCGCGGTCTCCTCCCGCATCTCCTCGAGCGGGCGGTTCGCCGTCTCGGGCAGCGCGCGGAGCACGAGCACGAACGACGCGGCCGCGAACACCGCGTAGAGGGCGTAGCTGCCGGGGAGCGACAGGTCCCGGAGCGAGGGGAACGTGAGGTTGACGGCGATGCCCGCCGCCCAGTTCGCGGCGGCGGCGAGCGACGCGGCGCGGGCGCGCAGCAGGTTGGGGAACATCTCGCCGACGAGGATCCACACCACCGGACCCCACGAGACGGCGAAGGCCACGACGAAGACGTTCGCCGCGACCAGGGTCACGACGCCCCACGCGTCGACGAACACGAGGCCGTCCGCGGCCTGCCGCGCCTGGGCGAACCCGGTCGCCATGACGGCCAGGGCGGCCGTCATGCCCACCGATCCCACGAGCAGCAGGCGACGCCGCCCCACGCGGTCGACGAGGAAGATCGCGACGACGGTCGCCGCGACGTTGACGAGCGACGTGAGGGCCGAGAGCCAGAAGGCCTGCTGCTCGCCGAAGCCCACCTGCGCCCACAGCGACGTGGAGTAGTAGAAGATGACGTCGATCCCCACGAGCGCCTGGAGCGCCGCGAGCGTGATCCCCAGCCAGACGATGGGCTTGAGGCGGCCCGGGCCGGAGAAGAGGTGGGACCACGCCGGTCGGGCCTCGTGGAGCGTCCCCTCGATGGTCGCGACGCCCAGCAGCGCGTCGCCCTCCGGGACGCGGTGGAGGCGCCGCAGCGTGCGGGCGGCGCCGTCCCGGTCGCCGCGCATCACGAGGTACCGCGGCGACTCGGGCAGGAGGACCGCCGCGACGACGTACGCCAGCGACGGCACGACCGCGACGAGGAACATCCACCGCCAGGCGGGCAGGCCGAGGGCCAGCTCGGCCTCGGCCCCGCCCGCGGCGCGGACGAGGAACGCGTTCGAGACGAGCGCGGCGAAGATGCCCAGGACGATCGACATCTGCTGCGCCGTCGCGAGCCGCCCACGCAGCCGGGCGGGCGCGATCTCGGCGATGTAGAGCGGGGCGACGACGGACGCCATCCCCACCCCCACGCCCCCCAGGAAGCGCCACAGCGCGAGGGTCGGGCCGTCGTGCGCGACGGCGCACAGCACCGACGTGGTGACGAACAGGGTCCCGGCGACCATCATGAGGCGCCGTCGTCCGAAGCGGTCCGCGATCGTGCCCGCGGAGAAGGCGCCCACCGCCGCGCCGAGGAGCGCGCTCGCGACGATCACGCCGACGAGCGCGCTCCCCACGCCGAGCTCGGCCTTGAGGGCGTCGACGGCGCCGTTGACCACGGCCGTGTCGAAGCCGAACATGAACCCGCCGAGCGCCGCCCCGACGGTCGACGCGACGACGAGCGGGGTGAGGGCGCCGTGGCCGAGGCGGCCCGTCGCGGCGTTCACGGCGTGCCCCGGCGGCGGGTCGTCGGGATGGAGGTCTGCGTCATCGGAGGTCCTCTCGGAAGGTGTCGACGGGGTGGGCGATCGTGCTGAACAGGGCGTTGGCGGCCTGTCGCGAGTCGAGCCGCGTGTGCTGGACGACGACGGGCGCCGACGCGAGGACGACGGCCGAGTAGTCGGTGCCGTGGGGCACGGGCTCGGGGTCGTCGAGGTCGTTGAGCGTCACGTGGCGCACCCGCTCGGCGGGCACCACCACGACGTACGGGCCGGCCGGCGGGCGGTCGGCGAAGTAGAGCCGGATCTCGACGTGCGCGTCGTCGGGACCGGCGTTGAGCAGGCACAGGCTCTCGTGGCTCGCGAGCGTCGGGTCGTCGCCCGTGCCGTACGGCGGGATCCAGCCGTCGCCGATCGCCCAGCACGTCGCCCCGACCCGGGGGCGACGTTCCGGGGCGTCCGGCGCGCTCATACGCTGATCGACGACTTGGCGAGGACGCCGCCGTCGCACCCGACGAGCGACCCGGTCGTGTACGACGAGCGGTCCGACAGCAGCCAGAGCACGGGCTCGGCGATCTCCTCGGGCCGCGCGAGCCGACCCAGCGGGACCTCGTGCTCGATCTGCGCGCGCGTGGCGGCGACGTCGGCGGCCGGCACGTTGGCCCACATGAGCGGGGTCTCCGTCGGGCCGGGCACGATCGCGTTCACCCGGACGCCGTGGCGCGCGTAGTCCACCGCGAGGGTGCGGACCATGGAGGAGATCGCGCCCTTCGACGCGCCGTAGGCGGTCGCGCCGCCGGCCGCGAAGCCGACCGACGCGGCAGGGGACCCGCACAGCACGACGCTCCCGCCGTCGCCGTCGATCATCGTGCGCAGCACCTCGCGCACGACGAGGAAGGTGCCCGTCACGTTGACGTCGAGCACGCGGCGCCACCTGGCCGGGTCGAGCTCGTGCGCCGCCCCGCCCACGTCGATCCCGGCGCCCGCGAAGAGCCCGCGCAGCGGCGGCCCGGCGTCCGCGACCGTCCCGACCGCCGCCGCGACGGCGGTCGCGTCGGTCACGTCGAGCACGTGCGCGCGCCCGTCCCCGCCCGCCTCCCGGACGAGGTCGACCGTGGTGGCGGCGCCGTCGGGGTCGAGGTCGAGCACGTGCACGAACCAGCCGTCCCGTGCCGCGCCCACGGCGACCGCGCGGCCGATCCCCGACGCCGCGCCCGTCACGACGAGCGACCGGGGGCTCATGCCGCGCTCCCGAGCAGCGCGTCGACGTCGCAGTAGCGCGCGAGGCGCTCGCGGTCGAGCGTGACGCCGAGGCCGGGCCCGTCCGGGATCGGGAGCATCCCGTCCGCGTCGAGCGTCCAGCGGTCGGTCGTCAGGTCGTCGATGTAGGGCGAGCCGGTGACGTACTCGACGAGGTCCGTGTCCGGCAGGGCGGAGGCGAGCTGGAGGTCGGTGGCGAGCCCGACGGCGGTGTTCCACCCGTGCGGCACGAGCTTGACGCCGTGGTCGTGCGCGGACCACGCGATGCGCCGCAGCTCGCTCGTCCCACCGACCTTCGTGACGTCGGGCTGCACGATGTCGAGGGCGCCCCCCTCGATCCACGGCTGGAACGCCTGGCGGCGCGTGAGCACCTCGCCGCCCGAGATCGGCACGGGCGAGCGCCGGCGCAGGTGCGTGTAGTCCTCGATCGCGTCCGGCGGCAGCGGCTCCTCGAACCACGCGACACCGTACGCGTCGAGCATGCGTGCGGTGCGCAGGGCCCACTTGTAGCCCTGGCTCCACGCGCTGTCGCTGCCGCCCGCGTCGACCATGAGCATCGCGTCGGGACCGACCGCGTCGCGCGCCGCGGCGACGATGCGCTCGTCGAGCCGCTCGTCGACCCGGCCGAAGGGGCCCCAGCCGATCTTGAACGCGGTCCACCCCTCGGCGCGCAGCGCGGTGAGGTGGTCGCGCAGCGCGTCGGGCTGGTCCATGAGCAGCGAGGCGTACGGGCGCACCCGGTCGCGGTACCGCCCGCCGAGGAGGCGCCCGACGGGCTGCCCCGTCGCCTGACCGAGGAGGTCCCACAGCGCGGTGTCGACGCCGCTGATCGCGTGCGTGATCGACCCGCCGCGCCCCATCCAGAACGTCGTGCGGTGCAGCCGCTCGCTCGTGCGCTCCGGCTCCAGAGCGTTCGCCCCCAGGAGCAGGGGCCGCAGGACGTCGAGCGCGCCGCGCACGAGGTCTTCGGTGGTGAACACGCTCCCGACGCCCACGAGTCCCTCGTCGGTGTGGACGGCGACGAGGGTGTGCACGACGTCGTCCTGGCGCAGCTCCTCCTGCCAGCCGCCCTCGGGGGTGGCGCCGCGCAGGCCGGCGGCGGTGATGGCGGTGATCCTCATGGGTGTCCTCTCGTCGGTGCCGTGGACCGCGACTCTAGGTCGCGCGGTGGTAGATGGTCAACCATCGGCCATCCATTAGGATGAATCCCTCCCGACTGAGAGGGTCGCCGTCGTGCACGTCCTGCCCGCATCGCCGCCCGAGTCCCGGCGCGACTGGGTCCTGCGCCACCTGCGCGAACGCATCGCCTCCGGCGACCTGGCCGCCGGGGACCGCCTCGTCGAGCGCGACCTCTCCGCCGCCTACGGCATCAGCCGCGGCCCGGTGCGCGAGGCGATCATGGTGCTCGAGCAGGAAGGGCTCGTCGTCTCCCACCCGTACCGCGGCGCCGTCGTGGTGGACATCTCCCAGGAGGAGATCGCCGAGATCCTCGTCCCGGTGCGGACCGTCATCGAGAAGGTCGCGTTCCGGTCGGCGGCGCGCGCGCAGGACGCCGCGCTCCTGGACGCGCTCGACCGCACGGTGGCCGCGATGGAGCGCGCGGCGGACCCGCTCGACGCCCGTCGCCTCGCCGATCTCGACCTCGCGTTCCACGAGGCGGTGATCGCCGCCGCGAGCCACACGCAGTCGCTGCAGATCTGGCGGCTCATCCAGCCGCGCGTCCGGGCGTACTTCGTCCGCGACGCGCCGCACCACGAGGACCCGCACGCCGTCGTCGAGCAGCACCGGGACCTGCTCTCGGCGCTGCGGTCGGGAGACCCGGACCGCGCGGAGCGCGCGGTCGAGGAGCACATCGCCGTCTACCTGCAGCCCTGAGCCGCATCCCTGCCGGTGGTCCCGGTCCGGGCCCGGACGCACCATGGGAGGACGGGGCACGGCGTCGTGACCCGGCGGTGCGCGGTCACGCGTGCCGCGCCGACGACGACGGGGGCAGCGCGATGTGCACAGGGATCAGGTTCTCGGACGACCAGGGCAGCGTGTACCTGGCACGGAACCTCGACTGGACGAGCGGTTACGGGCAGCAGGTCGTGGTGACGCCCACGGGCTACGCGCCGCGGTCGCCGTTCGGCGCGGTGCGCGCGATCGAGCACGCCGTCATCGGCATGGGCATCGTGGAGGAGGACACCCCGCTCTACTTCGACTGCGGCAACGACGCGGGCCTGGCCGTCGCGGGGCTCAACTTCCCGGGGTACGCCGCCTACGCGCCTGGGCCGGTCGACGGCGCGGTCAACGTCGCCGCGTTCGAGCTCCCGCTGTGGGTGTGCGCGCAGTTCGCGAGCGTGGACGAGGTCGAGGCGGCCCTGGCGGACGTGGTGGTCGTCGACCGTCCCATCAACGAGAAGTACCCCAGCTCGATGCTGCACTGGATCGTCGCCGACGGGCAGCGCGCGATCGTGCTGGAGCACACGGCGGACGGCCTGCACGTGTTCGAGGACGACGTCGACGTGCTCACGAACCAGCCCGGGTTCGACTGGCACCACGAGAACCTGCGGAACTACCTCAACACGTCGCCCGAGTTCCCCGAGGACACGGTCGTGGGCCGAGCCCACCTCGCCCCGTTCGGGTCGGGCTCGCACATGCGGGGGATCCCCGGCGACTACTACTCGCCGTCCCGGTTCGTCCGGGCCGCGTACGTCAACTCCCACTACCCGACGAAGGGCACCGAGGAGGAGAACGTCAGCCGCGCCTTCCACACGCTGCAGCAGGTCGCGATGGTCGACGGCTGCGCCGCGATGGGGTCGGGCGAGTTCGAGATCACGGTTTACACCGGGCTCTTCTCGTCCCGCACGTCGACGTACTACTGGAACACGTACGAGGACCCGGCGATCCGGAGCGTGGCCCTGGGCGAGCACGCGTCGGACGGCTCGGAGCTCGTGCTCGCGTAGGGGCCTCGGGGACGGGCGCCGACGTGCGTCAGCGGCCGAGCCGCGCCGCGGCCCGCCGCACGGTCTCCTCGCGCGTCGCGCGCGCCCACCCCCGCATCATCTCCACGCGCTCCGGGTCCGTGTCCGCGCCGTCGGGCGAGCCGGAGTCGAAGGGCGGCGCGGGCTCGTACTCCATCATGAGCTGGATGCCGCGAGCGACCTCGGGGCCGCACAGCTCGGCCGCGACGGTCAGGGCGAAGTCGATGCCGCTCGTCACGCCCCCGCCCGTGATGACGTCGCCGTCCCGGACGACGCGGGCCTTCTCGGGGACCACGCCGAGGAGCTCCAGCATCGGGTGGGAGGCCCAGTGCGTCGTGGCGCGTCGTCCGTCGAGGAGACCGGCCGCGGCGAGCACGAACGAGCCGGTGCACACGCTCGTCACGTACCTCGCTCCGGCAGCCTGCCGGCGCACGAAGTCGAGCGCGACCTCGTCCTCCAGCAGATCGAACGCCCCTTGCCCTCCGGGCACCATGAGCACGTCCGCCTGCGGGGCATCGTCGAAGGTCACCGTCGGCAGGAGGGAGAGCCCCGAGTCGCTCTCCACGGGCTCGACGCGGTGCCACGCGAGATGGCTCACGGCGCCGGGCACGCGCGCGAAGACCTCGAAGGGCGCGGTCAGGTCGAGCTGCGTCACCCGCGGGAACAGCACGGAGACGAAGCAGGTGCTCCCGGTCATGGCGCCACGCTCCCGACGCGCGACGCGGAGCCCGCCGCCCCGGTGCGTTCGTCCGGATCCTCGCCCGTGCCCTCGCCGGTGCCGTCGCCTTCGTCCGCCGCGTGGAGCGCGGCGACGGTGAGCAGCGGCACCGCCGGGATGAGCGCGACGAGCGCGATCCGCACGCCGAAGTCGTTGACGAGCGAGCCCGCGACGGCCACGATCCACAGCGCGAGCAGGGTCGGGCGCACGAGGGGCCACGCGGCCTCCGTGCGTGCGAACCAGCGCGGCGTGAAGCGCCGGGGCCAGAAGAGCAGCAGCGCGGCGCCGACGAGCACGGCGATCGTCAGCCACACCGGCACTCCGCCGAGCACGGACCGCGCCGCGTAGCCCGCCTTGCGGAGCAGCGTCTCCCACGCCGACCCGTCGACGACCTGCCCGACGAACCGGCCGAGGTGCGAGCGCTCGTCGGCCGGGCGCAGCCAGTCGAGCACGCCGACGGCGGCGACGAGCGCGACGCCCGCCGCGGCGACGAGCAGGAAGCGCCGCCACGTGACGCGCGCGCCCGAGGCGGCGAGCCCTAGCACCGCGAACGCCGGCACGACGACGAGCCCGCCGCCGAGGTCGGCGCCGAGCGTCGGCCACACGTCCACGACCATCGTCACGAGGCCGATGACGCCCACGGTCGCGGCGGCGGCGTACCGGTGGCCGCGCGCGACGAGCCACTGTGCGAGCGCCGCGGCGACGACGAGCGCGGCGACCGCGTA
The DNA here is from genome assembly GCF_016921195.1 of Cellulosimicrobium cellulans. Classification (GTDB taxonomy): domain Bacteria; phylum Actinomycetota; class Actinomycetes; order Actinomycetales; family Cellulomonadaceae; genus Cellulosimicrobium; species Cellulosimicrobium cellulans_F. The sequence continues at coordinate 669,785 of NZ_JAFGYF010000001.1, forward strand.
CACGGAGAACGTCGGGTTCCCGAACCCGTAGAACCGCGCACCGAAGGTGGGCGCGGAGCCGAGCGGGCTCGCCCGGTTGAGCGGGGTGCCGACGAGCGCGTCGAGCGTGAGCACCGCGAACGTGAGTCCCGCGACGATCCCCGGGCCGAGCCAGACCGGGCGACGCGGGGCGAGCGCGCCCAGTCCGGCGACGGCGGCCGTCGCGAGGACCGTGGACACGACGATCGCGAGCGTCTGGTCACCGAACCGCCACCAGCCCGTGAGCGACACGAGGAAGGCGGCGGTGGGCACCGCGGCGACGACGAGCGCCGCCCCGCGGGCCCAGTGCGTCGCCCGGGCCCACCGGGCGCGTGCCCGGTCGCCCGTCGCGCGCGCGGCGCGCGGCGCGAGCAGGAGGCAGAGCCCGGCGACCACGAGTCCCGCGTAGAGCGGCACGTCGACGAACGCGGTGTAGACGGCGCGGCGCACGTGGTCGCGCGTCGTGAGGTCGGCGAGGGCGTCGGCGGTCGACGTCGCGTCCGCCGGGCGCGGCGAGCCCCAGGCGAGCGGCGTGTCCTGGATGCGCGCCGGCATCGCGGCGCCTGCGGCGTCGAGCACGGTCGCGGGCACGTCGAGCACGCGCGCGACGCCGTCGGTCCGGGTGGCGGCGCTCGTCAGGTAGCGCGACTGGTCGGGTCCGTCGGACGACGGGCGCACGAGCGCCGTGCCGAGCGCCGGCCGCGTGCCGGGCGTGCCGGCGACGTCGACGACGAGCACGGTCGTGCCGCTCGGGGCGGCGTCGAGCACGGCGCCGACGGTCGCGTCGACCGCGGTCAGGCGGTCGGCGCGCAGGGTGCTGCGCAGCGTGGCGCGCTCGTCCGCCGGGAGGTCGGGGTCGACGACGGGCGGGGTCGCGTCGCCCGCGTCCACGACGGTCACCGGGCACGCGAACGCGTCGGAGCCGGCGGTCGTCGCGGCCGGGAGGTCGCGGTAGCGCGCGACACGGCCCGTGGAGTCCGCGAGCACGACCGCCGCGCCCGGGCCGACCGCCGTCGCGCACACCGCGCCGTCGGCGCCGGCCGCGGCGAGCGCGTCGCCGAGGACGCCGAGGCGTGCCTGGTAGCCCGAGCCGCGCTGGAGCGCGACCAGGTCGTCCCAGCCCTCGACCTGCGCACCGTCCGCGCCGTCGGGGGCGGGCTGCGCCGTCGGGCACGCCCACGCGCCGTCGGGCGCGCGCTCGGTCGCGACCTCGGCGAGCTGGCCGGCGGAGAGCGCGAGCCAGCCGCCGACGGTGCAGCGGCTCGCCGCGCCCGTGGGCTGGGAGACGCCGCCGGCGCCCGCGCCATCGGTGAGCAGGGCGTGGAGGGTCGGGGTGGCCGACGACGTGACGTCGCCCCACGTGACGCCCGTGGTGCCGACGACGACGATCGGCCGGTCCGTCGCGATCGCGTCGGAGCGGGTCGCCGAGGCCTCGCCGCCCGCCGGGGCGGCGCTGGCCGCCGGCCGGAGCCCCGCGGAGGCGAGCACCGTCGAGGCGAGCAGGACGACGAGCAGGAGCCCGCCCCCCACGGTCGCGAGCATGGTCGGCATGCGCCGGATCCCCGGCTCGGGGACGGTGCCCGCAGGCTGCCGGGGCGCGGGGCGGGCGAGGAACCCCGGGACGATCATCGCGGTCGCGACGACGACGACCATGACGGCGATGATGACGCCCGAGTCGTTGAGGACGGAGCCGACGCCCGCGACGACGACGAGCGCCACGACCAGCGGGCGCAGCATCGGCCAGGTCTCGTAGGCCCGCGCGACCTCCGGGAGGCGGAACCGCTCGGGGCGCAGCACGGCGACGGCCACGAGGACCACGAGGACCGCGGCGACCGCGCCCAGCGGGTTCGCGAGGGTGGCCCACGCGCCGAGCGCCTTGCGGCCGATCACGTCGAGCGCGGCGCCGTCCACGACGGTCTGGACGAACCCGCCGAGGTGCGACCGCCCGCCCGGCAGCAGCCAGTCCACGACCGCGACGACCACGACGACGAGCACCGTCGCCAGCGCGACGACGAGCGCGCGCAGCCACGTGATGCGGATGCGGCCCACGAGCAGCGCAAGGACGGCGAACGCGGGGACGAGGGCGAGGATGCCGCCGAAGTCGGCGCCGAACGCGGGCCAGCCGTCGATGACGACCGTGACCGCGCCGACGGCGACGACGGCCCAGGCGGCGAGCCGGCGTCGTCCGCGGGCGATCGCGGCCGACGCGAGACCGCCCGCGAGGACGAGGCCGGCGACGGCGTACACGGCGAACGTCACGTTGTTGAAGCCGTAGAAGCGCGTGAAGCCGACGACGGCCGACGTCCCGAGCAGGGACGCCTGCTGGAGCGTCGTCCCGGTCGCGCCGTCGACCGTGAGCACGAGCCACGTGACCCCGGCCAGGGCCGACGGCAGCGCCCACGGGCGCCGTGGCAGGAGGCGCGAGAGGACCCACGCGACGAGGGCGACGGCGACCGCGCTCACCGCGAGCGCGAGCGTGAGCGCCGGCGCGGGCGCGCTCCACACCCACCAGCGCGACAGGCTCGCCAGCGACGCCGCGACCGGAGCCGCCGCCGCGACCATGAGGACGGCGGACAGCACGCGCAGGCCGCGCGGCCCCGGGCCGGGCTCGCGCCCGCGGCGGACGGCGGCGCGGCGCGCCCACAGGACGCCGCCGAGCGCGAGGGCCAGGGTGGCGACGAGGAGACCCACGAGCACGGGGTAGAGCGTGGGGATGGTGCTGGTGAGGACGTTGAGGTACTGCCGGTTCTCGACCGTCCGGGCGACGTCCATGCGCCGCACCTCGCCGTGCTCCAGGGCGGCGCCCTCGAGCCCTTCCGTGTTGCCGCCCACCGACTCCACGACGGTCGCCGTCAGGTCGGTGAGCTGGACGATGCCGTCCTTCTGCGTGCTCGGCGAGTGGAGCCAGCGGCTCGTCGGCTGCCCCTTGCGCCAGTCGACGACGACCTGGAGCCCCGTCTCGCCGACCGGTCCGGCGGACACGCCGGCCACGACGACGCGCGTGCCGCGGTCGACCTCGTCCATGACCCGGTCGAGCGCCTCGTCGAGCTCGTCGAGGCTCTCGCCGCGGCCGGTGGCCGAGTCGACGATCTCGCCCTGGTCCACGACGGTCACGTCGCACGCGTCGAGGCCGCCGTCGGGGAGCGTCGCGAGCGAGGGCACGTACCGCTCGACGTGGCCGGCGGCGTCCGCGAGCATCACCGCGGCACCCGGTCCGACGGCGGTCGTGCAGACGCCCGTCTCGGCGATCCGGGCCGCGGCGGTCCCGGGGTCGTGCCGCGCCGCCTGCGCGGGCGTCTCCTCCGTGGCGGGCGCCGTGAGGACGGCCCAGCCGGGGACGTCGGCGGGCCGCGCGTCGGGCGTGGTCGCGCTCGTCGTCGCGACGGTCGGAGTGGGCAGGGGGAGGCAGCCGCTCGCCGGTTCCTCCGCGTCGGCCGGGAGCGGCTCCCCGGGCTGCTCCGCCGTCTGGGCCGAGACCATGCGTCCCGCCGAGAGCGTGAGCCACGCGTCGGTCGTGCACACCGTGCGCCCGAGGTTGAGCGACGCGACGGACCCCGTCCGGATCATCGACCACAGCGTGGGCGTCGCGGTGGGGGAGACGTCGCTCCAGTACAGGCCGGCCACCGCGACGAGCACGACCGGCCGCGGGTCGTGCGTGGGTGCGGCGGCGAGCGGGTCTGCGGCGTCGACGGCGCCGGCGGTGTCGGTGCTGCCCGCGGCGTCGAGGACGCCGGGGGCCGCGGCGGTCTCGGTGGCGGCACCTCCCGGCGGGACGGCCGGAGCGGCCGCAACCGGGGTCGTCGCCGCCGCGGGCCCGGCTGTCGCGAGGAGCGTCAGCAGCAGCGCGACGGCCGTGGCGAGCGCCGCCGTCCGCGGCCCGAGGCTCCGCTCCCGGCGGGCGGGCTGGGTGCGGGCAGGGGGGAGCGCGGCGGCCGGGAACGTCACCGGACCAGCCTACGGGGGTGCGTCGCGCCACCCCCGACCGTCGCGGCGGCGTCGCCGCAGGTCCGCGCGCGACGCTCACGCGGCCTCCACGGCGGCTGCGCGCAATCCCCTGGACGTCCCAATCTGTACCCGTGTACAACTTGTACCCATGTACAAGTCTTGGATCCGGTCGTGCGAGCGCTGACCCGGGCGGAGGTGCGGGCCGCCGTCGTCAACGTCGACCCGACGGAGGGGAGGGTCCGCCTGCCCGGCCACTTCGACGAGCTGCGCTGGGACGAGCTCGACTACCTCGGGTGGCGTGACCCGCGCGCGCCGTCGCGCGCCTTCCTCGTGGCGGACGTCGACGGGCGGGCGCTCGGCGCGGTCCTGCGCCAGAGCCCGAGCCATGCCGAGGTCGGCTCGCGCGCCGTGATGTGCGCGCTGTGCCGGTTCTCGCGGCGGTTCAACGAGGTGGCGCTCTTCGCGGCGCACCGGCCGTCGACGGACCGGAGGAAGCGGCTCAGCAGCGTGGGCCTCCTGCTGTGCACCGACCTGGACTGCCACCGGAACGTCCGGGTCGTGCACGCCGGCGGCCCGCTCGACCCCTCGCCGGAGGAGGTCGTGCGGACTCGTCGGGAGGGCCTGCGGGCGCGTACCGTCGCGTTCCTGAACACCCTGACCGACGGCGCCCCCGCGGCGCGGACGAGGAGTCGTTGATGGCCTACCTGCCGCGCGCGGAGCGTCGGGACTCCATCGTCGCCGCGGCCGCCGCCGTCGTGCGCCGCGACGGTCTCGGGGCCGTCACCGCGCGCGTCGTCGCCGACGAGCTCGGCGGGTCGCCCGGGCAGATCCACCACCACTTCACGTCGACGGACGAGCTGGTCGCCGAGGCGTGGCGGCGGTACGCCGACGAGGAGGTCGCCCGCTTCGAGGACGTGGCACGCGGCCGCTCCGCGCGGGCCGCGGTGGAGCTCTTCTTCGAGGACCTCCTCGCACCCGGGGGCGACGGGCGGGCGCTCGCCCGCTGGGCGGAGGCCGGGGCGCACGCCCAGCTGCGGCCGGTCGTCGCGCGGGCGTACGTCGACACGCTCGCGCGGCTGACGGACGTCCTGGCCGACCACCTCGGCGACCGGGGCGACGGGGGCCGCCGGGAGGCCGCGGGGCGCCTGCTCATGGTCGGCGTCGGGCTCGCCGGCCTCACCCGGATCGGCGGGGACCGTGTGGTCCCCTCCTCTGCCGTCATAGGGTCGGCGATCGACGCGGAGACGGCCGCGGCGGGCTGACCGCGCGACGCCGTCCCGGCGACGCCGGGACAGCGGGTCAGGCCGTGCGCACCACGAGCGCCCCCGGGTCGACGCGCGACTCGATCTCGACCGCGAGGCCGAGCACGTCGCCGTCGACCTGCGCCTGCTCCCCGCCCTCGACGCGCACGCGCACGCGCCGTGCCCGCGCGTGGTCGATCCGCCCGATCTTGGCGGGCAGGTCGTTCCGGACGCCGAGACCCTGCATGACGACCTCGCCGAAGAGCTGCGCCCAGCCCACCACGCCACCGCGCGTGTCGACCGCCGCGACGTCGAGCACACCGTCGTCGATCACGGCGTCGGGCAGGAGCGTGATGCCGCCGGGGAGCCGGCCGCAGTTGCCGATCATGAGCGAGCGCAGGCGCGCGTCGACGGGCGGCGAGTCGTCGAGCTGGATGCGGGCGCGCATGCGCCGACCGTGCAGGTGGCGGATCCCGGCGACGAAGTACGCGACCCACCCGACCTTCGCCTTGAGCTCGTCGTCGGCGTCGGCCACCATCGCGGCGTCGAACCCGAGACCCGCGATGACGAGGAAGATGTGCTCCTTGCCGGGCTCCCGGGCGGGGTCGAGGGTCGTGCCCTCCACGTCCCCGGGGCCCGCGGGGTCCGCGTACCGCAGGACCGTGACCCAGCCGACGTCGACCGGGCGGTCCGACCCCGCGATCACGACGGCGAGCGCGGCGCGCGCGTCGCCCACCGGGAGGTCGAGGTTGCGCGCGAGGAGGTTGCCGGTCCCCACCGGGACCAGCCCCATGGTGCGGCCGCTGCCGACCATGCCCTCCGCGACCGCCCGGACCGTGCCGTCCCCGCCCACGGCGACGACGACGTCCGCCCCCTGGGCGAGCGCGGCGCGCGTCTGCCCGACGCCCGGGTCGGCGATCGTCGTCTCGAACCACAGCGGGTCCGGGAGGGCGGCGTCGGCGAAGGCGCGGCGCACCACGGCCTCCAGCCCCGCGACGTCGGGCTTCGACGGGTTGGCGACGAACGCGACGAGCTCGCGCGGGTCGTCCTCGACCGGGGGCTCCTGGGCGGGGGGCACGTCGCCGTGCGCGCGGCGCTGACGGGTCTGCTGCGCGCGCAGGCCCAGCGCGACGACGAGTGCCACGACCGCGACGGCGAGCGCCGCGATCGCGAGCCAGAGCGTCCAGGACATGGCGACACCGTAGCGGGGCCGGGGCGGGAAAGGACCGCGACCGGCGAGCGCGCGGTTCGTTAGGCTGCTGGCGTGATCGACCTCCGCCTCCTGCGCGACAACCCCGACATCGTCCGTGCCAGCCAGGTCACCCGTGGTGACGACCCCGCGCTGGTGGACGCCGCCCTCGACGCCGACGCCCGCCACCGCGCCGCGCTGAGCGAGTTCGAGAGCCTGCGCGCCGAGCAGAAGTCCCTCGGCAAGCAGGTCGCCCAGGCGCAGGGCGAGGAGAAGCAGGAGCTGCTCGCACGTACCAAGCAGCTCGCGGCCGACGTCAAGGCGCGCCAGGCCGACGCGGACGCCGCCGGGGAGGAGCTGCGCGGGCTGCTATATCGCATCTCCAACGTCGTCGCGGGCGCGCCCGCGGGCGGCGAGGACGACTACGTCGTGCTGCGCGAGGAGGGCACGATCCGCGACTTCGCCGCGGAAGGCTTCACCCCGCGCGACCACCTCGACCTCGGCGAGGGCCTGCGCGCGATCGACACCGAGCGCGGAGCCAAGGTGTCGGGCGCGCGGTTCTACTACCTCACGGGTGTGGGCGCGCGCCTCGAGCTCGCGCTGCTCAACGCCGCGATGGACACGGCGGTCGCCGCCGGGTTCACGCCCGTCATCACGCCGACGCTCGTGCGGCCCGAGGTCATGCAGGGCACCGGGTTCCTCGGCGCCCACGCGGACGAGATCTACCGCCTCGAGAAGGACGACCTCTACCTCGTCGGGACGAGCGAGGTGGCGCTCGCGGGCTACCACGCGAACGAGATCGTCGACCTCTCGGACGGGCCGCTGCGCTACGCCGGCTGGAGCGCGTGCTACCGCCGCGAGGCCGGCTCGCACGGCAAGGACGTGCGCGGCATCATCCGCGTGCACCAGTTCCACAAGGTCGAGATGTTCTCCTACTGCGACCCGGCCGACGCCGAGGCGGAGCACCAGCGCCTGCTCGGCTGGGAGGAGCAGATGCTGCGCCTCGTCGACCTGCCGTACCGCGTCATCGACACCGCCGCGGGCGACCTCGGGTCGAGCGCCGCGCGCAAGTTCGACTGCGAGGCGTGGCTGCCCACGCAGCAGCGCTACCTCGAGCTCACGTCGACGTCCAACTGCACGACCTTCCAGGCACGCCGCCTCAACGTGCGCGAGCGCGTCGAGGTGGACGGCAAGAGCGAGACGCGCACGGTCGCGACGCTCAACGGCACGCTCGGCACGACGCGCTGGATCGTCGCGATCCTCGAGAACCACCAGCAGGCCGACGGCTCGGTCCGCGTGCCGGAGGGCCTGCGCCCGTACCTCGGGGGCCTCGAGGTCCTCGAGCCGGTGGTGGCGTGACGGCTCCCCTGGTCCCGGACGACGCGTCCGGGCCGATGCTCGTCGCGCTCGACATCGACGGCACGCTCATGTCGTACGACCAGGAGCTGTCGGAGGACGTGCGCGACGCCGTCGCGGACCTGCGCGCCGCGGGCCACCACGTCGTGCTCGCGTCCGGGCGCTCGCTCATCGCGATCACGCCCGTCGCGGAGATCCTGGGGATCGACCGCGGCTGGGTCGTCGCCTCGAACGGTGCGGTGACGGCGCGGCTGGACCCGGACGAGCCCGAGGGGTACGCGTTGGAGGACGTCGTCACGTTCGACCCGGGCCCGGCCCTGCGGCTCCTGCGCGAGCACCTGCCCGACGCGCGGTACGCGGTCGAGGACGTCGGCGTCGGGTTCCGCATGAACGAGCTCTTCCCCGACGGCGAGCTCGACGGCGTGCACCGCGTCGTCGAGTTCGACGAGCTGTGGTCGGGCGAGGTCACGCGCGTCATCGTCCGCTCGCCGGGGTCGACGAGCGAGCAGTTCCACGAGCTCGTCGAGCGCCTCGGCCTGGACGACGTGACGTACGCCGTCGGCTGGACGGCGTGGATGGACATCGCGCCGCTGGGCGTCACGAAGGCGACCGGGCTCGAGCTCGTGCGGCGCGCGCTGCACGTCCAGCCCCACCGGACCGTCGCGGTCGGCGACGGGCGCAACGACGTCGAGATGCTCCGCTGGGCGGCCCGCGGCGTCGCGATGGGTCACGCGGACGCCGTCGTGCAGGCCGCAGCCGACGAGGTCACCGGCTCGATCGAGGACGACGGCGCGGCCCACCTCCTGCGCGGCCTCCTGCCCGCGAGGTAGAGCCCAGGTCCTACCTCGCGGTACCTGGGCTCTACCTCGGCGGACCGGGGCTCTACCTCGCGGGGACGGTCAGTCGCGGGGCTCGCGCGCGGTGAGGACGACGGGGCCGTCCTCCGTGATCGCGACGGTGTGCTCGCTGTGGGCGCCGCGCGAGCCGTCGGCCGAGCGCAGGGTCCAGCCGTCGGGGTCGGTGTAGATCTCGTCCGTGGTCTCGAGGAACCAGGGCTCGATCGCGATGACGAGGCCCGGCTTGAGCGGGAACCCACGCTTGCGGCGGCCGTCGTTGGGGATGTGGGGCTCGCCGTGCATCGTCCGGCCCACGCCGTGCCCGCCGAAGTCGGTGTTCACCGAGTAGCCCGCGGCGTGCGCGACGTCCGCGATCGCGGCGGAGATGTCGCCGACCTTCTTGCCCGGCTGCGCGGCCGCGATGCCCGCCTCGAGCGCGCGCTCGGTCGTCTGGATGAGCTTCGCGTCCGCTTCGCCGAGCGCACCCGCGCGCGGCGTGCCGACGACGAACGACAGCGCCGAGTCCGCGACCCACCCGTCCACGGACGCGGCGAAGTCGATGCTCAGCAGGTCGCCGTCGCGCAGCGCGTAGTCGTGGGGGAGGCCGTGCAGCACGGCGTCGTTGACCGACGTGCAGATCACCTTGCCGAACGGGCTCGCGCCGAACGACGGGTGGTAGTCGATGTAGCAGGACTCGGCCCCGCGGTCCCGGATCATCTTGTGCGCGACCTCGTCGAGCTCGAGCAGGTTCGTCCCGACCTTGGTGGCGGCGCGCACCGTGGTGAGGACGTCGGCGACGAACCGCCCCGCGGGTCGCATCTGGTCGATCTCCCGCGGGGTCCTGAGCTCGATCATCATGGTCCTTCCGGTTCGCAGGTGGGGCGCCCGACGGCGGCGCGGCCGGCTTGAGCGGTGCCGAGCGGTGGCGCGTGACGGGCCCGTCCACGATATCGGTCCACCGCGCCCGCGGTGGGCGGGTGCGAGCGCGGCGCGAGCCGACCGGCCGCGGCGCAAGCGCTTGCACCGATCTGCTCACGATGCGGCACGGCGCCTCGCCACCCGGCGTCCCGGCGTGGCAGCATCACCCGTCGTGGCAGGTATCGACGACGTCGCCCAGGCCGCCGGGGTGTCCACGGCGACCGTCTCGCGCGCCCTGCGCGGCCTGCCGAACGTGTCGGAGGCGACGCGCCTGCGCGTGCTCGCGGAGGCCGCGCGCCTCGGCTACGTGCCCACCCCGTCGGCGTCGTCGCTGGCCACGGGCCGCACGCGCACGATCGGCGTGCTCACCCCGTGGGTCAACCGCTGGTTCTTCGCCAACGTCATCGAGGGCGCCGAGCGCGCGCTGCGGGACCTCGGCTACGACGTGCTGCTCTACACGTTCGACGTGCGCCGTGCGTCGTCCCGCCGCCGGGTCGACCCGAGCGTCCTGCGCCACCGGGTGGACGGCACGCTCGTCGTGGGTCTGCCGCTGGACGACGACGAGGTGCGCTCGCTGGTCGGGCTCGCCCGGCCGCTCGCGTTCGTCGGGTCGGGACCGGCCGACCAGGTGACGGTCCGCCTCGACGACGTCGCGACGGGGCGGGCCGCGACCCGCCACCTGCTCGACCTGGGGCACCGGGTGATCGGCCACGTGACCGGCGTGCCCGACCTCGTGTCGTCCTGGTCCCCGCCCGTCGAGCGCGCGCGGGGCTACGTGCGCGCGCTGGAGGACGCGGGCGTCGCCGTCGAGCCCGACCTCGAGGTGAACGGGGACTTCGACGTCGCGGGCGGGCGTGAGTCGACGGCGGAGCTCCTGCGCCGCCGTCCGGACGTGACCGCCGTGTTCGCGGCGTCGGACGAGATGGCCATGGGGGCCATCCTCGCGGCGCGGGACCTGGGGCTGCGCGTGCCCGACGACCTGTCCGTCGTCGGGGTGGACGGCCACGACCTCGGCGAGCTCGTCGGTCTGACGACGATCGCCCAGGACGCGTACCAGCAGGGGTTCGACGCCGCGCTCCTCCTGCTCGAGATGATCAACGGCGCACCCGTGCCGGAGAGCATCACGTACCCGACCGAGCTGGTGCGGCGCGGCTCGACCGCGCCCCCGCGCGAGCGTCGGTAGGTCACGACGGCGCCGCCTCGCCGCGCGGTCCGGTCCTGACCGTGGGAGCGTGGCCAGGGGAGCGGGGCCGAGAGAGCGCGCACCCGGCGCACGTGACGGAATCGTTACGCAAACTCGCCTCTCCTGTGCTTGCGGCACCGCGATGCAACCGCTTGCATGGTGCCTAGGGCGAGAGCGCACCCGCGCTCGCGACGTCGCGATGCGCCCGGTCCTCACCGGACCGGGAACGCGGCGTCCGTACCCACGACGAGGTGGAGGCTGACATGACCAGGACCACGAGGACCAGCGCGGCGCGTCGCCGCACGCTGGCGGTCGCCGCCGGCGGCGCGAGCCTCGCGCTCGTGCTCGCGGCGTGCGGTGGCGGAGGCGACGGCGACGGGGGCGGTGGTGACGGCGGCGGGGACGCCGCGACGCCGGAGATCGACTGCTCCGCGTACGAGGAGTTCGGTGACCTCGAGGGGACGGAGGTCTCCGTCTACACCTCGATCGTCGAGCCTGAGCAGGCGACGCAGGAGGCGTCCTACGACCCGTTCGAGGAGTGCACCGGCGTCACCGTCAACTACGAGGGCTCGCGCGAGTTCGAGGCACAGCTCCTCGTGCGGATCCAGGCGGGCAACGCGCCCGACATCGCCTACCTGCCCCAGCCGGGCCTGCTCAAGACGATCGTCACGGACTTCCCGGACGAGATCGTCCCGGCGCCGGAGCAGACCGTCGCGAACGTCGACGAGTTCTTCAGCGAGTCCTGGAAGGAGTACGGCACCGTCGACGGCACGTTCTACGCCGCGCCGCTCGGGTCGAACGTGAAGTCCTACGTCTGGTACTCCCCGTCCATGTTCGAGGACGCCGGCTACGAGGTGCCGACCACGTGGACCGAGATGATGGACCTCTCGGAGCAGATCGTCGAGGACGGCTCCATGCCGTGGTGTGCGGGCGTCGAGTCCGGCGACGCGACCGGCTGGCCCGCGACGGACTGGATCGAGGACGTCGTCCTGCGGACCGCCGGGCCTGAGGTCTACGACCAGTGGTACACGCACGAGATCCCGTTCAACGACCCGCAGATCGTCGAGGCCTTCGACACCGCGGGCGAGATCCTCAAGAACCCCGAGATGGTCAACGCGGGTCTGGGCGGAGTCGACTCGATCGCCACGACGACGTGGACCGACGCGGGCTTCCCGATCCTCGACGGCACCTGCTGGCTGCACCGCGCCGCGAACTTCTACCAGACGCAGTGGCCCGAGGGCACGGAGGTCGCCGAGGACGGTGACGTCTACGCCTTCTACCTGCCGACCGACCAGACGGACATCAAGCCGGTCCTCGGCGGCGGCGAGTTCGTCGCGGCCTTCGACGACCGCCCCGAGGTGCAGGCCTTCCAGACCTACCTCTCGAGCGCCGACTGGGCCAACACGAAGGCGCTCACGACGCCCCAGGGCGGCTGGGTCAGTGCCAACAACGGCCTCGACCCGGAGAACCTGGCGACCTCGTTCGACCAGCTCTCCGCCGAGATCCTCGCCGACCCGGACGCCGTCATCCGCTTCGACGCCTCCGACCTCATGCCCGGCGAGGTCGGCGCAGGGACCTTCTGGACCGGCATGGTGAACTGGTTCACCGGCTCCGACACGCAGGAGGTCGTCGACACGATCGAGGCGTCCTGGCCGTCGTCCTGACCCGGCCGACCGACGGGGCTCTCCCCGTCTGAGGTGCGCACGACCGGACGGGGGGTCCGCCCACTGTGGCGGGCCCCCCGCTTCCCGGGCCAGGATGTAGACCACTCTCGCCCTCGATGCCGCGGGCGACCCGACCGGAGGCCACCATGGACTGGTTGACCGAACCGAGCTCTCCCGTGGAGAAGTTCGGCCTGATGTTCCTCGCGATCCTGCTCTTCGTCGTGGTGATGGGGGCGATCCTCCTCGCGGTGGACCGGCCCAAGCGGATCCCGCGCTGGGTCGTCGTCCTCGGCTTCGTCGGTCCGGCGGTGCTCGGGCTCGCCTGGGGGCTCGTCCGGCCCGCGATCATCACCATCTGGAACTCGCTCTTCGACCGACGCGGCAACGAGTTCGTCGGGCTCGACAACTACGTCACGGCGTTCACCACGGACCAGTTCCAGCTCGTGCTGCGCAACACGGCCATCTGGGTCGTCGTCGTCCCGCTGCTGTCGACGTTCATCGGCATCGTCTACGCCGTGCTCGTCGACCGCTCCCGCTTCGAGAAGTTCGCGAAGGCGCTCGTCTTCCTCCCGATGGCCATCTCGATGGTCGGTGCGTCCATCATCTGGGGCTTCGTCTACGAGTTCCGGCCCGACCAGCCGGGCGTCAACCAGATCGGGTTGCTCAACCAGGTGCTCGTGTGGCTCGGGCTCCCGCCGCAGCAGTTCCTCATCGGCCAGCCGTGGAACACGTTCTTCCTCATCGTGGTGATGATCTGGATCCAGACCGGGTTCGCGATGACGATCCTCTCCGCCGCGATCAAGGCGATCCCCGACGACATCGTCGAGGCGGCCCGTCTCGACGGGCTCAAGGGCTGGGGCATGTTCCGCTACATCACGGTTCCCAGCGTGCGCCCGGCGCTCGTCGTCGTCCTCACGACGATCGCCATGGCGACGCTCAAGATCTTCGACATCGTGCGCACGATGACCGGCGGCCAGTTCGGCACGCAGGTCGTGGCGAACGAGTTCTACACGCAGGCGTTCCGGCAGAACAACCAGGGCCTGAGCTCCGCGCTCGCGGTCATCCTGTTCATCCTGGTCATCCCGATCATCGTCTACAACGTCCGTCAGATGCGGCTCGCGGAGGAGATCCGATGACCAGCACGCCGATCCCCCCGGTCGTCCCCGACACCGACCTCACGACCGAGGCGGAGCTCGAAGGGCCGAGCCGACCGCGCAAGCTGACCCGGCTCGAGAAGCGGGCGATCGCCGCCAAGGGCAAGCTCAGCTCTCCCTGGGCGTCGTTCCTCGCGATCCTCATCGCCATCCTGTGGACCATCCCCTCGGTCGGCCTCCTCGTGACGTCCTTCCGTCCCGAGCTCGACATCCGCCGGAGCGGGTGGTGGACCGTCATCCCGGGCCTCTTCAACGGCGAGGCCGAGTTCACGCTCGACAACTACGAGCAGGCGCTCTACGGCAGCGGCAGCAACCTCTCGACCTACTTCGTCAACTCCTTCGTCATCACGTTGCCGGCCGTCGTCATCCCGATCACGCTCGCCCTCCTCGCGGCCTACGCCTTCGCGTGGATCGAGTTCCGGGGTCGCGAGATCCTCTTCGTCGCGATCTTCGCGCTCCAGGTCGTGCCCTTGCAGGTGGCGCTCGTCCCGCTCCTGCGCGACTACGTCAACGTGGGCCTCAACGGGACCTTCTGGACCGTGTGGCTGTCCCACTCGATCTTCGCGCTGCCGCTCGCGATCTTCCTCCTCCACAACTTCATGAAGGACATCCCGCGGTCGCTCGTCGAGGCCGCGCGCGTCGACGGCGCCGGTCACGTCAAGATCTTCTTCCAGGTGCTCCTGCCCCTGCTCGTACCCGCGATCGCGTCGTTCGCGATCTTCCAGTTCCTCTGGGTCTGGAACGACCTGCTCGTCGGCCTGACGTTCGCCGACACCTCGTCCTACCCGCTGACGGTGCGCGTGGCGGAGATGGCCGGCTCGCGCGGCGGCGACTGGCACATCCTCACGGCCGGTGCGTTCATCTCGATCATCGTGCCGCTCGTCGTGTTCGTCGCCCTTCAGCGCTACTTCGTGCGCGGCCTCCTCGCGGGGTCGGTCAAGGGCTGACCCTCTCGCCGAGCATGTGGTTGCGGCCCGTCGTCGTGCGTGACGGGCCGCAACCGCATGCTCGGCGGGCAACGATCCCGGGTCCGGAGCGGTCGTAGAGTCGGGCGGTGCCCACCCGACCCGCCGCCCTCGATCGCGTCCCGGTGCCGGCGCTGTTCGTCGTCTCGGGCCTGACGCAGTACCTGGGCGCCGCGATCGCCGTCGGGCTCTTCGCGGTGGCCGGGGCGGTCGAGATCGGCTGGCTGCGCGTCGGGGCGTCCGCGGTGCTGCTGCTCGCGTGGCGTCGTCCGTGGCGCCGCCGGTGGACCCGGCACGACCTCGCATGGGTCGCCGTCTTCGGCGTCGCCCTCGCCGCGATGAACCTCGCGTTCTACGTCGCGATCGACCACCTCCCGCTCGGGACGGCCGTCGCGATCGAGTTTCTCGGCCCCGTCGCCGTCGCCGCGGTCACGGGGAGCGGCTGGCGCGAGCGGGGGGCGATCGCCGTCGCCGCGGCGGGGGTCGTGCTGCTCGCGGGCGTGACGATCGAGTCCGACCTCCCGCGGGACGACGCCGTGCTCGGCCTGGCCGCGATCGGCGTCGCGGCGGCCTGCTGGGCGGCCTACATCGTGCTCGGGCGGCGGGTCGCGGTCTCGGGTTCGGGGGTCACGTCGCTCGCCGTCGCGATGACCGTCGGCGGGCTCGTGTTCGCGCCGTTCCTCGCGCCCGGCGCGGTCCCCGTGCTCGGCGACTGGCGGCACGTGGTCGCGATCGCCGGGATCGCCCTCTTCTCGTCCGTCGTGCCGTACGCGCTCGAGCAGGTGATCCTGCGCCGCGTCAGCGCGGCGACCTTCTCGGTGCTGCTCGCGCTGCTGCCCGCGACGGCCGCCGTCGTCGGAGCCGTGGTGCTGCGCCAGGTGCCCACGGTCCCGGAGCTTGCCGGCCTCGTCCTCGTGTCCGGCGCCATCGCCATGACCGCCGCGCGTCCGGTCGGCCGGGACGGCAGCCCGCCCGACGGCGTCGCGCCGCTCGACCCGCCGCCCGCCTGAGCGCAGGGCCCGGGCGGGCGGCGCGGTGCGTCAGAGGTACTGGCCCGGAGAAGGCCGCCCGTCGTGCTCGTCCGGCCGACCGGGGTGGCCGGGCATCCCGCCCGGCGCGCCCGGGCCCATGGGCGGGAGCGAACCCGGGGGCAGCGCGCGACGCATCTGCGAGAGCTGCGCCTGCGCCGCCATCTGCTGGGCGACGAGCGCCGTCTGGATGCCGTGGAAGAGCCCCTCGAGCCAGCCGACCAGCTGCGCCTGCGCCACGCGGAGCTCCGCGTCGGTCGGGACCGTGTCGTCCGAGAACGGCAGCGTGATGCGGTGCAGCTCCTCCACCAGGTCGGGCGACAGGCCCTCCTCGAGCTCCGTCAGCGAGCGCTCGTGGATCTCGGCGAGGCGCGACCGCGCCGCCTCGTCGAGCGGGGCGTCCCGGACCTCGTCGAGGAGCTTCTTGATCATGCCGCCGATGCGCATGACCTTGGCGGGCTCCTCGATCACCGTCGCGGGGTTGCGGTCGGGGTCGGTCGAGTCGTCGCTCTCGACGACGCTCACCCCGGTGCCGTCGGGCATCACCACGGTGGAGCGGCTGGGCTCGTCGGCATCGTCGGTCGCGGCGTCGTCCGCGCCGGTGGCGGGCTCGGTCGCGGTGGGCTCGTCGGGGCGGGGGTCGCGCGGTTCGTCAGCCATGGGTCCAGTCTGGCGTGCACCGCCCACGCGCGCACCGACGGAGCGCGTGGCCGAGGTCCGTCAGGGGACGAGCAGGACCTTGCCGAAGACCTCGCCCGAGTCGAGCAGCTCGTGCGCCCGCGCGGCCTCCTCGAGCGGGAGGCGCTCGTGCACCACCGGACGCACGCGCCCGTCCTCCACCATCGGCCAGACGTGCGTGAGCACCTCGTGCACGATCCGGGCCTTCTCGGCCGGGGGCCGCGCGCGCAGCGTCGTGCCGGCGACGGTGGCTCGGCGCGCGAGGAGCAGCCCGAGGTCGAGCTCAGCGCGTCGCCCCTTCTGCATGCCGATGACCACCAGGCGTCCGCCCGTGGCGAGCACCTCGAGGTTGCGCGGCAGGTAGGCGGCGCCGACGACGTCGAGCACGACGTCCGCACCGTGCCCGCCGGAGGCGTCCCGCAGCTCGGCGACGAAGTCCTCCTCGCGGTGGTCGACGGCGAGGCTCGCCCCGAGCGCGAGGCACCGGTCGGCCCGGTCGCGCCCGCCGGCGGTGACGGCCACGCGAGCACCGAGCGCGGCGCCGACCTGCACGGCGACGGTCCCCACGCCGCCCGACCCGCCGTGCACGAGCAACCACTCGTCCGGAGCGAGGCGCCCGACGTCGACGACGTTGCTCCAGACCGTGCACACCGCCTCGGGCAGCGCGGCGGCGTCCACGAGGTCCACGCCGGCGGGGACGGGCAGCACCTGGGTGGCCCGCACGCGCACCTGCTCGGCATACCCACCGCCGTCGAGCAGCGCGACCACACGGTCACCGACCGACCACCCCGCGACGGAATCCCCGACGGCCGCGACCGTGCCCGAGACCTCGAGGCCGGGCCAGTCCGGTGCGCCGGGGGGCGGCGGGTACGATCCGGCGCGTTGTAGCAGGTCAGCACGGTTCACGCCAGCGGAAGCGACGTGGACCACGAGCTCGTCGGGGTCCGGGGTCTGGTCAGGGAGCGCGGAAACCGTTAGTTTCTCAGGGCCACCGGGGCCCGATATCGTGACGCCTCGCACATCGCCGAGACTACGCGGGCGGGCCCGGGGGCGCCGGTTCGCCGACGGGGCGCCGCAGGGCACGGGACGAAAGTTCGTGCTCCTCGCGGATTAGGTGTCCGGGGGATGTGCACCGATAGTTAGTACGCACGACCGGGGAGCGGAGCCCGGGAGGCGCCGTTGCCACGCGCGCCGACCGCGCCGCCGAACGGGTGGACCAGGGTGATGGAGGCAGGTTCGTATGCTCCGCAGGTTGAGCGTTCGCGGGAAGATCCTTGCGGCTCTCGCGGTGCCCGTCCTCGTCCTCTTCGCGGCAGCCGCGATCATCTCGGCACAGGCCATCGCGTCGGCGCGCGACGCCAGCCAGACGAGCGCGCTCGTCGCCGCGCTCAAGGCTCAGGACACGGCCGGGACCGAGATCGCGGCGGAGCGCACGTACTCGTTCCTGGACGCGAGCGGGGGCATCGAGGACGCCGAGGCGCAGATGATGGCGCAGCGCGAGAAGACGGACCGGGCGCTCGACGCGCGCGACCGCGCGTACGAGAAGCTCGACACGTCCGCGCTCGACCCGCGCGTGCGCAAGGCGATCGCCGACACCATCTCCGACCGGTCCGACCTGCAGTCGATCCGGCAGGCGATCGACCGGTCGTCCATCGGTCAGCTCCAGCGCAACTCGATGTACGGCACCCTCATCGACGCGGCGCTGGACGTGCCTCGCGTGCTCGCCGACACGACCCCCGACCGTGACCTCGCGCAGTACCTCGACACGTACGTCCTCCTCGACGAGCTGCTCGCGCAGCAGTCGCTCGAGCAGCCCCTCGCGGGCGCGGTGCTCGCGGCGGCGCAGGTCGGCCAGGAGAGCGACACCACGAGCCAGCAGGCGGCAGTCCTCGTGACCACGGGCGACACCCTCGCCGCCCGTACGCGCACGGCCGTCCGGCAGCTGCCGGGCGACTACGTCCTGGCGACGCCGGGCGCGACCTACCTCCAGATCCGCCAGAACCTCATCGGCTCGCGCCCCGGTGCGACACCGGCGAGCCAGGCCGCGCAGTGGACGGACCTCACGCAGGCGGACCGCGACCAGACGACCCCGGTGCGTGACGGCATCCGCGACGACGCGGCCGAGATGGCCTCCGACCTCGCGAGCGCCGCGACGACCCGCGCCGTGATCACGATCCTCGCGACCCTCGCGGCCGTCGTCGCCTCGATCCTCGTGGCGGGCCTCATCGCCCGCGCGATCGTCAACCCGCTGCGCCGCCTCACCGACGCCGCGGAGGACGTGCGTGACCAGCTCCCGCGGCTGGTCGAGCAGGTCGCCGTCCCGGGTCAGGGCCCGGGCATCGACCTGACGCCGATCACGGTCGAGTCCACGGACGAGGTCGGCCAGCTCGCGACCGCGTTCAACGACGTGAACCAGACGACCATCAAGGTCGCCCGTGAGCAGGCCGCGCTCCGCGGCTCGATCGCCGAGATGTTCGTCAACGTGGCGCGCCGGGACCAGGTGCTCCTCAACCGGCAGCTCGCGTTCCTCGACGACCTCGAGCGCTCCGAGGAGGACGCGGGCACGCTCTCCAACCTCTTCCGCCTCGACCACCTCGCGACGCGTATGCGCCGCAACGCGGAGTCCCTCCTCGTGCTCGCGGGCATCGACTCCGGTCGTCGGGTGCGCCAGCCCATGCCGGCCTCGGACGTCATCCGTACGGCGTCCTCCGAGATCGAGCTGTACGACCGCGTCCGCCTGAACCTGGTCGTCGACCCGCTCATGCTCGGGCACAACGCGCTCAACGCCGCCCACCTGCTCGCGGAGCTCCTCGAGAACGCGACGATGTTCTCGGAGCCGCACACGCCCGTCGAGGTCACGACCGGCCGCGACGAGCACTTCGTCTACGTGACGGTCCGCGACCACGGTCTCGGGATGACGCCGGACGAGATCGCCGAGGCGAACCGCAAGGTCGCGACGCACGCGGCGTCGGACGTCGTCGGCGCGCAGCGCCTGGGTCTCTTCGTCGTCGGTCGCCTCTCCGACCGCCTCGGCGCGAAGGTCCGGTTCAGTGCCGGTGGCGAGGACCAGGGGACCGAGGTCGTCGTGTCCTTCCCGGCCGCCCTCTTCGTCCCGGACTCGAACGTCCCGCTCCCGCAGCCGACGGACCCGCTCGAGACGAGCACCCAGGCCGCGGCCCAGCAGCTCGCAGGCACGGGCGCGCTGCCGTCGCAGCCCGCGGAGATCGCGGCACCGCCCGCCCCGGCCGTCCCGACGCCGGCGGCGACGGCCTCGGTCCCGACCGTCGAGCCCGAGGCGCCCGTCGCGGTGCCCGTGGACCTCGACGCGCTCACGGACGGCACCACGCAGAGCGGCATGCCTCGTCGCCGCTCGCGCACGGTCGACCCCGCTGCCGCGGCGCCGAGCGCGTCCTTCGCGTCGGGTCCCCAGACCGGTGCGATCGTCCTGCCCCCGCTCGCCACCCCAGCGCTGCCGGAGCAGCTCCCGGCGGCGGACGAGGCCTGGAGCCCGCCCGCGGAGGTCGCCGACGCCGGCACCGCGCTCCCGAGCAGGTCGCGTCCGGCTGCGGCACCCGTCGAGCCGGTCTCCGCCGAGATCCCCGTCCTCGACGTGAGCACGCGCAGTGCGCTGTTCTCGAGCTTCCGTCCGGTCGGCGACCGTCCGGCCACCGAGAACCCGGTGGAGCTGCCTGCCGCGCCGGACGTCACGGCGACGGACATCCCGCTCGTCTCCGAGGCCCCCTCTGACGCCCCGGTCCAGCAGGACGTGTGGACGCCGCAGGACGCCCCGATCGCACCGGCCTCGGACACCTGGGCCCCCGCGCAGGCATGGACGCCGGAGCCGGCCGCCGACGCGTGGGCGCCCGAGCAGCCTGCCGAGCAGGCGTGGACGCCGGAGCCGGCCGCCGACGCGTGGGCGCCCTCGTCCGTGGCCGACGCACCGCTCGACGTGACCCGGGTGGCGCCCGCGGTGGCGGCCGAGCCCGTCGACGAGGCGACCGTCGCACGCGTCCCCCTGGTCGAGCGTGCTCCTGCGGCCGCGGCGCCCACGGCGGCTCCCGTGCAGACCCCTGTGCCGGCACCGGTGCCGACCGTGACCGACGTCGAGGCGACGGTCCCCGTCGTGTCGGCGAGCGACGACGCCGAGGCGGCGGAGGACATCCCCGCGGAGCTCACCTTCGAGGCGCTTCCCCGCTTCGAGGAGCTGATGGCCGACCTGCCGACGCGCCGCTCGCTGCGCGAGAGCCAGGCACGCAAGCGCGGGCTCTTCGGCAGGCGCCCCCGGACGACCGCGACGCCGCAGGCACGCCCGGCCGGGCCGTCCCCGGAGGCACTGGCGTCACGCCCCGTCGGAGCGCCTGCGGCGTCGGCGCCGGCAGCCCCGACGTCTGATCCTGCCCCCGCAGCCACCGCGGCCACGGCTCCTCCCGCTGCTCCTCCGGTCGCGGCACCGGCGGCCCCGTCGCAGGGGAACCAGATCCCCGTGCGGTCGTCGGCGTTCGCACCGCCGGCCGGGCAGCCTGCGGGCGGTGCGACCGCGGCGTCGTTCGCCCCGGAGCCGTTCGCCGCACCGGTGCAGGAGACACGCACGCTCGCCCCCGTGCAGGACGTGCCGTCCGCGGACGCCGGCCGTGCGGCGCCGGAGGCGTCCGTCACGGCCCCCGACCCCGCGCCGAGCCCGGCCGCGACGGGGTACGGCCCGCCGACACCGCTCGTCCGGAGGCAGGTGGGGGAGGCGATCGAACCGCTGGAGCCCGGGTACGTCGCCGACTCGGTCGAGGCGCGGTCGGACTGGATGGCGTCCGCGGTGCTGTACGAGGAGATGTCCACCCTGCTGCAGGGCAGCACCGACTTCCAGGAAGCGACCTTGGCGGACCCGAACGACGGCATCTACCAGCCCCTCAAGGTCGACGGTACGACGGCGTCGGGCCTCACGCGTCGCTCGCGCGGCGAGGATCGTGAGGGCTACGTCGACCGCTTCACGGCGCGCATCGATCGCGACCCGGAGCAGCTCCGGGCCCGGCTGTCGGCGTTCCAGTCGGCCACGGCACGGGGCCGTGTCGAGGGCCAGGACGAGACCAGTTCGATCTGGAGCCCCCAGGCCATGGATTATGTCCCTGATTCAGCGCCGCAGGCGCGGTGACGACATGCCGTCTGCGGCAACTGACGAGGAGGAAGAGTGAACGCGCTCAGCACCGAGGCAACCAACTTCGGGTGGCTGCTCGACAACTTCGTGCGGACGGTCCCGGGCAGCCGGCACACGCTCGTGGTGTCGGCGGACGGCCTGCTCATGGCGATGTCGGACCAGCTCGACCGCACGAGCGGTGACCAGCTCGCGGCGATCGTGTCGGGCATGTCGAGCCTGACCCGTGGGGCGGCACGCCAGCTCAACGGGGGGAACGTCCGCCAGGCCATCATCGAGATGGACAACGGGTTCCTGTTCCTCATGAACGTCTCGAACGGGTCGGTCCTGGGCGTGGTGGCGGAGGCCAACTGCGACATCGGCCTCATCGGCTACGAGATGGCGCTCCTGGTCTCGCGCACCGAGGCGACCCTGACGCCGCAGCTCATCTCGGAGATGCGGGGTAGCCTTCCCGTCGACGGCGCGACGCGAGCCCCGGTGGGATGAGGACTGATCGATGACGAACGTACCTTTCGGCAGCATGGGAGCACACGACGGGTACGAGGCGGCGACGGTCCGCCCGTACGCGGTCACGGGTGGTCGTGTGCGCTCCGCCACGTCCGACCTCCCGCTCGAGGCGCTCGTCGAGGTCATGCCGGGCGCTGTGAACAGCTTCGGCCTCCCGCCCGAGAAGCGCTCGATCCTCCAGCACGCCGCGCACACGTACGTCTCGATCGCCGAGCTCTCCGCGCTCCTGCGCCTCCCGCTCGGTGTGACGAAGGTGCTCGTCGCGGACCTGCAGGAGGACAACTACATCACCGTCCACACGTCGACCCCGCTCAACGTCCACACGGGTCACGGCAGCAACCACTCGGGTCTGTCCCTGAGCGTCTTGGAGAGTGTTCTCAATGGCATTTCCACCCTCTGACGGCTCGGGCAGCGCGCCGCAGGCCGGGCAGCCGTCCGGGGTGATCGGGGGTGCTCCCGGTGCCCCGACGACGGTGCGTCAGACGGCGTGGGCTCCCGTGAGCGCGCCGGCAGGGGTCCCGACCCAGGCGCCGACGGCACCGGCGGCAGCGCAGCAGGCGCCCACGCCTGCGGCTCCCACGCAGCAGCCCGCGCCCACGGCTTCGCCGCAGCAGCCCGCGCCCAGGGCTTCCGCGCAGCAGCCCGCACCCGCGACCACGCCGCAGCCCGCCCCCGTGCAGGCCGCGCCGGCGGCGGCCCCCGCACCGGCGCCGACCGCACCGGCGCCGACGGTGGCTCCGCCCGCGGCCGCGCCGACGGCCCCCGCTCCGGCTGCCCAGGGCACGAGCGCGCAGGCCGCGGCCCAGCCGCGCACCGCGCCGCAGCCGGTCGCGGCGCAGCCTGCGCCCCCGACGCAGCCCGCGGCTGCCCCGGCGGCGGCACGGACGGCACCGACCGTCGTCAAGATCGTCGTCGCCGGAGGGTTCGCCGTCGGCAAGACGACGTTCATCGGCTCGATCTCCGACGTCGAGCCTCTGAACACCGAGGCTGCGATGACGGAGCACTCGGTGGGCGTCGACGACGCCGGCGGCGTGTCCGACCGCAAGACGACGACGACCGTCGCGATGGACTTCGGTCGCGTGTCGCTCCCGGGGAACCTGTGGCTGTACCTGTTCGGCACGCCGGGCCAGGACCGCTTCCTCTTCATGTGGGACGACCTGGTCCGCGGTGCGATCGGTGCCGTCGTGCTCGTGGACACCGACCGCCTCGAGCAGTGCTTCCCGGCGATCGACTACTTCGAGTCGCGCAACATCCCGTTCGTCGTCGGCGTGAACTGCTTCGACGGCGTGGCCAAGCACAAGCTCGAGGACGTGCGCGAGGCGCTGCAGATCCCGGCGCACGTGCCCATGCTCTACACGGACGCCCGCTCGCGCGCGGCGACCAAGCAGACGCTCATCGCGCTCGTCCAGCTCGCGATGCGTCAGCTCCGCGGCGCCGCCTGACGGCCCGTCGCCGCTCCGTACGACCGCACGACGGCGGGTCGCCCTCGCGGGGGCGGCCCGCCGTCGTCGCGCGGGGCCGGGGCGTGCCACAATGGCTCGCCGGGAGGGCTGACAGAGCGGCCTAATGTGACGGTCTTGAAAACCGTTGTGCGGCAACGCACCGGGGGTTCGAATCCCTCGCCCTCCGCGCGACCCGGGCCGGGTCGGGGCGCACGCTCCGACCCGGCCCGTCGTGTCCCCCGCCCACCCTCGCGCGGCGCGCACGGCTTCGTACTATCGTCGGGATCGGGCGTCCGCTGTGCCTGTGGGCGGCCCACGAGGCCGGTTCGGGCGCCGCGCGCGACGCGACGGCTCGGGCAGGCCGGATGCCGCGCGACGACGCGCGTCCGAGCAGCGTGTGACATGCAGCCTCCGGGGGGAGCGGCACATGACGAGCACGATCGTGGTGGCGCACGGGCGCCGTCGTCCTCCGACACGTGCGGACGGGTGGAGGCTGCTCGCGGGACTCGTCGCGACCGTGCTGCTCGGTGTCGTGCTGGTGCCCGTCGCTCCGTCGCCCACGGCGAGCGCCGCCACGCTCGAGCCGTCGGGCCTGCAGACCGGGATGGAGATCGACGGCACGTCGGGCTCCGGGAATCCGCCCGAGACGTTCAACTGGGGCGACTTCATCACGGACGTCCAGCCGGACGGCGATTTCACGTTCACCCCCACCGGCCCCTACACGACGGAGCAGGGCTTCGCCTCGTCGGGGATCGTCCAGGCCAGCTTCGCCTGGGACAACGGGAGCCTCGCGCAGTCCTGCAACGCCAACCCCGACCAGACGGGCGCGCCGCCCAGCCAGAGCCCGAGCACCAACCCGTGGCGGCCCGGCCCGACCAACCCGAACGCGAAGGGCGACCTGTGCTCGAGCGCGTACGGGCTGGAGTTCGTCGTCGACGGCGACGGTGAACGGCACGCGATCCTCTATGGCTACTGGACCCGGTACGTGGGCGCGGGCGAGGTCAGCGTCTTCCAGCATCTCGTGGGTCCCGGACCGGGGCGCTGCGACGACGTGCTGCTCGAGTTCGACTACGCGTCGTCGGGGACGACGGCTGCCGTCCACCGCTGGACGCCGACCGCGGGCGACGGCTGCGCCAACCCCCTCGGACCGGGGACCTGGACCCCGGACCCCGGCTCGGTGGACTTCGCGTGGGCGGTCGGCGTGCGCTCGGAGGGGCCGCCGCTGACCAACCAGCCGCAGCAGACGTTCGGTGAGTTCGCGATCGACCTCAACACGGCCGGCGTCCTCGAGCCCTCCGAGTGCGCGACCTACGAGATCGCGGAGATGCTGACCCGGACGGGGAACTCGCCGAACGCGAACATCCAGGACTTCGCCGACCACGCGCCGGACCGGATGCGCATCGCCAACTGCGGCTCGCTGACGGTGACCAAGGCGACCGTCCCGCAGAGCGCGGACACCGGAACCCGGTTCGGGTTCACGGTCGCGAGCGACACGGGCCCGGTGCAGCCGGGGCCGCCGCCCGTGCCGACCGTCTCAGGCACGCTCGCGAGCGGCGAGACGGTGAGGTACGACGACGTCCTCTTCGGCTCCGGCTTCTCGCTCACGGAGACCGACGTCCCGCTCCCGTGGGACCAGCAGTCCGTCGTGTGCTCCGCGGTCCCGGCGGAGGGCGGTCCGCCCGAGCAGTTCGTGCTCGACGACCCGGCGGACCGGTTCCCGGTGCGACCGCTGAGCACGACCGACTGCGTGATCACCAACGCAGCCGCCGTCGTCACGGTGACCAAGCAGACCGTCCCGGACGGGTCCCCGCAGCCGTTCACCTTCGAGGCGACGGGGCAGCCGCCCTTCTCGCTCGCGGACGGCGAGAGCGCGTCCTTCCCCGTGCAGGCCGGCGTGCCGTTCAGCGTCACCGAGGCCCCGGCCGCCGGTTGGCTCCCACCCGAGATCGAGTGCACCGCGGCCGGTGCGGAGACCGAGCGGTCCGTGACCGTCACCCCGGTGGCCGGTCAGAACATCGAGTGCACGTTCACCAACACCCAGCTCGGCACGGTGGTCGTCTCCAAGGAGGCGCACGGCGTCGACGGGCGGACGTTCGACTTCGCGAGCGACCTCCCGGGCAACGACGAGTTCTCGATCACGGTCGAGCAGGGCGACGGGACGCTCTACGAGCACACGATCGAGGACGTCCCCGCGGGGACCTACACGATCGAGGAGCTGACGGACACGCAGGATCCCGCGACCCGGCTGGCCGACCTCGCGTGCACCTACGGCGGCGAGGACCACTCCGCCGACCCGGCGGGGCGCACGATCGACCTGACCGTCCTCCCGGGTGAGACCGTGCGCTGCTTCTTCACGAACGTCACGCCCGGCTCGATCGCGGTCGTGAAGCGAACCGTCCCGGTCGAGTACGAGCAGGAGTTCGACTTCCTCTTCACCCCTCCGACCGGCGACCCGACGCCGTTCAGCCTGAGCGGCAGCTCCACCCCGCCGAACGTCGCCCTGCGCACGTTCGACGGTCTCGCGGCGGGGACCTACACGATCACCGAGCCGGTGGACGCGATCGGGTGGTCGATCGCGCCCGACCCGCCCACGTGCAACGCGGACTTCTGGACCCCGACCCCGGACGGGCGCGGCGTGACGATCGATCTGCCCGACGGCGGCGTCATCGTCTGCTTCTTCACGAACGTGGCCGCGCCGGCGTCGCTGTCCCTGACCAAGACGGTCGACGGGGCCGACCCCGCGTTCGACTGGTCCGTCGACGTCGAGCTGGTCGCCTCGGACGGCACGGTCGAGGGCCGCACCGCGACGACCACCGCGCCGACGGTCGCCTGGGACGAGCTCGTCCCCGGCGCGACGTACACGGTGCGCGAAGCGGGGGAGGCGCCGCCGGGGTGGACCCGCGGTGAGATCACGTGCGAGGGCCTCACCGACGCCGACCCGGCCGCTCCCGGCCTCCAGGTCGAGGCAACTCCCGGGCAGGAGGTGTCCTGCGCCGTGGTGAACACCGTCGCCACGTCGAGCATCAGCGTGGCCAAGGTCGCGACGGGGATCGGCGGCGACCTGCCGTGGGCGTTCGACGTCGCGATCGACCCGGTGCCCGCGGGGGCGACCTCGCCGCAGACCGTCTCGGGCGAGGGGCAGGCAGCCGACGTCGTCACGTGGTCCGGGCTGGTCCCCGGGACCGCGTACTCGATCACCGAGCCGCCCGTCCCGGGTTGGGACACCGTCGAGGTCGTCTGCACGGGCATCTCGGACACCGACCCGCAGGCGCCGGGGGTCCAGTTCGTCGCGCCGGTCGGTGCGGACGTGTCGTGCACGCTGACCAACACGGCGGTGGAGGGCAGCGGCGTGCTGACGAAGACGTCCTTGGGCGGGGACGGCACGTTCGAGTTCGTGCTCACCGACCTCGACGGCGCCGTCGACCCGATCGTGGTGCCCGTGACGACGGAGGAAGGCACCGCGACGCTCGACCTCCCGCAGATCGTGCCGGGCGTGCGCTACTCCTTCGTGGAGTCGGACCTGCCGGGCTGGTCCGAGGGTGCCCTGTCGTGCCTCGTCACCCCGGCGGACGGTGGCGGGCCGTTCCCGATCCAGGACCTCTCCGAGTTCTCGGTCGGCCCGGGCGACGCCGCCGAGTGCTCGGTCGAGAACGCGAGGCACGCCACGATCGTCGTGGCGAAGGCCGTCGACGGCGCCGACGGCACGTTCGGCTTCACGGGCAACTGGCAGGACGCCGAGAACTTCTCGATCACCACCGAGGGCGGGCTGGGCGTCGCGACGTTCGACGACGTGGCTCCGGGGTCGTACACGGTCGAGGAGATCGCGCAGGACGGGTTCGAGAACACCGATCTGGCCTGCGTCGACGGCGACCCGGGCGGGGAGGCTTCTGGGGTGTCCGGCGGCGTCGGGACGATCGCCCTCGACCCGGGCGAGACGGTCGTGTGCACCTTCACGAACGCCCCCTGGGGGACGCTCGTGGTCGACAAGGTCACGGTGCCGGCCGGGTCGTCGCAGGAGTTCGAGCTCGCGTGGGCGCCGGCGGGTGGCGAGCCCACCCCCTTCACCCTCACCGACGCCGCCGAGCCGTTCACTCCCGGTCCCCTGGCGCCCGGGAGCTACACGGTGACCGAGACGCCGACGCCGGGCTGGACCCTCGCGGACCTGGAGTGCGTCGGCTCCAGCGGGTCGACGACGGTCGACGGCGCCACCGCGACCGTGGACGTCCT
This sequence comes from Cellulosimicrobium cellulans, assembly GCF_016921195.1. Lineage (GTDB taxonomy): Bacteria > Actinomycetota > Actinomycetes > Actinomycetales > Cellulomonadaceae > Cellulosimicrobium > Cellulosimicrobium cellulans_F. The sequence goes on from NZ_JAFGYF010000001.1 coordinate 697,279, forward strand.
GTCCGGCGAGACGGTGCTGTGCACGTTCACCAACGAGCGGCCGGCGGCGCTCGACGTCACCAAGAGCGTGGTCGAGGGGCCCGACGAGGTCGAGCCCGGCGTGCTCCGCATCGCCTACGAGGTCGTCGTGAGCAGCACCGCGACCGTGGCGCGGACCTACGACCTCGTCGACCGGCTCGCGTTCGGCGGCGGCATCGTGGTCCGGGACGCGTCGGTGGAGTCGCTCGACGGGCTCCCGGTCGCGGACGACTGGGACGGCGTCGACCGGACGACGGTGACGTCGGGCGCGACGCTCGCGGCGGGCGCCGCGCACCGCTACCGGGTGACGGTCGTCGCGCAGGTGCCGGCCGACGTCGTCCCGGACGCGCTGCTGTGCGACCCCGCCGGGACGGAGCCGGGCGGCTTCCTCAACACGGTGGGGGTGGTCGGCGAGGACGGGGCGACCGAGTCCGAGGCGGCCGCGTGCGCGCCCGCACCGGAGCCGCCGGGACCACCGCAGCCCCCGGTGCCGCCGGACGACGGCGGGGGCGGCGCAGCGCCTCCGGCCGCCGGCCCGACCGCTCCGGCCGTGTCGGACCGCCCGCTCCCGGCGACCGGGGCGGACACCGGCTGGCTGCTCACGGCGGCGGCGCTGCTGCTGCTCGGGGGAGGGGGGCTCCTGGTCGTCCGCCGGGTGCGGCGCTCCTGACGGGCGCCGCCCGGGACGGCCGGTGCCCCGGCCGTCCGGCCGCTGGGCACGGTGGACAGGGACCTTCGGCGAGTGCCGCGCGCGCAGACCTACGCGATCATGGCGTCGTGACGCCTGAGCCCTCCCCGGCCGACGAGGCCGGTCTCGAGCCCGTCGACCTCATCCGGCGGTCGGGCACCGTGCTGCGGATCGGACGCCTCGCGCTCTCCGCGGGCACGGGCAGCTACCGCGTCAAGGCGCACATGGCGCGCGCGGCGCGAGCGCTCGGGCTCGACCACATCGCCGCGCACGTCACGCTCACGGAGATCACCGCGACGTCGTACCGGGGCCCGATCTTCCGCACGGAGCTCACCGAGGTCCGGTCGATCGGGATCAACGCCGACCGCCTGGCCCAGCTCGAGCGGTTCTCCGCCGCCCTGCCGGCGGGCGCGGACCTCGATGCCGTCGACGCCGAGCTCGACCGGATCGCGCACCGGCCGCCCCTCTACGGGGCGCTCCTCAACGCCCTGTGGGCGGGGATCGCGTGCGCCGCGTTCGCGTTCCTCAACAACGGCGGGCTCGTCGAGTGCGGCGCGGTGCTCGTCGCTGCGGCGCTCGGTCAAGGGGTGCGGCGCGCGATGCTGCACCGGGGGATCAACCAGTTCGGCGTGACGATGCTCGCGGCGGCGGTCGCGAGCCTCGCCTACCTGGTCCTCGTCCTGGCGCTGTCGGAGATCGCCGGGGTCGAGGGTGGGCACGAGGCGGGCTACGTCTCGGCGGTGCTGTTCCTCGTGCCCGGGTTCGCGCTCGTCACGGGCGCGCTCGATCTCGCGAAGCTCGACTTCTCGGCCGGGGTCGCCCGCGTGACGTACGCGCTCATGATCCTCGCGTCGGCGGCGCTGGCCGTGTGGGGGGTGTCGGCCGCCGCGGGGCTCGCACCCGACCCGGTGCCGCCGCCCGCCCTGGCGGAGCCCCTGTTGCTCGGCCTGCGGAGCGTCGCGAGCTTCCTCGGCGTGCTCGGGTTCGCGCTCATGTTCAACAGCCCGTGGGCCATGGCGCTCGGGGCGGCCTCGATCGGGATGGTCGCGAACGTCGGGCGGCTGCTCCTCGTGGACGCCGACGTCGTGCCCCAGGCGGCCGCGGCGGCCGCCGCGCTGCTCGTGGGCCTGCTCGCCGCGACGGTCGCCCCGGCGCTGCGCGTCCCGCGCATCACGGTGTCCGTGCCGGCCGTCGTCATCATGGTCCCCGGGGTCACGGCGTACCGCGCGGTGTACGAGTTCAACACCGGCGCGACGGCGCAGGCGCTCGCCTACGCCGTCGAGGCCGGGCTGGTCATCGTCGCGCTCGCGATCGGGCTCGCCGTGGCGCGCATGCTCACCGACCGCGAGTGGACGTTCGAGCGCTAGGTGTACCCGGGACGGCGTGACGACGCCGTCAGACGGCGGAGCCCGCCCGGCCGAGGGCGTCCAGGAGTCGTCGGCCGGACGGCTGCCAGCCGAACTGCTCCCGGGTGAGAGCGCTCGACGCGGGCTGGTCGACGGTCGCGAGCGCGCCGAGGAAGCCGAGCGACTCGGCGGGGACCGCCTGGACGGGAACGCCCAGAGCGCGGCCGATCGCCGTCGCGGTGTCCCGGAGCGCGACCCCCTCCTCGTCCACCGCGTGCACGACGCCGCGCGCTGAGCTCCGTTCGAGTGCGATCCGGAAGAGGCGTGCGGCGTCCGCGACGTGAACCGCGGGCCAGCGCGCCTCTCCGTCGCCGACGTAGCCCGAGACGCCGGTCTCCCGTGCGATCCGGACGAGCATCCCGGCGAACCCGCCGCGGCCCTCGTCGTCGTGGACGGTGCGCGGCAGGCGGACGCTCGTCGTCCGTACCCCCTGCTCGCTCAGCGCGAAGAACCTGCGGGCGGTCTCGAGGCGCGCGACCAGAGGCCCGTCCTCCGGGTCGTCCGTCTCGACCGAGGGCCGCCCCGGCACGATCGGTGTCCCGGAGGCGATGACGAACGGCTTGCCCGAGCCCGTCAGCGCCGACCCCATCGCGTCGATCGCGGCGCGGTCGCTCCGCACGGCGGCCTCGGCGTCGGAGAAGTCGTGCCGGTACGCGAGGTGCACGACGCCGTCGCTCGCCGAGGCGCCCGCCCGCAGCGTGTCGAGGTCGTCGAGCTCGCCGCGCAGGGGCTCGGCGCCGGCAGCCTCGACCGTGGCGGCGGACGCGTCCGAGCGCACGAGCCCGACGACGTCGTGGCCCGCTGCGATCAGCTCGGGGAGGAGTGCAGAGCCGACGAAGCCCGACGCACCGGTGACGAAGACCTTCATGAGGATTCCCTTCAGCGATGTCAGCGACAGACGTGACTCTACACCCGTGATGTCTGTGACTGACATCGACTAGGCTGGATCCGTGGCACGCTGGGAACCGGACACGCGCGGGCGCCTGTCCGCGGCCGCGCTGGAGCTGTTCGCCGAGGTCGGGTACGACGGCGTCACCGCGGCGCAGATCGCGGCCCGGGCCGGGCTGACCGAGCGCACGTTCTTCCGCTACTTCGCCGACAAGCGGGACGTGCTGTTCCAGGGCGGCGAGATGCTCGGGCGCGTGATGGCGGCGGCCGTCGCCGACGTCCCGCCGTCCGCCACGACGTACGGCGCGGTCCGCGCGGCGCTGGTCGCGGCGGCCGGGGTGCTGCAGGAGGACCCGGCAAGGTTCCGCCTGCGCGACGAGATCGTGGCCGGGCACGCGGATCTCCGGGAGCGCGAGCTCACCAAGCACGCAGCCCTGGCGGACGCCCTGGCGGACGCGTTGCGCGAGCGTGGGGAGACGCGCGAGAGCGCCGTCCTCGCGTCCCAGGCCGCGATGGTGACGTTCAAGGTGGCGTGCGCGCGATGGCTCGCCGCCGGGCAGGCGGACGATCTCGGCGAGGTGGTGGAGGGCGTCCTCGACGACCTCCGTACGCTCGCCGCCGCCTGACGGCCGTGGCACTGCCGCTGCCTGCCGCGCCCGACGAGCGCCAGGGGCCGGTGGGGCGCGCGGGTTTGGTCTCGCGGCGACGCCCTTGTACCCTGGGCGACGCAGGCTCTCCGACGAGCCTGCGAGGAGACGTCGCATAGTCAGGTCTAGTGCGCCACCCTGCTAAGGTGGTAACGGAGCAATCCGTTCGAGGGTTCAAATCCCTCCGTCTCCGCTCAGGAAGGTCCCGGTGCTCAGCGCCCGGGGCCTTTTCTGTTGCCCGGCGGAGCGCTGTCAGCGCCCCACGGGTCCGGGGACCAGCGGGGCGCCGACAGCTCCGGACGGCTACGCGCTCCCCGCGGTCGCGAGCGCGGACCGCACGACGAACCGTGACGCCCCCGCCCCGGCGAGCACGAGGGCCGACGCCGCCGCGACGCACAGCAGGAACTGCACGACGACCTCGACGTTCGCGAACGCGTTGAGACCGATCACCGGGACCATGAACAGCAGCGCGGCGAACGTCGAGACGCCGACGCTCACGACGAGCGGGACGAGCGTCTCGCGGAAGCGCGCCTGGTCGAGCGTGCGCAGGTCCGTCCCGGACAGGACGAGCGTGCGGTACTCGTTGCGCTGGTCGATGACGCGCCCCGCCTGCATGACGCCCGTCGAGACGGCGGCGAGCACGCCCGCGATGGCGAGGGTGAGGAACCCGCCGGTCTTCATGTCGGTGAGGTACTGCACCTCGTCCGGGTCGGCGCCCAGGCCGGGGTCGAGGAGCGCGAAGATGCTCGTCAGGCCGGCGATGAACGTCGCCAGCGCGACCCCGCCGACGGAGCGCCACGCCGTCCTCGGGTTGTCCACGATCCGCCGTCCGGCGAGCAGCGTCGGCACGCGGCGCGCCGAGCCGGCGGTCATCTTGCCCACGAGCCAGATGACGAACGGGCCGACGACGTTCACGGTCGCGAAGCCGACCAGCAGGATGACGGTGAGGACGGTGAGGACGACCGCCGTGGACCCGAACGACAGGTTCGTCGCGATGATCAGCGCGATGAACGCGACGCCCATCGACAGCAGCCGGACGGCCTTGAGCCCGGGGGGCGTCACACGGGCCGCGACGCCGAGCGGGGTGATCGCGACGCGGCGCAGGCTGACGAGCGCGGACGTGAGCGCGATCGCGACCACGAGCACGACCGCGCCGAGCAGCGCGGGGACACCCACCCAGAGCTCGCCGATCGCGAACGTGCGTCCCTGGAAGCGGAGCTGCGCGACGAGGGGCAGCAGCGCGCCGTAGCCGAGCAGGCCGGCGAGCGCGCCGATGACGGCCTGCGCGGCGGCGTCGAGGGCCGTGAGGGTGGTGACCTGGCCCGTCGTCGCCCCGGCGAGGCGCAGCGCCGCGAGGCGGGCGTCCCGGCGCGCGACGGCGAGGCGTGCGGCCGCCGCGCCGAGCGTCACGAGGGGGATGAGCAGCAGGAGCGACGCGACCCCGGCAAGGAGCGGGTACTGCGTGGCGTACGGGGTGATGGCCGAGTCCATGCCCTCGCGTATGCCGTCGATGCCACCGGCGCGCTCGAGGAAGGCGTGGCAGCCGCCCATGACGACGAGCAGGATCGCCGTGGTCACGGCGAACGCGATGATGGCGAGGACGGTGGTCAGGCCCTGCGGGTCGCGCTCGTCGGCGCTGCGGCGGCGCAGGAGCCACCAGAGGTCGACGGTCCTCATCGCGCGCTCTCCTGGCTCGGCACGGCGGGGGCGGCGGGCGTGGCCCCGGGCGCGAAGAACTCGCCGGAGATGCGCCCGTCGCGCATGGTCACGGTGCGCGAGCAGTGTCGCGCGACGCCCGCGTCGTGCGTGACGACGACGAGCGCGGCGCCCGAGTCACGGGTCGCGCGCGTGAGGACGTCGAGCACCTCGGCGCCCGTCGACTGGTCGAGCGCGCCGGTGGGCTCGTCCGCGAAGACGACGCCGGGCGACCCGACGAGCGCGCGCGCGATCGCGACGCGCTGGGCCTGACCGCCGGAGAGCTCGCCCGGGCGGCGCTGCTCCATCCCGGCGAGGCCGAGGTGCGCGAGCCACCGGGCGGCGACGGCCGTTGCCTCCGCGCGCGCCGTGCCCGCGAGCATGAGCGGCAGGGCGGCGTTCTCGACCGCGGGCAGCTCGGGCAGGAGCTGGCCGGACTGGAAGACGAAACCGAAGTCCTGTCGCCGCAGGACGGTGCGGCGGGCCTCGGAGAGCGTCGTGACGTCCTCGCCGCGCCACGACACCGAGCCGGACGTCGGGGTGATGATGCCCGCGAGGACGTGCAGGAGCGTCGTCTTGCCGGACCCGGACGGGCCCATGATCGCGAGCGACTCGCCCGGGTGGACCGTGAGGCTCACGCCCGCGAGGGCGTGCGTCGCGGTCTGGGCGGAGCCGTAGACCTTGGTGAGCGCGCTCGCGACGAGGGGCGAGCCGCCGGGGGCGGAGGAAGGGCCGGTGAACGTCATGGATCGATCGTCCGACGGCGGCGGGTGCCGCCGCGTCGGGCTGGGGGCGGGACGTCGTCGCGCTGGAGTCCGACCCTGGGAGGACCGCGTCCGGCGGCGCGTGCGGCGAGGGTCGGACGGCGTGGCGTCGGTCACGGTGACGCGATCGGGCGCGATCCGGTTTGGGATCGTGGCGCGGACGCGGTAGTGTTCTCGACGGCCGGTGAGCGATCAGCGGCGAGCAGGACCAGCGCCCGTAGCTCAACGGATAGAGCATCTGACTACGGATCAGAAGGTTGGGGGTTCGAATCCCTCCGGGCGCACAGCAGAAGCCCCGGAACCGTCACGGTTCCGGGGCTTCGTCGTTCCAGGCCTCGGGGCTCGGGGCTGTCGTGCGGCCGGACGCTGGGCCGGATGGAGGTCCGCCGCGAGAGCCTCCCGTTTCCCGCACGGTCGTGCTACGTTCGGCGGGTGAGCAAGGGCGACGAGACGCGGCAGGCGATCCTGCACCGCGGCGTGGAGGCCGCGTTCCGCGTCGGGCTGACCGGGCTCACCATCGGCGAGCTCGCGGCGGCCACCGGGATGTCGAAGTCCGGCCTGTACGCGCACTTCCGCTCCAAGGAGTCGCTCCAGCTCGCCGTCCTCGGCCAGGCGCGCGCGGAGTTCGTCGACACGGTGGTCGCTCCCGCACTGCGTGCCCCGCGCGGCGAGCCGCGGATGCGGGCGCTGTTCGAGGGCTGGCTCGCGTGCGACCTGCGCCAGGACCCGGGTGGCTGCCTGTTCGTCAAGGCCGCCACGGAGCTCGCCGCCCAGGAGGGCCCCGTCCGCGACCAGCTGGTGCGCGACCATCGCGACCTCTGCGACGCCGTCGCGCAGGTCTTCCGCACGTGCGTCGCCGAGGGAGGGTTCCGTGACGACGTCGAGCCGGAGCAGTTCGCCTCCGACCTCTACGGCGTCATGCTCGGGGCCAACCACGCGCACGCCTTCATGGGCGACCCGCGGGCCGAGGAGCGCGCCCGGCGCGCGTTCGAGGCCCTGCTCGACGCGGCGCGCTCGCCCGCGCCGGTGCCCGCCCCCTGACCGCCACCACACTCGCACCACCGACCGAGAGGAACCTCCCGTGGGCGTCCCAGGCTCGAAGAAAAGCACGACCGTTCGTGCCGACCGTCGTCGGGCCGCGCGACGTCGCAAGGCTGCGCTGCGGCTCGCGGTCGTCCGTGCGCGCCTCGCCGCCCTCCAGGCGGTCTCACCGCGCCGCGCCGCGCGCCTCGCGCTCGACCTGTGGTGCACACCGCCCGACGGCGCCGGGCGCCTTCGTGACGACCGCACGACCCGGGGCACGCTCACCACGGTGACGACCGACGCCGGAGCACGCGTCGTCGTCGAGTCGTGGAGGCCCGTCGGCCCGGGAGGCGGCGAGCCGACGCCCGGCGACGTCACGGCGTCCAGCGAGGTGGGCGTCGTCTACCTGGCCCACGGGTGGGGCGGGTGGCGCGGGCAGCTCGGCGCGTTCGTCGAACCCCTGCGGGCGGCCGGCTATCGCGTCGTCGCCTTCGACGCGCCGAGCCACGGTGACTCGGGTCCCGGCCGTCTCGGCCCGCGCCGCAGCACGATGCCCGAGCTCGCGGACACCCTCGCCGCGGTGGTCCGGGAGCACGGCGACGCGACGGCCGTCGTCGCGCACTCGCTCGGCACGGCCACGACCGTCCTCGCGGTCCGCGACGGGCTGCCCGCGGAGCGGCTCGTGCTCGTCGCGGCGATCGCCGACGTGCTGGGCGAGCTCGACGGGTTCGCCGACCTGCTCCGGCTCTCGGGCCCGACCCGCGTGCTGCTCCAGGGCCTGATCTCCGACGTCGCCGGGCGTCCGCTGGCAGAGCTGGACGTGCGGGAGACCCTGCGGACCCACCCGGTCCCACCCGCGCTCGTCGTGCACGACCGCGCGGACAAGGAGGTCCCGTACCCGGTCGGGGCCGCTCTCGCCGTGGCCTGGCCCGAGGGGGAGCTGCTCACGACCGAGGGGCTCGGGCACCACCGCCTGCTGCGCGACCCCGAGGTGGTGCGCGCCGTCGTGGACTACGTGACGCCGGTGCGCTCCGACGATCGCGTCGAGCACGACCTCGCGGGCCGCGGGGCCTGAGCGGCCCGTCCTCCCGAGTCTGCGGGACGAGCGCGGCGTCGCGTCAGGCGGGCGGCCGCAAGCTCGTCGCCCGCGCGAGGGCGCGGGCCCGGTTCGAGCGAGAGAGCATCACGCAGCCGGGGATGAACGCCCCGAGGAGCACGGGCCCGCCGACGAGCATGACGCCCCAGACGACGATCGCGAGGTAGCCCGCGGCGGAGTTCCGCGACGGGTCGCTGTCCGCGTAGACGAGCAGGGCGATGCTGAGGACCGCCGCCGCGACCATGAGCACGACGGGCACCCAGATCAGCGCCCACGCCGTCGTCCGGTACCGGCGTGTGAACGCCGCCGGCGGGATCGTGGGCAGCGGAGGGTAGCCTGCGGTCGCCGGCGGCGGGTAGCCCGGCTGCGGGTGGCCCGGATGTCCCGGGTGGCCGGGCGGTGGTGGCCCCGGAGCGGGGCGCGCGGGCGGGTACGCGGCGCGCGGGTCGTGCTGCGGGTACGGGGGCGGCGAGGCGGTCACACCGCGTGGATACCAGTCGGAGGACGGCCGCGCCAGCGCCGTCCGTGCCGGGCGGTGCTGGCGCCGTGGTCCGGGACGACCTGGAGCCCCGCGGCCGGGCCGTCGTCGGCGGCGGCGGGTAGCGTCGGGCCATGCCCTCGGACAAGGTGGACCTCAAGGCGCACTACCGCGAGCTGTACGCCCCGCCGCGCGGGCGGTTCGTCGAGGTGGACGTCCCGACCCTCGCCTACCTCGCGGTCGACGGCGAGGGCGACCCGAACACGTCGCCCGCCTACGCGGCGGCGGTCGAGGCGCTCTTCTCCGTCTCGTACGCCGTGAAGTTCGCGAGCAAGCGGGAGGGGCGCGACTACGTCGTCGGGCCGCTGGAGGGCCTGTGGACGGCCGAGGACCCGGGCACGTTCGTCCGTCGTGAGAAGGACGCGTGGCGCTGGACGCTGCTGGTCCTCCAGCCCGACTGGGTGGACGAGGACCTCGTGGTCGCGGCCACGGAGACGGTCCGGGCGAAGAAGGATGCGCCGGCCGCGCTCGACCTCGTGCGCCGCACGAGCCTCACCGAGGGCCGGTCCGTGCAGACGCTCCACGTCGGGTCGTACGACGACGAGGGCCCGGTGCTCGCGGAGCTGCACGACGTCTACCTGCCGGAGCACGGGCTCACGTTCGCCGGGCCGCACCACGAGATCTACCTGAGCGACGTGCGGCGCACGGACCCCGCCAAGCTGCGCACCGTGCTGCGCCAGCCGGTCCGGCCGGTCTGACGCCGCGGCGGCGGGTCGTCCTCAGGCGGCGGTCCGGCGCCGTGCCCAGGCGAGGTCGGCGTCGTCGAGCACGTCGGCGAGGCGGCGGCCGGCGAGCGTGCGCGCCCAGGCGGGGGACGCGCCGTCGGCTACGGCCTCCTGGAGGACCCACTCCCGCACGCCGAGGCGGCGCAGGTGCGTGCCGAGCGCGAGGAGCTCGGTGCGCGAGTGCACGCTCGGGTCGACCGTGGTCCGCACCTCGTGGTCGACGCCGGAGCGCAGGAGCACGGCCAGCGCCTCGAACGCGCGGCGTCCCGACGGGATCGTGCCCGTCACGACGGGGTAGCGGGACGGCAGGTGCTTGATGTCGAGCCCGACCCAGTCCACGAACGGCAGGAGCCGTGCGAGCCGTGCGGGCCAGGGCCCGGCGGTGTGCAGCCCGACGTCGAGGCCGAGGCCGCGCACGTCGTCGATCGCGCCGAGCAGGCCGGGGTGGAGCGTCGGCTCGCCGCCCGAGAACACGACGCCGTCGAGCAGCCGGCGGCGCGGGGCGAGGAACGCGACGACCTCGGACCACGGGACCGCGTCACCGGGCGGCGGCGTCCCGTGGGCCGCGACCGCGCACAGGGCCGGGTGGTGGCAGTACCCGCAGTGCCACGGGCAGCCCTGCGTGAGGACCGTCGCCACCCGCCTCCCGGGCCAGTCCGTGACGGACAGCCGGTTCAGTCCGGCGACCACGAGGCCGGGGCGGGTCATCGGGACTCCTTCCGACGCACGACGGCCCGGCAGTCCGGCGGGTCGGGGCCGCCCGCCGCGCTGCCAGGACCTCGAACGTAGCGCCGCGGCCCGGTGCGCCGGACCGGTCGAAGGTCCCGACCTGCCCGGCGCCCCGACGACGTCCCCGGTCGTGGCGCTCAGCCGGACGGCGGACCGCCGAACCCGCCGCCCCCCTGGGGGAAGCCGCCGCCCGGGAAGCCGCCGGGGACGTCGCCGACCGAGAAGCCCTCGCGCGCGTCCGACCCGCCCGAGCCGAGACCCGCGAGCCCCGACGACCCGTCGTCGTCCTGGACGAGCTCCTGGGTGAGGTCGGCGAGCACGACCTGGTCGCCCGCCGCGAGACCGTCGGTGATCTCGGTGAGCTCCGGCCCGACGGCGCCCGTCGTCACGGTCACCGTGCGGACCTCGGCGCCGTCGAGCACCCGGACCGTGCGCGCCGACCCGTCGGCCGTCACGGCGGACGTGGGGACGACGAGCGCGTCGTCCACCGCCGCGACGGAGATGGTGGCGGCGGCGGACGCGCCCTCCGGCAGCTCGCCGTCGACCGGGTCGAGCGCGACCGTCGCGGCGTACGACGGCGTCGACGTCTGCGAGTCGCTGAGCACCGCGACGCTGCTCACGGTCCCCGTGTACTCGGCGCCGGTCGCGGGCACGGTCGCCGTGACGGTCTGCCCGACGGCCACGAGCTTGACGTCCGCGAGGTCGAGCATGGACGACAGGACGTATCCGCCGTCGCCGAGGATCGTCACCGCGGCGTCGCTCGCGGCGACCGACGTCCCGGCGACCACGTCGACCTGCGCCACGGTCCCGGCGATCGGTGCCGTGAGCGTGCCCGCAGCAGCCGCGGCCTCCGCGACGTCCACCTGTCGCTCGGCGACCGTCACGGCGGCGCGGTCGGCCAGGATCCGCTCGGCCGTGACGGTGCCCGACGACGTCACGCCCCCGGCGGCGTCGGCACGCGACGGCGCGGAGCCTCCGGACGACTGCCCACCCGACGGCAGCGTCGAGGAGCCGTCCGACGGTGCGCCGGACACGCCGCCCGAGGTGCCACCTGACGGCGCGGCGGCGCCCGCGCCGGGCGTCGTCGTGGAGCCGTCGGACCCGCCGGCCGGGCTCGACCCGCCCGTGCCGCCGGCCCCGGTCTCCTGCGCGTCGAGGAGCGCGCGGACGGCGGCGTCGAGCGCGGCGGACCGCTCGCCGAGCGTGGTGACGGCGTCGTCGAGGTCCGCGACGAGGTCGACGAGCGCGCCCTGGGCGGTGCCGGTCGCCTGCTGGGCGGCGTCCGTCGCGACCAGCGCGTCCTGCGCGGCGACGACCGCCGCGGCGCACGCGGCGAGGTCCGCGGCGGTGGCCCCGGCCCCCGCGTCGTCACCGAGGACGGCGGTGCACGCGCCGCCGTCGCCCGTCGCGGCGTCGACCGCGTCTCCCGAGGCGCCGAGCGCCGTCGTGCCCGCGAGCAGCGCGTCCTCCACGGACTCGTACCCGGCCAGCAGGGCGTCCTGCGCGGCCTGCACGTCCGCCTGCGCGGCGTCGAGCGCGTCGCGTGCGCTCGTGACGGCCTGCTCCAGCGCGCCGGTGCTGCCCGCGTCCAGGGCGACGGCGCGGGTCTCCCCGGCGCTCGTCGTGCCGACGAGCAGCACCGCGGCGCTCGCGGCCGAGCTCGCGCCGGCAGCGCCCGAGCCGGACGCCCCGGACGCGGACGTCGTCGACTCACTGCTCGACGAGGTGCCCGACGCCTGCGCCTCGAGGTCGTCCGCGAGCGCCTGCTGCGCCTCGGCGAGCGCCTCGTCCGCCTCGTCGACGGCGTCCTGGAGCTCGTCGGCGTCGAGGGTCGCGAGGACGTCGCCCGCCGCGACGCGGTCGCCGGCCGCGACCTCGACGGTCGCGACCGTGCCCGACGTGCCGAACGTCGTGTCGGCGCGGGACGCCGACGCGACCGTGGCGCTCGTGGACACCTGCTGCGCGACGTCACCCGTGACGACGGTCGCGGTGCGGTACCGGGCGTCGTCCGGGCGCAGCGCGTACGCCGTGCCCCCGGCGCTCACGACCGCGAGCGCGACGGTCGCCGCGACGAGCCGCCGGCGCCTCGACCGGCGGCGACGGCGGACGACCGTGTCACGCATCGCTCTCACCGTCCCCCTGGTCGTCCTGCCCGTCCCGGCCGCCGAGGAAGCCGCCGCGGCCCCCGCGGAAGCCGCTCGTGCAGCCGTCGGTGCCCGGTGCCGAGACGCTCAGGCTCGTCGCGCTGAAGGTCCCGTCGTCCGCGCTCTCGCCCTGGGCGGTGAGGCACTGCCCGACGACGACGTCCGCGCCCGACCCGGCGCGCTGGACGGTGTAGGTGGTCGCGTCGTCGACCGTGACGCTCTCCTCGGTGCTCTCGCCCTCGGGAGAGGTCCTGCTCACGGTGATCGTCGCGCCGTCGACGGCGGTGACGAGCCCGGTGGTCAGGCCGCCGAACCCTCCGTCCGGGCGCCCCGCGCCGTCGGGTGCGCCGGAACGCACGTCGCTCGGTGCGTCGTCGGGTCGCTCGAGGTCGGTGGGCAGATCGGTCGGCGCGCCGTCGGGGCGCTCGCCGCCGGGGAACCCACCGTCCGGGAAGCCGCCGCCGAGCCCACCGGTGCACTCGCCGTCCACGGGCTCCGCCACGGCGACGCTCGCGGCCGCGTCGTCCTCGGCGGCGCCGGCCGCCGCGGCGCCGCTCGCGTCACCGCTCTCGTCGCCGGGCGTGCCGCCGGGGGAGCCGGAGAAGGCCACGACGCACGACCCGACGGCCACGTCGGCGAGCGTGCCGTCGACGGTCACGGTGACCGTCGTGCCGTCGGACCACGAGACCGCGGTCTGCGACTCGTCGTCCTGGACCTGCGCCGTCGTGCCGTCGACGGCGGCGACCTCACCGGAGACCCCGGGCGCGCGGCCTCCGCCGCCTGGGGATGCGGCGTCGGGCGCGTCGTCGTCGGCGGACGTGGCGGACGTCGAGGGGTCGGGGGTCGCGGCGTCGGACGCCGAGCACGCGGCGAGCGCGAGCACCAGGCCGACGGCGCCGGCGGCGACGAGCGCGGTGCGCCGGGGGAGCGGGGGGCGGGTGGAGCGCGAGGTCATGGGACTCTCCGGTTGAGGACGGACGGGTGCGGTGGTCGTGCGGTCACTCGCTGCGCAGCGCGTCGATGGGCGCGAGGCGCGCGGCGCGCACCGCGGGGTAGACGCCGAACACGAGCCCGATGGCCAGCGCGACGGCGATCGAGCCGCCGACCGCGAGCGGCGAGACGACGATCGACGACCCCAGCGCGGCGGGGAGCGTGATTGCGGCGACGACGCCGAGGAGCGCGCCGACGAGGCCGCCGGTGACGCCGAGGATCGACGCCTCCGTGAGGAACTGGCGGCGGATCGCGCCGGGCGGGGCGCCGAGCGCCTTGCGCAGGCCGATCTCGCGCGTCCGCTCGGTGACGGACACCAGCATGATGTTCATGACGCCGATGCCGCCGACGAGCAGGGACAGGCCAGCGACGCCGGCGAGCAGGACGGTCAGGGTGCGGTAGACCGACGTCGCCGCGGACACGAGCGAGTCCTGGGAGTCGATCGTGAAGTCGGCCGCGTCCGCGCTGCTCGCGCCGTGCAGCGCGAGGAGCAGGGACTCGGCCTCCTGGTACGCGGCGGAGATCGCGTCGGTGTCGGTCGCCTTGAGGTAGACGGTGCTGACCGACGTGTCGGTGCCGCCGGTGACGGCCGACGTCATCGCGGTCAGGGACACCACGGCCGTGTCGTCGAGGTTGGTCGACGTGCTCGACCCGGCCGGCTCGAGCACGCCGACGACGTCGAAGGTCGTGCCGGCGATGCTCACCGTGCGGCCGACGACGTCCGCCCGGCCGAACAGCTCGGTCGCCGTCTCGGGGCCGAGCACGACCTCGTCGGTCGAGGCGGCGTCGACGAACTCCCCGGACGCGAGCTCGCGCGAGCGCACCTCGAGCCAGTCTCCGGTGACGCCGACGACGGTCGTCGTCCAGTTGGCGTCGCCCGCCTCGAGCGACTGCGACGACTCCTTCTCGGCGGTGACGGCGGCGACGTCGGGCACCGCGACCCGCGAGGCGAGGGCGTCGGCGTCGGCGACGGTGAGCGTCGAGGCGGAGCCGAACCCTCCCCGGATCCCGGAGGAGTCCGTGGACGACCCGGGGGTGACGATGAGCAGGTCGGACCCGAGCGCGCTGATGTCCTCGGACACGTCCTTCTGCGTCCCCAGGCCGAGCCCGACCGTGAGGATCACGGCGGCGATGCCGATGAGGATGCCGAGCACCGTGAGGAGCGAGCGCAGCGTGTGCGCGCGGATCGCGTGCCACGCCGTGGCGGCGGTCTCGGTCCAGCTCATGCCGCGACCACCGGCTCGTCCGAGGTCACGAGGCCGTCGAGCACGCGCACGACCCGCCGGGACCGCTGCGCGACCTCGTGCTCGTGCGTGATGAGGACGATCGTGCGGCCCTGCGCGTGCAGCGCGTCGAGGAGGTCGAGCACGTCGGCCGTCGAGCGCGAGTCGAGGTTGCCCGTCGGCTCGTCCGCGAGGACGAGCGCCGGCTCACCGACGAGCGCCCGCGCGACCGCGACGCGCTGCTGCTGGCCGCCCGAGAGCTGGCCGGGGCGGTTCGCGGTGCGGTCCGCCAGCCCGACGCGCGCGAGCGCCTCCGCGGCCCGAGCGCGGCGCTCCGCAGGGGCGACGCCGCGATACACGAGCGGGAGCTCGACGTTCCGCAGCGCCGACAGGGACGGCAGCAGGTTGAACTGCTGGAAGACGAAGCCGATCTGCTCGTTGCGCACGCTCGCGAGGTCGGTCTCGTCCATGTCGTCGACGTCGTCGCCCGCGAGCCGGTACGTGCCCGACGTGAGCGTGTCGAGGCAGCCGAGCACGTTCATGAGCGTCGACTTGCCCGAGCCCGACGGCCCGACGATCGCGACGTACTCGCCGCGTTCGATCCGCAGGTCGACGCCGCGCAGCGCCTCGAACTCGAGGTCGCCCGTGCGGTAGGTCTTGCGCGCGCCGCGCAGGTCGATGACGGGCGTGGGGCCCGCGGTAGCGGTCGGGGTCGCCGGCCCGACGGCGGTCGTCGCCGCGGTCACGGGGTCCCGCCCTGGCCGCCGGGACGTGCGCCCGTCTGCGACGGGTCGAACCCCTCGGGGAAGCCCTGCCCGCCCGGGCGACGCTGTGACGGGTCGAAGCCCTCGGGGAACCCCTGCTCGCCGGTGCCGCCCTGCTGGCCGCCCTGCCCCCGGCCCGCGACCGGCGTGAAGGCCGTGTACTGCACCGTGTCGCCCTCGGCGAGGCCCGCGACGATCTCGACGGACTGGCCCGACGCCTCGCCGGTCTCCACGACCTGCTCGGACGTCGACCCGTCCTCGGCTACGAGCGTGACCACGGAGGCGCCGTCGTCGTTCGTCGAGACCGCCGCGGCGGGGACGGAGAGCACGTCGGTGCGGCGCTCTGTGACGATCGAGACGTCGACGCTCACGCCGTCGTACAGGCCCTCGGGGCTGCCGGTGACGCTGATCGAGACGGGGTACGCGACCGCGCCCTGGGTCGTGGACGGCAGGCGGCCGATCTCGCTCACCGTGCCGAACACGGTGCCGGGGAGGTCGTCCGAGGTCATCTCGACCTGGTCGCCCGTCTCGATCGTCGCGACGTCGGCCTCACCCACGCTCACGTCGACGGTCCACGCGTCGGTGCCCACGATCGTGAACGCCGCGGTGTCGGACGAGCCCGACGACGCACTGCTGCCCGACCCGCCGGTCGACGCCCCGGGGACGGTGCCGGTGCCGCCGGGCGAGCCCGACCCGGTCGAGGCGGAAGAGGCCGACGACGCGCCGACCGTGTCGCCGACGGCGACACCGACCGACGTCACGAGACCGGCGGCCGGGGCGGTCAGGGCCGCGTCGGCCATCGCTGCGGCGGCGTCGTCGTAGGCCTGCTGCGCGACCGCGACGGCGGACTCGCGCGCCTCGACCGCGGCCCCGCCGGCGTCGCTGCCGTCGTCCGACTCCTGCGCGTCGGCCAGATCGGCCTGCGCCTGCGCGAGGTCGGCGTTCGCCTGGGCGAGCGCCGCGTCGAGCTGCAGGGTGTCGATGGTGGCGAGCGTCTGCCCCACCTCGACCGTGTCGCCCGCGGCGACCTCGACCGTCTGCACGGTGCCGGCCGCCGCGAACGAGACGTCCTCCTGGACGCTCGGCGTGAGCGTGCCCGTGGTCGTCACGGTCTGCTCGAACGTGGCCGTGGCCGCCTGCGCGGTGACGGGCTGCGCCACCCCGGCCTCCTGCGCCGCCGACGCACGGGGTCGCAGGACCGTGAGGTAGACGACGAGCGCGGCGACGAGAAGGACGGCGACCGCGCCGACGACGAGCGCGCGACGGCGCGGGCGCGGGCCGCGAAGGCGACGCGCGAGGCGTTCGCGGCGCGTGCCGGCAGTGCCGGGCGGGTGGTCGGGGGACGTCCCCCTCGGTGCGGTCGCGGACGACCGTGTGCGCTGCTGCAGCACCCTCGTCTCCCTGGCTCGGCGCCGCCCGGGCGGCGGCGGTCGATCGGGAGGCTAGGGAGGCAGGTTGGGGCGAACGTAGCGCGCGGCTGTGCGCAGGCTATGAGCGCAGGTCCCCGGACGCGCCGAACCCGGGGTCGCTCCCCGATCCGGAGGTGGATCGGGGGCGGCCCCGGGTTCGGTGGGTGAGCCGGTCGGTCAGCCGCAGGTCGGCTGGCCGTGCTCCGGCGTCGCGACGGTCTCGCGCTCGTCGGCGGCGTCCGCCGGCGCGGCGGTGACCTCCACCGTGCCGTCGGCGTCGCCGCGGACCGCGAACGACTGGTACGCGTTCTTGCCGGGTGCCACGGACGGGAAGCTCTTCGAGCCCCACGGCGTGGCGATCTCGACGTCGAGGCGCGTGTCGTCGTCGTTCACGACCCGCACCGCGACGTGCGGCTTGCCCGCGAGGCACCGGACCTCGGCCGTCGCGGTGACGGCGACGGCAGCCGGCGATGACGGGTCCGCCGCCCCGGGCGCGAGCACGCGCAGCGCGGTGAGCCCGGGGTCGCCGTCCTGCCACGACGTGCTCAGCGCGACGTACCGCGCCGTGCGGTCGACGGCGAGCGTGCCGCGGACGTGACCGGCGCCGATCGTGCCGACGTCGGTGAAGGCCAGGCCGTCGTCGCTCACGGAGACGACCGACTCCGGCGCTCCGCCGCGCTCCCACGCGGCGACGACGGTGCCGATCTCGCGCGGTGCGCCCAGGTCGGTGACCATGCGGCCGTCCGGCCCGGGGGCCCATGCGGTCGTGGCGTCGTCGTCCACGGCGAGGGCGGGCGACGTCATGCCCTCGGGCAGCACCGACGCGGGGAAGGTGAGGGTGCTCAGCGCGTGGTCCGCGACCGGGAAAGGCGTCGCGTCCCGGAACGTGACGCGCGTGCCCGACGGCGTCGCCCCGACCGTGCGGGTCGCGCCCGTCTCGGCGTGACGCAGCTCGACCGGCGTCCCGTCGCCGCTCACGCGGAACGACCGGGCGTCGGCGACGGCGACCGTCACCCCCGCAGGGGTCTGCCCGGCGGGCGTGGCGACCGTCGCGCGCGGTGCGAGGACGACCGCGTCGCCGGCCGGGACGGTGACGTCGAGCGTCGAGGCCTCGGCGCCGACCGTCTGCGTGCCGGCGTACACCGGGACGGCCCCGCCGTCGTGCGGGACGGTGAGCGTCGTCGCGACGTCCGCGCCCGTGAGGTTGAACGCGACGACGTACCCGTCGACGGCGCTCACGAGCACCGCCGGGTCCGCGGAGGTCGGCACGCGGGCCCCGGCCTGCGCGGCGGTCGCCGCGGGGTCGCCCGGGACCATCTCGACGAGCCGGGGACCGGTCGCGCCGTCCGTGAGCCGGACGACGTGCCGGGTGTCGCTCGCGCGGGAGACGGTCACGGGGGCGTCCGAGCCGCGCACGACGAACCCGGCCTCGCCCTCGACGTTGAGCCAGTCGCCCTCGCTGCGCAGCACCTCGTCGCCCGTGTACCGGAACGACGCGGCGTCGTGCCACGTCTGCCCGTCGAGCGACGTCTGCACGCGGTACTCCTGGCCCGCGGCGACCTCCCAGCCGAGCTGCACCTGGCTCACCGCGGTGGGCGCCCCGAGGTCGACCTGGACCCACGAGTCGGGCCTGGTGCGGTCCGCGACCGCGACGGCCCAGCGGGTCGTGGCGGAGCCGTCGGTGACGGCGCTCGCGGGGTTCGAGCCGGCGGCGCTCGACGCGGTGGCCGGCTTGCCCGCGGCGACGTCGGTCCCGGTCGGGGAGAACGCGCGCAGGTGGTAGAGCGAGTAGCCGTAGGCCGCGTCGCCGCGCACGCCCTGCATGCGGACGTAGCGCGTCGTGACGGGGCCGGGCTCGTCCGCGCCCTCGGGCGTGAGGTCCACGGTGTCGAGGCGCGCGACGTTCACGTCCGCCGGGGCCTTGCCGTACGTGGTCGCGGTGGTCCACGTCCGGCCGTCGGTCGACGTCTGGACGAGGTAGCGTGCGCCCGCGCTCGCCTCCCACGCGAACCTCACGCCGCCCACGGTGGTCTCCTCGCCGAGGTCCACCTGGATCCACGAGTCGGGGCGCGTGCGCTCGCCGACCGCGACGGCCCAGCGGGTCGACGGGTTGCCGTCGGTCACGCGCGCCGCCGTGCGGCCGTTCGCGGAGTCCTCGCTCGACGCCGTCGCGACCTTGCCGGCCGCGAGGTCGGTCGTCGACCCCTCGGCGCCGTACGCGTGGAACGCGAACATCGAGTAGCCGTACTGGGGGTGGCCCTGCTGGCCGAGGAGCCGCACGTACCGCGCGGTGACGGGCGCGAAGGTGAGGTCGTCGACGCGCGCGGCCTTGGCGTCCGCCGGGTCGGCGGGCCGGGTGACGGGGAGCGTCGCGGTCGTCTCGCCCTCCGCGGTCGTGTAGGTGCGGGAGCCGTCGAGCCCGGAGTACCCGTTCATGTCGAGGTTCCGGACGGACAGGCTCGCGTCCTCCGTGCCGGCGCCGGTCGACGCGTAGACGGCGGCACCGGTCGGGAGCGTGACCTGTCCCGCGTACCCGCTGCCGACCCGGAACACCGACGACGTCCCCTCGAACCCGTCGCGCGGACCGGTGTACGTCCGTACGTGGCGGTCGTCGACGGTCGCGCCCGTGGTCGGGTAGAGGAACGGGGTCGAGCCCGAGACGTGGAACAGCCACGAGTCGTGCGCGGGGACCCAGGGGAACTTGACGAAGCCCTTGCGGCTCGACGCCGCGGCCCACGCGTCCGCCGTCTGCTGGACGGTCAGCCCCGGACCGGCGCCGAAGTCGCGCACCCCGGCGAGGCGCTCGAAGAACTCGTCCTGCGGCGTCGGCTCGACCGGGCCCTCGGGGGACTCGGCGGCCTCGACGTGCAGGAGGTAGGAGATGGCGATCTCCGCGCGCGCCTCGGGCTCGTACTTGGGCTCGCCCGAGAACTTCGCGAGGCGGTAGACCGGGGCGTACGACTGGTAGTCCTCGAGCGCGGCGGCGAGGTTCGCCTCGGCGCGCGCGGCGTCGGGGTCGCGCAGCACCTGGGCGAGGAACGCCATCGGGATCGCGTCGCGCCCGTAGAGGAACTCGCGGTCGGCGACCATCGGCATGAACGGCTCGCCGGCGTCGGACATGACGAGCTTGATGGACTCCCAGAGCTCGGCGGAGTTCGGCTGGTGCGTGAGGATCTCCGGCAGGGGCTCGTCGTGCAGCAGGAAGTGGATCGCGTTGCGCCCGCCGGACCGCCAGATGTCGGACTGGTAGTGCGGGCCGAACGACCCGTGGTTCTCCACGAGGTAGGTGTCGTGGATGGTCTGCATGGTGTTCGTCGAGACGGGCTTGCCCGCCACGACCGCCGGGTTGTTGCGGTCGGCCGTCGGCTGGCCCGCCGCGTTGCGGCCCCAGTCGGCGAGCTGCTCGGCCCAGCGCGCGGCGTCGGGGTCGTCGGGCGCCCACGCGAGGCCGGGCGCGAGGGCCTGCGTGTAGACGCCGACCTCCTCCTGCGCCGTGTCGCCCTCGTGCTTGCCCGTCGGCCAGTCCGCGGTCCACGACCCGGAGAGCGGGTCCTTGCCGAAGTCGAGGTCGGCGGTGTACTTCGACTGCCCCGTCGCGATGGTCGTGAGGTGGGCCTGCGTGGTGGCGTCGAGCTGGTCCCACAGCAGCGTCCCGGCCGCGAGGAAGTACGACTGGAACGTCGAGTCCCAGAACAGCTTCTTGCCCCACGTGCCCGCGGGGTCGACGAAGCGGTTGGTCGCCGCGTAGTGCCGGATGGTCGCGAGCGTGTGCGCGCGGAGCGTCTCCTCGGAGACGCCCGCGAGCTCGGCGTCGTACTCGCCGTGGGTCAGGAGCACGGCGTTGCCCAGCACGACGGCGAAGTTGAAGTCCTTGAGCTGGTACACGCCGGCGGACTCGTCCCACACGGTCTCGACCCAGCGGGTGTGGCGCAGCAGGGCGCCGTAGTAGTCGGCGGCGGTCGCGTCGGGTGCGCCGAACGCGGGGGCGGCGTCGCCCGCTGCCGTGGCCGACCCGGTGGTGGACACCGCGGTGGAGGGCGCGCCCTGCGCGACCGCGGGCGCGAGCAGGAGCGCCCCGGCGGTCGCGAGCGCGACGGCGGCGGTCGCGCGGCGTCGCGCGCGCCGCCCGGGCGGTGGGGCGGGTGGTCGGGTCATGGGGGCCTCCGGGCGTCGTCGAGCGGCAGCAACGGTGCTGGTGCTCGGGCGGGTGGTGCGGGGGTTCGCGCGGGGAGCGCCGGTCCAGGGTCGGACGACCGGCGCCCCCGCGCGGGTCGGGGGTGCTGTCAGGCAGCGGTGCGGGTGCTCACTCGATGCGTCCTCTCGGGGTGGTGCGACGTCGCACGCGGTGGGGCGAGGCCACCTGACAGCGCTGTCGACATGGAGTATAGGCGGCGTTCTCCCGGGAGTGAAGGGAGCGTCGCGGACTTCGCCCGGTGGACCGCCGTGCGGTGGGCGGCGGGACGACGCAGGGGCGGGCGGGGCCTGGTGCCACCAGGTCCCGCCCGCCCCCGCGTGCTCGGCTCGGGTGAGGTCAGCCCTTGACCGAGCCGGACATGAGGCCCCCGACGAAGTACTTGCCGAGGACGATGTACACGAGCAGCGTCGGCAGCGACGCGAAGAGCGCGCCGGCCATGGAGACGCCGTAGTTCTGCAGGAGCGCGCCGTTCGCGAGGTTGTTCAGCGCGAGCGTCACGGGGCCGTTCTGGCTGGAGGAGAAGAACACGGCGAAGAGGAAGTCGTTCCACGCCGACGTGAACTGCCAGATGAGCACGACCACGAAGCTCGGGATCGAGATCGGCAGGATGATCGACCAGTACGTGCGCAGCATCCCGGCGCCGTCGACGCGCGCGGCCTCGACGAGCTCGTGCGGCACGGTCATGTAGTAGTTGCGGAAGATGAGCGTCGTGATCGGGATGCCGTAGATCACGTGCAGCAGGATCAGCGACGGAACGCCGCTCGGGATCCCCATGTCCAGCACGAGCTGGTTGAGCGGGATCATCACGGCCTGGTAGGGGATGAACATCCCGAAGAGGATGAGCGTGAAGACGATGTTCGCGCCCTTGAAGGACCAGCGCGAGAGCACGAACCCGTTGAGCGAGCCGAGGAACGCGGCGATGATCGCCGACGGCACGACCATCTGCACGGTGCGCCAGATCGCGGGCGACAGCGCGGTCCACGCGGTCTGCCAGTTCTCGAGCGTCCACACCTGCGGGAGCGACCACGCGCGCGCCGGGGAGGCGTCGCCCGCGCCCTTGAAGCTCGTCACGAAGAGCACGTAGACGGGGATGAGGACGATGACGAGGAAGAAGATCAGCGCGGCGTACTTGAGCGTGCGGCCGACGGAGAACCGCTCGCGGGTCAGGCGACGCGCGGCGTCGCGCGGGGTGCCGAGGACGTCGGGAGCGGGGACGGCCGGCGTCGAGGTGGTCGTCATCGCTTCTCCTGACGGTTGGTGCGGATCAGGTAGGGCACGATGACCACGGCCACGATGATCAGCAGGATCGAGCCGACCGCCGCCGCGTTGGCGTAGTCGAAGCTCGACTTGAACACGTACATGTCGACGGCCGGCACCTTGGTCTGGTAGTTCGCGGGCTTCGAGATCGACATGATGAGGTCGAACGCCTTGAGCGACATGTGGCCGATGATGATGAGCGCCGAGAGCGCGATGGGCGAGAGCTGCGGGAAGAGCACGTGGCGGTACAGCTTCCACTCGCTCGCGCCGTCCATGCGCGCGGCCTCGCGGAGCTCGTCGGGGATGCCGCGGAACCCGGCGAGGAACAGCGCCATCACGTAGCCGGAGAGCTGCCAGATGGCGGGGATCGCGATGGCCGTGATGCCCCACGTGACGTTGTTCCACCAGTTGTTCTGCAGGAAGTCGAGGCCGACGATCTGGAACAGCCGGTTGAGGCCGCTGGCCTGCTCGCCCTGGTTCGAGTTGAGCAGCCAGCGCCACACGACACCGGAGGCGACGAACGACACGGCCATGGGGAACAGGTAGATCGAGCGGAAGATCCCCTCGCCCTTGACGGGCTTGTCCAGCATCCACGCCCAGAGGAAGCCCATGACGAGCGTCCCCACGAGGAAGACGACGGTGTAGAGGACGAGGTTCTTCAGCGAGTGCTGGAACGCCTCGCTGCCGAGCAGGTCGGTGTAGTTCTCGAACCAGACGACCACGGACGGCTTCTGCCCGGTGGCCTGCGCCGCGGTGTGGTTGTCCGTGATCGACGTCCGGAAGTTCGCGCCGATGAGGCCGTAGACGAACACGCCGACGAGGATCAGCGAGGGGGCGAGCAGCAGCAGCGCTGGGCCGGCTCGTCGCAGTGACTTGAGCATGGTGGGTCTTCCCGGTCGTGGGGGCGTGGGACGCGGCGCTCGGGGGCACGGGCGTCCCGGGGAGGGGTCCGGTCGCGCGGGGCCGCCGCGCGCCGTCGGGGTGCTCCCGACGACGCGCGGCGGATCCGGTGGACGGGTCTCAGCCCTCGGTGGCGGTGACGAGCTCGGACTGGAAGGTCGCGAGGTCGGAGCCGCCGGACGTGAACTTGCTCGTCGCGTCGGAGATCGCGTTGAGCGTCGCGACGGGTGCGGCGGCACCGTGCGCGAGCGACGACACGATGGTGTCCTGGCCGAACGACTCGATCGCGGTCTGCTGGTACTCCGAGAACTCCGACGGGTCGGCGTCGGTGCGGGCCGGGATGGAGCCCTTGGCCTTGTTGAACGCGACCTGACCCTCGAGCGAGCCGACGGTCTCGAGCCACGCCTTGGCGCCGTCGGGGTGCGGCGCGCCCACCGGGAGGGTGAACGAGTCGGCGAGGAAGTCGAACACGCCGTCGGTGCCCGGGACGGGAGCCGCGGTGAAGTCGGTGCCGAGGGTCTTGCCCTGCTCCTCGAACGCCGCGACGGCCCAGTCGCCCATGACGTTGAACGCGGCGTTGCCGTCGATCACCATCTGGGTCGCCTCGGGCCAGTCGAGCCCGTCACGGTCGGTGTTGGTGTAGCTCATGAGCTTCTCGAAGTCCTCGAGAGCCGCCGTCACCTCGGCGCCCGACCAGTCGGTCGAGCCGTCCCAGAGGCCGTTGTACGCCTCCGCGCCGAGGTCGGCGAGGAGCACGGTCTCGAGCAGGTGGACCTGGGTCCACGTCGTCGCGACCGACAGCGGCGTGACGCCCGCGGCCTGGAGCTTGTCGAGGTCGGCCATCCAGGCGTCCAGGTCCTCGTACGTCGCGGCGGGGTCGACGCCGTTGGCCTCGAGGACCGTCGGGTTGGCCCACACGACGTTCGCGCGGTGGATGTTCGACGGGATCGAGTAGATCGCGCCGTCGTCGGACTTGAGGCGGTCGACGAGGTCGGCCGGGAAGACGTCGGTGAGGCCGAACTCGTCGTACAGCGACGAGACGTCCTCGATCTGCGCGGCGTCGATGTAGTCCTGGAGCTCCGCGCCGGCGTGCGCCTGGAACGTGTCCGGCGGGTCCTGCGCCTGCAGGCGGGACTGGAGGAGGTCCTTCGCGGCCGAGCCGGCGCCGCCGGCGACCGCGCCGTTGATGAACTCCACGTCGGGGTGCTGCTCGTTGAACACGCCGACCAGGGCGTCGAGACCCGCCTTCTCCGAACCCGCGGCCCACCAGGTGAAGACCTCGACCTCGTCGCCGCCCCCCGAAGCGCCTCCGTCGCCGGTTCCCCCGTCACCGGAACCTCCGCCGCTGCACGCGGCGAGTGCGAGACCCACGAGGGCGGCCGTGGCCACCGTCGCGCTCGTCCTGCGATCGATTCGCATCGTGATTTCCCTACGCCTTCTTCGGTCGTGGGGGACCGGCAGGACGACCACGTCGCGCCGGCCGGGCGCACCGGCGCGCCCTCGAACCCGATGCCCATACAACGTCCCGGGACGCTTGGTGTCAAGAAATGAACGCAAGCGACGCTGAATCGTGATCTTCGCGTCAGGTCATGGATCCAACCTGCGGTTCTACCGAGACTCACTCATTCTGACAGCGCTGTCCAGTCCGGATGCGGTATCCCTGACCTGTCCAGACCCCGGGGCGTCCCACCTGCCCGGGGGTGCCCCGGCGGTATCCTGACCTGCGTGCGCGCTGACCGGGTGACCCCGGGCTCGCAGACTTCACTGCGTGAGGCCAACCGAGCTCGGATCGTGAGCGCCGTCCAGCAGCGTGGCTCCCTCACGCAGATCGAGCTGGCCGGCGTCACCGGGCTGTCCCCGGCCACCGTCTCCAACATCGTCAAGGAGCTCACCGGCGCCGGCGTGCTCCACACCTCGCCGTCCACCCGTAGCGGGCGGCGCGCGCTGCAGGTCACGCTCGCGCGCAACCTCGGGCTCGTCGCCGGCGTGCACTTCGGTACCCGGTCGATGCGCGTCGCGCTCGCGGACGCCTCCATGCGCGTCCTCGCCGACCAGCGCATGCCCCTCGCCCCCGACCACCGCGCGGACACCGGGCTCCAGCGCGCCGCGCTGCTGGTCGAGGAGATGGTCGCGTCGGTGGACGCCGCGCCGGACGAGCTGCTCGCCGTCGGCGTCGGGGTGCCCGCGCCCGTGGACGTGCGCGCGGGGCGGATCGCGACCGTCGGGATGATGCGTGGCTGGGACGGCGTCGTCGTGCCCGAGGTGCTGGAGGCCGAGCTCGGCGCGCCCGTGACCGTGGACAACGACGCCAACCTCGGCGCGCTCGCCGAGACCCGGTTCGGGGCCGCCGTCGGGCACGACGCCGTCGCGTACCTGCGCGTGTCCCACGGCGTGGGCGGGGGGCTCGTCCTCGGCGGACGGGTCGTGCACGGGCGCGCGGGCGTCGCGGGCGAGATCGGCCACGTCACCATCGACGAGAACGGCCCGGTGTGCCGGTGCGGCAACCGCGGCTGCCTCGAGATGTACGTCGGGGCGGGCGTCCTGCTCTCCATGCTCTCCGAGAGCCGCGGCCCGCTGACCCTGCGCGACGTCATCGCGCGCGCCCAGGAGGGCGACCCGGGGTGCCGGCGGGTCCTGTTCGACGCCGGCCAGCACCTGGGCGTCGCGGCCGCCAACCTGTGCAACCTCGTCGACCCGGAGATCGTCGTCGTCGGGGGACAGCTCGCCGAGGCGGGCGAGGCCCTGCTGGGACCGCTGCGCACCGCGCTCGAGCAGCGCACGGTGCCCAGCACCGCGGGCCCGGTCCAGGTCGTCGCGTCCGAGCTCGGGTCCGCCGCCGAGGTGCGCGGCGCGCTCGCCGTCGCGCTCGACCTCGCGCGCGTCAGCGGGTCGCTGGGGGTGAGCGCATGACGGGGCCCACCCCCCTGCGGCCGGGGCAGCCCCGCCGTCGTGCCCGCAGAGCCCTTGCGACCGCCCTGGCCGCCGTCGTCGTCGCGCTCCTCGCGCTCGGGGGCTGCGCGGCGCCCGAGGCGCCGGCCGGCCCGTCGGAGGGGACCATCGGCCTCCTCCTGCCGGAGGCGAAGACCGCGCGGTACGAGACGTCCGACCGCCCGACGTTCGTCGGCGTCGTCGAGCAGCGCTGCCCCACGTGCGAGGTCCTGTACGCCAACGCCGCCCAGGACGCCGCGAACCAGCAGCAGCAGGCCGAGTCGATGCTCGCCCGCGGGGCCGACGTCCTCGTCCTCGACGCCGTGGACGCCGTCGCCGCGGTGAGCATCGTCGCGGAGGCGCAGCGGCTCGGGGTGCCCGTCATCGCCTACGATCGCTTCGTCGACGGCGCCGACTACTACGTGTCGTTCGACAACGAGCTCATCGGGTACCTCATGGGGGAGGCGCTCGTCGGCGCGGTGCTCGACCGTGCGGAGCAGGACCCGCCCCCCGACGGGCGGCGGCCGGGGGTCCTGTTCGTCCAGGGCTCGCCGACCGACCCCAACGCGGCGGAGTACGCGGCGGGTGCCCACCGAGCCTTCGACGGAGAGGACATCGACGTGCTCGCCGAGTACGACACCCCCGACTGGAGCCCTGACAAGGCGACCGAGTGGGTCGAGGGACAGCTCACGCAGTACGCCGGTCGCGTCGACGGCGTCTTCGCGGCGAGCGACGGCATCGCGGGCGGCGCGATCGCCGCGATGAAGGCCGCGGGCCTCGACCCCGTCCCGCCGACCACGGGCCAGGACGGCGAGCTCGCGGCGGTCCAGCGCATCGTCTCGGGCGACCAGTACATGACCGTCTACAAGGCGACCGCCCAGCAGGCGCGCACGGCGGCCGAGCTCGCGGTCCGCGTGCTGCGCGGCGAGGACCCGCGCGCGACCGCGAGCATCGACGGCGTGCCGAGCCTCCTCCTCGCGCCGCGCGCGGTCGGGATCGACGACGTGCAGCGCGTCATCGTCGACGGCGGCGTCCACACGGTGGACGAGATCTGCACCCCGTACTACGTCGACGCGTGCGTCGAGGCGGGCCTCCTGGAGGCCGCCCCGTGAGCGCACCCGTCCTGTCCCTGCGCGGGGTCTCCAAGAACTTCGGCGGCGTCCGCGCGCTCGTCGACGTCGACGTGGACGTGCACGAGCACGAGGTGCTCGCCGTCGTGGGCGACAACGGCGCGGGGAAGTCGACGCTCGCGGGCGTCGTCGCGGGCGCGTTCCGCCCCGACGCGGGCGAGGTCCTGCTCGACGGCGCGCCCGTCGTCCTCGACTCGCCCGCCACCGCGCGCGCGCACGGGATCGCGGCGGTCTTCCAGCAGCTCGCGCTCGTCGACGACCTCGACGTGGTCGAGAACGTGTTCCTCGGCCAGGAGACGCTGCGCGGCCCGTTCCTCGACGAGATCGCCATGGAGCGCGAGGCCTGGGGCCTGCTCGACCAGCTCGCCGCGACCGTGCCCTCCGTGCGGCAGCCCGTGCGCACGCTGTCCGGCGGGCAGCGCCAGGTGGTCGCCGTGGCCCGGGCCCTGCTCGGCGCCCCGCGCGTCCTCGTCCTGGACGAGCCGACGGCGGCCCTCGGCGTCCGCCAGACGGCCGAGGTGCTCAACCTCATCGAGAAGCTGCGCGAGCGCGGGCACGCGGTCGTGCTCATCAGCCACCAGGCCGGTGATCTGCAGGCCGTCGCCGACCGCATCCTCGTCCTGCGGCTGGGGCGCGTGCACGGCGAGTTCGCGGGTGACACGTCCTACGAGGACCTGCTCGCCGCGATGACCGGCGCGGTCCGGCCCGAGCGGCCGGGCGGCGCCGTGCGGCCGTCGACCGGCCCGGGGCGCGAGCGGCGCTCCGGTGGCGCCGGGGCGGTGCACCGATGAGCGTCCCCGGCCGCACCTCCGGCGCGGCGCTCGACCGCTCGGGCGTCCTGTCCGGCAGCGTCGTGCGCCAGCTCCGTGGCGCCCACCTGGGCATGCTCCCGATCGTCGGCGCGCTGCTGCTCATCTGGGTCGTGCTCGGCGCCGTCAACCCGGCGTTCCTCTCGGCCGAGAACCTCGTCAACCTCACGCTCCAGAGCGCTCCCACGGGGATCATCGCGCTCGGGGTCGTGCTCGTGCTGCTCGTCGGCCAGATCGACCTGTCGGTCGGATCCGTGAGCGGGCTCGCCGCGGCGGTGCTGGCGGTCGGGACCGTCAACCTCGACTGGCCGGTCGGGCTCGCGATCCTCGCGGCGCTCGCGGTGGGCGTCGTGGTCGGCCTCGGGTACGGGCTGCTGTCCACGCGCCTCG
Organism: Cellulosimicrobium cellulans; assembly: GCF_016921195.1. Taxonomy (GTDB): domain Bacteria; phylum Actinomycetota; class Actinomycetes; order Actinomycetales; family Cellulomonadaceae; genus Cellulosimicrobium; species Cellulosimicrobium cellulans_F. The sequence continues at coordinate 725,635 of NZ_JAFGYF010000001.1, forward strand.
GGCTCGCGTCGTTCGTGTTCACGCTGGCCGGGCTGCTCGTCCTCGCGGGCGTGCAGCTCCGGGTGCTCGGTCCCTCGGGCTCGATCAACATCCCGTTCGAGTCCTGGCTCGTGCGCACGGTGCAGCAGGGCTTCCTCGCACCGGCCGCCGCCTGGGGCCTCGTGGTCGTGGTCGTGGTCGGCTACGCCGGGCTCCGCGTCGTCGACCACCTGCGCCGGGTGCGCGCGGAGCTGCCGAGCCCCGGGCTGGGCCGCATCGCGATCCGCACCGCCGTCCTCGCCGCGGTCCTCGTCGGCACGGTCGCCTACCTGGGGACCGCGCGCGGGATCGGCTACACGGTCGTGCTGTTCGTCGCGCTCGTCGTGGTGGTGGACGTCCTGCTGCGCCGCACGCGCTGGGGCCGGTCCGTGCGCGCGGTCGGGGGGAACCGGCGCTCCGCGCTCCTCGCGGGCGTCGCGGTGCGCCGGACCGTCGTCTCGTGCTTCGTCGCCTGCTCCACGTTCGCCGCGCTGGGTGGCGTCCTCGCGGCCGGTCGCCTCGCCGCCGCGAACCAGGGCACCGGGGCCGCGGACACCTACCTCACCGCGATCGCCGCGGCGGTCATCGGCGGGACGAGCCTGTTCGGCGGCCGGGGCAGCGCCTGGTCCGCGCTGCTCGGCGTGCTGGTCATCCAGTCGATCGCGAACGGGCTCACGCTGCTCAACCTCGACACGGCGACGCGGTACATCGTGACAGGAGCCGTGCTCCTGCTCGCTATCGTCGTCGACATGCTCATCCGCGGTCGACGGGAGGTCTGATGATGGTGATGCAGGGGGAGAGCACGGGCACGCTCCCACCGGGTGAGGTCCCGGCCACGGCGCCGGACGGCTCGACGGGCGGTTCGACGGGCGGTTCGACCGACCCGGCGGCGCGCCCCCACTCGGGACGAGGGGGCCGCCGGCCCACCCTCGCGGCCGTCGCGGAGGTCGCGGGCGTGAGCCTCAAGACGGCGTCGCGCGTGCTCAACGACGAGCCCAACGTGGCGCCGCAGACGCGGGCCAAGGTGCAGGAGGCCGCGCAGCGCCTCGGCTTCCGCCGCAACGCGGTCGCGGCCGACCTGGCGCGCGGCGGCTCGTCGCGGCTCGTCGGCTTCGTCACCGGCGACCTCGCGAACCCGTTCTACTCCGCGCTCGCGAGCGGGATCGAGCGCGAGCTGCGCCACCACGGGCTCCAGCTCATCACGACGAGCTCCGACGAGGAGCCCGAGCGCGAGCGCTCGCTCACCGAGGCGCTCGTCGAGCGCCGCGTCGGCGCGCTCGTCGTGACGCCGACGTCGACCGACCACTCGTCGCTGCGTCGCGAGCTCGACGACGGCCTGCCCGTCGTCTTCATCGACCGTCCGGCGCAGGGTGTCGACGCGGACACCGTCGTCATCGACAACCGCGGCGGCGTGCGGGACGCCGTGACCCACCTGCTCGCGCACGGGCACCGGCGCATCGCGCTCGTCGGCGACGTCTCGCGCCTGTGGACGTTCCAGGAGCGCCGCGACGAGTTCGTCGCGACGCTGCGCGGCGCCGGGGTCGAGGACCCGACGCGGTACGTGCGCGACGGCGCCCACGACGCGGAGCTCGCGCACGCGTTCGTGGCGGAGCTCCTGGCCCTGCCCGAGCCGCCGACGGCGTTCGTCACGGCGAACAACAAGATCACGGTCGGCGCGCTCCACGCGCTGCGCGACCGGGCGGCCGCGGGCGGACCGAGGGACGTAGCGCTCGTGGGTTTCGACGACTTCGAGCTCGCCGACCTCCTCGACGTGACCGTCGTCGGGTACGACGTGGTCGAGATGGGTCGCCAGGCCGCGGCGCTCGCGGTGTCGCGGGCGGAGAACCCGGAGCTCGCCCCGCGCCTCGTCGTGGTGCCCACGCGGCTCGTCGTGCGCGGGACGGGCGAGATCCCCGGGCCCGGTGCGTAGCGAGGGGCGTCGCCCCCGGGGCGTCCCCGGGGCCGCCCACGTCGCGCGGACGGCGGTCCTCGTGGACGTCCCGTCCGGGCGTCCGGCCGCGTTGACAAAGCCCGGTACCGCCACATAAGTTCAGGTCGCCCCTGACAACGCTTCCCCCCTGCGCGTTGTCAGGGGCACCCCTGCAGCCTGACAGCGCTGTCACGATCGAAGGAGATCGCGAGCATGACCAGACCCCAACCGCCCGGACGCGTGGTCGCCACGCGCTCCGGGAGCCGCCGCGCACGGCCCCTCGGCCTCGCGCTCGCCGCGGCCCTCACCGTCCCGCTCGCCGTGCCTCTCGCAGCCCCTGCGGGAGCCCTCACGGCCGCCCCTGCCGCCGCCGCGGAGCCCGGGGACTTCTCGTCCTCCTTCGAGTCGGGAGACCCGGCCGCGCTCGCCACCACGGTGGCCGAGCGCGACGGCGCGCCCTGGCAGGCCAACGTCGGCTCGTTCACGAGCGGGCTCCCCGGCAGCGTGCTCGGCACGCTCGAGGCCGTCACGGCGAGCGCCCAGAACCTGCCGAACGAGGGCGCCGCGAACCTCGCCGACGGCAGCTCCGGCACCAAGTGGCTCGCGTTCGCCTCGACGGGCTGGGTCCGGTACGAGTTCGCCGAGCCCGTCTCGTTCGTCGCCTACTCGATGACGTCGGGCGACGACGCCGCCGGCCGCGACCCGAAGAACTGGACGATCGAGGGCTCGAACGACGGCTCCACGTGGACCCCGCTCGACCAGCGCACCGACGAGGACTTCCCGAACCGGCAGCAGACGCGCACGTTCGAGCTCGACGGGCCTACCGAGGCGTACCGGTACCTGCGCCTCGACATCACGGCGAACTCGGGCGACGGGATCGTGCAGCTCGCCGGGTGGGACCTCTCCTCCGACCTGAGCGCCGGCCCGTCGGCCGCGCCCATGACGACCAAGGTCGGCACCGGACCGCGCGTGAGCTTCACCAACAAGGCGGGCGTCGGGTTCTCCGGTCTGCACTCGCTGCGGTACGACGGCTCGCACCTCGCCGACGGCGAGGCCTACGCGACGAACGTGCTCTACGACGACGTGGACGTCGTCGTCGGCGAGGACACGCGCCTGAGCTACACGATCTTCCCGGAGCTGCTCGACGACCTGCAGTACCCGTCGACGTACGCGGCGGTGGACGTCCGGTTCACCGACGGCACCTACCTGTCCGACCTCGGCGCGCGCGACGCGCACGAGACGGTCGCGACCGCGCAGGCGCAGGGCGAGGGCAAGATCCTCTACGCGGACCAGTGGAACTCCGTACGGATCGACCTCGGCGACGTCGCCGCGGGCAAGACCGTCGACCAGGTCCTGCTGGGCTACGACAACCCGGGCGGGCACGCCGGGACCAAGTTCGCGGGCTGGCTCGACGACGTCGCCATCACGGCGGACCCGGCGACGATCGACGGGTCGAGCCTCGTCAACTACGTGGACACCCGCCGGGGCACGCACGCCTCGGGCAGCTTCTCGCGCGGGAACAACATCCCGGCGACGGCCACGCCCAACGGCTTCAACTTCTGGGTCCCGCTCACCAACGGGTCGTCCGGGTCCTGGCTGTACGAGTACCACAAGGACAACAACGCGCAGAACCTCCCGCAGCTCGAGGGCCTCGGCATCTCGCACGAGCCGAGCCCGTGGATGGGCGACCGCAACCAGCTCGCGTTCGCGCCGGTCGAGGGGGCGGGCACGCCGGACGCGACGCTCAGCACCCGCGGCCGGGCCTTCTCCCACGACGACGAGACCGCGCGTCCCGACTACTACGGCGTGACCTTCGTCGACGGGGGCGCGGCCGAGATGACGCCCACCGACCACGGCGCGGTCCTGCGGTTCCGGTTCGCCGACGACGCGGGCAGCGTCGTCGTCGACCGTGTCCAGGGCGAGGACTGCATCAAGGGCAGGGACTCCTCCAACAACTGCCTGCCCTCCACGTCCGACCTCACGGTCGACCCGGCGACGGGGACGCTGAGCGGCTGGGTGCTCAGCTCGTCGGGACTGTCGGCCGGCCGGACGAAGATGTTCGTCGCGGGTTCCTTCGACCGTAGTCCGACGGCGGTCGGGACCGCGACGGGCAACCGTGCCGGCGCGCGCTTCGCGTCGTTCGACACGTCGTCCGACGACACGGTCGAGCTGCGCGTCGCGACGTCGTTCATCAGCCTCGACCAGGCGCGCAAGAACCTCGACCTGGAGGTGACGGGCAAGACCTTCACGGAGGTCAAGGCCGCCGCCGCGCAGGCCTGGAACGAGCGCCTCGGCGTCATGGAGGTGGAGGGCGCGAGCGAGGACCAGCTCGTCACGCTGTACTCCAACCTCTACCGCCTGAACCTGTACCCCAACTCGCAGTTCGAGAACACGGGCACGGCCGACGCGCCGGTGTACCGGTACGCGAGCCCGGTCTCGAACGCCGCGGGCTTCGCGGCGGGGAACGCCGAGGTGAAGGACGGCAAGGTCTACGTCAACAACGGCTTCTGGGACACGTACCGCACGGCCTGGCCGGCGTACTCGTTCCTCTACCCGGAGCTCGCGGGCGAGCTGGTCGACGGGTTCGTCCAGCAGTACCGCGACGGGGGCTGGGTCGCGCGCTGGTCCTCGCCGGGCTACGCCGACCTCATGACGGGCACGAGCTCCGACGTCGCGTTCGCGGACGCCTACCTCAAGGGCTCGCTCCCGACCGAGACCGCGCTCGACGCGTACGACGCCGCGCTGCGCAACGCGACCGTCGCGCCGCCGAACAACGCCGTGGGCCGCAAGGGCCTGCAGACGTCGCCGTTCCTCGGGTTCACCCCGGAGTCCACGCACGAGTCCGTGTCGTGGGGCCTGGAGGGCCTGATCAACGACTTCGGCATCGGCAACATGGCCGCGGCCCTCGCCGAGGACCCGGCCACGCCGGACGAGCGCCGCGAGACGCTGCGCGAGGAGTCCTCGTACTTCCTCGAGCGTGCCACGCACTACGTCGAGCTGTTCGACCCCGAGGTCGACTTCTTCGTGCCGCGGCACGCGGACGGCACGTGGGCCGTCGACCCGGAGACGTACGACCCCGAGGCCTGGGGCGGTGGGTACACCGAGACGAGCGGCTGGAACTTCGCGTTCCACGCGCCGCAGGACGGCCAGGGCCTCGCGAACCTCTACGGCGGCAAGCAGGGCCTCGAGGACAAGCTCGACCTGTTCTTCTCCACGCCGGAGAAGGGCGCGGGCAACGGCGGCATCCACGAGCAGCGCGAGGCGCGCGACGTGCGCATGGGCATGTGGGGCATGAGCAACCAGGTGTCCCACCACATCCCCTGGCTGTACGACGCCGCGGGCGCGCCCTCGAAGGCGCAGGAGAAGGTCCGTGAGGTCACCCGCCGTCTGTTCGTGGGCAGCGAGATCGGCCAGGGCTACCCCGGCGACGAGGACAACGGCGAGATGTCGTCGTGGTGGATCTTCGCCGCGCTCGGCTTCTACCCGCTCCAGGTCGGCTCCGACCAGTACGCGGTCGGCTCGCCGCTGTTCGACAAGGCGACCGTGCACCTGCCGGACGGCGACCTCGTCGTCAACGCCGAGAACAACTCGGTCGACAACGTCTACGTGCAGTCCCTCGCGGTGGACGGCGAGGCCCGCACCTCCACGTCGCTCTCGCAGGCCGACCTCACGGGCGGCGCGACGCTGGACTTCGTCATGGGCCCGGAGCCGTCGGACTGGGGCACGGGCGAGGACGACGCGCCGCCGTCGCTCACCGAGGGCGACGAGCCCCCGACGCCGGTCAAGGACGCGACCACGGCGGGCATCGGCACGACGACGGTCACGGACGGCGACGCGTCGACGAGCGCCGCGGCCCTGACGGACAACACGTCCGGCACGCGCACGACGTTCGCCACGGCGACGCCGTCGATCACGTGGCAGGGCAACGGCATCCGGCCGACGGTCGGGTCGTACACCCTCACCTCCGGGGCGAGCGGGACGGCGTCGCCGTCCGCGTGGACCCTCGAGGGCTCCGACGACGGCGAGACCTGGACGACGCTCGACGAGCGGTCCGGCGAGCAGTTCCGCTGGGCCCTGCAGACGCGGCCGTTCACGGTCGCGGAGCCGAGGGCGTTCGCGCAGTACCGCGTGACCGTCACCGCGACCGCCGGGTCGGGGGCGCTGTCGCTCGCCGAGGTCGAGCTGCTCGCCGACCCGAAGGACTCCGGGGCCGAGGAGCTCACGCTCTCGGCCGCGCCCGACCGCGACGCGGTCACCGGGCGCGAGGTCTCGGGCTCGTTCGCGACCCTCACCGGGGTCGAGGGCGACGTGGCGACGCTCGACGTGCAGGTCGCGTTCGGCGACGGCTCCGACCCCGTCGCCGGGACGCTCCGCGCCGGCGCGTTCGGCGGCTACGCGGTGGAGGCCGCGCACACGTGGGCTGCGCCGGGCGTCTACCCCGTGACCGTCACGGTCTCGGGCGAGGGGGTCGAGCCGGTCTCGACGACGTCGTACGTCTCGGTCTCGCTCCTGCGCGAGGGCTCGCTGCTCGCGGCGTACGACAACGTCTGCATCGGCGACGTCGGCACGACCGTCGGCTCGTGCGACGGCCAGGGCGTGTTCTTCGACCGGGCGCAGCTCGAGGCGAAGGGCTTCGTCCAGGGCGAGCGCATGACGGTGCCCGGCACCGACCTCGCGTTCGACGTCCCGACGGTCCCCGCCGGGCAGCCGGACAACGCGACGGGCGACGGCCAGACCATCGAGCTCGAGGTCCCCGCGGACGCCGAGCAGCTCTCGGTGGTCGGCACGGGCACGGAGAAGAACCAGCAGGCCCAGGGCGTGCTGACCTTCGACGACGGCTCGTCCCAGCCGATCGACCTGAGCTTCGGCGACTGGTCGGGCGCGGCGCGCAACCCCGTGTACGGCAACATCCCCGTCGCCGTGACGGACAGCCGCCTGCGCGGCGGCAGCCCGCAGACCGGCACCCCCGCCGCGTTCTTCGCGACGGCGCCGATCACGCTCCCCGAGGGCAAGCGGGCCGTGAGCCTCACGCTCCCGGACCAGCCGGGCGAGCTCGCGCGCGACGGCCGCATCCACGTGGTCGCGGTCGCGCACGACGGCACGTTCGCCGAGCACCCCGCTCTCGAGGTGACGGCCGCGGACGGCGTGACTCTCACCGTCGGGCAGTCCACGGACGCGGTGCTCGCCCAGGTGACCGGTGGCCGCGAGGGCGCCGAGCTCCGCGCGGCGGTCACCTGGGGCGACGGGTCCGACGTCGCGGCGGGCACGGTGACGGACGGGTCCGTCTCCGGCTCGCACGCCTACGCGACGGCCGGGTCGTACACCGCGTACGTCGTGGTCGACGACGGCTGGACCAGCCAGGCGGTCCAGGTCCCCGTGACCGTGACCGAGGGCCAGCCGACGCTCGCGATCGACGTCACGGTGAGCGCGCGGTGCCTCGCCGGCAAGGCCTACGTCGCGGTCCGCGCCGAGAACGACGAGGACACGCCGGTCGCGGTCCGGCTCGTCACGCCGTTCGGCACCAAGGAGTTCGCGGCCGTCGCGCCGGGGGCCAACGCCTACCAGTCGTTCGCGACGCGGGCGACGTCGGTCGAGGCCGGCACGGTCACCGTCGAGGCGACCCGCGGCAGCGGCGACGAGGAGGTGACGGCGTCGATCACGGCGGACTACGCCGCCGTGGCCTGCGGCTGAGCCGCTGAGCCCGCCTCGCGCCCCGCTCCCGGGGCACGGGGCGGGCATGCACCACCGTCGGTGCCCCGGGATGATCGTCCCGGGGCACCGCGCCGTACCGGCACCGCGCCCGGTGCGGCACCACGTTCCCAGCACGAGAAGGACCGAGACATGACCGAGCACCCGTCCGAGCAGCCCACGCCCGCCCCCGACCCGCGGGGCGGCCTCACGGCGGGCAGCGCGCGCTGGCGTCGCGACCAGCTGGCCGACCTGCTGCGCTTCGGCGAGGCGTCGCTGCGCGCGGACGGGGCCGCGCAGTGGCTCGACGACGACGGGCGGCCCGACCTGGCCCGGCCGGTGCACACCTGGATCACGTCGCGCATGGCGCACGTGTACTCCTTCGCGTCGCTGCTCGGCGTGCCGGGGGCGGGGGAGCGGGCGGACGCCGCGCTGCACGGCCTGCGCGCGGTGCTCGTGGACGCCGAGAACGGCGGCTGGGTGTCCTCGCGGGGCCCGGCGCGGCGCCCGGGTGATCTCGAGGCGGGGGAGGGCGTCCCGGTCGACGGGACGAAGAGCGCGTACGCGCACGCCTTCGTGGTGCTCGCCGCGGCGTCGGGCACGATCGCGGGCCGCGAGGGCGCGCGCGAGCTGCTCGACGCGGCGCTCGCCGTCCTCGACGAGCGCTTCTGGGAGCCCGGCCCGCGCATGCACGCGGACGAGTGGTCGCGCGACTGGTCGGTCCTCGAGGAGTACCGGGGCGTCAACGCGAACATGCACGCGGTCGAGGCGCTGCTCGCCGCGCACGACGCGACCGGCGACGCCGAGTGGCTCGGCCGCGCCGCGTCGATCGCGGATCGCGTGATCGGCTGGGCGAGCGAGAACGAGTGGCGCATCCCCGAGCACTTCGACGCGGACTGGAACCCGCTGCCCGACTACAACGCCGACCGTCCGCGCGACCCGTTCAAGCCGTACGGGTCGACCCCGGGCCACGGGCTGGAGTGGGCGCGCCTCCTGCTCCAGCTCGACGTCGCCGCGGGGACGCCGGGCGTGCGCACCGACGCCGCGGTGGCCCTGTTCGACCGCGCCGTCGCCGACGGCTGGGACGGCGCGCACGACGGTGGCTTCGTGTACACGGTCGACTGGTCCGGGACGCCGGTCGAGCCCCGCCGCTACCACTGGGTCGCGGCCGAGGCCGTCGCGGCCGCCGACGTGCTCGGCCGCGTCACGGGCGACCCGCGGTTCGCCGAGGCCGCCGCCGGCTGGTGGGCGTGGATCGACCGGTACCTCGTCGACCACGAGCGCGGGTCGTGGCACCACGAGCTCGACACCGCCAACCGGCCCGACGGCGTCACGTGGGTCGGCAAGCCCGACGTCTACCACGCCGCCCAGGCCGTGATCCTCCCGGACCTGCCCCTGACGGGCTCGCTCGCCGCATCGGCCAAGGCCGCGGGCAGCATCCTGGGCTGACGCCCACCCTGACCGCCGAGCCCGGGGTCGTTCCTCGCGTCACCGCCGCCGTGAGGAGCAACCCCGGGCTCGGCGCTGCTACCCCCGAAAGGTTTACTATTCTCGATGAGGGTTCGATCTGAGGGGGTCTTGTGGCGGGATTCATCGGGCGCGCGACGGAGCTGCACGAGCTCGCGCAGCAGCTGGACGTCGTTCGCGCGGGCGGAAGGGCGGACGCCGGCGTCGCCGTGCTCCTACGAGGCCGCCGCCGCGTCGGCAAGTCGCGGTTGGTGACCGAGCTCATCGCGCGAGAGGCGGTGCCGTCGGTCTACTTCCAGGCGGCGCGGCACGCTCCCGCGGGCGACGAGCTCGCCGCGTTCGCCGAGGCCGTGGCACGGTCCGACCTGCCCGGTGCGGTGGTTGCCGAGGGGAACAGGCCCGCCTCCTTGACCGCCGCCCTCCGGCTGCTGGCCGCCGCGCTCCCCGCGGAGTCTCCGGCGATCGTCGTCGTGGACGAGCTGCCCTGGCTGCTCGAGGGGATCCAGGGTGGCGCCGGGGAGCTGCAGCGCGTCTGGGACCGGGAGCTCTCGCGACGGCCCGTGCTGCTGCTCCTCCTCGGGAGCGACCTGGCGATGATGGAGGCGCTCGGGCGTCCGGACCAACCGTTCCACGGGCGCGCGACCGAGATGCTGCTGCGTGCTCTCTCTCCTCGGGACGTCGCCCGGATGACGGGACTGACGGGAGCCGACGCCTTCGACGCGTTCCTCGTCACGGGCGGGCAGCCGCTCGTCGCGCAGGAGTGGCAGCCGGAGGAGCCGCCCGCGGCGTTCGTGCGGCGCGCGTACGAGCGGCCGACGAGTGCGCTGGTCGTCTCCGGGACGAGGGTCCTCGACGGCGAGCTGCCCTCCACATCGCACGCCCGGTTGGTCCTGACGGCGATCGGCGGCAAGGGCGAACGGACCTACTCGCGGATCCTCCAGGCTCTCGACGGCTCGATCTCCCCGACGACGCTCGACCGGTCGCTCGGGCTCCTGGCCGAGAAACGCGTGATCGCCGCCGACGAGCCGCTCTCCACACGGGCCGCGACGAAGGATCGGCGCTGGCGGGTCTCCGACCCGGCGCTGCGGTTCTGGCTCGCGATGGTCGAGCCGGCGCTCCCGGACATCGACCGCGGTCGACCCGACCTGGCTGCCGCCCGGTTCGAGACGACGTTCTCGTCCTGGCGCGGTCGCGCGATCGAACCCGTGGTGCGGGAGGCTCTCGCGCGGCTGCTGCCTGACGAGGCCTGGCCCGGTGCCCGAGAGGTCGGAGGGTGGTGGCCGCGGAACAACACCCCCGAGATCGACCTCGTCGCTGCGGACGCGCGCCCCGCGCGCACCATCGCGTTCGTCGGGAGCATCAAGTGGCACGCCCGCACACCGTTCACGTCGCGGGACGTCGCCGCGCTCGCCGCCGACGCCGTCCACGTGCCGGGCGTCGGTGCCGCGACCCCGCTCGTCGCGGTCTGCCCGGCCGGTGCCGACGACGACCCGCGCCTGTCCCGGGTGTGGACGGCCGACGACCTGCTCGCCGCCTGGCCATGACGACAAGAGCCCCGCACCGGACCGGTGCGGGGCTCTCGAACGCTGAGCGGGTGACGGGAATCGAACCCGCGCTGTCAGCTTGGGAAGCTGAAGTTCTACCATTGAACTACACCCGCGCGGCGCTGGTGGCGTCCGCCCCGGGCCCTCTGGGAGGATCCTCGGCGAACCAGCGCGCGCCCCGATCATAGCGGACGTCGCCGGTGATGCCAGAACCCGACCGCACGACGACCCTGACCCGCGCCGATGAACGGTGCGCCGCCCGAGGAGCCGCCTTGTCCGAGAACCCGTACCAGCAGCAGCCCGATCCCGCGCAGGGGACCCCGGCCCCGGGCGACCCGGTCCACGGGGGCGGGGCGACGCCGTCGGGCACGACGCCGGGCCACGACCAGCAGCCCGTCTACGGCGACGCGTACGGCCAGCCGCAGCAGGGGTACGGGGACGCCTACGGCCAGCAGCCGTACGGGACGCCCGGCGCTCAGGCAGGGTACGGCCAGCCGCAGGGGCAGCCCTACGGCGCCGACCCGCAGCAGGGCTACGCGCAGCAGGGCTACCCGCAGCAGGGCTACGGCCAGCAGCCGGGATACGCCCAGCCCGGCGCGTACGGCCAGCCCGGCTTCGACCCCGCGTACGACCCCCAGGCCAAGTCCCGGCTCGCGGCGGGCCTGCTCGGCATCCTCGTCGGGAGCCTCGGCATCCACCGGTTCTACCTGGGCTACACGGGCATCGGCCTGACGATGCTGCTCGTGTCGGTCCTGTCGTTCGGCTTCGCCGCGCCGGTCATCGCCATCTGGGGCCTGGTCGAGGGCATCCTCTACCTGACGTCGAAGACGGGCTACTACTCGGTCGACTCGACGGGCCGCCCGCTGCGCGCCTGAGACCCGCCGAACCCGGGGATACGGGTGGGGTCGCCCGGCGAACCCACCCGTATCCCCGGGTTCGGCAGCGTCGGGCAACCACGGATCCAGGGTTCGGCACCCGGTCCGGGCAGGCGCCGTCGTCGGCTAGCGTGGGCCCGTGCTGCTCTCCGACCGCGACATCCGGGCCGAGCTCGACGCCGGGCGCGTCCAGCTCGAGCCGTACGACCCGGCGATGCTCCAGCCGTCGAGCATCGACGTGCGCCTCGACCGGTTCTTCCGGCTGTTCGACAACCACAAGTACCCCTTCATCGACCCGTCGCAGGACCAGCCGGACCTCACGCGCCTGGTCGAGGTCGACCCCGCGGAGCCGTTCGTGCTGCACCCGGGGGAGTTCGTGCTCGGGTCGACCTACGAGACGGTGACGCTGCCCGACGACGTCGCCGCGCGCCTCGAGGGCAAGTCGAGCCTCGGCCGGCTGGGCCTCCTCACGCACTCCACGGCCGGGTTCATCGACCCGGGCTTCTCCGGGCACGTGACGCTCGAGCTGAGCAACGTCGCGACGCTGCCGATCACGCTGTGGCCGGGCATGAAGATCGGGCAGCTCTGCTTCTTCCGCCTGTCGTCGCCGGCCGAGAACCCGTACGGCTCGAGCGTCTACGGCTCTCGCTACCAGGGCCAGCGCGGCCCGACGGCCTCCCGCTCGTGGCAGAGCTTCCACCGCACCGACGTCTGAGCGCGGCACGCCGCGTCGGACGTCGTTCGACCCCGCAGGACCCGAGGATCGGAGGACCGCACCGCATGAACCCGCTCCCGCCGCTGCCGCAGCCCGACGGGCTCGGCGCCGCGCAGTCGTACCAGGCGCGGCACCTGCTCGGGCTGCCGGCCGACGTCGTCGTCGACGAGGTCGAGACGCTCGCGCTCTCGCGGTTCGCCGGCGCGCGCTGGGACGTCGCGCCGGAGGGGACCGAGCCGCTCGTGCCGCCGGCCCGCACCGCGCCCCCGGGGGCGCCCGGCGTGCTGCGCACGTCGCGCCACACGACGATCACGGGTCCGTACGCCGGCCCCGGGACCGGCCTGCCGCCGGGCACGACGCTCGTGTTCGACGTCGTGTGCCCGCGCGAGCGCGGCGACGTCCCGTACCCGGGCGGCGGGGACCGCGACGGGATCGGCCGCGCGTTCCCGGGCGGGCTGCCCGTGCGCGAGGAGGAGCGGGTCGTGGCGTTCCTCGTCGCGGCGGCGCGCCGGCTCGGCGGCTCGGTGCGGACGGACGTCGGGAACCCGGCCGGCCCGGGCGTCGTCCTCACGCCCGACCCGGGCGTCGCGATCGACATGACGCTGTACTCGGACGTCTGGCTGGACCCCAACGCCGCGCTCGCGCTCGTCGCGCGGCTGCACCCCCGCACGCGGCTCGCGACCGAGGGGAAGCCGTACGAGGGTCCCCCGAAGGGCATCGCCGACCTGCCGCTGTACCCGGGCGAGAAGATGGACCCCGAGCTGCGGCGCGCGATCCACGCGGCCGCCGACGACGTCGACATCAAGGCGCTGACGACGGGCGCGGTGCTCGACGGGTACGGCCTGATCGTCGACCTCGGCATGGACGGGCTCGTCGCCGTCGAGGTGGGCGGCGAGGAGGCCCTGCCGCTCCTGCTCCGCGGCCTCCCGTGGACCGTGGACGGCGCCGTGAGCTACCGCGTGCGCTGGGAGCCGCGCGACCTCGTCGAGTCGCAGCAGGAGCAGCCGTCGCTCGACCACCAGGTCGCGCGCAAGCGTGCGGCGCAGGTCGTCACGCAGGTGGTCCGGACGCTGCACGACGCCGTCGGGGGCGAGATCGCGGACGAGGCGGAGTTCCTCGTGGACCCCGAGGATCTCTGACGGGAGACTGAGGAATCGGTCACGGTCCGGGCTGCGGGGCAGGTGCAGGGCTGAGGAGTCGGTAAAATGGCTCTCGGCACGGCATCGCCGTCGCCGTGAACTGTCGTGCCCTGCGGCTCCCTCCCGCGGGTGCGACGATGACAAGTCCAGCAAGACCCGCCCACCCGCCCCCGACCCGGACGGAGCGGCCCGTGCTCTACGTGCTCGTTGCCCATCTCGTGATGGCACTGGGCGCGCCCGCACTCGTCTCGTTCCTCGGCCGCCGGGCGTTCCTCGTCATGGCGCTCGCACCGGCGTCGGCCGCGGTCTACGCGCTCGCCTGGACCGACCGCGTGATGGCGGGGCAGCACCCGACGCAGGTCGTCGAGTGGGTCCCCGGCCTGGGGCTCGAGCTGGCGTTCCGCATGGACACGCTGTCGTGGCTCATGCTGCTGCTCGTCGGCGGCGTCGGCGCGCTCGTCCTCGTCTACTGCTCGGCCTACTTCTCGCCCACCGCGCAGGGCCTGCGCCGGTTCGGCGGCGTGCTCACGGCGTTCGCCGGGGCCATGGTCGGGCTCGTCACCGCGGACGACATGCTGCTCCTGTTCGTCTTCTGGGAGCTCACGACCGTCTTCTCCTACCTGCTCATCGGCCACTACGCCGACCGCAAGGCGAGCCGTCGTGCCGCGATGCAGGCGATCGTCGTGACGACGGCGGGCGGCCTGGCGATGCTGGTGGGCGTCGTGATCCTCGGCGTGCAGGGCGGGACCTTCCGGATGTCGGAGATCATCGCCGACCCGCCGACGGGCGGCGCGGTGACGGCCGCGATCGTGTGCCTCCTGGTGGGCGCGGCGAGCAAGTCCGCGCTCATCCCGCTGCACTTCTGGCTGCCCGCGGCGATGGCCGCGCCGACCCCGGTCAGCGCCTACCTGCACGCCGCGGCGATGGTCAAGGCCGGCGTCTACCTCGTCGCGCGGTTCGCGCCCGCCTACTCCGACACGACGGTGTGGCGGTCGATGGTCATCGCGCTCGGCGCGGGCACGCTGCTCGTCGGCGGCTACCGCGCGCTGCGCCAGTACGACCTCAAGCTCGTGCTCGCGTTCGGCACGGTGAGCCAGCTCGGCCTCATCATCCTGCTCGTCGGCCTCGGCACGCGCGGCGCCGCGCTCGCCGGGCTCGCGATGATCGGCGCGCACGCGATGTTCAAGGCGTCGCTGTTCCTCGTCGTCGGCGTGGTCGACGCCGCGACCGGCACGCGCGACCTGCGTCGCCTCACGGGCGTGGGCAAGGCCCTGCCGTGGACGGCGGTCGCGGGTGGGCTCGCGACCGCGTCGATGATCGGCCTGCCGCCGTTCGCGGGCTACGTCGCGAAGGAGGCGGCGCTCGAGTCGCTGCTGCACGGCGAGGGGCCCGTCTGGGTCGACACGGTGGTGCTCTGGGCGGTCGTCGTGGGCTCGATGTTCACCGTCGCCTACGGCCTGCGCTTCTGGTGGGGCGCGTTCGCCTCCAAGCCGCACCTCGGCACGCCCCCGGCGCGCGCCAACGAGCACGTGAACCTGCGCGCCCTCGCCGCGCGCGGCCCCGCGGTCGCGGCGGAGGAGCCGCCGATCGACCCGGCGCGCATCCACCGCCAGCCGTTCCTGCTCGTGAGCCCGGCCGTCGTGCTCGCCGTCCTGGGCCTCGCGACGGCGCTCGTTCCCCACTTCGGTGAGGACCTCCTCGCGCCCTACGCGGACACGTACCCCGTCGGCGAGCCCGGGCACCTCGTCCTGTGGGCGGGCTTCACGCCCGCGCTCGCGCTCACCGTCCTGGTCCTCGTGGTCGGCGTCGTGCTGTTCTGGCAGCGGGCCCGCGTCGAGCGGTTCCAGGCGTCCCTGTGGACGGGGCCCGAGGCCGACGTCACGTACCGCAAGGTCATGCGCAAGCTCGACGACCTCGCGGCGGACGTCACCGCAGTCACCCAACGTGGTTCGCTGCCGTTCTACCTGGGCGCGATCCTCGTGGTCCTCGTGCTGGGGCCGGGGATCGTCATGGTCGCGCAGACGGCGTGGCCGGAGCAGCTCAAGGCCTGGGACCGTCCCGCACAGCTCGTCGCGGTCGCCGCGATCTGCATCGCCTCGGTCCTCGCCGCGCGCTCGCGCCGTCGGCTCAAGGCCGTGATCCTCGTCGGCATCGCGGGGTACGGCAACGCGGTCCTCTTCCTCCTGCAGGGCGCGCCCGACCTCGCGCTCACGCAGGTGCTCGTCGAGACGATCACGCTCGTCGTCATGGTGCTCGTGCTGCGCCGCCTGCCCGCCTACTTCTCCAACCGGCCGCTCGCGGCGAGCCGGTGGGTGCGCCTGGGCATCGGCCTGGCGGTGGGCGTCGTCATGATGGGCTTCGCGGTGGTCGCGCCGCTCGCGCGGGTCGCGACGCCGATCTCCGTCGACTTCCCGGCCGAGGCGTACGAGTTCGGGCACGGCAAGAACATCGTCAACGTGACGCTCGTCGACATCCGTGCGTGGGACACGATGGGCGAGATCTCGGTCCTCCTGGCCGCGGCCACCGGCGTCGCGTCGCTCGTGTTCCTGCGCACCCGCAGCGGGGAGATCCTGCGGGCGTCGGGGGCCAAGCCCGTGACGACGGCGTCCGGCTCGGGCGTGTGGAGCGACACCGAGGACCCGGGCGCCGCGCTGCGCCGTCGTGGCGTCACGGAGAAGGACCAGCCGCGCATGCTCGTGTGGCTCAGCGCGGGCCGCACGCTCGCGCCCCAGAGACGCTCGGTGATCTTCGAGGTCGTCACGCGCGTGCTGTTCCACGCGATGATCGTCTTCGCGCTCTTCCTGCTGTTCTCCGGCCACAACGCGCCGGGCGGCGGGTTCGCGGCCGGGCTCGTGGTGGGGATCGCGCTCATCGTGCGCTACCTCGCGGGCGGCCGGTACGAGCTCGGCGAGGCAGCGCCGGTGCACCCGGGTCTGCTGCTCGGCACGGGACTCTTCCTGTCCGCGGGCGTGGGCCTCGTCGCGTTCCTGCTCACCGGCAACGTGCTCGGCAGCGACGCGTACGACATCGCCCTGCCGCTCGTCGGCGAGATCCACCTCGTCACGTCGCTGTTCTTCGACGTCGGGGTGTTCCTCGTCGTCGTGGGCCTCGTCCTCGACATCCTGCGCACGCTGGGCGCGGAGATCGACCGCCACGCCGAGCGCGCCGCGGCCGGACGCGAGCCGGGTGAGGACACCGGGCCGTTCGAGGCCATGGAGCCCGACGCGATCGGGGGTGGCCGCCGGTGAACGTCATCGACATGACCCCGAACGTCGTCCTCGTGCTCGCCGTCGGCGTGCTCTTCGCGACGGGCGTGTACCTGCTGCTCGAGCGCAGCCTCACGCGTGTGCTGCTCGGCTTCATCCTCATGGGCAACGGCGCCAACCTGCTGTTCCTCGTCGCGGGCGGACGGGCCGGCGGAGCACCGCTCATCGGCACGACGCCCGAGGGTGAGATGAGCGACCCGCTCGTCCAGGCGATGGTGCTCACCGCGATCGTCATCACGCTCGGCATCACGGCGTTCGTGCTCGCGATGGCCTACCGGTCGTGGCAGCTCCACGGCCACGACGAGGTGCAGGACGACCTCGAGGACCGCCGCGTCGCGCGGCACGCCGCACGCAACGCCCCCGCGTTCGAGGACGCGGACACGGAGGAGAGCGGCGCGAGCCTGGACGACGAGGCCGCCGAGGTCCGCGACGAGACCGACGGCGACGGCGACGGGATCACCGACGGCCAGGAACCGTCGTCGTCCCCGGCCCCGCAGGCCCCGGCAGACGACGGCGCCCGGCGCGACCGCCCGGACGACCCACGACCTGACGACCGCAGCGACGGGAAGGAGCCGCGATGACCCTCACCGCCGCGGCCCTCGTCCCGCTCCCCGTGGTCCTCCCGCTCGTCGCGGCCGGGCTCGCGCTCGCGCTCTGGCGTCACCCGCGCGCCCAGCGGATCATCACGGTCGCCGCGCTCGCGCTCGTGCTCGCGGCGTCGATCGGCCTCCTGGTCGCGGCCGACTCGGGGCCGATCGTCGTCGACGTCGGCGGCTGGGCCGCGCCGGTCGGGATCGACCTCGTCGCGGACCGGTTGTCCTCGCTCATGCTCGTGGTCTCGAGCTTCGTCATGCTGTGCGTCCTGCTCTACTCGCTCGCGCAGGGCGTGGCGGACGGCGACGAGGAGGCGCCGGTCGCCATCTACCACCCGACGTTCATGGTGCTCGCCGCGGGCGTGTTCAACGCGTTCCTCTCGGGCGACCTGTTCAACCTCTACGTCGGGTTCGAGATCTTCCTCGCGGCGAGCTACGTGCTCCTGACGCTCGGCGGCACGGGCGAGCGCATCCGGGCCGGGTCTATCTACGTCGTCGTGGCGCTGCTGTCGTCGATCGTCTTCCTCGTCGCGATCGCGCTGACCTACGCGGCGACGGGCACGGTCAACCTCGCGCAGCTCTCCGAGCGCTACGCCGAGATCGACCCGGGCGTGGCGCTGGCCATCCAGCTCCTCCTGCTGCTCGCGTTCGGGATCAAGGCGGCCATCTTCCCGCTCTCCGCGTGGCTGCCCGACTCCTACCCGACGGCGCCCGCGCCCGTCACGGCGGTGTTCGCCGGCCTGCTCACCAAGGTGGGCGTCTACGCGATCATCCGCACGCAGACGCTGCTGTTCCCCGAGGACAGCGTGGTCGACGACGTGCTCATGTGGCTCGCGCTGCTCACGATGGTCGTCGGGATCCTCGGCGCCGTCGCGCAGAACGACATCAAGCGACTCCTGTCGTTCACGCTCGTCAGCCACATCGGCTACATGATCTTCGGCATCGCGCTCGCGTCCGAGCCGGGCATGGCCGCGGCGATCTTCTACGTGGTGCACCACATCACCGTCCAGACGACGCTGTTCCTCGTCGTCGGGCTCGTGGAACGTCGCGGCGGGTCGACGTCGCTCGACCGGCTCGGCGGCCTCGCCAAGCTCGCGCCCGGCCTGGCCATCCTGTTCTTCATCCCCGCGATGAACCTCGCCGGGATCCCGCCCCTGTCGGGCTTCCTCGGCAAGGTCGGGCTCCTCGAGGAGGGCGTCGCGCAGGGCACGCCGCTCGCGTGGGCCCTCGTCGTGGGGTCGGTCGTCACGTCGCTGCTCACGCTGTACGCGATCGTCAAGGCGTGGAACAAGGCGTTCTGGCAGACGGCGCCCGTCGAGGTCCCCGCGCAGGCGCGCCTCCCGCGCGGCATGGTCGGCCCGGCGACGGCGCTCGTCGCGTTCGGCCTCGCGCTCACCGTGGTCGCGGGCCCGCTCTACTCGTACACCGAGCGCGCGGCCGCGACGCTGCTCGACGGCCACACCTACGTCGACGCCGTGTTCCCGGGCGACTCCGACCGCGGGCAGGGCGAGTCGAACGAGGTCGCGACCGGCGAGACGGACGGCACGGAGCCCGCCGCGACGACCGGGGGTGGGGACGGATGAGCCTGCACCGCCGCCGTCGCGCGCTCGCCTCCGGCTGGTTCGCGCGCGTCACCACGCAGTGGCGCACGATCCTGTGGCTGACGATCGTCTGGGTCATGCTCTGGGGCGACCTGTCGTGGGGCAACGTCCTCGCGGGCGTCATCCTCGGCTTCGCCGTGATCACGTTCTTCCCGCTGCCGTCGATCGCGGCGCGCGGGACGTTCCGGCCGTGGCCGTTCACCGTGCTCGTCGCGCGGTTCGTCTCCGACCTCGTCGTCGCGTCGTTCCAGGTGAGCCTGCTCGCGCTGAACCCGCGGCACACGCCTCGCGGCGCCGTCGTGGGCGTGCGGCTGCGGAACCCGTCCGACATCTACCTGACCATCACCGCCGAGCTGTCGTCGCTCGTCCCCGGCTCGATCGTCGTCGAGGCGCACCGCCTCACCGGGATGCTCTACCTGCACGTGCTCGACGTCGAGGCCGCGGGCGGCGTGGAGAAGGTCCGTGCGGACACGCTCGCGCTCGAGGCGCGCGTGCTGCACGCGCTCGCGTCCAACGACGAGCTGCGGGCCGCGGGCCTGTACGACGTCCCGTCGGCGCGAGAGGTGGCCGAGGCATGACCGACACCGTCTACCTCGTGATCGTCGTGGTGAGCGCCGTGCTGCTCGCCACGGGCGCGACCTTCGCCGTCGCGCGCGCCGAGCGCGGGCCGTCGATGCTCGACCGCACGATCGCGCTCGACGTCTTCACGACGACGCTCGTCGGGGCGATCGCACTGGAGGCCGCGTTCTCGCGGCGCACGGACACCATCCCGATCCTCGTCGTGCTGTCGCTCGTCGGGTTCGTGGGCTCGGTGACGATCGCGCGGTTCGCGTCGGTCGAGCCCGAGGACGAGGGGCGCATCCGCACGGCCGACGAGGTCGCGGCGGAGGACGCTGCCCGCCGGGAGGCGGAGGAGGCGGACCGCGAGGCGGCCGTCGATCCCGAGCACCACGGCGGGGCACCCGAGGGGGAGGTGCGGTGATGGACCCGACGACCGCCTTCTGGGACACCGTGGCCGACGTCGTCTCGGCCGTCTTCCTGCTGTGCGGCGCGTTCCTCGCGTTCGCCGCGGGCGTCGGCGTCGTGCGCTTCCCCGACCTCCTCGCGCGCATGCACGCGGCCACGAAGCCGCAAGTCCTGGGGCTCATCCTCGTGCTCGCCGGGCTCAGCCTCCGGCTGCGCTCGTGGGGCGCCGTCGCGACGCTCTTCCTCGTCGTGGTCTTCCAGCTCCTCACCTCGCCCGTCGCGGCGCACATGGTCGGCCGCGCCGGGTACCGGACGGGCAAGGTGCGGACCGACCTGCTCGTCGTCGACGAGCTGACGCGCGACCAGGACGCGGCCGAGCGCGAGGACGTGGGCGAGCACGAGGGCACCGAGGGTGCCGAGCCCGGCGCCACCGACGACGTGGACCTCGCCGACACCGCCGACGCGGCCTCCGGCGACGTCGGGCCCGAGGTGGGGTCGGAGACCTCCGAGCGCTGACGGGCCCGTCGCCACGTGCGGCTCCGACGGCGAGCGCTCCCGGGACTCGGGAGACCACCGCTCCGCGCGCGGGCCGTGGGCACGGCTGGTAGACCGGCAGCATGGCCGACGCCTCCACGCCCGCTCCGCCGCAGCCGGAGTCGCGCAACCCCCGGGTCGCCCGTCCGGAGGACGGCAACGAGAGCACCGTGACCGTCGTCGTCGCGTTCCTGGCGAACGCGCTCATCGCCGGTGCGAAGACCGTCGCCGCGACGATCACCGGGTCCGCGTCCATGCTCGCCGAGGCCGTGCACTCGTGGGCGGACACCGGCAACGAGATCTTCCTGCTCGTCGCGGACAAGCGCTCCCGACGCCCCGCCGACGCCGAGCACCCGCTCGGGTTCGGTCGCGAGGCGTACGTGTGGTCGATGTTCGCGGCGATCGGGCTGTTCGCCGTGGGCGCCGGGGTCTCGATCACGCACGGCATCCAGGAGCTCGTGCACCCGGAGCCGGCGGGCGACTACGTCGTCGCGTACGCCGTGCTGGCGCTCGCGTTCGTCCTGGAGGGCGTGTCGTTCCTCCGGGCTCGCCGCCAGGCGCGCGACGAGGCGAGGGCGGCCGACCGCGAGACGCTGCACCACGTGCTCGTGACGTCGGACCCGACGCTGCGCGCGGTGTACGCGGAGGACGCCGCCGCCCTGATCGGCCTCGTCGTCGCGTTCGTGGGCGTGCTCGCCCATCAGGTCACGGGCTCGCCCGTCCCGGACGCGATCGGCTCGATCGTCGTCGGCGTCGTCCTCGCGGTCGTGTCGGTGGTGCTCATCGACCGCAACCGCCGGTTCCTCGTGGGCGAGGCCGCGATGCCCGCCACGCGTGCGGCCGTCCTGGAGGGCATCCGGGACCTGCCCGAGGTGGAGCGCGTGACGTACCTGCGGCTCGAGTACGTCGGCCCGCGCGCGCTGTACCTCGTGGCGAGCGTGGACCTGCGCGGCGACGAGTCGGAGACGTCCGTCGCACGCCGCCTCGACGACCTCGAGCGCCGCGTGACGTCCGTGCCGCTCATCGCCGGCGCGGTCTTCACCGTCTCCGCGCCAGAGGAGCCCTCGATCGCCTGACCCCACGGTGCCGAACCCGGGGTTGTTCCCGGGTTCGACGCCGAACCCGGGAACAACCCCGGGTTCGGCACCGTGGGGGTGGGGGCGACCCGTCCCGGCTCAGAGCAGGGAGGGCGCTCCGGTCGCGCGGGCCTCGCGGTCGAGCAGGCTGCGCTTGACCTCGAGGCCGTAGCGGAAGCCGCCGAGGCTGCCGTCCGTGCGCAGCACCCGGTGGCACGGCACGAACAGCGCGGCCGCGTTCATCGCGCACGCGCCCGCGGCGGCGCGCACGGCGGCGGGGCGGCCCGAGAGCTCGGCGTACCGCGTGTACGTCACGGGGTCGCCGGGCTCCACCGTGCGCAGCACGTCCCACGCGTGCGCACGGTAGGGCCCCGAGACCTGGCGCACGGGCACGGCGTCGATCGCGCGCACGTCGCCCGCGTAGTAGGCCCGGACCGCGGCGACGGCGGGCACGACGGCGGGGTCGTCGTCCGTCACGGGCGTCACGTCCACGGGACGCAGGTCGGGGTGGACCAGCGCAACGAGCGCCGCGGGCTCGGCGGTCCAGCCGGAGGCGAGGACCGTGCCGTCGGGGTCGACGACGACCGTGAACGGGCCGTCGGACGTGGCGACGGTCGCGGTGACGGCCGTCGCGGTGGCGGTCGTCGCGGGGGCGGTGGCTGCGGTGGTCACGGGGTCTCCTTCGTGGGGGCGGACGAGGGTCGGGGAGCCGCTGCGCGCCAGAGGTGCATCGCGGCGTACGAGCGCCACGGCGCCCAGCGCTCCGCGTGCGCGGCGAGCGCGCGCCGGTCGTCGGGCAGACCGAGCGCCGCGGCGCCCGCGCGGAGGGCGAGGTCGCCGTCGAGCAGGACGTCGGGGTCGTGCAGGACGCGCATCGCGACGTACCCGGACGTCCAGGGGCCGACGCCGGGCATCGCCTCGAGCGCCGCGCGCTGGGCGGCCGGGTCGTCGGCGGCGGAGAGCGCGAGCGACCCGTCGGCGAGCGCGCGCGCGACCCCGAGGATCGCGGCCGTCCGTCGCGCGGGCCCGCGCACGAGGTCGGCACCGCCGTCGGCGAGCTGCGCCGGCGTGGGGAAGAGACGGGTCGGCCCGAACCGGGACGCGAACGGCGTGCCCAGCGCGACCGCGAGCCGCGACAGGTGCGTCCGCGCGGCGGCGACCGAGATCTGCTGCCCGACGAGGGCGCGCACGAGGATCTCCGTCGCGTCGACCGCGCCCGGGACGCGGACGCCCGGGACGGCGTGCACCGACGCGGCGAGCGCCGGGTCGGCCGCGAGGGCCGCGTCCACGGCCGCGGGGTCCGCGTCGAGGTCGAAGAGGCGACGGACCCGGGCGATCGCCGCGGGCAGGTCGGCCACGGACGTGAGCTCGAGCTCGACGTGGAACCGAGCCCCGCCGCGGGCGCTGCCCGGTGTCGGGCCGTACGTCGCGCGGAACGCGCCCGGACCGTGCGGCAGCGCGAGCGTGCGCGCGTACGACAGGACGGGACCGGTCAGGTCGGCGACCTCGACGCCGTCGACGGCGCGCGCGGCGAGGAACGCGAAGACGCCGCGCCCGTCGAAGGGCTCGCGCAGGGGGAGCGTGAGGTCGAGCACCGCGGTGGTGCCGCCGTCGTCCCCGACGGCGCCCGGGTCGCCCGGGACGCGCCCGCCCGTGCCGCGGGCAGGGGCCGGGCGGTCGGGCCGCGCCCGACGGCGCAGCTCGCTCGGTGTCGTGTCGAAGACCTCGGTGATCGTGTCGTTGAACTGCCGGACGCTGCCGAAGCCGGCGGCGAACGCGACGTCGGCGAGGCGGAGGTCGGTGCCCGTGAGCAGTGCGCGAGCGGTCTGGGCGCGCAGCGCGCGGGCGAGCGCGACGGGCCCCGCACCCAGCTCCGCGACGAGCACGCGGTGCACGTGCCTCGGCGAGTACCCGAGCCGCGCGGCGAGTCCGTCGACGCCCTCGCGGTCCACGACGCCGTCCGCGACGAGCCGCATCGCGCGGGCCGAGAGGTCGTGCCCGAGGTCCCAGCTCGGCGTGCCGGGCACGGCCTCGGGGAGGCACCGCTTGCACGCGCGGTAGCCGGCCTCGTGCGCAGCCGCGGACGTGAGGTAGAACGTGACGTTCTCCGGCTTGGGCGTGCGCGCAGGGCACGACGGGCGGCAGTAGATCCCCGTGCTGCTCACCGCGGTGATGAACTGCCCGTCGAACCGGCGGTCGCGCGACGCGATGGCGCGGTAGCGCTCCGCGAACACGGGGTCCGCCGCTGCGCGAGGAGTCGCGAGGGTCGTGGTCATGCCTCGATCCTCACCCGCGGGACGACCCCTTGGCTAGCGGGATTCGGACACGACGGTGGGGTCGTCGTCGGCACGACGTCGACGCCGAGGAGCGTGCTCGCACGATGTTCGCGGCGATGGACGCGTCCACGCCGACGCCAGGGGAGCGGTCCGCCGGACGCGACCCGGCCGCCGGACCCGGCCGCCCGACCCGGCCGTCAGACCCGGGCGTCGAGCCAGTCGAGGACCTCTCGCAGGTAGGTCGACCGGGCGGGCTCGGGGGAGAGGGCGAGGTCGTGCGCGCCGCCCTCCACGGCGACGACCGTGACGTCGTCGCCCAGCCGCTCGGCGCGCGAGGTGATGTGGCCGACGTCGAGCACGCTGTCGGTCGTGAGGAGCGCGTCGTGCCAGCCGGACGCCGGGCCGCTGCGCGCGGACGCGAGCACGAGGACCGGGCAGTCGACGTGCAGGCCGCGCCCGACGCGCGCGTGCCCCCGCCGTACCGCCCGCAGGAACCCCGCTCGCACCGGGAAGCCCTCGATCGGCTTCCACGCGAGGTCGAAGTCCCACTCGCCGCCCGTGCTCGCGTGCAGGGCCTGCGCCCAGTGCGGGTCGAGCCCGCCCACGACGAGCCGCGGCGCGAACCGCCCGACGACGTCGATCACCCGCGTCACCGGCCCGCGGAACACCCACGGCTTGTTGAGGTCGAACCACGGGCTGTTCAGCACGAGCGCCGCGAGCCGCCCGGGTCGCGCGTCCGCCCACAGGCTCGCGACCAGCCCGCCCGTCGAGTGCCCCAGCGCGACGAGCCGCTCGTGGCCCTCCGCGCGGATCGCCCGCGCGGCCGCGTCGAGGTCGCGGGCGTAGACGGCGAGGTCGGTGACGAAGTTCGGGTCGTCGTCGGGCCGTGACGGCGCGCCCGAGCCGCGGCCGATCGAGCGCCCGTAGCCCCGTAGGTCGAGCGCGTAGAACCGGTAGCCACGGGCCTCGACCGCCTCCGCGACGTGCGCCTGGAAGAAGTAGTCGATGAACCCGTGCACGTACAGCACCGCCGGCCGGTCGCCCGCCGGCGCCGCGCCATCGCGTCGCACCAGGGTCGCGACCGCGCCGTCCGGCAGGTCGAGGTCGCGCGCCACCCAGTCCTCGCCCAGCACGTCCGTGCGCCACTCCGGCGTCTGCGTCGAGGCCATCCGCTTCTCCCGTCCTCGCTCCACCACGTGTCAGCAGATTCTCGCGTCCCGGCGCGATCCCTGGGCGACAACGCGCGGGCGCGGGGTAGCGTGATGCGGATGACGAGCGAGATCCTCGCCCGCGTCGACGACGGCGTCGGGCACCTCACCCTGGACCGGCCTCGCGCGCTCAACGCGCTCGGCTACGCGATGCTCGGCGAGATCGCCGACGTGCTGGAGGAGTGGCGCGTCGACCCGACCGTGCGCGTGGTGCTGCTCGACGGGGCGG
Organism: Cellulosimicrobium cellulans; assembly: GCF_016921195.1. Classification (GTDB taxonomy): domain Bacteria; phylum Actinomycetota; class Actinomycetes; order Actinomycetales; family Cellulomonadaceae; genus Cellulosimicrobium; species Cellulosimicrobium cellulans_F. The sequence continues at coordinate 750,760 of NZ_JAFGYF010000001.1, forward strand.
GCGACCGCGGCCTGTGCGCGGGCGGCGACGTGCGCGAGCTGCGCGCGTCGATCCTGGCCGGGCGCCAGGCCGACGCGCGCCGGTACTTCCGGCGCGAGTACGCGGTCGACGCGGCGCTCGCGGAGCTGCCCGTGCCCGTCGTGACGATCATGGACGGCATCACCATGGGCGGCGGCGTCGGCCTCGGCGCGCACGCGCCGGTCCGCGTCGTGACCGAACGGTCGCGCGTCGCCATGCCGGAGACGCGGATCGGCTTCACGCCCGACGTCGGCGGTTCCTGGCTCCTGGCCCGTGCGCCCGGGCGGCTCGGGGAGATGCTCGCGCTCGGTGCCGTGACGATGGACGCCGGCGACGCGATCTTCGCCGGTCTCGCCGACCACTACGTGCCGAGCGAGCGGCTGTCCGTGCTCGCCGCCGATCTCGCCGCGCTCGCGACCGCGGGCGTCGACCCGCTCGACGTCGAGGACGTCAGGGAGGTCGTGCGCCGCCACGCCCTGCCCGCCCCCGTCTCGCGCCTGGTCGCGCGCCAGGCCGTGGTCGACGCCGCGTACGCGGCGGACACGGTGCCCGAGATCGTCGCCCGGCTGCGTGCCGCCGCCCGGGACGGGGACGGCCAGGCGGGCGCCGAGGCCGACGAGCTGGAGCGGCTGTCGCCCACCGCGGTCACCGTGGCGCTCGCGGCGGTCCGCAGCGCGCGCGGCCTGCCGGACCTGCGCGCCGCGCTCGTGCAGGAGTACGGGCTCGTCTCGTGGTTCGTCGACACGCAGCCCGACCTCGTCGAGGGCGTCCGCGCGCAGGTGGTCGACAAGGACCGCAACCCGTCGTGGCGGCCCGCGACGCTCGCCGAGGTCGACCCGGGCATCGGCGCCGAGGCGCTCGCGTACGTGCCCGCGGAGGCGCTGTGGGACGACGCCCTGAGCCCGCGGCTGGCGCGCCGCGCCGTCGAGGCCGTGGTCCGCCGGTTCAGCGAGGACGAGCCGACGCCGGACGAGCTCGCGGAGGCGCTCGACGACCTCGTGGTCGAGCTCGTCGAGCGGCACGACGACGGCGGCACGGTCGTGCACCTCGCGGACTCCTGCGGGGAGCACCTCCTCGACGGCTACCGGCCCGCGGTGCGGTTCGACGCCGTGGGGGACGTCGTCGAGGTCACCGTCGAGTCCTGACGGCGCGCCTGCCGCAAGAGCCGAAGCGGCCACGCCCGGGCAGGCGTGGCCGCTCCGGTCGAGCAGGGCTCTCGCGGTCAGGAGACGAGCGTCTGCTGCCACTCGATCAGGTCGGCGATCTTGGCGACGAGGGTCTCGTCCTGGAGGCCGTGCGCCTTCCCCTTCGCCTGCTTGAGGATCGCGATGGCGTCGGCGTGCTCGCCCGCGTCCGCCGCGGCCTCGGCCCGGTCGAGGTAGTCGCTCACCCCGGCGGAGAGCTTCTCCGCACGGTTCGACCCCGTCGAGAGCGACGTCACGATGCCGTCGACCTCCTTGAAGGTGACGCAGTCACCACCGCCGCTCACCTTGCCGGCCGTCCACTCGATGCCGCCCGCGAGGTGCGCGAGGAAGACCGGGTCCGAGTACGAGGAGTCGACGTGGCCGGCGCCCTCGTACCAGGAGCGTCCGCCCTCGAAGTTCTGGCACCACGCCAGGGGGTGGTCGTCGCCCATGGCGTCGCGGCCGGGGTTGTACGTCGACTCGTCGAGGGTGATGAGCACGTGCACGTCCTCACGCGGGTTGCTCGTGAAGTTGTACCACTCGTCGAACCGCGTCCACTCCGCGGGGAGCATCTCGGTCGACGGGTGGCCAGGGCTCTCGACGCGCATCGTGGCCGTCTGCTGGGCCGGGTGGCTCTTGAAGCGGGCCGACCCGCCGCTGAGCTCGCCGTACCACGGCACCGCGTGCATGGTGTCGGTCGCGGCGTGCAGGCCCACGTAGCCGCCACCGGCGCGGATGTACCCCTGCAGGGCCGCAAGCTCGGAGTCGTCCAGGAGGCGCGGGCGCGCGGGGTCCTGGTTGTTCGTGCCGTCGACGGGCGACGCGAAGAGGATCGTCGCGTACTGCGACAGGTCCTCGGCGCTCGTGAACGGCGTCGAGTCGAGCGTCAGCTCGGGCTGTCGCGAGTCCCACACGTCGACCGTGAACCCGCGCTCCTCGCCGATGGCGATGACCGCCTCCGTCGTCTCGTCGATGTGCGAGTGGCGGAAGCCCAGGGTCTCGCCGACGACGAGGACCTTGTACTCGTCGTCGGCCGCGCTCGCCGGTACCGCGGCGACCCCGACCGCGAGCGCGCTTGCTGCTGCGGCGAGGCCCGTGGCCAGGCGCCAGGCGTGATGCTTCATGGTGACTCCTCGTTGAGTGAACCGTTACGCCCCCCGCGCTCCGCCGGGCACCCGGGCGACCGGCGGCTCGGGCGACCGTAACCCGCTCCGGACTCAAAAGGCGATATCGATAAACAAATACGTGCGGCCGTGGCGCTGCTCGTGTCGGCGTGACGCACGACGGCCCGCCCCGGAGTTCGGGGCGGGCCGTCGATGGGTGGTGCTGCGGGTCACGGGCGTCGCGTGGCCGACGCCACGCGAGGCGTCGCGCCCGTCACTCGGGCGGCGGGCGCAGGCGCGTCGCGTCGTCGATCTCGTCGTCGGGTCCGCCCGGTGCCGGAGGGCCGTCCGGTCCTGCGCCCTGCTGCGGCGGGAGGGGCTGGGTCGGGGCCGGCTGCTGGTGCGGCGGCAGCGGCTGGGTCGCCCCGGGAGGCGCGGGCGGCTGCGCGGGAAGCGGCGTCGTCGGCGACGACTGCGGGTGCGGCGCGCCGGGAGGCGCGTACGGGGCCGCGCCGGGGTAGCCGCCCTGCGGCTGCGGCGGGGCCGGCGGCTGGGCGCCGTACTGACCCGGCGCCGGGGGCTGCGATCCGTAGCCCTGCGGCGAGCCCGGCTGGGCCGGGTAGGAGCCCGGCTGCTGTCCCTGCTGGCCGGGGTAGGCGCCGGGCTGACCGAGCTGCTGGCCCTGGTGCTGGCCGGGGTAGGCACCCGGCTGGCCCGGGTAGGCGCCCGGCTGCCCGGGGTACTGGCCCTGCTGCGCGGGGTAGCCGCCCTGCTGGCCCGGGTACTGGCCGGGCGCCGCGTAGGCGCCGGGCTGACCCGGCTGGCCCGGGTAGCCGCCCTGCTGGAAGCCGGCCGCCTGGCCGTCCTGCGTGCCCGGCTTGGAGCGGAGCACGAGCCAGAGCACGAGGCCGATGATGCCGAGCAGCACGACGCCGCCGATGACGAACCAGAGCCACGCCAGGGAGCCCGAGTCCGCGGCGTCGCCCGCGCCGTCGCCGCCGTCGGGCGCGGTCGCGCCGTCCGAGTCGGTCGCCTCGTCCGAGCCCTCGTCGCCGGACCCCCCGGAGCCGCCGGCGATCGCCGAGCCACGGGCCGAGATCTCGTTGACCTCGCCCATCACCGGTCGCCACGTGACGGTGTTGCCGTCGACCTCGCCGTTGGTCTCGCCGACCTCACCGGGGAAGGTGACCGAGATGACGACCTCGAAGCCCTCCATCATCTGGCGGGTCATCTCGTCCGTGCTCGGGTCGGACCCGTCGAGGCCCATCTCCTCGTCCGACATGTCCATCGAGCCGCTGACGACGAACTCGTCGCCCTCGCGCGTGATGGACAGCTCGTCGGCGCCACCGGTCGACATCTCCGAGATCGGCTGGTCCGTGTACGTCATCTTCGTACCGGTGTAGCCGCCCTCGGCGTACGGCTCCGCCGTCGCGCCCGGAGGCAGGTCCGACTCCATCTCGGAGCCCATCTGGTCCCACAGCGCCTGCGGGTCCTGCCCCATCGACTCGGCGAACTCGTCCGAGAACGCCATGATGATCGTGCCGTCGGCGGTGTCGTCCTCGTTGAGGGTGAGGTTCATGTCCATCTTCATGCAGCCCGCGAGGAACAGTGCGAGGGTGGCGAAGAGGGCAGCGAGGCCGAGACGTCTGCGCAAGGGGGTGGAGTTCACTGGCCCAGCATGTCGCGGATCGTCGCCCGAGGCGAGGGTCGATGCCGATTTGAGACGGAATGCGGCCGGACTTCATCCGCTCCGGACGACGGACCACGGGGAGGTCGGGCGCCAGGCCGGCGTAGGAAGTTGAGCGGAATACACTCAACTTCGGAGTGGTTCCACTGGTCAGACCATCTTTCGAGCACCACACCGGAGCACCTATGGAAACGAAGTTCACCACGATGTCGCAGCAGGCGATCGGCGAGGCGATCCAGACCGCGTCGGCCGCCGGCAACCCCCAGCTCGAGCCGACCCACCTCCTCGCCGCTCTGCTCACGCAGGAGGGCGGGGTCGCCGTCGGGCTGCTCGACGCCGTCGGCGCGGACAAGCAGGCCGTCGGCCAGAAGGTCCGTGCCGCGCTCGTCGCGCTCCCCACCGCGAGCGGGTCGGCCGTCGCGCAGCCGACGCCGTCGCGCGCCACGTCCACGGCGCTCGACAACGCCGCGAAGGAGGCGCAGGCCCTCGGCGACGAGTACGTCTCCACCGAGCACCTGCTGCTCGGCATCGCCGCGGGCTCGTCGCAGGCGGCGACGATCCTTCAGCAGGCCGGCGCGACCGCCGACGCGCTGCGCTCGGCGCTGCCCGCCGTGCGGGGGAGCGCGCGCGTGACGAGCCCGAACCCGGAGGGCACGTACAAGGCGCTCGAGCAGTACGGGACCGACCTCACGGCCGCGGCCGCCGAGGGCAAGCTCGACCCCGTGATCGGGCGTGACTCCGAGATCCGGCGCGTCGTGCAGGTGCTGAGCCGCCGCACCAAGAACAACCCCGTGCTCATCGGCGAGCCCGGCGTCGGCAAGACGGCCGTCGTCGAGGGCCTCGCGCAGCGCATCGTCGCGGGCGACGTCCCCACGTCGCTCCAGGGCAAGCGCCTCGTGTCCCTCGACCTCGCGAGCATGGTCGCGGGCGCGAAGTACCGCGGCGAGTTCGAGGAGCGGCTCAAGGCCGTCCTGGAGGAGATCAGGTCCTCCGACGGCGAGGTCGTCACGTTCATCGACGAGCTGCACACGGTCGTCGGCGCGGGCGCCGGCGGCGAGGGTGCCATGGACGCGGGCAACATGCTCAAGCCCATGCTCGCGCGCGGCGAGCTGCGTCTCGTCGGTGCGACCACGCTCGACGAGTACCGCGAGTACATCGAGAAGGACCCGGCCCTCGAGCGCCGCTTCCAGCAGGTGTTCGTCGGGGAGCCGTCGGTCGAGGACACCGTCGCGATCCTGCGCGGGCTCAAGGAGCGGTACGAGGCGCACCACAAGGTGACGATCGCCGACTCGGCGCTCGTCGCCGCGGCGTCGCTCTCCGACCGCTACATCACCGGTCGCCAGCTCCCGGACAAGGCGATCGACCTCGTCGACGAGGCGGCGTCGCGCCTGCGCATGGAGCTCGACTCGTCGCCGATCGAGATCGACGAGCTGCAGCGCGCGGTCACGCGCCTGGAGATGGAGGAGGTCGTGCTCTCCGAGTCGACCGACCCGGCGTCCCTCGAGCGGCTCGAGAAGCTGCGCGCCGACCTCGCCGACCGGCGTGAGGAGCTCGCCGCGCTCACCGCGCGCTGGGAGGCCGAGAAGGCCGGCCACAACCGCGTGGGCGACCTGCGCGCCAAGCTCGACGAGCTGCGGGTCCAGGTCGAGCGCGCCATCCGCGAGGGCGACCTCGAGACCGCGGGCCGGCTCCAGTACGGCGAGATCCCGCAGGTGCAGCGCGAGCTCGACACGGCCGAGGCCGAGGAGCGGGCGGACGACGCGTTCGCCGCGTCCGGGCCCGAGGCCGCACCGATGATCGCCGACAAGGTCGGCGCGGACGAGATCGCGGAGGTCGTGTCCGCGTGGACGGGCATCCCCGCCGGCCGCATGCTCCAGGGCGAGAGCGAGAAGCTCCTGCACATGGAGGAGGTCATCGGGGAGCGCCTCATCGGCCAGCAGGCGGCCGTCCGCTCGGTGTCCGACGCCGTCCGCCGCTCGCGCGCGGGCGTCGCCGACCCGGACCGGCCCACGGGTTCGTTCCTCTTCCTCGGCCCCACGGGCGTGGGCAAGACGGAGCTCGCCAAGTCGCTCGCGGACTTCCTCTTCGACGACGAGCGCGCCATGGTGCGCATCGACATGTCGGAGTACTCCGAGAAGCACTCGGTGGCCCGGCTCGTCGGCGCGCCCCCGGGGTACGTCGGCTACGAGGAGGGCGGCCAGCTCACCGAGGCCGTGCGGCGCCGTCCCTACTCGGTGGTCCTGCTCGACGAGGTCGAGAAGGCGCACCCCGAGGTCTTCGACATCCTGCTCCAGGTGCTCGACGACGGCCGCCTCACCGACGGCCAGGGGCGCACGGTCGACTTCCGCAACGTCATCCTCGTGCTGACCTCGAACCTCGGGTCGCAGTTCCTCGTGGACCCGATGCTCGACGACGCCGCGAAGCGCGAGGCCGTGATGAGCACCGTGCGGTCGAGCTTCAAGCCGGAGTTCCTCAACCGCCTCGACGACGTGATCGTGTTCGAGCCGCTCACGCTCGACGAGCTCGGCCGGATCGTCGACATCAGCGTCGCGCACCTCGCCAAGCGTCTCGCCGACCGGCGCATCACGCTCGACGTCACGACGGCCGCCCGCGAGTGGCTCGCGCTCGAGGGCTTCGACCCCGCGTACGGGGCGCGCCCCCTGCGCCGCCTCGTGCAGCGCGAGATCGGCGACCGCCTCGCGCGGATGCTGCTCTCGGGCGACGTCGCCGACGGCGACGTGGTGCGCGTCGACCGCGACCCCGAGGCCGAGGGGCTGACCCTCGGGACGGAGATCCTCACCGCCTGACGTCCGAGCTCTGAGGGAGGAGGGCCCGGCCCGCCGAGGCGGAGCCCTGGCCCGCCGAGGTAGAGCCCTGGGCCCGTCGAGGTAGAGCCCTGGTCGTCGACCAGGGCTCTATCTCGTGAGGGTGGGCCGCAGACCCCCGATCCCGGGCGGGCGGTGCCGTGCCGGGACATACTCGGTCCGTGCCCACCGACGAGACGAGCGAGACCCAGAACACCGCTCCGCAGCGCCCCGACGTCGGGCCCCACCGCTCGGCCGTGATCGTCAACCCGAACCGGGTCGAAGGGCTGGACGAGCTGCGCGACCTCCTCGTCGCGCGGCTCACCGAGGCGGGGTGGCCGGAACCCACCTGGCTCGAGACGACGGCCGAGGACCCGGGCACGGGCCAGGCGCGCCAGGCCGTCGCCGACGGGGCCGAGGTGGTGTTCGTCAGCGGCGGCGACGGGACGGTGCGGGCCGTCGTCGAGGGGCTGGCCGGGACCGACGCCGCGCTCGCGATCCTGCCGGGCGGCACGGGGAACCTCCTCGCGGTGAACCTCGGCGTCCCGACCGACGCCGAGGAGGGCGTCCGGCTCGTGCTGGAGGGCGGACGGCGCACGATCGACGTCGGTGTCGCCGACGGCCAGACGTTCGCGATCATGGCCGGGATGGGCCTCGACGCCGCGATGATGCGCGACGCCCCGACGGCGCTCAAGGCGAAGGCGGGCTCCGTCGCGTACGTCTTCTCCGCGCTCAAGCACCTCACCGACGACGAGATGCGCGTCGAGGTGACCGTCGACGGACAGACCCGACGCCGGCGTGCGCGCACGGTGGTGATCGGCAACGTGGGACGTCTCCAGGCCGGGACGAACCTGCTCCCGGACGCGGAGCCCGACAACGGGCAGCTCGAGGTCGCGATCATCGCGCCGCGCAACCTCCGGCACTGGGTCCAGCTCCTGTGGGGCGTGGTGCGGGGCAAGAGCCGCGTACCGAGCCGGGAGGTCGTGCGGGGCCGGGAGGTCTCCGTGGTCTCCGACCGGGTGCAGCCCCGCCAGCTCGACGGCGACGTGGTCGAGCCGGCCGAGCGCCTCGACGTCAGCGTGCGGCCGCAGGCGCTGCACGTGTGCGTGTACCAGCCGGACGAGTCGGAGGACCTCACGCGGGGTGCTCCCGGCCACCCGTGAGCCCGGCGACCGGCGCAGCCCGCGGACGTCCCCGTCGCCCGACCCGGGGCTCCGGCAGGATGGTCGCATGAGCGCTCCCCAGCCCGGCCCCGAGGCCTGGTCCGCACCTGCCCTCTCGCCCCACGGCTCGAGCTCGCCGGCCCCCGGCGCGCGGCGCTCGCCGCTCGCCGTCGTGGCCTTCGTCGCCGGAGCCGCGACCGTCCTGGTCGGTGCGGTGTTCACGCTGGCCCTCCCGTTCGTGCTCTCGTCGTCGGGCTACTCGCCGTCGTCGGTCGGCGTGCTCCAGCTCGTGAACGGCATCCTCACGGGCGTCCTCGCGCTGGTCGCGACGGTCACCGGGGCGGTCGCGCTCGTACGGAGGCTGCCGGGCACGGCGCTCGCCGCCGCCGGCACGGCCCTCGGCGCGGCGGCACTCCTCGGGGTCGTCCTCGGCCTCGTGCAGGGTGCGCTCTACCAGGTCCTCTGACCTCCTCGAACCGCCCGGGGTCCGCCCTGGGCCCGGTCCGGCCTCGTGCCTCCCCGCGAGCGCCGGGTGCGAGCCGACGCTCGCTGCTGCACGGTGGGCCCATGAGCCCCCGACGACCGGCCCCGGAGCGACCCGGCGCGCAGGAGTGGCTCCCGCGTGGCCGTGCGGCGAGCGACGTCGACGCTCTCGCCCGGGCGGCGCGGGACTGCCACGGGTGCGAGCTGTGGCGGGACGCCACGCAGGTCGTGTTCTCGCGCGGGCCCGAGCGCGCGCGGCTCGTGCTCGTCGGCGAGCAGCCGGGCGACCGGGAGGACCGCGAGGGCGAGCCGTTCGTCGGGCCCGCGGGGCGCCTCCTCGACGAGGCGCTCGACGCCGCCGGGCTGTCCGCCGACGACGTCTACCTGACGAACGCCGTGAAGCACTTCCGGTTCGAGGAGCGCGGCAAGCGTCGCCTGCACAAGAGCCCGGACGTCGCGCACGTGCGCGCGTGCCTCCCGTGGCTCACCGCCGAGGTGGCCGCCGTGGCGCCCCGCGTCGTCGTCGCGATGGGCGCGACCGCGGGGCGCGCCGTGCTCGGGCGTCCCGTGCGGGTCACCGCCGAGCGCGGCCAGGTGCTCGACGTCGACGACGCGCCGCGCGTCGTGCTCACCACCCACCCGTCCGCGCTGCTGCGGCTGCGCGAGCGCGCCGAGCGGGAGGCGGCGTTCGCCGCGCTCGTCGACGACCTCCGCCTCGCGTCCGACGCGGCCGGCGTCCGGTGACCGACGGTCCCGCCCCGACGGCGCCCGACCCCGCGACGCGGGGGCCGGGAGCCTCGCCGCACCGGACCCCGCGCGTCGTCGTCAACGCCCAGCGCTGGGAGGCGCTGACGTTCCTGCACTGGCGCGCCGACCCGGCCGTCGTGCAGGGCTGGCTCCCGCCCGGCCTCACGGTGCAGGAGGTCGGCGGGTCGACGTGGCTCGGCGTGGTCCCGTTCGTCATGGCGGACGTCCGCGTCCCGCCCCTGCCCGCCCTCGGCGCGTGGTCGACGTTCCCGGAGCTGAACGTCCGCGCGTACGTGCGCGACCACGCGGGCACCGAGGGCGTGTGGTTCCTCGGCCTGTGGGTCACGTCGCGCGCGTTCGTCGCCGCGACGCGCGCCGCGGGCGTCCCCTACCATCCGGCCCGCGCGGCGGTGCACGCGCGCGGCGACCGTACGGGGCCGCCGTCGGCGGTGCGCTACCGGTTCCGCTCCGCCGGTCGGGGAGCCTTGCGTGTCCCGCACGAGCACGCCGGGCTGCGTGACGTCTCCCTGCACGCCGAGGTGCGCGCGCACGAGGAGGTGGACGCGTCGTCGGGCCTCGTGCGGCGGCTCACGGCGCGCTGGAACGCGTACGGCGCGCGGGCCGGGCGGCTGTGGCGGTTCCCCGTGGTGCACGAGCCGTGGACGCTGCGGCGCGGCACGCTCGACGCGCTCGACACCGACCTGCTCGACCGGCTCGGCCTGCCGCCCGCCGACCCGGAGCTCGTGCACGTGGCCGCGCCCGTGCACGCGCGGTTCGCGGTCCCGCGGCCGGTCCGCTGAGGTCAGGCGGCCGGGTCGACGACGCCGTGCCGGAACGCCCAGACGACGAGCTGCACGCGGTCGCGCGCCCCGGTCTTGGTCATGGCCCGGCTCAGGTGCGACTTCACCGTGCTCGGCTCGAGGAACAGGGCCGTCGCGATCTCCGCGTTGGACGACCCGCGGCACAGCAGGTCGACGATGTCGAGCTCGCGCGGGGTGAGCAGCGCAGCGGCGTCGTCGTCCCGGGAGACGGGCGCGCGGCGGCGCGCGAACTCGCCGATGACCCGGCGGGTGAGGGACTGGTCGACCAGGCCGTCGCCCGCCGCCACGCGGCGCACGGCGTCGACGAGCACGTCCGGCTCGGCGTCCTTGAGCAGGAACCCGCTCGCCCCGGCCTCCAGGGCGCCGAACACGTAGTCGTCGAGGTCGAACGTGCTCACCACGAGCACGGGCACCGGCTCGGCGACGTCCGGCCCGGCGAGCGCGCGCGTCGCCGTGATCCCGTCCCCGCCGGGCATGCGCACGTCCATGCACACGACGTCGGGCCGCTCGCGCCGCACGACGCGCACGGCGTCGGCGCCGTTCGAGGCCTCGCCGACGACCTCGATCCCCTCGCTCTCGAGGATGACGGTGAACCCGGCACGGACGACGGCCTGGTCGTCCACGAGCACGACGCGTGTCACGAGACCTCCTGGTCGGTGGTGCGGGGGTCGCGCCGGGGCGCGCGCGGCACGGTGAGTCGCACGATCCACGCCCCGTCAGGGGCGCGCCGCGCGTCGAGCGCGCCGCCGAGCACGGCCGCCCGCTCGCGCATGCCGACGAGCCCGTGCCCGGGCCGCGGGTCGGCGGACGGCACCGTGCCCGCCGCCGGGTTGCGCACCGTGAGGACGAGGTCGGCGGCCGACCACGCGAACCGCACCGCCACGGGCCGGCCCGGCGCGTGCCGGCGCGCGTTGGCGAGCGCCTCCTGGAGCACGCGGTAGACCGCGATCTGCGTGCTCGGCGTCGGCTCCCACGGGCTGCCGTCGGTCTCGACCTCGACGACGGTGCCCGCCGAGCGCGCCGTGTCGAGGAGCGCAGGGACCTCGGCGAGCGTGGGCTGCGGTGCCTCGCGCTCGTCGCCGCCCTCGTCGTCGCGGCCGCGCAGGATGCCGACCACGAGGCGCAGGTCGTCGAGCGTCGCGCGTCCCTGCGCGCGGATCCAGCGCACCGACTCCTTGGCGCGCTCGGGATCGGCGTCGACGAGCCGTTCCGCGGCGGACGCCTGGACCACGATGCCCGACAGGTGGTGGGCCGCGACGTCGTGCAGCTCGCGCGCCATGCGGGCCCGCTCCTCGAGGACCGCCTGGGCGGCGAGCGCCTCGCGCTCGCGCTCGGCGCGCCGCACCCGGTCGCGCAGCTCGGCGACGAGCTCGCGCCGCGTCGCGACGTACGAGCCGACGAGCGCCGCGCCCACGAACGTGAGCAGCGCGGAGAGCAGAGCGCCGCCCACCTGGAGCGCGTGCTGCGCGGGCCCCGCCCCCGCGGGGACCGCGAACCCCCCGAGCGCGAAGACGAGCACGACCTGCGCGACCGCCGCTGCCGCGGGTGCGGCCAGGCGCGTGCGACGCGGCGCGTACGCGCCGGCGGAGTAGGCGGCGACGAGGGTCGCCGGGGCCTGGAAGCCGACGTACGGCGGCAGGAGCGCGGTGATGGCGACCTGGGCCGCCACGGCGAGCGCGAGGCACGCCAGCGGTGCCCGACGGCGGACCGTCAGGGTCGCCGCCTGGAGCACGACGAGCGCGAGCACGGTCGCGCGCACGCCCAGGGTGACGATCACGGCGCCCGGCCCCGCGCCGAACGTCGCGCCGACGTCCGTCGCGAGCACGCGCTCGATGCCGAGGAACAGCACGACGGTCGCGGCGGCGACGACCGCGGCGAGCACGGCGTCGCGACCGGTGTCGGTGCGCACACCGGCCCGGTCGAGCGCGCGGCCCAGGGCCTCGGTCACGATCTCCTCCAACGGGACGGCGGGACGACTGGGACGGACGGCAGCCCGCCCACCCTACGGGGGCGCACCGAACCGGCTGCCGAGGTAGATCCGTGGCCCACCGAGGGAGAGGCGTGGTCCCCGGAACGGGTGACCACGCCTCTCCCTCGCGGTACCAGGCCTCTACCTCGGTGGTCAGGCCAGGTCGCGGCGCTGCAGGGTGAGCGCGCCGCTGCCGAGGAGCGCCACGGCCCAGGCGACGAGCCCCGCGAGCGCGGCCAGCGTCCCGAGCGGTGCGGCACCGCCCAGGAGCGCCGCGCCGGACTGCCCCGTCGAGGCGAGGGCGCCCAGACCCAGGGGCAGCCACTCCGCCGCGGCGGACTCGCCGCCGGACAGCAGGGTGACCGCGCCGCGCACGATCGGCTCGGCGAGCGCTAGTGCGGCGACGGTCACGACGGCGGCCACCTGGCCGCGCACGAGCGTCCCGATCCCCAGCCCCAACCAGGTGAGGAGGACGAGCACCGCGAGGCCGCGGGCCCATGTGCCGAGGACCTCGCCAGGACCGAGCGCGAGCGTCGCGCCCGGCGTCGAGACGATCGCGACGGTGAGGCCCAGGGCGCCCACCACGGCGAGCACCACGCCCACCACGAGGGCGACGGTCGCGGTGGCGCCGGCCTTGGCCGCGAGGATGCGCAGCCGCGACGGCTGGACGAGCGCCGTCGGCACGATGCCGCCCGTGCGGAAGTCCGTCGTCACGGCGAGCACGCCGAGCAGGAGCATGCACACGGTCGCGACGCCGACCGACCCCGAACCGTTCAGCCCGTTGCCGAGCAGGTCGAGCATGCCGCGCTGGAACGCGGGCTGGGCGGCGTCGGTGAGCGCGCCGAGGTCGGGTGCCAGGTCCTGGAGCATCTCGGGCGACGCCTGGATCCCGACGGCCGAGCCGCCGCCGAGCGCCTCGGTGCCCCGCAGGATCGTCGGCAGCAGGAGGGTGAACGCCTGGACGACGAGCATCCCGGCGACGGCGACGGCCGCGACGACCCACGTCGCGCGCGTCGTGCGGAGCTTGAGCATCTCGGCGCGGTACATCAGCGCACCCCTTCGGTCGTGGCGGTCAGGTCGAGGTAGAAGTCCTCCAGGGACTCCCCGCGGAGCAGGTCGTCGAGCGGACCGTCGGCGACGACACGGCCCTGTCCGACGACGACCAGGTCGTCCGCGACCTGCCGCACCTCGGACAGCACGTGGCTCGCGAGGAGCACGGTGCCGCCGTCGTCGGCGAAGGCGCGCACGAGGTCGCGCAGCCAGCGCATGCCCGCCGGGTCGAGCCCGTTGGCGGGCTCGTCGAGCACGAGCACCTCGGGCTCGCCGAGCAGCGCGGCGGCGATGCCGATGCGCTGCCGCATACCGAGCGAGTACGTCCGCACGCGCCGGTCGGCGGCGGGCGTCATGCCGACGAGCGCGAGCACGTCGTCGACGCGGTTCGGCGGGATCCGGCCCGCGGCGGCGAGCACGCGCAGGTGGTCGCGGCCGGTGCGCCCGGGGTGGAGCCCGCCGGCGTCGAGCAGGGCGCCGACGGTGCGGGCGGGGTGCGGCAGGTCGGCGAACGCGCGACCGTCGAACGTCGCGCTGCCCGCGGTCGCTGCCGCGAGGCCGAGCAGGACGTGCAGCGTCGTGGTCTTCCCCGCGCCGTTCGGCCCGAGCAGCCCGACGACGCGGCCGGGCGCGGCCGTGAACGTCACGTCGTGCACGGCGTCGAACGCCCCGTAGGACTTGCGCAGCCCGGAGACGTGGATGGAGGTCATGCCGGTCCCTTCCTCGATGCGTCCCGCACGGGCTCCCGTGCGGTGCCCCACCAGGCTGTCGCGCGGGCGGTCCCCGGGTCTTGCGGCGCAGGGGGGAAGCTGCGTTGCGACCTTCGTCGCAACCCGGTCGGTCGCGCCGTGGACCCGCGCCGTCCGGCGCGGCGTCGTCGCAGGTCAGGCCCCCGGGCGTGACATCCGGCCGAACCATGGGGCAGGGTGGACGTCCACCCGACCGCTCTGGCGGGCAGCGCCACGCGTCGTCCGCCGGTCCTCGACCGCCTGGAAGGAGGCGACGTGCGCCGACGTCATGGCTCGACCGGTTCCCCGGAGGACGGCCCCGTCGCCCGGGCGGCGTCCGTCGAGCGCCGCGCCCCCGCGCCGTGGGTCACGGTCGCCGCGGGCGCCGGCGCGGTGACCCTCGTCGTCGCGGTGGCCGGGATGGTGGGCGCCGCGACCGGCGGCGGCGAGGCCGTCGTCGTCGGCGTCTCGGCCGACGGCGGGACCACGGTCGAGGACGGCGTCCCGCTCGTCACGCCGCGCCCCGACGCCCCCAGACCCGAGGTGACGCGCATCCCGCCGCCCGCCGCCGCGGACCCGACGGACGGCTCCGGTCCCGCGACCACGCCGGCGCCCCGACCGTCGGCGGGCGGGACGGGCACGACGCCCCCGTCGGCCGACCCCGCGCCGACCACCGAGCCCTCCACCGCCGCGCCGGGCGGCGCCACGCCGGAGCCCGCCCCGACGACACCGGCGCCCACGACCGAGCCCGACGCGGCGTCGGTCTCCTGGGTCCAGGAGCGCCTGCGCGTGCACGGCGCGGACGTCGCGGTCACCGGCACGCTGGACGAGGCGACCCGGGCGGCGCTGCGCGCCTTCCAGGAGGCGAACGGCCTTCCCGGCGACGGTGCCGTGACCGCCACGACGGCCGAGGCGCTCGCGGCCGCTCCGGAGGGCGGCGACGACGAGTCCACGGACCCGGGCGGGACGGCCCCCACCGAGCCCGCGCCGCCGTCGTCCACCGACCGGCCGTCGGGCGCGGTGCCCGGGCCGACCCCGAGTACCGGGGACCAGGCGGCCGAGGCCACGCTCGCGCCCGCGTCCTGAGCGCCGCGCGGCGCGCCGGGCGGGGTGAAACCCGGTGCACGGGCATCGAGGGCCCGCCGCGGTCGGTAGGGTTTTCCCTCGTCGGACGACGGACGGAGCGCGACCATGACGAGTGCGGCACTCGGCGCCGGCCACGATCGTGGCGCTCCCCGTCGCACCGCGAGCCTCGACCCCGGGCGCGGGTACGCGAAGGGTCGCGCCAAGCGCGAGGAGATCCTCCGGGCCGCCATCGTGCTCTTCGGCGAGGTCGGCTTCCACGCCGCCTCGCTGCGCGAGCTGGCGTCGCGCGTCGGCATGTCGCACCCCGGCCTGCTCCACCACTTCCCGACGAAGGTCGCGCTCCTCGAGGCGGTGCTCGACCACCGCGACACCGTCGACCAGGCGGACCTCGACGACGACCTCGCGCGCGGCACGGACTACTTCGACGCGCTCGTGCACCTGGTCGAGCGCAACGCCCTCCGGCGGAACATCGTGGAGCTGTTCACGGCGCTCGCGGCCGAGGCGACGTCCCCGGAGCACCCGGCGCACGAGTACTTCGTCCGGCGGTACGAGTGGGCGGTCGCGCGGACGGGCGAGCAGCTCGCGCGCCGGGCGCGGGCCGGCGGGCTGCGGGACGGGGTCGACCCGCAGGTCGCGGCGCGGCAGATCGTCGCGCTCATGGACGGGCTCCAGGTCCAGTGGCTGCTGTCGCTCGACCGGCCCCGGCCCGAGCGCGTCGACATGCCCGCCGACCTGCGCGCCTACCTCCGCCTCATCCTCGCCGAGGAGACCCCCGCGCGCTGAGCGCGAGGGCCTGCGGCGGCGCGCTCAGCCGAGCAGGTCGGCCGGGAGCGGGTCGGCCCCGTGCGCCAGGCACAGGCCCGTGCGGTCGCCGTCGCGCCAGGACGCCTCGGTCGGCGACCACACGACGAGCTCGACGCCCTCGGGCGCGTCGGCGCCCAGCACGTCGGGCGTGCACACGCGCGCGACGCGGTGGTCCACGGCCTGCTGACCGGGCCACACCTCGTCCGCGCCCAGGTCGGTCCGGGCGACGACCTGCGCCCGGTGCTCGTCCGCGCACGGCACGGCCCGCACCTGCGACACCTCGCCGTCCGGTGGCAGCTCGTCGAGGCACGTCCCGAGCACGAGCTGGACCGCGTTGACCGTCTGCGGGGCGTCGACGTCGCCCGCGAGCGGGGTGCGCCCCTGCTCGCCCTGCCACCAGACGAGCGCGCCCGCGGCCCACGCGACCGTGACGACGGCGCCCACCACCATGCCGGCGACGGCGAGGCCGCGCCCGCGCGTACCCCGGGACCGCACGCGGGAGAGTCCCGCGGCCCCGAGCCCGATCCCGACGGGTCCGAGCACGACGCCCGCGGGCACGCTCGCCACGGCGAGCGGCTCGACGCGCGGCGGCGCGGGCTGCCACCCGGGCGCGTAGTACGTCTCCGGGGCGAAGCCCGGCTGGTCCGGGGCGGCGGCAGGCGGGGCCGCGGCGCCCGGAGGGGTCGTGCCGCCCGGAGCGGCGGTGCCGCCCCGCGGCGGGACGGGCGCGCCCGGCGGCGGGACCGGGACCGAGGACCGGGAGGCGGGACCGCCCGGCGGGGCGAAGAGGTCGTCGTCGGCCACGGCTACGACTCGCTGAAGGTCGCGGCGAGCACGATGAGCATCGCGAACGCCGTGCAGACGGCGCCCACGACGATGCCGGTGACGGCGAACCCGCGCCCGCGCGTCCCGTCGCGCATCACCTGGTTGAGGGCGACGATCCCGAGCACGAGGCCGACGATCCCGGGAAAGCCCGCGCAGACCACGAGGCTCGCGATGGAGACGATCATCGACGCGAGCGCCAGCCCGTTCGTGCGCGGCGGCGGCGTGTACGCGGACCCGTACGGCGGCGGGTAGGCGCCGTAGCCGGGAGCCCCGGAGGAGGCGGACGGGGCCGACGGCGGGTACCCGCCGCCCGAGGCGGAGCCGTAGGCCGGTGCGGCGCCAGGGCCGTAGGGCGACCCGTGCCCGACCGGAGCGGCGGGCGCGCCGTAGGGTGCCCCCGGCGCGGGCGTGCCCGGGTATCCGCCCCCCGCCCCGGACGGTGCGACGAAGCCGCCCTGCTCCGGCGCCGGGGCGTCGGCGGTGGCGTCGGTCGGCGGGTTGTAGGGGGTGAGCGGCGGCTGGTGCGGACGCGGAGCGGCGTACGGGTCGACGGGTTCGTCGGGCGACCCGTACGGCGGGACGGGGGGCGTGGTCATGGACACACCGTAGCGACGGGCGGGTCGCGCCGTCCGCCGTGCGGACAGGGCGTCGTCGGCGGACGGGGGCGGCGCGCGCGGACGCCGTTCAGTCGCCGAGGTCGACGACGACCGGTACGTGGTCCGACGCGCCCTTGCCCTTGCGCTCGTCGCGGTCGATCGTCACGCCCGTCACGCGGGCGCGGGCCGCGGGGGAGAGGTAGGCGAAGTCGATCCGCATGCCCTCGTTCCGCGGGAACCGCAGCCGCTGGTAGTCCCAGTACGTGTAGGTGTGCTCGGCGGGGATCGCCTCGCGCGTGACCTCCGTGTACCCGGCGGCGCCGAACGCGGCGAACGCGTCGCGCTCCGCGGGTGTCACGTGGGTCTTGCCCGCGAAGTACGCGACGTCCCACACGTCGGTGTCGAGCGGCGCGACGTTCCAGTCCCCGACCAGGGCGACCTGCGCGGCGGGGTCGTCCGCGAGCCAGCCCTCCGCCCGGCCGCGCAGCTCGTCGAGCCAGCGCAGCTTGTACGCGTAGTGCGGGTCGCCGACCTCGCGGCCGTGCGGGACGTAGAGGCTCCACACGCGCACCCCGCCGCACGTCGCGCCGAGCGCGCGGGCCTCGACCTTCTCCCCGAAGGCGGGCTGGCCCGGGAAGGAGGTCTCGACGTCGTCCAGGCCGACGCGCGAGACGACCGCGACGCCGTTCCACTGGTTGACGCCCACGTGCGCGACCTCGTACCCCGCCGCCTCGAACGGCGCGACGGGGAACTGCGCGTCGGCGCACTTGGTCTCCTGGAGCGCGAGGACGTCGGTCCCCGTCCGCTCGAGGAACGCGACCGCCCGGTCGACGCGGGCACGGACGGAGTTGATGTTCCAGGTCGCGAGGCGCACGGGCCCCACCGTACCGACGTCGGCGGCCGTGTGTGGCGGGCGGTATCCGGCGCCGCCGCCCGTAGGCTGTGGCCATGGCGACAGCACTCATCACCGGCGCGAGCGCCGGCCTGGGCCTGGAGTTCGCGTGGCAGCTCGCCACGGCGCGGCACGACCTCGTGCTCGTCGCGCGCGACGAGGCGCGTCTCGAGGAGATCGCGAGGCAGATCCGGGCCGCCGCGGGCGTGCGGGTCCAGGTCCTCCCCGCGGACCTCTCCGTGCCCGACGACGTCGCGCGCGTGGCCGAGCGACTCGCCTCGACCGGGGGCCCGGACGAGCGCCCGGTCGGGCTGCTCGTCAACAACGCGGGCTTTGCGACCCAGCAGCACTTCGTGGACGGCGACCTCGACGTCGAGCTGCGCGCGCTCGACGTCATGGTGCGTGCGGTCCTGGTCCTGTCGCACGCGGCCGCGGGCCAGATGACGGAGCGCGGACGCGGCGCGATCCTCAACGTCGCGTCCGTCGCCGCCCTCACCGCCGGCGGCACGTACGCGGCGGCGAAGGCGTGGGTGCGCTCGTTCACCGAGGGCCTGGCCGTCGAGCTGCACGGCACGGGGGTCACCGCGACCGTCCTGTGCCCGGGCTTCACGCACACCGAGTTCCACGACCGCGCCGGCATCGACAAGTCCGTGCTGCCGGACCTCGCGTGGCTCGACGCCGACCGCGTGGTCGCGACGGCGCTCGCGGACGTGCGGCGCGGTGTCGTCATCTCGACCCCGTCGGTGCGCTACCGCGTCGCGTCGGCCGCGCTGCGGGCGATGCCGCGCTCGGCCGTCCGGGCGATCGGCAAGTATCGGTAAGGGGTCCTACGACGCCCGTCTCCCCGAGACGCGCGACGCGCCGCCGCGGCGCGCGGGGTCCGTGACCCAGCGCATCAGCGAGGCCGTCGCGCGTCGGCTCGTGAGCCGTGCGGCACCAGCGCTGAGCCGGTTGCCGATCCCGTCGATGACGCCGGGACCGGGGTCGCGGCGGTCCAGGTGGGTCATCGCGGTCGCCGCGACATCGTCGGGCGTGCGCATCCTGGCACCGGCCGTCGCGTCGTCGGCGCCGACCACGGCGTTGAACTCGGTGCTGGTCGCACCCGGCGAGAGGGCGAAGACCGTGACCCCCGTGCCCCGGAGCTCCGCCCACAGCGACTCGGTGAAGCTGAGGACGAACGCCTTCGAGGCGCCGTACACAGCCATGCGAGGTGTGGGTGCGTACGCCGCCATGCTGGCGACGTTGATCAGGAAGCCGCGCGCGCCGACGATGTCGGGAAGGAAGGCGTGGCTGAGCCGCACCGGGGCGGAGACGTCCACGGCGATCTCCTCGGCCAGCCGCTCCGGATCTTCGTCGAGGAACGCGCCGAACGTGCCGAACCCCGCGTTGTTGACGAGGCTCGTCACGGTGACGCCGGCCTCGGCGAGCGACGTCTTCAGCTCCACGGCAGCGGAGGTGGAGGACAGGTCCAGCGGTGCTGCTCTCACGACGGTCCCGTAGGTCTCCTCCAGCTCGGCGGCCAGCTGCTCGAGCCGGTCGCGTCGGCGTGCCACGAGGACGAGGCTCGATCCTCGGGCTGCGAGGGCACGGGCGAGAGATGCGCCGATGCCGGAGCTGGCCCCGGTGATGACGACGGTCTGACTGCTGAGGTCGCGGCGGTCCATCTGTACTCCTCGTGGCGGACATCGGAACGCGCTGCACGCTATGCCTAGGTGGCACTGAGTGTCAATGAGGCGTGGAGTGTAGGGTCGTGGCATGCGGAACGAGGACGGGCTGTGGGACCGCTCGCGACGCGCGGTCTACGCCGAGATCACGCGGGTCGCCATGGAGCTGTTCCTCGACCAGGGTTTCGCGGAGACGACGATCGACCAGATCGCGTCGAGGGCCGGCATCTCCCGGCGCTCGTTCTTCCGCTACTTCGGCACGAAGGAGGACATCGTCCTCGGCGACCTCGTCGACCAGGGTGCCCTCGTCCGCGCTGCGCTGGAGGCGATCCCGCTCTCGGTGCCCCCGTGGCAGGCGCTCCAGGAGGCGTTGTGGGAGGTCGATCGGCGCTCCGGGGCGCACGACACCGCTCTCAAGACCGCGAGGATGATGTACGAGACGCCCTCCCTGCGCGCCCGGAGCATCGAGAAGCACCTGCGGTGGCAGGAGCTGCTCGTTCCCAACATCCGACAGCGGCTCGGCATCGATCCCGACGACGAGAGCGACCCGGCTGCCGACGCCATCGTCGCCAGCGCCATCGCCTGTCTCGACGTCGCCGGGCAGATCTGGGCGCGCAGCAACGGCAGCGTCGACCTCGAAGAGATGTACCGGAAGGCGGCCGACGCAGTCCAGGCTCGCACCCACTACCCTGACCAGCGTGACTGACGACCTCTCCGCCACGCCCCGCGAGCAGCTGCTCGACCTCATCCGCGAGCTCGCCGTCGTGCACGGCCGGGTCACGCTCTCCTCGGGCAAGGAAGCCGACTACTACGTCGACCTGCGGCGCGTGACGCTGCACCACCGCGCCGCACCACTCATCGGCCACCAGCTCCTCGACCTCCTCGAGGAGCGCGGGCTCGGGACCGCCGAGATCGACGCCGTCGGGGGCCTGACGCTCGGGGCCGACCCGATCGCGACGGCGCTCCTGCACGCGGCCGCGTCGCGCGGGCAGGACCTGGACGCGTTCGTCGTGCGCAAGGCCGCGAAGGCGCACGGCATGCAGCGCCAGATCGAGGGCCCGGACGTCGCCGGCCGCAAGGTCGTCGTCGTCGAGGACACCACGACGACGGGCGGGTCGCCGATCACGGCGATCGAGGCCGTCCGCGCCGCCGGGGGCGAGGTCGTCGGGGTGGCGACGATCGTCGACCGCGCGACGGGCGCGGGCGAGAAGATCGAGGCGCTCGGCGTGCCGTACCACTTCCTGTTCAGCCTGGAGGACCTCGGTCTCGCCTGAGCCGGCGCACCGCCTGCCCGTTCCGACGACGCCCCGTGGCACGCGCCGCGGGGCGTCGTCGTGCGACGAGGCGTGCGTCACACCGAGATAGGTCAGGCTTACCTTGCTTTGGTGAGGCGACCCTTATATGGTCCAGCACGACGGAGCGTCCGATCGCCCGTCCCACCCTCGCCGTCCCGCCGCTTCCGGGACACGCACGGACCAGCACGGGAGACCTTGTGCGCACTTCACCGTCGAGACGCGTCCGCCGCGGCCTCGCCTCGTTCCTCGCCGCGGCGCTCGCTGCCGGCCTGACCGTCGCGGGTGCCGGTGCCCCCGCGCAGGCCGCGACCGCGGAGATCCAGGGCGGCTCGGCCACCTGGAACTTCGTCGACTCGTGGGCCTCGTACGTCACCGGTCCCATCGCGCACGGCAGCATCGCACCGGAGCCGGTCGACGGACGGTCGGTCTACTCACCCGCGTCCGGCACGTACGACGACGAGACCGGCACCGGCACGGTCCACCTCGGCGGCTCGACCCGCTACCAGGGCCACGGCGGCCAGCTCGACCTCACGATCTCCGACGTGACGCTCGAGCTCACCGGGCCCGGCACGGGCACGCTGCGCGCGGACTTCTCCGGGACCGTCGAGGCGGGGCAGGGCCAGGACGTCGTGGTCGCGGACGTCACGGTCAGCGCGACGCGCCACGGCGACCAGGTCACCTTCGTCGCGAACGGCGCCATCGACTCGCTGGCCTCCGTGTCGTCGTACCTGTCGATGTACGACAGCCGCGCCATCTCGACGCTCACCGCGACGGTGACGGTTCCCGAGCCCGCGGCGCCCGCCGTCGCGACGGCGACCACGCTCGCCGTCGCACCCGCGGGGACGTCGACCCGAGGGGCCGACGTGACGCTCACCGCGACCGTCGCCCCCGCGGCGGACGGCACGGTCGAGTTCCGCGACGGCTCCGCCGCGATCGGTACCGCCGCGGTGTCGGGCGGGGTCGCGACGCTGCGCACCGGCGCCCTCGCGGTCGGGTCGCACGACCTCTCGGCCTCGTTCACGCCCGCCGACCCTACGGCCTTCGTCGCATCAGCGTCCGCGCCGGTCGCGCACAGGGTCACCGCGGTCGTGACGGAGCCCGAGCCCGAGCCGGTGGCCGACCCCGAGGTCACGGTCACGCCGTCGTCGGGCGTGGACCCGACGGTGGAGAACACGTTCACGGTGTCGGGGACCGGCTTCGTCGGCCCGGCGGCCCGGTTCGGCGCCTACGTGCTCGTCGGCGAGAAGTCGATCTGGGCCGGTGACGGGCCCCTGGTCTCCTCCGGGTGGCTCGCGCAGGGCTGGGTGATGCCGCAGCAGGTGGTCGACGGCGCGTTCACGACGACGCTGACCGTCCCGGCGGGCTCGTTCGACCCGGCGAAGGAGTACGTGGTCGCGACGTCGGCCGCGCACGGTCTGTCCGCGACCGATCGTCGTCTCGACACCTTCACACCGGTCACGCTGGAGGGCGGCGCGACCCCGGAGCCCGTCTGGGAGCCGTCGATCGAGCTGTTCGCCGCCGACGGCACGACACCGCTCGGTGACACCGCCGTGCGCGAGGGCGACCCGATCGTCGTCAAGGGCAGCGGCTTCGACCCCGCGGCCAACGTCGGTGGTCGGGGCGTCCCGATCCCTGCCACGCTCCCGCAGGGGACGTACGTGGTGTTCGGCAAGTTCGCGGAGGAGTGGCGTCCGTCGCAAGGGGTGGCGTCGTCCGCCCGCAAGGTCGTCTCGCAGCAGTGGGCGCTCGCCGGGTCGGTGCTCGACCAGGTCCCCGCTCAGTTCCAGGGGACGATCCGGAACCAGTGGGCCGAGATCGAGCCGGACGGGACGTTCGAGGCGCGCCTCACCGCCGGGTCGGTGGATGCCGTCGGACGCTACGGTGTCTACACGTACGGTGCCCCCGGCGTGACCAACGCTGCCCAGGAGCTCTACGCTCCCGTCGCCTTCACGATCGAGCCGCCCGCCCCCGTCTGGGAGCCGGAGATCGCGGTCTTCGCCGAGGACGGCGAGACGCCGCTCGGTGACACCGAGGTCTCGGTAGGCGACACGATCGTCGTCAAGGGCTCGGGCTTCGACCCCGCGGCGAACGTCGGTGGTCGCGGCGTCCCGATCCCGGCGACCCTGCCCCAGGGCACGTACGTCGTGTTCGGGAGCTTCGCCGAGCAGTGGCGTCCCTCCGAGGGAGCGGCGTCGTCGACCCGGGAGGTCGGGTCGCAGGTGTGGGCCCTCGCCGAGCCGGTGCTCGACCAGGTCCCTCCGCAGTTCCGGTCCGTGATCCGCGCGCAGTGGACGGACATCGCCGAGGACGGGACGTTCGAGGCGCGCCTCGTCGTGAAGAACCCCGCCGCGCTCGAGGGCGGCCGGTACGGCGTCTACACGTACGGAGCCGGCGGCGTGACGAACGCGGACCAGGAGCTGTTCGCACCCGTCGCGTTCGACGTCCCCGCGTCGCTCACGGTGACGCCTGCCGCGGCGACCGTCGAGGCCGGGGAGACCGTCGATCTGACCGTCCGCGGGCTCGTCGAGGGCGACGCCGTCAAGGGCGTGACGTTCGGGGGCAAGCCCGCGACGTACACGAACGACGGCACCACGATCCGGCTCACCGTCCCGGCCGGCGCCGCCGCGGGGTCGGTCCCCGTCGTCGTGACGTCCGACCTCGGCGTGACCGGGACCGCGACGCTGACCGTCACGGCCCCCGCGCCGGAGCCCACCCCGACGGTGACGGTGTCGCCGTCGGGGCCGGTGGACCCGGCCGTGGAGAACACGCTCACGGTCTCGGGCACCGGGTTCCTCGGCGACGGCGCGCGGTTCGGCGCGTACGTGCTGATCGGTGAGGAGTCGATCTGGGACGGCACGGGACCGCTCGTCGCGACCGGCTGGCTCCAGCTCGCCTGGGTCATGCCGCAGCAGGTCGTCGACGGCGCGTTCACGACGACGCTGACCGTCCCCGCCGGCTCGTTCGACCCCTCGAAGGAGTACGTGGTCGCGACGTCGGCGGCGCACGGCCTCTCGGCGACCGACCGCAGCCTCGACACCTTCACCCGGGTCGCCGTGCGCCGGCCCGCACCGGAGGCCCGGCCCACCACGACTGCCCTCGTCTCCTCGGCGGCCTCGGTCGTCGAGGGAACGGCGGTGACGTTCACGGCGACCGTCACCCCGAAGGCGGCCGGCACGGTGCGCTTCACCGCCGGGGACACGACCCTCGGCACCGCGACGGTCGTCGACGGCGTCGCGTCGTACCGGTCGAGCGGTCTCGCGGTCGGGTCGCACGCCGTGACGGCGACGTTCGTCCCCACGGACAGCACCGCGTTCGTCGGTTCGGCTTCGTCTCCCGTCACGGTGAAGGTGACGGCGAAGCCGTCGGTCCCGACGACGGCGGGCTCCCTGACGTGGGGAGTCAAGGAGTCGTTCCGCCGCTACATCGTCGGCCCGGTCGCGGACGGCGGGGCGTCGGCGTCATCCGGCGCGGCCGTGGTCGACGGCCTCTTCCGGTTCGGCCAGGCCGAGGGCGGCACGTGGACCGCTGCGAGCGGGCGGGGCAGCGTGAAGTACTCCGGCACGGTCCGCTTCACGGGTCACTCGGGCGCTCTGGACCTCGCGCTGACGAACCCGGTCGTCGACGTCACCGGACCCGGCGCGGGTCGTCTGCTCGTGGACGCGCGCTCGACCGGGCTCGACGGCTCGACGTTCGACCGCAAGGGCGTCGTCTTCGCCACGCTCGCGCTCGGCGCGCCGACGACGAGCGCGGACGGGGCCGTGACCTACACGAAGGCCGCGGCGACGCTCACGGCCGACGGCTCGCTCGCGTTCTCCGGTTTCTACCCGGCCGGCACCGTGCTGGACCCGGTGACGTTCACCGTCGGCGCGACGTCGGCCGCCCCCGGCGGTGGCGGCACCATCGGCACTCCGGGCACCGGGACGCCGGGGACGCCGGCCGACCCGGCGCGGGCGACGCTCTCGGTGTCGCAGGCCGCGCCGGGTGACGAGGTCACGATCAGCGGCGTCGGGTTCGGCGCGCACGAGGCAGGCATCCGCACGGAGATCCGCTCGACGCCGCGGACGCTCGCGACGGGCGTCACCGCGAACGCCGGCGGCGCCGCGAGCTCGACCGTGACGATCCCGACGGACGTCGCGCCGGGCGAGCACACGCTCCTGCTCATCGGCGCGGACCACACCGCGTCCGCGCAGATCACGATCGTCGGCGCCGGCACGACCGGCACCGGCACGGGGTCGGGCAGCGCGGCGGAGCAGTGCTTCGCTCAGGGCGTCAACGGCGCGACCCTCTCGTGGGGCGTGAGCGACCGGTTCCGCGCGTACGTCACCGGCCCGATCGCGAAGGGCTCGGTCTCGACGGACGGCGTGCGCGACGGCGGCTCGGCGTTCACGTGGAGCGGCGGCAAGGGCTCGTTCAACACCGACCTCGGCAAGGGCCGCGCGAGCTTCGGTGGCGCGGTGTCGTTCTCCGGGCACGAGGGCATCCTCGACCTGCGGATCAGCAACCCGCGCGTCGTCGTCAACGGGTCGTCGGGCACGCTCGTGGTCGACGTCCGGAGCAGCGACATGGAGGGCAACACGTCCTCCTCGAACGGCGTCGCGTTCGCGAGCCTGGACCTGTCGGGCAAGAAGTCGACGTCGGGCTCCACGATCACGTGGAGCGGCGCACCCGCGACCCTCACGGCCGCCGGGGCGAAGGCGTTCGCCGGGTTCTACGAGGCCGGGACGGCGCTCTCGCCCGTGACGTTCACCTTCCCGGTCGGTGGCGACGTCGAGTGCGACGCGTACTCCGGTGCGCTCGCCTCGACCGGGACGGACGCGGGCAGCCTCGCGCTCCTCGCCGGCACCCTCCTGCTCACGGGCGGGGCGATCCTCACGGTGCGGCGCCGCCGCGCGGGACGCGTCCAGGCGGCCGCGACCGCCTGAGCCACCGGCACCACGCACGACGCCCGGTCACCTCGCGAGGTGACCGGGCGTCGTCGTGCGTGGACAGGCGGAGCGTCAGACCACGTCGACGAGGTCCGCGACGGAGTCGACGACCTTGCTCGGCCGGAACGGGAACCGGTCGACGTCGGACATCTTCGTGGACCCCGTCATGACGAGGTACGTGTACAGCCCGGCCTCGATGCCCGCGACCACGTCGGTGTCCATGCGGTCGCCGATCATCGCCGTCTTCTCCGAGTGGGCGTCGATCCGGTTGAGCGCCGAGCGGAACATCATGGGGTTCGGCTTGCCGACGAAGTACGGCTTGCGCCCCGTCGCGGCCGTGATCATCGCCGCCACCGCGCCCGTCGCGGGCAGCGGGCCCTCCTGGGACGGGCCCGTCGTGTCCGGGTTGGTGCAGATGAAGCGCGAGCCGCCGAGGATGAGGCGGATCGCCTTGGTGATCGCCTCGAACGAGTACGTGCGCGTCTCGCCGAGCACCACGTAGTCCGGGTCCGACTCCGTGAGCGTGTAGCCCGCCTCGTACAGCGCCGTCGTCAGCCCCGCCTCGCCGACCGCGTAGGCGCTGCCGCTCGGGATCTGGTCGCTGAGGAACTGGGCGGTCGCGAGCGCCGACGTCCAGATCGACTCCTCGGGGACGTCGATGCCCGACGTCGCGAGGCGCGCGCGCAGGTCGCGCGCCGTGAAGATCGAGTTGTTCGTGAGGATGAGGAACGGGCGGCCCTTGTCGCGCAGCGCCCGCACGAACTCCGGGGCGCCGGGGATGGCGTGCCCCTCGTGGACGAGCACGCCGTCCATGTCCGTCAGCCAGCTCGTGATCTCTCGCGTCATCTCAGGCGTCCTTCCCGTCCTTCTCTCCCTGCCCGACGGCGGTCGTGCCCTCGGTGACGGCGTGCTCGCCGCCGGTCCCTGCCGCGTCGGCCGCGATCTGCGCCTCGAGCGCCGCCGCCCGCTTCTCGGCGCGGCGCCCGCGCCAGACCTCCACGATCATCGGGACCACGGAGAGGAGCACGATGAGCAGGACGAGCGCCTCGATGTTGTCCTTGACGAACGTGATGTTCCCCAGGAGGTAGCCGAGCCACGTGAGGCCCACGGCCCACAGCAGCGCGCCGAGCGCGTTGAACCCCACGAAGTGCCGGTAGTGCATCTTGCCGACGCCCGCGGCGACTGGTGCGTACGTGCGCACGATGGGCACGAAGCGCGCGATGACGATCGTCCGGCCGCCGTACTTCTCGAAGTAGGCGTTGGTCTGGTCGATGTACTTGCGCTTGAAGAACCGCGAGTCCGGGCGGTCGAACACCTTGGGCCCGACCGTGCGCCCGATGAGGTAGGCCGTCTGGTCGCCGAGGAAGGCCGCCGCGAAGAGCAGGGCGAGCAGCACGGGGAGGCTGATCTGGAGCGAGTCCTGCGCGACGAGCGCTCCCGCCGTGAACAGCAGCGAGTCGCCCGGCAGGATCGGGAACAGCAGGCCGGTCTCGACGAAGATCACGAGCACGATGCCGACGAGCGCCGCGTCGCCGAAGCGCTCGATGAGCGTCATCGGGTCCATCCAGTCCGGGCCCAGGGCGGCGACGGGTCCGGCGGCGCCGAGGCCCGCGGCGTGCGCGGCCCCGGGCAGGGCGGAGGCGAGCTCGGCGAGGGTGTTCACGGGTCACCAGCGTAGTGGGGACCCTCTGCCCGTCCGGGACGCCGCGTGCGCGCCCGTCGCAGAGGTTCCGCGCGGACGGCCCGCGGGTGGTGTGCGCGGGGCCGGGCAGAATGTCCGGCATGGCGAGCATCGCGGTGGTGGGCGGGACCGGTGCGGCGGGTCGCGCCGTCGTGCGGGAGGCCGTCGCGCGCGGCCACGAGGTGCGCGTGCTCTCGCGGCACGCGCCCGACGACGGCGCGCGCGTCCCGGGCGCGGCGCACCACCGCGTCGACCTCCTGGCGCCCGACGACGGCACGGCCGCGTCCGCGCCGGTCGAGGTGCTGGACGCAGCTCTCGCCGGTGTCCATGCCGTGGTCGACGCGAGCAACGGGATGTCGCCCGGGGCGATGAGGGTCTTCACGGTCGGCGCGCGCCGCCTGGCCGACGCGGCGCACCGCACAGGAGTCGCTCGCGTGGTCGTGCTGTCCATCGTGAACGTCGACCAGGGCGACTACGGGTACTACCGCGCGAAGGCGGAGCAGGAGCGCGTCCTCTCCGCCCGAGGCGTCCCGACGACGGTCGTGCGCGCGACGCAGTTCCACGAGTTCCTCGAGCTGTTCCTCGGGCGCGGCGGGCGGCTCGGCCGGTGGGCGCGCCTCGGCCTGCTGCCCGTGCCGCGCGGGGTGCGGTTCCAGCCGATCGCGCTCACCGACGTCGCGCGGGCGCTCGTCGACGCCGCCGAGGGGACACCGCCCGGTGGCGGCGTGCCAGGACCCGGTCCCGACGCGACGACCGTGACGATCGGCGGCCCGGAGGTCCTCGACGCGCGCGAGATGGCGCGCGCATGGCGCGCCGCGCACGGCTCGCGCCGCCCGGTCGTCGGCGTGCCGTTGCCCGGGCCGCTGGGGGAGTTCTTCCGTGCCGGGCACAACCTCGTCCCCGACCGCCGTTACGGGACGCTCACGTACCGCGAGTGGCTCCGGGAGCGGGCATGACGCCGCCCGAGGACGTGCGGGGCGGGCGCGGCCCGGCCGCGGCGCGCCGCGCCGCCGAGCCCGCCGAGGAGCGCGCCGAGGAGCGCGCCGAGGAGCGCGAGGTCGGGGTCGGGCCGTGGCCCGGGGGCCCGGACGCGTGGCCGCGCGTGCCCGACCCCGCGGGCCCGCCCGGGGCGACCCGCCTCGACCCGCGCTACGACCCCGAGCTGCTCGCGCGCGGCGACCGGCGCAACGTCGTGGACGCCTACCGGTACTGGACCGTCGAGGCCGTCGTCGCCGACCTCGACGCGCGGCGCGACCCGGCACGCTCCCTGCACGTCGCGATCGAGAACTGGGCGCACGACCTCAACATCGGGTCCGTCGTGCGCACCGCGAACGCGTTCAACGCGGCGGGCGTGCACGTCGTCGGGCGACGCCGGTGGAACCGCCGCGGCGCGATGGTCACCGACCGCTACCTGCACGTGCACCACCACGCGTCCGTCGACGACCTCGCGGCCTGGGCCGCGGGGGAGGGGTTGCCGCTCCTCGGCGTCGACAACCTCCCGGGCTCGGTCCCCATCGAGGGGTACGCGCTCCCCGCGTCGTGCGTCCTGCTGCTCGGCCAGGAGTCGACCGGGCTGACGCCCGAGGCGGTCGCCGCGTGCCGCGACGTCCTGCACATCACCCAGCACGGCTCGACCCGCTCGATCAACGCCGGTGCCGCCGGCGCGATCGCCCTGCACGCGTGGGCCGCGCAGCACCTGGGGCCGACCGGCCCGGCCGGACAGAACCGTGGTCACCGGGCGACCACAGGTCGAACGGCCCTGACGCCCGCGCTGTCATCCATGCCAGACTTTGACCCGACAGTCCACCCCGCACGACTCCACAGGAGCTCCGCATGCCCATCGCAACCCCCGAGGTCTACGCCGAGATGATCGACCGGGCGAAGGCAGGCTCGTTCGCCTACCCGGCCGTCAACATCACCTCGTCGCAGACCATCACCGCCGCGCTCCAGGGCTTTGCCGAGGCCGAGTCCGACGGCATCATCCAGGTCTCCGTGGGCGGCGCCGAGTACGGCTCGGGTTCGACGGTCAAGGACCGCATCGCCGGTTCGCTCGCGCTCGCGGCGTACGCGCGCGAGGTCGCCAAGAACTACCCGGTGCAGATCGCGATCCACACCGACCACTGCGTCAAGAAGAACCTCGACTCCTGGGTCCGCCCGCTCCTGGCCCTCGAGGCCGAGCAGGTGAAGAACGGCGGCCTGCCGACGTTCCAGTCGCACATGTACGACGGCTCCGACGTCCCGCTGGACGAGAACCTCACCATCGCCGCGGAGCTGCTCGAGCTCTCGCAGGCGGCGCGCACGATCCTCGAGATCGAGGTCGGCGTCGTCGGCGGCGAGGAGGACGGCCACGAGGCCGAGATCAACGAGAAGCTCTACACCACGGTCGAGGACGGCCTCGCGACGGTGCAGGCGCTCGGCACGGGCGAGAAGGGCCGCTACCTCACGGCCCTCACGTTCGGCAACGTGCACGGCGTGTACAAGCCGGGTGCGGTCAAGCTCCGCCCGGAGATCCTCAAGGAGATCCAGGACGCCGTCGGCGAGAAGGTCGGCAAGGCGAACCCGTTCGACCTCGTCTTCCACGGCGGCTCCGGCTCCACGGCCGAGGAGATCTCGGCCGCGGTCGACTTCGGCGTCATCAAGATGAACATCGACACCGACACGCAGTACGCGTTCACGCGCCCGGTGGTCGGCCACATGTTCTCGAACTACGACGGCGTCCTGAAGGTCGACGGCGAGGTCGGCAACAAGAAGGCCTACGACCCGCGCGCCTGGGGCAAGCTGGCCGAGGCCGGCATGGCCGCGCGCATCGTCGAGGCGTCGCAGCAGCTGCGCTCGGCGGGCAACAAGATCCGCTGACGCCCGCAGGAGCCGGCGCACGCCGGCCCTGGCGGCACGAAGGCCCCCGGTCCGCGAGGATCGGGGGCCTTCGTCGCGCGTCGTGGCGGTGAGTCCAGGCCGCGGGGCGGGCGACGCCGCCTCAGTCCGTGGCGCCCGTGCCGTCGCCCGAGGGCTCGTCGAGGTCGAAGCCGGGGTCCACGTCGACGATGTCGAGCAGCTCGCCGATGCGGGTCACCTCGAGGAGGAACCGGACCGTCGGCGGGGCGCGCAGGACGCGGACCCGGTGCGGGCCGCGTGAGGCGAGGCGTGCGAGGAACGCCACACCCGACGAGTCCATGAAGGTCACGTGGTGGGCGTCGATCTCGACCGGGAGCCCGGAGTCCTCCGCGGCGGCGGTCGCCTCCTGGAGGTCGGCGCCGAGGTCGGCGTCGATCTCTCCCGACAGCACGATGCGGGCGCGCGTCGTCCCCACGATGACGTGCACGCTCGCGGGGTCGCCCGCCCCGGCGGGGTCGCCGGCGACGCCGACCGGACGGTCGGCGGCCGAGGGTGTACCTTCGCGCACCGGCGCTCCTCTCTGCGTGGTCCCGACCCGTTCCGGTCTCGGGAAGCACCAATCTACGGTTGAATGTCCAGTCGGGACAGTAACGCGACCGTGGCGTCCGTATCCAGACGATCGGCGCACGGACCGTCGGAGGTGACGATGGGCAGCTCGCCGGGGCTCGGCACCGACCTGCCCGCGCACGTCCAGGAGCTGTGCACGCGGGCGATGGAGGGTGCCGGCGTCGCCATGTTCGTCACCGGCCCGCGCTCGGACGAGATGCCGATCGTGTGGGTCAACGCCGCGTTCGAGCGCCAGACCGGGTTCGCCGCCGCCGAGGTGCTCGGCCGCAGCCCGCGCGTGCTGGAGTCGCTCCTCACCGAGCCGGTGGACGCCCAGGAGCTGCGCGCCGCCGTCGCGGCGGGGCGTGAGATCACGCACACCGTCCGCGCCCTGCGCCGGGACGGCTCCCCGGTGTGGACACAGCTCTCGCTCGCCCCGCTCGCCGGCCCGGACGGCGTGGTGACCCACTGGGTCGGGGTGCAGGTGGACGTCTCGGAGCACCTCGAGCGGTACGCGGCCCAGGTCGCGTCGCTCGCGCTCGAACGGCGCGAGCGCGCGGTGCTCGACGTCGTCTCCCGCAGCTCGGACCTGCTCGCGGACCTCGACCAGCCCTACGCGTTGCGCGACATCACCGAGCTCCTCGCCGGGTACGTCGTCGACTGGGCCGGTTTCTACCTCAACGACGACGGGCTCCGGTACGCGGAGGGCGTGGACACCGCCGCGCCGCCGAGCGGCCGCGGCCAGCGCCACGGCCGCTACACGCCCGGGGCGTTCCCGGTCGCGCCCGGCATGCCCACGACGGACGCGCTGGGCGACTCCGCGGCCGTCACCGGCTCCGTGCCGCGCGTGCGCCTCGTCGACGTGCCCGACCGCGTCCAGGACGTCCTGGACGGGCGCATCGAGGGCCCCGTGATCCTCGACCTGTCCGCCACCTACCCGCAGTGGTCGGCCTCCGGATGGCTCCAGCGCGACCTGCACCACCGGCTCTCGGGCCTGCCGCACCGACCGGGCTCCGTGACGGTCACCGCCGTCCCGGGACGCCGGCGGATCCTCGGCCTGCTCGTCACGGGCGACGCGCCCGACGCGGCGCACCACGGGCTGGGCACGGAGGCGGAGGCGCGCGAGGGCGTGCGCACGCTCCTCCAGGTCATCGCGCGCCGCGCCGGCACCGCCATCGACAACGTGCGGCTCTACGCGCGCGAGCACCGCCTCGCCGAGACGCTCCAGCGGGCCATGCTGCCCGAGCAGGCCGACGTGACCGGGCTCGACGTCTGGACCTACTACGCGCCCAACTCGGAGCACGCCCAGGTCGGCGGCGACTGGTACGACGTGCTCCAGATCGCGCCGGACGTCGTCGGCCTCGTGATCGGCGACGTCGTGGGCCACGACGTCGAGGCGGCGGCCGCGATGGGCCAGCTCCGCTCGGTCGTGCGGTCGTACGCGTACGAGCTCACGACGCCCGGTCCCGTGCTCGAGCGCGTCGACCAGCTCGTCCAGGGCATGCGCATCCCGCGCTCCGCGAGCCTGGTCTACGCCGCGCTCACCCAGCCCGACGCCGAGCAGCCCGACGACGCGTGGCGCATCGAGTACTCGCGCGCCGGGCACCTGCCGCCGCTCCTGCTGCGGCACGGGACCGTGACGCAGCTCGACGACGCCGGAGGCGCCCTCGTGGGGTTCGGCGGCCGGAGCCGGTCGACGGGCGTCGCGGCGCTCGTCCCGGGCGACACGCTCGTCTTCTACACCGACGGCCTCATCGAGCGCCGCGACCGCGCGCTGCGGGTCGGGCTCGAGTCGCTCGTCGCGGCCTCCGAGGCGGTCACGGCCGTCGACGCCGCGGGCGTGGGCGAGGAGCTGCTGTCGCGCCTGGCCGACGCCCCCGAGGACGACGTCGCGCTCGTCGTCGTGCGCATCCCCGACCCGGCGCGCGACGCGTCGGCCGTCGTGCTCAGCCCCCGCAGCCGTCGCTGGCTCCTGCCGAGCGAGCCCGCGTCGATCGGGCGCGCGCGGCACGCCGTCGTGCGCACGTGCCAGGCGTGGGGCGTCCGGGACAGCGCGAACGCGGAGCTCGTCGTCTCCGAGCTGGTGGCGAACGGTGTGCTCCACGGCTGGGGGCACCTCGCGCTGCGCCTGTTCGACACGGGCGACGGCATCCGCGTCGAGGTCGAGGACTCCAACCCGGCGCCGCCCGTCCCGACGGACGGGCACCCGAACCGCATGGGCGGGTTCGGCATGCAGATCGTCGAGCGGCTCGCGGACTGGGGCTGGCGCCCGACGGCGTCGGGCAAGCTCGTCTGGGCGACGCTGCGGCCGTCGGGGCGGTAGGAGCCCGGGCTCGTCAGGCCTGGGGCTCGACCTTCGCGAATCCCGACGGTGGCGTCGCGGGCTCGCAGCGGTGGTCGGAGTCGATGCGGAACAGCTCGAGCGCGCCGCACACCTCGAGGACGAACAGGTCACGGTCGTCGCACCCGCGCAGCACCGTGGCGCCGCCTCGTTTGCGTCCCGCGTCCGCGAGCGAGATGAGGAACGCCGCGCCGGTGGAGTCCATGAACGTCACGCGGCACATGTCGATCACGAGGAGCTGGCGACGCAGCCCGACGACGCGCGCGGCGATCTCCGGGAACTGGTCACGCTCGGCGAGATCGAGGTCTCCGGCGATGACGAGGGTCGTCGTCGCGGGGGACGTGGCGATCTCGATCATGACTCGACTCTAGACGGCGCCCGGGTGCGTCGCGCGTCCACGGCAGGCACGTCAGCGCAGGGCGCGGACCTCGTCGGCCGACGTGCCGGAGTCGCGCAGGAACTGCTCGCAGCGCTCGGCCTCCTCGACCTCGCCGAGGTACGCCGCGCACTCGGCGAGCGCGAGCAGCGCGCGCAGGAATCCCTGGTTGGGGACGTGGTCCGCGGGGATCGGGCCCTGGCCGCGCCAGCCCGCGCGGCGCAGCGAGTCGAGGCCGCGGTGGTACCCGGTGCGCGCGAACGCGTACGCCGTGACGGCGCCACGCGAGCCGTTCTCGTGGAGGAAGTCCTCGGCGAGGTACGCCCACGCGAGCGGGCTCGCCGGCGAGCGGCCCGCGATCTCGTAGGGGTCGCCGTCGGCCGCGATGGCGTCGCGGACGTGCGCGAAGTCGTCGGGGAGGCGGACCGGCGCGGGGCCGTCGAGGAGGTTCGCGTGCGTGTCGCTCATGGAGCCATTCTGCCCGCCCCGGTTTCCGGTGGCACCGGCGGGTGCCGAACCCGGGGACGGTGCCGGGTTCGGCCCACGAGCCCGGCCGTATCCCCGGGTTCGGCGCGGGGGCGCGCCGTGGACGACCGGCACCCTCAAGGTCAATGACGGGTAAACTCGGCGCCGGTCCCCGGGTGACTGCCGCCCGGGTGACGCCTCGGGCCCGCGGGCCCAGCGCCGTCGGGCACGACCTGCCCGCTCCGCTCCGGACGCCGGTGCGCCCACGACCATGACCGGCCCGAGGAACAGGCAGTGCGAAAGTGGGGATTCCATGCCAGGCGTGGTGCTCGTCGGTGCCCAGTGGGGCGATGAGGGCAAGGGCAAGGCGACCGACCTCCTCGGGTCCCGGGTCGACTACGTGGTCAAGTTCAACGGCGGCAACAACGCCGGCCACACGGTGGTCATCGGGGACGAGAAGTACGCGCTCCACCTGCTGCCGTCGGGCATCCTGTCCCCGGGCGTCACGCCGGTCATCGCGAACGGCGTCGTCGTGGACATCGAGGTGCTGTTCCAGGAGCTCGACGACCTGATCTCGCGCGGCGTGGACGTCTCGCGGCTGCTCGTCTCGGGGTCGGCGCACGTGATCGCCGGCTACCACCGCACGATCGACAAGGTGAGCGAGCGGTTCCTCGGCAAGCGCCGCATCGGCACGACCGGCCGCGGGATCGGGCCGGCGTACGCGGACAAGATCAACCGCGTCGGCATCCGCATCTGGGACCTGTTCGACGAGAAGATCCTCGCGGAGAAGATCGAGGGCTCGCTCGACCAGAAGAACCACCTGCTGGTGAAGGTCTACAACCGTCGCGCCATCACGGTCGACGAGACGGTGGCCGAGCTGCTGCAGTACGCGGACCGGCTCAAGCCGATGGTCGCGGACACCGCGCTCGAGCTGAACAAGGCGCTCGACGCGGGCAAGAACGTCCTCTTCGAGGGTGGTCAGGCGACGATGCTCGACGTCGACCACGGCACCTACCCGTTCGTCACGTCGTCCAACGCGACGGCGGGCGGCGCGCTCACCGGCTCGGGCGTGGGGCCGACGCGCATCAGCTCCGTGATCGGCGTCATCAAGGCGTACACGACGCGCGTGGGCGAGGGCCCGTTCCCCACCGAGCTGTTCGACGCGAACGGCGAGTACCTGCTCAAGCAGGGCGGCGAGTACGGCGTGACGACGGGCCGCGCGCGCCGCTGCGGGTGGTACGACTCGGTCATCGCGCGCTACGCGACCCGCGTCAACGGCATCACGGACATGGTGCTCACCAAGCTCGACATCCTCACCGGTTTCGAGAAGGTCCCGGTCTGCGTCGCCTACGACGTCGACGGCGTCCGCTACGACGAGATGCCGCTCGACCAGACGGCGTTCCACCACGCGAAGCCGATCTACGAGGAGCTCGACGGCTGGTGGGAGGACATCTCCGGCGCCCGCACGTTCGAGGACCTGCCCGTCAACGCGCAGCGCTACGTGCACGCGCTCGAGGAGATGTCGGGCACGCGGATCTCCGCGATCGGCGTCGGCCCGAGCCGCGACGCGATCATCCCGCGCCACGACCTCATCCACTGAGCCGACCGCCCCGGACCGACGGCCCGCCGACCACGGCCCGGACGCCCCGCGGGGCGTCCGGGCCGTCTCGGTAGACTCGGCGCCCGTGAAGATCCTCGTCGTCGGGACCGGTGCCCGCGAGCACGCCATCGTCCACGCCCTCGCGCACGAGGCCGACCGCCCGGGCGCCGAGCCGCACGAGCTGCACGCCGCCCCCGGGAACCCCGGCATCGGAGACCTCGCGACGCTGCACGCGGTGGACCAGAACGACGGCGCCGCGGTCGCCGCGCTCGCGACGGACCTCGGCGTCGACCTCGTGGTCGTCGGCCCCGAGGCACCCCTGGTCGCGGGCGTCGGTGACGCGGTGCGCGAGGCGGGGATCCCGGTGTTCGGCCCGAGCGCGGAGGCCGCGCGGCTCGAGGGCTCCAAGGCGTTCGCCAAGGACGTCATGGCGGCCGCGTCCGTCCCGACGGCGCTCGCGCACGTGTGCACGGACGTCGACCAGGTCGCCGCAGCGGTCGACGCGTTCGGCGCCCCGTACGTCATCAAGGACGACGGCCTCGCCGCGGGCAAGGGCGTGGTCGTCACCGAGGACCGGCAGGCCGCGCTCGAGCACGCCGCCGCGTGCTTCGCGACGCCGCGCCGCGCCGCCGACGGCACGCCCGAGGACCCGCGCGTCGTCGTCGAGGAGTACCTCGACGGCCCCGAGGTCTCGCTCTTCTGCATCAGCGACGGCGCGACCGTCGTCCCGCTCGCGCCCGCCCAGGACTTCAAGCGCGCGTTCGACGCCGACGCCGGCCCGAACACGGGCGGCATGGGCGCCTACAGCCCGCTCCCGTGGGCGCCGGAGGGCCTGGTCGAGGAGGTCGTGTCGCGCGTCGCGCAGCCGACGGTCGACGAGATGGCGCGCCGCGGCACGCCGTTCGTCGGGGTCCTGTACGTGGGCCTCGCGCTGACGAGCCGCGGCACGCGCGTCGTCGAGTTCAACGCGCGGTTCGGGGACCCCGAGACGCAGTCGGTGCTCGCGCGCCTCGCGACGCCGCTGTCCGCCGTCATGCTCGCGGCGGCGCAGGGCCGCCTCGCCGACGTCGGCGCGCTGCGCTGGCACGACGACGCGTCGGTCACCGTGGTCGTCGCGGCGCACGGATACCCCGGCGCGGTGCGCGGCGGCGACCCGATCACGGGCATCGACGCGGCGGAGGACGTCGAGGGCGTGCACGTGCTGCACGCGGGCACGTCGCGCGCGGACGACGGCGGCCTGGTCGCCTCGGGCGGCCGCGTGCTGTCGGTGGTGGCGCGCGGCGCCGACCTGGCCGAGGCGCGCCGTCGGGCGTACGCGGCGGTCGACCGCATCGCGCTCCCGGGCTCGCACCACCGCACGGACATCGCGGCAAAGGCCGCCGCGGGCGAGGTCACGCTCGCGGGCTGACGCCCGCCGTCGGCCGCCCCGCCCGATCCCGACGCGCCCGGGCGCCCGTCGAGCACGACTCTTCACGCCGTCGAACACGACATGACGGTCGCCATCACGCCGACGACGACCGCCACGTCGTGCTCGGCACCCACGGGCACCTCAGGGCCGAGGTGCGTCAGGCGCGGTGCCACTTCTGGGCGGCGGTGCCGTTGCACGTCCAGATCTGGAGCTTGGTGCCGTCGGCACTGTTGCTGCTCGGCACGTCGACGCACTTGTTCGCGAGGACGGACACGAGGTCGCCCGCGCCGCTCAGCACGAACTGCTGGGCGGGGTTGCCGCTGCAGTTCGCGAGCTGCACGGCGGTCCCGTCGGCCGTGGCGGCCCATGCCACGTCCATGCACTTGCCCCCCGCGCGGACCGTGCCGTCCGCCTCGAACGTCCACCGCTGGGCGCTCGTGCCGTTGCACGTCCACAGCTGAAGCCGCTTGCCGTCGCTGAAGTCCGAGCCCGGCACGTCGATGCACTTGCCCGCGAGCCCGACGAGCGCGCTGCCCGACCCGCTGCCCGTCGTGACGAGCGAGAGCCCGTACGCGGAGAGGATCGGGTTGAGGGGCTGGTAGATGAACTTGCCGCCGTTCGAGCAGTCGTTGATGCGACCCGACGTGACGCCCTGCGCCTGGTTGCCGGAGATCACCGAGCCGCCCGAGTCGCCGCCCTCGGCGCACGCGGAGCCGCGCACGAGACCGGGGATGTCGCCGTTGCCGTAGTTCACGGTGATGTTCTTCTGCTCGATGACGCCGCAGCGCCAGCCCGTCGTCGCGCCGGACCGGCAGACCGACGCGCCCACCGGTGCCTCGGCGGAGCCGGCGACGTCGACCGTGCCGCCCGAGTAGTTGTTCACCCGGGGGACGGGGGAGAACCCGGCGTCGACCCGCACCCACGCGTAGTCGTGCCCGGGGAACGACGCCGCCTGGACGGTGCCCATGCGCGCCCAGCTCGCCGTGAGCACCTCCTTGCCCGCGGCGCCGCAGTGCCCCGCCGTGACGAAGCCGCCCTGCACGGCGAAGCCGATCGAGCACGCCGAGCCCGACGACGCGCCGGGGTCCCGGGTGATGTACCGGTCGCCGCCGCGCACGTCGGCCGTGAGCTCGTACGGCGCGTCGACGACCTCGGTCCGGACGGCGGCCGCGTCGACCCCCGACGCCGCGACGAACGCCTCCGCCGCGGCGGGGTCGAGCGACTCGACGACGACCTCGTTCGTCGTCACGTCGACGTACCAGGCCTGGACGGCGTCGGGCGTCGACGCCTGGTCCAGCCCGGCGGCGACGGCGTCGAGCTCGGCGAGGCCGCGCTCCACGACGACGGCCTTCGCACCCGCCGCCTCGACCTCGGGGACGGCGGCCGGGTCGGTCACGGCGACGACGGGCGTCGCGGCGTCGGCGTCGACCCACGTGCCGGCGTACGCCGCGCCCAGACCGCCGCTCAGCGCCTGCTCGACGGCCCCGGTCGCGGCGTCGAGCGCGAGCCGGTCGGCGACGGCGTCGGCTTCGAGGCCCAGGTCGCGCTCGAGCGCGCGGAGCTGGCCGGGGGACAGGTCGTCAGGGCCGGGGACGTGCCCGGTGAGCAGCGCGGGGACGGCGGTCCCGGTGGTCGACGGCGCGGCGTCCGGTGCGCTCGCGCTCGCCGACGTCGCGAGCCCGACGCTCGCGGCGATGACGCCGACTCCCGTTGCTAGCGCTGTCAGGCGATGGTGCATCGTGCCGTGGTGCATCGTTGCCTCCTCGGTGCGGATGTCGGCCCGCCGTCGTCGGCAGGGCCGGGACAGCGATGCGGGCGCCCCGAGGGGGTCGCTCCGATGCGGGCCCCCACGGTGAGGGAGCGCTCCCACAACCGTCCTGACGACACGGTAGCGACTCCGGCGGCGTACGTCGCGCCGGGGTCCGACGGTGGTCCTGGTGACGTGTCGTCGGGGCGGCGCTGCGCGAGGGCGCCGGGCCGGGGCGTCATCTCGTCGCAGCAGGCTGACGGGCCGGCGGACCGGTCGTCGGACGCGGCGCCGCGCCTGCGACAGCCGGTGCGAGACTAGGGGCCGTGACCGACACCCCTCAGGACCCTGCCTCGGCCCTCTCGCTCGGCGAGGTGGACGCTCTCGACACCGCGGCGCTCGACCTGCCCGGCTGGACGCACGTGTACTCCGGCAAGGTGCGCGACCTCTATGCGCCGGACCTGCCCGCTCTCGGTGGCGTGCACCCGCTCGGCGACGTCGTGCTGGTCGTCGCGAGCGACCGCGTCAGCGCGTACGACCATGTGCTGTCGCCGGGGATCCCGGACAAGGGCGTCGTGCTCACGCAGCTCAGCCTGTGGTGGTTCGAGCAGCTCGCCGACCTCGTGCCGAACCACGTCGTCTCGACCGCCGTCTCCGCGGAGCCGGGTGACGGCCTCGTGCCCGACGTCGTCGCCGGGCGCGCGATGATCTGCCGTCGCCTCGACATGTTCCCCGTCGAGTGCGTCGTGCGCGGGTATCTCACCGGCTCGGGGCTCGTCGAGTACCGGGCCGGGGGACAGGTGTGCGGGGTGCCGCTGCCCGCCGGGCTCGTCGACGGTTCGCGCCTGCCGGAGCCGATCTTCACGCCCGCGACCAAGGCGGCCGTGGGAGAGCATGACGAGAACGTCTCGTTCGACGTGGTCGCCGAGCAGATCGGCCTCGACGACGCCACGCGCCTGCGCGACCTCACGCTCGCCGTCTACGCGCGCGCCGAGCAGGTCGCGCGCGAGCGCGGCGTGATCCTTGCGGACACCAAGCTCGAGTTCGGCGTGGACCCGACCACGGGCAGGATCGTCCTCGGCGACGAGGTGCTCACGCCCGACTCGTCGCGGTTCTGGCCCGCAGACCAGTGGGAGCCGGGCCGCGCGCAGCCGAGCTTCGACAAGCAGTTCGTGCGCGACTGGCTCGTGTCGCCCGCGTCGGGGTGGGACCGCGCGTCCGACACCCCGCCGCCGTCGATCCCCGCAGACGTCGTCACACGGACCCGGGCCCGGTACCTCGAGGCGTACGAGCGGCTCACGGGCTCGACGCTCGGCTGAACCGTCAGGCGGTCCGGGCGGCGCCCGGGCGCACGTAGGTGTGCCCGCTCGGCGCGGTCCACCGGACCGAGCCGTCCGCGAGCAGGTCGGGCCGCCAGCCGTCGCGCGCGCGGACGACGCGGTGGTGCCGACAGAGCGCGACGAGGTTGTCGGCCTCCTGCGCGGCGGCCGCGTCGTCGTCGTCCGCGCCTGGTCGCGGGGCCACGACGTGATCGAGGTCGCAGCGGAACGCCGGGACGCGGCAGCCGGGGAACACGCAGGTCTCATCGCGCGTGAGGACGCGCGCGACGGTCCGCGGCGACGGTCGTGCCCTGCCGCCGCGCTCGGCGGTCGGGGCGAGGGTGGGCGATGCTGCCACGCGGACCTCCCCATGCGTCGTTCGGTACGAGTTCGTGCGAGGGCGGGGAAGGGGCAGGACCCCGCCCTCGCACCGTGCCCGAGCGTGCGTCTCGAACACGTGTTCGACTCTAGCGGCTCCCTCCGACACGCGTCGAGGGCTGGCGTGATAGGTCGTCGTTCGATATATATCGGTCATGGCATCGAGTCCTCCCGCGTTCCGCATGACGGAGCCGGCGTACCTCGTGCTGCTCGCGGTCAGCGGCGAACCCAGGCACGGCTACGCCGTGATCCAGGCCGTGCGCGAGCTCTCCGACGGCCGCACCCGCCTCGGGGCAGGCACGCTCTACGGCAACCTCGACCGGCTCGTCGCGGCGGGGCTCGTCGAGCCGACGAGCGAGGAGGTCGTCGACGGCCGGCTGCGGCGCTACTACCGCGCGACCGACGACGGACGCCGTGCCGCCCGCGCCGAGACGCTGCGCCTCGCCGAGCTTGCCGAGCGCGCGCGCCGGTCGCTCGCCCGCGGCGCCGCGTCGGGCGCTGCCGGCGGGCTCGCGGGGAGCGGCGCGTGACCGGGCGGCGCCCGGGCCCGGGTGTCGGGCGGCTCGACGACGAGGCGCCTGGCGTGCGCCGGTACGAGCGGTCCGCGCGGTTCTGGCTCCGTGCCTACCCGCCGCGTTGGCGCCGACTGCACGGCGAGGAGGCGCTCGCCGTGCTGCTCGACCTCGCGCCCGCACCCGACCGCACCGGGGTGTCTCGCGGCATTGGGGCACGCGAGGCGTGGGGCCTGGTGCGCGCGGGCTGGGCGTTGCGGTGGCGTGAGCACCCGCCCCTCGGTCGCTGGCTCCTCTACCGGCTGTTCGACGCCCGGCTGCCCGCGCGCTACTGGTGGTGGGTGGCCGACGACATCCATGGCGCGCTGTACCCCTGGCGCGTCACGACCACGAGCCTCGCGACCGCCGTTGCCCTCTTCTATGCCTGGCCCGTGCTGGCGCAGATCCTGTTCTCGCAGGACGTCACGCGACCCGACCTCGGGCTGATCGCCGTGTGGTGCGGGGCGTTCCTCGTCGGAGGGCTGCTCTTCCGTCGTTCGCACGTCGCT
Source organism: Cellulosimicrobium cellulans (assembly GCF_016921195.1). Lineage (GTDB taxonomy): Bacteria > Actinomycetota > Actinomycetes > Actinomycetales > Cellulomonadaceae > Cellulosimicrobium > Cellulosimicrobium cellulans_F. The sequence goes on from NZ_JAFGYF010000001.1 coordinate 792,420, forward strand.
CGCGCGTGGCGCAAGCACGTGCTCGACGGCAATATCCCCGTGGAGCCGCCCGGACCACGTCGGACTGCCGGCCCCTGAGCGCGGCGCCGCGCCCACCGTGCCAGGGTGCGGACGCCCGCCGGGGCGGTCGTGCGAGCCCGGTAGACTGGCCGCGGAATCCCGCCGTCGGCTCCCGCTCGTCCCGTCCCACCGACCGTCCTCGACGGCCGAGACGTGGCCGGGATCCCGGAGCCCCGGCCCTCCCGAACTCTCTCGCAAGGAGCCCCCGTGGGACGCGTCGTCGTCGAGGTCATGCCCAAGCCCGAGATCCTGGACCCGCAGGGCAAGGCCGTCGTCGGGGCGCTGCCGCGCCTCGGTTTCACCCAGTTCACGTCCGTGCGCCAGGGCAAGCGGTTCGAGCTCGAGGTCGACGGCCCGGTCACGCCGGAGATTCTCGACGCCGCCCAGGAGGCCGCGGTCAAGGTCCTGTCGAACCCGGTCATCGAGGACGTCGTGCGGGTCGCGGACATCGAGGCGGACGCGGCCGCGACGATCACGTCCGAGGGGCTCGCCTGATGTCCGGCGCGACGCTCGCGACGGCGCGGATCGGCGTCGTCACGTTCCCCGGCACGCTCGACGACCGCGACGCGGCGCGCGCGGTGCGCCTCGCGGGGGGCGAGGCCGTCCCGCTGTGGCACGCGGACGCCGACCTGCACGGCGTCGACGCGGTCGTCCTGCCCGGCGGCTTCTCCTACGGCGACTACCTGCGCGCGGGCGCGATCAGCCGCTTCGCGCCCGTCATGGAGTCGATCGTCGACGCGGCGGCGGGCGGCATGCCCGTCCTGGGCATCTGCAACGGCTTCCAGGTGCTCACCGAGGCCCACCTGCTGCCCGGCTCGATGGTCAAGAACGACCACCTGCACTTCATCTGCCGCGAGCAGGTGCTCGTGGTCGAGAACGCGGACACGGCCTGGACGCGCGACTACACGACGGGCCAGCGCATCACGGTCCCGCTGAAGAACCAGGACGGCCAGTTCGTCGCGGACGACCGCACGCTTGACGAGCTCGAGGCGGAGGGCCGCGTCGTCTTCCGCTACGACGGCTGGAACCCGAACGGATCGCGCCGTGGCATCGCCGGCATCACGAACGCCGCAGGCAACGTCGTCGGCCTCATGCCCCACCCCGAGCACGCCGTCGAGGCGGGCTTCGGGCCCGCGAACGAGGCCGGTCCGCGCGCGGGTACCGACGGGCTCGGCTTCTTCACGTCGGTCCTGGGTGCGCTCGTCCACGCATGACGAGGGCGGCGTGACGGGCTCGCCCTCGCGCGTCCTGCCCGACGGCGCCGGGCGCCCGGGTCCGCACGTCACCGTCGAGGCCGTCCCTGGGGACGACGCCGCGGCCGAGCGCTTGTGCGCCCGTCAGCAGGCGGAGCTCGCCGTGCGCTACGGCGAGCCCGACACGGGTCGTTTCACAGCCGACGCCACGCTGGCGAACGTCGTCGTCCGGGAGGACGGCGAGCCCGTGGCGTTCGTCGCGCTGCGCGACGTGTCGGGGACGCCCGACGGCCGTGGCGGCACGCACCCCGCGCGGACCGGCGAGGTGAAGCGCCTCTGGGTCGAGCCCGACCACCGCGGCCACGGTCACGCGCGCACCGCGATGCGGGCCGTCCACCGGCACGCGGTCGAGGCCGGGCTCGAGCGCGTCGTCCTGGAGACCGGGACCCTCCAGCCCGAGTCGATCGACCTGTACCTCTCGCTCGGCTACGTCCCGATCGAGTCGTACGGCCACTAGGCCGGGCACCCGCTCTCGCGCTGCTTCGCGCTCAACCTGGGGACGCGCGACGCGGGTGTCGACACCGACGGCGCGGACGAGACACCGACGACGAACAGCGGGCTCGGGACGCGCGACGCGCGAACGACCGGGACACCGAGCGCGTCAGCGACCGTCCCAGCCCGCGGGGTCGTGGAGGTTCGCGCGGTCGCCTGGGACGACCCGGACGCGGCGGCGCTGCGGCGGGAGATGCACGAGACGTCCTCGGCGATGCTCTACCCCGAGCTGTTCGCCGGGCTCGAGGCCGCCGGCGGGTTCGACGCCGTCGACGCGCGCCTCGGCGACGACGTCGTGACGACCCTCGTCGCGTGTCGGGACGGCGAGGCCGTCGGGTGCGCGTCGCTGCGCCGACCCGCCGCCGGGGCACCCGCGGACGCGCTCGAGGTGAAGAAGGTCTTCGTCCGCGAGCGCGCGCGCCGGACCGGGACCGCGCGCCGGCTGCTCGACGCCCTGGAGGCCGTCGCCCGCGAGCGCGGGGTGTCGACCCTGCTGCTCGAGACGGGCATCCGGCAGCCGGGCGCGATCGCTCTCTACCGCTCGCTCGGGTACCGCGCCGTCGAGCCGTTCCCGCCGTACGTCGGTGACAACCCCGTCGCGCTCTGCTTCGCGAAGCCGCTGGTCCGAGGGCCGCGTCAGGGTCCTGTCAGGGGCGTGCCGGATATGCCCGCGCTGTCCGGTCCCGCTAGGGTGTCCCCGTGATCCCCCTCGCGACCGGTGCCTACTCCGCGGCCTCCGTCATTCTCGAGCTCCTCGGCTGGGTCGCCGCGGTCGCGTCGCGGGTGCCCGGCCGGGTCGGCATCCTCGCCGGCGAGCTGCGCGAGACCGCCGTCGAGTGGGGCCTTCCGGTCGGCGAGGTCTCCGACCTCTACGCCGCCTTTCCCGTGCGCCTCGCGCTCGCCGTCGGCGCGGTCGCGCTCGTGTGCGCGGTCGTCGCCCTGGTGCACGGGCTCCGCGAGCGTCAGCGCGCCGAGGGGTCCGCCGACGCCGTGCGCGTCAGCGGGCACTGAGCAGCGGCGCGACCTCTCGCCCCAGGAAGCGGACGAACCCCTCGACGTCCGGCTCGTCGGCGGTCGGCTGGACCGCGACGGCCGTCGCACCTGCGTCGGCCAGCGCCTGGACGGCCGCGGCGATCGTCGCCGCGTCGCCGCCGGCGCCGACGCCCTGACCGGCTTCCCTGCCCCACAGCGGCACCTCGCGGTCCACGCGCTCCTGCGCGTCCGGCCCGGTCGCCGCGATGAGCGTCGCGTGGACGTCGAACCCGGCATCCGTGCGGCTCACGTCCCGGCCGGCGCGCGCCGCCCCGGCCGCCTCGCGCACGTCGTCGGGGGTGAGCGCGTTCGCGAGGATCAGGCCGTCGCCCAGCTCTCCCGCCAGCGCGAGCGACCGGGGGCCGACGCCGCCGAGCCACAGCGGGACGGGCTCGGTGGGAGGCCAGTCGAGGCGCACGGCGTCGAGCGTGACGTACCGCCCCGTCGTCGTGACCTCCTCGCCCGCGAGCAGGCTCCGCAGCGCGGTGGTGTGCTCCCGCAGCAGCGTCAGCGGCGACGCGACCCGGACTCCCGCCTGCCCCATCCAGGCCTGGACGCCGTGACCCACGCCCGCGACGAGCCGACCGGGGAACATCCGGGCGAGCGTCGCGACCTCCATCGCGGTGATCGCCGTGCTGCGCAGCGGCGCGGGCATGAGCCCGATCCCGACGCGCACGCGGTCCGTCCACGCGAGCGCGGCCGCCGCAGAGCCGAGGCCCGACTGCTTGAAGCAGTCCTCCCACACCCAGAGGTCGTCGAGGCCCGCCTCCTCGGCGGTCGTGGCGAGCCGCCGCAGGCTCTCCGGCGCGTGGGTGGGCACGAACGCGATACCGAGCCGTGGTGTCGTCATCCCGTCATCATGCCGGGACCCACCGACGCTCAGCCGTCGTGCCCGCGCGCGCGTGACCCGCCGCGGGCGGGCCGCCGAGCGAGCTCGTCGGACCGCGCCAGGAAGGCGAGCTGCGCCGCGACGGACTGTCGCGCCGCGCCGAGGACGGACGGGTCGACGTCGGCGTAGACGCGCGCGATCACCTGCTCCACCGCGTCGCGCGCACCCGCGGTCAGGCCGAGCGCGTCGAGCGCCGCCCGGACCTGGGCGAGGCGCTCGAGCCGGTGCTCGCGGTACGCGCGCACCCGCTCCGCGAGGTCGTCGACGACCGGTCCGTGGCCGGGGAGCCCCTTCGCCCGGCCCGTCCCCGTGGACGCGACCGCCTCGATCGCGTCGAGGCTCGCGAGGTACGTGCCGAGCGAGCCGTCAGGCTCCGCGATCACCGTCGTGCCGGTCCCGAGCACCGTGTCCCCGGTGAGGACCGTCGTGCCCGACGGCGACGCCGCGCCACCGGTAGCGGCCTCACCCGACCTCGTGCCGCCCGGAGCCGCGTCGCCGGGGGTCTCGCGTCCCGGGCTCGCGCCGCCTCCGGTGAGGTCGCGGGCCGGGGCCACCGGGCCGTCGTCGGGCAGCACGAGGCAGACCGAGTCGGCGGTGTGGCCCGGGGTGGCGAGGACGACGACGCGCAGCCCGGCGGCGTCGATCACCTCGCCGTCGCGCAGGGGCTCGCCGCCGTGGCAGTGTGCCGGGTCGGCGGCGCGCACCGGCGCCCCGGTCCGCTCGCGCAGTCCGGGAGCACCGGCCGTGTGGTCGGCGTGACGATGCGTGACGAGCACGAGCTCGACCGGCCCGGTCGCGGCGAGCGCGTCGAGGTGCGCGGCGTCGTCGGGCCCCGGGTCCACGACGACGCACGTCGCCGACCCCGGTGCGCGCAGCACGTACGAGCGGGTCCCGTCGAGCGTCATGGGGCCCGGGTTGTCGGCGCGCAGCACCGCGGCGAGCCGGGTGACGGGCGTGGGCGCGGTCATCGCGGGCCGCCTCAGGCGCGGTGCCGCAGGACCGTGGGGCGACCCTCGTCCTCCCACTGGGAGAACCGGGCGTCGACGACCGGTCCGACGAGCTCGTACGTCTCCCAGGTGTCCGGCACGCGGTACACGTCCTCGGGCTCGCCGTCGCCGGGGCTCACGGCGTCGACGTAGTCCTCGAGGTAGAGCCCGCCGCCGTCCTCGTCCTCCTCGTCGCCCGCGTAGTACGCGCCGGCGAACGCCGCCCCGACCTCGTCGAGGTCGTCGTCGACGAGCTTGCCGTCGCACAGGTCGTGGACGAAGGCGCCCGGCGTGATCCTGCGCTCGCGGAGCGCGGCGAGGTCGTCGGCGGCGTCCTCCCTGAGCTCGTCCGAGACGTGGCCCGCGAGCACCGCCCACGCGAGGAACATGCCGATGTGCGTCGCGCCCGCCTCGGGACCGGCCTCGGGCGGGTAACCGTCGCCACCGGAGTGCCAGGACGCGTCGTCGTACTTCGTCGTCATGCGCGCGACGCTACCGCCTCCCGTCGACCACGACGTCGCTCCCCGTCGTGGTCGGCGGGGCGGGAGTCAGGCGGCGAGGGCGTCCGTGAGGAGCTCGAGCGTACGGGCGCGGCCCGGTGCGGAGTCGAGCGCCTCGTCGGCACGCGACGCGGCGACGGGGACGACCATCACCTCGTCGACGCCGTGGCGCTCGGCGAGCCGGCGGACCTCGGCGGCGGCGTCGTCGGGCGTCCCGACGGCCCAGCGCCGGAGGCTGTCCTCGACCATCTGCCCCGCCGCGCCGTCGAGAGGCGCCGCCTGGGCCTCCTCCACGGTCTCCAGCGCGGTGAGCGCCTGGCCGGTGCGCAGTCGCGCCATCATGCGGGCCTGGGGGAGCGCGCGGGCGCGCGCCTCGTCGTCGGTCTCCGCCACGACGGCGTTGAGGGTGAGGAACGTGCGGGGCTCGGGGAAGGCCTCGCTCGGCCGGTAGCCCTCGCGGTACAGCGCCAGGATCTCGTCGATGCCCTGGCCGGAGAAGTGGTTCGCGAACACGTAGGGGAGCCCGAGCTCGGCCGCGAGGCGCGCCGAGTAGTCGCTGGACCCGAGGAGCCAGACGGTCGGTGCGCCGTCGGCGGCGGGCGTGGCGTGCACGTCGTAGACCTGGCCGCTCGTGAGGCGCAGCGTCGCGCCCTGCGGGCTCATGAGCGCGAGGATGTCGGTCACGTGCTGCGGGAACCGGTCGACGTCGGCCGTCGGGCCGGTGATGCGCAGGAGCTGCGTGACGACGGGGTCGGAGCCCGGCGCACGGCCGATCCCCAGGTCGACGCGCCCCGGGGCGATCGCCTCGAGCGCCGCGAACTGCTCCGCGACCACGAGGGGCGCGTGGTTGGGGAGCATGACGCCCCCCGACCCGACCCGGATGCGGTCGGTCACCGACGCCGCCGCGGCGATCATGACGGGCGGCGTCGACGCCGCGACCGCGGGCATGTTGTGGTGCTCGGCGAACCAGTACCGCTCGTACCCGAGCCGGTCCGCGAGGCGGACCAGGTCGAGCGACGCCCGCACCGCCTGGGTGCTGGACTGGCCCGAGCGGACGGGCACGAGGTCGAGGACGGACAGGCGGGGGCTCTGGGTGCTCACCCTGGTGCCAACCGGCGGCCCCCGCGCCTCATTCCCCCGGAGCGCCGCGCACGCCTGCCAGGATGTGGCCCATGGACCTCTCCTCGATGATCATGGGCGCCGCGATCGCGTCCGTCGTGTGGGTCGTGCTCGTGCCCTGGAGCCGGCTGAAGGAGCTGCGGGAGAGGGATCAGGCGGAGCGTGCGGAGGACTGACCGGGCGGGAGCGGCGTGCGCAGGCCGCTCGCGCGGTGGACCGGGCTCGTGACCGCCGTGCGGACCGCGTCCTCGGACCCGACGACGCGTACGAACGTCTGCGCGCGTGTCACCGCCGTGTAGAGCAGCTCGCGCGTGAGCAGCGGCGACGTCGCGGGCGGCAGGACGAGGGTGACGCGGTCGAACTGGCTGCCCTGCGCGCGGTGCACCGTCATCGCGTGCACGGTCTCCACGGGCGGGAGCCGGTGGGTGCGGACGCGCTGCGGCGCACGCAGGTCGCCGAACACGGCGACGACGCCGGCGCCCCCCGGTTCGGCGACGAGCACGCCCGTGTCGCCGTTGTAGAGACCCACCTCGGCGTCGTTCGCCGTGACGAGCAGCGGTCGGCCGGCGACCCACGGGGAGTCGGTCGCGTGGTGGCCCGTAGCCTCCTCGACCCATGCCTCGACCTGCGCCGCCCACCGACCCCGACCCGCGGGGCCGCGCCGGTGCGCGACCATGACGCGGTGCCGGGCGAGCGCGTCCAGGGCCGCGGTGGCGTCGCCCGCGCGGGCCGCCTCGACGAGCGCCGCTCCCGCCGTGACGGCGTCGGCGCGCACGGCGGCGAGCGCCGCGTCGTCCGGGACGTCGTCGGGCGTCTCGAGGAACTCCACCGAGCCGTGGCCCGCGCGCAGCAGCGTGAGCGCCGCCTCCGCGTCCCCCGTCCGGATCGCGGACGCGAGAGGCAGAATCTCGGAGTCGCTGTCCTGGCGGTGGACGGTCCGCAGCCGCACGACGCCGTTGCCCAGCACCGCACGGTCGTCCACCTCCCCGTGGGCGGGCGGCGGGGAGTCGGCGAGCGCGGTCGCGGCCGTCGCCACCACGGCCGGCGCGGACGCGGGCGGCGCGACCGGCTCGCGGTGCACGAGGTCCCCGAGCACCGCGCCGGCCTCGACGGAGGCGAGCTGGTCCGGGTCGCCGACGAGCACGAGCCGCGCGTCGGGCCGCAGCGCCTCGAGCAGCCGCGCCATGAGAGGCAGCGCCACCATCGACGTCTCGTCCACGACGACGACGTCGTGCGGCAGGTGATGGTGCGCGTCGTGGCGGAACCGCGTGCTGCTGCCGGGCCGGTACCCGAGCAGGCGGTGCAGCGTCGTCGCGACGGGCGTGCCCACGCGCTCGCGGTCGGCCGGGTCCGGGAACCCCGCGACCACCTCGCGCACCGCCTCCTGGAGCCGCGCGGCGGCCTTGCCCGTGGGCGCGGCGAGCGCCACCCGCAGCGCCGTGCCGGTGACCGGGTCGGGGCCGCCCGCGGGAGCGGCGCCCGGAGCGGGCGGCGTCGCGCCGGTGCCCGGGCGCGCCGGGGAGGACGGGGCGGCGGACGCGGTGACGGCGGACGACGAGGACGGGAGCGCGGCGTCGTGCAGGACGGCGAGCAGGCGCGCGACCGTCGTCGTCTTGCCCGTGCCGGGACCACCCGTGAGGATCGTGAGCCGGCGCGTCGCGGCGTGCGCGGCGGCGAGCCGCTGCCGGGTGTCGTCCGCCGCGGGGAACAGGCGCGCGAGGGCCGCCGCGAGCCGGTCCGGGGCCACGGGCAGGTCCGCCGCCGCGAGCCGCCCGTCGACGTCGTGCCGCACCGCGAGCTCGTCGCGCCAGTAGCGGTCGAGGTACAGCGCGCCGCCGACCCAGCGTGCGGGCAGGTCCACGGGGCCGTCGACCCCGACGGCGACGAGCGGGCTGCGCGCGACCGCGTCCGCCCACGCGGCGCGGTCGGGCCAGGGCAGGTCGGCGGCGTCCGCGCGCGCAGCCTCCTCGTCCTCGGGCAGCTCGAGCGACCCGAGGTCGTCGAGGCGCACGCACACCGACCCGCTGCGGACCGCGCGCACGGCGAGCGCGACGGCGAGCATCACGCTGTCGTCGTGCTCTCCGGTGAGCCGGCCCAGGCGCAGGGCGACGCGCAGGTCGGCCGCCGAGACGACGCGCGCGGCGTTGAAGGCGGCGAGCCACGGGCGCACGCCGACGGCCAGGCGCGGGTCGCCCTCGTCCACCGGGACCGGCGTGGAGGCGGGAGGAAGGGCCGCGGACGGCCCGGGGAGCGTCGTGGTCATGCGCGACCTCCGTCGAGCAGGGCGGACAGGGCGACGACCAGCCCCGGCGGGGGCGTCCAGGCCACGACGCCGTACGGCGCGCCGTCGGGGCCGGTCGGGGTGTCCGGTCCGGCCATGCCGCGCACGAACAGGTAGGCACCGCCGGCGAGGTCGCGGTCCGGGTCGTAGTCGCGCACGCGCCAGCGCAGGTAGCGGTGGAGCGCGACGAGGTACAGCACGAGCTGGAGGGGGTAGTGCGAGGCGAGCATCGCGTCGCGCGTCGCGTCCGGGTGGTAGTCCCCGACGGCGAGCGGCACGCCGGGCGGGCCGACGCGGTTGGTCTTGTAGTCGACGACGAGGTACCGGCGACGGCCCGCGGGGTCGGGGCGACCGTCCGGGCCCGCGGCGGGCACGCGCAGCACCGCGTCGATCGAGCCCGTGAGGTAGCCGCGCAGGGGCACGCCGCCCGAGCCTGACCCACCGCCCTCGGCCTCGTCGGCGAACGCCGCGAGCAGGTCGGGGTAGCGGGCGAACGCGTCGTCGGGGGGGAGGTGGGCACGCAGCGTGTCGGCGAGGTCGCGCAGCGTCGAGGGCCGGACGCCCTCGGTCTCGTCGCCGCCCGCGAGCGGGAGCTCGAACTCGAGCTCGGGCAGCCGGTCGCGCGGGTCGACGTCGGCGAGCGTGAGCCCGCCCGCGATCGGCCCGAGCGGGGTGCGCAGCGACAGACCGAGCGCCGCGGCGAGCGACGCGGGCTCCACCCCGGGCACGCGGACCGTCGCCGCCTGGGCACAGCGTGCGCGCAGCTCGGCGTCGAGGTCCTCCGCGGCCGTGTCGACGTACTCGAGGATCTCGTGCACGAGGGTGCCGAACGCGGTGCCGCCAGGCTGCCCCTCGTAGGGCGAGGGTACGTCGGCCCCGGGCCGTGCGGCCGGGCTCGGGGTCCCGGCGGCGGGACCCTCGTCCGTCGTCTCCTCCGGCTCGTCCTGGACGCCGGGGTCCTCGGGCTCGCTCTCGATCCCGCCCACGGGGCCGTGGTGCGCCGCCGCCGTGAGGGCCGAGTACGACGCGCGCCGCCACTCGCGGTCGGGCAGGTGCGTCGCGGCCGCGAGCGCGAGGCCCGACCTCGCACGCCCGCCGGGCGACCAGCGCTCGCCCTTCGGGCGCGCGTCCACCTGCTCGACGACGACGGTCCCGCCCGAGCGTGCGGCGACCGCCTCGAACGCGGACCGGGCCGCGTCGTCGCGCATCGCGTCGGGCCGGGCGTGACGACCGGGCTCGCCGCCGAGCATCCGGTCCGCGAGGAGCAGCCGCGTGAGCGGGCCGGACCCGGTGCTGCGCTTGGTGGGGGTCCAGTGCACGACCACCTGGTGCCGCGCGCGCGTGAGCGCGACGTACAGGAGGCGCAGGTCCTCGCCCAGCTCCTCGTCGCGCGAGCGCGCCCTGGCGTCCACGAACCCGGGGGAGCCGACCCCGCCCAGGTGCAGGACCCGCTGGCCGTGGTCGTCGTGGAACGCGAACAGCTCCTGGTCGTCCGGCTCGAAGCGCTCCCAGCCGAACGGGACGTACACGACGCCGAACTCGAGGCCCTTCGCCGCGTGCACCGTGACGACCTGCACGGCCGCCGCGTCCGTCTCGAGGCGGCGGGTGCGCTCGTCGGTGAACACGCTGCCGACCTCGGCGATCCGGGCGCGCAGCCACGCCGTGAGCGCGGCCGTGCCGAGCCCCTCGGTCACCGCGGCCTCGTGCAGGGCCTGGGTGACGTGGCGCAGGTCGGTGAGGTAGCGCTCGCCGTCCGCCCGGGCCATCACCCGTTCCGTGGCGCCCCGCCGGGCCGCGACCTCCGCGACGGCGGCGACGCCGCGGTCCGCGAGCAGGCGCGCCCAGGCCCGGACGGTGTCGCCCAGCTCGTCGTGGTCCGCGTCCCCGGCCGTCGCGAGCCGCTGGGCGTCCCAGCCCACGAACGGCGTGAGGGCGAGCGCCGTCGCGCGGCGGTGCAGGCCCGGCTGCTCGAGCGCGGCGAGCAGGGTGAGCCAGTCCTGGGCCGCCGCCGAGCCGAACACGCTCGACGGACCCGACACGACCGCCGGGACCCCCAGCGCGACGAGCGCCGAGCGCACCGCCTCCGCCTGGGCGTTCGTGCGCGTCAGCACCGCGACGTCCCGCGGCTCGAGCGCTCGCCAACGTTCCGCGCCGTCCGGGCCGCCGGCCGCGTCGTCACGTACGCGGTCGCCGCTGCCGTCGGCGGTCCCGAGCCGGCCGGCGACGTCGGCCGCGACGTCCCTCGCGAGCAGGCTGCGCGCGTCCGGTGCCGACGGTGCCGACGACCCTCCGAGCCGGTAGGCACGCCGCGTGACCTGCCGCAGCCGTACCGGCGGCCCGCCGGAGAACCGCGCTTCGGGGTGGGCGGCGTCGACGGGACGCACGACGATCCGCGGGTCGCCGAGCGCCGTCTCGCCGAGCAGCGCGTGCAGGCCCTGGAGGAGCGGGCCGTCGCTGCGCCAGCTCGTGCTGAGCGTCGCGGTGTCCGCGGCGTCCTCGACCGCTCGCAGGTACGTCACGACGTCCGCGCCGCGGAACGCGTAGATCGCCTGCTTGGGGTCTCCGATGAGCACGAGCGTGCGGTGACCGTGGAACGCCGTGCGCAGGATCTCCCACTGCTCGGGGTCCGTGTCCTGGAACTCGTCCACCATGACGACGCGGAACCGCGACCGGACCCGCTGGGCCGCCGTCGCGCCGTGCTCCGGGTCCGTCAGGGCGCGCCGCAGGAGGACGAGGAGGTCGTCGTAGTCGAGCAGGTGCATCGCGCGCTTGCGCGCCTCGACCTCGCGGCGGGCCGCGACCGCGACCTCGTACCGTGCCGCGCCCACCGAGCCCTCGGGAGCGTCCGACGGCGCGATGACGGCCCCGTGGTCGCTCACCGCCGCGCGCGCGACGTCGCGCACGTCGCGCGGCGAGAGGATCGGCTCCGGCTCGTCGGCGAACCTCCGCACGTACAGGTCGTCCGTGACCTCCTCGACGAGGTCGGCGACGTCGGGCAGGAAGGTCGTCGCGAGGTCGACGTCGGCCGCGGTCCCGAGCGCGGTGAGCATCTGCTGGCAGAAGCCGTGCGTCGTCGTGATGGTCGCGGCGTCGAGCTGGGACAGCGCGACGCGCAGGCGCTCGCGGCGGCGGGCGAGCTCGTCGTCGTCGACGGCGCCGAGGAACGCCACGAGCGCGTCCGGGTCGGACGCCGGCTCGGGGCCGCGCAGCGCACGCTCGGTCGCGACGAGGCGCTCGCGCACGCGGTCGCGCAGCTCCGACGTCGCGGCGCGGCCGAAGGTCACGAGCATGATCTCCGGCAGGACCGCCACGCCCTCGGCGACGTACCGCGTCGTGAGGGTCGCGATGGTGTGGGTCTTGCCCGTGCCGGCGCTCGCCTCGAGCACGACCGTCCCGCGCGGCAGGCCGCCGAACGGATCGAAGCGCCGCGGGCTCCCCGCGGCGGTTCCGGGCACGGCGGTTCCGGGCGCGGCGGGTCCGGAGGCTGCGGCAGCCGTGGCGGGTGCGGACGTGGGGCCGTTCACCGGGCACCTCGCAGCTCGTTCTCCAGCAGGGGCTCCCAGACGCGGCGCGCGAGCGCACCGAGACGGGTCGGGTCGTCGGGGAAGCGGCCCAGGTCGGCCGTGGTGGCGAGGCCCGCGAGGTCCGTCAGGGCCGGGTCCTGGCCCCACGCGAGGACGACGTACGGGTCCTTGCGCTCGAAGCCCTTGTTCCACGCCCAGCCTGCGCGCATCAGGGCGTCGCGCGCGTCGCTCGCGCGCCGCTCCTCGGTGTAGCGCAGCGACACCTCGGGGAGCAGGGGCAGCGGCTCGCGCGACGCCTCGTCGCGCAGCGCCACGAGGTCGGCGAGGAGCGCGGCCGCCGTGTCGCGGTCCGGCGGGGTCAGGGTGGACCACGCCACCCCGGGGCCTCGGGGCGAACGCCCGATGGCGACGGCGTCCCACGGGTGCGCGGGGTCGCTCGCCGTGAGCGCGAGCGCCTGGACCCAGGCGCGCAGGCGGTGCTTGGGCCCGAGGCGGGAGTACTCCGTGCGCACGACCCGCGCGCCGTGCACGCCCGGCACGCTCCCGACGACCGTGCGACCGTCCGGGAGCACGGCACGGACGTCGACCGTCTCGGCGGAGCTCAGCACGTCCTGGCTCACCGGGCGGCCCGCGGCGAGGTCGGCCTCGCGCGCGGCCTCCACCGCCGCGACGCGCAGCGGCCCGACGCAGCGGACGACCTCCTGCAGCGCCGAGCGACCGAGCTCGCGCGGGGGTACCTGGCCCCGGCGCCACTCGGCCTGCATCGCCCGGTTCGGGTCGACGCCCGCGAGCGCGGCCCGCAGCACGCGGTCGCCCACGCCCCACCCGGACAGCCCCGTGAGCGCGAGCGGGAGGCGGTCCTCGACGTCGTCCTCCTCCAGCACCAGCCCCACGTCGAGCGTGTGCTGGGCGAACCAGCGCGGCGCGTTCTCCAGCAGCCGGACGAGGTCGTCGAGCTCGACGTCGGCGTCGGTCCCTGGCGCCGCGGCCGTCACCTCTCCCTGCACCGGGCCGCTCGCTGCGCCGACAGGCAGCGAGAGCGGCGCGCCGACGAGCGCCCCGACCGGCTCGCGCCTCTCGCGTGCTCGCCGGGCTCCGGCGAACGCGGCGTCGTCGTGGCTGAAGGGGCCGGGCACGCCCAGCGCGCCCGGGGTGAAGTTGCGGTCGTCCACGGTCTGGAGCGGGTGCTGCACGACGACGTGCTCGCGCGCCGGGCGACCGTCGGGGGTGGTCGCGACGCGGTCCAGCGCGTCCAGCAGCTCCGCGACGGGGACCGCGGGCGGGCGGGGAGCGCCCGTGCGCTCGTCGGCGCCCGTGTGCACGACGACGAGGTGGTCGCCCGCCGCGGCGACGGCGTCGAGGAAGATCTGCCGGTCCTCGCTGCGCGCGTCACGCTCGCCGATCTCCGGGTGCCGCGCGAGCAGGTCGTCGCCAGCCGGCGCGGCGGTACGGGGGAACACGCCGTCGTCGAGGCCCAGGAGGCACACCACCCGGTGCGGCACCGAGCGCATCGGTTCGAGCGAGCACACGGTGAGCGCACCCGTCCGGAAGCCCGCGCGCGTCGGGCGACCCGCGAGGCGGTCGTCGAGCAGCGCGCGCACGTCCGCGAGCCGCAGCGCGACCCCGCCGTGCGAGGCGCCCGCCGCGCGCACGTCGCCCAGCACGCGGCGTGCGGAGCCGATCTGCCACGCCTCCGTCGGAGGCGCCTCGGCGAGCAGCGTGAGCGCGCGGTCGAGCGCGTCGAGCCAGTGCGCGAGCGGGTGCACCCCGTCGAGCGCGCGCAGCGTCTCCGTGAGCCGCGCGACGAGCTCCGCGAGGCGGCCCGCGAGGTCCACGTCCGTCGAGCCGACGTCGTCGAGCGGCAGCGCCGGCCCGACGAACCGTGCGTCCTCGTCGGCCATCGCCGCACCGAGCAGGAGGCGGTCGAGCGCCGCGTCCCACGTGCCCTGGCGCACGTGCCCGTCGATCCCGAACCGGGTGCGGCGCTCGCCGTCCTCGCCCCAGTGCACCCCCGCCTCGACGGCCCACTGCCGCAGGCGGTCCACGTCGTCGTCCGAGAACCGGAACCGGCGACGGACCGGGGCGCTCGCCGCGAGGTCGAGCACCTCCGACGCCGTGACGCGACCGTCCGCGAGGCGCAGCAGCGTGGCGACCAGCGCGAGCACGGGGTTGGTCGTCCCGGCGCCGCGGTCGGCGAGGCTGACCCGCAGCCGCTGGCCCGGGTGGGCCTCGTCCCCGAGCTCCGGGACCGCGCCGAAGGTCGCGGTGACGAGGGGCGCGAACGTCTCGACGTCCGGGCACAGCACGATGACGTCGCGCGCCTGGAGCGTCGGGTCGGCGGAGAACAGCCCGACGAGCGTCTCCCGCAGGACCTCGACCTGGCGGGCTCGGCCGTGGCAGGAGAGCACCTGGACGGACCGGTCCGCCGGGTCCAGCACGTGCGCGCCGTCGGGGTCGTCGGCCCACAGCGCGGACTGGAGCGCGCCGAGCAGCGTCGACGGGGTCGGTGCGGCCGCGTGGTGGGCCTCGTGGACGTCGCCGCGCCCGGCCAGGCGCAGCTGCAGCTCGACCGCGTCGCGACCGGTGGAGGCGAGGAACGGGTGGCGGGCGAGCGTCGGCAGGTCCGCGCGTCGCCGGGCGACGTCGCCGCCCGCGGCCGGGCCGCCGTCGTACGCCGCGACCTTCTCCCAGAGCGCGGGAGACGGGTGCACGAGCCACAGGTGGACGTCGCGGTGCTCGGCGAGCGCTCGCAGGACCCGCAGCTCGTCCTCCGGCAGCCGCGTCGGGCCGAAGACGGACAGCCGCGGCGGGAGGCCGACGCCGGCCGGGTCGGCGCGCAGCGCGGCGACCGCCTCCTCGACGCGGCGTGCCGGGTCCGTGGCCGGGACGCGGTCGACGAGGCGGCGCCAGAGCTCGGGCTGCCAGCCGAGGTCGTCCGGGGTGTCACCGGTCTCCGGCGACGTGGCCGACCACGCGAGCACGACCTCGGGCCGCTGTCGCGCGTAGTCGACGAGCAGGTCCGCGAGCCGGCGCGCGAGCGTGAGGCGCCGGCCCCGGCGCACCTCGTCGCCCGGGTCGCCGACGTACCGCGCGAGCGGCGCCGCCCACGGCTCGGCGAGGTGCGCGTCGAGCACCTCGAGCACGGACCAGGCGAGGCGCTCGGGCCGCCAGGGGTCGTCGTCGGGATCGAGGTCGGTGAGGTCCGCGACGACCTGCTCCACGAGCCGGCGCGGCCCGCGGAAGTCCACGTTCGCGCAGACGCCCGACGTCTCGCCCGCGCCCAGGTGGTGCGAGAGCCGCTGCGCGAGCCACCGCTCCACCCCGCGCGTCGGGACGGCCACGACGTCCGGCGTGAACGGGTCCTCCGGGACCTCCGCGAGCACGGCGGCGAGCGGCGCCACGAGCGCCTCGGCACGCTCGGAGCGGTGCACGTGCAGCAAGGGGACCCCTGTCGGTGGTGGCGGACCGGTCGTCGCGCCCCGCCGGCCGGCCGGGCGCTACGAGGAATCTACGAGGTGCGTCCCACACCGTCGAACCACCGTCCAGAGTGGTCGCCGGGGGCGTCACTCGGCCGGGTCAGCGCGCCGCGCGACGAACACCCACTCGCGACCCGGGCGGTCGGGCGCGTCCCGGACGTCCACGACCTCGAACCCGCACGCGGCGAGCGACGCCTCGACCTCGTCGCGCTCCCGGAAGCGCAGCGTCGAGTCGGAGGGCAGCACCGTGCCGTCGGGCAGCACGGTGGTGTGACGGAACGACACGAACGGGAGCGACACGTCGGTGAGGTCGGTCCAGGACTCGACCGGCCCGACGTCGGGCACGTCCACGCGGACGGTCGTCGCCTCGCGGACCCAGCGCTCCCACGCACGGCGCGCGGGATCGCGCGTCTCGAAGACCAGCCATCCTCCCGGCACCAGCGCGGAGCGGACACCGCGCAGCGTCGTCGTCCACGCGTCGTCGGTGAGGAACACCTGCGCGACGTTCGCGGTCATCGTCGCGAGGTCGACCTGGAGCGGCGGGAGCGTCGTCGCGTCGCCGTGCAGCCAGCGCACGCGGTCGGCACCCGGCTTGGCGCGCGCGACGTCGAGCGACGCGCTCGCCGGGTCCACGCCGACCACGTCGATCCCGCGCTCCGCCAGGAGGCACGCGAACGTCCCGGTGCCGCACCCGACGTCGAGCACGCGCCGCGCGCCGAGCTCGTCGACGATCGCGACATAGGCGTCGAGATCGCTGCGGTCGGGGTCGAGCGGGTCGTAGAGCGCGGCGAGGCGGGGGTCGTCGAAGATCGCGTCGGGCACCCCCCGACGCTAAGGAGGCATGACGGGACCGGTCCACCCGATTCTGGGAAGCCCCGCCGCCGACCATGCCCCTGCTGCCCGCCGACCATGCTGTTGTGGCCCGTCCCGACGCCGGGACGGGCCACAACCACATGGTCGCGGGAGGGGGGTCAGGAGTTCAGGGCCTGTTGCACGTCCTCGATGACGTCGAGTGGGTCTTCCAGGCCCACCGACAGGCGCACGGTCGTCTCTGCGATCCCGACGGCGGCGCGGCCCTCGGGGCCGAGCTTGCGGTGCGTCGTCGTGGCCGGGTGCGTGATCAGCGACTTCGCGTCGCCGAGGTTGTTCGAGATGTCGACGACCTGGAGCGCGTCGAGGAACGTGAACGCGCGCTTCTTCGCCGTCTCGGGGTCGGTGCCCTCGGGGACGGCGAGGTCGAACGTCACGACCGTGCCGCCGCCGCTCTGCTGCGACCGCGCGAGCTCACGCTGCGGGTGCGACGCGAGGAACGGGTACCGCACGCGGCCGATCCCCGGGAGCTGCTCGAGCGCCTCCGCGACCTGCGCCGCGGCGGCGTTCTGCGCGGCGACGCGCACGGGCAGCGTCTCGAGGCCCTTGAGCAGCACCCACGCGTTGAACGCCGAGAGCGACGGCCCGGTGTTCCGGATGAACGTCTGCACGGGCCCGTTGACGTACTCCTCGGTCCCGAGGATCGCGCCGCCGAGCACGCGGCCCTGCCCGTCGATGTGCTTGGTCGCCGAGTACACGACGACGTCCGCCCCGAGCTCGAGCGGCTTCTGCAGCAGCGGCGTCGCGAACACGTTGTCGAGCACGACGACCGCTCCCGCGGCGTGCGCGAGCTCGCTCACGCGCCGCGCGTCGACGATGTCCTGCATCGGGTTGGACGGCGTCTCGAAGAACACGACGTCCGCGGGCGTGGACAGCGCCTCCTCCCACTGGGAGAGCACGTGGCCGTCGACGTAGTCCGTCCGCACGCCCCACTTGGCGAAGATCTCGTCGAAGATGACCAGGCTCGACCCGAACAGCGCGCGCGCCGCGACGATGCGCGACCCGGATCCCACGAGCGCGGCGAGCGACGTGAACACCGCGGACATGCCGGACGCCGTCGCGTAGCAGGCCTCCGCGCCCTCCAGCAGACGCAGGCGCTCCTCGAAGGCGTGCACCGTCGGGTTGCCGTACCGCGAGTAGACGAACCGGTCGAGCTCGCCCTTGAACGCGGCCTCGGCGTCGGCGGCGCGGTCGTACGTGTAGCCCTGCGTGAGGAACAGCGCCTCGGAGGTCTCCTGGAACTCCGTGCGGTGGTGCCCGCCGCGCACGGCGAGCGTCGCGGGGCGCGCGCTCGCGGGCAGGGGCTTGCGTCCGGAGCCACCGGGCACGTTCCCGGGCTGCGCGGCGGTCACCGCGCCGCCTCGTCGTACGTCGTCGTCGGCAGGCCGCGGACCTTCCAGCCCTCGACGTCGCGCAGGCCCGAGAGGCCCTGGGCGCCCTCGAAGCCCTCGAGCACGTTGTACGACGGCCCGAGCCCGGCAGCCGTGGCCGCGCGCGCGGCGCCGATCGAGCGCTGGCCCGACCGGCACAGGAACACGACGGGACGCTCGTCGCCGGGGGTGAGGCCGGCCTCGACGAGCTGGTCCACGAAGCGCGGGTTGGGCCCGGCCGGGGTCACCCACTCGTCGAACACGACGTCGCGGCCGAGGGGTGTGGCGTCAGGCACGCCGATGGTGCGCCACTCGCCCTCGGTGCGGACGTCGACGAGCACCGCGCGCTCGTCGTGCGCGAGCAGGTCCCACGCCTGCTGGGGGGTGATGTCGCCGGCGTAGCCGACGGCGGGTCGCGCGTCGGGCAGCGCCGCACTGGGTGCCGACTGCTGGGACTGGTCGCTCATGAGTCCTCCTCCATCGATCGTGGCAGTAGCACCCTGCGCCCGGCCGCCTCGCGACGGACCGGGGGGTTGCTGCGGCGTCGACGTGCCACGTCACTCGGCCGCTCCGGATGGTTGCTCGGGATCGTACGCCACGTGTCCGACGCGCGGAACGCCCGTCTCGGGGAACGGCCCGCAGGCCGGGGTGCCCGACGTCGGACGGTCGCGCTAGCGTGGCGCGCGGCCGGGCGGGGGTCCCGGCGGGCAGGGGGATCGATGCGGATCGCGCGAGGACGTGCGGTGGGGGCGGCCGTGGCCGCCGGAGTGGTCGCAGCGGGTGTCGTGCTGCTGTGGACGGCGCCTCAGGACGAGCAGACCCCGCGGGCGGTGGCCGAGGTGCACGTCGTGGGGGACGCGCCCGGGCTGCCCGCCGAGCGGCCTCGGGTCGTCCAGGTCGAACCCGACGAGGACCTCGTCCCGCGCTTCCCCTCCCGCGCGGCCCTCGACGCGGAGACGGGGGAGCCGATCGATCTCGCGGACCTCGTCGTCGGGGGGTACGAGGGCTGGTGGAGCTCGGACGGCGACGGCGAGGCGTGCGACGCCTACGCCGACGCGCACCCGGAGGTCGTGCTGGTGAGCACGCGCACCGGTGAGGTCGTCGAGGCCCACACGAACGGCGTACGGCTGCAGCGTCCTCCCCAGACGGCACCTGGAGACCCGGCCGAGTGGCCGCCCGAGTCGGTCGTCGTGCTCGACGCGCGCACCGGGGCGGTGCTCGACGCGTTCGAGGTCGACGAGTCCGGGTGGCGCCTCGACCCGCCCGTGGAGTGCGTCCCGCCATCCGAGACGCCCTGACCACCGGTTGACACGGCGCGTCCCGCGCGCACATCCTGGGACGCAGGTCATGAGTGCCAGCGTGAAACCCCGGTTTGCTGGCCGGCAACCCTCCTCTCGCGGCGGGGTGCCCCGGGTGACGACCAGGCCGCACGCCGACCGGCGCGTGGCAAGCGCGGGGATCACCGTCCCCGGACCGCCCTCGGAGGACTGTGCCATGACTGCTCTCGCCGACGTCTCGTGTCCGACGGACGTCCCGGCCCCTGACCTCGCGGCGATCGCCGACGCGCCCGCCCTCCTGCCCGTCGTGGGCGCGGACACGCTCGTGCCGCTCGTCGACGGCCGCAGCGTCCCGTACGCGAACCTCGACGTCGCGGCCTCCGCCCCCGCGCTGCGCTCGGTCGCGGACCGCGTGACCGAGGTGCTCCCGCTCTACGCGAGCGTGCACCGCGGCGCGGGCTACCTGTCGCAGGTCTCGACCGCGCTCTACGAGGCGTCGCGCCGCACGATCGGTGCGTTCGTCGGCGCGCGCGAGGACGATGTCACGGTCGTCACGCGCAACACGACCGACTCGCTCAACCTGCTCGCGGGCTGCGTCCCGGCGAACCCGGACGGGACGCCCGGGCGCGTGCTCGTCCTCGACGTCGAGCACCACGCGAACCTGCTGCCGTGGCAGCGCACGGGCGGTGCGACGGTCCTCGCGGGCGGCGCGTCCGTCGCGGAGACGTTGTCCGGCCTGCGCACCGAGCTCGCGCGCTTCCCGTACGCCCTGGTCGCCGTGACCGGCGCGTCGAACGTCACGGGCGAGTCGCTGCCCGTCGCCGACGTGGTCCGCGTCGCCCACGACGCCGGCGCCCGGGTCGTGCTCGACGGCGCCCAGCTCGTCCCGCACCGCGGGTTCTCGCTCGCGGACTCGGACGTCGACTACGTCGCGTTCTCCGGCCACAAGACGTACGCGCCGTTCGGCGCGGGCGCGCTCGTCGGCCGCCGCGACTGGCTCGACGCGGGCACGCCGTACCTCGCCGGTGGCGGTGCGGTGCGCCAGGTCGCCGTCACGGGGACGCAGTGGCAGACGGCGCCCGCGCGCCACGAGGCCGGGTCGCCCAACGTCGTCGGTGCCGTGGCGCTCGCGGCGGCGTGCGACGCGCTCGCGGCGCTGGACCCGGCCGACCTCCACGCGCACGAGGCGACGCTGCGCGCGGCGCTCGTCGCCGGGCTGGAGGCGGTCCCGGGCGTGCGGGTCGTGCGCGTGTGGGAGGACGCCGTCGACCTGGTCGGCGTCGTGACGTTCTCCGTCGAGGGTCACGACCCGGGCCTCGTCGCCGCCTACCTCTCCGCCGAGCACGGCATCGGCGTGCGCGACGGCCGCTTCTGCGCCCACCCGCTGCTCGCGCGCCTCGGGTACGACGCGGGCGCGATCCGCGCGTCGGTCGGTGTCGGCACGACGGGCGCGGACGTCGTCCGGCTCGTCGAGGCCGTGCGGTCGTACGTGGAGCAGGGCCCCGCGACGCGCTACGAGGTCGTCGACGGCTGCTGGGCCGTGGCCGACGACCCACGCCCCGTGCCCGTGGGTTCCGGTCTCGAGGGTCTCTTCGCGACCGCCGCGGCGGGCTTCCTCGCCGACGCAGCGGGGTGCGGTCCCGCCGTCTGACCCGGCGCGCCGGGACGGCCCCCGTGCCCGTTCACCGGGCCGTCGACGAGCGTTGTCCACCGCGTCGCCGAACCCTCTTGGCGGCGTCGTCCGCGTGTGCTCTGATATGCGCTGTGCTGCACGACGTCGTCCTCTCGGGGCACGGGTTCCGCCTGGAACCGCTGGCCCTGGAGCACGCTGAGACGCTGGCCGGCCTCGTCGACGAGGCGATGTGGTCAGGCATGAGCGTCCCCATGCCCTTCGGGGTCGCGGGGATGGCCGAGCTGGTGGCCGCGACGCGCGCCGCGCCCGACCTGACGGGCTTCGTCGTGCGCGCCGTCGAGGCCGACGGGACCTCGGGCGACGTGCTCGGCAGCACGGCGTTCCGCGACCTGTCGCTCGTCGACCGCCGGGTCGAGGTCGGCCGGACGTTCTACACCCGCTCGACCTGGGGCGGCCTCGTCAACCCTGTGACCAAGTGGCTGCTGCTGCGGCACGCGTTCGAGACGTGGGACGTGCACCGCGTCGGCTTTCGCGTCGACACGCGCAACACGCGCTCGCTCGGAGCCATGCGCCGGCTCGGCGCGTACGAGGAGGGCGTCATGCGCGGGCATCGCACCGCCCCCGACGGGACGCGCGCGGACTCCGTGATGTTCTCGATCCTCGCGCCCGAGTGGCCCACCGTCGAGGTCGGCCTCCTGGAGCGGATCAACGCCCCGCGCGTCGTGCCCGTGCTGGCGCCGCCGGCGCCGCCGGTGGTCCTGCCGCTCGCCGCGTCCTGACCTCCCGCTCGCGGGCATCCCCGGACACGCCGCGAGGGCCCCGCCGCAGCGGAGCCCTCGCGAGCAGATCAGGGGCGGTGACTAGCGGTCGAACGCGTCCTTGACGTCGTCGCCCGCCTGCTTCACGTCGGCCTTGGCCTGGTCCTTCTTGCCCTCGGCCTCGAGCCGCTCGTTGTCGGTGAGCTTGCCCGCACCTTCCTTGAGCTTGCCACCCGCCTCCTCGGCGGCGTGCTTGGCCTTGTCTCCGAGTCCCATGAGTGCTCCTCTCGTCGGTACGTGCTCGACCGTAGGCAGGGGCCGGGCCGCTCGCACGCGGTCGGGCACCCGGCGTGTGGTGGGATGTGCGGGTGCAGCACGACACCACCCTCGAAGGCTTCGGCGTCCGCCTCGTCCCGCTCGACGAGAGCCACGCCCCTGCGCTCGGCGCGCTCGTCGACGACGGCATCTGGGCCGGCATGTCGAGTCCCCTGCCCGCCGGGACGGACGCGATGGCCGGCTACGTGCGCGACGCCGTCGCGGCCCCCGGCCGGCTGGCGTTCGCCGTGCTCGGCGCGGGGCCGGACGGCGCGTCCGACGGCGCCGACGTCGTCCGCGGGTCGACGTCCCTCTACGAGTGGGTGCCCTCGCAGGGTCGCGTCGAGCTCGGCTCGACGTTCTACGCGCGCGAGTGGTGGGGCGGCGTGACGAACCCGGCGTGCAAGTACCTGCTGCTGCGTCACGCGTTCGAGGACCTGGGGGTCGCGCGCGTCGCGCTGCGCGCCGACGCCCGCAACAGCCGGTCCATCGGCGCGATCCGGCGCCTGGGCGCCGTGCCCGAGGGCGTGCTCCGCAGCCACCGCGTCGCGCCCGACGGGTCCCGACAGGACACCGCCTACTTCTCGATCCTGCTCGACGAGTGGCCGGCCGTCCGCGACGGCCTGCTGGCCCGCCTGGCCTGATCGGCCGGCTCGTCGCGAACGAGCCTGCGCGGCGTCGAGCACGGGGTTGGCGTCGCTCTCGGCTGGATGGCGGCACCGACCCCGTGCTCGGCAGCGCCGTCAGGCGCGCGGCGTGATGCGGCCCGCGAGGTGGAGGCGGCCCTTGCCGTCCCACGCCTGGTAGACGACGCCAGCCGACGGCTGGCCCGCGCCGTCGGTCACCGCGGGCGGGACGTGCCCGACGGCGTCCCGCACCGCGGCGGGCACGTCGGCCGCAGGACGCAGTGCCACGTCGACCGTGCTCGGCAGCAGGACCGGCTTCGCGAACGTGACCGTCCAGTCGTAGGTGTCGCCGCGGCGCGGGCCCGCCTCGGCGAGCGCCCGCGCGGCGGTGTACATACCGTGCGCGATGGCCCGCGGGAACCCGAACGCCTTGGCGCCGAGCGCCGACGTGTGGATGGGGTTCCGGTCTCCGGAGACCGCGGCGTACGCCCGGCCCGTCGTCGCGCCCAACGTCCAGCGCCCCGTCGGGAGCGGGGGGACGAACCAGTCCGTGCTGGAGGTCGGCGCCTCGTCGGTCTCCGACGCCCCGGGGAGCGTGACGCCCTTCGCGAGGTAGGTCGACACGCCCCGGTAGGCGAGGGTCGTCGCCGAGAGGCCGCTCCCGGACGCGCGCTCCTCGTCGGTGCGCTCGACCGAGACCTCCGTGACGAGGTCCACCTGGACCCCGCGACGGTGCGGACGCAGCCGCTCGGCCCAGGCACGCACCTCGAGCGTGTCCCCGAGCCGCACCGGACGCAGCACGGACACCGAGTTCGCGAGGTGCACCATGCCGAGCAGCGGCAGCGGGAAGTCGGTCCGGACCATGACGGCCGTCGCGAGCGGGAAGCCGAGCACGTGCAGGTACCCGGCGGGCAGCACCTCGGACGGGGCCTCGCCCACGAGTCCCGCGTACCGCGCGAGGTGCACGGCGCTGCCCACGTGGTCGGGCGCGGCGGCGTCGCCCGTGGGCACGCCCGCGACGCGGTACGTGACGTCGGGCAGCGCGAGGTCGCGTCGGCCGCCCCCGGGGAGGCGGTGCGCCGCCGCGATCCGGCCCGATGCCGCGAGCCCGCGTACGTAGAGCCCGCCCAGCCCGGGGATCGCGGGCAGGGTCTCGACCCGCTCGGGCGCGCTCGACCGGGGCGCCGGCCCGACGCCGTCGGGCGCCGTCACCGGCCCACCACGTTCTGCCCGCACACGCGCAGCACCTGCCCGTTCACGCCCGCGGCCGCGGGCGACGCGAGGAACGCGATCGCCTCGGCGACGTCCACGGGCTGGCCGCCCTGCTGGAGCGACGCGACGCGGCGCGCGACCTCGCGCTGGACGAACGGGATCGACGCCGTCATGTCGGTCTCGATGAACCCCGGCGCGACGGCGTTCGCCGTCCCGCCCGGCCCGCCGGGCGACGCGAGCAGGCGGGCGAACGCGCGCGTGTGCCCGATGACGCCGGCCTTCGAGAACGCGTAGTTCGCCTGGCCACGGTTGCCCGCGATGCCGCTCGTCGACGCGAGCGACACGATGCGCGGTGCGGAGGAGAACCCGTTCGCGCCGAGCAGGTACTCGGTGATCCGCAGCTGCGCCGCGAGGTTCACTGCGACCACCGCGTCCCACTTGTCCGCGGACATGTTGGCGAGCAGCTTGTCGCGCAGGATGCCCGCGTTGTGCACGAGGACGTCCAGCCCGCCGTGCCGCGCGCGGGCGTGCTCGAGGATGCGCGCGCCCGCGTCGTCGGCGGTCACGTCGAGCTGGAGCGCCGTTCCCTTGATCTCGTTCGCGACCGTGGCCAGCGCCTCGCCCGCCGCGGGCACGTCGACCACGACGACCTTCGCGCCGTCGCGCGCGAGCGTCCGCGCGACCTGCGCCCCGATCCCGCGCGCCGCCCCCGTGACGACTGCGACCTTGCCGGCGAGCGGCTTCTCGCCTGCCGAGGTAGAACCCCGGTCCGGCGAGGTAGAACCCTGGTCCGCCGAGGTGGAGCCCTGGTCGGTCGGTGCGCCGGCATTGACCTGGAGGAGCTGGCCGTCGACGAACGCCGACTTCGCCGAGAGGAAGAAGCGGAGGGTCGCGAGGACGCTCGGGCTGTCGACGGGGGCGTCGTCGGTCACCTGGATGCCGTTGCCGGTCGCGCCGTAGCGCAGCTCCTTGGCGACGGAGCGCAGGAACCCGTCGACGCCCTCGCGGGCGGCGGCGAGCTCGGGCGAGTCGGTGTCGGCGGGGGCGCGCGAGATCGTCACGACGCGGCCGTTCGGCGCGAGGCGGCGCAGCGTGGCGGAGAGCGCCATGACCGGCGCGGACGCGTCCTGCGGACGCTCGATCCCGCTGAGCACGACGACGACCGCGCCCCAGCGGGTCGTGTCGTCCGGGGTCTGGCGGACGTCGAGGTCCCAGGCGAGCAGGGCCTCGGCGACGAGGTCGGCGTCGTCGCGCACGCCCGGCGTGCCGCCGAGCACGAGCACGGGCCCGACGGTGAGCGGCTCGCCGGCGCGGAAGCGGCGCAGGACCGCGGGGCGCGGGAGGCCGAGCTTCTTGGCGAGCGTCTTCGTGAAGCCGGAGTTGACGGCCTGGACGTAGGAGTCGGTCACGGGGGTTCCTCTCGGTCGTCGGGGCGTCAGGCGGGGGCGTCGGTCGCGGGGACGGACTCGAGGATCGCGGCGACGCCGAGGCCGCCCGCGGCGCACACGGAGATCAGCGCGCGCGCGGGTGCCCCCGTCTCGGCGGTGCGCTGCGCCAGGAGCTTGGCCGCCGTCGCGACGATGCGCCCGCCGGTCGCGGCGAACGGGTGGCCCGCGGCGAGCGAGGAGCCGTTGACGTTGAGCCGCGAGCGGTCGATCGAGCCGAGCGCGCCGTCGAGCCCGAGCTCGGTGCGGCAGTACTCGTCGTCCTCCCAGGCCTTGAGCGTCGTGAGCACGGTGGACGCGAACGCCTCGTGGATCTCGTAGAGGTCGAAGTCGCCGAGCGCGAGGCCGTTGCGCGCGAGCAGGCGCGGGACGGCGTGGGCCGGGGCCATGAGCAGGCCCTCGTGCCCGTGCACGAAGTCCACCGCTGCGGTCTCGGCGTCGACGACGCGTGCGAGCAGCGGGAGGTCGCGCTCGCGCGCCCACTCGGCGGACGCGAGCAGGACCGTGGACGCGCCGTCGGTCAGCGGGGTCGAGTTGCCCGCCGTCATGGTCGGCTCGGCACCCTCGGGCGTGCCCGCGAGGCGCTTGCCGTACACCGGCTTCAGCGCGGCGAGCTTCTCGAGCGACGTGTCGGTGCGCAGGTTGTCGTCGCGCACGAGCCCGCGGAACGGGGTGACGAGGTCGTCGAAGAAGCCGGCGTCCCACGCGGCCGCGAGGTGCTCGTGGCTCGCGAGCGCGAGCTCGTCCTGCGCCTCGCGCGTGATGCCCCAGCGCGCCGTCGTGATCGCCTGGTGCTCGCCCATGGACAGGCCCGTGCGCGGCTCGTCCGTCGCGGGGGTCAGGGGAGCGAGGTCGGAGGGGCGCACCTTGGTGAACGCCTTGACGCGCTGGCCGAAGGTCTTCGCGTGGCTCGCCTCGAGCAGCGCCCGGCGCAGACCCTCGCTCACGGCGATCGGGGCGTCGGACACGGTGTCCGAGCCGCCCGCGACGCCCGACTCGACCTGGCCGAGGCGGATCTTGTTCGCGACGGTGATCGTCGCCTCGAGACCGGTCGCGCACGCCTGCTGGAGGTCGTAGGCCGGGGTCTCGGGGGAGAGCGACGAGCCGAGCACGGACTCGCGGACCAGGTTGAAGTCGCGCGAGTGCTTGAGCACCGCGCCGCCGACGACCTCGCCGAGCCGCTCGCCCTGGAGGCCGAAGCGCGCGACCAGGCCCTCGAGCGCGGCCGTGAACATCTCCTGGTTGCTCGCCGAGGAGTACTTCTTGCCCGCGCGGGCGAACGGGATGCGGTTCCCGCCCACGACCCAGGCGTCGCGTGGGGTGCTGTTCGCCGAGGGCCGCTCGGGGGACTGCTCGGGGGTCTGGCGGGGGCTGGTGCGGTTGGCCACTGTGCCTCACTTCCTGTCCGTGCTCGCTGCGCTGCGTCGGTCCGGCCCCGGGGGAGCGCCCCGGCACGAGGTTGCGCGGTGGCGGGGGAAGAGGGCCGGCTGGTGTCCAATACCAAGAGTACCTGATACTCTCGGTTTCGTGAGTCGGGTCACAGGGCCGTGCCCTGCCCCGACGCGGTGCCGGAGGACCGGGCACCGACGACATCGAGGTCGGGCGCAACGGAGGGCGACGTGAACACAGGTGCCGACGCGCGAGCGGCCACCCGAGGACGGGTGCAGCCGGGCGCGGCGGTGGACGGCCGGTCGACCCGCTGGGACGAGCACCGGGCGGCGCGCCGCGCGGAGCTCATCCGGGCGGCGAGCAAGGCCGTGCATCGGGGAGGCCCCGGGGTCTCCATGGACGAGATCGCGGCGGCGTCGGGGACGTCGAAGTCGATCATCTACCGCTACTTCGACGACAAGACCGGCCTCCAGGTGGCCCTGGGCGCCGCCGTCGTGGGGCAGATGCACGACGCGCTGACCCAGGCGGCTGAGTCGGCCGAGACGCCCCGGCGCGCGCTGCGCGCAATGGTCGGCGTCTACCTCGAGATGATCGAGAGCTCGCCCAACGTCTACTACTTCGTGACCCGGACGAGCGCGGTCGCGGGCACGGAGGAGCCGGCGGCCCAGCTCGCGGCGAGCGGCCTCACGACGAACGGCACGAGCGGCGCCGACCGTGCGCCCCTCGCGGCGTTCCTCGACTCCGTGATCGAGCTCGTCGCCGAGCCGTTCGCGCGCGTCACCGACGTCTCGCCCGCCGACGCCGCGGCCTGGGCGGCCGGGGCCGTCGGCTTCGTGCGCGGCGCGGGGGAGTGGTGGCTCGGCCATCGTGACCGGGCCGACGTCCCCGACCGCGAGCAGCTCACCGAGCGCGTCGCGGCCTGGCTCTGGGCCGGGCCCGTCGGCGTCCTCTCCCACAACCCGGGCGCCGCCCGCCCCCACGACGACCGACGCACGTCGCCCGCGACCCGTCGCGACGGCGTCCGTCCCCCGACCGCCCGCCCTGAGCACCCGGCGACCGCCTCAGACCTCAAGGAGAAGCCATGACCGCCACGTCCGACCGTCCCGCCCTCGCGCAGCGCGCGACGCCCACCGGTGACGCGAGCGCGACGCCGCAGGGCGAGGCGCGCGTCGACGTCGCCGCCCTCGAGAAGCACCTGCTCGGCCGCTGGGCCGACCTGCGCGCGACGGCGCGCGCCACCGCGGGCGAGGAGGCGTTCCAGCGCATCGAGGGCCAGAGCCTGCGGGAGCACCGCGAGCGCGTCCTCGAGCAGATGCGCCTGCTCGTCGGCAAGGGCCAGGTGTGGCGCGCCTACCCCGAGCGCCTCGGCGGCGCCGACGACCCGGGCGGCAACCTCGCCGGGTTCGAGGAGCTCGTCGCCGCCGACCCGTCGCTCCAGATCAAGGCCGGCGTGCAGTGGGGGCTCTTCGGTGCGGCGATCCTGCACCTGGGCACCCCGGAGCAGCAGGACCGCCTCCTGCCGGGCGCGATGGACCTGTCGGTGCCGGGCGCGTTCGCGATGACCGAGATCGGCCACGGGTCCGACGTCGCGAGCATCGCCACCACGGCGACCTACGACCCGGAGACCGAGGAGTTCGTCATCCACACCCCGTTCCGCGGGGCGTGGAAGGAGTTTCTCGGTAACGCGGGCGTCCACGGCGTCGCCGCGGTCGTGTTCGCGCAGCTCGTCACGAAGAACGTCAACCACGGCGTGCACGCGTTCTACGTGCCGATCCGCGACGTCGCGGGCGAGCGCGACGAGCTCGGCCGGCTGCCGTTCCTGCCGGGCGTGGGCGGCGAGGACGACGGGCAGAAGGGCGGGCTCAACGGCATCGACAACGGCCGCCTGCACTTCGACCACGTGCGGATCCCCCGGACGGACCTGCTCGCGCGCTATGGTTCCGTCGCGCCCGACGGCACGTACTCGAGCCCGATCGAGAGCCCGGGTCGCCGGTTCTTCACGATGCTCGGCTCGCTGGTCCAGGGTCGCGTGTCGCTCGACGGCGCTGCGGTCACGGCCGCGAAGCTCGGCCTCGCGATCGCCGTGCGCTACGGGAACGAGCGCCGCCAGTTCACGGGCGCGAGCGCCACGGAGGAGGTCGTGCTCCTCGACTACGGCACGCACAAGCGACGCCTCATCGTGCCCATCGCCGAGACGTACGCGGCGCACTTCGCGCACGACCGCCTGCTCGACCTGTTCCACTCCGTGTTCTCCGGCGAGGAGGACACCCCGGAGCAGCGCGAGGACCTCGAGACGACGGCCGCCGCGCTCAAGGCCACGAGCACGCGGTTCGCGCTCGACGTGCTCCAGGAGACGCGTGAGGCGTGCGGCGGCGCCGGCTTCATCACCGCCAACCGGATCACGAGCCTGCGCGCGGACCTCGACGTCTACGCGACGTTCGAGGGCGACAACACGGTCCTGCTCCAGCTGGTCGCCAAGCGCCTGCTCGCCGACTACGGCAAGCAGTTCAAGGGCATCACCCCGGGGCAGATGGCGCGCGTCGTCGTCGAGCGCGCGGGCGACATGGCCCTGCACCGCACGCCGCTCAAGCGGGCGGCGCAGGCGCTGGCCGACGTCGGCGACCCGCGCCGCGCCGCCGGCCACCTGCGCGACCCCGAGACGCAGCGCGCGCTGCTCACCGACCGGGTCGAGACGATGGTGGCGGACGTCGCGCAGGCGCTGCGTCCCGCGCAGAAGGCCGACCCCGAGACGGCGACGAACCTGTTCAACGCCCACCAGGTCGAGCTCGTCGAGGCCGCCCGCGCCCACGCCGAGCTGCTGCGGTGGGAGGCCTTCACGCAGGCGCTCGAGACGATCGAGGACGCGGGCACGCGCGAGGTCCTCACCACGGTCCGCGACCTGTTCGGCCTCAGCCTCGTCGAGCGGCACCTCGCCTGGTACCTCCTCAACGGCCGCCTCTCGGCGCAGCGCGCCCGGACGGTGACGAGCTACCTCGACCGCCTCATCGACCGGCTGCGCCCCCACGCGCAGGACCTCGTCGACGCGTGGGGCTACGGCCCCGAGCACCTGCGCGCGACGATCGCGACCGGCATCGAGAAGGAGCGCCAGGACGAGGCGCGCGACTACTACCGGCGCCTGCGCGCGAGCGGCGACGAGCCGCGGAGCGAGAAGTCGCTGCGCAAGGCCGCGAAGGGCGGCCCGCAGGCCCGCTGACCGGCCCGTCCCCGGAACGTCCTCGGCACAGCAGCGGAGCGGTACCGCCGCCGAGGTCAGGCCTGGGCGGCACGACGTCCACCAGCCGTCGTGCCGCCCGGGCCGTTGCCGTCCCCGCTCCCACCGAGCACGGCGTCAGGGTCGTCCTGAGTCTCGGGACGACCCTCACGGCGTGCTCGACCGCGAGCGGCGTCGTCCTCGTCGTGGCCCGGGCCGTCGCGCTCAGGCGGGGTTGCAGCGCGCCGCCATCGTGGCGAGCAGCCCGACGTCGGGCCGCCACGGCTCGAGGTTCCACGTCGCCTTGTCCGGGGCGCCGACGGCGTGGCACACGAGCTGGTCGTGCATCGTCGGGGTGTCGGCCTCCGGCTCGGCGGCGACGACCTGCGCCCACACGAGCTCCCGGCCCGCCTGGCCCGCGGCGCGCGCCCACGCGGTCGGGTCGACGGCGAGCGACCGCCCACCCTCGCGCTCGCCCCAGTCGGTGCTCCGCACCGCCTGCGTGCCGAGCGCGACGACGACGTCCCACGCCGCGGTGGGTCCGTCGCCCTCCGCTCCCGTCCCGCCCGAGCCCGCGCCGTCCGTCGTGGCGCCCGGCGCGCTGCTCGTCGCGTCGGCGGCTGACGAGGTGCCCGACGACGTCCCCGCCGCGGGCACGAGAGCCACCTCCGCGCGGCGCGCGTCGACGAGCGCGACCCGGACGCCCGGGGTCCCCGCCGCGAGGGTGCCCGCCGTGGCGCGGTCGTCCGTCCCGCCCGCGTCGTCCGTGCCGGTCCCGTCGTCCGTGCCGGCACGGCGAGGCTCGCCGTGCGGGCCCACGACGCGCGGGGCGCCGAACCCGCCGGCGGGCGCGCCGCCGTCGTCCAGGACGGTCAGGGTGCCGTCGGCGTGCCGCACGAGCGACCCGCCCTCGACGGAGACGAGAGCCGGGGCGTCCGCGAGGGCGAGCATGACGTCGGACGCGCCCTCGTCGTCGGTCGAGACCCGCGACGGCGCCGCCTCGCCCGGCGCGGCCGAGGGGAGCGGGGAGACGGCGATCTCGACGGTCGTCGTCCCCACGGGCACTCTGACGACCTCGGGCTCCGCGGCGCTGCCGCCCCGGTCCTCCGCGGCTCCCGCGCCACCGTCCTCCGCGGTGGTGCCGTCACCGGGACCGGGGGACAGGACGTCCGCGGCTGCCGACGGGGCCGCGTCCGGGCTCGGTGACCGGCCGTCGTCGGGCGTGCACGCGGCGAGCGCGACCGGGACCAGGACGCCGACCGCGAGCGCGCCCAGCGCCGTCACCCCCGCGCGCCCGCGCGCCCGGGCCCGCCCCGGCCATGTCACGACGGCACGGGGAGCAGGCCGGCCCAGCGGCGGGCCACGTCGACGAGGCCGACGCGGGCGAGCGCGTCCACCTCGTCCGGGGTGAACCACCCGACGTCGTCGGTCGACTCGTCCTCCTCGACGCGCAGCTCGCCGCCCACGACATGGGCCTGGTAGACGATGCGGATCGCGTGCAGCGACCGGTCGCGGTCCTCGGGCCGGATCCGGTCGGCGGCGTCGACCACGATGCTGTCGACGCCGAGCAGGCCGTCGAGCTCGACGTCGTAGCCGGTCTCCTCGCGCACCTCCCGGACGGCCGCGGCGGCCGGGTGCTCACCGGGGCCGATGCCGCCGCCGGGCAGCGTCCAGCCGCCGCGGCCCCCCTCGCTCCAGTGCGGGAGGAGCATCCTCCCGTCCTCGCGGACGATCACGGCGTAGGCGGCGACGCGGGTCTGCATGGACCCATCATGCGCGACGGCCGTCGTCGAACATGCGGTCCCGGCACGCCGAGCATGGGGATACCGACCGTCCCGGCTCCCGGACGGTCGACAACCCCATGTTCGGCGCTGCCGACGGCACTCTTGTGCGAGCAATCGGCGTCGAGTACTCTGGGTCGAGTATTCGGAGGTGAGTCATGTCCCGTCGTCCTGTGTCCAACCCGCTCGCGCTCGCGGTCCTCGCGAGCCTCGCCGAGCGACCCATGTACCCGTACGAGATCACGACGACCCTGCGTGAGCGGGGCAAGGACGACAGCATCCGGCTCAACTTCGGCTCGCTGTACTCCGTCATCAAGTCGCTCGAGAAGCACGGCTTCATCACGCCGTCGCACTCGGAGCGCGAGGGCAACCGGCCCGAGCGCGTCGTCTACGAGATCACGGAGGCGGGCAAGGTCGAGGCGGCCGCGTGGCTGCGCGAGCTGCTGGCCGTGCCGTCCAAGGAGTACCCGGACGTCGAGGCGGGGCTGTCGCTCATCGCGATGCTCTCGCCCGAGGAGGTCGCGGCGCTCCTGCGTGCACGCCTCGCGTCGCTCGACAACGAGATCCGCACGCGCGACGCCGGGCTCACCGGCGCTGCCGCGGCCGGGCTGCCGGAGATCTTCCTCGTCGAGGCCGACTACCGGCTGGCCATGCTGCGCGCGGAGCGCGGGTGGATCGACCGGTTCGCCGCACGCCTGGAGGCGGGCGAGGTCGGCGGCCAGGACGGCTGGGCCGAGATGGCGCGTCTGCGCGCCGCGGGCGCGTCGCCCGAGGAGATCGAGGAGGTCGTGCGCCGCCACCTGCCCGCCGACCCCACCCCCTGAGACCACCGGCGCACGCTCGACCGAGCGCGCGCCGGACGGAGAAAGAGTGGTGGCCCGGATGCGCCAACATCCGGGCCACCGAGCCCGAGTCGTCCCGCCGGAACCGACGGAACCGCTGCGTCAACAGTCACCAGGGCTCTCCCATGCTATCCGCGCGGGAGGGGCCACCCGGCGAGACGGCTCCCGAGAGAAGGAGCCTCATCGTGCCCTCCACCACCCGGACGCAGGCGACGGCGATCGACGCCGTCGACCTGCGCAAGACCTACCCGGGCGGCCGTGGCCGCCCGCCCGTGGCCGCGCTCGACGGCCTGTCGTTCGCCGTCCCCGCGGGCACCGTGTTCGCGCTCCTCGGCCCCAACGGGGCGGGCAAGTCGACGACGGCCAAGATCCTCACGACGCTCAGCCGCGCGGACTCCGGCACGGCGAGCGTCGCGGGGATCGACGTCGCGCGCCACCCCGAGCGCGTGCGACGCGCGATCGGGTACGTCGCGCAGAAGCCCGTGACCGACCCGATGGACAGCGGTCGCGAGAACCTCGTCCTCGCGGGCCGGCTCCAGGGCCTCGGCGCGCGCGACGCCCGCGCCCGCGCGACCGAGCTGCTCGACCGGTTCTCGCTCACGGACGCGGCCGACCGCCTCGTGCGGACGTACAGCGGCGGCATGGCGCGCAAGCTGGACGTCGCGATGGGGATCGTCCACCGTCCCCGGGTCCTGTTCCTCGACGAGCCGACGACCGGGCTCGACCCCGAGGCGCGCGCCGAGATGTGGGCCGAGATCGAGCGCATGACCGCGCGCGAGAGCATGACGATCCTCCTCACCACGCACTACCTCGAGGAGGCCGACCGCCTCGCGGCGAACCTCGCGATCGTCGACCACGGCCGCGTGGCGGTCGCGGGGACGCCCGACGCGCTGAAGGACGAGCTGCGCGGCGACGGGATCGTCGTCGAGCTCGCCCCCGGGGTCGGGTTGCCCGACGGCGGCGCCGCCGTCGCCGACCGCGTCACCGCCGCGGTCGGCACGTGCGCAGGCGTCCGCGACGTGCACGTCGAGGGCCGCACCCTGCGCGCCCGTGCCGACTCGGGCGCCGTCGCGCTGCCCGCCGTCCTCACCGCGCTCGACGCCGCGGGCCTCCCCGTCGCGTCGGCGACGCTCGCGCGCCCGAGCCTCGACGACGTGTACCTGCGCCACACCGGCCGGACGTTCACGGCCGCGCAGTCCTCCGCGGGCGCGACGCCGGGGGGCGGCTCGGGGGCCGATGCCGGCGCGACCGTCGAGGGGGTGGCCGCATGACCGCCGTCGTGCACACCGGGCTGCTCACCGCTCGGGCGCTGCGCCAGGGTGTGCGCATCCCCGTGTTCATGGTCATGAACCTCGTCCAGCCCATGATCTGGCTGCTGCTGTTCGGCCAGCTCTTCCGGTCTGTCGTGGAGATCCCCGGGTTCGCCGCGGGCGGGACGTACCTCGAGTTCATCACGCCCGGCGTCGTCATGATGACGGCGATGTTCGGGGCCGCGTGGGCCGGCACGTCGTACGTCCAGGACATGGACCGTGGCGTCATGGACCGCTTCCTCACGTCGCCGGCGTCGCGCGGTGCGCTCATGGCATCGACGATGATCTACCAGGCCGTCATCGCGGTCGGGCAGGCGCTCGTCGTGCTCGCGGTCGCGTGGCTGTGCGGGGCGCGGTTCGGCAGCACGCCGGGCGAGACGACGCTCGGCGTCCTCGCCCTCCTGCTCGCGGTCGTCCTGCTCACGGCGCTGTTCTCGGCGCTGAGCAACGCGACGGCCCTGCTCACCGGTCAGCAGGAGGCGCTCATCGGCATCTCGCAGCTCATCACGCTGCCGCTCATGTTCCTGTCGTCGGCCGTGATGGACACGCGGCTGTCCGCGGGCTGGGTGGCGGACGTCGCGCGGTACAACCCGTTCGACTGGGCCGTCGTCGCCGGGCGCGCGGCGCTCGCTGCGTCGCCCGACTGGGGCGTGGTGTGGGGACGGCTCGGGCTCCTCGCGCTCGCGGCGGTCGTCATGGGCTGGCTCGCGACGCAGGCGTTCCGCACGCGGCAGCGCTCGGCCTGACGACCGGGCACGACGGCGGTCGCCCCGCCCGGGTCAGCGGTCCCGGGTGAGCGCGAACGCCGTCGTGCCGACGAGCGCGAGGCCCACGCCCCACCAGACGAGACCGACGCCCGCGGCCGCGAGGCCTGCGGCGACGAACAGCGCGACCTGCGCATCGAGCCGCCAGGGCTGTGCGAGGCGCCGGGTCGCGGTCCGCGCGAACCAGCGCCCCCACACGACCACGACGAGGGCGGGCAGAGCGACGGCGAGGACGAGCGAGAGTGCGACGCCGCCCGGGCCGGACGCGCCGCCGAGACGCCAGCCCACGAGGGCGACCAGCGCGAGGAGCGCGAGCTCGCAGAGGAACGCGACGACGTCGGCGGCGCCGACGCGCGGGACGTCACGACGGGGACGGTCGTCGGTGGACGGGCTGCTCATCGCTCCTCGACGTCGTCCTCGAGGTGGGACACGTCCGAGAACGCGGTCTGGCGGTGGCGCACCGCACGGTTGTACAGCCACGTGACGAACGAGAGCAAGATCCCGAGGCCGACGAGCGCGCCCGCGATGACGTACTGCTCCTGCTGCTCGGCGCTGCGTGCCCACGGCCCCGCGAGGTACGCGCACGTGAGCGCCCCGAGGACGGCGAGCCACGTGCGGGTGCGGAAGTGCTCGTGGTCGACACGGTCGCGGCGCAGCACGAGGAGCGCGACGTTGACGATCGTGAACACGACGAGCAGGAGCAGCGACGTCGTGCCGCCGAGCAGCGCGATCGCGGTGGTGCCCGCCTCGGTCCCCGACTGCCGCACGACGTACGCGATGAGCGCGAACGCGATGGCCGTCGTGACGAGGATCGACACCCACGGCGTCCGCCGGAACGGGTGGACCTGGCCGAACGCTCGCGGCAGCACGCCCTGGTTCGCCATGCCGTAGAGCAGGCGGGACGCCATGAGCATGTTGATGAGCGCCGAGTTCGCGACGGCGAACATGCCGATGAACGGGAAGATCGTGTCGAACGGCAGGTTCGGCGCCCCCGCCGCCACGACCTGCGTGAGCGCCGAGCCCTTGGAATCGTCCACGAGGTCGCCGACGGGGACGAGCGCGACGGCGGTGATCGCGACGAGCACGTAGATCGCACCCGTGATCGACAGCCCGGTGAGCATCATGCGCGGGAAGTCGCGCACGGGGTCCTTGCACTCCTCGGCCATGTTCACCGAGTCCTCGAACCCGACCATCGCGAAGAACGCGAGCGTCGTCGCAGCCGTCACGGCGAGGAACACGCTCTTGTCGTCCGCGCTCTCGAACACGACGACGCGCGAGAAGTCGGCGCGGCCCTGCGTCGCCGCCCACAGCCCCACGAAGATCACCAGCAGCAGGCCGGAGAGCTCGACGAGCGACAGCACGACGTTCGTCCGGACGCTCTCGCCGACGCCCCGCAGGTTCACCAGCGCGACGAGGGCCATGAAGCCGAGCGCGATGAGGAGCCTGCCGTTGCCGCCCGTCGGGAGCCCGAGGCCGAACCCGTCCGAGACGAACCCCGCGAACGCGTTGGACGCCGTCGACGCCGACGTGATGCCCGAGCTCATGACCATGAACGCGACGACGAACGTCAGCAGGTGGATGCCGAACGCCTTGTGCGTGTAGAGCGCCGCGCCGGCGGCGCTCGGGTACTTGGTGACGAGCTCGAGGTAGGAGAACGCGGTGATCGTCGCGACCACGAACGCGAGCAGGAACGGCAGCCACGCCGCCCCGCCGACCTCGCCCGCGACCTGGCCCGTGAGCGCGTAGACGCCCGTGCCGAGGATGTCCCCGACGATGAACAGGAGCAGGAGCTTGGGCCCCATGACGCGCTTGAGCTCCGGCTGCTGCCGTTCCTGCGTGCGACCCGCGGTCTGGCTCATGAGAGGCTCCCTCGCGTCTCGGACGTCCCCGGACCTCCATGAAACCCCCGGCCACAGCCTCCTGTCAGCGCGACCGGACGCGTGTCGCCCCCAGGCTGCCGAACCCGGGCCTGTCGTCAGGAACCTCGCCGAACCCGGGGTTGTCGCCGGGTTCGGCCGCGTGGGGTGCGACAACCCCGGGTTCGGCGGCCGGGCGGGCGGCACGCGGTCGCCGGTGCAGGACGCCGGTCGTCGTCGCGACGCCCAGCAGGAGGACGGCGCCGCCCGACAGCTCCGCCGCGTTCGGCACCTCGTCGAGCACGAGCCACGCGGCGAGCATGCCCACCGGCGGCACGAGCATCGTGAACGGCACGACCGCCGACGCGGGGTACCGCGCGAGCAACGTGTTCCAGATCCCGTAGCCCACGAGGCTCGCGAGCCACGCCGTGTACAGGGTCGACAAGACCGGCGCGAGCGTGAGGTGCGTGAGCGCGTGCCCGACGGCGTCCGGCCCGTCGAGCGCGAGGGACAGCCCGAGCATGGGGACGGGCACGACGACGGCCGACCACACGGTCATCGACAACCCGTCCAGCCCGGGCCGCGAGGTAGAACCCTGGTTGCGCGAGGTAGAGCGCTGGTTGCGCGAGGTAGAGCGCTGGTCGCGCGAGGTAGAACCCTGGTCGCGCGGGGTAGAGCCCTGGTCGCGCGAGGTAGAGCCGTGGTCGCGGCGGCTCCCGGCGCGTCGCGCGACGACGTTGCCCACCGCCCACGACGCCGCGGCGGCGAGCGTCACGACGAACGCGAGGGCGGGCGTCGACGCGCTGCGTCCCACGCCGACCACCACGAGCCCTGCGGCGCCGACGAGCACCCCGACGAGCTGCGAGCGCGTCGGGACCTCGCGCAGCGCCGCGGCGGCGAACAGCACGGTCAGGCCGACCTGGGCCTGGAGCACGAGGGACGCGAGCCCGGCGGGCATGCCGAGCGAGAGGGCGGTGTAGAGGAGGCCGAACTGGCCGAGGCTCATGAACGCGCCGACGAGCAGCACGTCCCGCCACCGCGCGCGGGGCCGCGGGACGAGGAACACCGCCGGGACCAGGACGACGAGGAAGCGCAGGGCGACGAACAGCGTCGGCGGCATGTCGCCGAGCCCGAGGTCGATGACGACGAAGTTCACGCCCCAGACGACGGCGACGAGGACGGCGAGGAGCGACGGGCGCAGCGGCATGGCATCGAGGGTGCGCCCGCGGCATCGTGCACGTCCAGCGCACAGTCGTGCACGATTCCCGGTAGCTACGCTTCTGGATAGCATCGGTCGCATGATCGACCTCGCCGCCGTGGACGCCCTGCTCGCCGTCGAGCGCACCGGGACCGTGCACGCCGCCGCGCGTGACCTCGGCTACACGCCGTCCGCCGTCTCGCAGCAGGTCAAGCGCCTCGAGCGCGACCTCGGCGCGCGGCTGCTCGACCGGGAGGGCCGCGGCGTCGTGCTCACGGCCGCGGGGCGGCGCGTGGTCGAGGAGGGCCGCGTGCTGCGCGAGCAGGTCGAGTCGCTGCGCGCCCGCCTGCATGACGCCGGCGCCCGCCCGACCGGGACCGTGCGGCTGGGGTCGTTCTCGACGGCGGTGCGCGGCGTCGTCGCACCGCTCGTCGCGCGCGTGCGCGAGGACGTCCCCGACCTGCGGCTCGTCGTCGAGGAGGCCGAGCCGTGGGACGCGGTCGCGGCCGTCGCGGCGGGCACCCTGGACCTCGCGCTCGTGCACCACTGGGAGGGCGTCGGCCTCGCGCTGCCGCCGAGCCTGCGCGCCGAGGAGCTCTTCCGCGACGAGGCCGACGTGCTCGTGCACGCGTCGAGCCCGCTCGCGGCCAGGCCCGCGCTCACCCCGCCCGACCTGCTCGACGAGACCTGGGTCTGCACGCCCGACGGCACCATCTGCTACGAGTGGTTCTGCCACATGTTCGCGCGGGAGCCGCGCGTCCCGCGCATCGACTTCCGGTGCCTCGAGTTCGCGTCGCAGGTCGAGGTCGTGGCGCAGGGACTCGCCGTCGCGCTCGTGCCGCGCCTCGGGCGCGGTCCGCTGCCCGCCGACGTCGTCGCCGTGCCCGTGCGCGAGCCCGTCCCGACCCGCCCGGTCACCGTCGTGTGGCGCGCGACCATGACCGACGCCCCGGCGGTCCGCTACCTGCGCGAGAGGCTGCGCGACGCAGGAACTCGACGCGGGCCCGAGCCGTTGGGTACCGCGAGCCCACCTGCCACCGCACCGTCCGACGAAGGGGCACGATGACCGAGCACGAGCCGACCCGGAGGTCCGCCGACCCGCGCACCGTGGCGATCGCGGGCCTGATGACCGTCGCCTGGTACGCCGTGCCCGACGTCGTGCGGCCGCGCTGGGCCCGCGCGCTCGCCAAGACGGCGGTCGGGACCGCGGGCGTCGTGCTCACCCTGACCTCGACGGCGGAGGGGATCGAGGCGCGCGAGGGCGTGCGGGCGCTGCGGGACGCGGCCCGGGAAGCGGGTGCGACCGGTGCCGACCCCGACGCCTCGCCCGACCGTCCGGCCGACGGAGCGCCCGGCGCCGCGCGCGAGGACAACACGTACGTCCCCGACCACGACGAGGCGACGCCCGCCCCGCCCGCGGTGGTCGTCGGGGGCGCCGTCGCCGGTGTCGCGCTCGCGACGACGCTCATCGTGGTGGGGGAGAAGTGGGTCTACCGCCGCGGCGAGCGGCTGCGCGCCCGGGGCGTGCGCCTGCCGCACACGCGCGTCGGGCTCGTGCTCGGCGCGCTCGCCGTGGCGCTCGCGGCGGCGGAGCCGCTGCTGTGGAACGCTGAGGACCGCTGAGGCAACGACCCGGGCCGGCCCGCCGGCGTGAGGTCGTGCACCGTGCGGCCTCGCGGACCGGGAGGAGCCGACCGTGATCGGGTTCGGGCTGGCGCTCGCGGGGGTCGCCGCGGCGATCCACGTGTACATCTTCGTCATGGAGTCGCTCACGTGGACGAGCGCACGCACGCGTGCGACGTTCGGCACGTCGCGCGAGGAGGCCGAAGCCACCAGGGAGCTCGCGTTCAACCAGGGCTTCTACAACCTGTTCCTCGCGGTCCTCGTCGTGCTCGGCGTCGTCCTCTACGCGGCGGACCGGCAGGACGTGGGCCTCACGCTCGTCGTCGCCGGGGCGGGGTCGATGGTCGCGGCCGGGCTCGTGCTGATCCTCTCGTCGCCGTCGAAGGCGCGCGCGGCCCTGGTCCAGCTGGTGCCGCCCGCGCTCGGCGTGCTGGGCGTCGTGCTGGGGCTGACGCTCTGAGCCGGCCCGCGCTCCGGGTCGCCCGCGGCGACGGTCAGGAGGAGGCGGCGACGCGCATCGCGCTGAGCATCTCGATCCGCGACAGGATGCGCTCGCGCTCCGCCTCGAGCTCCTCCCGGTAGCGCCCCTCCGCCGGCTCGACGATCTCGACGGCGCCGTGGCCCACGTAGGAGCCCGTGCGCCGGGAGTAGCCGCGGAGCTGGCGCTCGACGAGCGTGAGCTCGTGGCCGAGCCGCTCGAGGTGCGGGTCGAGGAGGTCGCTGATCGTGGTGCGGGCGGTGCCGGACGTCGGTTCGAGAAGGGTGGTCACGTCTCCATCCGAACCCGGAAGTCGGGTTTCCGCACGGCGAGACGCTCGTCTCGCTCCTCGGTCGACCGCGCCGCGAGACGCGCGGACGGCCTCGCCCCGGGCGCCGGTAGACTGGCCGCGCGCCGTCGTGCGCTCCCCGCTCAGCGCCCACCCGAGGGAAACGATGACCGCCCCCGCACCCCAGGCTTCCGCACGCTCCGAGGCTCGTCCCGCCGCACCGACGCTCGACACCGTCGAGCGCGCCGCCGCCACCCCCGACGAGGTCCAGCCGTACGCCGAGCTCGGCCTCAAGCCCGACGAGTACCAGCGCATCCGCGACATCCTGGGGCGCCGCCCCACGGCCGCGGAGCTCGCGATGTACTCGGTCATGTGGTCCGAGCACTGCTCGTACAAGTCGTCCAAGGTGCACCTGTCGAAGTTCGGCAAGGCCACGACGGACGAGATGAGGAAGCACCTGCTCGTCGGCATCGGCGAGAACGCGGGCGTCGTCGACATCGGCGACGGCTGGGCCGTGACGTTCAAGGTCGAGTCGCACAACCACCCGTCGTTCGTCGAGCCCTACCAGGGCGCCGCGACGGGCGTCGGCGGCATCGTGCGCGACATCATCTCCATGGGCGCGCGTCCCGTCGCCGTCATGGACCAGCTTCGCTTCGGCGCGGTCGACCACCCGGACACGGCGCGCGTCGTGCACGGCGTCGTGAGCGGCGTCGGCGGGTACGGCAACAGCCTCGGCCTGCCGAACATCGGCGGCGAGCTCGTGTTCGACGCCTCGTACCAGGGCAACCCGCTCGTCAACGCGCTGTGCCTCGGCGTGCTCCGCCACGAGGACATCCACCTCGCCAACGCCTCGGGCGTCGGCAACAAGGTCGTGCTGTTCGGCGCCCGCACGGGCGGCGACGGGATCGGCGGCGCCTCGATCCTCGCCTCGGAGACGTTCGAGGACGGCGTGCCCGCCAAGCGCCCGAGCGTCCAGGTGGGCGACCCCTTCATGGAGAAGGTCCTCATCGAGTGCTGCCTCGAGCTCTACGCGGCCAAGGTCGTCGAGGGCATCCAGGACCTCGGCGCCGCCGGCATCTCCTGCGCGACGTCGGAGCTCGCCTCGAACGGCGACGGCGGCATGCACGTGTGGCTCGACGACGTCCTGCTGCGCGACCCCACGCTCAACGCGGGCGAGATCCTCATGTCGGAGTCGCAGGAGCGCATGATGGCGGTCGTCGCGCCGGACAAGCTCGACGAGTTCCTCGCGATCACGAGCAAGTGGGACGTCGAGACCGCCGTGATCGGCGAGGTCAACGACTCGGGCCGCCTGACGATCG
Source organism: Cellulosimicrobium cellulans (assembly GCF_016921195.1). Taxonomy (GTDB): domain Bacteria; phylum Actinomycetota; class Actinomycetes; order Actinomycetales; family Cellulomonadaceae; genus Cellulosimicrobium; species Cellulosimicrobium cellulans_F. The sequence continues at coordinate 833,598 of NZ_JAFGYF010000001.1, forward strand.
ACCACCACGGCGAGCGCATCGTCGACGTCGACCCGCGGACGGTCGCGCACGAGGGCCCGGTGTACCACCGCCCGTACGCGCGCCCGTCGTGGCAGGACGGGCTCAACGCGGACACCGCCGCGGGTCTTGCCCGCCCCGAGACCGGCGACGAGCTGCGCGCGACGGCCCTGCGCCTCCTCGCGTCGCCCAACCTCGCGTCGAAGGAGTGGGTGACGGACCAGTACGACCGGTTCGTCCAGGGCAACACCGCGCTCGCGCAGCCCGACGACTCGGGCGTGATCCGCGTCGACGAGAGCACGGGCCTCGGCGTCGCGCTCGCGACCGACGCCAACGGCCGTTACGCCAAGCTCGACCCGCGCACGGGCGCGCGCCTCGCGCTCGCCGAGGCGTACCGCAACGTCGCGACGACGGGCGCCCGCCCGCTCGCGGTGACCGACTGCCTGAACTTCGGCTCGCCCGAGGACCCCGACTCGATGTGGCAGCTCGTCGAGGCGATCGAGGGCCTCGCGGACGCGTGCCGCGAGCTCGGCGTCCCCGTGACGGGCGGCAACGTCTCGCTCTACAACGGCACGGGGGAGCCGGGGCAGATCGACTCGTCGATCCACCCGACCCCGGTCGTGGGCGTGCTCGGCGTGCTGGACGACGTCGCGCACGCGACCCCGTCGGGCTGGCGCGAGACGGGCGAGAGCATCTACCTCCTCGGGACCACGCGCCCCGAGCTCGACGGCTCGGCGTGGGCCGACGTCGAGCACGGCCACCTCGGCGGCCTCCCGCCCCAGGTGGACCTCGCGGCGGAGAAGGCGCTCGCCGGCGTGCTCGTCAACGCGAGCCGCGACGACCTCGTGTCCGCCGCGCACGACCTCTCCGAGGGCGGACTCGCGCAGGCGCTCCTCGAGTCGTCGCTCCGCTTCGGCGTCGGGGCGACCGTGTCGCTCGACGCGCTCACCGAGCGCGACGGCGTCACCCCGTTCGAGGCGCTGTTCTCCGAGTCGACGGCCCGCGCGCTCGTCGCCGTGCCGCGTGGTGAGGAGTCCAAGCTCGTCGACGCGTGCGTCGCGCGCGGCGTCCCCGTGCTGAAGATCGGCGAGACGGGCACGGAGCCCGGCGCCGCCGCCGAGTCGGGCGAGGCGCTCGAGGTCACGGGCCTGTTCACCGTCCCGCTCAGCGAGGCGGACGCGGCCTTCCGCGGCACGCTCCCGGCCATCTTCGGCTGACACCCGCTCTGCCGACGCCCCGGTCACCGCACAGGTGACCGGGGCGTCGTCGTGCTCGGTCGTGGGCGGGTTCGGTGGAGATCGGCGCCGGGGCGGTGGGGCGGGTCGCGGCGCGCGCCCCGACGCTGGGAGAGTCCGGGCATGACCTCGGCGGCCACGAGCCTCCCGCCCGCGCGCGTCACGGCCCGACGGCGCCCGGGCGGTCCCGTGCTCACGGTGCTGCTCTCGCTGGCCACCGTCGCCGTCGTCCTGCTCACCCTCGTGCGCGCGGTCCCGTACGACGCCGTGACGCCGCTCGCGCAGGTCGTCGGGTTCACGCCGTTCGTCGCGGCGGCGGCCGTCGTCGGCCTGGCGGTCACGCTCGTCGCGGGCCGACGGGTCCTCGCGGCGCTGCTCACCGTCTGTGTCGCCGCGCAGGCGGTGTGGCTCGTGCCGGCGTTCGTGCCGGGCCCGGCGCCGCCCGACGACGGGGCGTCGCTGCGCGTGATGGGCGCCAACGCGTGGCTCGGGTCGGCGGACGCGGACGCGTTGGTCGACCTCGTGCGCGAGCAGGACGTCCAGGTGCTCGCGGTGCTGGAGCTGACGACCGGCCTGCGCGAGCGCCTCGTCGCCGCGGGCATCGAGGACGTGCTCCCGTACAGCGCCGACGCGAAGGTGGGATCCGGGGCGCTCGGCAGCGGGCTGTGGAGCGCGCTGCCGCTCGACGACGTCGACCTCGAGCCCTTCTCCAACGACGCGATGCCGTCCGCGACCGTCGAGGTCGACGGCGTGCCGGTACGGGTCACCGCCGTGCACCCGATCCCGCCGATCCCGGAGTACGTGCGGGTCTGGGGCGAGGAGACGGCCGCGCTCGCCGAGCGCGCGCACGGCGACCCGTTGCCCCAGGTGCTCGTCGGCGACTTCAACGCGACCCACGACCACGCGACGTTCCGGCGGCTGCTCGGCGACCGGTTCCACGACGCGTCGCGCGCGTCGGGCGGCGGGCTCGACCTGTCGTGGTCGCCGCGGCCAGGCACGGTGCCGCCGGTCCTCAACCTCGACCATGTGGTGACGGACCGCGAGAACGTCGTGACCGACGTCGCCTCCCTGCACGTTCCCGGCAGCGACCACCGCGCGATCCTCGCGACGGTCCACGTGCCTCGCCCCTGACGCCGAACCCGGGGTTGTCCCCGGGCTCGGGTGCCGAACCCGGCGGCAACCCCGGGTTCGGCACCGGGCGGGGTCAGCCGCGTGCGGGCTCCGAGGACTCGGAGGAGGCTTCGGGGGTGGCCTCGTGATGGTGCGGGTGGCGGCGCTCCAGGGCGGCGCCCTCGACGTCGACGTCGGGCAGGACCTTGTCCAGCCAGCGGGGGAGCCACCACGCCTTGTCGCCCACGAGGTGCATGAGGGCAGGGACGAGCAGCATCCGGACGACGAACGCGTCGACGAGCACGCCGAACGCGAGCGCGAACCCGATGGGCCGGATCATCGCGCTGTGCGAGAAGACGAACCCGCCGAACACCGAGATCATGATGATCGCCGCGGCGGTCACGACGGCCCGGCCCGCGCGCACGCCCTGGACGATCGCGACGCGCGCCGGGGCGCCGTGCGCGTACGCCTCGCGCATCCCCGAGCCGAGGAAGAGCTGGTAGTCCATCGCGAGGCCGAACAGGATGCCGACGAGGATCGTGGGCAGGAAGTTGAGGATCGGGCCCGGCGTCTCGACGCCGAACACCCCCGAGAGCCAGCCCCACTGGTAGATCGCGACGACACCGCCGAGCGCGGCGAAGTAGGACAGGATGAAGCCGAGCGTCGCGACGACCGGCACGAAGATCGACCGGAACACCAGCACGAGGATGACGAGCGACAGCCCGACGACGACCGCGAGGTAGATCGGCAGCGCCTGCGCGAGCTTGTCGGAGATGTCGATGTTGCCGCTGGCCGAGCCGGCGACGCCCAGCGTCACGTCCCCGTCGAGGGGCTCGAGCGCGCGCAGGTCGTGCACGAGCTCCTCGGTCGACGCGCTCGTGGGCCCCTCGGCGGGGATCACCTGGAACGCGGCGACCGTGCGGTCCTCGGACGTCCCGATCGGGGCGACCGCGACGACGTCGTCGAGTGCGAAGAGCTCCTCGGCGACGTTCACCTGGTACTCCAGCGCCTCCGCCTCGGTGGGCTCGCCCGGAAGGTCGGCGACGACGAGCAGCGGGCCGTTCGTGCCCTCGCCGAACTGCTCGGCGATCGTCGAGTAGGCGCGGTACTGCGTGGAGTCGTGCGCCTCCGACGACCCGTCGGGCAGGTTGGTCCGCAGGTCGAGCGCGGGGAGCGCGATCACCCCGAGCGCCGCGACGGCGAGGATCGCCGTGCCCACCGCGCGCAGCGTCGACATGGTGCGGAGGGGCTTCGTCCCGGCCGGGGCGGTCGTGCCCGACGGCGCGGTGTCGGCGGTGGCGCCCGGCTCGCCCGAGGCGTCACTCCCGGCGAGCGCGGCGCGCTCGCGGCGGCTGAGGATCCGCGGGCCGATCATGCCCAGCAGGGCCGGCGTGAGCGTGACGGCGATGAGGACGGCGATCGCGACGCACAGCGCGCCGACCGTCCCCATGAGGCCGAGGAACGGGATGCCGGTGACGTTCAGGGCGAGCAGGGCGATGAGCACCGTGGTCCCGGCGAACACGACGGCGTTGCCCGACGTGCCGTTCGCGAGCGCGATCGACTCCTGCACGTCGTCGCCCTGCTTGAGCTGGCGGCGGTGCCGGTTGACGATGAACAGCGAGTAGTCGATCCCGACCGCGAGCCCCAGCATGAGGCCGAGCACGGGGGTCACCGACGACATCTCGACGACGCCGGACAGCGACATCGCGGCGAGCGCGCCGATCCCGACCCCGATGAGCGCGGTGAGGATCGGCAGCCCGGCGCCGACGAGCGTCCCGAGCATGATCACGAGCACGACGGCCGCGACGACGAGGCCGATCGCCTCGCCCACGCCGAAGACCTGGGGGACGCCCTGGGCGATGTCGGACGAGAAGTCCGTCTGAACGCCCTCGACCGGGTCGTCGGTGAAGACCGCGACGAGGTCGTCCTTGGTCTGCTGCTCGATGCTCATGTTGGGCTCGGTGAACGTGACGCTCGCGACGGCGGCGCTCCCGTCCTCGGAGACCATGCGGATCTCCGACGCCATGTCGAGCAGGGGCGCGGAGAGCTCGAGCTGCGCGGACTGCTCCTCGAGCGCCGTGCTCTGGTCCTCCAGGGCGGTGACCTGCTCGTCCAGCGTGGCGGCCTGGGTGTCGAGCTCGGCGCGCCCGGCGTCGAGCTCCGCCTGCTGGGCGTCGAGCTGCGGTGCGGCCTGGTCGAGCGCGCCCGCGGCCTCGGCCTGCGCGCGCGCCGCGTCGAGCTGGGACTGGCCCTCGTCGAGCCGGGCCCGTGCGGCGTCGAGCTGCTCCTGGCCTGCGGCGAGCTGCGTGCGCCCGTCCTCGATCTGCGCGCGCCCGGCCTCGATCTGGGTCCGGCCGTCCTCGATCTGCCGGCGCTGGTCGGCGAGCTCGGCCTGCGTGGTGAACGGGTCGACGGCCGCCTCGACGCCGTCGACGTCCTCGGCCGCGGCGAGGCGGTCGGAGATCTCGGCCTCCTGCTCGGGCGTGAACGCGGAGCCGTCGTCCGTGGCGAAGACGACGGTGCCGCTCCCTCCCGCGGCCTCCGGGAGCGCCGTCTGGAGACGCTCGGTGACCTCGGCGGTCGGGGTGCCGGGGATGGAGAAGCTGCTCGCGAGCGTGCCGCCGAACGCGACGAACGCCGCCCCGGCCAGCACGAGCACCGCGAGCCACGCGGCGAGGACGGTCCGCGCGCGGCGCGCGCACGCGCGTCCGAGGCGGTAGAGGAGTTCAGCCATGCGGGGATCCTTCGGGTGGGAGTCCGGGGTGGTCCGGGAGGCGGTCCGGTGGGCGGTCGAACGGGGAGGCGGAGAGGTCAGGCGGGGCTCGCCCAGCCCGCGCGCACGCGGTCGACGAGGCGGTCGAGGAGGTCGGCCCACACGCGGCGCGAGGCGTCGTCGTCCGCAGCCCCGGTAGCCGCCCACCAGCGGCGCTGGATCACCAGGACGCCGGCCATGAGCGCGCCGACGAGCATCTCGATCTCGAGCGGGTCGACGTCGGGGTGCCGCCGCGTGGTCTCGGCGACCAGGCGCTCGGCGAGGTGGGTGAACGTGCGCACGACCATCGTCGTGACGCGCGGTGTGGGCTCGGTCGCGGTGCCACCGAGGGCGCGCGTGAGGTAGGCCATCGGGCCGACGAGGTCCGTGCCGCGGAGCGCCGTGGTGACGTCGTCGAGCGGGGTCGCGCGGTCGGTGCCGGGGTCGGCCGCGCTCGCCCCGAGCGCGTCGACCACCGTACCGAGCACGTCCTCGCACACCTCGACGACGACGTCGTCCAGGGAGGCGAAGTGGTTGAAGATCGTGCGCCGCGCGACGTCGGCGCGGGCCGCGAGGTCGTCGACCGTGAACCGGGCGCCGCCGTTCTCCTCCATGAGCGACGCCGCGGCGTCGACGATCCGACGGCGGTGCCGCGCGCGCAGCGCGGCGCGGCGGTCGGTCGCGGGACCGGCCGCGGGGTCGCTCACGGAGTCGGCCGCGGGGTCGGTCGCCCGGTCGGGCACGGGGGCGCCCGACGGCTCGGTCGTGGAGGAGAGGGGCACCCTTTGACACTAAGTGCATCGATGCACTCAGTGCAAACAGTGGCCCCTCGCGGCTCAAAGTTGACCAAACAAGTCCAGTATGTGGGAAGGTCTCCCCGGTGCGTTGACACCCCCGGCGGCCGCTCGTAAGTTCCCGCGCAACCGAGGTCGACGTACCCCGGTCACAGGACATGGTCATGAGCTCCGACGCCAAGCCCCGGCTCGTCGGACGGCAACCCTCCCGCGCGGTGGGGTGCCCCGGGTGAGGACCAGGTCCCGCGTCGCGCGGACCGCGCGCGGCACGGGACAACGACGCGGAGCCCGGAGACGGGCACGAAGGAGACGGACGATGGACCGGCGAGAGTCGAGCACCGCGGTGAGCACCCCGCACGCGTCGACGTGCCCCTGTCCGCTCGCGGGCGCCCCGGTCGCCCGCGCCCTCGGGGCCGCCGGACCCGTGCGCATCGCCTGTTGTCGCTGACGACGACCCGTCCCTGACACCCCGCGCGCCCCGGCGCGCGAGCCGGGTCCCTCCCGGCTCTCCAGCCTCGTCCTGCCGCCGCGCGGCCGGACCGCCCTGCCCACCCTCCGGCACCCCGCCGCGCCCCGAGCGCGCTGTCGGCACCCCACTGAGAACGGATCCTCGCGATGTCCGACCCCCGCCCCGCCCGCACCCTCCACCTCGGCGTCGACCTCACCGACGCCGGCGCGCACCCCGCCGCCTGGCGGACCGTGGGCTCCCAGGCGCAGCGGCTCTTCGACGCCAAGCGCCTCGTCGAGCTCGTCGCCACCGCCCAGCGCGGCCTGCTCGACCTCGTGACGCTCGACGACGCGTTCACGCTCCAGCCGGGCCGCAACGGGTCCGTGCGCGGCCGGCTCGACGCCGCGCTCGTCGCGTCCCGGCTCGCGCCGCGCAGCGCCGGCATCGGCCTCGTCCCGACCGTGACGACCACGCACACCGAGCCGTTCCACGTGTCCAAGGCGATCGCGACGATCGACCACGTGAGCTCCGGGCGCGCGGGGTGGCAGGTCGGGTGGTCGACGACCCCCGCCGAGGCCGCGGCCTTCGGCCGCAAGGGTGCGCAGGACGAGCCCGACGCCGTCGCCGAGGCCGACGAGGCCGTCGAGGTCGTCACGCGCCTGTGGGACTCGTGGGAGGACGACGCGGAGATCCGTGACGTCGCGACGGGCCGGTTCGTGGACCGCGAGAAGCTCCACTACGTCGACCACGAGGGCATCCGGTTCGCGGTCAAGGGACCGTCCATCACGCCGCGGCCCCCGCAGGGCCAGCCGCCCGTCGTCGTGCGGGCGGACACGCCCGCGTCGCTCGACCTCGCGGCCCGCCGGGCCGACGTCGTGCGGGTCCGCGCCGCGACGCGCGACGAGGCGGTCGCGCTGCGGACGCAGGTGCGCGACGCCGCCGCCGACGCGGGGCGCGACCCCGGCACGCTCCGGGTCCTCGTGGACGCCTACGTCGTCATCGGCGACACCCGCGCGAGCGCCCAGGCCCGCCTCGACCTGCTCGAGGACCTCGAGGGGGTCTCGTGGGACACGGACTCGCTCACGCACGTCGGCACGGCGCGCGACCTCGCCGTCACGGTCGAGGAGTGGCTGCACGCCGGCGCGGCCGACGGCTTCCTCCTGCGCCCGTCGTCCCTGAGCACCGACCTCGACGCGGTCGTCGACGGCGTCGTGCCGCTCCTGCAGGGCGCGGGCCTGTTCCGCACGGCGTACCCCGGGACGACGCTGCGCGACACCCTCGGCCTCCCGCACCCCGCGAACCGCTACGCGGCGATCGCCTGAGCCCGGACGGATCCCGACATGAGCACCCGACCCCGCAAGCAGATCCACCTCGGCGCCCACTTCCCGGGCGTCAACAACACGACCGTCTGGAGCGACCCGCGCTCGGGCAGCCAGATCGACTTCTCCTCGTTCGAGCACCTCGCCCGCCGCGCCGAGGAGGCCAAGCTCGACTTCTTCTTCCTCGCGGAGGGCCTGCGCCTGCGCGAGCACAAGGGCCGCATCCACGACCTCGACGTCGTCGGCCGCCCCGACACGCTGCCCGTCCTCGCCGCGCTGGCCGCCGTCACGGAGCGGCTCGGCCTCGCGGGCACGATCAACACGACGTTCAACGAGCCGTGGGAGCTCGCGAAGCAGTTCGCGACGCTCGACCTGCTCTCCGAGGGCCGCGCGGCGTGGAACCTCGTGACGAGCCCCGACGCCTTCACGGGCGCCAACTTCCGCCGCGGCGGCTACCTCCCGTACCCCGAGCGCTACGCGCGGGCGGCCGAGGTCGTCGAGGTCGCGCGCGCCCTGTGGGACTCGTGGGAGGACGACGCCGTCCTGGCCGACCGGATCGCGGGCGAGTTCCTGCGGCCCAGGTCGGTGCGGCCGGTCGCGCACCACGGGACGTACGCGGACGTCGTCGGGCTGTTCGAGACGCCGCGCGGTCCGCAGGGCCACCCGGTCCTGTTCCAGGCGGGCGACTCGGCCGACGGGCGCGACTTCGCCGCCGCGACCGCGGACGTCGTGTTCTCCGCGCACTCGACGTTCGACGCCGGCCGCGCGTTCTACGCGGACGTCAAGGGACGGCTCGCCGCCCACGGGCGCGAGCGCGACTCCCTGAAGATCCTGCCCGCGACCGTCGTCGTGCTGGGCGGCACGCCCGCCGAGGCGGAGGAGCGCGCGCGAGAGATCCGGCTCCAGCAGGTCTCGGGCCCGACGGCGATCGCGTTCCTCGAGCAGGTCTGGGGCCGCGACCTCGAGGCGTACGACCCCGACGGACCGCTGCCCGACGTCGACCCCGACACCGAGAACCTGTCGATCACGCGCGGCCGCGTGCGGCACGCGAAGGACCCGGCGGCGGTCGCCGCGGAGTGGCGCGAGCAGGCCGAGGCGAACGGGTGGTCGATCCGCGAGCTCGTCATCCAGGTGACGTCGCGCGGCGGGTTCGTCGGCACGCCGCAGCAGGTCGCGGACGACATCGACCGGCACGTCCAGGAGGACGCGTCCGACGGCTTCATCCTCGTGCCCCACCTCACGCCGGGCGGGCTCGACGACGTCTTCGACCAGGTCGTCCCGCTGCTCCAGGAGCGCGGCTCGTTCCGCACGGAGTACGCGGGCACGACCCTGCGCGAGCACCTCGGCCTCGCCCGCCCCGGCGCGCAGCCGCGCGCCGACGACCCCGAGCCGGCCACGGCCTCCGCCGAGCTCGTCGGCTGACCCCCCGCCCGCCCGCACCCGTCCCGCAGACCCTGCACCGCACCGACCTCGGAGGACCCATGAGCCAGAGCACGCTGCCCGCCACGGGCGCCACGGGCGCCACGGGCGCCGCGGCCGCGAGCACCGACGCACCGGACGTCGTCCCGCACCCGGCGGCCGACGCCGCCGCGTGGGAGGCGTGGCACGCCGAGCGCGAGGAGGCGCTGCGCCCGCCGCACGGCTGGCTGAGCCTCGTCGCGTACCACTGGCTCGCCGCCGAGCCCACCGCGCTGCCCGGCGTGCCCGGGCTCTGGTGGGCCGACGCCGACGGCGCGCACCACCGCGCGGGCGAGGGCGGCGCCGTCCGGGCGACGACGGGCGACTCCGTCGAGACCGCCGTCGGGACCGTCGTCGTCACGGAGGGCGGCTCGACGATCGCGGGCACGTTCCTGCCGGACGGCCGGGACGCGCTCGACGTGTCGAACGGGGGTGAGACGCGCGAGGTCGCGGTCGAGGTCGTGCGCCGCACGGGCCGGTACGCGGTCCGGCTGCGCGACCCGCTCGCACCGCCCCGGCTCGCGTTCGACGGCGTCCCGGCGTTCGCGTACGACCCCGCCTGGGTCGTGGACGCGCCGGTGCGCTGGTACGACGCGCCGCGGCCCGTCGTCGTCGGCGCAGCGCGCCCCGGCCTGGTGCACCACGTGAGCACGGTCGGCGAGGTCGACCTCGTGGTCGAGCGTGACGGGGTCTCCCGCCGCGCGACGCTCGTCCTCACCGGCAAGGCCGGCGGCGCGGTGACGCTGCTGTTCAGCGACGAGGCCGACGGCGTCGCCCCCTGGCGCGTGCTGGGGGTGGACGCCGACGTGGCGCCCGGCACCGCGGGGCGCGTGCGGTTCGACCTGAACCGGACGGTCAACCTCCCGTACGCGTTCAGCAACTTCGGGACGTGCCCGGCGCCGGTCGAGGGCAACCACGTGCCGTTCGCCGTCACCGCGGGCGAGAGGGCACCCCGATGACCGCGCTCGCGGCGGGACCGGCCACGGCGGGACCGGCCAGCACGGGATCGACCGGAGGGACACGGCCGAGCGCAGCAGCGCGTGAGGTCCGCTCCGTCGCCATGCACGACCCGCTCGTGCGACCGCTGCTCGACGAGCTGTCCCACGAGTACTGGACGCGGTACCAGCGCGTGCTCACCGCGGAGGAGCTCCGCGCCGAGATGGAGCACTATCCCGCGCAGGACTTCGCGGCGCCGCACGGCGAGCTCGTGCTCGTGCTCGAGGACGGCGAGCCCGTCGCGGGCGGTGCGTTCCGGCGTCGGGCCGAGCCGGAGCTCGGTGACCCCGCGCGCCTCGCCCGGCCCTCCGCGCGCCGCGCCGACGGGACGCCCGCCGTGCGCACCGCCGAGCTCAAGCGGATCTGGACGCACTCGGCGCACCGGCGCCGCGGGCTGGCGCGCGTCGTGCTCGCCGAGCTCGAGCGCCGGGCCGTCGAGCGCGGCTACCGGCGCGTGTACCTCACGACGGGCCCGCGCCAGCCCGAGGCCGCCGGCCTCTACCTCGCGACGGGCTACACGCCCCTGTTCGACACCGGGACCGATCCCGAGGAGATCGGCCCGCTCGCCTTCGAGAAGTGGTTGGAGGTCGCGCCATGAGCACCGTGTCGCTCCCGCAGGACGAGTCCCGGCAGCTCGCGCCGCCGTCGGGCCGGCACCCCGCCGACCCGCGCGCCGGCTCGCCCGACGCGCTGCCGCTCGAGAGCCTGCGCATCGTCCCCGCCCGGCACCCGGGCCGCTGGGTCGCGACGGCCGGCGTGGCCGTGCTGCTCGCCATGGTGGTCAGCTCGCTCGTGACGAACGACCGCTGGGAGTGGGACGTCGTCGCGCAGTACCTCACGTGGCCCTCGATCCTCGAGGGCGCGTGGGCGACGATCCGGCTCACGCTCGTCGCGTCGGTGGTCGGGTTCGCGCTCGGCACCGTGCTCGCGCTCATGCGGCTGTCGCGCTCGCCGCTCCTGCAGTCGGTCTCGTGGACGTACACGTGGGTGTTCCGGTCGGTGCCGCTGCTGCTGCAGCTCCTGCTCTGGTACAACCTCGCCTACCTGTACCCGTACCTGAGCGTCGGCATCCCGTTCGGGCCCGAGTTCCTGTACTTCGACACGCTGTCCGTGATCGACAAGTTCTGGGCCGCGATCCTCGGGCTCGGGCTCTCGCAGGCCGCGTACTCGGCCGAGATCGTGCGGGCCGGGATCCTCTCCGTCGACCAGGGGCAGCAGGAGGCCGCCGCGTCGCTCGGCATCCCCAAGCGGCGCCAGGTGAGCCGCATCATCCTGCCGCAGGCGATGCGCTCCATCATCCCGACGGCCGTCAACGAGGTGATCGGGCTGCTCAAGGGCACGTCGATCGTCTACGTGCTGGCGTACGGCGAGCTGTTCTACATCGTCAGCGTCATCTACGGCCGCAACGGCCGCGTCGTGCCGCTGCTCATCGTCGCGTCGATCTGGTACCTCGTGCTGACGACCCTCATCACGGTCGTCCAGTACTACGTCGAGCGGCACTACGCGAAGGGCGCGGTCCGCACGCTGCCGCCGACGCCGCTCCAGAAGGCCCGCTGGACCGTCCTCGTCTGGGCGTCGCGGCTCTCCGGCCGGCCCGTGCCCGACTCCGTCCCGCCCGCGTACGCGGCCCGCGCCCGGGTGGGCGTGCTGACCCGCACCGCCCGCACCTCGGGAGGTGCGGCATGACCGCCGAGACCACAGCCGCGGGCGTCGCGACCGCCGGGCTCGTCGAGATCCACGGCGTCCACAAGAGCTTCGGCACGCTCGAGGTGCTGCGCGACGTGTCGCTCACGGTGCCGCCCGGGTCCGTGACCGTGGTGCTCGGGCCGTCCGGCTCCGGGAAGTCGACGCTCCTGCGCGCGATCAACCACCTCGAAAAGGTGGACAAGGGTTTCATCTCGCTCGACGGCGAGCTCATCGGCTACCGCCGCAAGGGCAACACCCTGCGCGAGCTCAAGGAGCGCGAGATCCTCGGTCAGCGCACCCAGATCGGGTTCGTCTTCCAGAGCTTCAACCTCTTCCCGCACCTCACGGCGCTCGAGAACGTCGTCGAGGCGCCCGTCTCCGCGCAGCGCCGCCGTCGCGAGGACGTCGAGCCCGAGGCCCGCGCGCTGCTCGAGCGCGTGGGGCTCGCCGACAAGGCGGACGCCCGGCCGCGCCAGCTCTCCGGTGGGCAGCAGCAGCGCGTCGCCATCGCCCGTGCGCTCGCGCTGCGGCCCAAGGTGCTCCTGTTCGACGAGCCCACCTCGGCGCTCGACCCCGAGCTCGTCGGGGAGGTGCTCGAGGTCATCAAGGACGTCGCGAGCACCGGCACGACGCTCGTCGTCGTCACGCACGAGATCGGCTTCGCCCGCGAGGTCGCCGACACCGTCGTGTTCATGGACGACGGCGTCGTCGTGGAACAGGGCACGCCCGCCGAGGTGCTCGACCACCCACGCCACGACCGCACCCGGGCCTTCCTCCAGAAGGTCCTCTGAACCACCGATTCCCGACGTCGTCACGCGACCGGCCGTCCGGCCGTCCCGCACACCCGCACTCCCTGCGTCGCCCGACGCACCACCCGAGAGGTAGGACACCCGTGACCGCAACGACCACCCGCGCCCGCGCCCCCCGCGCGCTCGCCGCCCTCGCCGTCGTGCCCCTGCTGGCGCTCGCGGCCTGCTCCGGGGTGAGCACCGAGGCCCCGGCCGCGGCGGAGGAGGGCGCGGCCACCGAGGAGAGCACGACCTCCGTGTCGGACGCCCTCGACGTGAGCACGAGCCCCGACCAGGACCGCATCCGCACCACCGAGTCGGCCGAGGCGATCGCGCTCCTCCCGGACGCCTGGAAGGACAAGGACGAGCTCGTCGTCGCGATCTCCGCCGGCGCGGCGCCGCCGCTCGGGTTCCTCGCCGACGACGACGAGACGCCCATCGGCAACGAGACCGACATCGCGCAGCTCGTCGCCGACGCGCTGGGCAAGGACCTGCGCCTCGAGGTCAAGGCCTGGGCCGACTGGCCGCTCGCGCTGGGCTCGGGCGACGTCGACGCCGTGATCTCCAACGTCACCGTGACCGAGGAGCGCAAGGAGACCATCGACTTCTCCACCTACCGCAACGACGAGCTCGGCTGGCTCGTGGGCGCCGACTCCGACATCACGTCGATCACGAAGCGCGAGGACATCGCGGGCAAGGTCGTCGCCGTCGGCTCCGGGACGAACCAGGAGAAGATCGTGCTCGAGTGGGACCGCCTCAACCAGGAGGACGGCCTCGAGCCCATCCAGGGCCCCGAGTACTACGAGCAGTTCTCCGACGTCCTGCTCGCGCTCCAGTCCGGGCGCATCGAGACGTACGTCGGCCCCAACGCGTCGCTCGCGTACCAGGCGGCGATCTCCCCGCAGGACTTCACGGTCGTCGGCACGCTCAACGGGGGCTGGCCCGACACGGCGCAGATCGCCGTGGCCACGAAGAAGGGCAACGAGCTCGCCCCGGCCGTCACCGCCGCGATCAACCACGCCATCGAGGACGGCACGTACCTCGAGGTGCTCCAGCGGTGGGGCCTGGAGTCCGAGGCCGTCGAGCAGTCGCAGACCAACCCGCCCGGCCTGCCGAAGACGGAGTGACCCGAGCATGACCACCAGCACCCAGCACGTCGACCACCTCGTGGTCGGGGGCGGCGTCATGGGCTCGGCCGCGGCGTGGCAGCTCGCCCGGCGAGGGCGCGACGTCGTGCTGCTCGAGCGCTTCGCGCCCGGGCACGCGCACGGCGCCTCCCACGGGACGTCGCGCATCTACCGCACGACCTACGCCGAGCCCGAGTACCTCGACCTCGCGCAGGAGGCGCTCCGCCTGTGGCGCGAGGTCGAGGACGAGGCCGGCACCGAGCTCCTCGCCGTCACCGGTGGCGTGAGCCACGGGCGGCGCGACGGCGCCGCCGAGCGCCGCGCGGACGCGATCGGCGCGGCGTTCGCGGCCCGCGGGATCGAGCACGAGTGGCTCGACCCCGCGGCCGCGGCCGAGCGGTGGCCCGGCCTGCGGTTCGAGGGCCGGGTGCTGCACGAGGTCGCGACGGCCGGGCGGCTCCACGCCGACCGCGCCGTCGCGGCCCTCCAGGGGGCCGCGGCCGCCCGGGGCGCCGACGTCCGGCACGAGGTCGCCGTCCGCCACGTCGAGCGCGTGCCCGCGGGCGTGCGGGTCGTCACCGACGGCGGCGACGTCGTCGCGCGGGTCGTCGTCGTGACCGTCGGGGCGTGGAGCGCCGGCCTGCTCGGCGGCCCGACCGGCGGGCTGCTGGGGCAGGAGCTCCCGCTCGTCGTCACGCAGGAGCAGCCCGCGCACTTCGCGCTCGTCCCGGGCGCGTCCCCGCAGGGGTGGCCCGCGTTCACGCACGACGTCGGTCCCGGTACCGCCTGGCCGAGCGGTGTCTACGGCCTCGCGACCCCGGGCGAGGGAGTCAAGGTCGGCTTCCACGGGGTCGGCCCCGTCGTCGACCCCGACCGGCGCTCCTACCGGCCGGAGCCGGGCCAGCTCGCCGCGCTGCGCGACTACGTGCGCACCTGGCTGCCCGGCCTCGACCCCGACGCCTACGTCCCCGTGAGCTGCACCTACACCACGACGCCGGACCACGACTTCGTGCTCGACCGGCGCGGCCCGGTCGTCGTCGGCGCGGGGTTCTCCGGACACGGCTTCAAGTTCGCCCCGGCGGTCGGGCGCGTGCTCGCCGACTTCGCGACCGCCCCCGGCTCGCTGCCCGACGGCCGCACCGCCGCCGAGCGGTTCGCGCTCGCTCGCCTCGCCGCACTCCCCGAGAGGACCGCCTCATGACGATCGCTCCCGCACCCATCGCCGGGGAGGCTCCGGCTCCGTCCGCGGACCCGAGGACGCCCCCTACGCTGCCCCACGACACCGACGGCCCCCACGCCGCGCTCGCGGCGCGGTACGGCGTCGACCCCGCCTCGGTCGAGGACGTCGCGCCCGGCGCGACCGCGGGCCTGGCACCCGCGGCGGACCGTCCCGGCACCGTCCTCGCGACGCAGCTTGGCCACCGGACGGTGCGCCGCTACCTCACCCACCCGCTGGCCCACCACGTCGTGCCGACGCTCGTCGCGGCCGCGCAGTCCGCCCCGACGTCGTCGAACCTCCAGCTCTGGAGCGTCGTCGCCGTCACCGACCCCGCGCGCAAGGACCGGCTCGCGGCGCTCGCGGGCGACCAGGACCACGTACGCACGGCCCCGCTGCTGCTCGTCTGGCTCGCCGACGTCGCGCGGGCGCGCGCCCTCGGCGAGCGCGAGGGCGTCCGGCTCGAGGCGACCGACTACCTCGAGACGACGGTCGTCGCGTTCCTCGACGCCGCGCTCGCCGCGCAGAACGCCGTCGTCGCGGCCGAGTCCCTCGGCCTCGGCACCGTCTACATCGGCGCGCTGCGCAACCACCCGGCCCAGGTCGCCGCCGAGCTCGGCCTGCCCGAGGGGGTCGTGGCGGTCGTCGGGCTCGTCGTCGGCCACCCCGACCCCGCGGGCGGCGAGCGCGTCAAGCCGCGCCTGCCGCAGGCCGCAGTGCTGCACGCCGAGCGCTACCACGGCGACCAGGCGGAGCACGTCGCGGCGTACGAGGAGCGCATCGCGCCCTTCTACCGCGAGGAAGGGCTCGACGGCGGCTGGCACGACCGCGTCGTCGACCGCCTGCGCGTCCCGGGTGCCCTCCGCGGGCGCGCCCACCTACGACCCACGCTCGCCGCGCTCGGGTTCCCGTCCAAGTGA
Organism: Cellulosimicrobium cellulans; assembly: GCF_016921195.1. Taxonomy (GTDB): domain Bacteria; phylum Actinomycetota; class Actinomycetes; order Actinomycetales; family Cellulomonadaceae; genus Cellulosimicrobium; species Cellulosimicrobium cellulans_F. The sequence continues at coordinate 849,444 of NZ_JAFGYF010000001.1, forward strand.
CCCGGCGCGCCGCACGCGACCACGCCGGGAGCCACCGCACCACCACGAGCCCCCCGCCACCACTGAAGGAAGCCATGTCGTCCCACCAGCACCCCGACCCGACCGCCATCCCCGGCTGGCCGCGACCGGCGTCCGGCCGTGTCCCGCTGTCCGTGCTCGACCTCGCGATCGTCCCCGAGGGGGCGACGGGCCAGGACGCGGTGCGCCGCGCCGTCGGGCTCGCGCGCGACCTCGACCGGCTCGGCTACCACCGCGTCTGGTACGCCGAGCACCACCTGTCGCCCGGCGTCGGCTCCGCGTCGCCCGCCGTGCTCGCCGCGGCCGTCGCGGCCCGGACCGAACGGATCCGCGTGGGCAGCGGTGCCGTGCTGCTCAGCACGACGAGCCCGCTCGTCGCCGCCGAGCAGTTCGGGACGATCGCCGCGCTGCACCCGGGTCGCGTCGACCTCGGGCTCGGCCGGGCGTTCACGCCGCCGACGGGGGAGAAGGGAGCCGGGGCGCCGCCGCGGCGGGCCCGGCCCGCCACCGCGCCGCGGGTCGTCGACGGGCTGTACGTGCCCGGCGCGCCGCCGGCGGACGTCGACGACTCCGTGCTGCGCGAGCGGATCCTCGCGCAGAAGCGGATCGTCGGGGCGTCGCGCACCCCGGCGAGCTTCCGCGACGAGCTCGACCTCGTGCTCGGCCTGCGCGCGGGGACGTACCGCGACGAGCACGGGACGCCGTACGTGAGCCCGCCCGTCGAGGGCGCCGACTGGGACCTGTGGGTCCTCGCGTCGAGCGCCGGCGAGAGCGCGCGCGTCGCGGGCGAGCTCGGGCTGCCGCTCGCCGCGAACTACCACGTGGCACCGTCGGCCACGCTCGACACGGTCGCCGCCTACCGCGAGGCGTTCCGGCCGGGCGTGCTGGACGAGCCGTACGTCGTCGTGTCCGCCGACGTGCTCGTCGCCGACACGATCGAGCGGGCGCGCGAGCTCGCGACGCCGTTCGCCGACTGGGTGCTCTCCATCCGTAGCGGCACCGACGGCGCGATCGCCTACCCCGCGCCGGGCACGTCGCCCGCGTGGGAGGACCGCCCGGAGGCCGAGCGCGCGCTCGTCGCGGACCGCGTCGACACACGCATCGTCGGCGACCCGGAGACGGTCGTGCAGCGGCTCGAGACCTTGCGTCGCGCGACCGGAGCGGACGAGCTGCTCGTCACCACCGCGACCCACGACGCCGACGACGCGCGCCGCTCGTTCGAGCTGCTCGCCGAGCACTGGTTCGCGGCGGACCCCGTGCCCGACGCCTCCGCGGCACCCGCCGCCACCGCCGGCGCCGCTCCCGCGCTCGCCATCGCCCCCTGACGCGACATCGACCCGTGCGTCACCAGATCGACCTCCGGAAGGTCGATCTCGGACGTGCGGGCCGATCTCGCGACCTCACCCGAAGGAGAGACCCATGACCACGACCCCGCGCCTCCAGACCGCGGCCGACGCCGCGGCCAAGGTCGCCGACGGCGCCCTGCTGATCGACGTGCGCTCGGCCGGCGGCCGCGCCGCGCACGGCGAGATCCCGGGCGCGACGCTCGCGGACCGCCACGACCTCGACGCGCTCTTCGGCCCCGCTGACAACCCGGCGATCTCGCTCGACACGCCCGTGGTCGTCGTGTGCGGGTCGCCGAACGGCTCCGGCCCCGTCGCCGAGGCGCTCGCCCGGCGCGGGTACACGAACGTGTCCCACGTCGACGGCGGATTCCCCGCGTGGAAGGAGGCCGGTCTCCCGGCGTCCGACCCGGTCGGGGCGCCCGCTACGTCCCCGGAGCCGACGGCGTCCGCCCGGCCCTGAGCCGGCGTCCGACCGCATCGCGACTGCCCGGAGCGCGCCCCGCCCGCACCCGGCCGGTCCGGCCCACGCACCACCCGCACGCCGCACCACCCGCACCGACACCCACGGAGACCCTCATGCCCGTCGAGTTCCTCGGCATCGCCACGACCAACGACGCCTCGGAGACCACCGAGCGCACGACCGCCGCGTTCGACCCCGCCTACCTCGAGCGCATCGTCCGCGCCCACGAGGACAACGGCTGGACGCGCGTGCTCTTCGCCTACGGCTCCTCCGGCCCCGAGCCCGCCGCGCTCGCCGCCTACACCGCCGCGCGACTCGACTCGATCGAGCTGCTGCTCGCGCACCGGCCGAACGTGTCCTACCCGACGTACGCCGCCAAGACGTTCGCGACGCTCGACCAGCTCTCCGGCGGGCGGCTCTCCGTGCACTTCATCACCGGTGGCAACGACCACGAGCAGGGCCGCGAGGGCGACACGCTGACCAAGGACGAGCGGTACGCGCGCACCCACGAGTACATCCAGATCGTCAAGCAGGCCTGGTCGAGCGCCGAGCCGTTCGACCACCACGGGCCGTTCTACGACTTCGACGACTTCGTGCTCGACGCCAAGCCGTTCGAGGGCCGGACCCCGACCATCTCGTTCGGCGGATCGTCCGACGCCGCGTTCCGCGTCGGCGCGGCCGAGGCCGACATCTACGCCGTCTGGGGCGAGCCGCTCGACCGCACCGCCGAGCAGATCGCGCGCGTGCACGCCGAGGCCGCCGCGGCGGGCCGCGCGACGCCGCCACGCATCCACGCCGCGTTCCGGCCGATCGTCGCGCCGACCGAGGAGCTCGCCTGGGAGAAGGCGCACCGCGTCCTCGACCGGATCGAGGCCCGCAAGGCCGCCGCCGGAGGACAGCTCAGCCGCCGGCACCCGATCGACAAGCCCGAGAACGCGGGCTCGCAGCGGCTGCTCGAGATCGCCGCCCAGGGCGAGCGCTTCGACACCGCGCTGTGGACCGCGACGGCGAAGGCCACCGGCGGCGCCGGCAACTCCAACGCGCTCGTCGGGACGCCCGAGCAGGTCGCCGAGGCGCTCCTCGCGTACTACGACCTCGGCGTCCGCGTCATCTCCGCCCGCGGCTACGACCTGCTCGACGACGCGATCGACTTCGGCCGGTACGTCATCCCGATCGTCCGCGAGGAGGTCGCGAAGCGCGACGCTGCGACCGCGGAGGCCGCCGCGGCCTGACGGGCCCGGGACCGAGATCGGCAGAGAAGGACGAGATCGGCAGCCCCGGCCGAGATCGGCGCGTGCACGTGCCGACCTCGACCGGTGCTGCCGATCTGGCTGGCGGGCCCGCCCGGCCCGACCACGAACGACGACAGCAAGGAGAACGACCGTGCGGTTCCAGGTACTCGACATCGTGTTCAACCCGCCCCACCCCGTGACCGGGGAGGCGGTCGCGCCGTCCGACCGGTTGAACCGGGTCGTGGAGACGGCGGTGCTGGCGGAGGAGCTCGGGTTCGACTCGTTCGCGGTGGGGGAGCGGCACGCGGGGGAGGTGCTGTCGTCGGCACCGACGGTGATCCTCGGCGCGGTCGCGGCGCGGACGTCGCGGATCCTCCTGAGCACCGGCGTGACGGTGCTGTCGCTGCTCGACCCGATCCGCGTCGCCGAGGACCTCGCGACGGTGGACCAGCTGAGCCGGGGGCGGCTGGAGATCGTCATCGGCAAGGGCAACGAGGTGCTCCAGTACCCGTTGCTGGGGCTGGACATCGACAAGCAGTACGAGTACCTCCAGGAGAACTACGAGCTCCTGCGGCTGCTGTTGTCCGAGGAGGACGTGAGCTGGACCGGGAGGCACCGGCACGCGCTGGAGCACGCGACGACGCTGCCGCGTCCGTTCGCGGGGCCGTTCCGCATCTGGCACGGGTCGGCGACGTCGCGCTTCGCGGTGGACCTCGCGGCCCGGTACGGGGACCCGATCGTCAGCGCCAACGCGCTGCAGCCGCGCGAGAACTACCAGGTGCTCATCGACCGCTACCGTGAGCGGTACGCGGCGCACGGGCACGACCCGGCGTACGGGTTCGTCGGGTCGGGCTCGGGCGGGCTGTTCCTCGCCGACACGACGGAGGAGGCGGTCGAGCAGTACCGGCCGATCTACGAGGGCCAGGTCGCGGCCGCCGCACGCCGGGGATACGGGCCGGACGCCGTCGGGAAGGCGCCGAGCTTCCGGACGGTCGAGGACGCCGTCGAGCGGGGACCCGCGCTCGTGGGGTCGCCGGAGCGCGTGGCGGAGAAGATCCTCGACTACCACGCCTCGTACCGGCACGACCTGCAGTCCGTCTCGGTGAACCACCTCATCCCCGCGACGCAGCAGGAGGACGTGCTGCGCCGGTTCGCGGAGGAGGTCATCCCCGTCGTGAAGGCCGAGGTGAAGACGGACCTGTGGAGCGCGGCCGACGCCCGTCGCGCGGCGGGCTTCACCGCCGCCTGACCCGTCCCCGCTGAGTGCCGGATATTCGTCGTGGAGTACGCCCGTGGACGACGGATGCCCAGCCCTCAGCCGCTGATCGGCGACGGTGCGCGCGAAACATCCGTCCAGCAGGCGGGACGGCCGTCTCGATACTTGACTTAACCGGTCGAGATTGTCTTTCCTGCTCCCAGGTGACGAGCGTCAGCACACAGGCCCGGCTCGCTGACCAGCAACCCTTCGACGTGACGGGGTGCTCCGGGAACGACCTGACCGCGTGGCTCCCGCCGCGCGGTAAGCACGGCACCCCGGTGGGTTCCCCGCCGCGCCGGCCCTCGGCCCGGTGCGGACGACCACCGGCGCCGGACGACCGCCGGTCCCGGCCGGCACACGAGGAGAGCAGCACGACATGATCCCCACACCTCACCGACGCCGGTCCCTGACCGCCGCCGCGGCGGTCGCCGCGACGGGCCTCCTGCTCAGCGCGTGCGCGGGCGGCGGCTCCGGCGCGTCCGACGGCGACGGGTCGCCCAGCCCGTCCGGCGAGCCCGTGGCGGGCGGCGACCTGACCTTCGCGATCACGGTCGACTCGCACTGCATCGACCCGCAGCAGGTCGGCAACAACGACGCCATCGCGGCGGCCCGCCAGACCGTCGCGTCGCTCACGGCGCAGGACCCGGAGACGGGCGAGATCCTGCCGTGGCTCGCGGAGAGCTGGGAGGTGAACGACGACGCGTCGAGCTACACCTTCCACCTGCGCGACGACGCGACCTACGCCGACGGCACGCCGATCGACGCCGAGTCGGTCAAGACGAACTTCGACGCGATCGTCGCGCTCGGCGCGACGGCGTCGCTCGGGTCGCAGTACCTCGTCGGCTACGAGGGCACGACCGTCACGGACCCGCAGACCCTCACGGTCGACTTCACGGAGCCGAGCGCCCAGTTCCTCCAGGCGACGTCCACGTTCTCGCTCGGCCTGCTCGCGCCGTCGTCGGCCGACCTGAGCGTCGAGGACCGCTGCGCGGGCAAGTTCGTCGGTTCCGGCCCGTTCTCCGTGAAGTCGTACACGCAGGATCAGGAGATCGTGCTCGAGAAGGTCACGGGCTACGCGTGGGGCTCCGAGGCGAACGACCACCAGGGCGAGGCCTACCTCGACACGGTGACGTTCAAGGTCATCCCCGAGGCGAGCGTGCGCAGCGGCGCCCTGCGGTCCGGCCAGATCGACGCGACGGCCGCGATCTCGACCGTCGACCTCCCGCAGTTCGACGGCAACGGGTTCTGGCTCGAGTACCGCGCGAACCCGGGCGTCGTGTTCAACCTGTTCCCCAACGAGTCGAGCCCGCTCGCGGGCGACGAGGCCGTGCGGACGGCGATCCTCAAGGGCATCGACCGCGAGCAGATCGCGGACACCGTGCTCAGCGAGCAGGACGAGCCAGCCACTGGCGTCCTGTCCCACTCGACGCCCCTGTACGAGAGCATCGCGGACGAGCTCGCCTACGACCCTGAGGGCGCGAAGAAGATCCTCGACGACGCGGGCTGGGTCGAGGGCGCCGACGGCGTCCGTGAGAAGGACGGCCAGAAGCTCTCGACGACCGTGACGTTCTGGCAGGTGCCGGAGCCGCTCGAGCTGGTCCAGCAGCAGCTCGCGCAGATCGGCGTCGACCTCCAGCTCCAGCACGTGACCGTCGCGGAGTCGCAGGCCATCAAGGAGAGCGGCGACTTCGACTTCGACTACTACAACCTCACGCGCTCCGACCCGGACGTGCTGCGCACGATCTTCTCGGCGAACGCGCGCGACATCAACCAGCGCGACGCGGAGGAGGTCGACGACCTGCTCGACGCGTCGGCCGCGGCGACCGACCCGGCCGAGCGGCAGGAGCTCGTCACGGAGGCGTCGCGCCTCCTGGTCCGGAAGGGCCACGCGATCCCGGTCTACGAGCTGTCGACGACCATCGCGGCGGCCGACACGGTCCACGGCCTGACGTTCGAGGCGTCGTCGCGGCTCGACTTCTACGACGCCTGGGTCACCCAGGGCTGACCCGCCGGGCCCGCCTGCCCGACGCCGCGGCGTCGGGCAGGCGGGCATCCCCCACGGAAGGAGGCCGACCATGGGCCGGTACGTCCTGCGTCGCGCCGGGCAGGGCCTGTTCGTGCTCTGGGCGGCGTTCACCATCTCGTTCTTCGTCCTCTACCTGCTGCCCAGCGACCCGGCCGCGCTCATGGCGAGCGGCGGGGGCGAGGCGGACCAGGTGGACCCCGCGCTGCTCGACGCGCTGCGCGCGCAGTACGGCCTCGACCGGCCCGTGCTCGTGCAGTACGCCGACGCGCTGTGGCACGCGCTGCGGCTCGACTTCGGGACGTCGTACGCGTCCGGGGCGCCCGCGACGCAGCTCGTGCTCCAGGCGCTCCCGGAGACGCTCCGGCTCACGGCCGCGGCACTCGTCCTCGCCGTCGTGGCGGGCGCCGGCATCGCGATCGCGAGCACGTTCCCGCGCGCGACCTGGCTGCGCCACGCGCTCGCCTCGCTGCCGCCCCTCGGCGTCGCCCTGCCGCCGTTCTGGCTGGGCCTCCTCCTCCTGCAGTGGTTCTCGTTCCAGCTCCCGGTGTTCCCGGCGATCGGCAACGAGGGCGCGATCAGCCTCGTGCTGCCGGCGATCACGCTCGCCGTGCCGGCGAGCGCCGCGCTCGCCCAGGTGCTCGCGCGGAGCCTGCGCGGGACGCTCGGCGAGCCGTACGTCGAGACGGCGCGCGCCAAGGGCGCGAGCCGGGCGCGCGTGCACTTCGGCCACGCGCTGCGCAACGCCGCGATCCCCGCGCTCACCGTGCTGGGGGTCCTCGTCGGTGGGCTGCTCGGCGGCACGGTCGTCACGGAGACGGTGTTCTCGCGCGCGGGCCTCGGACGGCTCACCGTCACGTCCGTGGACGCGCAGGACATCCCCGTGGTGCAGGCCGTCGTCGTCCTCTCGGCGCTCGTGTTCGTGGTCGTCACGCTCGTGGTCGACCTGCTCTACCCCCTGCTCGACCCCCGGATCGACGCACGACAGAAGGCGGTGGCCGCATGAGCACCAGGCCGGGAGTGCGCATCGTGCTCCGGGACGAGGTCCGGGTCGCGGACCGTGCCGCGGTGGCCGACGCACCGCCGTCGGGCCCGCTCGTCCCCGACGCCCCGCCCGCCGGCGCGCCGGAGGTGCGCACGCCCGAGGAGATCGAGGTCGCGGACCGCGAGGACGCGCGCGCGATCATCCGGTACGGCCGGGTCCGTGGCGCGGGCCCCGCGGGCCGGTGGCGCCGCGGGGTGCGGTACGCCGCGCGGCGTCCCGGGCTGGTCGTCGCCGTGCTCGTCGTCCTGCTCGTCACGGCGTGGGCGGTCGTCCCGCAGCTCTTCACGGCATACGACCCCCTGACGGGCGTGCCGGCGGACCGGCTCCAGCCCCCGTCGGGCCACCACCTGTTCGGCACCGATCACCTGGGGCGCGACGTGTACGCGCGCGTCGTGCACGGCGCGGCGGCGTCGCTCAGCGCGACCGTCATCGCGGTGGCGGTCGGGCTCGTGGCCGGGTCGCTGCTCGGCCTGCTCGCGGGGTTCGTGCGCGGGTGGGTGGACGACGTCGTCGGCCGCCTCGTCGACGTGCTGCTCGCGATCCCCAGCATCCTGCTCTCGCTCGCGATCATCACGGCGCTCGGCTTCGGGACGGTCAAGGTCGCGATCGCCGTGGGCATCACGAGCGTCGCGACGTTCGCGCGCGTCATGCGGGCCGAGGTCCTGCGGACCTCGACGTCGGTGTACGTCGAGGCGGCCCGCGCGTCGGGCGTGCGCTGGTACGGCGTGCTCGGGCGCCACGTGCTGCCCAACTCGACGGGACCGGTGCTCGCGCTCGTCGCGCTCGAGCTCGGCACGGCCGTGCTCGCGATCTCGGCCCTGAGCTTCCTCGGCTACGGGACGCCGCCGCCCGCGCCCGAGTGGGGGTCGCTCGTCTCGGGCGGGCGCGACTACCTGGCCACCGCGTGGTGGCTCACGACCATGCCGGGCCTCGTGATCGTCGCCGTCGTGCTGTCGGCGAACCGCATCGCGCGGGCCCTGGAACGGACCGGAGGGGACGCATGACCGCCACGACGCCGACCACCCAGGAGCGTCCCGGCCCGACGTCGGGCGAGGCGCCCGCGCTCGAGATCCGCGGGCTCGAGGTCGCCTACCGCACGCGCGACGGCGGCTCGTACGCGGCCGTCCGCGGCGTCGACCTCACGGTCGGGGCGGGCGAGGTCGTGGCGCTCGTCGGCGAGTCCGGGTCGGGCAAGAGCACGACGGCGCACGCGGCCCTGCACCTGCTGTCGCGCGGGGGAGCGGTGACGGGCGGGACCATCCGGCTCGGCGGACGCGACGTCGGCGACCTCTCCGAGAAGGAGTGGCAGCAGGTGCGTGGCCGCGACGTCGGCCTCGTGCCGCAGGACCCGACGGTCTCGCTCAACCCCGTCACGCGCGTGGGCGACCAGGTCGCGGAGGTGCTCGTCATCCACGGGCTCGCGCGGCGCAAGGAGGCGCGCGAGCGCGCGGTCGAGCTGCTGCGCCAGGCCGGGATCGACGACCCGGAGGCGCGTGCGCGGCAGTACCCGTCGCAGCTCTCGGGCGGCATGCGCCAGCGCGTGCTCATCGCGATCGCCGTCGCGGCCCGGCCGCGCCTCGTCGTCGCGGACGAGCCGACGAGCGCGCTCGACGTGACCGTCCAGCGCCGCATCCTCGACCACCTCGACGGCCTCGTGCGCGACCTCGGCACCGCCGTCCTGCTCATCACGCACGACCTCGGCGTCGCGGCGGACCGCGCCGACCGGATCGTCGTCCTGGAGCGCGGGGTCGTCGTCGAGGAGGGCACGGCCGACCAGGTGCTGCACGACCCGCGCCACCCCTACACCCAGCAGCTCATCGCGGCGGCGCCGAGCCTCGCGAGCTCGCGCCTCGTCGCGGGCGGCACCCCGGAGACGGCGCCGGGCGACGGCGTCGTCCCGCGCGCCGACGCGAGCCGCGCCGCGGTCGCGAGCCGCGCCGACGGTCAGGGGACCGCGGTGCCCGACGGCGCCGGCCCGGACACCGCGGGCGCGCCCGTCCTCGCGGTGCGGGACCTGCGCAAGGAGTTCACGCTGCCGCGCGGGTCGGCGCACCGGACGCTCGTCGCGGTGGACGGCGTGAGCCTCGCGGTCGGGCGCGGCGAGACCTACGCGCTCGTGGGGGAGTCCGGGTCGGGCAAGAGCACGACGGCGCGCCTCGCCCTCCGGCTCGAGCGGCCCACCGCGGGAACGGTGGAGTTCGCCGGCGAGGACATCACGACGGCGCGCGGCGAGCGGCTGCGGTCGCTGCGTCGCGGCTTCCAGGTGGTCTACCAGTCCCCGTACGCGTCGCTCGACCCGCGGTTCACCGTCGAGCAGATCGTCACCGAACCGCTCCGGGCGTACCGGGTCGGGTCGCCGTCCGAGCGGGCTGACCGGGCGCGTGCGCTCGTCGAGGACGTCGCGCTCCCGCCCGACGTGCTCCGACGGGGACCGCGCGAGCTCTCGGGCGGGCAGCGGCAGCGCGTCGCCATCGCGCGGGCGCTCGCCCTGAACCCGGCGCTCGTCGTGCTCGACGAGCCCGTCTCGGCGCTCGACGTGTCCGTGCAGGCGCAGATCCTCGAGCTGCTCGTGCGGCTCCAGGCCGAGCACGGGCTCGCGTACCTGTTCATCTCGCACGACCTCGCCGTCGTGCGGCAGGTGTCCGACCACGTCGGCGTCATGCACCGCGGGCGCGTCGTCGAGCAGGGGGCGGCCGAGCAGATCCTGCTCGACCCGCAGGAGGAGTACACGCGTGAGCTCGTCGCGGCCATCCCCGGCCGCCGCGCGCTCCAGGACGCGCCCCGGGCGTCGTCCACGACCGCAGGGAGCGCACGATGACCGTCGACGCACGACCGGCCGCACCCGGCGCCCGGCCCGGGACCAGGGCGACGCCCGGGCCGCGCGTGCTCGCGGAGCCCGCCCCCGCGCCGTCGCGCACCGAGCTCGCGGGCCGCACCACCGAGCTGCTCCAGGCGATGATCCGCAACGCGTGCGTCAACGACGGCACCGTCGGCTCGGGGCACGAGGCGCGCAACGCGCGCGCCGTCGCGGACGTGCTCGACGGTCTGGGCCTCGAGGTCGAGTGGGTCGAGCCGCAGCCCGGTCGCACGTCGCTCGTCGCTCGCCTGCGCGGCACCGACCCCGACGCCCCGTCGCTCGCGCTCGTCGGGCACACCGACGTGGTCCCCGTCGAGCCGTCGGGGTGGACGCGCGACCCGTTCGGCGGCGAGCTCGTCGACGGCTGGGTCTGGGGTCGTGGCGCCATCGACATGCTGGGACTCACGTCCGCGTTCACGGTCGTCACGCGCGCGCTCGCGGAGAGCGGGCGGCGGCTGCGCGGCGACCTCGTGCTCGCCGCCGTCGCCGACGAGGAGCACGGCAGCACGTGGGGCGTCGACTGGATCACGCAGCACCGCTACGACCTCGTGGACGTCGACGCGGTGCTCACGGAGTCGGGCGGGGTCCCGCTGGGGTCCCGGGGGAGCCGCACGGTCGCGGTCGGGGAGAAGGGCGGCGCCGGGCGCCGGCTGCGCGTCGTCGGGCGGCCCGGGCACGGGTCGGGTCCGTACGGGTCGCTCAACGCGATCGTGCTCGCGGCCGAGGCCGTGCGGCGAATCACCGCGCACCGCGGGCCGGTCGTCATCGGCGACCTGTGGCGCCGCTACGTCGACGCGCTCGACCTCGCGCCCGACGTGCGGGCCGCGCTGCTCGACCCCGCCCGGATCGACGACGCGCTGCCCGCGCTCGGCGCGCTCGCGTCCGTCGCGCACGCCACGACGCACACGACCGTCGCACCGACCGTGCTGCACGCCGGGTCGAAGCCCAACGTCATCCCCGGGCTCGCCGAGGTCACGCTCGACATCCGCGTCCTGCCGGGCGCGACCCCGCAGGACGTGGCCGACCTGCTCGACGACGCGCTCGGCGACCTGCGCGAGCACGTGCACGTCGAGGGGGACTGGTTCGGCGAGGCCTCGCAGTCGCCCACCGACGGCGCGGCGTACGCGGCGATCGAGCGTGCCGTGCGCGCGCACGCGGGCGCCGACGTCGTGCCGGTCCTCGGGACCGGCGGCACGGACGGGCGCTTCTTCCGCCGCCGCGGCGTGCCGGCCTACGGGTTCGGCCTGCTCAGCGAGCGGTGGGACCCGGGGGTGTTCCGTTCCCTGTTCCACGGGAACGACGAACGCGTCGACGTCGAGTCGCTGGGGCTCACCGCGACAGCGCTGCACGACGTCGTGACGAGCTACCTCGGGTGAGCGGTCGTCCGGGTGACGGCCTGCCGTGGCGGTGACGACGGACGGTCGGGCGTCGCGGGCCGTGCTGCGGGTCTGCCTCGCGACCGGGTTCGTCACGCTGCTCGACTCCGCGATCCTCACCGTCGCGGCGCCGGCGCTGCGGGTCGAGCTCGGCGCGACGACCGCCCAGCTCCAGTGGATCCTCGCCGGGTACTCGCTGACGTTCGGGCTCGCGCTCGTCCCGGCGGGCCGCCTCGGCGACCGGCTCGGTCGCGGCGGACCGCTCGCCGTCGGGCTCGGGCTGTTCGCCGTGGGGAGCCTCGTCGGCGCGACGGCCTCCGACGCCGACGTGCTCGTCGCCGCGCGCCTGCTCCAAGGAGCCGGCGCCGGGACCGCGAACCCGCAGGTCATCGGGCTGCTCCAGGACCACTACGCCGGACCGGCCCGCGCGCGTGCGCTCGGCGCCTACGCCTCGACGGGGGCGTTCGCCATGGTCCTGTCCCCGCTCGTCGGCGGCGGCATCCTGGCCGCGCTCGGACCGGCGGCGGGGTGGCGCGCCGCGGTCGGGCTCGCCGCGCCGCTCGGGCTGACGGTCATGGTGGTCGCCCTGCGAGCGCTGCGGCCGGGGGACGCCGGACCTGGCGTCGCGGGAGGGGGTCCTGCCGGTGCGAGCACGGACGGCGGCCGCGGGGGCCGGTCGCGCGGCAGTCGGGTCGGGGCGGGCTTCGACGTCGTGGGCCTCGTGCTCGTCACCCTCGTGACCCTGGGCCTGCTCGTCCCGTTCGTCGCCGAAGGACCGCGCGCCGCCGTGCTGCCGGTCTCGCTCGGGGTGCTCGTGGCCGCCGCCGGGGCGCTCGTCGTGTGGGAGCCGCGCTACGCGCGGCGTGGCCGGGCACCGGTGCTCGCGCCGGCGCTCCTGCGTTCTCCCACGTACGTGCTGGGGTGCGTCGTCGCGGCGTTCAGCTTCGGTGCCGCGCTCGGATACTCGGCCGTCCTCATGCTCTTCCTCCAGGACGGCGCGGGCCTCGGCCCGGTCCAGGCAGGCCTGGTCACGACGCCGGGCGCGATCGCCTCGGTCGTGGTGGCGAACCTCTCGTGGCGGCTGTTCCGCCGGTTCGGCCGCCGCGGCGTGACCGTGGCCGTCGGCGCGAAGGCGCTCGTGGCCGCGGCCACGGCCCTCGCGGTGGCGGTCGCACCCACGTCGACGGTGGTCGCCGTGCTCGTCCTGTCGCAGGTGCTGACGGGCGTCGTCGCGGGGCTGACGATCTCACCCAACCAGACGCTCACGCTCGAGGGTGCCCCCGGCACGGAGCGCGGCGTCGCCGGCGCGGCGCTCCAGCTCGTGCAGCGCGTCGCCGCGACGGTCTGCATCGCCGCGATGACGGGCACGTTCGTGGCCCGGACCGACGGCGCGGCCACCGGTCTCCTCGACGCGCACCGCGACGGCCTCGTCGCCGTCAGCGCCGCCGTCGCGGCCCTCGCCCTCGTCGCCTGGGCGGCGTCGTGGCTCGACGAGCGCCTCGCCCGCCCCGCCACGAGATAGAGCCGCAGGCCGTGGGGGAGGACACCCGGTGTCGTCCCCCACGGCCTGCGGCTCGCCGTCGCGGTGCCGGACGGATCAGGCCTCGCGGTTCTCCGAGGAGAGGAACCAGGCCTGCTTCTCCAGGTCCGCGATGATCTCGTGCAGGATGTCGGCGCTCGTCGGGTCCTCGGCGTCGACGTCGTCGTGCACCTCGCGCACGACCTCGACCGTCTGGGCGAGGCGCTCGACGATGGCGTCGACCGTGTCGCCGACGGAGACGAGGCCGGCCGGGTACGGCGAGAGGTCGGTCGTCGTGGCGACCGTCTCGGTGCGGCCGTCGGGCACGACCTGGAGCGCGCGCATGCGTTCGGCGACGGTGTCGCTGTGCTCGCGCGCGGCGTCCACGACGTCGTCGAGCTGGAGGTGCAGGTCGCGGAACCCGCGGCCCGTGACGTTCCAGTGGGCCTGCTTGCCCTGGACGTGCAGGTCGACGAGCGCGACGAGCACGCGCTGCAGGTGGGCGCGGAGCTTCTCCGACGCCTCGAAGCGTGCCGTGGCTCGGTGGATGGTGGGTGCGGACATGGTGCTCCTCGCTCTCTCGGGGGTCGCCCGGGTCGTGCGGCGGTCACCCGGCTTCCGTCGGTGCCGTCCTCGTGTCTCGTTCACTTGAACGATTCCAGACTAGGCAGGATTCCCCGGCCCCGCCAGCAAGGACAGGCGTGCCTGACCTGGGCGGACGCGACCTCGGAGCGCGCGCGGTGACCGCGCGCGTCACGTTCTCTCGGCAGGTGAGAGGACCCGCCGCGCCCCTTGTCCGACGGCGCTCGGAGTGGTCCGCTGGCGTCATGACCGACGACCTCGCCACCCAGCCCGCCCTCCCGCAACGCACCCTCGGTTCCGGCGGCGCCGCGCTCACCGTCGCGGCCGTCGGGTTCGGCGGCATGTCCGTGACCGACGCGTACGGACCCGCCGACGCCGCCGAGGCCGAGGCCGTGCTGCGCCGTGCGCTGGAGCTCGGGGTGACGCTCGTCGACACGGCCGACGTCTACGGTCACGGCCGCAACGAGGAGCTCATCGGCCGGGTGCTCGGGGCCTACCGCGACCAGATCGTGCTCGCGTCGAAGTTCGGGCTGCCGCCGGCCGGTGGCCACCCCGACGGCCGTCGCGTCGACGGGCGCCCCGAGTACGTGCGCTCCGCGATCGACGCGAGCCTGCGCCGCCTCGGTACCGACCGGCTCGACCTGTACTACCTGCACCGCATCGACCCGCAGGTCCCGATCGAGGAGACGGTCGGGGCGCTCGCCGAGCTCGTCGAGGCGGGCAAGGTCCGGACGATCGGGCTCTCGGAGCCGTCGGCGGCCACCGTGCGCCGCGCGCACGCCGTCCACCCGGTCACCGCCGTCCAGAGCGAGTACTCGCTGTGGACGCGCGACCCGGAGGACGAGGTCCTGCCGACGCTGCGCGAGCTCGGTATCGGGTTCGTCCCGTTCTCGCCGCTCGGTCGCGGCATCCTCACGGGCACCGTCGACGCGACGGACGGCTTCGCCGAGGACGACGTGCGCCGCTCCCACGCCCGCTACGCGGGCGAGGCGTTCGAGCACAACCGAGGCCTCGTCCGCTCGCTCGAGCGGCTCGCCGCGGAGCGCGAGGTCACGACGGCGCAGCTCGCCCTCGCCTGGCTGCTCGCGCAGGGCGAGGACATCGTGCCGATCCCCGGGACCAAGCGGCTCGGCTACCTCGAGCAGAACGTCGCGGCCGCCTCGATCGGCCTCACCCCGGACGACGTCGCGGCGATCGGCGCGGCCATCCCGCGCGGGGCCGTGCAGGGCGTGCGCCACCCGCAGCCGGACCTGCTCGCGGGATGAGCACCGACGCAGCGGCCGTGCCCGCGACACCCGCGCCCCCGCCCGACGAGGAGGGCGTTCGCCGCCCGCTCGCGGTGCACTGGTTCCTGCCGACCTCAGGCGACGCGCGCGGCATCGTCGACGGCGCGCACGCGAAGGACACGCCCGGCCGGGCGACCGGGTTCCGCGCGCCGTCGCTCGACTACCTGGAGCAGGTCGCGGTCGCTGCCGACCGCCTCGGCTACGAGGGCGTGCTCACGCCGACGGGCACGTGGTGCGAGGACGCGTGGCTCGTCACCTCCGCGCTGATCCGCAGCACGGAGCGGCTGAAGTTCCTCGTCGCGTTCCGCCCGGGCCTCGTCTCGCCGACGCTCGCGGCGCAGATGACCGCGACGTTCCAGCGCCTGTCCGGGGGGCGGCTGCTCCTCAACGTCGTCACGGGCGGCGACGAGAACGAGATGCGCCGGTTCGGCGACTGGCTCCAGCACGACGAGCGGTACGACCGTACGCGCGAGTTCCTCGAGGTCGTGCGCGGCGTGTGGGACGAGGCGCCGCTCGCGTACGAGGGCACGCACTACCGGGTCGCCGACGCCCGGACGTCCGCGCCGCCGGACCCGCGCCCCGAGATCTTCTTCGGCGGATCGTCGGAGGTCGCGCTGCCCGTCGCGGCGGCCCAGGCCGACGTCTACCTCACGTGGGGCGAGCCGCCCGCGCAGGCGCGCGAGAAGATCGAGCGCGTGCGCGAGCTCGCCGCCGCGCAGGGGCGCACGATCCGCTTCGGGGTGCGCCTCCACGTCATCACGCGCGACCGGTCGGCCGACGCGTGGGACGTCGCGCAGCGGTTCCTCGACGACCTCACGCCCGAGCAGATCGCGGGAGCCCAGCGGCTCCTCGGCTCGTCCGGGTCGGTCGGTCAGCAACGCATGGTCGCGCTCCACGGCGGCGGCGACCTCGCGGCCACCCGGCGCGCGCGGGACCTCGAGATCCACCCCGGGCTGTGGGCAGGCGTCGGGCTCGTGCGCGGCGGCGCCGGGACCGCGCTCGTCGGCAGCCACGAGGAGGTCGCCGACCTGATCGAGGAGTACCGCGCGGCCGGTTTCGACGAGCTCGTGCTCTCGGGCTACCCGCATCTCGAGGAGGCGTACTGGTTCGCGGAGGGCGTCCGACCGCTCCTCGACGCGCGCGGCCTCACCGCTCCCGTCGCGCGTGCCGGCGGCGGCGCATCGCGCACCCACGCCGTGCCGTTCTGACCCGCTTCCCGACCCCGCCCGCGCTCCCGGTGCGCCGGACCCGCGGGACGGGATCGAGCCATGGCTCGCTGCGGTGCGCGGACCTAGACTGGAGGAGTCCTGTGGGTCTCCCCGCGCAGAGGTCGGCTCCGATGTCGTGGCTGCTCATGATCTGGTGCGCGACGGCGTGCACGGTCGCCGCCGCGTGGTGGGTGCTGCGCCGCGCCGGAAGACCCCCGAGCCACCGGCCGCGCCGGCTCCGGCGTCGCCTGCCGGCGCCCGACCCGCTGGCCACGCTCGCGCTCCAGGTGCGGCTGAGCGAGCTCGCGGCAGAGATGCGGCGCCTCGAGGCCGACCCGGGCGTCTTCGCCCGTGCCCACCACTACCTCGCGGTCCAGGGCGCGTACGACGCCCTGCTGCGGGAAGCCTGCCGGCTCACCGGCCTCTCGGTCGAGGACGCGCCGCTGCGGGCCGGGTTCCGCACGGGCGACGACGAGCGGTTCCGCGAGGAGCTCGAGCTGAGCGCGCGCGGCTGGAGCTGGTGACCGGTCCACCCGTGAGGGGCGGCGCGGGACGGGCGAGGGGCCCGACGACGGTGCGTCCGCCGTCGGGCCCCTCGCCCGTGGTCCCGTCGCGTGCGCTCAGAGCGCCGAGTGGTCTCCGATCCGGTGGTAGGTGCGGTCGTGGTAGACGAGGGGCGACGGCGCGCCGGCCGCCTCGCCCGACGAGCCGGTGCGGGCGCCGACGCTCGACGAGAGCGCCCGCAGCGAGACGAGGTAGGAGTCGCCCACGGGCGTGCGCTGGACGACGCGGCCCCGGACCCACGAGAGGGCGCCGTCGATGACGGGTTCCCCGGTGTCGAGGCGTGTCCAGCCGCCGTCGGCGAACCGGTCGATCCCGCTCGTGGCGAAGCGCGCCGAGACGTCGTCCTGGTGGTCGGCGAGGAAGCTCACCGTGAGCGTCCGCGCTGCCGAGACCGCGGGCCACGACGACGAGGTCGACGCGAGCGAGAACGCGAGCAGCGGGGGCGCGGCCGAGACGGAGATGACCGACGTCGCGGTGAACCCGACGAGGCGGCCGTCGTGCTCGAGCGCGATCACGGCGACCCCGGCGGGGTGGCCGCGGAACACGGACTTGTACTCGTCGGGGGAGAGCTGCGGCTCGTCCTGCTCCGCCAGGAGGGCCTCCAGGTGGGTGAGCTCAGCGGTCATCGGGCCACCCCCGCGAACGCGTCGGCGACGGCCTGGTCGGCGGGCGCCGGGCCGTCCGCGGGGAGGGGCGTCGCGGCGCGACGGAGGGCGTCGCCCTCGCGGTCGAGCCACGCGTCCACGACCGGGCCCAGGTCCGCGAGCTGCGGCTCGGTGACCGTGAGGGAGCGGGTCGGCACGACGGCGCCGAGCTCGACGAGCACGGGCCGCAGGTGCACCTCGCCGACGAGCGCGTGGGCAGGGTTGCCCGACACGACGAGCGGCACCACGACGACGCCCGCGAGCCCGTCCGGGCCGTAGAGGTCGAGGAACGCCTTGAGGAGCCCGGTGTACGACGCCTTGTAGACCGGCGTCGCCACGACGGCGACGGTCGCCGCGGCGAGCCGGTCGCGCGCGGCGTCCGCCGCGGGGCGCTCGGGGGCGAGGACCTCGGCGGCGAACGCCGCGAGGTCGATGGTCGAGACGTCGGCCGCGCCGAGGAGGGCGGCGACGCGCTGCGCCACGGTCTCGGCGGCGCCGAGCGTCCGCGAGCCGGGGCGCGGGTTGCCGGAGACGGCGAGGACCGTCGGGGAGTGGGAGCGGTGGGTCATGTGCACCTCGCAGTAGTCGTCGATCACGCTTGCCGCGCGGCCGTCCCGCGGGTGCGGGCCGGTCGCGCGCGGCCTGGTCATCTCCCGGAGCACCCCGCCGTGACAGGGGGTTGCCGACCAGCGAGCCGGGGCTTGGCGCTGGTGCTCGTGACCTGGGGACGGGTATAGCAACGGCTCCGGTAAAACCGCACCAGATAGGTCTGGTTTCTCAGTGGGTGGACGGTTGTGTCGTGCGGGGCGGCGACGAGGAGGCGCTCGCGGCGGGCGACGGGTAGCACGACGAGGCGCGGGTGCGCAGGGAGTGAGACGGCGTTACGGGAACTTCTGGCACAGGCGTACCGTCAGCAGGAGTTCCGCCCGCGTCAGACGAGGAGTGCCCATGGACAGCCGACTGCAGTCCGTCTACGACGAGGTCCTGCGTCGCAACCCCGGCGAGGCCGAGTTCCACCAGGCCGTGCGCGAGGTCTTCGACTCGCTCGGCCCCGTGCTGCGCAAGCACCCGCGCTACGTCGAGGCGGCCGTCCTCGAGCGCGTGTGCGAGCCCGAGCGCCAGATCATCTTCCGGGTCCCGTGGGTGGACGACACGGGCCGCGTGCAGATCAACCGCGGCTTCCGGGTCGAGTTCAACTCGGCGCTCGGCCCGTACAAGGGCGGCCTGCGGTTCCACCCGTCGGTCTACCTCGGGATCGTCAAGTTCCTCGGCTTCGAGCAGATCTTCAAGAACTCGCTCACCGGCATGCCGATCGGCGGCGGCAAGGGCGGGTCGGACTTCGACCCGCGCGGTCGCTCCGACGGCGAGGTCATGCGGTTCTGCCAGTCGTTCATGACCGAGCTGTACCGGCACATCGGCGAGAACACCGACGTCCCGGCTGGGGACATCGGCGTGGGCGGGCGCGAGATCGGCTACCTGTTCGGCCAGTACAAGCGGATCACCAACCGCTACGAGTCCGGCGTCCTCACGGGCAAGGGGATCTCGTGGGGCGGCTCGCTCGTGCGCACCGAGGCGACGGGGTACGGCACCGTGCTCTTCGCGCAGAGCATGCTCGCCACGCGCGGGCAGGAGCTCGACGGCCGTCGCGTCGTGGTCTCCGGCTCGGGCAACGTCGCGATCTACGCGACCGCCAAGGCCCAGCAGCTCGGCGCGAACGTCGTCGCCTTCTCCGACTCCTCCGGCTACGTCGTGGACGAGGCGGGCGTCGACCTCGACCTGCTGCGCCAGATCAAGGAGGTCGAGCGCGGCCGCGTCGCCGACTACGCGGCCCGCCGCCCGGGCGCGCGCGTCGTCACCGACGGTTCCATCTGGGACGTGCCGTGCGACGTCGCGCTGCCGTGCGCGACGCAGAACGAGCTCGACGAGAGCGCGGCCAAGCAGCTCGTGGCGAACGGCGTCGTCGCCGTTGCCGAGGGTGCCAACATGCCGACGACCCCGGCGGCCGTCGCGCTGCTCCAGGAGGCGGGCGTCCTCTTCGCGCCCGGCAAGGCGGCCAACGCCGGCGGCGTGGCCACCTCCGCGCTCGAGATGCAGCAGAACGCGTCGCGCGACGCGTGGTCGTTCGAGTACACCGAGGACCGGCTCGCGCAGATCATGTCCGGCATCCACGACCGGTGCGTCGAGACGGCCGACGAGTACGGCACGCCCGGCAACTACGTGCTCGGCGCCAACATCGCGGGCTTCACCAAGGTCGCCGACGCGATCCTCGCGCTCGGCGTCATCTGACCGTCGTCTACCCTGGCCGACGGCCGTCGTCGTGCACGCCGCACGCGACGGCCGCCGGACCGGACGACGGGAGAGCGCAGTGACGACCACCGATCCCGAGGGCCCTGCCGCGCGTGCGGTCCGCGACGTCGTGCTCGAGCTCGCGGTCCAGGACCCGGAGGGGGTCCGGGTCGCCGCCGCCGTGGGTGCAGGGCGGGTCGAGCTGTGCGTCGGCCTGGGCGCCACGGGCGGGCTCACGCCGAGCGCCGGCCTCGTGGAGGCCGCCGTCGCGGCGGCCCCGCAGGCGGTCGGCGAGGGCCCGCGCGTCGAGGTGCACGTCCTCGTGCGCTCGCGCCCCGGTGGGTTCGTCCTCTCGGCCGACGATCTCGACGTGCAGGTCCGCGACGTCCGGGCCGCGGTCGCGGCGGGGGCGGCGGGCGTCGTGGTCGGCGCGCTCACCCCGGACGGCCTCGTGGACGCGGTCGCGGCCCGCGCCCTCGTCGAGGCGGCGGACGGCCGGGAGGTGACGTTCCACCGTGCGGTCGACGTCGTCGCCGACCCGCTCGCGGCGCTCGACGTGCTCGCCGGGGTGGGAGCGGCGCGCGTGCTCACGTCCGGCGGCGCGGCACGCAGCATCGACGGGGTCGAGCGTCTGCGCGCCATGGCGTCGCACGCCCACGGCCCTCTGGGCGGCCGCGTCCAGGTGATGGCGGGCGGGGGAGTCCGCCCGCAGGACGTCGCCGCGCTCGTCGCCGCCGGCGTGGACGCCGTGCACCTCTCCGCGAAGCGCGTCGTCGCCGACGACGCCGGGCCCGGGGGCGGTGGCGACGCCGGCTACGAGGTCACGGACCCCGACGTCGCCGCGGCGGCGCGTGCCGCGCTGGACGGCGTGCGCTAGCCAGCCCGCAGCCACCTCCCCGTGCCCGCCCGGGGAACCTCCGACCACTCCGACGGCCGGCCCTGCTCTCGCGGGGCCGGCCTTCGTGCGTCCGTCGAGACCGCGGCAGCGCCGCGATGTCTCAGTTAGGTAACTTTCCTGTCGTATTCGTCGGCAGTCGGGAGGGGGTTAGTTAGTGTTCCTGCCACACGCCCCCGGGCGCCACGACGAACGACGCGAGGACGCGTCGTCCATGCGAAAGGACCGATGATGATTCGAAGCACGGCGCGCAAGCGTCTGCTCACGGCGGTTGCGCTCGTGACCGGCGTGACCCTCATGGCCGCGGGCTGCTCCGGCGGCGGCAGCAACGGTGACGGGGACGAGGGCGCGAGCGGGGGCCGCACGCTCAACGTGTGGGCCGGGACGCAGACGCCGGTCGTCGCGAACTTCAACCCGTACTCGCCGAACCCGCTGCACGCGGCCAACGGCGCGATCTACGAGCCGCTCTTCCACTACAACAAGGCGCAGGCCGGCCCGCCGGAGCCGCGGCTCGGCGAGTCGTTCGAGTGGTCGGAGGACGGCACCGAGCTCACGGTGAAGCTCCGCGAGGGCGTCAAGTGGACCGACGGCGAGGACTTCGACGCCGACGACGTCGTGTTCTCGCACACCAACGAGGCCGCCAGGCGCGACTTCGTGGTCTCGGTCGAGGCCGTCGACCCGTACACCGTGAAGTGGACGTTCGACTCCCCGCAGTTCACGTCCGAGGTGCAGCTCCTCGGCACGTCGCTGGTCGTGCCGGAGCACATCTGGTCCGAGGTCGACGACCTCGTGACGTTCGCGAACGAGGACCCGGTCGGCACCGGCCCGTACAAGGCCGACGCCGTCACCGAGGCCGCCTACACGGTGGTCGCCAACGAGGACTACTGGGGAGGCGCTCCCCAGGTGAAGAAGGTCCGCTACCTCGGCATCGACGCGAACCAGAGCGCCGAGGACCTGCTCACGACCGGCAAGGTGGACTGGGCCACGATGTTCGTGGCCGACCCCGAGCGGATCACCGCGGACGGCCGCCTCACCATGCTGAACACTCCCCAGGACCCGACGACGATCTACAGCTGCGTCTCGGTCGACCTCGGCTGCACCGGTGCGCAGACGGACGCCGCCGTGCGGCAGGCGATCAACCTCGCGATGGACCGCGGCGAGATCAACGAGAAGGCGTTCGCCGGGCACGCGGCGGTCGCGTCGCCGACCTTCGCGCTGCTCGGTCGCGACGACCGCTGGATCTCGCCCGACGTCGAGGCGGAGAGCCCGCAGACGGCCGACCCCGCCGCCGCGTCGAAGGTCCTCGAGGACGCCGGCTACACCAAGGGCGCGGACGGCATCTACGAGAAGGACGGCCAGAAGGTCGAGATGACCCTCATCACGGTCGACGGCTGGAACGACTACAACGCGGTCGGCGATCTGCTCGTCGAGCAGGCGAAGGCCGCCGGCATCTCGATCGTCCACAACAAGGTCACGCAGCAGGAGATGTCGGACGCGCGCGTCGCGGGCTCCTACCAGCTCATGGTCGGCGGCATCACGGGCCCGTCGCTCGACGACCCGTTCAGCATCTACCGCCAGTGGATGACGACGGACTACACCCGGCCCGTGGGCGAGGTCATGGAGTCCGGCCTCTTCAACTACGTGCGCTACACCAACCCGAAGGTCGACGCCGCGGTCGAGGCGGCCGCCTCGACGAACGACGAGGCCGCGAAGCAGGAGCAGTACGCGATCATCCAGGAGGAGATCACGCGTGACCTGCCCTACATCCCGGTGGTCGTGAACGCGACGATGACCTTCGCCGACACCAAGGACTTCACGGGCTGGCCGACGGAGGACGACCTCTACGCGTTCCCGCCGTCGTGGAGCACCGTGTCGCTCGGCGTCGTGCTCTCGAAGCTCGAGCCGGCGAGCTGATGAGACCGCGCCGAAGAGGAGGACCGAGGAACGAGGGCCACGCATCATGAGGTACTACGCACGGCGGATCACGTTCTACGTGATCACCCTCTGGGCGGCGATCTCGCTGAACTTCCTCATCCCGAAGCTCATGCCGGGTGACCCCAAGCAGATCTTCATCGACAAGCTGCTGCGCAAGGGCGGCGAGCTGACGCCCCAGATGCAGAACAGCATCGACCTCCTCTTCGGCGCGGACGACGACGCCTCCCTGTGGGACCAGTACGTGGCCTACTGGGGGCGCCTGTTCTCGGGAGATCTCGGGATCTCCGTCACCTACTACCCCCAGCCCGTCACCGAGCTGATCGGCCAGGCGCTGCCCTGGACGGTCGGGCTCGTGGGACTCGCGACGATCGTCTCGTTCGTCCTGGGTGTCGGGCTGGGGGCGTGGGCCGGCTGGAAGCGCGGCACGTGGGTGGACAGCATCATCCCCGCGTCGACGCTCCTCCAGGCGGTGCCCTACTTCTGGCTCGCGCTCATCCTCGTCTCGGTCTTCTCCGTCTCGACCGGATGGTTCCCGCGGATCGGCAGCTACGACATCTTCGGGTTCGACAACGGCCCCGAGTGGTCGTGGGCGTTCGTCGGCAGCGTGATCTACCACGGGTTCCTCCCCGCGCTGACGATCGTGCTCTCGTCGGTGGGCGGGTGGCTGCTCGGCATGCGCAACATGATGGTGTCCACGCTGTCGGAGGACTACGTCACGACGGCCGAGGCCAAGGGCCTGCGCCGCATGCGCGTCGCGATCACCTACGCGACCCGGAACGCCGCCCTCCCGTCGTTCGCCGGGTTCGGCGTCGCGCTGGGGTTCGTCGTGGCGGGGTCGGTGGTCATGGAGCAGGTCTTCAGCTACCCGGGCCTGGGCAAGCTCCTGTTCAACGCGGTCCAGGCGAGCGACTTCGCGCTCATGCAGGGCACGTTCCTCGTGATCACGCTCGCCGTGCTCGCCGCGAACTTCCTCATGGACATCATCTACGGACTCATCGACCCGAGGGCGCGCGCCAATGTCTGACAACACCCGCGACACGGAGATCGTGACGCCGGCCGCCGACGCGGCCCCGGCCGCCACGGTCGTGGTCGACGGCCTCGCGCCGGCCACGACCACCGAGGGGATCGTCCCGGACGTCCCCGCGGCGCTCGACCAGGGTGCCCCCACCGTGCCCACGCGCCCCGGCCTGCGGGCGATGCTCCCGCGCCGGTCCGGCAAGCTCACCGCCGGGATCGTCCTCGTGGCGGGCATCCTGCTCTTCACGTTCGTCGCGCCGTTCTTCGCGCAGGACCCGCGCTCGACGGCGAACCCGCGGTTCCTGCCGCCGAGCGCCGAGCACCTGCTCGGCACGAACCACATCGGGAACGACATCTTCGCCCAGGTCGCGTACGGCGGGCAGGGCTCGTTGATGGTGGGCCTCATCGCCGGAGCCATCGCGCTCGTGCTGTCGATCGTGTTCGGCATCGTCGCGGGGTACCGCGGGCGGTTCACCGACGAGGCGCTCTCGCTCGTCACGAACATCATGCTCGTCATCCCGGGCCTGCCGCTGATCATCGTCATCTCGGCGTACCTGCAGACGCGGTCGCTCCTCATCGTGGCCGTGATCCTCGGGCTGACGGCGTGGCCCGGTGCGGCGATCGTGCTCCGCATGCAGGCCAAGTCGCTGCGCGCGCGCGACTACGTGTCCGCGGCGCGCGTGGCGGGCGAGAAGACGCCGCGGATCATCCTCGTGGAGATCTTCCCCAACCTCCTGCCGCTCCTCACCGCACAGTTCCTCGGGGCGGTGCTCCTCGCGATCCTCGCCGAGGCCGGGCTGTCGTTCCTCGGGCTCGGACCGTCGGGGTCGATCACGTGGGGCACCATCCTCAACCAGGCGAGCGCGAACAACGCGCTGAGCCTCGGCATGTGGTGGTGGTTCGTCCCGCCGGGCCTGCTCATCGCCCTCTTCGGCTGCGGGCTCGCGCTCATCAACTTCAGCCTGGACGAGATCATCAACCCTCGGCTGCGCCTGGGCCCGGCCGCGGTCAAGAGCGTGCGCAAGGCCCGCAAGGCCGGCCTCGCCGCGGACGCGGACCCCGACGGCGCGGGGTCGGGCACCGTCGGCGCCGACGGCAGCGACGCTGACGGTACGGACACCGACGACACCGACGACGCGAAGGAGACGGTGGGCGCATGACCGCCACGACCACGGCCACCGGGCCGCTGACCAGCGAGGGCCACGCCGCCTACCTCGTCGGCAAGGAGCCGGTGCTCACCGCACGCCACGTCTCGATCGACTACGAGGTCGAGCCGGTCGTCCACGCCGTCAAGGACGTCTCCCTGACGCTGCACCGCGGCGAGATCCTCGGGCTCGCGGGGGAGTCGGGCTGCGGCAAGACGACGCTGGCGTACGGGATCAACCGCCTCCTCAAGCCACCGGCGCTCCTCACGTCCGGGACGGTGACGTTCCACGACCAGGACGGCGCCGACGTCGACGTCGTCGCGCTGTCCGGCGACGCGCTGCGCTCGTTCCGGTGGCACAAGGTGTCCATGGTGTTCCAGGGCGCGATGAACTCGCTCAACCCGGTCATCAGCGTGCGCGACCAGCTCGGGGACGTCCTCAAGACGCACCGCCCGGGGATGTCGCGCAAGGACCGGGCGACCCGGTCCGCGGAGCTCCTCGATCTCGTGGGGGTCGACCCGCTGCGTCTCGACAGCTACGCGCACGAGCTGTCGGGCGGCATGCGCCAGCGCGTCATGATCGCGATGGCCCTCGCGCTCAACCCGCAGGTCATGATCATGGACGAGCCGACGACGGCGCTCGACGTCGTCGTCCAGCGCGGGATCCTGCGCGAGATCATGCGGCTGCGCGAGCAGCTCGGGTTCGCCGTCGTGTTCATCACGCACGACCTCCCGCTCCTGCTGGAGATCAGCGACCGCATCGCCGTGATGCTCCGCGGCGAGATCGTCGAGATCGACACGGCGGAGTCGATCTTCGAGGGTGCCCAGCATCCCTACACGCGCCGGCTGCTCGGCTCGTTCCCGAGCCTCACCGGCGACCGCGGCTCGTTCGTCCGCACGGGCGAGGGCACCGGCGAGAGCCAGGAAGGACCGCACGCATGAGCACCCTCGAGGTCCGCAACCTGGTCAAGGACTTCTCGATCCGCAAGGGGCTGCGCCGCACGCGCCTGCGCGCGGTGAACGACGTGTCGTTCACGCTGGAGCCCGGCAAGACGATCGCGGTCGTCGGCGAGTCCGGCTCCGGCAAGTCGACGGTGGCGCGCATGATCGCCCAGCTCGAGACGCCGACGTCGGGCGAGATCCTGCTGGACGGCAAGCCGTCCGCGACCCGGGGCCGTGGCCTGGACGCCTACCGGCACGACGTGCAGATGGTGTTCCAGGACCCGTTCGCGTCGCTCAACCCGTTCCACACGGTGGGCCACCACCTCGAGCGCCCGCTGCGCCTGCACAAGGTCGCCCGTGGACGCCAGGCGCTCGACGCGCGGGTCCACGAGCTCCTCGAGCGGGTGAACCTCACGCCGGCGCCCGTGTTCGCGGCCAAGCAGCCCCACGAGATGTCGGGCGGTCAGCGGCAGCGCGTCGCGATCGCCCGCGCGCTCGCCCCGGGCGCGCGGTTCCTCGTGGCGGACGAGCCGGTGTCGATGCTCGACGTGTCGATCCGGCTCGGGGTGCTCAACCTGCTCGCGCGGCTCCAGCGGGAGGAGGACCTCGGGGTCCTCTACATCACGCACGACCTCGCGACCGCGCGGCACTTCAGCGACGAGATCCTCGTGATGTTCCGCGGGAACGTCGTCGAGCGGGGCCCGTCGGACCAGGTGATCCTCGACCCGCAGCACGACTACACCAAGCTGCTCCTCGGTGCGGCGCCCGAGCCGCAGAACCACGGGAAGCTGCGCGAGGAGGTGCGCCGCGAGCTCGCGGCGGCCAGGGCGGGAGCGGACGACGGCGCCGACCGCGACCCCTTCGGCACACGCGGCATGTGAGACCGGCGCACCCGCCGCCCGCTCGATCCGGGCGGCGGGTGCTGCCTCGACGTACGCGTCGGTGGTGGCGCGTACCCGTCGCGCGGGCCAGGTCTGTCGGACGCCCTGGCCCGCGCGCCGTCCCGTGCGACCCCGCACGGCGGCGCGGGGCGCGGGACGGCCGTGCGTCGTGTCGGTAGGGTCGGCTCGTGCCCGCCCGTCATCTGCGCCTCGCCCGCCCCGCCGCGCCGTCCGCCCCGACGCCCTCGGCGGACGCCGCCGTCCTCGTGACCGACGCGCTCGCCGCGCTGCGTCGCGAGATGGAGGTCCCGGAGTCCTTCCCCGACGCCGTGCTCGCCGAGGCGGAGGCGGTGGCGCGGGAGCACCGCCCGGTCGTCGGCCCCGACCGCGCCGACCTGCGGCACCTGCCGTTCGTGACGATCGACCCGCCGGGGTCGATGGACCTCGACCAGGCGCTCCACCTCGAGCGCGCCGGGGACGACCCGGCAGGCCCTGCGGGTGCGGCGTTCGTCGTGCACTACGCCATCGCGGACGTCGGCGCGTTCGTCGCGCCGGGCGGGGCGATCGACGCCGAGGTGCACGAGCGCGGGACGACCCTGTACGCGCCCGACGCTCGTACCCCGCTCCACCCCGCCGTGCTCTCGGAGGGCGTGGCGAGCCTCCTGCCGGGCGAGGACCGCCTGGCGGCGGCCTGGCGCGTCGTGCTCGACGCGCGGGGCGAGATCCTCGGCGCGACGGTGCGCCGCGCCGTCGTGCGGTCGAGGCGGCGCCTCACCTACGACGAGGCCCAGGCCGCGATCGACGCGGGCGGATCCGAGGAGGTCGGCGGCGCCGCCCTCCTCCTGCTCCGGGAGGTCGGGGAGCTGCGGCTCGCGCGCGAGCGCGAGCGCGGGGGAGTCTCGCTCGAGGTCCCCGAGCAGGAGATCGTCCCGCGCGACGACGGCACGTTCGGCCTCGAGTTCCGCTCGACCCTCCCGGCGGAGGGGTGGAACGCCCAGATCTCGCTGCTCACGGGGATCGCGGCGGCGCGCCTCATGCGGGCGGGCGGCGTCGGCGTGTTTCGCGCGCTGCCCGAGGCCGACCCGCGCGACCTCGCGCGCCTGCGCCGCACCGCGCGCGCCCTCGGCATCGACTGGCCGCGCGAGACGGCGTACGCCGACCTCGTGCCGACGCTCGACTCCCGCGTCCCGCGCCACGCGGCCTTCCTCAACGAGGCGACGTCGCTCTTCCGCGGCGCGTCGTACGAGGCGTTCGGCGGCACGGGCCAGGAGCCCGGCGTGCCCGACGACGCCGCGCACGCGGCGATCGGCGCCGAGTACGCCCACGTCACGGCACCGTTGCGTCGGCTCGTGGACCGGTACGGCACCGAGGTCTGCCTGGCCCTGTGCGCGGGCGAGGACGTGCCGCGCTGGGTGCTCGACGCGCTGCCCGGTCTGCCGCGCACGATGGCGCGCACGGGCCAGCGTGCGGGGTCGTACGAGCGCGCGATCGTCGACGTCGTCGAGGCGGCGCTGCTGAGCGGGCGAGAGGGCGAGGAGTTCGACGGCGTCGTGGTCGACGTCGAGGACGACCGCGAGCGCGGACGGCGCCTCGAGCGCGAGGGCGGGGGTGCGGCCGGCGTGCGGCGCGGGCAGGTCGTCCTCGCCGACCCCGCGGTGCGGGCGCCGGTCGAGGGTGCGGACCTCCCGCTCGGCGACCCCGTCCGTGCG
This sequence comes from Cellulosimicrobium cellulans, assembly GCF_016921195.1. GTDB lineage: Bacteria > Actinomycetota > Actinomycetes > Actinomycetales > Cellulomonadaceae > Cellulosimicrobium > Cellulosimicrobium cellulans_F. The sequence continues at coordinate 877,671 of NZ_JAFGYF010000001.1, forward strand.
ACGCTGCGCGAGGCGTCGGTGGCAGGGCGCCGCGTCCGGTTCACCGTCGGCTGAGGTGGGCGGGGCGACCTAGGCTGGTGCTCGTGCCTGCCCGACGACGTACCGACCCGGCCGCCGGACGCCTCGCCCTGGCGGCGTGGCGCACCGACCCCACCGACCGCCAGGCGGTGACGACCGCGGTGCGGTTCACGCTCGAGGAGCTCGCCGACGTCGCGCCCGGGCACACGGTCGAGGTGCGCGTGCCCCCCGCGGGTGCGGTGCAGGCGGTCGAGGGGCCCCGGCACACCCGCGGGACGCCGCCCAACGTCGTGGAGACCGACCCGCAGACGTGGCTCGGCCTCGTGACCGGTGCGCTCGCGTGGGCCGACGCCGTCGCCGACGGTCGCGTCCGCGCGTCGGGCGAGCGCTCCGACATCTCCTGGCTCCTGCCGCTCCAGGCGGCCCGCCCTCGCTGAGGTTCGTGCTCCGGGCCGGGGACGCGCGTGTTACCGGTGCGTAACGTTCTCGGCCCGAGGTCTGGCGGCGCGGCACGCGGAGGGCTAGCGTCCGATGATGACCGGCCGCCGTCCGCGCGGGCGCTCGCGGCACGACGACGTGCGGCGACGTTCTCGCGGCGGTGACGTGGCAGCAACCGCCCGTTCATCCAGGTGGGGTGCGATGTCCTGCGGAGGCAGGGCGTCGACCCGTCCGAGGCTTGGACGCGATCGATGGACGCGCGACTGCTGCCCGGCCGTCCGCACGAGATGAAGGAGTCAGCGTGACCGACCACCAGCACCTGCGGCGACGGAGGGTGGTGGCGGGCACGTTGACCGTGGCGCTCGCCGCGCCGCTCTCGGTCGCGGCAGCCACCGCCGCGAGCGCGGCGCCCGACGGGTCGGGCCTCGTCATCAACGAGGCCTACCTGAGCGGCGGCAGTGCCAACGCCCCCTACACCCACAAGTTCGTCGAGCTGTACAACCCCACGCAGGCGGCGATCGACCTCACCGGCATGTCGCTGCAGTACCGCTCCGCGACGGGCACCGGCGCCTTCACGGGCGTCACGCCGCTGACCGGCACGGTCGCCCCCGGGGGCTACTTCCTCGTGCAGGGCGGCTCCAACGGGTCCAACGGCGCGGCGCTGCCGACGCCGGACGCGACCGGAGGCCTCAACCCGTCGGGCACGACGGGCACCCTCGCGCTCGTGCGCTCCACGTCGGCGGTCACGCTGCCTGCGGGGAACGCCGCGGGCGCAGCGAACGTCGTGGACCTCGTCGGGTACGGGACGTCGAACACGTTCGAGACCGCCGTGAGCCCTGCGCCGTCGGCCAACAACGTGCCGGCCTCGATCAACCGGACCGGGTTCGCGGACACCGACGACAACAGCAAGGACTTCACGCTCTCGAGCACCGTCACCCCGCAGAACAGCGGTGACGACGGCGGCGGCCCCGGCCCCGAGCCGGGCGAGGTCGTCCCGATCGCCGACATCCAGGGCACCGGAGCGGCGAGCCCCCTCGTCGGGCAGACCGTCACGACGCGCGGCGTCGTCACCGCCACCTACCCCACGGGCGGCTACGACGGCTTCTACCTGCAGACCGAGGGCACGGGCGGCGACCTCGACGCCTCGCACACGGCGTCGGACGCGATCTTCGTCTACTCCAAGGCGGGTGCCGCCGCCGTGCAGGTCGGCGACCACGTCGAGGTCACGGGCGCGGTGTCCGAGTACTTCACGCTGACCCAGATCACGCCCGCGGCGGGCGGCTGGACCGTCCTCGACGAGCCGGCCGAGGAGGTCAAGCCGGCGAACGTCGCCTTCCCCGCGACCGACGCCGAGCGCGAGGCGCTCGAGGGCATGCTCGTGCAGCCTGCGGGCGACTACGTCGTCGCGGACAACTACGACACGAACTACTACGGCTCGTTCCTGCTCGCCGCGGGCACGGACCCGTTCGTCCAGCCGACGTCGGCCGGGCGGCCGGGCAGCGCGGAGGCCGCCGCCGCCGTCGCGGACCGTGCGGCGCGCGCCGTCGTGCTCGACGACGGCGCGACGACCAACTTCAACAACACGGCCAACAAGGGCATCCCGCTCCCGTACCTCACGGGCGGTGCACCGGCCCGCGTCGGCGCGAGCGTGACCTTCACGACGCCCGTCATCCTCGACTACCGGTTCGACGCGTGGAGCTTCCAGCCGCTCACGCAGCTCACCGCGGGGGACGGCGGCAACGCCGCCACGGTCCAGCCGGCCACGTTCGAGAACACGCGCGAGGACGCGCCGGCCGAGGTCGGAGGCGACCTGTCGGTCGCGACGTTCAACGTGCTCAACTACTTCACGACGACCGGCGACCAGCTCACGGGCTGCACGTACTACACGGACCGCGCGGGCAACCCGATCACGGTCAACCGTGGCTGCGACGCACGCGGTGCGGCGAACGCGGAGAACCTCGAGCGTCAGGAGACCAAGATCGTCGCCGCGATCGACGCGCTCGACGCCGACGTGGTCGCGCTCATGGAAATCGAGAACTCGGCGCCGTTCGGCAAGGACCGCGACCAGGCGCTCTCCGACCTCGTCGACGCTCTCAACGAGGCCGCCGGCGCCGACGAGTGGGCGTTCGTCCCCTCGCCGGCGGCTCTGCCGGACGACGAGGACGTGATCCGGCTCGCGTACATCTACCAGGTGGACGCGGCCGAGCCGGTCGGGGACTCGCGGATCCTGCTCGACGACGCGGCGTTCGTCAACGCGCGCGAGCCGCTCGCGCAGGTGTTCCAGCCGGCCGGGGGGATCTCGGAGGGTGACGACGCCGCGAGCGACGACGTGCTCGTCGTCGCGAACCACTTCAAGTCGAAGGGTTCCGGCACGCCCGTGCTGCCCGGCGACGAGGACTCGGGCGACGGTCAGGGCGCGTTCAACGCGTCGCGCGTCGCGCAGGCCACGGCGCTCGTCGGCTTCGCCGAGGACGTCGCGGCGGACGCGGGCACGGACAAGATCCTGCTCGCGGGCGACTTCAACTCGTACTCCCAGGAGGACCCGCTCGAGGTCCTCAAGGACGCGGGCTACACGGACCTCGGCGAGACGACCGGCGAGCACACCTACCTCTTCGACGGTTACGTCGGGTCGCTCGACCACGTGTTCGCCTCGGCGGGCGCGGCCGACGCCGTCACCGGCACCGACGTGTGGAACATCAACTCCGTCGAGCCGATCGCGAACGAGTACAGCCGGTACAACTACAACGCCTCGATCCTCTACGACACGACGCCGTTCCGGTCGTCCGACCACGACCCGGTCATCGTCGGCCTCGAGCTCGGCGACGCCGAGCCGGGCACCACGCAGCTCGACCTGCTGGCGATCAACGACTTCCACGGTCGGATCGACGCCAACACGGTGAAGTTCGCGGGCACGATCGAGCAGCTGCGGGCGGCGAACCCCGACGGGACGGCGTTCGTCTCCGCGGGCGACAACATCGGCGCGTCGCTGTTCGCGTCGGCGCTCCAGGAGGACCAGCCGACGATCGACGTGCTGAACGCCCTCGACCTCGCGGCCTCCGCCGTGGGCAACCACGAGTTCGACCAGGGCATGGACGACCTCACGGGCCGCGTGACCGACGAGGCGGACTGGGCCTACCTGGGCGCCAACGTCTACGACAAGGGCACGACGAACCCGGCCCTGCCCGAGTACCAGGTCGTCGAGATCGACGGCGTGGACGTCGGCTTCGTGGGCGTCGTGACCGAGGAGACCCCGACGCTCGTCACGCCGTCCGGCATCGCCGACGTCGACTTCGGCGACCCGGTCGAGGCGCTCAACCGCGTCACCGCCCAGCTCCAGGACGGCGACCCGGCGAACGGCGAGGCCGACGTGGTCGTGGGCCTCGTCCACGAGGGCGCGTCCGCGGGCACGCCCGACGGCGCGACGCTCGAGGAGGAGGTCGCCGCGGGCGGCGCCTTCGCGGACATCGTCAACGAGACCGACGCGCGCGTCGCGGCGATCTTCACGGGCCACACCCACAAGCAGTACGCGTGGGACGCGCCCGTCCCGGGCGCCCCGGGCAAGACCCGCCCGATCGTCCAGACCGGCAACTACGGCGAGTTCATCGGGCACGTGTCGCTCACCGTGGACACCGCGACCCACGAGGTCACGGCGTACACGGCGCAGAACGTGGCCCGCACGACGACGGACGACGCGACCCTGGTCGCGACGTACCCGCGCGTCGCGGCGGTCAAGTCGATCGTCGACGCGGCGCTCCAGCAGGCCGAGATCATCGGCGCGCAGCCGATCGGCGAGGTCACCGCGGACATCACGACGGCGTTCGCGGGCGGCTCGTACACCGGCCCCGGCGGCACGTACGTGGGCCCGGGCCCGAACCCGACGTCCGGTCGCGACGACCGCGCGTCGGAGTCGACGCTCGGCAACCTCGTCGCGGACTCGCTCCTCGCCACGCTGTCCGACCCCGCCCGTGGCGGCGCGGACATCGGCGTCGTCAACCCGGGCGGGCTGCGCGCCGAGCTGCTGCACGGCGACGACGGCGTCATCACGTACGCCGAGGCCAACGCGGTCCTGCCGTTCGTCAACAACCTGTGGACCGTGACCCTCACGGGCGAGCAGGTCGTCGAGATGCTCGAGCAGCAGTGGCAGACGGACGCGAACGGCAACCGCCCCTCGCGCCCGTACCTCGCCCTGGGGCTCTCGGACAACGTGTCCTGGACGGCGAGCACCGCCGACCCGAACGCGACGCCCGGGAGCAACGTCTCCTCCGTGACGATCGACGGGGAGCCGATCGACCCCGACGGCGAGTACCGCGTCGCGACGTTCTCGTTCCTGGCCACCGGGGGCGACAACTTCCGCGTGTTCACGGACGGCACCGACCCGCGCGACTCCGGTCTCGTCGACCGGGACGCGTGGATCGCGTACCTGCAGCAGAGCTCGCCGGTGTCGCCGTCGTTCGACCGCTCTCGCGTCGTGGTCGACGAGCTGCCCGGCACGGTGGCCGCGGGCTCCGACGTGAGCGTGGGGCTCTCGGGCCTCGACCTCACGTCGCTCGGGTCGCCGGCCAACACCTCCGTGGACGGCTACCTCGTCGCGGCGGACGCCACGTTCGACCCGGCGGACCCGGGCGACCCGGTCGGCACCGCCTCGGTGACCGGCGGGGCGGCGACGCTGACGGCGACGGTCCCGGCCGACGCCGCGGCGGGCGAGTACGACCTCTGGGTCGTCGCGTCGCCGAGCGGCACGACGGCGCGCATCCCGGTCACGGTCGAGGCCGCGGCCCCGACGGTGACGCTCGAGAACCTGGAGGCCTCGGCGCGCTGCATGGGCAAGTTCGTCCACGTCGCGGTCCGCGCGACCAACGGCGAGGACGTCCCGGTCGAGGTCGTGATCGAGACGCCGTACGGCTCCAAGCGGTTCCCGAACCTCCAGCCGGGCAAGAACGCGTACCAGTCGTTCAACACCCGGGCCACGTCGGTCGAGGGCGGGACGGTGACCGTCACCGCGACGCTCGACGGCGTGACGCAGGAGTACGAGGTCCCGTTCGAGGGCCAGACCTGCGGCTGACGCTCGCTGACGCCGTGCGGCGCCGCCGACCAGGCGGCGCCGCGTCCCGCGACCCGGGTCCCGTCCGACGGGCCCGGGCCGCGGTGCGTCGCGGCGGCCGCCCACGGCGTGGGGCCTCCCAGGAACCGCGGGTAGGGTCGTGGCCGTGAGCTCCGAGCAGTCCCCCGTGCCCGACGGCGCCGCCCCCGACCCGTCCGACGCGCCCGCCTCGCGGACCGCCGGCCCGGCCGCGAGCGCCGAGAACGCCCCCGAGACCGCGGCCCCCGAGACCACCGCGGCGGGGACCGCCGCGACCGGGCCGGCCGCCGACGAGGTGGAGGTCGAGGACGTCGTCGACCCCGCGACGGTGCGCCGCGCTCCGCGCTACGGGAGGTTCTTCGCGGTGGGGATCGTGCTCGGCACGGTGCTCGGTTTCGGGATCGGCGGTGCCTGGCTCCAGTCGCCCGCCGCGGCGCCGGTCTTCAAGCCGGGCGTGTACTTCACCGTCATCGTCGTCACGTGCGCCGCGCTCGGCGCGGGCGTCGCGGGCCTGTGGGCGGTCCTCGCGGACCGGCGGAGCCTGCGTGGGCGGCGCTGACCCCACCTCTCGCGGGGTGCCGGTCGGCGCACGTCAGCCGGGACCGTCGTCGCCCGGATGCCAGCGCTCACGCACGAGGGCGCGGTACCGGGCCGACCGGACCGCGCCGGCCGTCACGACGCCCGGGGCCGCGAGGGTCACGACGGCCAGGACCACCGCCATGGCGGCGAACGGTACGCCGTCGGCCACCAGGGCGACGCCCCCGCCCGCCAGCCCGGCGAGGACGGACGGTGCGAGCAGCCCGCAGCCCACCAGGAGCACGAGCGCGAGCGTCGCGGGCGCCGACCAGGGGGACAGGAGCTCCCGGACGACGTCGTCGGCGGGAGGCGCGGACGGCTCCGGGGAGCGCAGGGCCGCGCGCGCGGCCCTGCGACGCCGTTCCTCTCCTGACACCGGGAGGAGGACCCACACCGCTCCGAGGAGCAGCGCCGTCCCGACGAGCGCCCCGCCCACGCCGACGAGGACGTCGATCGACACCTCGCCCACCGGTCCGTAGTACCGGTCCGGCCCGAACTTGCGCGGGTGACGCATCCACAGGCCGACCAGGAACAGGACGAGGCCCGTCATCCCGGCGCCGCCCAGCACCGCGGCCGCCCGGTCGTTCCGGAGAGTCCGCCGGCCGTCGGGCCGCGCGGGTGCCGTCGCGCCGAGCGCGGCGCGGCGACGGCGTTCGGCCGCCTCGGCGAAGCGCACCTCGTTCGGCCCCCACGTCGTGCGCACCGCGTCCTGCGCCGCGGACCAGCGTGCGCGCAGCCCCCGCAGGAGCAGCAGCCCGGTCGCGGCCACGACCCCCACGACGGTGGAGACCGTGACGGTCGGCGCGCGCTCGACGTCGTCGCGGTCCATGGCGAGGAGACCGATCACCAGCGCGAGGAGAGCGAGCACGAGGAACGTCCACGCGAGCCCGGCGAGCGCCCCCGGAGGGCTCTGGTCCGCCACGCGCCGTCGGACCGAGTGCGGCGGCACGTCGGTGGCCGGGCGGTCCTCGCGCAGCAGGGCGGTCGCGGTCGCGAGCGTCGCCGCGGCACGCACCGGCACGAAGGCCGACACGGCCACCGCGAGGGTCAGGACCCACCAGACGATCGTCGAGCGCACGATCTCGTCGGCCTCGTGCCGTCCGCCCGGGACGAGCTCACCGCCGACGAGCGTGAGCCCCAGGAGGACGAGGAAGCCCAACACCGTGCCGGCGAGGAACGCTCCGCTCCCCGCCGCGAGCCCGTCGAGCCGCGCGGGTCCCACGGCGTCCCGGATCTCGACGAACCGGTAGGCCGCACGCTCGCGGCGGTGCCGGGGTCGCTCACCGCGGCCCTCGGGGGAGCGGTCGACGCGGGAGGGGGCCACGCGGGCAGGATAGCGAGCGGCACCCGGCGGTGGCGCGGCCTCGGCCCCTGACGGGGTGCGACGCCGGTGCGGCGCCGGGTCAGCCGGCGACCGGCGCGCCGACCCGCCGGGGAGCGGCGGACGTCGGCGCGCCCTCCGCCGGGGCGAGCCGCACGGCGATGCCCGGCGCGAGCCCCAGCGTCCGGGCCTCCGCGCGGGTCACGACGACGGACACCACCTCGTCCTCGGTGGCCACCTCGGCCCGCACCTCGAAGCCCACGCGCGTCGTACGGGTCACGACGCCGGGCACCGGCCCGCCGGGGCGGGACGGCGTCGCGACGTCCGCGGTGCTGTCGGGCACCACCTCGACGTGGACGTCGTGCGGGCGCACGAGCACGCCGCCGAGGCGCGTCACCGGCCCGAGGAAGCCCATGACGAAGTCGTTCGCGGGGCGGTCGTAGAGGTCGTCCGGCGTGCCGACCTGCTCGATGCGCCCCTCGTTGACGACGACGATCTCGTCGGCGACCTCCAGCGCCTCCTCCTGGTCGTGCGTGACGAACACCGTGGTCACGGGGATCTCGTCGTGCAGGCGGCGCAGCCAGTCGCGCAGCTCCTTGCGGACGTTGGCGTCGAGCGCGCCGAACGGTTCGTCGAGCAGCAGCACGCTCGGGCGGATCGCCAGGGCACGCGCGAGCGCCATGCGCTGGCGCTGGCCGCCCGAGAGCTGCGACGGCAGCCGGTGCGCGAAGCTCTCGAGGTGCACGAGGCGCAGGAGCTCGTCGACCCGCTCGGCGATCTCGGCCTTCGGCGTGCGGCGGATCTCGAGGCCGAACGCGACGTTCCGCGCGACGCTCAGGTGCTTGAACGCCGCGTAGTGCTGGAAGACGAAGCCCACGTTGCGGCGTCGGGCCGGCAGGTTCGTGGCGTCGCGGCCCTCGATCTCGATCTCGCCGGAGTCGGGCACCTCGAGCCCGGCCACGACGCGCAGCAGCGTCGACTTGCCGCCGCCGCTCGGGCCGAGCAGCGCCGTGAGGCGGCCGGTCGGCACGGAGACGGAGACGTCGTCGAGCGCGACGAAGTCGCCGAAGGTCTTGCGGACGTTGCGGATCTCGATGCTCATGCGTCGGCCTCCGTGGGGGCGGCTGTTCGAGGGGCGGCTGTTCGGGGGGCCGTGCGGCGGGTGCGGGGGTCGGTGGCGTCGTCGGAGCGGAGGAAGGTCACCGCGACGATGCACGCGACGGACACGGACGCGAGGAGGAACGCGACCGCGTAGGCCGTGCCCTGCTCGAAGTCCTGGTAGCGCTGCTCGACGAGGAGCGTGGACGTCTGGGTGCGGCCCTCGAAGTTGCCGGAGACCACCTTGACGGCGCCGAACTCGCCGAGCGCCCGGGCGAGCGTGAGCACGACGCCGTAGACCACCGCCCACTTGACGGCCGGCAGGGTGATGCGCCGGAAGATCTGGAACCGGCTCGCCCCGAGGCTCGTCGCGGCGAGCTCCTCCTCCGTGCCGAGCTCGGTGAGGACCGGCACGACCTCGCGGATCACGAGCGGGAGGCACACGAACGCCGTCGCGAGGACGATGCCGGGCGGCGCGAAGATCACCTGGAGCCCGGCGTCCTCGAGCGCGCCGCCGAACCAGCCGTTCTTGCCGTACACGAGGACGAGCGACAGCCCGACGACGATGGGCGAGACGGACAGCGGGAGGTCGAGCAGGGCGTTGAGGAGCGCCTTGCCCGGGAAGTCGTACCGGACGACGAGCATCGAGATGCCGACGCCGAACACGGTGTTGAGGAGCACGACCTGCACCGCGACGGCCGCGGTGAGCTGGAGCGCGAAGACGACGGACGGGTCGGCGAGCGCCCGCTGGAACGTCTCGAGCCCGTCGGCGAACGCACCGCGCACGACGAGCGAGACCGGCCACCCGACGAGCAGCACGAGGTAGACGACCACGACGGCGCGCAGCGCACGGCGCACCCACGGAGAGCTATCCACGGCGGGCCACCCTGCGCTGGAGGAGCTGGATCGTCGCGATGACGAGGAGGGACACGAGCAGGAGGACGGAGGCGACGGCCGCCGCCTGCTCCGGCTGGCCGTTCTCCAGGTAGCTGAGGATGCGCACGGAACCGACCTCGGTGCGCATCGGCAGGTTCCCGGAGAGCAGGACGAGCGCGCCGTACTCGCTGATGGCGCGCGCGAACGACAGCGCCGCACCCGCGGTGATCGCGGGCGCGAGGGCCGGGAGGACGACGCGGCGGAAGGTCGTGGACCGCGTCGCGCCGAGCGACGCGGCGGCCTCCTCGACGTCCCGGTCGAGCTCGGCGAGCACGGGCTGCACGCTGCGCACCACGAACGGCAGCGTGACGAAGAGGAACGCGAGGAAGACGGCGGCGCGCGTGTTCGCGACGTCGATCCCGAGCGGTCCCGACGGTCCGTACAGCGCGAGCAGCACGAGGCCGGCCACGATCGTCGGGAGCGCGAACGGGATGTCGATGAGGACCTCGAGGAGCCGCTTGCCGGGGAACCGGTCGCGCACGAGGACCCAGGCGACGAGCGTTCCCATGACGACGTTGACGGCGGTCACGCCGAGGGCCTGCGTCACCGTGAGGGTCAGCGCCGCGGCGGTCTGCGGCTGCGTCACGGCGGCGACGAAGGCGGGCCAGCCGCCGACGGACGTCTCGACGAGCACGGCGATCAGCGGGACGAGCGCGAGCGCCGAGAACCACACGAGCGCGACGCCGAGCCCGAGGCCCGACGCCGCCGTGAGGCGGTAGGGGCCGTTGGGCGTCCGGCGGCGCGTGCGGCCCGGGGCGGCCGGGGCCGGGCGGTGCTGGCGCGCCGCCCGGCCCGGTCGTCCAGCGAGGGTCGATGACACGGGTCACTGCTTCCCGGTCTCGGCCTGGATCTTCGTCACGAGACCCTCGTCGCCGAAGAACTTGTCGTTCGTGGCCGACCAGCCGCCGAAGTCGTCGGCGATGGTGAGGAGGGTCGGGACGGCGGGGAACGGGTCGCTCGGGTCGTTCGCGCCCTCGACCTCGAAGTCGACGTCGCCGGTGAGCGGGCGGAAGCCCACGTGCGCGAACGCCTCCTGACCCTCGGGCGTGAGGACGAAGTCGAGGTAGCTCTGGGCCTTCGGGTCGGCGTCGACCGTCACCGCGGCCGGGTTCTCGATGAGGAGCGTCTGGTCGGGGACCACGTAGTCGAACGCTTCGCCGTTCTGCCGCGCGAGGATCGCCTCGTTCTCGTAGGAGATCAGGACGTCGCCGGTGCCGGACGTGAAGGCCGTCGTCGCGTCGCGGCCGCTGCCCGGGAGCGCGACGGCGTTGGTGAAGAACTTCCGCAGGTACTCGGTCGCGTCCTCCTCCGAGCCGCCGTTCGCGATGACGCTGCCCCAGCCGGCGAGGATGTTCCAGCGGGCCGAGCCCGACGAGCCGGGGTTGGGGGTGACGATCTCGACGCCCGGCTGGACGATGTCCTCCCAGCTCCGGATGTTCTTCGGGTTGCCCTCGCGCACCACCAGCACGACGACGGACTGGCTGACGATGCCCTGGTGATCGCCCGCGTTCCAGTCCTCGGCGACGAGGCCGGCGTCGACGAGACGCGTCACGTCGCCCTCGAGGGAGAAGTGCACGTAGTCGGCCTCCAGGCCGTCGGCGACGGCGCGGCTCTGGTCGCCGGAGGCGCCGTACGACGTCTCCCACGTGACGCCCTGGCCGTCCTCGGTCTCGCCCCACAGCTCCTGCGCGGCGTCGTTGCCCGCCTTGGGCACGGCGAAGCCGACGAGGGAGAGGGTCGTGGGCTCGACGTCGGAGCCGGCGTCGCCGTTCGCGTCGCCACCGCCGGACCCGTCGACGGCGGTCGGCGCGCAGGCGGTGAGGACCAGGGCGGTGGCTGCCGCGGCAGCCGCGAGGGTGATCGTGGTCCGGAGGCGTCGCATGGTGTCGTCCTTCGTCGGGGTCCCGGGGCCGGGAGCGGGATGGTCGGATGGAGCGGCCGACGCGGCGAGGAAGATACTGGACTGCCGCGGTCGGGTAAGTCGAGATTCAAGCGCGGTGTTCCCACGCAGCGGAACCCCTGACCGACAGGTGGGACGACGTAACGCCACCGTGAACGCCGGGGCGCCCGGCGTCGTGGGGCGGCTGCGCCGCCCGGCCGTCCGTATGACCTCGCGCTTCGGTCCGGGCACGGGTGCTGTGGGACACTGAGGTACGTGGCCCCCCGCGGAGATGGACTTCTCAACCACGACCTCATGCCCGGCGAGAAAGGCCCCCAGGACGCCTGCGGCGTCTTCGGTGTCTGGGCGCCCGGCGAGGAGGTCGCCAAGCTCGCCTACTTCGGTCTGTACGCGTTGCAGCACCGAGGCCAGGAGTCGGCCGGCATCGCCACCAGCAACGGTGAGCAGATCCTGGTCTACAAGGACATGGGACTCGTGTCCCAGGTGTTCGACGAGACGGCGCTCAACGCCCTGACGGGGCACATCGCCGTCGGGCACTGCCGGTACTCGACCACGGGCGGCGTCACGTGGGAGAACGCGCAGCCGACGCTCGGCGCGACCGCGTCGGGGACCGTCGCGCTCGGGCACAACGGCAACCTCACCAACTCCGCCGAGCTCGTCAACCTCGTCGCGGAGCGCTACGGCAGCCAGCGTCGCGGCGAGCTCGCGCGCGGCAACACCACGGACACGGCGCTCGTCACCGCGCTCCTCGCGGGCGACGCCGACCACACGCTCGAGGCCACGGCGCTCGAGGTGCTCCCGCGCCTGCGTGGCGCCTTCTCGCTCGTCTTCATGGACGAGCGCACCCTCTACGCGGCGCGCGACCCGCAGGGCGTGCGCCCGCTCGTCCTGGGCCGACTCGAGCGCGGCTGGGTCGTGGCGAGCGAGACGCCGGCGCTCGACATCGTCGGTGCGTCGTACGTGCGCGAGGTCGAGCCGGGCGAGCTCATCGCCATCGACGCCGACGGCCTGCGCTCGCAGCGCTTCGCGCCGGCCGAGCGTGCGGGCTGCGTCTTCGAGTACGTCTACCTCGCGCGCCCCGACACCACCATCAACGGTCGTTCCGTGCATGCCGCGCGCGTCGAGATGGGTCGTCAGCTCGCGCGCGAGCACCCCGTCGAGGCCGACCTCGTCATCCCCGTCCCCGAGTCGGGCACGCCCGCCGCGGTGGGCTACGCCGCCGAGTCGGGCATCCCGTTCGGCCAGGGCCTGACCAAGAACGCCTACGTCGGGCGGACGTTCATCCAGCCGTCGGACACGCTGCGCCAGCTCGGCATCCGGCTCAAGCTCAACCCGCTGCGCGAGGTCATCCGCGGCAAGCGGCTCGTCGTCGTCGACGACTCGATCGTGCGCGGCAACACGCAGCGCGCGCTCGTCCGGATGCTGCGCGAGGCCGGCGCCGCCGAGGTCCACGTGCGCATCAGCTCGCCGCCCGTGAAGTGGCCGTGCTTCTACGGCATCGACTTCGCCTCGCGCGCCGAGCTCATCGCGAACGGCCTCTCTCCCGACGAGATCGGCAAGTCGCTCGGTGCCGACAGCCTGGGCTACATCTCGACCGAGGGCATGATCTCCGCGACCGAGCAGCCGTCGTCGCAGCTCTGCACGGCGTGCTTCACGGGGAAGTACCCCATCGAGCTGCCGCCCGACGACCAGCTCGGCAAGCACCTCCTCGAGCAGGCGGAGCTCCCGCTCGGCGCGCCCGAGGACGGGCTGCGCAGCCTGTCGGTGACCGCCGGCGGGGCCGGCGCGCTCCAGCACCCTTGAGCTCACCCCTGAACCCGACCGTGAGACCACCAGCACCACCGGCGCGTGCGCCGCGAGACCTCTTGGAGCCGACACCGTGACTGCCGACTCGCCCCAGACGGGCCTCACCTACGCCGCCGCGGGCGTCGACACCGAGGCCGGTGACAAGGCCGTCGAGCTCATGAAGGACGCCGTGCGCCGCACCCAGGGGCCGCAGGTCCTCGGCGGGGTCGGCGGGTTCGCGGGGCTCTACGACTTCTCCGAGGTCGCGACCTACCGTCGGCCGCTGCTCGCGACGTCGACCGACGGCGTCGGGACCAAGGTCGCGATCGCGCAGGCGCTCGACGTCCACGACACCATCGGGTTCGACCTCGTGGGCATGGTCGTGGACGACATCGTCGTGGTCGGTGCCAAGCCGCTGTTCATGACGGACTACATCGCGTGCGGCAAGGTCGTGCCCGAGCGCATCGCGGGCATCGTCCGCGGCATCGCGGCGGCCTGCGAGGTCGCGGGCACCGCGCTCGTGGGCGGCGAGACGGCCGAGCACCCGGGTCTGCTCGGCGCGGACGAGTACGACGTCGCCGGTGCCGCCACGGGGGTCGTCGAGGCCGACCGGCTGCTGGGCCCGGACCGCGTGCGCGAGGGCGACGTGCTCATCGCGATGGCGTCCTCCGGCCTGCACTCGAACGGGTACTCGCTCGTGCGCGCCGTGCTCAAGCACGCGGGCTGGGGCCTCGAGCGGCATGTCGACGAGCTGGGCCGCACGGTCGGCGAGGAGCTCCTCGAGCCGACGCGCGTGTACGCGAGCGACTGCCTCGCGCTGGCCGCCGACGACGCCGCGCAGGTCCACGCGTTCACGCACGTGACCGGCGGCGGGCTCGCCGCGAACCTCGCGCGCGTCCTGCCCGCCGGGCTCGTCGGCGTCGTGGACCGCGCGAGCTGGGACGTGCCGCCGGTCTTCCGCCTGGTGCGCGAGCTGGGCGGCGTGCCGCGCGGCGACCTCGAGAACACGCTCAACCTCGGCGTCGGCATGGTCGCCGTGGTCGGAGCCGACGGCGTCGACGCCGCGCTCGCGCGCTGCGCCGCCCTCGGTGTCCCCGCGTGGGTGCTGGGCACGGTCGATTCCTTCGACCCGGCGACGGTCGCCGACGTCGCGGACGGCGACCTCGTCGCCGGGACCAAGGGCGTCCAGGCCGGTGCCGTGCGTCTCGTCGGCGACTACCGCGCCTGACCTCCGGGGTCCCCGGGCGGGTGCGGTGGTCGCCGGCCCGCCCGGTGGAGGCCGCCCCGTGGCCGGGGCACGCCCCCGTCAGGCCACGACGACGGTCACGGCGCGCAGTCCTCGTGGCGGGGCGGTTCGCGAGGGCCTCAAGGTCACGAACAACGACCGCGCCGTCGCCTACGGGGCAGGCGACGGCGCAGTCGAGGTCGAGACGCTTCCGCGGCAGACGCGGCGAGAAAGGTGGTCGACGACCGTCAGCGGTCGTCGGACCAGTCGTTGTAGCGCTGGTCGTAGCGCTCGAGGTCGTCCGCCGACTCGGCGCCGAAGCGCGAGTCCGTCACGACATCCGTGTGGCTGTGACCGGTGAGCTCTTGCTCGAGCGCACTGTAGTTCGTCTCGGGGCTGTAGTACTTCAGCGCGCGAGCGACCTTGGTCTGCTTTGCCTTCTGACGGCCGCGGCCCATGGCTCCGACCCCCTCAACGTAGAAGCGGGGCGGCTACGTGCTCAGACGTGCGGCCCCGGGGTGTAGTTTCGTCTGTTCAGGGTCCAACGGTACATGCTCGGGGCCTATTCCATCCACTCAGAAGACCGTGACGGGCCGCGGACGTGCCTACCGTCACACACTCTCCACGAGCGATGGAGCCGCGGCAGCGGCCGCGGGCCGGGAGGGCCGCGGCCCGCCGGGTCCCGTAAGCCGCACGCGCGCCTATCCGGCCGTTCCGACCATAGAGCGCCTAATTCACCCGTCCGTCAAGTCGCCCGAAATCCGCATGCTGCGACAATGGAGGGTACTGGCGTCGTGCTGTCGTCGTGATCCGGGGTATCTGCCGGACCAGCGCGTACCAGGAGGAGGTGTCGTGATGTCCATGCACGGAGAGTCCGAGGTTCTGCTCACGCCCGCCGAGGTCGCCAGCCTGTTCCGCGTCGACCCCAAGACGGTCACCCGCTGGGCGAAGGCGGGCAAGCTCTCGTCGATCCGTACGCTCGGCGGGCACCGCCGCTACCGCGAGTCCGAGGTCCGGGCGCTGCTCGGCGCCGCCAGCGAGCCCGCGGAGGGCACCGACAAGTCCTGAGCCGACCGCGCGCCGCGCCGCCGGCACGGCCGGCGCGTCGGATCGGCAGGCAGACGCCCCGGCATGGACCCGGGCGAGCGCTCGGGCGACTACGAGCGCCGGCGCAGGATCGCCGCCGTGACGAGCGCGACACCGGCCACCACGGCACCCAGCAGCAGCTTGACGTTGCGCGACCGGTCGGGGTCCTCCTCGGGCAACCCGCCACCGGTGAGGAACGCACCCGTGTCCGAGGCCGCCTGCTTCGCCTGCTGGGCCGCCGCCTTCGCCTGGACGCGCGGGTCCAGGCGGGTCGTGAGCTCGTCGATGGTCCCCGCGAGCTCGGCGCGCGTGCGCGCGATCTCGTCCTCGAGCTGGGACTGGGACAGCGGGGGCACGAAGGCCCCGTCGGTACCGCTCACGGGCGCAGTCCTTCCTTGATGGTGGCTACGTCTTCCTTGATGCTGTCGACCGCTCCGGTCGGGGTCGGCGGGACGCCGCGCTGGAGCTGCTTGACGCCGACGAACGCGAGCGTACCGGCGACGAGCACGAGGACGAGGCCGACGATCAGCGCGGCGAGCCACACCGGCATGACGGTCGCGAGCCCCTCCATCGCCGAGTGGAGGAGGAAGCCCAGGCCGTAGAGGACGAGCACCCCGCCCACGACGAGCATGCCGATGCCGATGCCCGCGTGCTTGGCCTTCGTGGTGAGCTCGGCCTTCGCGAGCGCGATCTCGGAGCGGACGAGGCGCGTGGCCTGCTCGGACAAGCGCTCCACGAGCTGCCCGACCGTCGGCTTCTGCTCCTCGGGCGGGATGCGCCCGTCGATCCAGTCGCTCATCTCTCCGCCTTTCCGCAGGTGACCCCACCACTCAACCGGCACCCGGGGCGGCGCGCAACTTCCCGCGAGGCCGGGCAGGGCGCCGTGGGAGGGCCGCGCGGCACCCGCGCCGAGATACGAAAGACCCCCGCCCGGTTCCCGGGAGGGGGTCTCTTCGGTGGCTCCGACCGGCGTCGATCCGGTGACCTTTCGATTTTCAGTCGAACGCTCTACCAACTGAGCTACAGAGCCATGGGGGAAGAGCCCGGCCGGCCGATGCCGACCGGGCTCTTCGCCTCACGCGACCCTGACGGGACTTGAACCCGCGACCTCCGCCGTGACAGGGCGGCGCGCTAACCAACTGCGCTACAGGGCCTTGCTGTTCTTTCGCGAGACACACCCTAACACCAGGGAACCCGGTGGTTTTCACCAGTGGACCTGGTGGTGTGGTGGCCCGCTTTCGAACCGAGAGGATCGTACCGTACCGGTGAGCCGATCCGTAAATCCGCTGGTGGCCACCGGTCCCGAGGCGATCACGCGTACCCCCAACGGGATTCGAACCCGTGCTACCGCCGTGAAAGGGCGGGGTCCTAGGCCGCTAGACGATGGGGGCTCAGGAACGTCGGCCAGTGTACAGCGGCGCGACCGTGACCTCCCGGTCGGTCCGCCCGTCCGGTCCGACCCGGTGCGCGGGGGAGGATGGTCGCGTGGTGGAGATGACGCGGGCCGAGTTCGAGGACGCCGTGCGGGACGGGCTGGACCTCGTCCCCGAGGACCTCGCGGCGCAGATGGACAACGTCGTGGTGCTGGTCGAGGACGACGCGCCCGCCGACGACCCCGACCTCCTGGGGCTGTACGAGGGGGTCCCCCTCACGGAGCGGGACCACATGTGGGCGGCGGGGGCGCTGCCCGACCGCATCACGATCTTCCGCAACCCGACGCTCGCGATCTGCGAGACGCGCGAGGACGTGGTCGAGGAGGTGGCGGTGACGGTCGTCCACGAGATCGCGCACCACTTCGGCATCGACGACGACCGTCTGCACGAGCTCGGCTGGGGCTGACGCCGGGCGGCGCGCGGGTGCTGCTCGCTACGATCGGGTGGTGACGACGAGCGCCGCGAGCGACACCCGGCACGGCGGTGCGCACGACCACGAGGCCGTCGCGCGCCTGCTCCACGCGCTCGCGGACCCGAGCCGGCTCGCGATCGTGCACCTGCTCACGGGGACCGAGCGGCGCGTCGTCGACCTCACGCGCGAGCTGGGGCTCGCGCAGTCCACGGTCTCCGCGCACCTGACGACCCTGCGCGACGTGGGCGTCGTCGCGGTCCGGCGCGAGGGTCGCTCGTCCTGGTACCGCCTCGTGCGCCCCGAGGTGGCGCATCTTCTCGCCGACGCGGAGCACGTCGCGCTCGCCCCCTGAGCTGCACCCCGGCGTGCGCCCCCGTGAGTGCCTGACGGGCGCCGTCGCGCGGCGGAACAGGGCTGGCATTCATCGCCGACTACCGATATCATCGGTGACTGACGATGAATAGGAGGGGCGATGGGAGCCGGTCACGACCACGGTGCGGTGGGCCTCGCCGTGCCCGACCACCGCGCACGGCTCGCCGTCGCGTTCGGGATCACCGCGACGATCCTCGTCGCGCAGGCCATCGGAGCGGTCCTCACGGGGAGCCTCGCGCTCCTCACGGACACGGCGCACATGCTCACCGATGCGACGGGCCTGCTCGTGGCGCTCGTCGCCGCGTCGCTCGTGCTCCGGCCAGCGACCAAGCGCCGCACGTGGGGCTTGCGCCGCGTCGAGGTGCTCGCTGCCCTCGCGCAGGCGGCGCTCCTCCTCGGGGTCGGCGCGTACGCCGTCGTCGAGGGCGTCCGGCGCCTGTTCTCGCCGCCGGACGTCCCCTCGTCGGAGCTGCTCGTCTTCGGGGTCGTCGGCCTGGTCGGCAACGTCGTCGCGATCGCCGTCCTCGCGTCCGGGCGCCGGGCGAACCTCAACCTGCGCGCGGCGTTCCTGGAGGTCGTCAACGACGCCCTGGGGTCGGTCGGGGTGATCGTGGCGGCCGTCGTCATCGCGACGACGGGGTACCAGCAGGCCGACGCGATCGCCGGCCTCTTCATCGCGCTGCTCATCGTCCCCCGCGCCTTCCGCCTCCTGCGCGAGGCGACGGCCGTGCTCATGGAGTTCACGCCGGAGGGGCTGGACCTCGACGACGTCCGGGCGCACATCCTCTCGCTCGACCACGTGGAGGACGTGCACGACCTCCACGCGTCGACCGTCGCGACCGGCCTGCCGACCATCTCGGCGCACGTCGTGGTCGACGACGCGTGCTTCCGGGACGGGCACGCGCTCGAGATCACCGAGCGGGTCCGCGCGTGCGTCGCGCACCACTTCCCGGTGTCGGTCGAGCACTCGACGTTCCAGCTCGAGACGGCCGCCCTGCGCGACCGCGAGGCGCACGGCCACGCCTGAGCGCTCGGCGGACGCGCCGAACCCGGCGACAACCCCGGGTTCGGCGCTCTGCGGGTGCGGGGCACGGCCACACTAGGGTGGGTGTCATGACGATCCTCGTGACCGGCGGAGCCGGGTACATCGGCGCGCACGTGGTGCGCCTTCTCCAGGAGCGTGGCGAGAAGGTGGTCGTGGTCGACGACCTCAGCACCGGTCGCGCGGACCGCGTCGGCGACGCCACGCTCGTCGAGGTCGACGTCGCGGCGCCCGAGGCCGTGGACGTGCTGACGCGCGCCCTTACCGAGCACGACGTGCGCGCGGTGATCCACTTCGCGGCGCGCAAGCAGGTGGGGGAGTCGGTCGAGAAGCCGGCCTGGTACTACCAGCAGAACGTCGGGGGCTTCACGAACCTCGTCACCGCCATGCAGGCGGCCGGCGTCGACCGCCTCGTCTTCTCCTCGTCGGCGGCGACGTACGGCATGCCGTCGGTCTCCCTCGTCGAGGAGAAGCTGCACGCCGAGCCGATCAACCCCTACGGCGAGACGAAGCTCGTCGGCGAGTGGCTCGGCCGCGCGGCCGGTCGCGCGTGGGGCCTGCGGTTCGTCGCGCTGCGGTACTTCAACGTGGCCGGCGCGGGCTGGCCCGAGCTCGGCGACCCCGCGGTGCTCAACCTCGTCCCCATGGTGCTCGACCGCCTGGAGCGCGGTGAGCGGCCCAAGATCTTCGGCGACGACTACCCGACGCCGGACGGCACGTGCATCCGCGACTACATCCACGTCCTGGACCTCGCGCACGCGCACCTCGCGGCGCTCGGGTACCTCGATGCCGACGAGCGCCCGTTCGACGTGTTCAACGTCGGGACCGGGCAGGGGTCGTCGGTGCGCGAGGTGATCGACGAGATCGGGCGCGTGAGCGGGCTCGACGTCACGCCGGAGGTCCTCCCGCGGCGCGCCGGCGACCCGCCGCAGCTCGTGGGCGACCCGCGCCGGATCAACGAGCTGTTCGGCTGGCGGGCGACGAACGGCCTGCCCGAGATCATCTCGTCCGCGTGGGAGGCATGGCAGGCCGGCCCGCGCCGCATCGAGGGCGTGGCACCCGGCGCCGCGCAGGGCGCTCCCGAGGTGTGAGCGACCGCGTCCCGTGCGACCCTGCATTCCTCAGCATGCTGAGGAATGACCGGGGAGACGCCCCGGCGGCGGACGACGGGACCACGACGTGGGCGACGAGAACGACCCGGCACGGCTGTACGACCTGACCGCCGCGCGCGCGAGCCGGGTCGTGCTCGCGTCCTACTCGAGCTCGTTCGGGCTCGGCGCGCGACTCCTCGACGCGCCCACCCGCGACGGGATCGACGCCGTCTACGGCCTCGTCCGCATCGCCGACGAGGTCGTGGACACGCGCCGCGGGGACGGCGCGGCAGACCTCCTCGACGAGCTGGAGGCCGAGGCGGCGCGCGCGCTCGTGCGCGGGTGGTCGACCAACCTCGTCGTCCACTCGTTCGCGCGGACCGCGCGCCGGTGCGGCATCGGCCACGCGGAGGTCGACCCGTTCTTCGCGTCGATGCGCACCGACCTCACGGTGCGCGTGCACGACCGGGCGAGCTACGAGCGCTACGTCTTCGGCTCGGCTGAGGTCGTCGGCCTCATGTGCCTTGCGGTCTTCCTCAACGCGCGCCGCCGCCCCGGCGAGCCGCTCCGGGTGCCCGACCCCGTGCTCGTCCGGGGCGCGCGGGCGCTCGGCGCGGCGTTCCAGAAGATCAACTTCCTGCGCGACCTGCGCACGGACCACGACGAGCTGGGGCGGGCGTACCTGCCCGGCGTCGTCCCCGGCCGGCTGCGCCGGCGCGACGTCGAGGCGTTCTGCCGCGAGGTCGAGGAGGATCTCGCCGCGGCGCGCACGGCCCTCCCGGGGTTGCCCGTGCGGCCGCGGATCGCGGTCGCCGCGACGGTCGCGGTCTACGAGCGGCTGCTGGCCCGACTCGCTGCGACGCCGCCCGAGGACATCCTCCGCGCCCGTGTGCGCGTCCCCGACACCGTCAAGGTCGCGCTCGCGGCCCGCGCCGCCGGCGGCCAGCTCCTCAACCAGGTGGCGTCCGGCCGGTCCCCGCGCCCGTGGAAGGTGCTCGCGTGAGGGCGCCGCGCGTCGCCGTCGTCGGGGGCGGGATCTCGGGGCTCGCGACCGCGGCGCTGCTCGCGCGCGGAGGCGCGCGCGTCACGCTGCTCGAGCGCCACGAGACCCTGGGGGGCCGAGCCGGCACGCTCGACCTCGACGGCTTCCGCTTCGACACCGGCCCGTCCTGGTACTTCATGCCCGAGGTGTTCGACCACTTCTTCGCGCTCCTGGGAGCGCGGGTCGAGGACCACGTCGACCTCGTCCCGCTCGACCCGGCCTATCGCGTCTTCTTCGAGCCGGACGGCACCGACGTCGCGTCGACCTTCGAGCTCTCGGCGAGCCCGGGCGTGAACCGGTCCCGGTTCGACGCGGTCGAGCCCGG
Organism: Cellulosimicrobium cellulans; assembly: GCF_016921195.1. Classification (GTDB taxonomy): domain Bacteria; phylum Actinomycetota; class Actinomycetes; order Actinomycetales; family Cellulomonadaceae; genus Cellulosimicrobium; species Cellulosimicrobium cellulans_F. The sequence goes on from NZ_JAFGYF010000001.1 coordinate 898,851, forward strand.
CGCCGGGACTCGTCTCGCCGCGTACGCCGCGGACGCGAGCGAGGCGTACGGGCTCGCGCTCGACCACTTCCTGTACACCACGTTCGAGCGCCCCGACCGGGCGTTCTCGCCGGCGATGCTGCGGCGGCTCCCTCGCCTCGCGCCGCTGCTGCGCGAGTCGCTCGCGGACCGCGCGGCGCGTGCCGTCGAGGACCCGCGGCTGCGCCAGCTCCTGGGGTACCACGCCGTCTTCCTGGGCTCGTCGCCGTACCGCGCCCCCGCGCTGTACTCGCTCATGAGCCACCTGGACCTCGTCGAGGGCGTCCGGTACCCCCGCGGCGGGATGTACACGGTGATCGAGGCCGTCGCGCGGCTCGCGCGCGACGAGGGTGCGGAGCTGCGCACCGGTGCCGACGTCGCGGGCATCGAGGTCGTCGGAGGAGAAGGGCGGCGCGGGCGCGTGACCGGTGTCCGCCTCGCCTCGGGCGAGCTCGTGGAGGCGGACGTCGTCGTGTCGGCCGCGGACCGCCACCACACCGAGACCGCGCTCCTCGACCCCGTGTGGGCCGACCTGCCCGCCCGGGCGTGGGAGGACAAGGGACCGGGCATCTCGGCCCTGCTCGTGCTCGCCGGGGTCCGGGGCGAGCTGCCCGAGCTGGCGCACCACTCGCTCTTCTTCACGCGCGACTGGCCCGCGAACTTCGACGCCGTGCTCGGCACCGACCGTCGCAGCGACCCGCGCGGGCTGCGCGTGCCCGACCCCGCCTCGCTCTACGTGTCTCGCACGTCCGCGACGGACGGGCCGACGTCGGGCGCCCCCGCCGCCCCGCCCGGGCACGAGAACCTCTTCCTCCTCGTCCCGTTCCCCGCCGACCCGACGCTCGGGGCGGACGCCCCGTCGCAGCGCACCCTCGACGCGCTCGCGGACCGCTACCTCGCCCAGGTCGGCCGGTGGGCCGGGATCGACGAGCTCCCGGGGCGGGTCGTCACGCGGCGCGTGCTCGGGCCCGCCCACTTCTCGACCGAGCTCTCGTCGTGGCGCGGCGGCGCGCTCGGCATGGAGCACACACTGCGGCAGTCCGCGCTGTGGCGGCCGGGAAACGTCTCCCGTCGTGTCGACGGGCTGTACCACGCGGGGGGTGGCACGATCCCGGGCGTGGGACTGCCGATGTGCCTCATCAGCGCCGAGCTCGTCGCGAAGCGGCTGCTCGGCGAGACGTCGTCGCGCCCGTTGCCCGCGCCCTTGCGCGCCGGGTTCCTCGCGGCGAGCCGGCGGCCGGAGCGCCTGCGGCCTGCCGACGGGAAGCCGGTCGGGGTCCGCCGGTGACGGGTCTGGCGTACCTCGGCGCGCTCGTCGTCGCGCTCGGCGGTCTCGCCGTGCTCGACCGGCGCTTCCGCCTCGCGTTCTGGGCGGACCGGCGTCGCGCCGCGCTCACGGTGGGGCTCGGCGTCGTCGGGTTCCTCCTCTGGGACGTCGCGGGCCTCGCGCTCGGCATCTTCGCGCGCGGGGAGAGCCCCTGGATGACGGGGCTCCTGCTCGCGCCCGACCTTCCCGTCGAGGAGGCGGTCTTCCTGACGCTCCTGTGCTACAACGCGTTGCTCGTCTGGCGCGGTGCCGAGCGCGTGCTCGTCGCCCGCCGTGCCCGGGCGGAGGACGACGCGTGACGAACATCGTGCTCAACGTGATCGTCCTGGCGGTCCTCGTCGTCGTGTCGTGGCGCGTGCTGCGGCGCCTGCGGCCCGGCCCGCTCGTGTGGGCCGCCGCCGTGATGTGCGTGCTGACGCTCGTGTTCGACACGCTCATGATCGCCGCCGACCTCTACGTCTTCGACCCGGACAAAATCCTCGGCGTGCGGCTCTGGGGCGCGCCCCTCGAGGACTTCGCCTACGCGCTCGCCGCGGCGCTGGGCATGCCGGTGCTCTGGACGGCGCTCGGGGCGCGTGACCGTGACCGCGTCGCCGACGGTCGTGCCGCCCCCGACAGGCACTCCGACGGCCGGACGGACGAGGACACCCGGTGAAGGACGTGCTCGCCGCGTCGCGGCCCTTCTCGTGGATCAACACCGCCTACCCGTTCGCCGCGGGCTACCTCGTCGCGACCGGCGGCCGGGTCGACCTCGCGCTCGTCGTCGGGACGCTGTACTTCCTCGTGCCGTACAACCTGCTCATGTACGGCGTCAACGACGTCTTCGACTACGCGAGCGACCTGCGCAACCCGCGCAAGGGCGGGATCGAGGGGGCGCTCGCCGACCCGGCGACCGCACGCGCGACCCACCGGCGCATCCTGCGCGCGTGCGTGGCGACCAACGTGCCGTTCCTCGTCGCCCTGGTGCTCCTGGGCGACCCGCTCGCTGCCGTGGTCCTCGCGCTCGTCGTGCTCGGCGTCGTCGCGTACTCCGCGCCGAACCTGCGGTTCAAGGAGCGTCCGTTCCTCGACTCGTTCACGTCCGCGATGCACTTCGCCGGGCCGCTGCTCTACGCGCTCGTGCTCGCGGACGCGGATCTCTCCGCGCGCACGGTGTGGCCCGTGCTCGTGGGGTTCGTGCTGTGGGGGATGGCGTCGCACGCGTTCGGGGCGGTGCAGGACGTGCGCGCGGACCGCGAGGGCGGGATCGCGTCCGTCGCGACGGCGGTCGGCGCCCACGCGACGGTCGTCGGGGCGGCGGCGGCGTACCTGGCCGCCGCGGCGGTCCTCGCCGTGCTGCCCTGGCCCGGTGTCCTCGCCGCCCTCCTGCCGCTCCCGTACGCGGCCAACGTGCTGCGGTTCCGCGACGTGCGTGACGACGACTGCGAGCGCGCCAACGCCGGGTGGCGGACGTTCCTGTGGCTCAACCTCGTGACGGGCTTCCTCGTGACGATGCTGCTCATCGCGAGCGCGACCACCTGACCACGGCCGCCCCCGAGGACGACGACGGCCCCGGCCCGCGAGGTCGTCGCGGTGCCGGGGCCATGGTCGCGGGTGCGGGAGCCCTCAGGACAGGTCGCCGTACTCCCAGTGCCAGGGCTCGTTCTTCGAGCCGCCGGCGCGGGCCCACTCGGGGTTGTCCCAGCCGTAGGCCGGCGCGTTGGCGCGCATCCACTCGTACTGCGCGGTGCCGTAGCTCTGGATGCCGCCGCCGAGGTCGAGCGCGAGCGCCCACCCGTGGTTCGACATGCCCGGGGGCGCCGCGAAGTATCCGCGCGACGCCTTGACCGCGACCTGCGAGGCGTAGGAGCGGTAGGAGTCCGTGACGGAGAGGTTCACGCCGAACGCCTCCCGGAACTTCTCGTTGAGCGCCTCGATCTGGTGCGCCGCGTCGCAGCGGAGCTGCTCGCCCGGCGCGAACGACAGCTCGCACAGGGCGCTCGCCGGGATCTGCCCGTTGCCGTAGCCCGCCGTGGACGCCGCCCACGCGTCGAGCTGTGCCGCGATCTCCTCGGCCGACGGCGGCCCGGGCACGACCTGGACCGTCACGCCCGACCCGGCCGCGTCGAGGAGCGTCGACAGCTCGGCGGTCAGCGAGGCGATCTCCTCGGAGGACGACGCGCCGGCGAGGGACGCGTCGGTGCCCGGTGCGGTCGCGGTGTCGTCGGCGGACCCCGTCGCGAGGTCGGGCGACGCGGTGGCCGTGTCGGCGGCCGCGGCGTCCTCCTCGGGAGACTCGGTCGCGGTGTCGGCGGACGCGGAGGCGTCGGGAGCGGCGTCGTCGGGGTCCACCGCGCTCGCTGCCGAGAGGGACGCCGTCAGGTCGTCGGACGCCGCGGTGAGGTCGGGCAGGGCCGCGTCGAGGGCAGGGGACGCTGCCCCGAGGTCGCCGAGCGAGGTGCGAGCCGAGGAGCGGCTCGCGCGGTCGTTGCCGCGCTCGTCGAGCACCGGCACGCTCTCCTCGAGGGCGTCCGCCGCCAAAGGTTCGCCCGTCTCGGCCTCGTCCGGGTCGTCGGGAGTCGTGCCCGACGACCCGTCGGCGGGCGGAGCCCCGACGGAGACGCCCGGCAGCCCGGTGAAGCCGGGCGCCTGGTCCGCGGCGGAAACCTCGGTGACGGCCTCGCTGAGGCGCGTGCGGGCGTCCTCGATCTGGGCACGCTGCTCCGGGGTGAGCCCTGCGGCACCCTCCCCGGTGAGGAACTGTGCGCGCTGGAGCGCGTCGCCCGCCGCCTCGACCGTCTCCGGGTCGGCGGCGACGGTTCCGATCGTGGCGGGCGCGGGCGCGGGCATCGCGCTCGCGGTGGTCGCCCCCGAGGTCGGGGTGGGACCCGTCGCGGTGCCGGTCCCGGTGGCCGACGGCGCGGTGCCGCTCCCGAACGCCGCCGCGGCGGTGCTCGCCGTGAGCGCGACGGCGGCGACGGCGGCACCGGTCCCGAGCGTCCGGCGGCGGGGCGCGACACGGGCAGCGCCGTGCGCGCCGCGACGGGCGGCGGAGACGAGGGCAGCGGTGAGCGAGGCGCGGCTCGCGGTGTGGCGGCCCATCTAGCGCGCCTCGCCGCGGGCGGCGGGTCGCGCGCCGGTCGTGCTGTTCGTGTTGCGGGTGGACGTACGGTGCTGTGCAGTGGTCAAGCGAACGATCCGATCATCGGGCCGTGGTCGCGGGCGGTCGAGCACCGAAGCGCTCCCGTCCCTGGTGCACCTGCGCAGGACGGAGCGCTGGGTGACCACGACGGCGTGCGGTCGGGCGGGGCGCACGCGCCCTCTCACCACGACGCCGGCAGGCCTGGTCGCAAGGCGGACCGCGGAGACCTGTCGGCTGTTCCATCTTCAACTAGACATGTGTCCAGCGGGGTGCCGTCACGGGGGGAAGCCTCGCGAATGAGGTGCCGACCGTGTGGTCAGGATGTGAAGAAGGGGACGTGTCACGCGTCCTCCGCGCTCGCCGCGACGAGCGCGAGCACCGCGCGCGCGTAGGCGTCGGAGGCGTCCGCCGCGGCGAACTCCCCGACGTCGTCGAGCACCTCGGTACGGACGACGAACCCGCCCGTGGTCCGCTCGAGCCGCCGGAACGTGCCACCGAGCAGGTCCCGGAGCTGGCCCTCGAGAGGATGCCACAGGGCGTCCTCGAGCGCGACGGAGTCGAGCGCCCACTCGGTCGTCCCGTTGAACCCGAGCACGACGCCCGTGTCGAACTCGTGCGGCTCGATGGTCATGTCGCTCACGGTGAAGACGTCGCCGTCACGCCCCGTGGCCAGGAGGCGGAAGCGGTCGCCCGGTGCGGGGGACCACCGCACGCCGGCGTCGCGCAGGGCGAGCGCGAGGTCCCACGAGATCATGGCTGCCACGGTAGGCCCGGGCCGCCCGGCGCGCGCGTCGGCCGGCGTCCCGACCAGCGCGACGATCCGTCCCTCGCGCGCGTTCACGACCCGGCAACACCCGCCACGATCACTCGTCCCGTGACCGTCGCGATCCAGCGCCGGGTCCTGCCCCAGAACGTCCCGGCGGTCACGCGCTGGGTGCAGGTCGGCGTGAACCTCGCCGACCGGTACCCGGGGTTCCTCGGCTCGCGCAAGGACGCGACCTCGTCGAGGAGACGCGGGTGACGGTCCCGGACGGGTCGCCCGGCCCGGAGGTGACCGCCCGACGCCCTGCCTAGCCTGGGAGGATGGACACCGAGATCGAGAGCACGACCGACGTCCTCGTCACCCTCGGTGCGGCCGCGGCAGGCGTCCTCCTGGCGTTCGTCCTCGGGACGGTGATCTCCGCGGTGGTCCGCCGGGCGGGCCGGCGCAGCGAGCTCGCCCGCGACCTCTCGCGGCGGCTGCGCCGACCGGACCGGGCTGTGCTCACCGTCGTCGCGGTGTGGATCGCGGTCCGCCTGACGACGGACGCGTCCACGCCGTGGCGACCCGCGGTCGAGCACCTCCTGCTCATCGCGCTCGTCGTGGTCGGCGCGTGGTGGGTGGGCGCGATCGCGTTCGTGCTCGAGGACTCCGCGCTCCAGCGCTATCGCATGGACACCGCGGACAACCGGCACGCGCGCCGCGTCCGGACGCAGATCACGGTGCTGCGCCGGCTGACCGTCGCCGTGATCGTCGTGTGCGCCGTCGCGGGCATCCTGCTCACGTTCCCGGCGGCCCGCGCGGCCGGTGCGAGCCTCCTCGCGTCCGCGGGCCTCATCTCGATCGTCGCGGGCCTCGCGGCGCAGACGTCGCTCGCGAACGTGTTCGCGGGCATGCAGATCGCGTTCACGGACGCGATCCGCGTGGACGACGTCGTGGTGCTCGAGGGCGAGTGGGGCCGGATCGAGGAGATCACCATGACGTACGTCGTGGTGCACCTGTGGGACGACCGCCGCCTCATCATGCCGTCGACGTACTTCACGACGACGCCGTTCCAGAACTGGACCCGGCGCGCCGCCGACCTGCTGGGGACCGTCGAGCTCGACCTCGACTTCGAGGTGCCGGTGGGCCCGATGCGGGCCGAGCTGCGCCGGCTCCTCGCGCTCACCGACCTGTGGGACGAGCGCGTGGGCATCCTCCAGGTGACCGACGCCGTCGGGGGGCTCGTGCGGGTGCGCGCGCTCGTGAGCGCGCACGACGCGCCGACCTTGTTCGACCTGCGGTGCTTCGTGCGCGAGGGGCTGGTCGACTGGCTGCAGCGCGCGGCGCCGCAGGGCCTGCCCCGCACGCGCCTCGAGCGCGCGGCCGACGCTCTGGAGGTCGGTGGGCACGAGGGGGAGGGGCTGGGCGCTGCCGGGACCGGTGGCGCGGAGGCGCCCGGTGACGTCGACCGCGACGCGACGGACGACGGCGCACCCGTCGCGCCCGCGCGCCCGCCCCGGCTCCCCGCCGAGCGTGGCGCGCGCCGCGCCGACGCGCCCGTCGTCCTCGGGACGATCCGACGCGCGGGCCGGGGCGCGGGCGCCGCGCCGAGCGAGGACCCGACGCGGCTGGTGGGCGTCGTCCCCGGTGCGGCCGGCGGCCCTGTCCGTCCCGGCGGCGCGGCAGACGGGAGCGCCGACGGCGCCGAGGCGCCGGGCGGCACCCGGCCGCTGCCCGCCGTCGGGCACGACGCGCACGACGACGCCACGCCCGAGGCCGCCGAGTCCGCCTTCTTCAGCGGCACGCCCGAGGGCGAGGAGCGGTCGCGGGCGTTCGCCGGGCCCGGCCAGGACGTCATCGACGAGCGCGAGCGCACGGCCGAGCACGGTGTCGTCCCCGACGACGAGCCTGAGGGGCCGGCGGCGGCCGGCGCGGGCGGCGGGCGCGAGGCGGACGACCGCGGGGACGGCGGCCACGGCGACGGCGGACCCCTCGGTCGGCCCCGGGGCTGACGGCCGGAAGCACCGTGCGCCCTCGCGGACCGGGTGCTCTACCGAGCGGAGCGGCCGTCAGCCGAGCCCCGGGACCTCGACCGTCGCGTCGGCGTACGGCGCGACGAGGAGCGTCGCGGTGGCCCAGCCGCGCGTGAGGAGCCCGGTGTCGGAGTCGGGCTCGGAGTGCCGCTCGGTCCCGGAGTACTGGAGCACGAGGTGCCGGTCGCCGTCCTCGTGGATGTTCGCCTGCACGAGCCCGAACGTGGCGAGGGGCGCCTGCCGCAGCCCCCGCAGCCGGTCCGGCGGGACGTCGGGGACGTTGACGTTGAGCGTGCGCCGGTCGAGCGGGACGTCGCGCGAGTCGTCCGCGTCCATCCAGGCGAGCACGTGGTCGGTGACCAGGCGCGCGGTGTCCCAGTGCTTCGGCTCCGCCGCGTCGACGGAGACGGCGAGCGACCGGATCCCGTGCGTCATCGCCGACAGCGCCGCGCCGACCGTCCCGGAGTGCAGGATCGCGTTGCCGGTGTTGGCGCCCTTGTTCACCCCGGAGAGCAGGAGGTCCGGTCGGGGACCGAACCCGCCGTAGGCGGCGACGAACGCGATGAGCGCGGGGGCGGCGCGGACCGCGTAGGAGGTCACGTCGTCGGGCAGGCCGGGTGCCCGGTGCGGCTCGACGGCGAGCCGGCCGTCGCGCTCGGCGCCGAGCAGGGACGCGCTCGCGCCCGAGGACTCACGGGCCGGCGCGGCGACGACGACCTCGTAGCCGGCGTCGAGCGCCGACCCGGCGAGCACCGCCAGTCCGGGAGAGTCGATCCCGTCGTCGTTGGTCACGAGGGCGCGCACGGTGGTTCTCCTCTGTCGTCGGGGTCGGGGCGGGATTCCGGGGTCAGGCAGGCGCCTCGCGCACCGTGATGCGACGCGCGAGGCGCTCGATCTGGTCGCGGCGCCCGGTGCCGAGACCGCGGCGCGTGACGTTGAGCGCGCCCGCCGCGGCGCCGAGGCGCACCGCGCCGGGCAGGTCGAGGCCGCGACCGAGCCCGACGGCGATGCCTGCCGTCATGGAGTCGCCCGCGCCCCGGTGGTCGACGGTCGTGATGCGCGGCGTGCGCACGGTGTACGTGTGCTCGCGCGTCACGAGCAGCGAGGGGTCGTGCGCGCGCGAGACGACGACCGCGCGCGGCCCGGCGTCGACCATCCCGCGTGCGGCGGCGAGCAGCGCCGCCTCGGTGTCGTCGTCGGCGAACCCGCCCTCGACCATCTCCTCGTGGCTGATCTTGAGCACCGCGCCGGGCGCGTCCGCGACGGCGCGTGCCTGCTCCCCGGAGAGGTCGGCGACGACCTGACGCTCGGACGCGTGCAGGTCGCGCGCGAGCCGGCCGAAGAACGAGGCCGGTACCCCGACGGCCGTCTCCGAGCCGGTCAGGATGGTCACCGCGGCGTCGAGCCCGGACACGAGCACGGTCCCGTACAGGTCGTCGACCTCGTGCCGGTTCAGCGGGAAGGGGTCCATGGTCGCGACCTCCTCCCGGTGCCCGCTCCGCCGGTCGTGGACGTACGCGCCGTTCCCGCCGGTCGTCGTCGCGCGCAGGTCGAGGTTCTCGGCGCGCGCGAGGTGCGCGGCGACCGTGCCCGTCTCGCCGCCGAACGGGCCGCACACGACGACCTGCGCGCCGAGCGAGTACGCCATGCGCGCGAGCCACAGGCCCTGCCCGCCGGGGTGGACGTGCACCTCGGGCGACGTCTCGTACGGCCCGGCGGGCTCGATCTCCACCGTGAGCAGGGGCGTCAGGGCGAGCACGCACACGCTGGGGGAGCGGGCGGGTCCGGGGTCGGGTGGGCCGGGAGGGGTGGGGAGCGGGCCGGGCGTGGGCGTCGGGGTGGCGCTCATCCGTCCACGCTAGGGCGGCGGCGCGCGCTCCACCCGTCGAACCGGGCGTCGAGCCAGCCGACGAGCCGGTCGGGGCGGTCGGTCATGATCGCGTCGACGCCCTGGATCACGAGGTCGTCCCACTCGTCCGTCGTGTTCGCGGTCCAGACGTGCACGCGCAGCCCGGCGCCGTGGAGCGTCTCGACCAGACCGGGCTCGTGCGCGAGGAGCGCGACCTCCGGGTTGCAGGCCACGACTCCCAGCTCCGCGCACACCTCGACGAGCTCGGCGAGGCTGTCCGGGTGCAGCGCGAGGAGCAGCGCGCGGTCGAGGTGGCCCGCGGCGTCGCGCAGCGCCGCGACCGTGGGTGGCCAGAACGACTGGACGAGCACGCGGTCGGCGAGCCCGGCGTCGTCGACCTGCCGGGTCACGAGCAGGACGTCCTCGACCGTCCACACGCCCTTGAGCTCGACGAGCACGTCGAGCCCCGGTCGCTCGACGACGAGCCGGGTCACCTCCGCGAACGTCGGCACGCGCTGGCCCGCGAACGCGCGCGAGAACGACGACCCGGCGTCGAGCGCCCGGACCTCGGCCAGCGTGAGCCCGTCCACGCGGCCGGTCCCGTCCGTCGTCTCGTCGACCACGTCGTCGTGCAGCACGACGACCTGGCGGTCTGCCGTCAGGTGCACGTCGAGCTCGATCGCGTCGGCGCCCGCGCGCCACGCGGCCTCGAACGCCGCGAGCGTGTTCTGCGGGGCCACGGACGAGTTGCCGCGGTGCCCGACGACGAGCGGTCGCCCCCGACGGTCGGCGGCGGGCCGGAGCAGGGAGGACGGGGACGTCGTGGGTCGGCCCGGGGAGCGACCCGGAGACGGGGGCGGCATGGGGCCAGTCTCGCGCGCGACCCGCGCAGCCGTCCTGCCGGGCCCGCCGTCCGGCGGACCGTTCCGCGAACGTTCACCCGGCGTCGGTGCGACCGTCAGCGGCGGCGGCCCGTGAGCGCTAGCAGGCGCGTGAGGTCGTCGGCGCCGTCGTCGACGTCGAGCGGCCCGCGGAACAGCGGGCCCGGCTCGAGGAACGTCGAGCGGGACTCCGCGTAGTGCAGGGCCCACGCGACGAGCGCGGGCTCGCCCGTCTCGTCCGCCCCGACGGCGCGGGCCAGGTCCCACGCGTGCACCACGAGGTCGAAGGTCATCTGGGCGCAGTACTCCGCGCCTGACTCGTCGCCGTAGGAGAGGTGCACGCGGCGGTCCAGGGCGTCGGGCGCGAGGAACGCCTCGCGGGCCTGGACGGACGCGTCGACCCACCGGTCGACGGGGTCGTCGCCGAGCACGTCGCCCTCGAAGACGGTGCCGACGTCCTCGATCCAGCGCCCGGCGAGCAGCTCAGGTGCCCAGAGCTGCTCGGCCGTGAGGTGGTTGACGAGGTCGCGCACGGTCCAGTCGGCGTCCGGGGTGGACAGCGCCCACTGGTCGTCGCGCAGCGGGCGGACGAGCGCGTCGAACGCGCCGATCGCGTCGCCGTGGGCGGCGAGGACGTCCATGCGCACCTCCCGGGACCTCGTGAGCCTCCACCGTGGCACGCCGCGTCGCGCACCGCAGGTCGAGCGCGGCCGGGTGGAGCGGCCCGGTCGGGCAGCCCGGCCGAGCAGCGCGGCCCGCGGCCCCGGGGACGGCGGGGGCCGCGAGCCGCCGTCTCACACCGACACGACGATCTTCACGTGGTCGTCCTTGTGGTCGATGAGCTCGCGGTACCCCTTCTCCACGACGTCCTCGACGGCGATGCGGCTCGTCACGAACGGGGCGAGGTCGACCTTGCCCTCCTGGACGAGCCGGATGACCGCCGGGTGGTCGTCCGCGTACCCGATGGCGCCCTTGATGGTGAGCTCGCGCAGCAGCACCGTCATGACGTCGAGGGTCGGCGGCTCGGAGAACAGCGCCACGATCTGGAGCGTCCCGCCCGCCTTGAGCGCGTGCGTCAGCGTGTCGAGCACCGGCTGCGCGCCCGAGCACTCGATCGCGACGTCCGCGCCGCGGCCGTCGGTGAGCTCGAGGACACGGGCGGCGACGTCGACCTCGCGCGGGTCGAGCACGTCGTCCGCCACGCCCGTCTCGAGAGCCTTGGCCTTGCGCGCCCCGCTCACCTCGGTGACGACCGCGCGCGCACCGATGGCGTGCAGCACGGCGCACGTGAGCAGGCCGATCGGCCCCGCGCCGCCGACGAGGACGGTGTCGCCCGCCTGCGCCCCCGACAACCGGACGCCGTGGTAGGCGACCGCGAGCGGCTCGATGAGCGCCGCCTGGTCCAGCGGGACGTCGCCCACCGGGTGCACCCACCGGCGCTCGACCACGATGTGCTCGGACAACCCGCCGCCGCGCCCGGAGATGCCGATGAAGCCCATCTTCACGCACGCGTTGTAGAGGCCGTCGCGGCACGGCGGGCACTCGCCGCACACCATGAACGGCTCGACGACGACCGCGTCCCCGACCGCGAGTCCGTCGACGCCCTCACCGATCTCCTCGACGACCCCGGAGAACTCGTGGCCGAAGACGACGGGCAGCGTCTCGCCCGACAGGGGGTGCGGCTGGGTCTCCGACGGCGCCGGCGGGAACGGGCCCTCGAGGTACAGGTGCAGGTCCGAGCCGCAGATGCCCGTCCACGCCGGCCGGATCTTCACGGTCCCCGGCCGGGTCTCGGGCTCCGGGACGTCCTCGATCCGGAGGTCTTCCTTGCCGTGGTACCGCGCCGCCTTCATCGTCCTCACCTCGTCCGTCGGGCCGCGCGCACCGCTCGGTGCGCGGCGGGCGGTCCCCGGACCGGGTCCTCGGCGAGCCCTCGGCGGGCCGTGGCGACCGACCGCACCTCCACGGTAGGTCCGGGTCCTGCCCCTACGCCGCGCCGAAGGTCCTCTCCGGCGGGGCCGTACGTCGTCGGTGCGCGCCCCGGAGGTGTGGCGCTGCGTCGGAGCGCTGCGTCGGCGCGAGGCGCCGGCGCGCGGTGCCTGGGAAAGCCGCCGCGATACTGGAGCGCGTGACCACGACCCGCGCCCGCACCCTCCGACCCACCCCTGAAGCCCGCGAGGTCCGCGCGTGATCGAGCGATGGACGTGGCCGGCGTACGTCGGCGTGATCGGCGGCGCGCTGCTCTTCGCGGCGCTCCTCGTGCCCGCGCTCGCATGGCAGTCGCGCCGGTACGGCGGGCTGAGCGGCCGGCGCCTGCTCGGTGCCGCGGCCGTCGCCGTCTACGGGGTGGCCCTCGTCGCGTACACGCTCCTGCCGCTGCCGAGCGGTGACCTCGCCCGGTGGTGCGCGCAGTACGGCGTCGCCGGCGCCGAGCTCGTGCCGTTCCACTCCCTCGCCGACATCCGTCGCGACACCGCGGGCCTCGGGGCCGGCGCGACGCTGCGGAGCGCGGCCGTGCTCCAGGTCGTGTTCAACGTCGTCCTGTTCGTCCCGTGGGGCCTGCTGGTCCGGCGCTACCTCGGGCGTGGCGTCGCCGTCACGACGCTGTCCGGGCTGGCCGCGTCGGTGCTCGTCGAGACCACGCAGTACACGGGCATCTTCGGGCTCATCCCGTGCTCGTACCGGGTCGCCGACGTGGACGACGTCCTGACCAACACGCTCGGCGCGCTCGTCGGCGCGCTCGCGGCGCCGCTCCTGCTGCGCTGGATGCCGCGCGCGGCCGAGCTCGAGGCGCGCCGGGACCGGGCGCGGCCCGTGACGGTGTGGCGCCGCTGGCTCGGGATGCTGCTCGACGCCCTGCTCGTCACCGCGCTGGGCGCCGTGCTGCAGGTGGGCTACCGCACGGTGCTCTACGCGCTCGGGCAGCCGCTCCCCGACGGCTCCGACTGGCCGCAGTGGCTGCTCGGGACGCTCGTCCCGTTCGTGCTCGTGTTCGTCGTGCCGACGTTCCTCGGCAGCGGCGCGTCCTGGGGGCAGCGGACCGTGTGGCTCGCGCCGCGCTGGGCGGGCCGTCGCGGCACGACGCCGCAGCGTGTCTCCCGCGCGGCCGCCGGGGGAGCGCTGTGGGGAGCGCTGGGCCTGCTCGCCGACCTGCCGACGGACACGCCGGTGCTCGCGGTGGCCGGCGCCGTCGCCGCGCCGGTCGCGTCGCTGTTCGCGGTGGTCTCGGTCGTCGCGGTCCCGTTCACGCGCGGACGGCGTGGGCTCTCCGGGGTGATGACCGGTGCGGAGGTCGTCGACGCGCGCGAGGCGGCGCTCAGTCCTGCGTGAGGAACCCGACCGTCAGGGCGATCGCGCCCCAGATCACGAGACCCCCGCCGACGGCGATCGCCATCCCGTTCGCCCCCGTGGAGCCGGCCCGGCGCACGCCGCGGGCGGCCGTCGCGGCTATCGCGAGGCCGGACACGACGAGCACAGCCCCTGCCACGATCCAGAACATCGCGAACACCGTCCCATACGTCCCCTGTGCTCCGCATCGTGGACGGGCGTCCAGGACCACCGGCTCGGTGAGCGCTCGCGCGCGTGCGCCCCGGCGACCTGCGGGTTCTCGGCCTGACGGCTTCACGCAGAGCGAACACGCCGACGGCGGCGTGTGCCGAGCCGTGAGACGGGTTGCGCCGAGGCGCGGTCACCCCGCACGGTGTGCGGGTGCACACGACCCCTGAGGGCCCGCCCGTCCGCCGCGTCCTGTTCCCGGGCCGTCACCACGTCGTCACGCGCTACCAGGTCGACTACCTGCGGGCACTGCGTGCCGGGCTCGTGCGCGACCTCGACGGGCGGCGCGTGCGCTGCGCCCCCGACGTCGAGGTCGTCTGGGTCGTCACGTCCGCGAACCACGCGGGCACGCGTCGCAACCCGCTGCCGGGCCACCGCCGCGAGGCGCTCGTCGAGAACGTGACCACCCGGGAGGGTCTCGCGTCGGTGGTCGTCCCCGTGCCCGACGTGGCGCCCGACGACCGCTTCGCGCAGCTCGTCGTGACGAGCGTCGCGACCGCGACCGGCGTCACGCCCGACCCGGCCGACACCGTCGTCGCGTGCTCGACGCCCGCGCTCGTCGACGCGTACCGCGCGCTCGGGTACCGCGTCGCCGGCGTCGAGCTCGACGCCGCCGAGTCCGGTGGCGAGGTCCCCGCCCGCCCGTGGGACGTCGTCGAGCAGATCGCGGCGGGCGACGAGCGCTGGCGCGACGTCGCGCACCCCGCCGTCCCGGAGTTCTACGCGCGCTACCGGTTCGTCGAGGACGTCCGGCGGATCTTCGCGGACCCCGTCGTCTCGGGGGACGGCGACCTCACGTCGACGCGCGACTACCGCACGTACGCCGCCGCGTTCGAGGACGCGTCGGCGCGCAAGTGGGCCCAGGTGGCGCCGTACGTGCGGCCCGGGCGGATCGTCGACATCGGGTGCGCGACCGGCGGCCTGCTCGAGCACGTCGCGCGCGAGCCGCGCCTGCACGAGTCCGACCTGTTCGGCGTCGACGTCGCGCGGCACCTCGTCGCCGAGGCCGAGCACAAGAAGGCGCAGGGCGCGTTCGCGAACCCGCACGTCTGGTTCGTGCAGGCCAACATCCTCGACCGCTCCGTGATGCCCGACGCCTCCGTCGACACCACCCTGACGATCGCCCTCACGCACGAGGTCTCGTCGTACGGGGACGGCGTGCGCGACGTCGAGACCTTCGCGCGCCGCGTCCATGCCCACACGCGGCCCGGGGGTGTGTGGATCAACTCGGACGTGTGCGGTCCTGCCGAGCCGGACCGCGTCGTGGTGCTCACGCTGCGGACCGACGACGGCGCCGCCGCCACCGGGGACGGGCCCGGTGGCGCGCGCACCGATCTGGACGACCTCGCGCGCGAGGAGGTCGCGGCCTGGGTCGGTGCCTTGTCCACCGACGCGCGCCTGGTCCAGTTCGCGCACGACTTCCCGCGTCTGTCCCACGCCGCGTTCGCCCCCGAGCGCCTGGCGCCGGGGTCCTGGCGGCTCACCCTGCGCGAGGCCATGGAGTTCCTGACCCGCAAGGACTACGTCGACAACTGGCTGTCCGAGTGCCACGAGCGGTTCTGCGACCTCAGCGGCCCGCGCTGGGCGGACCTGCTCGCGGACGCCGGGTTCGAGCTCGAGCCGGGCAGCGGGGCGTGGCGCAACGAGTGGGTCGTGGAGCACGCGTTCGAGCCCGTCGCCGCGCTGCACGACGCCGGGACCGGCGAACCCGTCGACTGGCCCGACACGCACGTCCTCACCGTCGCGCGCCGCCCCGAGCTCAGCTGACCCACCGAGGTAGGCCCCGGCAGCGCGAGGTAGAGCCCTGGTCGCACGAGGTAGAGCCCCGGTCCGGCGAGGTAGAGGCCCGGTCATGACCAGGGCTCTACCTCGCCGGACCGGGGCTCTACCTCGGGAGGCGGGGTGGCGAGGTCGTAGGCTCGGAGCGTGCTCCTCGACGCCCGCACGCTGCGCGGCCTCCAGGACGGGACCGTGACCCTCGCGTTCCGCCGCTGGACGGCGCCCCGGGTAAAGGTCGGGACGCTCCAGCGCACGCGGATCGGGGTCGTCGAGGTGACGTCGGTCGAGCGCGTGCCCGTCGGCCCGGACGGCGCGCCGCTGGTGTCCGACGACGAGGCGCGGCTCGCCGGGATGGCGTCGCCCGAGCAGGTGCTCGCGCGGGGCGCAGCGCGCGAGGGCGACCTCTACCGGGTAGGGATCCGCCTCGCGGGGCCCGATCCGCGCGTCGCGCTGCGCGAGGACGCCGACCTGGACGCGGCCGCCGTCGAGCAGATCCGCGCCGCGCTGGACCGCAAGGACCGCGCCGCCGCCGAGCCGTGGACCCGGCAGTACCTCGAGCTGGTCGCGGCGCACGAGGGGGTCGTCGCGCGCGAGCTCGCCGCGGGGCTCGGGATGGCGCGCGACGACTTCAAGGTGCGCGTACGCCGCCTCAAGGAGCTGGGCCTCACCGAGAGCCTCGACGTCGGCTACCGACTCTCCCCGCGCGGCCGGGCCTACCTCGACGCGACGGCGCCCGGCGACTGACGCCGGGCGTCCCTGGCGGTCAGCGAGCCGTCTCGCCCGACGGCGACGAGGTGCCGACAGGTTCGGCGGGCTCGCCGATCGCCGGGAGGCCGTCGATGCTCGTGGAGTTCTTGGTGACGCGGTAGGCGTCGAGCTGCTCCGGGGTCTTGCGGTCGGCCCAGCGGTCGAGCAGGACCCGGTCCTCGACGAGCGTCATGCGGGGCACGGAGAACCCGCACGAGTCGGAGACCCGGGTGACGTCGATGACCACGGCACCCCGCTGTCCGGCCGTCTCCTGCTTGGGGAAGTGGGGCCGCAGCACGTCGAACTCCGGGGTGCCGGCCTCGACGTACCGGCCGGTCCCGTGGAAGCGGACGATGTTGGGCGGACCGTCGAACGCGCAGAACATCACGACGATCCGTCCGTTCTCGCGCAGGTGCGCCGGCGTCTCCGCGCCCGAACCGGTGTAGTCGAGGTAGGCGACGCGGTGCGGGCCCAGGACCGCGAACGTCCCTGCCATGCCCTTGGGCGCGACGTTGACGTGGCCGTCGGCCGCCAGCGGGGCGGTGCCGACGAAGAACACGGGCTGTGCGAGGACGAACGAGGCCAGTCGGTCGGTGATCTCTGCGTGCACGGTCGCCATGGCGCGAGTCTGGCACCGGCGCCGGTGGGCGGGGACCGCGTCCGGTGGATGAGCACACCATGGCGGCTCCGCCTCGGCGCCGCGCGGGCGTGCGGCCCTGACCGCTGGATCCGCTCTCAGGTGCGCTCGAGCAGGACCGCGACCTCGTAGTGCGACGTCTGCGGGAACATGTCGAGCACCCGGGCGGCGCGCGGGCGCAGGGACGGCATGAGCGCGAGGTCGCGCGCGAGCGACGTCGCGTTGCAGCTCGAGTAGACGACGTGCCCGACGCCGGACTGCTCGAGCCACGTGCTGAGCGTCTCGCCGATGCCGCGCCGTGGCGGGTTGACGACGACGAGGTCCGGCACCTCCCGCCGGGACAGCGCGAACGCCGTCGCGTCCTGCGCGAGGAACGTCGTGCGGTCGAGGCCCGCGTCCCGCGCGGTGAGCCGTGCGCTCGCCACGGCCTCGGCGCTCGTCTCGACGCCGACGACGTCGCGACCCGGCCCTGCGACGTGCAGCGCGAACCCGCCCACGCCGCAGTAGAGGTCCCAGACCGTGGCGGGCGCGGCGTCGTCCACCCACTCCTGTCCCTGGCGGTAGAGCGCGGCTGCGACGTCGGTGTTGGTCTGGAAGAAGCTCTGCGGGCGCAGGTGCAGATCGATCCCGTTGACGCGCATGCGCAGCGTCTCGGCCTCGGTGAGGACGATCTCGGTCTCGCCCTCGACGACGGCCTTGTGCTCGGGGTGCAGGTTCGCGGAGACGACGCGGAGCGAGGGCAGCGCGGCGAGCAGGCTCGGAAGGTGCTTGTGGATCCGCGGCAACGACTCGGTGGACCGCAGGACGAACCGCGCCATGAGGTCGCCGTCGGGGGAGAGCGTGACGAGCACGTACTTCAGCTCGCCGCGGCGCGCGCGCACGTCGTAGGGGACGAGCCGCGCGCGCGTCACGAACTCCGCGAACGCCGGGAACGACGCCTGGAGCGCGGGCGGGTAGAGCGGGCAGTCGGTGAGGTCGACGCCGCCGCCCTCGCCGAGGATGCCCAGCACCGGGGCGTCCGTCGTGCCCGTGACGACCATCTTCGCCTTGTTGCGGAAGCCCGACTCGGCCGACTCGACCGTGGGCAGCCAGGTCAGGTCGGGCGCGAGCGGCGCGAGGAGGTCGGCGCAGTGCTCCTGCTTGCCGGTGAGCTGTGCCGGGTAGGCGAGCTCGAGGAGGCTGCACGACCGGCACCGGCCGGCGTCGTAGTGGTGGCACTGCACTCGTTCGAGTCTAGGTCCCGGCGCGGTACGGGTACCGCGATCCCCGGGGACGACGCCGTGGGAGCGCTCCCTGGCGCGTTCGTCCGAGGTCGGCTACGGTCGTGGCAGCGCTCCCACATCGGTGTGGGCGGTGCTGTCGCCGGGCCGGTCCGGCGGGTGCGGTTACGACGGAGCAACCGAACAAGGAGCAGATCCGGCATGAGCCTCGACAGGCGGAGAAGAAGCAGGCGAGCATGGGCGGCGCTGTGCGCGGCGGTCCTCGCGGTGAGCGGGGCGGTCGTCGGTGCGGCGGCCCCCGCGAGCGCGGTCCCGGCGACCATCCCGCTCACGATCACCAACGACTCGGGCAAGGGACCGATCTACCTGTACGTCCTCGGCGAGCGCGACGGCGTCGCCGGCTGGGCCGACGCGGGCGGCGCGTTCCACCCGTGGCCCGGCGGGGTCGGGCCCGTGCCCGTCCCGGCGCCCGACGCGTCGATCGCGGGCCCCGGCCCCGGCCAGTCCGTGACGATCCAGCTCCCGAAGCTGTCCGGGCGCGTCTACTACTCGTACGGCCAGAAGATGACGTTCCAGATCGTGCTGGACGGACGGCTCGTCCAGCCCGCGGTCCAGAACGACTCCGACCCCAACCGGAACATCCTCTTCAACTGGACCGAGTACACGCTCAACGACGGCGGGCTGTGGATCAACAGCACGCAGGTGGACCACTGGTCCGCGCCGTACCAGGTCGGGGTGAAGCGCGCCGACGGCCACGTGCTCAGCACGGGCATGCTCAAGCCGGACGGGTACGAGGCCTTCTACTCCGGGCTGCAGTCCGCGGGCTGGGGCGGGCTGATCCAGCGTGCGCCCGACGGCAGCGTGCTGCGCGCCCTCAACCCGTCGCACGGGATCGACGTCGGGAAGATCTCCTCCGCGTCGATCGACTCGTACGTCACCGAGGTGTGGAACTCGTACCGCACGCGCGACATGGTCGTCACGCCGTTCTCCCACGAGCCCGGAACCCAGTTCCGCGGCCGGGTCGACGGCGACTGGTTCCGGTTCAGGAACGGGTCCGGCCAGGAGGTCGCGGCCTTCACGAAGCCGGACGCGTCGAGCGTCTACGGGTGCCACAAGGACCTCCAGGCGCCGAACGACCACGTCGTCGGGCCCATCGCGCGCACGCTGTGCGCGGCGCTCGTCCGCACGACGGCGCTGAGCAACCCGAACCAGCCCGACGCGAGCGACGCCGGCTTCTACCAGGACGCGCGGACCAACGTGTACGCCAAGCTCGCCCACCAGCAGATGGCGAACGGCAAGGCGTACGCGTTCGCGTTCGACGACGTCGGCGCGCACGAGTCGCTCGTCCACGACGGCAACCCGCAGGCCGCGTACATCAAGCTCGACCCGTTCACGGGCACCGCGACGCCCCTCGGCGACGGCGGAGGCGGCACCGAGCAGCCGAACCCCGGCGGCGGCCTGCCGACCGGCACCGGTGCCCTCCGGATCAACGACGCGCTGTGCCTCGACGTGCCGTGGGCCGACCCGACCGACACCAACCAGGTCCAGCTCGCGACCTGCAGTGGCAACGCGGCGCAGCAGTGGACGCGCGGGTCGGACGGGACCGTGCGAGCGCTGGGCAAGTGCCTCGACGTCGCGCGCAGCGGGACGGCGGACGGCACCGTCGTCTGGATCTACACGTGCAACGGGACGGGCGCCCAGCAATGGGTCTACGACGCCGGGACCAAGGCCCTGCGCAACCCGCAGTCCGGCAAGTGCCTCGACGCTCAGGGCGGAGCGCCGCTCCGCGACGGCCAGAAGGTCCAGCTCTGGACCTGCAACCAGACCGAGGCCCAGCGCTGGTCGTTCTGACGCCGCCCGGTCCCTGACCGAGCAGCACGCCCGGTGCCCGACGTCGCCGCTCGCGGACCGTCGTCGGGCACCGGTGTGCGGCAGTCAGGCCGGCTTGGTCGCCTTGCCGTCGAGCCACAGGGTGTCGGACTCGTCGCGGTGCGTGCCGTCGGACCCCACGTGCTTCGAGGAGATCTGGGGGCCCTTGGTGATGACGTGGACGATGGCCATGCCGTGCCCGCGCCCCAGGCCGTAGTCGTCCTTGAGCCACTCGAGGATCGGCGTGGCCTTCGTGGACTCGTCGAACCCGCGCTCGTGGGCGAGGTCGACGAGCTGGCGCGGGGTGAGGCCTGTCTTGTCCTCGACCGCGTCGAGATAGGCCTGGAAGGACATGCGTGCTCCTCGTCGTCGGGGGCGGGCCGCTCGACCCGCCGGTGAACCTACCGACGGTCGCCCACACGCGGACTCATCGCTCGGGCCGCGCCGTCCGGCGCGGCGGACGCGGCGGGCGGGTGCCCGACCGCAGCACGTCCGTCACGGCGTTCTCGACGAGAACGGGGACGAAGTCGCGCACGTGCGCGGTCTGGTACCGCCCGAGCTCCGCGAGCACCTGGTCGCGGACGTCGTCAGCCGGCACGTCCGGGAAGCGCGCACTGATCCGCTCGACCACGACGTCGATCTCGCGGTCCTCGTCCTCGATCGCCATGACCCGACGTTCCGGCCCGTACGCCGTCGAACGCAACCAACACGGGGTGAACAGGTGGCGGCCGAGTGGGTGACCCGGGTGTCGCGAATCAGTCGCGCGCCCCGAGGGCGCTCTCGACGGGCCGGTAGAGGCTCGGTGGCGACGGTCCACGCCTCGCTGTTCGGAGATCCTCGTCCACTAGCGGCGCGCCGCCGCGGCGCGGACATGGGCGCGCTGACCCTGCCGCCCGACGAGGCTGAGGTACTCGACCGGTCCTGCGCTGGTGGCCCCGAACCAGTGCGGGGTCCGCGTGTCGAACTCCGCGGCCTCTCCGGCGCGGAGCAGGAGGTCGTGGTCGCCGAGCACGAGCCGCAGCGTGCCGTTGAGCACGTACGCCCAGTCGTGCCCCTCGTGGGACCGCAGGTCGGGCACGTCGTCGTCGTGACCGGCGGGGAGCACGAACTTGTATGCCTGGATCCCTCCGGGGCGGCGTGTGAGCGGGATGATGACGGACCCGTCGGAACACGCCACGGGACGCAGGTCGACCCGGGGGTCGGCGGTGCGCGGGGCGTCGACGAGGGCGTCCAGCGTGACCCCGTAGTAGCGGGCGAGCGGGAGGAGCTGCTCCAAGGTCGGGCGCCGGAGCCCTGCCTCGAGACGCGAGAGGGTGCTGGTCGAGATCCCGGTGGCGGAGGCGAGCGCCGTGAGCGTGATGTCCCGGCGGAGCCGGAGGTGCTTGAGCCGCGGGCCGACGGTGTCGAGGGTCTGGTCGTCCTGGTCCATCCGATCATTTTTGCCGTTCAGCAAGGAAAGTTGCCATGCGGAGAGGGCCAGCGGAGCCTGGCACGGATCCGCCGTCGCGAACCTGTCGTGCGTCCCGCGGCGGCACCCGCCCGTCCGCGTTCGGCGGTCGCGGCGGTCCCGGACCGTGAGAGGAACCTCGCCCATGCTCCCCACCGCACCGTCCTGTCCCGGCGCGCCGCCGCAGGCCGTCGTCGACCCACGCCGGCAGCGCGCGATCCTGTGGACCGTCTGCCTCGCACTGATGGCCGTCGTCGCGTCGGTCTCCGGTCTGAACGTCGCTCAGCCACAGCTCGCGACGACCTTCGGGGTCTCCCAGGGGCAGGTGCTGTGGATCATCAACACGTACACGCTCAGCCTCGCGGCTCTCCTGCTGCCGTTGGGTGCCCTCGGTGACCGGGTCGGACGCAAGCCCGTGCTCCTCGCAGGCCTCGCCGTCTTCGGTGTCGCGAACGTCGCAGCCGCGGTCGCGCCGACCGCGGAGGTCATCCTCGGAGCGCGACTGCTGAGCGGCGTCGGCGCCGCGATGATCATGCCCGTCACGCTGTCCGTGATCACGTCCTCGTTCCCCGGTGCCCAACGCTCGCGGGCGATCGGCATGTGGACCGCGGTCGCCGGCGGGGGCGGGATCCTGGGTATGTACCTCTCGGCGCTCCTGGTGGACGTCGCGACCTGGCGCTGGCTCTTCGCGCTGCCGGTCGCCCTCACGCTGCTCGCGATCGGGATCGGGGTGCGGGCCGTGCCGAACTCGCGCGAGCCCGCCCGCGGGCGCTTCGACCTGATCGGTGCGCTCACCTCGGTCGTCGTCGCCGTCGGGCTGACCTACGCCCTGCACGAGGCGCCGACGCTCGGGTGGGGCGCCCCCGGCGTCGTCGTGGCGCTCGCGTCCGCCGCGCTCGGAGGCGTCGCGTTCGTCGTGCACGAGCTCCGGACCCCGGTCCCCCTGCTGGACCTCCGGCACTTCCGCACGCGCGGGCTGTCGTCGGGCACGACCCTCCTGCTCGTCCTGTTCGGCGTGCAGGGTGGCGTCTCTCTCGTGCTCTACCCGTTCTTCCAGGTCGTGCTGGGCTGGAGCGGCCTGCTCGCGACCGTGGGCATGATGCCGATGGCCCTCCTCATGATGGTGGCCTCCGGCCTCGCACCCCGACTGGCGACCCACGTCGGTCCCCGCGCGACGATGGTCACAGGGCTTGTCGCCGCTGCCGCCGGGGTGGTGCTCCTGGCGTCCCTCGTCTCCGTCACGGGCGGATATCTCAGCGTCCTACCCGGGCTCAGCGCCATGGGCTTCGGGGCCGGACTCGCGATGACCCCGTCGACCGAGGCCATCACCTCGTCGCTGCCGCGAGACCAGCAGGGCGTCGCCTCGGCGCTCAACGACCTCACGCGCGAGCTCGGGGCCGCGCTCGGCATCGCGCTGCTCGGCGGGCTGCTGGTCGCGGGGTACCAGGACGCGATCGCGGGCCGGCTCGCAGGGGTGCCACCGGAGCTCGTCGCGACCGCGAGCGAGGGGATCGCCAACGCCCACGCGGTCAGTCGGAACGCGAGCGGCTATGCCGAGCAGATCCTCACGGCCGCGCAGGACGCGTTCGTCGCCGGGTGGCAGCAGGCGATGTGGGTCGGGGCTGCTGTGCTGGCGGCGACGGCGGTGTTCGTGCTCCTC
Source organism: Cellulosimicrobium cellulans (assembly GCF_016921195.1). Lineage (GTDB taxonomy): Bacteria > Actinomycetota > Actinomycetes > Actinomycetales > Cellulomonadaceae > Cellulosimicrobium > Cellulosimicrobium cellulans_F. Next base: position 921,736 of record NZ_JAFGYF010000001.1, read on the forward strand.
CGCGGACCGGCGGGTCGTCACGGGCCGGTGGAGGACGTCACCGACGACGCCGATACCGGGGCGCGGGCGCGGTGAGCGCGGGAGCCAGGGCTGCTACGAGCCACGACGGCAGGAGTGGGCCCCGTGGGGATCGAACCCACAACCTACGGATTAAAGGGTAGGTGTTCGCCTACGTGGGCCATCACAGTTCCACGCAGGGCAGCAGAGCGGGTGAAACTCAACCTCGATCACTCGGGGTGCTTGACAGTGATCGGGTTAGAGGGGGATAACAGGGGGACAGGCAAACGGCGTACGCTGTGGCCACCAACCCAGGGAGCAGTCATGGACCTCGCACACCAGCACCCGTCATCACCCAACCTCGACGTGTTCGTCATCCACGCCCAGCGGTGCACCCGCTACGACGCGGACGGACTCCCCGCCGAGTTCACGCCCGTCCCCGAGGGTGCCGCTACGTTCGACGACATCAAGAGCGCCATCGCGAAGGGCTGGACCAAGATCGGTGAGCACACCGTGCGCACCGCCACCGGCCTCGGGTTTGCGCACGTCCTCCAGGCGCCCGCGTGACACCGAGCCAACCACCTGCACGAGCGTCACCCCGTCCCACGGTCACACCCGCCGGGGCGGGGTGGCCCGTGTCTGCCACCAGCAACGGAGCACCATGACCGCCCGGCCTATCCGACCGCCATATCCAATCCCGGGCACGAAGCTCGCCACCATCGCCATCCCAGCAAGGCGCAGCCTCGACGAACCACAACCTGACGCCCCATGGTTCGGTGACTACGAGGACGTGAGAGCCGCCGAGGCCGCAGGCTGGAGGTGGGCGACGGAAGTTCAAGGCGAGAGCGTGGACGGCAGTCTCTGCTTCGTCGTGGTGCTCCGGGCGCCCACTGCCTAGACCAATCGGGCGGGTGAAGTGCGGCGCACGCCGTGACGTGGTCGTTGGGTGAGTCCTACGGTCAGATCATGCGCACAACGGCCAGTGCGGGCGCTTTGATCCTCACCCTCGCTATCGCCGCCTGCGGGACTGTAGACGACGGTACGCGGCAGGCGCAGGAAGCGTGCGCTCTAGCTGCGGCCGACCTCGCCATGGCGGACGAGCCGGAGAACCTCACGCCCGCCCAGGTGGCGGAAGACAAGAGCAAAGCAGACAGGGTGCAAGGCCTCGCAGCTTCCGCCGCGAAGCGAAACCAGGACTACAAGCAACTCTCGCTCGCCGCGACCGAGGCTGCCCGGTGGTACGCAGACCTCCAAGGCCGCCTTGCTGTGAATCTTGCACCCGCGGCCTTTGGGCAGGTGCCCACCTACCTGCCCCTGACGGAATGGCAGCCGGACACTCTGGAAGGGTTCGACGTCGACGCGCAGAGCCTGGACGAGCTCGACGCGGAGTGCCAGATCGTCAGCGCCGAGTAGTCGGCCCGAACAACGAACGAAGCCCCACACCGACAACCGGTGTGGGGCTTCGTGTATGCGCCTCTAGTGCGCGTGCCGGCGGCGGTCCTCCCACCGGTCCAGGGGTGCACCCAAGGCGCGCACCAGAAGGGCGTACGGGATGCCTGCGACGGGCGCTAGCAGGCAGGCGAGCAGCACGGACCACGCAAGCGCGCTTGCGACCTGGCCGACGTTCTCCAGGTCGACGAGCTGCGTCGAGAGCTGCCACACCAGGACGGTCACGAAGCCCGCGAGGCCACCCCACCACCAAGCACGCCGGCCACGGCGGCGGTCCGTCGCGACGTCGGCCCGGATACGCGCGATGACAACCTCGTCCAGTTCACTGTGCTCAACCGCATCCATGCCCACCACCGTCCCACCTCGCACCCACGGCGGGAAGGGCGAACCCCGCCGCCTACACCGAACACGCGGCGCGGGGGTGGGGGCCTCTTTTCCCATCACGAGTTGACCGGGGGGTTGTTTAAATCCGCGACTCCACTAGGGGTGGTACTGTCCGGACACGCGCTGCATTGCAGAATTCACCCTCCAACCCACTTCCCTCACCGTGTCGTGTAGGGCATCATGTCGCGCGTGGAGCCGAATGAGCCAAGTTACACACTGTCGGTCGAAGGTCTCGACAAGTTCGCTGTCCTTCTTCGCGGATTGATTGAAGAGCTCCTTCGGCACAACGACGTCGCTTTCCATAGCGTCGAGGCGCGCGTGAAAACCCATGACAGCGCAAAGAAGAAGCTATCGAGTCGGGAAAAGTACTCCGACTATGGCGACCTTACCGATCTTCTCGGGGTGCGGGTCATCACCTTCTTCGCCGACGATGTTGACCGGGCTGCTGCGGCGCTGGTCCCTGAATTTACAATCGACAAAAAGAACTCTGTCGACAAGCGGAAAGAGATCGGCGCGGACCGCTTCGGCTACCTCTCGCTCCACTACGTCGCGAGCCTCAGCGAGGCCCGCGCTCGCCTGACGGAAAATGCGCGCTTCAGGAACATGCGTTTCGAGTTGCAAATAAGATCCATACTCCAACACGCTTGGGCCGAGATCGAACATGACTTGGGCTACAAGTCTGGCATCTCGGTGCCGCAAGAGATCAGCAGGCGGTTCTCGCGGCTTGCGGGGCTGCTTGAGCTAGCAGATGACGAGTTCATGCGCCTTCGGAATGAGAGTAACGCGTATGAGGAGCAGATCCCCGCAAGGATCTCGGAGGATCCTGGTGAGGTTCTTGTAGACCAAGCGAGCATCGCAGAGTTGATTCGAGAGGATGCCACTATTGCGGAGCTCGATCAAGAGATCGCGATGATTGGCCACTTGCGGCTAACCAGCGACGGCGAGGGGTCAAAGTCCTACGCGAGGACGCGCGCACAAGATCTAGTGAGGCTTGGAATCACCGACGTTGGTCAGTTGCTTCGATTGTTGCAGGACCGAAGGGACGACCTCTTGGCCTTCGTCCAGGCATGGTACGAAGGCGAGCGTATCCCTAGCCCGATGCCAAAGGGGGGCAGCCTAAGCCTATTCATTTATTTGTTGGTCGCCGAGCGCGGCTACTCCGCATCTGATCTGGTGGAGGTGTTCGAATGGAGTGAGGGGCGAGCACGCGGCGCGGTGAGGGATGGCACGGCGGCTCTCAGTCGCATGCGGGAGGACTAGGTGTTACGACCCCCTAACTTCACCCCCTACATCGACCCCCTACACCCCTACATGCTCAACCCCACACGCCCATCACCTCGTGCGTGAGGATGCGGTCCTGCTCCTCAGCCCACCAATCACGCCCGCACGGCTCCTCCTGAGGCGCCCCAGACAGCACCTGCGACGCCACCGCCTCACGCCCAGCCACCACCCCAGCCTTCCTCCGGGCATCCGGAACATCCGGCAACACCGTGTGATGCACCACCCACGGGAACGGTGAACCCAGCCTCCGGATGCGGCCCTCCCGCTGCACCTCACGCGCAGGATTCCAAGAAGAATCCAACGACACCAACACCCCGCACGTCTGAAGATTCAGCCCACGCTCCAACACCGACGACCCCACCAGAACCCGCGGCCCAGCCGGATCACGAAACGCAGCCACCGCGACCGCGCGCCCCGCACGATCCACACCACCATCCACCCGAACAAACGACACACCCACCGAACGCAGCCGCTCACACACCACATTCAACACATCCTGAAACTCCGAAAACACGATCACCTTCGGAGTCTGGTGATAGTCAGCAGTGGTAACGAGACGTATGAACTCATTTGCGGTCGCGGAGCTGCCTGTGACGTACCTGGCGGCTTTGGCGCGCTTGTTGTGGCCGTAGAGTCCGGGCATGGTTGCGTAACGGTCGTGCTGCTTCTGCTGGGGTGGGGTGAGCGGGACGAAAGTGGTCTTGCGAACCAAGGTCGGGAGCGAAAGGCCGATGTCTTCTGCGGTGCGGCGGAGCGTTACGCCCCTGAGGTACTCGCGTAGGCGCCTCTCGGCGCCGGGGAGGAATCCGACGGCTCGGGGAGGCATGGGCTCACCGAGGATGTTCGTCCCAGTGGGTGCCCATTCGACGAACTCGCGGTCGAACGTCTCCTGATCCCACAGGTTGGGTGTGCCGACGGCGGCGAGGGCTGCCCATGTCTCGGTGGGCACGGTCTCAACGGGGGTGGCGGTGAGGCCGATGCACCGGGTGGCGCGGAGGGAGAGGGTGCGGACGGCCTCCCAGTTCGTCTTGCCGCCCTTGACGGCCATGAATTCGTCGAGGACGAGCACCTGGGGTCGCCAGTGCGACACGAGGGCGGTGTCGAGGCGGGTGCGGAGCGTGTCGTACGAGACGACCACCACGTGCAGGTTGGCGGCGAGGTCCGCCCACTCCTGGGTGGCCTTCTTGGACGGGTTGGTGGACCACGCGCGATGGGTGGACGCTTCGATGGTGAGGCTGGGCAGGAGGCGCCGCAGCTCGTCGACGGTCTGGCTGATGAGCGAGGCGTCGGTAACCCACACGACGGGCGGGCCGGCGGGTCGGCCCGGCGCCAAGAACGTGCCGCGGCGGGAAGCGCGCTCGATGACGAGCGCCGCCTGGATGGTCTTCCCTAGGCCGACCTCGTCGGCCAGGATCGCGCGGGGGTGGGTGTCGAGGAAGTCGGCACCCGCGACCTGGTGCGCGTGGGGGACGACGCCGAACGTCTGGTTGGTCATGGGTTCCTTACGGGGTGTTTGGGCACGCGCGTGCCGCGTGCCGCCGACCATGTGATGGCGTCGCGTGGGCGCGACGCTGTAGGCCGTGACGGTGGATGGTGGGGGAGCGGCGGCTCCGCCGGCCGCTCTGATTCCCGTGACGGGATGGGTCGAGGTAGCGGCTTCGCCGCTTGACCCGGGACGGTGATGGGTGGCCCCAAGACACCCATCACCTCGTGGTCCGTGACCGGTCCCGGAGATGGCACCAGAAATCTGGTGCCTAATAGGTTCTACTCAATGTAGTGAATCTCTCTCTGGTGGAGAGATTCACCATGGAGAGATTAGTGACTAGAATCCTGGTCTCTTCTTCGTACTAGATTTCTGGTGTCTTCAGGCTGGGGGTGGTCAGGACGTAGACCAGCTTCCGCCGGTCGAGGGTTCGCAACTCCTGCACTTCCGGGTACTCGTCAGGGTTGACCACGACGAGGAACCCCCAGTCACGGAGGCGTCGGATAGACCTCTGTGCGGACTGTCCGTGGCTTCTTGCACTGAGGCCCAGTCGTTCGTCGATGGTCGTGTTGCCGGGCCAGATGGGCCGCCGTGGTTCGGACGAGTTGGCGTACATGGCTAGGGCCGCGGCAGTGCCGATCACAGTCGGAGTCTTCCCCGGGGCTCGATGGTCGAGAAGTAGGTTGAGCCAGACGAGCGGCTGAACCGCTCGCCGGTCGGCCTCCGCCCGGGGCGTCTTCTTCGGGGTGCTCAACCGATCACCACCTCAGCCGACAGATCGTCTGCCGAGAGGGTGCGGTTCCAGATCGCCTCGAATCCGATGTCTTCGGCTGCGAGCTGCTGGCCCCACGTCTCCCACGCCTCTGCTAGCCCCGACTCCTGCGCCAGCTTGGAGTTGATGGATGTGATGCCGAGCCGGGCCATGGCGTCGCGGACCATCTGCCGGCCCTCCATGTAGTACTGAAGTTGCTTCATGTCGGAGCGTCGTGCGAGGTCGGGGTTGTCGCGGCTTGCGGTGAGCATGACGGACAGGAACCGGACCGCGTTGTCGCCCGTGAAGCCGGACTCGTACGCGTTCGCCCACGCAGGGTTCTCCTGCTTCAGTTCCGACAGGAAGTCGTCGCGGATGCGGCGAAACTCCTCCGCTCCCTTGGAGCGGATGGTGAGGTTGGCTTCGTCGAGCGAGAGGTTGAGCATGGTCTGGAACTTGTTCCAGTCGTTCCAGCCCTTGGAAACCTGGACCTCGTTGTACGCGTCGCCCGGGTCCTTGATCGTGCGCCACGTCTTCGACGTGCCCACACCGATCTTCTGACGCTTCTGCTGCTGGTACGCCCCCTGGGAGAACTCGCCCCCCAGGTTCGCCGCACCAGCGAACGCCCACCCGTACTCCGGCGTCTGCGCCACCAGGTCCCGGTACTTCTTCACCTCGTCCATCGCGGCATCCGACGCACGCACCCCCGTCTCGTTCAGAGACAGCGAGATGGTCATGTCGAAATAGTCCGGGTAGTCCTCACGGAAGCGGTCCTCCGCGTCGGCCCCGTACTCCTCGATGTACCGGTTCCACTCCTGCCGATACCACTCCAGGCGCCCCTGAGGGGACGTCGAGAACGGCGCCTGCGAGCCGAACGCCTTCATGATGTAGAAGTTCCGGGTTCGGCGGGCGACGAGGTCCATGGTCTCGGCCTTCGTCTTGGGCTCGCTCTCGCCTGTGGTCTGGGCTTGCATCTCCTCGGCCAGGAGCTGGGCGTAGGTCTGTGCGAACCGGTCTTCGCTCATGGACTGGTCAATGGCGGTGCGCGCGTTGCGCACCCACTGGGGTAGCGCCTGCTCGGCCGGGCTGTCGGCCGTCGGCCCGTAGGGGAGGAGCCACTTCCCGATGGGGTGATCGGCCCACTCGGAAGGCAGTGCCTGCACCAGCGCCTCGTTCGCCGGGATCGACATGAGCGGGCCTGGTCCCGGGAGCCAGAACGGTTCACCCTGGAAGATGACGTTCATGGACCCCTTGGACACGCGCACGTTGTCGTCCACGCCAGCCCAGTCCGCGAGGAACTTCGGGATCGGGATGTGGATGTACCCCTTCGTGGGGTCGGCCTCGTGGCCGATCACCTCGCCCAGGGACCCATCCTCGTTGACGCGCACCACGTCGCCGTTCGGCAGGATGCGGTTACCGTCCTCGTCCGTCACCTCGAACATCTTGTTCGGAGCCTGGTACGCCTTCAGCATCAGAGGCGCAGCCTCCCAATGCTCACCGAAGATGCGAGCCCACTTCGACATCGTGTCTTCCCACGCCGAGTAGAACGGCATCAGGAACCGCATGTGGTAGCCCAGGTTCGACTGCCGCGACGTATCGAACATGACCTTCGCCACGTCCCTACGTGCCAGCAGGTCCGCGCGGTTGCGGAGCTGGTGAACCTCCGCCCGGGTCAGCGTCGACTCCCCCCGCCCGGACTGCGACAGCAGCGCCTCAAACCGGCGCCCGAACGCATCCCGGTAGAACGGGTGGCGGCCCATGACGGTCTCGGGAATCTCGGCGGCGTACTTGAAGTAGGTGCTGCGCGCCTTGTTGTAGCCGTTGACGAGGGGGTTGCCCTGGTCGATGGCTTCCTTCAGGTTGTGGGGCACCACGGGTCGCGGTGTCCCTTCGGGGAAGGCGACCTCGATGTCCTCGGCGCGGAGGTTGCCGGCCATGGCGCGGTTGCGAATCTCCTCGGTGGGGAGGAGCGCGTCGACGTGCTCACGCTGGGCGTTGAGCAGGTCGAGTTCGCTGAGCCACTTGGTTTCGCCCTGCTGGTTCGTGGCGAACGCGGCCCAGTACTCGCGCCCCTCAGGGGTTTCACGCATCCATGCGAGGAGGGTCTGGTCGTCGGCCCCACCCGCGATGGACTTCAGAACGTGGTCGTTGCGCACGTGCCGGTTGACCGCGTCGAGGTAGGCGTCTGCCCAGCCGGGGTTCTTGGCGTCCACGAGCGCGTAGCGTCCGGAGGTTCGGAGATTGCGGAGCGAGAGGGTCCGCTGGGTCTCCATGAGTCCAAGGATGGAGGCGCGAGCGTCGGTGAGGTCGTGGATGCGGGTGTACGCCTCCCGTCCGCCCATGTACGGGTCGGTGATGGACGGGGCTGTGAACTCCCCGGTCTTCGCATCCAACCGCGCTGACGAGCCCTGGAGCGCCTTCAGGTCCGTAGACCCGCGGCGAACCTTGCCCTCGATGTCAGGCCGCTCGGCCTTGAAGTCGTCCAACGTCTTGTTGACGATGGCCTGCTGGCGGGCGCGCTCCGCGTGCGCCGCCTTCAACCGCTTACCCGTGAGGGTCGGGATCGTCTCGTCCAGCTCCTCCAGGCGGGCGTGCGCCAGCATCTTCTGCTGGTACAGCTCGACGGCAGCCTTGTCGACGCGCTCCAGGTTGCGGAGGCTGTTGCCCATCCCGCGCATCGCGGACAGGCCGTGCCGCATGACGCCGATGTGCGCCAAGGCGCGAGCCTGTGTGTCGACCTGGACGCGGACGGGGTAGCCGAGGGGGCGTAGCAGCGCGACGAACTTCCAGAGGTCGTTGAAGGAGGCCAGCCCGGCCTCAGCCCACTGGTATGCGCCGGTCGCGGTCTTGCGGATCATGCCGGGCGTGAGCCGGGTCCCGAGTGCGTTGTCCACGGCCTTCCAGTCCACGATGGATACGACATCCTGGAACTGGGACGTCGCGACGGACCGCGCGAGTTCGTCGGTCAGGGCGTAGATGCCGTCATCGGAGGCGATGGTTGTTGCGCGCTCAGCATCCAGCGCCTGCTTGGCGCTGAGACCAAGTCGCGCCATCTCCTCATTGCGGCGTCCGACGATGTCGCGCACAGCCCAACGAACCTCGGCCGCGGTCAGGCCGTTGCGCCCGGCGTGGCGGGACACCAGGTAGTCCTCCGCGAACTTGTTGAACTCGCGAACCACCTCGTGCCGCTGCGTGCGGGCAAGGCCCGGGTCGATGGCGGAGCGCGCGGACACGAACCGGTCCCGCAACTCAGCCAACTGGCCCAGCGCGGCATCGTTCCGGTCCTTGCGAAGCATCCGCTCCACACGACCCGTAGCCGCCTCGAACCCTTCGTACGCGTCATCCGACGACAGCTTCAACGTCTGCGGGATGTGACGGCCCGCAACCAGGTGCACCGGGTGCAGGGCCGGGGAGCCGGCGAGCGTCTTCACGACCGACGCCGCCTTCCGGTCGGCGCGGAACGACGCCACCTTGCCCGGCGTCTCACGCACCGTCGCGGCCTGCCCACGCTTCACCGTCTGCGACACGGCGTCCACGCCCAGGCCACCAGTGCCCGAGTCGATGACACGCTGGATCGCGCCCAGCTCGTCGCGAATCTGCTGCTGCTGCAACTCCACCTGACGCTGCACCAGGGTGTCCTTGTCCAGCAGGGCAAGGGACTCCTTGTGCGAGATGGCGGGGTTGCCCAGAATCTCAGCCGCCGCCGTGTCGGCGTTCGGCCCCACCATGCGCTCGAGTTCCAGGGACAGCATGTCGGACCGCTGGCGCAGCGTGTTCAACGCCTGACGGTCGCCCGCGCCCGCGTAGATCACCTGGTCCATGAGCGACTTGGCGTCCGCCTCGTCCGCACCAATCTCACGGGCGCGGCGCATCATGAACGCCACCGCCCCCGCATCCGTGGTCTGCGAGACGAGCGGGTCCTTCGCCACGGCGGCGAGCCCGCCCGGCTGGTTCAGGACGTCGTAGTACCGGTCCGTGGTCCGCTCAACAGCGGACTGGAACCGGTTCGCCTTGAACGACCCAGCCTCGACCGTCTCCGTCGCGGCACGGTTCAGGCGGGACGCGTTCGCGGCAGCCGCCACGTCCACCGCATCCACCTGCCGCGCAGCCTGCGCGACACGCGAACCACCCGCGGTCGCCAAGACCAGCGGGTCGGCGTAGATGTTGAACGCCGCATCCGCGATGCCCGTCACCCAGCGCTGACCCCCGCTGCCGAAATACTCGGCACGGGCGCCCACCAGGTCCGGGTCGTCCAGCAGCGGCAGCGTCGTACGCCCCGTCGCCGGGTCGAACGAGCCAGCGTTCTCACCCTCAGGCTGGAACGCGGCACGGCCCTGCTCCCACACGGCCTGCGCTACCGACGACTCGTTCTGGACCTCCTGCGTCCAGTAGTTGTCGCGGAACTCGGAGTCGGTGAACGCGAACCCGGGCAGTACCGCACCCAGCGACTGGAGCGCGTTGACCGGGCCACCCTGCGTCATCTGGTCGTTCTGGTAGCGGAAGGCCGCACCGTAGTAGTCGCCCACCCAGCGCACCGGGACACCCATTGCGGCAAGCAGGTGCTCGCCCGGGGACTTGGCCCCGCCCGTGTTCCCAGCCTTCGGCTGGATCGACGGCCGCGCCTTCGCCGTAGCGAACGACGAACCCCCACCCTGGAACGGGTCCCCACCGAACGACTGCCCCAGCGGCTGCTGGATGCCGAAGAACGAGGAGGGCTGTGCGAGTCTGCCCGCAGCAGTTGCCTGGTCTTGGTCGCGGGTGACCCTGGCGATGCCGACGGATGCACCCAGGGGTGCGCCGGCTTCGAATGCGGCGCCGATTCGGGTCATGAGGTCGTGCTTCTTGGCAGGCAAGTTTGGTCCTCCGTGTTGTTGGGAGTGTGCGGGCACGCCAAAGGCCCGCGTATTGCTGTCTGTACGGCGATCCTGTGCGCGTCTCAGCGCTTCCGGGTGTCTGTGGTGCCCGGGTAGCTGGCGCGCACTTTCGAACTCATCAGCGCTGTGCGTTTGAGAGCGAGCGCCAGCCGTTGGCACGCTCGCGAGGGAACTCGTCGACCTTGGGTCGGCATGCGGGGCAGGGCTCGTGCTGGAGTGAGGTGTAGCCGAGCTGGTGGCCGTAGGCGGCCTGGCTGGCGCAACGGTGGCAGAGGCCGTTGGCGAGGTAGAGGTTCTTGATCCGCTCCCAGTTCCGAGCCTGGGAGGGGGTCTCGTGCTGCTTCTGGCGGGCCGTCTCCGTCATACGGTCCCGCTCGTGTTCACGGCGTGCTTGTCCTCGTACGCCTCGACGTCGGCGAGGCGGTACCGGACATTGAATCCGATCTTGCGGTACACGGGTCCGCGCCGCTGCGAGCGGAGCGTGGCGAGCCAGCCCGGGTTGACCTGCCACCGGGCCGCTAGCTCTTTTTCTGTCAGCAAGTTGGAGGAGATGGGGGCAGCGTTAGTGCTTGTTGATGACTTCGCCATACCACATATCCTTACCGGCCCCTATGACACCACCCCCCTTTCTGGGGGCGATCTTGTAGCGTGCCATGGCTTCTCATATACAGCGTTGCGAGGCGACCAGCGCGTTTGCTCGCACAAACCTTCTTTGGTCACAATTCAGCAACGGGGAGGGACGCCCGGACAGTTCCCCACAATCCGGGCACGCCGGGGTCGTCGTCAACTCGACGCGCTGGACCGATCGTTCGAACCTGTGTTCGAATCTGCTCATGGCTGGGTTGGTCGAGTTCCTGCAAGAGCAGTTCGCGTCGGAAGAGTGGTTGGCGCAGGACGAGCGTGGCCGCATCACGCCCCCGCCGAGACCCAGGGGAGGGTTCTACCCGGCGCCCCTGCCTAGTCCGTTCCAGTACGTGTTCAACCCCGCGAGGGCTGAAGCCGACTGCACCATGCGGCGCACCCTCCTGCGCCTGGTCGAGTCCGACGACCTGTCGAGAGCGACCGTCCTCCGGGCGCTGGGGGAGGTCTACCGGTCGCACCCGGATTTCGACCCGACGTGGCTCCGAGCCGCCGAACCCGACTGACACGGGACTTCACCCCTGAGCGCCGCTTCGAACCCACGATGAGCCCAGTAGTCTCCTCGCTCATGGGGGACACTGCTGTGCCGCAGCCAGTAGCTGGCGTGCAAGTTGGTACGACCGCCGATGCCGGTGCGCTGATGCGTCTGTCGGGCCATGCACTGTGGAAGCTCGTGCGCTCGCCAGGCCTCCTGAACGTCACGTTCGTGATGATCGGGTTCGCGATCGTCTTCATGCTCGGGCTGCTCGGGCTCTCCGCCGGCTGGCTGACGTTGCTGCTGTTCCTGCCCGTGCTCGCCGTGATCTTCACCGTGGCTGCCGTCATCTTCGTAGTCGTGCTGCTCGCGTACTCGCTGCACGTCCTCAGCGACAAGCGGTCGGTCGTGTTCCTGGGCGAAGACGGCACCGCGACGGTGCGTGTCCGGCTGCGCCGTGGCGCATGGCACGTCCAGGACCACATGGCGGCGCCAGTCGGGCAGGGGCATGGCAAGCGGCTGCGGGAGGCGTTGGTGGGCCCGCTATTGGCCCAGGCGGACGCCACCGGGACGCGGGTCACCTTCGATGCGGTGGACGCGACGGCGAACCAGTACGACGTGGTCCCGCTCGGCTTCGTCGCGGGTGGTCGGTCATGGCAGGGGCGCCGGTACACGAGTGAGCCGGTGGCACAGCGTGTCTGATCCGTACTGGACGCCACAGCAGCTTGCGGAGGAGGCGGGCGTCAGCGCCTCCATCGTGCGCCGCTGGCTACGAGAGAACGCGACGCGAGTGGACGATGGCCCGTGGCGCCTCGACGACGAGACTGCGGAGCGGGTGCGCCAGCACTTCGCGGCCACGGCAGCCGCCCGCGAGCAACGCCCCGCCGTGTGCACCGTCGAGGAGTGCACCCGGGCTGCGGTCGGCCGAGGACTCTGTCGGATGCACTACAACCGCTGGGACCGACACGGATCGACTGAGAAGCGCGACGGTGCTGACCACCAACGCGCTAAGACGCACTGTCCGCACGGACACGAGTACACGGAAGAGAACACGATCGTCTACCCGTCGGACGGCCGCCGTAGATGCCGCGCGTGCCGAGGCCGCAGCTCTCTGCTGGCACAAGTGCCTGGGCCTGCCTGATCGGTCGCGATCGAGAATCACCGGCCGGCGAAGGGGTGAAGTCGTGACGCGTGTGGCGAAGGGCCGCGCGCTCCCCGCTACCCTTTCAGGCAGCGTCTGGTGACTCGTGATGTCGCCACTAGGCAGTTGGGGGTTCGGTGTCGAAGCTCAAGGAGAAGGTCGTTGCCTTCTACCAGGTCTACCTCAGTGCCAAGGCGATTTCGCGGACTCCTGTCATCGACTGGGGAGAGGCGCTTGCCCTCGTTGCGGAACTCCCCATGCGTGAGCGCACGCACGAGGAGACGATCTACGACCCACATCTCGACCCGGGCGCACTGCCGGTTCTTGGCGTACACGAGGTCCTGAACCCGGCCTTCATGTCCCGTATTGGCGATGAGGCGATCACCGATGTCATGGACGACTTGGAGGCTACTGACTCCGGTAGATTCGCCAACTCGACTGCGCTGGCGTTCCTTCCTATTGGCAACGTTGTCGCCGTCGTGACTGGGGACAACAGGTCTCCCAAGCCGCCGAAGGTCATCATCGACTTCCTCCGGCGGCACTTGCCCCAGGACCCCGGGGTCCACTGGGTGGCAAGGCCTGTCATGGACACTAACAAGATTGCCCGCCTCCGTGACGAGTCAGAGGGGGTGGTTGCGTTCGAATCGAGAATCAGAACCACCCGCGACCTCTTCAAGCCCGAAGACAGCGATGGCGTCGCGAAGTTCGTCGACGAGATCGCACAGCGCATCGGAGGCGACGTCATCGTCGACGTCTCAGTTCGCCTAGCGCCTCATGCCCGAAACCGGTCAGCCAAGCAGCGCTTCCGTGACGTCGTGGTGGCGGACCTTCCTCGTGTCGCCCACGACCCGGACAGCAGGACTAAGGCCCGGGCGGTACTCGGCGACGGCGTCGAGGAGGTCCTCGACCTCGTCGCGCACCGACTCGTGGCGACGTTCGATGTCGACGCCGCCGCTCGTGAGAGCCTGAGATTCTCGGCGCTGATCGAAAACCTCAAGGACGTCAGTGGCTCGATGGAGGATACGGTCAAGCAACTTCTTGAGGGGTGATCCACGTGTCGCGAGCATGGCGACTTCGAGCCGCTGACCTGCTTGCGGCGCACCCGCTCATGGACCAGGTCATCCCGATAGCGGCCACTGCGGCGTACGCCGGCGTGTTGTCCGACATGACGCCCGAAATCCCAGACGTACGAGTCGCCTTCTATGTCGGCATCTCCACCCTCGCTGCACTGGCGGTTGCAGCCGCAACCTTCGTCTGCACGATGACGTATCAGTCCACGGGTGAGCACATGAGGGCGGTTCGTCGGCACTACGGAGAGGTGTTGCGGCGCAACTGGACTTCCATCCTCGTCTCGACTCTCGTCGCAGCAACACTGCCGCTTCTCGCGATCCTGGTCGACACTCGCTGGAGGCAGGCGGCGATGCTCATCGCGGTCTACTCCCTCGTCCTGGTGGCCGTGCGCTTCGTCCGCTCGATCTACTGGCTACGAATCACACTCTTCCTTGAGCGGGCGGCCGATGAGCTTCCTGAGCCGATGGCAGTCAAACTTCCTCCCCGGCCCGCTCGGAGACGATAGACGTTTACTCATCCCCTTGATAAGCCTAGACTTGCTTCATGGCACGACCGCGGATGAAGCTCGGGGAGTGGGGCAACGTCGCCACCACCCCCCAACTCCTGGCCGACGACGGCAAGTACCGCGCCGCCCCGGCGGGGACGCGGAAGGCGGATCGTTGGCGTGCTCGCGCGAAGGTGCGCGACATGGACGGCATCGTCCGCGACGTTGAGCGCTACGGAGGGACGAAGGTTGAAGCCCGGCGCCTGCTCGAAGAGGCCCTACGCGAGCGCGTCACCCCGGTCACGAAGGGCACCATCACCCCGGCTACGACGTTCTCGGACCTGGCGGCAGCGTGGGAGGAGGAACTTCAGGGCGACGAGTCACGCTCGCCTAACACGAAGGCCGTCTACTCCTCGATCCTGCACCGGTACATCACGGGCAGCCCCACCGACCCGAAGTCGCGGGGTCCGCTCGCCGGCTGGACCGTGCGCGAACTGAACGTAGCGGCCATCAACCGGGCGCTCCAAGACATCAACAAGGAGGGCGGGCCGGCGGTCGCCAAGACCGCCCGCACGGTCCTGTCCGGCATCCTCGGTCTTGCGGTCCGCAACGGTGCCATCCCCGCCAACCCCGTTCGTGAGGTCGACCGCATCAAGCGCAAGGGCGCCCCGAAGAAGAAGGGCGCCGCCCGCGACACCACGCGCGCCTTCACGGTGGAGGAACGTGCCGCGGTTCTGACGTTCATGGACACCGACGAGCACGCGCTGTCGCACGACTTGGGCGACCTGATGGCGTTCCTAGCGGGCACGGGTGCGCGCCTGGGCGAGGCATGCGCTCTCAGGTGGTCGCGGGTCTCTCTCGACACTGGGCGGGCCACAGCGCGCATCGACGCCACCCTTGTGCGCGTCCCGGGGGAGGGCGTCTCCATTCAGGAGGGCACGAAGACGAAGCGGCACGTTTCCGACTCCAGTCGCCGCGTGGTGCAGTTGCCTGAGTGGTTGGCGGACCGGTTGCGCGTCCGTCGCGACACGATGAAGCACACCGGGCCGGATGACGTGGTGTTCCCGTCCCCGGGCGGGAAGCTCCGCGACCCGTCGAACACGACGAAAACGATTCGTCGCATGCTGGACCGGGCCGGGTTCGAGTGGGCCACGTCGCACACGTTCCGCCGCACCGCCGCCACGTTCATGGACCAGCGCGGCCTGACCGCGCGGGAGATTGCGGGCCAGCTCGGGCATGCGTCCCCGTCGATCACGACGGACGTGTACATGGACCGCCGCCCCGCGACGACAAGGGCTGCCGACGTCCTCTAGTTGTGTGAAGCGGGGCGGGCCGCGGGCCGCGCCTCGCACGTGAACGGCCGGGTAATCTCACGACCATGCCGAAGGTTTCCCGAGACATCCCGCGCCCTCTACGCAGACGCGTCTACGTAGAGGCAGGGCATCGGTGCGCGATCCCGACCTGCCGCGGGACCTCTGGGCTCGAAGTCCATCACATCACCCCGTGGGCAAGGGTGAAGGAGCACGAGTTCGACAACCTCATCCTGCTGTGCGCGGTCTGCCACCGGCGTGCCAATGACAAGGACATCGATCGCAAGGCGATGAAGGCATACAAGGCGAACCTGAGCCTGCTCAACAGCCGGTACGGCGACCTGGAACGCCGAGTCATCGAGAAGTTCGTGAACGATGTCGATCTTCGCGAGGTCGTGATCGACAGGAGCCACGCAGTGCTGCTCGACTATCTGGTGATCGACGGCCTTCTGGTGGAGGAAGGCCCCGCGGAAGGGGCCGTCATGTTCCAGACTGAGGCCGGCGATGGCCCTGGGCCCGCCGGGTACATGGGGCCCAGCCGTTGGCTGCTGACGCCCGAGGGTGAGGCTTTCGTGACGAGGCTCCGAGGCGCGACGAAGGTTCAGTAGCTGCCCCGGACTCGGCTGCCAGCGGGCAGGTAAGCGGGGGGTTTGCGGGGGATGAGGCGGCCGGAGTTCCCAGGTTGGTCGGCAATATCGTTGGTATTTCAGCGTTCCTGGTGGGCCCCGTGGGGTTCGAACCCACAACCTACGGATTAAAAGTGCGGTCCAGCGCGTGCAGGCCGGTCCAGCGGCATCACGCCCGGCGGGCCGTTCGTGCAGGTCAGGGCGCATTTCGGGCCTCCTCTCGCCGTTCGTGGTGCAGCCGCGTCCAGCAGCGTACACGGTCGTTCTGCCCAGCATCTGCCCAGCAGCGCGGCGCGTCATCGGACGACCCGGAGGTGCGCTCGGCGCGCGTCAACGGGGCGCCCGCCGTCGGGCCGCGGCGCTCGCGGCGGGCCGTCTCCGAGCGCGGCGAGCACGGCGTCCGACGGCTCGTCGGCCAGGTGTGCGTACCGCTGCGTCGTGAGCGGCGAGACGTGCCCGAGCAGCTTGCCGACCTCGGCGAGCGAGACGCCCCCCTGGATGAGCCAGGACGCGTAGGTGTGCCGCAGGTCGTGCACGCGCGCGTGCTCGACGCCGGCGTCGGCAAGGGCGCCGACCCAGACCTTCCGGAAGTTCGACTGCTCGAACCGGTGGCCGTCGCCCGTCGTCAGGACGAGCCCGCTCGTGCAGGTGCCGGTCGCGTGGTCGTACCCGCACGTGCCGGCGGACGGCTGGGGGATCTCGACCCACGAGGGGATCGGGACGAACCGGCGGCGCTTGCCCTTGGGGTACGGCTTCATGACGCCGCCGCGGTTGTCCCAGACGTCGGCGACCTCGATCACGCGGCGCTCGAGGTCGACGCGCCGGTGGTGCAGGCCAGTTGCCTCGCCCCATCGCATGCCGGTGCCGACGAGGAGGTCGACGACGGCGCGCTCGGCGTCAGGCAGCTCGGCGCGGATCGCGTCGACCTCGTCGCGCGTGAGGTACCGCTCGGTGCTGGTCTTGCCGGCGGACAGGCGCAGCTGCGCGGCGGGGTTCGCGGTGAGGATCTCGGCGTCGACGGCGGCGCGCAGGGACGCGGAGAGCAGGTGCACGATCCGCTGGACCGTCGTCGGCGCGAGGCCCGCCACGCGCAGGTCGGTCGCCCACGCCTTGACGTCGTGCCGCGTGATGTCGATCAGCGGAGTCTTGCCCCATCGGGGCGTGAGGTGCAGGTCGCGGCGGCCCTGGTCGGTCGCGAGCGTGGAGGGTTCCACGTCGCGTGTCGGCCACCACTCGGCGCACCAGTCGCCCCACGTGCGCGCCGCGGCGTCCGGCGATCGCCACCCGAGCGCGCGTGACGCAGCCTCGGCGGCCTCGCCGGCGCGCTCGGCTGCCTTCTTGTGCACGAAGGGCGAGCCGTCCGCGGTGCGCTTCTTCCCGTCGGCGTCGCGGTAGCGCGCGAGGTATCGCCCGCTCGAGGTGCGCTCTGTCCAGGCCATCAGGCGTCCCCCGGCACTACGGCGTCGACGGTGGCCTCAAACCGCGGCTTGATGATCAGGTCGGAGAACCGGGTCTTGATCAATGCGGGCTCAAGGGCTCGGTACACGATCCGTCCCGCGATGATGAGCAGCAGCCTGAGTTCCTCGTCCAGTTCGCCCCGGACCTCTGTGAGCAAGCTCGGCTTGGGAGGGCGGCCGTGGTGCACGCCGCCCTCGTGGTTCGCGTAGTGCCGGATCAGGTGCTGGAACGACGTCTGGCGTTTACCCGGTGAAGCTTCGCGCAGTACGGGCACGCCGAGGAACCTCTCGATCGAGCCTGAGTGCAGGATTTCGGGCTTCATGTCGAGCAGTTTGTCGAGGCCGAGTTCCAACGATAGGACCGGGTCGACGTATGGCGACGCGACTTCCAGACGTGTTTCGCCCACCGTGTGGAGAACGGACATGCGAAGCCAGCTAGCGACGGGATTTATGCCGAGGCTCTGAGCGTGGCGCGTCCCGACCTTGTCGAGGACGAGCATCCTCATCAGTCCAGCGGCTCGCACCTGGTCGTACTCGGTTGCGCTCAGGCTGCTCCGGTGCCGGAGATCCTCAAGGGCTTCGACGAACAGCTGGTCATTCTCCATCGGTGCTCACGCGGTCTCTCGGTCTCGGGCCCGCAGCCACGGTGCGCGGCCCCACGGGGTCGCGTAGGCGACTGGCGGGATGCGTCGGAGGACGTGCTGAAAGGTGGTCACGACGTCCTGGTGGACACCGAGCTCTTCGGCGAGGGCGCCGGGGTGTGGCCCGCGCAGCTTCTCGGCGCGGGCGTACTGCTCGGGGTCGATGAGGAGGCTTGCGGCGTGCTCGTCGGCGAGGCGTTCCTGCTCGGGGTCTCCGTGCGGGTCGTCGCCGTCGTAGGTGTGCTCGTGCCATGCGTGCCCGAGCTCGTGCGCGAGGGTGTATGGCCGCTGGACGTCGTCGAGCCATGCGTTGAGGACGATCGTGCGGACGCTGTGGTCGTAGTACCCGCCGGTCCACTCGTCCAGCTCGCGGCTGAACTCGACGTGCAGTCCGCGCTCGTGGGCGATCCTCATCAGCACACGCATCTACTCCCCCCGCTGCTCCTGCTCCTCGAAGATCGATCGCTTCGTGCGGTGCGCGGCCGCGCCGAGCGGGACGCCGGACGGGCGCGACTCGCTGCTGGGGAACTCAACGACGCGACCGCTGTGCTCTGCCGCCTCCCTGCGCTCCTGGCGGGCGAGGATCTGCTCGGCTCGCTCGACGATTTCGTGCGGGTGGATGTCGAACGCGGCCGCGAGTTCCGCCACCTGCTTGACCTTGATGTCGCGCTCAGCCTGCAGGACGCGCATGAGCGAGCTCATCGGGATGCCCGACCGCTCCGAGAGTGCTCGGACGGTCAGGCCAGCGATCGCGCGCTCGGCTTGGATCGCCTGCGCGGTGGCCTCGTTGATGTCCATTCGGGAAGCGTATACGCCAGAAGCGGGTACAGGTAACCCGGTACTGAGAACTTTCACCCCTTGCACGTTCCCCATCTGGGCACTAGCGTTCCCCATATGGACAGCACGGAGTACACCGAGGCGGTGACCGAGGCGATCGGCCAGGCCCGCGACGAGGCAGGGATGTCGGTGCTCGCACTCTCCCGAGAGTCCGGCATCCCCTACAGCACGCTCGACCGAAAGCTCAAGGGCCACGGCGACTTCACGATGCGCGAGGCCTTCAACCTGGCTGCCGCGCTCAAGGTCCCCGTCGCGCGCTTCACCAACGTTCCGGCACCCGAGCAGGCGCCCCTGGCGGTGTCGGCGTGAGCGCCGCGACCGAGGCCCGCGACACCGCGGCCCGCGCGATCGCTCGCCGTCGCAGCGAGGGTCTGCACGGTCGTGCGGCGCTCGCGGACGCGGTCGAGGTCATGCGGAACGTGGTGCGCATCTTGCTCCGCGAGCACGACGACGACGTGCACCGGTGGGTGCGGGCGCTCTGGCTCGTGGAGGCCCGGTTGGAGCGGCTCGATGCGTCGGCGCACGCGGACGAGCGAGAGCCCTCTCCGTATTGTGCGCAGCACCACCCCTTCGGGTCCTCCGAGTCGTGCGGGCCGTGCGGCGTTGCTCGTAAGCGGCACGCGATCTGGCGTGACGCCGGGGCCGGCTCGACGATCATCGAGCCCGCCCCGGCGCACCCGCACGCTTGGCGGGCCGACTTCTACGAGCTGCACGGCGACGACGACCCGCGACTGCTCGCCCTCTACGCGGCGGTCGGGTACCGGTGGACGCGGCTGCCGCGGACGGTGTCAGGCCTTCTCGCGGCGCTCGATCACTTCGAGCAGCGCGGAGACCGCGTTGTACAGGTGAGCGTTCTGCACGGTGAGGCGACGAAGGGCGAGGTGGGTGTCGACGTCCTCGACCTCACTGATGCGGATCATCGTTGTCGGGTCCCCGTGGGCGGCCTTGTTGGCGAGCGTGAGCTGAGCGCCAGCACGTCGCAGGGCTTCGGTGACGGCCGGGTCGGAGCGGAACAGGCTCAAGGATCTTCCCCTTCGCTGAGCCAGGGTGCGGCTGCTACCGCGACCCCTGGCGACGGTGACGACGCGGCTGCTACCGCGTCGTCGAGCGGCCCCAGCGTAGGGGAGCAGGTGCGCCCCCTCGGTGAAACGCCGGACGAGGCCGACACGCCGGGAGCTGACCAGTGACCGCCCGCGCGCTGACGCCGGCAGCAGACCTGCCGAAGCGTCCCGTCCGCCTCACGGTCGAGGAGGCCGCGGCCGACGCTCGCGTGCACCCCGAGACGATCCGCGACGCGTGCCGCTCGGGCGAGCTCCACGGCTCGCAGCGCGTCAAGCGCGGCCGCTGGACGGTCGAGGTGCCGTGTCTCGCGGCGTGGCTCGCCGGCGAGGAGTGCGAGCACCAGCGCGCCGCCGCGACGTCGACCGTCGTCCCGTTCCGGCGCCGCGGCGCCTGACCCCACTTGCTTCACCCGCGCGGCGCTTCGGCCGCGTGGCTTCGTGCACCCCCGGGAAGGACCGAGACCGTGCAGACCGAGTTCCTGTGGCTCCTGTGGATCTTCGCCGCGGCGATCGTCGCCGGTGCCGTCATCACCCTCGTCGCCTACGGCGCCGGAATCGCCGCCGGCGTGGTCGTCGAGACCTACCACGCGCAGCGTGTGCGCTCGCGTCGGGCGTGGGTCCGGCGCGCGATCGAGCGCGAGGAGCGTGCTGTCGTGCGTGAGCTCGCACTCCCGCGTTCCGCCCCGCAGCGGCTGACCGCGCTGCCGCCCCTGCCCACCGGCCCGGCGCTCGCGGCCCGTGCGTGCCCCACGCCGTCGGGCACCGTGCTCCGGTTCGAGAGGGACCGTGCCGGGCTCATGGCCGTCGCCGACGCGACGCACGAGGAGCGGACGTGACGCGCGCCCGCGGGATCGACGAGCACAAGGACAACCTCGCCCGGATGCGGGCGACGGGCGTGCTCGTCGACGTCCCGCGCGGGCGGTGCGAGACGCACGACCTCCGCCTCACGTCGGCCGGCACGTGTGGGGGGTGCCACGGCGACCACCACGCCGGCGTTCACGGCCCCGACGAGCACGGCGTCCGCCACCCCAAGCGCACGTGTGGGCACTGCTACCCGGCCCCTGTCCCCGCGATCACCCACCAGCCCTACGCAGAGAGGACCTCGCGATGAGCGAGACGACACAGACCACGACGGCGACAACGGCGACGAAGCCGCTCGCCGGGCTCGACGAACTGCTCCCGCCCGGAGCCGCCCAGCGGGTGCGGGCCGAGCACGATGCCGCCGTCGGGACGCTGCAGGCGCTTCTCGCCGAGGCGCGCCAGGACGCCGACCGCTACGCCGAGCTCTACGCGGTGACGCAGGACCGCGTCGAGGTGCTGACGGCCGAGCTCGCGGACGCGCGGGAGTGCGTCAACCTGCCGACCGTCCAGGACATCGCGCTCGCCGACGTCGTCGACGCCGCGCGGGCCGTCGTCGACGCCGGCCGCGGCACGCCCGGCTCGACGGAGCGCCGCAAGCGCCTCGAACGCGCCCTCGCGACCGTCGTCGAGCCTCTCGCCGTGGTCGTCGCGTCCGCGCGTTGGACCGACCGGTACGGCCGGGTCGGCGCCGTCGAGGCGCTCACCGCGCTCGAGGACGCCGTGCGCGCCCTGCCCGCCGAGGAGGTGCGCCGTGGCTGAGCTCGTGAGGATCGGCCGTCCGCGGGTCGTCGTGGAGCCGCTCGACCCCAACGACCGCCGGGGCCTGTGGTTCGCGCGCTGCGAGCACTGCCCGTGGGTGTGCGGGCCAACTGCCAAGTCCTGGCTCGATGAGCACGAGGCGCGCCTGCACCGGGCGCGCCACCGCGGCGCCGAGGTGCCCGTGTGCGCCGTCGAGGTCGTCATGACCGAGTCGGGGGAGGGCTGGACCTGGCGGTGCGCGTGTGGCACCTCGGTGCCCGTCGCCTGGCACGGCTCGCCGTTCGAGCACGCGGCCGCCGACCCCGCGCTCGACGCGATCTCGCACGGTCACCGCGGGCCGATCACGTGGCCCGACCGGCTCCCGGTCGCCGTCGTGCAGGCCGCGGACAAGTACGTCGACGCGCGCCGCGCCGAGCTCGAGGCCGACTACCTCGCCGCGAAGCTCCGGAGGGCCGCATGAGGAGCGACGCCGGCGTTGGGCGCACCAACCGCCCCGCCGCGGGGCGTGGCAAGTACGACCCGCAGGCGTGGGCGAACCGCGCGGCCTGTCTGGACGAGGACCCCGAGCTGTTCTTCCACCCTGAGGGGGAGACGGGCAGGGCTCGCCGCGACCGTGAGGCCGGAGCAAAGCAGGTGTGCGCCGGGTGCGACGTCCGCGAGGTCTGCCTCGCGTCGGCGCTCGACCGCCGCGAGCGGTTCGGCGTGTGGGGTGGCACGGGGGAGGAGGAGCGCGCCGCACTGCTGCGTGCTCGCCGCTCGCCGAGGCAGGGGAAGGCGGCGGGCGGCAGGCCCGCGCGCGAGGTCACCCAGGCCGACGTCGAGACGATCCGCCGTCTGCACGGCGAGGGCCGGTCCCAACGTGAGATCGCCGATCACCTCGGCTGGTACCCGTCGCGGGTGTGCCGCCTCATGGCGCGTCTGGGCATCGACGCGCGCACGGACGCCGCCGTGAAGGTCGCCTCGTGAGCGCCGAGCAGGGCACCGCGGTCGCCCTGTGGTGCCACGTCTGCAAGCGGCTCGTCGAGCACCACGCGGACTACGTCGACGCGCGGAAGGGCTCCGCTCGCGTGCTGCACGTGACGCCCGCGGTCCTCGCGAAGCACCGTGCGACTCACGAGGGCGGTGCCGCGTGACCGCGCTGTTCCACGCCGACGAGCAGGTCACGCTCTGGCACGGAGACGCCGCGGCTGTGCTCGCGAAGCTCGAGCCCGGCTCGGTCGACTGCGTCGTCACCAGCCCGCCCTACTTCGGGCTGCGGGACTACGGCGTCGACGGGCAGCTCGGGCTCGAGGAGTCCCCGGCCGAGTACGTCGCCGCGCTCGTCGAGGTGTTCCGCGAGGTGCGGCGCGTGCTCGCCGACGACGGCACGGTCTGGCTCAACCTCGGCGACTCCTACGCCGCGAAGGCACGCGGGTCCGACGCCGGGTGGGACAAGTCCCGGCTCACGAACCCGGGCACCGTCCAGAAGGCGCAGGCCGCCGCGCTGCGCAAGACCGGTGAGCGGCACCGCGGACAGCGCGCCGGCATCGGGGAGAAGAACCTCTTCGGCATCCCGTGGCGCGTCGCGTTCGGCCTGCAGGACGACGGCTGGACGCTGCGCAACGACATCATCTGGGCGAAGCCGAACGCGATGCCCGAGTCCGTCACCGACCGGCTCGCGAACCGGCACGAGCACGTGTTCCTCCTGACGAAGAGCCCGCGCTACGCCTTCGACCTCGACGCCGTGCGCGAGCCGCACGCCGACGTCTCGGTCCGCCGCGCCGCGCCGCACCGCGCCGACCCCGGCCGCGCGCACCGCGAGGGCAAGCCCTACGCCGACGGCAACGCCCAGACGCTACGCCTCGACCAGATGAACCACCCCGGCGGGCGCAACCCTGGCGACGTCTGGGTGATCCCGACGCAGCCGTTCCCCGGCGCGCATTTCGCCGCGATGCCGCTCGCGCTTGCCGAGCGGTGTCTTCTCGCCGGGTCCCGCCCTGGGGGGACCGTGCTCGACCCGTTCTCCGGGTCCGGCACGACCGGCCTCGCCGCGACCCGGCACGGGCGCCGGTACGTCGGGATCGACCTGAACGAGGACTACCTGCGGCTCTCGATCGAGACGCGCCTCGCGCAGCCTGGCCTCGCCTGGGAGGTGACCGCGTGAGCGCGATCTTCGACGCCGCGGTCGAGCAGTGGAAGCGGGTCCGCGCCGAGTACGAGCTCTACCGCGAGCAGCAGTACGCGGCCGCCGTCGAGGCGTGCAACACCGTCCTGCTCAACCGCGAGGCGCTCGCGGCCGGTATCGACAAGTTCGCGCTGTTCAAGGGACGTCGCGACCACGCCGAGAAGTGGGCGTCCGAGGAGCTCCTCGCCTGGTGGCGCGAGCACGGCCGCATGACGTTCGCGGACTTCGAGCGGCAGTACCTCGAGCGCATGTGGGGTGAGGCCGCGTGACCGCCGACGACCTGCTGCAGCCGATGCCGTACTCGCCGGACTGCGCCCAGGGCAAGCACCGCGCGTGCGCCGGCACCGCGTGGGACTTCGTCGCGGACGAGCTCGTCGCGTGCACGTGCGGCTGCCACGCCGAGCCTGAGGCGGTGGCGGCGTGACGGTCATCGTCCTCGAGATCCCCGGTACCCGCTTCCCGGGCAAGCCCCTCAACGTCAACGACCTGCGCGGCCACACCCGCAACCTCGGCCGCCTCGTGACGCCCTGGCGCGAGCTCGGGGCCGGCCTCGGCCGTGACCGCCGCTTCCCGCACCCGTTCACGAGCCCCGTGCGGGTCTGGGCCGAGTGGCGGTTCCCGACCGACCACCGCCGAGACACCCCGAACCTCTACCCGACCATCAAGGCCCTGATCGACGGCCTCGACGACGCCGGCGTGCTCGACGGCGACCACGACGGCCGCGTCGAGGGCCCCTGGCTCAAGCGCACCTACCCGAACGGACCGCTCCGCCTGCGCCTCGTCCTCGTCCCGCTCCCCGGCGGCGACGGGCTCGGCACGCCCTACCCCGAGGAGAACCCAGCATGACGACCACCCTGCCCGCCCCGACCACGCGGCCCGACATCGTGCTCCCGCGCAAGTGCGGGCGCACCCCGGCCTCGTGGCTCCCGTCGTGGCCCATGGAGCCCCTTGCGCCCACGCTCGCCGACCTCGACGTCGTCCTCGGGCACGTCCTGATCGGCGCTGAACTCGACGCGATCCGCGACGACGTCGCCGGCATGCGTGACGACTTCGACGAGATCCGCGCGGCCGCCCGCGTCGAGGAGTTCCTCGCGTCGATCGAGACCAGCCTCTACCTGACCACCGCGCTCGAGTACGAGCTCACCGAGGACGACGTCGTCGCGATCGCCGCCCGCGCCCTGCACCTCGGGCGCCCGGGTGGCATCGCACGCCCCGACGAGGCGCTCGACCTCGCCCTCGCCGCACTCCGCGGCTGGGCCCACCGCCAGGCGCTCGCGGCCGGGGGCGCCCGGTGAGCACCATCCGAGACTCGCGGTTCATCGAGTACCGCGGCTTCCGCTTCCGTACCGTCGGCAAGGGGATCGTGCACTGCCAGGCGTGCTTGCGGATCACCTACAGCTACGTCGGACACGTCGCGTGGCACGAGACCGGCGTCGGCGACGTCGGCCTCCCGGTCGTCTCGCCGCTCGAGCCCGCACCCGTCCAGGCGGCCGCCTTGACCGGCATGGATCAAGTCTCGGACGTCGTTCATTCACGACATTGTCAGGTTGTCGGGCATTCCCGACGCGCCGCTCCGCGGGATATCCCGTCATTCGCGACCGGACCTGCGACGTTATCCGCCCCGGCCCGCGCCACCGAGGCGCTGGACGCTGCTACCGGACTCGGAGACGACATCGGGCAGGACGCGCTGCGCGCCGTCGCGTGCTCCACCGTGTCCGCCGCCCTGCACGACCGAGTGGCGATCCGAGCGGCGCTCCGCACGGCTGACGACGACTACCAGGCGCGCGAGCACGAGGCCAACGTCGGCCGCGGGCCCGAGCCCGGCGACTGGTGGCTGTTCATGGTCAACGCGATGGCCGACCACCTGCTCGGGCAGGGCCACGACGTCGAGGAGGCCGATCGGTGCGCGTGGTGCGGCGTCGGGAACGACCCGCGGTGCCCGTACTGCGGGAGCGACCAGTGAGCGCCCGGGCCGTGCGGGCCGCGATGCTCGGGACCTCGTCGTGACGGCACTCGAGGTCCTCGTCGGCCGGGCGTCGGTGCGGTGCGCGCTGGCCGCGGTGTTGCCTCACGTGGGCGGCACGGAGACGACGTCGCGGGTCCGGTTCACGTTCGAGTCGGGGACGCGCCTGCTGGTCTCGGCGACGGACGGCAGCACGCTCGCGGTCGCCCGGGCGCACGTGACGGGCGTCGTCGCGTTGCCCGAGCTCGCCGTCGTCGACGTCGAGCCGCGCTCGGTCCGTGAGGTGCTCGCGGTGTTCACGCCGCCGTCGGGCAAGGACGACCGTGCGATGTGGAACGAGGAGTCGTTCGGCCTGACGGTGACCGAGGACGAGGTGTCCTGGGTCGAGCGTTCGGAGATCCTCGACGGGCGCTCGCTGACCGTCCCTCGTCTGCCCGACCTCGGGGATGACCGGTCGTACCCGGACGTCCCGCACCACCTCACGCGATTCCTGCAAGCACCGCTCTCGGCCCGGCCTGACGCGACCGCTGCCCCGAAGCTGCTCGCCCGGTTCGTCACGTCCGCGAAGGCGTGGGGCGACGACCTGCAGCTCGACCTCGCGTACCGCTCCGGCCCGTCCGGCTTCACCGTCCAGGTCGGTGACGACTTCGCCGGCGTCTTGCTCCCGATCCACCGCGACGAGGAGCGCAACGAGTTCGTCGCGAGGTACCGCGACGACTGGATAACCACCTTGACCCCGCTCGCCCGACCCGAGGAGACCCGATGATCACCCCGACCAGCCCGTCCACGACCCCGACGCCGGCGCGGTACCGCAAGAAGCCCGTCGAGGTCGACGCACTGCTCTTCGACGGGACGAACGGCGCGGAGGTCGCGCGCTGGTGCGGCGGTCAGTTCTACGCCGAGTCGAAGGCGAGCGACCCGACCGACGTCTCCCAGGTCGTGAAGATCCCCACGCTCGAGGGGACGATGTTCGCGCGCGTCTGCGACTTCGTGATCCGCGGCGTGCAGGGCGAGTTCTACCCGTGCAAGCCCGACATCTTCGGCGCCACGTACACGCTCGTCGAGGAGGCACCCGCCGAGTACCTCGCTGGCACCGTTCGTACCGGGACGCTCGGGACGTGGCGCGAAGAGCCCGGCGACGTGCGCACGTTCGAGCTGCACCGCGACGTCGACGTCTCCGGGATCTCGGGCACGGGCGTCGTCGCCGACGGCGCGGTGTTCCCCGACGGGACGACCGTCGTGCGGTGGCGCGACGTCGACGGACCGGCAGCCGAGCGCGGCGTCCGCCCGACGACGGTCGTGTTCCCGACCGTGGAGGCCGTCGAGGCGCTCCACGGTCACGCCGGCGCGACCCGCCTCGTCTGGACGGGGGTCGCGGCATGACGTTCACCGTCCGCTCCGCCGAGGGGAAGGCCGCGCTCCCGCCCGGCACCGTCGTCCGCTCGGCCGGAGGCTCGATCGCTGGCCGCTACGACGCAGAGCACGCTGTCGTCCTCGGCGATGACCGCGCGTTCCCGTGGCAGCGCCTCGAACTCCCGCTCACCGTCCTGTGGCCGAAGGAGTGCCCCACGTGCTCCGGGCCTCGACGCGAGACCGTGAACATGGTCTGCCAGACCTGCGGCACCGACTACGCCGCCCCTCCCACGCCCGAGCAGACCGCCCCCGCCGAGCTCGCCGAGCTCCGCCAGGCGCTCGCGGACGGCGAGGCGTCGGACGGCTTCCACACGCACGCCGAGCTGTACGCCTACCGGCGCGTCTACAACGCCGCGCTCTTCAACGAGTGGCACCGCCTCGGTGAGTGGGACGTCGTCAAGTCGTGGCGCCACTCCGACGGGGAGCTCGCGTTCGGCGGCGGCTGGTTCATCGTCGTCGCGACCCTCCCCACGGGCCAGATCTCAAACCACTATCAGTCCGAGCACTGGAACCTCTTCCAGATCCCCGAGTGCGACCTCGCGCCCGACTACGACGGCCACACCCCGGCCGAGGCGCTCGAACGCCTGCAGGAGTTCATCGGCCCCGACGTCTACGCCCGCGGCGGGATGTACCGCCGTGGCTGACACGAAGGAAGCGCCGCCGTCGGACCGCGTGAACCTGTGGTGCGCCGACTGCAAGGCGTTCGTCGAGTACCGCGCAACGTTCGTCGACGACGGGATCCGCCGAAGCCGCAATGGCAAGAGGGACCTCCGGCTCCCTCGAGTCCTGCACGTGACCCCCGAGGCGCTCGCGGCTCACCACGCGTCGCACGCGGCCGCGCCGGCATCCCAGGCGCGGCCGCGACGCCGGGGTCGACGCGGTGGGCGCGGCCGCGGCGGGGCGACGTAGTGCACGGCGCGCCCGACGAGTACCAGCTGCTCGAGTGCGCGCGCTGCGGCGGCTGGTACACGACCCGGCCCGGCGCCCGCGACGCGCACCACGCGGCGCTGGGCCACTGGCCGCGCGAGCTCGCTCCGACCCCCCGACCTGACCCGACGACGACCCGAGGAGGGGCCGCACCCCATGACGTGGCTGCGACTGACCGACACCTACGCGACGCACCCGAGGGTGCTCGCGGTGCTCGAGCACCCGGACGCTGACGAGCGTTCGGTCGACGAGGTGTGCGGGTTCATGACGCGCCTGTCGACGCAGGCGGCCCAGCACTTCACGGACTACGTCGTGTCGTTCGGGACCGCGGTGACGGTGGCCGGCACGAGAGCGCGCGCCGAGAGGCTGCTGCTGCTCGCCGAGTTCGCCGGGTACGGCGTGCTCGAGCAGGACGACGAGACGGGACGGCGCCGCTTCAAGCTGGTCGACGACCCCGAGTTCGTCCACATGATCACGGCCGAGGAGTACGCCTGGCAGAAGCAGCGCAAGGCCGACAACGCGAAGCCGGAGATCATCGCGCCCGTGCGGTGCCGCGACGGCGACGTGTGCCGGTACTGCTGGAACGTCGTCAACTTCGAGATCAAGCGCGGCAAGAAGCGCGGCACCTACGACCACCGCCCGCCCGGCAAGCCCGGCTCGGCCGAGACGACGGTCGTCGCGTGCGGTGAGTGCAACGCCAAGCGCGGGAACCGGCCGCTCGCGGTTGCCGACCTGGAGCTCCCGCTCCTCGACGCCCCCGACGAGCCGTACTACAACGCCAAGACGCGCGACTGGCTGCAGGGCTACGCGCAGATCCTCCGACAGCACGGGATGGTCCCGCCGCCTTCGGCGCCGGACCAGAAGAACCTCGTCGCGGGCCGTCCTGCCCCTGGCGCGCCGGCAGCTCTTCGTGAGCGCCGCGCGACGGGCACCACGGCCCAGGCAGCAGTGGACACCGCACCCTCGCGTGTGCGACCCGCAGCGCCCGCGAAGGACCCGCGCACGGCCCAGCGCCGACCGCGTCCGGCAGAACCCGGCAGAAACCCGCAGAAACCCAGTCTCCAGGATCCGGATTCGCCGGGTCGGGTCGGGACGGGTCGGGACGGGTCTCCTCTGGATGGGTCTCCACCAGCACCACCCCCAGCCGCCAGACCAGCCCAGCCCACCGCCCGACCGAGTGCGAACCCCCAGCGCCGAAACCGCCGCGGCCGTCGAGGCGGACGCGCGCGCACGCCCCAGCGAGGAGACACCTGATGCCCACGCCCCAGCAGGCGATCGCCACCTGCACCGCCCACTCGTGGATCGAGACCACGACCTACGACAACGCCCGGCGCGTGTACGCCTGCACGAGCTGCCCCGAGACGACTACCGGCTGCCAGGACTGCGACCGCCCGCTCGTGGCGACCGCGCTCCCAATCTGCAAGCGGTGCCTCGACCGCGCCTACGGCCTGCTCGACGACATCGCGACCTACCTCGCCGAGATGACCGACGTCGCCAAGGTCGCCGTCGGGCTGCGCGCCGTCCGGTACGACCTCACCGGTACGAGCTCGGCCGCGAACGCAGACCGGCTCCCGCACGGCCTCGACCCCGCATACCGTGAGGACGCCTTCCGGTCCGGGCCGTCGTCGATCCGGACCCAGGACGGCGCGCTCGACCTGCTCGAGGCGTGGGTCGACGACTGGTGCGAGAAGGTCGGCGACACCGAGGGCGCCTGGGACACGCTCGAGTACTTGCGCTCGCACACGGTCTGGGCCGCCCAGAACCACCCGGCGTGGTCGACGTACCTCGACGAGCTGCGCACCACGCGCGCCGTCGTGCGCAGGCTCGCGGGCCTCGCTCCCGAGCGCGAGGCCGCCCCGTGCTTCCACTGCGGCGGCGCCATCGTGCGCGACTGGCACGTCGCCGAGGGGCTCTCCGACGTCGTGCGCTGCACGAGCTGCCGGCGCTCGTGGGCGAGCGAGGCACACCTCGCGCTCGCAGCCCGCTGGCACGTGCACGCACTGCCCCACGAGCGACCCGACACGCTCGTCACCGCCGAGCAAGTGCGCACGATCTTCCCGGACCTGAACCCCTCGACCTGGCGGTCGTGGATGCGTCGCGACCGGGAGGTCTCCGTGCCGTTCGCCCAGCGCATCCCGGTGCGCGGGTTCGACGACCGCGGCCGCGAGCTCTTCGCCGTGGCCGACGTCGCGGCCCGGCTCGAAGCGAGGCGTCGTGAGAGAGGATGAGCTCATGACGCTGACGGACTTCCTCCTCGCGCGGATCGCCGAGGACCAGGCTTCGGCGCTCGAGGTACGCGAGCACGGCGCGTGGTGGGTCGAGGCTTACGACGACTACGACGGCCGAAGCCCCGAGCTGGTCGAGTACTTCGTCGTCGCCCCACCACCTGCACCTGGTGTACCGAGGGACGACCAAGGCGACCCCGACGACCCGCGCCACGTCACGTCCGTGCAGGGCGACCCCGCGCTCGCTGCCGCGCTTGCTCGGTGGAGCCCTGCCCGCGTGCTGGCGGAGTGCGAGGCGAAGCGACGCATCGTGGAGTCCGCGCGCCGTCTCGGCTCGCGCGACGGAGTGACGCCCGAGGAGTTGCTTGGCAACCTCGCGCTGCCCTACGCCGACCACCCGGACTACGACGAGACGTGGAGGACGTGACTCGCGTGCCGCTCGCACGACAGGCTGGCGACCGGCTATAGTCGCTGCAACGCTTCTGAGGTTCTCGCATGCCTCGGACCAGGACCGCCCGGTTGAGCCCCCTGCTCCCGGGCGGTCTTTGCGTTGCCAGACACCCGGGGTGGGGCTCCGGGTCGGCCGAGACCCGCCGCGCGCCTTCCTTCCCGCGCGGCCGAGGCAGGCCAGAGGCCGGCGGCGATCGAACGCACGCGGTCGCCGCCGGCCCCACACTCTCCCCGCCGTCGCCCGGACCGTGCGGCACACACAGACCACGGGATCTCGGCACGGGTCACCGGCGACGACGGGGGAGGTGCGCGGGGTGCGGATCAGGCTCAAGCTGCAACTCGACATCACGCGACGCGTGGGCACGCGACGAGAGCACGACGGGGGCGAGGTTACGGGCGTGACCGAGCTGGACGCCCTGATAGAGCACGCCGACCCGCGACCAGGGCCGGAGTACCCGCTCGGCTTCCGCACGAACGACGCGGACGACGACTGATGCCGAGCCCTGGGCGCAAGCGCAACGGGCACCGGTGGCGGGAGGTCGAGAGGCGGGTCCTCGCGGAGGAGACCCACTGTGCCCTGTGCGACGAGCCGGTCGACAAGACGCTCGACCGAACGCGTGACCCGCGATCGGCGGCGATCGACCACGACGTGCCGCTCGACCGCGGCGGTCCGGAGTACGACAGGTGGAACGTTCGCCTGATGCACCGCGGCTGCAACCGGTGGAAGTCGACGATGACGTTGGAGGAGGCCCGGGCCAAGCGCGCGGGTTTCCTGGCGCGTCCCGCGATCGTCTCGTCTCCCGGTTGGTGACCCCGGGGGACACCCCCTCCCCCCTGGGGGGAGGCCACCCCGGGGGGATACGGCCGATCCCTCCCCCCGACGTTTTTTCCACACGATTTGCCACCTGACCTGGGAGGATGCCGTGAACCTTGCCGAAGCGACCGACCTCGCGAGGAGCGGCAAGACCGTCACCGTCGTCCACGAGACCCGGGTCGCCGGCGTGCAGCTGCTCGAGCGCCTGCCCGACGGCGCGCTCGACAGCGCAGCGAGGATCAACCGCACCAACGGCGACCAGTACGTCCGGTTCCACGGCGGCGGCATCCTCCGGTTCCTCAACGTCCACCAGGTCCGGGTGGGCTACGCCCGCGGACGCTCGACCGACGTCGTGCTCGTCGACGCGGCGGTGCCGCTCGACGGCCGCCTCCTGCTCGAGCTCGGGCCGCTCGTCGCGCCCGACGGCGCCTTCGCCGTCGCGCCGCTCAGCTGATGACCGTCCCGAACGACGTCGTCGAGCCGGCGTCCGCTGACGAGCCGGCCACGATCCTCGACGCGACGGAGGTCGGCGACTCGCTCGCGATGCTGGTCGCGCTGCGCCGTCGCCTGGCGAAGGCCTGCGACGACGAACGCACCGCTCCGCGCGACCTGGCCGCTCTCTCGCGCCGCCTGGTCGAGGTCGACCGCGACATCAAGGCCCGTGAGGCGCAGGAGGAGGCCGAGGGCGGGCCGAAGGAGGGCGGCGACGGTGACGAAGACGGCGACGAGGACTTCGACCCCGAAGCTGTCTGAGGTTGCCCGGCACGTCGTCTACCCCGAGGGCATCGTCACCACCGCGTGGCGGCCCGTCGTGAAGAAGTGCGCCGAGCTCGGCGTGACGTTCGACGAGTGGCAGCACGGCATCGGGCGGATCGCCCTCGGCAAGCGCGCCGACGGGAAGTACGCCGCGACCGTGGGCGGCGTGGTCCTGTCCATCCCGCGCCAGGTCGGCAAGACGTTCCTCGTCGGCATGATCGTCATCGCGCTGTGCCTGCTGAACCCGGGCCTGACGGTCCTGTGGTCCGCGCACCGCACGAAGACGTCGACGAAGACGTTCGGCTCGCTCAAGGGCATGACGTCGCGCCGCAAGATCAAGCCGCACATGCTCGAGCCGCGCAACACCAACGGCGAGCAGGAGATCCGGTTCCGCAACGGGTCGGTCATCATGTTCGGCGCGCGTGAGGGCGGGTTCGGTCGCGGATTCGACGAGGTCGACGTCGAGGTGTTCGACGAGGCGCAGATCCTCACGGAGAAGGCGCTCGAGGACATGATCGCGGCGACGAACCAGACCCGGCGGCCCGAGGGCGCGCTGCTGTTCTTCATGGGCACCCCGCCGCGGCCTTCGGACCCCGGTCAGGAGTTCGCGAACCGGCGCAAGAAGGCCCTCGCGGGTACGTCGAAGAACATGGTCTACGTCGAGTTCTCCGCGGACCCGCAGACCGGCAAGCCGGGTGGGCCGTCGCTGGACAACCACAAGCAGTGGAAGAAGGCGAACCCGTCCTTCCCGAACCGCACGCCGGTCGAGTCGATCGAGCGCCTACGGGAGAACCTGACCAACGACGCGTCGTTCCGCCGCGAGGGCCTGGGCATCTGGGACGAGGACAACCCGTCGTCGCGCCTGATCACCTCGGACCAGTGGTACAACACCCGCGTCCGCAAGGCGCCGGACGGTATCAAGTCGTTCGGCGTGGCGTTCTCCCTCAACGGTGACCGCGTCGCGCTCGCGGGTGCGCGCAAGCACGCCGGCGGTGTGCACGTCGAGCTCATCGACGCGATGTCGGGCGGCATCGACGACGGGATGGGCCCGCTCGCCGAGTGGCTCGCCGCGCGCTGGCGCCAGACGGCGGAGATCGTCATCTCGGGCAGGTCGGGCGCGGCCGCGCTCAAGGCGGCGCTGCGCAAGGCAGGCGTCCCCGAGCGCGTGATCCGCCTCGCGACCACCGAGCAATACCTCACGGCGTGCTCGACGTTCCACGAGGCGATCCGGTCGGGCAACGCGACGCACCTGGACCACGAGGGCCAGGCCGCGCTCGACGACTCGATCGCGGTCTCGGACAAGAAGATGCGCGGAACGTCTGGCGCGTGGGGCTGGATCGCGACCACGCCGGACGGCGACGAGACCCCTGCCGAGGCCGTGAGCCTGGCGTACCACGGCGCACTGACGACGAAGCGCAACCCGAATCGCAAGGCGAAGGCGGTGGTCATGTGACGAAGGGCTCGGGCCTCGCGTTCTTCCCGGCGATGTGGGCCACCCCGCAGGTGCTTGGGCTCAACCCCGAAACGCAGCAGGTCCTCAACGAGCTCGGCGAGCAGTGGGCTCGGTGCCTGCCGCGCAACATCGAGCGGATGCTGTACCTCGACGCGAAGAACCGTCTCAAGGACCTCGCCGTCTCGATCCCGCCGAACATCCTGGACAAGCTCGAGACCGTGCTCGGCTGGCCCGCGAAGGCGGTCTACGAGCTGTCGAACCGGATCGTCTTCGAGCGCGTCGCCGGCGTCGACGACACCGACCGCGACCCGTTCGGGATCTCGACGCTCCTCGAGGACAACCGGTTCGAGATCGAGTTCCCGCAGGCCGTGAGCAGCTCGCTCGCGCAGTCCGTCGCGTTCGTCTCCACGACCAACGGCGACGCCGCGGCCGGCGAGCCGGACGTCCTCATCGCGTTCCACTCCGCGCTGTGGGCCACCGGGCTGTGGAACCGCCGCACGCGCGCGCTGCGCGCCGGCATGCTCGTCAACGACGTCGACGAGCTCGGCGCGCCCACGATGCTGACCGTCATGGTTCCGGGCGAGACGATCGTCTGCCTCAAGGGCCCCGGCGGTTGGTACGTCGGTGACGTCTACCGCAACCACCTGCGCGGGCGCATCCCGATGGAGGCGATGCCGTTCCGGCCCACGCTCGAGCGCCCGTTCGGCCGCTCGCGCATCGACCGGCCCGTCATGTCCGTGACCGACCGCGCGATGCGCGCCTCGGCCCGCCTCGAGGTCCACTCCGAGCTGTTCTCGGCGCTCAAGCTCATCCTCCTCGGCGCGGACGAGAAGGCGTTCCAGAGCAGCGACGGTAAGGCCATACCGCTGTGGTCGTTCTACATGGGCCGCCTCAACACGCTGTCCAAGGACGAGGACGGCGACCTGCCCAAGCTCGAGCAGATCGCCGCGCAGTCGCCCGAGCCGCACATCGCGGTGCTGCGCCAGCTCGCCGCCGAGTTCTCCGGGCACACCGGGGTCCCGCTCGGCTCGCTCGGCATCTCGACCGACAACCCGGAGTCCGCCGGCGCGAAGCAGGAAGCACGCCAGGACATCGTGGGCGACGCCGAGAACCAGCACATCGTGTACGGCGCAGCGCTCAAGCGGACCTTCGCCAACGCCGTCATGCTGCGCGACGGGCTCACCGAACCGCCCGCCGGCATGCGGGACCTCAAGCTCCGGTTCCGGCCGCCGTCGAAGCCAACGCTCTCCGCGCTCGCGGACGCTGGGTCGAAGCAGCTCGCCGCGCTGCCCGAGCTCGCGCAGGACGAGGTCGGGCTCGAGCTCGCCGGCCTCGACTCCGGGCAGATCGAGCGTGTCATGGCCGGTCGTCGTCGCCGTCAGGGGCGGGCCGCGCTCGAGGCGGTCGCCGCGGTCGGCGCCGCACGGGAGCAGGGCCAGTCCGCGGCCGCCACGGCGACCGAGGACGCGCAGCGGCTCAAGGTCCAGTTCGAGGCGCTTGGCCTCGGCGTGCGCGCCGGCGTCGACCCCGACGAGGTCGCCGCCCGGGTCGGCCTCCCGGGGATCAAGTTCACCGGCGCCGTGCCGGTCGCTCTGCGCATGCCCGAGAGCGAGGCCCGAGGGCTCGAGGAGAAGTAGCTGATGGTCACCCAGGCCAAGGCCGCCGAGCTCCGCCACGCCCAGGCCGGCCTCCTGACGCTGCTCTCGCGTGACCTCGCGGCGTTCTTCGCGTCGCTCGACCTGGACAAGCCCGAGCGCGCGCGCGACGCGCTCCTCGAGTACCTGCCGCTGCTGGTCGCGCAGTACGGCGAGGCGGGCGCGGCGGCCGCGGCCGACTGGTTCGACGAGGTCCGCGCGGAGGAGCGGGTCCCGGGCCGGTTCCGTGCCGAGGCCGCCGAGCCCGTCGAGCCGGAGATCGTCGAGGCGTCCGTCCGGTACTCCGCGGGGCACCTGTTCACCGCGGCGCCCGGGCTCGCGCTGCCGTCGCTGCAGAGCGCGGCGAGCAAGCAGGTCCTCCTGCCCGCTCGCCAGACGATCGTCCGGGCGACCGGGCGCGACCCCCGCGCGAGCGGGTGGGGACGCCTCACCCGTTCCGGGGCCTGCGACTTCTGCCGGTTCCTCGCCCAGCGCGGAGCGGTCTACAAGGAAGCGACGGCGCACTTCGCGTCGCACGGCGACTGCAACTGCGCTGCCGTCCCGTCCTGGGACCAGGATGCGCCCGAGGTCGACGTCGACGCCTACGTCGCCTCTCAGCGCATGGAGTCCGTGCGCCGACGCGCGGCCGCCGGAGACGCCGCGGCCGCGAGGCAGCTCGAGGAGCACACGGCGCGCGTGCGCGACTACATCGACGCGTTCATCGCCGTCGACGACTGATCTTCCGGCCGCACGGCCGGGACACCCACCCATCCACCACCGCGGACCCGCACGGGCGCCGCGGCGATCCCGCACGGGAGGACAACCCAGATGAGCACCGAGAGCGAGCCGCAGGCCAGCACTGCCGACGTGCTCGGGAAGTTCCGCAAGGAGCTGATCGAGCAGGGCTTCAACGAGGACGAGGCGTTCACCCTGGCCCGCCAGGCCGCGCAGTCGATCTTCGAGCACGACTACCTCGTGGTGAAGGCATGAGCGGCGCACCGACCCCCGCGGCCCCGGGAACGCCGACCCCGCCCACGCCCACCTCGGCCCCACCGCCGGCGGCTGCACAGCCCCCGGCACCCGCGCCCGCCCCGACGCCGATCCCGGCCGACCCGCCGGCTCCTGCACAGGAGCCGGACTGGAAGGCCGAGGCGCGCAAGTGGGAGGACCGGGCGAAGGCGAACAAGGCCGCGGCCGAGGAGCTCGAGCGGATCAAGGCCGAGAAGATGACCGACGAGCAGAAGGCCGCCAAGGCGCTCGCGGACGCGCAGGCCGAGCTCGCGCAGTACAAGACGCGCGAGCAGGTCGCGACGTGGTCGGCCGAGATCGTCCAGGGCTCGAGCGTGCCGGCGTCCGCGCTGCGCGGCTC
This sequence comes from Cellulosimicrobium cellulans, assembly GCF_016921195.1. Taxonomy (GTDB): domain Bacteria; phylum Actinomycetota; class Actinomycetes; order Actinomycetales; family Cellulomonadaceae; genus Cellulosimicrobium; species Cellulosimicrobium cellulans_F. The sequence continues at coordinate 958,485 of NZ_JAFGYF010000001.1, forward strand.
GACCCGCGAGGAGCTCGAGGCGCACTTCGAGGAGCTCAAGGCGCTCATCACCCCCCAGCCGCCCGCCGCCCAGCCGGTGCCGACCGTCACGCAGACACCGCCGACACCGCCCGGGAACGTGCCGCTCCGCGACCAGATCGCTGCCGCCGAGAAGGCCGGCAACTTCGAGCTCGCGGGGCAGCTCAAGGCGATGCAGCTGGGGTCCGTCTCTCCGTAACCACGACCCCCAGAAAGGGGTGACCCGATGCCCGGTATCACCGGACAGGGAACCACGTTCAACCTGCCGAACTACGTCGGCGAGCTCTTCGCCGCGTCCCCCGAGGACACGCCGCTGCTCTCCTCGATCGGCGGTCTCACCGGCGGCGAGTCTGTCGGCGCGACGCTGTTCGAGTGGCAGGGCTACGACCTGCGCGACGCGCAGGACGACCGTCAGCGGCTCGAGGGCGCGGACGCGCCCACGGGCGAGGCGCGCGTGCGGTACAACGCGTCGAACGTCGTCGAGATCCACCAGGAGGCCGTCTCGATCTCCTACACGAAGCAGGGCGCCACGAAGCAGCGCGGCGCCGGCGCGACGGCGGTGACGGTCGGCTCGACAGTCATCCCGGCCGACGAGCTCGCGTGGCAGCTGCAGCAGCAGTTCAAGCAGATCGCGCGCGACGTCGAGCTGACGTTCTGGACGGGCACCTACGCCCGCCCGGCGGACAACACCGCGCCGCGTAAGACCCGTGGCCTCATCGAGGCGACCACGACGAACGTCGTGACCGCCGAGTACGCCGCGGGCGCGACCCCCGGCTCCGCGCTCACCGAGGAGCTCGTCCTCGACCTCATGCAGGAGGTCTGGGAGAACGGCGGCATCCAGGAGGGCGAGACCCGCACCGTCGGTGTCAACGCTGGCCTCAAGCGCGTCCTGACGAAGATCTTCATCAAGGACCGCGGGTACGAGGAGCAGTCGCGCAACGTCGGCGGTGTGAACCTGCAGACGTTCGAGACCGACTTCGGCCGGGTGAACATCATGCTCAACCGGTACATCCCGACGAACGTGCTGCAGGTGGCCTCGCTCGAGGAGCTCAAGCCGGCGTTCCTCGAGATCCCCGGCAAGGGGCACTTCTTCGCCGAGCCCCTCGCCAAGACCGGCGCCTCCGACAAGGTGCAGATCTACGGCGAGATCGGCCTGAACTACGGCAACGAGCGCAAGCACGGCAAGATCGTGCTCACCGAGGGGGCCTGATCATGGGTGTCATCGTCCGGTCCGAGAAGTACAAGGGCCTGATCGTCGGCGACGTCGGCGTGCGGTTCGTCGACGGCGAGCTCGAGGTCGAGGACCCGAAGGTCCTCGCCCGGCTGCGCCGCCTCGCCCACCTGGGCGTCGTCGTCCCTGACGATGCCCCGAGCGGGCGCCGCAGCGGGTCGCGTGGCGGCTCCAAGGCGGGTCAGGGTGCGAAGGGCAAGGGGAAGGCCCCCGAGCCCGCCAACGACCCGCAGAAGCCCGCCGATGTGCCCGAGGGTCGCGTCTCCGAGCCGAAGGGCAACGCCTCGCGCGAGGAGTGGGCGGCCTACGCCGCGCACCTCGGCGTCGACGTGCCCGAGGACGCGGGTCGCGACGCGATCAAGGAGCTCGTCGAGGCCGCGGCCGCGGACGGCGCGTCCGAGGCCGAGCAGCCCACGGACGCCGACGCCGAGGAGTCGGAGGACGACGAGTCCGACGACGTCGCGGACGACGGCGACAAGGCCGACGGCGAGACCGACTGGTGAGCGAGGGGAGGCCCGGTCATGGCATACGCACTGGTCTCTGACCTGAAGCTGCGGTGGCCGGGCCTCCCCGACACCGACGAGGCCAAGGCACGAGCGCGCACGCTGCTCGACGACGCGGCCGCGGTCCTCGACGCCGAGAAGGCGCCCGTGGTCGTCGACGGCGCCGTGACCGACGTCGCCGTGCGGCGCATGATCTCGTGCGCCATGGTCGAACGCGCGATGCGCTCAGACAGCACCAGCCAGCCCGGGGTCACGCAGCAGGCGACGACGATGGGCCCGTTCTCCAAGTCGCTCACGTTCGCGAACCCGACCGGCGACCTGTACCTCACTAAGCAGGACCGCCGCCTGCTCGGCGTCCTCAAGCAGCGCGCGGCGTCGATCGACCTTCTCGCCTGCCCGGAGGACGTCTCGTGATCGCAGAGCTGCTCCCCGACGAGTTCACCCCGCACACGGTCCTCGTGCGCGACTTCCTCGAGGACACGGGCATGGGCTCGACCTACGGCCCGCCGCGCCCCGTCGCAGCGTTCGCGGAGGACGAGCAGAAGATCGTCCGCAACCGCGACGGCGCCGAGGTCGTCTCGACGTCACAGGTCCACGTCAACTTCGTCGAGGCGATCCCGCTCGGGTCCCTCGTCACGGTCTGGCCCGGGATGCCCGGCGAGCGCGAGGCTGAGGTCCTCGCGATCGGGCGCCACCAGGCGCCCGGCTGGCCGGCGTTTCAGACGCTGTCGCTCGAGTGACCGCGCACCTGCGCCTGTAGTGCGGCGAGCTGCGCGGCCTGGGTGGCCTCGCGGTTCGCGGCCGCGCGCTTGCTCGCCATGACGAGGAGCGTGATCGCCCCGGCGACGAGCGCGACGCCGAGGAACGGCGCAACGCGAGCCACGAAGAACACCAAGCCCGTCCCGGGTGCGTCGCTGGCGCTGGTCGCGGCCCCGATCGTGAAGAGCGGCCACACGATGAGCAGCACCAGGATGCCGGCGGCGAGCAGCGGCCATCCCCACGCGCGGAGCGTCCCGGTCGGTCGAATCCCCTGATCCATGCGCTGAGGCTACGCGAGCCGAGGAGGTGGTCTTGGGTGAAGTTCTATCTCCCGATCCTGTCGACGATCGAGCAGGCCGCGCAGGACGGGCTACGCGCGGCAGGTGATGCTCTGCTCGAGGAGTCGAACAGCCGCGCGCCGGAGAACCTCGGGGACCTCAAGGAGGCCGGCGAGGTGCAAGTGGAGGACCTCACGGTCGCCGTCACGTACCAGACGCCGAAGCGCGCAGGGCACAAGAACCGGTACCCGTACATCGCGCGCCAGCACGAGGACATGACCTACGAGCACGAGGGCGGCGGGCCGAAGTTCCTCGAGTCCGCCGGTCAGGACATGCGCGGCGAGCTCGCGCAGATCCTCGCGGCCAAGATCCGAGAGGAGCTCGGCGGCTGATGGACGACGCGGCTCTCACCAAGGTCCTGCTGTGGATCCTCGCGGCTCGGTGCGGCTGGGCCTGGATCCCGGACGGCATCAACCCCTCCGCGGCCGTGCGCCTGTTCTACGGCGTGATCGGGACCACCCCGGACGAGGCCGTCGGCGTGACCGTCTACGGCGGCTCCGACGAACTCGAGAACGGCCTCACGGCCCGCCGCGTACAGCTCTGGCACCGCGGGCCCACGAACGCCCCGGACGGGGCTGACGCGCTCGCGGGCGCCTCGTTCGCGGCGCTGCAGGGCCTCTCCCGCGTGGGAGGCATCAACACGGCGTTCCGCCTGAACTTCGCGCACCTGGGCGCGGACGCCAACGGCCGTCAGGAGCGGTCGGACAACTACCAGATCATCATCGACAACCCGGAGGCTTCCCATGCCTGACGCTCCCGCACTCCCGGCCGGTGCCACACTCGGCAAGTCGTTCGAGTACGGCATCCAGATCGACCTCGGCTACCCGGGAGGGACCGAGAACTGGGTGAACATCAACCGGATCTCGGACTTCAACCCGACCCCGACGCCCGTCACGCAGGACGTGCAGACCTACGACGACTTCGGCGCGCCGAACGAGGACAAGACCTCGGAGTCGTGGGCCGTCGCGTTCTCGGTCCTGGGCAACCGCATCGCCGGCACGGGCAAGTTCGTGCCCGACGTGCAGAAGCTCGTGGACTCGACCCGGCCGGAGACGACCGGTGAGGCCGCGGTCGTGCGCGTCCGGTACTTCCACAAGCCGGAGTCCATCACGCCCGACCCGGACGACGCCTACGAGGGCCTCGCGACGGCCTCGCTCGCCCGCCAGAACGCCGGCGCGGACGGCGCGGCCGAGCGCATCGGCGTGACCCTGACCGGCAAGGGCAAGCGCAAGTCGATCGTGAACCCGTTCACCGGTTGGGGCGCGACGGCCCCGACGATCACGGGCGTCACTCCCGAGGGCGCTGGCGACGGCGACCTCGTCACGATCGTGGGCTCCGGCTTCATCGGCGTCACGGGGATCACGATCGACGGCGCCCCGGTGACCGAGTTCGTCGCGGTCAACGCCGCCACGATCATGGCCGTCGTGCCGGTCGGTGACGCTGGCGACGTCCCGGTCATCGTGACGAACGCGGCCGGCGCGTCGGACGCGTTCGTCTACACGCGCGGCGCCTGACGTGTCGGTCGATTTCTCCGCCTGGGCGGTGCCCTCGCTCGACCTCACCCTGGGCGGGCGGACCTTCACGGTCCGCCCGCCCAGCGTGGGCGACATGGGCAAGGTCCTCGCATGCGCCGTGCGCGGCGAAGTGAACCTCGGCATCGCGAAGGGCCCGATCCCCGCCGACGTCCAGGCCGTCCTCGACACGATCGGCCCCGACGACCACCCCGCGCTCGGCAACGAGACCTTCCGCGAGATGGTCGACGCCGGCGTGCACCCGACGACGATCAACCGCGTCGCGTACTACTGCGTCTTCTACTGGGCGCGCGGCAAGGACGTCGCCGACATCTACGCCACCTGGCTCTGGTCCCCGCGCGACGCCGCGGCCGCCGAGCAGGCGCCAGCCGAGGAGGACGACGACCTCCCAAAAGCGCCGCCGACCTCACGCCGGAGCAGTGGGCACGGTTCGGGGTCGGCGAACCGATCGGCGAAGACGAGCAGGGCATCCCGATCTTCGCGGACTACCGGATCCCGCAGCGGCTGAACGAGCCCGAGTCGGCATCGTCCGCTCGGCCGAAGAAGCCCCAGCCCGACACGTCCTGGACGGCGATCACGCGGTTCTGGGCGCTGGTCCTGGCGGACCTGTCGGAGCTGCACGGCATCGACCTGTACGACCCCGCCGTGCGCGACCGGCCCATGCTCGGCGTCCGAGGGCTGATCTTCGACCTGGTGCACGACCCGCGCAGCCGGCTGCACCACGCACTCCCGAGGAGGTGACCCGGTGGCCCTTCGCGCCGGTGAGCTCGAGTTCCTGTTCAAGGCCGACACCAAGCCGGTCGAGAAGGCCGAGAAGGACGTCAAGCAGATCGGGCAGCGCATCGAGCGCAACCCCGCGAAGGTCAAGGTCGACGCCGACGTCAAGGGCGCGCTCGCCGGCATGGACCAGGTCGAGGCCGACGCGAAGAAGCTCGTCTCCCAGGACGTCGTCACCCGCATCGAGGCCGACATCTCCCAGGCCGAGCAGCAGTCCGAGAAGATCCGCAGCGAGCTCGAGTACCTCAACTCGGTCAAGGGCGAGCTCCAGGTCGACGCGGACATCCAGCGCGCCGAGGGCAAGCTCGAGCGCGTCGAGCGCACCCTCCAGGGGCTGCGCTCGGCCCGCGCCACGATGGAGGTCGACGCCGACACTGCGGCCGCCGAGTCCGAGCTCGACGACCTCGCCGACGACGCCGGCGACGCTGGCGCCGAGGGCGGGCGCAAGGCAGGCGCCGGGCTCGCCGACGGTATCGTCGCCGCGCTCGCGACCGTGCCCATCGCCGGAGCCGTCGTCGGCATCGGCGTCGCCGCCGGCAAGGCGCTCGCGGACGCCATCCAGGACGGCCTCGGGGTCGAGCAGCGCCAGGACCGCCTCCAGGCGCTCACGGGGATCTCCGAGGGCGAGGCGGCGAAGCTCGGTCGCGCGGCCGGCGAGGCCTACGCCGACACGTTCGGCGAGTCGATCGAGTCGAACATGGACACCGCGCGCATCGCCGTCCAGCAGGGCCTCCTCGACCCGAAGGCGACGACCCGCCAGGCCCAGCAGGTGATCTCCTCCCTCGCCGGCATCGCGGACGTCCTCGACGAGGATGTCCGCCCCGTGTCGGTCGCGGTGACGCAGCTCCTGCGCACGGGGCTCGTGAAGTCTGCGGACGAGGCGTTCGACCTCCTCGCCACGGGCGCGCGCGAGGGCGTCAACGCGCAGGAGGACCTCCTCGACACGTTCACCGAGTACCCCTCGCTCTTCCAGCGCCTCGGGCTCTCCGGTGAGGAGGCGCTCGGTCTGATCAACCAGGGCCTCGCCGCCGGCGCCCGCAACTCCGACCTCGCCGCGGACGCGCTCAAGGAGTTCCAGATCCGCGCGACCGACGGGTCCAAAGCGTCGGCCGAGGGCTACCAGCTCATCGGCCTCAGCGCCGAGGAGATGACGGCGAAGATCGCCGCCGGCGGCGAGTCCGCGCGCGAAGGCCTTGACATCGTCCTCGACCGGCTCCGTGCCGTAGAGGACCCTGTCGCACGCAACGCCGCGGCAGTCGCCCTGTTCGGCACCCAGGCCGAGGACCTCGGCGAGGCGCTGTACGCGATGGACCTGACCAACGCGGTCGACCAGCTCAACGGCGTCGAGGGAGCGGCGCAGCGCATGTTCGACACCCTCGCGGACAACGACGCGACCAAGATCGAGGAGGCGAAGCGCAACATCGAGGTCGCCGCCGACGGCATCAAGGGAGCTCTCGCGGCCGCCTTCTCCGAGCCGATCGGCGACCTCGCCGAGTTCGTCTCGGAGAACCGCGCCGAGGTCGTCGGCTTCATGCTCGACGTCGCCAACGGCGGACTCGACATCGGTCGCGGCGTCGTTGAGGGTATGGCTGCCGGCACCGAGGCGATCGGCGACTTCGTGTCGGGCCCGATGGCAGACCTCATGGTCAGCATCGCCGACGCGATCGACGCCGCCGACGAGTGGCTTCCCGGTGCCCAGGACAGCGCCGCCGTGCGCGACATCGCCGACGGCATGCGCGACTTCAAGGACTCGACGACGGACGCCGCGGACGCGATGCGGACCAACCTCATCGAGAACGGGATCGACCCGGCTCAGCAGAAGCTCAACGAGTTCGGGATCCCGCAGGTCCTCCAGGCCGAGTTCCACGACGCGAGCATGCGGGCGGCGCAGTCGCTCGACCAGGTCGGGTACGCGGCCGACGGTGCGACGCAGCTCGTCGACGCGTTCACCGTGGCGCAGGACGGCACGGTCACGGCCGGCTCCGAGCTCGAGCAGCAGTTGAAGAACGCGGTCGCCGCGCTTGACGCGGAGGCCGCGGCCGGGGCCCGGGCCGGGGAGACCCAGGACTCGCTCGCGCAGAAGTACGAGACGGGCAGGCAGGCGCTGCACGCCCAACTCGTGCAGATGGGCCTCACCGAGGAGCAGGCGTGGGACCTCGTCGACTCCTACGGCGCGGTCCCGGAGAAGGTCAACACAGCGATCTCGTCGAACGCTGGCGCGGTCACGGTCGAGGTCGGTGGCCTGGCGTACAAGGTCGAGAACCTGCCGGACGGGTCGTTCACGGTGACGGCGACAGGGAACGCCTGGGACGCGGTCACGACCGTGCGTCAGCAGCTCGACCTGCTCGACGGCCGACGGATCAACGTCAACGTCCAGTACAACGCGTCAGGCGAGCAGATCACCGGGGTCGGGTACAACTCCCGGCGCATGGCGACGGGTGGTCGCGTCACGGGCGGAATCCCCGGCCAGGACTCTGTCCCGATCCTCGCCATGCCGGACGAGTTCGTCGTGAAGGCGACGTCAGCGCGCAAGCACGCGCGCCTCCTCGAGGCCATCAACAACGACCGCCTCCCCGGGTACGCGAACGGGGGGCAAGTGCTCGCGACCGGGCCGACACCCGCTCCGCGCGCCGTCCCCGTCGGGGGTGTCACACGTGCGGACCTGGCCGAGCTCGCGGACCGGATCGTGGCGGGCATGCTCGCCGGCGCGAACGGCGTCGTCGCCTTGCACGGTGCCGCGCAGGATCGTGCGTCGCAGTACCCCGGGAGGTGGTGAGCGTGCCGACGAGCCCCGATGGAATCCTTGAGGCGGAGTTCGACGCGGTCCAGAACCTGGTCAGGATCACGGTGGACGGCGGCATGTGGCCGTCTCCGGTCGCGCGCCTGACGGTCACCCGGTCGTCGGCCGGTGCGCCGCAGGAACCGGTGCGCACGGCGAACAACGTGCGGAGCGCGGGCGGCTGGTGGATCGGCGTGGACGACGCGGCGCCGATGGACACGTCGTGCACGTACCTGGTGACCGGGTGGAATGCGGCCGGCGCGTTCGTCCGGACCTCCGCCGTCTCCGTGGCGACGTCGGGGGCTGCGTGGGGGCTGTGGCTCAAGGCCCCGGGGCGCCCGCAGCTCACATGCCAGGTGCCTCTCGCGCAGGTCGGGGACGCGACGTCCCCGACGCAGGGCGGGGTGTACCAGGTGCCCGCTGGCGGGTCGATCCCGCAGTGGTCCGGCACGGACACGGACGCTCTGACGATCGTGCTCCTACCCCGCAACGACTCTGAGGTGGCGCGGCTGACCGCGCTGCTCCGGACCGAGCGCGTGCTCCTGATTCAGACGGGCGACCCGGGCGAGCCGCTCCTGCCGTCCGGGTACTACTACGTCGAAGGCGTCGGCCGGTCCAACCCGGCCCAGGTCCGCGTCGACGTGTACGGGCGGCGCACGTTCGCGCTCCAGCTCACCGCCACCAGCGCGCCCGCCGGTGAGGGGCAGGGATACACGGGCACGACCTACGAGACGGTGCGCCAGACCTACGCCACCTACCAGGACATCGTCGACGGCAACGGGACGTACTTCGACGTGCTGCAGGGAGGCTGACGTGTGGGCGGTCTCTGACGCGTACCGCGAGGCGATCGCGCGCCCTCACCAGATGATCTTTCGCGCGACCGTGGCCAAGGGCGGTGTGCCGCTGTACGGGGGGCGGGCGCTTCCGGTGACGGGCGGGAGCGTCACGGTGTCCTCGCGCCAGCACGTGCGCCGTACCTGTGACCTGACGATCGCACCGCGTCTTCCTGGTGCGCTGTTCCGCGACGAGCCCGCGTTTCCTGCCACCCGGACCGGGGTCGAGCCGATCGGGACGGATGGGCAGGAGATCACGGTCCGCGCGGGCCTCGTCTACGCCGGCGGCCGGGTCGAGTGGGTGCCGCTCGGCGTGTTCCGCATCGACGAGGTGGTGGGCTCGCTGCTGGACCGCAGCGGGGTGCGGGCCTCGGGGGTCTCTCGGGAGGCGTGGGTGATCGACGACCGGCTCCACGTGCCGCGTACCGTGTCGGGCCCGTCCGCGGTCGCGATCATCCGGTCTCTGATCCTGGAGTCGTTCGCGGCTGCCGAGGTCGCCGTGAGCACGCGCGCCGACCGGCGCGTGGCCCCGACGGTGATCGAGCGCGACCGGTGGGCCGACGGTGTCGCGGCGCTCGCCGAGTCCATCGGGTGCGCCGTGTACGCCGACCCGACAGGCCGGTTCGTGATCGCGGACGCCCCGACGCTCGACACGGCGCCGGTGTTCCGGTTCCAAGCGGGTCCGGGCGGGGTGCTGCTGGACGCTGCCGGGCAGCAGTCTCGGGGGCCGGTGTCCAACGCGTGGGTCGTGACGGGCACGACGCCGGAGGGTTGGAACGCGCCGGTGGGTGCGGAGGTGCGGGACGTGAACCCGCGCTCACCGACCCGGTATGGCGACCCGTCGACCGGGGCGTGGGGTCGCAAGCCGCGCTTCGTGTCGATCCCGTCGCTGACGTGGCGTGGGCAGTGCGAGACCGTCGCTCGCGCGGGGCTCGCGAGGACGACCGGGGCCGGGTCGTCTCTCAACATCTCGAGCGTTCCCCTGTACCCGCTCGAGGCGGGCGACGTGGTCGATGTCGTGACCGATCACACCCGGGTCGCGCAGTCGATCAGCCGGCACATCGTGGACGAGATCACGCTGCCGCTCGTCGCGGGCGGGGACTTCCGCGTGTCGACGCGTGACCTGGGGGAGGTGACCGAGTGACGTCTCCTCCCGCGGTGGCCCGCATGATCGACCAGGCGCGCCAACCGATGCCGCGCCTGGGGTTCGTGACCGCGGTCGCCGCGACCGCGGTCACGGTCCGGTTCGCCGACGGGTCCACGACCCCGTCCCTGCAGTACGCGACCGCCTACGTCCCGACCGTCGGGGACCAGGTGCTGGTCATCCCGACGACGTCCGCGTGGGTCGTGACGGGCAAGGTCTCGGCGGCCCCGTCCCTCGTGCCGGACGAGGAGATCGTCGTCGCGTCGACGTCGGGCTGGTTCCTGGACCGTCGCGTGAACTTCGGCCCGGAACCTCGGGATTGGACGCGGTACGACAACCCGGGCCCGATCACAGGGTGGGCGCAGGGTCGGCAGATCATGCCGATCGGGTCGACCGAGGAGATCGTCGCCCAGCAGATGATCGACCACGCCACGATCGGGTACTACGGGTCGCTGGCATCGCGGGTGCCGTCCGGGTCGACCATCACCGGGGTCTCGCTCCTGTGGCGCCGCGTCGGCACCGGGGCGCCCGAGCCGCCTCTGTCCTCGCCCGTGCTGTACGGGCACTCCTACACCACCGGGTCCCCGCCGCCGGTCGCGACGCCGGCGTTCCCGTTCGGACCGTACCGGTACCCGCCCGTCGCGATGGGCGAGACGGCCCGCCTCGCGCTGCCGGCCGCGCTCATCACCGCCTGGCTCGCCGGAACCGTCACCGGGATCGCGATCTGGTCCGACGCCCCGGCGGACGCGTTCAACGCCGACGCGCGCCCGGCCGACCTGGCCATCACCTACACCCCACCCGCCTAGGAGGCCGCGTGGACGACATCGCAGGGGGCGACGAGCAGGTGCTCGTCGATGACACGACACCGGTCCCGGTACCGCAGGAGCCGATTCCCGTGGACCCCACCACCCCGCCCTCGGACGTGATCCGTGCCCTCGGATACGACCCCGAGCTCATCCAGTCCCTGGTGATCACCGCGACGCACGTCGTCGCGGTCGCCGCGGACTACCCCGAGCCACAGACCCTCGAGGAGGCCTGACATGCCCACGCCCGACACCATCCAGGGCATCGACCTGCCGACCTACGACGACCCGCCAGGCGTCCCCGACGACCTCTCGCTCATCTGGTACGCGATGATCAGCCGCGGCGTGCCCCGCTTCTCCAACGGCGCCCAGCGCGACGCCGCCTACCCGTCCCCGACCGCCGGGCAGCTGTGCGCGGTCGCCGGGGCGCTGCAGCTCTTCAACGGCACCGCCTGGACGCGCATCCAGAACCCGCTGCCGCGCCAGAGCGGCCAGTTCTTCATCGCCCAGGTGTCCAACGCCACGACGAACGCGGCCGGGGATGCGTCGATCACCATCAACGGCGGCGGTTTTGGCACCTCCCTGGGCGCGGTCTGGTTCCAGGACACCCACACCTCGATGTCCCTCGGCGCGATGACGTTCCGGTGGAACGCGTCCGCGTCCTCGGCCTCCACGGTCGCCTACCGCGTCTTCGGGACCAGCGGGCCCCTCGCGAACTTTGCCCACCGTGTGTCCCTGCTGATGGTCGGTGAGTGAGCCGATGCCGCTCATGACCGATGCCGGGATCCCCGACCTCGCCGACGTCGTGACCTGGCCTCAGGCCGTGGTCGCCGTCGTGGTCGTCTTCGCGCTGCTGATGTGGCCGAGCGTCGTCACGATGGTCAGCTCGCACCGCACGAGCAAGCGCCTCAAGAACGTCGAAGCGAAGGCCGAAGTCACCGCGCACGAGGTCCGACCCAACTCGGGCAAGTCCCTCGCGGACGCCGTGAACCGGATCGAGTCCGGCCTCGCGCAACACCTCAGCGACGCGACCGAGCACAACGCGAAGGTCGACGCGCGCCTCGACCGTCTCGAACGCCGCGGCTGGCTCGCCCGCCTGCTCGGCCTCTGACCCACCACCCAGACGGCCCGGACCGGACTACTCCCCGGCCCGGGCCGTCGCCATGCCCGAAGGAGGACACCCGTGAGCACCGATCCCAGCACCGAGCGTGACGACCTCGACTGGTCGCGCGAGCGGGACGGGCGCATGCGCGACGCCGCGACCGCGGACGACGCCGTGCCCACCCGCCCCTACGACCCCGACCAGGACGACGACTGATGCCCCGCATCACCCGCCTGCCCGCAGCGCTCGCCGCGCGCGGGCTCACGGTCGAGCTCGTCGACGGCTGGGAGGTCCGCGGCAGCGCGGACTTCGACCCCCAGGGCGCGGTCTGCCACTGGACCGCCGGCGCGCGCACCGGGGACCGGCCCTCGCTCAAGGTCGTGCGCGACGGCCGTCCCAAGCTTCCCGGCCCGCTCGCGAACGTGCTCCTCGCCCGCTCCGGCGTCGCGGTCGTCGTGGCCGCCGGGCGCGCGAACCACGCCGGCGAGGGCGGCTGGCGCGGCCTGACCGGGAACCGGTCCGTCTGGGGCACCGAGGCCGAGTCCGCCGGCGACGGCGACTGGACCGACGCCCAGCGGTGGGCCTACCCGCGCATCAACGCCGCGTACTGCGACCTGTCCGGCTTTGGCCCCGACATGGTGTGCGGCCACAACGAGTGGGCTCCCAACCGAAAGATCGACATCCGCGACTGGGACATGGCGCACATGCGTCGCGAGGTCACGGACCTACTCACCGGAGGTGGCTTCCTCATGGCCCTCAGCGAGCAGAAGCAGCAGGAGATGTACGACCGGATCATGGGCGCGCTGCCGGGCAAGGAGAACGGCCGCGCGAGGTACCCGCGCGTGCTCGACGTCGGCGACGGCGCCGAGATCGTGAAGAACCTCGGCTACGTGCGCGACCAGCTCGCGGGCTTCACCCAGACCGCGATCACCAACGCGGTCCAGGCCCTGCCCGGGACCGACCCCGACACGATCGCCGCCGCGATCACCGCGGCAGCGGACAAGGCGTTCGCCGGCTTGACCGGCACCCTCACCTTCGACAACCGGGAGATCTCGTGACCACCACCCCCACACAGCAGGAGTACCCCGGCCGCGCGTCCTGGCGCACCGCGGTGCAGAACGTCGTTTCCTTCGTGCTCGTGCTTGGGATCGTCGCCCCGCTCGTAGCGGCGATCCTGCATGAGGAGCTCGGCGGCTACCTGCCCGAGGCGTGGCTCGCGTGGGTCGTCGCCGCGGCTGCGGTCATTGCCGCTGTCTCCGCAGCCCTGGCCCGGATCATGGCGATCCCGCCCGTCGATGCCTGGCTGCGTCACCTCGGCCTGTCCTCCACCCCGACCCTCGCGGTGCCGGACGACGACGGCGTCCACACCATCACCTCTCTGACCCCCGACGAACGTGCCATGGTGAACGACCTGCGCGCGCTCGACGGCCGCGACGAGTTCCCGCCCTCCTGACCGACCGTCCAGGTACGACGAAGCGCCCCGCTCTCCTTCGGGAGGGCGGGGCGCTTCGCGGCGTTGTAGCGCGGGTCAGCGGAAGTAGCTCTCGCAGGCGATGCCGTCGCCGTCGCCGTCGAGCCCGAAGACGTCACCGTAGGCGGGGTAGTAGTAGTTGAACTCGGCCTGCGCCGCGGCCTGGCTCGGGTAGTCCTTGCAGTCCTTGTCTGCCGGGCGGGCGGGGACGTTCTTCACGGTCGGGTTGGGGCGGCCCATGGCGGACCACTCGGCGTAGTTGATCGCCCGGTTGAGCCCGGGCCCGGCGTAGTAGATCGTCGAGGACCCGTAGTTGCGGTACACCTGGTCACCGGTGACCCGGTTGACGACCTTCGGGGTGGGGAAGCCCTCGGCCTGCCACTCGTTGTACCCCAGGCGGTAGCCCTGACCGGCCGACAGGTTCGTCATACGCACGATCGTGGAGTCCCACGAGTACTTGATGAAGCCCTCGTTCCACCGGTCGACATAGGGCTTGAACCCGGTGTTCTGCCACTCGTTGTACGTGAGCTTGTGGTTCACCCCACCGTTGGGCTCCTCGATCAGGATCTCAGCCGAGGTGCCCCACTTGTACACGTAGGAGCCCTCGATCCAGCCGGCGTTACGCGGCGCGGGCTTCCCAGCGCGCTGCCAGTCGGCATACCCGAGCTCGTCCCACAGCCACAGATTCGGGTCGGCCGGGTCGAAGAACGTCACCGCGTGGATCGTGGGCGCCCAGGAGTACTTCACAAAGTCCGTCGGCGCCGCCTTCGGCGTCGGGAAGCCCTCTGCGGCCCACTCGTCGTAGGTCATCGGGTAGATACCCCCGACCGTGGAGTCGACCTTCCAGATCTCCCCGGAGTACTTCGTCAGGTAGTTCCCGTCCGGGATCCACTGTGCGCTCGCCGGAGCCGCGGCACCGACCGCGACCGTCAGTCCCAGCGCCGCCGCGGCGACCGCCGCGGATGCCTGCTGCCACTTCTTCATGTGCATGACCTTTCGTGCGGGTGGAACCGCTCCCCCCGCCGCCCGCAGCATCCACGGACCCAACCTGGTACGCCAGTACCTGAGATCAACCTGTGACCAGACTTCACCCGGCCAGACGCGCTGCGGACACCGTGTCCGTGTCCGCTGTCCGTCCGCGAACCCGGACGGACACCCTCGCCGTCACGGACATACTCACGGCGTCGCTCGCGCGAGTGCTCGCCGTCGACCTGGTCGACACGCTCGCCCTCACGGACGACCTGTCCGCCGCGGGCGGGACCGTCCACCACACCCAGGACACCGTGACCACCACGGACGTCCTGACGACGGCGCTCGCGGCGTCCCGGACGTCCGCGGACATGGTGGGCGTGGCGGACACGTTGGCGGCCGTGCTCGTGCGCGAGCTCGTCGTCGACCTGGTCGACGGGCTCGGGGTGTCCGACATCGTGACGACGTCGGGCGCGCCGCTGCCGGACGACGTCGAGCTCGTCCTCGGTCCGGGGCCGGTCGGCTCGGCGTTCGCCCTCGGGGACCCGGTCGGGCACCCTCTTTCGCTCTCGACTCCACGGAGGTAGCGCATGGACATCGACCGCCGCGGCCGCGAGTGGGCGCGCTGGCCCGACGCCACCGCGCTACCCCCCCGGACCCGCTCGAGATCTCGTTCGACCGCGGGTCGACCTGGAAGCCGTTGCAGCGCGTCGACGCGAGCACCGTCCGCGTCCTCGTCGCCGGACCTGACGTCGAGACCGAGAACCCTGACGGGACCGCGGTCCTCGCGCTCGGCCGCAACGTCGCGACCGTCCGCGTCGTCGCGGCTCTCGAGATCCTCGTCCGGGAGGCAGGCGTCATCACCGTCCGCTGACCGCACTGCCCTCGAACGCGACTGCACCCCCGCTCCTCCTAGGTGGAGGGCGGGGGTGCAGTCTTGTCGGCTAGTTAGCGGCCCTGTTGGTAGGCGTCGCTCCAACCGGCGAGGGCCTTCCGCGCGGAGGGCGACCGCAGAGCGAGCCTCTGGGCGGTGACCTTCGACGATTGTGCGCGGCTGACGACGACAGGGCGTCGAACAGTGACTCTGCGGGAGATCTCCGCGGCGCTTGCATCACTACTCATCGCCATCAGCCTCTGTCTCATCCGGGATCGCGTCATCGTGCTCTCCTCTGGAGATTCGTTCCAGTTCTGCCAGGCTGAAGAGTTGGACCAGGCTAACAGGATTGTTTCGCGCAACGCTGTGCCACGCATCACAATGGAACTCCAAGTCGTAGTCTTCGATCTTCTCGACCGGCAGACCAAGGCGGTCTCTCGCTTCGGTTCGGTCGATCACGTAGCCGTGGGTTGGGTACCGCCGAATCATGCGCTCGATTCGCGGGTAGACATCCTCCAGGTCGTCTCCCGTGCGATAGGCGAGTAGTCGCGCCCCATACTCCATCGCCACGAGCAGGCTCGTGTTCGCTGCCTTGATCGCGACGGGGTCCAGCTGCTCGAGCAGGGGCCTCATGAAGTCGCCAGCGAACTCGAGGAGGTGAGAGATCGTCTTGTCTCGCGCCAGACCGGTCTGCTGGAGCACGACGCCACCGCTGAGCAGGACCTGCGTGATGGCTTCGTCCCACAGCGCCTGGATGGAGTCTGCCGTGTCGAGAGCTGAGCGCATGCGGATCTCGCCCTCACGCACCTCCTGGATATCCAGAGGTCCAAGCTCGGCTGCCGGTGCCATGTAGATGCGATCACCTGCGAGCGAGAGCAGGGTCGCCGCACTCTTCGCGTAGTCGGGGACCACGAAGTTGATCTCACTGAATTTCGATCGAAGGTAGAGGCCGAGCTTGTACGCCGAGTGGGCGTCTCCGCCAGGCGACTCGAGCCACACATCGAGCCGCCCGCCACGCGAGCTCTCAGGCAGGCGCCCAACCTGCTCCATCACCTCCTCAACCACTCCCCGGGAGATCGACCCGTGGGCGTCGTTCGTCATCTGGAACATGACCAGGATGGCGTGAGGTGCCGGGCCCGTTTCGTCCGTCTCGCCGCACTCGGGGCTCGCCGCCGTGGCGGGGTCGTCGTCATCCTCGCTGGGGGTTTGGACCACTGCCTGCGCTTGCGCTTCGTCGTCTCCGGTTGCTGATACTGGCGCGGCCTTGCGCCGACGTCTGGCTGGGCGCTCGCCTGAGGCCTCTTCGCTCTCTCCGTTCACGGGGGGAGGCTCTCATGCATGCCGCTCGTTCGGCCAGGGTGAAATCGAACCTCACATGACCGTGCCCCCGCTCTCGCCGAGCAGGGGCACGGGAACTACTTGCTGCGTCGCGAGCTCTTCGTCGGACGCTGACTGCGGCGCGGGCTGAGGCTCGCCATGAGTGCGTTCCCTCGTCGCGCGTCTCGACGAGCCTCGTCGAGGTACTGCACGGGGTCACGACGCATCTCAGCGATGCGCCGGTCCATGTCTGTGGACCACTTGCTACTTGCCACGATGCATCACCTCCATACCTAGTCTCCTTCATCTTGAGGCCAGCGCCCGCCGGAGGTGGCCAACGCCACACCGGCGAGGACGCCAAGTACACGCATAACGCCGCGGTCGCTCTCGCTCAGCTCGTCCACGCGTGTCGCGTTGATGGTCAGAAGCCCTTCGACTCGTCCGTTCACCACGATGGGCGTGGTGATGAACGCGACGTAGGCGCGTGGGCGATCCGCATCCATGCCTGGCGGTGGGTCCTTGCGGATGTCGGGGTAGAACACCGTCTCGTCCGCCTCGGCCGCTCGCCACACCTCTTTGCCCTCGCCGCGTCGTCGGAAGAAACGCGAGACGGGCTCGTCCCCCCTGCCGTGCGTGAACATCGGGTGCGGCTCGAGACAGTCCTGGCCCTCGACACGCACTCGGCGGAAGAGCGTCGCGCGCGCACGGCTCCCCTCGGTGAGGCTGAGTGCGGCCGTCAGGACCGCCATCAAGGCGCTGACGAGTTCCTCCTTCTTCGCCCCCTCCGTCGTCTTCACCGCTAGCCGGAGAAGGCAACGAGCAAGAGGCTGGAAGCAGTCCTCGAACAGAACCTTCCACTCAGTTGCGACGTGCTGCGCCAGCCGCGTCACGGTTCGCTTGGACGAGGCGTCGAGGACGAGCGCCGCAGCCCCCAAGACGCCGAGGACAACGACGACGGGCCAGCTGGTGCCAACGAAGAAGCCGGCTGCAGTGAGGAGGAGTGCGGAGAGCGCCGCCAGCCACCACCATCGCGCGGCGGCAAGCTGTAGAGCAAACCACGCTGTCTTCACGGAGGGCGACCCTAGTGCACCTGCGGTCCAACCGTCGGGGTTGCCACGTTACGAAACGCTCACGTCACGGGTCGGGGTCGGCGCGGGATGGTGCGGAACACGTCCTCGACGCGCAGCCAGACGATGAGCTCGTGCTGGTTGTAAGGCGGCGTGAGGGCCTTGATGACGACCATGGCGTGGGAGTCGGTCCAGCGGATCGCGCGCGCGGGGAGCAGCTCCTCGTGCGTCTCCCAGAGCAGGCGCACGATCACGGGCAGGTCGCCGGACGGGCGGACGGGCGAGCGCGGCGGGTTGTCGTAGTTCAGCGGTCGCCGCTCCGACCATGGCCGGTCCTCGAGCTGGTCCGGGCGCGGGGCGGACGCGGCGACGCCAGGCCGGTCGTCGCGCTTGCGACGGATCAGACGTCGCCCGTCGTCGTGCTCTCCCACGGCACGAGGGTACGCCGCGCTCGAACACCTGTACGAATCAGCGCACGGCCCGTCGACCCTCGCGCCGGCACGCGCGGCACCGTCGCCGCCCGTCCGACGGGAAGACGACCGTGTTCTCCTCGTCGTAGGGGTGCCCGTTCGGGCAGTGCGTCTTGGCCCGCTGGTGGTCCGCGCCATCGCGCCGTTCCGTCGACCCGTGCCGGTCCCACCTGTTGTAGTGCATGACGCACAGGCCCCGCCCCTTGAGCGGTCGGTCGCACCCCTCGACCGTGCACGCGGACGGTCGAGCCTCCCGCGCCGCAGCCGTCGCGGTGAAGCGTGCCCGGACCCGTGCGGCGAGGTCGTCGTCGATCCACCACGGCCCGGTCTCCCCGCCGCGGTCGACCTCCTCGCGCAGCCACTGCCGGACGGCTGACGCGGACACGCCGAGCTCGCGAGCCAGGTCGGCAGGCGTCCGGACGTCCGTGGTCATGCGGGCGAGCATACGGCGACGCCAAGGGCACCGGGGGTCTGTCGTTCCGGTCCCAGCGGCGGTGCCTTGTGATGTCCGGTCACCAAGGGGAAGGGTGCGGGATCCCGTCAGCCGAGTTGCACTCCCAGCATTCGAGGCGGGCGTTGCTCATCGTGTCCGTGCCACCGTCGGCCAGGCGGATGACGTGTCCGACGGTTCTGTAGCGGGGGTTGCGCTCGAGGCCACGCCCGGTTTCCGGGTCGAAGACCCAGAACGCGACCTCGGGGTCGGTCTCGCATTCTTCCCCGCACCGCCAACAGGTGGGTCCGTCTCGTTCGATCAGTGCAACCACGGTGGGGCGGGGTTCACCCGGCACGCGAGCCCCGCGCACCCGCTCCGCGCGCCGCTTCCCCTTCGACCAGTTCGCCCACCATCGCGCGAGCGCGAAGGCCCTGCGGTAGTCCTCGGCGTCGAACTCGTTAGCGCCGAGCTTGCAGATCAGTCCATACTGCGCGACCCCGACGACCCCTAGGAACGTGCGCCAGTCGTCGACACCCCGGGTTCCCCGTAGCTCGAGCATCCGGTCATGCGCAGCGCGGAGCAATCCAGCGTCGAGTCTCTCCTTGAGTTGCCCGACAACGGCATCGGGCTCCTCGAGGAATCGGTTGTACGCCCGTTCCAGGGGAGTCGCTCTCCGCACCTCCCTGGCTATGTTCGGGCGTCCGGTCGTCATGCGCTCGAGCCTACGGCGACGTCGAGCATCGCGGACGGGATGCCCGTCCGTCCGGCGCGGGCCTGCGTGACGACGGGGCACACGACCGTCCGGCCAAGACCGAGCCGGTCGGCGATCGCGCGCCCGGACAGGTCCGTCGTTAGCGCGAGACGGACGATCTCCTCGCGGTGCTCGGCCACGCGCCCGCGCGCCGCCGTCCGGAGCGTCCGGACGCTGTCCGGGTGTCCGCTGTCCGTCCGGGTGTCCGTCGTCTCGGTGTCCACGGCGTGCAGCTCGGGCGCGCGCTCGCCGTCGAGCGCGATCGGCGCGACGTCGCCGACGACGGCGGGCGCGTCCGCCTGTCCGGCGCTCGCGGACGTCGCCTTGGTGTCCGCGTCCGTCGCGGCCACGGTGTCCGCCACGGTCGCGGTGTCCGCGTCCGTCGCGGCCGCGATGTCCGGGCGCGCGGTGAACGCGACGTCGACGACGACGTGCGCGGCCGCGAGCGTCATGAACGGGAACATGCCGGCCAGCGCCGCGCCGACGGCACCCTGCCAGCCCTGCGGGCCCGCGTCCCAGGCGTGCGCGGCGTTGATCGCGGATGAGACCGTGGTGAGCACCCACACGAGCGTCCACGCGAGCCGGGCGCTCTGGCCGCGGTGCGCGCGCAGGAGGGCGGCGCCGACGTAGACGAGCATCGCGACCTCGAGGACGACGGGCACGAGCCAGGCGAGCGGGGCGGGGAGCGCGACCCACGGCGCGGCGGCCGAGAGGCCGGTGAACGAGAGCGTGAAGCTCGCGGCGGCGACGGCGACGAGCACGAGCAACAGCCCGGCGAGCATGACGCGGTTGTCGGGGTTGATCCGGGCGGACGTCGTCGGACGGGGCGTGGTGGTCATGGCGGTGGTCCTCTCGTGCGTGGTGGTCAGCGGGTGGCGGTGCGACCGCGCCAGGCGATCGCCTTGACGGCGGCGACGGTCTCGGGGTCCGGGGGAGCGGCCGCGTGGGCGGCGTCCTCCGCTGCGAAGAGGTCGCGGGTGGTGGTCGTCGGGCGGTCGATCGTCCGGGGTGCGGGCGGGAACGTGGGGCCGGTCTGCGCGAGCGCGGTGAGGCGGTAGCGCAGCAGGCCGGGCCCGCGTGCGCCGGTCCAGTCCTGCGCGGCGAGCTCGCGGGCGACGTCGTCGGGCGTCCACCCGGCGGCGCGCAGCTCCCGGGCGTGCCGGCGGACCGCCGCGGCCGCCAGGCCGCGGGCGAGGGGGTGTGAGCGGATCTCCTCCACCACCCCGTCGAGCAGCGCGTCCCGCTCACCGTCGACGTCCTCGACGACGGCGAGCGACCTGGTGGGGGGATGGGGCAGGGGATAGGACAGGGGATCCGGCACACCTCGCGACACGAGTTCGTCGCGAGGCGACACGAGTCCGTCGCGAGCCGACACCTGTCGCGGCGCTCGCGGCTCGTGCGCCTGGTGCTCGACGACGTCGACGTCGTCGACCTGGTCGTCGTGGTCGAGCTCGGCGTCGGCGCCGGGCGTCGTGAGCGCGTAGCGGGCCGTGGAGCCCCGCACGCCGGCCGAGGTGAGGGTGAGCCACCCCGCGTCGCGCAGGCGCCGCACGGCGGCCGTCGTAGCGGTCCTACCGAGGCTCGTGCGCGCCTGCAGGCGTTCGGACGCGACCCACACCCTGAGCGGGCCCGTCGAGGCGTGGTCCGCGTAGGCCAGGGCTACGAGCTTGTCCGTCGCGCGGAGGTCGGAGGTCCACACGGCGTCGCGCCACGCGTTCACGTGGCGACGGGCGGACGTCGTCGGGTCGGGCGCCGTCGGCGCCGTGGGCAGGGTGCTGCTAGCGTGAGCGAGAGCCATCTCGGAGGGTCCAGTCCTCTAGTGGTGGTCAGGCCCCGCTCGGTGTTGCAACCACCGGTCGGGGCCGTTCTGTTGTGGGCCTACGGGGTCGCGGGCGACCTCGAGTTGGTGAGCCGCGCGAGGCGATCGCGCAGCGCGTCGACGCCGTCGGGGTCGACGAAAGGGCCCGCGGCGGCAGGTGCCGCGCGAGGCGTCATGTGGTGGGGGAGCGGGGCGCTCGCAGGGCGGCCGTGCCCAGCATTTGCCCAGCAATATCGAACGAACGTTCGACGGATGGGGTGTTCTCGCAGGTCAGACAGTGGGCCCCGTGGGGTTCGAACCCACAACCTACGGATTAAAAGTCCGCAGCTCTGCCAATTGAGCTAGAGGCCCCGGACGCCGACGACGTCCACGCACAGGCTACCCGCGCCGACGGATCGGCAGTTCCGCCCGAGCTCGGCACGTCCTGCTCGGATCCGGCATCTGGAACTGCCGATCTGATCCACAGTGTGCCGAGCCCGGACGGGAGTACCGACGGGTCGCGCGGGCGCGGACCCTACGTGGGTCGGCAGCCGCTGTCACGCGCAGTCTTGCTCCGTGAGAAATTCGGTGAGAAACGGGCGATTCGCTTGCGAGCGGCGCGTGTTCTTGTTTCGGTGGAGTGGACCGAGGAGCCCGCGGGAGGGTGCACCGACGGCAGGTCACGCCGGCCAGGCGTGAGCCGCACGGACGTGTCCCGCAGGCTCCGCCCGGCGACGAGAGGAGCTCTCGTGCTCACCCTGACCGACAACGCCCGTACCGCTGTCCACGACCTGCAGACCCAGGCCGGCGTCCCGGAGGGAGGCGGTCTGCGGATCGCCGAGTCCGCGGACCAGGCGGGCAGCTTCGAGCTCGCGCTCGTGCCCGCCCCGCAGCCTGACGACACGGTCGTCGAGGACGGGGAGGCGAAGGTGTTCGTGGAGTCCGCCACGGCCCCGACCCTCTCGAACCTCACGCTCGACACGGACCCGAACGCGCAGGGCCCGGCGTTCGTCCTGACTCCTCAGGGCTGAACCACCACGCACCACCGGCGCCCGCGCCGGACGACCTCGACGACGCGTCCTCCTCCTCCAGGCGCGTCCTCGGTCGCACGACGGGCCGTCCGCTCCGGCGGGCGGCCCGTCGTCGTGTGCGAAAGGGCAGGCTCAGGCCGCCGGTCCGACGATCCACGACCCGCCGAGCACGGCCGCGCCGAGCGTGACGACGAGGAACACGCCCACCCAGAACAGCCCGGGCACGTGCGTGAGGCGGGCGAGGATGTCGGCGTCGGACGTCGCCGCCCGTCCGCGCGAGCGCTCGCTCTGCAGCTCGAGCACCGGTCGGACCGCGCCGAGCAGCAGGAACCACGTGACGGCGTAGGCGACGGCGCTCTGCACGTCGGGGGACGCCCACCACGACACGCCGACGAGCGCGGCACCCGTGACGAGCACGGACCAGAGCCCGAACCAGTTGCGGATCTGCAGCAGCATGAGGGCGAGCAGCACGACGAGCAGCCACAGCAGCCCGACGGCGTAACCCTGGCGCAGGAGCGCGGCGGCGCCCAGCCCGATGAGGCCCGGGCCGACGTACCCCATGAACGCGGTGAGGATCATGCCGAACCCGCGCGGCCGACCCGACGACACCGTGAGGCCGGACGTGTCGGAGTGCAGCCGGATGCCCGAGAGGCGCCGTCCGGTGAGCAGTGCGGCGAGCGCGTGCGACGCCTCGTGCGCGATGGTCACGACATGCCGCGCGACGCGCCAGACCGGCGTGACGAGCACGACCGCCAGGGCGAGCGCGCCCATCGCGACGACGACGGCGGTCGCCGGGGGAGCGACGGGCGTCGTCGCGGCCTCCCACACCTGCCCGACGACGTCCCCCACCGAGGAGGCGACGTCACCGCCCGAGGTGGTCCCGCCGTCGGACAGCACGGCTCGGGCTACGGCGAGGGAGGGCGTCAGCGCGTGCACGCGCGCCATTCCACCACAGCCTGCTGTGCCCACGGACGGCGCGACGAGACGCACCTCACCGGCGCCCCGGCGTCGGGCATGAGACACTGGGATTCGAGGGCAGCGCGATCCCGCGCGCCCCGCGTCGTGGAGATCCCCCCGGATTGCGTGCGGCGGACCCCGACCTTGAGCCCCGAGAGGCCCATCACCTGTGACTTCCTTCGCCGACTTCGGCCTGCCCACCCCTGTCGTCCGCGAGCTCTCGCGCCAGGGCATCGACTCCCCGTTCCCCATCCAGACCGCCACGCTGCCCGACTCGCTGAAGGGCCGTGACGTCCTCGGCCGCGGCCGCACCGGCTCCGGCAAGACGCTCGCGTTCTCGCTGCCGACCGTCTCGCGGCTGTCGTGGGCGAAGTCGTCGCGCCAGGCGCGCCGACCGCGCGCCCTCGTGCTGTGCCCGACGCGCGAGCTCGCCAACCAGATCAACGCCACGATGGAGCCGGTCGCGAAGGCGCTCGGCCTCGTGACGACGACGATCTTCGGCGGCGTCGCGCAGTCGCGTCAGGTCGCCGCGCTCGACAAGGGCGTGGACATCGTCATCGCGTGCCCCGGTCGCCTCGAGGACCTCCTCAACCAGCGCCTGCTCACGCTCGACGGCGTCGAGATCACCGTGCTCGACGAGGCCGACCACATGGCCGACCTCGGGTTCCTGCCCGGCGTGAAGCGCATCATGGACAAGACCCCGAAGCAGGGGCAGCGCATGCTGTTCTCCGCGACGCTCGACAACGGCGTGGACCAGCTCGTCAAGCGCTACCTCAGCAACCCGGTGCGTCACTCGGTGGACGACGCCGCAGCCGCGCCCCCGCAGATGACGCACCACATCCTCGCGGTGCGCGACGCGGACGCGAAGAAGCAGATCGTGCACGAGCTCGCGTCGGGCACCGGTCGTCGCGTGCTGTTCATGCGCACCAAGCACCAGGCGAAGAAGCTCGCGAAGCAGCTCACCGCCAACGGCGTCCCGGCCGTCGACCTGCACGGCAACCTCGGCCAGGGCGCGCGCGAGCGCAACCTCGAGGCGTTCTCCTCGGGTGCGGTGAAGGTGCTCGTCGCCACGGACATCGCGGCGCGC
Source organism: Cellulosimicrobium cellulans (assembly GCF_016921195.1). Classification (GTDB taxonomy): domain Bacteria; phylum Actinomycetota; class Actinomycetes; order Actinomycetales; family Cellulomonadaceae; genus Cellulosimicrobium; species Cellulosimicrobium cellulans_F. The sequence goes on from NZ_JAFGYF010000001.1 coordinate 982,529, forward strand.
GGCATCCACGTCGACGACGTCGAGCTCGTCGTGCACGTCGACCCGCCGGCCGAGCACAAGGCGTACCTCCACCGCTCGGGCCGCACCGCGCGCGCCGGGTCGGAGGGCGTCGTCGTCACGGTCATGCTCCCGGAGCAGCGCGGCGACGTGCGCGACCTCACGCGCAAGGCGAAGATCACGGCCCAGCCGAAGCCGGTCGCGCCCGGTGACGCGACCATCAAGGGCCTCGTCGGCGAGGTCGCGGAGTACGTGCGCCCCGCGGACATCACGCCGCCGCAGACGCAGGCGAAGCGCGGCACCGGGTCGACCAACGGCGGGTCGCGCGCGTCGCGCCGCAACCGTGCGCGCCAGAGCGGCAGCCGTCCGGCGGCGCAGGGGGCGAGCCAGGGCACGACGGCACAGGGCGGCCAGGGCGCGCAGCGACCGCAGCGCGCGTCCGGTGCGGGCCGTGCCGAGAGCGGCGGCCGGGACGGTCGTGGCGCGTCGGGCGCGAACGCGGCGGCCGGTGGTCCGTCCGCAGGTCGTCGTCGGGGCGGCCGCGGCCGCGCCCAGCGTCCGGCGGGCGGGTCGAGCACCGTCTACTCGACCTCCAGCCCGCGCTGACGCCCGCACGCCGGGTGCATGACTTTTTCATGCGCTCAGCCGTGGAGCGGGCCGGGAACACGGGAGCGACGCGGGCGGTTGGGATCGTCGGAGGTGGATCATGACCAGCCAGACCCACGAGAACCAGCCCTACGAGGTCGTGAAGACCGACGACGAGTGGCGCGCCGAGCTGTCCCCGCAGGAGTACGCCGTGCTGCGGCAGGCGGGGACGGAGCGCGCGTGGACGGGCGAGCTGCTCGACGAGAAGCGCGTCGGCGTCTACGCGTGTCGCGCGTGCGGCAACGAGCTGTTCCGCTCGGACACCAAGTTCGACTCGCACTGCGGGTGGCCGAGCTTCTTCAGCCCGCTCGCGGGCGACCGCGTCGAGCTCCTCACCGACCGCAGCCACGGCATGGTGCGCACCGAGGTGCGCTGCGCGCGCTGCGGCTCGCACCTGGGCCACGTGTTCGACGACGCGCCCCAGACGCCGACGGGCGACCGGTTCTGCATGAACTCGGTCAGCCTGACCTTCCAGGCCGCTTCGGAGTAGCCGAGCGGGTGCCGGCCCACGCGTCGACCGCGCACGCGAGGCCGACGCCCACGAGATAGCAGACCAGGTCCCGCACCGCGAACGTGCTGCCCAGCAGCCACGCCGCGGGCGGGACCGCGTCGTTCACGGCGGCAGCCAGCCCCGTGGCCTGCAGCGCCTCGACCGCCCAGCACCACGCGAGCGCGACGGAGCCCGCGGTGAGCGGGCGCACGCGCGCGAGCACGAGGACCACGAGCACGTAGGTCGCGACGGCGTACAGGACGTCCCCGCCGACGTCCCCCCAGGGGTCGGGCACCCGTGTCGCGACGAGGAGTCCCGCGACCACGACGAGCCCGAGCACGAGGGTGACGACGAGGCGTCGCCGGCGGGGTCGCGAGAGCACCGGCGTGGCGCCGGGGCGGGGCGAGCGGGCGCCGTCGGGCACCGTCATGCGAGGTCAGCGCGAAGCGTCACCGGTTCGCGGCCCAGCGCACGACGTCCTCGGAGTAGCGGTGCAGGAGGCTCGCGAGCGTCGCGACGTCGGCGCGGTCCCAGCCGTCGAGCGCCTCGGTGATCGAGATGACCCGGCCGCTGTGGGCGGCGTGGAGCCGAGCCTCGCCGTCCGGCGTGAGCGTGATGAGCTGGCCGCGCGAGTCGTCGGGGTCGACCTCGCGCGCCACGAGGCCCAGGGCGTGGAGCCGGCTGAGCTGGCGGGAGATCGTCGCGCGGCCGACGCCGAAGTGCGCGGCGAGCTCCGACCCGCGGATGCCGGGGTGGTCGGCGATGTGCGCGAGGAGCGGGTAGGCGCTCGCCTCGAGCCCCGGGTGGATGCGGCGCGCCATCCCCGTCGCGACGGCACCCGCTCGGCGAAGCAGGACCCGCAGCTCGCGTTCCAGGTCGACGTACGCGACGTCCGGCTCGGCGTCGCGCGCGGCGTCGGGAACGGTGCGGGTGGGAGCGGTCTCGGCGGGCACACGCCCATCATGACGCCCCGGGAGGCATGCGGTCACGTTCGTCCCGAAAACCTCACCCGCTGGACGCTCGACCAGCACGCCGGGCGCAAAGAAATGTGCGGCCCCGAGGAATCTCGGGACCGCACATTCCGTGCACCCAGCGCGGGGGCGGGATCAGCGCGACGAGCGCGCCGCTCGCTCGTCGTCGACCACGCCCGCGGGCTCGTACGCCTCGAGGAGCGTCGACTCCGTCGCCTCGGCCGGCGTGACGCGGCCGGGGGTCGCGTCGGCCGGGGGCTCGCTCCCGGCGAGCGCGGCCTCCTTCTCGAGGCGCTCCTGCAGACCGGTCTTGGTGCCGAGCGGCACCTCCTTGAGGAACGACACGGCGATCAGCGCGACGAGCGCGAGCGGCACCGCGACGAGGAAGATCTCGGCGATGCCGTCGCCGTAGGACTTCTCCACGAGGTCCTTGATCGGCGCGGGCAGGGTCGCGACGTCCGGCACGGCGTTGCCGCCGCCCATCGAGTCGGCCGGGATGCCGAGCTTCGTCAGGCCGTCCTGGATCGACGTCGTGACCTTGGTGGCGAGCACCGCGCCGAGCACGGACACGCCGATCGCGCCACCGAGGCTGCGGAAGAACGCGACGGTCGAGGTGCCGGCGCCCATCTCGTCGACGTCGAGCGTGTTCTGCACGGCGAGCACGAGGTTCTGCATGAGCATGCCCATGCTGACGCCGAGGAAGAACAGGTAGACGCTGATGAGCGTGAAGCTCGTGTGGTAGTCGATCGTCGACAGGGCGAACAGCGACGCGACGAGCACCGCGCCACCCGTGACCATGAAGGCCTTGTAGCGGCCGTACCGCGTGATGAGCTGGCCGAAGACCGTCGACGCGACGAACGTGCCGACGATCATCGGGATCGTCAGGAGGCCCGACTCGGTCGGGGTCTTGCCGCGCGCCACCTGCATGTACTGGCTGAGGAACACGGCGGTGCCGAACATCGCGACGCCGACGGCGACGGACGCGACGACCGCGAGGACGAACGTGCGGTTCTTGAACAGGTGGAGCGGGATGAGCGGTTCGGGGGTCACGCGCTCGACGAGCACGGCACCGACGAGCGCGAGGACCGCGCCGCCGACCATCGCGAACGTCTGCCACGAGAGCCACTCGAAGTTCTGCCCGGCGAACGTCACCCACAGCAGGAGCGAGGAGACGCCGGCGCTGATGAGGATCGCGCCCCAGTAGTCGATGCGGACGACGCGGCGCGCGACCTTCGGCAGGTGCAGCGTGCGCTGGAGCACGATGATCGCGGCGATCGCGAACGGCAGCCCGACGAAGAAGTTGAGGCGCCAGCTCACGACGTCGGTGAGGACGCCGCCCAGGAGCGGTCCGCCGATCTGGCTCACGGCCATGATGCCGCCCATGAGGCCCATGAACTTGCCGCGCTCGCGCGGCGAGATGATGTCCGTGATGAGCACGGTGGCGAGCGCCATGAGGCCGCCTGCGCCGATGCCCTGGAAGGCCCGGAGCGCGATGAGCGTCCCGACGTTCTGCGACAGGCCGGCGAGCGCCGAGGAGACGACCGCGACGATCAGCGCGATCTGGATGAGGACCTTGCGGTTGGTGAGGTCGGCGAGCTTGCCCCAGATCGGGGTCGAGATCGTCATGGCGAGCAGGGTCGAGGTGACGACCCAGGTGTAGGACGACTGCGAGCCGTCCAGGTCGCTGACGATCTTGGGGAGCGAGCTCGACACGATCGAGCTCGCGAGGATCGCGACGAACATGCCGAGGAGGATCCCGGAGAGGGACTCCATGACCTCGCGACGGGTCATGGACGTCTCGGTGCCGCCGGGCGGGGCGGTGCGTTCTGGTGTGGTGCTGGTCATGAGGCGCTGAGTTCCTTGCTCACGGGGCCGTGTCGGAGCGGCCGTGTCGTGTGGCGTGTCGTGTGGCGGTGTCGGTGTCGGTGGTCAGGTGGTCCGTGGTCGATCGCGCGGCGGCGCGGTCCGCGGTCGTGGGGGCGTGCCCGACGGCGGTGGGCGCCGGCGGGCGCCGTCGGTCACCCGGCCGTGCGGGGAGCGTCGTGGCCGGCGACGACCGCCGCGACGACGCGCTCGATGTGGCGCGTGGCCTCGACGATCTCGTCGTCGTGCCACTCGGCGAACGTCGTGGCGGCCAGGGCGTCGATGTGCTCGTACGCCCGCAGGACGAGTGCCCGCCCGTCCTCGGTGAGCTCGACGGTCCGGGCGCGCCGGTCGTCGTCGTCCACCGTGCGGCGGACGAGCCCCTCGTCCACCAGGTGGCTCACCTGGCGGCTCGCGACGGACAGGTCGACGCGGAGCCTCGCGGCGACGTCCCCGAGCTGGACGGGGCCGCACCGCTGGAGCATGCGGAGCAGGCCGAACGACGACCGCGGGATGTCGAGGTCGCGCGCGATGCGGACGGCCGACTCGCGCTGCGCGCGGGCCAGCTCGTCGAGCGCGCGGATGAGGCCCGCCGCGGGGGACGGGTCGGGGGCGAGCTCGGGGGCCGCGGTGGTCGCGGAGGGGGTGATGACGGGCACGGCTACTCCTTGGTTGCTGCAGGCAAGCATACTCCTCGCAGTTGCTTTCAGCAACCATTGTCTGCGGCAAGGAATTCCCGGGCTCCCTGCGAGGCCCGGAGACGGCCGAACCCGGGGCAGGTCCGCACGCGGCGGCTGCCGCGAGGACCGGTCCCGGGTTCGGGTCAGAGAGTGATCAGCTCGCGGTACGACCCACGCGCTCGTCGCCCATGTCCTCGAGCTCCACGCCCTTGGTCTCGGGGACCTTGGTGAAGACGAAGACGAACGACAGCGCCGCGAAGATCGCGTACATGAGGTAGGGGATCGTGGCGCCGAAGGCCGACAGCATCGGCGGGAACGTGAGGGTGATCGCGAAGTTCGCGAGCCACTGCGCCATCGCCGCGACGCCGAGCGCGGCCGCGCGGATCCGGTTCGGGAACATCTCGCCCAGCAGCACCCAGACGAGCGGCCCCCACGACGCCCCGAAGAACACGACGAACGCGTTCGCCGCGACCAGGGCGATGGGGCCCCAGGGGTCGGGCAGGGTGATGTCCTTGCCGCTCCCCACCGCCTGCGTGAACGCGAGCGCCATGAGGCCGAGCGAGATCGTCATCCCCGCCGAGCCGATGAGCAGGATCGGGCGACGCCCCACCTTGTCCACGAGCGCGATCGCGATGAACGTCACCGCCACGTTCGTCACGGACGTGATGGTCGAGACGAGGAACGACTGGCTCTCGTCGAACCCGACCGCCTGCCACAGCGTGGTCGAGTAGTAGAAGATCACGTTGATCCCGACGAACTGCTGGAACACCGAGAGCAGGATGCCGACCCACACGATCGGCTTGAGCCCGAACGTCGAGCCCTTGAGGGTGCCTTCCTGGGCGTTCTTCTCGTCGACCGCGATCGAGCGGTGGATCTGCGCGATGCGGTCGTCGACGTCCTCCTCGGGGCCGAGGACGGACTCCAGCACGGCGCGCGCCTCGTCGTCGCGCCCCTTGGCCACGAGGTAGCGCGGCGACTCGGGGATCCGGAGGGCGAGGATGCCGTAGACCGCGGCCGGGACCACGCAGACGAGGAACATCCACCGCCACGCCTCCCACCCGAACCACAGCTCGTTGGCGGCGCCGCCGGCCGTCTCGGCGAGCAGCTGGTCGGAGAGCAGGGCGGCGAAGATGCCGACCGTGATCGCGAGCTGCTGCAGCGATCCCATGCGGCCCCGCAGGCGGGCCGGCGCGATCTCCGCGATGTACGCCGGGGCGATGACCGAGGCGATGCCGATGCCGACGCCGGCCATGAAGCGCCAGATCGCGAGGTCGAACGCCGACCAGGCGATGGCCGACAGGATCGACGAGGCGAAGAACAGGATCGCGCCGAACACCATCACGCGTGTACGACCCCAGCGGTCGGCCAGCTTCCCACCCGACCATGCGCCGAGCGCGCACCCGAGGAGCGCGATCGCGACGACGAGGCCGGTGACCGCGGAGTCGAGGTCGAACTGGCCCTCGATCGCGGCGACCGCACCGTTGATGACGGAGCTGTCGAAGCCGAAGAGGAATCCGCCGACGGCCGCGGCGACGGCCAGACCGATCGCCTTGCGGTGGGCGCTGCGTGCGCTCACGGTCCCGTGACCTGCTGCGTCGCTGCTCGACATCTCTCCTCCGCTCCTTCCGGAGCCGGTAGGAGGCCCCTTTCGTCACTGTAGGACGGGGTGCTCGCGGCGGCGCGGTGAACGGGGTGCGGCGAACGTCACGCGCGGGGACTCGAGCCGTGTAGCGGCCGGCGGCGGGCCGCGCCGGTGCGACCGCCCCCGCGCCGGGTGGAGACTGGGCGGGTGCCCGACGACGTCCCCGCCACCCCCGGAGCCCGGCCCGACCCCGGCCGGTCCGACCGCACGCAGCGCCCCCGCCGCCCGGCGATGCTCGACCCGCGCGACGCGGACGAGCTCCCCGGCGAGCTCGACCCCGCGCTGCGCGACCAGGTCGCGCACACCACCGCGCACGCGATCGTGCACCGTGCCCGCGACACCGAGGACCCGCAGGTCGTCGAGCGTCTGGTCCACCTCGTCGAGACCGAGGGGCTCGACGTCGTCGCCGGCCTGTGGTCCGACGCGGCGCCCAACTCCCTGCCCGGCGCGCTCTGGCGGCTCTACGTGCTGCGCGAGTGGGTCCGTCGCGACCCGCAGACCGTGACGCTGCGGTACCGGCTCGGGGTCGACGCGGCCCCGGTCCACGAGGCCATCGCCGGCGTGCCCCGACCGCCCGGGCCGCAGGACGTGCGCGACCTCGCCGACGCCGTGCTCTCCGGCGTGTTCACCGGCGACCTCGCGGTCGCTCTCGAACGCGCCGGGTCCTTCTGCCGGATCCTCGCCACGGGAGCCGCGTTCGACGCCGACGCCCGCGAGGTCGCCGACCCGGACGGCGCCCTGCGCATGACCCGGGGCGCCGGCTCCCTGCTCCGCACGGCCCAGGAGCTCGAGCACGCCGCCGAGCTCTGGCGCGCGGACCGCCTCGACTGAACCGCCGAGGTAGAGCCGTGGTGGCGCGAGGTAGAGCCGTGGTTCTTGTTCTCGACGGCGTGTGGTCGCCCTGGGTGGTCGGGGGTGGTGGTGCCGCGTCTACCATCCCCGCTCGTTCCTCGCGGCTCCCGCCAGGCCCGCCACGACGCGGCACCACCACCCACCCCGCCCGGCGTCGTCCCACCCTGGTCCCTGCCCACCCGGGCGACCGCGGCCCTCCCTCGCATGACCAGGGCTCTACCTCGGTAGACCACGGGTCTGCTCCGCGCGACCGGGGCCTCCCTCGGCGGGGCCGGTGCGGAGGATGCGGGGAGACCGGGGCGTGCGCACGCCGGGTGGCGGGGTTCTCGCGGAGCGCGAACACGGGGCCGGCGAGGTACCTCGAGGGCCGGTCGGCACGTACGATGGTTCACGACGCCGGGCCGCGGTAGCCCCGGGCTCCACACTCAGCCGCTACGAGCGGCCACGCGCCGAGAGGCGCTCCCGGTCCGGCGTCACTACTTCCCTCCTCGCGCGAGCGCGACGCCGCGCAGGAAGGTCGCCGCCCCGGCGAGGACGCCGGGTGCCGGCTGTGGGCGTCCTGAGGATCCGGGACCTTCGCCTTGAGGATTCCAGCATCGCTCCGCGCGTCGGCTACATTTGACGAGAGTTCGACGTGCGTTCATCCAGAGATCATCCGACCCGAGATCGTGACCACCCCGGCCGACCGGCCCGTCCGGCGGCCGAGCGGCCATCGTGGCCGACGCCAGCTCAGACCCCTACCCCGCGTCCCTTCCGGAGCCCCCCGTGCGCCTGCGCCTGACACCGCGCGACACCTCGTTCTTCGACCTCCTCGCCGCCTCGGCGCAGCACCTGGTCACCGGATCAACGCTCCTCGCGGAGCTGCTGGGCGCGGACCGCCCGACGCGCAAGCAGCTCGCGAAGCAGCTCAGCGAGACCGAGCACCTCGCCGACGACGCGACGCACTCGATCATGCGGCGCCTCAACCAGACGTTCGTCACGCCGTTCGACCGGGACGACATCTACGCCCTCGCGTCGGCGCTCGACGACTGCATGGACTTCATGGAGGAGGCGGCCGACCTCATCGTCCTCTACAAGGTGGACGAGCTCCCGGCCCGCGTGTCCGAGCAGGTCCAGGTGCTCCAGCGCGCGTCGGAGCTCACGGCGGAGGCGATGCCGCGCCTGCGCTCCATGGACGACCTCCCCGAGTACTGGGTCGAGGTCAACCGCCTGGAGAACCAGGCGGACAAGGTCCACCGCAAGCTGCTCGCCGAGCTCTTCGACGACGTGTCCGACCCGGTCCTGCTCATGAAGCTCAAGGAGATCGTCGAGGTCCTCGAGCAGGCGGCCGACGCGTTCGAGAAGGTCGCGAACACGGTCGAGACCATCGCGCTCAAGGAGTCCTGAGCCCCGTGGAGGTAGTGCTCGTCGTCGTCGTCGTGGCGTTCGCCCTGGCGTTCGACTACACCAACGGGTTCCACGACGCCGCGAACGCCATCGCGACCTCGGTCTCGACCCGGGCCCTCACGCCCCGTGCGGCGCTCCTCATGGCCGCGGTGTTCAACCTCATCGGCGCGCTGCTCGGCACCGCGGTCGCGCAGACGATCGCCGAGGACATCGTCGCGGTCAACGACGTGCCACCGCATCAGGGCCTCGTGATCGTCCTGTGCGGTCTCGTCGGCGCGATCACGTGGAACCTCATCACGTGGTGGCTGGGGCTGCCGTCGTCGTCGACGCACGCCATCATCGGCGGCCTCGCGGGCGTCGGCATCGCGTCCGGGATCACGGTCCACTGGGACGCGATCCTCGACAAGGTCGTGCTGCCCATGATCTTCTCGCCGCTCATCGGCTTCGGCCTCGCGTTCGCGCTCATGGTGCTCGTGCTGTGGGTCTTCCGGAACGCGGCCCCGGCGCGGGCGTTCCGCCGGTTCCGCATCGCGCAGACCGCCTCGGCGGCGGCGATGGCCCTGGGCCACGGCCTCCAGGACGCGCAGAAGACCATGGGGGTCATCGTGCTCGCCCTCGTCGCGGGCGGGTTCCAGGACGACAACACCATCCCGCTGTGGGTCAAGCTCTCCGCGGCGACCGCGATCTCGCTCGGCACCTACGCCGGCGGCTGGCGCATCATGCGCACGCTCGGGCGCAAGATCATCGAGCTGGACCCGGCGCGCGGCTTCGTCGCCGAGTCGGTCTCGGCGGTCGTGCTCTACGCCAACGCGTTCATCTTCCACGCGCCGGTCTCCACGACCCACACGATCACGTCGGCGATCATGGGCGTCGGCGCGACGAAGCGGCTGTCCGCCGTGCGCTGGGGCGTCGCCAAGAACATCGGCGCCGCGTGGGTGCTGACCATCCCCGCCGCCGCGCTCGTGGCGGCGGTCGTCTACTGGATCCTCAGCCCGATCCTGCTCTGACCGTCGGCGTCAGTGCAGCGGCGGGGCGACCTTCTCCGCCGCGACGACGCGCGGGCCCTTGGGCGTGCGGGCCACGTGGGCGACGATCATCTCGCCCGGCTCGAGGAACGGGTCGTGCGTCGGCAGGGCGTTCGCGACGGGTCGCCGCGAGTGCTGGCCGAGCACGTCGAGGACGGTGGGCAGCACGGGCCGGTGCGTGCACAGCACCGTGGACCGCTCGGCCTCGAGGAGCTCGCGGACCGTCCGGGCGACCCGGGACGGCGAGCGCTCGTGCTGCGCCTCGGTGAGGTGGTCGATGCTCACGGTCTCCAGTCCCGACGCGGTCGCGTACGGCGCGATCGTCTGGGCGCAGCGGTCCCACCGGCTCGTGACGATCGTCTCGACGCCGTAAGCCGCGAGCACCGGCACGAGCGCGACCCCCTGGGCGTGGCCGGCGGGCGTGAGCGGACGGTCCTGCTCGTCGCCGTGCCACGCCGACCGGGCGACGGCCTTGCCGTGCCGCGCGATGACGACGACGTGCGTCGCGAGCCGCCCCTCCTCGCGCTCGCGCACGAGCGCGTCGAGCGGCGCCCGGTCGGCCTGGCGCGTGAGCCGGCGTGCGGCGTCGTCGGCCGACAGCCAGGCGGCGCGGTCGATCTCCTGCGGTGACACCGGGGGGACGGGCGCGCGCGCGGCGAGCGCGCCGGCGTCGGACCGGCGCGACGCCTTGCGCGCGGCCCAGTAGTGCACGCGCTTCACGCGGCCCTCGGGCGTGAGGTACTGCAGGCCGGGCAGCGGGACGCCCAGCACGACCGGCTTGCCCGTCTCCTCGGCGACCTCGCGCGCCGCGGCGGCCTGGAACGTCTCCCCGGGGTCGAGCTTGCCCTTGGGCCACGACCAGTCGTCGTAGCGCGGACGGTGCACGAGGCGGACCTGCAGGTCGCCGTCGCGCACCCGCCACACGAGGGCACCCGCCGACTCGATGACCGGGGCGTGCGAGACGTGCGTCGGGCCGAGGGCGTCCACGAGGGGAAGCCCGCTGCGCAGGGCGGGGGAGGGCACGCCCATCCGCTACCGCCTCCCGACGAGCCGGCGCCGCTGGCGCTGCACGAGGCTCGCCTGGAGGTCGACGAGGGGCGCGCCGTCGGGCCCGGACTCGGGCCGGTGCCACGTGCCGTCGGCGTCGAGGTGCCACGACGCGGTGCGCTCGGACATCGACGCGTCGAGCAGGTCGAGCAGCTCGATGACCTGGTCGGGGTCGGTGATGCGCACGAGAGCCTCGACGCGGCGGTCGAGGTTGCGGTGCATGAGGTCGGCCGACCCGATGAACACCTCCGGGCCGCTCTCCGGCCCCTCGCCGATCGCGGGACCCGCGGAGTTGGCGAACGCGTAGATGCGCGAGTGCTCGAGGAAGCGTCCGAGGATCGAGCGCACGCGGATGTTCTCGCTGAGCCCGGGCACCCCCGGGCGGACGGCGCAGATGCCGCGCACGACGAGGTCGACCTTCACCCCGGCCTGCGACGCGCGGTACAGCGCGTCGAGCGTGGTCTCGTCGACGACGGAGTTGACCTTGATCTTCACCCACGCCTCGTGGCCCTCGCGCGCGGCGGTCGCCTCGCGGTCGATGCGCTCGACGAGCCCCGAGCGGACCGTGCGCGGCGCGACGAGCAGACGGTGGAAGCGCGACTGGGGCGCGTACCCGGAGAGCTGGTTGAAGAGGCGGGTGAGGTCCTGCCCGACGTCCGGGTCGCACGTCAGCAGCCCGTGGTCGGTGTACAGGCGGGCCGTCTTCGGGTGGTAGTTCCCCGTGCCGACGTGGCAGTAGCGGCGCAGGCCGTCCGACTCCTGGCGCACCACGAGCGAGAGCTTGCAGTGCGTCTTGAGCCCGACGATCCCGTACACGACGTGCACGCCCGCCTGCTCGAGCTTGCGCGCCCACGAGATGTTGGCCTGCTCGTCGAACCGGGCCTTGATCTCGACGAGCGCGAGCACCTGCTTGCCCGCCTCGGCCGCGTCGATGAGCGCGTCGACGATCGGCGAGTCGCCCGACGTCCGGTACAGCGTCTGCTTGATCGCGAGCACCGCCGGGTCGGCCGCCGCCTGCTCGAGGAACGTCTGCACCGACGTCGAGAACGAGTCGTACGGGTGGTGCAGCAGGACGTCGCGCTCGCGGATCGCGGCGAACACGTCCGTCGGGGACGAGCTCTCCACCTCGGCGAGGAGGCGGTGCGTCGTCGGGACGAACGGCGGGAAGTGCAGGTCCGCGCGGTCGAGGTCGGCGATGAGGTTGAGCCCCGTGAGGTCGAGCGGCTCGGGGATCTCGTAGACCTCCTCCTCGACGACGCCGAGCTCGCGCACGAGCAGAGCGCGGATGCGCGGGCTGATCCCCGGCGTCAGCTCGAGCCGCACGGGCGGCCCGAACCGTCGGCGCAGGAGCTCCTTCTCCATGGCCTGGAGCAGGTTCTCGGCGTCGTCCTCCTCGACCTCCACGTCTTCGTTGCGCGTGACGCGGAACAGGTGGTGCTCGCGCACCTCCATGCCCGGGAAGAGGTGGTCGAGGTGCTGGGCGATGACCTCCTCGATCGGCACGAACGACGTCGGGCCGCGGTCCGGCGCGGCGGTCTGCGACGTCGGCGCGCTGGGGCGGCCCCGCGCGTCCACGGCGATGAACCGTGGCAGGAGAGGCGGCACCTTGACGCGCGCGAAGTGCTCCTTGCCCGTGGTCGGGTTCGCCACCACGACCGCGAGGTTGAGCGAGAGGCCCGAGATGTACGGGAACGGGTGCGCCGGGTCGACGGCGAGCGGCGTGAGCACGGGGAAGATCTGCTTGCGGAAGAACTTGTGCAGGCGCTCCTGCTCCCGCGTCTCGAGCTCGTCCCAGTGGACGAGCGTGATGCCCTCCGCGGCGAGAGCGGGCTGCACGTCGTCGGCGAAGACGCGCGCGTGCCGTGCCATGAGCTCGTGCGCGCGCTCGCTGATCGCGTCGAGCACCTGACGCGGCGAGAGCCCCGAGGCGGCGGTGACCGCGATGCCGGTCGCCATGCGGCGCTTGAGGCCCGCGACGCGCACCATGAAGAACTCGTCCAGGTTGGACGCGAAGATCGCGAGGAACCGGACCCGCTCCAGGAGCGGCTGGCTCGGGTCCTCCGCGAGCTCGAGCACGCGCTGGTTGAACGCGAGCCAGCTCAGCTCACGGTCGGCGAACCGGTCGTCGGGCAGCGGACCGAGGTCGAGCTCCGCGCCCACCGGCTCGATCTCGGGCTCCTCGGCGATGTGCTCGGCGATGTGCGCGGCGAGGTCCGGGTCGAGCGTGCGCTGCGTGGACGTGTCGGTCATGGGTTCATGGTGGCACCAGTTGGTGAACGGTGCGTGACACGGGTCACCGTGCGGTCGGGCGCGCGTACTGCACGTGCACCGCGCGGCGCGCGAAGCCGGCTCGCTCGTACGTGCGCACCGCGGGCACGTTGTCGCCGTCGACGTACAGCACCGCGGTCGTGACCCCCCGCCCGGCGAGGTGCGCGAGCCCGACGGCGGTCAGGAGCCGACCGAGCCCCTCGCCCTGTGCGGACGGCACGACGCCGACGACGTAGATCTCGCCCTCGCGCACGTCGTCGGGCTGGCCTGTCGGGATCTTGGTCCACACGAACCCGACGAGCTCCGCCGCGCCGGACCCCTGGCCCGGGGTGCGCTCGAGGAGCAGGAGCCCGGCGGCGTCGAACCAGTCCTCCCGCATCCGGGCGTGCAGGTCGTCGACGGTGAGCCGGCCCTGCTCCGGGTGGTGCGCGAAGGCGAGCGCGTTGGCCGCGACCCACGCGGCGTCGTCGTCCCCGGGCACGAACGCGCGCAGCCGAAGGCCCGCCGGGACGACCGGCCGGGGGTGCGCGCTCGGCCCGTCGAGCGGTCGTTCGAGGACCAGCAGCTCGCGCACGACGTCGTAGCCCGCGCGCGCGGCGAGGCCGCGGGCCGCGGGGAGGTCGCCATGGGCCCAGACGCGCAACGACGCGCGCGCGGGCGTGCCGTCGGGGCCGCCGTCGTGGACGGAGCCGCCGTCGTGCCGGGTCCGGTCGGCGTGGTCCGCCCCGGGGCGCGGCTCGGCCGCACGGTCGGCCGCGCTGCCGAGCAGGTGGAAGCCGAGGCCGTGCCGCCGGTGCTCGGGGCGGACGACGAGCTCGGCGCTCGGTGCGTCGCCGCGCTTGTCGACCTGCGCGTACCCCGCGAGCTCGCCGGCACGCCACGTGAGGAGGTGCACGACGTCGTCCGTCGCCTCGCGCAGGTTGAGCAGCGGCTGCTCCGAGAGGGGAGCGACGCCGTCCTCGCGCTCGGCCGCCGCGGCGAGGTCGTGGACCTGCGCGATCTCGACGTCGTCGATGAGCGGCCCGGTGTGCCAGAGGATCGCGGTCTCCACCGGTCCATCTTGCCCCCGGCGCCCACGCCGGGCCGAACCCGGGCCGCGCGGCCGACGCGTCGCGCCTGGTGCGCGTCCTGTCCGGCACGTCACCCGGTGGCGGGGAAGGTTCGGCGGGCCGGGGTCGTTGAGGCGGTCGTGAGAAAGGCGACGGACGTGCGGGAGACGGTGGACGCGGCCGCGGGGGAGCCCGGTGGGCCGGGCGACGCCGTGCGCGACGTCGTGGTCGTGGGCGCCGGGCAGGCGGGGCTGTCCGCGGCCTACCACCTGCGCCGCGCGGGGCTGGACCCGCTCGTGCTCGACGGCGGTCGCGGCCCGGGCGGGGCGTGGCAGGACCGCTGGGACGCGCTCACCATGGCCGAGACGCACGCCGTGCACGACCTCCCGGGCGTCCCCCTCCCGGCCGGGGACCCCGCGGAGCGCGCGAACGTCGCGGTGCCGCGCTACTACGCCGCGTACGAGCGCGAGAACGACCTGCGCGTCGTGCGCCCGGCCGCGGTCGACGACGTCACGCAGGACCCCGACGACCCCGCCCTGCTGCGCGTGCGCGCGACGGTCGGCGCCGGGCCCGACGCGCGCGGGCTCACCGTGCGCACGCGCACGCTCGTCAACGCGACGGGCACGTGGACCCGGCCGTTCTGGCCCCGCTACCCGGGCATGGAGACGTTCCGCGGCCGCCAGCTGCACACGCACGACTTCCGCGCGGCCGAGGACTTCGCGGGGCAGCACGTCGTGGTCGTGGGCGGCGGGGCGTCCGCGACGCAGCTCCTGCTGCAGATCGCCCCGCACGCGTCCGGCACCACGTGGGTGACGCGCCGCGAGCCCGTCTGGGTCGAGGAGGAGTTCTCGCCCGAGCTCGGGCGCGCGGCCGTCGCACGCGTCGCCGAGCGGACGTCCGCGGGTCTCCCGCCCGGGAGCGTCGTCTCGGTCACGGGACTGCCGCTCACGCCGCGCTACCGCGCGGGGATCGCGAGCGGGGTGCTGCGCCGTCGGCCGATGTTCGAGCGGGTGACGCCGTCCGGCGTCGAGTGGGCCGCGGGCGCGAACGACGACGGGCTGCTCTTCCAGCCCGCCGACGTCATCCTCTGGGCGACCGGCTTCCGCGCCGCGCTCGACCACCTCGCACCGCTCACCCTGCGCGAGCCCGGTGGCGGGATCGTCCTCGACGGCACGACGGCGGCCCGCGACCGGCGCGTGCAGCTCGTCGGGTACGGGCCGAGCGCGTCGACGATCGGCGCGAACCGGGCCGGGCGGGAGGCCGCGCGCGGAGTCCTGCGCGCGCTCGGTGCGAGACCGGAGCTCGGGTACGCGGCAGGATCTCGCCTCCCGGTGGCGGTGTAAGCGCTCGTCAGGGCGGGCCGCCGCGGCCTACCGTGCACCGGTGAGCACCGAACCGCCCTCCGCCCACCCGTCGCCCGTGCACCCCGTGGCCGCGCCCGACGACCCCGCCCTCCCGACGCAGCGCCGCACCCTCACGACGCTGGCCGCGACGCAGGTGCTCTCGGGGGTGGGCGTCGCGAGCGGGATCGCGGTCGCGCCGCTCGTCGCGTCCGCGCTCTCGGGGTCGGACGCGATCGCCGGGCTGACCTCGACCTCCGGGGTCGTCGGCGCCGCGCTCGTCGCGCTGCCGCTCGCGCACGTCGCGGGGCAGCGCGGGCGACGGCCGTCCCTGCTCCTCGGCTTCGGCGTCGCGACCGGCGGTGCGGTCCTCGCGACGCTCGCCGTGCTCGTCGGCTCGTGGCCCCTGCTCGTCGTGGCCATGCTGCTGTTCGGTTCGGGCACGGCCGCCGGGCTCGCGTCCCGGTTCGCGGCGACCGACCTCGCGACGCCCCAGCGGCGGGCGCGCGACCTGTCCGTGGTCGTGTGGGCGACGACGGTGGGTTCCGTCGTCGGGCCGACGCTCGCCGGTCTCGCGGACCGCGTCGCCGGCGCCGGCCTGCGTCTCGACGACGCGCACGCGCAGCACGGGTCGACCGCGCCGAGCGCGGCACCCTTCGTCCTCGCGGCGGTCGCGTTCGCGCTGGCGGCGGCCGTCGTCGCGGTGTGGCTGCGGCCCGACCCGCTGCTCGCGTCGCGCGCGACGTCGGACGCGGAACCCGGTGCGGTGGGCGTCGCTGCGCCCGGTGCGGCCTCGGGTCCGGTGCCGGGCGGTGGCACGGGGGCGTCGTGGCGCGACGGCCTGCGCGCGGGATGGGCCGTGGTCTCGGCCAGCCCGACGGCGCGCCTCGCCCTCGGCGCGATCGTGCTCAGCCACCTCGTCATGGTCGGGCTCATGTCCATGACGCCCGTCCACATGAACCACGGCGGCGCCACGCTCCAGGTCGTCGGCCTCGTGATCAGCGCGCACATCGCGGGCATGTACGCACTGAGCCCGGTCGTCGGGTGGCTCGCCGACCGCGTCGGCCACGCGCGCGTGCTCTACGTCGGGGGCGCGCTGCTCCTCGCCGCGGCGGTCGTGGTGGCGGGCGCGCCGGGCGAGGACTCGGCGCGGCTGACGGTCGGCCTCGTGCTGCTCGGGCTCGGCTGGTCCTGCGGGCTCGTCGCCGGGTCGGCGCTGCTCGTCGACGCCACGCCCGGTCCGTCGCGCACGTCCGTGCAAGGCCTCTCCGACCTTGCGATGAACACCGGCGGCGCGGTCGGCGGGATCCTCGCCGGTGCGATCATCGGCTTCTCGTCCTACGGCGCGCTCGCCTGGGGCGCCGCCGCGCTCGTCGTCGTGTGCGCCGTCGTGGCGGCACCGCTGGCGCGGCGGGCCACCCTGCGCTGACCGAGACCGACGAGAGATCGGCGGACCCGGTCGAGATCGGCGGTCGCGGCTGCCGATCTCGACCGTGAGTGCCGATCTCGCGGTGTGGCCGGTCGGAGCGGACTCAGGCGACGGCCGCCGGGAGGGCCGTGCGCTCGTCCCGGCGGATCGCGCCGGCCTGCGCCGGGGTGAGGAACAGCGCCCGGGAGAGGTCGGTGCCGCGCGCGTCGGCGCCGCGCAGGTCCGCGCCGAGGAGGTCGGCGGCGTCGAGCCGGGAGCCCCGCAGGTCCGCGCGGAGCAGCAGCGCGCCCCGGAGATCGGACCCGGTGAGGTCGAGCGCACGCAGGTCGGCGCCGACGAGGTCCGCGCCGGGCCGGAGGCGGCGGCGCACGGCCGCTCCGGGAGCCCGGTACCGCGCGGTCGTCCGGTGGGCGGCGGCTCGGGCCGCGTCCCGCACGAGCGCGCTCGCACGGTCGATCAGCGGCCCGACGTCGCGGCGGACGGTGCCGACGTCGAGCGCGAGGAGGGCGGCCGGGGCGAGGTCCGCGAGGGGCGCGGTCTGCGCGAGGGCCCGTCGTGCGTCGTCGTGCACGGGGGCCGCGGCGGGCAGCGACAGCACCTCGGCGAGGTACCAGAGCAGCTTTTGGAGCTGCGTGACGACGGGGAGCGTGGCGAACGCGTCGCGCGCGGCGGCGGGGTCGTCGCGCCACGTCGCGCCGCCGTGCGCGGACCGGACGGCCGCCGTCACGCGCTGTCCCGCGCCGAGGCAGTCGTACGCGACGCAGCCGGGGAACCCGGTCTCGCGCAGCCGGGCGTGGATTCCGCAGCCGAAGTCGGAGCGCAGGTTCGGGCACGGGGTGCCCGCGGGCTTGTCGATCGCGAAGTCGGCGGAGCGCACGAGGTGCAGACCCACGCAGCACAGGCCGGTGCAGCGCGCGCAGTCGCTGCGCAGGCCGAGCTGCTCGACGAGGAGGGCGCGACCGTCGGCCGCGGGAACGGGTGGCACGTCCCGACGCTACGCCGTCCGCGGGAGGTCGGGCACGGACATATCGACCGCCGGGCGCGGGAGGGCGACCGGGCCTCGGGTGATTTGGTCGCCGGTCCCGCGCCCGGCGTGCGGGCTCAGGGAGCGGTGCAGGCCGCCGTGGGGGCGGTGGTCGGGGCGGCGCCCGTCGCGATGAACCCGGCGGTCGTCGTGCCGCCCGCGGCGAGCGCGCCGTTCCACGCGGCGTTCGTCACCTGCTCGCCCGCGGCGGTCGCGCCGTGCACGCCGCCCCACAGCTGCGCGACGGCGGTGCCCGACGGCAGCGCGAACGTCGCCGTCCAGCCCGTGACCGCGGCGTCACCCGCCGTGACGACGAGCTCTCCCTGCCACCCGCCGGGCCAGGCGTTCGCGACGCGGACCGTCGCGGAGCACGCCGCGTCGTCCGAAGGATCGGTCGGGTCGGGCGGGTCGGTGGGGTCCGGCGGGTCCACGGGGCCGTCGCCGCCGAACCACGACGCCTCGACCGCGGTCTCACGCAGGCCGCCCGGCCCGTCGATCACGCGGGTGCCCCACGCGCTCGGGTTCGCGGCGTCGAACCCGAGGACCATGTCGAGGTACGGGTCGGTGTTGCCGCTCCACGACCACGCGAGCCAGCCCAGGTCGAGGCGGTTCGCCTCCGCGATGACGACGTCCGCGTCGACGTCGCCCTCGGCGCGCTTCCAGCCGAACTCGCCGACCATGATCGGCAGCCCGGCGTCCACGAAGTGCTCCAGGTAGTCCGTGACGGTCGCCGCGTGCGCGTACACGCCGTACATGTGGATGGAGAAGATCGTGTTCGCGTCCGGGTCGGCGTCGAACACGCCCTGCGCCTCGGCGCGCATGACGTTCGTCCAGTCCTGCCCCCAGTTGGGCGCGTCGACGACGATCGCGTGCTCGTAGCCGATGCCTCGCAGCCGCTGGATCGCGGCCGACGTCTCGGGCGCCCACCGCTGGTTGACCGTCGCGTCGTTGCCGAACGGCTCGTTGCCGATGTTGACGAGGACGAAGTCCTCGGTGCCGGCGAGCGTCGGGTACAGGTCCTCCCAGTAGTCGACCGCCTGGTCGAGGGTCCCGGCGTCGGGCGCGTGCTGGTCGCCGTAGCCCGTGGTGTCGTGCACCTCGAGGACGCACACGAGGCGGTTCTCCTCGCACAGGTCGACGACGTTCGCGACGTCCTCGGGGGAGTTGCGCGTCCACTGGTCGCCGCTCGACAGGACGACGCGCACCGTGTTGGCACCGGCCGCCTTGATGTCGGCGAACGACCCCGTGGCGTGCGTGTACCAGGTGTGCGCGTGGTTGACGCCGCGCAGCACGAGGTCCGTGCCGTCGGCCTCGACGATCCTCCCGTCGGCCACGTGGATGCCGGGCGGCGTGCCCGCCTCGGCGGCCGCCGCGGACCGCGCGGTCGCGGTCGCGACCGCGCCGCACGTGGCGAGGATCGCGGCGGTCGCGAGCGCGGCGACCAGCGGGGCGGACCGTCCGGTCCCGGGCGGTCGGGCGGCGCCGGCGTCGGGTGCGGGGGCGGTGCGGCTCATCGGACGACCTCGTCTCTGTCGGCTGCGCACGCCCGGGTCGGCGTGCCCGGACATCGTGCGGCGGGCCGTCGCCGTCGAGCAGGGACTGAACCGATTCAGCGAGGCGGCGTCCCGCCGAGCACGAGTCTGCCCGCACGAGAACGGGGCCGGTGCCCTTCTCGCGCGGAGAACGACACCGACCCCGTGGTCGGCGCAGGGCCGGTCAGTCCTCCGAGGACGACGGCTTCTGCAGACCGGCCGAGATGAGCTCCATCACCGACGAGTCCGCGAGGGTCGTCGCGTCGCCGACGGTGCGGTTCTCCGCGACGTCGCGTAGCAGGCGGCGCATGATCTTGCCGGACCGGGTCTTGGGCAGCTCCGGCACGACGAGGATGCGCTTGGGCTTGGCGATCGGGCCGATCTCCTTGGCCACGTGGTTGCGCAGCTCGGTCTGCACCGCGGCGGCGCCGTCGGCGTCCGACGCCCGGCTCGCGTGCTCGCCGCGCAGGATGACGAACGCGACGACGGCCTGCCCCGTGAGGTCGTCGCTCGCGCCGACGACCGCGGCCTCCGCGACGATCTCGTGCGACACGAGCGCCGACTCGATCTCCGTGGTGGACAGGCGGTGGCCCGAGACGTTCATGACGTCGTCGACACGGCCGAGCAGCCAGATGTCGCCGTCCTCGTCCTTCTTGGCGCCGTCGCCCGCGAAGTAGATCCCCGGGAAGCGGGACCAGTACGTGTCCTTGAAGCGCTCGAGGTCGCCCCAGATGCCGCGCAGCATGGACGGCCAGGGCTCGGAGAGCACGAGGTACCCGCCGCCGCCGTCCGGCACGGAGTGCGCCTCGTCGTCGACGACGTCCGCGACGATGCCCGGGAGCGGGACCTGGGCGGAGCCCGGCTTGGCGGCCGTCACGCCGGGGAGCGGGGAGATCATGATCGCGCCGGTCTCGGTCTGCCACCACGTGTCGACGATCGGCGTGCGGTCGCCGCCGATGACGCGGCGGTACCACATCCACGCCTCGGGGTTGATGGGCTCGCCCACCGAGCCGAGCACGCGCAGCGAGGACAGGTCGAACTTCGCCGGGATGTCCTCGCCCCACTTCATGCACGCGCGGATCGCGGTCGGCGCCGTGTAGAGGATCGAGACCTTGTACTTCTCGACGAGCTCCCACCAGCGGCCCTGGTGCGGGGTGTCGGGCGTGCCCTCGTAGATGACCTGCGTCGCGCCGTTGAGCAGCGGACCGTAGACCACGTAGGAGTGGCCGGTGACCCAGCCGATGTCGGCCGTGCACCAGTAGACGTCGGTCTCGGCCTTGAGGTCGAAGACGTTGCGGTGCGTGTACGCGGCCTGGGTGAGGTACCCGCCGGTCGTGTGCAGGATGCCCTTGGGTTTCCCGGTCGTCCCGGACGTGTAGAGGATGAACAGCGGGTGCTCGGCCTCGACCCACACGGGCGTGTGCGTCGTGTCGGCCGACTCGAGCGCGTCGTGCCACCACACGTCGCGGCCCTCGGTCCACGCGGTCTCCTGGCCGGTGCGGCGCACGACGAGCACGTGCTCGACCGTCGTCGGCTCCGCGCCCTCCTTCGGTGCGAGCGCCTCGTCGACCGCGGGCTTGAGCGCGGAGGCCGCGCCGCGGCGGTACCCGCCGTCGGCCGTGATGACGAGCTTCGCCTCGGCGTCGGCGATGCGGCTGCGCAGCGCGTCGGCCGAGAACCCGCCGAACACTACCGAGTGGGGCGCACCGATCCGCGCGCACGCGAGCATTGCGACGACAGCCTCGACGACCATCGGCAGGTAGATGACGACGCGGTCGCCGGTCTCGACGCCGAGCGCCGCGAGAGCGTTGGCGGCGCGCGACACGTCGCGCTGGAGCTCGGCGTACGTGACCGTCCGGGTGTCGCCCGGCTCGCCCTCGAAGTGGATCGCGACCCGGTCGCCCAGACCGGCCTCGACGTGGCGGTCCACCGCGTTGTACGCGGCGTTGAGCGTGCCGTCCGCGAACCAGCGCGCGACGGGGGCCTGTGACCAGTCGAGCGTCTCGGTGAACGGCGTGCGCCAGGTGACGAGGTCGTTCGCCTGCCGCGCCCAGAACGCGAGCCGGTCGGCCCGGGCCTCCTCGTAGAGCTCGGGCTTCGCGTTCGCCTGCGCGGCGAACTCCGGGCTCGGCGGGAAGCTGCGGGTCTCGTGGAGGAGGTTCTCCAGCCCGGGCTGAGCAGTGGTGGACTCGTTCTCTGGCACGCTGACCTCCGGTGCGCATCGACTCTGGTGCGGCGCCCGTGCGTGGGCCGCCGGGGGAGCGGCGGACGCGGGGCGGTCGGCCGCCCACCCTGTGGGCCCCGACCTTCGGGAGTCTAGACCTGTTGCGGTGAGCGCGGTCACAGGGTCCACCATTCGGCGGGGCCGCTCGCAAATGTCCCGAGCGTGGACCGCCCGGGCTGCGGTGCCGGGGCCGAGCCGGCGAGCCGGCGTCAGCGCGCCCGGCGCTGGCGGACCGCCTCGTACAGCACGACCGTCGTCGCGCTCGCGGCGTTGAGCGAGCTCGCCGAGCCGAGCATGGGGATGCTCACCATGACGTCGCACGCCTCGCGCCAGCCCGCGCTGAGCCCGGTCGTCTCGTTGCCGGTGAGGACGAGCGTCGGGCCGGTGAGGTCGTGCTCGGCGAGCTCGACGTCGCCGTGCTCGTCGGTGCCCACGAGGGTGAGGGGGACGCCGGCGGCGCGCCGCGCCGCGACCCAGTCCAGCACCTCGCGCCCGGACGGGACGCGCACGGTCGGCACGGAGAAGATCGAGCCGGTGCTCGCGCGGACGGCGCGCGGGTCGTACGGGTCGGCGGCGTGCCCGGCGACGATCAGCCCGCCGCCTCCGAACGCGTCGAGCGAGCGCGCGACGGTCCCGATGTTGCCGGGGCTGTTCGGCCGGTCGAGCACGACGCCGAGGAAGGCGGCAGCGTCCCCCTCCACGCGGCGACCCGCGTCGAGGCGCCCCAGGTCGTCCGGCGGCGTCGCGACGACGGCGAGGAGCTCGGGTGCGTCGTCCTCCTTGCCGCCGAGCTCACGCAGCAGCTCCGAGGACACGGCGAACCGCTTCGTGCGGACGCGGTCGAGCATCGCGTGCGCCCAGCTCGACAGCGACCGGTCGGCGTCGACGAGCCACGTCCGCACGGTCCAGCCCGACTCGACCGCGAGCGTGATCGGGCGCACCCCCTGGACGACCATCTCGCCTGCTCGGTGGCGCTTGGTGCGGTTGCTGAGCAGCGCCTCCCACTGCTGGAACGTGGCGTTGCGGGTCGTGACGCGCTGCACGGGTCAGGCCCCCGGGGTGGTGGTCGTCGCGACGCGCGGGAGGCCGCCGGTGAGCGCGGCCGGCTCGGCGGCGTCGGCCTCGCGCGCGGCCCGCTCGACGGCGGCGGCGACGAGCGTCGTCACCTCGGGGTTGAACACGCTCGGGATGATGTAGGTGGGGTTGAGCTGGTCCTCGTGGATCGCGGACGCGAGGGCGCGCGCCGCCGCGAGCAGCATCCCGTCGGTGATGCGGTGCGACTGCGCGTCGAGCAGCCCGCGGAACACGCCGGGGAACGCGAGGACGTTGTTGATCTGGTTGGCGAAGTCGGAGCGCCCGGTGCCGACGATCGCCGCGTGCCGCGCCGCCTCGACCGGGTCGACCTCGGGCCGCGGGTTCGCCATCGCGAAGACGACGGCGCCGGGCGCCATGCGTGCGACGTCGTCGCCCGTGAGGACGTCCGGGGCGGAGACGCCGATGAACACGTCCGCGTCCACGACGGCCTCGCGCAGCGTCCCGGTGACGCGCCGCGGGTTCGTGTTGGCGGCCGTCCACGCGAGCGACGGCGACAACCCCGGTCGCGCCGGGTGGACGACGCCCTCGATGTCGGCGACGACGACGTCGTGCGCGCCTGCCGCGAGGAGCAGCTTGAGCACCGCGGTCCCGGCCGCACCGGCACCCGAGAGGACGATGCGCACGTCCGGCAGGTCCTTGCCCACGACGTTGAGCGCGTTCGTCAGCGCCGCGAGAGCGACGATCGCCGTGCCGTGCTGGTCGTCGTGGAACACGGGGATGTCGAGCTCGGCGCGCAGACGGGCCTCGATCTCGAAGCACCGCGGCGCGGAGATGTCCTCGAGGTTGATGCCTGCGAACACGGGCGCGATGGCCTTGACCGTGCGCACGATCTCCTCGACGTCGGTCGTGTCGAGCGCGATCGGGAACGCGTCGATGTCCGCGAACCGCTTGAAGAGCGCGGCCTTTCCCTCCATGACCGGCAGCGAGGCGAGCGGCCCGATGTCGCCCAGCCCGAGCACGGCCGACCCGTCGGTGACCACCGCGATGGTGTTGCGCTTGATCGTGAGGCGGCGCGCGTCGTCGGGCTTGGCCGCGATGGCCTCGCACACGCGTGCGACGCCGGGCGTGTAGATCATCGACAGGTCGTCGCGGTTGCGGATCGGCACCTTGGAGTCGATCTGGAGCTTGCCCCCCAGGTGCAGGAGGAACGTGCGGTCGGAGACGCGGTCGACGACGACACCCGGCAGCGCGCGCAGCGCGTCGACGATCTGCCCGGCGTGCTCCTCGCCACGGGTGGCGACGGTCACGTCGACCGTGATGCGCTCGTGGCCCGACGCCGTGACGTCGAGCGCGGACACGATGCCGCCGGTGTGCTCGATCGCCGTCGTCAGCTCGCTCACGGCGGTGGGGCGCGCCTCGACCTGGAGGCGGACGGTGATGGAGGAGGAGACACTCGGCGCTGACGTCATGGGCTCCAGTATCGCGCGGCGACCAGGCGCCCGGCGCGACGACGGCGCCCCTTGCGGAGCGCCGTCCCGCCAGCATCGCGGCGGCTATCAGGCGTGCAACCGTGTCCGCTGCAACGGTGCGAGGTGGCCGTCGTGGCCGGGTCTCGTCCGGTCAGCGAGTCCCTACGTGGACTGCCTGCGCGTGGGTACCGCCGCGATGCTGTTGTCCCTCCATGACAGCCCGGGCGGTCGGCGAGCGCAACCGTTCCGCGGGGACTTCCACACCGTGTTCTACCGGCGTTCGAACGGCTCGGAGCGGTTGGTCCGGGAGGTCCGGAAAGGGCCTTTCGGCGGGCGTCGCGGCCCGTCTCGCGACCCGTCTCCGGCTCGTCTCGTGGCCTCGGAGCCGGCCCCGGTCAGCCGCGGCTGCGACGGCGCAGCGCGCGCCACACGACGCACGCCACCACCCCGAGCGCGACGACGCCCGCCGCGGCGAGGGCCGGCGTCGACCCGGCAAGGTGCGACCGCAGCGCGACGGGCTTGGAGAACGTCAGGGCACCCCAGCCGTGCTCCGCGGCGAGCCGGCGCAGCGTCCGGTCGGGGTTGACCACGAACGCGTGCCCGACGGCACCGAGCATGGGGGCGTCCGTCACGGAGTCGGAGTAGGCGTAGCTCGCGGCGAGGTCGTACCCCTCCCGCTCGGCGAGCTCGCGGATCGCGACGGCCTTGTTCTCGCCGTACGCGTAGAAGTCGATCGCGCCCGTGTACCGGCCGTCCTGGACCGCCATGCGGGACGAGATCGCGTGGTCAGCCCCGAGCACCGCCGCAATGGGCTCGACGACCTCGCTCCCGGACGCGGACACGATGACGACGTCGTGCCCGTGCTCGTGGTGGGACTCGATGAGCTCGACCGCCTCCGCGTAGACGACGGGGTCGATGTGCTCGTGCAGCGTCTCCTCGACGATGCGCGACACCGTGGCCACGTCCCACCCGGTCACGAGGCTGGAAAGGTGCGCGCGCATGCGCTCGGTCTGGTCCGCGTCGGCCCCGCCGACCATGAAGAGGAAGTGCGCGTAGGCGCTGCGCAGCACGTCCCCGCGGTTGATGAGCCCGCCCGCGAAGAACGGCCGGGAGAACGCCGCGGCCGACGACGTCGCGATGATCGTCTTGTCCAGGTCGAAGAACGCGGCGACCCGGCCGGCGCGCGGCGGGTCCGTCGGGTCCGGGAGCGGGGTCACGGTCGCGAGCCTAGCCGCGGATCGTGGCCGTCCACAGGAGCGCTCGCCGGGGCAGCCGCCCACAGGTCACGCATGCGGCCCGACGACGTCCGGCCGGTGAGGGCAAGGTGGGGCGCCGGTCGGTCGACGGGCAGCGGGGGAGGACGCGATGGGCGGAGCGGTCGTGGCGGTGGTCGGAGCGCGCGGCGGGGCGGGGGCGAGCGTCGTCGCGGCCTCGCTCGCGCGCGCGGTGGCACGGCGCCGCGCGCCCACCTGCCTGGTCGATCTCGCGCTCGCGGGTGGTGGCCTCGACGTGCTCCTCGGCATCGAGCAGGACCCCGGGGTGCGCTGGCCCGACCTCGCCGACGCGCGCGGCCGGCTCGACGGCGAGGACCTCCTCGCGCGCCTGCCGCGGTGGGGCACGGTCCCGGTCGTCAGCACCGAGCGCGGCGGCGGCCCGGAGCACGCGGCGCTCGCGGACGTCGTGGCGGCGCTCGCCGAGGTGACGTCAGCGCGGTCGGGGGTGCTCGTGCTCGACGTCGACCGCGCCGCGACCGGGTCGGGCGCGGCCGGCGCGGGGCTTCTCGGGGTATGCGACGAGGTGCTGGTCGTGACGCCGCTCGACGTGGCCGGGGTCGCGGGCGCCGCGGCGGTGCGCGACCGGCTCGCCGGTCCGGCGGCGCTCGTCCTGCGCAGGCCGGCCCCGGGGCGGTTGTCCGGCGACGAGGTCGCGGACGCCGTCGGGCTCGAGGTCGCCACGACCGTCGGCTGGGACCGGGCGCTCGCCGGAGCGATCGAGCGCGGTCAGGGTCCGTGCGTCGGTCGGGGACCGGCCGTGCGCGCCGGCCGAGAGCTCGCGGCGCGCTACGTGGGGAGCGGTCGGTGAGCGGGCGCGACCCGGCCCCGGACCGTCCCGGACGGGGACGCGGCCCGCTGCTCGACGGCGTCCGGGACCGCCTCGTGCGGGCCGGCGCCGAGCCGGGAGCGGGCTCGGGGGCGGGGTCCGACGACGCGGCCGTCGCCGACGCGCTGCGGGCGTCCGGGCGCGTGCTCGGCACGACGGCCCTGCGGGAGCTGACGCGCGCGGCGCACGCGGAGATCTTCGGCGCCGGACCGCTCCAGCGGTACCTCGACGAGCCGGGCGTGACCGACGTGCTCGTCAACGGGTCGGACGAGGTCTGGGTCGACCGCGGGGCCGGTCTGGAACGGGTCGTGGTCCCGCTCGGCGGGCCGGAGGCCGTGCGGGCGCTCGCGGTGCGGCTCGCCGCCGCAGGCGGGCAGCGCCTCGACGACGCGTCGCCCGTGGTCGACGCGCGGCTCCCGGACGGGACACGCCTGCACGCCGTGGTGGCGCCCGTGTGCGAGACGGGGGCCGTGATCTCGCTGCGCGTGCTGCGGACGCGGACGTTCGGGCTGGCCGACCTCGTCGCGTCCGGCACGGTCCCGCGCGCCTGGGAGCCGGTCCTGCGCGGGCTCGTCGCGCGGCGTGCCAGCGTCCTCGTCTCGGGCGGGACCGGCACCGGCAAGACGACGCTGCTCGCCGCGCTGCTCGCCCTCGTCCCGCCCGACGAGCGCATCGTCTGCGTGGAGGAGGCGCGCGAGCTCGACCCGGACCACCCGCACGTCGTCCCGCTCACCGCGCGCCGGGCGAACGTCGAGGGCGCCGGCGGCGTCGACCTCGCCGACCTCGTGCGCGCAGCGCTGCGGATGCGCCCCGACCGCATCGTGCTGGGCGAGTGCCGCGGGGCGGAGGTCCGCGAGGTGCTCATGGCGCTCAACACCGGTCACGAGGGCGGGCTCGCGACCATCCACGCCAACGACGTCGAGGTGATCCCGGCCCGGCTCGAGGCGCTGGCGGCGCTCGCGGGCATGGACCGCGCCGCCGTGGCAGCACAGGCGGTCGGCGGGCTCGACGTCGTGCTGCACCTGCGCCGCGTGCGCGTCGGCGGCACGACCCGGCGCGTGCTCGCCCAGGTCGGGGTCGTGCGGGGCGACCCCCGGACGGGTCTCCGGGTCGACGTCGCGGGCTCGTGGGACGGGGCGCCGGGCCCCAGCGACGGTTCCTCCGACGGCGACGACCGCAGCGGCACCGAGCCGGTCGCGGGCCCGGCCTGGGACGAGGTCGCGGCGCGGTGGTGCGACGTGAGGCGCGCGTGACGGTCCTCGTGGGTGTCCTCGTCGGGGCCGCGGTCTGGTGCTCGGCGGCGCAGGGCGGGCGCCGTGCACGCAGCGTCGTCCGCACCTCGCCGCCGCGGCCCGGGCGATCCGCGTTCCTGCGGCGCCGGTCCCAGGCTCGGGCGGTGCCGGAGCTGGTGCGCGTCGTCGTGACGCAGGTGGGATCGCTCCTGCGGTCCGGGGCCGCACCTGGGGTCGCCTGGGAGCGGGCGGTCGGGGTGCGGGTCGACGCCGCGGGCGTCCCTTGGGTCGCCGAGCTCGCGCCGCACGTGGGCGGGCCCGCGACGGCGCGGGCCCTCGTGGCGGCGTGCCGGCTGGCGCTCGAGGTGGGCGCGCCGCTCGCCTCCGTGCTCGACGAGGTCGCGGCCTCGGTGGCGGCGGACGCCGAGGCCCGCGCCGAGCGGGACGCGGCGCTCGCCGGACCCCGGGCGACCGCACGCGTGCTCCTGTGGCTCCCGGCGGTCGGTGTGCTGCTGGGCTACGTCCTCGGTGCGGACCCGCTCGGTACTGCCACCGACGGCGGTCTCGGGACGGCCGGGGTCCTGCTCGGGCTCGTGCTCCTGCTCGCGGGTCGCACCTGGTCTGGGCGCCTCGTCGAACGGGCACGCAGCGCGGGGGACGACCGGTGACCGCGCTCCTGGTGGCGGCTTGGATCCTGGCGGCGACCGCGCCGTGGTGGGTGGCGCGGGCGGCCGTCGCGCGACGGGCCACCGCGGTGTCGCGGCGTGCAAAGAGCACGGCCGGCCGCCCTGACTGGACGTGGGATGAGGGGGAGGTACCGGGCGGAGGCCGTGTGCGCACGGAAGATACCGGGCCCCTCGAGACGGGCGTGCTCCTCGAGCTCCTCGCGGCGGCGGTCCGCTCGG
This sequence comes from Cellulosimicrobium cellulans, assembly GCF_016921195.1. GTDB lineage: Bacteria > Actinomycetota > Actinomycetes > Actinomycetales > Cellulomonadaceae > Cellulosimicrobium > Cellulosimicrobium cellulans_F. The sequence goes on from NZ_JAFGYF010000001.1 coordinate 1,010,734, forward strand.
GCGCGGCCGTCCCGCGTGCCCTGGACGTGGTCGGGTCGTGCGTCGGTGGTCGGGAGGGTGCCGGCCTGCGGGCCGCGGGCGCTGCCCTCCTCCTGGGCGCGTCGTGGGACACCGCCTGGGCGACGGCGCCACCGCGGCTCGCGGTCGTGCAGCGCGCGCTGCGTCCGGCATGGCTGCACGGCGCGGCCCCCGCGCCCGCGCTGCGGGCCGCGGCGCAGGCGTCGCGACAGGACCGGACCGCCGCGGCCAAGGCCGCCGCGGCGCGGCTCGCCGTGCACCTCGTCCTCCCGCTCGGCGTGTGCTTCCTCCCGGCGTTCGTGCTCGTCGGCCTCGTGCCCGTCCTCGTCTCGCTGGGGTCGGGTCTCCTTGGCAGGTAGTCGACGCGAAGGGCCGGACGGCTGCGCTGACGTCGTGCGGACCCGTGCCCCCCACGAGACCGAGGAGGAGTGCGGGGACCTGCCGGCGGGCCGCTCGCTACCGTTGCTGCATGGATCCTGAAGTCGTCGGCCGGACCGAGCCGTGGCCCCTCGCGCAGGAGCTCTGGACGGAGGTCGGCAGCGGCGAGTCGTCCGCCCGGGTCTTCGTGAGCAAGGACGGTGCTCGGTACGCCAAGGTCGCGAGCGGCGACCAGGTGACCGCGCTGGCGGGTGAGCGTGACCGCGTGCGATGGGCCGCCGACCGGGGGGTGCACGGGCCGTCGTTGCTGGGATGGGTGGACGGCCCCGACGGGGCGGTCCTGACGACCGGCGCGGTGGCGGGGACGCCCGCGGACCAGGTCCGTCCCGACCAGGCCCGTCGGGCGTGGGCGAACATCGTGGCGGCGGTCAGGGCGCTCCACGACGTCCCCACAGACAGCTGCCCGTTCGATCGGGGGCTGCGCACCATGCATGCGCTCGCGCAGGACGTGGTGGCGCGTGGCGCCGTGCGCCGGGAGTTCCTGCGCCCCGAGCAGGAGTCTCGGACGGGCCACGACCTCCTCGCCGAGCTCGTCGCCGAGCTGCCCGTGCGTCAGGAGCAGGAGGCGGCCGACCAGGTGGTCTGCCACGGCGACCTCTGCCTGCCCAACATCCTGCTCGACCCCGACACGCTGGAGGTCTGCGGGTTCGTCGACCTCGGTCGCCTCGGAGTTGCCGACCGGCACGCCGACCTCTCGTTGCTGCTCGCGAGCGCGCAGGACACCTGGCCGCACGAGTCCCAGCACCTGCAGGATCAGCTCCGGCCCCTCTACGGGTCTCCGGTCGACGCGGGGCGGCTCCGGTTCCACCTCTTCCTTGACCCCTTGACCTGGGACTGACTCGCCGCGTCGCGTGCCGGGCGCCCCGACCGGCGGGTCCGTTGCCTCAGCGCCGTGCGTGCGGGCAGCGTCCTCGGAGCGGCGACGCCCCGACAGGCGGGGGCCGTCGCCGTCCACAGGTCCGTCGCGCGAGGGTCCCGTCCACCGGCGCCGCGGGGCAGGGTGCGGCTACGGTCGTCGGCCCGCCACGGTGTCCTGGACCGCCCGCGGACGCGGGCCACGAGAGGGGAGACCTGACATGCCAGGACGGGTTCGGCGCGCGCTCGCGCGCCTGACGGGGACGAGCACGGGACAGGACGCCGAGGCGGGACTCGCGACCGCGGAGTACGCCATCGCGACCGTCGCGGCGGCGGGCTTCGCCGGGCTGCTCATCGTCGTGCTCAAGAGCGGCGAGGTGCGCGAGCTGCTGCTCGGCATCGTGCGCAGCGCGCTGTCGCTGGGCTGAGCCGTGCGACGGGACGCAGGCACCGGCGCGTGGCGCGGGTCCCGCTCGCGGGCGCTCCGCTCGCCGGGGGTCCGGTCGCACGACGACCGGGAGCGGGGGGCTGTCACGGCCGAGCTCGCCGTCGCTCTGCCGGCGGTCGTCCTCGTCCTCGTCGTCGTCCTCACCCTCGCCGCGGCGGCGGGCGCCCAGATGCGCTCCGCCGACGCGGCGAGGGCCGCTGCCCGTGCCGCCGCCATCGGTGAGGACGAGGCGACCGTCCGGTCGACGGCGCTGCGGGTGGCGGGCGACGGAGCGACCGTCGGCGTCGTGCGCGGCGACCCGTGGGTGGAGGTCCGCGTCACGACGCCCGTCGTGGGCGGGTGGCTCTCCGGGTCGCCGCTGCGCGCGAGCGGCGAGGCCGTCGCGTGGGTCGAGCCGTGACCTGGGGATCGGCGGTCGGCCGGCGAGGTCGCGCCGCGACCGGGCGGCAGGACGGCCCGGCCGACGCGGAGCGTGGCGCGGGCACGGTGCTCGTGCTCGGGATCGTCGCGACCGTGCTCGTGCTCGCCCTCGGGCTGGCCGCGCTCGCGCACGCCCAGGCGGCGCGCGGGGCGGCGCAGACCGGAGCCGACCTCGCGGCGCTCGCGGCCGCCACGGCTGCCCGAGACGGCTGGGACCCGTGCGGTCGCGCCCGGGAGGTCGCCGCCCGCAACGCGGTGGCGGTCACCGCGTGCGCCGAGCAGGGCGGCGGGGTCGTCCGGGTCGACGTCGCTTCGACCACCGGAGTCACCGTCCTCGGTGTGGCGCTCGGCCGGGGAACCGCCGGCGCCCGTGCCGGCCCGGCGACCGCGCGCTGAACGTGGGCCGCGACCACCCTCGCCACGACGCGCCGTCGGGCACGACGTCGGTTCTCCCTCGGCGGCAAGGGCCCTACGAGGTGGGGGCGTGGGCGAGGACAGCGTCGAGGAGCCGGACGGCGGCGGCCTTCTCGAGCGGGGCGTTGTACGACCCGCACTTGGGGGACTGCACGCACGCGGGGCAGCCGTCGTGGCAGGGGCAGCGGGCGATGGCGTCGCGCGTGGCGCGGAGCCACGTCGCGCCGAGCTCGAACCCTCGCTCGGCGAACCCGGCGCCGCCGGGATAGGCGTCGTGGACGAACACGGTGGCCTCGCCGGTGTCGGCGTGCAGCGCGGTCGATACGCCACCGAGGTCCCAACGGTCGCACGTCGCGAGGAGCGGCAGGAGGCCGATCGACGCATGCTCCGCGGCGTGCAGCGCGCCGGGCAGCTCGTCCGCGTCGACCTCCGCCTCCTCGATCACCGACTGCGGGACGGTCCACCACACGGCCATCGTCGGGAGCGTGCGCTCGGGGAGGTCGAGGGTCTCGGTGCCGAGCACCTGCATGTCCGGGAGGCGGCGGCGCTGGAAGCTCACGACCTGCGAGCACACGTCGACCGGGCCGTAGCCCCAGCCGACGGGTCCCCAGGACCGTTCGACGACCTCGCGCCCCGCCGCAACGTCACCGTCGGCGGGATCGTCGACGATCGTGATGGACGTCGCGGACCGGGACCAGGTGCCGTAGTCGACGTCCTGCCGACGCACGAGCGCGACGTGGTCGGCGAGGTCGAGGTGCTCGACGACGTAGGTGCGGCCCTGGTGGACGTACACCGCGCCGTCGTGCACCGACCCGTCCGCGGACGCCGCGTCGACGGTCCCGAGGAGCCGACCGGTCCGCGCCTCGGCGACCCGCACGGGCGCGCCGCCCGAGCCGCGCAGGTCGGTCATGCCCGACGCGGGCTGCGCGTGCGTCCAGTACCACCCGGACGCCCGCCGGCGCAGCGCGCCCCGGGCGACGAGCACGTCGAGCAGGCCGCGCACCGCGTCGGGATCGCCGAACGCCGCGAGGTCGTCGGATCGCAGCGGGTTCTCGGCCGCGGCCGCGCACAGGTGGGGCGCGAGGACGTACGGGTTCGCGGGGTCGAACACGGTCGCCTCGAGCGGGGCGTCGAACACGGCCTCCGGGTGGTGCACGAGGAACGTGTCGAGGGGGTCCTCCCGCGCGACGAACGCCACCAGGCCGTCCGCACCCGCGCGCCCGGCGCGGCCCGCCTGCTGCCACACCGACATGCGGGTCCCCGGCCACCCCGCGATGAGGACGGCGTCGAGACCCGAGATGTCGACACCGAGCTCGAGCGCGTTGGTCGTCGCGAGGCCCAGGACGTCGCCCGTGCGCACGGCGTCCTCGAGCTCGCGCCGCTCCTCGGGCAGGTACCCGCCGCGGTAGGCGGCGACGCGCCGCACGAGCCGCGGGTCGACGACGCGCACGCTGTCCTGCGTCTGGACCGCGACCGACTCCGCCCCGCGGCGCGAGCGCGTGAACGCGAGCGTGCGGGCGCCCGCGATGACGAGGTCCGCGAGCAGGTCGGCGGCCTCGGCGGTCGCGCTGCGCCGCGGGTGCTCGGGCGCGGCGTCGACCGTCGTCGGGACGGTCGGGTCGTCGACGTGCGCCTCGGCGGTACCGTCGGAGGGTTCGTCGGCGGCGGCCGCGTCGAAGCCCACGACGACGGGCGGCTCCCACAGCGCGAACGTCTTGCGCCCCGCGGGGGAGGTGTCGCGCGCGACCGTCACGACGTCGTCGGGCTCGACCCCCACGAGGCGAGCGGCGCTGGTCGCGGGGTCGGCGGTCGTGGCCGACGCGACGACGAACGTCGGCGGCCGGTCGCCCTCGCGCGCGTAGTGCGCGGCCAGACGCCGCAGGCGCCGCAGGACGAGGGACACGTGCGCGCCGAACACGCCGCGGTAGGCGTGGCCCTCGTCGACGACGACGTACCGCAGGTCGCGCAGCAGCCGCGACCAGCCCCGGTGGTTCGGCAGGAGCGCGAAGTGCAGGAAGTCGGGGTTGGTCAGCACGACGTCGGCGTGCTCGCGGACCCAGCGGCGCTCGTCCTGCCCGGTGTCGCCGTCGCACGTCGCGACCCGCACGTCGCGCGTCCCGGCGGCGTCGAGCAGCCGCTGGAGGCCCGAGAGCTGGTCGGCGGCGAGCGCCTTGGTGGGCGACAGGTAGAGCACGGCGCCGCGGCGGGCGACCGACTCGATGCGGCCGGGGTCGAGGAGGCGCGTGGCCGCGTCGGCCCGCACCGAGGAGAGCGCAGGGAGCCAGAACGCGAGCGACTTGCCGGAGCCCGTCGAGGTGGCGAGCGCGACGTGCCGGCCCGACCACGCGGCGTCGGCCGCGACGACCTGGTGCTCCCACGGACGGTCCACGCCGAGCGCGCGGTACCCCGCGACGAGCGACGCGTCGGCCCACTCCGACCACTCGGCCTGCGTGCCCGCCCGCGCGGGCAGCTCGCGCACGTGCAGCAGCCGCTCGTCGCGCCGCCCGCCCGCGCGCAGCACGTCGAGCAGCGTCGCGCTCGTCGGTCGCAGGGAGGCGGGGGCAGGGGCGTGCGGCACGCCTCCGAGTCTCCCACCTCCGGCCCACCCTTCGGCCGACGGCGGCTGCGCTCAGGCCTCCGGTCGACCATGCGGTCGTACCTCGTCGGCGTCTCGTGAGCGTCGCGTGAGGGGAGGCGACCTCTGCTCGGCTGGGTGTGGGGGTGGGTCAGCCGCGGAAGACCTCGACCACCGCGCGGGAGAGGTACCACGGGTCGACGACGGCGGTGAGCTCGCGCGCGGAGTGCATCGAGAGGATGGGGACGCCGACGTCGACCGTGCGGATGCCCAGGCGGGTCGCGGTGAGCGGGCCGATGGTCGACCCGCACGGCACGGTGTTCTTGGACACGAACTCCTGGCTCGGCACTCCTGCCCGTGCACACGCCCGTGCCCAGGCCGCCGCGCCGTGCGCGTCGGTCGTGTAGCGCTGGTTCGCGTTGATCTTGAGGATCGGCCCGCCGCCCGCGAGGGGGCGGTTCGCCGGGTCGTGGCGCTCCGGGTAGTTCGGGTGCACGGAGTGGCCGACGTCGCTCGACACGCACAGCGACGCCGCGAGCTGGCGGTGCCGCTCCTCCTGCGTCGCACCGAGGCCGGCCGCGACCCGGTCGAGCACGTCGGCGAGGAAGGGGCCGGACGCCCCGGACCGCGACTCGGACCCGATCTCCTCGTGGTCGAACGCGGCCAGCACGGGGATCGCGGCGCCCTCGACGGGCCGGTCGGGCGTGCCCGCGACCTCGAGCAGCGCGGCGAGTCCGGCGTGCACCGACAGCAGGTTGTCGAGCCGCCCGGACGCGAGGAACGCGTCGTGGGCACCGAACACGCGGGGCGACTGGGTGTCCGCGACCACCACGTCGTACCCGGCGACGTCGCTCGCCCGCACGCCCGCGTGGTGCGCGAGCTCGGCGAGCACGTCTCCGCCGCTCGTCCCGTGCGCCGTGCCCGCGACGTCGGACCCGGCCGGCCCGGACGCCGACGCGAGCCCCCACACGGGCTGCGTGTGCTGCTGCTTGTCGAGCGTGAGCCCGTCGTTCGCGGCGCGGTCGAGGTGGATCGCGAGCTGCGGGACGCGCAGGAGCGGGCCGGTGCGGACGAGGTGCTCGACGCCGTCGGCGGTGACGAGGCGCCCGGCGAGCTCGAGCTCGCGGTCGAGCCACGAGTTGAGCAGCGGGCCGCCGTAGATCTCCACGCCCGCCTGCCACCAGCCCTCGCGGCCCACGCTCGGGCGCGGCTTGAGCTTGAAGCCGGGGGAGTCGGTGTGTGCGCCGAGGATCGCGAACGGCGTGGTCGCGGTCGCGCCCGTGGGGACGGCCCAGGCGATCACGGCGCCGTCGCGCACGACGACGTACCGCCCGCCCGCGGGGCCGCTGCCCCCGGTCGTCGACGGCCACGCCGCCGTCTCGTCGAGCCGCTCGAAGCCGGCGGCCTCCAGGCGGCGCGCGACCTCCTGGGCCGCGTGGTACGACGACGGGGACGCCTCGACGAACGTCGCGAGGTCGCGCGCGTGGGTGAGGGCGCGGTCGTGGGGGGTCGGGTCGGTCACGGGGGTGCTGGGCGTCGACACGGGTTCCACCCTACGCACGCCCAGGAGCGCTCCGTAGGGTGGTCGCGCACCGCGAGAGAAGGAGTCCGCATGACCTGGGTCGTCCTGCCCGGACTGGCGCTCGCGCCCGAGGACTTCGCGCCCCTCGCGGGCGAGCTCCGCGTCGCCGCCGGCACGGACGGCGTCCGCGTCCTCGACGCGTGGCGCACGCCCGTCACCGGCCCGGTGGACGCGGTGCGGGAGGCCCTGGGGGTCGACGGTTCCCGGCCGGTGGATCTGGTGGGTCACTCCGTGGGCGGGCTCGCGGCGATCGAGTGGGCGCTGCTCCACCCGGACGAGGTCCGCCGTCTCGTCCTCCTCGACCCGACGAGCCCGTGGGAGGCACACCACCCGGCCCTGCACCCGGGCCGTCCGACCGCCCGGGCGGGCGACGCGCTGGCCGCGGCGATCGGCGGCGCGCTCGCGACGGCCGGGCCCGCCCTGCGGCGCGGGGCGGTGCGCGTCGTCACGCGCCGCCCGGACCCGCTCGCGCGCGACGTGGCGCGGGCGCGCTACGCGAGCCCGAGCACCTGGACCATGCTCGCTCGCGAGTGGTTCGCGAGCTGGGAGCAGGCGCCGCGCGTCCGCGCCCTGCTCGACGCCGGGTGCTGCTTGCCCGCGACCGTGGACGCCCTGGTCGTCACCGGGCTGCGGGCGAGCGCGCGCTTCCTGCGCCAGCAGCGCGAGCTGTCCGACCGCCTCGCCGTCCCGCGCGTCGGCCTCGCGGGCGAGGGTCACCTGTTCCCGCTGACGCGACCCGACGTCGTCGCGCGCCTCGCGGTCGGTCGCCTCGACGTGGAGGGTGGACGGCCCGCGGCAGGTGGACGGCATGCGGTCTCCCGGCGGACGACCGGGCCGCTCCCCGGCCCGGTCACGTGATCGTGAGGCGGACCGGGGCCGAGACGAGCCAGCAGGTGCCGGACGCCGTCCGACGGGCTGCGGCGACGCTCCGACGGTTCGACGGCGGGTGGCGCGGCGCGTTTGTGACGTCCTGCACGAGTGGTCGTGACGTGCGCCACACGTGCGTAGACTCACCCCCATCGCTCCGGCAGGGGACCGGCGCGACGGTCGCGCGGTTCGTCAAGGAGGACGGATGCTCACGCTCGGTTCGGAAAGTCTCACCATCGTCGCCGTCATCGCGGTGATCGCGCTCGTGGCGCTGGTCTTCGCGTTCGTCCTGCGCAGACAGGTCCTGGCCGCCAACGACGGCACGGCGAAGATGCAGGACATCGCCCAGGCCGTGCAGGAGGGCGCCGGGGCCTACCTGAGCCGCCAGTTCCGCACGCTCGCCCTGTTCGCGGTGATCGTGTTCGGCCTGCTGTTCCTCCTGCCGGGCGACGGCGGCATCCGCGTGGGGCGCTCGGTCGCGTTCCTCGTCGGCGCGGGGTTCTCGGCCGCGATCGGCTACCTCGGCATGTGGCTCGCGGTGCGGGCCAACGTGCGCGTCGCGTCGGCCGCGACCCGGCCCGGCGGACGCACCGAGGGCGCGCGCATCGCGTTCCGGACGGGCGGCGTCGTCGGCATGTCGGTCGTCGGCCTCGGCCTGCTCGGCGCGGCGGGGGTCGTGCTGATCTACAAGGGCGACGCCCCGGCCGTGCTCGAGGGATTCGGCTTCGGCGCCGCGCTCCTCGCGATGTTCATGCGCGTCGGCGGCGGCATCTTCACCAAGGCGGCCGACGTCGGCGCGGACCTGGTCGGCAAGGTCGAGCAGGGCATCCCCGAGGACGACCCGCGCAACGCGGCGACGATCGCCGACAACGTGGGCGACAACGTGGGCGACTGCGCCGGCATGGCGGCCGACCTCTTCGAGTCGTACGCCGTGACGCTCGTCGCGGCGCTCATCCTGGGCAAGGCCGCCATGGGCGAGGAGGGCCTCGTCTTCCCGCTCGTGGTCACCGCGATCGGCGCGCTCGTCGCCGTGCTCGGCGTCTTCATCACGCGCGTGCGCGGCCAGGAGAACGGCCTCAAGGCCATCTACCGCGGGTTCTATCTCTCCGCGCTCATCGGCGCGGTGCTCGCCGCCGTCGCCGCGTTCGTCTACCTGCCGTCGTCGTTCGCCGCGCTCGACGGCACGGCGGACCTCGGCGACCTGTCGGGGATCGCTGCCGACCCGCGCGTCGTCGCGAGTCTCGCCGTCGTGATCGGCATCGTCCTCGCAGGCATCATCCTGTGGATCACGGGCTACTTCACGGGCACGACGTCGAAGCCCACCCTGCACGTGGCCGCCACCTCGCGGACGGGCGCGGCGACCGTCGTCCTGTCGGGCATCGGGGTCGGGTTCGAGTCCGCGGTGTACACGGCGGGCGTGATCGCCGCGGCGATCTGCGGCCTGTTCCTCCTCGCGGGCGGCTCGGTGTGGCTCGCGCTGTTCCTCGTGGCGCTCGCCGGGTGCGGGCTGCTCACCACGGTCGGCGTCATCGTCGCGATGGACACGTTCGGCCCCGTCTCCGACAACGCGCAGGGCATCTACGAGATGTCGGTCGGCGAGGCCGGCGACGGCGACGAGGAGGCCGCGCAGATCCTCACGGACCTCGACGCGGTGGGCAACACGACGAAGGCCATCACCAAGGGCATCGCGATCACGACCGCCGTCCTCGCGGCGACGGCGCTCTTCGGCTCGTACGCCGACGCGGTGAGCCACGCCCTGGCGGACGTCGAGGGCATCGGCACCGGCCTCGTCACGGCGATGCTCGACTACCAGATCATCTCCCCGATCACGCTCGTGGGCGTGATCCTCGGCGCCGCGACGGTGTTCCTCTTCTCCGGCCTCGCGATCGACGCGGTGACGCGCGCGGCCGGGGCGATCGTCTTCGAGGTGCGTCGCCAGTTCCGCGAGCACCCCGGGATCATGACGTTCAAGGAGCGCCCCGAGTACGGGAAGGTCGTGGACATCTGCACGCGAGACTCGCTGCGTGAGCTCGCCACGCCGGGCCTGCTCGCCGCGTTCGCCCCCATCGCCGTCGGGTTCGGCCTCGGCGTCGGCCCGCTGGCCGGGTTCCTCGCCGGGGCGATCGGCGCGGGCGTGCTCATGGCGGTGTTCCTCGCCAACTCCGGCGGCGCGTGGGACAACGCGAAGAAGATCGTCGAGGACGGCGCGTACGGGGGCAAGGGTTCCGAGGCGCACGCGGCGACCGTCATCGGCGACACCGTCGGCGACCCGTTCAAGGACACGGCCGGACCGGCGATCAACCCGCTCATCAAGGTCATGAACCTCGTGTCGGTGCTGATCGCCCCGGCGGTGGTGCTCATGAGCGTCCCGGCGGACGCGAACCACGCGCTGCGCATCGGCATCGCCGTGGTCGCGGCGGCGATCGCGTTCGGCGCGGTCGTCATGTCCCGCCTGCGGGCGGCGCGGGTCGACCGTGAGGAGTCGTCGGTCGAGCCGGAGCGCGTCGCGACCGGCGCCTGACCGTCGGCGCAACAGCACGCAGGAGGACGCCCGGGCCGTGCGCGGCCCGGGCGTCCTCGTCCGCTCTCGCGGCCGGGGCGCCTCTCAGCCCGTGACGGTGAACGGTGCGCGCAGGAGCGCGTCCTCGCGGGACGACGGGCCGACGCGGAGCTCGAACTCGCCGGGCTCGACGACCCGCCGACCCTGGGCGTCGACGAGCGTGCAGTCCGCGACGGGTACCTCGAGGTCGACGACGACGGACTCGCCGGGGGCGAGCGCGACCTTGCGGTACCCCTTGAGCTCCTTCTCGGCCCACGTCACGGACGTGACCGTGTCGCTCACGTAGACCTGCACGGTCTCGCGGACGGGCCGCGTGCCGGTGTTGGTGAGCGTGACCTGGGCGCGGACGACGTCGTCGGGTCCGTGCACCGAGCCCAGGACGCGCAGGTCCGCGTAGTCGACCGTGGTGTAGCTCATGCCCTCGCCGAACGCGAAGGCGGGGCTCTGGGTGAGGTCGGCGTACCGGTCCCCGTGCTGGCCGCGGACCACGTTGTAGTACGTCGGCTGCTGGCCGGCGTGCCGGGCGAACGAGATCGGGAGCCTGCCCTCGGGCTCGATCTGCCCGAGCACGAGCTCGGCGACGGCCTGGCCGCCGCGCATGCCCGGGTTTGCGGCCCAGACGATCGCGGCCGCCGCGTGGGCGGACGGCGGGAGGACGAGCGGCTTGGACGCGACGACGACGACCACGACGGGGGTACCGGTCGCGACGAGCGCGTCCAGCAGGGCGACCTGACCGCCGATGAGCTCGAGCGTCGCGGTCGACCTGCCCTCGCCGACGAGCTCGATCCGGTCGCCGACGACGGCGACGACGAGGTCCGCGTCGCGCGCGGCGGCCACGGCCTCGGCGATCAGCGCGTCGTCGGGCCGGGCGGGCACGACGACCCGAGGGCGCGGCTGACCGTCGGGGAACAGCTCGCCTTCGGGGTCGGGCTCGAGCGTGAGGATGTCCGCCCCGCGCGCGTGCGTGACCGTCCAGCCTTCGGGCACGAGGTCGCGGAAGCCGTCGAGGACGGTCGTGGTCATCTCGCGCGGGTGGCCGTCGGGCAGCCAGTCCGCCTGGCCCGACGCGCCGGCCCAGTCGCCCAGCTGCGTGTGGTCGTCGTCCGCGTTCGGCCCGACGACGGCGACCGTGCGGCCACCCGTGAAGGGGAGCGTGCCGTCGTTGGTGAGCAGGACGAGGGAGCGCCGGGCGACCTCGAGGTTGACGGCGGCATGCTCCGCCGACGCGATGACGGCCTCCTGGCGCGCCACGTCGGGGCGGCGCGGGTCCTCGAAGAGGCCGAGCCGGACCTTGAGCGTGAGGATGCGGCGCACCGCAGCGTCGATCGCGGACTCCTCGACGAGACCGCGGGCGACCGCCTCGAGCGCGCCCTCGAAGAACGCCGGCGTGGTCATGATCATGTCGTTGCCCGCGCGCACCGCGGCGGCGGAGGCGTGCACGTGGTCGGGCTGGATGTGCTGCTCCCAGACCATGCGGCCGACGTTGTCCCAGTCGGTGACGAGCGTGCCGGTGTAGCCCCACTCGCCCCGCAGGACGTCGTCGAGCAGCCAGCCGTTGACCGTGACGGGCACGCCGTCCATCGACTGGTAGCCGAGCATGAACGTCGCGCAGCCCTCGCGCGCGACGCGCTCGAACGGGGGCAGGAACCAGGACCGGAGCTTGCGCGGCGAGATGTCGGCCTCGCTCGCGTCGCGGCCGCCCTGCGTCTCGGAGTAGCCGGCGAAGTGCTTCGCGGTCGCGAGGATCCCGGTCGGGTCCGCGAGGCCGTCGCCCTGGTACCCGCGCACCATCGCGGACGCGAGCTCGCCGATGAGGAACGGGTCCTCGCCGAACGTCTCGTCGACGCGCCCCCAGCGCAGGTCGCGCGCGATGCACAGCACGGGGGAGAACGTCCAGTGGATGCCGGTCGCGGAGACCTCGACCGCCGTGGCGCGGGCGACCCGCTCGACGAGCTCGGGGTCCCACGTTGCGGCCATGCCGAGCTGGGTGGGGAAGATCGTCGCGCCGACCCAGAAGGAGTGGCCGTGGATGCAGTCCTCGGCGACCAGCAGGGGGATGCCGAGCCGGGTCTGCCCGGTGAGCGCGTGCGCCTCGACCACGTTCTGCGGGGACGCGTGCAGCAGCGACCCGGCGTGCTTGTCCAGGACCGCGGGCCCGACGCCGTCGCGCGCGTCGAGCTGCAGCATCTGCCCGACCTTCTCGGGGAGCGTCATCCGCGCGAGGAGGTCCTCGACGCGATCGGCCACGGGCAGAGCGGGGTCGAGGTAGGGGAGGGTGCTCACGGACGGTCCTTCCACGGCGTCGGCGACGGTTCCCCGGGGCCGTGCGTCGGGCGGGTCGCTTCCGACGTGCTCGGGAGCCCGGGCGCCGCCACCCTATCCGCAAAACTGAATAACCGGTAAGTAAGTGGGCGTCAGCGCCAGTGGTCCAGGAAACGCGCCACGGTCTCCGTCGCACGGTCCAGCACGCGCCCGTCCTCCGCCGCCGCTGCGGAGAGCAGCGCCGCGTCGACCACGTGCGCCACCAGGTCGACGTCCGTCACGTGCGCGTGCCCCGACGCGTCCAGCACGGTCCGCGCCGCTGCGAGCAGGCGCGGTCGCGACGCGCGCATGATCGGTCGCAGCGCAGGGTCGCGCATCGCCGTGAGCATCGGGTCCAGCCGTACGTCGACCACCGTGTCGTCCACGTGCGGCGCATACAGCGTCTCGATCAGCTCGCGCGCCGTCGCCGCGCTCGACCGGGCTTCCCGCGGCAGCGCGTCCGCCCGCTCCTGCGCCGCCGTCGCACGCACGTCCTCCGCGGCCTCGACCGCCGTCGAGACCAGCGACGCACTCGTCGGGAAGTAGTACGACGCCGAGCCCTGGGGCACTCCCGCCGCGCGCGCCACCTGGCGGTGGGTCACGGCACCGAAGCCCTCCTCGATGAGCAGGTGCGCCGCCGCTTCCACCATCGCGCGCTGCCGCTGTGCGCTGCGCCCTTGCACGGTAGCGCGGGCCCCGTGCGTCGCGTCGTGAACCGTCCCGCGAGCCGCCCCGGTCTCAGCGCTCGCTCCGTCGTGCCGCGCTGCCCGGTCGATGGTGCCCGCTCCGTCGTCCACGGGGCCATCGTAGTGAGGCCGCCGACTCCCGCCCGGGCTGCCGAGGGAGAGCCCTGGCTGGCCGAGGGAGAACCCTGGTCGCGCGAGGTAGAACCGTGGTTCTTGTGCTCGACGGCGTGTGGTCGCCCTGGGTGGTCGGGGTGGGTGGTGGTGCCGCGTCTACCGTCCGCCGCTCGTTCCTCGCGGCTCCCGCCAGGCACGCCACGACGCGGCACCACCACCCACCCCGCCCGGCGTCGTCTCGCCCTGGTCGTCGCTCGGCCCGGGCGACTGCCCGCCGTGCCGGCAGTCTCTTGCGGTGCCGTGCGCCCGCGCGCGGCCGGGTGCGGGTCGTCCGGTCGCCTCACGCGATCCGGCTGCGGCGGGCGACCCGCTGCCGTGGGGTGCGACCACGGTTCTCTCTCGGGGGCCCGCTGTTCTATCTCGGTGGACCACGGTTCTCTCTGGGGGGCCGTGGATCTACCTCGCGGGCCTGCGGTTTCCCTCGGCGTCGCAGGGATCTGCTTCGACAGCGCGAACCGGCCGAGGCAGCGGGCGGGGAATAATCTATACGCGCGTATGGTTATTGCTTCCGAGCCGTGAGCGCGGCTCGTGGGAACGAACGAGGAGTGGACAGAGATGGTCGCCGCCGAGGGGCTCGTCATCGACTGGGCGCAGATGCCCACCTACAACACCGTGATGTCCGTCGCCGTCGGCGCCGGGCTGATCCTGCTGGTCATGCTCGGCCGAGAGCTCCTGCGAGCGCCCGGGAAGGTCGTCGTCGAAGGCTGGTCGCTCGCGTTCGGCGTGCTGGGCACGATCCTCACGGCGACCGGGCTGCACATGACGCTCACGTGGCCGCTCGCCGCAGGCGGTTTCCCGTTCGACAACATCATCTTCGGCGAGACGAGCCTCGCGTTCGGCGTGCTCCTCCTCGCCGCCGCCTTCTACCTGTGGACGCGCGGCCGGGCGGCGCTCGAACGCGCCGACGCGACCGAGCACCTCCAGGCCGTGGCCCGCCCCGTCTCGGTGTTCGTGCTCGGCATGGGCCTGGGGCTCGTCGCCATCGCGATCGCGGGCGTGACGTACCAGCTCTTCGCCGCACCGCCGGAGGAGCCCATCTCGGGCGCGTTCGCCGCCTACCCGCTCGTCGAGGCGATCTTCATGTCCGGGCTCATCGCGCTCGTGGGCCTCGGAGCCATCCTCTTCCCGTTCGCGGTGCGTTCGGGGCGGCGTGCGGTGCGTGCCGTCATCGGTTGGGCCTGGGGGCTGTCCGGGGTGGCGTTCCTGCTGTTCGGCGCCATGAACTTCTTCACCCACATCGGCCTCATCGTCAACACGATGGGCTGACGCCGCGGCGACCGTGAGGACCCCGTGGGCCGCCCTGGCCCGCGGGGTTCTTCGCGCGCGCGGGAGGCGTCATCATAGGGGCCATGCAATCACCGGTGCGCGCCGTGGCCCACGCCGCGGTCCTCGCCGTCGTCGCCGGGCTGTGCCTCGCCGTGGTCGCGAGCGGCGCGTTCGACGTCGTGTCGTTGCCCGACGCCGCCCCCGCCGCCGTCCCCTCGCCGCCCGGCGTGTCGGAAGGCAGCGACGCCGCCCCGGTGGACGACGGCGCCGGCACCCCGGGCGCCGTGCCCGACGACGGCGCTGCCGACCCGGGGGACGGGGCGGACGCCGCGACCGCGGCCCCCGCCGCCCCGGGCGCCGTCGACCCGGTCTGCCGGGACGCCGAGGTCGCGTGGGGGGCTGCGGCCAAGGCGCAGGTCAATCTCACCGTCGAGCACCCGGAGGCGCTGGTCGAGGGCTTCACGACGGCGCGGGACGCGCTCACCGGTGCCACACCACCGGGCGAGATCGCGCGCGACTGGTCCGTCGTGACGACCTATCTCACGATGATCGCGGACGAGGTCGAGGCGACCGGAGCACGCGACACGGGCGAGCTGTCCCGGGCGATCGACCGCGTGGGGCGACGCATCGACACGGGCGCGCTCACGTCGTCGTCGCAGGCGGTCACCGAGTTCTTCCGGACCGGCTGCACCCGCTGAGCCCGGCCCGACGAAACTTCACCCGGTGGCGCTCGACACATGGGGAGCGGTCCCCACCTCGGCGGTTTGAGGGCGCGCGAGGCGCCGGCATGGGAAACCATGGGTCCCATGCGCAACCGACTGACGATCACGAAGACCACGACCGCCCTCGCGACGAGCGCCCTGCTCGTGCTCGGCCTCGCCGCCTGCAGCGGTTCGGGCGACGACGCGAGCACCGACTCCGAGACCACCGCGTCGGAGGAGACGACCCCGGCCGAGGACGAGTCCACCGACACCACCGAGTCGGAGGAGCCGACGGAGGAGGAGTCCGGCGACGTCGAGGCGTCGGGCGACTTCTGCACCGCCTACGAGACCCTCATCGACGCCCAGAGCTCCCTCGGCTCGATCGACACGAGCGACCCGGCCGGCGCCGTGACCGAGTTCGAGACGTTCACCGCTTCTCTCGAGGCCGCCGAGGCTCCCGCCGAGATCAGCGCCGACTGGGACAACGTGACCGGCGTCTTCCGCCAGCTCACCGACACCCTCAAGACCGCCGTCGACGACCCGGCCAGCGCCGACATGTCCGCCCTCACGTCGATCATGACCGACGAGGCGTTCCAGACTTCCGCGCAGAACGTCGCGGTGTACGGCACGCAGAACTGCTGACGACTCCTGCCCCTCCCGGACCCCGGCCCGCCTCGGCGTGCCGGGGTCCGGCGCGTCCGGGGCCGGACCGGCCGGGCCGTCGGCGATCCGCCAGGATGGACCCATGTCTCCCGCCGTCCCCGCCCCAGCCTCCACACCCGGCCCGCCGCGCGCCGTCGCGGGCCCGCCCCCGCCCGGCTCAGGTCTCGCCCCCGACGACCTCGCGGCGGCCACGGCCACGCTGCGCGCGGACCTCGCGGCGGTGGACTTCACGGTCGACGGCGTCGAGCGCGTGCTCGGCCCCGTCGCGTCCGCCGCGCTGCACCGCGAGCAGTCCGTCCCGGCGCTCCGAGCGCTGCGCCGCCGCGAGGACGACCCCACGGCCGCGCTCGCCGCGCTGTTCCTCCTGGGCGACGACGTCCCGCGCACCGCGCTCGACGCCGCCCTCGGACGCACGGGCGTCGACGGCGCCCGGCGCCTCGGTCTGGTCGAGGTCGCGGGCGCGGCCGACGACGACGCCGTCCGCGCCGTCGTGGACCTGCGGCCGTACGCGGCGTCGGACGCGGCGGGCCCGGTGACGTGGTGGCTCTCGTCGGACCTGGGTGAGCTCGCGACGGGTCGCCGTCTCGCCCCGGACCACGTGCTGGGCGCGGGCGGGGCGTCCGTGACGCTCGCGCAGGTCACGGTCCGCAGCCCGGTCGGGCGAGTGCTCGACCTCGGGACGGGCTGCGGGATCCAGGCGCTGCACGCCGCGCGGCACGCGCGGTCGGTGGTCGGCACCGACATCTCGCGTCGCGCGCTGGGCTTCGCGGCGTTCAACGCGGCGATCAGCACGGTGCCCGCCGCGGGGACGGCGGGGTCCGGCGCGTCGATCGAGCTCCGCGCCGGGTCGATGCTCGAGCCCGTGGCGGGTGACCGGTTCGACCTCGTCGTGTCGAACCCGCCGTTCGTCATCACCCCGCGGGGCCTCGGCGACGGGGCGGACGCGCTGCCCGAGTACGAGTACCGCGACGGCGGGCGGGCGGGCGACGACGTCGTGCGCGACCTCGTGACAGGAGTCGGCGCCGTGCTCGCCCCGGGCGGCGTGGCCCAGCTCCTCGGCAACTGGGAGCACCGCCGCGGCGTCCCGTGGGACGAGCGCGTCGGCACCTGGCTCGACGAGGCGGGGCTGGACGGCTGGGTGGTCCAGCGCGAGGTGCAGGACCCCGCCGAGTACGCCGAGACGTGGATCCGCGACGGCGGGACCACCCCGGAGCGCGAGCCCGCGGCGTGGGCGGCGGCCTACGGCGCGTGGCTCGACGACTTCGCGGCGCGCGACGTGGAGGCCGTCGGCTTCGGGATCGTCACCCTGCGGCGTCCTGTCGACGGCGCGCGCCCGACGCTGCGCCGGCTCGAGGAGCACACGGGCCCCGTTCGTCAGCCGCTCGGTGGGCACCTCGCGGCGGCGCTCGCGGCGCACGACTGGCTCACGGCCCGCGACGACGCCGCCCTCGCGGGCGCGCGTCTCGCCGTCGCGCCCGACGTGACCGAGGAACGGTTCCACACGCCGGGCGCTCCCGACCCCACGGTCGTCCTCCTGCGTCAGGGCGACGGGTTCGGGCGGGCCGTCCAGGCGTCGACGGGGCTCGCCGCGCTCGTCGGGGCGAGCGACGGCGAGCTCACGGTCGGGCAGCTCGTCGGAGCGATCGCCGCGCTCTTCGAGGTGTCGGCCGACGACCTGGCGGGCGAGCTGCTGCCGACCGTGCGGGGACTCGTGCGCGACGGCTTCCTGGTACCGGCCGGCTGAGCGCCGTGGCCTCGGCGCGACCGCCGCGAGAGAGGGCAGGGTCGCAGCGATACGTTCAGGTCGCATGGACCTCGAGGTGCGTCACCTGCGCCTGATCGTCGTGGTGGCCGAGTCCGGCAGCGTGACCAAGGCGGCCGCGTCGCTCGGGCTCGCGCAGCTGCCCTCACCGCCCAGCTCGACCGCATCGACCGCGCGCTGGGCGGGTGCGTGCTCACGCGCGACCGTCAGGGGGCGCGCCCGACCGAGCTCGGCGAGCTGGTGCTGCGTCACGCGCGCGTCGCTGCCCGCGATGGCGGCGCTCGTCGACGACGCGCGGCGGCACGTGAGCGACCGGGCGACGGCGGGGTCCGTCCGCGTGGGGACGGTGAGCTCCGCGATCGGCGGGCTGTTCCCGAGCCGCCTGCACGCGGCGCTGCCCGCGGCCCTCCCGTCCACTTTCCGGGAGCAACCCCGTGCTCGGCGGCGTGCAGGGGGAGTGCTCGGCGCGGCTCGACGGCGCGCGGGTCCCGTCAGGCGAGCAGCGCCGGGCCGTACTTGAGCACCACGAGGATCGCGAGCCCGACGAGCCACGCCGCGACCAGGTACCCGTACGAACCCGAGCGGACGAACCCGAGCAGCCGCGCCTGGGCGCCGCGCGGCAGGTACAGGTTGTCCTCCAGCACGTTCCAGTGCAGGAGCGACGCGAAGACCAGCGTCGTCGAGACCGTGATGAGCAGGCACCACGGGCACAGCGCGCCGATGACGAACATCGACTGGTAGAAGAGCCAGTACGCGAACACGACGCCGAGGAAGTACACGCACTGCGCCGCGAAGAGGAACCACCGCGGGAAGCGGGTTCCGCCGAGCGCGGCGACCGCCGTCGTGATGACGATCGGTTCCGCGATCAGGCCGAGGAACGCGTTGGGGAACCCGAAGACGTGCGCCTGCCACGACTGCGCGACCGTCCCGCACGACAGCACGGTGTTGACGTCGCACGCGAGCGTCGCGGTGGGGTTCGCGGCCAGGAGCACCGCGTCGTACGACAGCACGAACGCCGCGGTGAGGCTGAGCAGGCCGAACAGCAGCATCTCGCCGAACAGCGCCCCGCGGGAGTGCGCCCAGCCGGTCGGGCGGGCGAACGGGTCGTACGCCGCGTCCTCGGGGCGCTCCGGGCCCGACGGCGTCCGGCCGCCCGGCCGCGCGTCGTCCGCGAGCGCGGTGGTGGTTCCGGTCACGGGCGGTCCTCGGGTCCGCGGGGCCCCGCCGGGTCGATCCGGCGGGCGGGCAGAAGGTGGCGCCGGCCGGCAGGGTGGGCGCGCTGCCGGCCGGCGCCGCACCCAGGGTACGAAGCGCGCAGCCGGCGCCGACAGGGACCATGGTCCCGGATGCGGGGCCGTGCCCGGCCGCCGAGCGACGCGTCCCCGCCCGGGCGCTGCGTCCGCGGACGCAGCCGTCGCTCGCGGACGCAGCGCTCGCGGTCGGGTCGGGTCCGTCCGCCCGGTGGGTCGTCCAGGTGGTGGGGGCGCCGCGACCTAAGATCTGGGGGCGCCCGCGCTTCCCGCGGTGCCGCCCGACCGGAACCCGCTCGTCGAGAGGACCTGCGTGCAGCACGACGACGTCGACTCCCTGCGACGGTCGAGCGCGGCGTGGCGGCTCCTGCGCGCGGACACGGCGCCGCTCGTGCTGTCGTTCCTCGGCACGCTGTTCGTCGAGGACAACGTGCGCGCGATCCCCGAGAGCGAGCTCGTCGCGCGGCTCGACGACCACCTCTGGGCGATCGACGGCCGGTCCGCGCGGGCCTCCGGCGCGGAGCCGCGGTACCCGCGCGCCCCGCAGGCGTACGTCGACCACTGGGCGCACCCGGACCAGGGCTGGCTGCGCGCCTGGTACCCGCCGGGCTCCGGCGAGCCGCACTACGACGCGACCCCCGCCGTCGAGCAGGCCGTGCGCTGGGTCACGTCGCTCCGGGGCCGCGGGTTCGTGGGCACGGAGTCGCGGCTCAACACGGTCTTCGAGCTCCTGCGCCAGCTCGCCGTCGGGACGCAGACCGACCCGGCCGAGCGACTGCGCGAGCTCGAGGAGCGGCGCGCCGCCATCGACGAGGAGATCGCGCAGGTGCGTGCCGGGCGCGTCGCCGTCCTCGATGCCGCCGCGCAGCGCGACCGCTACCAGCAGCTCACCCAGACCGCCGCCGACCTCCTCTCGGACTTCCGCGAGGTCGAGGCGAACTTCCGCTCCCTCGACCGCGAGCTGCGCGAGCGGATCACCGGCTGGGACGGCGCGAAGGGCGAGCTGCTCGAGGAGGTCGTGCGGTCGCGCACCGCCATCGCGGAGTCGGACCAGGGCCGGTCGTTCCACGCGTTCTACGACTTCCTGCTCGACCGCCGACGCCAGGAGGAGTTCGCCGCGCTCGTCGAACGCGTGCAGTCCCTCGACGCGATCTCGCCGGACGTCGTCCGGTCGGCCCCGGAGGGACCGGGGGCCGTCGTGGACGCCGCCGCGGCGCAGGCCGTGGCCCGCGAGCAGGAGCACCGCCGGCTGCGGCGCGTCCACTACGACTGGCTCGACGCCGGCGAGCGCACCCAGGCGACCGTGCGGACGCTCTCGGAGCAGCTCCGCCGCTTCCTCGACGACCAGGTGTGGCTGGAGAACCGGCGGGTCATGGACATCCTGCGCGGCGTCGAGGCCAAGGCGCTCGCCGCGCGCGACGTCCGCAGGGGGCCCGGCGGGCCGCCGGGCATGGCGATCGACGCCGTCGCCCCGGACGTCGTGCTCCCGACGGAGCGGCCGCTCTTCACGCCGCGGCCCACGGCCCGGCTCGACTCCGACCACGTCGAGGTCGGCGACGACGACTTCGAGGTCGACGCGCTCTACGACCAGGTGCACGTGGACCCCGAGCGGCTCGCGCGCGCGGTCCGGGCGACGCTCACGGCCCCCGGCGGACCAGGGGAGGTCGCGCTCGCGGACCTGCTCGAGGCCGCGCCGCTCGAGCACGGCCTGGCCGAGCTCGTGACGTACCTGTCGCTGGAGGACCCGCGGTTCGTCGTCGTGCACGACGAGGAGCGGACGGACGAGGTGCGCTGGGAGGGCGAGGCCCCGGCGGGGCCGGTCGTCGAGGACGGCACGCCGGACCCCGTGGTGCGCGTCGCACGCCTGCCGCGCGTCACCTACGCGCGGCGCACGGGGGCGGGCGGCGGGGCCTCGCCGACGCCGCGCGGCCCCGCCCCGGACGGCCCGTCCGCGACCCGACCCGACGACGACCCCCGCGACACCGCCGACCCCGCCCCGGAGGAGACCCCGTGAGCACGACCCGCACCGCACGCGACCCGGAGCTGTCCGTCGTCGTGACGTCGCTGCTCAAGGGCGTCGTCTACCGCGAGTCCGGCGAGGCGCTGTGGCGCGACCTGCTCGCGCGAGAGGCGCAGGTGCGCGACGCCGTGGCGATGCTCGGGCTGCAGGTCGTCGTCGACGAGGGCGACGGCTACGCCTACCTGCGCTCGCAACCCGAGCACGAGCGCGACGAGCGCGTGCCGCGCCTCATCCCCCGGCGAGAGCTGCCGTTCGACGTGAGCCTGCTGCTCGCGCTGCTGCGCAAGCGGCTCGCGCAGGCCGACTCCGAGGGCGGGGAGACGCGCCTCGTGCTCGCGCGCACGGAGATCGTCGACCTGCTCCGGGTGTTCCTCGCGCAGGACGCGGGGGCCGCCGCCAACGAGGCGCGGCTCGTCGATCGGGTCGACGGTCTGGTGCGGCGCGTCGTCGAGCTGGGCTTCCTGCGTCCGGCGGGTCGTCCCGACCCGGACGGCGTGCCCGACGGCGGGGCCGCCCCGGGCGAGGACGGCGACCCGGCCGCCGGCGACGCACGGCGGTACGAGGTGCGCCGCATCCTCAAGGCGTTCGTCGACGCCCAGTGGCTCGCGGACTTCGACGCGCGCCTCGCGCAGTACCTGGAGCTCGCCGCGGACGGCGGGCCCCGCGGGACGGCGTCGGGCACGGCGGGCACCGGCACGAGTGCGGGCACGACGACGAGGACGGTGGCGTGATGGAAGGCCTGTTCAGCGCGGTCGAGCTGCACGACCCGGCCGCCGACCTCGACGCGCGGGCGGGCTTCCGCCTCGAGCGGCTCGAGGTCCTCAACTGGGGAACGTTCGACCAGCGCGTGTGGGCGTTCGACCTCGACGGCCGCAACGCGCTCCTCACGGGCGACATCGGCTCGGGCAAGTCGACGATCGTCGACGCGGTGACGACCCTCCTCGTGCCGTCGCACCGGATCTCCTACAACAAGGCCGCCGGGGCGGGCGCGCGCGAGCGGTCGCTGCGCTCGTACGTCGCCGGGCACTACAAGTCCGAGCGCGACGAGGCGACGGGCACGACGCGCCACGTGGGCCTGCGCGAGCGCGGCACGTACTCGGTCGTGCTGGGGCGGTTCTCGAACCGCGGGTTCGACCAGGAGGTCACGCTCGCCCAGGTGTTCTGGCTCGCGCCGGGCCAGTCGGGACAGCCCGACCGGTTCTTCGTCACGGCCGACCGGCCGCTGACGATCACCGAGGACTTCGCGGGGTTCGGCGGCGACGTCGCCGCGCTGCGGCGACGGCTGCGCGAGTCGGGCGCCCAGGTGCGCGACCACTTCCCCGAGTACGGCCGCGACTTCCGCCGCCTGCTCGGCATCCCGTCGGAGCAGGCGATGGACCTGTTCCACCAGACCGTGTCCATGAAGTCGGTCGGCGACCTCGGCGAGTTCGTGCGCGAGCACATGCTCGAGCCGTTCGACGCCGACCGCTGGACGGACCGGCTCGTCGCGCACTTCGACGACCTCACGAGCGCGCACGACGCCGTCGTGCGGGCCACCGCGCAGATCGAGCGCCTCGCGCCGCTGCTCGCGGACTGCGACGCGCACGACGAGCTGGGAGAGCGCGCAGCGGCGCTCGTGGCCCGGCGCGACGCCTTGCGCGCGTTCACGGCGTCGCGCCGCGTGGCCGACCTCGACGGCCTCATCGGCGCGCTCGACGAGCGAGTCGCGGACGGCGAGACCCGGCGCCAACGCGTCGCCGACGAGCTCGGGCTCCTCGCGGCCGAGCGGCAGCGGCTCGAGCTCGAGCGCGCGGGCCACGGCGGCGACCGCCTCGCCGCGATCGAGGGGGAGGTCGCGCGCCGCGAGGTCGAGCGCGCCGCGCGCGAGCGCCGCGTCGCCCAGCTCGCGGGCTACGCCGCCGCAGCCGGCCTCACGCTCGGCACCGAACCCGGGGTTGCAGCACCCCAAGGCGCCGAACCCGGCGACATCCCCGGGTTCGGCGGTTCTGGTGACCACAACCCCGGGTTCGGCGGCGGGGCGGCGGCGGTGGCCGCCGCGCTCGTCGATCCCGACGCGTTCGCCGCGCTGCGGCGTGCGGCCGACGACGCCGCGGTGCGCGTGCGCGAGGACCTCGCCCGGGCGGAGGAGCGCGCGAGCGAGGTCGCCGCGGAGCTGCGCGCCGTCGAGCAGGAGACCGCCGACGTCAAGGCCGAGCTCGCGAGCCTCGCCGACCGCCGCTCCAACCTGCCGCGCACCCACCTGGAGGTCCGCGACCGGCTGTGCGCCGGCGTCGGGCTCTCGCCGGGCGACGTGCCGTTCGTGGGTGAGCTGCTCGCCGTCCGCCCCGAGCACGCCGAGTGGGAGGGCGCGGCCGAGCGCGTGCTGCGCGGCTTCGCGCTCTCGCTCCTCGTGCCGGCGGCGCACTACGACGCGGTGTCCGCGTGGGTCGACCGTGAACACCTCGGGCTGCGGCTCGTCTACCACCGGGTGCCCGAGCGCGTCACCGCCGCCCGCCCGGCGCCGCGCGAGGACGGCGTGCCGCTCCTCGCCGACCTGCTCGACGTGCGCCGCCTCGACGACGCGCCGTCGCTCACCGCGTGGGTCGAGGCCGAGCTCGAGCGTCGCGCCGACCACGCGTGCGCGCCCGACCTCGACGCGTTCCGCCGGCTGCCCCGGGCGATCACGCGGGCCGGCCAGGTCAAGCACTCGCCGGACCACCACGAGAAGAACGACACGCGCGCCGTCGACGACCGCCG
This sequence comes from Cellulosimicrobium cellulans, assembly GCF_016921195.1. Lineage (GTDB taxonomy): Bacteria > Actinomycetota > Actinomycetes > Actinomycetales > Cellulomonadaceae > Cellulosimicrobium > Cellulosimicrobium cellulans_F. The sequence continues at coordinate 1,034,470 of NZ_JAFGYF010000001.1, forward strand.
CGGCTACGTGCTCGGGTGGTCGACACAGGCCAAGATCGACGCGCTGCTGGAGCAGGCGGCCGAGGTGACCGCGCGCCGCGACGCGCTCGTGCGGCGTCGGGACGAGGCCGCCGCCGCGCGCGCGGACCTCCAGTCGCGGTCCGCCGCGCTCGGCCGCCTCGACGTGTACCGCGACTGGGACGAGCTCGACCGCGGCGCGGAGACGGCACGGATCGCGGAGCTCGCCGAGGAGAAGCGCCGCCTCGAGCAGGCGAGCGAGGAGCTCGGCCGCCTCGCAGCCCTGCTCGACGACAACGCGCGCCGACAGGCGGAGCTCGAGGCCGAGCGCGACCGCGTCGTCGCGACGCTCGGCGCCGACCGGCACGCGCTCGACGAGGCGAGGACGGCGCGGGAGCGGGCGCGCGCGGTGCTCGACGGCGCGCGCGAGACGCTCGACGAGGAGACGACGGCGGCGCTCACCGCGGAGTTCGAGCGCGAGCTCGCGGCGGTCGGACCCGACGGCGGGGCGGCCCCGGACGGCGGGGCAGGCGGCCCGACGCGCGCGGCCGACCTCGACGCCGTCGAGAACGCGGTGCGCTCGCGGCTCACCGCCGAGGCCGAGCAGGCGCAGCGCGAGCGCGCGGACCTCGGGACCCGGATCGCCGGACAGATGGCGTCCTTCCGCTCGGCGTACCCGGTCGAGACGGCCGAGCTCGACGCGGACGTGCGGTCGGCCGACGGCTACCGGGAGATCCACGACCGGCTCGTGCGCGACGACCTCCCGCGCTTCGAGGCCGACTTCAAGGCGTACCTCAACACCAACGCGATCCGCGACATCGCGGGGTTCGCGGCCGAGCTCGCCAAGCAGGCCGACGTCATCCGCGACCGGATCGACACCATCAACGACTCGCTGCGCGCGATCGACTACAACCCGGGCCGGTACATCCGGCTCGAGATGTCGCGCACGCCGAACCTCGAGGTGCGCGAGTTCCAGCAGGACCTGCGCGCGTGCACCGACGGCGACGGGATCCTCGCGGAGGACGACCGCGCGCTCGCCGAGGGCGACGGGTCGCTCGCCGACGGCGCGCTGTCGTACTCGGAGGACCGGTTCCTGCGGGTCAAGGCGCTCGTCGAGCGGTTCCGCGGGCGCGAAGGCATGAGCGACCTCGACGAGGCGTGGCGCCGGCGGGTCACGGACGTGCGCAACTGGTTCGTGCTCTCCGCGTCCGAGCGCTCGCGCGCCGACGACTCCGAGCACGAGCACTACTCCGACTCGGGCGGCAAGTCCGGCGGGCAGAAGGAGAAGCTCGCGTACACCGTCCTCGCGGCGTCGCTGGCCTACCAGTTCAAGCTCGACTGGGGCGCGGTGCGCTCGACGGCGTTCCGGTTCGTCGTCATCGACGAGGCGTTCGGGCGGGGGTCGGACGAGTCGACCCGGTTCGCGCTCGAGCTGTTCCGTCGCCTGGGCCTGCAGCTCCTCATCGTCACGCCGCTGCAGAAGATCCACGTGATCGAGCCGTACATCTCGGCCGTCGGGTTCGTGGACAACCCGTCGGGGCGGTCCTCACGCCTGCGGACCCTGTCGATCGCCGCGTACCGCGACGGTCGTCCGGCCGGCGAGGCAGCGGCGTCGGGCGCCGTCCCCGAGCCCTCTGCCGCGAGGTAGGACCCTGCTCGCGCGTGGGAGGACCCGGCCGTGACCGGCCTCCTGCCGCGGCGAGCCGTGCCCGACGGCGGCCGGTTCAGCCGAGCGGGCGCGGTCGCCGGGCCCCGGCGAGGGTCGAGGCGAGGACCGCCTCGATCGCGAACGCGGTGGACTCGGCGAGGTCCACGGCCTCGGGGTCGAGGAGCCACTGGATCTGGAGGCCGTCCATCGCGCCGATGATCGTCGACGCCGCGAGGTCGAGCGCGGCGTCGGTGAGCTCGTAGTCCGTGTCGGTGTCGCCCGCGGCGCGGCGCTCCTCGATCACCTCGCGCAGGGCGCCCGCGATGTCGGCACGCAGCCCCGTGAAGCGCTCCGTGACCCAGGCGCTCGCCGGGTGCCCGTCGGTGACGGCCTCGCCCGTGAGCACGGCGTAGGCCTGGACGATCCCCGGCCGCTCGGCGTTGATGGCGGCGGTCGTGACGAGGTGCCGGAAGAGGTCCAGCCCGCCCGGGATGTGCTGCCCCTCGAGGTGCTCGACGTCGACGCGGTCGCGGAACTCGAGCACCTCGGTGAGCAGCCGGTCCTTGGAGCCGAAGTGGTGCAGCACCCCCGCGTGCGTGATGCCGACCTGCTCGGCGACCTCGGCGAGCGATCCCTGGTGGTAACCCTTGGACCCGAACACGCGCATCGCCGCGCGCAGGATCTCCTCGCGGCGCTCGAGCGTCGCCGCGCGCGTGCGGCGGGGCCGGGGTGTCCGCGCGGGGGCGGCGCCGTCGTCGGCGCCCCGCGCGGGGGAGACGTCCGTCATGACGGTCACCCTACTGTGGCCCCGTCTTGCCCTGCGGGGCTGGTCGGCCCGGGTGGGAACAGCGCGCGGAGCCTCTTCCCGCCGTCTTCTCGGAACGCACACACGTGTCCTCTACGGTGGAGGGATGTCTGCAGACCCCGCCCCGACCCGGCCGCTGCCGACCAGCGGCGGGACGGGCACGCGACCGCTCCCGGCGACGCCGCCGGTGCTGCCGCCCGCGCCGTCCGGCGCCCCGCACCAGCCGGCCGCTCCGCCCCCTCCGGTGGCCCCGTACCCGCCCGGGGCGTCGCGCCCGCCGGTGCCGCAGCCGGCGTCCCGCCGCCCTCCGACCGTCGTGGCGGACGGCCCGAGCACCGTGTCGCGGGTCGTCGCGGCCGTCGTCGCGGTGCTCGCCGTCGCGGGCGCGTGGCTCGTGTGGCGGTTCTTCGTCGACACCTTCGCGGGGCAGATGCTCGAACGTGCCGCGTTCGACGGTGCGGTCACGGGGCAGGGCGAGCTGTGGAGGGTGGCCGAGCCGGTCCTCGACACGGTGTCGGTCGCGTTCGTCGTCGGCGGGCTCGGCGCCGCCATGGGCATCGCGCTCCTGCGGCGCCGCTGGGGGCTCGCCGTGCAGGTCGCGTTCCTCGTCGTGGGGGCGAACGTCACGACCCAGCTCGTCAAGCACTCGCTCCTCGGTCGTGAGGAGCTGATCGGCGGGTGGCACTGGGAGAACTCGCTGCCCAGCGGCCACACGACGGTCGCGGGCTCGGTCGCGGCGGCGCTGCTGCTCGTCGTGCCGCGTGCGGCCCGGCCGCTCGTGGCCGTCCTCGGCGGCGCGTACACGGCCGCGACCGGCGTCTCGACGCTCGTCGGCCAGTGGCACCGACCGAGCGACGTCGTCGCCGCGGTCCTCGTCGTCCTCGCGTGGGCGGCGCTCGTGTGCGCCTTCACGCCCCGCTCCGCGCTCGACCCGGGCGCCGGCGCGTCACCGGGCTCGACCGTCATGGCCGTGCTGCTCCTCCTCGGGGCGGGCGCGGCCGGCGTGGCGGCGGCGCTCGCGCTGCGGGCGACGCCCGCGACGTGGGACACGACGGCCGCGCAGGAGGTCACCGCGTACGCCGGCGGGGTCGCGGGCGTGCTCGCGGTGACCGCCGCGGCGTTCGCCGTCCTGCTCCTCGTCCGCCAGTCCACAGCCCGCCCGGACGCCCGTCCGGTTCGGCGGTAGGGTGCGGCTGGCGCGATTGGCGTAACGTCGTAGGCTGCCACCTCGGACGACCGGAGGGTCGTCCACGCGGCACCACGACGCGCCGGACGCGCCCCGGGTGGTGCCCCGGCCGCCGTCGGGCGGGGAGCGCCCGCCACGGACACGTACGCACGGACGAAAGCAGGATCGGATGCCACGCAAGCTCGTGATCGTCGAGTCGCCCGCCAAGGCTCGAAAGATCCAGGGCTACCTCGGCGACGACTACGAGGTCGAGGCGAGCGTGGGGCACATTCGCGACCTGCCGCAGCCGTCCGAGCTGCCCGCGGACATGAAGAAGGGTCCGTACGGCAAGTTCGCCGTCGACGTCGACCACGGGTTCGACCCCTACTACGAGGTCTACGCGGACAAGAAGAAGAAGGTCGCCGAGCTCAAGCGCGCGCTCAAGGACGCCGACGAGCTCTACCTCGCGACCGATGAGGACCGCGAGGGCGAGGCCATCGCGTGGCACCTCCTCGAGGCGCTCAAGCCCAAGGTCCCGGTCAAGCGCATGGTCTTCCACGAGATCACGCGCGAGGCCATCCAGCGGGCGCTGCAGAACACGCGCGACCTCGACGAGCACCTCGTCGACGCGCAGGAGACGCGACGCATCCTCGACCGCCTGTACGGCTACGAGGTCTCGCCCGTGCTGTGGCGCAAGATCGCCCAGGGGCTGTCGGCGGGCCGCGTGCAGTCGGTCGCGACGCGCCTCGTCGTCGAGCGCGAGCGCGAGCGCATGGCGTTCGTCCCCGCCGAGTACTGGGACGTCACGGGCACGTTCGAGCACGCGGACGCCTCCGCCCCCGACGCGGGGAAGGCGTTCGGCGCCCGTCTCGTGCAGGTCGGCGACGCGCGGGTCGCGTCGGGCCGCGACTTCGACGACCGGGGGCAGCTCAAGGCGGCCGCGGTGCGCGACGGCGTCGCGCACCTCGACGAGGCGACGGCGCGCTCCGTCGTGGCCGGGCTCACGGACGCCGCGTTCGTCGTGCGCTCGCTCGAGACCAAGCCGTACACGCGCCGTCCCGCGGCGCCGTTCACGACGTCGACCCTCCAGCAGGAGGCGAGCCGCAAGCTCCGCATGTCGTCGCGCCAGGCGATGCGGACGGCACAGTCGCTGTACGAGAACGGCTACATCACCTACATGCGTACGGACTCGCCGTCGCTGTCGGCCGAGGCCACCACGGCGGCGCGCCGGCAGGCCGCCGAGCTCTACGGCCCCGAGTTCGTGCCCGAGAAGCCGCGCGTCTACGCCGCGAAGAACCAGGGCGCGCAGGAGGCGCACGAGGCGATCCGTCCCGCGGGCGACTCGTTCCGCACGCCCGCGCAGGTCAAGCGCGAGCTGAGCGACGACCAGTTCAAGCTCTACGAGCTCGTGTGGAAGCGCACCGTCGCGTCGCAGATGGCCGACGCCAAGGGGTCGACGGCGTCGGTGCGCCTCGGCGCGGCCCTCTCGGCCGCCGCGGGCGACGTCGCGGGTCGCGACGCGGTGTTCGCCGCGTCGGGCACCGTCATCACGTTCCGCGGGTTCCTCGCCGCGTACGAGGAGAGCTCGGACGTCGACCGGTACGCCGAGGACGCGCCCGTCGTCGGCAGCAAGGGCGACGACGACGCGCGCCTGCCGCAGATGAGCGAGGGCGACGCGCTGCGCGGCGACGACCTCACGGCGGACGGGCACTCGACGTCGGCCCCGCCCCGCTACACCGAGGCGAGCCTCGTCAAGGCGCTCGAGGAGCTCGGCATCGGCCGTCCGTCCACGTACGCCTCGACGATCTCGACGATCCAGGACCGCGGGTACGTGCTCTCGCGCGGACAGGCGCTCGTGCCGAGCTGGCTCGCGTTCGCCGTCGTGCGGCTCCTCGAGGAGCACTTCGACCGGCTCGTCGACTACGACTTCACGGCGCGGATGGAGGCGGACCTCGACGAGATCGCGGCCGGGCGCCGCGACCGCGTCGCGTGGCTCACGGAGTTCTACTTCGGGGACGCCGCGAAGGGCGAGGACGGCGAGGGCCTGCGCGACCTCGTCGCGAACCTCGGCGACATCGACGCGCGCGGCATCAACTCCGTGCCGATCGGGGAGGGGATCCAGCTCCGGGTCGGTCGGTACGGCCCGTACGTCGAGGACCTCTCCGTCCCGGTCAAGGAGGGGCAGAACCCGCCGCGAGCGTCCGTGCCCGACGACGTGGCCCCCGACGAGCTGACCGTCGCCAAGGCGCGCGAGCTGCTCGCGGCGGGCGCCGACGACGGCAAGGTGCTCGGCACCGACCCCGCCTCGGGCAACGAGATCGTGGCCAAGGCGGGCCGCTACGGCCCGTACGTCACCGAGGTGCTCGACCTCCCGCCCATCGACACGAGCCTGTCCGCCGCCGCGCAGAAGAAGGCGAAGGCCGCGCAGCCCAAGCCGCGCACGGCGTCGCTGCTCAAGACGCAGTCGCTCGACACCGTCACGCTCGAGGATGCTCTGCGTCTGCTCTCGCTGCCGCGCGTGGTCGGGACCGACCCGGAGTCGGGCGAGGAGATCACGGCGCAGAACGGCCGCTACGGCCCGTACCTCAAGAAGGGCACCGACTCGCGCTCGCTGCCCGACGAGGAGTCCATGTTCACCGTCACTCTCGACGAGGCGATCGAGCTCTACAAGCAGCCCAAGCGCGGCCGCGGCCAGCGCGCCGCGACGCCGCCCCTGCGCGAGCTCGGCGACGACCCGAACAGCGGCAAGCCGATCGTCGTCAAGGACGGCCGGTTCGGCGCGTACGTCACCGACGGGGAGACGAACCGCACCCTCCCGCGCGACGTCACTCCCGAGTCGATCACGCCCGAGCGCGCGATCGAGCTCCTCGCGGAGAAGCGTGCGCAGGGTCCGGCGAAGAAGCGCACGGCAACGCGCAAGCCCGCCGCGCGAAAGACTGCCGCCAAGAAGTAGCCGCCTCCGCGAGGACGCTGCTCTGCCGGGGGAGAACCACGGTTCTCCCTCGGCGGACCGGGGTCCTGCCTCGGGAGACCAGGGTTCTCCCTCGGCGCAGCGGGTTCTGTCTCGCCGGCCGGGCTCGGCCGTGGTGCGGTGTGGCGATCACCCGCGGGGGAGGAGCACCGTGACGCCGGCGACGACGACCGTCGCCACCGGCACCGCGAGGAGGCCGGTGAGGACCGCGAACCGGCCGCGCGGGTCGCGGTGCGGCGCCTCGCCGTCGTGCGGCCCGACGACGGGGTCGTCGCCGTCGCGCAGCTCGATCGCCTCCCAGGCCGTGGCGCCGGCGAGGACCACCGCTCCGCCGACGAGGACGACGAGGGGCGGCAGCGTGACGACGGGCGTCCGGACCGTGAGGCCCAGCGCGACGAGCGCTCCTGCGCCGACGGCGACGGTCAGGGCCGTGAGCACCGGGTGGTCCAGGACCGCGCGCAGCACCCGCTCGGTGCGTGCGCCGAGCGTGAGGACCGCGGCGACCAGGACTGCGAGCACGAGGAGCAGCCCCGCGGAGGCCTGCAGCGGCTCGCCGTCGAGCGCCGGCGGGAGCGACCAGAGCACGGCCAGCATGCCGACGAGCTGGAGGCCGGACGCCGCGACGACGCGCGTCGTCGCACCTCGGGACTGCGCCCGCGACACGGGGAGGCCGAGAGAACGGGCGTAGGTGACCGGGTCCCCGAACGCGTCGGGCGCGCTCTCCCCGCTGTCGACGACGTGGGCGTCCACCTCCGCGAGGACTGCGCCGATCCGGTCGCCGGCGACGCCCTGGAGGCGCAGCTCGAGGACGAGCCTCTCGGCCCACCTCGGGTCGACGTGCGGCGCGTACCGGCGCTCGATCGCGTACCGGGTCGTGTCGGTCATGGTGCCGTCCTTCCGGGAAGGGTGGGTGCGGGGACCGGGTCGGCGACGCCCCGGGCGACCAGGCCGGACGCCGCGGACGTCAGGGCCTCCCACCGGGCCGCGGCCGCGCCGAGCGCGTCCCGTCCTGCGCCGGTGACCTCGTAGTACTTCCGGCTCGGGCCCCGGTCGCCCTCGCGCCACGAGGTGGTGACGAGCCCGTCGTCGTCGAGCCGTTGCAGCAGCGGGTACAGCGTCCCGCCCTTCACGACGCCGAGCCCGGCGTCCGCGAGCGAGCGCGTGATCGCGTAGCCGTAGGTCGGGCCGTCCGCGGCCACGACGGCGAGCACGCACAGCGGCAGGACCCCGCGCAGGAGCTCTCGGTCGAGCCGGTCGTCGAAGGGCATGGCTAGACAGTAGGGCGATCTAGTTAGGAAGGCAACCTAGTGGTCGCCGGTCCGTGCGCCGTGGTCGCCGGTCAGGGGGCGTCGGCTGTGCACGTTGTCCGCGCGACCCGCTTCCTCGGGAGCATGAGTGCTGTTATAACAGTCCTGTGACAAATTCCGACCCGACCGCTGTCGCCGGACGCTGGGATGCGCTGTACGCCCTGCTGCGCCGTCTCGACGACGAGATCGGCACCGTCTACACCGACCGTGGTGTCGAGGGAGTGCGCCCGCGCTTCGTCTACCCGCTGATCCGCCTCGCCCACACCGGCCCGCTCACGATCCGCGACCTCGCCGCGTCCCTCGGGCGGACGCACTCGGCCATGAGCCAGACCGTCACCGCGATGCGCCGGGAGGGTCTCGTCGAGACCAAGTCCGGCGAGGACGCCCGCACACGCCGCGTGGCGCTCACCGAGAAGGCCCGCGCGCTCGTCCCGCTGCTCGAGGCCGAGTGGCGGGCGACCGAGGAGTCGGTCGCCGAGATCGACGACGAGCTGCCGCACGCGCTGAGCGCGGTCGTCGTCGAGCTCGAGCGCGTCCTCGCGCGGAGGTCCCTGCGGGAGCGGCTCGTCGAGCGGCTCGACGCGGCGGGCTACCCGCTGCCTGCCGGGCCCGCCCCCGAGCCCACCCCGCCCGGGGGCCGCTGAGGTGCGCGACCACGTCCTCGACCTACGACCGCTGCGCGCGAACCGCGCGTACCGCGACCTGTGGGCCGGGTCCGCCGTCGGTGGGCTGGGCTTCCAGATCGCGAGCGTCGCCGTGCTGCTCCAGGTCTGGGAGCTCACGCACAGCCCGCTGTGGACGGGCACGATCGGCCTCGCCACGGCGGTCCCGCTCCTGACGCTCGGGCTCGTCGGCGGCCACCTCGCCGACGTGCACGACCGGCGCACGATCATGCGGCTGGCCGCGGCCGGGCAGGTGCTGGCCGCCGTGGGGCTCGCCGCGCAGGCGCTCGCGGGCAACCGGTCGGTGTGGGTGCTCCTCGGCCTCGTGAGCCTCGGCGCGGCGTGCAACGCGCTGGGATCCCCGGCCCGGCGGACGGTGCCGCCGCGACTCCTGCCGTCCGACCAGGTCGCCGCGGGCCTCGCGCTCCAGAACCTCTCGTTCCAGGTCGCGATGCTCGTGGGCCCTGCGCTCGCCGGCCTGGTGCTCGCGCGCTGGGACCTCCCGGCGGCGTACGGGCTGCAGGCCGCCGCGGCGGTCGTCGCGCTGCTGGGGCTCGTCCGCCTCCCTCCGCTCCCGCCGGGCAGCGCTGCTGGCTCGTCCGACGTCGTCCCCGCTCCGGCGCTGGCCGGCAGGGTTCCCGACGACCGCGCGGCGGGGCCGGACGCGCGGGGCGAGGCCCTGGTGACGGGTGCGCCGGTCGCCGCACCCGTGCCGGCCGTGGCGGTCGTGCCGCGCCGTCGGGCGGCCGCGGGCGGATGGTCGATCGTCTGGCGCAAGGCGACGCTGCGCGGCTCGTTCGCGACCGACGTCGCGGCGACCGTGCTCGCGATGCCGATCTCGCTCTTCCCGCTCGTCAACGAGCTCCGGTTCGACGGCGACCCGCGCACCCTCGGCCTGTTCCTCTCGGCCGTCGCAGTGGGCGGCATCGGCGCCGGGCTGATCTCGGGAGCGGTGACGCGCGCGACCCGCTCGGGCGCCCTGCAGCTCGCCGCGGCGGCGACGTGGGGCGTCGCGCTCGCCGGGTTCGGCCTCGCGGGGCCGCTGTGGCTCGCGCTCGCGTGCCTCGCCGTGGCGGGCGCCGCCGACACGGTGAGCGTGGTGACGCGCGGCGCCCTCGTCCAGCTCGAGACGCCCGACGAGTTCCGTGGTCGCGTGTCGTCGGTCGAGCACGTGGTGGGCGTGGCGGGACCGGAGGTCGGGAACTTCCGCGGGGGAGTGCTCGCGTCGCTCACGTCGGCGCCCGTCGCGCTGGTCGCGGGCGGGCTCGTGGCGAGCGCCGTCGTCGGGTTGGTGGCGTGGCGCAACGCCCCGCTCCGCCGCTACCGCACCCCGGTTCCGGAGACGGTCCCCGTGGGCTGAGCGCGGCGGCTGTCGCGTCGGGTGCCCGGAGCCTGACCGTCTCCCGCGCGGGTCGGGTCAGTCGACGGTCGCCGCGTCGAGCACGGGGAGGCGGGCGGCGCGGATCGCGGGCCACACGCTCGCGACGAGGCCGATGACCACGGCGACGCCGAGGATCGCGAGCACCTGGCCCCAGGGGACCGCGAGCGTGCTCAGGCCCTCGTCGGCGAGCACGCCGGGCAGCGCGGCCCCGATCCCGATGCCCGTCGCGACGCCCAGCACGGTCCCGTAGACCGCCGTGAGCACCGACTCGATCGCGATGACGCCCGCGAGCTGGAGCCGCCCCAGGCCCACGGCGCGCAGCAGCCCGATCTCGCGCGTGCGCTCGATGATCGACAGGGCGAGCGTGTTGACGATGCCGAGCAGCGCGATGACGATCGACAGCGCGAGCAGCGCGTAGAGGATGACGAGCACCTGGTTCACCTGGTCGGCGAACGCGGACGCCGTGTCCTCGCGGTCGAGCACGGTGACGACGAGGAACGGCTCGACGGCGGTCGTCAGCGCAGCGCGCAGCTCCTCGACCTCCGCCGGCGTCGCACCCTCCGCCGCCGACACGTAGACGATCCGGACGCTCGCCTGCGCGGCGGGTACGACGGCGTCGAACACGTCGTCGCGCACCAGAACGCCCGTCCCGACGAGCTGGCTGTCGATCACCGCGCCCACGCGCGCCTCGACCGCGGCGGCGCCCTCACCGAGGCGCAGGGTGTCGCCCACCTCCCAGCCTCGCTCGCGCGCGGTGCGCCGGTGCACGACGACGTCCCCGTCCTCGAGGGTCCCCGTCGGGTCTCCGGCGAGCGCCACGGGGTCGAGGGCGGTGTCGAAGAACCCGGCCGGCACGCCGGCGACGTCGGTGCCGCGCGCCGCGCCGTCGTCGGCCGCGTCGGCGCCCGACCCCTCGGCTCCGGCGCCCTCGACCGTCGCGACCGGCGCGAGGCCCAGCCGCACGGTGTCCACCACCGCGGCGCCCGGGGTCGCGGTCACCGCCTCGACGGCGCCCTCGGGGACGACGAGCGTCGCGGAGTCGACCACGAGGTCGGCGCGCACCTCGTTCTCGACGATGCTGCGCACGGACGCCTGGGTCGAGGCGGCGATGACGCCCGTGACGGACACGAGCGCCATGCCGATGAGCAGGGCACCGGCGGTGCTCGCCGTGCGGCGCGGGTTGCGCGTGACGTTGCCGCGCGCGAGGCGCCCGAGCGGTCGCAGCGCCACGACGAGCGGCCACGCGAGCACGGTGAGCACGCCGCGCGCGACCGCCGGGGAGCCGACGAGCACCCCCACGAGCACGAGGCCCGCACCCACGCCGAGCAGCAGGCGCGGGCTCAGGTCGTCGACCCACGCCCAGCCGGTCGGCGCCTCCGCGACCGACGACCCGAGGTACGCCGCGAGCCACAGCACCCCGGCGCCCGCCGCGACCAGCACGATCCCGCCCGCCGCCCGGATCCCGGTCCCGCGGTCCGGGGCGACGTCGTCACGCATCGCCTGGACCGGCGGGATCGCGGCGGCGCGCCGCGCGGGCAGGACCGCCGCGAGCACGCTGACGACCGCCCCGAGCGCGACCGCCGCGACGACCTGCGTCGTGCCGAGCGGCACGCGGCCGGAGAACTCCATGCCGGCGAGCGCGAGCCCCCACCGGATGACGCGCACGAGCCCCGCGCCGGCCAGGACGCCGAGGCCGCCGCCCACGAGCCCGACGACGAGCGCCTGCACCAGGACCGAGGCGAAGACCTGGCCCGGCGACGCGCCGAGCGCGCGCAGCAGCGCGAGCTCGCGCAACCGCTCCCGCACCGACATGGCGAACGTGTTCGCGATGATGAACGCGCCGACGAACAGCGCGATCGCGGCGAACACGAGCAGGAACGTCTCGACGAACCCGAGCACCTCCTCGACGGCCTCGCTCGCCTCGGCGCGCGCCTGCTCGCCCGTCACGGCCTCGGCACCCTCGGGCAGCACGTCCCCGACGCGCTCCGCGAGCGCGTCCTCGTCGACCTCCCCCGACGTCTGCGACGACCAGACCGAGAGCTGCGGCACCATGCCGTCCGGTGCGTACACCTCGCGCGCGGTCTCGCCGTCGATCCCGACGAGCACGGCCCCCGCCGCGGCGGCCTCGATCCCGAAGACCCCGGAGACGGTCACCGGCGTCGGCTCGCCCCCCAGCACGACCGTCGTCTCGTCGCCCGTCGACAGCCCGGCCGTCTCCGCCGCGCTCTGCTCGAGGACGATCTCGCCGCGCTGCGGCCACGCCCCGTCGAGCAGCGTGAGGCTCGGGTCCTCGGGGTCGACCGAGAACGCGGTGCTGGGCGGGCCGGTCGTCACGACGGCGGTCCCGTCGGCCGCGACGAGCACGACCGGCCCGGACACATCCGGGACTGCCCGCGCGACCCCGTCGACCGCCTCGACGTCCGCCGCGAGGTCGGCCGGGACGAGCGTGCGGTCGCCCGCGAACCCGTTGCCGCCCCCGCCGCCTCCGCCCCCTGGCGCGGCCGCGTCCCCGGTGACCTCCTGCGACCCGCGCACGTAGACGTCGGCGGTCAGCGTCGTCGCGATGATGTCGTCGAACGTGGAGGAGAGCATGCCGCGGAACGCGAACGTGCCGACGACGAACGCGACGCCGAGCGTCACGGCGAGCACGGAGAGCGCGAACCGCACGACGTGCGCGCGCACGCCCCGCAGCGCGACGCGGATCATGCGGGGTCGACCGGGGCGGCGTGCCGACCGACGGGCGCCGCGGGCACGTCGGGAGCCGCGGGCCCGGGAGCGGCGGACCCGGCCGGTTGGCCGTCGTCGTCCGCCGCGAGCGCGAGCGCGTCGAGGATGTCCTGCTGCGTCGGGTCGTGCAGCTCGCCCGCGAGGCGGCCGTCGGCGAGGAACACGACGCGGTGCGCGTACGACGCCGCGCGCGGGTCGTGCGTGACCATGACGACGGTCTGCCCGAGCTCGTCGACGGACCGGCGCAGGAACGCGAGCACCTCGCCCGCGGAGCGGGAGTCGAGGTTGCCGGTCGGCTCGTCGGCGAACACGATCGACGGCCGTGAGACGAGAGCCCGCGCGCACGCGACACGCTGCTGCTGGCCGCCGGAGAGCTCGGACGGGCGGTGGTGCAGGCGGTCGCGCAGCCCGACGGAGTCGACGACCTCGTCGAACCACCCGCGGTCCACGGGTGCGCGCGCGATGTCGAGGGGGAGCGTGATGTTCTCCGCCGCGGTGAGCGTCGGCACGAGGTTGTACGCCTGGAAGACGAACCCGACGCGCGTGCGGCGCAGGGCCGTGAGGCGGCGCTGCGAGAGGCGGCTGATCTCCTGCCCGTCGATCACGACGCTCCCGGACGTGGGCGAGTCGAGCCCGGCGAGGCAGTGCATGAGCGTCGACTTCCCGGAGCCCGACGGTCCCATGATCGCGGTGAGGCGCCCGCGCGCGAAGTCGACGTCGACGCCGTCGAGCGCGCGCACCGCGGTCGTGCCCGACCCGTAGACCTTGACGAGATCCCGCGCGCTCGCACGCGCCTCGGGCGCGTCCGGGGTGCCGGTCGGCGCGTCGGTCCGGGGGGCGGGGGGCGTCATGCTCCCCATCGTGGCGCGCCGCGCCCCACGCCGCACCACCCGCGTGGGGGAGATGCCGTGCCGCGCAGGCCGACGATCCGTGGACACCGCGGCGTGGGAGCGATCCCACCGGGATAGCGTGGGGTCATGAGCACCGTCGCCCCCACGCCCGCCGGGCAGTCCGCCCGGTCCGCCGTCCACCCCGTCCCCGACCTGTCCGCCGACGTCACGGGCACGGTCCCCGACCCGCGCAGCGCACCCCCGGTCCGCTGGGGCATCCTCGGCGCGGGCGGCATCGCGTCGTCGTTCGCCGAGGCCGTGCGCGTGCACACGCAGGGCCGTGTCGCGTCCGTCGGGTCGCGCGACCGCGTGCGCGCCGAGCGCTTCGCGACCGCGCACGGCGTGCCGACGACGCACCACGGCTACGAGGAGCTCGTCGAGGACCCGCAGGTGGACGTCGTCTACGTCGCGACGCCGCACTCGCACCACCACGAGCACGCGCTGCTCGCGATCCGCGCGGGCAAGCACGTGCTCGTCGAGAAGGCGTTCACGCGCAACGAGGCGGAGGCGGTCGAGGTGCTCGACGCCGCGCGCGAGGCCGGCGTGTTCGTCATGGAGGCCATGTGGACGCGGTTCCTGCCGCACGTCGCCGCGCTGCGCGGGGTGATCGCGCGCGGCGAGATCGGCGACGTCGTCAACCTCAGCGCCGACCACGGGCAGTGGTTCGCGTTCGACCCGGCGCACCGCCTCTACGCGCCGGAGCTTGCCGGCGGCGCGCTGCTCGACCTGGGCGTGTACCCGGTCTCGTTCGCGCACGACCTGCTGGGCGTGCCGTCGTCGGTCACCGCGGTGGGCTCGCTCACCGAGACGGGCGTGGACGGGCAGGTGAGCGTCGTGCTCGGCTACGGCGACACGCAGGCGACGCTCTCGACGACGCTGTGGTCGCGCACCGCGACGACCGCGGTGATCTCGGGCACGGCGGGGCGCATCGAGGTCGAGGGCAACTTCTACGCGCCGACGTCGTTCCGCGTGGTCCGCCACGACGGCGCGTCCTGGTACTACGACGGCTTCACGGGCGAGGGCAAGCAGTACCAGGCGGCCGAGGTCGCGCGCCGCGTCGCCGCGGGCGAGACGCAGAGCCCGCGCATGTCGTGGGACTCGACGCTCGAGGTCATGCGGACGCTCGACGAGGTCCGTCGTCAGATCGGGGTCGTGTACCCGGGGGAGTGAGTCTCGCGGGCGGTCAGTCGGTGTGCTCGACGACGTAGCTGCGGCCGTCCGGGCCCGTCACGCGCTCGAAGCGGGTCTTGAGCTCCTGGTCGCGCTCGCGTTCCGCGTCGGAGACGCCGCGCCCGTCCGCGTCCTGCCGGCCCACCTGGGCGGGGCCGAAGATCGGGAGGAAGCCCTCGGTGATGCGCATGCCGAGCGTGCGCCTGTCGTTCTTCCGCGCCACGGTGTCCTCCGCTGCAGGTCTCGTCAGATGGTTGGCACACCAATCATTGGTGTGCCAAGAATAGCGCGATCCTCGGTACCATGGCGCCATGGCGGGTGACGAGGTCGACGGGACGGGCGCGCGGGGTGCGGGCACGCTGTTCGCCGACCCCCTCGCGCTCGAGGCGCAGGTGTGCTTCGCGCTCTCGGCGGGCGCTCGGGGCATGGTCGCGCTGTACCGCCCGCTGCTCGAGCCGCTCGGCATCACGCACCCGCAGTACCTCGTGCTCCTCGCGCTCTGGCAGGACGACGCCGCGGGCACGACGTCGACCGTGGGCGACCTCGCGAGCCGCCTCCATCTCGACGCCGGGACGCTCTCGCCCCTGCTCAAGCGGCTCGAGGCGCTCGGCTTCGTGCGCCGGTCGCGCTCGCCCGACGACGGCCGGCAGGTCCGCGTGACCCTCACGGCCGAGGGGCGCGCCCGCCGCCGGGACGCCGAGAGCATCCCCCCGTCGATCGTCGCGGCCACGGGACTCAGCCTCGACGAGCTCGCCGAGGTGCACGCCGCGGCCTCGAAGGTCGTCGCCGCCGCGCTGCGCGCGGGCGTCTACTGACGAAAATGCGCCTGCTGCCCGCCGACCATGCGGTTCTGGCCCGTCAGGGGACGAGGGCGGGAGCCAATCCCATGCTCGGCGGGGTGGTCAGGCGTCGGTGACGCGGACGCCGTCGGGACCGACGACGAAGCGGACCGCCGCGAGGCCCGCCGCGAGCGCGTCGGGGGCGGGGGACGCAGTCGCGAGCTCGTCCGCCGCGTGGGTGCCCGTCACGGCGAGCGTCGCGCAGCCCGCCGCGCGCGCCGCGGCGATCCCCGCCGGGGCGTCCTCGACGACGAGGCAGCGAGCGGGGTCCACGCCGAGGCGCTCCGCGCCGAGCAGGAACGGGTCCGGGTCGGGCTTGCCGCGCGCGACGTCGTCGGCCGTCACGACGACGGACGGGGCGTCGAGCCCCGACGCCGCCATGCGCGCCGACGCGAGCGGGCGCGTGCACGAGGTGACGATCGCCTGCCGTTCGGCAGGGAGCGCGCCGAGCGCGTCCCGCGTCCCGGGCAGGATCGTCACGCCCTCGTTGTCCTCCAGCTCGAGCTCGTGGATGCGCTCGTAGGCCGACTCGACCCGGTCCTCCGGCAGGAGCTCGGCAATGAGCGTGCGCGCCGGCGTGCCGTGCTGGATCTGGAACTCCTCGGGGTCGGGCAGGCCGTGCTCCGCGGCCCAGCGCCGCCAGTTCCGGTCGACCGCCGGGACGGAGTCGATGAGCGTGCCGTCCATGTCGAACAGCACGGCGTCGAACGTGCGTCCGGCGAACGCGACGCCGGGGGTGGGCAGAGGGCGGGGCGCGGCAGCAGGGTCGGGCATGCCCCGAGGCTAGCCCGCGGCCGCACCGGTGTCCGACGGCGCGGCTAGGGTGGACGCCGTGAGCGCACCCGGGTACTTCATCTCGTTCGAGGGCGGCGACGGCGTCGGCAAGTCGACGCAGGCGCGCCTGCTCGGGCAGTGGCTCGGCGAGCTCACGGGTCGCGAGGTCGTGCTCACGCGCGAGCCCGGCGGCACCGAGCTCGGCAAGGAGCTGCGCGCCGCGGTGCTCCACGGGCAGGACATGGACCCCCGCACCGAGGCGCTGATCTACGCCGCGGACCGCGCGCACCACGTCGCGAGCCTGGTGCGACCGGCGCTCGAGCGCGGCGCGATCGTCGTCACGGACCGCTACCTCGACTCGTCGGTCGCGTACCAGGCGGGCGGGCGCGAGCTCGGCGCGGACGAGATCGAGCTCATCTCGCGCTGGGCCGTGCAGGACCTCATGCCGGACGTCACGATCCTGCTCGACCTCGACCCCGCCGCGGCCTCCGCGCGGATCCGACGGCAGCACGACCGCCTGGAGCGCGCGGGGGCAGAGTTCCACCGTCGCACGCGGGAGGCGTTCCTCGCGCGCGCGGCGGCGGACCCGGAGCGCTGGGTCGTGCTCGACGCCACGACCTCCATCGACGACCTCCAGGCGCAGATCCGCGTCGACGTCGCGGCCCGGCTCGAGCTGACGCCGGTCGTGGAGGAGGCGGAGGACACGGTCGCTGCCGAGCCCGACGACGGCTTCGACGACACCGACAGCGCGATCGGGTACACGCCGGGCCTCGGCCTCGGCCTCGGTCCGGGCGCCGCCGGGCCGGCGACGGGGAGCGGGGCCGCGTGACCGTCTGGGACGACGTCGTCGGCCAGGAGCAGGCCGTCGAGGTGCTCCGCACCGCCGCGACCGACCCCGCCGCGATGACGCACGCGTGGCTGCTCACCGGACCGCCCGGCTCCGGTCGCTCGAACGCCGCGCGCGCGTTCGCCGCCGCGCTCCAGTGCGAGCAGGGCGGGTGCGGGCACTGCCAGGCGTGCCGCACGACGCTGGCCGGGACCCACCCCGACGTGACCCTCGTCGCGACCGAGCTCGTGACGATCAAGATCGACGAGGTGCGCGACCTCGTGACGGTCGCGAGCCGCAGCCCGTCGCAGGGCCGGCGTCGCGTGATCGTCGTCGAGGACGCCGACCGCATGGCGGAGCGCACCACCAACGTGCTGCTCAAGGCGATCGAGGAGCCCGCACCCCACACGGTGTGGATCCTCTGCGCGCCGAGCCCGCAGGACGTGCTCGTCACGATCCGCTCCCGGTGCCGTGGCGTCGTGCTCCGCGTGCCTCCGGTCGAGGCCGTGGCCGGGCTGCTCGTCCAGCGCGACGGCGTCGACGAGCACGTCGCGCTCGTCGCCGCCCGCGCGGCGCAGAGCCACATCGGGCTCGCGCGGCGGCTCGCCCGGGACGCGGGGGCGCGCGAGCGCCGGACGTCGGTGCTGTCGCTCGCGCGCCGGGTCCGGGGGGTGGGCGACGCCGTGCTCGCGGCGGGCGAGCTCGTGGACCTGGCCCAGGCCGAGGCGAAGGCGGCGACCGAGGAGCGCGACGCGGCCGAGAAGGCCGAGCTGCTGCGCGCGCTCGGCGTCGCCGACGGCGAGACCCTGCCGCCCCGCCTGCGCTCCCAGCTCCGCGACCTCGAGGCCGACCAGAAGCGGCGCGCGACCCGGCACCAGCGCGACGTGCTCGACCGCGCGATGGTCGACCTGCTGTCCCTCTACAGGGACGTGCTCGTCGTGCAGCTCGGGGCGGAGGTCGAGCTCGTCAACGTCGAGCTCGCGGACGCGGTCCGCCTGCTCGCCGAGGACTCCACGCCGGAGCAGACCGTCCGCCGCATGGACGCGATCGGCGTCGCGCGCGAGCGGCTCGAGGGCAACGTCGCACCGCTCCTCGCCGTCGAGGCGATGGTCATCGCGTTGCGGCCGCAGGGCTGACGGCCACTAGCTCGACGGCGCCGCCGCGCGCAGCTTCTCCAGGAGCGGGCCCGCGGCGTCCGCGAGGAACTCGCGCTGCCCGACCTCGCCCACCTGGACCAGCGCGAGGTCCGTGAACCCCGCCTCCCACCAGGCGGACGCCGCCTCGACGATCGCGTCGAGGTCCGGGCCGCACGGGATCGACTGCGCGACGTCCTCGGGCCGCACGAAAGCGGTCGCCGCCTCGAACGCCTCGGTCGTGGGCAGGTCGGCGTTGACGCGCCAGCCGCCCCCGAACCAGCGGAACTGCTCGTGCGCACGGGCCACCGCGGCGTCCTCGTCGGGGTCCCAGCAGATCGGCATCTGCCCGACGACGCGCGACGGAGCGAGGTCCGCGCGGTCCCGGACCTCGGACCACCGCTCGACGACGTCGGCGTCGGGCTCGGTGGTCACGAGGTGGTCCGCCAGCGGGGCGAACCGCTCGATCGACTGCGGGCCGGAGACGGCGACGCCGATCTCCACCGTCTCGTCGGGGAGGTCCCACAGCCGGGCCGAGTCGACCCGGTAGTGCACGCCCTCGAACGTGAGGCGCTCGCCGTCGAGCAGCGACCGGATGATCTCCACGGCCTCCTCGAGCATGTCGTGCCGCTCGCCGACCGCGGGCCAGCGCTCGCCCGCGACGTGCTCGTTGAGGTTCTCCCCGGCTCCGAGGCCGAGGGTGAAGCGGTCGTCGGAGAGGAGGGCGACCGTCGCGGCCTTCTGCGCGACCACCGCCGGGTGGTAGCGCATGAGGGGGCAGGTCACGTAGGTCATGAGCCCGACGCGCTCGGTCGCCTGGGCGACCGCGCCGAGCACGGACCAGGCGTAGGGGGAGTGGCCCTGGGCGTCGAGCCACGGAAAGTAGTGGTCGCTCATCACCTCGAACTCGAAGCCGACGCGCTCCGCGTCGACCGCGTGCTCGACGAGCGCGCGAGGGCCGGACTGCTCGGTCATGAGGGTGTAGCCGAAGCGGGTCATACCTCGATCGTGGGACGGGCCGGCCGCACCCGCACGCGGGTGCGGCCGGTCCGTCCGGTCACGCGAAGGTCAGGCGAGCGCCTTCGCCTTGAGCTGCGCGAACTCCTCGGGCGTGATCGCCCCGGAGTCGAGGAGCGCCTTCGCGTGCGTGATCTGCTCGGCCGGCGACGTGCTCGCGACCTGGCGGATGTAGGCATCGGTGTCGTTCTTCGCCTGCGCGACGGCGGCCGCCTGCCGCTCCGCCATCCCGCGCCCGCGCGCGACGAGGTAGACGAGCGACGTCAGGATCGGCAGGAAGATGAGGAAGATGATCCACACGGCCTTCCACCAGCCCGAGAGCTCGCGGTCACGGAACAGGTCCGCGACGATCTGGAAGAGCACGATGAGGTAGGCGATGAACAGGAAGCTCCAGACGAGGAGCCAGAAGAAGTCCCAGAAGTCCACGGTCGCGCCCTTTCTCGACGATCCCGGTTCCCGGTGCGCGGCGGGCTGCCGCATACCGACAGGGCGAACCTAGCGACGACGGGGGGTTCGTGCCCGGCGAGAGCCGGGTGGAGCGCGCGAAGAGGCCGTACCTCGCCTCTCGACGCGGATCACCCCGGGTCGGCGGCCGCTCGTCGACGCCGCGCACGGGCGACGTCACCGACGATGACGGCGAGCAGGATGCCGTCGGTGACCCAGTTGAGCGTGAGGGGCGTGAGCCACGCGTGCGTCGCGTAGAGCGCGCCGACGGCGACGGCGCCGAGGAGGTGCGGCAGCGACCACGGGCCACCCGTCGCGCGGCGGAACAGCGCGTTCCCGACGAGGTACGTCGTCGCGGCCCCGCACACGAGCGCGGCCGTCCACGGGTCGGCGTGGCCCGCGCCGTCGTGCCCCGTCGGGTGGAGCAGGACCAGCTCGTCCGCCACCGCCGTGAGCACGATCCCGGCGACGATGACGAACGGTACGTACGTGTAGGCCGTCTGGGCCACCATGCCGCGCTCGTCGCGCGAGGTGAAGTACTCGGTGGCGCGCCGCTCCGAGCGGTCGAAGAACAGCAGCCACATGAGCACGGTGCTCGCGAACGCGGAGCAGAACGCGGAGACGGTCGTCGCGTCGAGCGGCAGCTCCGCGAACGCGGCGCCCGTGACGATGATCGACTCGCCCAGGCAGATGATGACGAACAGGCTGACGCGCTCGGCCATGTGCTCGCCCCGCACGACCCACGTGCTCGCGCGTGACGCGCCGATGCCGGGCAGCCAGAACATGGCGCGCGGACCGGCGACGTCGATCGCGGCCGCGACGGCCCACAGGAGCAGCCGGTGCTCCTCGACGAGGCCGCCTGCCACCCACACCGCACCCGAGAACGCGAGCCATGTGGTGACGCGGACGAAGTTCACCGCGTTCTCCGGCCACACGCGGCCCATCGCGACCATCGTGAAGACGCTGCGCCCGACCTGCATCGACACGAGCATCACGGCGAACAGCAGGCCCTTGTCGCCGAACGCCTCCGGGATCGCGCTCGCGAGGACGAGCCCGAGCAGCATGAGCACCACGAGCATCGCGCGCACCGGGGCGCGCTCGGGGTCGAGCCAGTTCGTGACCCACATCGTGTCGACCCACACCCACCACACGGCGACACCCAGGACGAGCGTGTGGGCGAGCGCCTCACCGCCCGGGTGGGCGATGAGGCCGTGCGAGAGCTGGGTGACCGCGAAGACGAAGACGAGGTCGAAGAAGAGCTCGACGTAGCCGACGCGGCTCGAGTCGCCGCCGTCGCCGTGCCGCAGGAGGTCGGTGCGCAGTCCCCAGCGCAGCGGGGACCGCCCGGTGCCGGGCGTCGTGAACGGTGCGTCCATGCTGGGATGCTCCCACCGGCGTCGGGTCACCGTCCGGTCACGATCGCCCGGCGCGTCGCGGTTCGCCGCGCACGACCGCCCCGCAGGGACCACGATGGTCGCGCCACCCGTCGTCGACCGAGGAGTCCCCATGGTTCCCGTCCGCCGCCCCGTCTCCCGGTCGGCACGTGCCGCGTCTGCGCTCTCGCTCGTCCTCGCGGTCGGCCTCCTGGGGGCGTGCGCCTCCGAGACCGACGGCGGCGGGGACGACCCGTCCGCGTCCGAGGAGTCCACCGAGCCCGGCGAGGACGCGTCCGAGGAGCCGTCGGACGACGCCACCGAGGAGGAGGGCCTGCCCGACGCCGGGACGATGGACGTCGTTGCGGGCGCGCACGGCACGGGCCTGCCGCCCGGCGTGGACGCGCCGACCGAGGGCGGGACGGGCGCCGCGTGGAGCGCGGAGCCGGGCCTGCTGTTCGTCGTGACGTACGGATCGAGCACGTGCCCCGTGCTCGCGGAGGACGAGGCCGCGGTCGAGGGGGACGACGTCGTCGTGACGTTCGTCGAGATCGCCCCGGACACGCCGTGCACCATGGACTACGTGCCCGCGACCTCGGTGGTCGGGGTGCCCGACGACGTCGACCCGAGCGGCGAGGTGAGCGTCGTCCTGGGCGACCGCGGGACCGTCGTCGTGCCGCCCGCGGCGGACGGCACGACCGGCGAGTCGGTCTGGGTCGAGGAGTAGCCGCTCCCTGCGGTGAAGAGCGCGTGAAAGGACGGTCCCGCCCGGGCGGGACCGTCCTGCGGCGACCGGGGGAGCGGCTACCGTGTGCGGGTGACGACGCCCCTCTTCCGCTCCGCCCGCCGCAGCCTGGCCGCCGCCGCGACCCTCGTGCTGGCCCTCGTCCTGGGCGCGTGCTCGGTGCCTCCGAAGCAGCAGACCGCCGTGGACGACGTCGCGACCTCCGCGTCCGGCACGGGTGAGACCGGGCCGGAGGGCTTCGAGGAGTTCTACGGGCAGAGCCTCGCGTGGGAGGACTGCGGCGCGGGCTGGGAGTGCGCGACGGCGCGCGCGCCGCTCTCGTGGCAGGACCCGGCGGCGGGCGAGATCGAGCTGGCGGTGAAGCGGCAGCCCGCGACGGGGGAGCGCATCGGCTCGCTCCTGACCAACCCGGGCGGACCCGGGGCCTCGGGGATCGACTTCGTCTCGTCCCTCGCCCCGACGGTCGGTGAGCGCGTCACCGCGGCGTACGACCTCGTCGGGTTCGACCCGCGCGGCGTCGGCCAGTCCTCGCCCGTCGAGTGCCTCGACGACGCGGCGAAGGACGAGTCCCTGTCCCGCGACTTCGACACCGACGACGCGGGGCTCGAGGCGCTCGCGGAGGATCGCCGCGCCTGGGCCGAGGCGTGCGCGGAGAACACGGGCGACCTGCTCGGCCAGGTCGACACGCAGAGCGCCGCGCGGGACATGGACATGCTGCGCGCCGTCCTCGGTGACGAGAAGCTCGCCTACCTCGGCTACTCCTACGGCACGCAGCTCGGCGCCACCTACGCGGGGCTGTTCCCGGACAAGGTCGGGCGTCTCGTGCTCGACGGTGCGATCGACACGTCGCTCGACCCCGACACGATCTCCGAGCAGCAGGCGGTCGGCTTCGAGAACGCCCTGCGCGCGTACGTCGAGGACTGCCAGGCCGGTGGCGGCTGCCCGCTGCGCGGGGACGCCGACGCGGGGATGCGGCAGATCCGCTCGCTCCTCGACGCGGCGAAGGCGAACCCGCTGCCGACGGACAGCGAGCGCAGGGTGACGCAGACGCTCGGCTTCTACGGCGTCGCGGTCACCCTCTACAACGACCAGAGCTGGCCCGTGCTCACCCAGGCCCTCACGGAGGCGTTCGAGGAGGGCACGGGCAACCTGCTGCTCTACCTGGCCGACTTCTACAACGACCGCAACCCCGACGGGACGTACTCGACCAACTCGTCGGAGGCGTTCCGCGCGGTGAACTGCCTCGACGGTCGCCAGGACGACGACCCCGACGCGATGCGGGCCCAGCTCGAGCGCCTCGAGGAGGCCGCGCCGACGATGGGCTTCTTCTTCGCGTTCGGCGGCCTCACGTGCGACGGCTGGGCGTACCCGGTGGTGGAGCAGGAGTTCGACCTGCACGCCGAGGGCGCTGCGCCCATCGTCGTCATCGGGACGACCAACGACCCCGCGACCCCGTACGTGTGGGCCGAGGGCCTCGCGGACACGCTCGACTCGGCCGTCCTCGTCACCTGGGAGGGGGAGGGGCACACCGCGTACGGACGCGCGAACGCCTGCCTGAGCGACGCCGTCGACGCCTACCTCGTGGACGGGACCGTGCCCGAGGACGGGCTCCGCTGCTGACGCCGAGCGCGCCCGACGGCGGTCCGTCCGGCCGCTTTGGAATCTGGCCCGGTCGTTGGGTACAGTAGGCGCTCGTTGCCAGCGGTTCGCGGAGCGGACCGGGACGTAGCACGCCGCCTTAGCTCAGTCGGCAGAGCGATTCACTCGTAATGAATAGGTCAAGGGTTCGATTCCCTTAGGCGGCTCCATCACGGCAGGTCAGGCCGGGTCTTCGGACCCGGCCTTCTGCGTTACCAGGCACCCACCCACCGGAAACCCACCGCTTTCACTCCGAGAAGCGCTGCAACACGTCGCTGACATCGGGCGCCAGATCCGCCGTCTCGACGTAGTGACGAGTCGTGATCCGCTGTGAGCTGTGTCCCAACTGCGCCGCCGCGTCCCCAGTCCCACGCTCCCGGTCAACCAAGGTTCCGACCGTCTTGCGGAACGTGTGGGGCGTGACCCACTTCCACGCCACGTTCCGCTCCCGGAAAAGGCGCCACTGCCGCTCGACCGTCGCGACCTCACGCAGCCCCGCCTTCGCGGTCGGGAAGACGACGTCCCACGGTCCGGCGGGCAGGCCGTTCACCGACCTGTCGAGCAGCAGCGACACGGCGAACTGGGGGAGCACCAGGCGGCGGACCTTACGGCCCTTCGTCGTGTCCTGCCGGGTCAGCCCCTGGCCCTTCACGCGGATAACCGTGCCCGTAATCGCCACCGTGCCGGCGTCGAGGTCGATGTCGGACCAGCGCAGCGCGAGCGCCTCACCGATCCGGCACCCGGTCGCGAGCATGACGTCAACGAGCGTCGGCAGATCGGCGCGCGCCGCCCGGACATCAGCCCGGAGTGCTTCGCGTAGCGCGCGCACTTCGTCGACCGAGAGGGCGCGGACCTCACGATGCTCGGACTCGATGGGCGAGACGTCGCGCAGCGGGTTCGACGGCGCCGCGTTGTGCCGCACCGCGAGCGTCAGCATGCCGGACAGCACCGACTTGCAGAGCTTCGCCGTCGCCGCGCCCTTCTCCTCGGTGACGCGGCGCAGGTAGCGATCCATCGCCGCGACCGTGCACTCGCGCACGAGCAGCCCGCCGATGCCCGGCGTGACCTGCTTCTCGACGATGTCCCGGTAGCGCTGTCGGGTGTTCGTCGAGCGCGACGAACCGTCGATCTCGGTCCGCAGCCAGTAGTCGCCCAGCGCGGAGAGTCGTGTCATCGGGGTGATGTCCGCCCCGGTCTGCGCCGCCCGGTCCGTCATCGCCACGACGAGCGCCCGTTCCGCGGCGGCACCGGACTTCCCCCACGCCTCGACCTTCCGCGTGACACCGTCGTCGTCACGGAACCGAGCGCGGGCGACCCATCGGCCGGCGTCCACCTTCGTCCTCGAGATCCGGCCCCACGTCCCGACCGGCAGCGGCCTACGAGGCATCGCTCTTCCCGTCCATCTCCGGCTCGGACCACTGGTCGGGGTACTCGCGCCCCATCCGTTCCAGCCTGCTTTTGGCGCTCTTGAAGGCGACAGCGAAGCTCTCGGCTTCTTCGCGGAGGACATCGAGAACACGGATCGTCTCCTTGGCGGCGCTCACGAGCTCAGGGTTCGGTTCAATCCCGAAGCTCTTGCAGGCGGCCAGGTAGGAGTTCAAGTAGTCGGTCGGCTCCTCGAGCGCGAACCGTGCTCGGCGAACGAACGACTCCACATCCTTCTCGTACGAGCGGAAGAGGGTCTTTGGGTCGATCTCTCGAACAAGGCCGTCGTACGCGAACGGCAAGGACAAGTCTTGAGACATCGACTGCAAGTCGGTCCCGAGGATCGCAGCGATGTGGATCGCCTCGGTGAGGCGAAGGGGACGTTGCCCCGACTCGATGCGTTGGACCGTGGGCTGGTGAAAGCTCAGGCCGCGGGCGCTCGCTCGCCGTGCGAACTCGCTTTGGGACATCCCTCGCTGCTGGCGCAGCGTCTTCATGTTCTCGACGAACGTCGTCTCGTAGCCGTAGTCGTCCCACTCGAACGGCTCCGGCCCGCTCTCGTCAGTTCCCATCATGGTGTTGAGGCTACTGCATGGGGTTGCACTTGTGCTCGTTCTCCGCCATCCTCTTACGTAGCCCCCACATCATGGCGTTGGGGAGAGGAGAGGAGTCACCGTGGCCACGGAACTGATGCCGCGACTGATGACACCAGCGGAGGTCGCTGGGCAACTTGGGGTCCCGGTCAAGACCATCTACGTCTGGCGAACCCGGGGCAAAGGCCCTCGTGGCATCCGCGTCGGGAAGCACCTGCGTTACCGGCAGTCCGACATCGATGCCTGGCTCGACAGCCAGGCCGACGATCTTCCGGCGGCGTGATGACCATGTCGACCCTGTACACGAAGAAGGCCCCCGGCACCGCGCCAACGGTGATCGAGGGCCAGTCCGAGAGCCGCGCCAACGGCTCACCGAACCACGTTCCAGTCCCCAGCAAGGAGAAGAACATGACCATCATCGCGCAGTTCGACGCGACCGCCAAGTACTCCGACGACGACGTGAAGCACCCCATGGTGCTCGACCGGCCGAAGGCACCTGACGCCGACAACGTCAACGTCGACGCGACTGACGAGGGGCAGGCCGAGCATGTCAACGTCCCCGATGTCGTCGCCCCGCACATCGCGGCGTGGAATCGGCTCAGCGAAGCCGCTGAGCCGTGGGTCTCGAACCGCGACCCGCACCCTCGGAGCGCAGGACAGTTCGTCCCCTGGTGCGCCGAGTGCGTCAGCGCGAAGGAGGAAGGCGAGGTCGCGCACCCGTTGAGCGACCGCAAGCAGGTCCACGAGTCGCACCCCGTGTACGTCTACACGGGCCACAGCGGGACTATCAAGCACCAGGGCGGAGTCTCCGGACTGCCCTCGCTCGCGATCACCGCGACCCGCACTACCAAGAGAACTCTCAACCCCGAGAGTCGGGCTCAGTTCATCGCCATCCGCCGATTCACGGACGGTGAGCACTACCGCGTCGCGGAGCTTTCGATCTCCGAGGCACAGGAACTCGTGGATGCCCTCCAGGCCGCGATCGACCTCGCTACCGGCCGCGACGACTTCGACGAGGCGGGTGCCTGACCTGAACCGGCGAAGGAAGGGAGGTGCGGAGTGGGTACCGACAACGTGCGACTGACGTTCGCGGTGTGGGGAGACCTTCCGCACCTCCCGTTCCGCGTGCTGACGTTTATGGCGCTGTGCAGCCTCGACCAGCCGACCGGTGGGAAGCCTGCCCGCGTCTACTACGGCGGGCGCGAGCATCTCTCCGCAGCTGTCCGGCACGAGCCTCTGCCGGCCGAGCCCGAGGACCCAACGAGCCCGGAGGGTGCTGCCGCCGAGAAGGAGCGGCGCGCGACGTTCCAGACCCTCAAGCGAGCCCTGGCCGAGCTCAAGCGGGCCGGCGCCATCGATGAGTCGAAGAGCCGGCGCGGCACGTACCGATCGACGGCCGAGTACGTCTTGTCATTCGACCGAACGCAGGGGGTCACTGAACGTACCCCTACGGCGCAGTCAGCGACGAGTGTCGACGCGACCAGGGGTACGGAGGCCGTACCCCTACAGGGGGTCGCTGAGCGTACCCCACAGGGGTACGGAGAACGTACCCGTAGGGGTACGCCTGGCGTACCCCCTACTACAAGCACTTCAACCCACTTCGAGGAACCACTTCAACATCCCCTTCCCGAAGCACCTCACCAGCGCGCGGCGAACGGCGGCGTCGACAAGGAGTACGAGGCCGCATCTCAAGTGCTCGTGGCCTACGGCCCGAGGTCCCATGCACTGATCGAGCAGATCCGGGACGCCAGCCCAGCGACAAGCGTCCGGGACGCCGCGGTTGAAGCGGCCCGAATCATCCGGGCCGTCGAGACCGTTGAGGCCACCAAAAAAGCGAAGGCCAGGCCGCGACCTAGCTCAGACAAGCGGCGGCTACCCAGCGGCGGAGCACTCGGCCAGCCCGGCGTGCCGACCAGCGGCGGCTACTGCGGAACCTGCCAGAAGTTCGGCCACACCCCCGACACGTGCACCGCAGAACGGAGGACGGCATGACGACGCTCCGTGTCCGCGACAAGAACCGCCTCTGCTCCTGCGGCCACGTATGGCGCATCCACGGCCGTGCGTGGATCCCTGACGATCACTGCCGCGCATGGAACACCACCGACGGCGCATGCACCTGCACAGACTTCAACGAGGAGACCACGCCATGACGACCTGGACCGACCACGAGGTTCGCGCCTACAGCCTCCTTCGCTCCGCAACGACACTCATGAAGGCGCTCGACCGGATCCCACCGGACGACCGCATCCACCAGTACGAGATCGCCGCCGGCGCCATGGACGAGCTTCAAGGGGCCATGGCGTACGCCCAGGCCGTCCAGGCACACGACGAGGGTGCGCTCGATCTGGTCGGCATCGTCTGGCCCGACGTCGTCGGAAGCGACCGATGAGCGCGATGACGAGCCGCCCCGAGACCATCGACCAGCACGGCACCCGACACCGCTACGGCTGCCGCATCCCGGGCTGGACCAGCGAGCCGTCCCCACTGCGCGGATGGCACATCTGCCGGTGCTCCGAGTGCGGGGCCGTGCGCCTCGTACGGGCTCGAGGAAGTGGTCGATGAGCGAACCCAAGCCGCCCAGCGCCTACCTCCACGGCGACGGCCCCGAAGCGATCGTGATCGTGCCCGTACGGATCGCTGCCTGGCTCGCGACGAGAACCAACCTCTCGGCCGTCAGGATCAGCGCGCGCGGCACCGATCCTGAGGTTTACGCCGTGCTCGCCGCACTGCACCGCGGTGGGCTGCAGTGGCAGACCCAGGCCAGCGGAAGCGACCAGCGGAAGCAACCGGAAGTCCCGGCACCCTCGAAGTGGGTCAGCACCAGCACGGCCGCAGATCTCCTCGGGATCACCGATCGAGCCGTCCGCCTCGCGATCGAGGAAGACCGGCTCCCCGCCGAGTGGCACGGCCGCAGCTGGCGCATCGCCCGCACAGACGTCGAGCAATACCGAGCCGCACGACGGGCGGCCTGATACGAGAGGCACTCCCAATGGCCAGGATCCTCAGCGACAAGATCGAGAGCATCCGCCGGCGATACGCCGACAAGATCGAGAGCATCCGCAACGACCGCACCCGCACCGACGAGTGGAAGACCGCCCAGCTCGCCAAGGTCTACCTCAACATCCACTCCCTCGTGGAGCAGGCCCAGGCCCGGGCGGATGCCACGGAGCGGGAGACCCTACGGGACGCCCAGCACCGGGTGCTCGGCACGGTCGGCCTCAAGGGTGACAGCGCCTCGCTCGTCATCAGCCAGCGCGACGCGGCCGACCGAGCCGCCAACATCAAGACCGCGGACCAGGCACTCCACCTCCTCGGCCGGGCCAACGCCACCGGCGACCAGGTCCTCGCCCGGGCAATCGCAGCCGTCGCCCTGCGGAACGAGTGGGTCGAGGTGGCCAACGCGTTCCTCGCCGAGTACCCCGAGCTCAACGACCCGTTCAACCTGCTTTGGGCCAACGAGCACGGCCAGCCGTCCGGCCTCGCGCAGGAGATGTACCTCGAGTCGTCCGTCGCCTCGCTGCGACCGCGCGAGCTCGCAGGCATGGGCCTGTTCCATATTCAGCACCTCGCGAACGCGGCCGAGGACGCGGCGTGATCGCACCCCACCGGGCGACCCCCAACCGACACCCCGTAGTACCGCCGGGGAGCTCTCTCGGTGGTGCGGAGGGTTCAAAACTCTCGGTTTCCGTTACACGAAGGGCCGAATCATGCGGAGCTGGCAGACGTCGAAGGTCCGGAGAGGGGTGTGTCGGCGGTGTGGGATCCGGTTCGTCGGGTCGCTCGTCGGCCGGCCCCGCACGTGGTGCTCGGAGCGATGCCGGATCGCTGAGTGGCGTGCGTCCCGGGCGCGCGCAGTACGGAACGTGAACGTGGACAAGGAGGCCGCTCATGGCGGATAGAACGATCATCAGCCCGCAGTGGCCGGTCCGGGTGGACCAACGTGCTGGTCAAACAGCCCGGATCGACATGAGGTGATCCGCGCTCGAGAGGGCATTCCTGGTGAACCCGGAGAAGAGAGGAATTAGCAATGGCTGATCGCTCGATCGTGGTGCGTCTCCGTGCGGAAGTCGCGGACTTCAAGAGGTCGATGAAGGACGCGTCTGACAGCGTGCAGGGCGCGGTGAAGTCCACGGGCGACTTCGTGAGCAAGAACGAGCAGCACATCAACACCTTGTCCAACGGGCTGGGGATCGTCGGTCTCGGCATGGCGGGCTTCGCCACTCTGGCCGTGGCGAAGTTCGCCGAGTTTGACGCCGCGATGTCGTCGGTGCAGGCAGCGACTATGGAGTCTACGGACAGCATGGCGCTTCTTCGTGAGGCCGCGATCCAGGCCGGCGCAGACACCCAGTACAGCGCGACAGAGGCCGCTGGCGCTATCGAGGAGCTCGCGAAGGCTGGCGTGTCGACTTCTGACATCCTCGGCGGCGGTCTGACGGGCGCCCTGAACCTGGCCGCTTCGGGCGCGATCGATGTTGCGTCCGCTGCGGAGATCGCCGCGTCGGCCATGACGCAGTTCGGTCTGTCGGGCGAGGACGTGACGCACATCGCGGATCTTCTCGCGGCTGGCGCCGGGAAGGCGCAGGGTGGCGTCGAGGACCTTGGCATGGCTCTCAACCAGGCGGGCCTGGTTGCGTCCCAGACCGGCCTTTCTATCGAGGAGACGGTCGGAGGTCTGACCGCATTTGCTGCGGCTGGCCTCACGGGATCGGACGCGGGGACGTCGTTCAAGACGATGTTGCAGTCGCTGACCCCGTCCTCCAGGGAAGCGGCCAAGCTCATGGAGGAGCTCGGCATCTCTGCGTACGACTCGCAGGGGAACTTCATCGGCCTTGCCGAGTTCGCTGGCGTTCTCAAGGGCTCGCTGTCTGAACTGTCGGTCGAGCAGCAGAACGCCGCTATGAAGACGATCTTCGGAGCCGACGCGGTGCGCGCCGCGAGTGTTCTCTTCCAGGAGGGCGAAAGCGGGGTCCGTGAGTGGATCGCGGCGGTCGATGACCAGGGGTACGCGGCCGAGCAGGCCGCGATCCGGATGGACAACCTCAAGGGCGACCTCGAAGGCTTGTCCGGGTCTTTCGAGACTCTCCTCATCCGCCTCGGGGAGGGCGCGGACGGTCCTCTGCGAGGCCTTGTTCAAGGGCTCGACTCCGTTGTCGACGCGCTCGGGGGGATGTCGCCGGCGGCGCAGGGCGCTCTGCTGTCGATCGTCGGTGGAGGGGGCCTGGTCGCCCTGGGGGTTGCCGGGCTGGGCAAGCTCGCGGTCGGGGTGAACGAGGCTCGGCTGGCGTTGCAGGGCCTCAACATCTCGGCGAAGACGGCCGGCATCACTGTCGGGGTGATGGGCACCGCTCTGGGCGTGGCAGGAGTCGCACTGGCCCTGTGGGCGCAGAACGCGGCAGAGGCTCGCGCACGGACCGAGGCGCTCAAGACGACGCTAGACGAGTTCGGCGAGACGACCGAGGCGACGACCGCGTCTCTCAACGACACGCTCTCCCAGGACCAGCGCAACTGGCTCGACAAGCTTCTCGGCCGCGACCCGGTGACCGCGATTGATCTTGCGAAGCGTATGGGTCTGACGGTCAAGGACCTAACGGACTACATCGTTGGACAGGCCGACGCGATCGACCGGGTGAACGACGCCTCGACGAAGTACCTCGACTCTGGGTCCTTTCTCGAGGTCGACGACCGCATCGCGGACGTGAACCGCCTCACGAAGGTCCTAGACGACCAGGCAGCATCCCTGTCGCTGGGGCAGAAGGAACAACTCCAGAAGGCGGAAGCCGACAAGGAAGCGGGGATCGCCGCTCAAGGGGCCGCTGAGGCAGCCGCGGAGCACACAGCCGCCGTCCAAGCGGACGCCGAGGCGCTGCGGCAGTGGATCGAGGACACCGCCGCGGTCCACCAGAGCTTCATCGACCTCGGTGGTGCGTACCAGGGCGCGATCGACGCGAATCGGGCTTTCGCGAAGTCCACGGCCGAGGCCACGTCGTCGTCCGAGGACTCGTGGGAGGACTTCTACGACGGGCAGTCGGTTTCGGCGGAGGAGTACATCACTCAGCTCCAGAACCAGGTGGCAGCGCAGGAGGCTTGGGCGTCGAACATGACGAACCTGTCGTCGCGAGTGAACTCGACGATGACGGGCGACATGCAGACCGCGGCCAACGCGATGATCGACGAGCTGCTGCAACTTGGGCCCGAAGGTGCCGCGGCGGTGCAGCTGCTCAACGACATGTCCGACGCGGAGTTGGCCGAGGTCGTGTCGCTGTATCAGCGGAAGGGCGCCTCGTCGGGTGCGCAGTTCGCGGCCGAGATCAACAAGACTCGCCCGAACCCGATCCCGGTTGGTGTGAACATGGATCCGGCCTACCAGGGCGTGGACACGTTCATTGCTATCGCGTCCCAGAAGACGCTGACGATCCAGGCCAGGGTTGCGGCTGACCCGAACTTCAACCCTGCGTCGTCGCCTTACATGATCCCGCGCGCTGAGGGTGGCCCGATTCCGCTGGGACTTGGGACGCCCGGCAAGGACTCGGTGCCGGTTCTGGCGATGCCTGGTGAGCACATGCTCACGGTGGAGGACGTGGACAACCTCGGCGGTCACGCTGGGGTGTTCGCGCTGCGGCAGGCCGCGAAGTCTGGGCTGCGTGGGTTCGCTCAGGGCGGCCCGGTCGCACCGACGCCGTACATGTACCAGCAGGCAGCGTCTCCTGCGCCGTCGGCCCTGTCGTCGCAGCGCATGGACGTCTCGGCTTCGGCTTACTTCACGGACGCGCAGGTCGCCGTGCTGGCGGCTGCGTTTGCGCAGGGTGCTGCGCGGTCGTCGTCGGCGGCGTTCTCGGCGTCTGCTCGTGATCTCAAGGGGAGGCGGCGGGTGTGACGCGCGTACACCTCGACGCGGCGATCCGGGAGGCAACGCGCTTCCGAATCGACGTCGACATGTGCGTCTCACGATGGCAAACAGCGCTCCCACGAGGCGCCATCGACGCAGTACTTGCCCGGGGACCTTCGCCTCGCGCTGAGCCTCAACGCGCGGTCAACACCTGACGCTCAGGCATGGGCGGCGAGGGGGCGATCAAGGAACTGGACCGCGAACCCGAAGGCACCGGATGGGGACCTGGCATCGACCCGTTCACCTGGTTCCGACCACTCGTCGCCCCCCGCATGACGCGACCTCATGCCCCAACCCCCTGCCGAAGGGCCGGCGCATGAGGTCGCGTCAGCTTGGCCTAGAAGTAGCTCTCGCAGGCGATGCCGTCGCCGTCGCCGTCCAGGCCGAAGACGTCACCGTAGGCGGGGTAGTAGTAGTTGAACTCGGCCTGCGCTGCGGCCTGGCTCGGGTAGTCCTTGCAGTCCTTGTCCTTGGGGCGTGCCGGGACGTTCTTCACGGTCGGGTTCGGGCGACCCATAGCGGACCACTCGGCGTAGTTGATCGCCCGGTTGAGCCCGGGCCCGGCGTAGTAGATCGTCGAGGACCCGTAGTTGCGGTACACCTGGTCACCGGTGACCCGGTTGACGACCTTCGGGGTGGGGAAGCCCTCGGCCTGCCACTCGTTGTACCCCAGGCGGTAGCCCTGACCGGCGGACAGGTTCGTCATGCGCACGATCGTGGAGTCCCACGAGTACTTGATGAAGCCCTCGTTCCACCGGTCGACGTAGGGCTTGAACCCGGTGTTCTGCCACTCGTTGTACGTGAGCTTGTGGTTCACCCCGCCGTTGGGCTCCTCGATGAGGATCTCGGCCGAGGTGCCCCACTTGTACACGTAGGAGCCCTCGATCCAGCCGGCGTTGCGCGGCGCGGGCTTGCCGGCGCGCTGCCAGTCGGCGTACCCGAGCTCGTCCCACAGCCACAGGTTCGGGTCGGCCGGGTCGAAGAACGTCACCGCGTGGATCGTGGGCGCCCAGGAGTACTTCACAAAGTCCGTCGGGGCCGCCTTCGGCGTCGGGAAGCCCTCTGCGGCCCACTCGTTGTAGGTCATGGGGTAGATGCCCCCGACCGTGGAGTCGACCTTCCAGATCTCCCCGGAGTACTTCGTCAGGTAGTTCCCGTCCGGGATCCACTGTGCGCTCGCCGGAGCCGCGGCACCGACCGCGACCGTCAATCCCAGCGCCGCCGCGGCAACCGCCGCGGATGCCTGCTGCCACTTCTTCATGTGCATGACCTTTCGCGCGGGTGGAACCGCTCCCCCCGCCGCCCGCAGCATCCCCGCCCGTGCCCAGGTACGCCAGTACCTGAGACCAACCCGTAACCAGACTTCACCCGGCCCTGACGAGGGTCCTGGACACAGATCGCGGGACCCTCGTCTTCTAGGCACGCAGTTATGCGATTCGTCCAGGGAGGGACCGTGATCGAGGAACCTGTCGAACCGCGCACACCGTGGTGGAAGCGTCTGACCGTCCCGCAGAAGGTCGCCATCGGCCTGGCTGTGGTGGTGCTCGTCATCATCGTCGCCACCCTCGCGACAGCGCCCGCGCGCAACGCCGCCGCCGATCGCGAACGTGAAGAACGAGTCGCAGCTCTCGTCGC
This sequence comes from Cellulosimicrobium cellulans, assembly GCF_016921195.1. Classification (GTDB taxonomy): domain Bacteria; phylum Actinomycetota; class Actinomycetes; order Actinomycetales; family Cellulomonadaceae; genus Cellulosimicrobium; species Cellulosimicrobium cellulans_F. Next base: position 1,068,521 of record NZ_JAFGYF010000001.1, read on the forward strand.
TGCCTTGAGCCCGCGTGAGGTCGTGTACGAGGTCGAAGGTGACGGCCGCTACTTCGACATGACCGCCGAGACACCGACCGGCACCACGCAGGCGTCGCCCGACCTCCCACTGCGGCTCAAGTCTGGAGGGCTCGTCACTCACGCGTTCGACCCGGGGTCGTTCGTCTACATCTCGGCACAGAGCAAGGACGGGCGCACGATCACCTGCCGCATCACGGTCGACGGACAGGTCATATCCGAGAACACCGCTACCGGGCAGTACGCCATCGCGACGTGCAAGGGCAGTGCGTAGGCCCCCCACATCCGGTGACTGTTGGTGCGTCCCGGCAGACTTCGACCGTGATCCAGTGGGGAACTGTCGGCGAGTGGGTCGGTGGCGTAGGAGCCATCATCGGTGCGGGCGTTCCGCTCATGCTCTACCTGGTCGAGCGACGGGAACGGATCGCCGCGCAGGCCGAGGCCAAGGTGCTGCGGGCAAACGAGGTCGAACGAGCCAGACAACAGCAGGCGCGGCGCATCAGCGTGTCCTTCACCTGGCGAAAGGCAGATGCCTGGCACGGCATCAACTACTTCGCCGTCCTCTCCAACGGCTCGGATCTGCCGGTCCAGAGGGCTGCGCTCGTATCGACCAGTCCAAAGGGCGATCGCATCGTCGCGCGGTGGGGTGTTGTAGGCGCTGGCACGCACGAAGCAAGTCTCTTCTGGCATGCCACCAGGACATGGCCGTACAGGCTCGTGTTCGTCGATGACAACGGCGCGTGCTGGGTTCGGCGCTCGACGGGGGAGCTCGAAGAGACTGACGCCACGGCGTTCGAGGGCATCCCCGAACTCACGTTGGACGACGTCGACGACTGACCGGTCGTTAGGATCGCCGCGTGCGCCAGCGGATCACTCCGAACAGCCTCGCGGCCGAACTCGGCGTCTCCGCGTCGATCGTGCGCCGGTGGTTGCGTGAGCATGTTGACCGCGCCGGCGAGACCGGCCCGTGGCTGATCGACGATGACCTCGCCGCTCGAGTCCGCGCCCACTTCGCTTCTACGGCCGCCGTGCGCGCTGGACGCCCCGCCGTGTGCACCGCCGACGAATGCGATCGGGCCGCGGTCGCGCGAGGGCTGTGCCGGATGCACTACAACCGGTGGGACCGGCACGGGTCGACCGAGAAGCTCGACGGCGCGGACCACCAGCGCGCGAAGACGCACTGCCCGTATGGCCACCCCTACAACGAGGACAACACGATCGTGTACCCCTCGGACGGGAGGAGGCGCTGCCGCGCGTGCCGGCGCGGAGCAGGGGAATGAGATATGCCCTGAGCGGAGGCCAGCCCCGGTGTAGCATCTGCCCGCAACGGGTGTCTCGCATCGAGGGGCCGAGGGTGAACTTCCTCAGCGTGGCTTGCACGCGCCTCTCGGAGGACGCGAGTATCGGCGCAGGTTGGTCACGGAGAGGATGCTAGTGGCTGTAATTCGAGTACCAGAACGTCACCGCGACACCCTATTGGAACTGGCCTCCCTTGACCCGGAGGCTATCGCAAACCTGCGCGTCCGATTCGACGCAAGCGCGCCGAATCGTGAGGCCCTGACAGAGGCAGTGGGCGAGATTGTCGGGGAGCCCTCTGACGCGATCGAGTCGCTTCTGGCGTTGACCTCCGTGCGACTACTTAACGACATGTCGGTGGAGCGCCTAGCAATCGAATTGTTCGACGCTCTGGGAGATCCTCGGGCCAAAGGTGACCTGCGTCCGGTCCTTTCTAGCCCTCGCTTAACTGAGAGTGCCAGGCTATACGAACTTGCATCCGCCTGGGAGCGCGGCCTGCAGGACTTCCAGGTTGTAAATGATGTGAGACCGGTGTTCGGCGACGGGTCGGCCATTGAGGGCGTAATGCTGTCCCAAAAGGCGATTCTCACGTACTACGAATCGGGGAGCAGTAAGGACATCGTGTTCGAAGTCGATCTCCGCGACTTGAAGAAATTCCAGAATCGCGCGGCGCGGGCGCTTCGCGAGGCCGAGGAAATCAAGCGTGTGATGAGCGATCGCAATCTAAAGGTGCTTACGCTCGAAGAGGAGTCCACAGAGGATGACTGAGTTAGCCACTTGGGATCGACGGACAGCGGCGCGGCCGGCGCATTGGCTAGTTCCGGATGTGCCTTCGCTCGACGAATCTGCATGGGAAGCCCCTGGGCCGCGTCGACGGGCTGGCGGGGAGACGGGTGTCAGGGACGATGCTCGCCGTCGGCGATTGAGCGATACTGCGCTGCAGATCCGGGAGCGCTTGGCTGTGTCGAAAGCGGACTGGACCCGCCTTTCAACACTGGCACTCGAACTTGATCTCCCTGAATTTTATGTAGCCGCAGCTCTTGAGAGGCTGGGGGATGACGTACGTCGACCGGTTGGTGCGCAAGAGGACGAGCAAGACTGCTTTCGGCTCTCTGCCCGCGGGCTGACCTTCGGGGAGCGTCTTCGAATTCTAAAGGCTCGGGTGGGCCGCTACCCTCTGGTGTGACGTGACGGATCTCGAGGTTTTCTTTTGGGGCGCCGGGGGCGGCTTCGTCGGTGAGGTCCTGCTTGCAAACAAGCACCGCATGGGCAAGATTCCCAAGCACTGGGGCACATACCGCTATTGGATCTTCGGCGTCGTGTGGATTGTGCTTGGCGGCCTTCTTGCCTTGATGCAGGGGCAGTTGTTGGAGCTAAATACACTCGTCGCGTTCCAACTCGGGCTCACAGCGCCACTTGGACTCACTGAACTAGCTGGTCGGCTGCCCGAGCCGTCGGTTGGCCGCAAAGAATAGCCTGGCCCTCTCGAGGGTTTCGAGTCCCCGTTGCCGTGGGCGGGCGACGTCTTGGTGGTCCGCGCCGGGGCGGTGATGGTCGATGTGAGGGTGCCACGGGCGACTCGTCGATCAGCCGAGGGTCTTCATCGTCATCACGCACTAGACCCAACCGATGCCGGGCGCGCGTTCGAAGGCGGCGTACTTTCGTGCCGTGGACGCCGTAACCGAGGAATCTCGGTTAGCGTCTAGTACGGGATCCCGTACTAGACGTCCTCGAGCGACTCCCACCACTCGATAAGGTCGGCAACCCGGATCGAGTACTTTCGTCCCATCCACTTGGCCCTGAGCGGCGGAGGGTACGACGTCGGGTCCGTCGTCCTGATTGCACGGCGTATCGTCGGCGGCGACACGCCGATGAGGCGCGCGGCCTCGTTGATCCCCACTGCGACGCGGTCCTCAGGCAGCAGCATCGACACGAAGCGAAGCCTCCCGCAAGGCGGGGCGTCGCCGCAAGGCTGTCATGACCGCGAACAAGATGCGTTTGGCAGCAGCATCTCGTTCAATCGGGTACGCGCCTCCAGCGCGAAGCACATCTGCCGACGGGGTCCACGAGACGAACGCCGTCGATCCGGCGACGTCGGGCGATGTTTCATTTGAAACATCGCGTCAGGGGAACGGCCAGGGTTCTGGCAGTTCGCGAGCGAGCACGAGACGGCGGCCAGCTGACCATCACTGAGTTCTCGGCGAAGCGCCGGGTGTCGACCTGGATTGCCGGCGCGCTCGGGACGGCGGCGTGAGGCCCGAGCGATTCTCGCGCTGCGCCTTCACGCGCACGCTCTCGAGGTACTCGTCGAGGTCGATTCGGGTGACCCGGATCGCTCGGCCGATGCGGCGGTATGGCATCTCGCCCGCCGCGATCGCCCTGCGCACCGAGTACTCGGAGATGCCGAGGATCTCAGCGGCCCGGGCGACCGTGAGTAGAAGTGGCTCCATGTGGGCATGCTCCCACCCACCGTTTACCCGGCGGAATCGATGGGATCGAACGGGAACCGACGGGAGCGCGGATGTCCGCTCGGACCTGTGTCTGCGCAGGTGAGAGGCGCTATCGGGCATCCACCGGCTATCGACGGGAAGCGTCGGCTCGTAATGAATAGGTCAAGGGTTCGATTCCCTTAGGCGGCTCCGACATCGAGGCCCTGACCAGCGGAAACGCTGGTCAGGGCTTCGTCGTTCCCCGAGGGTGGTGTGCCGTCCGCCCTCGCTCGGTGCGACGTCAGGGCCTCGACGCCGCCGCACCGACCACACCCACCTCGACGTGTCGTCAGTAGCCGACCACCTGATGCCGGACCGACGGGGCGCACCGCCGGGCATCCGCCGACTGTTCGCCTTCTGGACGGGCTGTCGTCACCGGCCGGACGCGTTCACGGTCTTGGCTCGTGCCGATGCCACCCGACGAGACGAGGCCCACGATGGTCGAGAGCCCGGTGACTCTCCGCGAGACCGACACGCCGACACGTCGCCCGACCCTTCCTCTGACGGCGCGTTCCGCACACGTTCCGCGGCCGGTGGTCGCGGCGCACGACCCGTCGGACCCGGACTACACGGCGGGGGACGTCGACGAGCTGGTGCGGTGGCAGCGCCGCGCGGCCCGGGGCGCCGCGCCGCGCACGCGCTGAGCGCTCAGCCGACGCGGCGCAGGAGCAGGATCGCGCCACCGGCGGCAGCGGCGACGAGCCCGCCGACGCCGACGACGGCCAGCGTCGGGAACTCCTCGTCCGCGGGCGGGGGAGGCGCCATGCGCTCGGCGACGGACGTCAGGGGCGTGCGCGACGGCTCCGGCCGGGGCGCCGTGGGCGTCTCGGTGGGGGTGGGCTCGACGGGGGCCTCGGTCGTCGGCTCCTGCGTCGGCTCCTCGGTGACCTCGGGCTCGGGCGCCTCCGCCGTCTCGGCGGGTGCCTCGACGACCGGTGCCGGCGCCTCGACCACCGGCGCCTCGACGGGCGCCTCCGTCGTGGGGGCGGCAGGCGGCGTCGTGGGCGTGGGCGTGGCGGCCGTGGTGCAGACGGCGGCGTCGCCGTTCCACCCCGCGAACTGCCGGTCGATGCCCGTCACCAGGACCCAGCTGATGCAGTACCCCTCGCCGTACGGTCCGCGCGCCGGGACGTCGAGCTCCAGCACGCCGTCGGCCGCGTCCTCCCGCGAGTACCGGTCGCCGAGGTTGCGCGCGTGCGACCCGTCGAGCGCCGTGACGATGTAGCCGAGCCACCCCGAGGCGTCACGCAGCCGGCTCGCGTCGAAGGACACGGTATCGACGGTGACGGTGAGGCCGCCGCCGCCGTCTCGGTCGTCCGCCTCCGCCGGGGACGCGGCGAGCGCCGCAGTGACGACCCCCAGCGTCGCGAGCGCGAGCAGTCGGCCAGCGGCGCGCATCATCACCTCCGGGTCGGCTCGGGTGTGTGCTCCGCGGCACATCGTACGCAGTCCCGGCTCGCCGCCGGAAAGCCGTCGGAAGGTCGCCGGAAGGCCTGCCACGAGCCCGGACAAATCGTTCGACGGCGACGCTCGCGCCGCCCTAGCGTGGCCGTCATGTTCGTGATGACGATGGTGCGTCGTGGCCGGGCCGGCCTCGCGACGCGAGTGGGGATGGCACCCGCTCACCGCTGAGCACGCCGCGCGCGTGGTCGACGACGCCGGCGTGCGTCCCGGTCAGCTCGTCCTCGATCTCGGGGCCGGGGACGGGGCGCTCACGCGGCCCCTCGTGGCTGCGGGCGCGCGCGTCCTCGCCGTCGAGCTGCACCCGCGGCGCGCCCGCGCCCTGCGTGAGCGCTTCGCCGGTGCGGACGTGACGGTCCTGGAGATCGACCTCGCCGACCTGCGCCTGCCGCGGCGTCCGTTCCGCGTCGTCGCGAACCCGCCGTTCGGGTTGACGTCGCCCCTGCTCGCCCGCGTGCTCGCGCGGGGCTCCGCGCTCGTGGCGGCGGACGTCGTCGTGCAGCGGCAGGCCGCGCGGCGCATCGCCGCGGGCGAGGGCACGGCGGGGCGGGCCGCACGGGGCTGGGCGGTCGAGGTCGGCCGAACCGTGCCGCGCTCGGCGTTCCGGCCGCCGCCGCGCGTCGACGCGGCGGTGCTCCGCGTCCGGCGCGGGCGGCGCTGAGGCACCTCTACGCGCTCGGTCGGGTACCGAGCGTCGCGAGCCACGCGACGAGCGCCTCGCACACCGCCGCGTCCTGGCCCTTGAGGTCGTGCGCGCCCGGCAGCTCGACGCGCGTGACCGGGCCGGGGATCGCGGCAGTGTGCTCGGCGAGCTCGTCGGGCGTCGCGAACGGGTCGGTGAGCCCCGACACGAGGAGCACGGGCACGCGGAGGTCGGGGAAGTGGTCGGTGCGCAGGCGCTCGGGCTTGCCCGGTGGGTGCAGGGGGTAGCTGACGAGCGCGAGCCCGGCCGTGGGCAGCCCCTCGGCCACGGCCATCGAGCACATGCGGCCGCCGTACGAGCGGCCGCCGAGCACGAGGCGGTCCGTCGTGGTGCCGAGCTCGGCGGCGAACGCCTCGGCCTCGGCGCGCACGTGGGCGATCGCGATCGGCGGCCGGTCCGGCATCCGCCTGCCCGCGGTCCGGTACGGGAAGTCGACGCGGCGCACGGGCACGGGCGGGTCGAGCGCGGCGAGCGCGTCGTCGATCGCGACGAGCGCGCGGTGGTCGCGGCTCGCGCCGGCTCCCGGCGTGAGCAGGACGCCGGCGACGGGCCGGTCGTCGAGGTTCGGCGTGGTCACCGCCCCAGTCTCGCAGCGCGCAAGCCGTGGTCGCGGTCGGAAGCGGCGTCGAGGCCCGGGTCACCGGGAGGCGAGCCGCGCCGGGTCGAGGTCGATGCGGCGCAGGAGCTGCGCGTTGAGCGCCACGATGACCGTCGAGGCGGACATGAGGATCGCGCCCACCGCCATCGGCATGACGAACCCGACCGGGGCGAGCACGCCCGCCGCGAGCGGCACCGCCGCGATGTTGTAGCCCGCGGCCCACCACAGGTTCTGCTGCATCTTGCGGTACGAGGCGTGCGACAGCTCGATGATCGACAGCACGGCGCGCGGGTCGGAGCCCGCGAGGATGACGCCGGCCGACGCGATGGCGACGTCCGTCCCGGCGCCGATCGCGATGCCGACGTCCGCCTGCGCGAGCGCCGGGGCGTCGTTGACGCCGTCGCCGACCATCGCGACGACGCGGCCGTCGTGCTGGAGCTCCGCGACCTTCGCGTCCTTGTCCTCGGGGCGCACGCCCGCGAACACCTGGTCGATGCCCAGCTCGCGGCCGACCGCCCGAGCCACTGGCTCGGCGTCGCCCGTGATCATGACGACCTCGATGCCGCGCCGGTGCAGCGCGTCGACGGCCTCGCGCGACTCGGGGCGGATCGCGTCCGCGAGGGCGAACGCGCCCACGACCTCGCCGGTCGCGGGCTCGTGCCCCGCCACGGGCGCGACCACCACGTGCAGGACGGTCGCGCCGTCGTGGGCCCAGGCGTCGGCGTCGGGCAGGGGGTCGAGGTTGCGCTCGCGCAGGAGCGCGGGCCCGCCGACCGCGACGCGCCGCGCGCCGTGCGGCGTGGGCACCGTCGCCTCGACCCCGACCGCGGTGAGCGACCGGAAGTCGGTCGCCTGCGGGACGTCGAGGCCGTGCCCGCTGCGCTCCTCCGCCGCTCGCACGATCGCGCGCGCGAGCGGGTGCTGGCTGTCGGCCTCGGCCGCAGCGGCGAGCGCGAGGAGCTCGTCCTCGGTCGTGCCGCCCGCGGTCGCGAGGTGGGCCACGACCGGCTCGCCCGCGGTGAGCGTCCCCGTCTTGTCGAACAGGACCGTGTCCACCGTGCGCATGCGCTCGAGCGCGAGGCGGTCCTTGACCAGGACGCCGGCCTTCGCGGCGCGCTCGGTCGACAGCGAGACGACGAGCGGGATCGCGAGCCCCAGCGCGTGGGGGCACGCGATGACGAGCACGGTGATCGCGCGGATCAGCGCCTGCTCGGGCGTGCCGAAGAGGAGCCACAGGGCGATCGTCAGGGCTGCCGCGCCGAGCGCGTACCAGAACAGCCAGCCGGCGGCGCGGTCGGCGAGGCGCTGCGTCTTGGTCGAGGACGCCTGGGCGTCGGCGACGAGCCGCTGGATGCCCGCGAGCGCGGTGTCCTCGCCGACGGCCGTGATCCGCACGCGCAGCGCGTCGTCCGTCGCGACGGTCCCGGCGACGACGGCGTCCCCGACGGTGCGGCGCACGGGCCGCGACTCGCCGGTGATCATCGACTCGTCGACGTCCGCGGACCCCGACGCGACCTCGCCGTCCGCGGGCACGCGCCCGCCCGGCCGGACGACGACGAGGTCGCCCACGCGCAGGTCGGTCGGCGCGACGGTCGTGACCGACCCGTCGTCCGCCACCCGCTCCGCCTCGTCCGGGAGGAGCGCGGCGAGCGAGTCGAGCGCCGACGCCGTCTGGGCGAGCGAGCGAATCTCGAGCCAGTGGCCGAGCAGCATGATGACGACGAGGAGCGCGAGCTCCCACCACACGTCGAGCTCGTGCGCGAGCAGCCCCAGGCTCGCCCCGAGCGAGGACACGAACGCGACCGTGATCGCGAGCGAGATGAGCGTCATCATCCCGGGCTTGCGCCCGCGGAGCTCGCTCACCGCGCCCGTGAGGAACGGGCGTCCGCCCCAGAAGTAGACGACCGTGCCGAGCACGGGGGAGACCCAGGGCAGCCACGCGGCGTCGGGCAGGTCGTAGCCGAGGAGCATCGCGAACATCGGGCTCAGCACGACGGTCGGCACCGCGAGGACGAGCATGACCCAGAACAGGCGGCGGAACCGCGCGACGTGGTCGTCGTGCCCGCCGTGGCCCGCGTGGCCGGACATGTCGTGACCGGCGTGGCCGGACACGTCGTGTCCCGCACGGCCGGACACGATGTGACTGGCGTGGCCGGACGCGTCGTGGTCCGCGTGGTCCGACATGCCGTGGCCGGCGTGGTCGTCGTGCGCGTGGTCCTCCGTCGCGACCGACCGGGCCGCGTCGTGCTCGTGGCCCTCGTGCTGAGCGGCGTCGTGCGGGTGCGACGCGTGGCGCGTGTCGTCCGTGCCGTCGCCGTGCTCCCTGCGGTGGTCCACCCTTCCTCCTCCCGATACCCCTACGGGGTATCCATCCGTCTCGATCATGCCCCCGCGTACCCGTCTCGTCAACCCCTCCGGAGGGGCCGGCCCCGGACGCACGACAGCCCGTGCGCGGATCGGCGGGAGGGTGCCGAGCCGCGCACGGGCTGTGTCCGGCGGACCGGGGGCGTGGCCCCGGTCCGCCCGGTTCAGGCGCCGGTCAGGTGCGGGAGGACGTGGCGGGCGTAGCGGTCGGCCACGGTCGCGACGACGCGGCGCGGGTCGTCGTCCCAGATCTCCTGGTGGAAGATCTCGGTCTCGACGTCGCCGGCGTACCCGGCCTCGGCGACCCACCGGGTGATGGTCGCGAAGTCGACGTACCCGTCACCCACGTAGCCGCGCGAGAGCAGGGGGTCGGCGGCGAGCGGCAGGATCCAGTCGCACACCTGGTAGCCCGCGATCCGTCCCTCGGCGCCGGCGCGCGCGACGCTCGACCGCAGGTCGGGGTCCCACCACACGTGGTAGGTGTCCACGACCACGCCGACGACCGCCGGGTCGAACGGCGCGGCGAGGTCGAGCGCCTGGCCGAGGGTCGAGAGCACCGCGCGGTCCGCCGCGAAGATCGGGTGCAGCGCCTCGAGCACGAGCCGCACGCCGTGCTCCGCGGCGAACGGGGCGAGTTCCGCGAGCCGGTCGGCCACACGCCGGCGCGCAGCGACGACGTCGCGGTCGGCCTGGCCGGCGTCGGGCCGCGGACCCTGCCCGGGCGAGGCGTTCGCGGGGAGCCCGCCGACGACGAGCACGAGCTCGCGCGTGCCGACGGTCGCCGCCTCCTCGATGGCGCGCCGGTTGTCGTCGAGCGCCGCGGCGACGTCGTCCGCGCCTGTCGCGGTGAGGAACCCGCCCCGGCACAGCGACGACACGCGCAGCCCGGCATCCGCGACGACCTTGGCGGCCCGCTCGGCGCCGATCTCCTGGACGCGGTCGCGCCACAGCCCGACGGCGCCGTACCCCGCCTCGGCGGCGAGCGTCACCGACTCCTCGAGCGTCGCGCGCTTGACCGTCGCGGTGTTGAGCGAGCAGCGCGAGAGGTCGGGCTCGGCCGTCGCCCCGTCGGTCACGACGCTGCCCCGTTCGCCTCGAGGAACGCGCGCGTGCGGCGCGCGGCGAGGTCGGGGTCGAGCAGGAGCCCGGCCCGGTCGGCCAGGCGGACGAGCGCGACGAGGTGCGCGACCGAACGCCCCGACTGCAGGCCGCCGACCATCTGGAAGGCGGGCTGCGTGCCGTTGAGCCAGGACAGGAACGCGATCCCCGTCTTGTAGTAGTACGTCGGCGCGGCGAACACGTGGCGCCCCAGAGCCTCGGTCGACGCGAGGATCGCGTGCGCGCGGTCGGGGTGGCCGGCGTCGAGCGCCCCCAGCGCGGTGGACGCGGCCGGGTAGATCGCCGCGAAGATGCCGAGCAACGCGTCCGAGTGCGCGCGGCCGTCGCCGACCACGAGCTCCGGATAGTTGAAGTCGTCGCCCGTGTAGAGGCGCACGGGGCCCCCTGCGGCGGCGTCGAGCCCCGCGAGGCGGGCCCGCAGGTCCTTCTCGTGGGCGGCGTCGAGCAGCGACACCTTGACGCCGTCGACGCGGCCCTGGTGGGCACGGACCAGGTCGACGAACACGTCGGTGGCCGCGGCGACGTCGTCGCCCGTGCCCCAGTACCCGGCGAGCGCGGGGTCGAACATCGTGCCGAGCCAGTGCAGGATCACGGGCGCCTCGGCCTCGGCGAGCACGGCGTCGTAGACGCGCGCGTACTCCTCGGGCGAGCGGGCGACGCGGGCGAGCGCGCGCGACGCCATGACGATCACCTGGGCGCCCGCGTCCTGGACCACGCTCACCTGCTCGCGGTAGGCGTCGGTGACGGCGGCGAGCGCGGCGGGGTCGCCCGGCTCCCAGCCCGCGACGACCGCGGGGTCGAGCTGGTCCGTGCCTGCGCCGCACGCGACGCGTCCGCCGACGGTCCGCGCCTCGGTCGCCGAGCGCCGCACGAGCTCCTGGGTCGCGGCCCAGTCGAGGCCCATGCCGCGCTGCGCGGTGTCCATCGCGTCGGCGACGCCGAGCCCGTGCTCCCAGAGCCGGTGGCGGTAGGCGAGCGTCGTGTCCCAGTCGACGGCGGCCGGCGCGCCGGGCACGTTCTCCGCGCCCACCTGCGGCACGACGTGCGCGGCCGCGAAGGCGACGCGCGAGCGGAACGGCGCGGCCGGCGTCGTCCACGGGCCGGGGACGAGCAGCTCGCGCACCTCCGTCCCGGCGACGCGGCCGTCGTCGGCGAAGCGGGGCAGGCGCACGACCGCGCCGCTGCCGTCCCGGTCGCGCAGCTCGCGCGCGCCGGGAGCCTCGGTCGTCGGCGCGGTCACAGCACGATCTCCGGCACGTCGAGGCGGCGGCCCTCGGCCGACGAGCGGAGCCCCAGCTCGGCGAGCTGGACGCCGCGCGCCGCGGAGAGCAGGTCGTAGCGGTGCGGGCGGCCGGCGGCGACGTCGCGCAGGAACTCCTCCCACTGGGCCTTGAAGCCGTTGTCGAGGTCGGCGTTCGCGGGGACCTCGAGCCACTGGTCGCGGAACGGCTCGGTGACGGGCAGGTCGGGGTTCCACACGGGCTTGGGGGTGTGGGCGCGCTGCTGGGCGACGCACCTGCGCAGCCCGGCGACGGCGGAGCCGTGCGTGCCGTCCACCTGGAACTCGACGAGCTCGTCGCGGTAGACGCGCACGGCCCAGGAGGAGTTGATCTGCGCGACGACGGGGTCGCCGCTCGGCGTCTCGACCTCGAAGATCCCGTACGCGGCGTCGTCGGCGGTCGCGGCGTACTCCGTGCCCTGCTCGTCCCAACGGGTCGGGATGTGGGTCGTGGTCTGCGCGGTGACGGTCTTGACCGACCCGAGGATGCCCTCGAGCACGTAGTTCCAGTGGCAGAACATGTCGGTCGTCATCCCGCCGCCGTCCTCGGCGCGGTAGTTCCACGACGGGCGCTGCGCGGCCTGGTGGTCGCCCTCGAACACCCAGTAGCCGAACTCGCCGCGCAGGGACAGGATGCGACCGAAGAAGCCCTCGTCGACGAGGCGGCGGAGCTTGACGAGGCCGGGCAGGTACAGCTTGTCGTGCACGACGCCGGCGGTCACGCCGGTCTCCTCGCGCAGCCGGGCGAGGTCGATCGCCTCGGCGAGCGTCTCTGCCGTCGGCTTCTCGGTGTACACGTGCTTGCCGGCCTGCATCGCCTTGGTGAGCGTCTTGGCGCGCAGCGCGGTCATCGAGGCGTCGAAGACGACGTCGGTCGCGGGGTCGACGATCGTGCCGTCGAGGTCCGTGGTCCAGTGCTCGACGTCGTGCCGTGCGGCGAGCTCGCGGAGCTTCGTCTCGTTGCGCCCGACGAGCACCGGCTCGACCTGGAGTCGCGTGCCGTCGGGGAGCTCGACGCCGCCCTGCTCGCGGATCGGCAGGATCGAGCGGACGAGGTGCTGGCGGTACCCCATGCGGCCGGTCACGCCGTTCATGGCGATCCGCAGGGTTCGGGTGGTGGTCATCGATCGGCTCCGTCGTCGGTCGGGCGTCCGGCGCCTGGCCGAACGCGGAATGCGCTTTCCGCGAGCGTAGGGGAACCGTTTTCTCGCGTCAACAGGGTGCGTCAGAGCCGGGGCGTGGACTCGCGGAGCACGACCTCGCCGCGGATCTCGACCCGCGGGGGCTCGGAGTCGGCGTCGGGCGGCGCGAGCGCCAGCGCGAGGGCCTGCTCCCCGACCTGCGCGAGCGGGATGCGCACCGTCGTGAGGCCGGGCGTGACGTCGCGCAGGGTCACGATGTCGTCGAAGCCCGCCACGGCGACGTCCTCGGGGACGCGCAGCCGCGCCTCGCGTGCCGCGGCCATCGCCCCGACCGCCATGACGTCGTTCACCGCGAAGACGGCGACGGGCGGGGTGCCCGCGGACCGGCGTGCCGGGCCGACGCGGTCGAGCAGCTCGCGCATCCCGCCGTGGCCGCCGTCGCGCGTGAACGCGCACTCGACGACCGCCTCCGGAGCGACGGGAGAGCCCAGGGTGGCCAGCGCCTCGGTGAAGCCGCGTGCCCGGTCCAGGGCGGTGCGGTGGCCGGCCGGGCCCGCGAGCACGCCGAACGCGCGGTAGCCCAGGCCGTGCAGGGCCCGCGCGAGGTCCGCGGCGCCGTCGGCGTTGGCGATCTCCACCGCGGGCAGGTCGCCGAGCGGCTGGCCCACGAGCGAGACCCCGCCCCCCGACGCGCGGTAGCGCTCGAGCGCGCCGCGCAGCGCGCCGTCGGCGTCCTCCGCGAGCCGCCCGCCGCCCAGCACGACCGCTCGCGCGCGCTGGCGGTCCATGAGCTCGACGAACGCGCGCTCGCGCTCGGGCGAGTGCCGCGTGCTCGTGAGCGTGACGATGAGCCCGTCGCGGTCGGCCGCGTCGGCGACACCCGCCGCGAGGGAGGAGAAGTACGGGTCCGCGATGTCGTGCACCACGAGGCCCACGCTCGTCGTGCGGCCGCGCGCCATGGCCTGGGCGCTCGGGTCCGGCGAGTAGCCGAGCCGGCGGGCGGACGCGAGCACTCGTTCCCGGAGGTCGGGGCGCACCGTGCGGTTCGCGCTCCCGTTGATCGCGCGGGAGGCGGTCGCGAGGGAGACGCCGGCGTCGCGCGCGACCTCGCTCAGAGTGGGTCCGGGCACGGACCCAGGCTAGCGGGACCGCTCCCGCAGCCCGGGTGGGCCGCGCCCGGAGCGGTTACGTTCGACGAGACCGGCACCCACCGCACGGCCGACGAGCCGCAGGAGGAACCCCATGACGTCTCACGGTGCAGCACCCAGGCCCGGCACGACGGCGCTCCTCGCCCGGGCGCTCGCGCTCGGCGTCGCCGCGGGGTCGCGCAGCAGCCTCGGTGTCGCGGCGCCCGTGCTCGCGGGGTGGGTCGCGGGCGGGTCGCGGGACGGGTCCGGCGGGCCCGGCCTCCTCGCGCGCGCCGGCGCCGCCGCCGGGGTCGTGGGAGAGATGGTCGGCGACAAGCTGCCGCAGACGCCGAGCCGGCTCGCCGGGCCCGGACCCGTGTTCCGGCTGGGGAGCGGCGCGGTCGGCGGGGTCCTCCTCGCCCGGCGCCGCACGGGTCCCGCGGGCCTCGTCGCCGCCGCGGCGGCCGGTGCCGCGGGCGCGGCCGTCGGGACGTGGGGCGGCGCGGCGTGGCGACGCCTCGCCGTCGGGTCGCGCCCCGACTGGCCCGGCGCGGTCGCGGAGGACGCCGTCGCGCTCACTCTCGCGGCGTGGGCCGTGCGGCGCTGACGACCCGCAGAACCCGGGGTCGCCGCGCACGGTCGAGCCCGACCCGAGAACCCGGGCTCGGCGCGACCGAGATCGTGCGCCGTCGCTCAGGCGTCCGGGATGCTCGTCACCGTCGTGAGCAGGAACGCGGAGTCCTCGATGGCTCCCACGGCGTGCCGCTCGTGCGTGAGGACGCGCAGCTCTCCCGCGCCCAGCTCGACGTCGCCCTCGCCGAGCGCGGTGACGCGCACGCGGCCGCGCAGCACCTGGATCGACGCGGCGGGCGGCGAGTTGTGCTCACCGAGCTCGACGCCCGCGCGCAGCGCGAGGATCGTCTGACGCAGGGGACCGTCGTGCAGCACGACCTCGGCGCTGCGCCCGTTCGGGGCGGTCCGCGCGTTCGTGAGGTGCGCGTCGGTGAGAAGGTCGACGTTCGTCATCGGGGCTCCGACCTGTCGGGAAGCTCCATCATGCCGCGCAAGCCGTCGTGGTGCCCGTCCCGGCGCGTGGTGAGGACGGCCGCCCGGGCGTGTGGTGGTGATTCGGGGCGGCGTCGGGAAGAGTGACGGTCATGCAGGTCGTCTCCGGGTTCTTCATCGGCCTCGTCGGCTTCGCCCTCACCGTCGTCATGCTCCTGCTCCTCGCGGCGACTGCGCGGCGCGTCATGGGGGCGTCGGTCGGTTGGATCCGCTCCGCGGTGGTGGCCTTCGCCATGCTCTCCGTGGCGTCGTGGGTGCTCACGAACGGCCTGCTCGACGCCGGCTGGTCGCGCGCGGACGGGACGCTCACCGTCGCGCCCGGCGTCGCGCTCGTGGCGGTCGTCCTCGCGTTCGCGTGGGCGTTCGTGCTGGGGCTGTGCGTGCTGCTCGTGCTCGAGCTGCTGGTCCCCACGGGGTCGGTGCCCGGGCCGTGGCGCGCGCTGCGCGGCCTGCGGCAGGGGCGTCGCGAGACCCGGCGGTACGCGCAGATCCTCGCGATCGGCGTCCGGCACGGCCTCGGCGGGGCGCTCACGCGCGGGGCACGGCAGCCCGACGGGTCGCGGCTGTCGCGCACCGACCAGCGCCGCCAGGCCGCCGCGCTGCGCAACGCCCTGAGCGACGCGGGCGTGACGTTCGTGAAGTTCGGCCAGGTCCTCTCGACGCGGCGCGACCTGCTCCCGGGCGCGTTCGCCGACGCACTGTCAACCCTCCAGAGCGAGGTCCCGCCCGCGCCCTGGTCGCAGGTCGAGGCGGCCGTCGACGCTGCGCTCGGTCGCCCCGTCGACGAGGCGTTCGCCGAGTTCTCGCCCGAGCCGCTCGCGTCGGCGTCGGTCGGGCAGGTGCACGCGGCACGGCTGCTCGACGGGCGGGACGTCGTGGTCAAGGTCCAGCGCCCCGGCGCACGGGCGCAGGTCGAGACGGACCTCGCGATCCTCGGGCGGCTGGCGCGCCGCATCGAGCGCGACACCGCGTGGGGGAGGTCGCTCGGTGTCGTCGACCTCGCCGACGGCTTCGCGGCGTCGCTGCGCGAGGAGCTCGACTACACGGTCGAGCTGGAGAACACGCTCGCGCTGCGCGCGGCGCTCGCGCGAGGTGCGGAGGGAGACCGGCCTCTGCACGGCGAGGGCGGGGCCGCCCTGGGCGCGGGGCCGCGCGTCCGCGTCCCGGAGGTCTACCCCGAGCTCTCCGGCACGACCCTGCTCGTCATGGAACGGCTCGACGGTGTCCCCGTCGGCCGCGCGGGCGACGTCCTCGCGGGCCTGGACGGCGCCGTGCGCGCCGACCTCGCGTCCCGGCTCCTCACCGCGACGCTCGAGCAGGTGCTCGTCGCGGGCACGTTCCACGCCGACCTGCACCCGGGCAACGTGCTCGTCACCGACGACGGTCGGCTCGGCCTGCTCGACATGGGCTCCGTCGGGCGCCTCGGCGAGCCCGAGCGCCTGGCGCTCGCGGCCGTGCTGCTCGCGGTCGACGCCGACGACGCCGTCGCCGCGACCGACGCCCTGCTCGAGCTGCTCGACGCCCCGGCCGACCTCGACGTGCGCCGCCTGGAGCGCGCCGTCGGGCAGGTGATCGTGCGGTTCCGCGGCGCCGGTGCGAGCGGCGCGATGTTCACCGCGCTGTTCCGGCTCGTCACCGACGCCGGGCTCGCCGTGCCGTCGCAGGTCGCCGCCGCGTTCCGCACGTTCACGTCGCTCGAAGGGACGCTGCGCCTGATCGACCCCGGGTTCGACCTCGTGGCCGGGGCCCGCGCGACCGCCCAGCCGCTCGTGCGCCGCGTCGCCACGCCCGAGGGCCTGCGCGAGCGCGCGACGAGCCTCTTCCTCGGCCTGGCACCCGAGCTCGAACGGCTCCCGCGTCGCCTCGCCAAGATCACGAGCGACGTCGAGGCCGGGCGGCTCACCGTCAACGTGCGGTCGTTCGCGCACCCCGAGGACCGCGCGTTCCTCACGGGACTCGTGCAGCAGGTCGTGTCCACCGTCATCGCTGCCGCGGCCGTCGTGGCGGCGGTCGTGCTGGTCTCCGCGGACTCCGGCCCCGAGCTCGCCGAGGGCCTGCGCCTCTTCGCCGTCCTCGGAGCGGCGCTCGGGTTCGTCGGCACCGTGCTCGCCGTCCGCGTCCTCGTCTTCGCGTTCCGGGGTACGGCGGTACGTCGGGAGTGACCTCAGGAGTCGTGCGCGCCCGAGGGGTGCGTCGCGTCCGGGGGCCGGACGACCGTGACCGGGCAGTGCGCGTACTCGACCGCGTGCCGGCTCACCGACCCGAGCAGCAGCCGGTCGAACCCGCCGACCCCGCGGTTGCCGAGCACGAGCCGCTCCGCGTGCGACGACGCCTCGATGACCCCCTTCGCGGCGTGCACGTGCTTCACGCTGCGCACGAGGCGCTCGTCGGGCAGGTCGATCCCCGCGGCCTCGAGCGCGGCGTCGAGCTTCTGGGAGGCGAACTTCTCGTAGTCGTCGATCGGCGGCGTCCACCCCCACGAGTCGGGGAGCGGCGCGAGCGACACGATCTGCCAGCAGAACAGGACCTCGAGCGTCGCTCCGGTGCGCCGCGCGACGTCCGCGCCGTGCCGTAGCGCCTGGACCGACGTCGACGATCCGTCGACCCCGACCACGACGGGCCGCGCGTGGTCGTGGCGCATGTCGGGCGTGCCGCGCACCACCGTCACGGGGACGGTCGCGTGCTGCACGACGGCGGTCGGCACCGACCCGAGGACCATGCGCCCCAGGCGTCCCCGGCCGCAGCGCCCGACGACGAGCAGGTCGGCGTGGTCGTCGTCGCCCGGGTCGGGCCGCACGTCGTCCTGCACGGGCTGGGAGGTGCCGGGCTGGGCGAGGGCGAGGAGGACCGCCGCGGGGCTGCCGCGCTCGGCGACCGCCGCCGTCGGCACCGCGCCCGGTGCGAGCCCCGTGCGCGCGTGCGCGGCGTCCAGCCACTCCTGGACCAGCGCCCGCTTCTCCTCGGCTACCAGGTCCGGGCCTCCGCCCGAGGCCTGACGGGACTCGAACGCGAGCGCGGCCGTCAGCGGCACGCCCCGGTCCGCCGCCTCGCGCAGCGCCCAGTCGAGCGCGCCACCGGACTCCTCCGAACCGTCCACACCGACGATCACGCCGCGCATCCTGCCACCTCCGCCCGGTCGGCCGACCGCGTGCGCCGTCGGCGTGCTGTCCCGGCGCCGTCGCCGGCAACCGGTGCTGACTCGACCCTAGGCCGCGCTGCCACGCTCCGCCCGGGACACCCGTCCCGGATCGACGCCGAGGGTCACCGGAGGTCGCCGAACCCGGGGTTGTCGTCACCCAGGCCGCCGAACCCACCCGTATCCCCGGGTTCGGCGGCCTGGATGACTGCGACCCCGGGTTCGGCGTCGGGCCGGCCGGGGCGTCAGAACCTCGGCTCGGGCTCGTCCTGGAGGATGTTCCGCAGCGGGCGCGTCACGACGTCGACGCGCGCGAGCAGGTCAGCGGGGCCTGAGACGACGAGCGCGCGGTCGTCCAGCGGGACGTACACCGCCGTGTGCTCCCGCACCGTGACGTGCAGGCAGGCGCGCGCCGCGCCGTCGACCACGAACGTGGCGCGCGTGACCGGCGCGACGTCGACCTCCTCGACGATCGCGCGCATCGCGGCGCGGTACTCCTGGTAGGAGTCGAGGAAGTCGTCGTCGCCCGGGTTGTCGGAGTGCAGCGGCGCGGCGAGCGCCCCGCTGAGCGCGGTGCGGACGATGTCCTCCGCCTGCTCGTCGTGGGCCGCCAGCACGCGCAACGTCTCGACGTCGAGCGTCTCGCCCGTGAACGACACGTAGGAGCGCAGGAACCGCTCCTCCGCGGGGTCGTGCGCGCCGTGCCCGGCACCCGTGAGCGTCTCCTCGTCGAGGTCGAGGCCCCAGGTCAGCGGGTCGTCCACCTCGGCGACGACGCCCTGGAAGCGGGCGACGACCTGCTCCCACGTCACGGGCGCGCCCGCGGGTCGCAGGTCACGCTCGTCGGCTCCCGGCGCGGTGGGGTCCTCGGGCTGCTGGTCCGGCTGGTGCATCGCTCTCGCCACCCTTCTGGCCGTCCGTGCGCGGCGCACTCCCGAGCCTGCCCGGGGTGCACGTCGCGGTCAACGCGCCGCGCGCGTGTCGGGCCGGGTGATCTGCGCACGACGGCGTCCGGCGCGCCCGCAGGTCACGGGCCGACCCCTCTTTCACGCCCCTGGCGAACAAGGGCATACGGAGGGGGTGGGGCTCGTTCGGACCGCATAGAGTCAATGCGGTCAGGCTTGTACCCGTCGTCCGGCGGGCAGGTGTACGCCGCTCACGAGGAGC
Organism: Cellulosimicrobium cellulans; assembly: GCF_016921195.1. Lineage (GTDB taxonomy): Bacteria > Actinomycetota > Actinomycetes > Actinomycetales > Cellulomonadaceae > Cellulosimicrobium > Cellulosimicrobium cellulans_F. The sequence continues at coordinate 1,087,485 of NZ_JAFGYF010000001.1, forward strand.
AGCACATGTTCGAGAGATTCACAGACCGAGCCCGTCGGGTCGTCGTCCTCGCCCAGGAAGAGGCGCGGATGCTCAACCACAACTACATCGGCACCGAGCACATCCTCCTCGGCCTCATCCACGAGGGCGAGGGTGTCGCGGCCAAGGCGCTGGAGTCCCTCGGGATCTCCCTCGACGGCGTCCGCACCCAGGTGACCGAGATCATCGGCGAGGGCCAGCAGGCCCCGAGCGGGCACATCCCGTTCACGCCGCGCGCCAAGAAGGTGCTCGAGCTGTCGCTGCGCGAGGCGCTCCAGCTCGGCCACAACTACATCGGCACCGAGCACATCCTGCTCGGCCTCATCCGCGAGGGCGAGGGCGTCGCCGCCCAGGTCCTGACCAAGATGGGCGCCGACCTCAACAAGGTGCGCCAGCAGGTCATCCAGCTCCTGTCCGGCTACCAGGGCAAGGAGCCCGTCGCCGCGGGCGGCCCCGCGGAGGGCCAGCCGTCGGGGTCGGCCGTGCTCGACCAGTTCGGGCGCAACCTCACCCAGGCCGCGCGCGAGGGCAAGCTCGACCCGGTCATCGGGCGCAGCCTCGAGATCGAGCGCGTCATGCAGGTGCTCAGCCGTCGTACCAAGAACAACCCCGTCCTCATCGGCGAGCCCGGCGTCGGCAAGACCGCCGTCGTCGAGGGCCTGGCGCAGGACATCGTGCGCGGCGACGTGCCCGAGACGCTCAAGGACAAGCAGCTCTACACGCTCGACCTCGGCGCCCTCGTGGCCGGCTCGCGCTACCGCGGTGACTTCGAGGAGCGCCTGAAGAAGGTGCTCAAGGAGATCCGCACGCGCGGCGACATCATCCTGTTCATCGACGAGATCCACACCCTCGTCGGTGCGGGCGCCGCCGAGGGCGCGATCGACGCCGCGAGCATCCTCAAGCCGATGCTCGCGCGCGGCGAGCTGCAGACCATCGGCGCGACGACGCTCGACGAGTACCGCAAGCACGTCGAGAAGGACCCGGCCCTGGAGCGCCGCTTCCAGCCGATCCAGGTCGCCGAGCCGTCGCTCAACCACGCGATCGAGATCCTCAAGGGCCTGCGCGACCGCTACGAGGCGCACCACCGCGTGTCCATCACGGACTCCGCGCTCGTCTCCGCGGCCACGCTCGCGGACCGGTACATCAACGACCGGTTCCTCCCGGACAAGGCGATCGACCTCATCGACGAGGCGGGCGCGCGCCTGCGCATCCGCCGCATGACGGCTCCGCCGGAGCTCAAGGAGCTCGACGAGGAGATCGCCGAGGCACGTCGCGAGAAGGAGTCCGCGATCGACGCGCAGGACTTCGAGAAGGCCGCCGGCCTGCGCGACAAGGAGAAGCAGCTCACCGCGAAGCGCGCCGACAAGGAGAAGGCGTGGAAGTCCGGTGACCTGGACACCGTCGCCGAGGTGGACGAGGAGCTGATCGCCGAGGTCCTGGCCATGGCCACGGGCATCCCGGTCTTCAAGCTCACCGAGGAGGAGTCCAGCCGCCTGCTGCACATGGAGGACGAGCTGCACAAGCGCGTCGTCGGCCAGGAGGCCGCGATCAAGGCGCTGTCGCAGGCCATCCGCCGTACGCGTGCGGGCCTCAAGGACCCCAAGCGCCCCGGTGGTTCGTTCATCTTCGCCGGCCCGACGGGCGTCGGGAAGACCGAGCTGGCCAAGGCGCTCGCCGAGTTCCTCTTCGGGGACGAGGACGCGCTCATCCAGCTCGACATGTCGGAGTTCTCCGAGAAGCACACCGTCTCGCGGCTGTTCGGCTCGCCTCCCGGCTACGTCGGGTACGACGAGGGCGGTCAGCTCACCGAGAAGGTGCGGCGCAAGCCGTTCTCGGTCGTCCTGTTCGACGAGGTGGAGAAGGCCCACGCGGACATCTTCAACTCGCTCCTGCAGATCCTCGAGGACGGTCGCCTGACCGACTCGCAGGGCCGTGTCGTGGACTTCAAGAACACCGTCATCATCATGACGACCAACCTCGGCACGCGGGACATCGCCAAGGGCGTGCAGACCGGCTTCAACGCCGGCGGCGACCTGGTCACGTCCTACGAGCGCATGAAGGCGAAGGTCAACGAGGAGCTCAAGCAGCACTTCCGCCCCGAGTTCCTCAACCGCGTCGACGACGTGGTGGTCTTCCCGCAGCTCTCGCAGGACGAGATCATCCAGATCGTCGACCTCATGATCGCCCGTCTCGACACCCGCCTGCGGGACAAGGACATGGGCATCGAGCTCACCCCGGCGGCGAAGGTCCTGCTCGCCGAGAAGGGCTACGACCCGGTCCTGGGCGCTCGTCCGCTGCGTCGCGCGATCCAGCGCGACATCGAGGACGTGCTGTCCGAGAAGATCCTGTTCGGCGAGCTCAAGGCCGGCGAGATCGTCCTGGTCGACGCCGAGGGCGAGGGCCTGCTCGGGGAGTTCACCTTCCGCGGTGTCTCCAAGGGTGAGCACGACCGCGGCCCGGTGAGCGTGGGCGCGGCCGCCGCGCTCGACGCCCCGACCGGCGTCTCGGTCCGCGACCTGCCCCCGACGGGCGAGCTGCAGGCCGGCGCCGAGTGAGTGGTGATCCGCTCCTGAGAGCCTGACGACGTCTGCCCAGCGGCAGCCGCCTGACACACGGGCCCCGATCCTCCTCCGGGAGGGTCGGGGCCCGTCGTCGTCCGCCGACGTAGAACCGTGGTCCGCCGAGCTAGAACCGTGGTAGCGCGAGGTAGAACCGTGGTTCCTGTTCTCGACGGCGTGTGGTCGCCCTGGGTGGTCGGGGTGGGTGGTGGTGCCGCGTCTACCATCCACCGCTCGTTCCTCGCGGCTCCCGCCAGGCCCGACCACGACGCGGCACCACCACCCACCCCGACCGGCGTCGTCTCGCCCTGGTCGTGGCTCCCCCGGGCGACTGCCCGTGGTGTGTGGAGTTCGCCCGCGTCGTCTCGTCGGGCTGTCGCGAACGGGATCCGGACCGGTGCGGTCTCGGTGACGATCGGCGACCCGGCCGCGTCGGGCGGCGTCCCAACCCGGGGTGGCGGCCGACCGCCGTCGGGCACGTCCATGCCGGACAGTCCGGCCGCGCAGACCGCCGACCGCCGTCTGACGCGATGACCATGGTTCTCCCTCGTGGGACCACGGCTCTACCTCGGGCGACCACGGCTCTACTTCGTGGGACCACGGCTCTACCTCGCGCAACCAGGGTTCTGCCTCGGGCGACCGGAGATCTCTCTCGGTGCAGGCGTTGCACGGCGTTACGTTCGTCCTCCTCGTGGGACGGGGCGCGGTGCCCCTTTCCGGGTGGTGCGCGTGCTGGCACAGTCGCCCGCATGCAGACGACACCGGGGGGCCTTGTCGCCGTCCCCGCCGCCGACGCCGGGCACGTGCCCGGCCTCGCGTGTCGTCGCGCGCTCGACTCGCGGGCGTGTCGCTGCGCCGCGTGTCGTCCGACCCCGTGCCGCTGAGCACGTCGACGCACGGACCGACGGCCGCCCCGGCCGCCGTCGGGCCCGTTCACCGCTCACCTCCCGCGCGCGGCTTCCGCATGCCCCGGTGCGCTCTCCCCGAGAGGACTCGTCATGCCCGCACACCCGCTCGCCCGTCCGCCCGCACCGCCCGGCCGTCGCCGGGCGACCGCCGTCGCGCTCGGCCTCGTCACGCTGCTCGCCACCGGTGCGTGCAGCGCTGCGGAGGCCTCCGGCGGCGCCGACCCGGCCGACGGCGCGACCCTCGCCGCCGACGCCGAGCTGCCCACCGAGGTCCCGGAGGGGACGGTCCTGCGCATCGGCGACCCCACGACGCAGAAGGCGTTCGAGCTCGCCGGCGACGACCTCGACAGCGACTTCTCGTTCGAGATCGAGTGGGCCAACATCTCCGGCGGCCCCGCGACGACCGAGGCGTTCCGCGCCGGGTCGCTCGACGTCGGCGCGGTGGCCGAGATCCCGCCGATCCACGCGACGTGGACGGGCCTGGACGTGCAGATCTACGCGTCGATCTACCGCGAGAACTGGGAGGACGCGCCGATCTACGAGTTCGCGGGCGCGCCGGGCGTCGAGCTCGGCTCGCTCGAGGACTTCCGCGGCCACCGCATCGCGTTCAGCCCGGGCCAGGCGCAGGGCGCGATCGTGCTCAAGGCGCTCCAGGAGGCGGGCCTCACCCAGGACGACGTCGAGCTGGTCGAGCTGCCGAGCACGGGCGACGTGTACTCGACGGCGCTCGCCGCGGGCGAGGTCGACATCGCCCCGCTGGGCGGCACGCAGCTCTTCCGCTACCTGAGCACGTACGAGGCCGACGGTGCGACGTCGGTCAAGCACCACCTGCGCGACGACGCCTCGCACCTCTACGGACCGACCGACGTCGTGCGGGACCCGGCGAAGGCCGCGGCGCTGCGCGAGTACGTCGCTGCGTGGGCGGCGGCGAAGGTCTGGATCGACGAGCACCCCGAGGAGTGGAAGCAGGGGTACTACGTCGAGGACCAGGGGCTGAGCGAGGAGGACGCGCAGTACCTCGTCGACCACGCTCCGGTCCCCGACATCCCGTCCGACCTCACCGAGGGCATCGAGCGCACCCAGGCGACGATCGATCTGCTGGCGACCGAGCTCGACCAGGAGCCGTTCGACGCGACCGACCTGTTCGACGAGCGCTTCGGCCCCGTCGCGGGCGAGGCGGCGGCCGCGGCGCGGGACGGGGGAGCGCAGTGAGCGCGGCGGTCGTCGACCGGGTGGACCTCGCGGGACCACGGCTCGACGACGCACCCGCGGCCACCACGGACGTGCGCCCCCGCGGCACGCGCCTGGGGCTCGGCCGGCCGATCCCGCTCGCGGCGCTCGTCGGGGTGACGCTCCTCGTGGGCGTCTGGTCGGTCGGCTCCGCCACGGGGCTCATCGACCCGCGCGTGCTCTCCGCACCGTGGACGGTCGTGACGACCGGCGCGGAGCTCGTCGCCGACGGCAAGCTCGGCGCGCACCTCGGGGTGTCCCTCACGCGTGCGGCGCTCGGGCTCGCGTCCGGCCTCGTCGTGGGCGTCGTGCTCGCGCTCGCCGCCGGGCTGAGCCGGGTGGGCGACGCGGTGCTCGACGGCCCGATCCAGGTCAAGCGCGCCATCCCCAACCTCGCGCTCCTGCCGCTGCTCATCCTGTGGTTCGGGATCGGCGAGGAGATGAAGGTCGTCACCATCGCGCTCGGCGTGCTCATCCCGATCTACCTGCACACGCACAACGGTCTGCGGGCGATCGACAGCCGCTACGTCGAGCTCGCCGAGACGGTGCAGCTCTCGCGCTGGCAGTTCGTGCGCCGCGTGATCCTGCCCGGCGCGCTGCCCGGGTTCTTCCTGGGCCTGCGGTTCGCGGTGACCGGGTCGATGCTCGCGCTCGTCGTCGTCGAGCAGGTCAACGCGACGGCCGGCATCGGCTACATGATGGAGCTCGCGCGGACGTACGGGCAGACGGAGGTCATCCTCGTCGGCCTCGTGGTGTACGGCGTGCTGGGCTACTCCGCGGACCTCGCGGTCCGCCTCCTGCAGAGGAAGGTGCTGTCGTGGCGGCGCACGCTGGAGGACTGATCCCGGCGGAGGCCCACCCGACGGCGGTCGGGGCCGTGCGGGTCCGCTCGCTCGTGCGGTCGTACGGGGAGAAGCGGATCCTCGACGGCCTCGACCTCACCGTGGACGACGGCGAGTTCGTCGCGATCCTGGGCCGCTCGGGCTCGGGCAAGAGCACGCTCCTGCGCGCGCTCGCCGCGCTCGACCACGGGGTCGACGGCTCGGGCGAGGTCGTCGTGCCGGACCAGGTGTCCGTCGTCTTCCAGGACTCGCGGCTCCTGCCGTGGGCGCGGGTGCTGGAGAACGTGGTGCTCGGCCTGGTCGCCGGGGCGCGCGGCCGGAGCGCCGCGCGTGACGCCGGCCGCGCGAGCCTCGCCGAGGTGGGGCTCGCCGGGCGCGAGCGCGCGTGGCCCAACGAGCTCTCGGGCGGCGAGCAGCAGCGCGTGTCGCTCGCCCGCTCGCTCGTGCGTTCCCCGCGGCTCCTGCTCGCCGACGAGCCGTTCGGCGCGCTCGACGCCCTGACCCGCATCCGCATGCACGCGCTCCTGCGCGACCTGTGCGCGCGGCACCGCCCCGCCGTCCTGCTCGTGACGCACGACGTGGACGAGGCGATCGTCCTCGCGGACCGCGTCGTCGTGCTCGACGAGGGGCGCATCGCGGCCGAGCGCCGCATCGACCAGAGCTACCGCCCCGGCGAGGTCCGCGACCCCGCCGACCCCCGCTTCTCCCTGCTCCGCACCGAGCTGCTCGACGCGCTCGGCGTGGTCCGGGACGACAGGAAGGACACCGCCGCATGACACGGCCCACCAGCACGCCGACCCCTGGCGACGGCCACCGCCCCGGCCGCCTGCACCTCAACGCGTTCCTCATGAGCACGGGCCACCACGAGGCGTCGTGGCGGCTGCCCGAGAGCGACCCGTCGTGGACGTCGACGAACATCGCGCACCTGCAGCGCCTCGCGCAGGTCGCGGAGGCCGGGAAGCTCGACTCGATCTTCTTCGCCGACGGGCCGGGTCTGCGGTCCGACGTCGGTCGCCGCCCGGCCGGGTCGCTCGACCCGCTCATCGTCCTCACGGCGATCGCGACCGTGACCGAGCGCATCGGGCTCATCGCGACGGCGTCCACGACGTACAACTCGCCGTACAACCTCGCGCGCCGGTTCGCGTCGATCGACCACGTCTCCGGCGGCCGGGCCGGGTGGAACGTCGTGACGACGGCGGGGCCGGACATCGCGCGCAACTTCGGCCTCGACGACCAGCCGGCCCACGTGGTCCGGTACGAGCGCGCGGCGGAGTTCCTCGACGTCGCGTTCCGGCTCTGGGACTCGTGGGAGGACGACGCCGTGCTCGCCGACAAGGCCGCGGGCGTGTGGGCGGACGCGAGCAAGATCCACGCGCCCGGCCACGTCGGCGCCCACTTCTCCGTGCACGGCGCGCTCACGACGCCGCGCTCGCCGCAGGCCAGGCCGCTCATCGTGCAGGCCGGGTCGTCCGAGGACGGCAAGGACCTCGCCGCGCGCTACGCCGAGGCGGTGTTCACCGCGCACCAGACGCTCGACGACGCCCAGGCGTTCTACCGCGACCTCAAGGCCCGGGCGGCCGCCGTCGGCCGGGACCCGGACACGGTGAAGATCCTGCCCGGCATCGTCCCCGTCATCGGGTCGACCGAGGCGGAGGCGCTCGCCCAGGAGCGCGAGCTCGACGACCTCATCGTCCCCGAGTACGCGCGCGCCCAGCTCGCGAAGACGCTGCGCCTCGCGCCCGAGGACCTGCCGCTCGACCGCGAGCTGCCCGACGGGTTGCCCACCGAGGACGAGATCGAGGGCGCCAAGAGCCGCTACACGCTCATCGTGGAGCTCGCCCGGCGTGAGCGCCTCACGGTGCGCCAGCTCATCGGGCGCCTCGGGGGAGGGCGGGGTCATCGCACGGTCGCGGGCACGCCCGAGCAGGTCGCCGACGCGATCCAGGACTGGTACGACGCCGAGGCCGCCGACGGGTTCAACATCATGCCCGCGGTGCTGCCGTCGGGGCTCGAGCGGTTCGTCGAGCACGTGCTGCCCGTCCTCCGCGAGCGCGGCCTGTTCCGCGAGGAGTACGAGGGCCGGACGCTGCGCGAGCACTACGGGCTCGAGCGGCCCACCAACCGGTACGTGGGAGCCTCGTCCGACGGCGGCGCGCGCGTCCAAGAGGAGGCCCTCGCGTGAGCACCGAGCACCTCTGGTACATCCCGAACCAGGTCCGCCCGGGGCACCGCGGCGATGACACGGTCCAGGACCACAACAGCCTCGACACCCTGACGAGCCACGCGCACGCGCTGGAGCGGCACGGGTTCGCCGGGGCGCTGCTCGGGACGAGCTGGGGGCGTCCCGACACGTTCACGGTCGCGACGGCGCTCGCGGCCCGCACGACGACGTTCGAGCCGCTCGTCGCGATCCGGCCCGGGTTCTGGCGGCCCGCGCACTTCGCGTCCGCCGCCGCGACGCTGGACCACCTCAGCGGAGGCCGGCTCCGCGTCAACATCGTCTCCGGGACCGACGGCCAGGAGGCGTACGGCGACGGCGAGGCGGACCCGGCGCACCGGTACGCGCGCACGCGCGAGTTCCTGCAGATCGTGCGGCGTCTGTGGACGCAGGAAGAGGTCACGTACGCGGGCGAGCACTTCTCCGTGACGCGCTCGTCGCTCGGGCCGCGGCCCGTCGCCCGCGGGGACCGCGCCCACCCGCGGATCTACTTCGGCGGCGCCTCCGAGGCGGCGGAGCGCGTCGCCGCGACCGAGGCCGACGTGCAGCTCTTCTGGGGCGAGCCGCTCGACGGGATCGCGGAGCGCATCGACCGGCTGAAGCGCCTGAGCGCCGAGCTGGGCCGCGAGCACGCGCCGCTCGAGTTCGGGCTGCGGATCACGACGTTCGTGCGCGACACCACCGAGGAGGCGTGGGCCGACGCCGAGGCGAAGGTCGCGGAGCTGGCGGCACGGTCCCAGGAGGGGGAGGCGTGGTCCGCCCGCGACCGGGGGCGGCGCACCGCCGTCGGGCAGGAGCGCCTGCTCGACCTCGCGGCGCGCGGCGAGGTGCTCGACGACAACCTGTGGACGACGCCCGGCCGGTTCGGCGGCGGGGGAGCGGGCACGACGTGGCTGGTCGGCTCGGCGGAGGACGTCGCGAAGTCGCTGCGGCGCTACCAGGACCTCGGCGTCACCCACTTCGTCCTCTCCGACACCCCCTACCTGCGCGAGATCGAGCGCCAGGGCACCCGGCTCCTCCCGCTCCTGCGGGACTGACGGTCGCCCTGCGCCGCGATCGGCCCGCGCGTCGGGACGTCGCCCCGTGAAGGGCGATCCGGGACGCGCGGGTCGATCTCGCGGCGGCGGACGATCCCCGGGCGGACGCAGCCCGGCCCGGGGTACCGTCCGGACGTGGACCAGAGCCGGCTCGACGACCTCACCGCCCGCCTGCGCGCCGCCGGGTGCGTCTTCGCGGAGGACGAGGCCGCGCTCCTCGCCGAGCGCGCCGACGACGACGCGCACCTCGAGGCGCTCGTCGCGCGCCGCGTCGCGGGGGAGCCGCTCGAGCACGTCCTCGGGTACGTCGACTTCCACGGGCTCCGGGTCGCCGTCGACCCCGGGGTGTTCGTCCCGCGCCAGCGCACCACGCTGCTCGTCGACGAGGCGGTCGCGCTCGGGCGACAGGTCGTGGGCGGGGTGTCGAACGGGCTGCCCGACGGCGGATCGGACGGTGAGCCCGGCGGGTCACCGATCGTCGTGGTGGACCTGTGCTGCGGCGCGGGGGCGCTCGGCCTCGCCACGGCGGCGGCCCTCGGCGGCGCGAACGCGGTGGCGCTGCACGCGAGCGACGTCGACCCGGCCGCCGTCGCGTGCGCCGGGCGCAACGTCGCGGCCGTCGGTGGCACCGCGTACGAGGGCGACCTCTTCGACCCGCTGCCCGCGGGTCTGCGCGGCCGGGTCGACCTCCTGCTCGCCAACGTGCCGTACGTCCCGACGGCCGAGATCCCGCTCCTGCCGCGCGAGGCGCGCGACCACGAGGCTCGCGTCGCGCTCGACGGCGGCGGCGACGGGCTGGACGTGCTGCGCCGCGTCGCGGCGGAGGCGCGCGAGTGGCTCGTCCCGGGCGGACATCTGCTCACCGAGTCGGGCGAGCGACAGGCGCCAGGCGCCGTCGACGTCCTCGACCGGGCGGGGCTGCGCGCGCGTGTCGTCCGGGACGAGGAGATCGGCGCGACGATCGTCGTCGGCACGCTTCCCTCCGAGCCGTGAGGGACGGCCGTGGCCTCTCCGGCGCCGGGGCCGCTCCCGTGCTCGCCGCACCCGGACGGGCTCCCACTGCCGTGCAAGGATCCGGCTGCTGACGACAGGTGCTGGACGAGAGGCGGCGGACGGGCCGAGGGCGGAGGGCGGCGATGACGAGCGACCGACGGGGACGGCGGCGTGGGCACGGACTCGCCGCAGCCCTGTTCGTCGCCGTGCTGACCGCGTGCGGCGGCCCGGGAGACATGGTCACCGCGTGCCCCGCGATCGGCTACGTGCCGCGCCTCGAGGTCCGGCTCGACGACTCCTGGCCGGACCGGGACGCGTACGGCGTCGCGGTGAGCTGCGTCGGAGCCGCCGCGTCGTGCGGGCTCGTGCGCGACGGGACGATCCGGGTCGCCCCGGAGCCGATCGCCGCGGAGACGGTACCCGTCCACCCGTCCCAGCCGAACCGACCGGACGATCCGGACGAGCCCGAAGCTCCCGAGACGTCGCCCGAGCCGACGGTGGAGGACACGCCGGCCGAGCCGTCGCGCGGAGAGTGGACGGGCTCCGCGCTGAACGGCCCGGTCGGCCCGATCGTCGTGCGCGTCGTGGAGGTCGCGTCGGGTGACGTCGTCGTCGAGCAGGAGGTGGATCCGGAGTTCCTGCCGACGACGGGCGACTTCGGGGCCGGCTGCGGCGGGCCGTCCGTCGCGACGGTCGAGATCGCCGACCCGCGGGCCTGACGGCTACGCCGACGGCCGCAGGAGCAGGGCGCGGATCTCCTTCTCCGCCTGTGCCGGCGTCAGCGCGCGGCAGCCGAGCGACTCCCAGCGGCGCACGAGCCCAGGCTCGGCGCGCAGGAGCGCCCACCCGCGCCGGAACAGCGTGAGCGGCGGCTTGCGCATCTCCGCGAGGTCGCGCAACAGACGGAACCAGAACGTCATGAGCCGCGGCCGGCGCAGGCAGATCGCGTCGGCCAGGACGTCCTGCGCGCGGCACGCCGCGACGATCTCCGCCGCGAAGATCCCCTCGGCCAGCACGACCCGCGAGCCGGTGACGTCGAGGTGCGTCGTGCCCGTGCGGCGCGACGTCGGGATGTCGTAGACCGGCACGTCCGCGTGCCCGGTGCGCGCGAGGTCGACGAGCGCCGCGACGGCGCCCGTGGCGTCCCACGAGCGCGGGTCGTCCCAGTCCACGATGCCGAACCGCTGCGGCAGGTCGGGGTGGTCGTGGTCGAGGTAGAAGTCGTCGAGCGCGACGACCGGGAGCCCGAGGCGCCGCGTGAGCGACGTCTTGCCCGAGCCGGACGCCCCGGTGAGCAGCACGATCCGCGTCGGGACCTCACGGGACCCGGGCGGGAGGTCGAACAACGCCGGGCCCCCGAAGGGTTCGGCGGTCACCGGGTCGGTCCGGGTCACGGCGTCGCCCGGACCGCCGTCGTGCTGAGGATCGCTCACGGGACATCATTGTCGCAGCGTCCGGCGCGGGCTCGGAAGGCTGGGCGTGGGGAGCTGCGCATAGCCTTCCCCGGTGAACGCTCTCGATCCCGCCGCCCTGCTCGCCCGTGACGCCCTCGCCCGCCTCGACCGGTGGGAGCCGGTCGACGAGGGGCAGGCGGCGCTCGCGGCGGAGTACCGCGCGTTCCTCCGCGGCGACGGTGGGTCCGGCGCGCGTGCCGACGCCGTGCGGCGCGACGGCGGACCGCAGCACCTCACGGCGAGCTGCTTCGTGCTCAGCCCGGGGCTCGACCGCGTGCTGCTCTGCTTCCACCGCAAGGGCCAGTTCTGGGTCCAGGTGGGCGGCCACACCGAGCCCGGCGACACGACCCTCGCGGGCGCCGCGTACCGCGAGGCGCGCGAGGAGAGCGGCCTCGACGACCTCGTCCCGTTCGACCCGGACCCCGAGCCGTCCGGCAACGCGGGCGTCGGGCACCACGCCCGCGCCCTTGCCGCACCTGTCGACGTGCACCGCCACGACCTCGTCGCCGCCTTCGGGACGTGCCGCACGCACTGGGACGTCGGGTTCGTCGCGTTCGCCGACCCCGACGCGCGGACGGCCGTCAGCGACGAGAGCGAGGACGTCGCGTGGTTCCCGGTCGACGCGCTGCCGGCCGGCACGCCGGAGGACTTCCCGGTTCGCCTGGCGACCGTCCTCGCCGAGGTGCGCCACCGCCGTCGGGCAGGACTCTCCGCGACGTAGAACCGTGGTCAAGCGAGGTAGAACGTTGGGTCGCCGAGGTAGAACGTCGGTCCTGACCGGGGTTCTACCTCGGCGGACCAGGGTTCTACCTGGGCGGACCACCGTTCTACCTCGGCGGACCCGGGTTCTCCCTCGGTGGGGCGAGGACCACGTGGAGCGTGCGCGGGCCGTGGACGCCCTCGACGCGCGAGAGCTCGATGTCGCTCGTCGCGCTCGGCCCGCTGATCCACGTCTGCGGCCGCTCCGGGTGCGCGGCGAGCAGCCGCACGGCCTCGGGGACCGTCTCCACGACCTGGTCGGTGCGCACGACGCACACGTGCAGGTCGGGGACGAGCGTGATCGCGCGGCGGCCCTGGTCGGGCTCTCCGTCGAGCACGATCGTCCCGGTGTCGGCGATCGCGACGCGAGCCGCGGTGACGACGGCGTCCACCTGGTCGAGCTGGTCGGGCGTGCGGGGGTCGTCGCGCGCGTCGGGCACGACGGCGGTCCCGGCGCCGAGCGCGCCCAGCCACGCGGCGTCGAGCCCTGGCGGCACGACGACGGAGGCCGCCTCCGCGAGCAGGTCGCCGACGATCGTGGCCACCTCGACCGCGGTGGCGGCCACGTGCACGTGCGCGCGGTAGTCGACGAGCCGGTCGACGAGGACGTCCACGGCCTCCGGCGACCCCGGCGCGAGGTCGCCGTGCTCGCGATACGCGCGCGGGACGGTGCCCGACGTCGCCGCGTCGCCCATCGTCGACCCGCCGAGCGCGGCGCGGACGCGGCCGAGGATCTCGTCGCGCGCGCTCACCGGCCCTCACCCCCGTCGCCGAACCCGGGGTTGTGGTCCGTGGAGGCGCCGAACCCGCCCGTATCCCCGGGTTCGGCACCGGGGGGTGCGGCGACCCCGGGGCCGGCGGACGGCTCAGTGGGGGTGGGGCGGTCGCTCCACCAGTCGCGGAAGGTCTGTTTCGCGGGGGCCGGGAGGTCGCGCGAGCGGGTCCACGCGGACGCGGGTGGCGGGAGGGTCGAGATCCGGCCCTTCGGACCGGCGACCAGGCGCCCGACCCCGGCCGCCTTCCCCGCGAGGCCGAACCGCCGCGCGTCGGACATCACGAACGAGGCGGCCTTCATGGCGGCGCCCCAGCCCGTGGGCCGGCCGCGGTCGGCGTCGACCTCGCGCGCCCGGAGCTCGACGAGGATCGACGGGATGTCGATCTTCACGGGGCACACCTCGTAGCACGCGCCGCACAGCGTCGAGGCGTAGGGGAGCGACGCGTTGGGGTCGTGGTGGCCGGAGAGCCCGCCGGAGGACTTCGTGAGCTGCGGCGTGAGGATCGCGCCGATCGGGCCGGGGTACACCGACCCGTACGCGTGGCCGCCCACGCGCTCGTACACCGGGCACACGTTGAGGCACGCGGAGCAGCGGATGCAGTGCAGCGCGGCCCGCCCGACCTCGTCGGCGAGGACGTCGGTCCGCCCGTTGTCGAGCAGCACGAGGTGGAACTCCTGCGGGCCGTCGCCGGGCGTGACGCCCGTCCACAGGGACGTGTACGGGTTCATGCGCTCGCCCGTGGAGGACCGCGGCAGGAGCTGGAGGAACACCTCGAGGTCGGTGTACGTCGGCACGACCTTCTCGATCCCCATGACGGTGATGAGCGTCTCGGGGAGCGTGAGGCACATGCGCCCGTTCCCCTCGGACTCGACGACGGTCAGCGTCCCCGTGTCAGCGACGCCGAAGTTCGCGCCGCTGATCGCGACCTTCGCCGAGAGGAACTTGCGGCGCAGGTGTGCGCGCGCGGCCATCGCGAGCTCGCGCGGGACGTCCGACAGGTCCGGCGGGGCGTCGCCCATGCGGGCGAGGAAGATCTCGCGGATCTCCGCGCGGTTGCGGTGGATCGCGGGCACGAGGATGTGCGACGGCATGTCGTCGGCGAGCTGCACGATGAGCTCCGCGAGGTCCGTCTCGTACGCCGCGATCCCCTCCGCGGCCAGCGCCTCGTTGAGCCCGATCTCCTGCGTCGCCATGGACTTGACCTTGACGACCTCGTCGACGCCCTTGGCCTTGACGAGCTCCGCGACGATCCGGTTCGCCTCGTCCGCGTCGCGCGCCCAGTGCACGACGCCGCCGCGCGCGACGACGTTGCGCTCCAGCTCCTCCAGGAGTTCGGGCAGGCGCGCCATGACGTCGGTCTTGATCGCGGAGCCCGCGTCGCGCAGGGCCTCCCAGTCCGGCACCTCGCCGACGACGGCGGCGCGCTTGGCCCGGATGGTCGACGTCGCGTGCGCGAGGTTGCGCCGCAGCTGCGTGTTCTGGAGCGCCTCGCGCGCCGCGTCGGGGAACGACCCGCCCCAGCGCAGCGGCGCGTCGGGGTGGGGCACGTCGCCGGACGTGTCCGACGCCGCGCCAGCACCCGCCGAGGTGCCGTGCCCGCCCGGGCGTGCGACGTCGTCGGGCAGGGTGCGCGCGCCGCGCCGGACGGGCAGGCCGAGGAACGTGCGGCTCACCGGGCACCCCCGCGCGTCGACGGACCGACCCCGGCGGGGGCCGGCGCGTCCTTGGTGGACGCGAGGATCTCCGCGAGGTGCAGCGTGCGGACGCCCGCGCGGATGCGCGAGAGCCCGCCGCCGATGTGCATGAGGCACGACGCGTCGCCCGCGGTGAGGACCTCGGCGCCCGTCGCCTTCACGTGCGTCATCTTGTCGGCGAGCATCGCGGTCGAGGTCTCCGCGTTCTTCAGCGCGAACGTGCCGCCGAACCCGCAGCACGCCTCCGCCGCGGGCAGCTCGACGAGGTCGATGCCGTCGACCGCGCGCAGGAGGCGCAGCGGCTTGTCGCCCACGTGGAGCATGCGCAGCGAGTGGCACGTCGGGTGGTAGGTGACCCGGTGCGGGAAGTAGGCGCCGACGTCGGTCACGCCGAGCACGTCGACCAGCAGCTCGGACAGCTCGTACGTCTTCGCGGCAACCGCGTCGGCGGTGCGCGCGAGGTCGTCGAGACCGGCCCGCCGGCACACCATGCCCTGCTGGTGCCGCACGGACCCGGTGCACGACCCGGACGGGACGACGATCGCGTCCCACTCGCCGTCGAGCACGGGGGAGAACGCCTCGACGTGGTTGCGCACCACGGGGACCGCCTCGTCGAGGTACCCGGTGTTGACGTGCATCTGGCCGCAGCATGCCTGCCGTTCGGGGAAGAAGACCTCGTGCCCGAGGCGCTCGAGGAGGAGGGCGGTGGCGCGCGGTGCCTGGGGGAACATCACGTCGCCGATGCAGGTCGCGGTGAGGGCTATGCGCATCAGGGCTCCGGGGGAGGCGAGTCGGGTCCAGTCTCGCCGGGCCGCGGCGTCGCCGCTCGCCGAGACCGCCGCGGTGAGGCGCCGCGGATGTGGTCTGACCACAGGGCGTCCACTGTAGACCACGGGGGCGCCGTGGTCAGACCACAGCGTGCCGGAGTCGCCTACCCTGAGCGGGTGCGCACCCACGAACGTGTCCTCGCCCGCATCGAGGCGGACCTCGCCGGGGGCCGCTGGGCGCTCGGCGAGCGCCTGCCCGCCGAGCGGGCGCTCGCGGAGGAGCTCGGCGTCTCACGGCCGTCCGTGCGGGAGGCGATCCGCGTCCTCGAGGCCATGGGCATCGTGCGCACGGCCGTCGGGTCGGGGCCCGACGCCGGTGCGACCGTCGTGGACCGCCCGGCCGCGGGCCTCGGGGCTGCCGTGCGGCTGCACGTCGCGTCGGGGACCCTCGCGGTGCGCGACGTGGTCGAGACGCGTGTGCTCCTCGAGACGTGGGCCGCTCGCGCGGCGGGCGACCGCGTCGCTGCCGGGCGCGGCGGCGGCGAGGCCGGCCCTCGGTCCGGCGTGCGGGAGGTCGCCGAGGTGCTCACCGCGGCGCGCGCTCTGCTCGACCGCATGGACGACCCGGCGCTCGCGCCCGAGGCGTTCCGCGAGCTCGACGCGTCGTTCCACGTGCTGCTCGTGCGGCTCGCGGGCAACCCGCTCGTCGAGGCGGTGATGACCGGGCTGCGCGGCGCGATCGAGTCGTACGTCGCCCAGGGGAGCGCGACCCTGCCGTCCTGGGAGCGGACCGCGGCGCGGCTGCGGGCCGAGCATCGCGCCGTCCTGGGCGCCGTGGACGCGGGCGACGGCGATCGCGCCGCGCGCGAGGTCCGCGCCCACATCGAAGGCTTCTACGCCGAGACGGGGCTCTGAGCGACCGCGACGTGGAGCGAACCGCCGGGGTGACGGGAGGGACGCTCCTGCCACCCCGGCGGGTCCGCTCAGGCCGAGCAGGTGGCCGTCGGGAGCGTCGTGTTGCCGTTCGAGTACAGCGTGATGCCGAAGGCGTCGCCGTTCCCGTTCGGTCGCGCCGTGAGGGTGCCGCTGGTGCCGGAGACGGCGGCGTTCCAGGAGTTCTGCAGGCTCTGGCCGGAGCCGGTGCGGATGGTCACGGTCCAGTCGGACGCGCCCGACACCTGGAAGGTGGTGTTGAAGCGGTCGCCCCAGGAGTCGCCCCGCGTCACGGTCACGGTGCAGGTCTCGCCGCCGCCTCCCGACGCTGACGAGCACGTGGCTGTCGGGAGCGTGGTGTTGCCGTTCGAGTAGAGCGTGATGCCGAACGCGTTCCCGTTGCCGTTCGGTGTCGCGGTGAGGGTGCCGCTCGTGCCGGAGACGGCGGCGTTCCAGGAGTTCTGCAGGCTCTGGCCGGAGCCGGTGCGGATGGTCACGGTCCAGTCGGACGCGCCCGACACCTGGAAGGTCGTGTTGAAGCGGTCGCCCCAGGAGTCACCCCGCGTCACGGTCACCGTGCAGGAACCGTCCCCGCCGGGGTTCTCCCCGGGGCCACCGGGGGTCCCGCCGCCGCTGTTGAGCTGGTCGAGCACGGCGGTGTAGGCGGCCTTCTTGTTGCCGTTGCCGTCGAACAGCAGCGGGGTGCCGGACGCGCGCCACGAGTCGGTGTCGCGCACGCCCCAGACGGTGATGCCGGTGCAGCGCGACACGGCCATGCACGCCTGGACGACGCCGCGGTACTGCTCGGCCTGGGAGGAGCCGGAGCCCTCGATGTCGAGCTCGGTGATCTGCACGTCGACACCCAGGTCGGCGAAGTTCTGGAGCGTGGTGTGGTAGTTGCTCGGCACCGGGTTGCCCGCGTTGAAGTGGGCCTGGAAGCCGACGCAGTCGATCGGCACCCCTCGCGCCTTGAAGTCGCGGACCATGGCATACACGGCCTGCGTCTTCGCGTGGCTCCAGTTGTCGGTGTTGTAGTCGTTGTAGCAGAGCTTGGCGCCGGGGTCGGCGGCGCGGGCCGCGCGGAACGCCGCCTCGATCCAGTCGTTGCCGGTGCGCTGCAGGTTCGAGTCACGGCGCGCGCCGGAGCTCCCGTCGGCGAACGCCTCGTTCACGACGTCCCACGCGTAGATCTTGCCGCGGTAGTGCGTCGCGACCTGCGTCACGTGGTTGAGCATCGCCTGGCGGAGCGCGGAGCCCGACATGTTCTGCATCCAGCCCGGCTGCTGCGAGTGCCACGCGAGGGCGTGCCCCCGGACCTGCTTGCCGCGGCTCGTCGCCCAGCTGACGATCTGGTCGCCCTGGGAGTAGTTGAAGCTGTTCTGCGACGGCTCCGTCGCGTCCATCTTCATCTCGTTCTCGGCCGTGATCATGTCGAACTCGCGGTTCGCGATGGTCGAGTACGTCGGGTCGGACAGCCGTCCGGCCGCGAGGGCGGTGCCGAAGTAGCGGCCGGACTCGCCGGCCGCGGCCTCGAGCGTGGAGCCGGCAGCCTGGGCGGAGCCCATGCCGACGCCGGTGGTGATGAGCACGGCGAGGAGGGCGCCCAGGGCGGCCGACCTCCTGCCGTTCGTGCTGCGCAAGGGTAGTGCTCGGGTCATCGTCGATCCTCTTCCTCCCGGGTGGGCCTCCGTTGGCCCACCAGCGCGAACAACGTGCGCGAGTGACGCTAGTCACACGGCGAGGCTGTGGCAATCGTTATCGATAACGTTTTACATCGTGGACAAACGCGACAGCGGTGACAGGGCCGGGCGGGTGAGGGTGGAGCGTCAGGTCCGCGGCGGCGCATGGCGCGGCCGACGCCAGGCACCACGAGATCGGCCTGAGCACTCGAGATCGAGCCTCGGTAGGCCGGTCCCGCGACGGTTAGGTCGATCTCGCGGGAGGGAGCCCGGCCAGGCGGCGCTCCAGGAGGCGGCGGTCGCCCTCGCGGTCGACGGTCGCGAGGGCGCGGTGCAGGTCGACAGCGGCGTCCGCGGGTCGTCCGGCGCGCACGAGCAGCTCGGCGCGCACCGCGGGCAGCAGGTGGTACCCCGCGAGCGCGGGCTCGGCGGCGACGGCATCGACCGCGGCGAGCCCGGCGTCCGCGCCGTGCACCTCGGCGACCGCGACCGCACGGTTCAGCGCGACGACCGGCGAGCCGGTGAGGTCGAGCAGCACGTCGTACAGGCCGAGGATCTGGGGCCAGTCGGTCGCGTCGGCGTCGGGTGCCTCGTCGTGCAGCGCCGCGACGGCGGCCTGCACCTGGTACGGCCCGGGGCGTCCGACGGCGAGCGCCGCCTCGAGCTCGGCCAGCCCCTCGGCGATCTCGTCGTGCCGCCAGCGCGCGCGGTCCTGCTCCGCGAGGGTGCGCGTCGAGCCGTCCGGGCCGACGCGCTCGTCCCGGCGGGCGTGCTGGAGCAGCAGCAGGGCGAGCAGCCCGTGGGCCTCGGGCTCGTCGTCGAGCAACCGCGCGGCGAGGCGCGCGAGCCGGACGGCGACGTCCGCGAGCGCGCGCCGCTCGGCCGATCCCTCGACCACGTCGGCGGGCTCGGCCCAGGCGTCGTAGCCCTCCGTGAAGAGCACGTACAGGACGGCGAGGACGCCGTCGACACGCTCCGCCCGCAGCGAGGCGGGCGGCACCCGGAACGTGATCCCGGTCGCGTGGATGCGGCGCTTGGCCCGGACGAGGCGCTGCGCCATCGTCGCCTCGGGGACGAGGAACGCCCGGGCTACCTGGGCCGTCGTCATACCGGTCAGCGACCGCAGGGTCAGGGCGACCCGGGCCTCGGCGGGCAGCGCCGGGTGGCAGCAGGTGAAGAGCAGCCGCAGGAGGTCGCCGTCGGGGTCGTCCAGCTCCCACGCGCCGTCGTCGAGGCCGGCGGCGACCTGCTCGACCACAGGGTCCGCGGCGGGGTCGCCGGCCCGGGGCCCGGGGTCGACGCGCTCGCCCAGGCGGCCCGACGCGGCAACCCGCTCCGCCTCGACCCGGCGCCGTCGCAGGACGTCGATCGCGTGCCGGCGGGCCGTCGTCGTGAGCCAGGCGCCGGGCCGCTCGGGGACGCCGTCGCGACCCCACGTGCGCAGCGCGGTCGCGAACGCCTCCTGGGCGGACTCCTCGGCGAGGTCGAGGTCGCCCGTGCTGCGCGCGACCGCGCCGAGGACGCGTCCCCACTCGCTGCGGAACGCGTCCTCGACGGCGGTGCCCGGGTCCCTCACGACGGACGGGTCAGGACCCGTCGAGCGGCCACGCCGGGTGCAGCTCGATCGCGCCGCCGTACGCCATGGGGTGCTCGGACGCGATGGCGATCGCGGTGTCCAGGTCGGGCGCCTCGAGGACGTCGAACCCGGCGATCGTCTCCTTGGTCTCGGAGAACGGCCCGTCGGTGACGAGGACCTTGCCACCGCGCACCCGCACACCGACGGCGTCCTCCGCCGGCCGCAGCCGGTCGCCGATCACCGCGGCGCCGCTGCCGTAGTGGCGCCCGACCCACTCCTCGATCGGGGGCGCCGCCTCGAGCTCCTCGGGGCGCAGGTCGGGGTCGTGCGGCGTGCCCAGCACGAGCATCAGGTAGCGCATCAGAGGTCCTCCGCCCTCGTCGTCGCGGGCCGGCGGAGCACCGTCGGCCCGTAGAACGCCACGTCCGCGGCGTCGATCCCGTCGCCGACGCTGCGTCGCTCGTCACGGTAGCGCGCGAGGTCCGGCGGCTGCTCCCGGTTCGCCGCGAGGATCGTCTCCAGAAAGGTCATGGTGCCTCCTCCGTCGGTGCGGCCCGTGCGGCCGCTCACCAGGACGACGAAGCCCAGGTGGCGAGATCGACACGTCGCGCCGACGAGTTCTCCGGTGCAGTTCCGGCGAGCCCGCGTCAGGACACGTCGCGGCGGGACCGCCGGGACGACGCGTGCACAGGCCGAAGTGCCATAGCGGCGTCGTGTGCCTGGCGAGGACCAGGCAGGGGCGGTTACTCGGGTGGGCCCGTGAGTGCGTGAGAGAGTCGTGAGATCGGGCCTTCGCGGCGACTACTTCATGCGCTCAGCGGGGGGTAGGACGCCTTCGGCAGGTGATAGGCGAGGTCGACGGCGGTCTCGAGGGCCTCGTCGAGGTCGAGCCGGTGCTCGGCCACGAGGCGGGCGAGGTGGCCGGCGTCGATCCGGCGCGCGAGGTCGTGGCGGGCCGGGATGGAGCAGAACGCGCGCGTGTCGTCGACGAACCCGCTCGTGTTGTAGAAGCCGGCGGTGTCGGTCGCGGCCTCGCGGAAGCGGCGCATGCCGTCGGGCGTGTCGAGGAACCACCACGGGGCGCCGAGCCGCAGGGCGGGGTAGACACCGGCGAGCGGGGCGAGCTCGCGCGAGAACGTGTCCTCGTCGACGGTGAACGCGATCATCCGGAAGCGCGGGTGGTGCCCGAACGCCTCGAGGACGGGGCGCAGTGCGCGCACGTACTCGGTGCGCTCAGGGATGTCATAGCCCTTGTCGGGCCCGTAGGCCTGCGCGACGCCGGCGCAGTGGTCCCGCAGGACGCCCGGGTGGAGCTGCATGACGAGCGCGTCCTCGGCCGACATCGCGGCCATCTGGAAGAGCATGTGCGCCGAGAACGCCCGCGCCTCGGCCGCCGTGACCTCCCCTCGCAGTGCGCGGTCGAGGATGCGGGCGGCGTCGGCGTCGTCCAGCGGTGTGGTGTCGGCGGTGAGGTGGCCGTGGTCGGTCGCGCGGGCGCCGGCCGCGACGAACGCGGCCCGGCGCGCGCGCAGCGCGTCGAGGTAGGACCGGTAGTCGACGACGTCGGTCCCGGCGGCCGCGCCGAGCTCGGCCACCTGCGCGGCCCAGTCGGCGCGGTCGACGTGCAGGAGCGGGTCGGGGCGGAACGTCGGCACGACGCGCTCGCCCCAGCCGTCCGCGGCGAGGCGCGCGTGGTCGGCGAGCGGGGACTGCGCGGGGTCGGTCGTCGCGAGGAGCTCGAGGCCGAACCGCTCGAACAGCGCGCGCGGACGGTACTCGGGACGCGCGAGACGGTCGACCAGGTGGTCGTACAGCGCGTCCGCGGTCTCGGCCGACGGCTTCACCGGGGCGCCGAAGACCTCGACGAGCGCGTGCTCGGTCCAGTACCGCGTCGGGGTGCCGCGGAACAGGTGCCAGCCCGCGCAGAACCGGCGCCAGATCTCGCGCGGGTCGGTCTCGGCGGAGGCGGTGCCGGCGGGGGCGCCGGGCACGGGCGCGACCCCGAGGTCCTGGATGCCGCGCACGCCCGGCGACCCGTGGGGCGACGTGCTCTGCGCGACGAGCATGCGCACCAGGTAGTGGTCGGGCGTGACGAACAGTGCGGCGGGGTCGCCGAACGGGGTGTCGTCGGCGAACAGCGCGACGTCGACGTGGCCGTGCATCGAGACGATCGGCAGGTCGCGCGTCGCGGCGTAGACCTCGCGCGCGATCGGGCGCAGCACCGGGTCGGCGGGCAGGGCGCGGTCGGGGTGCAGGGACCACGGCGCCGTCGCGGTGGTCGGGTCCAGCTGGGCCGTGCTCGTCACGGGTTCCTCCAGAGGGCGTCTTTGCGAACGTTTGCATCGTACGCCATTCGAGCCGCAAGGCCCGGGCGGACGGTGCCGCTACAATCGTTCGCAGTCCGGGGTCCCTCCGGGTTCCGAGCGCCGAGGAGGCTGCCGTGGTCACCGTCCGTGACGTCGCCCGCGAGAGCGGGGTGTCGATCTCCACGGTCTCGCGTGCCCTCGCCGAGCCCGAGCGCGTCGCCCCCGAGACGCGGGACCGCGTCGTCGCGGTCGCGAACCGCCTCGGGTACCGACCCAACCGCGCCGCGAGCGGTCTGCGCGCCGGCCGCACCGGGGCCCTCGGCCTCGTCGTGCCCGACCTGGAGAACCCGTACTTCGCGTCCGTGACCAAGGGCGTGCAGGCGCGGGCGCGCCAGACGGGCCACGCCGTGTTCGTCGTCGACGCGGGGGAGGACCCGGCGCTCGAGACCGAGCTCGTGACCGGGCTGCGGTCCCAGACGGACGGGCTCGTGCTGTGCTCCCCGCGCGCGCCGGAGGCGGACCTGGAGGCCGCGCGTGACGCCCCCGTCGTGCTCGTCAACCTCCGCCACGACGGCGTCCCCTCCGTCTCCTCGGACGACGTGCACGGCGTCGTCCTCGCCGTCGAGCATCTGCGCGCGCTGGGTCACCGCCGGGTCGCCTACGTCGGCGGTCCCGACCGGTCCTGGTCGGACGCGCGCCGCCGCGCCGGGCTCGACGCTGCCCGTCAGCGCTACCCGGACGTGGAGACCGTCACCGTGGGGTCGTTCCGTCCCCGCGTCGAGGGCGGCCGCGCCGCTGCCGACCTGGTCGTCGCGTCGGGCGCGACGGCGGTGCTCGCCTACAACGACCTCGTCGCCCTCGGGCTCGTGGCGCGTCTCCGCGAGCGTGGAGTCGACGTCCCGCGCGACCTCAGCGTCGTCGGGTTCGACGACACGTTCGTCGCGACCCTCGCCGCCCCTCCGCTCACCACGGTCCGCACCGACCTCGCGCGACTCGGCGCCCGCGCCGTCGACCGCCTCGTCGCGGCGCTCGGCGCGCGCCGCGGAGGCGACGGGTCGCCCGATCGGGCGACCTCGCCCGACGACGTCCTCCCCGTCGAGCTCATGGTGCGCGACTCCACGACCCTCGCCCCCACCGGCTAGCTGTACTGACCGGGCACGTTGGTCGAGAGAGTGTGACGCGCTGATCTGAGTTGGTAGCGCGAGAGGGCCTCCCGCGGTGGAGTGGAACT
>NZ_JAFGYF010000010.1 GCF_016921195.1 Cellulosimicrobium cellulans
GTGGTGGTGCCGCGTCTACCATCCGCCGCTCGTTCCTCGCGGCTCCCGCCAGGCCCGACCACGACGCGGCACCACCACCCACCCCGCCCTGCGCCGTCTCGCCCTGGTCTCCGCTCACTGCCCGCGGTGTCAGGTTCTTCCGTGCCATGCCGCCGCTCGGCCCCCGCGCTCTACGCCGACCGAGCGCCGTCGTGTCGAACAGGCGATCTGGGCGCGTCCTACTTGCCTGATTGACCCTGGCCATCTGTTCGACCTGCCGAGACCACCTGCTGGACTTGGTGGAGACCGCCGTGGACGGCAAGACCACCGAGGCGTGCGGCCGGCGATCCCGGGGGCGACCGGGCCGCGCTGGATGACCGGCCGCCGTCCGGCACGACCGCGGTTCTACCTCGCGCGACCAGGGTTCTACCTCGCGCGACCACGGTTCTACCTCGCGCGACTGGAGGCACTCCTGCGTGCGAGCTCCCTCTGCTCCTGACGAATCGCACTGGTCCTCGGGCGCCCGTGCGGCGCAGGATGGAAGGCGTGCGCGACCGATGAGTTCCGCTGGCCCCGACGGTCGGTGGGTGGGTGGCCCGGAGACCCGGGCGGCTCGTCGGCAGCGGCGAACGACCATCCCGCGGAGGGGACATGACCGACACTGCACGCGGCGACCTCGCCGTCGAGGCACGCGGCCTCGTCAAGCACTTCACGTCCGGGAAGTCCGTGACCAAGGCGGTCGACGGCATCGACCTGCTCATCCCCGAGGGCACGGTGTTCGGCGTGCTCGGGCCGAACGGCGCGGGCAAGACGACAGCCGTGCGCATGCTCGCGACGCTCCTGCGCCCTGACGCGGGCACGGCGCGCGTGCTCGGCCACGACGTGGTGCACGACGCCGACCAGGTGCGCTCCGTCGTCGGGCTCACCGGGCAGTACGCCTCCGTGGACGAGGACCTCACGGGGACGGAGAACCTCGTGATGCTCGCGCGGCTCTACGGGTTCCTCGGGGGGACGGCGCGCGGGCGCTCTGCCGAGCTCCTGGAGGCGTTCGGCCTCGGGGACGCGGGCGACCGCCAGGTGAAGACGTACTCGGGCGGCATGCGGCGCCGCATCGACCTGGCCGCGAGCCTCGTCATGAGCCCTCGCGTGATCTTCCTGGACGAGCCGACGACGGGCCTCGACCCGCGCAGCCGCAACCAGGTGTGGGACATCGTCCGCGTGCTCGTGGCAGACGGTGCGACGGTCCTGCTGACCACGCAGTACCTGGAGGAGGCGGACCAGCTCGCCGACCGGATCGCCGTGATCGACCACGGCAAGGTCATCGCGGAGGGCACCGCGACGGAGCTCAAGCGCTCCGTGGGCGAGGGCGCGGTCCACGTGCGGCTCGCGGACGCGACCCAGCGCGGCCGCGCGGCGGAGGTCGTGGGCGCGCTGCTCGGCACGGAGATCACGCTCGCGAACGACCCGTACGCGTTCACGGCGCGCGTGCCCGACGACGGCGCGGCCGACGTCGCGCGCATCCTGCCCGCGCTCGGGGACGAGGGCATCGTCGTGCCGGAGTTCACGCTCGGACAGCCGAGCCTCGACGAGGTGTTCCTCGCCCTGACCGGTCAGCCCATGGAGGACGACGAGACGATCGAGGAGGTGGCCTGATGGCCGTCGAACCCACCACCACCGCCGACCTGCGCGCGCCGGAGGCGAACGCGCTGCGGGCCGCCGTCGCGCTCGAGCAGCGGCCCTCGCGCCCGTCGCCGGTCTCCGCGACACTCACGTACACGTGGCGCGCGCTGCTCAAGATCAAGCACGTCCCCGAGCAGCTCTTCGACGTCACGGTCTCGCCGATCATCTTCACGCTCATGTTCACGTACCTGTTCGGCGGCGCGCTGGCCGGCGACGTGCAGAGCTACCTGCAGTTCCTCCTCCCGGGCATCCTCGTGCAGGCGGTGCTCTTCACGACGATCTACACCGGCTACACGATGAACACGGACATCAGCAAGGGCGTGTTCGACCGGTTCCGGTCGCTGCCGGTGTGGCGGCCCGCGCCGATCGTGGGGGCGCTGCTCGGCGACACCGTCCGCTACACGATCGCGTCGGTCGTGACGCTCGCCCTCGGCCTCGTCCTGGGCTTCCGACCGCCGGGCGGGGTCGTCGGAGTGGTCCTCGGGATCGTGCTGCTGCTGGTGTTCGCCTTCGCGCTGAGCTGGGTGTTCACCGCGCTCGGGCTGGTGCTGCGCTCCCCCAACGCCGTCATGGGCACGTCGATGCTCGTGCTCATGCCGCTGACGTTCGCGTCCAACATCTTCGTCGACCCGTCGACGATGCCCGTGGTGCTGCAGCGGTTCGTCGACGTCAACCCCGTCACCCACCTCGTGACCGCGGTCCGCGGCCTCATGGCAGGAGAGCCGGCGACGGAGGGGATCGTGTGGGTCCTCGTCGCGTCGGTCGTCCTCACCGCGATCCTCGCCCCGATCACGATGCGGCTCTACCGCAACCGCAGCTGACCGGTCCTCGGTCAGCCGTCCTCGGCCGTCGGCGCGTCGTCCTCGCACTTCTTCGTCACGACCATGACCGGGCACGCCGAGTGGTGCAGGACCGCCTGGCTCGTGGACCCGAGGAGAAGCCCCCGGAACCCGCCGCGACCGCGGGAACCGACCACGATGAGGTCAGAGGCCGTGGAGAACTCCGTGAGCAGCTCCGCGCCCGTGCCGTCGAGCACGATGCGCTTGATCGTGAGCCCCGGGTGCTCCGCCTCGTGACGGTCGATGATGACGTTGAGGCCCTCGGTGATGTCCGCCAGGACCTGCTCGTGGTCGATCGACGCGGGCAGCCACGCGAGGAGCCCGGCGCCGGCGCCGACCGGGACGCCGGCGACCGCGACGAGCTCCGCGCCCCATGCCTGAGCCTGCCGGATCGCGTGCCGCAGGGCGATCTCCGCGGACGGCGACCCGTCCACCCCGACGACGATGCGCCGCAGCGGCTTGACCGCGGGAGGCTCCTGCAGCGCGCCGTCGGCGTCCTTCGCGTCGGAGCGGTACGGCACGACGACGGTCGGGCAGTGGGCGTGCGCGGGCAGCGCCGACGACACGGTGCCGAGCAGGCGCTCGGTGAACCCCCCGCGACCACGTGTGCCGACGACGACGAGCGAGTGCTCGCGCGACATCTCGACGAGCACGCCCGCAGCGTCCCCCGTCGTCACCGTCGCGGTCGTCCGCACGCCGGCCGCCTCGGACCGTGCGCGGGCCTCCTCGAGGACCGCGCGCGCACCCTCCTGGATGGCCGAGTCGTCGAGCGCCGCGTAGCCACCGTCGAGCGAGGCCGCCGTGAACGACGGCAGCGAGTAGGTACAGACGATGTGGAGCGGCCAACCCACCCGCAGCGCGTACGCCGCGGCCCAGTCCAGGGCGTGCAGGCTCGGCGCCGAGCCGTCGACGCCGACGAGGACGGATTCCGTGCGGGTCATGAGCGACGCTCCTCTCGACGGCCCGGTGCCATCGGACGACCAACCTAGCCGAGACCAGCCCGCTCGTCCGTCTGCCACGAGTCACGAATACGTCAAGAATGCCACGAACCCCGCCTCCTCGCGACGATGCGCGAGGTGACGGGGTTCGTCAGGCCAGTGGCCGCAGGGGCCCTGAGGGCGTGGGCGATCAGGCCACGCGGATGAAGGTGGGGTTCGACTGCCAGATCTGACGGAACTGGACGGTCTTCCCGGGGCGCGGGGCGTCGATCATCATGTTGTCGCCCGCGTAGATCGCGATGTGGCCCGGCGTCCAGATGAGGTCGCCCGGCTGCGCCTGGTCGCGCGACACCTTGGTGCCGACGGAGCCCTGCGCGCTCGAGGTGCGCGGCAGGTTGATGCCGACCTGCGCGTAGACGTAGCTGGTGAAGCCCGAGCAGTCGAAGCCGTCGGGGGTGGTGCCGCCGTAGACGTAGGGGACGCCCACGTAGCGCGCGGCGATCGAGACGATGGTCGAGCCGTAGGCCGAGGCCGGGACCTCGACGGCCGCCTCCTGCTGGGCAGGCGCCTCGGACTGGGTGGACTGACGCTCCTGGGAGCGGCTCGTCTGCGTGCTGCGGACGGGCTCCGGCTCCGGCTCGGGCTCCGGCTCAGGGGCGGGCGTCACGGTGACAGGCGCGGCGGCCTGCTCGATCGTGAACGCCGCGTCGGCCGCGACGGTCACCGCAGGGGCGGCCTCGAGAGCCTGACGCGCCTGCGCCGTGAGGGCGCTGAGGTCGACGGCGTTGAGCTTGCCGGACTCGTTGTCGACGGGCGCGGCCGTCGCGGGGGCGGCGGCACCGATCATCGAGACGATGAGGCCCGAGGACGCGGCGACGACGGCGGTGCGGCGACCGACGGTCGACATCTGGTCCGACGCGGTCTGGGCGATGGAGCTGAGTGGCGTCACGGGACGCCGCGCCGCGCGGTGGCGGGCGCGAGTCGTGCTCACGGTCACTGTTGCCTCTCCTGGACGCCTGCGAGGTCAGCTGTCGGGTTCGGGTGGAAGAGTCACCCGGCCCGGCGGACCGAGGTCCGTCGGGCTTCACCCCAAGGGCGCTGTCCCCAGCACCCGGAAGTGGGTCCCCCGTCCCTGTCATCGGGTCGTCGTTGGCCTCTTGCGGTGACAGGGTTAGGCGTTCCGCGCGAGGACTCCCCCGGACGTGTCTTCCGATGGAGCAGCACCGACCGTACAGGACGCCTCGGCAAAAGTCACGTTCCCATTACGAATCGACGCGGACGATCGCGTCGTCGCAGGTCACAGCGGATTCGCGGGTGAACGGACGGCTAGCCGCGGGCGACGAACAGGTGGCGCGCTACGTCGTCGGGCAGGTCCAGGACGATCTCCGCGCCCTCGCCCTGCACCGTCACTCCGCCGTCCCCGGCCCACCGCACGACGAGCGTCCGGCGCGGCAGCACCCCGGCCTCCGCGAACCTCGCGAGCAGCTCGACGTCGACCTGGATCGGCTCGCCGATCCGCTGCAGCACGACGCGCGCCTCCGCGCCGACACGCCCGTGCTCGACGAGGAACGCCGGGAGGGACACGACACCGTCGAGGAAGTCGACCTCCTCGAACTGCTCCCCCAGCTCCGGCAGACCCGGGATCGGGTTCCCGTACGGGTCGAAGTGCGGGTGGTCGAGCAGCCCGATGAGTCGCTGCTCGACGAGCTCGCTCATCACGTGCTCCCACCGGCACGCCTCCGTGTGCACGTGCTCCCAGTCGAGCTTGATGACGTCGGTGAGCAGCCGCTCCGCGAGCCGGTGCTTGCGCATCACGCGCGTGGCCTTGTCGTGACCCACGGGCGTGAGCTCCAGGTGCCGGTCGCCCGTCACGACCACGAGACCGTCGCGCTCCATGCGCGCGACCGTCTGCGACACCGTCGGGCCCGAGTGCCCGAGGCGCTCCGCGATGCGCGCGCGCAGGGGGACGATGCCCTCTTCCACGAGCTCGTAGATCGTCTTCAGATACATCTCGGTGGTATCGATCAGATCGGTCACGTCACGCTCCCAGTCGCTCGTCGGCTCGGGGCGCCCGGTCGTCGTCGCCGCGGGGCGCCTGCCCGCACCGGCGGGCCGCTGGGGACAGTCTATGGCGAGCCCGTGACCCGGCCCGGGGCCCGCGCGGGAGAACCCGTGGTGCCCCGCTCGCCCGGATGTCCCGCCACCCGTCCACGACCCCGCGACCGCGGTCGCGCGCGCCCGCGGACGCCGCTCCCGGCGCGCGCGTCACGCGCGTAGGGTGGCGGCGTGCCTGATCCCGCCACCGCCCCGATCACGATCCCCTCGGACCTGCTGCCGGCCGACGGCCGCTTCGGCTCCGGACCCAGCAAGGTGCGTGCCGCGCAGGTCCGCGCGTTGTCCGACGCCGGTGCGTCCCTGCTCGGGACGTCCCACCGCCAGGCGCCGGTCCGCTCGGTCGTGCGCCGGACGCGCGAGGGGCTCGCCGAGCTCTTCGCGCTGCCCGAGGGCTACGAGGTCGTGCTCGGCAACGGTGGCTCCACGACGTTCTGGGACGTCGCCACGGCCTGCCTCGTGCGCACCAAGGCGCAGCACGCCGCGTTCGGCGAGTTCGGTGCCAAGTTCGCCGCCGCGACGACGGCCGCGCCGTTCCTCGAGCCGTCGCAGGTGATCTCGGCACCCGCGGGGTCCGTCGCGCTGCCCGAGCCGGCCGACGACGTCGACGTGCACGCCTGGCCCCACAACGAGACCTCGACCGGCGCCACGGCCCCGGTCCGCCGCGTCGAGGGGTCGCGCGAGCGCGGCGCGCTCACGCTCGTCGACGCGACCTCGGGTGCCGGCGCGCTGCCGGTGGACGTCGCCGAGACCGACGTCTACTACTTCGCGCCGCAGAAGGTCTTCGGGTCCGACGGCGGCCTGTGGCTCGCGCTGTGCTCGCCCGACGCGCTCAAGCGCGCGGAGGAGGTCGAGTCGAGCGGCACGCGGTGGGTGCCGGAGTCGCTCTCGCTCCGCACGGCGGCAGCCAACTCGCGCCGGGACCAGACGCTCAACACGCCCGCGATCGCGACCCTCGTCATGCTCGCCGAGCAGGTCGAGTGGATCCTCGGCAACGGCGGGCTCCCGTGGGCCGCGGCCCGGTCGGCCGAGTCCGCCGCCCATCTGTACGGCTGGGCCGAGGCCCGCGAGTGGGCGACGCCGTTCGTCGCCGACCCGGCGCAGCGGTCCACCGTCGTCGGGACGGTCGACCTCGACGACACGATCGACGCGACCGCCGTCGTGGCCGCGCTCCGCGCGAACGGCATCCTCGACGTCTTCCCCTACCGCAAGCTGGGCCGCAACCAGCTCCGCGTCGCGATGTTCCCGGCGATCGAGCCCGACGACGTCCGCGCGCTCACCGCGTGCGTCGACCACGTCGTCGCGCACCTCGCCTGACGACCACGACCGTGCTCCGCGTCGAGCACGACCTTGGTGTCGTCATGGCCCCCATGACCACAGCAAGGTCGTGCTCGACGGGGAGACCGCGGCGTCAGGCCGCGCGGGCCGCCTCCTCCGCGTCGTCGGCCTCGAGCCGACGACGCGTCTCGGCGCGGGCCGAGCGGTCGGTCGGCGTCCCGGCGTCGAGGTAGCGGACCACGAGGTGCGGGCGCTGGAGGACCCGATAGCGGACCTCGAGGTGCCAGTTGCGCACCGCCCAGACGGCGGCACCCACGGCGACGAGCCCGGCGGTGATCGACCCGACGCCGATGGCCCAGCGCGGGCCCCACGCCTCGGCGATCCAGCCGACGAGCGGCGACCCGACCGGCGTCGCGCCGAGGAACACGATCATGTAGAGCGACATGACACGCCCGCGCATGACGGGGTCCACGGACATCTGGATGGTCGAGTTGGCGGCGGTCATCATCGTGAGCGACGCCAGGCCCACCGGGATGCAGGCGACGGCGTAACTCGCGTACGTGGGCATGAGGGCCATGACGCCCGTCGCGACGGCGAACCCGAACGCGGACCCGATGACGAGCCGGACGCGCGGGCGCTCGCGCCGCGCAGCGAGCAAAGCGCCGGTCAGCGACCCGATGGCGAGGATCGACCCGAGGATCCCGTACTCGCCCGGACCCTTGCCGAACTCGACCTTCGCCATCATCGCGGACGTGAGCTGGAAGTTCAGCCCGAACGTCGAGACGACCCCGACGACCACCATGATGACGATGATGTCCGTGCGCTTGCGCACGTACCGGATCCCCTCGCGGATCTGCCCCTTCTCCCGTGGCGCACTGGGCAGCACGTGGAGCTCGCGCGTGCGCATGTAGGCCAGCGCGAGGATCGTCGCCCCGAACGTCACGCCGTTGATGACGAACAGCCAGCCGGAGCCGACGGCCGCGATGAGCAGCCCGGCGACGCCCGGCCCCACGAGCCGCGCGGCGTTGAACGACGCGCTGTTGAGCCCGACGGCGTTCGACAGCTTGTCAGCGGGCACCATCTCCGCGACGAACGTCTGGCGCACGGGGTTGTCGAACGCCGAGACGACACCGAGCAGGCCGGCGAACACGTAGACGTGCCACAGCTCGACGTTCCCGGACAGGACGAGAGCGCCCAGGCCGAGCGCGAGCAGGCCCATCGCGCCCTGCGTGGCCATGAGGAGGCGACGGCGCGGGAGCCGGTCGGCGAGCAGGCCCGCCCACGCCGACAGGGCGAGCACGGGGGCGAACTGCAGCGCTGTCACGACGCCGACCGCGACGCCGGAGTTGTCGGTGAGGTCGGTGAGGACGAGCCAGTCCTGCGCGACGCGCTGCATCCAGGTGCCGACGTTCGCGACGAGCGCGGCGCCGAACCAGACGCGGTAGTTGAAGTACTGGAGGGAGGAGAACGTGGTGCTCATCGGGCGGCGATCCGGGTCAACAGCTCACTGGCGCGGGCCAAGGTCTCTCTTTCGTCGGGGGTGAGGGAGGACAGCTGCCGCGTGAGCCACGCGTCCCGGCGACGGCGGGTCTCCTTGACCTCGCGCGCGCCGGCGTCGGTGAGCCGCACGACGACCTGGCGGCGGTCGCTCGCGTGCTCGCCCTTCTCGACGAGCCCCATCTCGACGAGCGCGTTGACGGCCCGGGTCATCGACGGCGGCTTGACGCGCTCGTGCTCGGCGAGCTCGCTCGGCGACATCGCGCCGTGCTTGTGCAGGACGGTGAGCACGCCGAACCGGCCCTCGGGCAGGTCGGCCTCGCCGCGCTGGGCGCGCAGGCGACGGGAGATCCGGGTGAGCGCCACACGGAGCTCCCCGCCGAGCGTCGCGGGCCGGTACTGGCTCCGGGTTGGGGCAGTCGGGTCCGCAGCAGGCATGATAGTTACCTTAACTCATTACCTAGAGTAATGAAAGAGGTGCACGTCACCCCCGCGGTGTCGCAGCGAACCGGGAAGGACCCGGTCAGGGGACGTAGGCGACCACGACGTGGCCGTCGCCGCGCGCGGCGACCGGCCCGGTCGCGTGGGGGACGAACACCGACTCGCCCCGTGCCAGCGCCGTCTCGGCCAGGGTGTCGTCGCGTCCCCCGGCGACCGTCACCGCGCCGTCGAGGCACAGCACGACGCGCGGTCCGGCGTCGGGCAGCGGCACCGCCCCCGTGACCCGGCCCGCTCGGAGCGCGAACTCCGCGACCGGCGGGCGGTAGGTGACGAGGCCGGACCCGTCGTCGACCAGGCGCGGGCGGGCGGCAGGCCCGGGCGTGCACGTGGCGCACTCGAGCAGCGCGTCGACGTCGACGAGCTTGCTCGTGAGCCCGGCGCGCAGGACGTTGTCGGAGCTCGCCATGACCTCGACGGCGCAGCCGGACAGGTAGGCGTGCACGTGCCCGGACGGCACGAACATCGACTCCCCGGGCTCGAGCGTGACCCGGTTGAGCATGAGGGAGACGACGGGGCCCGGGTCGCCCGGATGCTGCTCGGCGAGCGCCAGCACGGTGGCGTCGGCGCGCCGCGACGTGCGCCGCGGTCCTCCGGACGCCGGCCCGGGGCCGCGCTCCGCCCGGCCCCGCACCGAGGCGACGGTCCGCGCGAGGTCCGCCGCGACGTCGGGCTCGGACCGGGCGTGGAGCGCGAGCGTGAACGCCTCGCGGACCCCCGCCTCGCTCGGGCGGGCGAGGAGCGCTGCGCGCATGCGGGCGACGAGGTCGCCGTCGAGCCCGTCGAGGAGCTCGAGGATGCGCGCCGGCCGGCGGAATCCCGACAGGCCCTCGAAGCGCGACACCGCCACGACCATCTCGGGCTTGTGCTGGTCGTCGTGGAAGCTGCGCAACGGGGAGTCGCGAGCGACGCCCTCCCGGTTCTCGCGGTTGAACCCCTCGCGGGCGCGGTGCGGGTGCGGGTGGACCTGGAGCGAGAGCGCGCGCTCGGCGGCGAGCACCTTGAGGAGGAACGGCAGCCGGGGACCGTACTGGTCGAGGACGCGCTGCCCCAGCACCCCCACGGGGTCCGCGCGCACCAGGTCCGCGAGCGTCGCGCCCGACGCCGTCGCCCCGCCCTCGCGAGGCCCCTCGCCCGGGCGCGCCGCGCCGTCGGGCACGACGCGCGACGGCGCGAGCGGGTGCGCGCCCATCCACAGCTCGGCTGCAGGACGACCGTCCGGTTCCATCCCCAGGAGGTCCTGGATCGCCGACGTCGAGCCCCAGTCGTACGGCTGGACCGTGTTCTCCAGCCGGTAGAACGCGGGCGGACGAGCGGCGGGGAGGGCGTCGACCGACGCCTTCCCCGACCGCTCCTCCGCCGCGCTCGTCATGGGCCGAGCCTAGAGGCCCAGGGCATCCCGGATCGGGCCGAGGAGGAAGTACACGAGGAACATCACCGAGGCGACCCACATGAGCGGGTGGATCGCGCGGACCTTGCCGAGCGCGAGCTTGATGACGACGAACGCGAGGAAGCCCGCGCCGATGCCGTCCGCGATCGAGTAGGTGAACGGCATGACGATGATCGTGAGGAACGCGGGGATGCCGATCTCGACGTTCTTCCAGGAGATGCCGGCGATCTGCGTCATCATGAGGAACCCGACGAAGACCAGCGCGGGGGCGGCGGCCTCGTAGGGCACGAGCGCGACGAGCGGCGACAGGAACGTCGCGAGCAGGAACGCGACGCCCGTGACGACCGACGCGAGGCCCGTGCGGGCGCCCTCGCCCGCGCCCGTCGTCGACTCGACGAAGCTCGTGTTCGACGACACCGAGCCGGCGCCGCCGGCCGCCGCGGCGATCGAGTCGACGACGAGGATCGCGCGTGAGCGCGGCGGGATGCCCTCGGCGTCGTTGAGGCGCGCCTCGGCCCCGACGGCGACCATCGTGCCCATCGAGTCGAAGAAGTCCGCGAGCAGGAGCGAGAACACCAGCAGGACGACCGTGACGGTCGCGATGTTCTGGAACGAGCCCAGGAGCGAGAACTGGCCGAGGAGACCGAAGTCGGGGACCTGCGCGACGCCGTCGAACGTGGGCGCGTTGAGGTTGAAGCCGTCGGGGTTCGAGCCGTCGGGCGCCTTGGCGCCGATGTGCAGGGTGTTCTCCAGCACGACGGCGAGCGCGGTCGCCGTGAGGATCGCGACGAGCAGCGCGCCCTTGACCTTGCGGACCCACAGCACGATCGTCAGCACCAGTCCGACCACGAACACGAGGATCGGCCACGTGCCGAGGTTGCCGAGCGCGAGGAGGGTGCCACTGCCGGCGGTGACGAAGCCCGCGTTGACGAGGCCGATCAGGGCGATGAACAGGCCGATGCCCACGCTGATGGCGGTCTTCAGCTCGACCGGGACCGCGCGGAAGACCGCCTCGCGGAACCCGGTGAGCACGAGGACGAGGATGATGAGGCCCTCGATGACGACGAGGCCCATCGCGTCCGCCCACGTCACCCCCGGCAGCGACGCGATGGAGTACGCCACGACCGCGTTGAGGCCCAGCCCGGCCGCGAGGCCGAGGGGGAAGTTCGCGAAGACGCCCATGGCGATCGTCATGACGCCCGCGACGAGCGCGGTGGCCGCGGCGATCTTGCCGAAGTCGGGCGCGTCGCCGCCGCCGAGGAACTGGCCCGTGCCGTCCTGGACCGTCCCGATGATCAGCGGGTTCAGCACGATGATGTACGCCATCGCGAAGAACGTGACGAGACCACCTCGGATCTCGGTGCCGATCGTCGAGCCGCGCTCGGTGATCTTGAAGAAGCGGTCGATCGCGCCGGACGCAGGGGGCGGCGCCTGCTCGTCCTCGCGGACGGAGGTGGGGGTGGACATGGGGAGAATGCTGCCAGAACCCTGTGACCGCGCGGTAACACGCGGGACACGGTCCGGCATCGCCCTCGGGGGACGTCCGCGCACGTCAGGCAGCGCCGACCGCGGCGAGCGCCGCCTCGGGTGTGCTCGACACCACGTCCGTGCCGTCGTGCGCGCCAGGGCCCCTGAGGGCTGCCGGACGCGGCGCTCCGGCACCGTGCCCGAGGCTCTCCGCGGTCGCGAGGTCGGTCACCGTCCGGGGCGCCCCCGTCGCGAGCTGCACCGCGTGCAGCACGT
This sequence comes from Cellulosimicrobium cellulans, assembly GCF_016921195.1. Lineage (GTDB taxonomy): Bacteria > Actinomycetota > Actinomycetes > Actinomycetales > Cellulomonadaceae > Cellulosimicrobium > Cellulosimicrobium cellulans_F. The sequence goes on from NZ_JAFGYF010000010.1 coordinate 11,955, forward strand.
CCAGGATCGCGGCGGCCCGCTCGCCGGCCGGGCCGGAGGGGACCCCGTGGACGAGCCGCGACGGGTGCAGGAGGTCGACGACGGCGTGTCCCGGCCGGTGCTCGTCGGGCACCCACGCGACCGTCGCCCGGACGCCGTCGGCGGCGAGCCCGGCCGCGAGCCACTCCGCCGTGCCCGCGGGGACGCGGGCGCGCCCGACGACGAGGTCCCCCGGGCCGAGGTGCGGGACCAGGCCGTCGAGCGCGTCGCGCAGCGCCACCACCCGGGAGACGCCGTCGGGGTCGGGGTGGGGACCCGCCCCGACGCACAGGACGTGCACGCGCGCTCCGGCGACCGCGGTGCGGTCCGTCGTGGGACGCAGTCGGCCGCTCACGCGGGCGAGCGCGAGGAGCCGCTGGAGCCTCGGCTCAGCAGCGCGGCGCGGCGCCGCGCGGAGCACGTCGAGGGCACGAGGGTCGGTGTCGTGGAGCACGACCTCGTGCCCCGCCGCCGCGAGGCAGGCCGCGTGCAGGACGCCGCGGCGACCGCATCCCGAGACCGAGACCCGCACGACGCACCTCCCGCGTCCGACCGCTCACCCCGCCGGCCTCAGTAGGCCCCGGAGCCGGAGAACACCGCGCGCGCCGTGCGCGCGAGGATCAGGAAGTCGCCGAACATGGTCCAGTTCTCGACGTAGTACACGTCGAGGCGGACGCTCTCCTCCCACGACAGGTCGGACCGGCCGCCGACCTGCCACAGGCCGGTGAGGCCGGGCTTGACCAGGAGGCGGCGGTGCACCTTCTTCTCGTACTTCTGGACCTCGCGCGGCAGCGGCGGGCGCGGGCCGACGAGGCTCATGTCGCCGCGCAGGACGTTGAAGAGCTGCGGGAGCTCGTCGAGCGAGTAGCGGCGCAGCACGCGGCCGACGCGCGTGACGCGGGGGTCGTCGCGCATCTTGAACAGCGGGCCGGCGCCGTCGTTCTGCTCGACCAGGTGCTCGACCTCGCGGTCTGCCCCGACACGCATCGACCGGAACTTGAACATGGGGAACGTGCGCCCGTTGCGGCCGACCCGCTCCTGCCGGAAGAGCACGGGCCCGCGGCTCGTGAGGCGGACCGCGAGCGCGACCAGCACGAGCACCGGCAGCGCGGCGAGCGTGATGAGCGCCGCGCCGGTCCAGTCGACGACCGACTTCACGACGAACTTCGGCCCCGTGAAGCGGGGCGCGTCCACGTGGAGGAGCGAGACGCTCTCCGCCGGGGTGATGGTGATGCGAGGACCGGCGACGTCCGCGAGCTCGGCCGTGAGCATGAGGTCGACGCCGTACGGCTCGAGCTCCCAGCCCAGCCGACGGACGACCTCGGCCGTGATGGCGTCCGAGCCCGACACGGCGACGACGTCCGCGCCGACCCGCGTCGCGACCTCGCCGGCGTGCCGCAGCTCGCCGAGGACCGGCACGCCCCGGATCTCCTCGCCCGCCCCGAACCCGCCGGACGGGACGCACACGCCGACCACGCGGTACCCGGACTCGTCGCGACCGTTGAGGTCGCGGATGAGGCGCTCCGCCTGGTCACGGTGCCCGATCGCCAGCACGGCGGAGCGCATGCGCCCGTGGGCGCGCTGGCCGTGCAGCCACTGGCGCCACGCGTACCGACCGAGGAGCAGGCCACCGAGCCCGATCGGGAACGCGAAGGCGAGGTAGCCGCGCGCCTCCGGGAAGCGGAAGAGGAAGGCGAGCACCGCGAGCACGGCGAAGAGGCGCCACGACGCGTCGAAGACCCGGTGGTACTCGGTGGGGCCGCTCCCCATGACCCGGGGGTCGCGCGTGCGGCTCACGACGAGCGAGACGGACCAGGCGACGCCGACGAGGAGGCTGAGCACGACGTACGGCACGCGTGTCTCGCGGACGGGCTCGTTGATGAACTGGTCCCAGCGCAGGAAGTAGGCGACGAGCACGGCGACGACGATCACGGCCGTGTCGGTGAGCAGGAGCCGACGCCGGTAGGCGACCTCCCAGCCCTGCGCGGCGAACGCGGCGCGCGCGGCGCGGATCCGGGCCGCGGGGGTCGTGGCGAGAAGGGTGCGCAGACTCCGCCTCGTGTCTTCGGTGACGCTGTGGGACATGCGTCCACCTCCGGTCGGTTCCACTCCCTGCATGGCGACTCATCCTAGGGTCGAGAAACGGCTTGAACGAGAGTTTTCACGGGGTTTCACCCGGGTGAGACGACATCCCGGACCGTCATCGTCGGAGTCGTCATGACGCGCGGTATCCCGCGAATCCTGCGTCAGGGCAGCCACCCGGAAAATGCGCTTGGACGGGTGTCCAGGTTGGACGTTCCGACTTCCGTCCGGATACATCGGACGAAGGTCCCGAAGCGATGCTCGGCACGAGGCCCGACAGATCTACCTGGACGAGTGACCACCTGCGGAGGCAGCAGCGCGGCGCATGCATCGTAGCGTGCGGTTGCGACTTCTCCGGACGTGTGCTCACACCAGAAGGAGATGCGGTGCAGGTCACGGGCGTGACACGTCGGTGCGGGTGAAAAACCGCGTCGTCGCTACGATGCCCCTGTGCCCTCGTTCGTCACGCTGCTGCTCCACCCCGACCGTCGACGCCCCGACCCGGGGCCGTGGCGCGTCGACCTGCGCGTCGTGATCCTCGTCGGGATGGGCCTCTGGGCGTTCGCGCTCGTCGTGTGCGCCGTGCTCCTCGCCCTGGGGACGGCCTCCCCGCGCGCGGTCACCACGTGCGGCGCCGGGCTCGTCCTCGGCCTCCTCGGGCTCGCGTGGGAGCGCCGGAACCGGACCCGCTACCGCGCCTCCGTCGACGACTGAGGGACGTCCCAGGCCGTCCGCGCCAGCGCGCCCTGCGCGGCTCCGGGGTCGCGGAGCACCTCCTCGAGCACGAACCTCGCGCCGTAGCGTCCCGCCGCGACCGCGAGCCCCGCGGCGAGCCCGGCAGGCCCGGTCGCGTGCACGACGGCGTCCGCTCCCCCGCCGCGCTCCACCCACCACGAGACCGCGACCCCGCCCACGCGGAGGTCGTCGTGGCGCTCCCAGGTGCGCGGCACCGGCCCGTCGAGCACCGCGCGCGCCGCCTCGGGGACGTCGGCGCGACGTCCGGCGGCGTCGGGGGCGGGGGCCGTGCGCGGGACGGTCGGGACGTCCAGGAGGTCGGCCACCTCGGCGACGAGTCCCGGCGGCGCCGGGAGGACCGCGCGGACGGGCGACCACATCGGGTCGGGCGCGACGGCGACGTCGTCCGCGCCGACCACGCGCACCGCGCCGCCGCGCAGCGCGGGCACCCGGTCCGGCGGCGGGTCCAGATGCTCACCACGGCCGGCGAGGACGCCGAGCGCGCTCCAGAGCGTCAGCGCGGCCCGCGCGTCGACGACCTGCCCGACGTCAGGCAGGTCGTCCAGCAGCTCGACCCACTCGTCCGGCTCGAGCTCCGCGAGGTCCCGCACGCCACCCAGCGCGGCCAGCGCCTCGTCGTCGAGCCGGGCTACCTCCGGCGGCGCCGGGCGCAGGAACGGGGCCCCTGCGGGGCCGGTCCCGAGCGCGAACGCCCCACCGAGCTCCTCGCGGAGCCACCACGCGGTGTACGAGCGCGCCGTCCCGCCGCGACCGCCCTCCGCCCGCACGGGGGCGAGCAGCGCCTCGCGCGCGGCGGGGTCCGCGGCGAGGCGTGCGAGGGCGTCGGGCCACGCGTCGTCGGCGACGGCGTCCAGGTCCGCCACCGCGAGCACGTCGCCCACGTACGCCTCGGGGCCGAGGGCCGCCGCGAGGTACGCGAGGTACCCGCTCCAGTCGGACAGCCACCCCTCCGGCGCGTGCGGGTCCAGCTCCGGCTCGTCGTCGGCCGACACGGGAGTGAGGACGTCGTGCACGCGCACCACCCCGAGCCCGGTGGCCGCACCCACGGCGCGCAGCACCGGCTCTCCCCAGCGGTCGACGACCGCGGGATCGACGAGGTCGAGCGTGTCGAGGGCGTCGGCGGCCCACGTCCCGGGGAGCGCGCAACCGCGCACCGCCGACCAGCCGCCGTCGGCCGTCCGGACGGGCAGCTCGCCCCACCAGAACGGGAGCCCGGCGCGCGCCGGGTCCGGCACGTCGCGCACCGCCGCCGCGACCAGGGCGAGCAGCCGCTCGACGTCCGACGTCGGGTCGTCGCCGGCCTCGGCCGCGTCCGACGCCGCGAGCACACGCTCGCGGACGGCCCCGTCGGAGAGCACCGTCCGCAGGTCGGTGGCGCGCGCCCCGAGGCGTTCCAGCAGCGGGTGCGCCGCGCGCGGGTCGACGACGGGCACCCCGAGGTCGGCTGCGTCGCGGGCGTCCAGCACCCCGCCGCCGGCGTCCGAGGGTTCGCCCGACCCGACGTCCAGGAGGAGGAGACCGCGGGCACCGCGCACGACCTGCCCACCGAGCAGCGGCACCGGGAGCGCACCCAGCGCCTCGAGCACCGACCGGTCGGTGGCGTGCGGCGCGAGGGCGTCGTACAGCGCCCGCCAGCGCGCCGGGTCGGCGACGAGCGGCAGGTCGTCCACCACGTCCGCGAGGTCCACGACCTGCGCCCCGAGCGACCGCGCGACCGCGCGGAGCGGACCCGGGACGTCCACCAGGTGCGCGACGCCGAGCTCGGCGCGCACGCGCGCGTCGCCCACGTCGCCCGCGAGGACGCGCGCCTCGGCGGGCGCGACCAGGGAGTGCCGGCCGGCGTCGGCCGCGTCGTCCTCGGCCGCCCCGGGTGTCTCCTCGGTGCCCTGGGTGGGCGGCGCGTCGAGCGGGAGGAGCGGGGTCCGGGCGAGCGCCACCTCGGCCGACGCACGCACCTCCGCGTCGACCGCGCTCGCCGGCAGCCCGGTCGGGACGAGGGCCAGCACGTCGGCGCCGCGCGACCTCGCGAGCCCCCCGAGCAGCTCCGCGTACGCCCGCCCCGCCGCGCGCGCGACGTGCGCGGTGACCGGCCCGGGCGGGACGTGCCGGCGCGCCGGGTCCAGCGGGAAGGTCGCCAGGAGCAGCGCGGGGAACGTGAGGCGCTCGTCGGTGGGGGTCGGGGCGTGCAGGACGTCGGTGCGCGCGCCGCCGTCGGGCAGCGCCCACGTGACCGCCCACCGCGTGCTCGCGCGCTCCTCGACCGGGCGGTCCGCGAGCAGGGCCGGGTCGACCGATCCCTCCCGACGCAGGACGGTCCACCGGTCGGCGACGTCGGCGACGCGGCGCTCCCGGACGCCGTCCCCGGTCACGACGACCTCCGTGAGCGCGGGGAGCGCGAGCAGCAGCGGGTCCCCCACGTCCGCGAGCTCGGCGCGGACGGCGACGAGCGCGTCGGCGTCGCGCAGCTCGACCTCGACGACCGTGTCGTAGCCCGACGGCACCTCGACGCGGGTCGGGAACGGGAGCCGCAGCGCAGGAAGCCGGTCGCCGCGGCGCGCGACCTCGGCGGCGAGGTCGGGACGGTCGGCGACCACGTCGTCGAGCGCGGCACGCGTGCGGGCGAGCGACAGCTCCACGGCACGCTCCCCCGCCCCGACCCGCACCCGGTCGGAGACCGAGCGGACGGCCGCGAAGCCGACCCCGAACCGGCCGACCGTGGACGCCCGGCCGTCGGGGTCGCGCGCGCCCCGCCCGGTGGCGGACGCGCGCAGCGCCACGAGCGACGCGACGCCCGGCGCGTCCAGCGGCTCGCCGGTGTTCGCCGCGCGCAGGACCCAGGTCCCGTCAGGTCCCGACGGCGCGTGCAGGCTCAGGCGCAGCCGCCCCGGGACCCCGGCACGGGCCGCGGCGTCCGCGGCGTTCTGCGCGAGCTCGACGACGAGCCGCCCCCGGTACGACCCGTGGGCGTGGTCCTCCTCGGTGTTCGCGTCCTCGCGCAGCCGCGTGGGCGACGACCGCCACGCCTCCAGGACCGCGCGGCGCAGCGCGGCCGTCCCGAAGACGTCGTCCGTCACTCCTGCGGCTCGTCCGCCGCTACGACCCCCTCGGCCGCGGGCTCCGTCGGCGGGGTGACCGACTCGAGCAGCGAGACGATCTCGACGTGCAGCTCGTCGACGAGAGGATCGGCGTCCGGCCAGTCGCTCCGCTGCGGCTCGACGTCGGTCTCGGAGTGCGCGCCGCAACCGTGGTCGAGGCTCACGACCTTGCCGTCGTCGGGCGACCACTCGTTCGCGCACACGCCGAACACCTGGCCGAGGCTGCCCTGGAGGGGGACGAGAAAGCCGCACGACCCGCACTCCGCGGCCGACGCGACCGAACCACGCGTCGTCGGGCCGCGCGAGCCGCGGTACCAGCGCTCGGCAGCCTCGTCCCGCCCCTGCGGGGACAGGACGCGAGCGCGCGCGAGGGCGAGCTCCTCGATCGCGACGGAGTCCTGCTCCTCGTCGCCCGTGGGCACGTAGCCGGGCTCGAGGCGCGGGTCGTCGGCGCGGAACGGGAGCACGTCGCCGGGCCCGACGTCGCCCGGGCGCAGTCGCTCGGACCACGGCAGCCACGGCGGCGCGAGCAGCGCACCGTCACCGGGCAGCAGCTCGACCTCGCACACCGTGGCCGTCCGCCCGCGCGGCACGCGGGCGAGGGTGACGGTCCAGTGCCAGCCGCGGTAGCCGCGCATCGTGCACGCGAACCGGTGGGAGATGAGGCGGTCCGCCTCCGCGTACGTGCCGAGGTGCTCCCCGACGTCCTCGGGTCTCTCGGCGACCTCCTGGGCCGCGGCGCGCGCGAGCTCGACCGCGCCCGTGAGCACGGCGTCGCGCGCGGCACGCGCGGACACTCCCCGGGAACGCTCCTCGGCGGCAGCCACGGCGACCATGTCAGCCCTCGATCTCGTCGGCGACCACGCGCAGCACCTTGGCGACCATCGTCGCCTTGCCCTTCTCCGGGTAGCGACCGCGGCGCAGCCCGTTGCCGATCCCGTCGAGCTCCTTGATGAGGTCCTCCACGATGACCGCCATCTCGTCGGCCGAGCGGCGCTTCGCCTTGACCACGGACGGTGCCGGGTCGAGGAGCTTGACCGCGAGCGCCTGCGGGCCGCGTCGCCCGTCGGCCACGCCGAAGTCGACGCGTGCGCCGGGCTTGGGCGCGGGGGCGTCCGCGGGCAGCGCGGAGGCGTGCAGGAAGACCTCGCCGCCGTCGTCGTTGGCGATGAAGCCGAACCCGCGTTCGGTGTCGAACCACTTGACCTTGCCGGTGGGCACGTGAACCTCGTTCGTGCTCGTAGGAACCAGAACCCCCAGGCTACCGGCCGTGCGGCGGCAAAGCCGCATCCATACCGCGCGGGACCACCCCCGCGTCCGCCCCCACCCGCAGCGCGACGGCGTCGAACCAGTCGGCGTAGTCGGCGACCGTGCGGTGGAGGTGGCCGAACAGCTCGAAGGAGACCGTGCCGAACAGCGTTGTCCAGGCCATGAGCGTGCGGACGACGGCCTCCGCCGGGGCGTCGGGCGCGACGAGGCCCCGCGCGCTCACGAACGCGAGGGCGGGGGCGACCAGCGCGGCCGCGTCTCCCCCGGACCGCGGGGCGGGCGTGGGGCCGGCGCCGTCGGCCCAGGAGTCGGCGACGATCCGGACGAGCGCGCGCACGACCCGGGTCGCGGGCTCGACGGTGTCCTGCGGTGCCGCGTACCCCGGCACGGGCGTGCCGTAGAGCAGCGCGAAGTCGCCGGGCCGCTGGACGCACCATGCGCGCAGCGCCCGGCACGCGGCCAGCCACCGGCCGGTCAGGTCGCCGCGCGCGACGGCGGCCTCCGCGTTCTCGACGGCTGCGCCGAGCTCGTCGTAGCACTCGACGAGGAGCGCGGTCAGCAGCGCGTCGCGGCTCGGGAAGTACCGGTAGACGGCCGACGACACCATGCCGACGTCGCGCGCGACGGCGCGCAGCGAGAGCGCGGCGGGGCCGTCGGCGACGAGCCGCGCCCGGGCGGCGTCGAGGATCTCGCGCGTCAGCGTCTCGCGCGCCATGGCGCGCGCCGTGCGGGGTGCGGTCATGCCGCCAGGGTGCCAGACGAGAGCGGCGCCCACAAACGAGAGCAGCGCTCTTGCTTTCGACCCCGTCCCGTGCCATGCTCCTCGACGAAGCGAGAGCACCGCTCTCGGAAAGGAGACCTCCATGTCCAGCACCCCGTCCTCCTCCGACCGGCACGTGATCGTCGGCGCCGGCCCCGTCGGGCGGCACGTCGCCGCCGAGCTCGCGGCCCGTGGGTCGTCCGTCACCGTCGTCACGCGCAGCGGCCGGGACACCGGCGTCGCCGGCGTCACGCACGTCGCCCTCGACGCGTCCGACGCCGACGCCCTGACCCGCGTGGCCGAGGGCGCGGCCGTGCTCTACAACTGCGCCAACCCCGGCGACTACACGCAGTGGGAGCGCGTGTGGCCGCCGCTCGCCACGGCGCTGCTCACCGCGGTCGAGCGCACCGGCGCGGTCTACGCGATCACCGGCAACCTCTACCCCTACGGCCCCGTCGACGGCCCGATGATCGAGGACCTGCCCGACGCGGCGACCGACCACAAGGGCGTCCTGCGCGCCCGGCTCTGGGCCGACGCGCTCGCCGCGCACCGCGCCGGTCGCGCGCGCGTCGTCGAGGTGCGCAGCTCCGACTTCGTCGGGCCCGGGGTCGGGAGCAACGGGCACGTCTCGCGCGTCGTCCCGGCCGCGCTGCGCGGGCGTTCCGTGACAATGATCGGGCGCACCGACCTGCCGCACTCGTTCACCGACGTCCGCGACGCCGCGCGCACGCTCGTCGCGGCCGCCGCGGACCCCGGCGCGCACGGCCGCACGTGGCACACCCCGAGCAACCCGCCGCGCACGCAGCGCGACGCGCTCACCGACGTCCTCGCGAGCGTCGGGCGTCCGCCCGTCCGGGTCCGCTCGCTGCGCGGCGCAGGCCTTGCCGCCGCCGGCGTCTTCTCGCCCCTGCTGCGCGAGCTGCGGGACCTCGCCTACCAGTGGGACCGCCCCTACGTCCTCGACGACACGGCGGCGCGCGCCCGCTTCGGGATCGAGCCGACGCCCTGGGACGAGGTCTGCCGGCGCACCGCCCGCGGCTGACCGGGCGCGCGAGGTCGGCACGTCCGGTGTCGCCCGGCACCTCGCGGTGCCGACGAGCGGCAGCCGGTGCCGAACGGTCACGCACGATCCGCGTAGCATCGAACGGATGGCCACTTCCCGGCCCGAGCGGGCTCCGACGTACAGCGAGTCGCTGCGCCAGCGCGACGACGCCGCCCTGGTCGCGCTGCTCGGGCGACGGCCCGACCTCGCGACGCCGTCGCCCTCGACCCTTCTCTCGCTCGCCGCGCGCGCGATGAACCGGACGAGCCTGGAACGTGCACTCGCGGGGCTGGACGAGCTCACGCTCCACGTCCTGGAGGCGGTGCTGGTCCTGGACTCCGTGGGATCGTCCGCCACGGCGACGGCGGTCGCCCGGGCGACGGGCGTCGACCGGGCGCGCGTCACCGCCGCCCTCGCCCTCCTCGACGAGCTCGCGCTCGTCTGGACCCCCGGCACACGGTCTGCCGGGTTCCGCCCGGCGCCCGGTGTCGCGGAAGTCCTGGGCCCCCACCCCGCCGGTCTCGGTCCCGTCGCGGCGCCCGCCGCCGGTGAGCCGAGCGCAACCGGGACGAGCGCGCGGCCCACGGCGCCACCCGGCGACCTGCCCGACGACGCCCCGCCGGGCGCCCGGGCGATCCTCGACGCGCTGACGTGGGGGCCGCCCGTCGGGGTCGCGCCCCGCGCGGACGCGTCGGCCCGGCGCGCGACGGGCTGGCTCGTCGAGCACGGCTACCTGCGTACGACGGACGAGCGGCACGTCGTGCTGCCGCGCGAGGTCGGGCTCGCCCTGCGCGGCGGTCGGACGCACCGTGACGTCCGGACCGCGCCGCCCGTCCCGGACGTCCGCGAGCTCCCGGCCGCGACGGTCGACGCCGAGTCCGCGAGCGCCGGGCTCGAGGCCGTCCGGCTCGTCGCGCGACTCGTGACGCACTGGACCGAGCACCCCCCGGGCGTGCTGCGCGGCGGGGGGCTCGGGGTGCGCGACCTGCGGCGCGCAGGGTTGGCGCTCGAGGTGGACGACCCGACCGCGGCCGCCGTCGTCGAGCTGGCCGCGGCGGCCGGGCTCGTGGCCGACGACGGCGACGACCCGCCGACGTTCGCCCCGACCCTCGGTGCGGAGGACTGGCTCGAGGACGGCCTGGGCGACCGCTGGGCGACGCTCGCCCGCGGCTGGTGGCGTTCGCGCCGCACGCCCTGGCTCGTGGGCAGCCGCGACGAGAAGGGCGCCCTGCGTGCCGCGCTCGACCCGGAGCTGTGGCGTCCGTGGGTGCCCCGGCTGCGGCGGTCGGTGCTGGACGTCCTCGACCTCACCCCCGGGCGCCCGCTCGCCGCGGCCGACGTCGTCGCGGTCCTGCGGTGGCGCACGCCGCGTGCGGTCCCGCCCGAGCAGGCCGTCGCGGGGCTGCTGCGCGAGGCCGCGCTGCTCGGGGTGACCGGCGCGGGGGCGCTCGCTCCGCCGGGCCGGGCGCTCGTCGCGTCCGACGACGCGCCGTCCGGGACCGGGGCGGCGGACCTCGGCGCCGCGTTCGAGGCGGTGCTGCCGGCCGAGGTCGACGACCTGCTGCTCCAGGGCGACCTCACGGGCATCGTGCCGGGCCGGCCGTCACGCACGCTCGAGCGGCTCGTGGAGGTCGCGGCCGACGTCGAGTCCCGCGGCGCCGCGACGACGGTCCGATTCACCCCGGAGTCCGTCCTGCGCGCGCTCGACCGCGGCGCGACGGCCGACGAGCTCCTCGCCGAGCTCGCGTCCCACTCCCGGACCCCGGTGCCGCAGCCGCTCGAGTACCTCGTGCGGGACACGGCCCGCCGCCACGGCCGGGTGCGCGTGGGGACGGCGTCGTCGTACGTACGCGCCGAGGACCCGGTGCTGCTCGCCGGGATCGCGGAGGACCCGGCCCTGCGCGGGCTGGGGCTGGTGCTCCTCGCGCCGACCGTGCTCGCGTCGGCCGCGCCCGCCGGGGAGCTCCAGGAGGCGCTGCGCGCGCGGGGGGTGCCGGCCGTCGTCGAGGGCCCGGACGGGCGCGTGCTCGTCGCGGACCGGGCGGGACGACGAGGCGGGGCCGACGACGTCGCGGCGCCCCGGCGCGGTCGGCTCACCACGCCGGGTCGGCGCGCGGGCGGTCGTGCGCGGACGGGTGTCGTCCCCGGGTCGGGGGCGCGCGTCGACGAGCCCGGCGGTGCCGAGAGCAGGAGCGCCCAGCGGTTCGCCGACCTCGTGGCCCGCCTGCGGGCCGCCGACTCCCGCTCCGCGGCGCAGACCGACGGCCGCGCCGGAGGACGACGCACCGAGCCGGGGCCCGCGGGGGGCGACGGACCGCGCACGGGTGGGCCGGCGCCGTCGGGCACGAACGGGCACGGCGGGGACCACCCCGTGGAGGGAACATCCGACCCGGTGGCCGCGTTGGGTCTGCTGCGCGAGGCGATCGCGGACGGGGCGATGGTCTGGCTCGAGGTGGTCGGGCCGACGGGCTCGCAGGACCGGCGCCGCGTGCGACCCCTCACCCTCGACGCAGGTCGGCTGCGCGCGCAGGACCCGGCGCGGGACGCCGAGCTCACGGTCGCGGTCCACCGGATCGCGTCCGTCGCCCCCGACACCCCGCCGGCGGAGGACCCCGGTGGCGCGAGGTAGAACCGTGGCCACGACCGCTCCTCTACCTCGCGGCACCACGGTTCTCCCTCGCGAGACCACGGTTCTACCTCGGCAAGGAGACACATGACCGACGGACCTCTCATCGTCCAGAGCGACAAGTCGCTGCTGCTCGAGGTCGACCACCCGCGCGCGGACGACGCGCGCCGCGCGATCGCGCCCTTCGCCGAGCTCGAGCGCGCCCCCGAGCACGTCCACACGTATCGGCTCACGCCGCTCGGCCTGTGGAACGCACGCGCGGCCGGGCACGACGCCGAGCAGGTCGTCAACACGCTCATCGAGTACTCGCGCTACCCGGTGCCGCACGCGCTGCTCATCGACGTCGCGGAGACCATGTCGCGGTACGGGCGGCTCACGCTCGCGCAGCACCCGACGCACGGCCTCGTGCTCGAGGCGACCGACCGCGCCGTGCTCGCCGAGGTCCTCAAGTCCAAGCGCACCGCCGGCCTGGTGGGCGAGCGGATCGACGACACGACCGTCGTCGTGCACCCCTCCGAGCGCGGCCACCTCAAGCAGGTCCTCGTGAAGCTCGGCTGGCCCGCCGAGGACCTCGCGGGGTACGTCGACGGCGAGAAGCACGCCATCGCGCTCAGCCCGACGACGCCGCCGCGCACCGAGGGCGAGGCGCCGAAGCCGTGGGAGATGCGCCCGTACCAGGCGCAGGCGGTGGACGGTTTCTGGCACGGCGGGAGCGGCGTCGTCGTGCTGCCGTGCGGCGCCGGGAAGACGATCGTGGGCGCGGGCGCCATGGCGAGGTCCGGGACGACGACGCTCATCCTCGTGACGAACACGGTGAGCGCGCGCCAGTGGCGCGACGAGCTCGTGCGGCGCACGACGCTCACCGAGGACGAGATCGGCGAGTACTCGGGCGCGCGCAAGGAGATCAAGCCCGTCACGATCGCGACCTACCAGGTGCTGACGACCAAGCGGAAGGGCGTGTACACGCACCTCGAGCTGCTCGACGCCCGCGACTGGGGGCTCGTCGTGTACGACGAGGTGCACCTGCTCCCCGCGCCCATCTTCCGCATGACGGCGGACCTCCAGGCGCGCCGCCGGCTCGGGCTCACCGCGACGCTCGTGCGCGAGGACGGCCGCGAGGACGAGGTGTTCTCGCTCATCGGGCCCAAGCGGTACGACGCCCCGTGGAAGGACATCGAGGCGCAGGGGTACATCGCGCCCGCGGACTGCGTCGAGGTGCGCCTCACGCTGCCCGAGGCCGACCGCATGACGTACGCCGTCGCGGAGCCGGAGGACAAGTACCGGCTCGCCGCGACCGCCACGGGCAAGAACCGCGTCGTGGAGCAGATCGTCGCGCAGCACCCGGACGACCAGGTGCTCGTGATCGGCCAGTACCTCGACCAGCTCGAGGAGCTGTCGCAGCACCTCGACGCGCCGCTCATCACGGGCGCGACGACGGTCCGCGAGCGCCAGCGCCTGTTCGACGCGTTCCGCTCGGGCGAGATCTCGCGGCTCGTCGTGTCGAAGGTCGCGAACTTCTCGATCGACCTGCCCGAGGCGTCCGTCGCGATCCAGGTCTCCGGGTCGTTCGGGTCGCGCCAGGAGGAGGCCCAGCGTCTCGGCCGCGTCATGCGCCCCAAGGCCGACGGCCGCACCGCGCACTTCTACGCCGTCGTCGCGCGCGACACGGTCGACCAGGACTTCGCGGCCCACCGCCAGCGGTTCCTGGCGGAGCAGGGGTACGCATACCGCATCGTCGACGCGGAGGACCTGGACGTCGTGCAGTGACGGGTGGGGACCGCAGCGAAGCAAGGTACCCGGCTGTCACGGAACGACGCCCAAGGCCGACCACGAGCACGGAGGACCTGGGCGTCGTGCAGTGACGGGTGGGGGTCCCGCGACGCAGGAGCGCGGCACCCGCCGGGCACGCAACGACGGCCAGTCCGACCGAGAGCATCAGGACCTGGACGTCGTGCAGTGACGGGTGGGTCCCGCGACGCAGGAGCGCGGCACCTGCCCGGCGCGGAACGGTGCCCGGTGCGACCACGATGGGCGACCATCGGTACCGATTGCGGGACCCAGGCCGCTGGGAAAGGATCGGCGCGTGAGCACGGCCGAACGTCCCTCGCTCCCTCGCGCCGCCGCGGGCCGCGGCGCCCGCGCGCTCGCCTCCCTCGTCGTCGCGACGGTGATGACGCTCCTGACCGGCCTCGCGCTGCTCGCCCCCGCAGGGACGGCGCACGCCGTCCCCCCGACGGACGTCGCGGGCGAGATCACCGACCCCGACGGCGTGCTCGGCGACCAGACCGACGAGGTCCAAGACGCGCTCGACCGCCTCGCGCAGGACACCGACCTCCAGCTCTTCGTCGTCTACGTCGCGAGCTTCGACGGCATGGACGGGGTCGACTGGGCGAACGCCACGGCGAACGCGTCGGGCCTCGGGGTCGACGACCTGCTGCTCGCCGTCGCGACGGAGGACCGCCGGTACGGGCTCTCCTACGACAACAACGTGTCCCTCACCGACGCCGAGCTCGACCGCATCTCCGCCGCCGCGGAGGACGAGCTGCGGGACGACGACTGGGCCGGCGCCGCGATCGCCGCGGCCGAGGTCGCTCGGGGCGCGAGCCAGGGCTCCGGTGGCGTGCCCTGGCTCTGGGTCCTGCTCGGGCTCGGCGCGCTCGTCCTCGTCGTCGTGCTGATCGTGCGCTCCGTCGCGAAGCGGCGCCGCGCGGCACCGGCGGGAGGGCCCCCGGAAGCAGGGCTCGCGAGCCTGCCCACCGACGAGCTCGACCGACGCGCGAGCGCTGCGCTGGTCGCCATCGACGACGCCGTGAAGACCTCGGAGCAGGAGCTCGGCTTTGCGCAGGCCCAGTTCGGTCTCGAGGCGACGCAGCAGTTCTCGGCGGCGCTCGCCGAGGGCAAGCGGAAGGTCTCGGAGGCGTTCGCGCTCCGACAGCAGCTCGACGACGACCGCCCCGAGACCGAGCCGCAGGCCCGGGACGCGATGGCGCGTATCGTCGCGCTGTGCGACGAGGTCGCGGAGTCCCTCGACGCCCAGTCCCGCACGTTCGACGAGCTGCGCGACCTCCAGGCGCGCGCGCCGCAGGTGCTCGACGAGACCGACCAGCGGGCGAGCGAGATCCTCGCCCGTGTCGAGCCCGCGCGCGTGACGCTCGACGGGCTCGCCCGCACCTACCCGCCGACGTCGCTCGCGTCCGTCGCGCAGAACCCGGACCAGGCGCAGGCGCTCGTCGCGAACGCCCGGGAGTCCGTCGCGCGGGGCCGCGAGGCGCTCGCCGGCAAGGACCGCGCGACGGCGGTCGCGCTCGCCCGCGCCGCGCAGAACGCCGTCGGGCAGGCCGTGACGCTGCTCGACGCCGTCGACCGGGCCGGCGCGGACCTTGCCGAGTCGGGCCCACGGCTCGACAAGGGGCTGGCGTCCATCACCTCCGACATCGCCGACGCCGGGCGGCTCGCGCCCGGGAACCCGGCGGTCGCGCCGGCGCTCGCCGAGGCGCAGGCCGCCGTGGCGGCGGCCGCCACCGCCCGCGACGGCGGCGACCCGCTCGCCGCGCTGCGGCGCCTCACCGCAGCAGAGGCCGCGCTCGACGCCGCGCTCGCCCCGTTCCGCGAGCGCGCCGAGCAGGCCGCGCGCGCCAACGCGCTCCTGCGCGACACGCTCGCGCGCGTCGACTCGCAGGTCCGCGCGACGAACGACTTCATCGAGACCCGGCGCGGCGCCGTCGGCCCCGAGGCGCGCACCCGGCTCTCCGAGGCCATCCGGCTGCTCGGCGAGGCGCGCGCCCTCCAGCCGACCGACCCCGTCGCCGCACTCGACCGCGCGCAGCAGGCCGACGCGCAGGCGCAGTCCGCGGCGCAACGCGCCCAGCAGGACGCGTCGAGCTGGCAGTCGTCGCAAGGCGGCGGCATGTTCGGCGGTGGCAGCGGGAGCAACGTCGGGGGCATGGTGCTCGGCGGCATCCTGCTCGACTCGATCCTGCGCGGCGGTGGCGGGGGCCGCTCCGGCGGGTTCGGCGGCGGGAGCTTCGGGGGCGGTTTCGGCGGGGGTGGCTTCGGCGGCGGCCGGGCGGGCGGGCGCTCCGGCGGCCGCTCGTCGGGCGGCCGCTCGGGTCGCGGCGGGCGCTTCTGACGAGGACGGCGAGCGCCCGCGACCAGACCGGCCGAGGCAGACGAGACAGACGAACGAGAGCAGCACGCAGGACCGACCAGCACGAGACCGGCTCACCGAGAGAGGGACGACCATGGCGGAGAAGCAGAGCATCTTCGGACGGATCGCGCAGCTCGCCCGCGCGAACATCAACGCGCTCCTGGACAGCGCCGAGGACCCGCAGAAGATGCTGGACCAGCTCGTGCGCGACTACACGAACAACATCGCCGACGCCGAGCAGGCGGTCGCGCAGACCATCGGCAACCTCCGCCTCGCGGAGCAGGACTACAACGAGGACGTCGCCGCGGTCCAGGAGTGGGGGCAGAAGGCCGCCGCCGCCTCGGCGCAGGCCGACCGCTACCGGCAGCAGGGTGACACCGCCAACGCCGACAAGTTCGACAACCTCGCCAAGGTCGCGCTCGGCAAGCAGATCTCCGCCGAGAGCGAGGTCCGCCAGGCCGAGCCGCTCATCGCCTCGCAGCGTGAGTCGGTCGAGAAGCTCAAGTCCGGGCTCGCGATGATGAAGGACAAGCTCGGCGAGCTGAGGTCCAAGCGCGACTCGCTCGTCGCCCGGCAGAAGAGCGCGCAGGCGCAGCAGACCGTCCAGGGCGCGATCAGCTCGATCAACGTGCTCGACCCGACGAGCGAGATCTCCCGCTACGAGGAGATCGTGCGTCGCGAGGAGGCGCAGGCCCTCGGCCAGGCCGAGGTCGCGGCGTCGAGCATCGACGCGCAGTTCGCCGAGCTGGAGACGTCCGGCGAGGCCGTCGAGATCGAGGCACGGCTCGCCGCCCTCAAGCAGGGCTCGTCGCCCGCGTCGCAGGTGTCGCCCACCCAGGTCACGCCCGCGATCGAGTCCGGTACCACCACCCAGGACGCCCCGACCTCCGACTGGTGACTCCTCGCGGGGACAACCCTGGACCCGCGAGGTGGAACCCTGGTTGCGCGAGGTAGAACCGTGGTCGGCCGAGGTAGAACCGTGGTTCTTGTGCTCGACGGCGCGTGGTCGGGGTGGGTGGTTGGTCGCCGGTCGCCGGGTGACCTCGCGGCTGAGCGGTGGGGGTGGGCTCGGATGCGACAGGGCGTCAGCGCGGCGCTCCAAAAGCCACGTCCGAGCGACCCGGGTGACGCGCCGCAGCCCCGAGCACCGAGGCCGCCCGCACCGCGGACCCGACCACGCGGGCCTGAGACCCGACCACAGTTCTACCTCGACCAACCACAGTTCTACCTCGCGCAACCACGGTTCTACCTCGGCCGACCGGTGCGACCGCGCGGAGGGGATCGCGGCGTCGGGTCAGGCCGGGACGCGCTGCCCCACGGTCGTGCGGACCTCGGCGACGAAGGCCTCGGCGAGGCGACGGCCGCCGTCGAGGATCTCCTGCGCGTGCTCGTCGAACCCGGCCAGGGCGGCAGCGGCGTCGACGTCGTCGAACGCGTCGCACCACGTCTCGAAGCCCGCGCGCGTCGTCTCGGGGTGGAACTGCACGCCGAGCGCGGAGCCGAGGCGGAACGCCTGGTACGGGTACATGTTGGACGACCCGAGCCAGACGGCGCCGCGCGGCAGGTCGACGATCGCGTCGGCGTGCATGCTCGTCACGTACCGCACCGGCTCGTCGCCGACTGCGAGCGCCGAGAGGACGGGGTCGGTCTCGGCGTCGGCGCGCCAGAAGACGCGGGTCGCGCCGGCCTCGCGCCCCGGAGGCGCGGCCACCTGGACCTGGCCGCCGCCCGCGACGGCGAGGAGCTGCGCCCCGAGGCAGATGCCGAGCGTGGGGACGCCGGTCGTCGCCGCGGCGATCAGGGTCTCGCGCAACGCGGGCAGCCAGGGGGCGCGCTCGTCGTCGTGCGCGGACATGTGTCCGCCGAGCACGACCAGGCCGTCCCCGACCCCGTCCGCCGGGGGAATCGCGTCGCCGTCGTGCGCGCGCACGACCCGCAGGTCGGCGGCGAGCTGGTCGGCGTAGGCGTCGAGCGTGACGTCCGGAGAGTTCTGGACGACCGTGAGCCGGACGGTTCCGGTCGCGGCCGTGGCGTCGGTGTCGTGCGTGGTCACGAGGTCCGACGGTACCCACTCCGGGGTACCCCGACGCAAACACCCACGTCGTGGACATGGCAGGCGACGGTCGCGCGGATAGGCTGACCAGCATGTCCGACCTCCAGACCTCCGACGGCCGAGCCCTGACGACGCCGCGCCGCACCTACCTCGTCGTCGACGGCGAGAACATCGACGCGACGCTCGGCATGAACGTCCTCGGGCACCGTCCCGCGCCGGAGGAGCGGCCACGGTGGGACCGCATCGTGGAGTTCGCACGCCAGGCCTGGGGCCAGGACGTCACGCCGCTGTTCTTCCTCAACGCGTCGTCGGGCCAGATGCCGATGTCGTTCGTGCAGGCGCTCCTCGCGATGGGCTACCGGCCGATCCCGCTCGCCGGCTCGGGCAGCGAGAAGGTCGTGGACATCGGTATCCAGCGCATGCTCGACGCGATCGTCGACCAGCCGGGCGACGTGCTGCTCGCGAGCCACGACGGGGACTTCCTGCCGCAGGTCGAGACGCTGCTCGACGACCCGGACCGCCGGGTGGGCGTCCTCGCGTTCCGCGAGTTCGTCAACGTGCGGCTCACGGAGCTCACCGGGCGCGGGCTCGAGGTGTTCGACCTCGAGGACCACGCGGGGGCGTTCACGACCGTCCTGCCGCGCGTGCGCATCATCCCGCTCGAGGAGTTCGACCCGCTGCGCTACCTCTGACCGACCTGCTGGGTGCTGGGCTCCTGTCGTCGCGGCTCCCCGTGGACGACGAAGACCCGGCACTCAGCCGGTGTCCACCGTCAGGCGTGGAGCTCGCGGTACAGCGGCGTGGGGAACGACGCCGTCACGCCGTCGCCGCCGAGGAGCGCCGCGATGCGCTCGGCCTCCGCGGCGACGGCACGCTCGGCGTCCGACCCCACGTCCTCGAGCAGGCGGAACACCGGCTCCCCGCCCGGGCGCACGGCCCAGGCGCCGGCGATCCGGCCCTCCCACCAGACGGTCGCGCCGGCGTTGCCGATCGTGTCGAAGATCGCGGCCTTGTGCGGGCCGAGGTACCAGTCGCGCGCGGCCCAGCCCATCGTCGTCGGGTCGAGCGACGGCAGGAGCGCGACGCTGCCCTCGAGCGGCGACTCCGTGACACCGGGCAGGTCCGTCCCGGCGAGCATGACGCCCGGCTGCGGGGCGGGGTCGCCCGGCGTCCCCGTCTCGACCTCCACCTCGACGACGTCGAGCGCCGCGAGCGCGGCGCGCGTGTCCCGCTGGTTCCAGCCCGTCCACCACGCGAGGTCCTTGACCGTCGCCGGGCCGAACACCTCGAGCCAGGACCGGGCCAGCTCCGTGCGCGCGGCTGCCTCGTCCATCGCAGGGATGCCGCCCGGGAACCAGTCCTCGACCGGTGACCAGACGTGCCGGTTGGACGACCACGACCCCCGCGGCTCGCCGCGCACGACGGCGCCCTCGGCGGACAGCAGCGCCGTGAGCGGGGACGTCAGGGTGCGGCGTACGTCCCACGTCTTGTCGGTGGTGGGCAGGAACGCGGTGCGCAGCAGCGGCGCCGCCCTGGACAGGCTGGCGCCGTCGAGCGGGCCCTGCGAGGCGAGCGCGTCGTGCACCTGCGCCTCGACCGCGGCGAGGAACGTCGCCGCGTCGTCGACGGGCGGGTCCGTGGGCAGCGTCGAGAGCTCCTTGAGCAGCCGCGTGCGCAGCCGCCGCGCGACGGCGAGCGCCGCGGCCGCGTGCACGACGGGAACGGTCTCGCGCCGCACCACGAACATCGTGCGCCGCATGGCCAGCACCTTGACCAGGGTGCGCCGGCCGAACACGGCGTCGCGGACGTCGTCGAGCACGAGCCCGGGGACCCGCGCGAGCACGGAGAGGTAGACGCTCGGGGCGTCGGTGGCGTGGAGCGCGAGCAACCGGTCGACGACGTCCTCGGGGCTCCGAGCCGCCGGGCGCCCCGGGAGGTCCGATGCGAGCGCGAGTTGCTGCGCGACGAGCCGTCGTCGCCTCTGGTCCACCGTGATCCGCACGCCCGCCATCCTGCCCGACGCCGCCCACGCGCACCGCGCGACCCGCCTCCTGAGGAGTCCGCGGGTGGAGCGCGTTCCCAGGCGACTCCCAGACCTGAGGAGGACACTGGACGCATGAGCACCACGCCTGAGGCACGCCTCGTCGTCGTCGACGACGAGCCGAACATCCGCGAGCTGCTGGCCACGTCCCTGCGCTTCGCCGGGTTCGAGGTCCACGCCGCCGCGGACGGGCAGAGCGCCCTGCGGCTCGTGCGCGACGTCGAGCCCGACCTGGTCGTGCTCGACGTGATGCTCCCGGACATGGACGGGTTCACCGTCACGCGCCGCCTGCGGGAGAAGGGGCAGCACACGCCCGTCGTCTTCCTCACGGCGAAGGACGACACGCGCGACAAGATCACCGGCCTCACCGTCGGCGGCGACGACTACGTGACGAAGCCGTTCAGCCTCGAGGAGGTCGTGGCGCGCATCCGCGCGGTCCTGCGCCGCACGCACGCCGAGCCCGTCGACGACGCTGTGCTGCGCTTCGCCGACCTCGAGATGGACGAGGACTCGCACGAGGTCCGCCGTGCGGGGATCGACGTCGACCTCTCCCCCACGGAGTTCAAGCTCCTGCGGTACCTCATGCTCAACGCGGGCCGCGTGCTGTCCAAGGCGCAGATCCTGGACCACGTGTGGCAGTACGACTGGGGCGGCGACGCGAACATCGTCGAGTCCTACATCTCCTACCTGCGTCGCAAGATCGACAACCTCACGGTGCCCGGGCCCGACGGCGAGCCCGTCGCGCTCCCGCCGCTCATCCACACCAAGCGGGGCGTGGGCTACCTGCTGCGCCAGCCGCCGACGACCTCATGACGTCCGGCCCCGACCGTACGACGACGGGGTCCCGACCGGTCCCACCGCCCCCTCCCCCGCCCCCCGGGTCCACCACCCCCGCCGGACCCGCACCGCACACGAGCGGCGCCCCGGGAGCCGGCGCCCCCCTCTCGCCGGGAGCAGGCCCGACGGCGGAGCGTCCCTTCGGTCGTCCCGTCCCCACCGAGGGGTGGGGCTGGTTCGCGCGCGTCCCGTTGCGCGCCCGGCTCGTCGCCATCACGGTGCTGCTGCTCGCTGCGGGGCTCGGGCTGGCGTCCGTCGTGACGACGACGGTCGTGTCGAGCTATCTCGTGCGACAGGTCGACGTGCAGCTGGAGCGGTCGGCGGCGGCCGTCGCGAACATCACCCTCAACGAGCGGATCGGCAGCGGCTCCCAGCTGCCCAGCGACTACTACGTCCTCGTCCGACCCCGCGGCGGCGACGAGGTCCCGCTCCGATGGCCCCAGACGGTGAACCTCTACGGCGTCCCGAACATCCCCGCGATGTCCGACCCCGAGGTCGAGGCGAGCCAGGACGAGCCGTTCACCGTGGACTCCGTCGGCGGGACCGACCCGGCCGAGTGGCGCGTCACGACGTTCTTCTTCTACGACAAGTTCAGCGGCGAGCTCGGTGGCACGGCGTTCGTCGCCCTTCCGCTCACCGGCATTCACGAGACCGTCAAGGTCCTGGGCCGCGCGCTCGCGCTCTCGGCGCTCGGCATCGCTCTCGTCGGGGGCGCCGTGGCCTACCTCGCGGTGCACCGCGCGCTGCGCCCGCTGCGCGAGATCGAGGAGACGGCGGCGGACATCGCGGCGGGCGACCTGTCCCGGCGCGTGCGTCCGGCACCGCCGACGACCGAGGTCGGCTCGCTCGCGGCGTCGCTCAACGCGATGCTCTCCCAGATCGAGGAGGCGTTCGCGGTCCAGGAGGCGTCCGAGGAGCGGATGCGACGGTTCGTGTCCGACGCGAGCCACGAGCTGCGCACCCCGCTCGCGACGATCCGCGGCTACGGCGAGCTGTACCGGATAGGGGCGCTCGACACGCCCGACAAGGTCGACGACACCATGGGACGCATCGAGGACTCGGCGACCCGCATGGGCACGCTCGTGAACGACCTGCTCGCGCTCGCGCGACTGGACGAGGGGCGCCCGCTGCGCCACGAGCCCGTGGACCTCGTGTCGCTCGCGCGCGACTCCGCGCAGGACCTGCACGCGCTCGACCCGACGCGCGACGTCCGGCTGGTGGGTCTCTCCCCCGGCGCGACGGCACCGACGGCGCTGCGCGTCGTCGGCGACGAGGACCGGCTGCGACAGGTGCTCGCGAACCTCGTCGGCAACGTCACGCGCCACACTCCTGCGGGCACACCGGTCGAGATCGCGCTGGGCACGGTCGGACCGGCCGCCCCACCGGACGCGCGCAAGGACGGCGCGGCCGTCGACGCGGTCGCCGTGCTCGAGGTGCGGGACCACGGGCCGGGCGTCCCCAGCGAGCAGCGCGGCCGGGTGTTCGAGCGGTTCTACCGCGCGGACTCCTCGCGCAACCGCGCGTCGGGCGGCTCGGGCCTGGGTCTGGCCATCGTCGCCGCGATCGTGGGCGCGCACCGGGGACGAGTCTCGGTGAGCGAGACGACGGGCGGCGGGCTCACCGTGCGCGTCGACCTCCCGCTCGCCCCCTGACGGTCCGCACCGCGCCCCACCTGCGCGTCCGCCGAGCGCCCGGCCAGGCATGCCCCGAGCGCCCCGACGGCACCGGTCCCGTGCACCGCCGAGTGCGGCTACGATGGCGGGTCGTCCCGCGCGACCTAGGCTGGTGGTGAGGCCACGCGGCGACGCGGGGGCCTCCGCGTCAGGTACCACCCTGGCGACGACGACCTCCGTCATCTCCTCGTCACCGTCGAAGAAGGCTGAAGTTCATGGGCGTCAACAGCGCCGACGCACCGCAGTGGTTCCTCTCCTCGTTCGTCCGCAGCGCCCGTGGCGCAGGGGCGACCGCCCCGGACGACGAGATCCGCGCCGTCGGGCAGGGGCTGCTCGACCGCTGGGACCAGCCGGACCGCCACTTCCACAACCTGCGCCACCTCGCGGACGTGCTCGGCCGGGTCGACGAGCTCTCCCAGGAGACGCACGACCCCGACCTGGTGCGCCTCGCCGCCTGGTACCACGGCGCGATCTTCGACGCGAAGGGACGAGCGACGTACGCCAACAAGGGCGGCGAGGACGAGTCGGCGAGCGCCGCGCTCGCCCACACGGAGCTCACCTCGCTCGGGGTCCCGGAGCCGGCCGTCCGCCGCGTCGCCTACCTCGTCAACGCGCTCGTGCGGCACGCACCCGACGCGTCGGACTTCGACTGCGCGGTGCTGTGCGACGCCGACCTCGCGATGCTCGCCGCGGAGCCGCAGCGCTACAAGGAGTACCTCAAGGACGTGCGTGACGAGTACGCGCACATCCCGAAGCCCGACTACGTGCGGGCCCGCATCGCGATCCTCACCAAGCTGCTCGACCGGCGGTCGCTCTTCTCGAGCCCGCTCGGCGCGGCGTGGGAGGAACCGGCGCGGCAGAACCTGGACGCGGAGCTCCAGCGGCTGCGCAAGGAGCAGCTCAAGCTGGCGGAGGCATCCACGCCGTCCACAGGCCCCACTTCCTGATCTGTCGTCCACAGGGGCGTCGCCGCGCACACGCCGCCCGGCGTCCCGTGGCTAGCGTCGTCGTCGCACCGGCGCCCGCCGCGTGCAGGGCGGTCCGCGGACCGAGGAGACGACGGAGGACGACATGAGCCGGTACGAGGTCGACAGCGCACGGGTCGCCCAGGCGAGCGCGGCGGTGAACGGGTCGGTCACCGCGATCCGGGCGGAGGTCGGGGCCATGATGCGCCACCTCACCGACCTGCAGGCGTCGTGGCGAGGCGGCGCGGCGACGTCCTTCACGGGCGTGATGGCGCAGTGGCAGACCACGCAGAACCAGGTCGAGCTCGCGCTCGACGACATCACGGCCGCGCTCGGCGCGGCCGCCCAGACCTACGCCGACGCCGAGTCCCAGGCCGCGCGGCTGTTCACCACGCGGTAGCCGCACCGGGCGACGACGCTCCGCGTCACGCGTCGAGGTGCACGACGGCGAGCGGATCGCCGGCGCGCACGTGGTCGCCGGGACGTACGGGGACGTCGACGACACGGCCGCCGGACGGCGCCAGGACCGGCAGCTCGAGCTTCATCGCCTCGAGCACGACCACGGGTGCGCCCTCGGTGACGCGCCGCCCCGGCGGCGACTCCACGCGCCACACGACTCCGCCCAGTGGCGCGCGCAGCACGACGCGGGACGGGTCGTCGACATCGGTGGGGCCGCCTCCGGCGCCGTCCGTGCCGGTGGCCGCCGCAGCCGGTCCGCCGCGCGCGGTCGCGCGGGCGGGGGACCCGACCAGCTCGCCCGCTTCCGCCCAGGCGGCGGCCTCGCGCTCGAACGCCGCGCGGCGCGCCGCCGCGACCGCGGCGATGTCGTCGGCCTCGCGCGCGAGGAGCGCGGCATGCTCCCGGCCGGAGAAGACCCCGTCCTCGACCGGGACCTCCAGGACTCCCGCGCGCGCCGCCGCACGACGTTCGCCGAGCTCGTCCGGGTCGACCGGTTCCCACACGATCCGGTCGAAGTATCGGAACAGCCACGGGACGCCCGGGCGGAACGGCGGGCGCTGCACGTGGGCCGACCAGACCGGGACGGTCCGGCCCACGAGCTGGTAGCCCCCGGGGCTCGCCATGCCGTACACGCACAGGAACGCCCCGCCCAGGCCGACCGCGTCCGACGGGGTCCAGGTGCGTGCCGGGGTGTACTTGGTCGTGAGCAGGCGGTGCCGAGGGTCGACCGGCACCGCGAGCGGGGCGCCGAGGTACACGTCGCCCAGCCCGAGGACGAGGTACTCGGCGTCGAGGACGGTACGCCGCACGTCCTCGACGCTCGCGAGCCCGTTGGCGCGCCGGACGAAGTCGACGTTGGACGGCAGCCACGGCGCGTCGGACCGGACCCCGGCCGCGTACCGTTCGACGGCGTCCCGGATCGCCGGGTCGTCCCAGCTCAGCGGCAGGCGGAGCACACGGCTCGGGACCTCGATCTCGGTGCTCGGGGGGAGGTCCACCTCCAGCTCGCGGAGCAGCCCCACCAGGGTGAGTACCGGCAGCACGTCGGGGTCGACGTGCAGGTGGAGCGTGCGCACCCCCGGCGTCACGTCGCGCACCCCGCGCGGGGCCGCCGCCTCGAGCCCTCGCGCGAGAGCGTGGACGCGCAGGCGGTCGTGCAGGTCCAGTCCGCCGCCGCCGTCGTACTCGACGAGCACCGCGTCGTCCGCGCCGCGCAGGTAGCGGACCGCGGGCCGGCCGTCGGCGGGCGACGTCGGCCCGCCCGTGGCGCGGACGTCGTCACCGTCGAACGCCACGGCGTCGCGACCGCGCACGGCGCGCACCTGCGTCGGGACGCGTGCCGCCGCCCGGGCCGTGGCGTCGCGGCGCAGCCGGTCGGCGCCGTCGTCATGGACGGTCACGAACCGCACGACGTCGCCGGGCCGCATCTGTCCGAGCTTCCACCGGGAGCCGGCGACGACGGTGAGGGCGCACACGAAGCCGCCGAGGCTTGGCCCGTCCGGGCCGAGCAGGATCGGGGTGTCCCCGCTGATGTTCAGCGCGCCGACCGAGTACGGGTTGTCGAGCACGGTGGACGGATGGAGGCCCGCGTCGCCGCCGTCGGGCCGCGCCCACGTGAGCGGGGGCCCGGCGAGCCGCACGCCCGTCCGGTCGGCGTGCGGCAGGACGCGCCACCACGACGTCCGCAGCCGCCCGAGGGCGGCGGCGGTGAGCGCCGCGGACTGCGGTCCCGTCGTCACCGCGAGCTCCCACGAGTGGCCCATCCGGGGGCGGGCGTCGGGCGGCACCGCACCGGCCGCATCGAGCCCGGGAGCGCTCGCCACCTCCTCGCCCCTGCGACGTGCCGTCCCTGGACCGGTGGTGCGAGGGTGCAGCGCGTCGCCCGCGACGAGCGCGCGCCCGGCCGGGCCGCCGACGGCGCCGAGGACGAAGGTCGCCGCCGACCCGAGGTACTCCGGGACGTCCAGACCGCCCGCCACGAGCACGTACGTCCGCAGCCCGGCGGCGTGCGGGGCCCCGACCGCGAGCACGCCGCCCGCGGGGACCGCGACCGGCTCCCACTGTCGCACGGGCTCGCCGTCGACCGTCACCGGCGCAGGCGCCCCGGTGACGCACACCGTCGCCTCGTGGGAGAACCGCAGGGTCGGACCGGCAAGGGTGCACTCGAGCCCCGCCGCGCCCTCGGGGTTGCCGAGCGCGCGGTTGCCGGTCCGGAACGACAAGTCGTCCATCGGACCCGAGGGCGGGATGCCCACGCCCCAGTAGCCCGTGCGTCCCGGCCAGTCCTGCACCGTCGTGAGGACGCCCGGGTCGAGCACGTCGATCCAGGGACCTGGGTCGCGCACCGTGCCGAGCGTGGCGGTCGTCGCGGTCCCCGCGACCACGGCCGTGCCGGCGAGCGCGGCGCGCAGCAGCGAGACGTTCGTCGGGACGCCGTCGACGTGCACGTCGCCCAGGGCGGCGCGCAACCCGTCGACCGCGTCCTCGTGCGCGGCGGCGCGCACGACGACCTTCGCGAGCAGCGGGTCGGTGTGGGGACCGAGCTCGTCTCCCACGCACGCACCGGTCTCGACGCGGACGTCGCTCGCCCGACGGGCGTCGGCGGTGCCGGCCCCCGGGAGGTCGAACCGCGCGAGCGTCCCCGCGACGGGCCGCCCGTGCCGCACGTCCTCGGCGTAGACGCGCGCCTGCGCCGCCGCGCCACGCACGGAGGGACCCGACGGCGCCACGCCGTCGAGCACGGTCGTGTCACCGAGCGCGACGCGCAGCATCCAGGCGACGAGGTCGACGCCCGTGACCTCCTCGGTCACGGTGTGCTCGACCTGGATCCGTGGGTTCACCTCGAGGAACGCGACCTCCCCCGAGTCGACGTCGAGCAGCGCCTCCAGTGTCGCGGCCGAGCGCAGCCCGACGCGCGCCGCGAGGCGGCGACCGGCGTCGTGCAGCGCCTCGCGGCCGGCGCGATCGAGCCCGGGTGCGGGCGCGACCTCGACGACCTTCTGGTGACGACGCTGGAGCGAGCAGTCCCGGTCCCCGAGCGACACGACCCGGCCTGTCCCGTCACCGAAGAGCTGCACCTCGAGGTGCCGCGCCCGCTCGACGTGCCGCTCGACGAACAGCCGCCCCGAGGAGCCCGGGCGCGACGACTCCCGCCGCCACGCCGCCGCGAGACCTTCCGCGTCGCGGCAGACGTGCACGCCGGTCCCGCCCCCGCCGCCGGCGTCCTTGAGCACGAGCGGGAAGCCGATGTCCTGCGCCCACCCCAGCGCGTCCTCGAGACCGCCGAGCACCGGCGAGCCCGGCAGCACCTGCAGGCCGCACTCCTGCGCGAGCGCCCGAGCGCGCGCCTTGTCGCCGAGGACGCGAAGCTGCTCGGGCGTCGGGCCGGCGAACGCGACGCCCGCGGCCTCGACGGCCGCGGCGAACTGCGCGTCCTCCGCGCGGAAGCCGTAGCCCGGGTGCAGGAGGTCCGCACCCGAGGCGAGCGCCGCATCGAGGAGCCGTCGTCCGTCGTCGTACGACTCGGCGACCGGTGCCGGACCGATCCGCACCGCGGTGTCCGCGAGCCGGACGTGCCGCGCCCCACGGTCCGCGTCGGAGTGCACCGCCACCGTGCGCAGCCCGAGCTCCCGCGCGCTGCGCAGCACGCGGCAGGCGATCTCGCCGCGGTTCGCGACGAGCAGCGTGGCGGCCATCGCCTCCCCGGAGTCGGTGCGGGCACGAGGCCGCGCCTCGCCGTCGGACAGAACGGGCTCAGCCTAAAGCCCCTCCTGCCGCTCGGCCCCGACCCACCCTGGTCGCCGGGCTCCGGCTCGACCCGTCGTGCCGAGCGGGGCCTTGGTCGGCGGGTGACGTCAGACGGCGAGAGCCATGCGGGACAGCGCCCGCGCCGCGCGTTCCATGACGACGGCGAGCGACTCGCCGACGTGCAGGTGGAGCGCGGTGCGCGCCTCGGGGAGGCGGTCGGCGAGCGCGAGCTCGAGGATCTCGATGTGCTCGTGGATGGTGATGCGGATGCGCTCGGACTCGACGAAGTCGTACATGCGCACGGCGCGCACCTTCTCGTTCACCTCGACGAGCGCCTCGGTCAGCCGTTCGTTCCCCGCCGCGCGGGACAGCACGGTGTGGAAGCGCTCGTCGAGGAGCACGAAGCTCGGGTCGGGCTCGGGGGGCGCGGCGCGCAGCTCGACCCATCGGGCGAGCTCGTCGCGCAGGGCGTCGGAGTCGTAGTGCAGCTCGGTGTTCTCGATGATGCGCTCCACCCCGCGCAGCTCGAGGGTCACGCGCAGCTCGTAGAGGTCGCGCAGCTCGGCGAGGCTCGGCACGACGACGGCGTACCCGAAGTCGGTGCGCTGGATGAGCCCGTCGGACAGGAGCCGGGACAGCGCCTCCCGCACCGGCGTGCGCGACACCTCGAACCGCCGGCTCAGCTTGGGCTCGGTGAGCCGCTCACGCGGGTCGACCCGGCCGTTGAGGATCTCGGCACGCAGCCGCGTGTAGACGGCGTCGCGCAGCGAGGTCGCAGCGGGTTCCGGCGCGGTCACGATGTCCATGCGGGGTCTCCTGGTCGTCCGGCCCGTGCGTCGTCGTCCTGCCCTGCCATCATCCCGCACCGCGGCCCCGCAGCGGTGCCGCCGGGCACGCCCCACGGATCGACGCGACGTCCCCTACACGGCCATCGCCGCACGGACGCTCTCCTCGGCCGCCTCCCCGCCCGCACCCCGGCTCGTCACGCGCCCGGACTGCAGCACGACGTAGTCGCGCGCGGCGCCGAGCGCGAACCCGACGTGCTGCTCGACGAGCAGGACGGACAGCCCGCCGGCGTCGGTGAGCGTGAGGATCGCGTCCTCGATCTCGGTGACGACGGACGGCTGGATGCCCTCGGTCGGCTCGTCGAGCACGAGCACGCGCGGGCCGGTGATGAGGGCGCGCGCGATGGCGAGCTGCTGCCGTTGGCCCCCGGACAGGAGCCCGGCGCGACGGCCGAGGAGGCCGCGGAGCGCCGGGAACAGGTCGAGCGCCTCGTCGAGGCGCCGCGGCCCTTCGCGCGACGTGTCGGCGACGAGCTGCAGGTTCTCGCGCGCCGTGAGGTCGCCGAACGACTGCTGCCCCTGCGGCACGTACGCGAGCCCGCGCCGCACACGCTGGTGGGTGGGCAGCCGGGTGACGTCCTCGCCGTCGAGCACGACGCGCCCCGACCGGGCCTTGAGCAGCCCGAGCGCGGTCCGCAGGAGCGTCGTCTTGCCGGCGCCGTTGTGCCCCAGCACGGCGGCGACGCCGCCCGCGGGCACGGTGAGGTCGACGTCGTGCAGCACCATCGTCCGGCCGTAGCCCGCGTGCAGTCCCGTCAGCTCGAGCATCACGCCTCCTTCTCGTCGGTCGTCGTGCGCGGCGACGCGTGCGCGCCCTCGGTCGTCGACGCCGAACCTCTCCGTCTGGCGCCGCGGGTCGCGCCCGCGCTGCCGAGGTAGACCTCCTGCACGCGCGGGTCGGCCTGGACCTCGGCGTACGTGCCCTCGGCGAGCACCTGACCCAGGTGCAGCACGGTCACCGAGCTCGCGAAGGCCCGGAGGAAGTCCATGTCGTGCTCGACGACGACCACGGTCCGCTGGGCGCCGATGCGCTGCAGCAGCTCGCCCGTCTGCTCGCGCTCGGCCTGGCTCATGCCGGCGACGGGCTCGTCGAGCAACAGCAGCCGGGCGTCCTGGACGAGCAGCATCCCGATCTCGAGCCACTGCTTCTGCCCGTGCGCGAGGATCCCTGCCTGGACGTCGCGCAGGTGCGCGAGCCCGACGGTCTCGAGCGCCTGCTCGACGGCCTCGGGCGTCGAGGACCGGCGGCGCAGGAGCGTCAGCGGACCGCGCCGAGCGCCCGCCGCGATGTCGAGGTTCTGCAGCACGCTGAGCTCCTCGAACACGCTCGCCGTCTGGAACGTGCGCCCGACACCGGCCCGCGCGATGCGGTGCGTCTTCCTGCCGAGCAGGTCGACCCCGCCGAACTGCACCGATCCCGACGCCCTGGCGAGACCGGTGATCGCGTCCACGATCGTCGTCTTGCCCGCACCGTTGGGCCCGATGAGGAACCGGAGGTCGCCCGCGGTGACGGTGAGGTCGACGCCCTGGACGGCGACGAACCCGTCGAACTCGACGCGCAGCCCGCGCACCTCGAGGTAGTCGTGCCGGAAGCGCGAGTCGTCGACGCCCAGGACGGACTGCGCGGCCTCGAGGTCGAGCCCGTCGCCCGCGACGCCGGTCTCGAGAAGCGTCTCTCCGGTGCCCGGCACCGGCCCGGTGGGTTGCGTGGTCATGCGGTCCTCCCGGAGGTCGCAGGGTCGTGGTCGACGGCGGTCTGTGGTTCGACCGTCGGGTTGCCGCTGCCCGGCTCACCCGTGCGCGCCGCGCCCGGGCGACTCCCGTCGGAGGTGCCGTCGTCCCCCGGGGCGGGCGCACCGCCGTCGGGCACGGAGCCGCGGCGCGAACGGCGCCACCGCGTGAACAGCTCGGCGAGCCCGCCGGGCAGGAAGGCGACGACGAGGATGAACAGAGCACCCTGGGCGTAGATCCAGCCGGACGGGAACGCCTCGGAGAGGCTCGTCTGCGCCCAGCTCACGGCGATCGACCCGACCACCGGGCCGAGGAGTGTCGCCCGACCGCCGATCGCGACGCCGATGAGGAACCCGATGGACGGCACGACGCCCACGTCGGCCGGCGAGATGATGCCGACGATCGGCACGAACAGCGCGCCGCCCACCGCGGCCATGAAGGCCGCGACCGCGTACGCGACGACCTTGACCTGCGCCGGGTCGTAGCCGAGGAACCGCACGCGGTTCTCCTGGTCGCGCACGGCGACGAGCAGCTCGCCGAACCGCGACACCATGAGCTGGCGCGCGACGGCGACCATGACGAGCAGCGCGCCTGCGGCGAGGAAGAAGAGCATGCGCTTGTTCACCGGGTCCGCGAGGTCGTACCCGAAGAACGACCGGAACCCGTTGAGGCCGTTGGTGCCGCCCGTCGTCGCCTGCTGACCGATGAGCAGGATCGCGAACGCGGCCGCGAGCGCCTGCGAGAGGATCGCGAAGTAGGCACCGCGGACGCGCCGTGTGAAGACCGCGAACCCGAGCAGCGCCGCGAGGCCCGCGGGCACGACCGCGATGGCGAGGATCGTCACGACGGGCGACCGGAACGGCTCCCACCAGCCCGGGACCTCGCCCGAGCCGTAGAGCATCATGAAGTCCGGCACGCCGCCCGGACCGGCGTCCGCGAGCTTGAGGTGCATCGCCATGATGTAGGCACCCAGACCGAAGAAGACGCCCTGCCCGAGGGTGAGCATCCCGCCCCGCCCCCACGCGAGGCCGATGCCGACCGCGACCATCGCGAGGCACAGGAACTTGCCGAGCAGGCCGAGGCGGAAGGTGGACAGCGTCGCGGGCGCGACGGCGAACAGCAGGACGGCCGCGACGGCGAACCCGACGATCACGCGGGCGCGCGAGGAGCGGTACAGGGCGGTGAGCCGGGAGGTCCTCCCGGTCGTGGCGGCGCTCATGCGAGGCTCCTCGTCCGGACCGACACGAGGCCCTGGGGTCGCACCTGGAGGAAGACGACGATGACGACGAACACGAGCACCTTGGCGATGCTCGCCGTCGTCGAGTACTCGAAGGTGGCCTGCAGCAGCCCGAGCGCGAACGCGGCGATGACCGTGCCCTTGATCTGCCCGATGCCGCCCGCGACGACGACGAGGAAGGCGTCGACGATGTAGCTCGTCCCCAGCGTCGGGCCGATCGACCCGAGCAGCGTGAGCGCAACGCCCGCGATCCCCGCGAGGCCCGAGCCGATGAAGAACGTCAGGCGGTCCGTCGCCCGCGTGGAGACGCCGCTCGCCTCCGCGAGGTCGCGGTTCTGCACGACGGCGCGGATCCGCCGACCGAGCGGCGTCACCTTGAGCACGACGGCCAGGGCGATGACCGCGACGACCGCGAGCGCGAGGATGAAGAGGCGCGTCTTGGGCACGGCCAGGCCGAACAGGTCGACGGCGCCGCTCAGCCAGGCCGGGGCGCGCACGTCGACGTTCGGGGCGCCGAACACGTCGCGCGCGACCTGCTGCAGCACGAGCGCGACGCCCCACGTGACGAGGAGCGTGTCGAGCGGCCGCTTGTACATGCGGTGGATGAGCGTCGCCTCGAGCAGCAGCCCGAGCAGACCGCCGACGAGGAACCCGAGCGGCAGCGACACGAGCAACGAGACGCCGGCGTTGCCGACGACCCCCTGCACGACGAACGCCGTGTAGGCGCCCGCCATCATGAACTCGCCGTGCGCCATGTTGATGACGCCCATCTGGCCGAACGTGAGCGCCAGCCCGAGGGCGGCGAGGAGCAGGACCGAGCCGAGGCTCAGCCCCGCGAAGAGCTGCGAGAACAGCACATCCATGGGCGTCGTGCCTTCCGGTGGGTGCGTAGCAGGACGGGTGACGTGACCGCCGAGGTGGGGGCCGGGGGTGTGCGTGCCGGGTCGTGGCGGGACTGGCGGGAGCCCGCGAGGAACGAGCGGGCGGATGGTAGACCCGGCACGCACACCCCCGGTCCCCGCCGGACTCAGCGGGTCGGGAGCGACGAAGTCGTCAGGAGAGGCCCTCGGCCCAGTCGTAGCCCTCGAGGTACGGGTCGGGCTCGATCGGCTCGCCCGAGCTCCACTCGGTGTAGATGAGGCCGTCGGGACCGATCTTGCCGATGAGCGCGGTCTTGGCGATGTGGTGGTTGTCGCCGTTCACGGTGACGGGCCCCTCGGGCGCGTCGACGGTGACGCCGTCGGCGGCCTCCTGGACGTCGGCGACGTCGAACGACTCGGCCTTCTCGACCATGCCCTTCCAGAGGTAGAGCGAGGTGTACGCCGCCTCCATCGGGTCGGACGTCACGCGGTCGGCGCCGTACTCGGCCTGGAACGCCTCGACGAACGTCGCGTTCTCGGGGCTGTCGATGGTCTGGTAGTAGTTCCAGGCCGTGAGCTGACCCTCGACGTTCTCGACGCCGACACCGCCCACCTCCTCCTCGGCGATCGACACCGACACGACGGGCATCGTGTCCGGGCCGAGGCCCGCGTTCTTGTACTCCTTGAAGAACGCCACGTTGGAGTCGCCGTTGAGCGTGTTGAACACGGCGTCCGCACCGGCGGACTTCACCTTGTTGACGATCGTGGAGAAGTCGGTGTGGCCGAGCGGCGCATACTCCTCGCCGAGGACCTCGATGCCGTTCGCCTCCGCGTAGGCGTTGATGATCTTGTTCGCGGTGCGCGGGAAGACGTAGTCGGAGCCGACGAGGAAGATCGACGTGACCCCCTGCTCCTTGAGGTAGTCGAGCGCGGGGACGATCTGCTGGTTGGTCGTGGCGCCGGTGTAGAAGATGTTCGGCGACGACTCGAGGCCCTCGTACTGGACCGGGTAGAAGAGCAGCGAGTCCTGCGCCTCGAAGACGGGGAGCATCGCCTTGCGCGACGCGGACGTCCAGCCGCCGAACACCGCGGCGACGCAGTCGCTCGTGATGAGCTTCTCCGCCTTCTCGGCGAAGACCGTGGGCTCGGACTGGCCGTCCTCCTGGACGATCTCGAGCTGCTTGCCGAGCACGCCCCCGTCGGCGTTGATCTCCTCGGCGGCGAGGGCGAGGGAGTCGGCGACGGTCTGCTCGGAGATCGCCATGGTGCCGGAGAGCGAGTTGAGGAAGCCGATCTTGACGGTGTCGCCGGAGGTGTCGACGCAGCTCTCGGCGGCGCTGGTCGCGGCGCCCGCACCGTCGCCGGTCTCGGTCCTCGCGCCGCACGCGGCGAGCGTGAGCGCGAGGACGACGAGAGCGGCGGCCGGGGCGAGACGGGTCGTGGCGCGTGAAGGTGTCACGAGAGTCCTTTCAGCGAGGGACGCGCAGCGGAGCTCTGCGCAGGTTTCTCAGCAGGAGGCCGGCGGCCGCCGCACAGGCGGTCGCTCGCCGCGGGCACCGGGTACAGGCGTGTATACGAGCACGTGCCCGGAGTGGTGCCCACTGATGTCGACGCTAGTGACGCCGTGTTTCGGCCGATCTGCCCGGCCTGTTAACGGCACGTGTCGCACGGTCACGATCCGGTCACGCGCCGGAGCACTTCTGCCGAGGTAGTCCCCCGGTAGCGCGAGGTAGAACCCTGGTCGCCGAGAGAGAGCCCTGGGCCGGCGAGGTAGAACCGCGGTCCGCCGAGGTAGAACGCTGGTGTCGAGCGATCTGGAACAAGCTCTCTACCTCGCGGTACCAGGGCTCTATCTCGCGACTACGCTCGTCCCGTGCTGCTCCGACCTGCCGAGCCCGACGACGCCGCGCGCCTCGCACTCGTGCACCACAGCGTGTGTGGCGCGCGACCTACGCCGGCCTCGTGCCCGACACCTTCTGGAGGACGGCCACGCTCGAGGAACGCACCTCGTCGTGGGAGCGCTGGCTCGGCCCGGAGGCTCCGTCCGGCCGCGGCCACGTCGTCGTCGCGGAGGTGGACGACGCGGTGGTCGGGTTCGGCATCGGCGGCCCCTCGCGGGACGTGGGCGGCCACGCGCCCGTGCGGGATGCCGAGCTGTACGCCCTGTACGTGCTGCCCGAGCACCACGGCACGGGTGCGGGACAAGCCTTGCTCGACGCCGCCGTCGCGCCCGGGCCGGCGCAGGTCTGGGTGGCCGAGGAGAACCCCCGTGCACGACGCTTCTACGCGCGCAACGGGTTCGAACCCGACGGCACTCGGCACGCCGACGCCCGCTTGGGTGGGATCGTCGAGATCCGGTTGGTCCGGTAGGGCAGGGCAGGGGCCCCGCTGCGTATCGGGGCACCTGGGCAGCGACGGAGAACCCTGCTCGTGGGTACTCCTCCGACCAGGTATCTCCCTCGGCCAACCAGAGTTCTACCTCGCGCGACCACGGTTCTACCTCGCGCGGCCACGGTTCTACCTCGCGCGGCCACGGTTCTACCTCGCGCGACCACGGTTCTCCCTCGCAGGGGTGGCCGTCAGGCGGCCGGTGCGGTCGCCGTGCGGCGGCGGGCGGTTGCGCGCAGGCCGGCGGTGAGGAGCCCGGCCGTGAGCGCGACGACCAGCGCCACACCCACGAGGCCGGCGACGCCGACGAAGATCCCGCCTGCCTCGCCGTAGTCGGCGAGCGGCATCCCTGCGAACGCGTGGTCGCGCGCCGCGTCGGCGAACCCGACCGACTCGGCCGTCGCCTCGAGGCCGTCAGGCGTCGCCGCGGCGAACGACGACACGACGACCGCGGCGAGCAGCGCGCCCGTCCCGAGCGCGAGCACCGCACGCCGCACCGCGCCGGCCGGGGCCGCCGCGAGCGACGTGGAACCCGGCGAGACAGCCGTACCCGGCGAGGCCACGGCGTCGGGCCCGACGGCACGGCTCGCCGCAGGTCGTGCCACGCCCTCGATGGCTGCGACGCCCGGAGCGACCGCGAGCACGAGCCCGACGACCCCCGCCGTGATCAGCGCCTCGCCGAGCCCGATGACCGCGTGCACGGAGAGCATCTGGCCGATGAGCTCACCCACCGAGACCGGAACCGTCCCGCCGACGGCGAAGAGCCCGGCGAACACCGCGGCCGAGGCGGGCACGCTCACGAGCGCCCCGACCCCCGCAGCGCCTGCCGCGCCCCGTCCTCGCGTCAGGCGCAGCACCCCGCGCGTCGTCGCCCAGCCGACGAGCGTCCCGACCACCGCCATGAGCAGCACGTTCGTGCCCAGCGCGGTGAGCCCGCCGTCGGCGAAGACGAGCGCCTGGACCAGCAGCACGAGCGTCACGGACAGCATGCCGAGCCACGGCCCGACGAGCGCTGCCGCGAGCGCCCCGCCCATGAGGTGCCCGCTCGTCCCGGCCGCGACGGGGTAGTTGAGCATCTGGACGGCGAAGACGAACCCGGTCGTCGCGGCCGTCAGCGCGACGCGACGGGGGGTGAGGTCCTCGCGCGCCCGGTACGCCGCGTAGCCGACGGCGGCGAGGGACACGACGGCGGTCGTCGCCGACGTGGGGTCGTTCAGGAAGTGGTCGGGGACGTGCATGTCAGGCTCCTGTCGTCAGCAGTGTCGTGCGGTGGTCGGGATGGTCGGCGCCCGACGGTCCGGCCCGTACGGCCGTGCCCGTGCTCCCACGGTCGGCGGGCGGTGCGGGGCTCGCACCTCCGGGAGCGGGCGAGGCGCGCGCGGCCCGCGCGGCCGTCGTCCAGGCCGCCACGACGGCGTCGATCCCGGCGTCGTGGGTGCTCGCGCCGAGGTGGCGGGCGAGGGCGCCGGGGCCGTCGAGGTCCAGCCGCAGCGGGTCGCCCGGGGCGGCCGACCTGCGCGTGGAGGTGTCCGCCGCCGCGGCGCGGAGCGGTGCCGGTGGTCGCGCCCCGAGGCACAGCACCGAGTCGACGACGCGCGCGTCGCCGAGGATCCCGGGCAGGGTGCGGTCGGCGTCGAGGTCGAGGTCCTCGGCGAAGAGCTCGCGCACGTGCTCCGGTCGAGCGGGGTCGCTCCGCCACGCAGGTCCCGACCCGTCCGGTGCCGCGGACTCACCGGTCCCGCCCACGCCGCGGGGCGTCCGGGCGGCACCAGGTGCCGACAGGTCGACGCGCGTGCGCGACCGCAGCCGTCCGCCGACCTCTCCCGAGCGGCCCAGGACGAGCGTCTCGCGCAGCAGCGCGACGCCCCGCTCGTGCCGCGCTCCGCCGTCGGCGAGCGACACGCGCGTCGAGCGCTCGACGTCGGCCCCGTCCGCCACGACGAACGGCAGCGCGTCCCACACGAGGAGCCCGCCGGCGTCGACCCGCACGTCCACGTCCCACGAGGCCGACCGTCCGCGCCCGGCGTACGCGACCGTGCCCGACACCTCGACGAGCTCGAGCTCGACGCCCTCCCCCGCACGCACCTCGACGCGGACGCGGTCGCCCCCGAGGAGCAGCGCACGCGTCGCGACGAGCGCCACCCGCGCGGTGCCCGGGCCGGTGGACAGGACGCGCGGGCTCAGCGCGCCGGGGCGCAGGTCGCACCGCACACGACCCGCCTCCCGGTACGCGCCGACGCGCGTCACGTCGTCCATCAGCGCCTCGTCGCTCTGAGTCTCAACCGCGTCCGACGGCGGACGCCGGCTCCGCGGGCCCGTCACCGTGCGCGTGGTCGTGCTGGTGCTCGTGCCGGTGGGAGTGCATGGCGTCGTCGTCGTGCGTGTGGAGGAAGCCGTTGCCCTCCTCGTCCGCGTGGAAGTGCGGTGCCATCGGCCCGGGGTCCTGCGGCACGTGCGCGCCCGCGCGGTGCGCCGCGAGCAGCGTCTGCACCCACGTGGTGAGCGTGTCGATGGACTCGCGGTCGAGGCGCGAGAGGGCGAGCACCGGGGCGCCGTCGCGCGCGGCCGTCGCGTCGAGGACCATCCGCGGCACGTCCACCCCGACGTACGGTGCGAGGTCGGTCTTGTTGACGACGAGCAGGTCCGCGCGCGCGATCCCCGGGCCGCCCTTGCGCGCGACGTCCCCGCCGCCCGCGACGTCGAGCACGAAGATCTGCGCGTCGACGAGCGCCGGAGAGAACGTCGCCGTGAGGTTGTCGCCGCCCGACTCGACGAGCACGACGTCGAGCGGCGCGAAGTCCTCCTCGAGGTCCTCGACCGCGAGCAGGTTGGCGGTCACGTCGTCGCGGATCGCGGTGTGCGGGCACGCGCCGGTCTCGACCGCGCGGATGCGCTCCGGGTCGAGCACCCCCGCGGAGCGCAGGAAGCGCGCGTCCTCGTCGGTGTAGATGTCGTTGGTGATGACGCCGAGCTGCAGCACGCCGGACAGCTCGCGGCACAGGAGCGCGATGAGCGAGCTCTTGCCCGTGCCGACGGGGCCGGCGACGCCGAGTCGCAGGGAACGAGTGCTGGCGGGGGTCGTCTGGTCAGGCACTGAACAGCCTCTCGGTGGTGCGGGCGTGGATCTCGGCCCACTGCTCGACGAGCGGTGCGCCGTGCGCGGGGATCGCGCGGGGGTCGGTCAGGTGGGCGACGTCGTGGGCGAGCGCGTCGATCGCGGGCTGGGCCGCGACGACCCAGCCCGTCGCGACGACGGGGTCGACCGGCTCGAGCTTGAGCGTCGCCGCGGCGACGGTCTGCACGTCCTCGTACCCGACGAGCCGCGCGACCTGGAGCGCGGACAGGCCCGCGCACGCGGCGGTCGCGCCGAGCACCGCCGGTCGCGGGGGCTGCGGCGCGCGGTCCCGGCGCACCGACGGCTGGCGGTCGCCGTGCCTCGCGGCCACGACCACCGCCGCCTCGTCCAGTGCGGCGACCGCGGGATGCCCCGCCCACAGCCGGTGGAGCAGCCGGAGGTAGCCCCGCCCGAGCCGTTGTGACGTCTCGCGGAGCGCGGGCGACGGCGTCCGGGCCGCCCAGGCGACCCACGTGTCGGCGAGGGCACGTGCGGCGGCCGACGTGTCGCCGTCGGGCCCGGGGCGCGCCGCGAGCGCCACGTGCCGCGCGACGACGGCCGTCGCCGCCTCGGTCCGGGTGACGGTGGCCAGCCGGGCGCGCACGTAGTCGGGCACGCTCGCCGCGGGCATCCCGGCCCGCAGCGCGGGCTCGAGGCCCGCGGACTGGGTGTGCCCGCCGGTGGGCAGGCGCGCGTCCGCGAGCAGCGCGAGCATGAGCTCCGCGCGCCCCTCCACGTCGACCTCCGGCATCGCGCTCATGGCTCAGAACAGCGAGTAGAGCTGCGCGAGGGGCAGCCGGTCGGCGGGAGCGGGGACCACGAGCTCGCCGTCGACCTCGATCGCGAAGGACTCCGGGTCGATGTCGATCTGCGGGAGGTAGTCGTTGTTCTTCATCTGCGCCTTGCCGACACCGCGCGTGTCCGCGACCGGGAGGAGCTGTCGGGCGAGGCCGAGGCGTTCCTCGAGGCCGTCGTCGAGCGCGGCGGGCGAGACGAACGACATGGACACGTCGGCCCCGATCGCGTCGGCGAGCGCGGGCCGCATGAGCACGGGCTGCGGCGACGGGATGGACGCGTTGGGGTCGCCGAGCGCGCCCCAGACGAGCGCGCCGCCCTTCATGACGACGCTCGGCCGGACGCCGAAGAGCTTGGGCTCCCACAGCACGAGGTCCGCGACCTTGCCCGGCTCGACCGACCCCACGTACGCGTCGATCCCGTGCGCGACGGCCGGGTTGATCGTGTACTTGGCGACGTACCGGCGCGCGCGCAGGTTGTCCGCCGGCAGCTCCGGCCCGCGTGCACCGCCGGGGTGCGCGCCACGCCGCGCCTTCATGACATGCGCAACCTGCCACGTGCGCGTGACGACCTCGCCGATGCGGCCCATGGCCTGCGCGTCGGACGACGTGATCGACATGGCGCCGAGGTCGTGGAGCACGTCCTCGGCGGCGATGGTCGTGCCGCGGATACGCGACTCGGCGAACGCGAGGTCCTCGGCGACCTGCGGGTTGAGGTGGTGGCACACCATGAGCATGTCGAGGTGCTCGGCGACGGTGTTGACCGTGTGCGGGAGCGTCGGGTTGGTCGAGCCGGGGATGACGTTCGGGTGGCTCGCGACGGTGAGGATGTCGGGCGCGTGGCCACCGCCCGCGCCCTCGGCGTGGAACGCGTGGATCGAGCGGCCGCCGATCGCGCGCAGCGTCGACTCCACGAACCCGGCCTCGTTGAGCGAGTCCGAGTGCAGCGCGACCTGGAGGCCCCAGTCGTCGGCGGCGCGCAGCGCGGCGTCGATCGCGGCCGGCGTCGACCCCCAGTCCTCGTGGACCTTGTAGCCGCCCGCGCCCGCCATGGCCTGCTCGCGCAGGCCCTCGGCGCTCACCGTGTTGCCCTTGGCGAGCAGCAGGACGTTCACGGGGAGGCGGTCGAGCGAGCGGTGGATCGCCTCGAGGTGCCACGCCCCGGGCGTGACGGTCGTGGCCTTGGTACCCTCGCTCGGCCCCGTGCCGCCGCCCGCGACGGTCGTGATGCCCGTCGCGAGCGCCTCGACCACCTGCGACGGCGAGATGAGGTGCACGTGCGAGTCGATGCCGCCCGCGGTGAGGATCTTGCCCTCCCCGCTCACGACGTCCGTGCTCGGCCCGATGTGCAGGTCCGGGTGCACGCCGTCCGCGACGTCGGGGTTGCCCGCGCGCCCGAGCGCGACGATCCGCCCGTCCCGGATCCCGACGTCGGCCTTGACGATCCCCCACCAGTCCAGCACGACGGCGTTCGTGACCACCGTGTCGAGCGCGCCCTCGGCGCGGGTCGTGGATCCCTGCGCCATCGACTCGCGGATCGACTTCCCCCCGCCGAACACGACCTCCTCGCCCCCGAACGTGCGGTCCTCCTCGACCTCGATCCACAGGTCGGTGTCGCCGAGGCGCACCTGGTCGCCCGTCGTCGGGCCGTACAGCGCGACGTAGCGCTCGCGCGAGATCGCGACCATGCGTCAGCCCTCCTCAGGGATGGTCGTGCCCGACGACGACTGGTCGCCCGGGCCCACGGGCACCTCGGGCGACGGCGGCACGCGGTCCAGCGCGCCGCCGTCGGACTTGCCGCGCTGGAGCCCCGGGACGCGGCGTCGGCCCCGGAGGGCGACGGCCTCGACCTCCGCGGACGCGCCGGGCTCGAAGCGACGCGACGTGCCGGACGGGACGTCGAGCCGGAACCCGTGCGCGGCGGCACGGTCGAACGCGAGCGCCGCGTTGGCGTCGGGCAGGTGGAGGTGCGAGCCGATCTGCACCGGCCGGTCCCCCGTGTTCGTCACGACCAGGGTCACGCGCTCGTCGTCGGTGCGGTCGGCGTTGAGGACGACGGGGACGTCCCCGGTGCCGCGCTTGAGCCGGATCGCGCCAGGTCCGCTCGTGCTGATGCCTGCCATGGGTCGCCTCGTTCTCGCTGCGTCTCGTGCGTGCGCCGGACCGGGCCGGCTCAGGCGATCGGCTGGTGGATGGTGACGAGCTTGCGCCCGTCGGGGAACGTCGCCTCGACCTGGACGTCGGGCAGCATCTCCGCGACCCCGTCCATCACCTCGTCGCGCCGGAGCACCTCGCGCCCGGCGACCATGAGCTCCTCGACGCCCGCCCCCTCGCGAGCGCGCTCGATCACCCACGTCGTGAGCAGGGCGACCGTCTCCGGGTAGTTGAGCAGCACGCCGCGCTCGCGACGGTCGCGCGCGACCATGCCCGCGACGGCGAGCAGCAGCTTCTCGGTGTCCGCGGGTGTCAGGTGCATGACCGCGATCCTGCCGGGCGTTCGTTTCCGGCGTGTATACACCGCGTTATACGCCCGTGTACCGGACCCCGGGCACGACGAAGGCCGCCGACCGGGCGAACCCGGCCGACGGCCTTCGATGTCCTGCGACCTCCCGGACGGGGCCGGGCGAGGGTCAGGCGTGGATCAGAAGTCCATGCCGCCCATGCCACCGTCGCCACCGGGAGCGGCCGGAGCCTTCTCCGGCTTGTCGGCGACGACGGCCTCGGTCGTGAGGAAGAGCGCCGCGATGGAGGCGGCGTTCTGCAGCGCGGAGCGCGTGACCTTGACCGGGTCGTTCACGCCGGCGGCGAGGAGGTCCTCGTACTCACCGGTCGCCGCGTTGAGGCCCTGGCCGGACGGGAGGTTGCGCACCTTCTCCGCCACGACGCCGCCCTCGAGGCCCGCGTTGACCGCGATCTGCTTGAGCGGGGCGTCGATCGCGGCGCGCACGATCTGCGCACCGGTCGCCTCGTCGCCCTCGAGCTCGAGCTTCTCGAACGCCACGGCACCGGCCTGGATGAGCGCGACGCCACCACCGGCGACGATGCCCTCCTCGACGGCAGCCTTCGCGTTGCGGACGGCGTCCTCGATGCGGTGCTTGCGCTCCTTGAGCTCGACCTCCGTCGCGGCACCCGCCTTGATGACGGCCACGCCGCCGGCGAGCTTCGCGAGGCGCTCCTGGAGCTTCTCGCGGTCGTAGTCGGAGTCCGACTTCTCGATCTCGCCACGGATCTGGTTGACGCGACCCTGGATCAGGTCGGCGTCGCCCGCGCCCTCGACGATCGTGGTCTCGTCCTTGGTGACGACGACCTTGCGCGCCTGGCCGAGCAGGTCCAGCGTCGCGTTCTCGAGCTTGAGGCCCACCGTCTCGGTGATGACCTGGCCGCCGGTGAGGATCGCGATGTCCTGGAGCATGGCCTTGCGGCGGTCGCCGAAGCCCGGGGCCTTGACGGCGACGGACTTGAACGTGCCACGGATCTTGTTGAGCACCAGGGTCGCGAGCGCCTCGCCCTCGACGTCCTCGGCGATGATGAGGAGCGAGCGGCCGGCCTTCATGACCTGGTCGAGGACCGGGAGCAGGTCCTTCACGTTCGAGATCTTGGACTCGACGATGAGGACGTACGGGTCCTCGAGCACGGCCTCCTGGCGCTCGGGGTCCGTCTCGAAGTAGCGCGCGAGGAAGCCCTTGTCGAAGCGCATGCCCTCGGTGAGCTCGAGCTCGAGGCCGAACGTGTTCGACTCCTCGACCGTGATGACGCCCTCCTTGCCCACCTTGTCGAGGGCCTCGGCGATGAGCTCGCCGATCGCGGGGTCGCCGGCGGAGATGGCGGCCGTGGCGGCGATCTCCTCCTTGGTCTCGATCTCCTTGGCGGCGTTGAGCAGCTGCTCGGTCACCGCGTCGACGGCCTTCTCGATGCCGCGCTTGACGGCGATCGGGTTGGCGCCGGCCGCGACGACGCGCAGGCCCTCGCGCACGAGCGCCTGGGCGAGCACGGTCGCGGTGGTGGTGCCGTCACCCGCGACGTCGTCGGTCTTCTTGGCGACCTCCTTGACGAGCTCCGCGCCGATCTTCTCGTACGGGTCCTCGAGCTCGATCTCCTTGGCGATGGAGACGCCGTCGTTCGTGATGGTCGGCGCGCCCCACTTCTTGTCGAGCACGACGTTGCGGCCCTTGGGGCCGAGGGTGACCTTGACGGTGTCGGCGAGGGCGTTGAGCCCGCGCTCCATGCTCCGACGAGCCTCCTCGTCGAAGGCGATGATCTTGGCCATGGGGAATGATCCTCCGCTGGTGGCGTATGGCGGTCGGCCGGCGCCCGCGACGGCCGGCCCGCGACGGGCGGCGTTCATGTCACGCCGCCGGGCGGGCCTCACCTGTCGACCTGGTGTGGTGCGCCGCAGCCGCGTGAACGGCTGCCAGCGCTGGTCACTTCTGTCACTCTCATGACGAGAGTGCTAACGCCATTATTGGCACTCGCAGGGGGCGAGTGCAAGACAGCCCCACCGGGTGCCTCCCCGTATCGCGA
This sequence comes from Cellulosimicrobium cellulans, assembly GCF_016921195.1. Classification (GTDB taxonomy): domain Bacteria; phylum Actinomycetota; class Actinomycetes; order Actinomycetales; family Cellulomonadaceae; genus Cellulosimicrobium; species Cellulosimicrobium cellulans_F. The sequence continues at coordinate 55,016 of NZ_JAFGYF010000010.1, forward strand.
CGGGCGAAACCTCCGCACCTCGCGACGCCCTTAGGATGCGCGGTGTGATCCGCGCAACACCGTCGTGGCGCCTCGCAGCAGCCCTGGCCGGCTTCGTGCTGGTCCCCGCCCTCGGCCTCACCGCCGCGACCGCCGTCGCCGCGCCCACGGGCGAGCACATCGACCTCTACCAGGACGGCGTCGCCGTCGCGACCGCCCCCGACGGCGGCGCCGCGCTCCTGCGCCTCGCCCCGGGGGCCGCGGCGACGTTCCTCCCCGGGAGCCGGGTGCTCGACCCCACGAGCCTCGACCCGTCCCGGCTCGCCGCGGGCGTCGACCCGGCCGACGGCGAGGCGAATCGGCTCGCCCAGGTCGCCGGGGCGTCGCTCGACGCGTCGACGCTCCTCGACCCCGACGCCGCTCGCGACGCCGCCGCGGCGTCCCGCGCCTGGCTCGCGTCCGGCGTCGTCCCGGGCGCGGACGGGCCGTTCGCGGCGCTCGGCGAGGCCGCGCTCCTCGACCTGCGCGCCCTGACGCTCGAGGACGGCGCCGCGCTCGCCGCCCCCTCGCCCAAGTGGCGCTACGTGTGGCCGCGCGACGCGTCGTTCACCGCGGCGGCGTTCGCGCGCACCGGTCACGTCGACGACGCACGCGACGTCCTCGGCTTCCTCGCCCGCGTCCAGGAGGACGACGGGTCGTTCCACGCGCGCTACCTGCCCGACGGCTCGGGTGTCCCCGACGACCGCGGCCTCCAGTCCGACGGCGTCGGCTGGGTCCTGTGGGCGGCGGACGTCGTGCTCGAGGAGACGCCCGCCGCGGCGCGGCGCGAGGTCGCCGCCGAGCTGCGCCCCCTCGTGGACGCGGCGACGGACCACGCGCTCTCGCTCGTCGACGGCGAGGACCCGCTGCCCCCGCCGTCGAGCGACTACTGGGAGGTCGGGCCGACGGCGCTGACCCTCGGTACCGCCGGCCCCCTGCTCGCCGGGCTCGAGGCAGCGGCCGACGTCTACGCCGCGGCGGGCGACACGGCGCGGGCCACCGAGGCGACGCTCGGCGCCGCACGGCTGCGGATGGCCGTCGAGCGGTCGTTCGGGTCCCAGGGCTACCCGCGCCACGTGACCGGCGGCGCGCGCGACGCGTCGACCGCGTTCGTGCTGCCGCCGTTCCAGCCCGAGCCGCTCGCGGGAGCGGACGTCGCCTGGCGCGCGTCGGTCACCGAGATGCTGCGCCCCGCCGGTGGGCTCGCGCCCGGGGCGGGCTGGCGCGAGGACGGTATCTCCTGGACACCGCAGACGACGCTCTACGCGCTCACCGCCGCGTCGTCGTCGGACCCGGAGGACCGGGCCGACGCACGGGAGTGGCTCCGCTGGGTCGACGACCATCGCACCGCGTCGGGCGCGATCCCGGAGAAGGTCCTCGCGGACGGCTCCCCCGCCGCCGTCGCACCGCTGTCCTGGAGCTCGGCGCTCGTCGTGCTCACGCTCGTCGAGCTCGACGAGCAGGAGCCCGTCGCCCCGACGCGGTAGGGCGCGGTCAGGGCCGCGTGCCTGCCCCCGCCGTCGGCGCCAGGCTCGGCTCCTCCCGCACGTCGAACTCCCGGCGCAGCACACGCCGCGCGGCGTACCAGCCGCCGAGCCCGTGCACGCCGGGCCCGGGTGGGGTCGACGCCGAGCACAGATACACGCCCTCGAGGCCGACGGCGTACGGGTCGAGGCGGGGCGTCGGCCGCGCGACCATCTGCCACATGCTCACGGCGCCGCCCGCGATGTCGCCGCCCACGTAGCTCTCGTCGTGCGCCGCCATCTCCGCGGCGGGTACGCAGCGCGACGCGACGACGAGGTCCCGCGCGCCCGGGGCGAACCGCTCGAGCTGACCGAGGACGTCCTCGGTCACGTCGCGCGTCGAGCCGGCGGGCACGTGCGCGTACGTCCACAGGGGCCGCAGCCCGCCGGACCCGCGCGCCGGGTCGACGACGGTCGGGTCGCTGACCAGGACCACCGGACGCGGGGCGTGGCGTCCGGCCGCGACGTCGGCCTCGGCGCGCGCCATCTCGGCGCGTGTGCCGCCGAGGTGGACCGTGCCGGCGCGACCTACCTCCGGGTCCGCCCACGGGACCGGCCCGGAGAGCACGAGGTCGACCTTCGCGGCGGCGTCGCCGTGGCGGAACCGCCGAAGGGCGTTCTCGGCGCGCGGCGGAAGGCGGTCCGCGAAGACGTCCACGACGACGCGCGGCGCCGTGTCGAACACGTACGCCCGGGCTCGCGGCAGGTCGGCGAGCGAGCCCACACGGTGACCCGTGACGACCTCCCCGCCGTGCGCGCGCAGGTCGTCCAGGAGGGCCGCGACGATCGCGCCCGAGCCGCCGCGCGGCAGCGGCCATCCACCGGGAGCGTGACCGAGCGAGGCGAGAAGGACCGCCGTGCCGGCCGCGGCCAGCGACGGCAGTCGCGAGATGGCGTGCGCCGCGACGCCCGTGAGGAGCGAACCAGCCTCGTCGGTGCGGAACCGCCGCGTCCACGCCGCGCTCCCCTGCTCGAGCACCGCTGCTCCGAACCGGGCCGCCACCGCTGCGCCGCTCGGCGTCAGCGCGCGACCCGGTACGGAGCGCTTGTCGCCCAGGGCGACGGCAACGACGTCGCGCCAGCCGTCGACGAGCGGTCCCAGCAGCGCGCGCCAGGCGGCGCCGTCGACGCCGAGGCGCTCGACCGTGCGGTCGAGGTCGTGAAAGGCGATGCCTGCGCGGCCGCCGTCGAGCGGGTGCGCGTACGACACCTCGGGCGCGAGCAGCTCCACGCCGCGCGCGCCGAGGTCCAACGCCTCGAAGAACGGCGACGCCCACGCCATCGGGTGGACGGCCGAGCACACGTCATGGACGACCCCGTCCGCGAGGTCGAGGTCGAGCGTGCGGGAGCCACCGCCGATGGTCGGCTGCGCCTCGAGGACGCGGACGGCGAGACCGGCGCGTGCGAGGGTCACGGCGGCGGCCAGCCCGTTGGGGCCCGAACCGACGACGACGGCGTCGAGGTTCTCCGTCACGCGACCCTCAGGGGCGGCGTCAGAGCGGCCGCACCTGCTCGGCCTGCGGGCCCTTGGTGCCCTGTCCGAGCTCGAACTCGACCTCCTGGCCCTCGTCGAGGGTGCGGTAGCCGTCGGTCTGGATCGCGCTGAAGTGCACGAAGAGGTCCTGTCCGCCGGCGGCAGGCGTGATGAACCCGTAGCCCTTCTCGGCGTTGAACCACTTCACGGTGCCCTGAGCCATCTATCTCTCCTCGTGCATCGTCGCCCGCGAGGCGACCCCCGCCCCGTGGTAGCCCGAGCCTAGCCCGCGGCGGGCGCGCGCGGAAGGTCGGACGCGCAGCGTGACGCAAGCAGGAGCTCCGGCGAACGAGCAGGTCACACGGGTGCGACCTCAGTCCCCGTGATCGAGGGCGGGCGCAGCCGTCAGCCGACGGGGGTGAGCTCCGACTTGATGATGACGGCGACGTCGCCGGTGTTGAGGGAGTCGACCTGGACCACGTTCTCCGCCGGGATCCCGAGCGTCGCCGCGACGGCGGCGGCCGTGTCGCTGCGGTTCGGCACGTACCAGACGGTCGTGACGTCGGGGCTCTCGCTCCCCCGGGGGAAGTCCCCCGCCTCGGTGTTGCTGAAGCCCTGCGCGTCGAGGGCGTCCTTGCCCTTGCGGGCCTCTCCGCCGATCCCGCTGTCGTTCAGCACGCGGACGTACGCGCTCGGGTCGGCCGCGGCCATGAGCGTCGCGAGGTCCGGAGCCGCCGGCGTCTCCTCGACGGGCGGCTCCTCCGTGGCCGGGGGCTCCTCCGTCGCGGGGGGCTCCTCGGTCTCCTCGGCGGGCGGCGCCTCGGTCTCCTCGGCCGCGGGCTCGGTGGACTGCGCCTGCGGCGGGTTCTCGGTCGCGCCGTTGTCCGACAGCAGCGCGACGCCCCCGTACGCGAGGCCGGCGAAGACGACGGCGACCAGGAGGAACGGCCACGTCTTGCTCCACCCGCTGCGCGGCGTGCGGTGCACCCCCACGGGCGCACCCTGCGGCGCGGGCGCGTCGAACTCGTCGGGCGCGTACGGGTAGCGGCTCTTCGTCACGGCGACAGGGTAGCCCGGTCAAGGCCGTTGACTAAACGCCCGGTTCGCGCAGACTTCACCGGCGATCGGCGCATCCGAGGTCACAGACCCTCGAGCCGGCGGGCGGTGCGGGCCCGCTGCCTGGTGGAACGCATCCGGCGCAGCCGCTTGACGAGCATGGGGTCGTGCGCGAGCGCCGCCGGAGAGTCGATGAGCGCGTTGAGCACCTGGTAGTAGCGCGTCGCGGTCATGTCGAACAGCTCGCGCACCGCCTGCTCCTTGGCCCCCGAGTACTTCCACCACTGCCGCTCGAACGCCAGGATCTCCTGGTCCCGCTCGCTCAGGCCCGACGCCGAGCCCTCCTGGACGGTCGGGTCGCCGACCGCGTCGGGTCCGTCGAGCACGTACGCCGCCTCGCTCATCGTTCCCTCCCTGCACTCTCTCGTCACGGGACCTGCGCACCCCGGTGCGTCTGGCCGCCTCTCAGGGTACGCACGAACCACACGGGTGTCATTCGTCCCCGCCGGAGTCCGCCGAGGCCCTCCGCGCGCCGGATAGGCTCGGTGCCGTGGAGAGCGCACCCGCCCAGCCCGTCGACGTCGGTCCGGGCAGCACCCCGGCCGGCACCGATCCGACGCCGAGCCCTCGCCCCCCGCTCGCGAGCATCATGGCGCCCGACTGGGCCCAGGCCCTCGCGCCGGTCGAGCCGCAGCTCCACGCGCTCGGGGACTTCCTGCGCGCGGAGGTCGCGGCCGGTCGGGAGTACCTGCCCGCGCCGTCGGCGATCCTCAACGCCTTCTCGCGCCCGCTCGCGGACGTGCGCGTGCTCGTCGTCGGACAGGACCCCTACCCGACGCCGGGGCACCCGATGGGGCTGTCGTTCTCCGTGCAGCCGCACGTGCGCCCGGTGCCGCGCTCGCTCCAGAACATCTTCGCGGAGCTCGCGGAGGACGTCGGCGCCCCCACGCCCGCGAACGGCGACCTCACCGCGTGGAGCGACCAGGGCGTCATGCTCCTCAACAGGGTGCTCACCGTCCGCCCGGGCGAGCCGGGTTCGCACCGCGGCCAGGGCTGGGAGGCCGTCACGGAGGCCGCGATCCGGGCGCTCGTCGCCCGCGACGCCCCGCTCGTCGCGATCCTGTGGGGCCGCGACGCCGCGACGCTGCGCCCGATGCTCGGCGACACTCCCGTCGTCGCGAGCGCCCACCCGAGCCCGCTCTCCGCGCGCCGCGGGTTCTTCGGCTCCCGCCCGTTCTCCCGCGTCAACGAGCTCCTCGTCGCCCAGGGCGCCGACCCTGTCGACTGGACCCTCCCGACGGCGTAGGCCCACCCGCCGCGGGAGAACCTCGGTCACCCACGGAGAACCGTCGTCACGCGAGGTAGAGCCGTGGTCCGCCGAGGTAGAGCCGTGGTCGCGCGAGGTAGAGCCGTGGTTCTTGGGCTCGACGGCGTGTGGTCGCCCTGGGTGGGCGGGGTGGGTGGTGGTGCCGCGTCTACCATCCGCCGCTCGTTCCTCGCGGCTCGCGCCAGGCCCGACCACGACGCGGCACCACCACCCACCCCGCCCGGCGTCGTCTCGCCCTGGTCGTCACTCACCCGGGTGACCGCCCGCGGGGTCCGGTGTGCCCAACGCCTCGTCGCCACCGTGCGCCCGGGACCAGCCACCGCAAGACTCACAGGTTCTACCTCGCGCGACCGCGGTCCTGCCTCGCGCGACCGGGATCCGCTCGGCGGGGGCACAGCGGTGGTGGGAGCAGAATGGGCGGGTGACGACGCAGAACCCGACGACCACTCCCCTGGCCGGTGACGCCTCCGACGCACGCCGAGCCGACGACGCCCCGCCCCGTTGGACGAGCTACGTCGCGATCGGCGACTCGTTCACCGAGGGCCTGTGGGACCCCTACCCCGGTGAGGAGGACCACCAGCGCGGCTGGGCCGACCTCCTCGCGCAGCACCTCGCGGCTCGACGCGTCGCGGCGGGAGAGGAGCCGCTGCGCTACGCGAACCTCGCGATCCGCGGACGCAAGCTGCGCTCGATCCTCACCGAGCAGGTCCCGACGGCGCTGGAGCTGAAGCCGGACCTCGTGAGCATCATCGGCGGCGGCAACGACATCCTGCGGCCGAACGCCGACGTCGACCGGCTCGCGCGCAACCTCGAGCACGCCGTGGCGCGCCTGCGCGGGGCGGGGATCGACGTGCTCATGGCGACCGGCTTCGACGCCTCGCAGTCGCCGCTCGTGAGCCTCACGCGCCCGCGCGTCGGGGTGTACAACGCGCACATCTGGTCGATCGCGCGCCGCCAGGGTGCGTACGTGCTCGACCTGTGGGGCATGCGCGCGCTCCAGGACTGGCGGGTGTGGTCGGAGGACCGCATCCACCTGACGCCCGAGGGCCACCGGCGGGTCGCGCAGGCGGCGCTCGTCGGGCTGGGGCAGGCGCCCGACGACGCGGCGTGGGACGACCCGCTCGCTCCCCTCCCGCCGCTCCCGGCGCTGGACCGGGCGCGGCAGAACGCGCAGTGGGTGCGCACGCACGTCGTGCCGTGGGCGCAACGCCGGATCCGGGGGACGTCGTCGGGCGACGGCCGGCTCCCCAAGGCACCCGAGCTCCTCCCGGTGCCGCTCGCCGACCGCTGAGCGCGGACGAGATCGGCAGCTCCTGCCCGGATCGGCGGTCGGAGCTGCCGATCCGGGCAGGAACCGCCGACCTCACGATGCCGCACCGGAACGACGACGCCCCCGGCTCCTCGCGGAACCGGGGGCGTCGGGGGGTGGAGCCGCCTGTCGGGTTCGAACCGACGACCTTTCGCTTACAAGGCGAGTGCTCTACCAGCTGAGCTAAGGCGGCGTGCCCGGCCTGCCGGGCGAGCGAACAGACTACCTGCTCACCCGGCCGGTCCGGGAGCACAGGCCCGCGCCGGTGGCGCGGGCCCGCGGCGGTCAGCCCTGCGCGGCCGTGACGGCCTCCGAGAGCGCGTTCGGGTCGCTCCAGTTGCCGTCCCAGCGCTCGCCGTCGATCGTGATCGTCGGCGTGCCGAAGCCGCCGGACTGCGGGTTCACGAGGGACTCGTCCTGCGTGACGAGGCTCGTCGCGGTGGCGGCCCAGTCGCCGTACGTCTCGACGGCGGTCCCGTCGGCGATGCCCGCGGCGACGTCGGCCGGGACGCCGGCCTGCTCGGCCAGGTCCGCGATCTGCTCGTCGGTGAGGGTCGAGACGTTCTCCTCGGGCTGGTTCTGGAACATGATCGCGTTGAACGCGTTCATCTGCTCCGGCGCGCGGTCCGCGACCCACGCGGCGGCCGCCGCGGAGCGGGTCGAGAACTGCTGCGCGTTCGCCATGCGGTCGAGGATCGAGACGGGGTGCAGGACGACGGTGATGTCACCCGACTCGCGGAGCTGGTCGAGCATCGCGCCGTTCGTCTCCTCGAACTGGCCGCAGATGGGGCACATGTAGTCGAGGTAGACGCCGACCTCGACCGCGCCCTCGTTCTCCGTCCCGGCCGCGCCGTCGGCGCCCATCGGGATGCCGCCGTCGTCGCGGGACGTCGAGGGGCTCGTCACGTCGGCGAGGTTGCCGGCCGCGACCGCGTCGATCGTCTTGTTCTGGTCCTTCATGGCCGGGATCCACACGGCGAGGAACACGCCGACGAGGACGAGGACGCCCGCGACGAGCGCTCCGATCGTGATGAGGCGGTTCCGCTTGTCGCGCTTGGCCTGCGCCTCGCGCAGCGCCAGGGCCTCCGCGCGCGCGGCCTCGCGGCGCTGGGCCTTGGTCTGGGTTTCGTTGCTGGGCATGGTCGTCCTCCGAGGGAGTTCCGAGAGCTGGGGATGTGTCGGGGTGCGCGCCGACGAGGGTCGCGCGGGCCGTGCGTCCGACGGCGTCGTCAGACGAGCGCGAGCCGCGGCGGGCCGCGCCGCGTGCGCACCACCGCGTCGGCGAGGTGGTGCAGGGCGGCGGGGACGGCGTCGGGCACCGGACGCGCGACCCGACGGGCGCCCGCGACGAGCGCGCCCACAGGGCGGAGCGCGCCCCGCACCACCGTCCGCAGCGCACGCGCCGCCCCGGCCACGACGGCGCGGGAGCGCTCGTGCGCGCGCCGCGCCCACGCCGACACGCCCCAGGCGACCGCCGCGGCCACCGCGTGCGCGACGACGACGGGCAGCGCGAGCGCCCCGACCACGGTGACCATGGCGGCGGGGTCGCCGCCGAGGGCCGTGCCGGACGGGCAGTCCGGGGCCTCGTGGACGAGGGCGAGGTGCATCCCCGCGACGCCCCACGCACCGGGCACCGTCACGCACTGGTGCACGACGGCGTAGCCGCGGTCGGCGAGCTGCGTCACCAGGGCGGCGACGAGCGTGAGGAGCAGGAGGGCGGGGCCGAGGAACCGGCCGGTCACGGGCACGACGGACGTGCGCGTCACGCCGCGCGACCACGCGCGCGGCACCGTCGTCCGGAGCACGGCGCCCATCCTACGCATGCGGGCTGGTAGCGGGCTGGGAGAACTCGGCACGGGGTGACGTGCGGCGCCCGGTGCCGGTCGACCCGCTCAGCGCAGCGACGGCGGCCCGGGGAACGGCCACCACGTGACGCCGGGGTCGCCCGCGAGGAGCACCACGCACACGACCGTGAGGACGATCCCGACGCCCGCGAGCACGAGCGTCCCCGTGCGCCCCGGCGCGAGGCGCGCGAGGGCCGTGCGCGTCCCGTAGCGCGTGAGGTGGGTCAGCGGCCCGGCCCAGGCGAGCACGACGGCCGCGAGCGCCGCGAGGCCCAGGACCACCGTCGTGACGACCGGCGAGTTCCCGCCGTCCGCGCCCTCGACGACGACCCAGCGGTCGGACTCCAGCAGCCACCACCCGGCCACGACGACGAGCACGCCGGCGCACGCCGCGACGAGCAGCGACGGGAGCGCCCCGACGACGGCCCGCACGACGTACCAGGGCGACGCCGCGACGGCCCGCACGGTGTCGCGGGGCGAGACGCCGCGCCGCTCGCGCCGCGCGTGGAGGGACTCGGTGGTCACGCCGACGATGCGCGCGAGGACCACGAGGACGGACAGCACGACGAAGCCGACGCCCGGGTAGAGCACGCCGAGCAGGACGAGCGGCGCGGCGAGCAGGAGCAGCGCGGTGCGGCGTGCCGGGGGCACGGGCCGTACGTACAGCGGTTCGCCGTCCTCGCCGACGGGTGGGGCGCCGAGGTCGTCCATGAGGTCGTGGCCGGCCGGCACGGCCATGGTGCGGCCGTCGTTGACCTGGGACTGCGACGTGGGCAGCGGCGGCGGGACGACCTGAGCCTGGCCGGTCCACCCCTGCGCACCGGTGCCGCCGGGCACGACGGCGACGGGAGGCACGACCCGCGTGGGACCGGTGGGCGGGCCGACGACCTGGGTCGCGGGGGCCACGTCGCCCGTGTCGGCGGCGTGCCGCAGGGCGGCGACGACCTCGGTCGGGCCGAGCCGCTGCGCGGGGTCGGCGTGCAGCGCCCCGGCGAGCGCACGTGCGGTGACCGGCCCGAGGCCCGCGAGGTCGGGCCGCCCGCTGCGTGCCCGGGCGAGCACGACGTCGGTGGGCCGGACGCCGAACGGCGCCCGCCCCGTCGCGGCGTACGCGAGGAGCGCGGCCCAGCCCCACCAGTCGGAGCCGACGCTCGGGGCGGCGCCCTCCAGCAGCTCGGGCGCGAGGTAGCCGGGCGTGCCCATGACGAGGCCTGTCGACGTGACGCGTGCGTCCTCGAGGCCCTGGGCGATGCCGAAGTCGATGAGCACGGGGCCCCGCGAGGAGACCATGACGTTGCTCGGCTTGAGGTCGCGGTGCACCACGCCGGCCGCGTGGACGGACTCCAGCGCGGCGGCGAGCTGGTCCGCGAGCTCGTAGAGGTCCCACGCGTCGAGCGGGCCGCCCTCGGCGACCTCGTCCTCGAGCGTCGGGCCGTCGACGAGCTCGGTGACGATGAACGCGTCCGGGCCGTCGAGCTCGACGTCGAGGATCTGCGCGACGGCGGGGTGCCGCAGGCGCTGGAGGGCGAGCGCCTCGCGCCGCAGCCGCTCGCGCCCCTGGGCCGCGGCGTCGAGGTCGACGTGCGCGTGGAGGAGCTTGATCGCGACGAGGTTCCCGCCGCCGTCGTGCGCGCTGTGGACGGTGCCCATGGCGCCGGACCCGAGCCGCGCGCCGATGTGGTAGCCCCCGACCTCGCTGCCGGGCGCGGGGCCGCGCGACGGCCCGGCGGGGGCGGTCCGCACGTCGACGCGCTGCGTGGGCTCCTCCATGGTGACAAGGTAGCCGCAGCGGGCCGGTCATCGCCTTCCGGACCGACCCGTCGGGCCCGGTGGGCGACGCGGCCCGGGACGGACGGCCCGTCCGCGCGCCGGGCGGGCCCACTACCCTGGGTCGCCCAGGCGCGATCCATCGAAGCTCAAGGAGTACTCCATTGACAGGCAAAGAGGGATTCGATCTCGTCGTGGTGGCCAACCGGCTGCCCGTGGACTTCACGGTCGGACCCGGTGGCGACGTCGTCGAGTGGAACCGCTCGCCCGGCGGTCTGGTGACGGCGCTCGAGCCCGTCATGCAGGCGTCCGACGGCGCGTGGGTCGGCTGGTCCGGTGCCCCCGACCTCGCGAGCGAGCCGTTCGACGCGGACGACATGCGGCTCGTGCCCGTCACCCTCTCGGCCGACGAGATCGAGCGCTACTACGAGGGCTTCTCCAACGACACGCTCTGGCCGCTCTACCACGACGTCATCTCGCCGCCCACCTATCACCGCACCTGGTGGGAGGCCTACCGCCGCGTCAACCAGCGCTTCGCGGACGCCGCGGTCGCGCAGGTCTCGCCGGGCGGCGTCGTGTGGGTGCACGACTACCAGCTCCAGCTCGTGCCGCAGATGATCCGCGCCCAGCGCCCGGACGTGCGGATCGGGTTCTTCAACCACATCCCGTTCCCGCCCCTCGAGCTCTTCCAGCAGCTCCCCTGGCGACGGCAGGTGCTCGACGGCCTCCTCGGCGCCGACCTCGTGGGCTTCCAGCGCGCGGGCGACGCCGCGAACTTCATCCGCGCCGTGCGCCGCCTGCGTGCGCACACGACGCGCGGCCCCATCATCACGGTCCCCGGCGAGGACGGCCGCGACCGGCACGTGCGCGCCGCGGCGTTCCCCATCTCGATCGACTCGCGCCGCTTCGACGAGCTCGCCCGCTCGCCCGAGGTGCAGCAGCGCTCGCGCGAGATCCGCGCCGACCTGGGCGACCCGGACATCATGATGCTCGGCGTCGACCGACTCGACTACACCAAGGGCATCCGGCACCGCGTCAAGGCGTACGGCGAGCTGCTCCAGGACGGGCGCCTCGACGTCGAGCACGCGACGCTCGTCCAGGTCGCGAGCCCGAGCCGCGAGAACGTCGACGCCTACCAGGAGCTGCGCGAGCACGTGGAGGGCGCGGTCGGGCGCATCAACGGGGAGTACGCCGAGATCGGGCACGCCGCGATCCACTACCTGCACCACTCCTACCCGCCGGAGGAGATGGCCGCGCTGTACCTCGCGGCGGACGTCATGCTCGTCACGGCGCTGCGCGACGGCATGAACCTCGTCGCCAAGGAGTACGTCGCGGCGCGCTCCGACGACCGGGGCGTCCTCGTGCTCTCGGAGTTCACGGGCGCCGCGGACGAGCTCTCCTCGGGCGCGCTGCTGGTCAACCCGCACGACATCGACGGGATGAAGGACATCATCGTGGCCGCCGCGCACATGGACCACCGCGAGCAGCGCAAGCGCATGCGCCGTCTGCGCCGCAAGGTCCTCAACGACGACGTCGCGAAGTGGTCGGAGTCGTTCCTCGGCGTCCTCACGGCCATGCCGTCGCGCGTGCCGCACCGTCGTGCCGACGACGACCCGGCGCAGCGGGCCGGCGTCGCCGCGGAGCTCGGCGCGTGACCCCGCCGGGCGCGCCGCCCTTGCCCCCACCCGTCGCCGGCGCCGTCCGCGCGTTCGCGACGGACGGCGCCGACGCCCCGCACGCCCGGCTCGTCGCGCTCGACTTCGACGGGACGCTCGCGCCGCTCGTCGACGACCCGCACGCGGCGCGCATGGCGCCCGCGGCGCGGGCCGCGGTCGACCGCCTCGGGAGGGTGCTCGCGGGGACGACGACGCGCCTCGCCCTGGTCTCGGGGCGGCACCTCGCGGACCTCGCCGAGCGCAGCGAGCCGCCCGTCGGGACCTTCCTCGTGGGCAGCCACGGCGCCGAGACGGGCGTCGTCACGCCGACGGGTCTCGAGGCGGTCCCGCTCGAGCTGACCGCGGACCAGGCCGAGGCCCTCGCGGCGCTGCGGGCCGGCCTCGCGGACGCCGTGTCGGGCCGCGAGGGCGCGTGGGTCCAGGACAAGCCGAGCGCCGCCGTCCTGCACACGCGGCTCGCGTCACCGGCGGACACGCGCGCGGCCGAGGACGTCGCGGACGCCGTGGCCGAGCGGCTCGGGCTGCACGCGATGCACGGCAAGGACGTGGTGGAGGTCGCCGTCGTCGAGACGTCCAAGGGCGAGGCGGTCGACCGGCTGCGGGACGTCGTCGGGCAGGACGCCGGGCTCGCGCGCACGCGCGTGCTGTACGCCGGGGACGACACCACGGACGAGACCGCGTTCGCCGTCCTCGGCACGGGCGACCTGGGGATCAAGGTCGGGGACGGCGAGACCCGGGCCGCCGCGCGGGTGCCCGACGCCGACGTGCTGGCCGCGGCGCTCGACCTGCTCGCCGACCTGCTGGGGCACCCGGAGGCCTGACGGGCGGGTCACGGGCCGCCGCGCGAACCGCTACCCGATCGTGACCGGCGCTGTGACGAAGCACTCAGAACCGGGAGTAGTATCGGGTCCACGATGACGTCGGGTCCCCTGCCCGTACCGGAGGGGGTCCGACTTCTTCTGTGTCGTCGAAGACACGCTCGTCCGCCATCGCGAACAGCTACGTCGACGTGGCACGTCACTGCACAACGGATCGTCCGGCACGTACCTGCCGGTGGAGGGATGTACCAGTCATGGCTACGGTCACCTACGACCACGCAACCCGGCTCTACCCCGGGACCGAGCGCCCCGCCGTGGACCAGCTCAACCTGCACATCGAGGACGGCGAGTTCCTCGTCCTCGTCGGCCCCTCGGGCTGCGGCAAGTCGACCTCGCTCCGCATGCTCGCGGGCCTCGAGGACGTCAACGGCGGTCACATCTACATCGGCGACCGCGACGTCACGGACGTCCAGCCGAAGGACCGCGACATCGCGATGGTGTTCCAGAACTACGCGCTGTACCCGCACATGTCCGTCGCGGACAACATGGGCTTCGCGCTGAAGATCGCCGGCACGCCGAAGGCGGAGATCCGCCAGCGCGTCGAGGAGGCCGCGAAGATCCTCGACCTCACCGAGTACCTCGACCGCAAGCCGAAGGCGCTCTCCGGTGGTCAGCGTCAGCGCGTCGCCATGGGCCGCGCGATCGTCCGCCAGCCGCAGGTGTTCCTCATGGACGAGCCGCTGTCGAACCTCGACGCCAAGCTCCGCGTCCAGACCCGTACGCAGATCGCGTCGCTCCAGCGTCGCCTCGGCGTCACGACGGTCTACGTCACGCACGACCAGACCGAGGCCCTCACCATGGGCGACCGCATCGCGGTCCTCAAGGACGGCCTCCTCCAGCAGGTCGGCACGCCGCGCGAGATGTACGACACGCCGGCCAACGTCTTCGTCGCCGGCTTCATCGGCTCGCCGGCCATGAACATCGGCACCTTCGCCGTCAAGAACGGCGTCGCCGAGGTCGGCCCGGCCCGCCTCACGCTCGAGCGCGAGACGGCCGCGAAGATCACCGAGGCCGACAACGGCAAGGTCACCATCGGCTTCCGCCCCGAGTCGCTCGACGTCGTGTCGCAGGCCAACGAGAGCGCCTTCCCCGTCGAGGTGAACATCGTCGAGGAGCTCGGCTCCGACGCGTTCGTCTACGGCACCCTCAAGGGCGAGCTGGCCTCGCAGGCCGACGTCCACTCGGGCGCCGGCGACAACCAGGTCATCGTCCGCGTCGACCCCCGCAACGTCCCGGCCAAGGGCGAGCGCATCTACGTGACGATCCGCCCGGGTCACTCGCACGTCTTCTCCGCCGCGTCGGGCCAGCGCATCAGCTGACACCTCTCGCGTCGCCGCCGCAGGGCGGGTCCTCCCGATCGGGAGGGACCCGCCCTGCGGCGTTCCACGGCCGATCGTGTCGCCGCCCGCCGGTGGGGCCGGGTCGGCCGGGCTCGCCCTTGACAGGGTCATGGCCGCCCACAAGACTCCTTTTGCACACGCGACGTCAGAAGTCGCATGCTCGTCACCCAAATCGACAACGCTGTCAATTGGAGCCTCATGCAGATCCCGCACCTCTCGCCCCGCGCTCGGCGCCTCGGCGCGGCACTGACGGGCGGCGCGCTCGTCGCGTGCACGCTCGCCGCGGCCCCGGCCGTCGCGACCCCGTCCCCCGCGTCCAGCCCTCCGTCCACCCTCGCCGCGGCCGTCACGTGCGGCGCGGACGAAGGGCTCCCCGACTCCAAGATCTCGATCCAGCTCTACACGCACGTCGGTGAGCTCGGCGGCTCGGGGACGCCGTCGGCCGAGACGATCGACCGGGTCCTCGGCGAGGTGGCGAACGCCGGGTTCACGAACGTCGAACCGTACAACCAGCCCTACTCGATGCCCGTCGACGAGTACCAGGCGATCCTCGACGAGCACGGCCTCGCGGTGTCGTCGAGCCACGGCAGCACGGACTGGGCGACGTGGCCCCAGACGGTCGCCTACGCCGTCGCGCTGGGCCAGGACTACATCGGGACCGGCGGGATGGCCGGTGGCTACGGCACCTACGCCGAGGCGGTCGCGACCGCCCAGCACGCGAACCGGCTCGGCCAGTACGCGCACGAGAACGGTGCGAACAAGATCGTGCTGCACAACCACCAGAGCGAGTTCACCACGCGGTACCCCCACCCGGTGACGGGCGAGATGGTCAGCGCGTGGGAGGTCATCGAGGAGAACACCGACCCGCGCTACGTCACGTTCGAGCTCGACGTCGGCTGGGCCGCCGACGCGGGCATCGACGTGCCGTCGTGGATCGAGGAGCACGGCGACCGCATCGAGCTGCTCCACATCAAGGACGCCGTGAACGTCGACGCGCCGGGCGACATGCGGCAGGTCGCGCTCGGTCGGGGCGAGCTGGACCTCCCGGCGATCATCGCCGCGGCCGAGCCGTACGTGCAGTACTTCACCTACGAGTGGGACTGGGCGCCGTCGTTCGAGACCTCCGCGGAGTCCTACCGGTACCTCCGCTGCTTCGAGTCCGAGGGCGGCGGCGAGGAGGACGAGGACTCGCTCGCCCTGGGCCGCCCGGTGACGGCCTCCAGCATCGACGAGCCCGGTCACGAGCCCGAGCTGGCGGTCGACGGCAACGCCGGCACCCGCTGGAGCAGCGCGTGGAGCGACCCGGAGTGGCTCGCCGTGGACCTCGGCGCGAGCTACGACCTGAACCGCGTCGTCGTCGACTGGGAGACGGCGTACGGGTCGGGGTACCAGATCCAGACCTCGCCCGACGGCGAGACCTGGACCACGGTCCACACCGTCGCGGACGGCGACGGCGGGTTCGACGACCTGGAGATCTCCGGGACGGGGCGGCACGTGCGGCTCTACCTCACCGAGCGCGCGACGCAGTGGGGCTTCTCGCTCTACGAGCTCGAGGTCTACGGCACGCCGGTCGGGCAGCTCGACCTCGACGTCGAGGTGCAGGCACGCTGCCTGGCCGGCCAGGCGTACCTCGCCGTCCGTGCGGCCAACGGTGAGGACTCGCCGGTCGACGTGACCCTCACGACGCCGTACGGCACGCGCGAGTTCACGGACGTCGCACCGGGCTCGAACGCGTACCAGTCGTTCGCGGTGCGTGCGACCTCGGTCGCGAGCGGCTCGGTGACCGTCACCGGTGCCGCGACGGTCGACGGCGAGGAGGTCACCTCGACCGTCGACGCCGAGCACGACGCGCTCGCCTGCTCCTGATCTCCTCCTGGGCCTCGGCGGGGCGGGTCCGGCCTCCGGGTCGGACCCGCCCCGCCCGTCCGTCCGCGACCATGGACAATGGACCCCGTGACGGTGCACAACCTGCAGATCACCGCGTCGGCCCCCGACCCGGCTCTCCTCGACCTGCCCTGGGACATCCCGCTCGAGGAGTGGCCGGCCGAGACCCTCGCGGCGCTGCCGCGCGGTATCTCCCGGCACATCGTGCGGTTCGTCCGTCTCTCCGGACGGGTCATCGCGATCAAGGAGATCGGCGAGACGGTCGCGTACCGCGAGTACGAGCTGCTGCGCCAGCTCCGCCGGCTCGAGGTGCCGAGCGTCGTCCCGGTGGGCGTCATCACCGGGCGCCAGGACGCGAACGGCGAGCGCCTCGAGGCCGTGCTCATCACGGAGCACCTGCAGTTCTCGCTCCCCTACCGCGCGCTGTTCAGCCAGTCGCTGCGCCCGGACACCGCGACGCGCCTCATCGACGCGCTCGCCGTGCTGCTCGTGCGCCTGCACCTCGTCGGGTTCTACTGGGGCGACGTGTCGCTGTCGAACACGCTGTTCCGGCGCGACGCCGAGACCTTCGCGGCGTTCCTCGTGGACGCGGAGACGGGCGACCTGCACCGCGAGCTCTCCCCCGGCCAGCGCTCGTACGACGTCGACCTCGCGCGGACCAACATCATCGGCGAGCTCATGGACCTCTCGGCGGGCGAGCTGCTCGACGAGGACGTGGACGAGGTCGCGATCGGCGACGCGCTCGTGGCGCGCTACGAGGAGCTGTGGGCGGCGCTCACCACGTCGGAGTCGTTCGACGCGAACGAGCGGTGGCGCGTCGCGGCGCGCATCGAGCACCTCAACAACCTCGGGTTCGACGTCGACGAGCTCGCGATCACGACCGACATCGACGGCACGACGGTGCAGATCCAGCCGAAGGTCGTCGACGCGGGGCACCACTCGCGCCGCCTGCTGCGCCTCACCGGACTCGACGTGCAGGAGAACCAGGCGCGCCGTCTGCTCAACGACCTCGACTCCTTCCGGGCCGCGGCGGAGCGGCAGAACGACGACGAGGAGTTCGTCGCGCACGACTGGCTCAGCGGCGTGTTCGAGCCCACCATCCAGGCCGTGCCCCGCAACCTGCGCCGCAAGCTCGAGCCGGCGCAGCTCTTCCACGAGATCCTCGACCACCGCTGGTTCATCTCCGAGCGCGCAGGTCGTGACGTCCCGATGGCGGAGGCGACCCAGTCGTACGTCGAGAACGTGCTGCGGCACCGGCCGGACGAGAAGGCGATCCTCGGCCTGGCACCGGGTGAGAAGGACCCCGAGTACTACGGCTGAGACCGTCAGACGCACGAGAGCCGCCAGCGCCCCACCGGTCCATGACCGGTGGGGCGCTGACAGGTGGTGAGGAGCGCTCAGGCCTCGCGGCGCAGGCGCGCGACCTCGTAGAGCGAGATGCCCGTCGCGACGGCGGCGTTGAGCGACTCGGTGTCCGACCCGATGGGGATGGACGCGACGACGTCGCACGCCTCGCGCACGAGGCGCGAGAGACCCTTGCCCTCGGACCCGGCGACGACGACGAGCGGCTCGGTCGCGAGCTGCAGGTCGCCGATCGCGGTCTCGCCACCGGCGTCGAGCCCGACGACGAAGCAGCCCGCCTTCTTGAGCTCGCCGAGGGCGCGGACCAGGTTGGTCGCGCGCGCGACGGGCACCCGGGCGGCGGCACCCGCCGAGACCTTCCACGCGGACGCCGTGACGCCCGCGGCGCGGCGCTCGGGGACGAGCACGCCGTGCGCCCCGAACGCGCCCGCCGAGCGCAGCACGGCGCCGAGGTTGCGGGGGTCGGTCACGCCGTCGAGCGCGACCACGAGCGGCGCGCGGCCGGACGCCTCGGCCGCGTCGAGCAGGTCGTCGACGTCGGCGTACTCGTACGGCGGCACCTTGATCGCGACGCCCTGGTGCACGGCGCCGTCGGTGAGGCGGTCGAGCTCCGGCTTGCCGACCTCGAGGAGGTCGTAGCCACGGCCCGCGACGATGTCGACGATCTCGCGCGTGCGGTCGTCCGCGTCGAGGCGCGACGCGAGGTAGACGACCTCGACGGGGATGCGTGCCCGCAGCGCCTCGAGCACGGAGTTGCGCCCCGCGACGACCTCCTGCACCGAGCCGCGACCCTTCGGGCCGCCGCCGCGCGACGCGCCACTCCGGGCAGCGCCACCGCGGGCCGTTCCCCCGCGACCGGTCGCCGCGGCCGCCCGCTTCTCCTCCGCGACCTTGCGCTTGTGCGCCGCGTGGTAGACGCGGTCCTCGGCCTTGGGGGTCGGCCCGCGGCCCTCGAGGCCCTTGCGCCGCTGCCCGCCGGAGCCGACGGTCGCGCCCTTCTTGCTGCCGGGCTTGCGGGTCGCGCCGCGTCGTCGTGAGTTGCCAGCCATGGTGTACCGATCGTGTCGTCGTTCAGGTCAGTTCAGGTCAGGTCACGTCGGGCTCGGCGCCCGGCGTGCGTGTCTCGCTCCTGGTCCAGTGTCCCCCAGACCTCTCGCCGAGGGAGAACCGTGACCAGGACCAGGGGTCTACCTCGCGCTACCAGGGTTCTACGTCGCGAGGCCCGGGTTCTCCCCGGCGGGCGTCGGTCGGGTGAGCGTCAGGCGAGGGTCCAGCGCGCGCCGTCGGCCGAGTCCTCGACCGCGACCCCCGCCGCGGCCAGGCGGTCGCGGATCGCGTCGGCGGTCGCGAAGTCGCGGGCCGCGCGCGCCTCGGCGCGGGCCGCGAGCTCCGCGCCGACGACGGCGTCGAGCACCGCCGCGTAGCGCGAGTCCCCGCGGTCGGCCCACTGCGCGTCGCCCGGGTCGAGCCCGAGGACGTCGAGCATGGCCCGCACCGCGACGAGGTGGTGGCGCGCGACGGCGTCGGCGGCCGTGGTGCGGTCCGCGAGCGCCGCGTTGCCCGCGCGCAGGTGCTCGTGCACGACGGCGAGCGCCGCCGGGACGTTGAGGTCGTCGTCCATCGCCGCGGTGAACGCCGTCGGCAGCTCGGCCTCGGTCACGTCGCCGACGTCGCCCACGCGCTCGGTCGCGCGCTCGACGAACCCGGCGAGCCGCTCCCACGTGGCCTCGGCCTCGGTGACGGTCGCGGGCGTCCACTCGAGCATCGAGCGGTACTGCACGGACCCGAGCGCGTAGCGCAGCACGGCCGGGCTCGTCGTCGCGAGGACCTCGCGCACGAGCAGCCCGTTGCCGAGCGACTTGCTCATCTTGGCGCCGCCCTGCGTGACCCACGCGCTGTGCAGCCAGTGCTGCGCGAACCCGTAGCCCGCGGCGCGCGACTGCGCCTGCTCGTTCTCGTGGTGCGGGAAGCGCAGGTCGAGCCCGCCGCCGTGGATGTCGAACGTGTCACCGAGGTACCGGCGCGCCATCGCGGAGCACTCGAGGTGCCAGCCGGGACGGCCTCGACCGAACGGGGTGGGCCACGACGCGGTCTCCGGCTCGCCCTCCTTCGGGGTTTTCCACAGCGCGAAGTCGCGCGGGTCGCGCTTGGCCGCGGCCTCCTCCGCGTCCGCGGGGACGTCGTCGGGCACGGGGTTGAGGTCCTCGAGGCGCTGGTTGGTCAGCGAGCCGTACTCGGGCCACGACCGCACGTCGAACCACACGTCGCCGGGGCCGGTCGTGTACGCGTGCCCGCGTTCCACGAGGCGCTCCATGAGCTCCACCATGTCCGGCACGTGCCCGGTCGCGCGCGGCTCGTACGTGGGCGGCAGGACGCCGAGCGCGTCGTACGCGGCGGTGAACGCGCGCTCGTACGTCGCGGCCCAGGCCCACCACGGCTCGCCGGCGTCGGCCGACTTGGCGAGGATCTTGTCGTCGATGTCGGTGACGTTGCGGATGAGCGTCACGCGCGACCCGCCGCGCCGCAGCCACCGCACGAGCACGTCGAACGCGACGGCGGAGCGCATGTGTCCGATGTGGGGAGCTGCCTGGACGGTCGCACCACACAGGTAGATGCCGACCTCGCCCGGGGTCAGGGGCACGAAGTCGCGCACGTCCCGCGTGGCGGTGTCGAACAGGCGAAGAGTCACGTCCGCAAGGGTACCGGGGAGCCGCCGCGACGACCGTCAGCGCGGCGCGCCCGCCCCGGGTCCGGTCCCGCCGACGGCCGGTCGGGCCGCGTCAGCCGAAGCTCTTGCCCTCGCCGCGGTACGTCGGGACCACGTCGACGACCTCGTCGCCCCGCACGAGGTGCACGCGGTCGAACCGCTCCATCGCCTCGCCCGCCTTGCCGTGGCGGAACCACACGCGGTCGCCCACGGCGAGGTCGGGAACGCCCACGGCACCGCGAGACCGGTGCAGCGGCGTCTGGACCTCTCCCGCCCCCTCGCGGCCCGTGAGCGACCACCCGGGCGTCGCGACGCGGGGCAGGCGGCTGCGCGACGCGGGACCGGACGCGACGTACCCGCCACCGAACGCCGTCGCCCACCCAGGGGCGGGCACGCGCACCACGTCGAGCCCGAAGAAGGCGGACGGCCGCGGCCGGAAGGACCGGTACTCGTCGAAGAGCCCCGGGACGTACAGCCCCGACCCGGCCGTGACCTCCGTGACGACGCCGTCCGCCGACGACGTCTCGAGCGACCCCGTGCCGCCCGAGTTCACGAGCTCGAGGTCGTGCCCGACGACGTCGCGCACCGCCGCGACGACCTCGCCGCGACGCTCGCCCAGCTCGAGCACCGAGAGCCGCTTGACCGCGCGGACGGCGAGGCTCGAGTCGGGCATCCCGGCGACCTGCGCCTCGTAGAACATGAGCCCCCGCAGCGCGAGACCGGGCGTCGAGACCACGCGCGCGGCGAGCGACGCGACGTCCGGGGGGTCGTGCAGGGGCGAGCGCCGCGTGCCGAGGTGGACCGTGACGAGGCCGAGGCCGACGCGCAGGGACGCGTCGACGTCGAGGCACACGCGTACGGGCGGCTCGTCACCCGTGCCCGCCTCCGCGAGCGCCTGCCGGACGAGCTCGAGGTGCGCGGCGTCGTCGACCATGAGCGTGACCTCGCGCCGCCCGGGCTCGTGCCGCGCGAGCGCGGCGAGAGCCCCGCGGTCCACCGACGGGTAGCCCACGAGCACGTCGCGGGCGCCCGCGTCGACGAGCCACAGCGCCTCGCGCACCGAGTACGCCATGACGCCCTGGAACCCGCGCTCCCCGGCGCGCGCCACGAGCGAGCGGACGCGGACCGACTTCGAGGCGACGCGCACCGGCACCCCGCCCGCGCGTGCCAGGAGCTCGTCGGCGTTGGCGTCGAACCGGTCCAGGTCGACGACGGCGAGCGGGCCGTCGAGGTGCGCGGTCGCGCGTGTGAGCCGGGCGAGCAGCGACGGCGTCGCGCCGCGCTCGTCCGCGGCCCGGTCGGCCGTCCCCACGTTCGTCCCGGGTGCCGCGTCGCTCGTCATGGGGAGAACGTACGCCACCCGGGGAGCGTGAGACAGTACGACCTGTGAGCAGCGACGACGCCCTCTCCTGGACCAACTGGGCCCGCACGGCCTCCGCCACCCCGCGCCGTCGGGCCTCCCCGCGCGACGAGGCGGAGCTGAGCGAGCTCGTGGCACGCGCCGCCGCCGACGGGATGCCGGTGCGCGCCGTCGGCGCGGGGCACTCCTTCACCCCTGCGGCCGTCACGGACGGGCTGCTCCTCGACCTGGACCGCATCGGCCTCGTCGAGCGCATCACCCGCGGCACGGGCGCGTCGAGCGAGGCCGACGCCGACGCGATCCTCGTGACGGTCGGGGCGGGCATCCGCCTGCACCGGCTCAACGAGGCCCTCGCCGCCGCGGGCCTCGCGATGCGCAACCTCGGCGACATCGACCGGCAGTCGGTCGCGGGCGCGATCTCGACCGGCACGCACGGGACCGGCGCCCGCCTCGGCGGGCTCGCCACCCAGGTGCGCGGCGTCCGCGTCGTCGGGGCGGACGGCGAGGTGCGCGAGGCGTCGGCGACGCAGGACCGCGACCTGTTCGAGGTGAGCCGCCTGGGGCTCGGTGTCACGGGCGTCCTGTCCGCCGTCACGCTCGAGGTGGTGCCGGCGTTCCTGCTCCGCGCGCGGGAGGAGCCGTGGCCGCTGGACCGCGTGCTGGCAGGCCTCGGCACGCCGGACGACGCCGACGGCCTCGTCGGGGGCAATGACCACTTCGAGTTCTACTGGTTCCCCCACACGCGCCGCGCCCTGACCAAGCGCAACAACCGGCTCGCGCCCGACGAGGAGGCGGCCGAGCTCGATCGGCTGCGGACCACCGGGCCGGGGCCGGTCGCGCGGGCGCGCACGTGGGTCGACGAGGAGCTGTTGTCCAACGGCGCGTTCGAGCTCGTCAACCGGCTCGCCACGGCGGTCCCGCGCGTCACCCCCCGGCTCAACGCCGTCTCGGCGCGCGCGCTCGCGCCGCGGACCTACGTCGCGCCGTCGCACCAGGTCTTCGTCACGTCGCGCCGGGTCCGGTTCCGCGAGATGGAGTACGCCGTGCCGCGCGAGCACCTCGCGGACGTGCTCGCGAGCATCGACGCCTGGCTGAACCGGTCCGGCGAGCACGTGCCCTTCCCGGTCGAGGTCCGGTTCGCGGCGCCCGACGACGTCTGGCTGTCCACGGCCCACGGTCGCGAGACCGCGTACGTCGCGGTGCACCAGTACGCGCGCCTGCCGCACGACCGGTACTTCGACGCCGTCGAGCGGATCGTCGCCGAGGTCGACGGCCGTCCGCACTGGGGCAAGCTCCACGGTCTCGACGCCGACCGGCTCCGGGCGCTCTACCCCCGGTTCGACGACGCGGTGGCGGTCCGCGACGCGGCGGACCCGGACGGGGTGTTCGCGAACGCCTACACGGACCGGGTGCTCGGACGCGCGCCGGCGGCGACCGCGGGCTGAGGGCCCCGGGCCCGGCGCGACGGCCCGTCGGTCAGGGCACGGGCTCCGGGCCGTGCTCGCGCACGGGCGAGCCGTCGGGCCGGACCATGACCGACAGGACGTACTCGGCGAGCGCGTGGAAGCTGCGGACCGCCGTCTCGTCGTCCTGCTCGACGAGCCACGCGATCTCGATGCCGTCGATGTACCCGGCGACGATGCGCGAGAGGAAGCCCATGTCCATCGAGTAGGTGACGTTGCCGCGCTCGGCCACGTTCTCGAGGAAGCCGCGGGTCATCGCCCACGTCTGCTCCAGGTGCGTGTGCGCGACGGACCGCAGCGCGCGGCTGCGCACGCCCGCCGTCGCGAACTCGAAGGTGAGCAGACGCATGTGCCGGCGCGGGGTCAGCCCGCTCCAGAGCCCGTCGGCCGCCGCGTGCGCGAGCTGGACGACGTCGCCGTCGACGTCGAGGGCGGCGCGCACCGGCTCGGACGCGACGAGGGCGAGGCTGTTGCCCATCGCCTGGAGGAGCTCGTCCTTGTCCTCGAAGCAGTAGTGCACGACGCCGAGCGACACGCCGGCCTCGGCCGCGACGCCACGGATCGTGACGGCCTCGACGCCCTCGCGGACGGCGATGGTCATCGCCGCGTCGACGAGCTGGGCCCGGCGTTCTTCGACGGACATTCGGTTCATGTGCGATTCATCCCATGTGTCGTTCTTGGGAAAGTCAAACACATCGATGCGCTCCCAGCGATCGTAGTGTCTGCTCGTGGGCCTGGCACCCGGGACGCCCGGAGGCGAGAATGGCGAGCCGAGCCCCTCATGCCCCTGCTTCCGACGAAGGACGACCGTGCCCCGACCGCGCCACCCTCGCCCCCTCTGGCACCTCGCGACCCTCGCGACCGCGGCGCTCGCCCTCGCGGGCTGCGGCGGCGGTCCCGCGGGCGCCGGGGCGGACGACGCGCCGGTCGCGTACGACGTCCCGGAGGTCCCCGTGCGGGTCACCGCACCCCCGGGCTGGGAGCGCGCCACCCGCGACGGGGCCTTCGTGCTGCACGCGCCGGGCGGGTCGGGGGGCTTCCGGGCGAACGTCGTCGTGACGGGTACGCAGTCCGCCGCCACGCTCGAGGAGGCCGGCGCGAGGACCGCCGCGGCCGTCGACGCGATCCCCGGGTGGGGCCTGGACGCCGACGGCCAGGGCACGACCACGCTCGGCGAGCTCCCCGCCTTCCGGGTCGCGGGCACGTACGAGACGGCCGGGACCGTCGTCGTCCAGGAGATCCTGGCGGTCCGGACGGGCGACGCGCCGGACGACTGGGTCGTCGACCTCACGGCCTCGTACGCCGACGGTGACGCCGACGGCGCCGCGCAGACGCGCGCGATCCTCGAGAGCGTGGAGCTCGCCCCCGCGGGCTGAGGTCACGCGGGCGACGTCCCGACCGCGACGACGAGGGCCGTCGCGACGGCCGCGACGCCCTCCCCACGGCCCGTGAGGCCGAGCCCGTCGGTCGTCGTGGCCGTGAGCGTCACCGGGGCCCCCGCAGCCGCCCCGAGGGCCGCCTCGGCCTCCGCACGGCGAGGCCCGAGGCGCGGGCGGTTGCCGATGACCTGGACGGCCACGTTCCCGATCTCGAACCCCGCCGCCCGCACCCGGCGCGCCGCCTCGGCGAGCAGGCGCGACCCGCTGGCCCCGGCCCACTCGGGCGCGCCCGTGCCGAAGTTCGACCCCAGGTCTCCGAGCCCCGTCGCCGAGAACAGCGCGTCCGCGGCAGCGTGCGCCGCGACGTCCGCGTCCGAGTGCCCGGCGAGACCGCGCTCGCCCGGCCAGAGCAGCCCCCCGAGCCACAGCTCCCGCGCCTCGCCCTCGGGGGCGAACGCGTGCACGTCGACGCCGACGCCGGTGCGCGGCAACGGGGGCAGGGCGGCGCGCGGCGGCGCGTCCTCGGCGTGGTCGGCGGGGGTCGTCATCGGTCCTCCCGGAGGGTCAGCGCGGCGACGCGCAGGTCGTGGGCGGTGGTGATCTTGGCCGCCGCGGCGTCGCCGGGCACGACGTGGACGGGGAGCCCGAGCGCCTCCACGAGGCCCGCGTCGTCGGTCGCGGAGACCTGCTCGTCGTCGGCACGGTGGGCGGCCGCCTCGTGAGCCCGGACGAGGAGCTCACGGTCGAACCCCTGCGGGGTCTGGACGGCGCGCAGCGTCGCCCGGTCCACGGTCTCGGCCACGGGCTCGGCGTGGGACGGGTCGTCGCTCCGCGCGGCCGTCACGCGCTTGATCGTGTCCGTGACCGGCAGCCCCGGCACGACGGCGTCGTGGCCCGCCCGCACGGCCTCGACGACGCGGCGGACCAGCGCGGGCGGTGCGAGCGGCCGCGCCGCGTCGTGGACGAGCACGACGTCGACCGGCTCTCCGCCCGGCCCCTCGACCAGCCCCGCGCGCAACCCCGCCGCGACGGAGGCCTGGCGGGTGCCCGCGCCCTCGACGACGCGCACGGGACGGTCGATCGCGGGGTCGTCCCGCAGGAGCGCCGCGACGTGGTCGCGCAGGCCCGCAGGTGCCGTGACGACGATGGCGTCGACGGCACCGGACGCGCACAGCCGCCGCGCGGCCTGCACGACGAGCGGCAGGCCGTCGAGCTCGACGAGGGCCTTGGGCAGGTCGAGCCCTAGACGGGTCCCCGAGCCCGCGGCGGTGAGCACGGCAAGAGTCGGCACGGGCACACGCTACCGGCACGACGACGGGGAGGGTGCCGTCCGTGCGGACGGCACCCTCCCCGGTGTCTGTGTCGCCGGCAGTCGCCGGCCGTCGCGGGCGGGAGCCCGGGACGTCAGGAGGCCAGCACCTCGTCGAGGATCGCCTCGGCCTTGTCCTCCTCGGTGTGCTCGGCCAGCGCGAGCTCGGAGACGAGGATCTGCCGCGCCTTGGAGAGCATGCGCTTCTCCCCCGCCGACAGGCCACGGTCGGCGTCCCGGCGCGACAGGTCGCGCACGACCTCCGCGACCTTGATCACGTCGCCCGACGCCAGCTTCTCGAGGTTCGCCTTGTACCGACGCGACCAGTTGGTCGGCTCCTCGGTGTAGGGTGCACGCAGCACCTCGAAAACGCGGTCGAGACCCTCCTGGCCGACGACGTCACGCACGCCGACGAGGTCGACGTTCTCGGCTGGGACTTCGATGGTCAGGTCGCCCTGCGCGACCTTGAGCTTGAGGTAGATCTTGTCCTCTCCGCGGATGGTGCGCGTCTTGATCTCCTCGATCAGTGCGGCTCCGTGGTGCGGGTAGACAACGGTCTCGCCTACTGTGAACGTCATCTGCAGATGTCCCCTTTCGCGGTGGTCCACCTTACCACGCGGAAGGGCGAAAATCCGAGCCCCTGCGCCCCTTGACAAGCCCCAGAGGGCGACGTTTCCCCAGGTCAGCGCGGTGTCAGCGCGCCTCACGAATCCCGCAGGGCGGGCCACAGGACCCTGGAGACCGCCGCCGGACGCTCCCGAAGCCCGCGCGAACCTGCGTGACACCGCTCACGCCCACGCCCCGCAGCGCCGGTTCCGGCCGCCCGGCCTCGCCCGACGCACTAGGCTGGGCGCGGAACCCAGTCCCCCCTCTCGCAGCCCTGGAGTGCACCGTGACCCGCATCCCGACCCCCCGAGCAGCGACCCGTGCGGCGTCCCGAGCGACCGGCCGCGCGCGCTACTGGGCCGTCCCCCTCGTGGTCGCGAGCGTGGCCGTCGCCTCCGCCTGCTCCCCGATCGAGACCACCCGCCCCTACTCGCCGTCGGACGGCCTGCGCGTCGACCTCACCGACGACCTGCGCGGCCTCAACCTCCTCGTCGTGAGCGCGGCCGAGGGCGACGCCGGCGCGCTCGTCGGAGCCTTCGCGAACGACTCGACCGAGGACGTGGAGTTCGACGTGACGCCCGAGGGCGGCGAACCCGTGACCATCCCCGTCGCCGCCGGCGAGACCGTCTACCTCGGCGCCGAGGACGGCTTCGACGCGCAGATCGGCCGCGTCGACGCCGCCCCCGGCGGCATGCTGCCCGTGACGGTCGGCGTGACCTCGGGCGAGGAGCAGAGCCTTTCCCTGCCCGTCCTGGACGGCACCCTCGAGGAGTACGCGCACCTGCTGCCGTGACGTGACGGCCCGGGCCGGGCCGGGCCGGAAAGAGGCTCGGGCCGTGACACCGGCTGCTGCTGTCCTCCGCGTGCCCGCCGCTTCAGACTCCTCGATGAGGGTGGAACCTCCAGGACGACTCGGCCGGTGCGTCCTCGAACACCGACGGCGCCGACGTGAGCTCCCTCCCGCGCACCGCGTCCGGATCCGACCCGCGCGCACGACGGCGCCCCTCCCCGCGGGGAGGGGCGCCGTCGTCGGTTCGCCCGGTCGCCGGAACTGCCGGGGCTGCCCGGGCTGCCCGGGCTGCCCGGGCTGCCCGGGCTGCCCGGGCTCAGCTCACCCGAAGCGGCCGGAGATGTAGTCCTCCGTCGCCTGCTGGCTCGGCGAAGAGAACATCGTCGCCGTGTCGTCCATCTCGATGAGGCGCCCGGGCTTGCCGGTGCCCGCGATGTTGAAGAACGCGGTGCGGTCGCTCACGCGTGCGGCCTGCTGCATGTTGTGCGTGACGATGACGATCGTGTACTCGTCCTTCAGCTCCGCGATGAGGTCCTCGATCGCGAGCGTGGAGATCGGGTCGAGCGCCGAGCACGGCTCGTCCATGAGGAGCACCTGGGGCTTGACCGCGATGGCCCGCGCGATGCACAGGCGCTGCTGCTGGCCGCCGGAGAGGCCCGACCCCGGACGGTCGAGGCGGTCCTTCACCTCGTTCCACAGGTTCGCGCCGCGCAGCGACGACTCGACGAGGTCGTCCGCGTCGGACTTCGAGATGCGCTTGTTGTTGAGCTTCACCCCGGCGAGGACGTTCTCCTTGATGGACATCGTCGGGAAGGGGTTGGGCCGCTGGAAGACCATGCCCACCTGGCGGCGGACGGCGACCGGGTCGACGTCGTCGCCGTAGAGGTCGACGCCCTCCATCGCGACGGTGCCCTCGACGCGTGCGCCGGGGATGACCTCGTGCATGCGGTTGAGGGTCCGCAGGAAGGTCGACTTGCCGCAGCCGGACGGGCCGATGAAGGCCGTCACGGACTTGGGGTCGATCGTCATGCCGACGTCCTGCACGGCGAGGAAGTCGCCGTAGTAGATGTTGAGGTCCTTGACGTCGATGCGCTGTGCCATCGGAGTGTCCTGTTCTAGCGGAGGGTCTTGGGGGCGAACCAGCGGGTGACGAGTCGCCCGACGAGGTTGAGCAGCATGACGATGAGGATCAGCGTCAGGGCGGCCGCCCAGGCCCGGTCGTAGTTGATGTCGGGGAGGCACACGACGTCGGTGACGTTGCTGCAGGGCACCAGGCCCTGGCTGTACTGCCGGTACACGTACACGGGCAGCGTCATCATGCGGCCCTCGAAGAGGTTGCCGTTGATGGAGTCGACGACGCCGACGGTGATGAGGAGCGGCGCGGTCTCGCCGATGACGCGCGCCACGGCGAGCATGACGCCCGTCGTGATGCCCGCGATCGACGTGCGCAGGACGACGCGGACGACGGTGAGCCACTTGGGCACGCCGAGCGCGTAGGCCGCCTCGCGCAGCTCGTTGGGCACGAGGCGCAGCATCTCCTCGCACGAGCGGACGACGACGGGGATCATGAGGACGGACAGCGCGACCGAGCCGACGATGCCCATGCGCACCCCCGGCCCGAAGATCACCGCGAAGAGCGCGTACGCGAAGAGGCCCGCGACGATCGACGGGATGCCGGTCATGACGTCGACGAAGAACGTCACGGCGCGCGCCAGCGGCCCGCGCCCGTACTCGACGAGGTAGATCGCGGCGAGCAGGCCGATCGGCACCGAGATCACCGCGGCACCCAGGGTGATGAGGAGCGTGCCGAGGATCGCGTGGTAGATGCCGCCCGCGTCCATGCCTCCGAAGACGCCGCGCATGGAGTGCGTGAGGAAGTAGGCGTCGAACCGCTCCATGCCGTGCACGACGACGGTCCACGCGACGGACACCAGGGGCACCATCGCGAGGGCGAACGCGCCCCACATGAGGACCGTCATGGTGCGGTCCTTGCGGCGTCGGCCGGCGTCCGCGCCGCGCAGGAGAGCCCGGACGGACGCGGTGCGCTCCGGGTCGGGGGCGGAGGCCCCGCGCGCGGGGCTGGTGCTGAGGGCGCTCATCAGTTGGCTCCCGAGAAGTCCTTGCGCCGCGCGACGATCGCGCGGGCGCCCATGTTGACGAGCAGGGTGATGAGGAACAGGGCGAGGCCGGTCGCGATGAGCGCGCTCACCCCGAGCGGGTTGGCCTCGGGGAAGTCGGCCGCGATGTTCGCGGCGATCGTCTGCTGCTGCCCGGCCTGCAGGACCTTGAACGAGTAGAGGAGCCCGGGCGAGAGGATCATCAGCACGGCCATCGTCTCGCCGAGCGCGCGACCGAGGCCGAGCATCGCGGCCGAGATGACGCCGGACCGTCCGAACGGGATGACCGCGGTGCGGATCATCTCCCAGCGCGTCGCGCCGAGCGCGAGCGCCGCCTCCTCGTGGAGCTTGGGCGTCTGGAGGAACACCTCGCGGCTCACGGCGGTGATGATCGGCAGGATCATCACGGCGAGCACCAGCGCGACGGTGAGCAGGACGCGACCGGTCGGCGAGGCCGGACCGGCGAAGAGCGGGAACCAGCCGAACGTGTCGGCGAGCCACGACCACACCGGGACGACGATCGGCGGGAGCACGAGCGAGCCCCACAGGCCGTAGACGACGCTGGGGATCGCTGCGAGCAGGTCGACGACGTACCCGAGCGTGGACGCGAGCCGGCGCGGCGCGTAGTGCGAGATGAAGAGCGCGATCCCCATGGCGACCGGTGTCGCGAGCAGGAGCGAGAGCGCCGCCGCGAGGAGCGTGCCGAAGATCAGCGGCCCCACGAAGGACACGAGCGACGCGCCCTCGGGGAACCAGGACACCTCCTCGGACAGGACGTCGCCACCGGCGGTGAGCGCGGGCCACGCGCGGAGCACGAGGAAGATCGCGACCGCGGCGAGGACGGCGAGGATGAGCCCCCCGGCGCCGGTCGCCGTCCAGCGGAACGCGCGGTTCACGCCGCGGTCGGTGTTCCGCGCACGACGGCGCGGGGCGTCCGGGCGCGGCGCGCCGGACGGGCCGCCCGGCGCGGGGCCCGGCGTCGTGGGTGGGGCTGTGGTGGTCACTCGTGCTCCCGGTGCATGCGGTCCTGCTGCCTGAGGTTGTGGCGGGCCGATCTCGCGGATCAGGGGCGGCGGGGCCCGCAGGCCCCGCCGCCCCCCGGTCCGAGAGTCGTCAGCCGGCGGCGCCGACCGTGATGGACTCGATCGCCGCGTGGACGTCCGTGCGCAGGTCCTCCGAGATCGGCGCGTTGCCCGCGGCCGACGCGGAGGCCGACTGGCCCTCCTCGCTCGAGATGTAGGTGAGGAACGCCTTGACGAGGTTGCCCGTCGCCTCGTCCTCGTAGCTGGTGCACGCGATCGCGTAGGAGACGAGCACCAGCGGGTAGGCGCCGGCCTCGGTCGTCGTGCGGTCCAGCTCGACCGCGATGTCGTGCTCACCACGGCCCTCGACGCGCGGCGACGCGTCGACGACCTTCGCGGCGGCCTCGGGCGAGTACGCGACCCACTCCTCGCCGACCTTGATGCTCGCGGTGCCGAGGTCGCCGGCCTTCGAGGCGTCGGCGTAGCCGATGGTGCCCTCGCCGCCCTGGACGGTCTGCACGACGCCGGAGGTGCCCTGCGCGGACTCGCCGCCCTGCGTCGGCCAGTCACCGCTCGGCTCGTGGCCCCACGCGTCGCCCGCGGTCGCGGCGAGGTACTCGGTGAAGTTCTCGGTCGTGCCCGACTCGTCGGAGCGGTGGACCGGCGTGATCGCGAGGTCCGGGAGCGTCGCGTCGGGGTTGTCGGCGGCGATCTCCGGCGCGTTCCACTGCGTGATCGTGCCGTTGAAGATGCCCGCGATCGTGGCCGGCGCGAGGTTGAGCTCTGCGACGTCCGGCAGGTTGTAGATGATCGCGATGGGGCTGACGTAGACCGGGAGGTCGATCGCACCGTCAGGGCCGCACACGGCCTGCGACTGCGTGATCTCCTCGTCCTTGAGCACCGCGTCCGAGCCGGCGAACGCGACGCCGCCCTCGAGGAACTGGGTGCGACCGCCGCCGGAGCCGACCGGGTCGTAGTTCACGGTGACGTCGGGGTTCGCGCTCTGGAACCCGGCGCGCCACGCCTCCATGGCGGACTCCTGCGAGCTCGCGCCCGCACCGTTGAGCTCACCGCTGAGGTCGCTCGCGGTCTCGGACGAGCCCTCGGAGGAACCGTCGGTGGCGCCGTCGGCGCTGCCGACGGGGTCGTCCGACCCGCAGGCGGCGAGGGTCAGCGCGAGCGCACCGATCGCGACGGCGGATCCAGCACGGGAGAATCGGCTGAGCTTCACTCTTCGTTCCATCCTGTTCAAGCGTCTCGTGGCACCAGCGAGCGCCGGTGACGAGCCCGACGCTAGGAGCGTCGGGTGACGCGTTCCCCGAGAGCGGGTGAACGACGGATGAACAGTGCACAGACCTTCCGTGCCACGCTCCCGGCCGGTTCGGGCGCGGCCGGCCGGGCCCCGGGCACCGCACGACGACGGCCCCGCCGCGTCCGTGAGGGGACGTGGCGGGGCCGTTCCGGCGCCGTGCGGGAGGGTCAGGCCTGGCCGACCCCGTCCGCGATCTTGTACCCCAGGCCGCGCACCGTGAGCAGGTAGCGAGGGCTCGCGGGCTCGGGCTCGATCTTCGACCGGATGCGCTTCACGTGGACGTCGAGCGTCTTCGTGTCGCCCACGTAGTCCGTGCCCCAGACCCGGTCGATGAGCTGCCCGCGCGTGAGCACGCGCCCTGCGTTGCGCAGGAGCAGCTCGAGGAGCTCGAACTCCTTGAGGGGGAACGGCACGACCTGGCCGTCGACGCTCACCGTGTGCCGCTCGACGTCCATGCGCACCGGGCCGACCTCCAGCGCGCTCTCCGCGACGACCTCGCCCCCGTTCTCCCCGCCCTTGCGGCGCAGCACGGCGCGCACGCGCGCGAGCAGCTCGCGGAACGAGTACGGCTTCGTCACGTAGTCGTCGGCGCCCAGCTCGAGGCCCACGACCTTGTCGATCTCGGAGTCCTTCGCCGTGAGCATGATGACGGGGACGTCGCCGCGCTGCCGCAGCTCGCGGCACACCTCGGTGCCGCTGAGCCCGGGGAGCATGAGGTCGAGCAGGACCAGGTCGGCGCCGTCCGCGTCGAACCGCTCCAGCGCCTCGGTGCCGGTCGCGGCCTCGACGACGTCGAAGCCCTCGCGCCGCAGCTGGTACGTCAACGGGTCGCGGTACGACTCCTCGTCCTCCACCACCAGGATGCGCGTCACGCGCCTACCTCCTTGTTCTGTACGTCCGTGTCCGGTGCGGCGGCGCGCCGCCCGTCGTGCTGCACGGTCGCGGGGTCCGCCCCGGCCGTGCCCTCGTCCCCCGCGGTACGGGTGCCGTGCGGCGCGTCGTGCGCCTGCCCGGTCGGCACGTCGGCCGCGGGGATCCGGAGCGTGAAGGTCGAGCCGCGTCCCGGCTCGGACCACATGGTGACCTCGCCGCCGTGGTCGGCGGCGACGTGCTTGACGATGCTGAGCCCCAGACCCGTGCCGCCGGTGTCGCGCGAGCGCGCGGGGTCCACGCGGTAGAAGCGCTCGAACACGCGGGCCTGCTCGTCGGCCGAGATCCCGATGCCCTGGTCCACGACCGCGATCTCGACGAGGTCGCCCGCGCGCGTCACACCGACCCCGACGCGCGTGTTCTCGCCCGAGTACGCGACGGCGTTGTCGAGCAGGTTGCGCACGGCCGTGACGAGCAGGTTGTGGTCCCCGTACACCGCGGCGTCGAGCTCGCCCCCGGTGGTCAGCGTGATGCCCTTGCCCTGCGCCGTCGTGCGCGCGCGGTCCACCGCCTCCTCGACGACGCCCCGCACCGGGACCACCGTGACCTCCTGCAGCGCGCCTGCCACCTGGAGCCGCGACAGCTCGATGATCTCCTGCACCAGCGCGGACAGCCGCGTCGCCTCGGACTGCATGCGCGCGGCGAACCGCCGCACCGCCACCGGGTCGTCGGCGGCGTCCTGCACCGTCTCGGCGAGCAGCGCGAGCGCCCCGACCGGGGTCTTGAGCTCGTGCGAGACGTTGACCACGAAGTCGCGTCGGATCGCCTCGACGCGGCGCGCCTCGGTGCGGTCCTCCGCGAGCACGAGCACGTGGTGCGGGCCCACCTGGGCGACGCGGACCTGGAGCATGACCGTCCCGCGGCCCACGGGCCCTCGAGGAAGCTCGAGCTCCTCGTCGCGGATCACCCCGTCGCGGCACACGTCGTCGATCATGTCCCGGATCGCCGCGTGGGCGATCGCGTCGCCACGGACCACACCGAGCGCGTACGCGGGCGGGCTGGCGCGCACGACCTCCGCGTCCTCGTCGAGCACGACCGCGGCGGAGCGCAGCACCGCGAGCACCCGGACCAGACCCTCGTCGAGCTCGGGCGCCGGCTCCGCCCGCGCGGCGCGCTGCTGGCGCTCGCTCACGCGGAACGCGATGGCGGCGATCACGCCGACGACGACGCCCACGACGCCGGCGGCCAGCACGGTCGCGCCCTCGATGAGACTCTCGGCTTCCACGCGTCCAGCCTACGGTCGCGCGCGCACCCGACCGGTCGATCGGGCGCCCCACGGGTGCGAGCCGCCAAGAGTTCACCTGGCGGCGCCCTGGAGTTCACCGCCCGGTCGACCACGCCTGCGAGCGTGACGGGAGCCGACGGCGTGCCCGGGCGCCGCCCGGCGCGCAGGGGCGCACGCCGTCACGGACCGGACCGACCGGTCACGACGAGAGGGAAGCGATGCGGGAGATCTTCGAGGCCGAGCTGAAGCAGGTCGGTGACGACCTGGCCGAGATGAGCCGGCTGGTGGAGTCGGCTGTGAACCGCGCCGGGCAGGCGCTCCTCACGGCGGACCTGCAGCTCGCGCAGTCGGTGATCGGGGACGACCACACCATCGACGCGCTGGAGCGCGAGCTCGACGAGCGGTGCGTGCTCCTGCTCGCGCAGCAGCAGCCCGTGGCCACCGACCTGCGCGTCGTGGTCAGCGCGCTGCGCATGAGCGCCACGCTGGAGCGCATGGGCGACCTCGCCCGCCACATCGCGCAGGTCGCGCGCGGCCGCTACCCGGCCCGCGCGATCGAGCCCTCGCTGCACCGCACGTTCGAGCAGATGCACGACGCCGCCGTGCGCGTCGCGCGCCGGACGACGACGCTCCTCACGACGCGCGACCTCACCGTCGCCGCGAACATCGAGCGCGACGACGACCTGCTCGACAAGCTCCACCAGGACACGTTCACCGCGCTGCTCGACGGCACGTGGACCGGCACCCCGCAGGAGACGGTCGACGTCACGCTCGTGGGCCGCTACTACGAGCGCTTCGGCGACCACGGCGTGTCCATCGCCAAGCGCGTGACGTACCTCGTCACCGGCGACTTCGCCGACGACCGCGGCACCCCCGCCGGCTCCGCCCGCGCCACCGCCTGACGATCGTCCGCGCGAGGTCGTAGTTCGGTCGGCCGAGGTAGAACCCTGGTCGCGCGGGAGAGAACCCCGGTCAGCCGAGGTAGAACCGTGGTTGCGTGAGGTAGAGCCGTGGTTCTTTGTGCTCGACGGCGCGTGGTCGGGTTGGGTGGGCGGGGCGGGTGGTGGTGCCGCGTCCACCATCCGCCGCTCGTTCCTCGCGGCTCCCGCCAGGCCCGCCACGACGCGGCACCACCACCCACCCCGCCCTCCGTCGTCTCGCCCTGGTCTCCAGGCGCCCGGGCGACAGCGCTGGTTCAACCCTTGCCGTAGCACCGTTCGCCGTTCGGCGTTCGACGCTAGGCGTGCCGGGTGCCCCGCAGGTCGGCGTAGTCCCGGTGCTGGCCCGTCGTGTCGAGCAGGCGGTCAGGTCGCAGGCCGTCGACGGTTGCGACCCTGCGGTGCCGGGCGATCCACCGTCGTCGTCCGTGGCCGCGGTTCTACTTCGCGCGACCGCGGTTCTACCTCGCGCAACCACGGTTCTACCTCGGCTGACCGGGGTTCTCTCTCGCGCTACCAGGGTCCTATCTCGCACTACCGGGTTCTATCTCGCGCAACCGCGGTTCTTTCTCGCGGACCGGGGTTCACCCTTGCGCGCCGGGAGGAGTCCTTTCCGGGCGCGCAGACGGCCGTGGCCCGTCCGGATGTCCGGACGGGCCACGGCCGTCTCTGCGTGCGGGCTGTCAGCGGCCCTGGTTGGCGACCGCGGCGGCGGCCTCGGCAGCGGCCTCGGGGTCGAGGTAGCGGCCGCCCTTCGTGACGGGCACGAGGTCCTCGTCGAGCTCGTAGAGCAGCGGGATGCCGGTCGGGATGTTGAGCGCGGCGATGTCCTCGTCGGAGATGCCGTCGAGGTGCTTGACGATCGCGCGCAGCGAGTTGCCGTGCGCGGCGACGAGGACGGTCTTGCCCGCCTTGAGGTCCGGGACGACCTCGCCGTCCCAGTACGGCAGGGCGCGCTCGAGCACGTCCTTGAGGCACTCGGTGCGCACGACGGGGGCGTCGGCGTAGCGCGGGTCCGCGTCCTGCGAGAACTCGGAGCCCAGCTCGATCTCGGGCGGCGGGACGTCGTACGAGCGGCGCCAGAGCATGAACTGCTCCTCACCGAACTCCTCGAGCGTCTGCTTCTTGTTCTTGCCCTGGAGCGCACCGTAGTGGCGCTCGTTGAGGCGCCACGACCGCTTCACGGGGATCCAGTGGCGGTCGGCCGCGTCGAGCGCGAGGTTCGCCGTCGTGATGGCGCGGCGCAGGAGCGAGGTGTGCACGACGTCGGGCAGGACGCCGGCCTCGGTGAGGAGCTGACCGCCGCGCTTCGCCTCCTCGGTCCCCTTCTCCGACAGGGCGACGTCCACCCAGCCGGTGAACAGGTTCTTGGCGTTCCATTCGCTCTCGCCGTGGCGGAGCAGCACGAGGGTGTAGGTCATGGGCTCCATCCTGCCGCACGGCCCGCCGCGCGGGCACCCGCGTCCCACGTGGTGGTGACCGTCGCCGTCGGGCGTGGGACGAAGGTCCGGGAATCGTGCGCGCGGCGCGCACGTTCCCCTGGACATGCCGATCGACGGAGAGTACGCCCCCAGCCCGAGCGCCTGGTCCCGCCAGCAGGCCGAGTCCTACGAGTCGTCCGGCGGGACGCGCAGCACGACCCTGAACGGGATGCCGGTGGTCGTGCTCACGACCCTCGGTCGACGCACCGGCAAGGTCCGCAAGACGCCGCTCATGCGGGTCGAGCACGACGGCACGTACGCCGTGGTGGCGTCGCTCGGCGGCGCGCCGAAGCACCCGGTCTGGTACTTCAACGTCCTCGCGCACCCGCAGGTCGAGCTGCAGGACGGCACCGAGCGTCACGACTACGTCGCGCGCGAGGTCCACGGCGAGGAGAAGGCCGTCTGGTGGGAGCGCGCCGTCGCGGCGTACCCGCCGTACGCGGACTACCAGGCGAAGACGTCGCGCGAGATCCCCGTGCTGGTCCTGGAGCGCGCCACCCCCGGCGCCTGACCCGCACGGAGGGCTCCGCGCGGCGTCAGCGCGCCGCGCGGACCTTGCGCGCCTGCGCGTAGACGTCGAGCATGCGCAGCGCGGCGGTGTCCCAGCCGAACCGCTCGCCCGCGCGCCGGGCGCCGTCGCCGAGCGCGGCGAGGCGGTCGTCGTCGGCGAGCAGGTCGCGGAGCACGCGCGCCCACGTCTGCGGGTCGTGGTCGGGCACGAGCACGCCGGACACCTGGTCCTCGACCACCGTCCTCAGCCCGCCGACGGCGGCCGCGACGACGGGCGTGCCGCTCGCCTCGGCCTCGGCGGCGACGAGCCCGAACGACTCGTTGTGCGACGGCACGGCGACGACGTCGGCCGCCCGGTACCACTGCGCGAGCTCGTCTCGCGGGACGGGCGGGCGCACGACGAGCCGGTCGCTCACCCCCACCTGGTAGGCGAGCGCCTCGAGCTCGCGCACCGCGGTCGGGCGCCCGCTCGGGCCGCCCAGGACGACGAGCGTCGGCACGGGCTCTCCCCGCTCGGCCAGGACACCGAGCGCCCGGACCAGCACGTCCGGGCCCTTGAGCGGCTGCACGCGCCCCGCGAAGAGCACGAGGCCGCCGTCGGTCGGAAGCCCCAACCCCGCGCGCAGCACCCGGCGCCGCTCGCGCCGCGCCGCGCCGTCGCCCGCCGACGCGTCTGCGGCGTCCGGGGAGAACAGGTCGAGGTCGACGCCCGGCGGCACGACGTGCACGCGCGCACGGTCGGCGGCGTAGTCGCGCACGAGGTCGTCGGCCTCGGCGTCCGTGCTCGCGACGAGCGCGTCCGCCTCCGCGACCACCTGCTCCTCCCCGATGATCCGCCCCAGCGGCTCGGGCGCGTCACCCGGGGCGAGCGCGGCGTTCTTCACGCGCGCGAGCGTGTGCATGGTGTGCACGAGCGGGACGTCCCACCGGTCGGCCGCGAGCCAGCCGACCTGCCCCGAGAGCCAGTAGTGGGTGTGGACGACGTCGTACCAGCCCTCGTGGTGCCGCGCCTCCGCACGCAGCACCCCCGCCGTGAAGGCGCAGAGCTGGCCGGGCAGGTCGTTCTTGTCGAGCCCCTCGAAGGGCCCGGCGACGACGTGGCGCACCGTCACGCCGTCGGACACCTCGACCTTGGGGGGCTGGCTCGACGCCGTCGCGCGCGTGAAGATCTCGACCTGCGTGCCGCGGCGCGCGAGGGCGTGCGCGAGCTCCGTGACGTACACGTTCATCCCGCCCGCGTCGCCCGTGCCCGGCTGGTCGAGGGGCGACGTGTGCACCGAGAGCATGGCGACCCGGAGCGGGGTCGACGGGTCCGGGGCGACGCCCTGCGGCAGCTCGAGCGCGGCCACGGCGGGTCAGGCCTCCACGACGCAGGCCGGGGCGGGCAGCGCGAGCACGTCGAGCACGTGGGCGGCGCCGTCCGAGCGGCGCACCCGCAGGAGCGCGAGGTTCGACGTCGGCCCCTCCCCCGTCGACGCGGCGTCCGGCCGCTCGATGAGCGGGTCGTCGTTCTGGTTCGCGACGACGACGAGGTCGTGCAGCGGCGCGTCGGGCGCGCCGGGACCTGCGAGCACGGCGAAGTGGCGCGGCCAGGCGCCCCCCACCGGGGAGTCCGCGAGGTGGCGCAGCGAGGGGACCCCGCCGTCGTGCCCCGGCTCGACCGCGTGCACGGCGAGCACGTCGGCGCCGCGCACCGCGGCGAGGACGCGCGTGCCGTCCGCCGAGACCGCCACGTGGGAGGGGAAGTTCTGGCCGCCCTCGGGCGCCGCGGCGTGCGTGACGTCGTAGCGCGCGACCACGTCGTACGTCCGCGCGCCCTCGGGGCCGTCGACCGGGGCGAGGACGAACAGGGCCGGGTCGAGCTCGCCGACCACGACGAGGTGCCCGGACGGCAGCGCCGCGAGGTGGCGCGGGCCGGTCCCCGGGGGGAAGGTCGCGACGACGCGAGGGGCCGAGCCGTCGGGGGCCGCGGGGTCGTGCCGGCGCAGCTCGTCGGTACCCAGGTCGACGACGAGCACGTCGCCGCTGTCGTCGTCGGCGGCGCCGAGATGGGCGAGCGGGGCGACGAAGTGGGCGTGCGGCCCCTCCTGGCGGTCGGTGACGGGTCCCGTCCCCGCGTGACCCTGGTGACGCACCGCGGTGCCGGACGGGTCGTCCGGCCTCGTGGCGAGCGTGCCGTCCGCCGCGGTCGCGACGGCCGTGAGGACACCGTCCCCGTAGTTGGCGACGAGCACGTCACCGCTGACGACCACGTGGCACGGGTACGAGCCACCCGTGGCGACGCGCTCGCCGCGGGGCGCGAGGCCGCCGTCGGGACCGACCGCGAACGCCGACACCGAGCCGGCCTCCGTCTCCCCCACCGCGTACAGCGTGTCGCCGTCGAGCGCGAGGAACGACGGCGACGGCGTCTCCGCCGCCAGCACCCCGCCCACGAACGTCCCCGTCCCGGCTACGGCGTCGACGTCGAGCTGGACGCGCCACACACCCTCCGCACCGCCGTTCGCCGCGTGCGGGTAGGTGCCGATCCAGAGGGCGCGGGTCGCGGAGGTCATGACCCGAGCCTAGTTCTCCGGACGCGTGCCTCCGGCACCGGCCGACCCGTCATCGGCACGCGGCACGATCCCCACGAACGCGAGAGCGCCCCGCCGACGGACTCGTCGGCGAGGCGCTCCGGTGCTCGTGCGGCGTCGCGTCAGTGCGCGGCGTCGTACGCCGTCTGGATCTCC
Source organism: Cellulosimicrobium cellulans (assembly GCF_016921195.1). Classification (GTDB taxonomy): domain Bacteria; phylum Actinomycetota; class Actinomycetes; order Actinomycetales; family Cellulomonadaceae; genus Cellulosimicrobium; species Cellulosimicrobium cellulans_F. The sequence continues at coordinate 94,349 of NZ_JAFGYF010000010.1, forward strand.
TGGGAGATGCGGCCGCGATCGTTCACCGTGTAGCCGTTGGCGCGCGCCCACTCGCGGACCTCGGTCGCGCGGGCGGAGCCCGAGGAGCGGCTGCTGCGGCGTGCGGGACGGGCCGTGCTCGTGCGCGACGAGACCTTGCGCGCGTTGCCGACCCAGGACGCGAAGGCGTCGCGCAGCTCCTGCGCATTCTTGGTGCTGAGGTCGATCTCGTAGGAGACGCCGTCGAGCGCGAACGTGACGGTCTCGTCGGCAGCGCCCCCGTCGAGGTCGTCGACGAGAATTACCTGGACTTTCTGGGCCACTGTGGTTACCTCACGCTTCACAGGAATGATTGTCCTCGTCAGGATGCCATCGAAAAGTCGGGACGGTCAATTGGGCACGCCGTTGTCGGGCGCGCGTCGTCCGGGGCCGCGCCCATCATTCCTGGACGCCGGGTACATCATTTCGCTGCTCTTTGCGCGCGGCAGCGGGCGAGGTTCAGGAGTCGCGCGGGGACGCGGCATTCCCGTGGGCGCCCGATTCCTGTTCCGCGTCGAGGCGCGCGAGCGCGGCGCGCTCGTTGCGGTCGGCCCGCACGATCGCACGCATCGCGACGTAGAAGAGCACGCCGACGCCGATCGAGGGGATCAGTGCCGCGACGGTGGGCCAGATGTCCATGCTGTCGATCCTAGGTCTCTCGCGCGCTACTACTGCGCGGGCTTCACGAGCGGGAAGAGGATGGTCTCGCGGATGCCGAGGCCGGTGAGCGCCATGAGCAGGCGGTCGATCCCGAGGCCCATACCGCCCGACGGGGGCATCGCGTACTCCATCGCGGTGAGGAAGTCCTCGTCGATGCGCATGGCCTCCTCGTCGCCGGCGGCTGCGAGCAGCGCCTGCGCCTCGAAGCGCTGGCGCTGGACCACCGGGTCCACGAGCTCGGAGTAGGCGGTCGCGAGCTCGACGCCGCGCACGTAGAGGTCCCACTTCTCGACCTGGCCGCGCACCGTGCGGTGGTCGCGCGTGAGCGGGGAGGTCTCCACGGGGAAGTCGCGCACGAACGTCGGCGCGACGAGGTGGTCGCCCACCAGGTGCTCCCACAGTCCCTCGACGAGCTTGCCGTGGTTGACGTTCTTCGGGTCGAAGGTGAGCTCGAACTTGTCCGCGTACGTCAGCAGCGTCTCGACCGACGTCTCGGGCGTGACGGCATCGCCCAGCGCGTCCGAGAGCGAGTCGTACATCTTCAGTTGCGTCCATTCGCCGCCGAGGTCGTATTCCGTCCCGTCGGCGAGCGTGACGAGGGTCGTGCCGAGCGCGTCCTGCGCGGCGCGCTGCACGAGGTTCTGGGTGAGCACGGCCATGGTGTCGTAGTCGCCGTAGGCCTCGTACGCCTCGAGCATCGCGAATTCCGGCGAGTGCGTGGAGTCCACGCCCTCGTTGCGGAAGTTGCGATTGATCTCGAACACCTTCTCGACGCCGCCGACCGCCGCGCGCTTGAGGAACAGCTCGGGCGCGATGCGCAGGAACAGGTCGATGTCGAACGCATTCATGTGCGTCTCGAACTGGCGCGCCGCCGCGCCTTCCGGACGCGTCTGCAGCATCGGCGTCTCGACCTCGACGAAACCGCGCTCCCAGAAGTTCTCGCGGATCGAGCGCACGACGGCGGCGCGCAGGCGCACCGTGTCGCGTGCGGCCGGGCGCGCGATGAGGTCGACGTAGCGCTGGCGCACGCGCGCCTCCTCCGAGAGCTCCTTGTGGAGCACCGGGAGCGGGCGCAGCGCCTTCGCGGCGATCTGCCACGCGTCGGCGAACACGCTCAGCTCGCCGCGGCGCGAGCTGATGACGCGGCCGTGCGCGAAGAGGTGGTCCCCCAGGTCGACGTCCGCCTTGAACGACGCGAGCGACTCCTCCCCCACGACCGCCTGGCTCAGCATGACCTGCAGGCGGTTGCCCTCGCCGTCCTGCAGCGTGGCGAAGCACAGCTTGCCGGTGTTGCGCAGGAAGACGACGCGGCCGGCGACGCCGACCTCGTCCTGGGTCTCCTCGCCCGTCTCCAGGTGCGCGTAGGCGGAGCGGACGTCGGCGATCGTCGTCGTGCGCGGGACGGAGACGGGGTAGGGCTCGTCACCGCGGGCGAGGATCCGCTCGCGCTTCTCGCGGCGGACCTGCATCTGCTCGGGCACGTCGTCGACGTGGTCCTCGGGCTCGCGCGCGTCAGGAGAGGGGGTACCGGCAGGGGAGGTCACCCGAGGATTCTACCGACGCTCGTGCATCGCCGAGGTAGAGGCCTGGTCCAGCGAGGTAGAGGCGTGGTCATGACCAGGGCTCTACCTCGCGCTACCAGAGCTCTACCTCGCGCTACCAGAGCTCTACCTCGGCGGGAGGGGAGGCAGGAGGTCGAGGGCGAGGTCGAGGATCGGGGCGGAGTGGGTCAGCGCGCCGACGGACAGGTAGTCGACACCGGTCCCGGCGACCTCGCGCGCGCGGTCCAGCGTGAGGTTCCCCGTGGCCTCGAGCTCGACCTTCGCCGGGACGCCGTCCTTCCCCTCGCGCGCCCGGACGGCCGCGACCGTCTCGGCGAGCACCGGCGTCGGCATGTTGTCGAGCAGGAGGAAGTCCGCGCCCGCCGAGACGGCCTCGAGCGCCTGCGCGGTGGTGTCCGCCTCCACCTGGACCAGCACGTCGGGGAACGTCCGGCGGATCGTGTCGATCGCGGCGCTCACCGACCCGGCGGCGACGACGTGGTTGTCCTTGACCATCGCGACGTCGTAGAGGCCCATGCGCTTGTTCGTGCCTCCGCCGGCGCGCACCGCGTACTTCTCCAGGGCGCGCAGGCCGGGCGTCGTCTTGCGGGTGTCGAGCACCTGCGCGCCGGTGCCGGCGAGCTCGCGCGCCCACGCGCGCGTCGCCGTCGCGACGCCGGACGCACGGCTCGCGAGGTTGAGCAGCGTGCGCTCGGCCGCGAGGAGCACCTGGACCGGGCCCGTGAGCGCGGCGAGGACGCGGCCGCGACCCACGGCCGCGCCGTCGGACGCGACGAACGTCACCTCGACGGGCGGGAGACCGAACCGCTCGGCGACCTGACGCGTCACCTCCTCGACGACGACGAGCCCCGCCACGACCCCGTCCGCGCGTGCCACGAGGTGCGCGGTCCCGGTGGCCGACGGCGGCACGGTCGCCTGCGTCGTGACGTCCCGCCCCGGCGCGACGCCCAGGTCCTCGTCGAGCGCCCGCGCGACGGTCTCGGCGATCCACGCCGGGTCGAGCCCGGGCTCGACGCGCGACGGGACGGGCGGCGCTCCGCCGTCGGACGGAGGGGCGGGCACGGGCTCGGAAGGGCTGCTCACGGTCCCCCACCGTATCCGCTCGTCCGCGAACCGAGGCTCCACGCCCGGCGGTGGTTCGTGCCCCGTCGAGCCCGGGCTTGTCGACGGGTTCGCGCCGGATGCGGACGACAACCCCGGGTTCGGCGGGAGCGCTGGTTCCTCAGCGGACGAGCAGCGTCCCGTCCGCGTCGAGCGACACGAGCACGCGGCGCTCCCACGCCGGGTCTGTGGCCGGGAAGTCGGTGCGGAAGTGGCCGCCGCGGCTCTCCGTGCGCAGCGTCGCCGCGGCGGTGAGCGCGGTCGCGACCTGGTGCACGTTCGTCGTCTCCCACTCCGCGGCCTGCGGCTGCGCGACGACGTCGCTCGCCTCGTGCGCGTCGGTGCGGACCGCGGCGAGGCGGGCCGCCGCTGCGGCGAGACCGTCGCCGTCGCGGATCACGCCGGGGCCGGTCGAGGCGATCGACTGGATCCGCGAGCGCGCCGCGGCCGCCACGAGGGCCGACGGCCCGGGACGTCCGACGGGCTCGACCTGCTCGAGCTCTCCCACCGCGACCCGGTCGGTGATCTGGCGCGCCGCGCGGTGCGCGAACACGAGGCCCTCGAGCAGCGAGTTGGACGCGAGCCGGTTGGCGCCGTGGACCCCCGTGCACGCGACCTCGCCGACGGCGTACAGCCCGTCGACGGTCGAGCGCCCGTGCAGGTCCGTCACGACGCCGCCCGAGTGGTAGTGCTGGGCCGGCGCCACGGGGACCGGCTCCTCGGTCCAGTCGAGGCCGTTCTCCGAGAGCCGCTCGGTGATCGTCGGGAAGCGCGAGCGCAGGAAGTCGGCGCCGAGGTGGCGCGCGTCGAGCAGCACGTGGTCCGAGCCGGTCGCGGCCATCTGCCGCACGATCGCGTGCGCGACGACGTCGCGCGGCGCGAGCTCGGCCATCGGGTGCTGCGCGGGCATGAACCGGTGGCCGTCGGTGTCGAGGAGGATCGCGCCCTCGCCGCGGACCGCCTCGGAGATGAGCGGGAGCTGGCCACGCGCGCCGAGCCCGAGCCACAGGACCGTGGGGTGGAACTGGACGAACTCCAGGTCGCCGAGCGTCGCGCCCGCGCGCAGCGCCGCGGCGATGCCGTCACCCGTCGCCTGCGGCGGGTTGGTCGAGGAGCGGAACACCTGCCCCACTCCCCCGGTCGCGAGCACGACCGCCCGCGCGAGCACCGCGCCGACGCCGTCGCGCGTGCCCTCGCCGCGCACGTGGAGCGTGACGCCGCAGGCCCGGGGCGCGCCGTCCTCGCCCGGCCCGGTGAGGACGTCGAGCACGAGCGCGTTCTCGATGACCTCGATGCCCGGGTCGCTACGGACGGCGTCGAGCTGCGCGAGGAGCGCGCGCGAGATCTCGGCGCCGGTCGCGTCGCCGCCCGCGTGCGCGATGCGGTCCGCGTGATGGCCGCCCTCGCGCGTCAGCGCGATGTCGCCGTTCTCGGCCCGGTCGAAGTTCGCGCCGCGCGACACGAGCTCTCGCACGCGCGCCGGGCCCTCGGTGACCAGCACCTCGACCGCGGCCGGGTCGCACACCCCGACGCCCGCGACGAGCGTGTCCGCGAGGTGCGCCTCGGGCGAGTCCTCGGGGTCGAGCGCCGCGGCGATGCCGCCCTGCGCCCACACCGTCGAGCCCGACGACAGCTCGCCCTTGGTGACGAGCAGGACGCGCGGCACGCGCGTGCGCAGCTCGAGCGCCGCGGTGAGGCCCGCGATGCCCGACCCGACGACGACGACGTCCGCCGTCGTCGTCCAGCCCGGCGCCGGCGCCGCGAGGGTCCGGGCGAGCCCGGGAGCCCCGGACCCGCCGCGTCCGCTCACGCGGGGCGCACCGCGGACGCGGCGCTACCCGTGTCGCCCCCGTCTCCGCTGCGGAACGGGGCGAACGGCAGGCCGCTCGCCTCGAGGCCGTGGCCCGCGGGCACGAGGCCGGGCTCGTCCGAGAGCTCGACGATCCGGTTCTGCTCGTCCACGAAGACGACGTTCGGCAGGTAGGTGCGCGCGTCGGCGTCGTCGAGCATGCCGTAGGCGATGAGGATGACGACGTCGCCGGGCTTCACGAGGTGCGCGGCGGCGCCGTTGATGCACACCTGGCCGGCGCCGCGCTCCCCCGGGATGACGTACGTCGTCAGGCGCGCGCCGTTGGTGACGTCCACGACGTCGACCTGCTGGCCCGGGTAGAGGTCCGCGGCGTCGAGCAGGTCGGCGTCCACGGTGATCGAGCCGACGTAGTGCAGGTCGGCCTGCGTCACCGTCGCGCGGTGAATCTTGCCGATCATCATGGGGCGCTGCAGGGACGCCGGACGGCGCTGCGGGCTCGACGGGGTCTGCGCGGTCACGCGGTACCTCCAGGTGCGGGGGCGCGGCCGGCGGGGTCGGCGGCCCGGGTCGCGGGCGGCGCGATCTCGACGGCCGCGTTGTCGATGAGACGGGTGGTGCCCACGCGTGCCGCGACCAGGAGGAGCCCGGGGCCGACGGCGCCGGGCGCCAGGTCCTCCACGGTAGCGGGATCGACGAGCACCACGTAATCGACGTCAACACCGTCGGTGGTGTCCAGGATTCCCCGCGCGGCGGCGAGGACGGCCGGCGCGTCGGCGCCTGCGGCCGCCGCGTCCTGGCCGGCACGCAGCGCGCGGCTCAGCGCGAGCGCCTCGTCACGCTCCGCGGGCGACAGGTAGGCGTTGCGCGACGACCGCGCGAGCCCGTCCGCCTCGCGCACCGTGGGGACCGCGACGATCTCCACGTCGAGGTCGAGGTCGGCGACCAGGCGCCGGACGGCGAGGAGCTGCTGCGCGTCCTTGGCCCCGAACACCGCGACGTCGGGCCGCACGAGGTGGAGCAGCTTGAGCACGACGGTGAGCACGCCGTCGAAGTGACCGGGCCGCGACGCGCCCTCCAGCACGGTGCCGATCCGGCCCGAGGTGACCCGGACGATCGGGCCGGCGCCTCCTGCCGAGGGCCCGAGGTCCGGGTACAGCTCCTCGACCGCGGGTGCGAAGACGACGTCCACCGCGACGTCGTCGCCCGCGGCGGCGAGCAGCGCGACGTCGGCGGCGACGTCGCGCGGGTAGCGCTCGAAGTCCTCGCCGGGGCCGAACTGGAGCGGGTTGACGAAGTCGGTGACGACGACCTGCCCGTCCGGGCCGACCTCGGCCCGCGCGCGGCGCACGAGCTCGAGGTGCCCGGCGTGCAGCGCGCCCATCGTCATGACGACGGCACGGCGCAGCCCCGGGTGGGCTGCGGCCCAGCCGTCGAGCGCGGCACGGAGGTCGGCGCGCGTCGTCACGACGCGCGGGGTGCCCGGCCGGGACGTGGGCGGGACGTCGGGGGCGGGGGTGCTGGTCATGCGGTTCCTTCGTCCTGCGGGTCGTGCGGGTCGTCGTGCGGCGCGGCGCCGGGCCCCGCGTCGGGCGCCTCGCCGAGGGCGTCGAGGAGCGTGCGGGCGGTCCGCTCGTCGAGACGCCCGCCCGCGAGCGCCCGGTGGGTCGCCGCGCGGCCGAGCGCACGGTACGACGGCGGCACGTCGGACGCGTCGCTCGTCGCCGCGAGCGCGTCCAGGGCGTCCAGGTGCTCCCGCACCGTGCCGACGTCGCCGCGCACCACGGGGCCGGTGAGGCCCAGGAGCGCGCCCGCGCCCGCCCCCGTCCCCGACTCGGCGCCGGCGTCCGCGCCGCGGGTCGCGCCGTCGAGCGCGGCGGCGAGCAGCGGGGCGAGCGCCCGGCCCGGCTGGTCGACGCCCGCGGCCTCGAGCGCCTGCGCGGCCTGGGCGACGAGCACGACGAGGTGGTTCGCGCCGTGCGCGAGCGCCGCGTGGTACAGCCCGCGGGACTCCTCCGCCACGACGACGGGCTCCCCGCCGAGCTCGACCACGAGGGCCTGCCCGATCGGCAGGACCGGCCCCGGTGCCGTGACGGCGAACGTCGTGCCCTCGAGCCGCGCGAGGTCGAGCGACGTGCCGGTGAACGTCATGGCCGGGTGCAGCGCGAGCGGGATCGCGCCCGCGGCGCGGGCCGGGTCGAGCACGGCGGTCCCGTAGCGGCCGGACGTGTGCACGACGATCTGCCCCGGCTGCCAGGCCCCGACGTCGGCGAGGCCGCGGACGAGGTCGCCCAGCGCGTCGTCGGGCACGGCGAGGAGCACGAGCTCCGCGCGCTCCACGACCTGCGGGACCTCGAGCACCGGTACGCCGGGCAGGAGGGTCTCGATGCGCTCGCGCGACGCGTCGGACACGCCGCTCGCGCCGACGACGGCGTGCCCGGTGGCGCGCAGCGCGCTCCCGAGGACCGCCCCGACGCGGCCCGCCCCGACGACGCCGACGCCGAGGCGTCCGGGCCGAGCGACCGCCGCGCTCACTGCCGCTCCCCGTCGGCGGCCGGAGGGCCGTCGGGTCCCGCCCCGGGAGCGGGCCGGGGCTCGGCGGCGGCTGCGGACGCGGTCGCCAGGGGGACGTCGTCGCGGCGCATCCACAGCTCCGGACCCGCGTGCGCGCGGGCCTCGCGGGCGCGCGCGGCCTGGGTGTCGAGGAGGCGCGCGGCGTCGCCCGAGTCGAGGTGCCAGACCTTCGGCGAGACCGGGCCGGGCGTCGAGTGCACCGCGAACGTCGCGACGTCGAACCGGCGCTGGAGCGGGCCCTGCTCGAGCCCGAGCGACTGCGTGCGCTCGTGCGGCACGACGACGAGGCTGCGGAACACCCGCCCGCCGCGCAGCACGAGCGCGCGTTCGGTCACCGTGAAGCCGTTGCGCCGCCACGACACGGGGTCGAGCAGGCGCGCGCGCCGAGGGGTCACCGTGAAGTGCTCGCCGGCGTCGAGGCCGGACAGGCCCTCGTCGAGGAGGGCGCGCGGGTCGGACGTGCCCAGGTCGGGCAGCACGAGCCACAGCGCGGCGAGCGCCTCGTCGCGCGTCCCGACGGGCAGGAGCACGCTCGTCGTGGCCGATCCGTCGGTGCTCATGCCGTAGCCCGCGACGTTGACGTCGACGCGCCACCAGTCCGGTCCGCGCCAGAACGGACCCTGACGCAGCCGCACGGCCTGGACGCGGCCGGGCGGGATGGTCTGCGAGCGGGTCTCCAGGAGCCCGTGCCGCAGGCGGATGCCGTCCGGCGAGATCGCCGAGCGGAAGCCGAACTCGCCCGTGAACCGCGAGAAGAGGAAGCCGCCGAAGCCGAGGACCGCGGGCAGCGCGCTGAACAGCACGCCGATCTCGCGCGTGCCGATGACGACGCCGGCGATCCCCAGGACGCCCAGGACGAGGCCGACCGTCGCGCCCGACCGGAGGAGCGACGCGACGAGCCGTCCCGGGGCCACCGCCGTGACCGGCTGCTCGGGGGCCTCCGGGGCGACCAGGAGCCCCTCGGCCGCCGTCCCGGGCGCGACGTCCGGGGCCACGCCCGCCGTGCCGTCGGGCGTCGCCCGGACGACGCCGCTCGCGCCCTCGGCCGTCGGGACGCCGGCCGGGCGCTCGCGCGCGACCCGCAGGCCCGCGGCGCGCGCGAGGAGGTCGTTGCGCAGCCGGTTGGCCTCGGCCTCCTTGAGGAAGCCGAGCTTCACGCCCGAGTCCGCGCCCCCGGCGACCTCGAGCTTGAGCTCCGCGAGGCCGAAGAACCGCGCGAGGAGGGGCTGCACGACGTCGACCGCCTGGAGCCGGTCCAGCCGTGCCTTGCGCTGCTGCCGGAACAGCACGCCCGTGCGCAGGTGGACGGACTCGTCGTCGACCGCGTAGCTCGTCATGCGCCACGCGAGCGCCGAGTACCCCAGCCCCACGAGCCCCACCACGAGGATGCCGAGCAGGATCATCCACCAGCGGTCGCCCTCGAGGAGGTTCTGCCCCTCGGGCAGCCCGTTGAGCGTCTGCTGCCCGACGACGACGAGCAGCACCGCGATGACGGTCCAGCCGCGCACGAGCGGCGTGACCGGGTGCACCCGGTGCCACACGAGGTCGTCGGTGGCCGGTGCTTCGCTCACAGGCCCGCCAGCCTCGCCTCGCCGCGCGACGCGAGGCGGTCGCGCAGGCGCTCCGCCTCGGCGGGCTCGAGGCCGTCGATCGTCGCGTCGGTGGACGCCGACGCCGTGTGGAGCTGCACCTGCGCGATGCCGAGCTTGCGGGCGAGCGGCCCGGCCTGCACGTCGACGTACTGCATGCGGCCGTACGGCACGACGACGAGCTGGCGGAACATGATGCCGTGGCGGATCAGCAGGTCGTCGTCGCGCTCGGCGTACCCGATCGCTCGCACCTGGCGCGGGACGAGGACGAGCGCCCACACGCCGAGGAGCAGGAGCACACCGAGCACGAGCCACTGCCACCAGTGCGGGAAGAGGATCGCGAGGACGACCGCGGCGACGGCCGGCACGGCGAGCGTGATGCCCACCGACAGCAGGCGCGCGGTGATCAGCCGGGGCGAGACACGCGTCCACACGATGCCGGGCGGGTCGAACGGGCCGGTGCCGCGGGGATCGATGTCCCGTGCAGGGTCGGTCATGCGTCGATTCTCCCATCCCGTCCCGGTGCGCCCGGGGCGCGTGTCGCGCGTCACGCCCGACGGACGTGCCGTCGCTCGGCGGCGCACCTGTCCCGCCGCGCGCGGCGTCAGGCGGGCGTGCTCGCGCCGGGTGCCTCCGGGTCCTCGCGCGTCGTGGAGCCCTCGCGACCCTCGCCGCGGTCGTCCGGCGGGAGCTGGCAGAACCGCTCGGCCACCAGCCCGACGACGGCGAGCAGCACCGCGCACGCGACCGCGACGCCCGCCGCCACGGCCCGGTCGCGGTAGGCGTCGATCGAGAGGTCGGGCAGGGCGACGAGCACCTGCGCGCCGTACCAGCCGGCCAGCAGCGCTCCCGTGAGCGAAGCGGCCTTGGCGAGCACGAACGTGCGCGCCGCGCGGATGGGGTCGAGCGAGGGCCGCTTCCCGCGCTGGTACGCGCGGACCGTCCACCCCGCCCAGAACACGGCTGCGGCGAGCGCGACCACCGCGACGTCCACGACCCACGGCACCGCCGGCAGCAGCGTCCCTCGGCCCTGGAGCAGCCGGACGACGAACCAGCCCACGACCGCCGTGGCGACCGCCACGAGCAGCAGGGTGCGGACCGCGGTGCGCCGCATCAGCGCTCGTCGTCGCGCCCGGCACCCGCCACGGGCCCGAACGGCGGCCACGGGTCGGGCGCCGGGTGCAGCGACGCGTCCGCGAGCGGTCCGGGAGCCGACGCCGGGGCGGGAGCCGAGACCGGGGCGAAGGGCACCGAGCGGATGATCCCGTCGTCCGTGGCGGGCGCAGGCGCGGGGGCCTGCGCGGGCGGCGCCGCGGCGGGCTCGGGCTCACCGGGGTGGACGGGCGCGAACGCCGGGAACGCCGGGGCGACGTGCTCCGTGGACGGCACGGACTCCTGCGCGGGCGCCTCCGGCGTCGGCAGGTCCGCGGGGCGGTTCGACGGCCCGGGGAACGGTGCGAGGTTCGGCAGCGCGGCCACGTCGTGCGCGCGGAACGAGCCGTCCGGGACGACCGTCGGGGACGACCCCTCGGGCGCGGGCGCCACGCCCTCGGACACGGGGGCGAAGACGGGCCGGACGGGGCCCTCCGCCGGGGCCGCCTGCGGCGGGATCGCGGCCTGCGGCGGCGCGACCGGGAGCGCCGCGCCCGGGGCGGGCGGCTCCTGCGGCGGTACGGGCTGCGCGGGCGACGGCTCTTGCGGCACCGGGGGCCGCTGGGGCAGCGCCTGGTGGGGCGCCTGCGGCGGGACCGGCGCGTGCTGGGGCTCGGCGGGCACCGGGACGGCCTCCGGGACCGCCTGCGGGCCGACCGGCCCCGACGTCGGTGCCCCGTGCGGTCCGGGGGCGGCGTCGGCCGGCTGCTGCCGGTACGGGTCGTCGACGACCACGGGCGCGGCCGGCGCGGGAGCCGGGGGCGCGGCCGAGCCCTCGGTCGCGAGCGGGACCGCGCCCGTGGGCTCGGGCGCGGCGTCGGTCAGCCAGTCCAGCGCGAGCCACCGGATGCCACCGCGGTCCGGTGCGGTCGCGGCGAGCGCAGCGACGGGACCCCCGCCGAGGCCGGGGAGCACCGCGTCCGGGTCGATCTGCGACCACGGTTCGAGCACGAACGCCCGCTCGTGGGCGCGGGGGTGCGGCAGCTCCAGGTCGTCGGCGACGGCCGTGAGCGTGCCGTACACGATGAGGTCGACGTCGAGGGTCCGTGGCCCCCAGCGCTCGTCGCGCACGCGGCCGTGCGCGTGCTCGACGGCCTGGCACGCGTGCAGCAGGTCGCGGGCCGAGAGGCGCGTGCGGGCGAGCAGGACGGTGTTGAGGAAGTCGGGCTGGTCGGGGCCGCCCACCGCCGCCGTCCGCGCGAGCGGGGAGACCTCGGTGATCTCGAGCCCGGAGATCCGGTCGAGGTCGGTGATCGCGTCGCGCAGCGTCTGCTGCGCGTCGCCGAGGTTCGCGCCGAGCGCGAGCACCACGTCGACGAAGCCGGCGGGCACGTCGTCCATGCGGTCGTGCTCGACGGGCGGAGCGGGGATCTCCTCCTCCGCGGCGACCGGCGCGGCAGGCTCCCCCGACGTCGCGGCCGGGGCACCGTCGTCGGGCGCTGCCGCCACGACCGGTTCGCCGGCGACGGGCGCCTCGACCACCGGGTCGCCGTGGCCCTCGTCCGCCGGCTCGGCGAACGGTGCGGGAGGCTGCTCCGCGGGAGCGGCGGGCGCCGGGTCGTGGACCGGCTCCGGCTCGCGCTCGGCCAGGGGTGCGGTGCCGGGGGCCGGGCTCGCCTGCTCGGGCGCGGGTGACTCCGGGGGCGTCGGCACGGGTGCGAGCGTCGCGGCCGGGACACTCCGCGCGGCAGGCTCGGCCGCCGCCGAGGCCTCGAGCAACGCGTCGTACGGCGCCGAGGCCGGCTCCCGTGCGGGCGCAGGCGCGGGCGACGATGCCTCCGGGGCGGGCACGACGGACGCCGGCTCCTCGTACGTCGGTGCGGTCGGTCCGGGCACCGCCGGGGACTCACGCGTGGCGTCACGCTCGTCGTCGAGGTCCGCGGTGCCTCCCGCGACCTCGTGCTGCGGCTCGGGCGCCGGGTCCTCGACGGGCACCGCGGTCGCGCCCGGGGGGATGCTCGGCGGCATGACGTCGGGCGCCGGGGCGAGCTCGACCCGCTCCTCGGCGACCGGGGCGTCCCCGACGCCGTGGATGAGCGCGGGCGCGACCGAGCCCACGGGGATCGGCGCGACGGGCTGCCCGTCCCGCGGGCCGTGCTGCTCGGACCGGCGGGACAGCGGCGCGACGACCGGCACGACGACGCGGTCGCGACGGATGACGACCTCGACGTCCTCGAACGGGACCGTGATCGGCGCCTGCGGCTTGTGCACCGCGACGTCCACCGCGACGACCTCGTCGTGCGTGAGGATGGTCGCCGCGATGCGCTCGGCCACCGTCTCGACGAGGTCGGCCGGCGAGCCGGCGAGCACGGCCACCACGTCCTCGGCGACGCCCGCATAGCTGACGGTCCGGCCGAGGTCGTCCCCGCTGGCCGCGGCGCGCGTGTCCAGGTGCAGCACGACGTCGGCGCGGAAGAGCTGGCCCTCGACCTTCTCGTGCTCGAAGACGCCGTGGTGCCCCGTGGCGCTCAGGCCCGTGAGCCGGATCCGGTCGAACGGCCGTCCGTCCGCGTCGAGGACCGCTCCTGCGAACGCTGTGGTCACGTCGTGCTCCCGTCCGGTGCTTCGTCGCCGCCCGCCGGTCGGGCGGACGGACCTCTCGTCACCGTGTCTCGTTCCGTGTGTCGTGCTGCGCCGGGCCGGCCGCGCCGCGGGGCCCGTCGCCCATCCTGCTAGGTCGTGGCCCGCGCCGTCGAGTCGCTCCCGGTCCTCGGTCGGTCGGCTGCACCCTCGGCCGACCTGCCCGGCCGGTGCCCCGCCGCCTCGCCCGCGCGGGACCAGGCGGCCGCGACGCGCACCGCGTCGGCCGACGCGCGGACGGCGTGGACCCGCACGCACCACGCGCCCGCCGCGGCGGCGAGCGTCGTGATCGCGGCGGTCGCGTCGTCGCGCAGCAGGGGCGGCACGGGCTGCCCGTCGGAGCGCGCGAGCAGGTGCCCCAGGAACCGCTTGCGGGACGCGCCGACGAGCACGGGCAGCCCGAGCTCCTCGAGCTCGCCGAGGCGGGCGAGCAGGGGCCAGTTGGACGACCCGGCCTTGGAGAAGCCCAGGCCGGGGTCGAGGACGACCTGGTCGCGCCGCACCCCGGCCGCCAGGAGCGCGTCCACGCGCACGGCGAGCTCGTCGCGCACGTCCGTGACGACGTCGTCGTAGTCCTCGAGGTCGTCCATGACGTCGGCGTGGCCGCGCCAGTGCATGCAGACGTACGCGACGCCGGTGCGTGCGACCACGTCGGCCATGGCCGGGTCAGCGAGTCCGCCCGAGACGTCGTTGACGATCCGCGCGCCCGCCTCGACCGCACGCTCGGCGACGACGGCGCGCGTCGTGTCGACGCTCACGACCGCGCCCTCCGCGGCGAGCGCGGAGATCACCGGCAGCACGCGCGCGAGCTCTGCCTCGACGGGGACGCGGCCCGCACCGGGGCGGGTCGACTCGCCGCCCACGTCGAGGATGTCCGCGCCCTCGCCCAGCAGCTCGCGCCCGTGCGCGATCGCGGCGTCCGGCTCGTACCACTCGCCGCCGTCGGAGAACGAGTCCGGCGTGACGTTGACGACGCCCATGACGAGCGTGCGGCCGACGTCGGCCAGCTCCTCGAGCCCGGCGACCACGACGCGGTCCACGGGACTAGCGCCCCAGGATGAGGCTCATCGCCTCGGCCCGCGTCGCGCCGTCGCGCATCTGGCCGCGCACGGCAGACGTCACCGTGCGCGACCCCGGCTTGCGCACGCCGCGCATCGACATGCACAGGTGCTCGCACTCCACGACGACGATCGCGCCGCGGGGCTGGAGGTGCTCCACGAGCGCGTCCGCGACCTGCGACGTGAGCCGCTCCTGGACCTGCGGGCGGCGCGCGAAGACCTCGACGAGGCGCGCGAGCTTCGACAGGCCGGTGATGCGGCCGTCGACGTTGGGGATGTAGCCGATGTGCGCGACGCCGTGGAACGGCACGAGGTGGTGCTCGCACGTCGAGTACACCTCGATGTCCTTGACGAGCACCATCTCCTCGTGACCGAGGTCGAAGGTCGTCGTGAGGACGTCCGCGGCCTCCTGGCGCAGGCCCGCGAAGATCTCGCGGTACGCGCGCGCCACGCGGGCGGGCGTGTCCCGCAGGCCCTCGCGGTCCGGGTCCTCCCCCACCGCGAGCAGCAGCTCGCGGACGGCGGCCTCGGCGCGCTCCTGGTCGTACGGCGGCACGTCCGCCGGGGCCCGCAGGTCCTCGGCCGCGCGGGCCCGCGTGATCGCGCTCGGTGCGGCGTCCCCGCCCGGAGCCTCGCCCATCAGTCCTGCCCCGGCTCGCGCACGTCGGTCGCGTCGACCGTGCCGTCGCGGCCGAGCGCCCGGTCGAGCGGGCTGTCGGCGGGGACCTCGCCGATGCGCTCGGGCGGCAGCTCGTCGTTCGCGGCCGCGGCCTCGTCCTGCGGGATCACCGGGGCGCCGTTCTGCGCCGCCTTCTCGGCGTCCGTGAGGACCGGCCCGCGCTGCGAGACGGCGCGCTGCTCGCTCGAGAGCCACACGTCGCGCGGGGCGCGCTTCTCGACGGGCGCGAAGACCCGCGCGAGCTCGGCCTGGTTGAGCGTCTCCTTCTCGAGGAGCTCGAGCACGAGCGCGTCGAGCACGTCGCGGTACTGCGTGAGCACCTCCCACGCCTCGTCGTGAGCGGCCTCGACGAGCTTGCGCACCTCGTGGTCGACCGTGCCCGCGACGGACTCGGAGTAGTCGCGCTGGTGGCCCATGTCGCGACCGAGGAACGGCTCGCCCGAGCCCGTGCCGAGCTTGATCGCGCCGACGCGCTCGCTCATGCCGTACTCGGTGACCATCTTGCGCGCGATCGCGGTCGCCTTCTCGATGTCGTTCGAGGCGCCCGTCGTCGGGTCGTGGAACACGAGCTCCTCGGCGACACGGCCGCCCATGGCGTACGCGAGCTGGTCCAGCAGCTCGTTGCGCGTCGTGGAGTACTTGTCCTCGGTCGGCATGACCATCGTGTACCCGAGCGCACGGCCGCGCGGCAGGATCGTCACCTTGGTGACCGGGTCCGTGTAGCGCATCGCCGCGGCGACGAGGGCGTGGCCGCCCTCGTGGTACGCCGTGATCTTCTGCTCCTTGACGTTCATGACGCGCGTGCGCTTCTGCGGGCCGGCCACGACGCGGTCGATCGCCTCGTCGAGCGCGCGGTCGTCGATGAGCTGGGCACCGCTGCGCGCGGTGAGGAGCGCGGCCTCGTTGAGCACGTTCGCGAGGTCCGCGCCGGTGAAGCCCGGGGTGCGGCGCGCGACCGCGGCGAGGTCGATCTCGGGGACGATCGGCTTGCCCTGGGCGTGCACGCGCAGGATCGCCTCGCGGCCCTTGAGGTCGGGGGCCTCCACGGCGACCTGGCGGTCGAAGCGGCCCGGGCGCAGGAGCGCCGGGTCGAGGATGTCGGGGCGGTTCGTCGCCGCGATGAGGATGACGTTCGTCTTGACGTCGAACCCGTCCATCTCGACGAGGAGCTGGTTGAGCGTCTGCTCGCGCTCGTCGTGACCGCCGCCCATGCCGGCGCCGCGATGGCGGCCGACGGCGTCGATCTCGTCGACGAAGATGATCGCGGGCGAGTTCTCCTTGGCCTGGGTGAACAGGTCGCGGACGCGGCTCGCGCCGACGCCGACGAACATCTCGACGAAGTCCGAGCCGGAGATCGAGTAGAACGGCACGCCCGCCTCGCCGGCCACGGCGCGCGCGAGCAGCGTCTTGCCCGTCCCGGGCGGGCCGTAGAGCAGCACGCCCTTGGGGATCTTGGCCCCGACGGCCTGGAACTTGTCCGGCTCCGCGAGGAACTCCTTGATCTCGTGGAGCTCCTCGACCGCCTCGTCCGCGCCGGCGACGTCCGCGAACGTCACCTGCGGGGTGTCCTTGGAGACGAGCTTGGCGCGCGACTTGCCGAAGCCCATGACGCGCGAGCCGCCGCCCTGCATGCGCGAGAGCAGGAACCAGAACAGCACGCCGATGATGAGGAACGGGATGAGCAGCCCGAGCAGGGACGACCAGAACGACGGCTGCGCGACCTCGGAGTTGTACCCGTCCTTCGGCTCCGCCGCGACGACCGCGTCGACCACGGCCTCGCCCTGGGGCTGGACGTAGTAGAACTCGACGTTCTTGCCCTTGTTCTCCTCGGTGTCCGTGCCCTCGTCGACCACGTAGTCGTCGGACAGCGTGAGGCGCACGCGCTGGTCGCCGTCCACGATGAGGGCCTGCTCGACCGTGTCGCCCGAGAGCAGCTCGAGGCCCTGGGACGTGTCGATGCGCTGCACCGTCGGGCGCGACAGCGTCGCGAACGCGATCCACAGGATCACGAGGCCCAGGACGATCCAGACGATCGGCCCACTGAGAATCTTCTTGATGTTCATCGGCGACGGGGCGTGCGCCCCGGATCCCTCCGCTCGCGCAAGTGTTCGGGCTCGAAACTACACTCTGGACCTTGACGCCTGCTGGGGATCACGCCTCTGTTCGCCCAGGGCGTGGCCCGCGTCCCCTGGGCGCGCGCGACGAGCGCCCGGAGACGGGACGCCACCGCGGCGACGGGCGGCCCCGCCTCCCGTTCAGCTCGAGTACACGTGGGGCGCGAGGGTCCCGACGAACGGCAGGTTGCGGTACTTCTCCGCGTAGTCGAGGCCGTAGCCCACGACGAACTCGTTGGGGATGTCGAACCCGACGTACCGGACGTCGACGTCCGTCTTCGCCGCGTCGGGCTTGCGCAGCATCGCCGCGATCTCGACCGACGCCGGTCCGCGCGAGCGCAGGTTCGACAGGAGCCAGGAGAGCGTGAGCCCCGAGTCGATGATGTCCTCGACGATGAGCACGTTACGGCCCGTGAGGTCGGCGTCGAGGTCCTTGAGGATCCGCACGACGCCCGACGACTTGGTGCCCGAGCCGTACGACGAGACCGCCATCCAGTCCATCTCGACATGGCTGTGCAGGCGGCGCGCGAGGTCTGCCATGACCATGACCGCGCCCTTGAGGACGCCCACGAGCAGGAGGTCCTTGCCCGCGTAGTCGCGGTCGATCTGCTCGGCGATCTCGTCGAGCCGCGCACCGAGCTGCTCCTCGGTGAGCAGGATGTTCTCGAGGTCGCCTGCGACGTCCGATGCTTCCACGGGGGTCACTCCTGAGGTGTGGGGGTGGTGGGGGTGGTGAGGGTTCGCGGGGGGATCCTGCGCCGGGGCGTCGTCTCGCGGCCCAGGGAAAGCCTGCCACACGCGCGCGCGGCCCTCAGGTCGCCCGGCAGGTGCACGGGCCCCTGGCCGCGCCACGCCGTCACGAGCGCGTCGAGCGCGGCGACGTGCACGGCGAAGAGGTCGCTCGGGGGGCAGCCCGCGCGCAGCGCCGCCGTCCGCAGCGCCCGACGACGCAGGGCCGGGTGCGCGGCGGCGAGCACCTCGGCGTCGAGCACGACGTCGTCGGGGCCCGATGCCGCGGGCCCGCGTGCCGGGCCGTCCTCGCCGGCGCCCGGGGACGCGACGAGGGCGGTCGCGAGGAGGTCCGCGGCGAGCGCGTCGAGCAGGTCGGCGTCGTCGCGCAGGAGATCCGCGGTCCGCGCGAGCGCCGGCACCGCCCCGGGCCCGAGCACGTCGACGAGCGCGGGCACGACGCGGCCGCGCACCTGCGAGCGCAGGGGCACGGCGTCGTCCGGCGGCGCCGCCGCGTCGCCCGGCACGTCGTTGGTCGGGTCGTCCCACCACGCGAGCCCGAGCGTGCGGCACACGGCCTCGGTGTGCGCGCGCCGCAGCGCGAGGAACGGGCGCCGGTGGACGCCGCGTCGCGCCGGCATCCCCGCGAGCGAGCGGGCGCCCGCGCCGCGGGCGAGCCCGAGCAGCACCGTCTCCGCCTGGTCGTCGAGCGTGTGGCCCAGGAGCACCGCGACGGCGCCGTGCTCGGTCGCCGCGGCGTCGAGCGCCGCATACCGGGCCGTGCGCGCGTCGGCCTCCGGACCGTCGCCGGACGCCGGCACGACGACGCGGCGCACCACCACCGGGTCGAGCCCCAGCCCGCGGCAGCGCTCCGCGGCGTCCGCCGCGACGCCCGCGCTGCCGGCCTGGAGTCCGTGGTCCACGACGACGGCGCCCGCGCGCAGCCCGAGCCGGGGCGCCACGAACGCGGTCGCGGCCGCGAGCGCCGTCGAGTCGGCGCCGCCCGAGCACGCGACGAGGACGAGGTCGCCCGGGTGCAGGTCGTCGAGCGTGCGACGCACGGCGCGGCGCGCGGCGGCGACGACGGGCGCCGGCCCGCCCACGGGCTCAGCCGTGGACGCGGCGCACCCAGGCGCGCGCGTCGGCGATCTCGCGGGCGGTCGGCAGGTTCTCGGGCACCGCCCACACGGCGTTGAACCCGTCGCGCCCGACCTCCTTCTCGACCGCGCGCACGAACGCCGCGCCGTCGCGGTACTGGGCGATCTTGGCGTCCATGCCGAGCACACGACGGAGCACGACGTCGAACCCGGACCGCCCCTCGCCGTCGCGCCGGGCCTCGAACTTGCGCCGGATGCTCCGCACCGTGCGCACGGTGCGCGGCCCGACGGCGTCCATCGCCACGTCGGCGTGCCCCTCCAGCAGCGCCATGACGGCCGTGACGTCGGCGAGGCGGTCCTGCTCCTCGGGCGTGAGGAGACCGTCGACGAACGTCGAGCCCTCACCGCGGACCGCGTGGAGGACGGCGCGGCCCACGGTCGCGAGCTTCTCGCGCAGCCGCGCCTCGGCGAGCCGGCGCGACGACGCCGAGAGCTCGGTGAGGAGGGCGTTCGCGCGCGCGCGCAGGTGGTCGGCGAGCCACGGCGCGGCGGCGAACTGCAGCGCGTGGGTCTGCTCGTGCAGGCACACCCAGAGGCGGAAGTCGGCGGGCCTCAGGTCCAGGGCGCGCTCGACCTGCAGGACGTTCGGCGCCACGAGCACCAGCCGCCCGGGCGAGCCGGTGGCCGCGAGCGACGGCCCGTCGTCGGGCACGACGCCGGCCGCGGGCGCGGCGCCGCCCAGCCCGCTGTACGGGTCGAACTGGCCGAGGACCCGGCTGGACAGGACCGCGAGGACCGACCCGACCTGGGCGGCGCCGACGAGCGCCGTCGTCTGCGGGACGCGCCCTCGCTCGCCGACGAGCGCGTCGGCCACGCCGTCGGTGAGCGACGCCATGATCTCGGTGTTGGCGCGGGCCCAGCGCGCGCGGTCCACGACGTACACGGTGCCGAGCCCGGTCGTCGGCCCGCCCCCGGCGGGCGTCATGCGCGTCACGTCCAGGACGTGCGGCACGGCGTCCTGCGCCGCGGTGCGCAGCCCTTCGACGAGGTCGGCCAGCTCGTCGCGCGACGCCTGCGGGCCCGGGCGCGCGAGCCGGCCCGCGACCTGCGCGGCGGCCGACCAGTCGACGATCGAGGTGTCGCCGCGTGACGGGTCGCTGCCCGATCGGCCGTCCTGCTCGACGAGTGTCACCGTCTCACCGTATCCCGGGCCCCTGCGGCTCGGGCGACGGGCCCGGGGGCGGGGGCCGACGCGGGTCAAGCGGTGCAGCCGCACTCCGCGAGCGAGGCGACGAAGTCGTCGAAGATGAGGCGCGCGCCGTACGTGCCCCCGTCGGGGACCGCGTCGGCCATGAGGGAGAACACGAGGAGGCGGTCGTCGGCCGTGACGACCGTGCCCGCGAGCGAGGTGACGTTCGGCAGGCTGCCGGTCTTCGCGCGCACGACGCCGCGGCCCGCGTTCTCCAGGTAGCGCTCGCCGAGGGTCCCCGACAGGCCGGCGACCGGCAGCCCGACGGCACCGGGCCGCAGCTGCGGGTGCGCCGGGTCCGCGAGCAGGCCGACGACCTCGTCGAGCTGCGCGGGCGTGAGGACCGACCCGTCGCCGAGGCCCGACAGGTCCGCGAGCGCCGCGCCCGTGAGGTCGACGCCGAGGCCCTCGACGGCGGACCGGACGGCCTGGGTCGCGCCCGCGGCGGAGCCGGGCAGCCCCGCGTCGATCGCGACGACCCGGCCCACCACCTCCGTGATGGTGTTGTCGGAGTGCTGCAGGAGGTACGCGACGACCTCGCTCAGCGGCGCGGACTCCACCTCGCCGACCGTGCGCCCGTCGTCGGGCGCCGGGGCGCGCGCCACGTCGCCCGTCACGGTGATCCCCCGCTCGGCGAGCGCGGCGACGAACGCGTCGGCGGCCGCCATCGCCGGGTCCTCGGCGCGCGGCGCGTACTCCTCGTCCTCGAGCCGCGCGATGTCGACGGCGAGCGCGGCGACGGGTGCGACGTAGCCGTTGCGCACGCTCGCCGGGTCGACCGTGGGCGCGACCGGGGCGCCCGTGAAGAGCGTGTCGTCGAGGCGCAGCCCGACCGTCGTGCGGCCCGTCAGCCGGAGCTCGTCCGCGACCTGTTCCGCGAGGTCGCCGAGGCCAGCCCGTCCGTCGACCGCCGTCGGGTCCCCCGCGCCGGCGGCGAGCATCATGTCGCCGCCGCCCACGAGGTAGAGGGTCTCCTGGCCTTCCAGCACGACCCGCGTCGGGAGGGTCGCGTGCGCCCCGGGAGACGTGAGCGCCGCCGCCGCGGTGAGCGTCTTGAGCGTCGACGCCGGCACGTGGCCCACGCCGTCGCCGCTCGCCCCGAGCACGTCCCCCGTGGCGGCGTCGGTCACGAGGACGCCGACGCGCGGCCCGAGCCGGGTGTCCGCCGCGAGGTCGTCCACGAGCTCCTGCACGGTGCCGACCGCGGGGACGGGCGCCGCGTCGTCGAGCGGAGGGAGCTCGGCCTCGAGCGGGGGCGCCGTGACGGCGCCCGGCGCCTCGGGGAACGGGTTCGGCTCGGGGTACGGCTCCGCGGTCGTCAGCACGCCGGGGACGACGTCGTACGCGTCCGCCACGGCGTAGCCGCCCGCGAGGGCGAGCACGACACCGACGGCGACGCCCGCCCGTGCGCCCCGGCCCATGCGTCTCCCTCGGTCCGTCCCGTCCGGGCGCGCCTGCTCGGCACCGGTGGGCACCGGTGCCTCCACGGGGACGTCGGGTGCGGGCACGTGCGCATTATCACTCAGCCCGCCCGCCCGGGAGCCCGGTGGAAGCCCTCTCGTGCGGACGTCACGTGTCACACTAGTTCCCGCACGACGGCGTGGTCCGTCGTCCACAGACCCAGCCACCGCCCGAGCGTCGCGGTGCCGGTACGACTGGAGGAAGCAGTGGAGTTCGACGTCACGATCGAGATCCCCAAGGGGCAGCGCAACAAGTACGAGGTGGACCACGCGACCGGTCGTATCCGCCTCGACCGCATGCTCTTCACCTCGACGAGGTACCCGGACGACTACGGGTTCATCGAGGGGACGCTCGGCGAGGACGGCGACCCGCTGGACGCGCTCGTCCTGCTCGAGGAGCCCACGTTCCCCGGCTGCCTCATCCGCTGCCGCGCGCTCGGCATGTTCCGCATGCGCGACGAGGCCGGCGGCGACGACAAGGTGCTCTGCGTCCCGACGGGCGACCAGCGCGCCGCGTGGCGCCAGGACATCGACGACGTCTCCGACTTCCACCGCCTGGAGATCCAGCACTTCTTCGAGGTCTACAAGGACCTCGAGCCCGGCAAGTCCGTCGAGGGTGCCCACTGGGTCGGCCGCGCCGACGCCGAGGCCGAGATCGAGCGCTCGCTCCAGCGCGCCATCGACTCCGGGTACCACACGCCGGGCCACTGACGCCCGGCGCTCGATCCCTGGCACGGCGGCCGCCCACCCTTCGAGGTGGGCGGCCGCCGTCGTCTGCCGACGTCACGACGGAGGCCTACGGGCGCCCCGCGTACGGCATCGCGTCGGCCCAGCGCATCGCGACCTCGTGCACGGGGCTGCCGGGCTGGCGGGCCTCGATCATCCTGCCGTTCCCGGTGTACATCGCGACGTGGCGGATGGTCGACGGGTTCGAGGTGTCGTTCGCGTAGAAGATGAGGTCGCCCGGTCGGAGCCGGTCGTAGGAGATCTTCTGCACGCGCTGGTACTGCGACCGCGACGTGCGGGTGATGTCCACGCCCGCGGCCGCCCACGCGCGCGACGTGAGGCCCGAGCAGTCGTAGCCCGGCCCCGTCCCGCCGAACACGTACGGGGCGCCGATCTTGGTGCGCGCCCACGCGACGGCGGCCTGACCCTGCGCCGCGCTCCCGACTCCGGTGCCCGGGGGCGGCGCGACGGCCGGAGGCGGATCCGGTGTCGGCGCGGGAGACGGGTTCGGCGCGGGCGCGGGGGCCGGCGCCGGCGCCGGCGCGGGCGCGGGCGCGGGTGCGGGTGCAGGAGACGAGTCCTCCGGTGGCGGGCTGCTCACCGGGGGCGTCGCGGGGCCGCCCGACGACGTCCCGGTCGCCGGGGTCTCGACCCGTGCCCGCGCGGCTGTCTCGCGCTCGGCCGCGGCCTGCGCGTCGAGGGCGTCCTGGCGCTGTCGCTCGACGTCGACGCTCGTGGCCCGTGCGCGGGCGAGCTCGGCGAGGAGCGCCTCACGCCGGGTGGCGGACTCCTGCAGGGCGTCGTCGAGCGCGTCGGACGAGACCTGGGCGGCAGCGAGCGCGTCGCGCGCGCGGTCCTCGACCTCGCCCTGGTGCGCGAGCGCCGCGTCGGCCCGGGCGCGGGCGGTGTCGGCGACGGCGCGAGCCGTCGCGTGCGCGTCGACCGCGCGTCCCGCGGTGCGGCCCGCGACGCGCTCGGCGTTCTCGCGCTCGACGACCTGGTCCACCCCGTCCGCGTCGAGGACGGCGCGCAGCGCGTCGAGGTCGGTGGAGCCCTGCCGGGACGCGCGGAAGAGCGCACCCACCGCGGCGCGCGCGTCCGACTCGCCCGTGCGGGCGGTCGTGAGCGCCGCCTGCGCCTCGCGGACCTCCGCGTCGGCCTCGGCGAGCGCGTCCTGCGCGGCGGCGTACTCCTCCGCCGCGGTCTCGACGGCCGCCTCTGCGGCGGACTGCCGGTCCCGCAGCGACGCCAGCTCGCGCTCGACGGACTCGACGTCCCGGGCTGCGCCGTCCGCGGCCTCGCGCGCCGCACGGACGTCGTCGTCCGACGGCGGGTCGGACGACGCGGAGGGCGCGAGGCCGACGCCGAGCACGAGCGCGAGCGCGCCGGCGGCTCCCACGGAGGCCAGACGGCGGCGCGCCGCGCGGTGGCGCGGCGCGGTCGCCGCGCCACCTGGCACGGCGGCGCTCGCCGTGTCGTCCGCTGCGGCCCGGCTCCGGTCCTGGTCGCTCATCACACCTCCTCGACACACCGTCCGGCGTGTCCCGTTGACAGCACCCGCACGAGTCTGCCCAGAACGTCCGTGACGCGCCATCGGAACGGCGCCGCCGTTCTCAGGATGTGGTCTCGCATCGCGAGACGCCTCTGTCGGACCGTGCGGAACGCGCCTAGCCTCACGAGCATGTCCCGTCGAATGTGTCGCTGATCCCAGCGCACGTTCGCCTGCCCGCGAGCCGTCGTCGACGACGCCCTCGCCGTGGCATCCCGTCCCGCGTGCGCCCCTCGCCGCGGTCGACGGCCGGCATCCCGCCCTCCCGTCCCCCGCGGCACCCGAACACCCGGCGCGCCGTGCGCCGTCCCACCCACCACCCCGCAGGAGAGCACCATGAGCACCGAGAACGCCCCCGCCTGGTCCTTCGAGACGCGCCAGGTCCACGCCGGCCAGACCGCCGACCCGACGACCGGCGCCCGTGCGCTGCCGATCTACCAGACCACGTCGTTCGTCTTCCCCGACGCGTCGGTGGCGGCCGACCGGTTCGCCCTCAAGGACCTCGGTCCGATCTACACGCGCATCGGCAACCCGACCCAGGAGGTCGTGGAGAACCGCATCGCCTCGCTCGAGGGCGGCGTCGGCGCGCTCCTCCTCGCGTCCGGGCAGGCCGCGACGACGTTCGCGATCCTCAACGTCGCCGAGGCGGGCGACCACGTCGTCGCGTCCCCGAGCCTGTACGGGGGCACGTACAACCTGCTGCAGTACTCGCTCGCCAAGCTCGGCGTCGAGACGACGTTCGTCGCCGACCCGCACGACCCGCAGGCCTGGCGCGACGCCGTGCGCCC
This sequence comes from Cellulosimicrobium cellulans, assembly GCF_016921195.1. GTDB lineage: Bacteria > Actinomycetota > Actinomycetes > Actinomycetales > Cellulomonadaceae > Cellulosimicrobium > Cellulosimicrobium cellulans_F. The sequence goes on from NZ_JAFGYF010000010.1 coordinate 118,841, forward strand.
GAACACGAAGCTGTTCTTCGGCGAGACGATCCCGAACCCGCAGGCCGACGTCCTCGACATCGAGGCCGTCGCGGCGGTGGCGCACGAGGTGGGCGTGCCGCTGATCGTCGACAACACCGTGGCGACCCCCTACCTGCTGCGGCCGCTCGAGCACGGGGCGGACGTCGTCGTGCACTCGGCGACGAAGTACCTGGGCGGGCACGGCTCCGCGATCGGCGGGGTGATCGTCGACGGCGGCTCGTTCGACTACGCGGCCCACCCGGAGCGGTTCCCGAACTACAACACGCCCGACCCGTCGTACAACGGCCTCGTCTACGCGCGCGACCTCGGCGTGGACGGCATCCTCGGGGCGAACCTCGCCTACGTGCTCAAGGCGCGCGTCCAGCTCCTGCGCGACCTGGGCTCCGCGATCTCGCCGTTCAACGCGTTCCTCATCGCGCAGGGCATCGAGACACTGTCGCTGCGCGTGGAGCGCCACGTCGCCAACGCGCAGAAGGTCGCGGAGTGGCTCGAGGCGCGCGACGACGTCCGCACCGTGCACTACGCCGGGCTGGCGTCGAGCCCGTGGCACGCGAACGCGCAGAAGTACCTGCCGCGCGGCGCCGGCGCGGTCCTCGCGTTCGAGCTCGACGGCGGCAGCGAGGCCGGCCAGGCCTTCGTCTCGGCGCTGCAGCTCCACTCGAACGTCGCGAACATCGGCGACGTCCGCTCGCTCGTCATCCACCCCGCATCGACGACGCACAGCCAGCTCACGCCCGAGGAGCAGGCGCAGTCCGGCGTCACGCCGGGCCTCGTCCGCCTCGCCGTCGGCATCGAGCACGTGGACGACATCCTCGCCGACCTGGAGCTGGGGTTCACCGCCGCCAAGTCCGCGCTGGACGCCTGAGCGGCAGCGTCCGCACGCGCCGCAGAACGACGACGAGGACTGCGATGACGGATCTGGACAGCCGGGGCGCCCTGCGCGCCCCGGCCGTACAGTGGCCGACGGTGAGCCCTGTGAACGACGACCTCCTCTCCCCCGCCCCCGACGCCTGGCGCGGCCCCCGGCCGGACGCCTCGGGGCGCGGCGTCGCGCCGTCGCGCGCGCGGGTGAAGGCTCCGGTCCCCGCGACCGGCGCCTGGCGGGACGGGGACCCGGTGGGGCGGCGGAAGTTCGCCGACGTCGGCACGTTCGACCTGGAGTCCGGCGCCCGCCTGCCCGACGTCCGCGTCGCGTACGAGACGTGGGGCACGCTCGCCCCGGACGGGTCGAACGCGGTCCTCGTCCTGCACGCCCTCACCGGCGACTCCCACGTCAGCGGTCCTGCCGGCGAGGGTCACGCCACCGCGGGCTGGTGGGAGTCGCTCGTGGGACCGGGCGCGCCGATCGACACCGACCGCTGGTTCGTCGTCGCGCCCAACGTGCTCGGCGGGTGCCAGGGCACCACGGGCCCCGCCTCCCCCGCGCCCGACGGGCGTCCCTGGGGCAGCCGCTTCCCGCGCGTCACGACGCGCGACCAGGTCGCGGTCGAGATCGAGCTCGCCCGGTCGCTCGGCATCACGTCGTGGGCGTTCGTCGTCGGCGCCTCGATGGGCGGGCACCGCGTCCTCGAGTGGGCGCTGCTGGGACCGGAGGCGGGGATCGACGTCGTCTCGCTCGCCGCGATCGCGACGACCGCGCAGACGACCGGAGACCAGATCGCGTGGGCGCACCCCCAGCTCGGCGCGGTCCGCGCCGACCCCGGGTTCCGCGGCGGGGACTACTACGACGCCGCGGACGGCGAGGGCCCGCACGTCGGGCTCGGCATCGCGCGGCAGATCGCGCACACGACCTACCGCTCCGCGCGCGAGCTCGACGAGCGGTTCGGCCGGCTCCCGCAGGGCGGCGAGGACCCGTTCACCGACGGCCGGTACGCCGTGCAGTCGTACCTCGACCACCACGGCGACAAGCTCGCGCGCCGCTTCGACGCGAACTCGTACGTCGTGCTCACCGAGTCGATGCTCACGCACGACCTCGGCCGCGACCGCGGCGGCGTCGAGGCGGCGCTCGCGCAGATCACCGCGCACGCGCTCGTCGTCGCGGTCGACACGGACCGGCTCTTCCTGCCCGCTGACTGTGCGCGCATCGCGGCCGGGATCCCGGGTGCCGAACCGCTGCGCACGCTCACGAGCGACTTCGGGCACGACGGGTTCCTCATCGAGTTCGACCAGCTCGGCCCCATCGTGGCGGACTTCCTCGGCGAGCCGGCGCGCGTCCGCGACTGACCGGTCGACCGACCTGTCCACGAGGCGGTGCCGTGGCGGGCGTGGCCGTCCCGCCCTGGCACGATGAGCAGATGGACGGCGACGTGACCGAGGCGGCCCAGCACCTGCGCACCCAGTGGGACCGGCTCGACCGGTGGCTGCGCGACCTCGGGGGCGAGCTCGACCGTGACGCCGGCCGTGCGAGCGTTCTCGACGGCTGGACCGTCGGCGAGCTGGTCACCCACCTCGGCCGGGTCATGGAGACCCTGGCGCTGTGCGGGCCGGTGCCCGCCGGGACGGTGCCCCTGACGCTCGCGGAGTACCTCGGCACGTACCCGGAGCGCGCGGAGGAGATCGAGCGCTCGACACGGGCCCTCGACGAGGAGATCGCGGACGACCGCCTCGGACGCGTCCAGGCCTTCGCCGCGGCAGGCTTCTCCCGGCTCGACGAGCTCCGGGGCCAGCACGTGGTGCAGGCGCGCCGCGGGCCCATCACCCTCCAGGACATGGTGCGCTCACGGGTCCTCGAGCTCGTCGTCCACGCCGACGACCTCGCGCGCACGTTCCCGGGCGTGGTCGCCGACCCGGTGGACCGCGGCGCGCTCGACGCCGTCGCGGCCGAGCTGCTGCACGTCGTCGTCACGCGCGGGGGCTGGGCGCTCGAGGTACGCGACCCGCGCCTGTGGCTGCGGCTCGCGTGCGGCCGCGTCCCCTACGACGTCGACGAGCTCGCGCGGGCCCTCGAGCCCGTGCACACCTCCGAGGCGGTCCCCGACCTCGGCCGGATGCTCCCGCTGCTCTGACGAGCGGTCGTCGCAGGACAAGGTGACGCGCCGCACCCGGGTCCCCGTGGTCGAGGCGCAGGCAGGACCGTAGGTTGGGGGCATGCTCGCCGCCTACGCCGACCATCTCGACGCCGACGACCCCCTGGCCGGGCTGGTCGTCGGGGAACGTCCCGAGCCCGAGCCTCACGAGCACTGGACGACCGTCGACGTGCGCGCCGCGTCGCTCAACCACCACGACCTGTGGTCGCTGCGCGGGGTCGGGCTGCCCTCCGACCGGCTCCCCATGATCCTCGGGACCGACGCCGCGGGCGTCGCCCCCGACGGCAGCGAGGTCGTCGTGCACGCGGTGATCGGGGCGGACGGGCACGGTGTCGGGCCGACGGAGCGTCGGTCGTTGCTCTCCGAGCGCTACCCCGGCACGCTCGCCGAGCGCGTCGCCGTCCCGACGCACAACCTCGTCCCCAAGCCCTCGGAGCTGACGTTCGTCGAGGCGGCCTGCGTGCCGACCGCCTGGCTGACCGCGTACCGCATGCTCTTCACCGCCGGTCGTGCCGCGCCCGGGGACCGCGTGCTCGTCCAGGGCGCGGGCGGCGGCGTCGCGACGGCGGCCGTCGCGCTGGGCGCCGCCGCCGGGCTCGAGGTGTGGGTCACGTCCCGCTCGGCCGCCAAGCGCGCGGGGGCCGCCCGGCTCGGGGCGGCCGCGACGTTCGAGCCCGGCGCGCGTCTGCCCGCGCCGGTCGACGTCGTCGTGGAGACCGTCGGCCAGGCGACCTGGCGCCACTCGCTGCGCTCGGTGCGTCCGGGCGGGACCGTCGTCGTCGCCGGAGCGACGAGCGGGGACGCGTCGCCCGCCGAGCTGACCCGCGTCTTCTTCCACGAGATCCGCGTCCAGGGCGTGACGATGGGGTCGCGCGACGACCTCGCGGCGCTGCTGCGGTTCCTCGCGCGGAGCGAGGTGCGGCCCGTCGTCGACCAGGTGCTGCCCCTCGCGCGCGCACGTGACGGGCTCGCGCGACTCGCCGCCGGGGAGCAGTTCGGCAAGGTGGTGCTCACGCCGTGACGTCGCCCGGCTGGGGTCCGGACGTCCTCGGCGCCGGGTACGAGCAGTGCACGGTCGAGCTGGATCCCGACGACGAGGGCGAGGTCGTCGTGACCGTGGTCCGCCACGCGCCGGCGACCGACGAACCGATCCGTCCCGCACGCGCGGTGCTCTACGTCCACGGCTGGAGCGACTACTTCTTCCAGACCGAGCTCGCCGAGACCTGGCACGCGCTCGGCGCGGCGTTCTACGCCGTCGACCTCCGCAAGTACGGGCGCAGCCTGCGCCCCCACCAGACGCCCGGGTACGTCGACCACCTCACGGAGTACGACCCCGACATCGCCGCCGCGCTCGACCTCGTCCGGGCGGACCTCGGCCCGCACGCCGCGATCATGCTCATGGGTCACTCCACCGGTGGGCTCGTCGCGGCGCTCTGGGCGCACCGGCACCCGGGGGTCGTGCGCGGACTGGTGCTCAACAGCCCGTGGCTCGAGCTCCAGGGGTCGTCGGTCGCCCGGACCGTCTCCGGACCCGCCATCCGGCAGCTCGCGCGCTTCCAGCCGCGGACCCCGCTGCCGAACGTCGACCCGGGCTACTACGCCCGCACGCTGCGCGACCGCGACGACGGCACCTGGGTCATCGACGACGCCTGGCGGCCCGTCCCGTCGTTCCCCGTCCGCGCCGGCTGGCTGCGTGCGGTCATCTCGGGCCACGCCCGCGTCGCGGCCGGGCTCGCCATCGACTGCCCCGTGCTCGTGCTCCTCGCGGAGAAGTCGCTGTTCAGCACCCGATGGTCCGAGGACATGCGCTCCGCCGACATCGTGCTCGACGTCGAGCCGCTGGCGCGCCGCGCCGCGCACCTGGGACGGGTCGTCACCATCGTCAGGATCCCCGGCGGGATGCACGACCTCTCCCTCTCCGCGCCCGAGCCGCGGGCGCGGTTCTTCGCGGAGATCGTGCGCTGGTCGGCGGCCTACGGCTGGGCCTGACGTCGACGACCAGAGACCGCCCAGCTCGAGAATCACGGCTCTACCGTACCGACCGCGGTTCTATCTCGGCCGACCGCGGTTCTACCTCGGCCGACCATGGTTCTACCCCGGGTAGCCAGGGTGTCTGTGGGTGGGTATGC
>NZ_JAFGYF010000011.1 GCF_016921195.1 Cellulosimicrobium cellulans
ACCTCACGCAACCACGGTTCTACCTCACGCAACCACGGTTCTACCTCACGCAACCACGGTTCTACCTCACGCAACCACGGTTCTACCTCACGCAACCACGGTTCTACCTCACGCGACCACGGTTCTACCTCACGCGACCAGGGTTCTACCTCGCGCGACCGCGGTTCTACCTCGGCGGGACGGCGGCCGCGAGGGCGTCGAGGAGTGCGGGCACGCCGCCGACCACGGAGCGGGCGTCGATCCCGGCGGCGCGGGCGACGTCGGCGACGCGGGCCGAGCGGCCACCGACCGCGCACAGGACGAGCACCGGCCGGTCCGTCGGGAGGTCCGCGAGCGCCGCGGTGGGATCGCTCGTCAGGAACGTCCCGCTCGGCACGAGGGTCGACCCGGGGAGGGGGCGCACCTGCGCCTCCCACTCCTCGCGCACGTCGAGCAGGTACGGCGCCGCGCCGTCGTCGCCCAGCAGGGCCGCGGCGTCGTGGGCGGTGACGTCGCGCTCGGTCGGGAGGTGCGCCGGACCCGACGGCGCCGTGCTCGCGCGGTCCGGGGTGAGTGCCCTCGAGGGGACGAGGCCGCAGAACGCGGCGTAGGCGTCGTCGCCGGGCAGGAGCTCGGTGACGGGCTCGCGCGTCGGGTCGGCGCGCACGGTGAGCTGGCGCCAGGAGAGGTCGAGCGCGTCGTAGACGGCGAGGCGCCCGAGCAGCGTCGTGCCGGCGCCGGTGACGAGCTTGATCGCCTCCGTCGCCATGACGGAGCCGACGGTCCCGCACATCGCGCCAAGCACGCCGCCGGTCGCGCAGTCGGGCGCGGCGCCCGGTGGCGGCGGGACGGGGAACACGTCGCGGTACGTGACGCCCTGCGCGCTCCGGTCGCCCGGCCCCGCGCCCGCGGGCGCCGTGGCCCCCGCGGGCGCGGCGTCGTCCGGCGCCGCGAACCGCGGTGCGCCCCAGAAGACGCTGACCTGGCCCTGGAAGCGGTAGATCGAGCCCCAGACCACGGGCAGGCCGAGGACCTCGGCCGCGTCGGAGACGAGGTAGCGCGTCGGGAAGTTGTCGGCGCCGTCGAGGACGACGTCGTAGCCGCGCAGGACGTCGAGCGCGTTCTCCGCGTCGAGCCGCACCGCGTGCTCGACGACGCGCACGTGCGGGTTGACGTCGGCGATCGCGTCACGCGCGGAGTCGACCTTGCGGCGCCCGACGTCGGGGCCGCCGTGGATCACCTGGCGCTGGAGATTGGAGGTGTCGACGACGTCGTCGTCGACGATGCCGATCGTGCCCACGCCGGCGGCGGCGAGGTAGAGCAGCGCGGGGCTGCCGAGGCCGCCGGCGCCGACGACGAGCACGCGCGCGGCCGCGAGCCGGCGCTGGCCCTCGGTGCCGACGCCCGGCAGGGCGAGGTGGCGCGCGTACCGCTCGAGCTCCGGCGTCGAGAGCTCGGGACCGGGCGCGACGAGGGGCGCGAGCCGCGTCGTCATGCCGCGTACTGCTCCTCCAGGCCGGCGAGCTTCGCCTCGGCCTCGGCGTGCACCTTCTTCTCGAGGATGAACGACATGACCGGGACGACGCCCGCGAACACCATGGTCGCGAGGCGCCCCCAACCCCAGCGCATCTTGGTCCAGAGGTCGAGCACGGTGACGAGGTAGACCACGTAGATCCAGCCGTGCGCGAAGGGGATCCAGGAGACGTACCGCATGATCCCGTCCACGTCGACGAACCGGCCGACCCCGTACTTGACGAGCATCTCGACGCACAGGATCAGCAGCATCACGCCGGTGATGATCGCGAGGACCCGGTAACGGGCGAGCGCACCGCGCGCCTTGCGGATCGCGGTGCGCGCGGCCTGCGCGCTGGGGGCCGCCGCGTCGGCGGGTGCGACGGCGGGCGCATCGGTGGGGGTGGCCGGGTCCTGCGTGGTCATGGGAGAGGTCCTCGTTCCGGGCGAGACGGCCGCGGCGGTCCCTGCCGCGCGCGGTGGCGTGTGACGCGGTCGCAGGTTAAAGCGTCGCCGCGTGTCGGGCGCCGAACCTAGGGTAGAACACCGTGCGACCCCTCCCCCTTCCCGACCCGGGAACCCCCGACCTGCGCGGACCGACGCGCTACCTGCTCTGGCTGGCCAGGCGCCAGTGGACCGTGCTCACCGTCTCGGTGCTGCTCGGTCTGGCCAACTTCGCGTGCCAGGCGTTCCAGCCGTACATGCTCGGCCGCGCGCTCGACGAGGGGCTCGCGGAGGGGTTCGGTCCGGAGCTGTGGCGCTGGGCGGGGCTCCTGCTCGCGCTGGGCCTGGGGATCGTCGTCACGGGCGTGACGCAGCACCGGTTCGACATCGCGAACTGGCTGCGCTCCGCGCTCACCACGTCCCAGCTCGTGGGCGACGTCACCGCGCGCTCGGGCGACGCGATCACGGAGGAGCTGCCCACGGGCGAGGTCGTGTCGACGGTCGCGAGCGACGCCATGCGCGTCGGCCAGCTGTTCTCGACGATGGGACAGTTCCTCGGCGCGCTCGGGGCGTACGTCGTGGTGGCCGTGATCATGCTGTCGACGTCGCTGCAGCTCGGGCTCGTCGTCGTGCTGGGCCTGCCGGTGGTCGCGGCCGTGCTCGCACTGCTCGTCAAGCCGCTCCAGCAGCGCCAGGCCGCGCAGCGCGAGGCGCAGGGCCGGCTGACGACGCTCGGCGCCGACACCGTCTCCGGCCTGCGCATCCTGCGCGGCATCGGCGGCGAGGGCGTCTTCGTCGGCCGCTACGCGCGGCAGTCGCAGAAGGTGCGCGAGGCCGGCGTGAAGGTCGCGCACACGCAGGCCACGCTCGACGCGCTCCAGGTGCTCCTGCCCGGTCTCCTCGTCGTGCTCGTCGTCTACCTCGGCGCGACGGCGGCGCTGGCCGGCGCCATCACGCCCGGGCAGCTCGTCGCGTTCTACGGGTACGCGGCGTTCCTCGGCTGGCCGCTCCAGGTCGCGACGCAGATGCTCAACATCGCCACGCGCGCGCACGTCGCGTCGCGCAAGATCGTGCGCGTCCTCGCGGTCGAGCCCGCCGCGGGCGCGACCCCGGCGACCGCGCCCATGCCGCCCGAGGGTAGCCCCCTCGTCGACGAGACGAGCGGGCTCGTCCTCGAACCGGGCCGCGTCGTCGCGCTCGTCTCCGCGGACCCCGACGCGTCGGCGGCCGTCGCGACGCGCCTGGGCCGGTTCGACGACGCCGCGGAGGCCGCCACGCCCGTGCGGCTCGGTGGGACGCTCCTCGCCGACCTGGACAAGCACGCGCTCCGGCGCCGGATCGTGGTCGCCGAGGCGACGCCGCAGCTCTTCTCCGGCGCGCTGCGCGACGAGCTCGACCCGCGAGGTTCCGCGACCGAGGCCGACGTGCTCGCCGCCGTCACGGTCGCCGACGCGCACGACGTTCTCGACTCCGTCCCCGGCGGCCTCGCGGGCGAGCTGCCCGAGAAGGGCCGGTCGCTCTCGGGCGGTCAGCGCCAGCGCGTCGCGCTCGCGCGCGCCCTGCTCACCGAGCCCGAGGTCCTCGTGCTCGTCGAGCCGACGAGCGCCGTCGACGCCCACACCGAGGCGCGGATCGCCGCGCGCCTCGCCGACGCGCGGCGCGGGCGCACGACGCTCGTCGTCACCGCGTCACCGCTCGTGCTCGAGCACGTCGACGAGGTCCTGCTCCTCGAGGACGGCCGGGTCACCGCGCGCGGCACGCACCGCGACCTCGTCGACCGTGCGCACTCCGCCGCGACCACGCCGGACGACGACGCGGCCCGCTACCTGCGCGTCGTCGGACGATCGCTCGACGACACCTCCGATCTCGTCCGCACCGCACCCGAAGGAGGCCAGGCATGAGGCTCCCCGTCGCCGACGGCCCCGCCGTCCGCGCCGCCGCCGGGCGGCTCTTCGCCCGCCACCGCGGCACGTTCGTGCTCATCGCCGTGCTGCACACGCTGGCCGCCGTCGCGGGGCTGATCGGGCCGTGGCTGCTCGGGCGCCTCGTCGACGCCGTCACCGAGGGCACGACGTCGTCCTACGTGACGACCGTCGTCGCCGTCGGCGCGGGGGCGGTCGTCGCGCAGGCCGTGCTGCGCAGGTACGCGCAGCGCCTGTCGATGGTGTTCGGCGAGACGGTGTTCGCCGAGCTGCGCGAGGACCTCGTCGAGACGGTGACCTCGCTCCCGCTGTCCACGGTCGAGCGAGCCGGCACGGGCGACCTCGTCGCGCGCACGACCAACGACGTCGACCGGATCCAGCACGCGGTGCGGTTCGGCGTGCCGCAGCTTCTCGTGGCGGTCGTGACGCTCGTCCTCACCGTGGTGGCGTCGGTCGTCGTCGCGCCGCTCGTCGCCCTCGCGCTGTTCGTCGGCGTCCCGCTGCTCGTCGTCGTCTCGCGGTGGTACCTCAAGCGCGCGTCGGCCGGGTACCAGCGCGAGGCCGCCGCCTACGCGACGCTCAACGGCACCATCACGGAGAGCGTCGAGGGCGCGCGCACGGTCGACGCGCTCTCGCTCACCGAGCGGCGCAAGGCCCGCGTGCGCGCCGACCTCGCGGAGGCGTTCCAGGCCGAGAGGTACACGCTCGGGCTGCGCACCGTGCTCTTCCCGGGGATCGACCTCGCGATCGCGATCGCCCCCGTCGCGGCGCTCGTGTGGGGCGCGTGGCTGATGTCGCAGGGCCAGACGACGCTCGGCGCCGTCGCGACGGTGACCACCTACGCGTTCCAGCTCGCCGGGCCGGTGTGGAACCTCATCTTCTGGCTCGACGAGATCCAGGTCGCCGCGGCGTCCTACGCCCGGATCGTCGGCGTCTCGCAGGTGCCGGGCGACCGGGCCGCGACGGGCGACGTGCCCGACGGCGACCGGCTCGTCGCGCGCGACGTCGAGTACGCCTACCGCGAGGGCCACCCCGTGCTGCACGGCGTCTCGCTCGACCTCGATCCGGGCGAGCGGCTCGCCGTCGTCGGCCCGTCCGGCGCAGGCAAGTCGACCCTCGGCCGCATGCTCGCGGGCATCCACCCGCCCACGGCCGGGTCCGTCCGCTCCGGCGGCGTGCGGCTCGTCGACCTGCCGCTCGAGGACCTGCGGCGCGAGGTCGCGCTCGTCACGCAGGAGCACCACGTGTTCGTCGGCACGCTCGCGGACAACCTGCGCCTCGCGAAGGTCGACGCGAGCGAGGCCGAGCTGCTCGACGCGCTCGACGCCGTCGACGCGCGCGGGTGGGCCGAGTCCCTGCCCGAGGGGCTGGAGACGACGGTCGGGTCGGGCGGGCACGTGCTCACCCCGGCGCAGGCGCAGCAGGTCGCGCTCGCGCGGCTCGTGCTGCTCGACCCGCACACGCTCGTGCTCGACGAGGCGACGTCGCTGCTCGACCCGCGCGCGGCCCGCCACCTCGAGCGCTCGCTCGACGCCGTGCTCGCCGGCCGCACGGTCGTCGCGATCGCGCACCGCCTGCACACCGCGCACGACGCCGACCGCGTCGCCGTGGTCGACGGCGGTCGGATCAGCGAGATCGGCCCGCACGACGAGCTCGTCGCCGCGGGCGGCGACTACGCGAGGCTCTGGCACTCCTGGCAGCAGGAGTAGAGCCGGTCGGTGCCAAGATGGTGCCGATGCCTGGAACGACGAGCGCCACCCCGCACGACCTCCCGACCCTCCCAAGTCCCTGGCGGGCCCGGGTCCCCGGCTACGCCGACGTCGATGCGCTCGTCCGGCTGCGGCGCCTCGACGAGCTCCAGGGGACGGGCTCGACGCACGTCGACCCCGCCGGGATCGAGTCCGAGGTCGCGGGGATGGCCTCGTGGACGCGGCGCCAGCTCGTCGCCGTCGGGACGGACGACGTCCCGCGGGCCTGGATCACCGTGCAAGACCGCGCCGCGGGGCGCGCGACGGTCTGGGGCTACTTCGACCGCGACGTGCCCGAGGTCGACGCGATCGCGGACGCGTTCTACCGCTGGGCGGAGCGCGCGGCGGTGGCGATGGCACGCCTGCGCGGCGTCACGGCGACGCGTCTCGACGAGAGCCCGTTCGCCGACGACACGCGCCAGGCCGGGTGGCTGACCCGGGCCGGGTACGCGAGACGGCGCAGCTGGCTGCACATGACGCGCCCGGTCGTCGCGGAGGAGGCCGCGCTCGCGCCGCGCGCGGGGGTCACGGTGCGCCCGGTCGAGCGGCACGAGAACGGCATGCCCGTCGCGGCCGACCTCCAGGTCGTGCACCAGATGCTGGAGACGTCCTTCCAGGACCACTTCAACTCCTACCGGGAGAGCTTCTCGGAGTTCGTGCAGCGGCTCCGTGAGGACCCTGGTCACAGCTGGGACCACTGGTGGCTCGCGTACGTGGAGACCGACGACGGCGACCACGTGCCCGCGGGCACGGTGGTGTGCTCGTCCCTCGCCGCGCCCGAGGGCGGGGCCCGCGGCACCTACGTCGAGTACATCGGGGTGACCCGCGCCGCCCGCGGCCGCGGGGTGGCGAAGTCGCTGCTCGCGACGGTGATCGCGGACGCGGCGCGGGACGGTCGCGACCGCGTGGCGCTCGAGGTCGACGCGGACTCCCCGACCAGCGCGGACCAGCTCTACCGCTCGCTCGGCTGGGAGACGGACTACGTCACCGAGTCGTGGTTCAAGGACCTCGACCTCGACGACTGACGCACCGCTCCGGAGCCGGGGGGCACCGCTCGACCGCCGAGGGCCCGGGGACCGGGTGCCGCTGCTCAGTCGCCGGGAAGCCCGGCGATCCCGGCGTCCTCGCCGCGCGCGCGGCGCTTGCCGCCGGCGGCCTCGTCGCGCACGAGGCGGATCCAGAGGAGCACCGCGAAGCCGCCGAACACCCACCACTGGAGCGCATAGAAGAGGTTCTGCAGGTTGAGGCCCGTGCCGCCCTCGATCGTCGGGCGCGGGAGCTGCGCCGGCCCGCCCTCGGCCGCCGACGGCTGCTCCGGGTCGGAGGTGAGGAGCACGAGGTAGCCCGAGTACATCGGCCCACCCCACTCGTTGACGAGCGCCCCGGTGGAGATGGCGTCGGTCAGCCCGGGGGCCGAGCCGCCCTGGCCCGCCGCCTCGGAAGCCTGCAGGTAGCCCGTGAGCCGCACGACGCCGTCGGGCGGGTCGAGAGCGGCGCTCTGCTCGGGCGTCGCGACCCAGCCGCGGACCACGGGCAGCACGGGCGCGCCCGAGAGGTCGGCCCACGACGCCCCCTGCGTCCCGTCGTCGGTCACGTGCAGCGGCGTGAGGACGAGGTAGCCCACCCGGCCGTCGAGCGCGCGGTTCTCCACGAGCAGCTGACCCTCCGGGTCGTACTCCCCCTCGACCCACGCCTGCCGGCCGACGAGCTCGCCGGGGAAGGAGGACTGCGGCGGGAGCAGCACGCCGACGCCCTGCGGCCCCGCGGCCTCGAGCTCCGCGGCCTCCTGCTGCGCCGCGAGCTCGGCACGCTGCTGCGCGCGGTCGAGCTGCCAGACGCCGAGCCGTGCGCACACGGCCGCGGCCAGGAGGAAGAGCACGAGCAGGCCGACCACACGGGGCTGGCGGGCGACCGCCCAGAACGAACGCGGGGCGGTGGGCTCGGGCACGCCCCCACGGTATCCGGGGCCCGGGCAACTCCCCGAATCCGCGGGCCCGGGCGGGCGAACGTCACACCGGTGCCGGGGCACGCTCCGGTGGCCGGCGGTGACCGACGTCCCGGGCACCCGCCGCGGCGCCCGGGACCTTCGACCCTTTGTGCCCCCGCGGACGCACGTCACACCGTCCCCCGCCGTCACGGACCGTGCAGGGCCTCGGTCGATGCGGTTGTATGAAGCCGTAGTCGTTCACGAACCCTTCCCCCTGCAGGAGCGTGAGATGAGCACGACCACCGCCACCGAGTCCACCGCCTGGCGACCCGCCGAGGTCGCCCCGCTCGACGACGACACCGTGCGTCGCGTCGACGCCTGGTGGCGCGCGGCGAACTACCTGTCCGTCGGGCAGATCTACCTGCTCGACAACCCGCTGCTGCGCACGCCGCTGGACCGCGAGCACGTCAAGCCGCGCCTGCTGGGTCACTGGGGCACGACGCCCGGCCTCAACTTCCTCTACGCCCACCTCAACCGCGCGATCGCGCAGCGCCGGCAGTCGACGATCTACGTCGCCGGTCCGGGGCACGGCGGCCCGGGTCTGGTGGCGAACGCGTACCTCGAGGGCACGTACTCCGAGTACTACTCGGACGTCACGCAGGACACCGAGGGCCTGCGCCGGCTGTTCCGCCAGTTCTCCTTCCCCGGCGGCATCCCGAGCCACGTCGCACCCGAGACGCCCGGCTCGATCCACGAGGGCGGCGAGCTCGGCTACGCGCTCTCCCACGCGTACGGCGCCGCGTTCGACAACCCCGACCTGCTGGTCGCCGCGGTCGTGGGCGACGGCGAGGCGGAGACGGGCCCGCTCGCGACGAGCTGGCACTCCAACAAGTTCGTCAACGCGCGCAACGACGGCGTCGTGCTGCCGATCCTGCACCTCAACGGGTACAAGATCGCCAACCCGACCGTGCTCGCACGCATCAGCGACGACGAGCTGCGCGACCTCATGGTCGGCTACGGCCACACGCCCTACTTCTTCACGGGCGGGTTCGACGGCGAGGACCACTTCGAGGTGCACCGGCGCTTCGCGCAGCTCCTCGACGAGGTGCTCAACCACATCGCGCAGATCAAGGCCGACGCCGCGGCGGGGAACGACGAGCGCCCCGCCTGGCCGATGATCGTGTTCCGCACGCCCAAGGGCTGGACGTGCCCTCCCGTCATCGACGGCAAGAAGACCGAGGACTCGTGGCGCGCCCACCAGGTGCCGCTCGCGAGCGCGCGGGACACCCCGGAGCACCTCGACGTGCTGCGCGGCTGGCTCGAGTCGTACCGGGCAGACGAGCTGTTCGACGAGGACGGCCGCCTGCTCGACGACGTCGCGGCGCTCGCGCCCGAGGGCACGCTGCGCATGAGCGACAACCCCCACGCCAACGGCGGGCTGCTGCTCAAGGACCTGCGGCTCCCGGACTTCCGCGACTACGCCGTGGACGTCACGGGTCCGGGCAGCGCCGTCGCCGAGTCGACGCGCGTCCTCGGGCAGTGGCTCACCGACGTCGTGCGGCTGAACCCGGACAACTTCCGGATCTTCGGGCCCGACGAGACCGCGTCGAACCGGCTCCAGGCGGTCTACGAGGTCACCGACAAGCAGTGGAACGCCGACTTCTTCGGCCCCGACGTCGACGAGCACCTCGCCCGCGCGGGCCGGGTCATGGAGATGCTCTCGGAGCACCAGTGCCAGGGCTGGCTCGAGGGCTACCTGCTCACGGGGCGCCACGGCCTGTTCACGAGCTACGAGGCCTTCATCCACATCGTCGACTCGATGTTCAACCAGCACGCGAAGTGGCTCAAGGTCACCAACCACATCCCGTGGCGGCGGCCGATCGCGAGCCTCAACTACCTGCTGTCGAGCCACGTGTGGCGCCAGGACCACAACGGTTTCAGCCACCAGGACCCGGGCTTCATCGACCACGTCGTGAACAAGAAGGCCGAGATCGTCCGCGTGTACCTGCCGCCGGACGCCAACACCCTGCTCTCGACCTACGACCACTGCCTGCGCTCGCGCCAGTACGTCAACGTCGTCGTGGCGGGCAAGCAGCCGGCGCCGCAGTTCCTGTCCATGGAGCAGGCGATCGCGCACTGCACGCGCGGGCTCGGCATCTGGGAGTGGGCCGGCACCGAGGTCGAGGGCGAGGACCCGGACGTCGTCCTGGGCTCCGCGGGCGACGTGCCGACGCTCGAGGTGCTCGCCGCCGCCGACATCCTGCGCCGGCGCATCCCCGACCTCAAGGTCCGGGTCGTCAACGTCGTGGACCTCATGCGGCTCCAGGACGAGAACGAGCACCCGCACGGGCTCTCGGACAAGGACTTCGACACGCTCTTCACCGCCGACAAGCCCGTGATCTTCAACTACCACGGGTACCCGTGGCTGATCCACCGCCTCACGTACCGCCGCACCAACCACGCGAACATCCACGTGCGCGGCTACAAGGAGGAGGGCACGACCACCACCCCGTTCGACATGGCCATGCTCAACGACATCGACCGCTACCACCTGGTGATCGACGTCATCGACCGTGTGCCGTCCCTGCGCTCGACCTACGCGGGCCTGCGCCAGGAGATGGTCGACGCGCGGCTGGCGGCCCGCCAGTACACCCGGTCGCACGGGGAGGACATCCCCGAGGTGCGCGACTGGGTGTGGCCGGACGTCGGCGAGACGGCGACCGAGGAGGGTGGCCCGCAGTACAACGGCGCGAGCGCCGCCGTGCAGGACACCGGAGGAGACAACGAGTGAGCGACACCGCTCGCAGCATCTACATCACCTCGCCCGAGGGCGAGACGGGCAAGTCCACGATCGCGCTGGGGGTCCTCGACCTGCTGGTCCGCAAGGTCCAGCGGGTCGGGGTCTTCCGGCCGGTCACCCGGGCCGCGGGCCCGGACGTGCAGGACTACGTGCTCGAGCTCCTGCTCGCGCACGACGGCGTGGACGTCACCGCCGAGCAGGCGATCGGCGTCACGTACGAGGACGTCCACGCCGACCCCGAGGGCGCGCTGTCGCAGATCGTGGCGCGCTACCACGAGGTCGCGCGCCAATGCGACTTCGTCGTGGTCGTCGGGACGGACTACACCGACGTCGCCGGGCCGACCGAGCTGTCGTTCAACGCGCGCGTCGCGGCGAACCTCGGCGCGCCGGTCCTCCTCGTCGTCTCCGGCAAGGGCCGGACGCCCGACGCCGTGGGCAACCTCATCGAGGTGAGCGTCGCCGAGCTGCGCTCCCAGCACGCGCAGCCCATCGGCGTCGTCGCGAACCGCGTCCAGCCCGACGACCTCGACGCGGTGCGCGCGCTCCTCGGGTCCCTGGGGCCCGACGGCGAGCCGCTCGCCCGGGCGGGGACGTCGTCGGGCCCGACGGCGGAGCCCGCCCCGGGCGCGCGGCTGCCGGGCTGGGCGGTGCCCGAGGACCCGTTCCTCGACGCGCCCACGGTGCGCGCCCTCATGGAGGCCGTGGGCGGGACGCTCGCGTTCGGCGAGGAGGAGCTCCTGGGTCGCGAGGCGACCGACCTGCTCGTCGGGGCGATGTCGTTCGAGCACCTGCTCGACCGGCTCACCGACGGCGCCGTCGTCATCACGCCCGGCGACCGGGTGGACATCCTCATCGGTCTGCTCGCCGCCCACTCGGCGTCGGGCTTCCCGTCCCTCGCGGGCGTCATCCTCAACGGCGGGTTCTTCCCGCCCGAGTCGACCGCGCGCCTCGTGGCCGACCTCGACCCGAGCCTGCCGATCATCCGCACCGACCTCGGGACGTTCCGCTCGGCGAGCGCCGCCGCGAGCGCGCGGGGCCGCGTGACCAAGGAGTCGCAGCGCAAGGTCGACACCGCGCTCGCGCTGTTCGAGCAGAGCGTCGACGGCGCGGCGCTCCTGGCGGGGCTCGACGTGCCCCGGCCGGAGGTCGTCACGCCGCTCATGTTCGAGTACGAGCTGCTGTCCCGCGCCCGCGCGGACCGCAAGCACGTCGTGCTGCCCGAGGGCGACGACGACCGCATCCTGCGCGCCGCGTCCACGCTGCTCGGCCGCCAGGTCGCGGAGCTGACGATCCTCGGCGAGGAGCAGAAGGTCCGCGCCCGCGCGGCCGAGCTCGGCCTCGACATCGACGCCGCGCACGTCGTCAGCCCGCACGACCCGGAGCTCGTCGAGCGGTTCGCCGCGGAGTACCAGCGCCTGCGCGCGCACAAGGGCATGACCCTGGAGGAGGCGCGCGAGCGCGTCCAGGACGTGTCGTACTTCGGCACGATGATGGTCCACCTCGGCCTCGCCGACGGCATGGTCTCGGGCGCCAAGCACACGACCGCGCACACGATCAAGCCGTCGTTCGAGATCATCAAGACCCAGCCCGGCGTGTCCGTCGTCTCGTCGGTGTTCCTCATGTGCCTCCAGGACCGGGTGCTCGTCTACGGCGACTGCGCGGTCATCCCGGACCCGACCGCGGAGCAGCTCGCGGACATCGCGATCTCCTCGGCGGCGACGGCTCAGCAGTTCGGCGTCGACCAGCGGGTCGCGATGCTGTCGTACTCGACCGGCGAGTCCGGCTCGGGGGCCGACGTGGACAAGGTCCGGCGCGGCACGGCGCTCGTCCGCGAGCGCCGCCCCGACCTGTTCGTCGAGGGCCCGATCCAGTACGACGCCGCCGTGGACGCGTCCGTCGCGGCGTCGAAGATGCCGGGCTCGGACGTCGCGGGGCGCGCGACGGTGTTCATCTTCCCGGACCTCAACACGGGCAACAACACCTACAAGGCCGTGCAGCGCTCGGCGGGCGCCGTCGCGGTCGGCCCCGTGCTCCAGGGCCTCAACAAGCCGGTGAACGACCTCTCGCGCGGCGCGCTCGTGCAGGACATCGTCAACACCGTCGCGATCACCGCGATCCAGGCGCAGGCCCCGGCCGGCGTGCCCGCGCCGTCCTCGACCTCCGACTCCGGTCCTGACTCCCAGGGAGCCACCCCATGACGATCCTGCCCGAGGGCGAGCGCCCCAACCCCTACAGCGCGTACGGGGCGCACGGGTCCGTGCTCGTCATGAACTCGGGGTCGTCCTCGCTCAAGTACCAGCTCGTCAACCCCGTCGGCGGCGAGGCGATCGCGGCGGGCACGATCGAGCGCATCGGCGAGGACACCGGCATCATCAAGCACCGGTTCGCGGGGAACACGACGACGCGCGAGGAGCCGGTCGCCGACCACGGCGTCGCCCTGCGCATCGCGCTGAGCCTGTTCGACGAGGTCGGTCCGACGCTCGCCGACGCGGACGTCTACGCGGTGGGCCACCGCGTGGTGCACGGAGGCGCGGTCTTCTCAGCGCCGGTCCTCGTGGACGACGAGGTCGTCCGCCAGATCTCCGAGCTCTCGCCGCTGGCTCCTCTGCACAACCCGCCGAACGTCAAGGGCATCGAGGTCGCGCGCGAGCTGCTGCCCGACGTGCCGCACGTCGCGGTGTTCGACACGGCGTTCTTCTCCACGCTGCCGGACGCCGCGTCGACGTACGCGCTCGACCGCGAGGTCGCGCAGGCGCACGGGGTGCGCCGGTACGGCTTCCACGGCACGAGCCACCAGTACGTGTCGGGCAAGGTCGCGCGCGTCCTCGGGCGCCGGATCGAGGGCCTCAACACGATCGTGCTGCACCTCGGCAACGGCGCGTCCGCCTCGGCGGTCCGCGGCGGGGTCGCGGTCGACACGTCGATGGGCATGACCCCGCTCGAGGGCCTCGTCATGGGCACCCGCACGGGCGACATCGACGCGGCCGTCGTGTTCCACCTCGCGCGCAACGCGGGCATGAGCATCGACGAGATCGACGTCCTGTTCAACAAGCGCTCGGGCGTCAAGGGCCTGTCCGGGGTCAACGACTTCCGCGAGCTGCGCCGGCTCATCGACGCCGGCGACGAGGACGCGCGCCAGGCGTTCGAGGTCTACATCCACCGGCTGCGCAAGTACGTCGGCGCCTACCACGCGGTGCTCGGCCGGGTCGACGTCCTCGCGTTCACCGCGGGAGTGGGCGAGAACGACGCCGACGTGCGCGCCGCCGTCGTCGAGGGCCTCGAACCCCTCGGCCTCGCGGTCGACCCGGAGCGCAACGCCGTGCGCTCCGGCGAGCCGCGCGTCATCTCGCCCGACTGGACGAGCACGCTCGTCATGGTCGTGCCCACGATGGAGGAGCTCGCAATCGCGCGTCAGTCGGTCGAGGTCGTCGAGGCGGCGTCGCGCGCCTCGTAGGTGGGATGCTCGGTCGGTGACCGTCCTCATCGACCCGCCGGCGTGGCCCGCGCACGGGACGCTGTTCAGCCATCTCGTGTCGGACTCCTCCCTGGCGGAGCTGCACGCGTTCGCGGCCTCGATCGGCGTGAGCCGCCGCGCGTTCGACCTCGACCACTACGACGTCGCCGCCGAGCGGTACGACCTCGCGGTCGCGGCCGGCGCGGTCCCCGTGGGCGGGCGCGAGCTCGCCCGACGGCTCGGGTCGTCCGGGCTGCGCGTCCCCGGCCGGGCGCGGCGCGCGGCGAAGGCCGACGCGCTGCTCGCCCGCTGGGACGCGCTGCTCCCCGGCGCCCGCGAGGTCGGGATCGAGCTCGTCGAGCGCTGGCACGAGCCGCACCGCGTCTACCACGGGCCCGAGCACCTGGTGCACGCGCTCGACTCGCTCGCCCTCCTGGAGGGGCGCCCGCCCGGAGTGCCCGACGACGTCGGGCCCGGGCGTGCGGGGAGCGGCACGGCGGCGGGCAGCGGCCCGGGCGACGCGCCGGGGAGCACCGCGGCCACCCAGCTCGCCCTGTGGTTCCACGACGCGGTGCACGACGGCGAGGCGGGCCGGGACGAGGAACGGTCCGCCGACCTGGCGGACGCCCGGCTCACAGGCCATCTCGACGCCGCGACCGTCGCGGAGGTCGTCCGGCTCGTGCTCGTGACGACCGACCACTCCCCCGCGACGGGCGACGTGCCGGGCGCGCTCGTGTCCGACGCCGACCTCGCGATCCTCGGCTCCGCGCCGGACCGGTACGCGCGGTACGTCCGGCAGGTCCGCGCCGAGTACGCGCACGTGCCCGACGACGCCTTCCGCACCGGGCGGGCTGCCGTCCTGCGCGGCCTGCTCGCAGGCGGTGCGCTCTTCCGCACCCCGCAGGGCGCAGCGCTGTGGGAGGACCGGGCCCGCACGAACCTCGCCGACGAGCTCGCCGAGCTCGCCTGACCAGGCTCCCCCAACGCCGATCATGGGGTTGTCGCCCGTCCCGGCCGGCAGACGGGCCACAACCCCATGGTCGACGGGTCACCACCGCATGGTCGGCGCTAGGGTCGGGATGTGACCGACGATCCGGTGCCGCCCGCCTCCGCCTTTCTCCTGTCAGACGAGTCCCCGTCGGCGCCGTCCTCCGGTCGATCGCCGCGGCGGCGCCCGCGGTGGTCGCGGCGTCGGCGCGCGACGGTCTGGGTCGCCGCCGGTCTGGCGGTGCTCGTGCTCGCACCCTTCGTCGTCGTGCAGGGCACGGGGCGGGCGCACGTCGCCGACCCGGCCGACGTGCCGACGAGCGACGCGATCGTCGTCCCGGGGGCGGGGCTGCGACCCGACGGGTCGCCGTCGACGTACCTGCGGCGTCGGCTCGACGCGGCGGCGGAGCTCTACGACAGGGGCGTCGCGCCGGTCGTCCTCGTGAGCGGCGACGCGCACGACGCCTACGACGAGCCCGGCTCGATGCGCGCGTGGCTGCTCGACCGGGGCGTGCCGGACGACGCGATCCTGCTGGACCGCGAGGGCTTCGACACGCACGCGACGTGCACGCGCGCGGTGTCGGAGTTCGGCGTCGGCACGGCGGTGGTCGTCACGCAGGGCTACCACCTGCCGCGCACGCTCTTCTCGTGCCGCGTCGCGGGCCTCGACGCCGTCGGGATCGGGGTCAGCGCGGCGAGCGTGGAGCCCTGGAAGGCCGTGCTCTACCGCGTCCGCGAGGTCCCCGCGGCGACGAAAGCCGTCCTCGACGCCGTGCGCCGCTGAGACGGGCGGCCCCGGGCGACCCGCTCCGACCGGTCGGTCGGGTCGGCCGGGCCGACGTCAGGGCAGCCGCAGCCGACGCATGACGTCGAGCGCGGACGTGAGCACCTTGCTGGGGAGCTCGCCGCCGACCTCGTAGAGCGCGTCGAGCGTGAGTCCCTGGTTGGCACCGCGCTGCACGGCGACCGTCTGCGCCTCGGTGAGCGCCTCGATCCCCTCGCGCCCGTGCCGCCGCCCCAGCCCGGAGGCCTTGAACCCGCCCATCGGCGCGCCGACGGAGCCCCAGGCGGCGGAGTACCCGTCGTTGACGTTGACCGTGCCCGCCTCCACGCGCGCCGCGATCCGGCGGCCCCGCGCGACGTCCCGCGTCCACACGCTCGCGTTGAGCCCGAACTCCGTGTCGTTCATGACGCGCACGGCCTCGTCGTCGCTCGCGACGCGGCGCACGGACACGACCGGGCCGAACGTCTCCTCGCGAGCGCACGCCGCGTCGTCGGGCACGTCGTCCAGCACCGTGGGCGCGTAGAACCACGGGCCGATGTCGGCCCGGTGCACGCCGCCCGCGAGGACGCGCGCGCCCCTCGCGATGGCGTCCTCGACGTGCGCGACGACGCGGTCGAGCTGCGCCCGCGACGTGAGCGACCCCATGTCGGCGGAGTAGTCCAGTCCCGCGCCGAGGCGCATCTCGCGGACGAGCGGCACGAACTCGTCGAGGAAGGCGTCCGCGACGTCCTCGTGCAGCACGAGCCGCTCGATCGAGACGCAGAGCTGACCGGAGTTGGAGAAGCACGCGCGGACCGCGCCGCGCGCCGCGGCACGCACGTCGGCGTCCGCCGCGACGTAGAGAGGGTTCTTGCCGCCGAGCTCGAGCGTCGCGCCGATGAGCCGCTCCCCCGCGCGCGCCGCCACCTTGCGCCCCGTCGCCGTCGAGCCGGTGAACGCGATGTGGTCCACGTGGTCGGTCACCGCGGCGCCGACGTCCCCGCCACCCGCGACGACGAGGAACAGGTCGGCGGGCAGCCCCGCCTCCTCGAGCAGCTCGGCGCCCCACAGCGCGGTGAGCGTCGTCTGCGGGTCCGGCTTGAGCACGACGGCGTTGCCCGCCACGAGCGCCGGAACGGCCTCCGCGAACGCGAGCGTCAGCGGGTAGTTCCACGGGGCGATGACGCCGACGACTCCCACGGGGCGACGGTGCACGCGCGTGCCGGTCAGCACGGGCAGCATGCCGGGCGCACGGCGGGCGGCGAGGTAGCGGGGCCCTCGCCGGGCGTAGTGGCGCGTGAGGATCGCGACGTCGGCGACCTCCTCGAACGCGCTGCGCCGCGACTTGCCGGACTCCATCTGGATGAGGTCGAGGCCGTCGGACTGCCGCGCGAGCACGAGCTCGCCGAACCGGCGCAGCACGGCCGCGCGCTCCCGCAC
Organism: Cellulosimicrobium cellulans; assembly: GCF_016921195.1. Classification (GTDB taxonomy): domain Bacteria; phylum Actinomycetota; class Actinomycetes; order Actinomycetales; family Cellulomonadaceae; genus Cellulosimicrobium; species Cellulosimicrobium cellulans_F. The sequence goes on from NZ_JAFGYF010000011.1 coordinate 16,977, forward strand.
CGGGAGCGCCGCCCAGGCCGGCTGCGCGGTGCGTGCCCGCTCGACCGCTCGCGCCACGTCGTCCACGGACGACACGGGGAGCGCCGCGAGCGGAGCGCCCGTGAAGGGCAGGACGGAGCGGCGCATCCCCGCCTCGTTGCTGGTGACGACGCGCTGCGCGAGGGGGGCGACGACGTCCGGCTCGAGCACGTACGTCGCCGCAGGGTTCTCGGGGTCGATCAGGCCGTCCAGCGCGGCGCGCTCGCCGGGTCCGGTGCCGGGGGTGCCGGATGAGCTCGTCATGGGGACAGGCTACGTCGTCGGACCGACAGGGCCCGAGACGGGGAGCTCCCAGGTCGTGAGCACGGGGCGGAAGCCCTGACGGGCCCAGAAGGGCGCCGAGAGCGGGTTGAGGACCCCGTGGTGCAGCAGGACGACCGCCTCGGGCCCGACCTGCTCCCGCACCCGCGCGAGGGCGGCGTCGACGAGCGCGCGGCCGACCCCGGCGCCGCGCGCGGCGCCCGTCACGTGCAGTAGCACGAGGTAGGCGACCGGCCCCGTCGTGACCGTCCCGGCGACCGCCCCCGACCGCTCCGGCGGCTCGACCGCGACGACGCCCAGCACCTCCTCGCCCCGGTCCGCGGACCCGCCCCCGCGGGCGTCGGCACGGGCCGCCGTCGCGACGAGGAACGTCGTCGCCGGGTTCGCCACCGCGCCGGCGACCTGGGTCTCGAGGTGCTCCCGGGCTCCGGGCCGCACCCGGGCCGCGCCCACGAGCTCGTCGTACGCGAGCTCGGCGAGCTGGTGCTCGACGAGCGTCGGGAGGTCGTCGGGCGTCGCGTCGCGCACGACCACGCCCGCCGGGCCGTGCCCTGCCGCGCCGGTGGCCGTCCCACGGCGCGCGGCGAGGTGCACGGTCGGGCGCATGGCGTGCGCGGCCAGGGACGCGACCGCCCCGACGTCGCGGCTCGGCCAGAGCAGCACCATCCCGTGCTCCCGCGGAGCGGGTCCCACCTGGCGCACGCCGTCACCGTCGGGCGGGGTGCCCGGGTCGTGCCGGACGTGCTCCGACCAGGTCGAGAGGAGCGCCGCCACCGCGCCCGGGACGTCCGGGCCCGCCGCTCGGGCGCGCAGCCGGTGCTCGCGCAGCGGGCGGAACAGTGCGGCCGAGGAGCCGGGGCCGACGTCGCCGACCGTGGCGAGACCCACGGCCCTCGACCCGTCGGGGAGCCGGACGGCCAGCAGGTGCTCGTCGCCCGGCCCGGCACCCAGGTCCGGGACGGCGACGAGCGGGTCGAGCGCGCCGACCCGCGCCCGGTGCTCGGCCTCGAGCGCCGCGAGGTCGTCGGCGTCCGGTGCCCAGGCCCGGCGGGGCGTCATCGCCCGGCGTCGCGCGCGTCCGGCGCGCCGAGCGCTCGGCCGAGGACGACGCACTCCTGGTCGGTGTAGCCGAGGCGATCGTAGAAGCCGCGGACGGCCTCGTTGGTCGAGCGCACCATCAGGCGCACCGCCCGCGCGCCCTGCGCGGCGAGCCACGCCTCCGCCGCGACGACCGCGGCGCGCCCCGTGCCGTGGCCCTGGAGACGCGGGTCGACGGCCACGTAGTAGAGCCAGCCGCGGTGCCCGTCGACGCCGGCCATCGCCGACGCGACGACCTCGCCCGCGCGGACCGCGCCGCGGGCTCCCGACACCGCCGCGGGGACGTCGCGCGCCGCGCGGCCGACGAGCACCGTCGAGGTCTCCCCCAGACGCGCGTCCGCGATGTCGCGGTACGGGTCGTTCCACGGCCGGGTGAGCCCGCACGTGCGCCACAGCGCGACGACGGCCTCGACGTCGTCGTCCGCGACCTCCGCGAAGACGACGTCCGCGTCCGTCGCCGCACGGCCGTCGTCGGACACCCCGTCCGGCACCGCGCCGGGTTCGCCGTCTCCTGCGCCGGTCAGCCGGGGCCCGTCCGCGACCCGTCCCGTCACGGCGCGGCTCAGCGGGGCTGGTACGGCGAGACGACGACCTCGACGCGCTGGAACTCCTTGAGGTCGGAGTACCCCGTCGTCGCCATCGCGCGACGCAGCGCGCCGACGAGGTTGAGCGTGCCGTCCGCCTGGCGCCCCGGCCCGAAGAGGATCTCCTCCAGCGTGCCGGCCGTGCCCACGCGCACGCGCTCGCCGCGCGGGAGCTGCGCGTGGTGCGCCTCCGAGCCCCAGTGCCAGCCCTGGCCCGGCGCCTCCTCGGCGCGCGCGAGCGCCGCGCCGAGCATCACGGCGTCCGCGCCGCACGCGACGGCCTTGACGAGGTCGCCCGAGCGGCCGACGCCGCCGTCGGCGATGACGTGCACGTAGCGGCCGCCCGACTCGTCGAGGTAGTCACGGCGCGCGGCCGCGACGTCCGCGACCGCCGTCGCCATAGGCGCGTGGATGCCGAGCGAGACGCGCGTGGTGTGCGCCGCGCCGCCGCCGAAGCCGACGAGGACCCCCGCGGCACCGGTGCGCATGAGGTGCAGCGCCGCGGTGTACGTGGACGCTCCGCCGACCACGACCGGGACGTCGAGCTCGTAGATGAACCGCTTGAGGTTGAGCGGCTCCGCGACGCCCGAGACGTGCTCGGCCGAGACGGTCGTCCCGCGGATGACGAAGAGGTCGACACCCGCGTCGACGACCGTCTGGTAGTGCTCCTGGGTGCGCTGCGGCGACAGGGCGCCCGCGACCGTGACGCCCGCGGCGCGGATCTCCTTGAGGCGCTGCGTGATGAGGTCGGGCTTGATCGGCTCGGCGTAGATCTCCTGCATGCGCCGCGTGGCCTCGACCGGCTCGAGCGTCGCGATCTCCTCCAGGAGGGCGGTGGGGTCGTCGTAACGCGTCCACAGGCCTTCGAGGTCGAGCACGCCGAGGCCGCCGTGGTGGCCGAGCGCGACGGCGGTCGCCGGGCTCATCACCGAGTCCATCGGCGCCGCGAGGATCGGCAGCTCGAAGTGGTACGCGTCGATCTGCCAGCCGACCGACACCTCCTCCGGGTCGCGCGTGCGCCGGGAGGGCACGACCGCGACGTCGTCGAAGGAGAACGCGCGCCGACCGCGCTTGCCACGTCCGATCTCGATCTCGTTGCTCACCGGGCCAGCCTACCGGCGGGCCGTACCGGTCCCCTGCACGGTACCGCCGTGTGGGTGGGCGCTGGCAGGGTGACGCTCGTCGCCGGGACGTCCGGCGGCACCGCGCGCGACGTGCGCCGGGACCCGAGCGAGACCGCGAGGTGCACGATGACGACGACGCCCTGGACGGCGGGACCGCTCCTCGGTCTCGACACCGAGACCACGGGCGTCGACGTCGACGTCGACCGGATCGTCACCGCCGCGCTCGTGCTGCGCGAGCCCGGGTCGACGCACGTGCGCACGTGGCTCCTCGACCCGGGCGTCGAGGTCCCTGACGAGGCGACCGCGATCCACGGCGTCACGACGGCGCACGCGGCCGCCCACGGGACCGCACCCGCCGAGGCGCTGGAGGAGATCGCGACGCTCGTCGTCGACGCGCAGCGCGACGGGGTGCCGCTCGTCGCGTACAACGCCGCGTTCGACCTGTCGCTCCTCGACGCGGAGCTCGTCCGCCACGGCCTGCCGACGCTCGCCGCCCGGCTCGGTCGGCCGGTGCGGCCCGTGCTCGACCCGCTCGTCCTCGACCGGGCGTGGGACCCGGACCGGGAGGGCAAGCGCCGGCTCGTCGACCTGTGCGCGCGCTACGAGGTGCTCGACGTCGGCCCGCTGCACACCGCGGACGCGGACGTGCTCGCCACGCTCGACCTCCTCGACGCCCTCGCGCGCGCCTTCCCGGACGTCGGCGCCCTGGGCCCCGACGCCCTTCACGACCTCCAGGTCGCGGCGCACCGACGCTGGGTCGACGCGCTGGACCCCGAGCGCGAGCCGCCCTACGTCGGGGCCGGCGCGGACGGCCGCTGGCCCTCCTAGCGGAGGGACCCACCGACGAACCCGGCAACGAGCCCGGGGCGTCCGGCCGTCAACTAACTCACGACACGGATGGAGATCGTGTAAGGAACCCGTGATCCCGCGACGGCGGCGTCGCGTCGTCGCGTGAATATCTCATCCATGAGTTATCGTCGCTCGCATGACAGTGATCGACGACGCCCCTCTCACGCAGGTCGGCGCGCTCATCCGCGGCGCCCGCCAGAACCGGGGCCTCACGCAGACCCAGCTCGCCGAGCGGCTGGGCACGAGCCAGAGCGCCGTGCACCGCATCGAGCAGGGCGCCCAGAACCTCAGTCTCGAGATGCTCAACCGCATCAGCCTCGCGCTCGACTCCGAGATCATCAGCCTCGGGGGACCCAAGCACGCGCACCTGCGCGTCCAGGGTGGCCACACGCTGTCCGGGCGCATCGAGGTCAACTCGTCCAAGAACGGTGCGGTCGCGCTCCTGTGCGCGTCGCTGCTCAACCGGGGGCGCACCACGCTGCGCGGCGTCGCCCGCATCGTCGAGGTCGACCGCATCGTCGACGTGCTCCGCTCGATCGGCGTCCGGGCGACCTGGACGACCGGCGGGCGCGACCTCGAGATCGTCGTGCCGGACCAGCTCGGCCTCGCCGCCATCGACGTCGACGCCGCGCGCCGCACGCGCTCGATCATCATGTTCCTCGGCCCGCTGCTCGGGCTCCGCGACACGTTCGAGCTCCCGTACGCGGGCGGCTGCGACCTCGGCACGCGCACCGTGGAGCCCCACATGATCGCCCTGCGGCCGTTCGGCCTCGCGGTCACCGCGACGGGCGGCAACTACCACGCAACGGTGGCCCCGGCGTCGGGCACCGACCTGTCGGTCGTGCTCACCGAGCGCGGCGACACCGTCACCGAGAACGCGCTCATGGCCGCGGCCCGGCGCGACGGCGTGACGACGATCCGCAACGCGAGCCCCAACTACATGGTCCAGGACCTGTGCTTCTACCTGGAGCTGCTCGGCGTCCGGGTGGAGGGCATCGGCACGACGACCCTGCGCGTCCACGGCCGTACCGACATCGACGTGGACGTGGAGTACGCCGTCTCGGAGGACCCGGTCGAGGCGATGAGCCTGCTCACGGCGGGCATCGTCACCGGCTCCGAGATCACGGTGGCCCGCGTCCCGATCGAGTTCATGGAGATCGAGCTCGCCACCCTGTCCGAGATGGGTCTGCGCTACACGCTGAGCCCCGAGTACCTGGCCCGCAACGGCCGGACGCGCCTCGTCGACGTCACCGTGCACCCGAGCGAGCTCCGCGCACCGATCGACAAGATCCACCCGATGCCGTTCCCCGGCCTCAACATCGACAACCTGCCGTTCTTCGCCGTCATCGCCGCGAACGCGCAGGGCACCACGCTCATCCACGACTGGGTCTACGAGGGCCGCGCCATCCACCTCACCGACCTCACGCGCCTCGGCGCCGACGTGCGGCTCCTGGACGCCCACCGGCTCCAGGTCACCGGCCCGACGCGCTGGTCCGGCGCCGAGGTGAGCTGCCCGCCGGCCCTGCGTCCCGCCGTCGTCATCCTGCTCGCGATGCTCGCCGCGAAGGGCACGTCCGTCCTGCGCGGCGTCGACATCATCGCGCGCGGCTACGAGGGTCTGACGGAGCGCCTGCGCGAGCTCGGCGCGAACATCGAGACCTTCCGCGACTGAGTCGACGACCCCACGACGGGCCGGCACCCGCCCGGGGTGCCGGCCCGTCGTGCGTCACTTCGGGTAGACCGCGTCGACCTCCACCTCGACGAGCCAGCCGTTCACCGGGAGGTTCTCGATCTCGAGCGCGAACCGCGACGGCCGCGCGGCGTTGACGACCATCGGGGCGGTCGTGGCGGAGCCGAGCTGGACGTCGATCGGCTTGCCGGTCGCGAGGTTCGTGTTGGCGAAGAACTGCCGGTAGGCGCGGTTCCAGCCGGCGAAGTCCATCTTCTCCTGACCTGCGGGGTTCTGGAGGAAGACGCGCATGGACACGACGTCGTCGTAGGACAGCCCGGCCCGCTCGAGGTTCTCGCCGATCCGCATGAGGACGTTGATCCCCTGCGCCTCGGTGATCGTCACGCCCGCCGGCAGCACCCCTCCGGGGAACACGTCGGTGGGGATGTAGCGCTCCTCGGCACCGGCCCCCGGCGCCGTGTTCATCGCGGAGGGCCCGAGGCCCGAGGACTTGTACCAGGCGACGTTCTTGCCGAACGCGACGCCGTCGGCGATCGACGGGGTGTCGCCGGTGACGAACGAGAAGGACTCGGTGGGCTTCGGCTCGAAGAGCTTCCCTGCGGCGACGGCGGTACCGGGGACGGCCACGGCGGCCGTGACGGCGACGGCGACGACGACCTTGGTGCGGTTCTTCATGCAGGCCTCCAGGCGGGGACGTCGGGCGCCACCCTGACGCCCGCTCCGACGGGCCACGACGGCCGCCGGAGCCGCGACGCTAGACGCCGGCCGTTTCCGGGCCGTGACGGTCGCGTGTCCGCCCGTCGCCGCACGGGCGGGGCACGCTCCGTCCGTGCGGCGCGGTCCCGCGACCCGGCACGACGGCGACGACACGAGACGTTTACGCGAACCCCCGCGCGTTGACGGACGCGAAACGTGCCGGACGCGCGTTCGCGACGACGCCTCCCTAGCGTCGGCGGCGGTGCTGACGGCGGCACCCGGCATCGTGGGCCGGGCACGCCGCCCGTCAGGCCGTGGACGAGAGGCTCTGCCACATGGTCACTGACGAGAAGACGTCCGGCGTCTCGCGCCGCAGCTTCCTCCAGGCCGTCGGGGTCGGCTCCAGCGCCGGCGTCATGTTCGCGACGATGGGTGCGGTCGGGCTCGCGCCGACGGCCGCCGCCCAGCCGCGGAACGAGTCGTGGACACCGCCGCGCGGCAGCGACTTCACCCTGACGGGCCGGTCCGCCAAGAAGGTCGTCGTCGTGGGTGCCGGGCCCGCCGGCCTCGCCTCGGCGTACGAGCTGCAGAAGGCCGGGTACCGGGTGACGGTGCTCGAGGCGCGGCACCGGCCCGGCGGGCGGACGCTGACGATACGCGGAGGCGACTCCGAGACGGACGTCGACGGCGTCACCCAGAAGGCGCGGTTCGCCGACGGCGTGTACATGAACGCGGGCGCGGGCCGCATCGCGCAGTGGATGGTCACCATGGACTACCTGCGCGAGCTGGGCGTGCCCTACGAGGTGTTCACCAACGCGAACGCGGACGCCTACCTCTACAACGAGCGCTCGGGAGCCACGCCCGGCAACCCGGTCCGGTACCGCACGGCCAAGGCGGACGTCTTCGGCTACACGTCGGAGCTGCTCGGCTACGCGACCGACCAGGGCGCGCTCGACCAGAAGCTCACCGCCGCGGACAAGGAGAACCTGCGCGCGTTCCTCCGGTCGTGGGGCTCGCTCCAGGCCGACGGGAGCTACCGGGGCGGCAGCAACCGCGGGTACGCGGTCTACCCGTCCGCCTGGAACGAGCACGGCACGCCCCTGCCGGGCCCGGGCTCGGTGTCGGAGGTGCTCGCCTCGAAGGTCGGGCAGTACTTCCCGTTCGAGATCAACTGGGAGCAGTCGATGCTCATGTTCCAGCCGAAGGGCGGCATGGACACGACCTACGAGTACTTCGTGCGGGCCATCGGCAAGCAGAACGTGCTGCTCAGCTCACCGGTCACCGGGGTGCGGAACACCACGAACGGCGTCACGGTCACCTACACCGCCCCGAACGGCAAGGCACGCCAGATCGACGCGGACTTCGCGGTCGTCTCCGCGCCCGCGGGGCTCATGCGGCGGTGGGACACGAACTGGGGCGCGGACATCGACGCCGCGCTCGGCGAGTTCGCCGTCGGGTCCCCGGCGGGCAAGATCGGGCTCGAGTACCGCTCGCGGTTCTGGGAGGACGACCACCGGATCTACGGCGGCATCACGGAGACCGACATGGACCTCGCCCACGTCTGGTACCCCTCCTACGGGTACGGCGAGCGTCGTGGCCTCGTCATCGGGTACTACAACACCGGCGCCAACGCGCGCTCCTACGCGGACATGACGCCCCGGCAGCGCGAGATGCGCGCCGTCGAGCAGGGCGTCAAGATCCACGGCGAGAAGTACCGGACCGAGCTCGAGAGCTCGTTCTCCATCGCCTGGCACAAGGTGCCCTACATCGAGGGCGCGTGGGCCTACCCGAACACGCAGTCGTCGCGCTTCAAGCAGCTCCAGCAGGGGGCCGGGAACGTGTACTTCGCGGGCGACTGGATGTCGGAGATCTCGGCATGGCAGCACGGCGCGTTCTGGGCGGCCCGCTATGCCGTGCAGGCCCTGCACGCCCGCGTCATGGCGTCGTGAGCCCCGACGCCGTGCCCACGCCGGCGTGACGGCCTCCCCGTGGCGCGACGACGGCCCGGCGTCCGGCCCCGCGAGGGTGCCGGACGCCGGGCCGCGGCGCTGGTGGCGGCGGGCCGTCAGAATCCGGAGTAGTTCGGGGCCTCGGCGGTCACCTGGACGTCGTGCGGGTGGCTCTCCTTGAGCGACGCCGACGTGATGCGGATGAAGCGCCCCTTCTCCTGGAGCTCCGGGACGGTCCGCGCGCCGACGTAGAACATCGTCTGGTGCAGCCCGCCGACGAGCTGGTGCGCGACCGTGCCGAGCGAGCCCTTGTACGGGACCTGGCCCTCGACGCCCTCGGGGACGATCATGTCGTCGCTCGTGACCTCGGCCTGGAAGTAGCGGTCCTTCGAGTAGGACTTCTTCCCGCGCGAGGACATGGCGCCCATGGAGCCCATGCCCCGGTACGCCTTGTACTGCTTGCCGTTGACGAGGATCGTCTCCCCGGGAGACTCCTCGGTGCCCGCGAGCATCGAGCCGAGCATCACCGACTCCGCTCCCGCGACGATCGCCTTGCCGATCTCGCCCGAGTGGCGCATGCCGCCGTCGGCGATGACGGGCACGCCCGCCGGGCGCGCCGCGAGCGACGCCTCGTAGACCGCCGTGACCTGCGGGACGCCCACGCCGGTGACGATGCGCGTCGTGCAGATGGAGCCCGGGCCGACGCCCACCTTGACCGCGTCGGCGCCCGCGTCGACGAACGCCTGGGCGCCCTCGCGCGTCGCGACGTTGCCGCCGATGACCTGGACGTCACGCGTCGCCGGGTCGGACTTCAGCCGCGCGACCATCTCGATGAGCATGCGGACGTTGCCGTGCGCGGTATCCGCGACGAGCACGTCCACGCCCGCGTCGATCAGGGTCGTGGCGCGCTGCCACGCGTCGCCGAAGTAGCCGATCGCCGCGCCGACGAGCAGGCGGCCCTGGCCGTCCTTGGACGCCTGCGGGAACTGCTCGGACTTCACGAAGTCCTTGACGGTGATGAGGCCGGTGAGCCGTCCGTCGGCGTCGACGAGGGGCAGTCGCTCGAGCTTGTGCCTGCGCAGGAGCGCGGTCGCCTCCTCGCGCGAGATGCCGGCCGGGCCCGTGATGAGCGGCTGGGGCGTCATGACCTCGTCGACCTTGGTCGTGGCCCACTCCGCGACGGGCGTGAACCGCAGGTCGCGGTTGGTGACCATCCCGATGAGGCGGCGCTCGGCGTCGACCACGGGGAACCCGGAGATGCGGTACTCGCCCGCCGTCTTGTCGAGCTCCTCGAGCGTCGCGTCCGGGCCGATGGTCACCGGGTTGTCGATGATCCCCGTCTGCGTGCGCTTGACCAGGTCGACCTGGAGCGCCTGGTCCTCGATGGACAGGTTGCGGTGCAGCACACCGATGCCGCCCTGGCGCGCCATCGCGATCGCCATGCGGGACTCCGTCACCGTGTCCATGGCCGCCGAGACGAGCGGCACGCGGATCGAGATCTCGCGCGTCAGGCGCGTCGTGGTGTCGATGTCCGACGGCGCCAGGTCCGAGTAGCCGGGCTGCAGCAGGACGTCGTCGTAGGTGAGACCCAGGAAGCCGAAGGGGTCGCGGTCGGGAGCGGCGGCGGGGACGGGCGAGGCGGTCACACCAGGATTCTACGCCGCGGGGCTCTGCGGTATTCCCGCCGGGACCCGCGTCGTGGCCTCGCCCGCCGCCCGCCCGAGGCCTCAGCGGACGACCGCGAGCAGCTCGTGCAGGAGCCCGGGAAAGCTGCGCACGCGGTGCACGGTGGCGGCGAGCGGGAGGTCGCCGGCGGCCTCGTCGCTCGGCAGGCCGACGAAGAACGGCAGGTTCGGGTTCGCCTCGTGCGCGGCGTGGACGATCCCCAGGTCGGGGCGCGCCTGGGTCGTCACCATGGCGACGGCGGAGGGTCGCACCATGGTGACGATCTCGAGCGTGCGGTGGACGTTCGCCGGGCCCGTGACGATGCGGGCCATCGCGCCGTGCGACGCGAGCGACGCCGCGAGCGCGTGCGCGGCCAGCGGCAGCGGCTCGTCCGGCGCCGCGAACACGAGGACGATCCGGCGCATCCGGCTGGGGTGGTTGCGGGGCGGCCCCCCGGCCGCGACGATCGCCTCCTCGCTCGCCTGCGTGTACTCGCGCAGCGCGCCCAGCGTCGCGTTGGCGAGCACGACCTCGGGGACCTCCCCAGGGCCCGCGAGCACCGTGCGCTCGGCCAGGCGCTCGAGCGCCGGCTCGACGAGGTCGGACCACCACGTCCCGGGATCGCCGCCCGCCGGGATGCGCAGGAGCCGGTCGCACGTGCGCTGGTCGTAGGCGATCGCGGCGTCGACGACGTCGGAGACGCGGGTCGGGCGCGGCGCCTCCCGCACGCCGACGGCGCGCGGGAGGTTCGCCCGCGCGGGCTCCCCCCCGGGGACGGCCCGCAGGAACGGACGCGACGGTGGCGCCGGTTCGGTCGCCGCGTCGTCCGCGTCCAGGTCGTCGTCGAGGTCCGCGCCCTCCGCGCCGTGCTCGTCGAACGAGACGGCGCCGCGGTGGGCGGCGAGCTCGTCGTCGTCCGCCGCCAGAGCCGCCCGGGCCGCGTCGGCCGGCGCGACGCCGTCGAGCGTGAGGCGCCGCATGACGACCAGGCGCGCGACGTCGTCGTCGGTGTAGCGGCGATGGGAGCCCGCACGGTGCTGCGAGGGCCCGAGGCCGTAGCGACGGTCCCACGTCCGCAGGGTCGCGGGCGCGACGCCGAGCCGGCGCGCGACGGCGGCGACGGCGAGGCCGGGGTTCGAGGACATGCTCGGTCGGGCTCCCTCGTGGTCGGGGGCGGACCGGACTGAGGTCATGGATCGATTCTGCCGACCGCCCACCGGTCTCGCCACCTCGTCCAGGTCACAGTCGTGCACCCTTCGCGTCAGCATTGTGCAGGGTTTGTTCACCACACGCGCAAACGCGTCATCGCGCCAACATCGCGTCAGGGTGGGCGCACATCATGGCTCGCTTCGCCCGCTCGACATTCGCACCACTGGGTCGAGTTCGGTCCTGACCTGCCTGTTCACATTTCTGCCACAGGGGACTTGAACAACTTCTGCAACGCTTGTAGGTTGTTCGCCATGGCAGAGATCTCGAGGCTCCCCGGGCCCGTCATGGAGCTGTGGGAATGGCAGTACCAGGGTTCGTGCCGCGACGCGGACGACACGTTGTTCTTCCACCCCGAGGGGGAACGCGGCTCGACGCGACGACGGCGCGCGGAGGCCGCGAAGGCGATCTGCCACTCGTGCCCCGTCATGATGCAGTGCCGCGAGCAGTCGCTCCGCGTGCGCGAGCCGTACGGGGTGTGGGGCGGGCTGAGCGAGGACGAGCGTGCGGCGATCCTCGCCGGCGGCGCTCGCCGCACGGGCTGACCAGCCCGCCGGCACCACCAGCAGACCTGCACGGCACCGGTCCGACGTCGTACCGGGAGCACGTGCGCACGACCCGTGGGAACGGTGGGGCGACCGGCCACGGAACGCAGCAGGGCCCCGCGACCGGACGGTCGCGGGGCCCTGCTGCTGGAACGGGTCGGCGTCAGCCGACCACCACGGCGAGGATGTCGCGCGCGGACAGGACGAGGTAGTCCTCGCCGCCGTACTTGACCTCGGTGCCGCCGTACTTGCTGTAGATGACCTTGTCGCCGACGGTCACGTCGAGCGGGACGCGGTTGCCGTTGTCGTCGACACGGCCCGGACCGACGGCCAGGACCTCGCCCTCCTGGGGCTTCTCCTTGGCGGTGTCCGGGATGACCAGGCCGGATGCGGTCGTGGTCTCGGCCTCGAGGGCCTTCACGACGATCCGGTCCTCGAGCGGCTTGATGGGGACCGACACGTCGGACCTCCCCTTTCGCGGTGAGAACTGCAACGGATGGGTCGAGCGCACCGGCTGGCCGTCGTCGCGGGTGCCGGACAGCCTGGTCGCACGTGGTGCCGCCTCCGCGAACGGTGGCGGCACGCCCTCAAATCTAGGTCGCCGTTAGCACTCGGTCAAGGCGAGTGCCAACGTCCGGTCCTCGGACGATCGGGCTCCCGGCTGCGCGTGGTCCCCGTCCCCCGTGGAAGGATCGACGCCATGGACGCCGCCACGCTGACCAAGCTGCTCAGCCCCGAGGGCTGGGCGCTGCTCGGCGCGCTCCCGCCGTACGACGAGCAGCAGGCGCTCGTGCTCTCGGCAGGGCTGCGCGCGAAGGGCGTCGACCCGGACCTCGCCGCCGCAGCCCTCACCCAGTCCCGGCTGCGGGCCGCGGCGCACGGCAAGCTCGGCGCGTTCGCCGACGGCATGCTCTTCACGCAGGCGGGGCTGGAGCAGGCGAGCCGGCTCGTCGTCGCGGGTCTGCACGCCCGGCGGTACCACGACGCCGGGATCCGCCGCGTCGCGGACCTCACGAGCGGGATCGGCGTCGACGCCCTCGCCTTCGCCGCCGCGGAGCTGGAGGTGCTCGCGACGGACGTCGACGAGCTCACCGCGGCGATCGCGACCGTGAACCTGCGCCACTTCCCCGAGGCCGAGGTGCGCCACGGCGACGGGCTCGCGCTCGACCTCGAGGGCGAGCGGATCGAGGGCGTGTACGCCGACCCGGCGCGCCGGACGCGCGCCGGCACGCGCGTGTTCGACCCGAAGGCGTACGCCCCGCCGCTCGACGCCGTGTGGGCGCTGCGCGAGCGGGTCCCCGCGGTGGGCATCAAGGTCGGCCCCGGCATCCCGCACGCGGGCCTGCCCGAGGACGCCGAGACCGAGTGGGTGTCGGTCGACGGGGACGTGGTGGAGGCGGGGCTCTGGTTCGGCCCGCTCGCGCCCGAGGGACCGGGACGCTCCGCGCTCGTCCTCACGTCGTGGACGGGCCCGGACGGAACCGAGCGCACCACGACACGCCGGATCACCCACCGCCCCGGCGACGAGGACGTCGTCCCCGACGTGGGCGGCGTCGGGCAGTACCTCTACGAGCCCGACGGCGCGGTCATCCGGGCGGGTCTCGTCGCCCACGCGGCGCGCGGGCTGGGCGGGCGGCTGCTCGACCGCACGATCGCGTACGTGACGACCGACTCCCCCGCTCCGCTCGACGCGACCGGGCTCGCCGACGGGCTCGCGCGCGGCTACCGCGTGCTCGACACGATGCCCTTCGGGCTCAAGCGGCTGCGGTCCTACCTGCGCGAGCGCCGCGTGGGACGCCTGACGATCAAGAAGCGGGGCACGGCCGTGACGCCCGAGCAGCTCCGCCGCCAGCTCGCCCTCACGGGCGACGCGACCGCGACGATCGTCCTCACGCGCGTCGGCGGGTCCCAGCAGGTGCTCGTCGTCGAGCCGCTCGCCGCACCCGGCGCCGACGCGCGCCGGGCCGGCACCGGTGAGGACGGGCCGCGGTGACCGCCCTCCCCCGCCGCACGGCGATCCCGTTCGCGCGGTCGGAGCGCTCGACCGTCGGTCTGGAGTGGGAGCTCGCGCTCGTCGACGCCGACTCGGGCGACCTGCGCCAGGTCGCGCAGACGGTCCTCGACGCGGTGCGCCCGGAGGGCGGGGGCACGCACCCGTCGATCAAGCAGGAGCTCCTGCTCAACACGGTCGAGGTCGTGAGCGGCGTGTGCCGCACGGTGGGGGAGGCGGGCCGCGACCTCGTGCGCTCGGTCGAGGAGCTGCGGGCCGTGACGGACCCGCTGCGCGTCGAGCTCATGAGTGCGGGCACGCACCCGTTCGCCCGCTGGGCGCAGCAGAAGGTCACCGACAAGCAGCGCTACACCACCCTCATCGACCGCACGCAGTGGTGGGGGCGGCAGATGCTCATCTACGGGGTGCACGTGCACGTCGGCATCGAGGACCGCGCCAAGGTGCTGCCGATCCAGCGCGCGATGCTCACGACGTTCGCGCACCTGCAGTCGCTCTCGGCGAGCTCGCCGTTCTGGGGCGGCAAGGACACGGGGTACGCGTCGAACCGCGCGCTCATGTTCCAGCAGCTGCCCACCGCGGGGCTCCCGTTCCAGTTCGCCACGTGGGAGGAGCTCGAGGGCTACGTCGCGGACATGCTGCACACCGGGGTGATCGACGCGTTCGACGAGATCCGCTGGGACCTGCGCCCCGCACCACGGTTCGGCACGCTCGAGACGCGCATCTGCGACGGCGTCACGAACATCTCCGAGCTGCTCGCGCTCGCCGCGCTCACGCACTGCCTGGTCGAGCACTTCTCCACGCTGCTCGACGAGGGGCGCGAGCTGCCGAGCATCCCGCCGTGGTTCGCGCAGGAGAACAAGTGGCGCTCCGCGCGCTACGGCATGGACGCGATCGTCATCCTCGACCGCGAGGGCAACGAGGAGCTCGTCACCGACGCCGTCGGGCGCCTGCTCGTCGAGCTCGAGCCCGTCGCCGCGCGCCTCGGGTGCCTGGACGAGCTCGACGGCGTGCGCACGATCGTGCGGCGCGGCGCGTCCTACCAGCGCCAGCGCGCGGTCGCGCGCCGCAACGGGGGCGAGCTGGACGCCGTCGTGCGCTCGCTCGTCGCGGAGATGCGGGCGGGCCGCCCGCTCTGACGGTCCACCGGGGCGGTCAGTAGTCGCGCAGGACCACGCCGAGGTCGGCGGCGCGGTCGGCGAGCCACGTCGGCGACCAGTCGTCGGTGTCGCACGGCGACGACGTGCGGTCCGCCGCCGCCTGCGAGTACCCGCCCCACGACAGCACGCGGCACGTCGCGTCGGTCTCGAGCGCGTGCGTCCACTCCTCGTCCTCCGCGAACCCCGAGTCGACGGCCGACTGGAGCAGGTCGAACTCGTGCCACCACTGGAGCATGTGCGACAGCTCGTGCGCGAGCAGGACCTGCTTGGTCGCCGGGTCGGAGTCCTCGCCCCACCACACGAACAGCACGGTCGGGTGGGCGGGCTGGAAGCAGCCCGCCGATCCCGTCGCGTACGCGTCGTGCTCCGCGACGTGCGCCATGCCGCAGTTGAGCGTCGGGTCGTCGGTGAACACGACCTGCACGCCCTCGTTGGCGGGGTTGAGCGCGAGCAGCCAGGCCGTGGGGTCGGGATGGTCGGGCAGGAAGGGCGTCGTCTGCGCCGCGCCCGGCACGGGGTCGGGCAGCGGCTCGGCGTACTCGCCGGCCTTCCAGGCGGCCTCCACGCCCGTGGCCGACGCGGTCGCGTCCGGGCTCGGGTCCTCCCAGACCGTCGGGGGCGGCACAGCGCCCTCCTGCTCGGTCGGCAGGACCGCGCCGTCGCCGACGGCCTCCTCGCGCAGGCCGTCGACGAGGTAGACGGCCACGGACACCACGAGCACGAGCACGACGGTCACGACCCGCCCGGCACGGCCACGACGGCGGCGCGGCACCTCCCACGAGACCGGGGACGCGCCGTACGCCGGGGCGGTCGCGGTCGGGCTCGCGTGGGCTGGCACGTCGAGCGTCCCGTACGCGGGCACGGGCACGAGGAGCGCCCGGTGCTGCGCCGCCCAGTACGCCGCGGCGTGCTCGGCTCGGACGCGCTCCGGCCCGGGTCGTGCCGCCGCGGCCGCCTGCGCCCACGCGTGGGCGCGACGCAGCGCCTCGTCGGGCGTGAGGCCGGGCTCCGGCGTCACACGTGGGTCACGGTCAGCGGCATCGACGAGTCCACGCCGATGTCGAGGCTCGAGGGCGCCACCCCCGCCCGCACGACCGCCGAGCCGAGCGCGGCGATCATCGCGCCGTTGTCGGTGCAGTAGCGGATCGGCGGGATGCGCAGCTCGATGCCCGCCTCGGCGCAGCGCTTCGCGGCCATGTCGCGCAGCTGCGAGTTCGCGCTGAACCCGCCTCCGACGACGAGCGTCGACACGCCGTGCCGCTCGCACGCCGCGATGGTCTTGGCGGTGAGCACGTCGGCGACGGACTCCGCGAAGGAGGCCGCGACGTCGTGCACGGGGATCTCCTCCCCCGCGTCCTGGCGGGCCTCGACCCAGCGCGCGACGGCCGTCTTGAGACCGGAGAACGAGAAGTCGTACGCGTGCTTCTCCTGGTCCTTGCGGGCGGTGAGCCCGCGCGGGAAGCGGATCGCGGTCGGGTCGCCCTCACGCGCGAGGCGGTCGATGTGCGGGCCGCCGGGGTAGGGCAGGCCGAGCAGGCGCCCGACCTTGTCGAACGCCTCCCCCGCGGCGTCGTCGAGCGTCGAGCCGAGCTCGGTGACCGACGTCGCGACGTCGTCGACGAGCAGCAGCGAGCTGTGCCCTCCGGACACGACGAGCGCCATGACGCGCTCCGGGAACGCGCCGTGCACGAGCTCGTCGACGGCCGCGTGGCCGATGACGTGGTTGACGCCGTAGAGCGGCTTGCCGAGCGCGAGCGCGAGCGCCTTGGCGGCCGCCGCGCCGATCGTCAGCGGGCCGACGAGGCCCGGCCCGGCGGTCACGGCGATCGCGTCGACCTCGGACAGGTCGACGTCGGCCGTGCCGAGGCTGCGCTCGATCGTGGGGATCATCGCCTCGAGGTGGGCCCGCGACGCGACCTCGGGGATGATGCCGCCGTAGCGCGCGTGCTCGTCCATCGAGCTCGCGACCGTGTCGACGAGCAGCTCACGACCGCGGACCAGCGCGACGCCGGTCTCGTCGCAGGACGTCTCGATGCCGAGCACCAGGGGCTCGCCGGAGCTCGCAGAGGAAACCATGGCGTCCAGGGTAGTCGCGCGCGCGGTCGGCCCGCGCCGTGTCGTGCACGTCACACCGTCTGCCGGGAAGATGGTTCAACGCTCAACCGTTGCCCCGGTCATGAGCACCGACACCCTGGCTCCCGCGAGCCTGCAGATCGACGAGACCACGGCCGACCGCCTCTTCCGCGAGGCGCGGACCACCGCGCAGTTCACCGACGCCGAGGTGACCGACGAGCAGCTCGCCGCGGTCTACGACCTCGTCAAGTGGGGCCCGACGGCCATGAACACCGTCCCGCTGCGCATCCTGGCCGTGCGCTCGCCCGAGGCCCGCGAGCGCCTCGTGGCGCACATGAACGACGGCAACAAGGAGCGCGTCGCGAACGCGCCGCTGTCGCTCGTCGTCGCGTACGACCCGGCGTTCCACGAGCACCTCGACACGCTGTTCCCGCACGTGCCCGGCATGCGCGACAACCTCCACGCCGTCCCCGAGGTGCGCGACGGCATGGCGCGCGACAACGCCCACATCCAGGCGGGCTACCTCGTCGTCGGCCTGCGCGCCGCCGGTCTCGCCGCGGGTCCGATGAACGGCATGGACCGCGACGCGATCGACGCCGAGTTCTTCGCCGAGAGCGGCTGGAAGTCGATGCTCGTCATCAACGTCGGCGTGGCCGACGGCGTCGGCACGCCCTACCCGCGCTCGCCGCGCCTCGCGCCCGAGCAGGCCATCGCGACCGTCTGACGCCCGCGGCCCCGCCGCGACCGCACGACCGCCGAGGCGACACCCCACCGGGGTGCCGCCTCGCGGCGTCTGCCCGTCCGGTCAGGTCGCGACGGGCCGTGCCGGGTCGTTCGACCACTGCGACCACGAGCCGGGGTAGAGCGCGGCCTCGACGCCGAGCGTCGCCAGGGCCGCGACCTCGTGCGCGGCGGTCACGCCCGAGCCGCAGTACACGCCCACGGCCGGGGGTACGTCGTCCGCGCCGTGCGGGACCCCCAGACCCGCGAACCGCGCGCGGAGCGCAGCCGCGTCCAGGAACGTCCCGTCGGCGGCGAGGTTGTCCGTGGTGGGCGCGCTCACCGCGCCGGGCACGTGGCCCGCGCGCGGGTCGACCGGCTCCACCTCGCCGCGGTAGCGCTCGCCCGCACGCGCGTCGAGCAGCACGCACGACGCCGCGAGGTCGGCCGCGTCGTCGGCGTCCAGGACGGGCATCCCGCCCGGCGTGACGACGACGTCGCCCGGCTCGGGTCGCACGTCGCCCGCGTCGAGCGCGTACCCCGCCGCCTCCCAGGCCGCGAGGCCGCCGTCGAGGATCCGCACGTCGTCGTGGCCGGCCCAGCGCAGCAGCCACCAGGCACGTGCCGCGGACGTGCCGCCGACGGCGTCGTAGACGACGACCGGCCGGTCCGCGCGCACCCCCCAGCGCCGCGCGGCGGCCTGGAGGTCGGCGGGGTCGGGCAGCGGGTGCCGCCCTGCGGCGGGCGACGGCGGCGCCGCGAGCTCGGTCTCGAGGTCGACGTAGACGGCGCCCGGGACGTGCCCCGCGCGGTGCTGCTCGCGCCCGTCGGTGACGCCGAGCGCCCACCGCACGTCGAGCACGACGGGCGGGCGGTCGCCCGCGAGCGCCTCGGCCAGTGCCGGGGCCTCGACGAGGACGCGTGAGCGTCGCACGGCGTCGGCCTCCGGCCCGTCACTGCCGGCGCTCGGCACTCGCGGCGCGGGCCCGCTCACGCGAGGACGCCGGTGTCGGGCGCCGTGCCGTAGTCCGGCGCGTCCGGCCCCTCAGGGCGCCCGGTCGTGCCGAGCTCCAGCCGCATCGTGTAGGCGTCGACGTCCTCGGGCTGGTAGTAGCGCTTGCGGATGCCGAGCTGCTCGAACCCGTACTTCGCGTAGAGCGCGAGAGCCGGGTCGTTGTCGACCCGCACCTCGAGCAGCACGGCGCTCGCGCCGAGCTCGCGCGAGCGTGCGACGAGCGCCTCCAGGAGCGCGGAGCCGACGCCCTGGTGCTGGAACGCCGGGTCGACGCCGAGGGTCATGACCTGGGTGACGTCGCCGTCGAACCACAGGCCCGCATAGCCGACGACGGGCTGCGGGCCGGCGGCGTAGAGCCGCACGGGCTCCGCGGCGACGTACCAGCGCCCGAGGCCCGCGAGCTCGTCCGCGAGCATCCCGTACGTCCAGGCGCCGCGCCCGAACAGCTCGCGCTCGAGCTCGACGACGCGGTCGAGGTCGGCGGCCTTGAGCGGGCGCAGGCGGATCTCGTAGCGGCGCGCGCTCATCGGGCGCCCTCCCGTGCAGGGCTCGGGACGGGCGCCGTGTCGCTCACGCGCTTGCGCGCGGCGGCCTCGTGGACGTCCGGGCGACGCAGGTACAGCGGCTCGGTCGGCTGGTCGGTCCCCGCGACCCGGCGCGCGATCGCGAGCCGCGCGAGGACGGCCGCGTCGGGGACCAGCGGCGCGTCGTCGGCGCCGTCGAGCGCGTCCGGGTAGAGCTCGGCGCCCTCCCCCACCACGACGGCGCCCGCGGCGTGCTCGGCGACGGCGATCGCCGGCCCGACCTCGGGCCCCGCGACCGTCTCGAGGACCGGCACGGCGTGCGGGCCCTCGTGCGCGACGACGCGGTAGCGCGCCCAGTACACCTCGCGGCGGCGGGCGTCGGTCGCGACGAGCAGCTCGTCGTCCGGCCCGAGGCCGAGGTCGCTCACGGCCTGCGCGGCGATCGCGTCGAGGCTCGGGACCCCGAGGACGGGGATGCCGAGCGCGAAGCCCAGCGTGCGCGCGGTGACGAGCCCGACCCGCAGTCCCGTGAAGGGCGCGGGCCCCGTGCCGACGGCGACGGCCGTGAGGTCGCTGCGGTCGACCCCGGCCTCGGCGAGCGCCTCCTCCACGAGCGGGGCGAGCGCCTCGGCGTGCCGGCGGCGCTCGGGGGCGTCGCGGCGGGCGAGACGGGCGCCGTCGTCGGAGACGACGGCGACGGTGACGGAGGCGGAGGTGTCGAGCGCGAGAACAGCCACGGCCCCCAGCCTACGGCCGGGACGGGGACTGTTCCCTCGCGAGCCCGCTACCGGGTCAGCGCGGCGACGTCCAGTCCCGACCAGCGCGACCCCACGCCGCGCACGGTCACGCGCCGCTCCCCCGCCTCGGGGGCGTCGTCGTCCGGGTCCTGCTCCGAGCCGACGCCTCCGCGCGGGCGCTCGAGCACGATCTCGAGACGGTCGCCCGCGAGCGCCTCGACGAGCCCGCTCCCCCACTCCACGACGGTCACCGACTCGTCCAGGCTCGAGTCGAGGTCGAGCGCGTCGACCTCGTCGAGCGACCCGAGGCGGTACGCGTCGACGTGCACGAGCGCCGGGCCGTCGCCGAGCGAGGGGTGCTCGCGCGCGACGATGAACGTCGGCGACGCGACCTGGCCGCGCACGCCGAGGCCGGCCCCGATGCCCTGCGTGAGCGTCGTCTTCCCGGCGCCGAGGTCGCCCGTGAGGATCACGAGGTCGCCCGCGCGCAGCACGCCCGCGAGGGCGCGGCCGAACGCGCGGGTGGCGTCGGCGTCGGGCAGCACGACGACGCCGCGCGCGCCGTCCGCGGCCGTCACGTCCCCGGGGCGCGCGACGGGGGTCGAGGGGGTCGGGTCGTCGCTCATGCGCGGACCGTCCTTTCCGTGCTGGGGTGCTGGCTCGGGTCGTGCGCGAGCAGCGCCCGCGCTCCGTCGTCGAGCACGTGGGTCCCCACGTGCTCGCGCGGCACGCGCGCGCCGAGGCGCGTCGTGATCTCGTAGCTGATGGTCCCGGCGGCCCGCGCCCAGTCCTCGGCGGTGGGGACGCCGTCGTGCTCGACGCCGTCGCCCGCGCCGAACAGCGTCACGACGTCGCCCGCGCGCTCGGTCGCGTCCGGGCCGAGGTCGAGCACGAGCTGGTCCATGCACACGCGTCCCGCGACGCGCAGGACCCGACCGCCGTCGCCGGGACGCGCGCCGACGAGGACCGGGCCGCCGGGCGCCCCCGCAGGGCCGCCGCCCGAGGCGTGCCGCGGGATCCCGTCGCCATAGCCGAGGGGTACGACGCCGAGCGTCGTGTCCTGCGGGGTCGTGTAGTGGTGCGAGTAGGAGACGCCGTGCCCGCCAGGCATGCACTTGACCGTGGCCAGCCGCGCCTCGAGCGTCATCGCGGGGCGCAGCCCGTACCGCGACGGCGGGCCGAGCTGCGGGACGGGCGTCATGCCCCACACCGCCAGGCCGGGTCGCACGAGGTCGTAGTGCGTGCGCGGCGCGGTCAGCGTCGCGGCCGAGTTCGCGAGGTGGCGCACCTCGGGGGCGACGCCCGCGCGCTCGGCGAGGCGGACCGCCTCGTCGAGGACGTCGGCCTGCGCGACGACGCTCGGGTGCCCCGGCTCGTCCGCGAACGCGAGGTGCGACCAGAGCCCGACGACGCGCACTGCGCCCTCGGACTGGGCGCGCGCGACGGCGTCGAGCACGTCGGGCAGGTCGGCGGGCATGATCCCGTTGCGGCCGAGGCCCGTGTCGACCGCGAGGTGCACGCGCGCGGTCCGGCCCGCGGCGCGTGCGGCGGCGACCACCTCGTCGACCGCCCAGCGCGCGGCGAGCGAGACGTCGATGTCCGCGTCCACGAGCGCGCGCAGCGGGGCGCCGGGCGGGTAGAGCCACGTGAGCACGCGAGCGCGGTCCGGCCCGATCCCGGCGGCGCGCAGCGCGAGCGCCTCGCTCGGCTGCGCGGTGCCGAGCCACGTCGCGCCGCCCGCGAGCGCCCCGAGCGCGCTCGCCACGAGGCCGTGCCCGTAGGCGTCTGCCTTGACCACGGCCATGACCTGGGCCGACGGCGCGTGCCCGACGAGGGCGCGGACGTTGTCCCGGATCGCCGCCAGGTCGACGACGGCGCGGGCCGGGTAGGCGAACGGGTCAGGGGCGCCGGCGGGTGTGCCGGCCGGGGTCGTGCGCTGGGTGTCGCTCACGGTCGTCGATTCTCTCACCCGCGCCCCGGCGGGCGGCGCCCCGCCGGGGCGACGGTCCGGTGGGTCTCGTCGGCGAGCGCCCCCGCTGCCGCCGTCACCAGGCGCTGAGCGTCCGGTCGGTCTCGAAGCGGCGCTCGCGGCCCGTGAGCGGGTCGACGAACGCGAGCGAGCGCGACACGAGCTGGAGCGGGCGGGTGTAGTCGTCGGGCGCGACGTCGTACGGCTCGGGGTAGAAGTTGTCGTGCACGATCGGCACGCCGAGGCGCGCCATGTGCAGCCGGAGCTGGTGCGTCCTGCCGCTGTGCGGCTCCAGCCGGTAGCGCGCGAGGCCACGGGCCGCGTCGGCCTCGATCACGTCGACGCGGCTCTCCGCGTTCGGCTCGCCGTCGACCTCCTCGGCGCGCATGACGCCGCGCCGCTTGACGATGCGGCTGCGCACGACGGCCGGCAGCTCGAGCGCCGGGTCCCACGGCGCGACCGCCTCGTACGTCTTGCGCACCTCGCGGCGCGCGAAGAGCTCCTGGTACGCGCCGCGCACCTGCGGGCGCAGCGTGAGCAGCAGGACACCGGCGGTCACGCGGTCGAGGCGGTGCGCGGGGCTGAGGTCGGGCAGGTCGAGGTCGCGGCGCAGCCGCACGAGCACCGACCGCGCCACGTACGCGCCGCGCGGGATCGTCGCGAGGAAGTGCGGCTTGTCGACGACGAGCAGGTCCCGGTCGCGGTGCAGCACGCGGACCTCGAACGGCACCTCGGGCTCCACGGGCGGGTCCCGGTAGAGGAACACGAAGCCGCGCGGCTCGTACGGCGTGGTCGCGTCGACCGGCCGGCCGCGTCCGTCGACGACCTCGCCCGCCGCGACCTTCTCGGCCAGGCGCGCGACGTCGTCCGGGAAGCGGTGGCGCACGTAGTCGAGCGTGCGCGGGTACCGCGCGACGCTCTCGGCGTCGTGCGGCAGCACGAGGCGCGTCGGGTTGAGGCCGTCGCGCACGGGGAGGGGGACCACGCCCACCACGGTACCGGCGTGGTCCGCGCGCTCAGCGCGCGGCGAGCAGCTCCGCGACGACCGCGGGGACCGCGTCGGCGACGTCGAGCGCCGCGACGGGGCCACCCGGGTTCGCGCGCTCCGCCGCGAGACCGTGCACGACGGCGGCCGCGGCAGCGAGCTCCGCGGCCAGCCCCGGCTCCCGGACGACCCGCGCGGCGTGCGCCGCCAGCACGGTGCCGAGGATCCCGGCGAGCACGTCGCCGGCTCCTGCGGTCGCGAGCCACGCCGGGGCGTCGGCCTGGGACCACGAGCCGTCGGGCCCGACGACGACCGTCGCCGACCCCTTGAGCAGCACCGTCGCACCGGTGGCCTCGTGCGCGCGCCGCGCCCACCGCAACGGCTCGGCCTCGACGTCGTCGCGCGTCGCGTCGTCGCCGCGCGCCCGCAGCAACGTCGCGAGCTCCCCCGCGTGCGGGGTGAGGACCACGGACGGCCGGCAGCGGTCGGGCAGCAGGGACAGCGCGCCCGCGTCGACCACCACGGGCACCCGCTCCCCCGCGACGTCCGCGGAGAGCTCTCCCGTGGCCGCCGCGAGCGCGTACCGGATCCGCTCGTGCTGGCCGCCGTCGTCCACGGGGTCGTCGTCCGGGCCGGGGACGGCCGGGACCCCGGGCCCCAGCACCCAGGACTGCACGCGGCCCGCGGCGGGCACCACCTCGGGCCTGGCCGCGAGGACCGCGCGCGTGGCGTCGTCGGGACCGCGGTAGCGGACCATGCCCGGTCCGGTCCGGACCGCCGCGGTCGCGACGAGCACCGCGGCGCCCGGGAAGGTCGGCGTGCCCGCGACGACGCCGACGACGCCGCGCGTGTACTTGTGGTCGGTCGGCCCGGGCACGGGCCAGAGGGCGGCGACGTCCGCGGGCTCGAGCCTCCGCACGAGAGGGGCCGGGGCGCGGCCGTCCCCGCCGGGTGCGCCGAGGCGCAGCCCGATGTCCACGACCGCGCCGTGCCCGGCGAGGTGCGTCGCGGGCGGCAGCAGGAGCCCGGGCTTGGCCGCGCCGAACGTCACCGTGCGGTCGGCCCGGAGCACCGGGCCGGGCACCGTGCCGTCGTGGACGCCGACGCCGCTCGGCGCGTCGACCGCGACGACCCACGGCCGCCGCCGCGCTCCCCGGCCGCCGGTCGCGGCCGCGGTCTGCTCGTCGTCCACGTCGAGCACCGCGGTGAGGCGACGCACGAGGTCCGCCGCGACGCCTCGCAGCGCGCCGCGAGCGCCGATGCCGACGAGGCCGTCCAGCACGACGTCGGCGCGCACCACCTGGGCGGCCACGCGATCGGCGACGTGGGGATCGAGGTGGTCGTGGGGCCGGTCGGGCCGCGTCGCG
This sequence comes from Cellulosimicrobium cellulans, assembly GCF_016921195.1. Lineage (GTDB taxonomy): Bacteria > Actinomycetota > Actinomycetes > Actinomycetales > Cellulomonadaceae > Cellulosimicrobium > Cellulosimicrobium cellulans_F. The sequence goes on from NZ_JAFGYF010000011.1 coordinate 41,241, forward strand.
TCGTCGGGACTGCCGACGAGCACCTCGACGCGCCCGCCCGCGTCGCGGAGCGCCGCGAGACCTCCCGCGTGCGCGTGCTCGCCCGTCAGGACGGCCAGCACCTCGACGCCCCGGCGCGCGAGGTACGCGCCCGCGTGGAGCGTGTCCCCGCCGTTGTTGCCCGACCCCACGAGCAGGACCGCCCGGGCGCCCGTCACGCGCCCGTCCCGACGACCGCCGTCGGGCAGGGCGACCGACCGCCGTCGGGCGAGGTCGCGCGCGACGACGGTCGCGAGGGCGAAGGAGGCACGCTCCATGAGCGGGACGCCCGCGGCGAGCAGCGGCTCCTCGGCGGCGCGCACGTCGGCGACGGACCAGGCTTCGATCATGTCCTCATCCTGCCCACCGCGCGGGCTCGTCGCCCGCCCGGCGGCGACGGTCGGCCTGGCGAGGCCGCCCGAGCGGTGAGACGAGGGCCGCGGGCGCGCTGCGGGCGCCGACGACCCGCATAGGGTGACGACCATGCGATTCGGACTCTTCATCCCGCAGGGCTGGCGCTACGACCTCGTCGACGTCGCGCCCGAGGACCACTGGAAGACGATGCTCTCCCTGCTCCACTACGCCGACAACGCCGCGGCGGGCGAGCCCCTGCCGGGCGGCGAGTTCGCGTGGGACGGCGTGTGGGTCTACGACCACTTCCACACGACCCCGACCCCGAGCACCGAGGCGACGCACGAGGCGTGGACGCTCATGGCGGCGTTCGCCGCGGCGTCCCAGCGCGTGCGCCTCGGCCAGATGTGCACGTGCATGGCGTACCGCGAGCCGACGTACCTCGCGAAGGTCGCCGCGACCGTCGACCACGTGTCCGGAGGCCGGCTCGAGATGGGCATCGGCGCCGGCTGGTACGAGCACGAGTGGCGCGCGTACGGGTACGGGTTCCCGAGCGCGGGCGAGCGCCTGCGCGCGCTCGACGAGGGCGTCCAGATCATGGCGCGCATGTGGCGCACGGGGTCGTCCGGCACGTTCGAGGGCGAGCGCTACCAGGTCGACGGCGCGCTCTGCTACCCGCAGCCGTTGCAGCAGGTCGTCGTGGACGGCGAGGGCGCCCGGCCGAGCATCCCGCTGTGGATCGCGGGCGGCGGCGAGAAGAAGACCCTGCGCATCGCGGCCCGGCACGCCCAGTACACGAACTTCGACGGCTCGCCGGAAGGTTTCGCGCACAAGTCCGCGGTGCTCGAGCAGCACTGCCGCGACCTCGGCCGCGACTTCGGCGAGATCACCCGCTCCGCCAACTACAACGTCGTCATCGGCGAGACCGAGCGGGACGTCGCGGACCGGCTCGACCGGATCGAGGAGCACGCGCGCCGGTACTTCCCCGAGAAGGCCGACGACAACGTCGCGTCGTGGCGAGGCGGTCCGCTCGTCGGCACGCCGGAGCAGATCGTCGAGACGCTCACGGGGCTGCGGGACCAGGGCCTCGGCTACGCGATCGGCTACTTCCCGTTCGCCGCGACCGACCGCGACCAGCTCGAGCTCTTCCAGCGCCAGGTCATCCCGGCCCTCCAATCCTGACCCCCCAACCGGCGCCGAACATGGGGTTATGGCCCGTCAGGACGACCTGACGGGCCACAACCCCATGCTCGACCGGCGACAACCGCATTGTCGTCGTCATCGGTGGAGGGCCGCGCGGACCGCGCGCCCAATCGTCCCGACGTCCCGACCGGTGAAGCGCAGGACGTCGATCCGGCCCGTCGCGACGAGCGTGTTCTGTCGGGCCCGGTCGGCGAACACCGCGTGCGGGGTGCTGTGGACGTCCTGACCGTCCAGCTCGGCGACGAGCCACCGGCCGTCGCGGTAGCGCCACGCCATGTCGCCCCGCGCGACGACCCGTCCGTCGTGGTCGTGGACCGGAAGCTGCAGCACGTGCGGCGGCACGCCCTCGTCGACGCAGTCGAGCCGGGCGAACGACTCGAGCGGTGACTCGGCCCGCGCGTCGGCGATCTCCCACAACGTGTGGCGGCTCGCGACACCGCGTCTCCCGCGCGCGTGCTCGTGCGCGCGACGCAACCCGTCGGCGTCCGTGAGGCCCTGGTGGAGGGCGGAATCGAGCACGGCGAGGCCGTTCGCGCGCGGGAGCTCGGGGACTGCCTGCGCGAGCGCCCAGTCGAGCGTCGCGACCGGCCGGCCGCCGATCTCGGTGACGGTCATGCCCGCGTCGAACTGCCGCAGCGCGATCCCGTCGCGGTCGAGCCGGTTGCGCCCGCGAGGGACCGCCGCCTCGGGCCGGACCGTCGTCGGCAGCCCTCGGACGCCGTGCAGGACGAGCGCGCACGACCCGACCGCCACCGCGTCGTCCCCGAAGGCGAGCAGGCCCGCCCAGGCTGCCCGGACGCGGAGCTCGTCCCACGACCGGCCGGCGAGCGGGACGGCGCCGACGTCGTAGACGCCACGGGTCACGCGCGCGAGGGTTCCCCGGCGCGTCCGGCCCGCGACCTCCTTGTCGCTCAGGCCGTGCTCCCGGCACTGGGCGATGGAGACGAGACCACCCTGGCCCGCGGCCACGGCGAGCAGGGTCTCAGGAACCTCGGCACGACGCACGAGCGCCACCTCACCGCACTGGGCCCTTCGCCGTCGTCGAGCTGAGGTCGGCTGTGGACGGTGACCGCGACCACCGGGCCTGTGGACGGCGACGCCACGCGCCGAACATGGCGATGGCGCCCGCCCACCATGCGGTTCTGGCCCGTCCTGGCCCGCGGACGGGCGGCAACCGCATGCTCGGCGGACGGCGGGCTCAGCCCTCGGCGACGACCATGGCCGACGCGATGCCGGCGTCGTGCGAGATGCTCAGGTGCCAGGCGGTGATGCCGAGCGCGTCCGCGCGCGCCGCGACCGTGCCAGTGATCTCGACCTCGGGCGGCCCGCCGACGACGCGGTGCACCGTCGCGTCGTGCCAGCGCATGCCTCCGGGTGCGCCGAGCGCCTTGGCGATGGCTTCCTTGGCGGCGAACCGCGCGGCGAGGGACGCGGGCGGCAGGTCGCGCTCGGCGGCCGTGAACAGCTTCTCGCGCAGCCGGGGCGTGCGCTCGAGGGTCTCCATGAACCGCGCGACGTCCACGACGTCGATCCCCACGCCCTTGATCATGCGCCCACCCTAAGACGGACCGACCTCCCGCCGAGCATGTGGTTGTGGCCCGTCCGCAGGTCCGGACGGGCCACAACCACATGCTCGGCGGGTGAGGGGGTTACTCGACCGTCACCGACTTCGCGAGGTTGCGGGGCTGGTCGACGTCGAGGCCCTTGGCCGTCGCGAGCGCCATCGCGAAGATCTGCAGCGGCACGACGGCCAGCAGCGGCGAGAGCAGCGTGGGCGACTCCGGGATCCAGAAGATCTCGTCCGCGTAGGGTCGCACGGCGTCGTCCCCGTCCTCGGCGATGACCAGCGTCCGCGCCCCGCGCGCCCGGATCTCCTGGATGTTCGAGATGACCTTCGAGTGCAGGCCCTCGCGGCCCTTCGGCGACGGCACGACGACGAACACCGGCTGGCCCTCGTCGATGAGCGCGATCGGCCCGTGCTTGAGCTCGCCCGCCGCGAAGCCCTCGGCGTGGATGTACGCGAGCTCCTTGAGCTTGAGCGCGCCCTCGAGCGCGACGGGGAACCCGACGTGCCGGCCGAGGAACAGCACGGAGGACGCGTCCTTCATCGACCGGGCGGTCGCGCGCACGTACTCGCCGCGCTCGATCACCGTCTGGATCTTGCGCGGCATGTCGCGCAGGTCCTCGAGGATCGCCGAGATCTCGTCGGGGAACTTGTTGCCGCGCAGCTGCGCGAGGTAGAGGCCGAGGAGGTACGCGGCCGTGATCTGCGACAGGAACGCCTTGGTCGACGCGACCGCGATCTCCGGCCCGGCGTGCGTGTAGAGCACGGCGTCGGACTCGCGCGGGATCGTCGACCCGTGCGTGTTGACGATCGAGATCACCTTGGCGCCCTGCTCGCGCGCGTGGCGCACCGCCATGAGCGTGTCCATCGTCTCGCCCGACTGCGTCACCGCCACGACGAGCGTCTTCTCGTCGACGATCGGGTCGCGGTAGCGGAACTCGTGCGCGAGCTCGACCTCGACCGGGATACGGCACCAGTGCTCGATCGCGTACTTGGCGACGTGGCCCGAGTACGCGGCCGTGCCGCACGCGACGACGATGATCTTGTCGACCGACCGGAGCACGGCCTCGTCGATGCGCACGTCGTCGAGCACGAGCTTGCCCGACGGGTCCGTGCGACCGAGCAGGGTGTCCGCGACGGCGTGCGGCTGGTCGTGGATCTCCTTGTCCATGAAGGACGAGAAGCCGCCCTTCTCCGCGGCGGCCGCGTCCCAGTCGACGGTGTAGCGCTTGGCCTCGGCCGGGTTCCCGTCGAAGTCGGTCACCTCGACGGACGTCGGGGTGATCGTGACGATCTGGTCCTGCCCGAGCTCGAGCGCCTCCTTGGTGTGGGAGATGAACGCCGCGACGTCGGAGCCGAGGAAGTTCTCCCCCTCGCCGAGCCCGACGACGAGCGGCGAGTCGTGCCGCGCGCCCACCACGGTGTCCGGCGAGTCGGCGTGGACGGCGAGCAGCGTGAACGTGCCCTCGAGCCGCCGCGCGACCTGCCCCATCGCGAGCGTGAGGTCCTTGGTCTCGCGGTACGCGCGGGCCAGGAGCTGGGCCGCGACCTCGGTGTCCGTCTCCGACCGGAACCGCACGCCCTCGGCGAGCAGCTCGGACTTGAGCGTCGCGAAGTTCTCGACGATCCCGTTGTGGATGACCGCGAGGCGGTCGTCGTCCGCGAGGTGCGGGTGGGCGTTGGTGTCCGTCGGTCCGCCGTGCGTGGCCCAGCGCGTGTGGCCGATCGACGCGGTCGCCGCAGGGAGCGGGTGCAGGTCGATCTCGTCGACGAGGTTCGCGAGCTTGCCCGACTTCTTGGCGAACGCGACGGCGTCGATCCCGGGCGCGACGAGCGCGACCCCGGCCGAGTCGTAGCCGCGGTACTCGAGCCTGCCGAGTCCTTCGAGAGCGACGTCGAGGGGTCGCCCCGAGGCCTCTCCGACCATGGTTCCAGGGCCTACGTAGCCCACGATTCCGCACATGGTGATCGAGTCTAGCCACGGACCCCCGCCACTCCGGAGCCGCACGATCCCGCGGTTTTTCGTCAGGCCCGCTGCCAAAACCCCCCTCCGCGGGCGTACCGCGCCAGGTGCCGCGAGGCTGGACGTCGTGCCCACCGTACGGATCGGCCTCTCGGGATGGCGGTACGCGGGCTGGCGCGGCCCGTTCTACCCGGTCGGCCTGCCCCAGCGCCGTGAGCTCGAGCACGTCGCGTCCGCGTTCCCCGCGGTCGAGCTCAACGGGTCGTTCTACTCCCTCCAGCGCCCGACGTCGTTCGTCGCGTGGCGCGAGCAGACGCCCGAGGGGTTTACGTTCGCGGTCAAGGGCCCGCGCTTCGTCACCCACATGAAGCGGTTGCGGGACGTGCGCACACCGCTCGCCAACTTCTTCGCGAGCGGCGTGCTCGCCCTCGGCGACCGGCTCGGGCCCGTGCTGTGGCAGCTCCCGGCGCGCACGACCTTCGACGCCGCGCTGCTCGACGAGTTCCTCGCCCTCCTGCCCCGGACGACGGCCGAGGCCGCCCGGCTCGCCCGCGACCACGACGACCGCCTCCGCGCGCCCGCCTGGACCGAGGTCGACGCCGACCGGCCGCTGGTCCACGCGCTCGAGCCGCGCCACGAGTCCTTCGCGGGCACCGAGGCGCTCGACCTGCTGCGACGGCACGGCGTGGCCTTCGCGATCTCGGACGGCGCGGGCCAGTGGCCGCTCGTCGAGGCCGTCACGAGCGACCTCGTGTACGTGCGGCTCCACGGCGACCGCACGCTGTACACGAGCGGCTACCGGCCGCACGTCCTCGACGCGTGGGCCGAGCGCGTCCGGGACTGGCACGCGGCGGGCCACGAGGTCGAGGTCTACTTCGACAACGACGGTGACGCCCACGCCCCGGCCGACGCGCTCGCCCTCATGACGCGGCTGCCCGACCTCGCGATCCCCGGTCCGGGCCCCGCGGTCGAGCCCGCGCCGCGCCGTCGTCGTGCCGCGCGCCCGGGGCACGCGGCGGGGGGCGGTGCGCGCTGAGTGCCACCCGCGGAGGTCGCGGGACGGCTGAGCAGGGGTTCCGCAGGTGCGTCCGGGGTGGGGCGGTGGCGCCGTCGGGGCGGCCGGTCGGGGCGCCGAAGGCCCCCGTGCACCGGCACCGCCGCGGATCCGGCAGAATCGGGCGGGTGTCCTCCCCCGTCGACGACCCGTCCGACCTCCTGCCGGCCCATCTCGCGGCACCGTCGTCCTCGCCGTACGTCGATCTCGACCGTGCGGTCTGGAGCCGCCTGTCGGAGTCGACGCCGCTCCCCCTGACGGACGACGACGTCACCCGCCTGCGCGGGCTCGGTGACCCCATCGACCTCGCGGAGGTCGACGCCGTCTACCGCCCGCTGTCGCGCCTGCTCAACCTCTACGTGACCGCGACGTCGGGGCTCCACGAGGCGACTTCGACGTTCCTGCGGGAGGAGACCGGCAACACCCCGTACGTCATCGGGGTCGCGGGGTCGGTCGCCGTGGGCAAGTCCACGACGGCGCGCGTCCTGCGCGAGATGCTCGCCCGCTGGCCCGAGACGCCGCGCGTGGAGCTCATCACGACCGACGGCTTCCTCTACCCCAACGCCGAGCTCGCGCGCCGTGGCCTCATGGACCGCAAGGGCTTCCCCGAGTCCTACGACCGCCGCGCGCTCATCCGGTTCCTGTCCCGGGTCAAGGCCGGGCACGCCGAGGTACGGGCGCCCGTGTACGACCACCTCACCTACGACATCGTTCCGGGCGCGGAGGCCGTCGTGCGCAAGCCCGACGTGCTCGTCGTCGAGGGGCTCAACGTCCTCCAGCCGGCCCGGCCGAGCGCGCACGACGAGTCGACCGTCGCGGTGTCCGACTTCTTCGACTTCTCGATCTACGTCGACGCGCGCACCCGCAACATCCGGCAGTGGTACGTCGACCGGTTCCTCGCGCTGCGTCGTACGGCGTTCGCGCGACCCGAGTCGTACTTTCGCCGCTACGCCGACCTCACGGACGAGGAGGCGGTCGAGAAGGCGAAGTCGATCTGGGACGCGATCAACGCCCCGAACCTCGAGCAGAACATCCTGCCGACGCGGGGACGTGCGACGCTCGTCCTCACCAAGGGAGCGGACCACTCGGTCCAGCGGGTCCGCCTGCGCAAGCTCTGAGACCGCTCGCGGACCGCCGACCGTCGACCGACGGCCCCCGGTTCAGGACGCCCGCGTCGTGCCCGACGACGTCCCGCCCGCGCTCCCGGACGGCGTCGTCCCCGGGGCCCCGGACGCCACTCCCCCGTCGACGCCGGTCCCTCGGGCGTCCGCCGCGTCCGCGCTCGTGCCCCGCGACGCCGGGTCACCGCTCGCCGACGCCTCGGGCACCGGGACCACCGCCGGGAGCTCGCCCCGGCGCCGTGCCCGCATCATGAGCACACGGTCGATGACGAAGCCGGTGGCCACCCCGAGGACGACGCCGACGACCATCGCGAGGAGCGGCTCGTGGCCCAGCCACTGGGCGGCGACGAGACCGATGAGGACCGAGTACACCGCCCACGTGACGGCGGCGATCCCCGAGAACGCCATGAAGCGACGGCGCGGGTAGCCGACGGCCCCGGCCGTCATGTTCACCGCGACGCGCCCGACGGGGATGTAGCGCGCGGCCAGGATGAACGACGCCCCGCGGTGCGCGAGGGCCCGCTCCGCCCACGCCACGGCCTTGCGGCCGCGCGGGGTGCGCAGGATGCGGACGCGGTCGGTGCCGATGGCGCGGCCGATCGCGAACGCGATCTGGTCTCCGGTCCACGCCCCGGCCGCGGCCACGAGGAGCACGAGCAGCAGGTTCGGCTCGCCGGTCGCGTGCGCGGACACGGCGAGCGTGATGACGACGGACTCGCTCGGGATGGGCGGGAAGAACCCGTCGATCGTCGCGAAGCCGAACAGCGCGGGATAGATCCACGCGGACGCCGCGAGGGCGAGAATCCAGGTCTCCAGATTCTCCAGGAAGGTCGACACGGCGTCGGGCAACGGCGTCCTCGTTCGTCGGCTGGCGGGGAGGCCAGGCTGGCGGCGGCGGCAGGTCGGGCGTCCTGCGCCACGACAAGCCTACGGAGCGCGACGACGTCGACCATCAGGGAAACCCCCGGTTCGCCCCTGAGGATTCCCGCCCGGCAGCGCCGCGCCCGGTGACGAGTCTTCCGTGCCGCGGCCGACGACGCGTCATCCCGACGAACGACATCCGGCGGACCACGGGTACGTCGTGAGGACCAGGGCCGTCCACCTGCTCAGGGGTCGCGCCGGCGCGGCCGTGACGTCCCCCGCAGCGGCTGAGCGGTGCTCGGGTCCTGCGGCCACGCGTGCTTGGGGTAGCGACCGCGCAGCTCGGCACGCACCTGCGGGTAGCCCTGCACCCAGAACGAGGCCAGGTCCGCCGTGACCGCGGCCGGGCGACCCGCCGGGGAGAGCAGGTGCAGCAGCACGGGCACGCGACCGTCCGCGACGCGCGGCGTGCTCGCCCAGCCGAACGTCTCCTGGAGCCGGACCGCGAGCACGGGCTGGTCCTGGTCGTAGCGCACCGCGACGCGCGACCCGCTCGGCACCTCGAGCCGCTCGGGCGCGAGCGCGTCGAGGCGGGCCGCCTCCGGCCACGGCAGCAGGCGGCGCAGCGCGTCCGCGAGGTCCGGGCGCTCCCCTCGCGCGACGGCGGGGACGTCGGGGCCCAGCCAGTCGTCCAGGCCCTCCAGGAGCGCGTCGTCGCCGACGTCGGGCCACGGGTCCCCCAGGACGCCGTGCAGGAACCGCAGGCGGTCGCGCAGCCGGACCGCGCCGTCGGACCACGGGAGGCTCGCGAGACCGTCCCGGCACAGCCCGTCGCGCACCGCCGTCGCCAGGAGGTCCGCGGGCGGGTCGCGCCACGGCTCGCGCGCGAGCTCGATCGCGCCGAGCGCGGTCACCCGGGCGGCGCGTACGCGCCCGCCCGACCACTCGGCCACACCGGTCGACCGCAGCTCGGGCGCCGCGGCGGCCCGCGCCGTCTCCTCGTCGACGGGCGCGGCGGACCGCACGACGGCGTCCGCCCGGCCCGCCGCGCGATCCACGTCCGCGACCGCGAGCCACGGCGAACCCTGCAGCGGCGACCCCGGCGGCAGTCGTGCGCCGGCGCCCGAGACCAGGAGGTACGTCTCGCCGCCCGGGCGCAGGCGGGCCAGCCGGTCCGGGTGCGCGAGCGCGACGACGTGCCCGACGGCGGCGTCCTCGGCCGGCCGGAGGCGCGCGTCCGCGCGCGCTCCCTCGACGGGGACGCCGTCGTCGGCCGCGGCGGCCCGCGCGACGCGCTCGAGCCGGTCCCGCTGCGCGGCCCACGTTCCCGAGCCGGGACCGCCGCGGCGCAGCGCGCGCAGCGCCGCCGTCAGGTCCGCCCCCGGCACGCGCACCTCCTCCGACAGCAGCGCCACGACCTCCGCGGCGAGACGCGCGCCGACCTCGGGGACGGCGTCGAGCAGCGCCCGTGCGCGGCGCGGGTCGGCCGGGACGGCGGCGATCCGGCGTCCGAGCGGTGTCACCCCGTCCGCCCCGACCGCCCCCAGCCCGTGCAGCACGTCGCGCGCCGCGGCCCAGGAGGCCGCCGGCGGTGGGTCCAGCAGCGCGAGCCCCACCGCGTCCGGACTTCCCCAGCACGCCAGCTCGAGCGCGAACCCGGTGAGGTCCGCCGTGCGGATCTCCGGCTCCGGGTGTCGCGCGAGCCGCGCGTGGTCGCCCTCCGACCAGCACCGGTACACCGCCCCCGGGCCCTCGCGCCCGGCCCGGCCCGCACGCTGCTCGGCGCCCGCCCGGCTCACCGCGACGGTCACGAGGCCGGGGAGTCCCCGGCGCACGTCCGTGCGCGGCTCGCGCGCGAGCCCGGCGTCCACGACGACCCGCACGCCCGGCACGGTGAGCGACGACTCCGCGACCGCCGTCGAGACCACGACCCGCCGCCGCGGCCCCGGCTCGAGCGCCCGGTCCTGCTCCCGCGGCGACAGGCGGCCGTGCAGCGGACGCACCTCGACGTCCGACAGCCCCCGGACGAGAAGGCTCGACACCGTGTCCACCTCGCGCGCGCCCGGGACGAACACGAGGACGTCGCCCGTCCGCTCGCGCAGCGCGCGGTGCGTGGTGGCGACCACGTGCTCGAGCAGCGCGGGCGACGTCCCCCGGGCATCCGTGCGAGGGCCGCGCCCGGGGCACCAGACGACGTCGACCGGGTGGAGCCCGCCCTCGACGGCGACGACGGGCACAGCACGTGACCCCGTGCCGAGCGCCTCCGCCGTCCGCCCGGCCTCGACGGTCGCGGACATCGCCACGAGCGCGAGGTCGTCGCGCAGGTTCTCGCGCACGTCCGCCAGGAGCGCGAGCGCGAGGTCGTCCTCGAGGTGGCGCTCGTGCACCTCGTCGAGCACGACGGCCGCCACGCCCGGCAGCTCGGGGTCGCGCTGGAGCCGGCGCACGAGCGTGCCCGTCGTGACGACCTCGACGCGGGTGCGTCCTGACGTCCGCGACTCGCCCCGCACGGTGTAGCCGACGGTCCCGCCCAGGTCCTCGCCGAGCAGCGTCGCGAGCCGACGCGCCGCCGCCCGCGCCGCGAGCCTCCGCGGCTGGGTCACGACGACGCGGCTGTCCTGGGCGACGTCCAGGGCCACGGCGAGGGCCGGCGGCACGAGCGTCGTCTTGCCCGTGCCGGGAGGCGCCTGCACGACGACGGCCCCCTCCGCGTGCACGGCGGCGACCACCTCCGCGAGGTGGTGCCCCACCGGGAGGTCGGGCGGCGCGGCGAGCAGTCGGGTGAGCGGGTCCACCCCCGTAGTGTCGCGGCTAGCGCGGGCCGCCCGGGAGCCGCGCGACCCCGAGCGTGGACGAGAGCGTGCGCAGGTCGGCCGCGTCGACGTAGAGCTCGCCGCGCAGGTGGTCGGTCTCGTGCTGGACGATGCGGGCCGGCCAACCGGTCAGCACGTCGTCGAACGCCTCGCCCGTCTCGTCCTGCCCGGTGAGGCGCACCGAGCGGGCGCGCGTCCGCTCGGCCTGCCAGCCGTGCACGGAGAGGCAGCCCTCGAAGAACGTCCTCGTGTCCTCGCCGACGACCTCGTACCGGGGGTTGACGAGCACCCGGAAGGCGAGCGGCGGGCGCTCGCGCTCGTCGTCGGCGTCGGGGACGCCCGGGTCCTCGACGACGGCGACCGCCAGGCCGATCCCGACCTGCGGCGCCGCGAGCCCCACCCCGGGTGCCGCGTGCATCGTCGCGCGCATCGCGTCGAGGAAGCGCGGCAGCACGTCGCCGAGCTGCCCGGCGTAGGGCACGGCCGGCGTGCGCAGCACGGGGTGGCCGGCCTGGACGATCGGCAGCACGCCGTCGTCGTACGTGTCGAGGAGCGCGAGCACGTGCTCGCGCAGCGCCTCGTCGACCCCCTGCCGCACGCCCGCCCCCTGTCGCCCCGCCGTCCGTCCCGTCGCGCTCACAGCGCCAGCCGGTCCCGCACGACGCCTGCGAGCCGTGCGGCGACCGCGTCGGCCTGCTGCTGCGTCGCGGCCTCCACCATGACACGCACGAGCGGTTCGGTGCCCGACGGGCGCAGCAGCACGCGGCCCGTCTCGCCGAGGGTCCGCTCCGCCTCGGCGACGGCGGCGAGCAGCGCCTCGTCGCTCGACGCGCGCGCCTTGTCCACGCCGGAGACGTTGAGGAGCGTCTGCGGGAGGCGCTGCACGACGCTCGCCAGGTCGGCGAGCTTCTGGCCCGTCGCCCGGACGCGTGCCGCGAGCTGGAGGGCCGTGAGCACGCCGTCCCCGGTGGTCGCGTAGCGCGACAGCACGATGTGCCCCGACTGCTCGCCCCCGAGCCCGTACCCGTGGGCCCGCATCTCCTCGAGGACGTACCGGTCGCCGACCGCCGTCTGGACGGTGGTGATGCCCGCGTCGCGCATCGCGAGCAGGAGGCCGAGGTTGCTCATGACCGTCACGACGAGCGTGTCGTGCGGGAGCTCGCCCTCGTCCTTGAGCGCGAGCGCGAGGACACCCATGATCTGGTCGCCGTCGACGACGGTACCGCCGTGGTCGACCGCGATGCAGCGGTCGGCGTCGCCGTCGAACGCGACGCCGAAGTCCGCCTCGGACGCCACGACGACGGCCTGGAGCTGCTCCGGATGGTTCGAGCCGCACGCGGCGTTGATGTTGCGGCCGTCGGGGCTCGCGTTGATGACCACGACGTCCGCGCCGGCCGCACGCAGCGCCGCGGGGCCGACGTCGCTCGCCGCGCCGTTCGCGCAGTCGACCGCGATGCGCAGGCCGGCGAGCGGCTTGTGGTCCTCGTCGGCCCCGATGCTCGCCATGAGGTGCTCGACGTAGGCGCCGCCCGCGCGACCACGGTCGGGCGAGATGCGTCCGACCGCACCGTGCGTCGGCCGCTGCCACTCCTGCCCGAGCAGGCTCTCGATCCGGTCCTCGACCGCGTCGTCGAGCTTGACCCCGCCGCGCGCGAGGAACTTGATCCCGTTGTCCTGCATCGGGTTGTGCGACGCGGAGATCACGACGCCGAAGTCGACGTCCATGGTGCTCGCCAGGTACGCGACGGCCGGCGTCGGCAGCACGCCCACGTCCTTCACGTCGACGCCCGCGCTCGCGAGCCCGGCGATGAGCGCCGCGCCCAGGAACTCGCCCGACACCCGCGTGTCCCGCCCCACGACCGCGCGCGGGCGGTGTCCCTCCTCCTGGCCGCTCGCGAGCACCCGCGCCGCCGCGACGCCGAGGTCGAGCGCGAGCTCGCCCGTCACGTTGCCGTTCGCCAGCCCGCGCACCCCGTCGGTGCCGAAAAGCCGTCCCATGGAAAGTCCTTCCTCGACCGGCCGTACGTCGACCGTACGACCGCCTGCCCCCGCCCGCCGTCGGCGAGCCTTGGTCACCGCTCCTCACAAACGCCGTCGGCCCCGGTGGACCAGGTCCACCGGGGCCGACGAGCGCACGGCGCGGATCAGCGCTTGGAGTACTGCGGTGCCTTACGGGCCTTCTTGAGACCGGCCTTCTTGCGCTCGACGACGCGGGCGTCGCGAGTGAGGAAGCCGGCCTTCTTCAGCGCGGGGCGGTTGTGCTCGGCGTCGATCGCGTTGAGCGCACGCGCGATGCCGAGGCGCAGCGCACCGGCCTGGCCGGAGGTGCCGCCGCCGCTGATGCGGGCGACGACGTCGAAGCGACCCTCGACGTCGACCAGCTTCAGCGGGGAGTTCACGAGCTGCTGGTGAACCTTGTTCGGGAAGTAGTCCTCGAGCGAGCGCCCGTTGATCTTCCACTGCCCGGTCCCGGGGACGAGGCGCACGCGCGCCACGGCCTCCTTGCGGCGGCCCAGGGCCTGGCCGGGGGCGGTGATGCTCTGGCCGCGGCCCGTGGGGGCCGCGGACTCGGAGGTGTAGGTGCTGGGCGTCTCGTCGCCCAGGGTGTCGGTGTCGACGGTGGTCTCGGCCACGGGTGGTGTCCTCGCGTCTCTCTGTGCGCTACGCCTGGGCGGCGATTACTGCGCGACCTGGGTGATCTCGAACGGCTTCGGCTGCTGCGCGGCGTGCGGGTGCTCGGCACCCGCGTAGACCTTGAGCTTGCCGAACTGGGCGCGACCGAGGGTGGTCTTGGGGAGCATGCCGCGCACGGCCTTCTCCACAGCACGCTCGGGGTGCTTGTCGAGCAGGTCGCCGTAGGCGACGGCACGCAGACCACCCGGGTAGCCGGAGTGGTTGTAGGCCATCTTCTGCTCGCGCTTGTTGCCGCTCAGGGCGACCTTGCCGGCGTTGATGACGATGACGAAGTCACCGCCGTCGACGTGCGGAGCGAAGGTCGGCTTGTGCTTGCCGCGCAGCAGGGTGGCCACGTGGCTGGCCAGGCGGCCCAGGACGACGTCGGTCGCGTCGATGACGTACCAGTCGCGCTGGACGTCGCCGGGCTTCGGGGTGTACGTACGCACGGTCGTAGCCTTCGTTTCTGTCTCAGAATGTCATCTTCGGTCGCTGAAGCGTGCGGCCGAGAGGGCAGGTCGTTGCGCGGCGGGCTCGGTCGGCACCCGCTCCTTGGCCGGCAGCGAGTGGGCGCGCTAGCGACACGGGTGTCGTGAGATGAGCACAACGACTCAACAGACTACCCGCGCGGCAGGCCACCGGTCAAAGCGGCGGGGCTGGTGGGCAGGCCGGTGGCCGGGCGCTCGGCCACGCACGTCGCGCACCGCGTCGAGCGCGGGACGTGCACGCAGTCCGGGCAGTACAGGCGCAGCGTCCGACAGCTCGGGTCGGCGCAGTTCTCGTACTTCGCCGTCGCCGCCCCGCACCCCGTGCACGCGCCGAGCGGCGTCGACCCCGGGCCGAGATCGACGTGCATGCGCTCGTCGAACACGTAGAGCGAGCCCTCCCACAGCCCCTGCGAGCCGAACACCTCGCCGTACCGCACGACGCCGCCGTCGAGCTGGTACACCTCCTCGAAGCCGCGAGCGGTCAGGAGCGCGGACAGCACCTCGCACCGCACGCCCCCGGTGCAGTAGGTGACGACCGGGCGCTGCTTGAGGTCGTCGTAGCGACCCGAGTCGATCTGGGCGACGAAGTCGCGCGTCGTGGCGACGTCCGGGACGACCGCTCCGCGGAACCTCCCGATCGCCGCCTCGAACGCGTTGCGGCCGTCGAACATCACGACGTCGTCGCCGCGCTCCGCCACGAGGTCGTGCAGGGCCTGCGGGCTGAGCCGCACCCCGCCCCCCACGACGCCGTGCTCGTCGACCCGGACCTCGTCGGGGACGCCGAACGCCACGAGCTCGGGGCGCACCTTGACGGACAGGCGGGGGAAGTCCCGACCCGTGCCGTCGGACCACTTGACGTCGATGTCCTCGAAGCCGGGGTACTGCCGGGTCGTCTTCACGTACTGCTTGAGGTCCTCGACCGTCCCGCCCAGCGTCGCGTTGATCCCGTGCTCCGCGACGATCACGCGCCCCGTGAGGTTCCACCGCTCCCCCAGCGCCCGCTGCCAGAGCTGCACCGCGCGCGGGTCGGGCAGCGGCGTGAAGGCGTAGAAGAGCACGATCTTGTGGACGGCCATGCCCACCAGGATAGGGACGGCGCGCCCCGCCCCGGGACGCGGCGGCTACCGCGCCCGCTGCACGCGCTCGACGTCCCAGACCGGCTCCGGCGCCTCGACGACCTCCCCGTCGCTGCGGAACACCAGGTAGCGGTCGAACCCGCGCGCGAACCACCGGTCGTGCGTCACCGCGAGCACCGTGCCCTGGAACGCCGCGAGACCGGCCTCGAGCGCCTCGGCCGAGTGCAGGTCGAGGTTGTCCGTCGGCTCGTCGAGCAGCAGGAGCGTCGCGCCGTCGAGCTCGAGCAGGAGGATCTGGAACCGCGCCTGCTGCCCTCCCGAGAGGGTCTCGAAGCGCTGCTCCGCCTGACCGACGAGCTCGTACCGGTCGAGTGCGCGGCTCGCGCCCTCGCGGCCCATCCCGGCCCGGTGCCCGTCGCCGCGGTGGAGGATCTCCAGGAGGGTCCTCCCGCGCAGCTCCGGGTGGTCGTGGTTCTGGGCGAACCAGCCCGGCCGCACGCGCGAGCCGAGCACCGCCCGACCGGTGTGCGCCACGGGGTCGGGCCGGACGCCGTCGGACGTCGCGGGGTCGGGCACCACCCCGGGCTCGGGGTCGCTCCCACCGGCGGCGAGGAGCCGCAGGAAGTGCGACTTGCCCGACCCGTTGGAGCCCAGCACCGCGACGCGCTCCCCGAAGAACACCTCGAGGTCGAACGGCTTCATGAGCCCCGTGAGCTCGAGCCCCTGGCACGTCACGGCCCGCTTCGCCGTGCGCCCGCCCGCGAGCCGCACGGTCACCCGCTGCTCGCGCGCGAGCACCTCCGGGGGGCCGGCCTCCTCGAACTTGCGCAGGCGCGTCTTCGCCGCCTGGTACCGGCTCGCGAGCCCGTCGTTGTAGGCGGCCTTGGTCTTGAGCGTCTGCACGAGCTCGCGCAGCTTGGCGTGCTCCTCGTCCCACCGCCGCGCGAGCTCCGCCAGGCGCTCCCGCCGGTCGGCGCGCGCCTGCGCGTAGGTCGCGAACCCGCCGCCGTGCACCCAGACCGTCCCGCCGCCCGGCGTCGGCTCGATCGTCGCGACCTGCGTCGCCGTGCGGGACAACAGCTCGCGGTCGTGCGAGACGTAGAGGACTGTCTTGGGCGACGCCACGAGCCGCTCCTCGAGCCAGCGCTTGGTCGGCACGTCGAGGTGGTTGTCCGGCTCGTCGAGCAGCAGCACCTCCTCCGGACCGCGCAGCAGCGCCGTCAGGGCCAGGCGCTTCTGCTCCCCGCCGGACAGCGTGCGCACGTCGCGCCACTGCGCCTTCTCGAACGGGACGGACAGGACCTCGTCGGTCACCTCGTCCCACGCCGTCTCGGCCTCGTAGCCCCCGACGTCGGCCCAGTCGACGAGCGCCTGCGCGTACCGGAGCTGGGCCGGCTCGTCGTCGACCGTCATGATGTCGTGCTCGGCCGCGGCGAGCTCGAGCGCCGCCTCCTTGACCGCGGCCGGCGCGAGCTCGACGAGCAGGTCGCGCACCGTGCGGTCGTCGTCGATGCGCCCCACGTCCTGCCGCATGACGCCGAGGCCGCCGCTGCGCACGACCGCCCCGCCGTGCGGCGCGACGTCGCCCGTGACGATGCGCAGCAGCGTCGACTTGCCGACGCCGTTCGGCCCGACGAGCGCGACCCGCGCGCCGTCCGCGACGCGCAGGCTCACGCCGTCGAGGAGCGTGCGCCCGTCGGGCAGGTGATACGTGACGTCGCTGAGGTCGAGGTGTCCCACGGGGTCCATGGTCCCCCGGGAGCGCCGCCCGGGTCACGCGCTTTGCACGACGACCCGCCCTGCCCGACGGCGCACGGTCCGGGAAGCCGGAGCGCGCCCGCGCGAGGGCTCAGCGCCGGCCGCCCCCGAGCAGGCCGCCGAGGCCGCCCAGCAGGTCTCCGAGGCCGCCGCCGGACGTTCCCGAGCCCCCGCCCAGCAGGCCCCCGAGCACGTCGCCCAGACCGCCGGTCGCGCTCTCCTGCTCCGCCGGCGAGGGCTCCGCACTGCCGCGCTTGCCCCCGAGCTGCTTCGCGAGGAACGCCAGCGCGATCGGCGCGAGCGCGGGCAGGACCTTCGACAGCAACCCTTGCTGCGTGCCCGTCGAGTCGGCGAGCTGCGCGACGACCGCCTCCTCGTTCGACCCGAACACGTGCCGGACGATCTTCTCGCCGTCGGCCGTGTCCACGTCGTCGAGGTTCACCCCGCCCTCGACGAGCGACGGGTCGTGCTGCGTGAGGGCCTTGCCCAGCGACGCCGCGCCGGCGGGGTCCTGCGCGTTCGCCCGGAGACCACCCAGCAGGGCGGGGAGGGCCGCACCCACGGCCTGCTGCGCCGTCGCCTCGTCGACGCCGAGCCGACCGGCGAGCTGGTCGAGCGGGATGGTGGACAGGATGTCGTCGATGCCGGCCATGAGGGTCCTCGGTTCTCGGGGTCGTTCGCGGGTGGCCGCGACGCACGCGACCCGTCCCACGGTATCGCCGGCGGAACGTCCGTGCAGGTCGGGCGGCAGATGCTGCGTCGGACCCGACGAGGTGCCACTGTGGACGCATGAGCGAAGACACCACGGGGACCAGCCCCGACCCGGAGACCGGCGCCGAGGGCGACAACGACCAGCTCCAGGCCGAGGACACGCTGCTCGACCGCGGCGTGGACGACGTGCTCGACGAGGGCTACTCGCCTCCTGACCGCCCCCGCACGAACCACTTCGGCGAGACGCCGTGGGAGGAGGTGCACGGCGAGACGCTCGACCAGCGCCTCGCCGAGGAGGAGCCCGAGGAGTGGGACCGCGACCCGCTCGAGCGATCGGACGACTCCCGCTCGGGCCGCCTCGTCGCGGACCCCGACGCGCTCGACGGGCGCCAGAACGACACCTACGCCGACGACGAGGGCATCTCCGGGGGCGCCGCGGGCGCCGAGGAGGCGGCCGTGCACGTCGTCGAGGAGCCCTGAGCGAGCCGCGACCCGGCCGTCCCGGTCAGGCGGCGCCCCCGTCCCAGACGTCCTCCTCGTTCCGGACGGCGCGGACGCGGTCGGCGCGTGCCGCGAGCTCGTCGTCCGGCGGGTAGGTGACCTCCTCGAGCACGAGCCCGTGGGCGGGGACGACGCCGGCCCCTGCGTCGCGACGGCGGCTCGCGAGGAGCTGCGCGGGCCAGTCGACCCCGCGCCGTCCCTCTCCGACCGCGAGCGACGCCCCGACGAGCGCGCGCACCATGTTGTGGCAGAACGCGTCCGCGCGGACGTGCGCGACGACGAGGCCCGCGTCGGGCCCGTCCGCAGGACGCGACCACGACAGGTGCTGGAGCTCGCGGATCGTCGTCGCGCCGGGACGCGGCTTGCAGAACGCGGCGAAGTCGCGGACCCCGAGCAGCGGCCGCACGGCGGCGTCCATCGCGGCGACGTCGAGCGGGCGCCGGTTCCACAGGACCCACGCCCGCCGCAGCGGGTCGCGCCGCGCCGGGTCGTCCGCGACCCGGTACGTGTACGCGCGGTGGAGCGCGGAGAACCGCGCGTCGAAGCCCACGGGTGCGGGCGCCGCGCGGTGCACGACGACGTCCCCCGGGAGCACCCCGCCCAGCCGCGCGACGAGCGCGTCCCCGGGCGACCGATCGGAGCGACCGGGGAGAGCCTCCCACTGGTCCCGCGAGAGGTCGACGTGCGCGACCTGTCCGCGCGCGTGCACTCCCGCGTCGGTGCGCCCGGCGACGGTCAGGCGAGGCGCTGGGCCGCGCAGGAGGGTCGCGAGCCCGTCCTCGATGGACCCCTGGACGGTCCGCAGCGCCGGCTGGCGCGCCCAGCCGGCGAAGTCCGTCCCCTGGTAGGCGAGGTCGAGGCGCACGCGTACGACGCCGTCGGGCGGCTCCTGCCGTCCGCTCGGCCCGGGGCCCGCGGCCGCCGCCGGCACGCCGAGGGCGGGGTCGTCGGTGCGTGCGTCGGGGGCAGGGGCGTCGCTCACGGGAGTTCACCGTAGTCGCCCGGCCGTGCGGCGCGCGCGCCGCCGTGCCTACGCTGCCGCCCATGACCGGCGACCGCGCAGACGTCCGCACCCTCGCCGTGGACTGCGGCGGCGGCGGCATCAAGGCGAACGTGCTCGACGCGTCGGGCACCGCGCACGCCGCCGCCGTCCGCGTGCCGACGCCCTACCCCCTGCCGCCCGGGCTGCTCGTCGAGACGATCGCCGAGATCGCCGCCACGCTGCCCCCGGCCGACCGGGTCACCGTCGGCATGCCCGGCATGATCCGGCGCGGCGTCGTCGTGCACACGCCGCACTACGTCACCCGCAGCGGCCCGCGCTCGCGCGTGGACCCGGATCTCCTCGAGGCATGGACGAGCTTCGACGTCCAGGCCGCGGTGGCCGCGCGCCTCGGCGTGCCCGCCCTCGTCCTCAACGACGCCGAGGTGCACGGCGCGGGCGTCGTCGCGGCGTCCGGGCTGGAGCTCGTGCTGACCCTCGGGACGGGGCTGGGCTCTGCGCTGTTCCACGGTGGTCGGCTCGCGCCGCACCTCGAGTGGTCGCGCGCCCCGGTGCGCCGTGGGACGACGTACGACGAGTACGTCGGCGAGCCCGAGCGGCGGCGGCTCGGCAACGGGCTGTGGTCGCGGCGCGTCCTCGCGGTCGTCGAGGGCCTGCGGCCCGTCTTCTGGTGGGACCGGCTCTACCTGGGTGGCGGGAACTCGCGCCAGATCACCCCGAGCGTCCTCGACCGCCTCGGCGACGACGTCGTCGTCGTGCCGAACTCCGCGGCGCTCGTCGGCGGGGCGCGCGCGTGGGACCTGCCGCCCGCCTGACCGCCTCAGCGCGCGACGGTGCGACGCGGCGCGACGGCGCGGTGGGCGTCGAGCAGGACCCGGTTGAACGCGACCGGTGCGTCGAGGCTCACGAGGTGCCGGGCGCCCGGGACCACCACGAGCCGAGCAGGCGCTCCCCCGCGCCGGGCCGCCTCGACGAAACCGCGCTCGCCGAGCCGGAAGTGGTCCCACCGGCCGTTGACCAGCCAGACGGGCGAGTCCGTGGCGGCGAGGGCCGTCGCGGGGTCGACCGCCTCGACCTCCCGCAGGATCGCGCTCATCACGTCGAGCGCGAAGCCGCCCGCCGCGAGGTCGGCCGCGGCCTGGGGCGTCAGCGCCCGGTCGACGAGCGCCTGGTTCAGCCCCGCTCCGCCGTCGGGCAGCCGCTCGATGCCGCGCGCGACGAGGAGCCAGCCCCCGCGCAGCCGCGTGGTGGGCGGGGTCGAGCACGCGGCGGCCACGAGGCCGACGACGCGCTCGGGGTGCCGCGCCCTGGTCTCGATCGCGACGTAGCCGCCCAGCGACAGACCGACGACGAGCGCGCGGCCGCCCACGTCGTCGATCCCCGACACGACCGCCCCCACGGCACCGTCCAGCGTGAACGTCTCGCCGCGCCGCGCGCCGTGCCCCGGCAGGTCCACGGCGAGCGCGTCGACCCCCGCGCGGCGCATGGCGGCGAGCTGGTCGCGCCACATCGACCGCGACGTGCGCGAGCCGTGGACGAGGACGACGGGCGGCCACGCCGCCCGCCCGGTACCGGCGG
The DNA here is from genome assembly GCF_016921195.1 of Cellulosimicrobium cellulans. GTDB lineage: Bacteria > Actinomycetota > Actinomycetes > Actinomycetales > Cellulomonadaceae > Cellulosimicrobium > Cellulosimicrobium cellulans_F. The sequence goes on from NZ_JAFGYF010000011.1 coordinate 61,974, forward strand.
AGGTGTCGCGAGTGGGCACCCGTCGACCCTAGGCCGCGGCGCGGTCGTGCGCTCGGCCGGAGGTCCGCCGTCGGGCGCCCGCACTCCCCGATCTGCACCGCGTCGCCCGGCGCCGGGGACAGCGCGTCCCCCGGAACGCCGCAGGGCCCGGAACCGTACGGTTCCGGGCCCTGCGGCGTGGAGTCCCGGAGGACTCCGCGAGTCGATCGAGGAGGCTCAGGCCTCCTTCTTCTCCTCGGTCGCGTCCTCGACGGGCGCGTCCTGGACGTCCTCGGCGGGAGCGTCCTCGACGGGCGCGTCCTCGACGGGCGCGTCCTCGACGGGCGCGTCCTCGACCGCGTCGGCCTTCGTGGCCGGCTTGTCCGCCTTCTTCTTGCTCGCCTTCTCCGCGGCCTTCTCCGCCTCGCGGACGACGGCCTGCTTGGGGCTGACGGGCTCGGTCACGAGCTCGATCACCGCGAGGGGCGCGTTGTCGCCCTTGCGCGTGCCGACCTTCGTGATGCGCGTGTAGCCACCCTCACGCTCCGCCATCTGCGGGGCGATCTCGGTGAACAGCGTGTGCACCACGGACTTGTCGCGCACGACGCGCAGGACGCGACGACGCGCGTGCAGGTCGCCGCGCTTGGCGAACGTGATGAGGCGCTCGGCCACCGGGCGCAGGCGCTTCGCCTTGGTCTCGGTGGTCGTGATGCGGCCGTGCTCGAAGAGCTGGGTGGACAGGTTCGCGAGCATCAGACGCTCGTGAGCCGGTCCGCTGCCGAGCCGGGGGCCCTTGGCGGGGGTAGGCATGGGATGTGCTCCTTGGGAAGTGATCGCGCCGCAGGTGCGGACCCGGACGCGCTGAGGTGTCTAGAGCCGCAGGCTCAGTACTGCTGCTCGGTGTCCGAGAACGTCGCCTCGTCGTCGTCGCCGTCGTAGTACGCGGCGGCCGACGGGTCGAAGTCGAGCGGCGAGTCCTTGAGGGACAGGCCGAGCTCGGCGAGCTTCTCCTTCACCTCGTTGATGGACTTCGCACCGAAGTTGCGGATGTCCAGCAGGTCCGCCTCGCTGCGTGCGACGAGCTCGCCCACCTGGTGGATGCCCTCGCGCTTGAGGCAGTTGTACGAGCGGATCGTGAGGTTGAGCTCCTCGATCGGCAGCGCCAGGTCCGCGGCGAGCGCCGCGTCCGTCGGCGACGGGCCGATCTCGATGCCCTCGGCCTCGACGTTGAGCTCACGGGCCAGGCCGAAGAGCTCCACCAGCGTCTTGCCCGCCGACGCGAGCGCGTCGCGCGGCGAGATCGCCGGCTTCGTCTCGACGTCCACGACCAGCTTGTCGAAGTCCGTGCGCTGCTCGACACGCGTCGCCTCGACCTTGTAGGTCACCTTGAGGACCGGCGAGTAGATCGAGTCGACCGGGATGCGCCCGATCTCGGCGTCGAACGACTTGTTCTGCGAGGCCGAGACGTACCCACGGCCGCGCTCGACGGTGAGCTCGATCTCGAGCTTGCCCTTGTCGTTGAGCGTGGCGATGTGCAGCTCGGGGTTGTGGACCTCCACGCCCGCGGGCGGGACGATGTCCGCCGCGGTGACCGCACCAGCACCCTGCTTGCGCAGGTACATCACGACGGGCTCGTCGTTCTCCGAGGAGACGACGAGGTTCTTGATGTTGAGGATGACCTCGGTGACGTCCTCCTTCACACCCGGCACGGTGGTGAACTCGTGGAGCACACCGTCGATGCGGATGGAGGTGACCGCCGCGCCCGGGATGGACGACAGCAGCGTGCGACGCAGCGAGTTGCCGAGCGTGTAGCCGAAGCCCGGCTCCAGCGGCTCGATGGAGAAGCGCGAGCGGTTCTCCGAGATGACCTCTTCGGTCAAGGTGGGGCGCTGTGCGATCAGCACTGGTGGTTTCCTTTCGGTGAGCGTCCGCCATATGACGCTGCACGGTTCAAGGCGAGGTGCGCGCCTGCGGCACGCGGCCCCGGCCGGGACTCTGTCCACCCGGTCGGGAAGGGAGCGTCGGCCCCGTCAGGAGGCGGCTGCCCCGTGACGGGCGCCGTCGACGGGCTCGGCCGGTCGGTGACCGGGCGGCCCGTCGACGGCACGCCGACGACGAGGGTCAGACGCGACGACGCTTGGGCGGGCGGCACCCGTTGTGCGCCTGCGGCGTGACGTCCTGGATCGAGCCGACCTCGAGGCCGGCCGACTGCAGCGAGCGGATCGCCGTCTCGCGACCCGAGCCCGGGCCCTTGACGAAGACGTCGACCTTCTTCATGCCGTGCTCCTGCGCCTTGCGAGCAGCGGCCTCGGCCGCGAGGCCGGCGGCGAAGGGGGTCGACTTGCGGGAGCCCTTGAAGCCGACGTCGCCGCCGGAGGCCCACGCGATCACGGCACCCGACGGGTCCGTGATCGACACGATCGTGTTGTTGAACGTGCTCTTGATGTGCGCCTGGCCGGCGGGGACGTTCTTCTTGTCCTTGCGGCGAGGCTTGCGCCCAGCGGCGGCGCGAGTCTTGGGAGGCATCTTTCGTTTCTCTCCTGGTCTGAGGTGGTCTGACCGCGGGGATCTCCGACCGGGACGACGTGGACCGTGCGGCCGACGTCAGCACCCGAGCGGGGCCCGCCCTGCGGACTGGCTCAGCGGGCCTTCTTCTTGCCGGCCACGGTGCGCTTCGGTCCCTTGCGCGTGCGCGCGTTGGTCTTGGTGCGCTGGCCGCGCACGGGCAGGCCGCGGCGGTGACGCAGGCCCTGGTAGGTGCCGATCTCGACCTTGCGGCGGATGTCGGCGGCCACCTCACGACGGAGGTCACCCTCGAGCTTGTAGTTGCCCTCGAGGTAGTCGCGGAGCGCGACGAGCTCGGCGTCGCCGAGGTCCTTCACGCGCGCGTCCGGGCTGATGCCGGTCGCGGCCAGCGTCTGCTGGGCGCGGGTACGGCCGACGCCGTAGATGTAGGTGAGCGCGACCTCGAGCCGCTTGTCGCGGGGGAGGTCGACGCCGATGAGACGTGCCATGTGCCTTTCGGCTCCTCGTTCTTCGTCGGAGGTCTGTCGCACCGCCCTCCCACGGGGAGCTCCGTGGGCCCCGGCCTCCGAGCCGGGGGTTCCCCTGCCTGTGGCGTTCTCCTCCCGGACTCGTGTCCGGTGTGCCGAGCAGGTTCGTGGTGGTGCGCTGGTGGCCGACCGTCGTCGTGACGGGCGGCCCGGTGACCGTGGCCCCGGAGGACCGTCACCTGTGGCGCAGGCGCGGGCTCAGCCCTGGCGCTGCTTGTGCCGCAGGTTGTCGCAGATCACCATGACGCGACCGTGCCGGCGGATCACCTTGCACTTGTCGCAGATCTTCTTGACGCTGGGCTTGACCTTCATCTTCGTTCCCTCAGTGGTGCCCCGCTCCGGGCGCGACCGACGAGCGGCCCCGGTGACCGGGTGGCGTGGCGGGTGAGTGGGTGGACGCGTGGCGACTACTTGTAGCGGTAGACGATCCGGCCGCGGGACAGGTCGTACGGGCTCAGCTCGACCACGACCCGGTCCTCGGGGAGGATCCGGATGTAGTGCTGGCGCATCTTGCCCGAGATGTGCGCGAGGACCTTGTGACCGTTGGCCAGCTCCACGCGGAACATCGCGTTCGGCAGGGCCTCGACCACGCTGCCCTCGATCTCGATGACACCGTCCTTCTTTGCCATGTCCTCCGCTAACTCTCGTCTGAACTGCTAGGACTCCCGCGCACGCCCGACCCGAGGGTCGTCCGATCGTGGGAGGTGCGTGGAGCCGCGTGCGGAGGCCGGTCGCCCGGGTCCCGAGGGACGGGGGCCGGTTGAACGACGTGCACGGACTACACCCGACGGACCATCCTACGGCATCCGGCAAGGGAGGCGAAACCGTGACGGGCGTCCAGGGTCGTGCGACGCGTCACTCCCCCGCCGCTCTGGGCCGGGCGGCGCTGGAGCGCGACGGCGGTCAGGCGGCGAGCGGCGTGACGCGCACGCCGAGCTCCGCGAGCTCGGCCGCTCCGCCGTCGGGCGACGTGAGGACCCAGATGCCGTCCTCGAGGATCGCGACGCTGTGCTCCCAGTGGGCCGCGCGCGCACCGTCGTCGGTCACGACCGTCCAGTCGTCCTCGCAGACCTCGGTGAACCGGTCGCCGAGGGTCACCATCGGCTCGATCGCCAGGCACATGCCCGGCCGCAGCCGCGGTCCCTTCTCACGCGTGCGGTAGTTCGGGACGTCCGGCGGCTGGTGCATGGCCGAGCCGATCCCGTGGCCGACGTAGTCCTCGACGATCCCGTAGGCGACGCCGTCCGCCTCCCCCGAGGCCTGGACCGAGTCCTCGATCGCGGCGCCCACGTCGACGAGCCGCTCGCTCGTCGCGAGCGCGGCGATGCCCGCCCACATCGCACGGCGCGTAGCCTCGACGAGCGCCTCGTCCCGAGGATCGCCCTCACCGAGGACGAACGACACGGCGGAGTCGCCGTGCCAGCCGTCCACGATCGCCCCGCAGTCGACGGAGACGACGTCCCCCGGGCGCAGCTCGCGCGGGCCGGGGATGCCGTGCACGACCTCGTCGTTCACGGACACGCACAACGACGCCGGGTAGCCCTCGTACCCGAGGAACGACGGCGTCGCGCCCGCGTCCGCGATCACCGCCGCGGCGAGCGCATCGAGGTCCGCGGTCGTCATGCCCGGACGCACCGTCTCGCGGACCGTCGAGAGCGCCCGCGCGACCACGAGGCCGGCGCTGCGCATGGACCGGACCTGGTCGTGCGTCTTGTACTCGATGCGTTCGCGACCGAACACCGTGCTGCTCTCCAGACCTGCGGACGAACCGCGCTCAGCCGACGAGCGTGGTCAGCGCCGCGACGATGCGCTCGGTGATCTCGTCGACCTCGCCGATGCCGTCGACGCGGACGAGCAGACCGCGCTCGTCGTAGGCGGACGTGAGGGGCGCCGTCTGCTCGGCGTAGATGTCGAGGCGGCGGGCGATGGCCTCCTCCGTGTCGTCCTCGCGTCCCTCGATCTCGGCGCGCTTCGCGAGGCGGGCGAGGAGCTCGTCGCGGTCCGCCGTGAGCTCCACGACGCCGTCGAGCGCGACGCCCAGGTCGGCGAGGATCGCGTCGAGCTCGACGACCTGGGCCGCGTTGCGCGGGTAGCCGTCGAGGATGAACCCCTGCACCGCGTCGTCCTGGGCGAGGCGGTCGCGCACCATCGCGTTCGTCACCGAGTCGGGCACCAGGTCGCCCTTCGCGGTGTACTCCTGCGCGAGCCGACCGAGCTCCGTGCCGCCCTTGATGTTCGCCCGGAAGATGTCGCCGGTCGAGATCGCGGGGATGGAGAGCTGCTCGGCGAGCCGGGCGGCCTGCGTCCCCTTGCCGGCGCCCTGCGGGCCCATGATGACGAGGCGCGCGGGACGCGCGGCGGACTGGCCGTCGGTGGCGTTGCTCAACGGAGGAACCCTTCGTAGTGGCGCTGCTGCAGCTGGGAGTTGATCTGCTTGACCGTCTCCAGGCCGACGCCGACGACGATGATGATCGAGGAGCCACCGAACGGGATGTTGGTGCTCACGCCGAGCCCGATGAGGACCAGCGTCGGCAGCAGGGCGACGAGCGCGAGGTAGATGGAGCCCGCTGAGGTGATGCGGGTGATGACGTAGTCGAGGTACTCGGCGGTCGGGCGGCCGGCGCGGATGCCGGGGATGAAGCCGCCGTACTTCTTCATGTTGTCCGCGACCTCGTCCGGGTTGAACGTGATCGACGTGTAGAAGAAGCAGAAGAACAGGATCATCAGCACGTACAGCACGATGTGCAGCGGCGCTGCCGGGTCGGCGAGGTTCGTGCTGACCCAGATCACCCAGTCGGCGCTCTGGTCGCCGAACTGGGCGACGAGCCCCGGGACCGCGAGCAGCGAGGCCGCGAAGATCACCGGGATGACGCCGGCCATGTTGATCTTGATCGGGATGTAGGTGCTCGAGCCGCCGTACATGCGGCGCCCGACCATGCGCTTGGCGTACTGGACCGGCACGCGGCGCTGCGACTGCTCGACGAACACGACCAGGCCGATGACGACCACGATCACCGCGATCATGATGATGAAGTTCGTCGCGCCGTTGGCGCCACCGGCGATCGACCAGAGCGCGGTCGGGAAGCTCGCGGCGATCGACGTGAAGATGAGCAGGGACATGCCGTTGCCCACGCCGCGCTCGGTGATGAGCTCGCCGAGCCACATGATGAGGCCGGTGCCCGCGGTCATCGTGATGACCATGAGCGCCATCGTGACGAAGCTGCCGTCGGGGATGACGTCGACCGAGCAACCCTGGAAGAGCAGGCCGTTGCGCGCCGTCGTGATGACAGTGGTCGACTGGAGGATGGCGAGCGCGATCGTCAGGTACCGCGTGTACTGCGTCAGCTTCGCCTGGCCCGACTGGCCCTCCTTGTGGAGCGCCTCGAAGCGAGGGATCACGACGCGCAGCAGCTGGACGATGATGCTCGCGGTGATGTACGGCATGATGCCGAGCGCGAAGATCGACAGCTGGAGCAGTGCGCCGCCGCTGAAGAGGTTGACGAGGCCGAGCAGGTCGTTGCCGTCGGCGGTCTCCGCGATGCACTGCTGGACGTTGGGGTAGTCCACACCCGGCGTGGGGATGAACGACCCCACCCGGAAGATCGCCATGATCGCGATCGTGAACAGCAGCTTGCGCCGCAGGTCGGGCGTCCGGAAAGCCCGGGCGAATGCGCTGAGCACCTATCCTCCTGGCCCGCCGAGGCGGGATGTCGTGTCGCCGGGAGGCCCGGCGAGGTGTGACGCACGGCACCGGCGCCAAGAGGCACCCTAGCCGTAGCGCCGCGTCGAACGGCAAGTCGGTCCCGACGGCCGGACGGACCGGCCGCGGACCTGCGAGTGACGGCGGTCACCCCGGGGTGCGGGAAGACAACCGTCGGAGAGTCTAACCGTGGCGCGCTGCCGGACGGACCACGGGTCGTGCGGGAGGACCTCCCCAGACGCGGACAGGGCCGACGGCGCGAGCGCGCCATCGGCCCTGTCCGGGGTGTCAGTCCTCCGAGACCGAACCGCCGGCCGCGAGGATCTTCTCGCGGGCCGAGCCCGAGAGGGCGTCGACCGCGACCTCGAGCTTGACGGTGATCTCGCCCGTGCCGAGCACCTTGACGAGCTGGCCCTTGCGGACCGCGCCCTTCGCGACGAGGTCCTCGACGGTGACCTGGCCACCCTCGGGGTACAGCGCCGCGAGCTTGTCCAGGTTCACGACCTGGTACTCGGTGCGGAACGGGTTCTTGAAGCCGCGCAGCTTCGGGAGGCGCATGTGCAGAGGCATCTGCCCACCCTCGAAGCGCTCGGGAACCTGGTAACGAGCCTTCGTACCCTTGGTACCGCGGCCCGCCGTCTTACCCTTCGACGCCTCACCACGACCCACGCGGGTCTTGGCCTTCTTGGCGCCGGGAGCCGGACGCAGGTGGTGGACCTTGAGCGTGCCGCCGGCACCCTCGGTCTGCGCGGACTGCTCGGCCTTCGCCGGAGCGGACGCCTTCGCAGCAGCCTTCTTCTTCGGAGCCTCGGCGGTCTCCTTGGTGGCCTTCTCAGCCATGGTCACTCGACCTCCTCAACGGTGACGAGGTGCGCCACCGTCGCGACCATGCCGCGGATCTCCGGGCGGTCCTCCTTCACGGCGGTGTCGCCGATCCGCTTGAGGCCCAGAGTGCGCAGCGTGTCGCGCTGGTTCTGCTTGCCGCCGATGGCGGACTTCGTCTGGGTCACCTTGAGCCTGGCCATCAGGCGTTCACCCCCGCAGCACGGGCACGCAGGAGCGCGGCCGGGGCCACGTCCTCGAGCGGGAGACCACGGCGCGCGGCGACAGCCTCGGGCTGCTCCAGGTTGCGCAGGGCCTCGACGGTCGCGTGCACGATGTTGATCGCGTTGGACGAGCCGAGCGACTTGCTCAGCACGTCGTGGATGCCCGCGCACTCCAGCACGGCGCGCACCGGACCACCGGCGATCACACCGGTACCGGGAGCGGCCGGACGGAGGAAGACGACGCCGGCGGCGGCCTCACCCTGGATGGGGTGCGGGATGGTGCCCTGGATGCGCGGGACCTTGAAGAAGTTCTTCTTGGCCTCCTCGACACCCTTGGCGATCGCCGCGGGCACCTCCTTCGCCTTGCCGTAGCCGACACCGACGGTGCCGTCGCCGTCGCCCACCACGACCAGCGCGGTGAAGCTGAAGCGACGGCCGCCCTTGACGACCTTGGCGACGCGGTTGATGGTGACGACGCGCTCGACGAAGGCGTTCTTCTCGGCTGCGTCGCCACGGCGACCGTCGCGACGGTCACCACGACGGTCGTCGCGGCGCCCCCCGCGCGCGTTCTGGTCGCTCGACTCGTTGGCGGCACCCGTGGGGGCGCCGGTGTTGCTGCGCTGCCCTGCAGCCATCAGAGAATCCTTTGCTTCCGTGTGGGGATGGTCGGCGTCGTCACAGGGACAGACCGCCCTCGCGGGCGCCGTCGGCGACCGCAGCGACCCGACCGTGGTACTTGTTGCCGCCACGGTCGAAGACGACCGCGTCGACGCCCTTGGCCTTCGCACGCTCGGCGACGAGCTCGCCGACCTTGCGGGCCTTGGCGCTCTTGTCGCCGTCGAGCGCACGCAGGTCCGCCTCGAGCGACGAGGCCGACGCGAGCGTCTGACCGATCGAGTCGTCCACGACCTGGGCCGTGATGTGGCGCGTGGAGCGCGTCACCACGAGGCGCGGACGAGCGGCGGTCCCCTTGATCTTCTTGCGCAGGCGCAGGTGGCGGCGCTGACGCGCGACGGCCTTGCCCTTGCCGAGAACCTTCAGAGCCATCGTTACTTACCAGCCTTTCCGACCTTGCGGCGGACGACCTCGCCGGCGTAACGCACACCCTTGCCCTTGTACGGCTCGGGCTTGCGGATCTTGCGGATGTTCGCTGCGACCTCGCCGACCTGCTGCTTGTCGATGCCGGAGACCGAGAACTTCGTCGGGCTCTCGACCGCGAACGTGATGCCCGCGGGCGGCGTCACGACGACCGGGTGGCTGAAGCCGAGGGCGAACTCGAGGTCCGAGCCCTTGGCCGTCACGCGGTAACCGGTGCCGACGATCTCGAGCTTCTTCTCGTAGCCCTGCGTCACGCCCTCGACGATGTTCGCCAGGAGGGTGCGCGTGAGGCCGTGCAGCGCGCGGGACTCGCGCTCGTCGTCCGGGCGCGACACCACGAGGGTGCCGTCCTCCTGGGCGACCTGGATGGGGGCGGGCACGTTGTGCTCGAGCGAGCCCTTGGGGCCCTTCACGGTCACGAGCGCGCCGCTGATGGTGACGTCCACTCCGGCGGGAACCGGAACGGGGATCTTGCCGATTCGAGACATGGCGTATCTCCTTTCCGGGTTACCAGACGTAGGCGAGGACTTCGCCGCCCACGCCCTTCGTGGCGGCCTGCTTGTCGGTGAGCAGGCCGGAGGACGTGGACAGGATCGCCACGCCCAGGCCGCCGAGAACCTTCGGCAGCTCGGTGGACTTGACGTACTTGCGCAGGCCCGGCTTGGACACGCGGCGCACGCCGGCGAGGCTGCGCTCACGGTTCGGGCCGAACTTCAGCTGGATGGTGAGGTTCTTGCCCACCGTCGCGTCCTCGACGCTCCAGCCGGAGATGTAGCCCTCGGCCTGGAGGATCTCGGCAATGTGCGACTTCAGCTTCGAGTACGGCATGGTCACCGTCTCGTGGTAAGCCGAGTTCGCGTTCCGCAGACGCGTCAGCATGTCTGCGATCGGGTCGGTCATCGTCATCGGGCTCTAGCCCTTCCTCGACGTGGTATCCGGGCGGAGGCGCGCCGTGCGGCGCGCTCCGCCAGGACCTACGACGTAGTTGTTACCAGCTGCTCTTGGTGACGCCCGGGAGCTCACCACGGTGGGCCATCTCGCGCACGCAGATGCGGCACAGGCCGAACTTGCGGTACACCGAGTGCGGGCGACCGCACTTCTGGCACCGGGTGTAGGCGCGGACCGCGAACTTGGGCTTGGCGGCCGCCTTGTTGATCAGGGCCTTCTTCGCCATGTCAGTTCTCCTTGAAGGGGAAGCCGAGACGGCGCAGCAGGGAGCGGCCCTCGTCATCGGTCGTCGCCGTGGTCACGATCGTGATGTCCATACCGCGGACACGGTCGATCTTGTCCTGGTCGATCTCGTGGAACATCGACTGCTCCGTGAGGCCGAACGTGTAGTTGCCGTGCCCGTCGAACTGCTTGGGCGACAGGCCGCGGAAGTCGCGGATACGCGGCAGGGCGATCGACAGGAGGCGGTCCAGGAACTCCCACATGCGGTCGCCGCGCAGCGTGACGTGCGCGCCGATCGGCATGCCCTCGCGCAGCTTGAACTGCGCGATGGACTTGCGGGCCTTGGTCACCTGCGGCTTCTGGCCGGTGATCGCGGACAGGTCGCGGATGGCGCCCTCGATGAGCTTCGAGTCCTTGGCGGCGTCACCGACACCCATGTTCACGACGATCTTCGTGACGCGGGCGACCTGGTTGACGTTCTCGTGCCCGAACTCCTCGCGCAGACCGGCGACGATCTCGTCACGGTAGCGCTGCTTCAGACGGGGCACCTCGGGGGCGACGATCTCGGTGCTCATCAGATGTCCTTCCCGGAGCGCTTCGCGACACGCACGCGCACGGTGCGCTTGCGGCCGTCACGCTCGACCTCTTCGGTGCGGTACCCGACTCGGGTGCCCTTCTTGGTCTCCGGGTCGACGACCATCACGTTGCTGATGTGGATCGGGGCCTCGACGGTCTCGATCCCACCGGTCCGCGTGCCGCGCTGCGACTGGCCGACCTTGGTGTGCTTCGTGACGCGCTGGACGCCCTCGACGATGACGCGGTCACGGTCGGTGAGCACCTCGAGGACGCGGCCCTGCTTGCCCTTGTCCTTGCCGGCGATGACGACGACGAGGTCGCCCTTCTTGATCTTGGCCATGGTCAGAGCACCTCCGGAGCCAGCGAGATGATCTTCATGAACCGCTTGTCGCGCAGCTCGCGCCCGACCGGGCCGAAGATGCGCGTCCCGCGCGGCTCGCCGTCGTTCTTGAGGATCACGGCGGCGTTCTCGTCGAACTTGATGTAGGAACCGTCCGGACGACGGCGCTCCTTGGCGGTGCGGACGACGACGGCCTTGACCACGTCGCCCTTCTTCACGTTGCCGCCCGGGATCGCGTCCTTGACGGTTGCGACGATGACGTCGCCGATTCCGGCGTAGCGACGGCCCGAGCCACCGAGAACACGGATGCAGAGGATCTCCTTGGCACCCGTGTTGTCGGCGACACGAAGTCGCGACTCCTGCTGGATCATGTAATGAACTCCTGTCGTCGAGCCGGTTCTCGCGCGAGGCGAGCCTTGCCGAACGGATAGCTGTCAGTGCCGGGTCCCTCGCGGGTGAACCGGCCAGGACCGGGCGGTGGACCCGCCCGACCTGTCCTCACTGGTTGCCGCACCGCGGTGCGGCACGAGAGCGGTCGTGACGAGCGAGCCGGGGCCCGCCCGTCACGACCGGTGGATCACTTGGCCTTCTCGAGGATCTCCGCGAGGCGCCACCGCTTGGTCGCGGACAGCGGGCGGGTCTCCATGATGAGCACCAGGTCGCCCACGCCGGCAGAGTTCTGCTCGTCGTGCGCCTTGACCTTGCTCGTGCGGCGGATGACCTTGCCGTAGAGCGGGTGCTTGACCCGGTCCTCGACCTCGACCACCACGGTCTTGTCCATCTTGTCGCTCACGACGTAGCCGCGGCGCGTCTTGCGGTTCGCGCGCTCCTCGGCCGCCTCGGGCGCGTTCGTTGCGTTCTCGCTCATTCCAGCCTCACTCACTCGGCACTCGGCGCGGTACGGATGCCGAGCTCGCGCTCACGCAGGATCGTGTAGATCCGCGCGATGTCGCGGCGGACGGCCTTGAGGCGCCCGTGGCTCTCCAGCTGGCCGGTGGCCGACTGGAAGCGGAGGTTGAAGAGCTCCTCCTTGACCTTCTTGAGCTCGGCGACGAGCGTCTCGTCGTCCATGGCGTCGAGGTCGACGGGGGCGAGCCCCTTCGTTCCGATTGCCATCAGTTGCCACCACCCTCGCGCACCACGAAACGGCACTTCATCGGGAGCTTGTGGATCGCGCGGCGCATCGCCTCGCGAGCCAGGTCCTCCGGGACACCGGCCAGCTCGAAGACGATCCGGCCGGGCTTGACATTGGCGACCCACCACTCGGGCGAACCCTTACCGGAACCCATGCGGGTCTCGGCAGGCTTCTTGGTCAGGGGACGGTCCGGGTAGATGTTGATCCAGACCTTGCCGCCACGCTTGATGTGACGGGTCATCGCGATACGAGCAGCCTCGATCTGGCGGTTCGTGACGTACGCCGGCTCGAGAGCCTGGATGCCGTACTCGCCGAACGCGATCTGCGTGCCACCCTTCGCCGCGCCGGAGCGCGACGGGTGGTGCTGCTTGCGGTGCTTGAGCCTGCGCGGGATCAGCATGACTCAGGCCTCCGTTCCGGTCTCAGGGGCCTTCGCCTCCGCGGCGGGAGCAGCCTGCTCGGGCGCCGCCGGCGACTCGGACGCGGGGGTCCGCTCGGCCGAACGCTCGGGACGACGGCCGCCACCACGACGGTCGCCGCCGCGCTCACCGCGCGGGCCGCCACGGCCCTGGCGCGGAGCGGCCGTGGCCTGCTGCGCGGCGAACTCCTTCTCGGTGACGTCGCCCTTGTAGATCCACACCTTCACGCCGATGCGGCCGAACGTGGTGCGGGCCTCGAAGAAGCCGTAGTCGATGTACGCGCGCAGCGTGTGCAGCGGCACACGACCCTCGCGGTAGAACTCCGACCGGCTCATCTCCGCGCCGCCGAGGCGGCCGGAGACCTGCACGCGGATGCCCTTGGCACCGGCGCGCTGGGCCGACTGGATGCCCTTGCGCATCGCGCGACGGAACGAGACGCGGCTCGCGAGCTGCTCGGCGATGCCCTGGGCGACGAGCTGCGCGTCGACCTCGGCGTTCTTCACCTCGAGGATGTTGAGCTGCACCTGCTTGCCGGTGAGCTTCTCCAGCTCGCCGCGGATGCGGTCCGCCTCGGCGCCACGGCGACCGATGACGATGCCCGGCCGCGCCGTGTGGATGTCCACGCGGACGCGGTCACGGGTGCGCTCGATCTCGACCTTGGAGATGCCGGCGCGCTCGAGACCGGTGCTCATGAGCTTGCGGATCTGGACGTCCTCGCGGACGTAGTCGCGGTACCGCTGTCCGGGCTTGGTGCTGTCGGCGAACCAGCGCGACCGGTGGTCGGTGGTGATGCCGAGGCGGTACCCGTGCGGGTGAACCTTCTGTCCCACTATCGGGCACTTCCCTTCGTGTTCTCACGCGGAGCGACGACCACGGTGATGTGGCTGGTGCGCTTGAGGATGCGGTTCGCACGGCCCTGCGCCCGCGGGCGGAAACGCTTGAGGGTCGGGCCCTCGTCGACGAACGCCTCACGCACGACGAGCTCCTGCTCCTCGAACGCCTCGCTCGCACGGTCTGCCTTCACCCGGGCGTTGGCGATCGCGCTCTCCACGACCTTGCGGACGGGCTCGCTCGCCGCCTGCGGTGCGAACTTCAGCACCGCGACGGCCTCGGAGGCCTGCTTGCCACGGATGAGGTCCACGACGCGCCGGGCCTTCTGGGGCGTGACACGGACGAACCGCGCCTGCGCCTTGGCTTCCATTGCTGTCCTGCCTTCTTGTCTCTTGACCGTCCAGGTCGTCACCAGACTGACCCGGGGGTCAGCGGCGACGACCCTTCTTGTCGTCCTTCACGTGGCCGCGGAAGGTCCGCGTGGGAGCGAACTCGCCGAGCTTGTGGCCGACCATCGACTCGGTGACGAACACCGGCGTGTGCTTGCGACCGTCGTGCACGGCGAACGTGTGACCGAGGAAGTCGGGCGTGATGACCGACCGACGGGACCAGGTCTTGATGACGTTCTTGGTCCCCTTCTCGTTCTGAGCGTCCACCTTCTTCTGCAGGTGGTCGTCGACGAAGGGGCCCTTCTTCAGGCTACGAGGCATGTCTCCAGGCTCCTATCAGCGCTTCTTGCCGGTACGGCGACGACGCACGATCAGCTTGTCGCTCGGCTTGTTGGGACGGCGGGTACGACCCTCCGGCTGGCCCCACGGGCTCACCGGGTGGCGACCACCGGAGGTCTTGCCCTCACCACCACCGTGCGGGTGGTCGATCGGGTTCATGGCGACACCACGGACGGTCGGGCGCTTGCCCTTCCAGCGCATGCGGCCGGCCTTGCCCCAGTTGATGTTCGACTGCTCGGCGTTGCCCACCTCGCCGACCGTCGCGCGGCAGCGCAGGTCGACGTTGCGGATCTCGCCGGAGGGCATGCGCAGCTGCGCGTACGGCCCGTCCTTGGCGACGAGCTGCACCGACGCACCGGCCGAGCGGGCGATCTTCGCGCCGCCGCCGGGCTTGAGCTCGATGGCGTGGATGACCGTACCGGTCGGGATGTTGCGCAGCGGCAGGTTGTTGCCGGGCTTGATGTCCGCGCCCGCGCCGTTCTCGACGACGTCGCCCTGCTTGAGCTTGGCCGGCGCGATGATGTAGCGCTTCTCGCCGTCCGCGTAGTGCAGGAGCGCGATGCGCGCGGTGCGGTTGGGGTCGTACTCGATGTGCGCGACCTTGGCGGGCACGCCGTCCTTGTCGTGGCGACGGAAGTCGATCACGCGGTACGCACGCTTGTGGCCACCACCCTTGTGACGGGTGGTGATCCGGCCGGAGCTGTTGCGGCCGCCGCTCTTCGAGAGCGGGCGGACCAGAGACTTCTCCGGCTGCGAGCGCGTGATCTCGGCGAAGTCGGCGACGCTCGAGCCGCGGCGGCCGGGCGTCGTCGGCTTGTACTTACGGATTCCCATGGGGATCTGTCCTCAATCTGCTCTCGTCGGCTCAGCCGAAGATGTCGATCGTGCCCTCGCGGAGGGTGACGATCGCACGCTTGGTGTCCTTGCGCTTGCCCAGGCCGAAACGCGTGCGACGCGTCTTGCCCTTGCGGTTGATCGTGTTCACCGAGGCGACCTTGACCGAGAAGATTTGCTCGACGGCGATCTTGATCTCGGTCTTGTTGGCCCGCGGGTCGACGACGAACGTGTACTTGCCCTCGTCGAGCAGGCCGTAGCTCTTCTCGGAGACGACCGGCGCGAGGATCACGTCACGGGGGTCCTTGGTCACGGTGGTCACTTCGCGGCCTCCTCGGCAGCAGTCTCGTCCGCCTCGGTGGAGGTGGCGACGGCCTTCGCGGAGCGACCCGTGGCCGGGCCCGCCAGGAACGCGTCGAGCGCGCCCTGCGTGAAGACGACGTCGTCGGAGACGAGCACGTCGTAGGTGTTGAGCTGGTCGGCCACCAGGAGGTGGACCTGCTCGACGTTCCGCAGCGACTTGATCGTCAGCTCGTCGCCACGCTCGGTGACGACGAGGACGTGCTTGCGCTCGGAGAGCTTGGCGAGCGTCGAGACCGCGGTCTTGGTCGACGGCAGGCCGTCGACGCCGAAGCCGGTCACGACGTGGACACGGCCGTTGCGGGCGCGGTCCGAGAGGGCACCGCGGAGCGCGGCGGCCTTCATCTTCTTGGGCGTCCGCTGGTCGTACGAGCGCGGCGTCGGGCCGTGGACGGTGCCACCGCCGGCGAACTGCGGCGCACGGGTCGAACCCTGGCGGGCGCGGCCGGTGCCCTTCTGCTTGTACGGCTTGCGACCACCACCGCGGACCTCGCCGCGGCTCTTGGTGTCGTGGGTGCCCTGGCGTGCAGCGGCACGCTGGGCGACGACGACCTGGTGGATCAGCGGGACGTTGAGCTCGACGTCGAACACCTCGGCGGGGAGCTCGGCGGTGCCGGCCTTCTTGCCCTTGGGGTCCAGTACGTCAACGGTCAGAGCGGACATGGTGTTCACGCTCCCTTCGCGGCGCTGCGCACGAGGACGACGCCGCCCTTGGGGCCGGGAACCGCGCCCTTGACGAGCAGCAGACCCTTCTCGGCGTCGACCGCGTGGACGGTCAGGTTCTGGGTGGTCTGGCGGGCGTTGCCCATGCGACCGGCCATGCGCAGGCCCTTGAACACGCGCGACGGGGTCGAGGCCCCACCGATCGAGCCCGGCTTGCGGTGGTTGCGGTGCGCACCGTGCGAGGCGCCCACGCCGGAGAAGCCGTGACGCTTCATGACACCGGCGGTGCCCTTGCCCTTGGTCGTGCCCACGACGTCGACCACGGCACCGGCCTCGAAGGCCTCCGCGGTGATCTCCTGGCCGAGCGAGTACTCGGCGGCGTCGGTGGTGCGGACCTCGGCGACGTGGCGGCGCGGCGTGACGCCGGCCTTCTCGAAGTGGCCCTTGAGCGGCTTCGTGACCTTGCGCGGGTCGATCTGCCCGTAGGCGAGCTGCACGGCGGCGTACCCGTCGGCGTCGGCCGTGCGCACCTGCGTCACGACGTTCGTGCCGACGGCGACGACGGTCACGGGCACGAGGCGACCGGCCTCGTCCCAGAGCTGCGTCATCCCGAGCTTCGTGCCGAGCACCGCGGTGACCGGACGAGCGTTCTGCTGGGGAATGGTCATGATGTCCTCCAGCCTCAGAGCTTGATCTCGATGTTCACGTCGGCAGGCAGGTCGAGACGCATGAGCGAGTCGACGGCCTTCGGCGTGGGGTCGATGATGTCGATCAGCCGCTTGTGCGTGCGCATCTCGAAGTGCTCGCGGCTGTCCTTGTACTTGTGAGGCGACCGGATGACGCAGAAGACGTTCTTCTCCGTCGGCAGCGGCACCGGACCCACGACCGTTGCACCAGCGCGCGTCACCGTGTCGACGATCTTGCGCGCCGAGCTGTCGATGACCTCGTGGTCGTAGGACTTGAGCCGGATGCGGATCTTCTGTCCCGCCATGGCGTCGTCTGACTCTCTCTCTCGAACCGCTAGCTGTCCGACCCCCGCGCTCGGGCGTGTCGCGTAGTCGCGACGCACCTGGGCGCACACGCCGAGAGGCGCAGGGCCGTTGGATATGTGATCCACCGTCCGCACCGTGCTGACGCACGGCTCCGCGGACCGGATCACAACGTTTGTGCGAGCCTGGTCGGAACGTGTGTTCCGCGGGGTACTCGATCCATGGCGACAGAGAGCTCAACCCGCAGACCCGGGACGAGATCCCGGGGTCCTGGTCCTCCTCGAGAGGACCGGTTCAACACACTGTTCGACACGTGAAAGAGCGCACCCGTAACAGGCAACCTGAACAGTCTGCCACACGAAGACCGCCCCGTCCAAGTCGAGACCGGCCGGGGGGCTGTGACGGTGACCGCAGGGACCGTCTCCGCGGGGACGGTAACCGCAGGCCGAAGGCCCGGCCCCGCGGGCGGGACCGGGCCTTCGACGAGCGCTGCGAGGCAGCGTCAGATCACTTGAGGATCTTGGTGACGCGGCCGGAGCCGACGGTGCGGCCACCCTCACGGATGGCGAAGCCGAGGCCCTCCTCCATGGCGATCGGCTGGATGAGCTCGACCGTCATCTCGGTGTTGTCGCCGGGCATGACCATCTCGGTGCCCTCGGGCAGCGTGATGACGCCGGTGACGTCCGTCGTGCGGAAGTAGAACTGCGGACGGTAGTTCGAGTAGAACGGGTTGTGACGGCCGCCCTCGTCCTTGCCCAGGATGTAGACCTGCGCCTCGAACTGCGTGTGCGGGGTGATCGAGCCCGGCTTCACGACGACCTGGCCGCGCTCGACGTCCTCGCGCTTGATGCCGCGCAGGAGCAGACCGGTGTTGTCGCCGGCCTGAGCCTGGTCCATCTGCTTGTGGAACGTCTCGATACCCGTGACCGTGGTCTTCTGGGGCGCGCGGATGCCGACGATCTCGACGTCCGAGTTGAGGTCGAGCGTGCCACGCTCCACCTTGCCGGTGACGACCGTGCCACGACCCGTGATCGTGAAGACGTCCTCGACGGGCATGAGGAACGGCTTGTCGAGCTCGCGGACGGGCTCCGGGACGTTCTCGTCCACGGCCTCCATGAGCTCGATGATCTTCGCGGTCCACTCGGGGTCGCCCTCGAGCGCCTTGAGGCCGGAGACGCGCACGACCGGCGCGTTGTCGCCGTCGAACTCCTGCGAGGAGAGGAGCTCGCGCACCTCCATCTCGACGAGCTCGAGGATCTCCTCGTCGTCGACCATGTCGGACTTGTTGAGCGCGACGAGCAGGTACGGCACGCCGACCTGGCGGGCGAGCAGGACGTGCTCGCGCGTCTGGGCCATCGGACCGTCGGTCGCGGCGACCACGAGGATCGCGCCGTCCATCTGGGCGGCACCGGTGATCATGTTCTTGATGTAGTCGGCGTGACCCGGGGCGTCGACGTGCGCGTAGTGACGCTTCGGCGTCTCGTACTCGATGTGCGCGATGTTGATCGTGATACCGCGCTGCTTCTCCTCGGGAGCCGCGTCGATCTCGTCGAAGTTGCGCTGGACGTTCGCCGGCAGGTCCGGGTACGTGTCCGCGAGCGTCTTCGAGATCGCCGCCGTCAGCGTCGTCTTACCGTGGTCGACGTGACCGATGGTGCCGATGTTGACGTGCGGCTTGGTCCGCTCGAACTTGGCCTTAGCCACTGGGGTCCTCCTGGGACTTGGGTAGATGTGCCGAA
This sequence comes from Cellulosimicrobium cellulans, assembly GCF_016921195.1. GTDB lineage: Bacteria > Actinomycetota > Actinomycetes > Actinomycetales > Cellulomonadaceae > Cellulosimicrobium > Cellulosimicrobium cellulans_F. Next base: position 80,634 of record NZ_JAFGYF010000011.1, read on the forward strand.
CGTTGCGAATGTCGACCGAGAGATCCTACATCCGCGGGGCGTTGCGGTTTCCTACAGGTTGATGGTTGTGCGGGTCTTCGACCTGTGGGGACTCACTCGCCCCGGGTCTTCTTGATGATCTCTTCGGCAACGTTCCGAGGAACCTCGGCGTAGCTGTCGAACTGCATCGAGTACACGGCGCGGCCCTGGGTCTTGGACCGGAGGTCGCCGATGTACCCGAACATCTCTGACAACGGTACGTGGGCCCGGACGACCTTCACACCCGTCGCGTCCTCCATGGACTGGATCATTCCACGACGTGAGTTCAGGTCGCCGATGACGTCGCCCATGTACTCCTCGGGCGTACGCACCTCGACCGCCATCACCGGCTCCAGCAGAACCGGGTCCGCCCGCTTGACGCCCTCCTTGAGGACCATCGAGCCGGCGATCTTGAACGCCATCTCCGAGGAGTCGACCTCGTGGTAGGCGCCGTCGAGCAGGGTCGCCTTGACCCCGACCAGCGGGAAGCCGGCGAGCACGCCGAGCTCCATCGCGGACTGGATACCCGCGTCGACGCTCGGGATGTACTCGCGCGGGATGCGACCACCGGTCACGGCGTTGTCGAACTCGTAGAGCTCGCCCTCGGCCGTGTCGAGCGGCTCGAAGGTCACCTGGACCTTGGCGAACTGCCCGGAGCCACCGGTCTGCTTCTTGTGCGTGTACTCGATCTTCTCGGCCTTGCGGCGGATCGTCTCGCGGTACGCGACCTGCGGCTTGCCGACGTTGGCCTCGACCTTGAACTCGCGACGCATGCGGTCGACGAGGATGTCGAGGTGGAGCTCGCCCATGCCGCCGATGACGGTCTGACCGGTCTCGTCGTCCAGCTTGACGCGGAAGGTCGGGTCCTCCTCGGCGAGCTTCTGGATCGCCGTCGAGAGCTTCTCCTGGTCGGCCTTCGTCTTCGGCTCGATCGCGACGTCGATGACGGGCTCCGGGAAGCTCATCGACTCGAGGATGACCGGGTTCGCCATGTCGCTCAGCGTGTCACCGGTCGTGGTGTCCTTGAGGCCGATGACCGCGTAGATGTGACCGGCGCTCGCCTCGTCGACCGGGTTCTCCTTGTTGGAGTGCATCTGGAAGATCTTGCCGACGCGCTCCTTCTTGCCCTTGGTCGAGTTCGCGACCTGCTGGCCGGGCTCGACGCGACCGGAGTACACGCGCACGTAGGTGAGCTTGCCGAAGAACGGGTGCGCCGCGACCTTGAAGGCGAGCGCGGAGAACGGCTCCGTGGCGTCGGGGTGACGCTGGACGACCTTCTCCTCGTCCTTCGGGTCGTGACCGTCGATCGCCGGCACGTCGAGGGGCGACGGCAGGTAGTCGATGACCGCGTCGAGCATGGGCTGGACGCCCTTGTTCTTGAACGCGGAGCCGCACAGGACGGGGAACGCCTCGCCCGCGATGACGAGCTTGCGGATGCCGGCCTTCAGCTCGGCGACCGTCAGCTCCTCGCCACCGAGGTACTTCTCGAGCAGCTCCTCGTCGGCCTCGGCGACGGCCTCGACGAGCTCGCCGCGGTACTTCTCGGCCTTCTCGACGAGGTCCGCCGGGATCTCCTCGGTGTCGTACGCCTCGCCGAGCTGGGTCTCCCCGTGCCAGACGAGCGCCTTCATCTCGAGGAGGTCGACGACGCCCGTGAAGTCGCTCTCGGCGCCGATGGGGAGCTGGACCACCAGCGGCTTCGCCTTGAGGCGGTTGATGATGGTGTCGACGGTGAAGTAGAAGTCCGCGCCGAGCTTGTCCATCTTGTTGACGAAGCAGATGCGGGGGACGTTGTACTTGTCCGCCTGGCGCCACACCGTCTCGGACTGGGGCTCCACGCCCTCCTTGCCGTCGAAGACCGCGACGGCCCCGTCGAGCACGCGCAGCGAGCGCTCGACCTCGACCGTGAAGTCGACGTGGCCGGGCGTGTCGATGATGTTGATCTGGTTCTTGTTCCAGTAGCACGAGACGGCGGCGGACGTGATGGTGATGCCGCGCTCCTTCTCCTGCTCCATCCAGTCGGTCGTCGACGCGCCGTCGTGCGTCTCGCCGAGCTTGTAGTTGACACCCGTGTAGAACAGGATGCGCTCGGTGGTCGTGGTCTTCCCGGCATCGATGTGGGCCATGATGCCGATGTTGCGGACCTTGCTCAGGTCGGTCAGCACGTCAAGTGCCACGGTCTGCTTCCCTCGTTAGATGGGTTGAGTCGGGGGCGCTGCTCGGACCGGGGTGACCGGCCTCGGACCCGCCGACGGCCCCGGGGACGCCTCGGTCCCCGGGGCCCGTCGTGCGGACTACCAGCGGTAGTGGGCGAAGGCCTTGTTGGACTCCGCCATCTTGTGCATGTCCTCGCGGCGCTTGACCGCGGCACCGAGGCCGTTGCTCGCGTCGAGGATCTCGTTCATGAGGCGCTCCGTCATGGTCTTCTCGCGACGTGCGCGCGAGTAGTCCGTGAGCCAGCGCAGCGCGAGGGTCGTCGCACGTGCGGGGCGCACCTCGACCGGGACCTGGTAGGTCGCACCACCGACGCGGCGCGAGCGGACCTCGAGCGCCGGGCGGACGTTCTCCAGCGCGCGCTTGAGCACGACGACCGGGTCGCCGTCGGTCTTCGCGCGGACGCCCTCGAGGGCGCCGTAGACGATCGACTCGGCGGTGGACTTCTTGCCGTCGAGCAGCACCTTGTTGATGAGCTGCGTGACGACGGGCGACCCGTAGACGGGGTCGACGATGAGCGGCCGCTTCGGGGCCGGGCCCTTGCGAGGCATCAGCTCTTCTCCTTCTTGGCGCCGTAGCGGCTGCGGGCCTGCTTGCGGTTCTTCACGCCCTGCGTGTCGAGCGCGCCGCGCACGATCTTGTAGCGCACACCCGGGAGGTCCTTCACACGACCGCCGCGCACGAGCACGATGGAGTGCTCCTGGAGGTTGTGGCCGACGCCGGGGATGTAGGCCGTGACCTCGACCTGGGAGGAGAGCTTCACGCGAGCGACCTTGCGCAGCGCGGAGTTCGGCTTCTTCGGGGTGGTGGTGTACACGCGCGTGCACACACCGCGCCGCTGCGGGGAACCCTTGAGGGCGGGAGTCTTGGACTTCCCCACCTTCGAGGTCCGCCCCTTGCGGACGAGCTGCTGGATCGTAGGCACTACGTCTCCGTGTCTTCTCGAGCTACCGGGGCTATCCCCGATGGTGGTCGTGCTGGCTGCTGGAGCCGATCGCACGAGGCACCCGCAGCGCGAGACACGCTGCAGCAGCCACCTACCACCGGCTCGATGGTCCGTCGCCCGCCCACGGGCACGAGGCACCGCCAGGACCGGGATCCGGAATGCCCGGGCACTCACATCGGCCCGTCCGGAGCCCGCTGCGCGGAGGTGGGAGCGATCGCTCGCTGACACCGCCCCGCCAGGGACATCACGGAGGGCCCGACGGCGCGGGCACGGTTTACCAGGTTACCTGCCACTCGGCAAGGAGTCAAAGGAGCAGGTCGCGACCGCGGCCGCTCCCCCGGGTCCGCGTCGTCGTCCCGCAGGAGAGACGGCGACGGGTGCCCGCCGGCCCCAGACACGAGGTGTGGACGGCCGGCGGGCACCCGTCGTGAGACGTCAGCGGTAGTCGCCGAAGTCCAGGTCCTCGAGCGGGATCGCCTCGCCGGAGCCCATGCCGAGCGCCGGGAAGTCGATCTCGTCGTAGCCGAAGCTCGGGTAGAGCTCCGTCTTGGCCTGCTCGGTCGGCTCGACCTGGACCTTGGTGTACCGGGGCAGACCGGTACCGGCCGGGATGAGCTTACCGATGATGACGTTCTCCTTGAGGCCGAGGAGCGGGTCACGACGACCGCTCATCGACGCCTCGGTGAGCACGCGCGTCGTCTCCTGGAAGGAGGCCGCCGACAGCCACGAGTCCGTCGCGAGCGACGCCTTCGTGATGCCCATCAGCTCGGGGCGGCCGGAGGCCGGCTGGCCACCCTCCGCCACCGCGCGACGGTTCGCGTCCTCGAAGCGGCCGCGCTCGGCGAGCTCGCCCGGCAGGAGGTGCGAGTCGCCCGAGTCGAGCACGGTCACGCGACGCAGCATCTGCCGCACGATGACCTCGATGTGCTTGTCGTGGATGTCCACGCCCTGGGAGCGGTAGACCTCCTGGACCTCGTCCACCAGGTGCTTCTGCGTGGCGCGCGGGCCGAGGATGCGCAGGACCTTCTTGGGGTCCACCGCGCCCTGCACGAGCTGCGTGCCGACGTTGACGTGGTCGCCGTCCTGCACGAGCAGGCGGGCACGCTTCGTCACCGGGTACGCGATCTCCTCCGAGCCGTCGTCCGGCGTGAGGACCAGACGGCGCGAGCGCTCCGTGTCGTCGATCGCGATGCGACCCGAGAACTCCGCGATGGGCGCCTCACCCTTGGGGGTGCGGGCCTCGAAGAGCTCCGTGACACGCGGCAGACCCTGCGTGATGTCGTCCGCGGAGGCCACACCACCGGTGTGGAAGGTACGCATCGTCAGCTGGGTGCCCGGCTCGCCGATCGACTGGGCGGCGATGATGCCGACCGCCTCGCCGATGTCGACGAGCTTGCCCGTGGCGAGCGAGCGCCCGTAGCACTTGGCGCACGTGCCGACGCGCGACTCGCACGTGAGGACCGAACGGACCTTGGCCTCGCGCACGCCCGCGGCCACGGCGGCGTCGATGAGGACGTCGCCCGCGTCGTCGCCGGCCTTGCCGACGACGTTCCCGTCGGGGTCGACCAGGTCGGCCGCGAGGGTGCGCGAGTAGACGCTCGTCTCCACCTTCGGGTGGCGCACGAGGATGCCCGCGAGCTCCTCCGCGATCGGCAGGGTCAGACCACGCTCCGTGCCGCAGTCCTCCTCGCGGACGATGACGTCCTGCGACACGTCCACCAGACGACGCGTGAGGTATCCCGAGTCGGCGGTCCGCAGAGCGGTGTCCGCCAGACCCTTGCGGGCGCCGTGCGTCGCGATGAAGTACTCGAGGACGGACAGGCCCTCGCGGTAGTTGGACTTGATCGGGCGCGGGATGATCTCGCCCTTCGGGTTCGCCACGAGACCGCGCATACCGGCGATCTGACGGACCTGCATCCAGTTACCACGGGCACCCGAGCCGACCATGCGGTACACGGTGTTGCGGTCGTTCGCCTCGAGGTTCTCGCGCATGACCGAGGCGACCTTGTCCGTCGCCTGGGTCCAGATCTCGATGAGCTCCTGGCGGCGCTCGTCGTCCGTGATGAGACCACGGTCGTACTGCTGCTGGACCTTGAGCGCGCGCTCCTCGTGCTGCTCGAGGATCTCGGCCTTCGCCGCCGGGGTGGCCACGTCGGAGATCGCGATCGTGACGCCCGAGCGGGTCGCCCAGCGGAAGCCGGCCGCCTTCAGCGCGTCGAGCGACGCCGCGACCTCGACCTTCGGGTAGCGCTCCGCGAGCTCGTTGACGATCGCCGAGAGGCGCTTCTTGTCGACGACCGAGTTCACGTACGGGTAGTCGACGGGCAGCGTCTCGTTGAACAGCGCGCGACCGAGCGTGGTGTCGAAGAGGATCGGCTGACCCGGCTCCCAGCCCTCGGGGGCCTCGAAGCCGGAGACCGGCGGGACGAGGTCCGTCGTGCGGATCTTCACCCGGGCGTTGAGGTCCAGGGTGCCCTGGTCGAACGCCATGATCGCCTCGGCCACCGAGCCGAACGCACGGCCCTCGCCCTCGGCGCCCTCGCGGTCGCTCGTCAGGTGGTACAGACCGATGATCATGTCCTGCGAGGGCATGGTCACCGGACGACCGTCCGACGGCTTGAGGATGTTGTTGCTCGAGAGCATGAGGATGCGGGCCTCGGCCTGCGCCTCGGCGCTCAGGGGCAGGTGGACGGCCATCTGGTCACCGTCGAAGTCCGCGTTGAACGCGGCGCACACGAGCGGGTGCAGGTGGATCGCCTTGCCCTCGACGAGCTGCGGCTCGAACGCCTGGATGCCCAGGCGGTGCAGCGTCGGTGCACGGTTGAGCAGCACGGGGTGCTCGGTGATGACCTCCTCGAGCACGTCCCACACGACCGGGCGGGCACGCTCGACCATGCGCTTGGCGCTCTTGATGTTCTGCGCGTGGTTGAGGTCCACGAGCCGCTTCATGACGAACGGCTTGAACAGCTCGAGCGCCATCTGCTTCGGCAGGCCGCACTGGTGCAGCTTGAGCTGCGGGCCGACGACGATGACCGAACGGCCCGAGTAGTCGACGCGCTTGCCGAGCAGGTTCTGGCGGAAACGACCCTGCTTGCCCTTGAGCATGTCCGAGATGGACTTGAGCGGACGGTTGCCCGGACCCGTGACCGGACGACCACGGCGGCCGTTGTCGAACAGCGAGTCCACGGCCTCCTGGAGCATCCGCTTCTCGTTGTTGACGATGATCTCCGGCGCACCGAGGTCGAGCAGACGCTTGAGGCGGTTGTTCCGGTTGATCACGCGGCGGTACAGGTCGTTGAGGTCGCTCGTCGCGAAGCGGCCACCGTCGAGCTGCACCATCGGGCGCAGGTCCGGCGGGATGACCGGGACGGCGTCGAGCACCATGCCCGTGGGCGAGTTCGTCGTCGTGAGGAACGCGTTGACGACCTTGAGGCGCTTGAGGGCACGCGTCTTGCGCTGCCCCTTGCCCGTGCGGATGGTCTCGCGCAGGGACTCGGCCTCCGCCTCCAGGTCGAAGTCCTGGAGACGCTTCTGGATCGCCGCGGCGCCCATCGAGCCCTCGAAGTACGTGCCGTAGCGGTCCTGGAGGGCGCGGTAGAGCATCTCGTCGCCCTCGAGGTCGGCGACCTTGAGGTTCTTGAAGCGGTCCCACACCTGGTCGAGGCGGTCGAGCTGCGCATCCGCACGCTTGCGGATCTGCGCCATCTCGCGCTCGGCCGAGTCGCGGACCTTCCGGCGCGCGTCGGCCTTGGCACCCTCGGCCTCGAGCTCGGCCAGGTCGGCCTCGAGCTTCTGGGCGCGAGCGTTGATGTCGTTGTCGCGGGCGTCCGCGATCTCCTTCTTCTCCAGGTCGATCTCGTTCTGGAGGTTGGGGAGGTCCTCCTGGCGGCCCTCCTCGTCGACCGAGGTGATCATGTACGCCGCGAAGTAGATGACCTTCTCCAGGTCCTTCGGGGCGAGGTCGAGCAGGTAGCCGAGGCGCGAGGGCACACCCTTGAAGAACCAGATGTGCGTGACGGGCGCGGCGAGCTCGATGTGGCCCATGCGCTCACGACGCACCTTCGAGCGCGTCACCTCGACGCCGCAGCGCTCGCAGATGATGCCCTTGAAGCGCACGCGCTTGTACTTGCCGCAGTAGCACTCCCAGTCCCGGGTCGGGCCGAAGATCTTCTCGCAGAAGAGGCCGTCCTTCTCGGGCTTGAGGGTGCGGTAGTTGATGGTCTCGGGCTTCTTCACCTCACCGTGCGACCACGCACGGATGTCGTCGGCCGTGGCCAGGCCGATACGCAGCTCGTCGAAGACGTTGACGTCGAGCAAGTTGTCCTACTTCCTTCGTCTGCCGGGACCGGCCGGGGCCGGTGCCGACGCCATAAAGACGGTTGGTGTGGGGGTCGTCGGCGGGAGCGGGGTGACCCGCTCCCGCCTGCCCGAGATCAGATCTCGTCGACGCTGGACGCCGCGTTGGGGCGGCGCGACAGGTCGATGCCGAGCTCTTCTGCTGCGCGGTACACGTCGTCGTCCGACTCCCGCATCTCGATGGACACGCCGTCGCTCGAGAGCACCTCGACGTTCAGGCACAGCGACTGCATCTCCTTGAGGAGGACCTTGAAGGACTCCGGGATGCCCGAGTCGGGGATGTTCTCGCCCTTGACGATCGCCTCGTAGACCTTGACGCGACCGGGCACGTCGTCCGACTTGATCGTGAGGAGCTCCTGGAGCGTGTAGGCCGCGCCGTACGCCTCGAGGGCCCACACCTCCATCTCGCCGAAGCGCTGGCCGCCGAACTGCGCCTTACCACCCAGCGGCTGCTGCGTGATCATCGAGTACGGGCCGGTCGAGCGCGCGTGGATCTTGTCGTCGACCAGGTGGTGGAGCTTGAGGATGTACATGTAGCCCACCGACACCGGCTCGGGGAACGGCTCGCCCGAGCGGCCGTCGAAGAGGCGCGCCTTGCCGTCGGCGCCGACCATGCGGTCGCCGTCGCGGTTCGGGATCGTGGTCGAGAGCAGGCCCGTGAGCGCGTCCTCGTGGACGCCGTCGAACACCGGGGTGGCCACGGGGCGGCCGGGCTCGGACGTCGCGGCGATCTCGGGGACGTTCTCCTTCCAGGAGAGGTCCTTGCCCTCGGCCAGCGAGATGTCCCAGCCCTGCTTCGCGACCCACCCGAGGTGCGTCTCGAGGACCTGGCCGACGTTCATACGACCGGGGACGCCCAGCGGGTTGAGGACGACGTCGACCGGCGTCCCGTCCGCGAGGAACGGCATGTCCTCGACGGGCAGGATCTTGGAGATGACGCCCTTGTTGCCGTGACGGCCGGCGAGCTTGTCGCCGTCCGTGATCTTGCGGCGCTGCGCGATGTAGACGCGCACGAGCTGGTTCACGCCCGCGGGCAGCTCGTCGCCGTCCTCGCGGTTGAACTCGCGCACGCCGATGACCGTGCCGGACTCGCCGTGGGGCACCTTGAGGGACGTGTCGCGCACCTCGCGCGCCTTCTCGCCGAAGATCGCGCGCAGCAGGCGCTCCTCCGGGGTGAGCTCGGTCTCGCCCTTGGGGGTGACCTTGCCGACCAGGACGTCGCCCGCGCCGACCTCGGCACCGATGCGGATGATGCCGCGCTCGTCGAGGTCCGCGAGGACGTCCTCGGAGACGTTCGGGATGTCCCGCGTGATCTCCTCGGGGCCGAGCTTGGTGTCGCGCGCGTCGACCTCGTGCTCCTCGATGTGGATCGACGAGAGCACGTCGTCCTGCACGAGGCGCTGGCTGAGGATGATCGCGTCCTCGTAGTTGTGGCCCTCCCACGACATGAACGCCACGAGGAGGTTGCGGCCGAGCGCGAGCTCGCCCTCGTCCGTCGCCGGCCCGTCCGCGAGGACGGAGCCGACCTCGATGCGCTGGCCCTCGTCGACGAGCACGCGCTGGTTGTAGCTCGTGCCCTGGTTGGAGCGGCGGAACTTCGCGATGCGGTAGCTGCCGGTCGTGCCGTCGTCGTTCGCGACGAGCACGAGGTCGGCCGAGACCTCGGTGACGACACCGGGCTTCGTCGCGACGACGACGTCACCCGCGTCGACGGCCGCGCGCCACTCCATGCCGGTCCCGACGAGCGGGGCCTCGGAGCGGACCAGCGGCACGGCCTGGCGCTGCATGTTCGCGCCCATGAGGGCGCGGTTGGCGTCGTCGTGCTCGAGGAACGGGATGAGCGCCGTCGCGACCGACACCATCTGGCGCGGCGAGACGTCCATGTAGTCGACCTGCGTGCCGGGCACGATCTCGACCTCGCCGCCCTTGGTGCGCACGAGCACGCGCTCGTCCGCGAAGGAGCCGTCGGCGTTGAGCGTCTGGTTCGCCTGCGCGATGACGTGGCGGTCCTCGTCGTCGGCCGTGAGGTAGACGACCTCGTCGGTCACCTTGCCCGCCGTCACCTTGCGGTACGGGGTCTCGATGAAGCCGAACGGGTTGATGCGCCCGTACGACGCGAGCGAGCCGATCAGGCCGATGTTCGGGCCCTCAGGGGTCTCGATCGGGCACATGCGGCCGTAGTGCGACGGGTGGACGTCACGGACCTCCATGCCGGCGCGGTCGCGCGACAGACCGCCCGGGCCGAGCGCCGAGAGACGACGCTTGTGCGTCAGGCCCGCGAGCGGGTTGTTCTGGTCCATGAACTGCGAGAGCTGCGACGTGCCGAAGAACTCGCGGATGGACGCCACGACCGGGCGGATGTTGATGAGCGTCTGGGGCGTGATCGCCTCGACGTCCTGCGTCGTCATGCGCTCGCGCACGACGCGCTCCATCCGGGACAGGCCCGTGCGGACCTGGTTCTGGATGAGCTCGCCGACGGCGCGGATGCGGCGGTTGCCGAAGTGGTCGATGTCGTCCGTCTCGACGCGCACCTCGACGGCCTCGCCGTTGCGGGTGCCCGGGATGGACGCGTGGTCGGCGTGCAGGGCCGCGAGGTACTTGATCGTCGCGACGACGTCCGAGACGGAGAGCGTGGAGTCCGTGAGCGGCGCGTCGATGCCGAGCTTCTTGTTCGCCTTGTAGCGGCCGACCTTCGCGAGGTCGTAGCGCTTCGGGTTGAAGTAGAAGTTCTCGAGCAGCGCGCGGCCGGCCTCGACGGTCGGCGGCTCGCCCGGGCGGATCTTGCGGTACAGGTCGACGAGGGCCTCGTCCTGCGTGTGGACGTGGTCCTTCTCGAGCGTGTCGAGCACCGACGGGAAGTCGGCGAACTGCTCGCGGATCTCCGACTCGGTCAGGCCGAGCGCCTTGAGCAGGACCGTGACGGACTGCTTGCGCTTGCGGTCGACGCGCACGCCGACGGCGTCGCGCTTGTCGATCTCGAACTCGAGCCAGGCGCCGCGCGACGGGATGATCTTCGCGGAGAAGATGTCCTTGTCGCTCGTCTTGTCGGCCGCGCGCTCGAAGTAGACGCCGGGCGAGCGGACGAGCTGCGAGACGACGACGCGCTCGGTGCCGTTGATGATGAAGGTGCCGCGCTCGGTCATGAGCGGGAAGTCGCCCATGAAGACCGTCTGGCTCTTGATCTCACCGGTGTTGTAGTTGACGAACTCCGCGGTGACGAACAGCGGCGCGGCGTACGTGAAGTCCTTCTCCTTGCACTCGTCGGCCGTGTACTTCGGCGGCTCGAAGCGGTGGTTGGAGAACGACAGGGACATCGAGGACCCGAAGTCCTCGATCGGGGAGATCTCCTCGAAGATCTCCTCGAGGCCCGACGTCGAGGGCACGTCCTGGCGGCCGGCCTCGGCCGCGGCGGCGACACGCGCCTGCCACGCCTCGTTGCCGAGGAGCCAGTCGAAGCTCTCGGTCTGGAGGCCCAGCAGGTCGGGGACCTCGAGGGGCTCGAAGATCTTGGCGAAGGAGAGGCGACGCGACGCGGTGCGGTTCGCGATGGCGTCGGCGGACGGAGCAGAAGGGGTGCGCGAGGCAGCCAAGAGGGGTCCTTCCCTGCAGATCGAAAGAACGCTGCACCGCCGGGCTGGACACGATCACCGCCGCCACGACACCTCGCGGACGCGCACGTACGTCGACGAGGGGGTCGGGGGTATATGAGATCGGGGGCACAGGACAGCGCAAAGCGTGAGCATAGCCCAACACGCATCGCAACACAACCCCGGGGCGTGCGACCCCGCCCGGAACCAGACGCCTGCGCGTCTCACCGGTACTCGCGCGGGCCTCGTCGCCCGCCTCCGACCCGTCTCGCGGGCCGCGAACCTGCTGGTGCCGACCTCGCTGTCCTGCGTCGTCGACCCGCACATGGTGGCACACTCGTGGCCGTTCCGTGAAGCCGGTGCGCCGCTCGGGTGCCCGACGACGTCTCACGCGCACGCTCTCCCGCCCACCCGCGCGGTCGGGAGGCACGAACGACGACGAGGCCCGCACCCCGGTCGGGGTGCGGGCCTCGTGCGGCGTGCGACCGGTCCCGTCAGGAACCGGCCGGCGAGATCACTTGAGGGTGACCGTGGCGCCGGCGCCCTCGAGGGCAGCCTTGGCCTTCTCGGCCGTCTCCTTGTTCGCGCCCTCCAGGACCGGCTTCGGGGCACCGTCCACGAGGTCCTTGGCCTCCTTGAGACCGAGGGACGTGAGCGCGCGCACCTCCTTGATGACCTGGATCTTCTTGTCGCCGGCAGCCTCGAGGATGACGTCGAACTCGTCCTTCTCCTCCTCGGCCGGGGCGTCGCCACCGGCGCCACCCGCGGGGGCGGCGACCGCGACGGCGGCGGGGGCGGCGGCGGTGACCTCGAAGGTCTCCTCGAAGGCCTTCACGAACTCGTTGAGCTCGATGAGGGTGAGGCCCTTGAACTGCTCGATGAGCTCGTCGGTGCTGAGCTTCGCCATGATGGCGTTCCTTTCGGTCGGTGCTCGGCAGCGGCCCGGTGCGGGCCTGCCAGAAGCGGGGTGTGTGCTTGCGCTGCGTGGATCACGGGACCGGGGCGTGCCCCGGGCGCGGGATCAGGCGGCAGCGCCCTCCGATTCCTGCTTCTGACGCAGGGCATCGATGACGCGGGCGGCCTGGGCGGTGTTCGCGGTGAAGACGTAGGCAGCCTGGAAGAGCTTGGCCTTCATCGCGCCGGCCGCCTTGGCCAGCAGGACCTCGCGGGACTCGAGGTCCGCGAGCTTCGTGACCTCCGCGGCGGTCAGGGGGCGCCCGTCGAGGACACCACCCTTGATGACCAGCGCGGGGTTCGCCTTGGCGAAGTCACGCAGACCCTTGGCAGCCTCGACCGGATCCCCGGTGACGAAGGCGATTGCCGACGGGCCCTGCAGGTCGGCGTCGAGTCCCTCGACACCGGCCTCCTTGGCCGCGATGGCGGTCAGCGTGTTCTTCACCACGGCGTAGGTTGCGTTGCCGCTGAGCGACCGACGCAGCTGCTTGAGCTGCGCGACGGTGAGCCCGCGGTACTCGGTCAGCACGGCAGCGTTCGAGTCGCGGAACTTGTCCGAGATCTCGGCGACTGCGGCTGCCTTGTCCGGCCTCGCCATGGCAATCCTTCCGGTGGTGGTACCACCGGCGTCCGTCCCGGAACGAGAAAGAGCCCCGCGCAGGCGCGGGGCTCGCAGTCGCACGCACGGCGGGGCCGGGCGGACGTCGTCGATTCGCTACCTGCGCTGGCCTCCACCTCGTGGGTGGGACTTCGGTCCGTCACGTCCTGCAGACGGAGTCTGCGGGCAGGGTCGAACGACCGGCGGTCTTGGGTACACGCCCATCGTACGGGACGACGGCGGGTGCTCCAAACCGCGGTCGCTCACCGGGGTGCCTCCGCTCCCCACCGCGTCAGAGCACCAGCGGGCCGAAGCACACGAGCGGGACGGGCTCGGGCTCGTCGGCGACCGCGCGGGCGAGCGCCGTCCCCGGCATGGCGCCGTCGCGCAGCTCGGCGTGGAGCGACGGCATGACGCGCGCGGCGACGTCGTCGCGCAGCGGGGCGACGCTCGCGATCACCGCACGCGCGCCCAGGCGCAGCAGCACGCTCGTCAGGCCGAGGGACTCGCCGCCGATCCGCGGCGTCGAGAGCCCGACCTCGCATGCCGACAGGACCACGACCACCCCGTGCAGGTCGATGCCGTCGAGCTCGTGCGCGAACATCGGTCCATCGGCCAGGCGCAGCGAGGAGAAGAGCGGGTTGTCGGTCTCGTGCGTCCCGTGCGCGGCGAGGTGGACGACCCCCGCGGTCCGGAGACCCGCGACCACCGCCTCGCACGTGGCGTCCTCGCCTGCGAGGGCCTCGGAGCCCTCCCAGACCGACGCGACGAGCTTGGCCTCCGCGCCCGAGAACCGCAGCCCGGGGCCGGCGACGACGAGCGCCTCGTCCGCACGCCGCGTCGGCTCCCCGACCCGCAGGTCTACCCACGAGTTCGCCCACGTCCTCCGGCCTCGCCGCGAGGGCAACGAGGCCCACGGGAGCGCGAGCAGCAGGTCGCGCGCGGCGAGGTGCAGGTCGCCGTCGACCTCCAGGGGAACGACGAGGGCGTCGTCGAGCGCGGTCAGGGCGCGCGTGAGCGACCCGACGGCCGCCTCCCGCATCGGGACGGGGATGAGCACGTTCGAGAGCACCGCGAAGTCGGCCCGGGCGCGGCGCACCTGCTCCGCGACCGTCGCGCGCGGGGCGAGCCGCACGAGCCGCGACCCTGCCGCGGACACGCGGACGGCCAGGACGTCGTCGCCCTCGATCACGAGGTCGGCGACGACGGCGTCGGAGCCCGCCCCGGCGAGGGCGGCCCGGAGCCGGCGCTCCGTCGCGGCGACCGGGGTCGCGGCCCCTCCCCCGTGCTGCCAGGCCCGGCGACGCGCGTCGTCCTGCAACCGGCGGGCCGCCCGCAGATGGTCCTGGCGACGGGCGAGGTGCGAGGGGTCCGACGGAGCGCCGAGCGCACGGGCGGCCTCGACCTCACGGCGCGCGGAGGCGAGGAGGTCCGCGAGGACCGGGTCCGACGGCGGTCGCACGCGGCCCGTGCCCGCGAACGCCGCACGACCGCGCTCGACCGCGTCGAAGATGGTTCCCGGTCGCCGCGTCCGCAGCGCCGCCTCGACGTCGACGTTGCCGAGCCGGACCCCGTGCACCGCAGACGCCGTCACGGCATCGACGGAGCCGAGCCGCGCGCGGTGCTCGGCGAGGGCCGACTGGCCGCGACGCACCGCACGAACACCGCCGCGACGGTCCCCGGCGACGAACGCGAGCTGGGCGCGCACGGCCTCGTGCTGCAGCCGCACCGGGAGCGGAGCCCGGTCGAGACGCGCGGGGACCCGCGTGAGGACCTCGTGCGCGGCACGCACGTCTCCCGCGGCCACGAGCCACTCGGCAGCGAGAAGCTGCGCCGGGATCGTCACGCCGAGGCCCGCGACGCCGCCGAGCGCGTCGCCCTCGCTCGCGAGGGCGAGCGCCCAGGTCGCGTGCCGCCGTGCCGTCGCGGGCGTCACGCGCTCCGACCGGTGCTGCGTCAGCGCCGCCTGCAGCTCGGCGACGCGCGCGCGCAGCATCCACGGCGTGTTGCCGAGGCGCTCGAACCGTCGCGAGGCCGAGCGGGCGAGCCGGCGCGCATCACCGTACCGCCGCAGGCCCAGGACGACCCGCGACCGCACCAGCTCGACCTCCGCGAGGTCGCGCAGCATGCGGTAGCGCGAGAGGTGCTCGCGCGCCTCGCGCAGCGCGTCGTCCGCCTCGGTGAGCAGCCCGGCGTCGAGCAGCACCTGCGCCCGGTCGATGAGCCCGACGGCGGCGTGCCGGTCCGGCGCCCGCTCCGCCGCCTCGTCCATGGTCCGCAAGGCCGTCGGGAGGTCACCCTGGAGGTACACGACCCAGCCGAGGTTGTGCGCCGCCATCGACGCGTACATGTCGTTCTCGATCAGATGCGCGAGCTCGAGCGACGCGGCAAAGTCCTCGCCCGCCTCCGCCAGCCGCCCGAGGTCGGACCGCAGGCTTCCCCGGTTCATGTGCAGCACGGCGCGATCGCGCGACCACCCGGTCGGCACCCGCGCGAGCGCGGTGTCGAGGTCTCGGAGAGCGCCGCGCGCGTCGCCCGACCGCTGGCGCAGGAGGCCGCGCTGGCCCACGACGAGAGCAGCGAGCTCCGCGTCGGCCTCCGCCTCGGCCGCCCGCAGTTGGGACAGCGCACCCTCGACGTCCCCGTGGACCTCGAACCGACACATCGCCAGGCCGATCCGAGCCCGGACGAGGAGGTGGCGACGCTGCGACGCACCCTCCTCCTCGTCCGGCGCGGTCGACGCACGCGCGGCGACGCACCAGTCGATCACCTCCTGGAAGCGTCGCAGCGCGTGCGCGTGTCGGCCACGGGCGTTGAGGCTGTGCCCGTCCGCGAGCACGACGGATGCCTCCGCCACGGTCGTGACCGCCACCCGCGTGCTCCCGTCCCCGGGGCGCGGCCGCATCACGTCGCGGGCGGCTCCGGCCTCTCGATCCCCGTCGCCGCGGTGACCGCGGCCCAGGCGGCGTCGACCCTGGCCGTCACCTGTGAGGCGAGCGTACCGTCACCGTCCGCGGCAGGGGCGGCGTCGAGGGCCGCGGCGAGCTCGGCCGCGAGTGCCGGTGCCGCGAACGACGTCCCGCTCCAGGTACCGAACCCGCCGGCGAAGCTCTCGGGGTCGATGGTCGCGCGCAGCCCACCGAACCGCGTGTCCGGCAGCTGCCTCGACGGGGTCGTCGGGCCGTTGAGCGTCACGGGGAACGTGCTCACGAGCGCGGCACCGTGACGGAGCGCGGTGACCCACGGGCCCTCGTTGCTGAACAGCGCCGTGGACCCGTCCGGGTTCTTGGCGCCCACGGCGAGGAGCGGCGGGTAGTCGTGGGAAAGCTCCTCGTCCGCCACGGTCACCTCGTCGTCCCGGCGCGAGGCGTGCGGCGCGAACGCGGCCGGGTACATCGGCCGCGTCGAGCCGTCGTTGCCGGCGGCGACGGCGACGGCCACCCCGGAGCGCCGCAGCGCCCGCAGGACCGCACGCAGCGGACCGTCGTAGGCGACGTCCTCCGGCTCCTCGTGGTAGTAGCCCATCGAGAGGACCGCGACGTCCACGGGGAAGCAGCCGTCGACGCCTCGCAGCCCGCGCAGGTGGAACCGCAGGAGGCGGCGCAGCGACTGGAGCACGTCCCACTCCGGGACCGTGCCGGAGCCACCGAACACCCGGATCGGCAGGATCTGGGCGTCCGGCACGACCTGGTGCACGATCCCGGCGATGAACGTCCCGTGGCCGGCGATGGGGTCGAGGGGTCCGGTCAGCGGGGCCGACGACGCGCCACCCCACTCGGCGTCGTCCTCGCGCCGCGCCGCGATCGGGAACGTGCCGATCGGGCCGTCGTCCAGGGTCGCCGACCTCAGGACGACGCCGTTGCCGTCGCCGCGCGTCGGGTCCTCGGGGTCGTACTCCCCGAACCACGGGTGCGTACCCACGCCGGTGTCGAGCACGGCGACCACCGGGCGCCGACGTCCTTCGTGGTCGACCAGCGGGGACTCACCCGCCGGTCGCCGACGCGGCGGACCGCCGACGCGCTGCACGGGCGAACGGCCCCCGGTGCCGGCCTGCCCGTACTCGGCCAGACCCCGGACCGGGAGCGGCGTCGTGTACGGCAACGGCGTGGTGTACGGCAACGGCGTGGTGTACGGCAGCGGTGCGGAGACCGGGAGCGGCGTCGTGTACGGCAACGGTGTCGTGTACGGCAGCGGCGTGGTGTACGGCGTCGCGGTCATCACGTGGTCCAGCGTGATCGACGGGCTGTCCCCGTCGTCGGGGTCGAGACGTCCGCCGAGCTGTTCGACGAGCTTCCAGGCGTCCGGTACCTCGTCCTGGTCGTCGGGGACGAGTCGCAGGGCGAACCCGTAGTCGTCGTCGTCGGCGTGCTCGGGGCCTTCTCCCTCCACCCCTCCGAGGCGCCGGGCGACGGACAGCGGAGCTCGGTCGCCACTGGTGTCGAGCGCGACCGACCATCCGAGCTCGTGCGCCGTCCGCTCGACCGCCAGGAGCGCGGACCTGTCGTCGGCCTCCGCGAACTCAACGAGCTCGTCGACGTCCGCCGTGCGGTCCAGGCGGTCGCGCAGCGCTCGCGGCGGAGGGCCCTGCACGATGAGGCGGTCCGCGACGTACCAGGTCGACTGCAACGGGGGGCGCCCGCGCCGCGGACGGGTCTCCACGGGGTCCAGCAGGCGCATCGCGCGCCCGGCGTACGTGGTGGCCCGCGGAACGGCGGGGGGTTCAGGGGTCTCGCTCACGTGCTCCTCCTCGAGGGATGACGTTCAGTCGGTGCCCGCGGGCGTCGTCGTCGACGGCAGCGGTTCGCGCACGGGTGCGCGGAAAGGGTGGGTCGGGACGCCGTCGTGCCGCGGGCGAGAGGTCGCCCGCGGCACGAGGTCGGCTACAGCTCGACGACCGGGGTGCTCACGGCGCCGCCGGCACCGTCGGCGCGGCGCACGACGAGGCTCGCCGGGCCGCGGTCGACGGCGTCGAAGACGAAGCGGCCGTCGTCGTCGCTCGTCGTCTCGCTCACGGTGCCGGGGCGGTGCAGCTCGACGCGCAGCGCCGTGGCCGGGGCGGCCCAGCCGTCGATGCGGATGCGGCCGTCGTCGGTCGGCGACAGCGAGATCATGACCGTGACGGACTCGGACGTGAACGTGATGGTGCGCGCCTCGACGGGTGGCGCGTCGCCCCGCACGGACATCTCGGGGACCTGGACGTACTCCAGCTCCATGACCTCGGCCTCGAGGCCGGCGAGGGTGATCGCGAACAGGGACCGCTCCACGAGGCCGTCGGGCACGGGGTCGACCTCCTCGGCGATGCGCGCCAGCTCCGCAAGCAGCGCGAGGTCGACGGCGTCGAGCGGCTCGTCGGGGCTGTGCGTCGGCTCGGTGCTCATGATGCTTCCCACGATTCCCCCTGGTCGTCGATGATGTCGCGCAGCTTGGCGAGGCAGCGGCCGCGCGTGGAGCCGATGCTCCCGACGGGCATGCCGATCGCGGCCGAGATGGCCTTGTAGTCGGGTCGGTCGGCGAGCGACACGAGTCGCAGGAGCCGCCGGCAGCGGTCCGGCAGCTGGTCCAGCGCGGCCCACAGCGTGCGGTCGCGCTCGTTGCGGAGCACCTCGACGTCCGGCGTCGGGTCGCCCGAGGGGAGCTCCGGCACGCCCTCGTCCGTGTCGTCGGGGAGCTCGGTGCGGCGCTTCGCCTCGTCGCGGTGCTTGCGCACCGCCTCCCACGCGGCGCGCTTGGCCGTGATGAGCAGCCACTTGAGGACGGCGTGCGGCTCCTTGATCGTCATCGCGTTGCGCACGAGGGCGACCCACACGGTCTGGACGATGTCGTCGGCCTGCTCGCGCTCGACGCCCTGGGCGCGGACCGTGTGCCAGAGCAGCGGCGTCGCCTCGCGGACGAACTCGCCGAGGGCGTGGGGGCGACCGTCGCGGTACTCGAGGAGCGCGAACGCGCCCCGGTCCCCCAGGCTCAGACCCGGTTCGTCGGTGTCGGCCACCTCGTCGGTCGTTCTCGTCATGGGGGGCACCGTCCTCGGCACGCTCGTCCGGTCAGGCATCGACGGGGGGTCCCCGGAAGCGCCTGATTCTAGAGCCGGGCCGGTGGGGTCGACAACCATCGTCACTGGTCACGCCCCTCGCGGCTCGTGCGGCTGCGTCCCATCTCGCTCCTTCGACACGCGGGCGGGAGCGTCGGGCCGACGCTCCTCCACCGGGACAGGAGGGACAGGTCCTCCGCCTGATACATCCGTCGCGCACCGATCCCGGCGACGTGTCCTCCGGCCTCAGGATCGCCCGTGCGGGGATCATCGTCTAGGGGTTCTCCCGTACGCGGGCCTGCTGAACTGCCGGGGAATCCCTCATGCCACGGCGCGGCGCGGGCTCCTAGCGTCGTGACGACCCCTGCACCCACCGCGGGTGCGGACCGGCGGGCCGCGACGTCGCGCCCCGCCCGAGCACGAGGAGCACTTCCGTGAGAACAGTCCTCTCCGGCCGCACGCGCGGCCGCACCGGGCGCGCGCTGCGCGCCCTCGCCACCGTCGTCGCCGCCGCGACCGTCGCCGCGGGCGGCGCCCTGGCCGCGGCTCCCGCGACGGCCGCCCCGGCTCCGGCCGTGGCAGCGCCCGCCGCGGCAGCGCCGGGCAGCACGCAGTGGCTCACCGGCTACTGGCACAACTTCGACAACGGCTCCGTGACCATGCGCCTGTCGGAGATCCCGCAGGCGTACAACCTCGTGGCGATCGCCTTCGCCGACAACCTCGCCGGCACGCCCGGTGGCATCACGTTCAACCTCGCCAGCGCCGAGCTCGGCGGCTACACGGAGGCGCAGTTCAAGGCCGACGTCGCGACGATCCGCTCGCAGGGTCGCAAGGTCGTGCTCTCGGTCGGCGGCGAGAAGGGCAACGTCATCGTCTCCAACGCGACGGAGGCCAAGAACTTCGCCGACACCGCGTACGGCCTCATGCAGGAGTACGGCTTCGACGGCGTCGACATCGACCTCGAGCACGGCATCAACGCGACCTACATGACGAGTGCGCTGCGCCAGCTCTCCGCGAAGGCCGGTCCGAGCCTCATCCTCACGATGGCGCCGCAGACCATCGACTACCAGGCGACGAGCATGGGGTACTACCAGCTCACCCTGGCGATCAAGGACATCCTCACGATCGTCAACACCCAGTACTACAACTCGGGCTCGATGATGGGCTGCAACCAGCAGGTCTACTCGCAGGGCACCGTCGACTTCCTCACCGCGCTCACCTGCATCCAGCTCGAGATGGGGCTGCGCCCCGACCAGGTCGGCATCGGCGTGCCGGCGGTCCAGAAGGCCGCGGGCGGTGGCTACCAGCCGCTCGCCAACGTCGTGAAGGCCGTCGACTGCCTCGAGGTCGGCACCGGGTGCGGCGCGTTCAAGCCCGCGACGCCGTACGGCAAGATCGGCGGCGTCATGACCTGGTCGATCAACTGGGACAAGACGAACAACTACCAGGTCGCCTCCGTCATCGGCTCGCGCCTCGCGAGCGGCCCGACCACGCCGACGGACCCCACCGACCCCACGGACCCGACGGACCCCACCGACCCCACGGACCCGACGGACCCCACGGACCCGACCGACCCCACGGACCCGACCGACCCGGGCACGTGCACCGCACCGGCGTGGTCGGCGTCGGCCGTGTACACCGGTGGGAACCGCGTCTCCTTCCAGGGCCGCACGTACGAGGCCAAGTGGTGGACGACGAACGAGAAACCGACGCAGAGCGGGCAGTGGGGCGTCTGGAAGGACCTCGGCGCCTGCTGACCCGACCGTCCCGCTGAGACGACGACGGCGCGGCACCCTCGCAGGGTGCCGCGCCGTCGTGCGTGGTACGGGTGGAGGACCACCCGCGGGAGGACTGCCGTCAGGCGGCGTCGTCCTCGAGCAGCTTCGTCGTCTTGGACTGGTCCAGCGGGATGCCGGGGCCCATCGTCGTCGTCAGGGTCGCCTTGGTGATGTAGCGGCCCTTCGAGGACGACGGCTTGAGACGCAGGACCTCTTCGAGGGCCGCTGCGTAGTTCTCCACGAGCGCCTTCTCGTCGAACGAGACCTTGCCGATGATGAAGTGCAGGTTCGCGTGCTTGTCGACGCGGAACTCGATCTTGCCGCCCTTGATGTCGGACACGGCCTTCGCCACGTCCATCGTCACGGTGCCGGTCTTCGGGTTCGGCATGAGACCGCGGGGACCGAGCACCTTGCCCAGGCGGCCGACCTTGCCCATGAGGTCCGGCGTCGCCACGGCGGCGTCGAAGTCGGTGTAGCCACCGGCGACCTTCTCGATGAGGTCGTCGCCGCCGACCTCGTCGGCACCGGCCGCGCGGGCCTCCTCCGCCTTCGCAGCGTTCGCGAAGACGATGACGCGGGCCGTCTTGCCCGTGCCGTGGGGCAGGTTGACCGTGCCACGGACCATCTGGTCCGCCTTGCGCGGGTCGACACCCAGGCGGAACACGACCTCGACGGTCGCGTCGTACTTCACGGTCGACGTCTCCTTGGCGAGACGGACCGCCTCGAGCGGCGCGTAGAGACGCTCGCGGTCGATCTTCTCCTCGGCGTTGCGGTACGCCTTGCTGCGCGTTGCCATCTGCTTCTCCTTCTGCAGTCGTGGTCAGCGGGTCCGCGCGGACCCTGCCACCGTCGTCCGCGGGCGCGGATCGACGTCGTGCCCGAGGCCGGCACGCGGTGCGCGCCGGCCTCGGTACGTCGTCCGGGGCGCCGACGGCGACCCGTGACGGACGTGGTCTGTCGTCAGCCCTCGACGGTGATACCCATCGAGCGGGCCGTGCCGGCGATGATCTTCGACGCGGCGTCGAGGTCGTTCGCGTTGAGGTCCTCGAGCTTGGTCTGGGCGATCTCGCGCACCTGGTCCGCGGTGATCTTCGCGACCTTGGTGGTGTGCGGCGTCGCCGAGCCCTTCTGGACGCCCGCGGCCTTCTTGATGAGCTCCGCGGCCGGCGGGGTCTTCGTCACGAAGGTGAACGAGCGGTCCTCGTAGACCGTGATCTCCACGGGGATGACGTTGCCGCGCTGCGACTCGGTCGCCGCGTTGTAGGCCTTGCAGAACTCCATGATGTTCACGCCGTGCTGACCGAGCGCGGGGCCGATCGGCGGGGCGGGCGTCGCCGCACCGGCCTGGATCTGGAGCTTGATGAGGCCGGAGACCTTCTTCTTGGGAGGCATGACTCTTCCCTGGCTTTCTTCTCGTGGGCCGACGCCGTGGGCGATGACCCGGTTGCAGTACTGCGCTCACGCGGGGCGGCTCGGGCCGCCCGCGCGTCAGATCTTGGCGACCTGGTTGAACGACAGCTCGACCGGGGTCTCCCGGCCGAAGATGGAGACGAGGACCTTGAGCTTCTGGTTCTCGACGTTGATCTCGGAGATCGTGGCGGGCAGCGTGTCGAACGGGCCGTCCGTGACGGTGACCGACTCGCCGACCGTGAAGTCGACCTCGACGGGCGCCTTGGCGGCGGCCTGGGCGGGCTTGCCCGGCTCCGGGGCGGGGGCCAGCATGGGCGCGAGCATCGAGAAGACCTCGTCGAGCGTCAGCGGCACCGGCTGGTGGGTGTGGCCGACGAAGCCGGTGACACCGGGCGTGTGGCGCACCGCGCCCCACGACTCGTCGGTGAGGTCCATGCGGACGAGGACGTAGCCGGGGATGCGCACGCGTCGGACGATCTTCTTCTGCGCGTTCTTGATCTCGGCCACCTCCTCCATGGGGACCTCGATCTGGAAGATGTAGTCCTCCATGTTCAGGCTCTGGATGCGGTTCTCCAGGTTGGCCTTCACACGGTTCTCGTAGCCCGCGTAGGAGTGGATGACGTACCAGTCGCCCGGCTGCGAGCGCAGCGTGCGCTTGAACTCCGCGACCGGGTCCTCGATGACGTCGCCGTCCTCGTCGACCGGGCGCTCACCCTCCGACGCCTCGTCCTGCGACGCGTCCTCGACCGTCTCGTCAGCCTCGTCGACCGCCGGGGCGTCCGTGGTCTCCTCGACGTCGTCCTGGGCACCCTCGGGCTGCGTCGGGTCGACGTTCTCCGTCTGGTCCAGCGACTCCTGGGACACGAACGAACCTGCTTTCTGACGAACTGCTCGATGACTTCTTCTGGAAGCGCCGACGGCGCCCCGAGGGGCGCCGACTGCCGTGGAGACCCGGCCTGACCGGGCGATGCTGGCTCGCTAGCCGAAGATCCACATGACGGCCTTGCCGATCCCGAGGTCGAGGACGGTCACGAAGGCCATGACCACGACCACGAAGACCAGCACCACCGTCGTGTAGGTGATGAGCTCCGAGCGCGTCGGCGTGACGACCTTGCGGAGCTCGGCGACCACCTGGCGCACGAAAAGGGCGATGCGCGCGAAGATGTTGGGCTTCTTGTCCGTGGAGGGACGGCCCTTCTTCTTCACCTCGTCGGCGCGTGCGCCGCCTGCACCCACGGCCTCTGACGGCGATTCGCTCACTCGTTCTTCCCCATCGCTCACGTACGGGACCTGCTCGAACCCTCGGTGCGACCCGGTGCCGGGCCGCGCGCGGATCCCGGGAAGGTCCCACGAGAGCCACGCCGTGCAGGGTAGACAGGACTCGAACCTGCAACCTGCGGTTTTGGAGACCGCTGCGCTACCAATTGCGCCACTACCCTTCGTGCTCGACGACGCCGCACGAGCCCCCGGCCCCGGGACGAGACACGTCTCACGGGCGCGGACCAGCGTGGCGGGCGTCAACCACCGAGGGATTACTGTACGCGACGCGAGGCCCCTGGTCGAACCACCGTCCACCGATCGGTGGACACGAGGTCCGGACGAACGGGCGTCGCGGGCGCCCGGACCCCGCCGACAGGCTGGCCCCATGACGACGACACCCCTCCCCTCCGGTACGGGCAGCACCGGCGCCCGGCCGAGCGCACCGGCCGTGGACGTGCGCGGGCTGCGCAAGGCCTACGGCGCCAAGCAGGCCGTCGACGGCATCGACCTGCGGGTCGAGCGCGGCGAGATCTTCGCGGTGCTCGGCCCCAACGGCGCGGGCAAGACGACGACCGTCGAGATCCTCGAGGGCTTCCGGCGGCGCGACGCGGGCGACGTCCGCGTGCTCGGCGAGGACCCGCAGTCCGCGGGCCGCGCGTGGCGCTCGCGCATCGGCGTCGTGCTCCAGGACTCGCGGGACCAGGCCGAGCTCACGGTCGCCGAGATCGTCCGCCACTTCGCGACGTTCTACCCCGCGCCGCGCGACCCCGACGAGGTGATCGACGCCGTCGGGCTCCGGGAGAAGGCCCGGACCCGCACGCGCCAGCTCTCCGGCGGTCAGCGTCGCCGCCTGGACGTCGCGCTCGGCATCGTCGGGCGCCCGGAGCTGCTGTTCCTCGACGAGCCCACGACCGGGTTCGACCCCCAGGCGCGCCGCGCCTTCTGGGCGCTCGTGCGCTCGCTGCGCGAGGACGGGACGACGATCCTCCTCACCACGCACTACCTGGACGAGGCCGCGCACCTGGCCGACCGCGCGGCGGTCGTGCGCGCGGGCCGGGTCGTCGCCCTCGACGCGCCCGACCGCCTCGGCGGCCCGGACGCGCGCCGACCGGAGGTCCGCTGGCTCGACGACGCCACGTGGCGGTCGGAGCGCACCGACTCCCCCACAGCGCTCGTCGCCTCCCTCGCCGCGCGGTACGCCGGACCCGACGGCGAGATCCCCGGACTCGCGGTGACCCGCCCGAGCCTGGAGGACGTCTACCTCGAGCTCATCGGCGAGCCGGCCGCGGCAGCCGTCGCCGCGCCTGCCCGCACGACCGCACCCGACTCCCTCGACGCACCCGCCGAGGGCCCGACGCCCGACGGCACGACCGCCGTCGTCCCCGAGGAGGCCCGCCCGTGACCACCGCCCCGACCGTCGTCCGGTCCGTGCGCTCCGCCCGGCCCGCCGCCCTTCCCGGCGCCGGCCGGCTGGGGGTCGAGCGCACCCGCGCCGAGCTGCGCGCGTTCTTCCGCGAGCGCGACGCCGTGATCTTCATCTTCACCTACCCGCTCCTCATGCTGGCGATCTTCGCGACGGTGTTCGACGGGCAGGACCAGGGCACGGCCGCCTACTCCGTGCCGTTCGCGCAGTACTTCCTGCCCGGCATGATCGCGACCGGCGTCATGCTCACGAGCTTCCAGTCCCTCGCGATCTCCATCGCGGTCGAGCGCGACGACGGCTCGCTCAAGCGCCTGCGCTCCACCCCGCTGCCCCCGTCCGCGTACTTCTACGGCAAGGTCGGGCTCGTCCTGCTGACGTCCGTCGTGCAGACCGCGCTGCTCCTGGCGCTCGCCGCGACGGTCTACGACGTCCCCATGCCCTGGGAGATGTCCGACGGCGGCGCGCGCCTCGCGACGTTCGCGTGGGTGTTCGTGCTCGGGTGCGCTGCCGGCGCGGTGTGCGGCGTCGCGTTCTCCTCGCTCCCGCGCTCGGGCAAGTCGGCGACCGCGGTCGTCACGCCCGTCGTGCTCGTGCTCCAGTTCGTCTCCGGGGTCTTCTTCGCGTTCTTCGCCCTGCCGTCCTGGATGCAGACCGTCGCGTCGCTGTTCCCCCTCAAGTGGATGGCCCAGGGCATGCGCTCGGTGTTCCTCCCCGAGCAGGCGGCCGCGCTCGAGCCGTCCGGGTCGTGGCAGCACGGCGCGACCGCTGCTGTACTGGTCGCATGGCTGGTCGTGGGGCTCGTGGTCGGTGCGCGCTCGTTCCGGTGGCGGCGTCGTGACGACGGCTGAGACGCCGTCGCCGGGCGGGGCGGTCCCGGGGGTGGTCGCAGGGTCGTCCGCCGACGCCGCGACCGCCCAGCTCGACGGCACCTGGGAGCGCGACGTGCGGTGGTGGGACGTCGCGTTCTACGTCATCGTCGTGCTCAGCGCGCTCGCGCTGCTCACGGCGGGCGTCCGCGGCACGGCGCTCGCCGTCTCGGTCACGGCGCTGGCGGTGATCCTCGTCGGGTACCTCGGCTGGGGACGGCGGGCCGCGCGGACGCGGGACCAGGTGACGGCGCACGTGTACCTCGTCGTCGCGATCGCGTGCACGCTCGTCGTCGTGGGGCAGGACGCGCTCGGCACGCTCCTGCTGTTCGCCGTGTTCACGCAGGTCTGGATGCTCTCGGAGCACCTGTGGGCGCAGGTCGTGCTGTGCGTCGTGCTCGCCGCGGGAACCGCCCTCGCGCTCGCGTTCGACCCGGAGACGGGCAGGGTCGAGCCCGACGAGCTCGCGAGCTCCGCGCCCCAGATGGGCGTCGCGCTGGCGTTCGCCCTGAGCCTCGGCCTGTGGACGGCGCACACGATGCGGCAGGCCGAGCGGCACGCGCGGCTCGTCGACGAGCTGCGCGCGACGCAGGCCGAGCTCGGTCGGGCCTCGCACGAGGCGGGGGTGCTCGCCGAGCGCGAGCGCGTCGCCCAGGAGATCCACGACACGCTCGCCCAGGGGTTCACGAGCGTCGTCATGCTCGCCCAGGCCGCGAGCGCCGACCTCGACCGGGGCGCCCCGGACGCGGCGCGCGAACGCCTGGCGCTCGTGGAGTCGACGGCGCGGGACAACCTCGCGGAGGCGCGCGCCCTCGTCGCCGCCTCGGCCCCGGCCCCGCTCCAGGGCGGCACGCTCGGCGAGGCGCTGCGCCGGCTCGCGGACCGGTTCGCGGAGGAGACCGGGACGCGCGTCGAGCTCACGGCCCCGCAGGCCCTGCGCCTGTCGAGCGCCGAGGACGTCGTGCTGCTGCGCTCCGCCCAGGAGGCGCTCACGAACGTCCGGCGCCACGCGGACGCGTCCTGCGTGCGCGTCGACCTCCGGCAGGACCGGGCGGGCACGGTGCTCGAGGTGACCGACGACGGGCGCGGCCTGCCCGCCGACGCGTCGGGGTTCACCGAGGGTTACGGCCTGCGGGGCATGCGGGAGCGCGTGGCCGCGGAGGGCGGGAGCCTCGAGGTGGGTCCGGCCCCCGCCGGCGGGACGCGTGTGGCGGTCCGCCTGCCCGCCGGCGCGTCGCCGGACGGGCCGTCCACCGGCAGGCGCGCGACGACGCGGGCGGGAGACGCCCGATGAGCCCGGCCGCGAACGGCATCGTCCGGGTGCTCGTCGTGGACGACCACCCGGTCGTGCGCTCGGGGATCACCGGCATGCTGGCCGCCGAGCCCGACCTGGAGGTCGTCGGCGAGGCGGGCGACGGCGCGCAGGCGGTCGCGCTCGCGGGCGAGCTGGCGCCCGACGTGGTGCTCATGGACCTGCGGATGCCCGTGCTCGACGGCGTCGGCGCGACGGCGGCCATCGTCGGCACGCCCGGCCGGCGTGCGGGGCGCGGCGGCGCGCCGACCGCGCCCCGCGTCGTCGTGCTCACGACGTACGAGACCGACGCGGACATCCTGCGCGCCGTCGAGGCCGGGGCGACCGGCTACCTGCTCAAGGACACGCCGCGGGACGAGCTCGTCGCCGGGGTGCGCGCCGCGGCGCGCGGGCAGACCGTGCTCGCGCCGAGCGTCGCGACCCGGCTCGTCACGTCGGTCCGAGCGGCCGAGCGGCTCACCGACCGGGAGATCGAGGTGCTGCGCCTCGTCGCGCGCGGGCTGTCGAACGCGGCGGTCGGGCAGGAGCTGTTCATCACGGAGGCGACCGTGAAGACGCACCTGCTGCGCGCGTTCGCCAAGCTCGGGGTGGACGACCGGACGGCCGCGGTGACGGTCGCCATGCAGCGCGGGTTCCTCACCGGGACCTGATCCGACGGCCGGCGCGGCGGCCCCGCGCAGGGGGCCGGCCGCCGTCCGGGACGTGGCTCGTGCCCGACGGCGGGGGCCGGGTCCGCGTGACAGACTCCCCGTGTGCGAGACCTGGCGACGCTTCCCAAGGCCCACCTGCACCTGCACTTCACCGGGTCGATGCGCCCGGAGACGCTGCGCGACCTCGCCGCGCAGTACGGCGTGCGGCTGCCGCACGCGCTCGTCGACGGCGACCCGCTGCGCCTGCCGCCGACCGAGCGGGGCTGGTTCCGGTTCCAGCGTCTGTACGACGCCGCGCGCGCGTGCGTGCGCTCCGAGGCCGACATGCGGCGCATCGTGCTCGAGGCCGCGCAGGACGACGCGGCCGAGGGGTCGGGGCGGCTCGAGATCCAGGTGGACCCGACGTCGTACGCGCCGTTCGTCGGGGGCATCACGCCGGCCGTCGAGATCGTGCTCGACGCGGCGCGGTCCGCGAGCGCCGCGACGGGGACGGAGGTCGCGGTGGTCGTGGCCGCCTCCCGGATGCGGCACCCGCTCGACGCACGCACGCTCGCGCGCCTCGCGGCGCAGTACGCGGGCGAGGGGGCCGGCGAGGTCGTGGGGTTCGGCCTGAGCAACGACGAGCGCCGCGGGGACACGGCGGAGTTCGCGCGCGCGTTCGCGATCGCGCGCCGGGCCGGGCTCGCGTCGGTGCCGCACGGCGGCGAGCTGCTCGGCCCGGCGCACGTGCACGAGGTCGTCCGGGAGCTCGTCCCGGACCGTCTCGGCCACGGCGTGCGGTCGGCGGAGGACCGGCGGGTGCTGGACGACCTCGTGGACCGCGGGATCGCGCTCGAGGTCTGCCCTGCCTCCAACGTGTCGCTCGGGGTCTACGAGGACGCGGGGCAGGTCCCGCTCGGGGCGCTCGTGGACGCGGGCGCCCGCGTCGCGCTCGGCGCCGACGACCCGCTCCTCTTCGGCTCACGGCTCGTCGCGCAGTACGAGACCGCGCGCCACGAGCACGGGTTCTCCGACGACGAGCTCGCCGCGCTCGCGCGGTCGTCGATCCGCGCGAGCCGCGCGTCCGCGGCCACGAAGCAGCGGCTCCTGGCCGGCGTCGACGACTGGCTCGCGACGGGCTGACCGCGGCGGCGCCGGCCGGCTCGCGGTCGGGCACGCGGCGGGGCGGCGTCAGGCGCGCGTCGCGACGACGAAGACGCGGCGGAAGGGCAGGAGGGTGCCGTACCCGCGCTCGGGGTACGCCTCCCGGAGCGCCGCGGCGTACTCGGCGACGAACGCGGCGCGCTCGGCGTCGGGCAGCGACTGAAGGACGGGGCGCGCGCCGGTCGCGGAGATCCAGCGCAGGACGGGGTCGGGCCCGTGGAGCACGTGGAGGTAGGTCGTCTCCCACGCGTCGACGCCCCAGCCGAGCCCGGCGAGCCGGTCGAGGTACACCTCCGGGTCGTGCGCGGCGGGGCGCTCGACGACGGCCGCGTGCGCCGCGTACCGCGGCCGGGCGGCGACCTCGCGGAGCAGGCGGTGGCTCGGGGCGTCGTGGTTGCCCGGGACCGAGAAGGCGAGCGCCCCGGCGGGCGCCACGTGGTCAGCGAGCCTGTCGAGCAGGCCGAGGTGGTCGGGGACCCACTGGAGCGTCGCGTTGCTCACGACGACGTCGGCCGGGGCGGGCGGCGCCCAGGTGCGCACGTCGGCGAGCTCGTACCGGACCCAAGGGGCGGACGCGTCCCGGCGCGCGCGCTCGACCATGGCGGGCGACGCGTCGACGCCCGTGATCGTCGCCGCCGGCCAGCGCGCGTGCAGCAGGGCCGACAGGTGACCGGGCCCGGAACCGAGGTCCACGACGGTCCGGACGTCGTCGACGGGCACGCGTGCGACGAGGTCGGCAAGGGGCCGTGAGCGCTCGTCGGCGTGGCTCAGGTAGAGGGCGGGGTCCCAGTCGCGGGGCATCGGTGCTCCAGTCGTCGGCCATCATCTTTCGATATCAACATTCTTGACGTCAAGATATCACGCTCCCCCGCCCTTCTCATGTGCGTCTCATCCTGCTCTCGGATACTGGCCCCATGACTCGTCGGACCGTCGCGTGGCTCGCGGGGGCGCTCGTGCTCGTGCTCGGGGGCGCGGCCACCGCCGGCGCGCTGGCCGCGCGACCCCAGGACCGCGAGGTCGGGGGTGCCGTGATCGTGACGCCCGCACCCACGACCCCCGCCCCGACGGCCACGGGCGACCCCACACCGCCCATCTCGCCCGACGACGACGATGACGACGACCGCGTGACACCTGCCCCGCCGTCGAGCGACGACGGGGACGACGACCGGGACGACGACGGGTCCCACGACGACGGGGACGACGACGGGGACGACGGCCGCAGCGGATCCGACCAGGGCGACGGATGAGCCCCCGACCGCCCCGCGCGGGGCTGACCGTCCGCACCCGCATGCTCACGGCGTTCCTCGGGCTCTCCGCCCTCGCGCTGCTGCTCGCGGGCGGCGCCGCCTGGTTCCTGCAGCGCGGGCAGATCGACGCGCGCATCGACGAGAGCCTGACCCGGAGCGCGAACGAGCTGAAGCGGCTCGCCGACTCCGGCGTCAACCCCGTCACGGGCGAGCCGTTCACGTCGGCCGAGGACGTCGTCGTCGCCTCGATCCAGCTCACGGTGCCCGCGCACAACGAGGGCGTCCTCGGGCTGCGGGAGGGCCGCACGCCCCTCGTCTCCCAGCAGGAGGTGCGGCTCCGGCTCGAGGAGGACCCGGAGCTCGTCACCGCGCTCGCGCCGCTCGTGGCGGGTGACGACGTCGTGCTGCGCTCGCCGCGGACCGCGACGGCCGACTACCGCGCCCTCGTCGCCCCCGTGCAGCCGGTCGGCGGCACGGGGGCGGCGCCCGACCAGGCGCCCGCGGCGCTCGTGCTCGCCTACGACCGCTCGGCCGAGCACGCCGAGTTCGCGCAGGTGTTCCGGACCTACGCCGTCGTCGCGCTCGGTGCGCTCGTGCTCATCGGCGTCGTCGGCTGGGTCGTCGCCGGGCGCCTGCTCCAGCCGATTCGGACGCTCTCGCGCACCGCGCAGCGCATCGGCGACACGGACCTGTCCGCCCGCATCCCCGTGACCGGCAACGACGACCTCTCGGACCTGTCGCGCACGGTCAACGGCATGCTCGACCGGCTCGAGGGGTCGTTCGAGTCGCAGCGCCGTCTCATCGACGACGTCGGGCACGAGCTGCGCACGCCGCTCACCGTGGTGCGCGGCCACCTCGAGCTCATGGACCCGCGCGACGCCGCCGACGCGTCCGAGACGCGCGACCTCGCGCTCGACGAGCTCGACCGCATGAACCGCCTCGTCGACGACCTCGTGACGCTCGCGACCGCCGGCCGGCCCGACTTCGTCCGGCCGCTCCACACCGACCTCGGTCGCCTCCTCGACGACGTGCACGACAAGGTCCGCACGCTCGGCGACCGCCGCTGGCTCGTCGACGCGCGGGCCGACGTGGCGGTCCGCGCCGACGGGCAGCGCCTCACCCAGGCGCTCCTGCAGCTCGCCGCGAACGCGGTGAAGTTCTCGGCGCCCGGGTCCGTCGTCGCGCTCGGCTCGGCGGTGTCTGACGACGGCGCGCGCGTGCGCGTGTGGGTCCGCGACGAGGGCGTCGGGATCGCGCCCGAGCAGCAGGGACGGATCTTCGAGCGCTTCGCCCAGGCGACGACACCGGGAGCGACCCATCCCGAGGGGGCCGGGCTGGGGCTCGCGATCGTCGCGGCGATCGCCGAGGGGCACGGCGGCCGGGTGCTCGTCGCGTCGACGCCCGGCGTCGGGTCCACGTTCACGCT
This sequence comes from Cellulosimicrobium cellulans, assembly GCF_016921195.1. GTDB lineage: Bacteria > Actinomycetota > Actinomycetes > Actinomycetales > Cellulomonadaceae > Cellulosimicrobium > Cellulosimicrobium cellulans_F. Next base: position 111,850 of record NZ_JAFGYF010000011.1, read on the forward strand.
CGACCTCCCGCTCGCCGCCGCCTCCCCCGACCTCGGGGGACCGCACGACGCCGCCCCGGGACGACCGTCCGGCCCGCCCGCGCCGGCGCCGACCGCGCCGACGGTGCCCAGCGCGCCGTCGGCCGTCACGCCCGTGCTCCCCGCGCGCACGCCCCCGCCCACCTCCCCCGACGGAAGGACCACCCGGTGAGCCAGATCCTCGTCGCGGAGGACGAGACGCGGATCGCGTCGTTCGTCGCCAAGGGCCTGCGCTCGGCGGGCTACGCGAGCACGACCGTCGCGACCGGCCGCGAGGCGCTCGACCTGGCGAGCACGGGCGACTTCGCGCTCCTCGTGCTCGACCTCGGCCTGCCGGACCAGGACGGCTTCACGGTGCTGCGCCGCCTGCGGGAGACCGGCAACGCGATCCCCGTCATCATCCTCACCGCGCGCACGTCGGTCACGGACACCGTGGCCGGCCTGGAGGGCGGCGCGGACGACTACATGGCCAAGCCGTTCCGCTTCGAGGAGCTCCTCGCGCGCATCCGGCTGCGCCTGCGCGGCGAGCCCGCGGGCGAGGTCACGGTCCTCACGCACGGAGGCCTGAGCCTCGACCTGCGCACGCGCCGCGCGCGCACCGCCGACCGCGACGTCGATCTCTCGGCGCGCGAGTTCGCGCTCGCCGAGGCGTTCCTGCGCAACCCCGGCCAGGTGCTCAGCCGCGAGCAGCTCCTGTCGCGCGTGTGGGGGTACGACTTCGACCCCGGCTCGAACGTCGTCGACGTCTACGTGCGCTACCTGCGCAACAAGCTCGGCGCCGAGCACTTCGTCACCGTGCGCGGCATGGGCTACCGGCTCGCCGACGCCACCCGCTGACCCGCCGACCCGCCGAGCGGGGCCGGTCGCCCCGACGGGTACGGCGCAACCCTGACACGCCGAACCCGGGCCCGCGGGTCGCGAGGTGGTCCCTCGTGACCGCGGACCCGGGTTCGGACCGGCCGCGCTGTCCGGCCGATCAGCCGGGCGCCGACGTCAGTCGGCCGACTGCGGCGACGGCGGCGTGACGGGGCTGGGCGGGGTGTTGGGCGTCTGAGGCGTGTTCGGGGTGTTCGCCGTCGGCGGCGTGTTCGGCGTGTTCGGCGTCTGGCTCGTCACGGCCGAGCCGGACGTGTTCGCCGAGCCCGCGGTGCTCGGGGAGGCGGAGGTGTTGGCCGTGACCGTCGTGATCGACGTCCCGTTCTGGACGTCGGTCGGGCTGGGCGTCGCGGACGCGGCGGGCGCGTCGGTGGGCGTGCTCGAGGACGTGCTCACCTGGACCGACGGCGAGACGGTCGCGGGCTCCGGGGCGTCGAACGCGCCCTGGGCGGTGGCCACCGTGGCCCCGAGGCCGACCGCGCCGAGCGCCCCGGTGACGATCCATGCGCTGCGTGCCTTCATGATCCTTCTCCTTCGTCCGATGGTGCGCACGACCCCTCGGCCGTGCATGGTCCGAGCCTCTCGGTCACGCGTGAGACGTCGAGGAGGAGCCGATGAGAGTGCTCTCAGGAAGCCGGGCGGGACCGTGCGCGACCGGTCCGTGCGCGGCGTCGAGCAGGTCCTCGGCGACGCCGAGCCACGCCTCGGCGAGGTCGCGGGATGCCGCGCCGGTCGCGAGCGACAGCACGACGCCGGCCGCGCGCGCCCGGAGGGCCGCCGGGTCGACGCTCTCGTCGAAGACCGCGAGGCACCGGTCCACGAGCGCGCCCACGCCCGCGTAGACGGCCGGCGCGAGCGACGGCAGCACCGCAAGGTGCGCGACGAGGCACGCGAGGTCGTCCACGCGGTGCCCCGGGCCGAGCGTGTCGACGTCGAGCAGGACGCTCACGCGGGGCCCCGCGTGAGCACCCGCAGGCCCCCGCTCGGGCGGCGCCGCGTCGAGCAGGACGTTGGCCTCGTAGAAGTCGCCGTGCGTCGTGACGACCGGGCCGGCGTCGCGCGTCGCGACCGCCGTCCGGACCTCGCGCGCGACGCGGTCCACCCGGTCCGCGTCGAGGGAGTGCACCGCGAGCGCCGACGCGGCGTAGTGCTCGACGCGCTCGGCCCACGCGGGGCGGCGACGCAGGGTCGTCGCGCGCGCCGGGAGGGCGTCGAGCGCCCGCAGGAGCTCGCGCGGGTCGATCGCGGTGGGCTGGGCGGCCGGTCCGGCCGCCGCGAGGTGCTGCGCGAGCGACGGGCCGCGCGCCTCCTCGAGGACGATCACGCCGTCGGCGTCCCACGCGAGGCAGCGCGGGGCGTCCACGGCGGTGGACCGGAAGAGGTCGTGCCTCCGGACGAGCGAGCGCGCCCGGTCCGGCCGGACCACCTTGACGTAGACCGCGCGCGCGGACGTCCGCGCGCGCAGCACCGCACGCCGCAGCGGGCGATACCCGACCATCGAGACCGACTCGACGGTCTCGCCGGGCGCGAGCGCCCCCGCCGCCGTGAGGCGGCGGGTGAGCTCGCCCGCGTCGCACGCCGCGGCGAGGCCGGGCAGCAGCGGGTCGGCGGGGTGGCGCCACACGTGCGCGACGCGCGGTCCGTCGGCGAGGCGGACGACGCCGGGTCCGGCGGCGTCCGGCGAGAGGGGCGCCGTCGTCACGAGCAGGTACTCGGCGGCGTCCGCCGAGACGACGCCCTCGCCCGGACCCGCGGCCAGCGTCCGGCGCGCGACGACGTCGTACCCGACCGTCACCTCCGCGCCGGGGCGCGCGTGGACCTGGTGCACGCGCCACGTGTCGAGGCTCGCGCCGTCGGCGCCGAGCGCCACGGCGAGCAGCTCCCCCGCCTCGGGAGCGGTCAGCAGGTCGAGCCAGGCGCGCTGGTCGGGCGCGGGAGGGGCGAGCGTCATGGGCCCAGCGCACCGCACGCGCGTGGGTCCGCGGTGAGACGCGCATGAGAGTCCTCTCATGCAGGGCGCCGGACGACCCGGTGCGCGGCGGCCCTTGACCGGGCGCACCCGCCGTGGGAATGTACTGAGGTGTTGACACAAACATCGTCCGCGGAGCCCCAGGCCGTCGACCTCTTCGTCCCGGCGGGCTACGACCTGCTGTGGAGCGGTGCCGTGCTGGCCGGGCTCGCGGGGCTCGGGGTCGCCGTCGTGCTGGTCGTCCGGGCCGCGACGCGCGCACCCGAGCCCTCGTTCCACGGGCTCGCCCAGGAGGACCCCGTGCGCCGTGCCGCGCGCCGGCACGCGACCACGGTGAGCGCCGCCGCGGTGACGGCGGCGCTCCTCGTCGGCGCGCTCGTCGCCCAGGCCGCCGCGACCGCCGTCGGTGGCCTCGTGGAGGGCGTGCTCGTGGGGCTCTCCCCCGCGGTCGTCGGGCTCACGTTCCTCGGCGCGCACGCCGTCGGGGAGCGGACCTGGCCGCGCCAGCGGACCGCGGTCCGCGCGGCGACGCTGCGGCCCCGGACCGTCGACGACGTCGCACCCCGGGGCCTGCGGCGCCTCACCGGGTCGCTCGGGGCGCTCGTCGTGCTGCTCGCGGTGGTCGGCGCGCTCACGGCGGGCGACGACGGGCGGTCGGTGACCCGCGTCGCAGGCGACTCGACCTCGGCGGCGAGCCCCTACCCCGGCGCGTTCTACGGCGTGTGGCTCGCGCTCGCGGCCGTCCTGGTCGTCGCCGGCGCGGAGGGCGTTCTGCGCCTCGTCGCGCGCCGTCCGGCGGTGGCGCAGGTCGACGAGGCGTGGGACGTCGCCCTGCGCCGCGCGTCGGCGCACCGCGTCCTGCGGGGCGCGCAGCTCGCGCTCGGGCTGACCGCCGCGGGGATGCTCGGCGTCGCCGCGAACGCTGCGACGCGGGTGGGCTACCCGGGGGCGGTCGTCCTGGTGGTCGTCGCGGTCGGGCTGGCGCTGACGGCCATCGCGGTCGTCGTGCGGCCCGCCCCGGACCCGGACGCCTGGGCGGACGAGCGCGCGCACGCGCCGGTGGGTCGCGGCCATGCCGCCGGCTGAGCTGCGCGTCGAGATCGACCTGCGGTCGGGTCTCGCGCCGTACGAGCAGATCCGTCGGCAGGTCGTCGCGCACGTCGCCGCCGGGCGTCTGCGGGTGGGCGACCGGCTCCCGACGATCCGCGCCCTCGCCACCGACCTCGGCCTCGCGCCGGGGACCGTGGCCCGCGCGTACCGCGAGCTCGAGGCGGCGGGGGTCGTGACGACCCGGCGTCGGGCCGGGACGGTCGTGTCCGACGGCGTCTCCCCCACCGACGTCGCCGCGCGCCACGCGGCGCACGAGCTCGTCCGCGCCGGCCGCGAGGCAGGTCTGTCGGACGACGAGATCCTCGACGTCGTGCGCGGCGCGCTGCTCCACGAGCAGCCGGGCGGCGCGCCGGCCACCGGCTGAACCGACCGCGGGCAGATGCTGCCTTCGGATCGCCGGTGCGCGAGCGACCTCGCGGCGCGCGCGTCACGACAGGGTCACGATCCACCGACAGGCGCCGTCGCGGGGCGTCCCGCCGCGGGGCGGGGCGCATGATGGTGCTCCCGCGGCAGGACGCCGCGGCACACACGAGGGGGACCAGGTGGAGGACGAAGCTCCGGACGGCGCACGGGCGGGCGCGCACGCGCGCGCGACAGCAGGGTCCGTGGTGGGCGTGGCGCGCTTCGCGCGGGATGGCGGCCCGGGGCAGGCCCCGGTCGCCCGCGGTCGACGCACGAGGGCGCGCTCGGCGGTGGGCGTGCTGGTGACGGCGCTGGTGCTCGCGGGTTGCCAGGCCGGCCTGCCCGACCTCGAACCGGGCCGGACGCCGTCGGCCACCGCGGACGGTCCCGCGACCACCGAGCCCGCGAGCCCCCGCCCGACGCAGACCGCGCCCGAGCCGACCGAGACGTCGGAGCCCGAGCCGATCCCGGAGCCGACCCCGACCGAGGCGCCCGCGCCGAGCACGCCCCCGCCCGTCCCGGAGGCGACCCCCGAGCCGCCGCCCGCGCCCGTCGAGCCCGCGGAGCTGGCCCGTGGCGCGACCGGCGACCGGGTCGTCGCGCTCCAGCAGCGCCTCGCCGAGCTCGGCTACTTCATCGGCGCGCCCGACGGCGACTTCGGCGGTGGTACGCAGCAGGCCGTGTGGGCGCTGCAGAAGGCCGCGGGCCTGTCGCGCGACGGCGTCGTCGGTCCGGCGACGCAGGCCGCGCTCGACGAGGGCGTCACGCCGCAGCCGCGCAGCGCGTCGGGCAAGGTCATCGAGATCGACCTGGACCGGCAGCTCCTGCTCGCCGTCGAGGACGGCCGGGTCGTCACGGTGATCAACGCGTCGTCGGGCAACGGCGAGTCGTACGAGGCGAAGGGCCGCACCTACCGCGCGAGCACGCCGCGCGGCGAGTTCCACGTGGGTCGGCAGGTCGACGGCAACCACTCGTCGAGCCTCGAGCTCGGCGACATGTGGCGCCCGAAGTTCTTCACGGGCGGGATCGCGGTGCACGGCTCGGGCTCGATCCCGCCGTGGCCCGCGTCCCACGGCTGCGTGCGCGTCGCGAACTCTGCGATGAACTGGCTCTGGGACTCCTGGCACGCCGACCCGGGCACCCCGGTCGTCGTCTACTGACGCCCGCTCCCTGCGTGCATGAGAGAGCCGCGCCGGCAGGGCCCGGACGCGACGATCCCAGGCACTCAGCGCGGGACGGTCAGAGGGAGACGCCGACGAGGACGGGCTCGGGGACGAGCTCGACGCCGAACGCGTCGAGGACGCCGTCGCGCACCGCGCGCGCGAGCTCGACGAGGTCCTCCGCGCCGGCCCCGCCCCGGTTGGTCAGCGCCAGGGTGTGCTTGGTCGACAGCCGCGCGGGACTCGACGCCCCATGGACCCCGTAGCCCTTGGTGAAGCCCGCGTGCTCGATCAGCCACGCCGCGGACGTCTTGACGAGCGTCGGGTCGATCTCGCCGAGGCTCGGGCCCGTCGTGCGCGACGGCGTCGCCGAGCGCACCGGGTAGCGCGGGGCCTCCGCCGGCAGGAGGTCGGCCTGCTCCACCGGGACGACGGGGTTCGTGAAGAAGGACCCGGCGCTCCAGCGGTCGTGGTCGGGGCCCTTCTGCCCCGGCGCACCCTCCCCCGCCGCGACGGGCGCGACGTCCGGTCCGACGCCGTCGAGCAGCATGCCCTTGCGCGCGCGGAGCGCGAGGACGGCGTCGCGGACGTCGGTGCTCGGCGCGCGGTCGCCGACCTGGACCCCGAGCGTCCGCGCGAGCTCGGGGTACGCGACCGGCGCGGACAGCGATCCGAGGCGTGCCTGGAACCCGACGTCGAGCACGACGTAGCGCGGCGACGGGTACCACGGGCCGCCGGCCTCGCCGTCGCCGACCGCCTCGTGCGCTGCCGCGTGCATGCTGCGCTTGAGCAGCGACGTGCGGTAGCCGAACGCGAGCTCGCCCAGCGCGAGCGTGCGCACGCGCGACCGCTGCCGGTCCCAGACGCGCACGGTCGAGATGACGCCCGCGACCTCCTGCCCGTACGCGCCGATGTTCTGGACGGGCGCGGCGCCGACCGTGCCGGGGATGCCGGAGAGCGCCTCGACGCCCACCCACTCCTCCGCGACCGCGCGCGCCACGAGCTCGTCCCAGTCCTGCCCGGCCGGCGCGTGGAAGCTCGCCCCACCGCACGAGTCCTCGGCGTCCACGGTGATCCCGCGCCGCAGGTCGCGCACGACGACGCCACCGAACCCCTCGTCGCCCACGAGCAGGTTCGAGCCACCGCCGATCACGAGCAGCGGCTCGCCGGCCTCGTCCGCCGCGCGCACGGTGTCCACGAGCTCTGCCTCGCTGTGCGCCTCGACGTACCGGTCCGCCGGCCCACCGACACGCAGCGTCGTCAGCTCCGCCAGGGACGGCGCGCCGACGGCGTCGGGGCGCAGCCCCGGGGCGGTCCGGACGATCTCGGGCAGGTCGCGGTCGACGGGGGCAGCGGGTTCGCACGTCACCGCCCCAGCCTAGTTCGCCCCCACCCCGGCCCGCCGCCGTCGACGTCCGCAGGGTCGCGGCCCTGGCCCGCGCGGTCGGGTCCGCGGCGCACGCTCGGCTCTCAGAGCCGCCACGTCGGGCCCGCGAGGGGCATGGCCTCGGTGCTCGGGGCTGCGGCGCCCGCGGGCGGTCGCTCGGGCAGCACCGACCAGGGCGAGACGGAGCAAGGCGAGACGGAGCAGGGCGGGGTGGGTGGTGGTGCCGCGTCGTGGTCGGGCCTGGCGGGAGCCGCGAGGAACGAGCGGCGGATGGTAGACGCGGCACCACCACCCA
>NZ_JAFGYF010000012.1 GCF_016921195.1 Cellulosimicrobium cellulans
CGGATGGTAGACGCGGCACCACCACCCACCCCGCCCACCCCAGGCGACCACACGCCGTCGAGCACGACAACCACGGTTCTACCTCGCGCAACCACGGTTCTACCTCGCGCAACCACGGTTCTACCTCGCGCAACCACGGTTCTACCTCGCGCGACCAGGGTTCTACCTCGCGCGACCAGGGTTCTATCTCGCGCGGACGGGTCTCGCCCCGGTCCGTGGGGACGGACCGGGGCGAGACCGGTGGTGCCGTGCGGCGCCGGACCGCGGCTCAGCCGCAGGTGGCGGCGTCGTACTGCTCGGTGACGGTCGTCGACCTCCCCTCGGCGTCGGTGGCCACGACCGTGACCTCTCCGGCCTCGACCGACGTCGCCCGTGACGCGAACGACTGATAGGCGTTCTTGGCGGGCTCGACGCCGTTGACGGTCCTGGTGCCGAACGGCGTGTCGAGGCGCACCGTGAGCGGCACCTCGTCGTCGTTCTGCGCGCGGACCGCGACGTAGACCTTGCCGGCGAGGCAACGAGTCGCCGCCGTGACGGTGATCGTGGGCCCGGCGGGGACGCCGTCGCCCACGGTCAGGGTGAGCGTCGTCGTCGTGGTGCCGGCGGTGCTCACGTAGTCCGGGAGGACGAGGTCGCCCTGGATCACGTACACGCCCGGCGTCTCGACGACGGACTCCTCGTAGTCCCACTCGACGCCGATCGCCTGGTTGTCGCGCGAGCCGTCGTTGTACGACACGAGGACCTTGGTGGGCAGCCAGGGCTGCTCGCCGACGTCGACGCTCTGCTCGAACTGCTCGGCGCCCTGGATCGAGATGCCGCCCTGCGAGTTCTCCGGCCGCACGTACACCTGGGCCTCGGCGAGGAGGCCGTAGGTCGTGTTGGTGCCGTGGACCGTGAACGGCTCGACGTTGGTCTCCGCCACCATGGCCGGCGTGATGGGCTGCCAGGTGAAGTCGACCGTGCCGCGGCGGCCGCTGGAGTAGACGACGTCGAGCGACGTCGGCAGCTCGGGCACCTGGCCCGTGACGGTACGCACGATCACCGGGCTCGCGACCGAGTCGACCGTGTCCCCGTTGACGCGCCACCGCAGGATCCCGGTGCCCGCGCCGCCGGTCTGCACGCCGGTGATGCGGACGCGCAGGTAGCTGGCCTCGACGGGCTCGAACTCGAGGTGGTTGTACGCGTTGCGCTGGAGCGCGCCCGCGTACGTGGACCCCTCGGTCAGGGTGACGGGTGTCCAGTCGGTACCGTCCTGCGAGTACTCGACCGTGTAGGTGTCCGCGCGCGGCATGCGCGTCCCGCCGTTGTCGTCGTACCAGTAGATGTCGGTCGACGCGACGAGCACCGGGGACTCCCAGGCGTACCGGATCCACGCCGCGGTCTGCGGGCTCGTCCCGTTCGCGGGCTGCCCCCAGGTCCCCCAGCCGTTGCCCGCACCGGGGTTGGAGCTCCCGGGCGTCGAGGGTTCGTTGACGCGCAGCGGGTTCTCCCACGACGCCGACCCGCTCGTCGTGATCGTCGCGAGCGCGCCGAACTCGGCCGACGTCGCCTTCTCGGTGAGCTCGACCTCGACGTCGCGCTCGGTCGTGAGCTCGCCGTCGGACGCGGTGAGGCGGAATGTGTACTCCCCCGCGGCCGTGCCCGTGACCGTGGTGGTCAGGGCGTCGGCGTCGCCGAAGATGACGCTCGCGCCCTCGGGCGCGGAGACCGTCGACCACCCGGAGGTGAGCGTCCCGTCCTCGGGGATGCCGTCGTCGGTCACGGTGCCGACGAGCGTCGTGGACAGGTTGCCGTCCTTCGACCGGTCGACGTTGACCGTGACGGTCGGGGCGTCGTTGACGACCTCGGGGACCTCGCGGCCGGAGTCGAAGACCTGGATCTCCGAGATCGCCGTCCAGTACGACGGCGTGTTCGTGAACGCGACGCGGACCTTGTCCGTGGTCACGGCCTCGAAGAGCGCCTCGTTGAACTTGGGGCCGGGGATCTTGGGGGCCTTGAACGCGTCCGGCACCGTGGTCCAGCCACCCGAGCCGTCGGGCACCTGGATCGAGTACCGCAGCGGCTCGCGGTACCCGCCCGCCTGCCGGTCGCTGACGAACCAGACCTTGACGTTGTCGAACCTCGTGGGCTCGCCGAGGTCGAGCTCCACGTAGCCCGTGTCGCCCTCCGTGCCGTAGTTGCCCCAGTAGGGCTCGTTGACGGTGCTGCCGTCCGTGACCGCGGCGAGCGACACGGGCCGCTCCGTCTCCTCGATCGCGCCCGGCGTGTAGTTCATCGAGCCCGTGCTCCAGCCCGGCGTGTGGAACTGGCGCCACGGCGTCGGGCGCGCCCCCTGCTGGGTGGCGGAGGACGACAGCTCCGCGCCGCGCGCGAGGTTGTCGGCGTCCTCCGTGAGGTCGATGCCCGCGGTCTTCAGGTAGGAGACGACGCGCTGGTCCTCGATCGGGGTGTCGACCGCGGTCGGCAGGTCGGCGCCCTCGTCCGCGACGACCTCGACGCCGAGGCCCTCGTCGGACTCGACGACCTCGTTCGCGGCCGGGTCGTAGACGAACCGGCCCAGGCCGTCCGCCGCGGCCTTGCGCTCACCGTCGACGAACAGGCTGTAGCCCTCGCCGAGCCCGTAGTGCGAGCCGTCCTCGTCCCAGACGATCGTCACGTCCTTGCCGTGGTACCGCAGGTTGTTGACCATGAAGTGGTCGTACCCGAGGTCGATCGGCCACAGCTCGATCTTGTCGTCGGACCGCGGCTGGATGCCGCCCATGTCCTCGACGTAGATGTAGTTCATGTTGCCGAGCATCACGTGGTTCGGGTTGTTGCGGTTGAACGTCTGCGTGCTCGCGTTCCAGTTCGAGTAGTACTCGGCCTGGTTGGGGACCAGAGCGTTGCCGTTCGGGTAGATGCTCCACGCCATCCAGTCGAGCAGCTTGGCCGCGTACTCGGGCGTGACGTACGTGTGGTCCGGGTCGTAGTGCCGCAGCGCGGACCGCACGCCGCGGTACTGGACCGTGAAGTTGATGTTCGAGAAGTTGTTCGAGCCGCCGATGCCGAACTTCGCCCGGTCGTACTGGTTGGCCGTGTAGAACGGGAAGATCGGGAAGTTGTCGCCGTACCGCAGGAAGCGGAAGCCGTCCACGTACTTCTCGGCGTCCTCGACCGGGATGAGGTTCTCGGCGTAGATGTCGTAGAGGTTCGACTCCTTCGCCGGGATGAGGTCGCGCTCGGCCTGGCTCAGGGGGTTCTGGTTCCCGCCCGACGTCGCGCCGTGCGACGTGCCGGCGAGGAACATGCGCATCTCCTCGCTCCACAGCCGACCGAGGATCGCGTCGCGGATCTCGTCGGCGGTCCGGCCCATCTCCTCGACCTTCGCCGGGTCCGCCCCCGCCATCGCGTAGAGCTGGCGGGCGGCGTCGAACGCCCCCCAGACGTACGCGGACTCGGGCCGCTCGATCGTCCGCGCGCCCGGCGCACCGGCGTCGACCTTGGGGTACCCGAAGCTGATCGCGTCGGAGTCGTTGCCGGGCATGTAGTTGGTGTCGTAGGCGATGAGCTTGTCGTCGTTGCCGTCGTAGTGCTCGAGCTGGCCCGTGCCGTCGCCCTCGAAGTACGTCGCGAAGCGCTCGGCGACCGCCGGACCGCCGCCGTGCACGTTGAACGCCTCGAGGCCCGCGGTGCCGAGGTACTGCGAGTAGTGGTTGTTCCAGCTCGTGTGCCCCGGGCTGTCGAGGAAGGCGGAGGACCCGGACAGCTCACCGATGTTGAGGATCTGCCCGTAGCCCAGGTACGGGTTGCGGATCCACTTGGTGTCCTGGAGGTGCATGGGCTGGGTGAGCGCCACCGAGTTCTGGTAGAGGTTCACGCCCTCGATCGTCGTCGGGTACTGGTACACGTAGCCCGGCTCGTTCGCGTCCAGGCTGTTGTACCGCTCGCCCCACCAGCGGTAGACGATCGCCTTCTCGATGGCGTCGTCGGGCACGTCGATGTACGGGATGTCCTGGGCCCACTGGCGGTTGAACGCCGTGACGCCGGTGCGGAACGCGTCCGCCGGCGACAGCTCCGCGTACTCGTGGAAGCTCTCGACCGACTCCGGGAGCGTGTCGCTGGACAGCACGCCGAGCACGGACAGGTCGACCGAGCCGCCCGCAGGGACCGTGACCTCGCGGTCGAGGTTGGTGCCGACGCGCTCGAACCCGGGTGCCTTGAGCCCGATCGTGACGTCGGACCACGGGGTGTCCACGAGGCCGTTGTTCGACCCGCTCGTCAGGGTCCGCGTCCCGGTGAGCTCGTCGGCGGAGTCCGTCGACGTCGTCGCGAGCGGCGAGGCCGCGCGCACCGTGAACGTCACGTCGTTCGCGCCCGGGTTGGTGAACGTGATCGCCGACAGTGCCACGTTGTCGTACGTGATGAGCTTCTTGAGGTCGGCGGTGACACCCGTCGAGCCGACCGTGTAGCGCGCCCTCGCGTGGCTCGGCGCGTTGAAGCGCTCCGCGCCGACCTCGGTGATCGTCTGCCCGGGCACGGTCACGGTGTAGAGGTCGCCGAGGTTGTTCGGGCCGCCCGCGAAGGCGGAGCCGGCGAACCCCATGACGGCCCAGTTGCTGTTGCCCCGCAGGTACAGCGACCGGCCGCGCGTCTGGAGCACGTTGTTCCCCGACGTCCCGCTCACCCCGAGCACGCGGTCGAGGTAGTAGTCGGTGCCGCCCGCGGCCAGGTCCTTCTCGAAGATCGACCCGTGCATCGAGCGCGCCGTCCACGGGACGCCCGGCTCGAGGGCGGTGGCGACCTGGTCCAGGTTCGTGTAGACCGGGTCACCGATGTCCATCGAGTCCGTCGTGCCGTCGGTGTAGACACCGACGTCGCTCTCGTTGCCCGGCACCACGTCGGCCTGCGCCGCCGGTGCCAGTGCGACGCCGGTGGCGGCCATCGCACCTGTCATCGCCGAGGCGACGACCCTTCTCCACGCTCTCCCCGACATCACCAAGTCCTCTCCATCGGGAACCGGAACAGGTTTCGGGACGACGACGGCGCCTCGCGTCGCGCGGGTGGACTGCCTCGTCCGCCCGCCCCGCTGCGGGACGCGTGACCCTGATCGTCGTGCCGGCTCGCGCCGCCCCGCGGGCCGGTGGTGACCGGGACCGGGGCCCCGGGTCCCTCCGCGGTGAGGTCGCCAGACGCGAGCCAGTCAACCAGCACGTCCGACCGACCGCAATGGTTTTCGGTATCGACTTTGCGGACCGGCCGAGCGGCCGGACAGGACGGACTCTCGGGAAATCGTTGTCTTGAGTGGGAAACGCGGCAGTGAGACGCGATCTCAGGAGCGACCGCGACACCGGATGTGACGCCCCACCGAAAGGCTGCTCATATCGCTTTCACTGCTCGTGGGCGTGCGGGGCACGCGGTCGCCGGCTCGATGACGCGGGTCGCCCGGTCGGGACGTCGGGCCGGTCGGAGCGGGCGACCGCTACGCGCCGTCGGCGGGCGGCGTCGTCTCCACCGGAGCCGTCTCCTCCGCGGGCGGGGCGGTCCCGTCGGCAGGCGGCGTCGCGCCGTCCGCCGGTGCCGTCCCGTCGGCCGGGGCGGTGCCCTCCGCCGGAGCGGTGGGCTCCGCCGGGTCGGGCGTGGGCGGGGGCGGCTCGAGGAGCGTGAAGGTGACGGGGTCGCTCGTCGCCCCCTCGACGCCCGCGACGCTCACGACCGCGGTGTAGGTGCCCGGACCCACCTCCGGCTGGTCGGGGGCGCAACCCTCGACGGAGCGGTGCCGGTCCCAGCGGACGAGCTTCGACGGGTCCTCGTCGCCGGTGCTCATGAGCAGCAGGCGCTCCGTCGTCCCGCAGTGCGCGGACGACCACACGAGCTCGTCCCCGGAGTAGATCTGCACCTGGCGTCCGGCGTCGGAGCCGTCGACGAGGCACGGGCGTCCGCCGGACTGCCGCAGCGTGACGCTGAGCTGGACGGCACGACCGGGCTCGTACTCCGGCGCGCTCGTCGTGATGCCCAGATCGAGCGACGCGGCCGTGCAGTCCTGCGGCGGGCCGGCGGCCTCGGGCGTCGGCGGCGCGGACTTGCCCTCCTGGGCCGTCTCGTCCCCGGCGAGCAGCGGCTGGACCGCCCGCACGACGACCTGCCCGAGCAGCACGAGCCCGACCACGAGACCGACGAGCAGGGCGAGCGCGACGAGGCGGCGGCGGAGCAGGGCCCCGCGCGAGGGCCTGCTGGGCGCCCCGGTGCGGGAGCGCGGCCTCGGGGCGCGGTCGGTCCGCGGCGTGCTCACGGGGTCCTCCGGTGGTGCAGGTGCTGGTGGCCACCACGGTATCCGCGCCCGAGGCCGGGCCTCGCGCTGCCGCGCCGACGACCCACCAGGTCGGGGCAGAATGGGTCGTCCCCACGATCCGCGCCGGGACCTCGTCACGGTCCTGCGCGACCGCTCGCCGGCACGTCGTCGGGGAACGCACCCGACGACCGAGAGGGACGACCGCCGCCATGACCGCCCCGGCCGCGCGCCCGGCCCGCCCGTCCGCCGCGGGACACGACCCGCACGCGGACCTGCGCGACGCCGTCGGGCGCTGGTTCGCCCAGACCGCGCGCGACCTGCCCTGGCGCGCCGCGGACCGCACGGCCTGGGGCGTCCTCGTGAGCGAGGTCATGCTGCAGCAGACGCCGGTCGTCCGGGTCGAGCCGGCGTGGCGCGAGTGGATGGCGCGCTGGCCCGAGCCCGCCGACCTGGCGGCGGCGCCGACGGCCGACGTGCTGCGCGCGTGGGGCCGGCTCGGCTACCCGCGCCGCGCGCTGCGGCTCCAGGAGTGCGCCCGCGCGATCGTCGAGCGGCACGGCGGCGAGGTGCCGCGCGGCGAGGAGGCGCTGCGCGCCCTGCCGGGCGTCGGCGAGTACACCGCCGCGGCGGTGACCGCGTTCGCGCACGGGCGGCGCGCGGTCGTCGTCGACACGAACGTGCGCCGCGTCCTGGCGCGGGCCGTCGGCGGGACCGCGCTGCCCGCGCCGTCGTACACCGCCGCCGAGCGCGCGACCGCCGCCGCCGTCGCCCCGCCTGGTGACGAGGACGCCGTGCTGTGGGCCGCCGCGTCGATGGAGCTCGGCGCGCTCGTGTGTACCGCCCGGGCGCCGCGCTGCGGCACGTGCCCCGTGCGCGACGCGTGCGCGTGGCGCCGCGCCGGGCGGCCGGGCGACGAGCACGCGGCACGCCGCCGCACGCAGGCGTGGGCGGGCACCGACCGCCAGGTGCGCGGCCGGGTCATGGCCGCCCTGCGCGACGCACCGGGGCCGGTGCCGCGCGGCGTCGTGGCCGAGGTGTGGCACGACACCGCGCAGCTCGACCGCTGCGTCGCGAGCCTCGTCGAGGACGGGCTCGTCGAGCAGGAGGACGACCTCTACCGGCTCCCCGCCTGACCGGCGTCAGACGGTCGGGAGCCAGACCCGCATGGTCGACGGGCCGCGTGCGGCCCAGTCGTGGTACGGCACGAGCCGCACGTCGACCGGGACCGCCGACGGCACCTCGACCGGGACAGACCCGCGCGCGGCCCCGGTCCGCCCGGGCGCCCCGCCACGGAGCGGCGCGTACGGCCACGGGGCCGTCGTCGGGTCCACGAGCAGGCCGCGCACGACCACGCGCCCGTCCTCGTCGCGCGGCGGCACGGCCACGTCGACGCGCAGGTCGGCGACGTCGCGACCGCCCGGCAGGTCGACGGACTCCACGCACAGCACCTCGGGACCGCGCTGGACGGCGACGCAACCGCGTACGGCGTCCACGCGCTCGTCGGGCACGAGGAACCGCGGCGCGACGTCGAGGTCGAGCGTGACGACGCTCCCCGCGCGCAGGTCGGGCACCGCGACGGTGCCCGGGGGCACCTGGCGCGCCGGGCCGTCGTCGACCACCAGCCGCCCGGACCCGGACCACGTCGGCACGCGCAGCGTGAGCGCCCAGCGCTCGGGCGCCTCGACGACGCGCACGCGCACGCGCCCGTCCGCGGGGTAGCCGGTCTCGACGTCGATCGCGACGGGCTCGCCGGACGGCAGCGTCGCCCGCACCTCGCTCGTCGCGTACTGGTGGAGCTGCACGCCGCCGTCGTCGACCGTGGCGAGGTAGCTGGCGAGGCTCGCGAAGGTGCGCGCGACGTTGGGCGGGCAGCACGACACCTCGAACCACGGCGCGCGCAGCGACGACTCGGCGCGCTTGCTCACCTGGTCGGGCGCGGCGGGCTCGCCCGGGACGCGCTGGTGGAGCGTGTTCGCGTAGTAGAAGGCGCGGCCGTCGTGCGCGGGCGACGTCGCGACGACGTTGAACAGCGTGCGCTCCACGACGTCGGCGTACCGGGGGTCGCCCTGCGCGAGCAGGAGACGCCACGCCACCATGACGGACCCGATCGCCGCGCACGTCTCCGAGTACGCGCGGTCGGGCGGGAGGACGAAGTCCTCGCCGAACGCCTCGTCCTGGTGGTGCGAGCCCTGGCCCCCGGTGACGTAGGTGCGCGCGGCCTGCGTGCGCTCCCACTGCCGGGCGACCGCGGCGACGAGCTCGTCGTCGCCGGTCTCGACCGCGACGTCGACCGCGCCGGCGGCGAGGTAGTTCGCCCGGACGGCGTGGCCCCGGAACACGGTGGCCTCCCGCACCGGGACGTCGTCCTGGTAGTAGGAGCGGCCCCACTCGATGTCCGCGAGCGTGCCGTGCCCGCGCCGCTCGACGAAGAGCGCCGCCTGCCGCACGTAGCGCGGCTCGTCGAGGGCGCGCCCGAGCTCCGCGAGCGCCACCTCGACCTCGGCGTGCCCGCAGACCCCCTGGATGCCGTCCGGGCCGAACGCCTCGCACACGTGGTCGGCGGAGCGGCGCGCGACCTCGACGAGGAGGTCGTCCGGGTGCCCGGTGCGGGCCCGCGCGACCGCCGCCTGCATGAGGTGGCCCTGCACGTACAGCTCGTGGCCCCACTCGAGGTCGGTGTACCGAGCGTCCTGGCCGGGGTTGCCGAACTTCGTGCACAGGTAGCCGTCCGGTGCCTGCGCCGCCGCGACGCGGCGCACGATCGCGGCGAACCGGCGCTCGAGCGCGTCGTCCGGCCGGCGACCGAGCTCCCACGCCATCGCCTCGAGCAGCTTGTACACCTCGGAGTCGCTGAACTCCCGGCCCCGCCGGGTCGTGGCGACGTCGCCGCGCACGACGGCGTCGAAGTTGCCCAGCCAGCCCTCGGCCTCGAGCCAGTGCTCGATGTGCCCGAGGGTCGCGGCGCGGTTGACCTCCTGGCGATCGGCCCAGAACCCGCCCGTGATGCGCACCTGCGCCAGCCCGAGCGGCTGCAGGCGCCCCGTCGCGGGGACGACCGGGCGTCCGCCGTCGGTCGGGCGGGCGCCGGTCCCGGTCGTCCGGGGCACGGTCGGGGTCGTGGTCATGGCAGCACCTCCGGAGGCGGCGGCGCCGCCTCGTGGTTCGTCGGGTCGTTCGTGGGGTCGGTCGACGGGGACGCCGGACGGCGTGGGCCCGACGGGACGAGGGGCGTGGGTCGTCATCCCTTCAACGCCCCGGACATGAAGCCGCGCACGTAGTGGCGCTGGAGCAGCAGGAACAGGACGACGCACGGCGCGGCGAGCACGACGACGCCCGCCTGGGTCGCGCCGTAGTCGACGATGCCCATGACCTGCTGGCGCATGTTGGCCACCGCGAGCGGCAGCGGCGCCTTGGTCGAGTCGGTGATGAGGATGAGCGGCGCGACGAAGTCGTTCCAGGCCGCGAGGAACGCGAACAGGCCCACGGTGATGAGACCCGGCTTCACGGCGGGGACGAGCACGCGTCGCAGCGCCCCGAACGACGAGCACCCGTCAACCATCGCGGCCTCGTCGAGCTCGCGCGGCACCGACTCGAAGGAGATGCGCATCATGAACGTCGCGAACGGGAGCTGGAACATGGTGAGCACGAGCGCGAGGCCGAGCAGCGAGTTCTGCAGGTGCAGCGTGTTGAGCAGCACGTAGAGCGGGATGAGCAGGGTCGCGTACGGGACCATGAGGATCGCGAGCGTCACGAGGAACAGCACGTCGCGGCCCGGGAAGCGGAACCGCGCGAACGCGAACCCGCCCAGCAGCGAGACCCCGAGCGTGAAGAGCACCGTGAGGCCGGAGACGACGACGGAGTTCCACAGGTACTGCCAGATCCCGGCCTGGTAGCTCGCGAGCGTCGCGTAGTTGCCGAACCCCCAGCCGTCGACCTGGGCGCTGCCCGGCTGCGGCGAGAACGACGCCACACCGGCCCACACGAGCGGGAAGAGGAAGACGATCGCGAGCCCGCCCGTGAGCACCCAGTACGGGGTGCGGGTGAGGACGCCGGCGATGCGGGCGCGGGGCGCGGGCCGCCCGGGTCGCGCGGGGCGCGTCGCGGGGGCGGGAGCGGGTGCGGTGACGGCCATGTCACTTCTCCTCAGGTGCGCGCATGCCACGGACCTGCGCGACGTTGATGAGCACGAGGGCCGCGAGCACGATGATCGACAGCGCGGCGGCCACGCCCAGGTCGTTCTGCCCCTGGAAGGCGATGTTGTAGATGAGCTGCACCACGGTGATCGTGCTGTTGTCCGGACCGCCCTTGGTGAGGATGTAGAACTGGTCGAACGCGAGCAGCGAGCCGGTGACGCACATGATCGTGCAGAGGGCGAGCGACGGGCGCAGCAGCGGGAGCGTCACCCGGCCGAACGTCTGCCAGCGGTTGGCACCGTCCATGCGCGCCGCCTCGTAGACCTCGTGCGGGATGCCCTGGAGGCCCACCATGAGCAGGAGCATGTAGAAGCCCGCGAAGCGCCAGACGATGAGGAACACCGTCGACCACAGCGCGCCCTCGGGCGACCCGAGGAACGAGACCGGCTCGTCGACGATCCCGAGCCGCTCGAGCAGCGGCGAGACGGGGCCGACCTGCGGCGAGTACAGCGCGTAGAACAGCAGGGACGCGGACGCGAGGCCGAGCGCGCTCGGGACGAGGATCGACGTGCGCAGGAAGCTCTTCCACCGGCTCGACTCCTGGACCAGGAGCGCGAACCCGAGCCCCAGGCCGATGAGGAGCACGGTGGCGATCACCGTGTACTTGACCGTGAAGACGACGGAGTCCCAGAAGAACCGGTTGTCGACGGCGTCGCCGAAGTTGTCGGGGAAGTTCACGCCCCGGTTGCCCGCGAGCAGAGGCCAGTCGGACGCCGACATCTGGCCCACCAGCAGCACGGGGAAGACGAAGAGGACGAGCACGAACACCGCGGTCGGGGCGGCGTAGGCCCACCCGCGGGCCGCCTGCGAGCGCCCCGGCCGACGGCGCCGCCCGGCGCTCCCGGTCGCGGTGCCGCGGGGCGGCCGGTCGTCGCTCGCGGCGGGGCCCCGCGGCGCCGCGCCGTGCGGCACGGGCGGGGGCGGCGTCGAGGACGCGGACTGCACGGACATGAGAGGTCTCCTGGGACAGGGGTGAGGGAAGCCGGACCCGGCCCGCCGCCGCGCGGTGGGACGCGGCGGCGGGCGCTGTGGTCACGCGGGGGTGGTCACACCCGGGGTCACTGCGAGAGGACCGCGGTGATCTCCTCGTTGTCCGGCTCGATGCTCGAGCCGTCGCCGAACACCGCGTCGCGCACGAGCGTGAGCCACGGGCTGTTCGGCGCGTTGAACGCCTGCTGGAAGTTGCGCGCGACGGGCGTGCGGCCCTTGCTCGCGATCTCGTTGATCGTCACGACGCGCGGGTCGGCCGAGGAGTACTCGTTGTCGACCAGGTCGGCGCGCGAGACGACGTCGCCGTTCTTGGCGAGCACCTCGACCTGCGCCTCCTCGGACATCATCCAGGAGAGGAAGTTCCAGGCCTGGTCGGACTGCTCGCTGTCCTTGGAGATGCCGATGCCGTCGCCGCCCACGAACGTCGACTCGCCCCCGCCCGGGCCGGGGATCGGTGCGACGCCGACGTCCACGGTCTCGTCCGCCGTCGACAGGAGCGTCGCCGGGTACGGCATGACGCCGACCTTGCCCTCCTGGAACGGCGCGACCCACGTCGCGCCGGTCTCGTCCCGCGTGCCGGCGCCCACGGCGTCGGAGTCGACGAGGTCCTTGTACACGGCGTAGACGTCCTGCGCGGTGTCGCTCGCGAGGAGCGACTCCGTGCCGTCCGCGCCGAGGACGTCCTCGTCCGCGGCCCAGACCGACGGGAACCACGTGAACACGAGGCACCCGCCGCAGTTGCCGCCGAAGAACGTGCCGTCGACCCCACCGCCGAGCGCGTCGACCGCCTTGGCCTGCTCGGCGAACTCCTCGAGCGACGTCGGCGGGGCCTCGGGGTCGAGGCCGGCCTGCTCGTAGAGGTCCTTGTTGTAGAAGAGGACCGAGATGTCGAGCACGAACGGGAGGACGTGCTCGGCGTCCTCGTACGTGCCGGCCTCGAGGTGGCCCTGGTTGATCTCGTCCGCGAAGTCGAGCTGGTCGATGCGGTCGGTGACGTCCTGGAACAGGCCCTGCTCGACCCAGTTCGGCACGTACACGATGTCGGCCGCGAAGAGGTCGGGCAGGCCCCCGCTCCCGGCGGCCGCGCCGACCTTCGCGACGTAGTCGTCGTTGGGGACGATCGTCAGCTCGACCTGGTTCTCGTGGCTCGCGTTGTACGCGTCCACGAGCAGCTTCGCCTGCTTCTCGAGCGGCGCGCGCGTCCACAGCGTGAGCGTGCTGCCGTCGTCGACGCCCTCGACGCCCCCGGATCCCGTCCCGCCCGTCGCGGCGTCGCCGCCGCCGGATCCGGACCCGCCGCACGCGGCGAGCCCCAGCGCGACGAGGCCGGCGAGCGTCGTCGTGGCCACGGACCTCTTCCAGGAGGCCCCGCGGTGGTTCTTCATCTCGTGTCTCCTCGTACTCGTCTTCGAGCCGTTGCACCTGCGCCCCGTGCCCGCGCTGTGGGCGAACACGTTTTCGGTCCCCGTGTCGCGCTGCGGCGCGCTCCACGTGGCCGACCCTCCCCTCAGGCGGCTAGTGTTCGAGGTCCTGATGTCGCCTGCGAGCCCCCCGCTCGCACCGTCCGTCGGAACCGAAACTAACCGAAAAGGTTTTCTGAATGTATGGCAGCGCGGTAGTCTCGTCAAGCACGACAGCGGGTTACAGTTCGATCACGGCTCGATCGTCGAGGGCGCAGCGCAGCGCACCGGCAGGAGGGGGAACGGCCTCATGACGACCCAGAGCGGGAGCGCCACGCCGCGCGCGGCGACCCTCACCGACGTCGCGCGCCTCGCGGGCGTGTCCATCGCGACCGCGTCCAAGGCGATCAACGGGCGCGACCAGGTGAAGGCCGAGACGCGCCTGCGCGTCCTGGAGGCCGCCGAGCGGCTGTCGTTCGCGCCCAACGCGCTCGCGCGCGGCCTGCTCAAGGGGCGCACGGGCACCGTCGGGCTGCTCACGAGCGACCTCGAGGGCCGCTTCTCGATCCCGGTGCTCATGGGCGCCGAGGACGCGTTCGGCGCCGGC
Source organism: Cellulosimicrobium cellulans (assembly GCF_016921195.1). GTDB lineage: Bacteria > Actinomycetota > Actinomycetes > Actinomycetales > Cellulomonadaceae > Cellulosimicrobium > Cellulosimicrobium cellulans_F. The sequence continues at coordinate 13,459 of NZ_JAFGYF010000012.1, forward strand.
CGCGTGTCCGTCTTCCTGTGCGACGCGCGCGGCGACGCCATCCGCGAGCAGCACCACGTGCGCGCCTTGCTCTCGCGGCGCGTGGACGGACTCATCGTCGTGGGGTCGCGCACCGACCCCCGCCCCCCGCTCAGCGCCGACGTCCCCGTCCCGGTGGTCTACGCCTACGCGCCGTCGGAGGACCCCTCCGACGTCTCGATCACGGCGGACAACGTCGGCGCCGGCCGGCTCGCCGTCGAGCACCTGCTCTCGTGCGGGCGGCGCCGCGTCGCGCACGTCTCGGGCGACCCCGGGTACAAGGCCGCGCAGGACCGCGCGGCGGGCGCCGAGGCCGCGGTCGCCGCGGCCGGCCTGGAGCTCGTGGGCGGCCAGACGTTCTTCGGCTCGTGGAGCGAGGGCTGGGGGCGCGGAGCCGCACGCATGATCGTCGAGCAGCACGGCGACGTCGACGCGTTCTTCTGCGGGTCGGACCAGATCGCGCGCGGCGTGCTCGACGCGCTGCGCGAGCTCGGCCGGGACGTCCCCGGCGAGGTGTCCGTCATCGGGTTCGACAACTGGGAGGTGCTCACGACGAACGCGCGCCCCCAGCTCACGAGCGTCGACATGAACCTCGAGCGCCTCGGACGGGTGGCGGCGCAGCGCCTCTTCGCGGCGATCGACGGCACCGTGCGGCCCGGCGTCGAGGAGCTCCCCTGCCGGGTCGTGACGCGCGCGTCGACGGTCCCGATCAGCTGAGCGAGGCAGCGCCCTCCGGCACGTCGTCGAGGTCGAGCAGCATGCGCGTGTTTCCCAGGGTGTTGGGCTTCACGCGCGCGAGGTCGAGGAACTCCGCCACGCCGTCGTCGTGCGAGCGCAGGAGCTCGGCGTACACCTCGTGCGACACCGGCGTCCCCTCGATCGGGCGGAAGCCGTGCGCGCGGAAGAAGTCGACCTCGAACGTCAGGCAGAACACCCGACGGAGCCCGAGCGCGCGCGCCCGAGCCAGGAGCTCGACGACGAGCGCGTGCCCCACGCGGTGGCCGCGCCAGGCCGGGTCCACGGCGAGCGTGCGGATCTCGGCGAGGTCGTCCCACATGACGTGCAGCGCGCCGCACCCGACCACCAGGGGCGCACCCCCGCCGTCGGGCCCTCCTGTGGCGTCCGTCGCGGCCGGCCCCGCCTCGGCGACGACGAACTCCTGGACCGCCTCGTAGTACCCCACCAGCTCCTTGGCCAGCAGGATCCGCGCCTCCGCGTAGGGCTGCACGAGCGCGCGAACCGCACGCACGTCCGCGGGCAGGGCGGGACGGACGCGGACGGCGGAGGTCGTGGGCACCGCGTCACTGTACGCGGACCCGAGGCTCCTCGCATAGTCATGCATCCGGACGCATAGGTCCGCGCAGTTCTCACCCGCCCCCGACCAGGCGGGACGCCGTGATCTCGTCCACCACGAGGTCCGTGACGACGCCGGCACGCAGGGCCGCGCGCAGCGGCGCCACCTTGTTGTCCCCCGCCACGGCGCACACGCGCCGGGGGACGCTGCGCAGCTCGTCCGGACCCGGCCCGGTCGCGCGCTCGTTGAGCGCGATGTCGCGGTAGGTGCCGTCCGCGCGCAGGAACACGGTGCAGACGTCGCCGACGACCCCCTCGGCGTCGAGGACCGCGATGTCGTCGGGCTCGAGGTAGCCCGCTGAGTACACGTGGGACGGCACGCCGCCCGCGACGGCACCCACCGAGAAGAGCGCGATGTCCGCGCGGTGCTGCACGTCGAGCACGCGCCGCACCGACCGCTCACGCCACATCGCCCGCTTGGTCTCGGCGTAGTCGAAGAACGCGGGCACTGGGAAATGGTGCACGTGGGCGTCGAACGCGGTGCCGAAGCCGGCGATGAGGTCGCCCGCGTAGTGCACGCCCGACGTGCGCGTGTTGGCCGCGCCGTTGAGCTGCACGACGGCGCTCCCCCGCGTCGGCTTGCGCGGCAGGTGCCGCGAGACGGCCGAGAGCGTGGTCCCCCACGCGATGCCGAGGATCATGTCGGAGTCGAACCACGTCGACAGCAGGCGCGCCGTCGTCAGGGCGACCTGCTCCAACCGCTCGACCTGCGGCGCCTGGTCCGGCACCGGGACGACGTACGCGTCGATGCCCCACGTGCTCGAGAGGTGCTGCCCCAGCCCGGGCCCGCGGCTCCGCGCCGGCCGCAGCGATATCTCGACCAGACCCGTGTCCCGGGCACGCTTCACGAGCCGCGACACGGTCGACCGCGACGTGTGCAGGTGCTTGGCGATGGCCTCCATCTTCATGTCCTGCAGGTAGTACATCGACGCCGCCCGCAGCACGTCCTGCTCCCGGTCCACCATGCCGGTCTCCCTTCGCTCGACCTCCATTCTGCACGTTCGTGCACCACGGTTGCGCGTCCGTTCGGAGCGTGGTGGTCTGGATGGCGTGCCAACGCGTCGGGACCCCGGCGCGCGCACGGCGGTTACCGCTCGCGCACCCTGGTCGGGCGTGGGACCGTCGCTGTGAGCGCACCGTGGGCGCATCGGCCCGCGGCGTGCCCGCAGCACCGAGGGACGAGAGAGGGAGACGGATGGCATCCACGAGACTCACCGCGGAGTCGCGCCAGCAGGCGCTCGCCGCGCTCGAGGCCAGCACGAGCGCCGACGCGGAGCTCGACGTCCTCGTGATCGGCGGCGGCGTCACCGGCGCGGGGATCGCGCTCGACGCGGTGACCCGCGGGCTGTCGACGGCGATCGTCGAGGCCCAGGACTGGTCGGCCGGGACGTCGAGCCGGTCGAGCAAGCTCGTCCACGGCGGGCTGCGGTACCTGCAGATGCTCGACTTCCACCTGGTCAAGGAGGCGCTCACCGAGCGCGACCTCCTGCTCAAGGAGATCGCGCCGCACCTCGTGCGGCCCGTCCCCTTCCTCTACCCGCTCGAGCACCGCGTGTGGGAGCGCGCCTACGTCGGCGCGGGCATCGCGCTCTACGACACGCTCGCGAGCGTCGCTCCCGGCAGGCGGGCGATGCCGCTGCACCGGCACCTGTCCCGCACCGGCATGGAGAAGAAGTTCCCCGACCTCGCGCACGACGCCGCGGTCGGCGCGGTCCAGTACTGGGACGCGTCCGTCGACGACGCCCGCCTGGTGACCACGCTCGTCCGGACCGCCGCGTCCTACGGCGCGCACGCCGCGTCGCGCACGCAGGTCGTCTCGCTCACCAAGGGCTCGACGGGCGCCGTGAACGGTGCCGTCCTCGTGGACCTCGAGTCCGGGCGGGAGATCACCGTGCGGGCGCGGGCCGTCATCAACGCGACGGGCGTGTGGACCGAGGACACCGAGGCGCTCGCGGGCAGCGAGGGCGGGCTCCGCGTGCTGGCGTCCAAGGGCATCCACATCGTCGTCCCGCGCGAGCGCATCAAGGGCAAGGTCGGGCTGATCCTCCAGACCGAGAAGTCGGTGCTCTTCGTCATCCCGTGGTCCCGCTACTGGGTGATCGGCACCACCGACACCCCGTGGGAGCAGGAGCTCCAGCACCCCGTCGCGACCGCCGCCGACATCGACTACGTGCTCGAGCACGCCAACGCGGTGCTCGCGCACCCGCTCACGCGCGACGACATCATCGGCACGTGGGCCGGCCTGCGACCGCTCCTGCAGCCGGGTACCAAGGAGGGCACGAGCTCGGCGAAGGTCTCGCGCGAGCACACCGTCGCCTCCCCCACCCCGGGCCTGACGGTCATCGCGGGCGGCAAGCTCACCACCTACCGCGTCATGGCGAAGGACGCGGTCGACTTCGCGATCGGCCAGCGCGCGAGCGCCCTGCCGTCGATCACGCACAAGATCCCGCTGCTCGGCGCCATCGGGCTCGACGCCGTCCGGCGCCAGGCGCGGCCGTGGGCCTCGCGCTACGGCTGGACGCCCGCGCTCGTCGACCACCTGCTGCACCGGTACGGCTCCAACCTGCGGGAGATCGTCGAGCTGTGCGAGGCGCGGCCGGACCTCGCCACGCCGCTCGAGCACGCGCCCGCGTACCTGCGCGCCGAGATCGCGTACGGCGTCTCCCACGAGGGAGCGCTGCACCTCGAGGACCTGCTGCTGCACCGCACCCGGCTCAACTACGAGGTCGCCGACCGCGGCCTCGCCGCGCTGCCCGAGATCGCCGACCTCGTCGGCGAGCTGCTCGGGTGGGACGACGCGACCCGCGCCGCGGAGATCGCCAGCTACACCGACCGCGCGAACGCGGAGGCCGCCGCCGAGCAGGAGCCCGACGACGCGTCCGCCGAGCGCACCCGGCTCCGGGCCGACGACGTGTCGCCCCTCCAGCCGCTGCGCACCACCTGACAGCAGAACACCGCTCGCGAGCGCGCCTCGGGCGCCGTCCGGCAGGGACGGCGCCCGACCGGCGCCTCGCACACCGACCTCACGGGGCGCACGCCGACGGCGGACCGACCCGAGGACCCGACGCTCAGGCGCGCCGGGACGGTTGAGACAGAGAAGTCCACCACGAAAGAGAGAGCACGATGGATCAACTCCTCATGAACGCCTTCTGGTCCGAGATCCTCGGCACGGCGACCCTGATCCTCCTCGGTGCGGGCGTCGTCGCGAACGTCGTCCTGCCGAGGACCAAGGGCTTCAACGGCGGCTGGCTCCTCATCAACTTCGGATGGGGCCTCGCGGTCTTCACCGCCGTCTACGTGGCCTACAAGTCGGGCGCCCACCTCAACCCGGCCGTCACGATCGGCCTCTTCACCGCCCAGGAGCCGTTCTACTCGGTCACCGGGCCGGAGGGGATGGTCACGGCGACCATCGAGCCCACCGTGGGCAACATGTTCATGTACTGGGGTGCCCAGATGATCGGCGCGATCATCGGTGCCGTGGTCGCGTTCCTCGCGTACAAGAAGCACTTCGACGAGGACGCCCCCAGCGCGACCAAGCTCGCCGTGTTCTCCACCGGCCCCGAGATCCGCTCCTACGCGTGGAACTTCGTGACCGAGGTCATCGCGACCTTCGTGCTCGTGTTCTTCGTCGTGGCCTCCGGCAAGACGCCGTCGGGGCTGGGCCCGCTCGCGGTCGCGCTCGTCGTGGTCGCGATCGGCGCGAGCATCGGTGGTCCCACGGGGTACGCCATCAACCCTGCCCGTGACCTCGGTCCCCGCATCGCCCACGCGCTGCTGCCGATCCGGGGCAAGGGCTCGAGCGACTGGGCCTACTCGTGGGTCCCCGTCGCCGGTCCGCTGGTCGGCGGTGTCCTCGCCGGCCTGCTCGGCGCCGCCTGGATCTGACCGGCCCGGACGAGCCGGACCTCTCCCCCGCGTGACCGGGGAGCCGGGGCCTCCCCGGTCACGCGGCCCGCCGCCGTCGGGCGCCGGGCACCCACCACGTAACCCACACCCACACCGACGTGAAGGACTGAACGCACCATGGCCGACTACGTTCTCGCCATCGACCAGGGGACCACGAGCTCCCGGGCCATCGTCTTCAACCACTCCGGGGAGATCGTCTCCACCGGGCAGCTCGAGCACGACCAGATCTTCCCGCGCGCAGGGTGGGTGGAGCACAACCCGGAGCAGATCTGGAACAACGTCCGCGAGGCCGTGGGCCTCGCGCTCACCCGCGCCAACGTCACGCACAACGACATCGCCGCGGTCGGCATCACCAACCAGCGCGAGACCGCCGTCGTGTGGGACAGGACGACGGGCAAGCCGGTCTACAACGCGATCGTCTGGCAGGACACCCGCACCCAGAAGATCGTCGACGAGCTGGGCGGCTCCGACGGCCCGGACAAGTACAAGTCGATCGTCGGGCTCCCGCTCGCGACCTACTTCTCCGGCCCCAAGGTCAAGTGGATCCTCGACAACGTCGAGGGCGCGCGCGAGAAGGCCGAGGCGGGCGACCTGCTGTTCGGCAACACCGACACGTGGACGCTGTGGAACCTCACGGGCGGCGTCAACGGCGGTGTGCACGTCACCGACGTGACCAACGCGTCGCGCACCATGCTCATGGACCTCGACACGCTCTCCTGGCGCGAGGACATCGCGGCGGACATGGGCATCCCGCTGTCGATGCTCCCCGAGATCAAGTCCTCCTCCGAGGTCTACGGGCACGGCCGCCAGCAGGGGCTGCTCCCCGGCGTGCCGATCGCCGGCATCCTCGGCGACCAGCAGGCCGCCACGTTCGGCCAGGCGTGCTTCGAGGTCGGGCAGGCCAAGAACACGTACGGCACGGGCAACTTCATGCTGCTCAACACGGGCACGGAGAAGGTCATGAGCCAGAACGGCCTGCTCACGACCGTCTGCTACAAGATCGGCGACCAGCCCGTCCGCTACGCGCTCGAAGGGTCGATCGCCGTCACCGGCTCGCTCATCCAGTGGCTCCGCGACAACCTCGGCATGTTCGAGGACGCGCCCGACGTCGAGTGGCTCGCGGGCAAGGTCGAGGACAACGGCGGCGCGTACTTCGTGCCCGCGTTCTCCGGTCTCTTCGCCCCGTACTGGCGCTCCGACGCGCGCGGCGCGCTCGTCGGGCTCACCCGCTACGTCAACCGCAACCACATCGCGCGCGCCGCCCTCGAGGCGACCGCGTACCAGACGCGCGAGGTGCTCGACGCGATGAACGCCGACTCCGGCGTCGACCTCACCGAGCTGCGCGTCGACGGCGGCATGGTCGCCAACGAGCTGCTCATGCAGTTCCAGGCCGACCAGCTCGGCGTCGACGTCGTGCGCCCCAAGGTCGCCGAGACGACGGCGCTCGGCGCCGCGTACGCCGCGGGGATCGCCGTCGGGTTCTGGAAGGGCGAGCAGGACGTCATCGACAACTGGGCCGAGGACAAGCGCTGGAGCCCGTCGATGGACGACGCCGAGCGCGAGCGCCTCTACCGGAACTGGAAGAAGGCCGTGACGAAGACGTTCGAGTGGGTGGACGAGGACGTCGAGCAGTAGGCCCGTCGTCGCCTCCCTCGCGGGACGCGGCACGTGCGGAGGGGCGGGGTGCCCGGGGCGCCCCGCCCCTCCGTCGTCCCCGGGCCCCGGCGGGCGAGCCCCCGGGCACGTGCCTAGCGTCGGAACGGGCCGCGACACGGCGGACCACCACGACGGGAGGCGTCATGACCGACACGCACCACGAGCTGCCGCACGCCGGGTCCGACGAGGTCCGGAAGGTCCGCGAGCTCATCAAGGACGAGCGGATCGCCATGCTCACGACGGTCGCGGAGGACGGGAGCCTCGTCAGCCGGCCCATGGGGGTGCAGGCCGTCGACTTCGACGGCGACCTGTGGTTCTTCGCCGCGACGGACTCCCACAAGGTCGCGGAGATCGCCCGGGACTCCGCCGCCAACGCCGCGTTCTCGGGGACGAGCTCCTGGGTGTCGCTCTCGGGCCGCGCCACGCTGGTGCACGACCCGGACAAGATCCGCGAGCTGTGGAACGCCGTCGCCGACGCGTGGTTCCCCGACGGCCCGGACACCCCCGGGGTCGTGCTCATCCGTCTGCACGCCGAGACCGCCGAGTACTGGGACTCCCCTGGCGGCCGCGTCGCGACGCTCTTCAGCCTCGTCAAGGCGAAGGTCACCGGGCGCCCGTACGACGGCGGGGAGAACGAGACCGTCGAGCTCTGACGACCGCGCCGTCGGTCGCTCTGGCTAGGGTGGCGGGGTGAGCGTCGTGCGCGAGACCAGCTACACCGTCCCTGGCATCCACGTGACCGACCGCGAGCTCGAGGTGCCGCTCGTCTGGGGCGACGACGGCGACCCGCGCCGCCTGACGCTGTTCGTGCGCGAGCTCGTCGACCCCGTGCGCCGTCGGGACGACCTGCCGTTGCTCGTCTTCCTCCAGGGCGGCCCGGGCGGGAAGGGGCCGCGGCCCACCGGGCCCGACGGCTGGGTCGGCACGGCGCTCGAGACCCACCGCGTCGTGCTGCTCGACCAGCGCGGCACCGGCCGCTCGTCGGCCGTGCGGGGCGCGGCGCTCGCCGCCCGCGGGACGGGCGCCGCCCAGGCCGACTACCTGGCGCACTTCCGCGCCGACGCGATCGTCGCGGACGCGGAGCACGTGCGGCGCACCGTCTACGGCGGCCGGCGCTGGTCGTCGCTCGGGCAGTCCTACGGCGGGTTCCTCACCATGACCTACCTGTCCCGGGCACCCGAGGCCCTCGACGCGTGCTACGTGACGGGCGGTCTCCCGGGCCTGACGGCGGACGCGCGCGAGGTCTACCGCCGTACCCAGCCGCGCGTCGTCGCGAAGAACGCCGCCTACCGCGAGCGCTACCCGGACGACGCGGCCCGGCTCGGACGCGTCGCGGACCGCCTGGCCGCCGGCGGCGTGCGGCTGCCCGACGGCGACGCGCTCACGGTGCGTCGGCTCCAGTCGCTCGGCACGGACCTCGGCATGAAGCCCGGCCCGGAACGCATCCACTGGGTCGTCGACGAGGCGTTCGACGCCGACGCGCCCGACGAGCTCACCGACACGTTCCTCGCGGAGGTCGCGGCGGCGACGTCGTTCCGGACCAACCCGCTGTACGCCGTCCTGCACGAGTCGATCTACGCGCAGTCCGGCACCGGGCCCACGGACTGGGCGGCGGAGGCGGTGCGCGCCGAGGACCCCGCGTTCGACCCGGCGGCCCGGCCGCTGCTGCTGACGGGCGAGATGATCTACCCCTGGATGTTCGACGAGGTCGCGGCGCTGCGCCCCTTCCGCGCGGCGGCGGAGGCGCTCGCCGCGCGCGAGGAGTGGCCGGACCTGTACGACCTCGACGTGCTCGCGCGCAACGACGTGCCGGTCGAGGCGGCGGTCTACGTCGACGACATGTTCGTCGACGCGGGACTGTCGCTCGAGACCGCCGCGCGCGTGGGCAACGTCCGCACGTGGGTGACGAACGAGTTCGAGCACGACGGCCTGCGCACCGGCGACGTCCTCGCCCGCCTGCGCGACCGCCTCGCCGCCCGCGGCGGCCCCCTCCCCGCCTGCTGAGTGCAGGAGACCGTCGCGTCCACGGCCCGCGGACGCGGACGATCCCATGCGCTCAGCGAGGGGTGGGCGACGGGGCGTGCTTCGCCAGGAAGGCGTAGACCTCCGTGGCGTCGACGCCCGGGAAGGCGCCGGACGGGAGGGCGGAGAGCACGTGCTGGTGCATGCGCGCGCTCGGCCAGGAGGCGTCCTCCCAGCGCGCGGCAGCGTCGGCGGCGGGGCGCCGGCAGCACGACTCGTCCGGGCACGACGACTGGCGCCGCACGGTCGTGTCGCGGCCGCGGAACCACTTGGCCGCCGCGAACGGCACGCCGACGGCGATCGAGAACTGACCGGTCGTCGTCGTGCCGGTCTGGGTCGAGCACCAGAACGTCCCGGCGGGCGTGTCGGTGTACTGGTACGACTCCTGCGCGCGGTCGCGGCGCGTGAACGCCTCCCGGACCGCCCACTTGCGGCAGACCATCTGGCCCTCGATCGCGCCGGTCACGTCGGCGGGCAGGGGCAGGCCGTCGTTCTCGTACCCGCGGAACAGGGCGCCGTCGTCGCCGACGCGCAGGAAGTGCAGCGGGATGCCGAGGTGCACGGTCGCGAGGTTGGTGAACCGCTGCGCCGCGGCCTCGTGCGTCACGCCGAACGAGTCGCGGAAGTCCTCGACCGCGAGGTCCTTCTCGCGCTTGCGTCGCTCGAGGAACTCGACGGCGGCGGACTGCGGGATGAGGCAGCACGCCGCGAAGTACGTGATCTCGACGCGCTGGCGCAGGAACTCGGCGTACGACCGGGGGCGCTCGTGCCCGAGGACGCGGTGCGCGATGGCCTGGAGCGCGAGCGAGCGGAGCCCGTGCCCGCCGGGGATGGACGCGGGCGGCAGGTAGATGCGCCCGTTCTCGAGGTCCGTCACCGTGCGCGTCGAGTGCGGCAGGTCGTCGACGTGCCAGATGGTGAAGCCGAGCTGCTCGGCCATGCGCGCGACGGTGCGGTGGGTGAGCGCGCCGACCGTGTACCCGGCCTTGCGCGCCATGTCCTCGGCGAGCTCCTCGATCTCCGGGTAGTAGTTGTCCCGCGCCTGCCGTTCGAGACGCAGCTCGGTGTTCGCGCGGCGCGCCTCCTCGGGCGTCGCGACGGCCTCGGTCGCGCGCCGCTGGAGCTCGGCGTGCAGACCCACGAGGTTCTCCAGCACGGGCAGGGGCAGCTTCTGGCTCGCCTTCACGGCGGGCAGCCCGAGCCCGGCGAACAGCGGTCCGCGCTGCGCACGGTCCAGCGCGATCTCCAGGGCCGCGCGGCGCGACGGCGGCTCGTCGGTGAGCAGGTCCGTGAGCGGCACGTCGAGCGCCTGGGCGAGGTGCTGGAGGAGCGACAGCCGCGGCTCGCGCCGACCGTTCTCGATCATCGACAGCAGGCTCGGGGCGGTGCCGACCGTCTCGCCGAGCGCGTCCAGCGTGAGGCCGCGGGTCGTGCGGAAGTGGCGCAGACGGCGGCCGAGCGTGATGAGGTCTGCCTGCGGCCCGGACGTGGTCGGCTCCGCTGCGCGACCGGCGAGCGCGCCGCCCGGCGTCGGCACGGAGGATGAAGTAGCCATGGCTTGACGATATGTCAAGATCCACGGATCTTCACAGCGTTTCGGTTGGAAATCTCGCCATGCGCGGCGTGAGGCTGGAGGGAGCACGAGGCCACCGCCGACCCTTGGGAGCGTCCCCGATGAGCACAGCTGCCCGCACCGTCCACCCGCGCTGTACGCGGTCCGCCGCCCTGCTCGACGACGTCGAGACCGACCTTCTCGGGCTGCGCGCCACGTCCGGCTCGGCCCCCACGCTCGGGAGCGACGACCCGCGCCCGCGCGACGCCCGCGCCTGGGTGCGCGAGATCGCGAACCTCACCGAGCCGGACGCGATCGTGTGGTGCGACGGCTCCGCGGCGGAGAAGCAGCGGCTCATCGACCTCCTCGTCGACGCCGGGACCCTGCTTCCCCTCGACCCCGAGCTGCGCCCGGGCAGCTACCTCGCGCGGTCGGACCCGAGCGACGTCGCACGCGTCGAGTCGCGCACGTTCATCTGCTCGCGCGCCGAGGTGGACGCCGGTCCGATGAACAACTGGCGCGAGCCCGAGGCCATGCGCGCCGAGCTGCGTGGCGTCTTCGAGGGCTCCATGCGGGGCCGGACCATGTACGTCGTCCCGTTCTCGATGGGCCCGGTGGGCGGGCCGATCTCGCAGGTTGGCATCGAGGTGACCGACTCGCCGTACGTGGTGGTGAGCATGGGGATCATGACGCGCGTCGGCCAGGAGGTCATGGACCTCATCGACGCCGGCGCCCCGTTCGTCCCGGCGGTCCACTCGGTCGGCGCGCCGCTCGTCGACGACACCGGGGCGGTCTCCGAGGACGTGCCGTGGCCGTGCAACGACACGAAGTACGTCGTCCACTTCCCCGAGACGCGCGAGATCTGGTCGTACGGCTCGGGGTACGGCGGCAACGCCCTGCTCGGCAAGAAGTGCTTCGCGCTGCGCATCGCCTCTGCGATGGCGCGCGACGAGGGCTGGCTCGCCGAGCACATGCTGCTCATCCGCGCGACGTCGCCCGAGGGTCGCGCCTACCACCTCGCCGCCGCGTTCCCCTCGGCGTGCGGCAAGACGAACCTCGCGATGCTGCGCCCGACGATCCCGGGCTGGACGGTCGAGACGATCGGCGACGACATCGCGTGGTTGCGCCCCGGCCCCGACGGCCGCCTGCGCGCGATCAACCCCGAGGCCGGCTTCTTCGGCGTCGCGCCCGGCACCGGCGTCGAGACCAACCCCGCCGCGGTCGAGACGTTCGCGCGCGACACGATCTTCACGAACGTCGCGCTCACCGACGACGGCGACGTCTGGTGGGAGGGCCTGACTCCCGAGCCGCCCGCGCACCTGGTCGACTGGACCGGCCAGGACTGGACGCCCGACTCCGGCCGTCCCGCCGCGCACCCCAACTCGCGGTTCACCGTCTCCGCGGCGCAGTGCCCGACGATCGCCGACTCCTGGGAGGACCCCGAGGGCGTACCGATCGACGCGATCGTGTTCGGCGGGCGCCGCGCGACCAACGTGCCGCTCGTCGCCCAGGCGTACGGCTGGGAGCACGGCGTCTTCATGGGCGCCACCATCTCCTCCGAGCAGACCGCCGCCGCCGAGGGCACGGTGGGCGCCCTGCGTCGCGACCCCTTCGCGATGCTGCCGTTCTGCGGCTACAACATGGCCGACCACTGGGCGCACTGGCTGCGCGTGGGGGCGTCGCTCGACCCCGACAAGCGACCGAAGATCTTCCAGGTCAACTGGTTCCGCAAGGACGCCGACGGCCGGTTCCTCTGGCCCGGGTTCGGCGAGAACTCGCGCGTGCTCGCGTGGATCGCGGCGCAGGTGGACCGTTCGCGCGGCGTGCGCACCGACTGCGGCGCCGTCAAGAGCCCTGTCGGCCTGCTCCCCGCCCCCGGTGCGCTCGAGCTCGGCGGTCTGCACCTGGACGACGGCGACCTCGACGCCCTGTTCGACGTCTCGCCCGAGCAGTGGCTCGCCGAGGCCGAGCTGACCGCCGAGTTCTTCGACACGTTCGGCAACCGCGTCCCCGACGAGCTCTGGGCACAGCTCGCCCGGCTGCGCGACCGGCTCGGCGCCTGAGCCGCCGGCCGCCCCGCACCGCGTCGCGCCCTCGGCTGACGCGGCGCGGGGCGCGTGCCGCCCACGTGCGTGCGCCCGTGCGCGCTCGCACGATGGAGAGGTCGGCTCCAGCAGACGGGCCTTGTCGCAGCACCGTCCGAAGGACCCACCATGATCAGCACGGACCAGATCGAGAGGCTGCTCTCCGGCGGCACCGTCGTCTCGCAGGCCGGTGAGAAGGTCGGCAAGGTCGGCCAGGTCTTCCTCGACGACCGCAGCGGCGAGCCCGAGTGGGTGACGGTCAAGACCGGCCTGTTCGGCACCGCCGAGTCCTTCGTGCCCCTCGCGGACGCGGACGTCCAGGGCGACGAGATCCGCGTCCCGTACACGAAGGACACGGTCAAGGGCGCGCCCCGCGTCGACGACTCCGAGGGGCACCTCTCGCTCGAGGAGGAGGCGGAGCTCTACCGCTACTACGGGCGGAGCACGACCTCCACCGACGACGCCCCTTCCGCCGGCGAGACAGCCCGGGACGAGGGCGCGGCGGGCGAGGGCGACGCGAGCGACGGCGCAGCACGCGACGAGGGTGTGGTCGGCAGGCACGCCGCCGGTCCGCCCACGGACGACGCGGCCACCGCGTCCGGCGGCACGCGCCCCGGCCCGGGGGCCGCCACGGGCGACACGTACCGCCTGCGTCGGTACGTCGTCACCGAGTACGTCACCGAGACCGTTCCGGCCGACGCGGTCCCTCCGGCGCCCGAGCCTCGTGGCACGAACGCCACGAGAGAGACATCCGCAGGAGACGAGTCCCGAGAGGAGCACCGGTCATGAGCACCAGCTACGGGTCCACCCCGCCCCCCGACGACCCCCGCGACCCCGACCGGTCGGCCGACCGCGTCGGAGCGGACCGCCCCGGGGACGACCGAGCAGCGCCCGGACCTGTGGCGCGCGACCGGGAGTCGGTCGTGGCACGGGAGAAGGAGGAGTACGGCGGCATCAAGCTCGGCTCCGCCTTCTTCGGATGGCTCACCGCCACCGGGACGGCCGTCATCCTCACCGCCCTGGCCGCCGCCGCGGGAGCGGCCTTCGGCCTCTCGGGCACCACCGACGCCCAGGAGGTCGTGGACCAGGCGACCGAGAACGCCGACACGATCGGCATCGTCGGCGGCATCGTGCTCGTCGTCGTGCTGTTCGTCGCCTACTTCTGCGGCGGGTACGTCGCGGGCCGGATGGCGCGCTTCGACGGCGCGAAGCAGGGCCTCGCGGTGTGGCTGTGGGCCGTGGTCATCGCGATCGTGCTCGCCCTCCTGGGCCTCGTGGCAGGCAGCCAGTACAACGTGCTGTCGCAGCTCAACGCGTTCCCCCAGATCCCGGTGAGCGCGAGCGACCTCACGACGGGCGGTGTCATCGCCCTCGTCGCGGCCGCCGTCGTGAGCCTCGTCGGCGCGGTCCTCGGCGGCATCGCCGGCATGCGCTTCCACCGCAAGGTCGACCGCGCCGGCCTGGACGTCTGACGACGGGAGGGCCGCCGCCCCGACGGGTGCGCCCGGGATAGAGCGCTGCGCCCGGGAGTGCAGCACTCGACCCGTGGCGCGTCGCGGGCGCCAGTGCGCCAGTGCCTCGTCAGTACGACGTGCCCATGAGCTCGCAGACGTCGGCGAGGGTGCGGTCAGCGATGGCGTTCGCGCGGGCGTTGCCCTCGCGCAGCACGTCGAGCGGGTCGGGGCCGTCGCCCGCGGCGAGCGCCCGCCGCCGGGCGCGCAGGGGACGGAGGTGCTCGACGAGCGCCTCCGTCACCACCTGCTTGAGCCGGCCCGCACCCGCCGCGCCGACCTCGTCCGCGAGCGCCTCCGGCGTCGTCCCCGCGGCGAACGCGCCGAGCGTGAGGAGGTTCGCGACCTCGGGACGACGCTCGGGCTCGTAGGTCACGTGGCGCTCGGAGTCGGTGCGGTGGCGGCGGACGAAGCGCGCGGTGGCGTCCTCGTCGTCGCGCAGCTCGAGCGCGTTGCCCGCGGACTTGCTCATCTTGCGACCGTCGGTGCCGAGCACGGTGGGCGCTGGCGCGAGCAGGACGTCGGGCTCGGGGAAGTACGGCTGCGCGGCGGCGTAGCGCTGGTTGAAGCGGCGGGCGACGGTGCGCGTGATCTCGACGTGCGGGAGCTGGTCCTGCCCGCCGGGGACGAGGTTCCCGTGGCAGAACAGGATGTCGGCGGCCTGGTGCACCGGGTAGGTGAAGAGCAGGCCGCTCATGGGCCGGCCCTGCCGCGCCGCGGCCGCGGCGGCCTCGGTCTTGACGGTCGGGTTGCGCTCGATCTCGGCGGTGGTGACGAGGCTGAGGAACGGGAGCAGGAGCTGGTTGAGGGCGGGGACGGCGGAGTGGGCGAAGATCGTCGTGCGGACGGGATCGATGCCGGCGGCCAGGTAGTCGAGGACGACCTCGCGGACGGTCCCGCGCAGGTCGCCGGGGTCGTCGCGGTCGGTGATCACCTGGTAGTCGGCGACGACGAGCACGACCTCGACGCCGTCGTCCTGGAGCCGGACGCGGTTCGCGAGGGTGCCGAGGTAGTGGCCCAGGTGCAGCGCCCCGGTCGGGCGGTCGCCCGTGAGGACGCGGAACCCGGACGGATCGGTCGCGAGGCGCGCCTCGATCTGGGCGGAGCGCTCGCGCGCGGCGGCGACGGACGCGGTCGACGACGGCAGCGTGGTCGAGGGCGCGGACGAGGAGCCGGACGCCGGGACGGCAGCGGTCGGACGGATCGTCCCGGTCGGGTCGAGGGTCGTGGTCATGGTGCTCTCCTGGGGTGGGAGCCACGCACCACGCCCGGTCGAGGACCGGACCGGCCCGGACATGACGACGTCCCGGCTGCGGCGCGCAGCTCGGGACGTGGGCAGGACAGGTCACGGCTGCGGGGGCAGCCACCACCAGCTCTGCGTGATCATGCGCCCACCCTACGCCCCGGCCTCGCGTGGCCGAGCCCCTCGGCGAGAATGGTCGGATGCCCGAGATCTCCGTCGAGAACGTCACCGGTCCCGTCGCCTACCACGCGGAGGGTCCGGTGTGGTGGCCGGGCTGGGGCGGGCTCCGCTACGTGGACATGCTCGCGGGCGACCTCCTGACGCTGCGGCCCGACGGCGGTGTCGACCGCCTCCACGTGGGCGACCACGCGGCCGTGGTGCGGCCGCGCACCGGGGGCGGGTTCGTGGTCGGGCTCGCGCGGTCGGTCGCGGTCGCGGACGACGACGGTGCACCGGTCCGCACGCTCGCGACGCTCGTCGACGACCCGACGGTCCGCCTCAACGAGGGGGCCGCCGGACCCGACGGCGCGTTCTACGCGGGCGGCCAGGCGGAGGGCGAGCGGCCGAGCGCGCTGTACCGGGTGGAGGTTGACGGCTCGTCGCGCGTCGTGCTCGACGGCATCGAGGTGTCGAACGGGCTCGGGTTCTCGCCGGACGGGTCCCGGGCCTACTACGTCGACTCGGCGACGCGGCGGATCGACGTGCTCGACGTCGTCCCGGCCGCGGAGGACCCGCGCGGTCTCGTGCGGCGTCGCCCGTTCGTGGAGATCGACCCCGACGACGGCATGCCGGACGGCCTCACGGTCGACGCGGAGGGCGGCGTCTGGGTGGCGCTGTGGGGCGGCGGCGCGGTCCAGCGCTACTCCCCCGACGGCACGCTCGACGCCGTCGTGCCGCTCCCGGTGTCGCAGGTGAGCGCGTGCACGTTCGGCGGCGACGACCTCGACCGGTTGTTCGTCACGACGTCGCGCCAGGGACTGGACGACCCCGACGCGGACGAGGCCGCGTCGGGGTCGCTGTTCGTGGCGGAGCCGGGGGTCCGGGGGCTCCCGGCCCTGCCGTTCGCGGGCTGAGCGGCGCCGCGGGGCCTCAGCGGACGGCGTCGCGCACGCGCTGCTCGGCGCGGCCCAGGCCGTCGATCTCGAGCGCGACGACGTCGCCCGCACGCAGGTAGGGAAAGCGCCCGGACAGGGCGACGCCCTGCGGTGTCCCGGTGTTGATGAGGTCGCCGGGCTCGAGGACCATGTACTGCGACAGGTGGTGCACGAGGTACGCGACGTCGAAGATCATGTCGGCCGTCGTCGAGTCCTGGCGGGGCTCGCCGTTGACCCAGGACCGGAGCCCGAGGTTCTGGACGTCCACCTCGTCGGCGGGGACGAGCCACGGGCCGAGCGGGTTGAACGTCTCGCAGCTCTTGCCCTTGGACCACTGACCGCCGGAGACCTTCATCTGGTAGTCGCGCTCGGAGACGTCGTGCGACAGGACGTAGCCCGCGACGTGGTCGAGCGCCTCCTGGGGCGACGACAGGTAGCGCGCCCGCCGGCCGATCACGACGCCGAGCTCGACCTCCCAGTCGACCGTCGTCGCGCCGGGCGGCACGAGGACGTCGTCGTGCGGGCCGACGACCGTGTTCGAGTGCTTCCAGAAGACGATCGGGACCTCCGGCGGTGCCGAGCCGGACTCGGCGGCGTGCTCCGCGTAGTTCATCCCGATGCAGACGACGGCCGTGGGCCGGGCGACGGGCGCGCCGACGCGCAGATCGTCCGCGCCGTCGAGCACGGGCAGCGCGCCCGCGGCGAGCGCCGCGCGGACCCGGCCGACGCCGTCGGCCGCGAGGAACGCGCCGTCGATGTCGCGGGTGAGCGGGTCGAGGGAGTACACGACCCCGTCCTCGCGGACGGCGGGACGCTCCTGGCCGAGGGGGCCGAGTCGGACGAGCTGCACGGGTGGGTCTCCTAGGTCTGGGGCGGGCGGGGCCGACCGCGGCGTGCTGCGGAGCGCCGCGGTGCGAGAGCAGTGTGCGCGTTCTCAGGCGAGGGCGCGCGCGTGGTCCGGGTTGACGATCGACGGCACGGGCCGGCCCGCGAGGAAGTCGACGGCGTTGCGCGCGGTGTGCACGGGGAGGTCCTGCATGGCCTCGGGCGAGAACCACGCGGCGTGCGGGGTGAGCAGCACGTTGTCCAGGGTGCGCAGGCGCGAGTCGGCGGGCAGCGGCTCGGTCGCGTAGACGTCGAGCGCGGCCGAGCCCACGTGGCCGGACGCGAGCGCGTCGGCGAGCGCGTCCTCGTCGATGAGCGGCCCCCGGCACGTGTTGACGACCCGCACCCCCGGCTTCGCGGTGGCGAGCGTGCGGGCGTCGAGCAGGTGGCGCGTCGAGTCGGTGAGCGGCGCGTGCAGCGTGATGACGTCGGCGCGCGCGACGGCCTCGTCGATCCCCACGGCCTCGTGCCCGTCGGACGCCACGGCCTGCGGATCGACGAACGGGTCGTGCACGAGCACGCGGTAGCCGAGCGCGCGGGCGGAGCGCGCGACCTCGGAGCCGATCCGCCCGTACCCGATCACGGCGACGACCGTGCTGGACAGGCGCGCGGCGTGCTGCGCCGTCGGCGCCCACGTGCCGGCGCGCAGCGCGCGGTCGTAGGCGACGAGGCCGCGGTCGAGCGTGAGGATCATCGCGACCGTGTGGCTCGCGACCTCCTCGATGCAGTAGGTCGGGGTGTTCGCGACGGCGACGCCGCGCTCGGTGGCGGCCGCGACGTCGACCATGTCGTAGCCGATGCCCATGCGCGAGACCATGCGCACCCCGCCCGGCCCGGCGACGGCGTCGAGCACGCGGGCCGTGATCGGGGCCCACTGCACGACGAGCGCGGAGGGCACGGACCCGCTCGCGGCGGCCTCCTCGACGGCGGCGATCACCTCGTCCTCGGTGCGCGCGGCGGCGCGCACGGCCCGCAGCCCGGCGGCGGTCAGGGTGTCCTCGCACGCGGTCCCGGGCAGGTCGCAGTCGGTGATGACGACGGTGTCGGCTGTCATGCGATGGATGCTATAGCAAATAGCACCCTCGACCAACCCTCGGGCCGCCCGGATGCTATAGCGTGGCCTCATGACCCTTGCCCCGGACGGCGCCCGCCGCCGACTCGCCCTCGTCACCGGCGCCAGCTCCGGCATCGGCGCCGCCACCGCCCTCCAGCTCGCGCGCGACGGGCACGACGTCTGGCTCACGTACACCGGCGGCGAGGCCGGCGCGCGCGCCACCGCCGCTCGGTGCGAGGAGGAGGGCGCCGCGACGCGCGTCTCCCGCCTCGACCTGCGCGACACCGCGTCCGTCGAGGCGCTCGTCGCCGAGGTCACCGACGCCTGGGGACGCCTCGACGTGCTCGTCAACAACGGCGGCGTGTGCCCCTACCGCGCGCTCGACGACATCGAGCTCGACGAGTGGGACCTCGTCATGGAGACCAACGCGCGCGGCACGTTCGTGCTGTCGCGCGCCGCGCTCCCGCTGCTGCGCGCGGACCGGCCCGAGCCCGCTGGGGCGACCGCCACGCCCGACGAGCGGACCGCGCGCGACCGCGCGATCGTCAACCTCTCGTCCATCGCGGGCGAGCAGGGCGCACTGAAGACCGGCGTGCACTACGCCGCGAGCAAGGCCGCGATCCTCGCGATCACGCGCTCCTTCGCGCGCATCCTCGCGAGCGAGGGCATCCGCGTGAACGCCGTGACGCCCGGCCCCGTGACGAGCGCGATCACCGACCAGCTCGCCCCCGACGCGCGCGCCGGGCTCACCGCGTCCATCCCCCTCGGGGACTTCGGCACGCCCGACGACGTCGCCTGGGTCGTCGCGGCCCTCGCCTCCCCGCGCGCCGGGTTCGTCACCGGCGCGACGTACGACGTCAACGGCGGCATCCGGATCGACTGACGCCCAGCTCCCCCGCCCACCCCCTGCCCGAGGAGGCACCCATGAGCACGTCCCCGTCCGCCGTCGTCACCGCCCAGGTCGACACCTTCAACGTCCGCGACCTCGACGCGTTCTGCGCGACCTACGCGCCCGACGCCGTCGTGAGCGGCGTGACCCCCGAGCCGATCGTCGGCCGCGACGCCCTGCGCGCGTTCTACGCGAGCCGGTTCGAGGACACCGCGCTGCACTGCGTCATCGACGCGTCCGTGACGTTCGGCGACCGCTGGCTCGTCGCGCGCGAGCTCGTCACGACGTCGAACGGCACCGGCGAGACCATCGCGACGTTCGAGGTCCGCGACGGCCTCATCACCAGCGCGAGCATGGTCAAGGGCTGACGCGCCGGCCTACGATCTCCTGCACGTGTCGGGACGCGGCAGGCGCGACCTCGATCCGCGCCTCACACGAGGCCGAGGTCAGCCTTGACCTGTTCCCAGGGCAACGCAGTCCCCGAGCCGCTCAGCTCGTCGCGAGCCGCCTGCGCGGCGCGGAGATCTGCCAGATCGTCGGCCGTCTCCACCGGGCGCGCCAGGTCGTCCACCTCAGAGGCTTCTGCACGGCTCCCGATATTCACCCGCTGAGGCTAACGCCTCGCTCTGTCCATGTCCGAGACAGCGCACTAGGCTCCCCCGCAACCTTTCGCAACGGCACGACCAGGGGGAACTCACTGTGGAGATCGGCGAACGACTGGCGTCATTGGCGACGAAGATCCAGCAGCAGAAGGCGACGATCGGCACCGAGGAAGCGACGAAGAACGCGTTCGTCATGCCGTTCATCTCATTGGTCCTCGGGTACGACGTCTTCAACCCGAACGAGGTGATCCCCGAGTTCACGGCGGACGTCGGGACGAAGAAGGGCGAGAAGATCGACTACGCGATCGTCAAGGACGGCGAGCTCCAGATGCTCGTCGAGGCGAAGACGATCGGGTCCCCGCTGAGCCTGAACCACGCCTCCCAGCTGTTCCGCTACTTCGCGACGACCAACGCCCGGATCGCCATCCTCACGAACGGGCAGCACTTCCACTTCTTCACCGATCTCGACAAGCCCAACCGCATGGACGAGAAGCCCTTCCTCCAGCTCGATTTGCTCGACCTGGACGAGACGCTCATCCCCGAGGTGCAGAAGCTCACGAAGGACACGTTCGATCTGGAGTCCGTCGTCAGCGCTGCGGAGGAGCTCAAGTACATCGGCGCTCTGAAGCGTGCGCTCGCCGCTCAGTTCCGCGAGCCGGACGACGAGTGGATCAAGGCGCTCACGAACCGGGTGTACGACGGCTCGTTCACGCAGAAGGTGAAGGAGCAGTTCAGGATCCTCGTCGCCAAGGCGATGAAGCAGTTCCTCGCCGACCAGGTCAACGACAGGCTGAAGGCGGCGCTCGGTGGCCAGGCGTACCCGGACGCGGGCAGCGTGCCGATGACCGGCACCGAGGCAGCACAGGAGAGTGTCGCCGAAGCGGCACGCCCCGACGACCGGGGTATCGAGACGACCCTCGACGAGATCGAGGGGTATCAGATCATCCGCGCGATCGCGTGCAGCGAGGTCTCACCGGCCCGGATCGTGCATCGTGACACCAAGAGCTACATGGGTGTCCTGCTGGACGACAACAACCGCAAGCCGATCGCGCGCCTGCACTTCAACACCGGGCAGAGGTATCTCGGGCTGTTCGACGAGAACAAGGTCGAGACGCGGCACCCGATCACGTCCCTCGACGAGATCTACGAGCACGCCGAGCACGTGCGCAAGACCGTCCACAACTACCTCTAGAGGGTGACGGACCGCCCCGCGTCGGTAATCCCGCCGGTCAGGTGAGGCCGTACCGCGCGTCGAGGTCGGGGTCGTGGGGCGGGTCGCCGAACGACGCGGTCCAGGCGCCGTCGGCGGCGATCGACTGGCCGGAGACGTAGCCCGCCTCGTCGGACAGGAGGAACGCGACGAGTGCGGCAATCTCCGCGGACTCGGCGATGCGGCCGAGCGGCGGACCCTCGGCGAGCGCGCGCTCCTCGGCGGCCGGGTCGGCGGCGCGGGCGATCTGGGCGTCGAGGTGCGGGGTGCGTACCCCGCCCGGCGCGACGGTGTTGGCGCGGATGCCGTACCGCCCGTACGTCACGGCGACGGAGCGCGCGAGCGCGTCGATGCCGCCCTTGGTCAGCTCGTAGGCGGCGTGGTCGGCGAACGCCGCGCGGCCGTGGATCGAGCCGATGTTGACGATCGACCCGCCGCTCACCTGGTCGGTGAACGCCTCGACGGCGGCAGCGCAGCCCCACAGGTAGCCGAGGCCGTTGATCTCGACGACGTCGCGCGCGTCCTGCTCGACCTGCGCCGCCCGCTCCGGGTCGGCGAGCGCGTGCAGCGGCGTGCGGACGGTGATGCCCGCGTTGTTCACCCATCCGGCGAGCGGCGCGAGGTCGCGCGCGGTCCGCGCGGCCTCGCGGTGGGCCTCGCGGTCGCGCGAGTCCCCCAGCACGACGGCGGCGCACACCCCCTCCTCGACCGTCCCCGAGCCCGGGGTGCGTTCCAGCCCGACGACAGTCCACCCGTCGGCGGTGAGGCGCGCGGCCACGGCGCGGCCGATGCCCTTGCCGCTGCCGGTCACGACGGCGCTTCGGTGCCGGTTCACAGGTCCGGCTGCGGGTCCTGTCACGAGGGCTCCTCCAGGTCGAAGCGGTCGGGGTCGAGCGTGAAGCCCAGGCCGGGGGCGTCGGGCGGGGTCGCGTGGCCGCCGTCGAACACGGGACCGCCGCGCACGAGCAACGGCGCGGGGTCGTAGGGGTTGCCCGCGGGCGAGCGGTCGAACGTCTCGACGCCGATGCCCGCCGCTCCGCCCAGGTGCACGCTCACCTCGGGGTACACATGACTGGACACGACCTTCCCCCGCGCGGCCCACGCGCGCACGAGCGGGTCGGCGGCGGTGATGCCGCCGATCGCCACGACGTCGACGCGCGGCACGTCGAGCGCGCCCCGCGCTTCGAGCCGGGCGAAGACCTCGGGGTCGGTGACCTCGTCACCGACGGAAAGCGGGAGCCCGGACGCGTCGCGCACGCGCGCGGCGCCGACGGCGTCCTCGGGGAGCAGCGGGTCCTCGAGCCACGCGAGCGCGGGCGCGCTCTCCCCCGCCGCACCCGTGACGCCCCACGCGTCGAGGTCCGCGAGCGCCTCGTCCGCGTCGCGCCAGCCGAAGCCCACGTCGACGACGACGCCGCTGCGCCCCGCGACGGTCGGCCGGCCCGTGACCTCGGGCAGCTCGGCGCGCAGGATCGCGAGCAGGTCGCGCATGAGGGCGCGGTCGGGCGACCGCGAGATCTTCAGCAGCGGCCACCCGGTGCGCGCGTGCGCGAGCACCTCGTCCGCGACGTCGCGCGCGGTCCGGCCCGGCGTCGGGTATGCCGCGACGAGGATCGCGGGGCGTGGCACAGCGGCGGCCGTCCCGGATGAGACGTCGCCGGGACTCCCTGCGACGGCACGTGACGGAGCGCCCCTGTCGCCGCCGACACCGGGCTCCGCGGACCCCGCGAGGTCCGGGCCGTCGTCGAGCAGGGACCACACGGGACGACCGGCGAGGCGGCCCGCGAGGTCCCACAGCGCGACGTCGACCAGGCCGATCGCGCGCCGCACGAGGCCCACGCGGCCGACGATCGCGGACCCGCGCAGGGCCGCGTCCCAGACGGCGCCGACGCTCTGGCGTGCTGCAACGCCGTCGGACGCGACGACCTCCCGGCCCACCACGTGCGGGGCGACGAGCCGGTCCACGAGCTCGGCCATGGGTGCCTCGCGCGTGAGCGCGTACGACTCCCCGGCGACGGTGCGGCCGTCGTCCGTCTCGGCGACGACGCGCACACCGACGTACTCGCGGCGCTCGACCGTCATCGCGCCGAGGCGCAGCGGCTGCGGCAGCGGGACGACCGTCGTCGCGGTGCGGACGGCGACGACGCGCGCGGCGGTCCCCACGCTCACTCCGGCTTCTTGGCGAGCGGTACGCCGTAGTCGACGAGGAAACCGCCGTCGACGTAGACGGTCTGCCCGACCATGTACGCGGCCTGGTCGGACACGAGCCAGCTCACCGCGTTGCCGATCTCCTCCGGCTGGGCGAGCCGGCGGGCGGGGATGCGCGCGAGGATCGTCTCCTCCGAGAGCGTGCCCTGGGCGACGCCCTGGCGGAAGACGCCCGTGTCGATGTACCCGGGGGCGACGGCGTTGACCCGCACTCCCCGCGCGGCCCACTCGGCGCCCGCGGTCGCGGTGAGCCCGATGACGGCGGCCTTGGTCGTCGAGTAGGGCGCCCGGCCCGCGGAGCCGCGCGCCGAGACGGACGAGATGTTGACGACGGCGCCCCGGCCCGCCGCGAGCATGTGGCGACCCGCGGCCTGGAGGCACGCGAAGACGCCGTGCAGGTTGACGTCCACGACGGCCGACCACTCGTCCCACGTGAGGTCCTCGAGCGCGCGGTGGCGCTGGATGCCCGCGTTGTTGACGAGCGCGTCGATCCCGCCGAACGCCGCGGCGAGGTCGTCGAACGCGGCGCGCACGGCGGCGTGGTCCGTGACGTCGAGCGGGGCCCAGACGAGCCCGGGCGCGTGGGGGACGGCGCCGAGGTCGAGCGCGGGCAGGTCGTGCTGCACGACGTCCGCGCACACGACCCGGAACCCGTCGGTCGCGAGGCGCTCGGCGACGGCGCGGCCGATGCCGGCCGCTCCCCCGGTGACGACGGCGAGCGGGACGCGCGGGGCGTCGGGGGCGGGGGTGGTCACTGGTCCTCCTCGGGGACGGGACGGGTCGGGGACGCGGCGGGTGTGGGTGCGGCGGGTGTCGGTGCGGCGGGTCGTGCTGCGACGTCGCCGGCGGGCCAGGCGGCGGCGTCGGCGAGCACGTCGTCGACGACGGCGCACGCGTGCCGCTCCAGGCGTTCGAGCGAGCCCGGCGCGAGCGGCGACTGCCACGCCTGGTAGGCGCCGACGTCGTACGCCTCTTGCGTGGGCAGGTAGACGAAGCCGGGGCCGTTCGTGAGGTTCGCGACGACGACGGGCCGCGTCCCGGCGTGAGCGCGCACCGTGCGCTGGAGGCGCGAGTACGCCTCGCCCGGGTGCGCGACGAGCAGCGCCTCGCCGACGCGCCACACCCAGGTGGGGTGCTCCACGGTCGGGCCGGTGACGTAGCCGTCGCGGAGGTTCCGCGCGCGGCGCAGGCGCTCCTCGCGCGAGCGCGGGTCGATGTCGGCCCACTCGGCCTCGAGCTCGTCCCACGTCGGGAGGTCGCGCAGGTCGAGCGTGACAGGCTCCGTCACGGCCGCGAGCGTCCGTGCGTCGGGCCGGGCGCCTGCGCCGGCGGCCGTGACCGCGTCGGGGAGCGCGGCCGACGGCGCGGGCTCCCACACGGCGAGCGGCGCACCGGACTCGACGACGTGGGTCAGCTCCAGCTCCGTGCCCGGCGGCGGGAGCTCGGCGAGCGCCGCGAGCACGGCGTGGCCGAGCGAGGAGCCGTGGCGGTCCGCGACGGCGGTGTCACCCGTGTACTGCTCGCGCGGCGCAAGCTCGCCCGACGCGCCCTGCAGGAACGCGACGGGGGCGCTTGTCTCCCGCTCGACGAGGTCGCGCATCGCGCCCACGTAGTCGGGCGAGACGAGCCGGTTTTGCCACGCGAGCGTCGTCGGGTGGCACGCGTAGTTGACGATCGTCGCGAGGGTGACGTCCTCGCGTACGGGCGCGGCGCCGTCGGGCCGCGTCTCCCCGGCGGGCGCCGAGCGTGCGGTGAGGCGCCCGACGACGACGGTGTCGTCCGCGGGGTCGGCGCCGGGCGAGCACGGGGTGCCGGCGTCGGGGTTGAAGCCGACGAGCGGCCGGGGCGACGTGCTCTCCGCAGCGGCTCCCGCGGTCGTGCCCGCGTCCCCGCCGGCGCAGCCGTCGAGCAGCGCCTCGCGGTTCGACGCGAGGCCGCAGCGGCCGGTCGTCCACTCGAGGGTGGCGGGCCGGAGGGACCCGATCGCCTCCACGGCGGCGTCGGCCGCTGCGCGCGCGAGGTCGTCCAGGTAGGCGACGCCGCGGTCGCCGCCCGCGAGGTCGGCGTCGCCCGAGCACAGGACGGGCCCGGCGTGCGTGTGGGAGAGCGACACGAGCAGGCGCTCGACGGGCAGCCCGGTCGCGTCGAGGACGGTCGCGCGCAGGGTCGCCTCGTCGTCGACCCGGCGCCACCAGGTGCCGTCGATCGTGACGAGGACGAAGGGCTCGGCGACCCCGGGGTCGGAGCGCTCCTCCGCGAGCGCGACGGCGGTCAGCGTCATCGCGCGATGCGCGCCCTCGGAGACGTCCCAGTCCGCCGGGCCCCAGTTGCGCGCCCGGATGCCGGGGGCAGGCGTCACGTCGCGGACGGCGACGCCCGCCAGGCCGACGAACGCGGGGACGGGTGCCCGCGTGTGCAGGGCGACCATCGCACCTCCTCTGGGCTCGGGAGTGCCGATGCTATAGCATGTTGCTCGGTCGACACGCCCGACCAGGGACGGCGCCGTGGCCGCTATCCTTCGGGGCGTCCGACCGACGACGATCCGAGCCCGCCGCCCCCACGACACCACGGAGAAGCCATGGCGCTCAAGAGCGTGCCGGACCAGAACGTCGCCGACCGCGTGACGGTCGAGCTGCGCGAGGCGATCTTCAGCGGCGACCTCGCGCCGGGCGAGCGGCTCGTCGAGCGCAAGCTCGCCGAGCGCCTCGGCACGAGCCACATCCCGGTGCGCGAAGCACTGACGCGCCTGACGCAGGAAGGCCTCGTCGAGCGGCTCCCCCACCGCGGCGCGCGCGTCGCCGCGCTCACGAGCCGCGACCTCGAGGAGATCTCGAGCCTGCGCACCCTGCTGGAGCAGTTCGCCGTCGTGCGGGTCCAGGACGCCTGGGACCCGGCGAAGGAGGCGAAGCTGCGCAAGACGGTCCAGCAGATGGTCCAGGCGGCGGAGAAGGGCAGCAACGCCCGCGTCTTCGAGCTCGACCGGCGCTTCCACGAGCAGCTCTGGGAGATGGCCGACCACCGCATGCTCATGACGCTCAACGCCCAGCTCCGCAGTCGCATCACCGGGTTCCTGCGCGCCGCGAACGCCGCGCTCGAGCCCGAGGCGCGCGTCGCGCACGCCCGCACCCACGAGCTCATCGTCGACGCCATCGCAGGCGGCGACCCCGCCGCGGCGCAGCGCGTCATGGCCGAGCACATCGGCGAGGCCGCCGCGCGCCTCGCGAGCCACACGGCCGACGAGACAGAGCCCGCCGCCGCGAACGGCTGACCGCCGCCGCGTCCGCGCCGTGCTGCGACTCGCGCGAACCCGGGCCGCCTAGGGTCGCGGGATGGACATCGTGCGCGCCGCCGAAGCGTTCGCCGCCTGGGCGCAGACGCATCCCCAGGACTTCGGCGAGTGGGAGGCCGACTACCCCGAGTGGCCCGCGGCGTACGACAGCGCTCGGGCCCTCCTCGACGACCGACCCTTCCCGGAGTGGAACGACCCGGAGAAGCAGTCCTTCCTCTCTCTGCTCGCGCGTGACAACGAGGTCGAGGACCTCGCGCACCTGCTCTCCGAGCACCCGACGACGCTGGTTTGCGTCGCCGAGCACGTCTGCGCCTCGCCGGAGTCCGCCGAGCCCCACGCACGGTGGCAGATCGCGGCATACCTCCCCGCTGCCGGGCCGGACGCGACCCCGTCGCTCCTGACGCTCGTGGCCGACGACGACGAATACGTCCGCCGTCGCGCACTGCTGTCGCTCGGCACGCTCCGGGCACCGGCCGCGGAACGGTGCGCCGTCGCCGCCTGGGAGTCCGGTCTCGAGTACCAGCGGATCGTCGCACTGCACGTCCTGCGCGAGGTGGGGTCACCCCGGTTCGAGACGTACGCGGCGCTCGCGGCGGACGACCCGCGCGTGCTCGTCCGACAGGCAGCCCAGCGGCCCGGCTGATCTCAGGCGAGCAGGAGCCCGGATGGCGGCAGTGCCGCCATCCGGGGGTCGTGCGCGCCCAGCCCGGCCCGCACGGTCCGTCGCGTCGCACGCCGACGGTCGTCCAGCGACCCTACTTTTGCTATAGCATCCCGTCAACACCGGCTCGCGACCCTGGACGGCCATGCACCTGCGCACCGCCACGCCCGACGACGTCCCCTCCCTCTACGCGCTGTGGGACCGCGCGTTCGACGCGCCGCTCATGGTGCCGGTCTATGAGACCGACGACGGTCGGCTCGACCGCACGCACATCGCCGTAGACCCGCTCGACGGCGGGGTCGTGGGCTCGGTGTACTGGACCCCGCGCGAGCTCGGCGGGCCCGACGGCGGCACCCTCCGGGCGGGCGGTGTCGCCAACGTCGCGACCGCCCCCGAGGCCCGTGGCCGGGGCCTCGTCCGCGCGCTGCTCGCGCGGGCCGTCGAGCAGATGGAGCAGGACGACGCGGACCTCGCGCTGCTGTTCACCGGCACGCCCGACGTCTACCGGTCGAGCGGCTTCGAGACGTTCCACGTCCCGCTGCTGCGCGGCGCGCCCCGCCCGGTCGGCGACCCGGACCCCGGACACGACGACCTCGACGACGACGGGCTCCCGACGGACGCCGCGCCGTCGGACCGCGTGGGCGACGCCACCGTGCGGGTCCGCACCGACCGCCTGCCGGGCATCCCCTGGCGCGCGTGGTCCGTCGCGCTCCATTGGGAGCAGCTTGCCGTGCTGCACGACGCGTTCGACACCGTGACCGCCGGACCGCGCCCCCTCACCACCCGGCGCACCGGCGAGCACTGGGAGCACCGCATCCCGCTCTGGTACTCCGGCGCCGAGGTGTTCACCGCGCGGGCTACCGACGGGGAGGTCGTGGGCTATCTCGTCCTCGAGCCCGGGCCGGGCGTGCTGAAGGTCCGCGAGCTCGGCGTCGACCCGACGGCGGATCGCGCCAGCGAGGTCGTCGACGCCCTCGCGCGCACGACCCTCCAGCGCACGCGTCCCCACGCCTCCCCCGTGGTCGAGGTCCGCCTGCCCGCGCACGCTCTCACCGACCGCTTCGCCGCGGCAGTCCTCGACGCGCCGCTCGCCGGCACCGACTCGACCGGGATGCTCCGGCCCGTCCGCGCGAGCGCCGACGTCGTCGCGCGCCTCCGCGGCACCGCCGCGGCCAGGGTGGGCTTCCACTGGCCTGGGGACTACCTCTGACCAAGACCACGAACGCGGCACTACCACTCGGCGGGCCGCCCACCTGGGTCTCTGCTCACCTCAGGGGACCACCCGCGCTGCGGACCCGAACCCGCGCGCCGAGACCCGACCACGGTTCTACCTCGCGCGACCACGGTTCTACCTCGCGCCACCACGGTTCTACCTCGCGCGACCACGGTTCTACCTCGGGTGACCGCGGTTCTACCTCGGGTGACCGCGGTTCTATCTCGGCATGGCCCGACATCAGGAACGGACGTCCGGACGCGCGTGCTATGGCATCTGATCGGGCGAGACGTTCCGTCTGACCTGCATGAATGTCTGCCACGCTGCCCTTGACGATGCCATAGCATCGGGCTAGTCTCCGAGGGTCCGGTTCACCGTCGCAACGACGCGCACGAACCCGCTGACCCCGACCCAGCATCAGAACCGCACGACCCCCGCAGCACCGCTCCCCCGGAAGACCCCGCAGCCCCGGGCCGCCGGAGCCATCGCGTCGCCCGCCCGCACGGCGTCCTCCGACGTCACGAAGGGTGCCCCGTTGTCCACTCCAAGATCCCAGACCCGCCCCGCGTCCGCCGACCTCGGCGCGATCGACCCGATGACCGCCGAGGCGCCACCGTCGCCGTCGCGCCGCAGCCTGCTGCGCGTCGCCGGCATGGCCTCCCTGGCCGCCGGAGCCGTCGCCCTCGGCACCGGCAGCGCGCACGCGGCGCCCGTCGCCGGCGCGCCGCTCGCGGCGAAGAAGGACGACGAGCCCGACGCCGAGGTCCTCGTCGCCACCACCGTCGCTCAGCTCACCGGCTGGAAGGCCAAGAAGGTCGACGACGGCACCGTCGTCCAGCTCCTCGGCCACGCCACCCCCGGCGACGGCGCGGCACGCCTCGTGCGCTACGACGCGACGTCCACCGCGACACCCAACGGAGGCACCGTCCTCGCCCCCGCCGACGCCGGCGCCACAGGCCGCTGGCACACCCTGCACACCGGCACCGCCGACTTCCGCTGGTTCGGCCTCTTCGGCCCCGACACCCCCGCCGACCACGCGCTCGACGCCCTGGTGAACGACCCCAGCATCACCCGCATCGAGGCCCGCACGGACCTCAACTTCACGCGGCGCCACACGTTCACGCGCTCGAACCTCGAGCTCGACTTCGGCGGGCGCACGGTCACGACGGAGGGCATCGAGCGCAACGCCCACGACAACCCGTTCGGCGCGGTCCTGTTCTTCCAGGGTCGCGTGACCGACGAGACGCAGGAGCGCACGCTCGCCGCGATTCTCTCCGACCTCACGGACGTCTTCGAGGTCGCGGACGCGGGCGCGTTCGCCGTCGGGCAGTGGTGGGCGCTGCGCTCGGACGAGCGCCCGGGCGGCGGCGGGGACGAGCGCGAGCTCCAGCGCCTCGTCCAGGTCACGCAGGTGCTCGACGCGACGCACGTGCGCGTGGACTACAAGAACGGCTGGGAGCTGCCCGCCGGGCGCGTGCTCACCTGGACGCGCGTCGAGCCCGTGGAGCAGGTGCACGTGCGCGCGATGACGTTCCACGGCTCCGGGCCCTTCGACGGCCCGGCGAACGGCGAGCTGCCCGACGACCGGGAGATGACCGGCTCGCACCCCGTCGCGTTCGAGTACGCGGTGCGCTGCGACGTCTCCGACGTCCACGGCCACCGCACGTGGTGGCCCGTCATCATGCGGCGCTGGAACACCCACTTCGTCACGGAGCGGTGCTCGGTCGCCAACCCGCCGACGGTGTTCTACGGCGGCGCCGGCTACCTCACGCAGCAGATCTACTGCCTGTACGGGCGGGTCTCCGACTGCACGAGCCACAACGCGCGGCACCTCAACGACCTCACGGCGTCGGCGTACTGCCTCGTGGAGAACTGCCACGGCGACGGCGACGACCAGGGCGGCAACCCCTTCACGACCCACGGCCAGTACGAGCACGACCTCGTGTTCGTCGGCAACAGCGGGCTCATGGACATCGCCAACTCGGGCGGTCAGTGGGGCACGGCGGCCAAGCGCATCACGGTCAAGCACCACACGTGCTCGTGGTTCGTCGCGGGCACCAAGATCACGGACCTCACGCTCGAGGACGTGCACGTCGTCGCGCGGTCGACGTTCGACCCGCAGGCCACGCTCACGATCAACGCCGACGGCGCGCACGTGCGCGGCTGCACGGCCGGCTTCTTCGCCGTCGGGCAGCGGTCGTCGCTGTCGCGACGCCCGACGGTCGTGGAGGACTGCGCGTTCGCGCTGCCCGCGGGGTCCGTGCTGCACCAGACGCCGGTGACGAACCCCGTGCACTTCGTGCGCACCCGCATCACCGGCGTGGACGGCACGATCCTGCGCGGCGCCGGCCCCGTGACGTTCACCGACTGCGAGCTCGTGGGCGGCACGGACGACGCCCCGGCTGCGCCGGTCGACCTCGGCTCGGCAGACGTCACCGTCACGGGCGGGTCGTGGCAGGGCGTGGGCGTGCGGCTCAGCGGCGCGCGCGACCAGCGGCTCGTGCTCGACGGCGTCCGGGCCGCGGGCACGACGACGGCCGGGGCCCTCGTCTCGCGCGGCACCGGCGCGGGGGCCGTGGACGTCACGCTCCGCGGCGCCGACCTGCGGGCCCCCGACGGCACCGCGCACGTCGCGCTGCGCCCCGGCGACCGCTACTCCGCGACCGGGTCGCGGTTCACGGGCGGTCGCCTCGACCTGCCCGACGGCGTGCGCGTCCTCCATGCCCGCAACGTCGAGACCGGCGTCGACCGCGCGGGGCTGCCGACCGCAGGCGACGGCGTGCTCGTCGACGCGAACCTCACCGTGTGACCCGTCCGGGCGACGCCCGGGCACCCTGATCCCCCCCTCCCACCGACACCCGCGCCGTCGTGCACGGGCCGACGAAAGGACACCCATGACCCTCGAGACCACGACCGAGCCGACGACGGCCGCACCGGGCGAGGCCGCCCAGCCGCCCTCGCGACGCAACCTGCTGCGCGTCGCCGGCATCGCCTCCCTCGCCGCGGGCGCCGTCGCCCTCGGCAGCGGCAGCGCCCACGCGGCGCCCCTCGTCGGCGCGCCGCTCGCGGCGAAGAAGGACGACAAGCCCGACGCCGAGGTCCTCGTCGCCGCCACCGTCGCCGAGCTCACGGGCTGGAAGACCAAGAAGCTCGACGACGGCACCGTCGCCCAGCTCCTCGGCCACGCCACCCCCGGCGACGGCGCCGCCCGGCTCCTGCGCTACGACGCGAAGTCCACCGCCGCCCCGAACGGCGGCACGGTCCTCGCCCCGAAGGACGCGGGAGCCAAGGGCCGCTGGCACACCCTGCACACCGGCACCGCCGACTTCCGCTGGTTCGGCCTCTTCGGCCCCGACACCCCCGCCGACGACGCCCTCGACGCCCTCGTCGACGACCTCAGCGTCACGCGCATCGAGGCCCACACCGACCTCAACTTCACCCGCCGCCACACCTTCACGCGCTCGAACCTCGAGCTCGACTTCGGCAACCACCTCATGACCACCGAGGGCATCGAGGACGCCGGCCAGGACGACCCGTTCGCGGCCGTGCTGTTCTTCCGTGGCAAGGTCACGGACGACGTCCGGACGAACACCCTCACCGCGACGATGCCGGAGCTGCGCGACGACTACGAGGTCGCGGACTCGTCGCAGTTCGAGGTGGGCCAGTGGTACGCGGTCGAGGTCAACGCGCTCGCCGGCCGGTGGGAGCGGGAGCTCCAGCGCCTCGTCCAGATCACGCAGATCGTCGACGCCACCCACGTGCGCGTCAACTACAAGGCGGGCTGGTCGCTCGCGAAGGGCCGCACGCTCACGTGGACGCGCGTCGAGCCCGTCGAGCAGGTGCACGTGCGCAACCTCGCGTTCCGCGGCCGACCCGACGGCGACCAGTACACCGGCTCGCACCCGATCGCCTACGAGTACGCGGTGCGCTGCGACGTGGAGAACGTGCACGGCGTCGCGACGTTCTGGCCGCTCGTCATGCGCCGCTGGAGCACGTTCTTTCGCACGGCGGGCTGCTCGCTGACCAACCCGGCGTCGGTCACGTGGGGCGGCGCGGGCTACCTGACGCAGCAGATCTACTGCAACTACGGGCACGTGGTCGACTGCCACACGACCAACGCGCGGCACCTCAACGACTGGACCGCGTCGTCGTACGGGCTCGTGGAGAACTGCCACGGCGACGGCGACGACCAGGGCCCGTTCGTCACGCACGGCCAGTACGAGCACGACCTCACCTACGTGGGGAACTCGGGCCTCATGACGTTCGCCAACTCGGGCGCGGCCTGGGGCGGGGCCGCCAAGCGCATCACGGTCACGCGGCACGTGTGCTCGTGGTTCGTCGCGCGCGTCAAGGTCACCGACCTCACGCTCGAGGACGTGCAGGTCATCCGCAAGGACGGCCTCGCGGGCTCGGGGATGCTGTGGGTCAACGCCGACGGCGTGCAGCTTCGCGGCTGCCAGGCCGACGACACCCTGATCATCTCCCAGGCGTCGGCGCTGTCGAAGCGACCCAACGTCATCGAGGGATCGCGCTTCGCGGTCCTGCCGGACACCGCGATCACCCAGGCGAACGTCACGAACCCGGTGCACCTCGTCCGCACGACCCTGAACGGGCTGAAGAACGCGTCGTTCGCCGGGAAGGGCGCCGTCGTGCTGGACGCGTGCACGCTCGAGGCGGCCGAGGGCGAGGGCACCGTGACGGCGAGCGGCGACCTCACGGTGCGCGGCGGCGTCGTGCGCAACGTCGCCCTCGTCGCGGCAGGCGCGGCCGAGCAGACGATCCGGCTCGACGGCGGCGCTCGGCTCGAGGGGAAGCCCGCGGGCGGGAGCTTCCTGCGCCGGGCGAAGGCGGACAAGCCGGTCACGTGGGCGCTCGACGGCGTCCGGAGCACCGCGCCGTCGGGTGACACTGGGCACGTGAACCTCGACGCCGGCATCAACAAGTGGTCCGCCACGGGCTCGACCTTTGCGGGCGGGACCCTGGCGCTCGCACCGTCCGCCCTGGGCGGCGACTCGTTCGTCCTCCACAGCGGGAACGTCGAGCAGGGCGTCACCCGCACGGCGTTCCCCGACGACGGCGACCGCGTCGTCACGACGGGCAACCTCGTCGTCTGACGCGCCCGCCCCGCGCCGCTCTCCCCACCGGCCGCACCCCGGCGCGGGAGCAGCGCGCGAGGTGAGACGACGAAGGGGCCGGGGGGTGGTGAGTGCGGGTCGTGGCGGGCCTGGCGGGAGCGCCGCGAGGAACGAGCAGCGCGGATGGTAGACCCGCACTCACCACCCCCGGCCCCGGCCCACGACGACCACCGCGCCGGCACCCCGAGGCGCGGCACGAAAGGTCACAACTCCGCATCGCGTCGTGCGCGAGTTAACACGAGCGCCGATCTGGCGTAACATCGGCATGGCAGGCTTGCTATAGCAAATAGCAAACGAGGCCTGCCAGGGCCGGGAGACCCCCGCCCCGCAGGACCATCGCAACGGAGCAAGGACCGCACACGTGACCCCGAACCCCCCGCCTGTCACCGTCGCCCTCGTCGGCGCCGGCAACCGTGGTCAGACGTACGCGCGCTGGATCGCCGAGCACCCCGAGCGCGCACGTCTCGTCGCCGTCGCCGACCCCCGCCCCCACCAGCGCGGGCTCGTCGTCGACCAGGCCGTCGCGGCGCAGGCCGGCCTCTCCGCAGCCCAGGCCGTCGCGTCGGGCACCGCGCTCAATGTCGAACCGGGTGCCGAGCTCCCGCAGGTCGCGGAGTTCGCCGGCTGGCGCGACCTCGTCGCCGCGGGCGACGCCGACCGGGCCGCGGGGGGCACCGGTCGACTCGCGGACATGGTGATCGTCGCGACGCAGGACCGCGAGCACCGCGACCCCGTCGTCGCGCTCGCGCCGCAGGGGTACGCGATCCTCGTCGAGAAGCCGCTCGCGCCGAGCCCGGAGGAGTGCCGGGACGTCGTGGACGCGGTCGAGGAGTCGGGCGTGCTCTTCGGCGTGTGCCACGTGATGCGCTACATGCCGTACACGGACCTCGTGAAGTCGGTCGTCGACTCGGGCGTCCTGGGCGAGATCGTCAACGTCCAGCACCTCGAGCCCGTCGGCTGGTGGCACGACGCCCA
Organism: Cellulosimicrobium cellulans; assembly: GCF_016921195.1. Lineage (GTDB taxonomy): Bacteria > Actinomycetota > Actinomycetes > Actinomycetales > Cellulomonadaceae > Cellulosimicrobium > Cellulosimicrobium cellulans_F. The sequence continues at coordinate 48,019 of NZ_JAFGYF010000012.1, forward strand.
CTCCTACGTGCGCGGCCCGTGGCGCTCGGAGAAGACGTCGAGCCCGATGCTCCTCGCGAAGTCGAGCCACGACCTCGACTGGATCCGCTACGTCACGGGCAAGCGGATCGCGACGGTCGCGAGCTTCGGCTCCCTCAAGCACTTCCGGCCCGAGGAGCGGCCCGCGGGCGCGGCGGACCGCTGCCTGGACTGCCCGCTCGAGCCCACGTGCCCGTACTCGGCGCCGCGCCTGTACCTGTCGACGCTCCGCGAGAAGGGCCCGATCTGGCCGGTCTCCGTCATCACGGACGCGACCGACGAGGCGGGCGTCGTCGAGGCCTTGCGTACCACCGACTACGGCCGCTGCGTCTACGACTCGGACAACGACGTCGTCGACCACCAGGTGGTCGCGATGGAGCTCGAGGGCGGCGGCGCGGCGACGTTCACCATGACGGCGTTCTCCGAGCAGGACCACCGCAAGACCCAGATCTTCGGGACCCACGGGTGCCTCGACGGTGACGGCGAGAAGGTCCGCGTGACCGACTTCCGCGACGGCAGCGTGACCGTGCACGACGGCGGCCACCACGGCGCCACGAACGCCGCCGACGACCACGGCGGCGGCGACTCGGGCGTCATGGACGCGTTCGTGCGCGCCGTCGCCACGGGCGACCCGAGCCACGTCCGGTCGGGCGCCGTCGAGTCCCTCCAGAGCCACCTCGCCGTGTTCGCGGCCGAGGAGTCGCGCCACCGGCGCACCGTCGTCGACGTCCCGGCCCGCTGACGCGTCCGGCGCGACGACCGCACCTCCACAGCACCACACCGCACAGCACCACCCCACCCCCCACCCGCCCACCCCGGCGGGACCTCACCAAGGAGACACGTCGATGACCCTGCGCACGACGAAGCGCCTCTGGACCGCCGCCCTCGCGGTCGGCACGCTCGGCGCGCTGAGCGCCTGCGCCGGCGGTGCCGGCGCCGGCAGCTCCACCCCCACCCCCGAGGACGGCGCCGCGTCCGGCTCCGTGACGATGTGGACGTACCCCGTCATCGCCGACGAGGCCGCCCACAAGGCCTTCTGGGACGAGCAGATCGCCGCCTTCCAGGAGGAGAACCCGGACGTCGAGGTCAAGGTCGAGATCTACCCGTGGGCCGGTCGTGACGAGACCCTCGCGACGGCCATCGCGGGCAACAAGGGCCCGGACGTCGTCTACCTCATCCCGGACCAGATCCCCAAGTACGGCAAGTCGCTGGCTGCGGTGGACAACTACGTCACCGACCAGGTGGGCGACCTGCGCGAGAACGCGTCGAAGGCCGTCACGGTCGACGGCGCGATGCTCGGCTCGCCGCTGATCATGAACAGCAAGCCGCTCGTGTGCAACGCCGCGGCGTTCGAGGCCGTCGGCGAGGCCGGCAACTACCCCGAGACGTGGGACGACCTCATGGCGCTCGCGCCGACGTTCCAGGCCGCGGGCTACGACGTCACCAACTACTGGGGCTCGGTCGACGCGACGCTCAACGAGTCCTTCTACCCGCTGCTGTGGCAGGCGGGCGGGTCCGTCTTCTCCGAGGACGGCTCGTCGGTGGCGTTCGACTCGCCCGAGGGCGTCCAGGCCCTCCAGTTCGCGGTCGACCTCGCCGAGGGCGGGTACATCGAGAAGGACCTGCTGACGACGATCCCCGCGTTCGAGCAGACCAACACCGCCAAGGGCAAGATCGCGTGCACCTGGCAGCAGGGCCCCGCCGACGTCGCCGGCTTCTGGGGCGAGGAGAACGTCGTCGTCCTCCCGCCCCTCAAGGAGGCGGAGGCGGTCGCGTTCGGCACGGTCGGCTCGCTGTCCGTGCTCAAGACGGCGGACAACCTCGACGCCGCGGGCAAGTGGGCCGCGTTCGCGACCTCGCCCGAGGTGAGCACGGAGTACGCGAAGGCGGCGGGCTGGTTCTCGCCGTACGAGACCGAGTCGGGCCTCTACGCCGACGACCCGGTGCTCTCCGCGCTCGAGGACACGCTCCAGTACACGACCGCGGGCGAGGTCAACGAGAAGTCCCGTGAGGTCATGGGCGTGCTCGCCCCGGAGATCCAGGCCGCGCTCATCGGCGAGAAGACGCCGGAGCAGGCCCTGAAGGACGCGGCCGCAGCGGCGAACCCGCTGCTCGGCTGACCGACGTCGCGGCGCGGGCGGCCCTCCCCCTGGCCGCCCGCGCCGCGGCACCCCTCGCGGTACGAGAGGAGAACCCATGACCGCGACCGCCCCCACCTCGGACGGGATCACCGCCGACGGGGCCGACCGGCGCCCGGCGTCGAAGCCCCCGCGCGGCGGCACCCGCCGCGTCCTGCAGCGCCGCGAGGCGAGGATCGGCCTGCTGTTCGCCCTCCCCGCGTTCCTGCTGTTCCTGCTGTTCCGGTTCGGTCCCGCCATCGCGGGCGTCGCGCTGAGCTTCTTCGACTACACCATCGGCGTCGGCGCCGAGTGGACGGGCGTCGAGAACTTCCGGCGCATGGTCGACGACCCGATCTTCTGGTCGGCGCTGCGCGTCACGGTCGTGCTGAGCCTGCTCATCGTCCCGGTGTCGCTCGCGATCTCGACGTTCATGGCGCTCATGGTGCGCCGCTCGTTCCGCGGCTCCGGCTTCTACCGGTCGGTGTTCTTCCTGCCCGTCGTCACGAGCCTCGTGCTCGCCGCGACCGTGTTCACGTGGGTGTTCTCCACGAACGGCCCGTGGTCCAAGCTCATGGGCGCGCTCGGGTTCTCGACGGAGTCCTGGCTCGGCGACACGCTGCTCGTGCTGCCCGCGCTCGCCATGGTCGCGATCTGGTCGCGCTTCGGGTACGGGATGCTCATCCTCCTCGCCCGCATGCAGGACCTGCCTCGCGAGCTCGAGGAGGCCGCCGCGATCGACGGCGCCGGACCGTGGAAGCGGTTCTGGCACATCATCGCGCCGCAGCTCAAGCCCACGCTCTTCTTCCTCGCCGTCATCGAGACGACGGCGTCGTTCCAGATCTTCGACCTCGTCTACGTGATGACGGCGGGCGGACCGGCCCGGGCGAGCTACAACCTCGTCTTCTACATCTACGACCAGGGCTTCAAGTACTTCGACCTCGGCTACGCGAGCGCGCTCGGCGTCGCGCTGTTCGTCGTCACGCTCGTCGTCGCCCTCATCCAGCGCTTCGCCATCGGGAGGGACAAGTGACCGCCGCCGACCCCACCACCACCGAGCGCGTGCTCGAGGGGGCCGCGCTGCCGGTGCGCCCCACCGCGACCCGGCGCCGGCGCGGCCGCAAGGGCGCGAGCGACCTGTCGCTGCGCGGCAAGGTGCTGCGCTACGTCGTGCTCTCGCTCGCCGCCGTCGTGACGATCTTCCCGTTCTACGCGATGGTCGTGCTGTCGCTGAAGCCGGCCGCCGCGATCGACTTCCCCGCGTCGCTCCTGCCGACGAACCTCACGACCGAGGCCTACGGCCGCGTGCTCGGCGCGGGCAACATCGGCACCTGGCTCGTCAACACGCTCGTGTACTCGGTCGTGTCCGTCGTCGCCGTGCTGCTGCTCGCGTCGATGGCCGGCTACGCGTTCGCCAAGAAGAAGTTCCCCGGGCGCGAGGCCATGTTCTGGTCGTTCCTCGCGATGGTCATGGTCCCGTACCACGTGACCCTCATCCCGACGTTCATCCTCATCGCGCAGGCGGGCGGACTCGACACGTACTGGGGCCTGATCCTGCCGACGCTCGCGAACGCGCAGGCCGTGTTCCTCATGCGGCAGTTCATCCTCGACCTGCCCGACGAGCTGTTCGAGGCCGCGAAGCTCGACGGCGCCTCGGAGTGGCGCATCTTCCTGCGCATCGTGCTGCCCCTGTGCAAGCCGATCCTCGCGACGCTCGGCACGTTCGTCTTCCTGTGGCACTGGAACGACTTCCTGTGGCCGCTCATCATCGGCCAGGGCACCGACCACTGGACGCTGACCGTCGGCATCGCCTCGCTCCAGCAGCAGGACGTGCCGCTCAACATGGTGCTCGCGGGCGCCACCATCTCGTTCGTTCCGATCTTCGCCTCGTACCTCGTGGCCCAGCGCTTCTTCGTCGAGGGCGTCACCTCGTCCGGCATCAAGGGATGACTCACCACATGACCACGCAGACCAGCACCACCGCCCTGAAAGCCCCGACGTCCGTCGCGGAGCTCGAGGAGCTGCTCACGACGCCGTCGCCCGCCCTCGTGGAGGACCTGGCCGCCCGCTCGGGCGACCTCGTCATCCTCGGAGCGGGCGGCAAGATGGGTCCGAGCCTCACCGTCCTCGCCCGCCGGGCGCTCGACGCGGCCGGGCGCACAGGCGACGCCGTGCACGCCGTCTCGCGGTGGTCCGACGCCGCGCAGGCCGACCGCCTGCGCGACGCCGGCGTGAACGTCGTCGCGGCCGACCTGCTCGCGCCCGACGCGGACCTCGCCGCCCTGCCCGACGGCGCCGACGTCGTCTACATGGTGGGCGCCAAGTTCGGCACGTCGTCCGCGCCGTCGCTCGCGTGGGCCGCGAACGCGGCGCTCGTGCACGACGTCGCGCGCCGCTACGCCGACTCGACCATCGCGGCGTTCTCCACCGGGAACGTCTACCCGCTCGTGCCCGTCGAGTCGGGCGGGTGCTCCGAGGAGCACCCCGTGGGGCCGGTCGGCGAGTACGCGATGAGCTGCCTCGGGCGCGAGCGCGTGCTCCAGCACGCCGCGCTCTCGCGCGGCACGAAGGTCGTGACGATCCGCCTCAACTACGCCGTCGACCTGCGCTACGGCGTGCTGTTCGACGTCGCGTCACCGATCCTCGCGGGCGAGCCCGTGGACCTCACGACGGGGCACGTCAACGTCGTGTGGCAGGGGTACGCGAACGAGGTCGCGCTGCGCTCGCTCGCGCTCGCGTCGTCGCCCGCGACGGCGATCAACCTCACCGGACCGGAGACGGCGTCGGTACGGCGCCTCGCGGAGCTCCTCGGCCGCGGCCTCGACCGCGAGGTGTCGTTCACGGGCGAGCCCGCCCCGACGGCGCTCCTCAACGACGCGACGCGCTGCCACGAGCTGTTCGGCTACCCGCAGGTGCCGCTGCGCACGCTCGTGGACTGGCAGGCGCGGTGGCTCGCGGCCGGGCTGCCGACGAGCGGCAAGCCGACGAAGTTCGCCGTGCGCGACGGGGCGTTCTGATGACGAGCGCCGTCACGGTCCCGCGCCTCGCGGACGACGTCGCGAGGCTGCTGCGGACGGGGACCGTCATCCCCGCGCAGCCGCTCGCGCTCGACGCCGACCGCCGCCTCGACGAGCGCCGCCAGCGCGCGCTCACGCGGTACTACCACGCCGCGGGCGCGGGCGGCGTGGCGGTCGGCGTCCACACGACCCAGTTCGAGATCCGCGAGCACGGGCTCCTGCGACCCGTGCTCGAGCTCGCCGCAGAGGTGTCGCGCGCGACGATCGCGGGCGACGCGCCCGCGGGCTCGCTGCACACCGGGCCCCGCCCGCTCGTCCAGGTCGCGGGCGCCGCCGGCGACGTGCGGCAGGCCGTCGCCGAGGCGGAGCTCGCGGCAGGACTCGGCTACGACGCGGTGCTGCTCGCGCCCCGCGTGCCCGGACTCACGGGCTCGCGCGAGGAGGTCGAGCGCGTGCTGCTCGACCGGGCGCGCGCGGTCGGCGAGGTGCTGCCCGTCATCGGGTTCTACCTCCAGGAGGCGATCGGCGGGCCGCGACTGTCCGTCGGCTTCTGGCGCGAGTACGCGTCGATCGAGGCGGTCGTCGCGATCAAGGCCGCGCCGTTCCACCGCTACCGGACGCTCGACGTCCTGCGCGGCGTCGCCGCGTCCGGGCGCGGCGACGAGATCGCGCTGTACACGGGCAACGACGACGCGATCGTCGCCGACCTCACTCAGCGCCTCGACGTCCCGGTGACCGACGCCGAGGGGCGCGCCTCGACCTTCACGGCGCGGTTCGTGGGCGGCCTGCTCGGGCAGTGGGCGGTCTGGACCCGGGGCGCGGTCGAGACGCTGGCCCTCGCGCACGCGGCCCAGGGCATCGGGCCGGACGGGGGCGCCACCGTGCCCGACGCCGCCGCCCTCGCGACCCTCACCGCGCGCGCGGCCGGCCTCACCGACGCGAACGCGGCCGTCTTCGACGCGGCGGGCGACTTCGCGGGCGTCATCGCAGGCGTGCACGAGGTGCTGCGCCGCCAGGGCCTGCTCGAGGGCATCTGGTGCCTCGACCCGGACGAGACCCTCTCCCCCGGCCAGGCCGACGAGCTGACGCGCGTGACGGCGTCGTACCCGTGGCTCGCGGCCGCGGACGACGCGCTCGTCGCGGAGCACCTCGAGGACTGGCTGCGATGACCGGCGCGCCCGGCACGGAGACCGTCGCGGGGCCTGGTCCGGGAGCCGGGGCTGCCCGCGCGGTCGTCGCGGTCGCGCCGTGGTTGCGCACCGAGCTGTTCGCCCCGGACGTCTGGGAGCGCCTGGCCGGCGCGGGACCGTTCGACGTCGTCGACGACCCGCGGGCGCTCGGCGCCGCGCTCGACCGGCTGAGCCCCGCGGTGCGCGAGCGCGTCGACGCGCTCGTCATCTCCTGGGGCACGCCGCCCCTGGACGACGACCTCCTGGACCGGCTCCCCCGGCTGCGGCTCGTCGCGCACACGGGCGCCTCCGTCAAACCGTTCGTCACGCCCGCGCTGTGGGAGCGCGGGGTCCGCGTGACACAGGCGGGCCAGGCGATGGCGCGCCCCGTCGCGGAGGTCTCGGTGACGTTCGCGCTCGCGCTGCTGCACCAGGTCCCCGCGTTCCACAACGCCCTGCACGACGGCGTCCCGTGGGCCGACGCCGAGGCCGCACCCCCGCGGTACGAGATCGCGGGCACGCGCGTCGGCGTCGTCGGGGCGTCGCGCACCGGCCGTGCGGCGATCGCGATGCTGCGTGCGCTCGGCGCGGAGGTCGTGGTCGCCGACCCGACCCTCTCCCCCGCCGACGCCGCCGCGCTCGGCGCGACGCTCGTCGCGCTCGACGAGCTGCTCGCGACGAGCCGCGTGACGATGCTGCACGCGCCCGTGCTGCCCGAGACCCACCACCTGCTCGGCGCGCGCGAGCTCGCGCTCCTGCCCGACCACGCGGGCCTCGTCAACACCGCGCGGTCGTGGCTCACCGACGAGGACGCGCTCGTCCGCGAGCTCGCGACGGGGCGGATCAGCGCCGCGCTCGACGTCTACGACGCCGAGCCGCTGCCCGAGGACCACCCGCTGCGCCGCCTGCGGAACGTGCTCCTCACGCCGCACCACGCCGCCGCGACCGTGCAGGGGCGGCTCGCGCAGGGCGCGATCGTCGTCGACGAGCTCGCGCGGTTCCGCGCGGGCGAGCCGCTGGTCCACGAGGTCCGGGAGGCGGACCTCGACCGCATGGGCTGACGCCCGATCACGGCGAGCCGCCCGGGGGCGCGGCCGGCGCCGCCGGTGCCGGTCGCCGTCGCGGCAGCGTCGCGACGGCGACGCCGGCCAGGCACAGCGCACCTCCCGCGAGCGTGACGACGGCCGGGACCTCGGCGAGGACGAGCCACGACAGCATCACGACGATCGGCGGGACGAGGTACGTCGTCGCGGCCGCCCTGCCCGCGCTGAGGCGCGAGAGCGCGTATCCCCACGTCGTGAAGGCGACGGCGGTCGGGCCGAGCCCGAGGAGCACCACGGCCCACGTGGACGACGCGGGGGCCGGGCCCACGTCCGCGGCGAGCGCCGAGGCGAACGGCAGGAGCGCGACCGTGCCCGCGAGGCACCCGACCCACGTCATCGTCAGGGCGTCGACGCGTGCGAGCAGCCGCTTCTGCGACGTCGCCGCGCCCGCGTAGAGGACCGCGGCCGCCAGCCCGAGCGCGACCCCGAGGACGTCCCGCTCCCCCGAGGACGTCGCCGTCGCGATGACGGCCACGCCCGCGAACGCGGCGGCCATGCCCACGAGGAGGCGGCGCGGGAAGCCCTCGCCGAGCAGCAGCCCCGCGAGCACCGCGACGAGGACGGGCGCGACGTTCACGAGCAGCGCCGTCGTCCCCGCGTCGAGGTGCTGCTCGGCGGCGTTGAGCGCGAGGTTGTAGAGGCTGAACCACCCCACGCCCCACGCGAGGACGGCGACGAGGACGCGACCGCGCGGGAGGACGGGACGCGCGCCGCTGCGCAGCCATCGGACGGCGACGATCGCCGTGAGGCCGACGCTGCCGGCGAGCTGACGGCCGAGCGCGAGCGACCCGGGCTCGTAGTCGTGGCCCGCGGCCCGCACACCGATGAACGCCGATGCCCACAGCAGGACCGTCACGGCCACCGCGAGGACGACGGAGAACGCGGCGCGACGGGCCGACCCGCGAGCCGGGAGCGGCCCCGACCGGGCGGAGGTCGCTGCCGGGACGGCGGGCCGGGAGGCGTCGACGGGCGTGGTCGTCCGGGTCTCACGTGCGGTCACGCGTCGATCGTCGCCCCACAGGAACGTTCAGCACCAGCGAGATCTTCTACCGCTCGATTCAGCGCGGCTGTAGCGTGGGACGATGCTCGACGTCCACCGGCTGCGCGTCTTCCGGTCCGTCGTCGCGAGCGGGTCGGTCCAGGCCGCCGCGGCGGCGCTCGGGTACACGCCGTCCGCCGTGAGCCAGCACGTCGCCGCGCTCCAGCGCGAGACCGGTCTGACGCTGCTCGAACGAGCCGGGCGCGGCGTGCGGCCCACCGCGTCGGGGCTCGCCCTCGCCGCCCAGGCCGACGGCGTGCTGGCGCGGCTCGGCGAGGCCGAGGCCGTCGTCGCGGACCTGCGCGCGGGCCGGACGGGGACGCTGTCCGTCGCCTACTTCGCCTCGGTGGGCGCCGCGTGGCTCCCCCAGGTCGTGCGCCGGCTCACGACCGACTTCCCGGGCGTCCGGCTCGACCTGGAGCTGCGCGAGACGATCCCCGACGACCCCGACGCGCGCGCCGACGTGCAGCTCGTCGTCGCACCGCGCGGGTTCGCCCCGGGCAGCGGCTTCCGGTCGCACCACCTGCTCGACGACCCGTACGTCGTCGTGCTGCGCGACGACCATCCCCTGGCGCGCCGCGACACGGTCGAGCTCGCGGAGCTGCGCGAGGAGCGCTGGGTCGACAACGACTTCGCACGCGGGTGGTGCCGTCGCACCCTCGTCGAGGCGTGCACGGCCGCCGGGTTCAGCCCGCCGTTCCACGTCGAGGCGCACGACTACCCGACCGCGATCGCGTTCGTCGGCGCGGGCGTCGGCCTCACGGTCCTGCCCGCGCTCGGCGCCGCGCACCTGCCGCCCGGCGTCGTCGCCGTCCCCGTGGTCCGACCCGCTCCGGTGCGCTCGATCCACGCCGTGCTGCGCGACGCCGTGGTGGGCACGCCTCCGGGCCGGGCGGTCCTCGACACGCTCCACGACGTCGCGGGCGCGCGTGTCGATCTCGTGGGTCCCCGTTCGACCTGAGGATGAGAGGGTCGGGTGGTCCGGCCCGCAGGCACGAGGAGACGACGATGAAGTACATGCTCATCATGCGTGGCAGCGACGAGAGCCAGGCGGCGTTCGAGGACGTCTCGTTCGACGAGATGCTCGAGACCGTGGGGCGGTTCAACGACGAGCTGATCCGGGCGGGCGTGCTGCTCGCGGCCGAGGGCCTGGACGACCCCGGGCAGGGCGTGGTCGTGGACCTCTCGTCCGACGTGCCCGTCGTGACCGACGGCCCGTACGGGGAGACCAAGGAGCTGTTCGGCGGCTACTACGTCCTCGACGTCGCGTCGAAGGAGGAGGCGGTCGAGTGGGCCAAGCGGCTCCCGTTCTCCGGCCCCGGGACGAAGGTCGAGGTCCGTCGCGTGACGACGATCGACGAGTTCCCGCAGGACAACGAGTGGATCCGCAAGGAGCGGGCGTGGCGCGAGGCGACCGGCCAGCTGTGAGCGCGAGCGACGCGGGCGCCGGCTCGGGTGTCGGCCAGAGCCAGCAGACCGACCCGGGCCGGCGCGCGGTCGAGGCCGTGTGGCGCATCGAGTCCGCGCGGATCGTCGGCGCGCTCGCGCGCTACACCGGTGACTTCGCGCTCGCCGAGGACCTCGCGCAGGAGGCGCTCGCCGAGGCGCTCGTCGCGTGGCCCCGCGACGGCGTGCCGCGCCACCCCTCGGGATGGCTCCTCACGGTCGGCAGGCGCCGCGCGATCGACGCGTTCCGCCGCCGCGCAGCCCTCGACGAGCGCTACGCGGCCCTCGCCCACGGCCTGGGAGAGGGCGCGGTCGTCACGGGAGGGCCGCCGTCGGGCCCGTCGCCCGGCGAGGGCGCCGACCTGCTGTGGGACCCCGACCAGGTCCACGACGACGTGCTCGCCCTCATGTTCGTCGCGTGCCACCCGGTGCTCTCGCCCGAGGCGCGCGTCGCGCTCACCCTGCGCGTGGTCGGCGGTCTCTCGAGCGACCAGGTCGCGCGCGCGTTCCTCGTGCCCACGGCGACGGTCCAGGCGCGGATCACGCGCGCCAAGAAGACGCTCGCCGCGGCCGGCGTACCGTTCGGCGTGCCCCCGGCCGAGGAGCGGCGCGAGCGTCTGGGCTCGGTCCTCCACGTGCTGTACGTGATCTTCACGGAGGGGTCCACGGCCACGACCGGCGACGACTGGCTGCGCCCCGACCTCGCGCACGAGGCGCTCCGGCTCGCGCGCGTCCTCGCGGGGCTGGTCCCCGACGAGCACGAGGCCCACTCGCTCGTCGCGCTCCTCGAGCTCACGGCCGCGCGGTTCCCCGCCCGCACCACGCCCGACGGCGACCCGGTGCTGCTCGCCGACCAGGACCGACGGCGCTGGGACCGCTCGGCGATCCGGCGCGGCCGTGCGGCGCTCGCCCGCGCCGACGCGGTGGGCACGCCGGGCCACGGCCGCGGCGCGTACGGGCTGCAGGCGGCGATCGCCGAGTGCCACGCGGTCGCCCCGTCGGTCGAGGAGACGGACTGGGACCGCGTCGTCCTCCTCTACGAGGCGCTCGGACGTCTCGCGCCCTCACCGGTCGTGGAGCTCAACCGGGCCGTCGCCGTCGCGATGGCGCACGGCCCGCAGGAGGCGCTGCAGATCGTCGACGAGCTCGTCGCGACCGACCGCCTGCCCGGGTTCCACCTCCTGCCGAGCGTGCGGGCCGAGCTCCTCGGACGCCTCGGTCGTGTCGACGAGGCCCGCACGGAGTACGAGCTCGCGCTGCGGCTGTGCCCGAACCCGCGCGAGCGGGACCTGCTGCGTCGCAAGGCGGACGCGCTCGGCACGTGAGCGCTACGACCCGTCGGACGCCGTGTACGACGTGCCGGGCCAGTACGGCCACTCCTCGAAGTGCTCGACGCGCCCGTCCGGGGCGAACCGGAGCACCCACAGGTCGCGGTACTCCTGCGCCTGAGGCGCGAGGTAGCGGACCTCGAGGCGCACGACGGCGTCGGGACCCTCGACCGCGACGGGCTCCGCGGTCACGGTGAAGGTCGCGCCCTCGTCCGCGGTCCAGAAGCCGCGGATCGCGTCGTGACCGCGCAACGGCTCGTCGTCGTAGGGCGAACGCAGGTACGTCGCGTCCGGGGTGAACAGCCGCTCGACGGCGGTCGTGTCGCTCGCGCGCCACGCCTCCTCGTACGCCGCGACCCAGGCCGTCACGGCCTCGCGCTGGACGGTCTCGGGCACAGGTCGCTCCTCGGTCGGTCGTCGTCGACCCGTCCGACGCTACCCCTCCCGCGACGCTGCGAGAATCGGGGGGTGAGCGAGACCCCCGACCCCGGCACCGACTGGCGCCCGCACGTCGCCGACCCGGCCGCCCGACCGCCGTCGACCCTGCCCCACGTGGTGTTCTTCGAGCCGCGCATCCCCGGCAACACGGGCAACGCGATCCGCCTCGCGGCGGTGACCGGCGCGCGCCTCCACCTCGTCGAGCCGCTCGGGTTCGACCTGGACGAGCCCAGGCTGCGCCGCGCGGGCCTGGACTACCACGACCTCGCGAGCGTCGAGGTGCACGCGGACCTGGACGCCGCGCTCGCGACCCTCCCGGGCCGCGTCTTCGCGTTCACGACCCGCGCGACGACGTCGTTCACCGACGTGAACTACCGGCCCGACGACGTCCTGCTCTTCGGCCCCGAGCCGACGGGACTGCCCGACGACGTGCTCGCGCACGAGCGGATCACGGACCAGCTGAGGATCCCCATGCTGCCCGGTCGCCGCTCGCTCAACCTCACCAACGCGGCGTCGATCGCCGTCTACGAGGCGTGGCGGCAGACGGGCTTCGCCGGGGGCGCCTGAGGGAGGCCGCCCACCGGGGCACGGCGGCCCCCCGACTGCAGGAAGAGTCGCGCCCGAGGGGATCGGGCGCGACTCTTCCGCACTCAGCGCTCGGGCGGGTCAGACCAGGTCGCGGACCGCCGCGTACTGCTCGCGGATCGCGGGGACCGGGTCGGCCTCGACCACCGTGGCCGACGACGCGGCCCAGGTGGGTGGAGCGACGTCCGCCCCGGAGCCGCCCGCCTCGTGCGCGGCGAGGACCCACGCCGCCTGGCGTGCGGCGCCGTCGGCCACGTACTCGCCGGGCTCGGGGACGGTGACGGGCAGTCCGAGGACCTGTGGCGCGATGCGCCGGACCGCCTCGGACTGCGCGCCGCCGCCGATGAGCTGCACGCGCTCGACCCGGACGCCGAGCGCCCGCAGCGCGTCGAGCCCGTCCGCGAGGCCGCAGAGCATGCCCTCGACGTACGCGCGCGCGAGGTGCTCCGGCGTCGAGGTGCCGAGCCGGATGCCGTGCAGCGTGCCCGACGCGTCGGGGCGGTTGGGCATGCGCTCGCCCTCCAGGTACGGCACGAGCACGAGCCCGTCGGCGCCGGGGGGCGCCTGGAGCGCGAGCCGCGACAGCCCCGCGTGGTCGACGCCGAGCACCGCGCGCGCCGCGTCGAGCACGCGGCTCGCGTTGAGCGTCACCGCGAGCAGCAGGTACCGGCCCGTCGCGTCGGAGAACCCGTTGACGAGGCCAGACCCGTCGGCGGTGCGGTCGTCGGTCACGGCGGACACGACGCCCGACGTCCCGATCGACACCGCGACGTCGCCCGCGACCATGCCGAGGCCGAGCGCCGCGCCGGCGTTGTCGCCCGCGCCCGGACCGAGCAGCGTGCCGCCCTCGACCGCGCTCCCTGCGACCGAGGCGTGCGCAACGCCGGCCGTCGCGGACGGCGCGACGACGCGCGGCAGCACGACGTCGGCCCGGCCGAGCGCGAGCTCCAGCAGGTCGAGGCGGTACGCGCCCCGGCCGTCGGGCCCGTCGTCCCTGGTCGCGTCGTAGTAGCCCGTGCCCGACGCGTCGGACGCGTCGGTGACGAGCGCGTCGAGGTCCGGCCCGAGCGGCGCGGACTCGTCGCCCGCGGGGCCGTACCCCGCGATACGCCACGTGAGCCAGTCGTGCGGCAGCGCGACGGCGGCGACGCGCGCCGCGTTCTCCGGCTCCGCGTCGCGCAGCCAGCGCAGCTTGGTCACGGTGAGCGAGGCGACCGGCACGGACCCGATCGCGTCGGCCCACGCCTGCGCGCCCGCCTCGCTCGCGGACTCGACCCGGTCGTGGGCGTCCGGGACGCCCTCGGCGAGGCGGGCCTCGCCGAGCTCACGGATCAGGTCGCGCGCCGCGGGGGCCGAGCGCGTGTCGTTCCACAGGAGCGCGTCGCGCACGACGTTCCCCTCGGCGTCGAGCGCGACGAGACCGTGCTGCTGGCCGCCGACGGCGAGCGCCGCGACGTCGTCGAGCCCGCCCGCCGCGGACGCGGCCTCGCGGAACGCGTCCCACCACGCGTCGGGGTGGACCTCGGTGCCGTCGGGGTGCTTCGCCGATCCCGTGCGCACGAGCGCGCCCGTCGCGGCGTCGCGCACGACGACCTTGCAGGACTGCGTGGACGTGTCGACGCCGGCGACGAGCGTGCGCTCGTCGCCGGCGTCGGACGTCCTGACGTCGGTCGTCACCTCAGCCGATCAGGTGCTCGAGCGCGAGCTGGTTGAGGCGCACGAAGCCGAAGTCGCGGTTCGCCGCGGCGTCGACGTCGAACTCCTCGTACGTGCTGCGGTCAGCGAGCAGGTCGGCCACGGACTCGCCCTCGGCGAGGGTCGGCTGGCCCAGCTCGAACACGCCGGAGTGAGCGAACGCCTCCTGGACGCGGCTGTCGGCGCGGTACGCCGCGGCCTTGCGCGCGAGCAGGCGGTAGGTCTCCATGTTGGCGCGCGCGGAGTCCCACACGCCGACCTCGTTCTCGGTGCGCGACGGCTTGTAGTCGAAGTGGCGCGGGCCCGTGTAGGTGGGGCCGCCGTTCGGGAAGCCGTTCTCGAGCAGGTCGACCGTGAAGAACGCCGAGAGCAGGTCGCCGTGGCCGAACACGAGGTCCTGGTCGAACTTGATCGAGCGCTGGCCGTTGAGGTCGATGTGGAAGAGCTTGCCCGCCCACAGCGCCTGCGCGATGCCGTGCGTGTAGTTGAGGCCCGCCATCTGCTCGTGGCCCGTCTCCGGGTTGAGGCCGACGATGTCGCCGTTGTCGAGCTTCGCGATGAGGCCGAGCGCGTGACCGATGGTCGGCAGGAAGATGTCGCCGCGGGGCTCGTTCGGCTTGGGCTCGAGCGCGATCTTGAGGTCGTAGCCCTTCTCCTTGATGTACGCCGCGGTGAGGTCGATGCCCTCGGCGTAGCGCTCGTGCGCGGAGTGCAGGTCCTTGACGCCGTCGTACTCGGTGCCCTCGCGGCCGCCCCACATGACGAACGTCTTGGCGCCGAGCTCGGCCGTGAGGTCGACGTTGCGCAGCACCTTGCGCAGCGCGTAGCGACGCACGCCGCGGTCGTTCGACGTGAGACCGCCGTCCTTGAAGACGGGGTGGCTGAAGAGGTTGGTCGTCACCATCTCGATGACGAGGCCGGTGTCCTCGGCGGCCTGGCGCACCGCGGCGAGGCGCTTGGTGCGCTCCTCGTCGTCGGAGCCGAACGGGACGACGTCGTCGTCGTGGAACGTGAAGCCCCACGCGCCGAGGTCGGCCAGACGGCGCACGGACTCGGCCGGATCGAGCGCGGGACGGCTGGCGCTGCCGAACTGGTCCTGCGCGGTCCAGCCCACGGTCCACAGACCGAAGGAGAAGTTGATGTCCTGGGTGGTCTCGTCGGCCACGGTGATCTCCTCGTCGAGAGGGCCGCGACGCGCTCCTCGCGCCGACGGCCGCATTTTTGTCTTACGGATGAACTTATCCGCCCGGGTCGGTAAGGTCAAGACCGTGAACCGCAGCGTCGCGACCCGCACGGGTCCCCCAGCAGCCCGGCAGGCCACGCTGCGCGAGCACAACCTCGCCCTCGTCGCCCGCGCGGTCTTCGAGTCCGCCCGGCCGTGCTCGCGCGCCGACATCGCCGCGGCGAGCGGGCTGACCCGCGCGACCGTCTCCACCCTCGTCGACCGCCTCGTCGCCGCGGGCATCGTCGCCGAGCTCCCGCCCGCGACCCCCCAGCGAGCCGGCCGGCCCGCGGTGCCGCTCGCACCCGCACCGCGATCGCTCGTCGGGCTCGGCCTCGAGGTCAACGTCGACTACCTCGGCGGCCGCGTGCTCGACCTCACCGGCGCCGTCGTCGCCGAGCACGTCGACCCCGACGACCTCCACGACAGCGACCCCGCCGAGGTGCTCGCCCGGCTGGGGCGCATCGCGCACGAGCTCCTCGCGCAGGTGCGCGCCGACGGCATGACCGTCGCCGGCGCCCGCCTCGCCCTCCCGGGACTCGTCGACACGCGCGCCGGGCGGCTCGAGGTCGCACCCAACCTCGGCTGGTCCCGCCTCGACCCCGTCCCGCTCCTCGGCATGGACCCCGACGTCCCGGTCGACATCGGCAACGAGGCCAAGCTCGCCGCGCTCGCCCAGGCGAGCCGCGGCGTCGTGCCCGACGGCGCGACGGACCCCGCGTCCGGCCCGGTGCCGTCCACGTACCTCTACGTCTCGGGCGACGTCGGCATCGGCTCCGCGATCGTCGTCGACCGCCGGCTCTTCCACGGCCGGCACGGCTGGACCGGCGAGATCGGGCACGTCGTCGTCGACCCGCGCGGCCCCCGGTGCCGCTGCGGCGCGACCGGCTGCCTCGAGCAGTACGCGGGCAAGGACGCGCTCCTGCGGGGGGCGGGCCTACCCGTCGACGCCCCCACCGAGGCGCTCGTCGCCGCGCTCGACGCCGCGGACCCCGCCGCGCTCGCCGTCGTCGAGCAGGCCGGGACCGCGCTGGGCAGCGCGCTCGCCGACTACGTGAACCTCGTCGACATCGACACCGTCCTGCTCGGCGGCATCTATCCCGCGCTCCTGCCGTACCTGCGCGGCACCGCCGAGGCCGAGCTGCGCTCCCGCGTCCTCGCGGCGCCGTGGACCGACGTCGTGCTGCTCCCCGCCCCGGTCGGCGACCACGCGGCTCTCACCGGCGGCGCGCGCGAGGTCCTGCGCGCCGTCGTCGAGGAACCGAGCGCCTGGGTCGCCGAGGACTGAGCCCCCGGCGCGCGCACCGGTCGCGCGCGCCGAAGGCCCCGGTCAGGCCAGGTCGAGGCCGACCGCCGCCCACGAGAGCGCCGGGAGCGTCAGTCGCACCTCGCCGTCCTCCACGCGCGCGCCGAGCGGGGCTGGCCGGACGGGCTGCGCGTCGCGCGTGTTGGTCACGAACCGGTCGTGCCCGTCGGGGACCGTCAGCACGACGGCGTCGCGCACCGCGCGCACCCCGCCCGCGGCGAGCGTGACCTCGACGGGGTGCTCCGGGTCGCGGTTCACGCAGAACACCTCGACGCGACCGTCGGCCGTCGTCGTCGCGGACACGTCGACCACGGGCACGTCGCCGTACGCCGCGGTCGGCACGGTCGGGCAGTCCGCGGCCACCCGCAGCGCGGCGCCCCGGGCGCGGGCGGCGGTGATCGCGAAGGGCCAGAAGATCGTCTGCCGCCACGCGTCGGCGTCGGGCTCGGTGCGGATCGGCGCGATGACGTTGACGAGCTGCGCCTGGTTCGCCATCGAGACGCGGTCCGCGTGCCGCACGAGCGAGTTGAGCAGGCTCCCGACCACGACGGCGTCCGCCACCGAGTACTCGTCCTCGATGATCCTCGGCGCGACGTTCCACGCGCCCGTCAGCAGCGGCTCCTTGTCCCGCTCGTTGAAGCGGTCGAGGTACCACACGTTCCACTCGTCGACGCTGATGCCGAGCCGCCGGCCCTGCATGCGGTCGCCGAGCGCCGCCTCCTCCTCGTCGAGGATGCCCGCGACCGTCGCGATGTAGCGGTCGAGCCCGACGCCGGACGCGAGGAAGGAAGGCAGGTCGCCCGGGGTCTCCTCGTAGTACGCGTGCAGCGACACGTGGTCGACGAGCCCGGCGGTCTGGCGGACGACCTCGCGCTCCCAGTCCCCGAACGTCGGCTGGTCGGCCGACGACGACCCGCCGCGACCAGCTCGACCGTCGGGTCGACGAAGCGCATCAGCCGCGCGGTCTCGGCCGCGAGCCTTCCGTACTCGTGGGCCGTCTTGTGGCCGATCTGCCAGTCGCCGTCCATCTCGTTGCCGAGGCACCACAGGCGGAAGCCGAACGGTTCCGGAGCGCCGTTCGCCCGACGCTCGTCGGACAGCGCGGTACCGCCCGGGTGGTTGCAGTACTCGAGGAGCTGCGCCGCCTCGGCCGCGCCGCGCGTGCCGAGGTTGACCGCCATCATGACCTCGAGCCCCGCGCGCTCGGCCCACCCGGCGAACTCGTGCAGCCCGACCTGGTTCGTCTCGATGCTGTGCCAGGCGGCGTCCAGCCGGACCGGGCGCTGCTCGCGCGGGCCGACGGAGTCCTCCCACCGGAAGCCCGAGACGAAGTTCCCGCCCGGGTACCGCACGACCGTCGCGCCCAGCTCGCGCACGAGCTCGAGCACGTCGCCGCGGAAGCCGTCGGCGTCGGCCGAGGGGTGCCCGGGGTCGTGGATCCCCCCGTAGACGCAGCGCCCCATGTGCTCGACGAACGTGCCGAACAGCCGGGGTGAGACGGCGCCCACGGCGTCGTCCGGGTCGATCTGGATGCGTGCGTGGGTCATGGTCCTCGTCTCGTGGGTCGGTGCCGACGGATCGCCGGCGGCGGTCGCCGGTGCGGCGGCGCTCAGCGGCGCGGGGCCGCGCCGGGCGGGGGTGCGGTGCTCGCCCGCTCGACGAGGCGGGTGGGCACGAGCCGCGTCCCGGTCTCGGTGACGCCGTCGTGCACCTGGCGCAGGACCTGCTCGACGCACCGGCGCCCCACCTCCGCGAAGTCCTGGTGGACGGTCGTCAGGGGCGGCAGGAACTCGCTGGACTCGGGCAGGTCGTCGAACCCGACGACGCTCACGTCCTGCGGCACCCGCCGGCCCGCGTCGTGCAGGGCGCGCACGAGCCCGAGCGCCATCTGGTCGTTCGCGACGAACACCGCGGTCACGTCGTCGTCCTCGGCGAGCCGCCGCCCGGCCTCGTAGCCCGACGCGGGCGACCAGTCGCCCCGCTCCGGCTCGGGGACCGGCCGGCCGGCGCGCTCCAGCGTCTCGCGCCACGCGACGGCCCGGCGCTCCGCCGCGAAGGAGCTCTCCGGGCCGGCGAGGTGGTGGACGGTGCGGTGGCCGAGGTCGAGCAGGTGCTGCACCGCCTGCCGGGTGCCGTCGGCCTGGTCCGTGTCCACGACGGCGTAGGTGTCGCCCGCGTCGGAGTCGGCGACCACGACCTTCACCCCGGACGGGAGGTTGACGCGCGCCACGTCGAGCAGGTGCACCTCCATGAGGAGGATGATCGCGTCCACGGCCAGCTCGCCGAGGCGCGTGAACGCGCCGTGCACGCCACCCTGGGTCGGCGCGGCGACGGGGATGACGGTGATCGCGTAGCCCTGGGCGGCCGCGGACGTCGCGATGGCCTCGAGCGTGCGGACGTTGCCCGTGGTCGCGAGCGAGAAGAGGATCACGCCGATGGTCCGGAACGTGCCGCTCTTGAGCGCGCGGGCCGCGCTGTTCGGCCGGTAGTCGAGCTCGGCCATCGCGGCGAGCACGCGGGTCCGCGTGTCCTCCACGACCCCGGGGTGCCCGTTGGCGACGCGCGACACGGTCTGCGCGGACACCCCGGCCATCCGGGCGACGTCGGCCATCGACACGCGGCGGACGTCGTGCGGCCGGCGCGCCCGGGCCGGCTCGACGGCGGGGACCGTCTCGGCGACCGCTGCGGTCCGCCGCTGCGGCGCCGTCGTCGTGACGGGGGCGTCGTCGTCGAGCCGGTTGGTCATCCGTCGTCCTCGCGGTCAGTGCGGCACAGCTCCAGCGCTGGTTCGGCGCCGTCGCGCCGACGTCGACCACCCTAAGCGATGTTTGCGCAAACATCGAATGTCGTGCATGCTGATGTTTGCGTAAACAAGGGCGACGACCGGCGTCCCCCTCCCCCGACGACGAGGACACAGCATGACGACGACGTCCCCACCCGTGGCAGGAGCGTCCCTGCCATCGGTCGACGCACCTTCGTCCCCCCGCACCCGACGCCACCGGCGCTCGTGGGTCGGCTGGGGCTTCGTGGGTCCGTTCATGGCCGTGTTCGCCCTGGTGTTCCTCGCGCCCATCGCGTACTCCCTGTACCTGAGCCTGTTCCGCACGCAGATGGTCGGCGGCACGCGCTTCGTGGGCCTCGACAACTACGCCCGGGCGTTCTCGGACCCGCAGTTCTGGGAGGCGCTCGGGCGCGTCAGCCTCTTCCTCGTGGTCCAGGTGCCGATCATGCTCGGCCTCGCGCTGCTCGTCGCCCTCGCGATCGACAGCGGCCGGCTCTACGGCAAGTCGTTCTTCCGCATCTCGATCTTCCTGCCGTACGCCGTCCCGGCCGTCGTCGCGACGCTCATGTGGGGCTTCATGTACGGCACGCGGTTCGGGCTCGTCGGCAACATCAACGACGCGCTCGGCGTCTCGCTGCCCAACCCGCTCTCCCCCGACCTCGTGCTCGCCTCGATCGGCAACATCGTGACCTGGGAGTTCGTGGGCTACAACATGCTCATCTTCTACTCGGCGCTGCGGGTGATCCCCACGTCGCTGTACGAGGCCGCGGAGCTCGACGGCGCGAGCCAGTGGCGCATCGTCTCGGCGATCAAGCTCCCCGCGATCCGCGGCGCGCTGGTCATCGCGACGATCTTCTCGATCATCGGCTCCTTCCAGCTCTTCAACGAGCCGAGCATCCTGCAGGCGCTCGCCCCCAACGCGATCACGACGTACTTCACCCCGAACCTGTACGCGTACTCGCTGTCCTTCTCCGGGCAGCAGTACAACTACTCCGCCACGGTCGCGATCATCATGGGCGTCGTCACGATGATCGTCGCCTACGTGGTCCAGCTCCGCGGCATGCGCAAGGAGGCCTGAGACCATGACCACCGCGACCCCCACGGCCTCGGCCACGCCCCGCCCCGGACCGAGGCCGATCCGCCTCCGCACGCCCCGGCGCGCCGCGTACTCCGCGGACAAGCCCCGCCGCAGCGTGCTCCTCACCGTCCTGACCGGCGTCGTGCTCGTGTACTCGCTCGTCCCGCTCGTCTGGCTCGTCGTCAACGCGACGAAGACCCAGCCCGACCTCTTCGACAGCTTCGGGCTGTGGTTCGGCAGCGAGTTCGCGCTCGTCGACAACGTCGCGCAGACGCTCACCTACGACGACGGCATCTTCGTCCGCTGGCTCGCCAACACCCTGCTCTACGTGGTCGTGGGCGCCGGGGGCGCCACGTTCCTGGCCGTGATGGGCGGGTACGCGCTCGCCAAGTTCGACTTCCCCGGCAAGCGCGGCGTGTTCGCGACCGTCATCGGCGCCGTCGCGGTGCCGGGCACGGCGCTCGCCGTCCCGACGTTCCTCATGTTCAGCCAGATGGGCCTGACGAACACCCCCTGGGCCGTGATCATCCCGTCGCTGATCTCCCCGTTCGGCCTCTACCTCATGTGGACCTACGCCGCCGAGTCGGTGCCCCAGGAGCTGCTGGAGGCCGCCCGCGTCGACGGCGCCAACGAGGCCCGGACGTTCTTCCAGGTGTCGCTGCCGCTGCTCGCCCCGGGCATCGTCACCGTCCTGCTCTTCACCATGGTCGCGACCTGGAACAACTACTTCCTGCCGCTGATCATGCTCAAGGACCCCGACTGGTACCCGCTGACCCTCGGGCTCAACGCGTGGAACGCCCAGGCGGCCACCGCGGGCGGGCAGGCGATCTTCAACCTCGTCATCACCGGCGCGGTCCTGACGATCCTGCCCCTCGTGATCGCGTTCCTGTTCCTGCAGCGCTACTGGCAGTCCGGCCTCGCGGCCGGCTCGGTCAAGGAGTGACGGCCCGACGCCGGACCGCTCGCCCACCCCGCCGGCACCCCGGCGCACACCCCCACCCGCACCACCCCACGCACCACCCGTCCGTCTGACGACGAAGTGAGAGGAACCCGCATGTCCCCCACCACCCGCAGGTCGCGCCGAGCGACCGCCGCCATCGCCGCCACCGGCGTCCTCGCCCTCGTGCTCACCGCCTGCAGCGGCGGGTCCGGCGGCGGGAGCGCCGACGACGCGGAGAGCGCCGTCGAGGAGGGCGGCACGATCACCGTGTGGGCCTGGGACCCCACGCTGGAGAGCGTCGCCGCCGACTTCGAGGAGGAGAACCCCGGGGTGACGGTCGACATCGTCAACGCCGGCACCGGCAACGACCAGTACACGGCCCTCCAGAACGCGATCGCCGCCGGCTCCGGTGTGCCCGACGTCGCGCAGATCGAGTTCTACGCCCTCCCGCAGTTCGCGCTCTCCGAGGCGCTCACGGACCTCTCGTCCTACGGGGCCGACGAGCTCGACGGCACGTTCACGCCCGGCCCGTGGGACGCCGTCACGCAGGGCGACGGCGTCTACGCGCTGCCGACCGACTCCGGCCCGATGGCGCTCTTCTACAACAAGCGCGTGTTCGACGAGCACGGCATCGCGGTCCCGACGACGTGGGACGAGTACGTCGAGGCCGCCCGGGCGCTGCACGCCGCCGACCCCGGCGCGTACCTCACGAACGACACGGGCGACGCCGGCTTCACGACGTCGATGATCTGGCAGGCCGGCGGGCGCCCCTACCAGGTCGACGGCACCGACGTCACCGTCGACTTCTCCGACGAGGGCACGCAGAAGTTCGCCACGACGTGGCAGCAGATGATCGACGAGGACCTCGTCGCGCCCGTCACGTCGTGGAGCGACGAGTGGTACCAGGGCCTCGCCGACGGGTCGATCGCGAGCCTGGTGATCGGCGCCTGGATGCGCGGCAACCTCGAGACCTCGGTCGAGTCCGCCTCGGGCGACTGGGCCGTGGCGCCCATGCCGCAGTGGGAGGCCGGCGCCGAGGTCACCTCCGAGAACGGCGGCAGCTCGCTCGCGATCCCCGCGGCGAGCAAGAACCAGGACCTCGCGTGGGCGTTCCTCGAGTACGCGACGGTCGGTGACGGGATCGCGACGCGCGTCGCCGAGGGCGCGTTCCCCGCGACCGTCGCCGAGCTCGAGGCCGACGACTTCACGCAGCAGGAGTTCGAGTACTTCGGCGGCCAGAAGGTCAACGAGGTCCTCGCGGACTCCGCCGCCCACGTCGCCGAGGGCTGGGCGTACCTGCCGTTCCAGGTGTACGCGAACTCCGTCTTCAACGACACCGTCGGCAAGGCGTACGTGTCCGGCACCCCGCTGGTCGACGGGCTCACCGCGTGGCAGGACGCCACGGTGACCTACGGCAAGGACCAGGGCTTCACCGTCAACGAGTGACGCGCTGACACCGTCACCCCCGGTCGTCGGGCCGGCGCTCGCTCGCCGGCCCGACGACCTCCCCGAGGACGCCGTCGCGCGTCCTCCCGACCGGCCGGGTACCGCCCGTCGCCGCGCACCGTCCCGCTGAGGAGCACGCATGTCTTCCCCCACCCCGTTCCGCTGGCTGCGCCGTCCCGGGCCGCACACGCCGCCGGGCGAGCCTGCCGCGTACGCGCCGTCGGGTCTGTCCTACGGCGCGGACTACAACCCGGACCAGTGGCCGCGCGAGGTCTGGGACGAGGACGTGCGGCTCATGCGCGAGGCGGGCGTCACGGTGGTCTCGCTCGCGATCTTCTCGTGGGCGCGGATCCAGCCGACGGAGCACACGTGGGACTTCGCGTGGCTCGACGAGATCATGGACCTGCTCCACGCGAACGGCATCACCGTCGACCTCGCGACGGCGACGGCCTCGCCGCCGCCGTGGCTCACGACGAAGCACCCGGAGATCCTGCCGCAGACGCGCACGGGCGAGACGCTGTGGCCCGGGGCGCGCCAGCAGTGGCGCCCGACGTCGCCGATCTTCCGGGAGCACGCGCTGCGCCTCGTGGAGCGCATGGCCGAGCGGTACGGGGACCACCCCGCGCTCGTCGCCTGGCACGTCTCCAACGAGCTCGGCTGCCACAACGTCGACGACTTCTCCGACGACGCCGCCGCGGCGTTCCGCACGTGGCTGCGCGAGCGCTACACGACCCTCGACGCGCTGAACGACGCGTGGGGCACGGCGTTCTGGTCGCAGCGGTACAGCGCGTGGGACCAGATCCTGCCCCCGCGTCTGGCCGCGTCGCACCCGAACCCGACGCAGCAGCTCGACTTCAAGCGCTTCTCGTCCGACGCGCTGCGGCAGTACCTGCGCGCCGAGGCCGCGATCCTGCGCCGCGTCACGCCGGACGTTCCCGTGACGACCAACTTCATGGTCATGGGCGAGACGAAGGGCATGGACTACGCCGCGTGGGCGGACGAGCTCGACTTCGTCTCCAACGACCACTACGTGCTCCCCGGGCCGCAGGCCCTGGACGAGCTGTCCTTCTCCGCCAACCTCACGGGCGGCATCGCCCGGCACAAGCCGTGGTTCCTCATGGAGCACTCGACGAGCGCGGTGAACTGGCAACCCGTGAACGTCGCGAAGAAGCCGGGCGAGCTCGCGCGCGACTCGCTCACCCACGTGGCCCACGGTGCCGACGCGGTCTGCTACTTCCAGTGGCGCCAGTCCGCGGCCGGTGCGGAGAAGTACCACTCGGGCATGGTCCCGCACGCGGGCGAGCGCTCGCGCCTGTTCCGCGACGTCGTCGCGCTCGGCGCGACGCTGCGCGACCTCGCGCCCGTCGCGGGGAGCGAGCAGAAGCCCGCGCGCGCCGCGATCGTCTTCGACTGGGACTCGTGGTGGACGAGCGAGCTCGACTCCCACCCCACGGACCGCCTGCGCTACCGCCAGGAGGCGCTCGACTGGTACTCGGCGTTCCTCACGCTCGGCGTGCGCGCCGACGTCGTGCCGGCGGCGACGGACCTCGCGACGTACGACGTCGTCGTGGCGCCCGTGCTGCACGTCGTCCCGGCCGACCTGCGCGACCGCCTCACGGCGTTCGTCGAGGCGGGCGGCCACCTCGTCACGACCTACTTCTCGGGCGTCGTCGACCAGGACGACCACACGTGGCTCGGCGGCTACCCAGGCGCGCTCCGGGACCTGCTCGGCATCCGGGTCGAGGAGTTCGCCCCGCTGCTGGACGGCGAGAGCGCGACGGTCGAGCTCGCGGGCGAGCAGCTCGAGGCAACGCTGTGGACCGAGCCCGTCGACGTCGTCGACCCGGACGTCGAGGTCCTGGGCTGGTACAAGACCGGCGAGCAGGCCGGCCGCGCCGCGGTGACGCGCCGGACCGTGCGCGCCGGGGCCCGGGACGGCTCCGCCGCGTACGTCTCCACGCGGTTCGGCCGCCTCGGCCTCGTCCCCGTGCTCGCGCGCCTGCTCGACGACGCGGGCGTCCGCAGCGAGCTGCCCACGGCCGCACGCGGCGACGTCGAGCTCGCGGTGCGCACCGACGGCACGAACGACTTCTGGTTCCTCGTCAACCGCACGGCGCGCCCGGTCGAGGTGCCCGACGTCGCGGGCGACGTCCTCGCGGGCCGCCGCCTCGCGCCGTCGGGCACGGCGGACGGCGTGCTCCTGCTCGAGCCGCGCGGCGTCGCCGTCGTCCGCCGCCCGGCGGACCCCGCCTCGCCGAGGTAGAGCCCCGGTACCGCGAGGTAGAGGCCTGGTAGGCCGAGGTAGAGGCGTGGTCATGACCAGGCCTCTACCTCGCGAGACCGCGCCTCTGCCTCGGCAGAACAGACCCCGCGGGAACGACCCGCACCCGGTGCACCCCGCCGGTTCGCAGCGACGCGAAGGAGGTGGCTCAGGGATGAGCCCGACCGAGACCGACACGACCACGCGGGGCGGACCACCCGGTCCTCGCCGCACGGGCCCGGGCGGCCCGGCCGCCCGCCGGACGGGGGCCCGCGTCGTCGCGGGCCTCGGTGCCGGGGCGCTCGTCGCGGGCTGCGCGCTCGCCGCCCTGCCCGCGCAGGCCGCGCCGCTCGGCACGTCCGCCGCCCGCACCGCGGCCGCGGCCGGCACGACGGCGGCCACGGCCGACGTCGCGGGCGTCACCGTGACGCCCGACCCGTCGTACGCGGGTGCGCCCTTCGAGGGCTGGGGCACGAGCCTCGTGTGGTTCGCCAACGCGACGGGCGACTACCCGGACGAGATCCGCGAGAAGCTCGCGGAGATGGTGTTCGGCGACGAGGGCCTCAACCTCAACATCGCGCGCTACAACGTGGGCGGCGGCAACGCGCCCGACGTGCCGGACTACCTGCGCGCCGGCGGCGCCGTCGACGGCTGGTGGAAGGCGCCCGAGGGCACGACGCGCACCGACGTCGACTGGTGGGACCCCGAGAACCCGGACCACTGGGACGAGGACGCGGACGCGACGCAGCGCTGGTGGGTGGACCGCATCAAGGACGACGTCACCCACTGGGAGACGTTCAGCAACTCCCCGCCGTGGTTCATGACCGTGAGCGGGTACGTCTCGGGCGGGTTCAGCTCGACCGCGGACCAGCTCAAGACGGAGAGCATCGACGACTTCGCGGCCTACCTCGTGGGCGTCACCGAGCGCCTCGAGCAGGCGCACGGCATCGAGGTCGACACGATCGACCCGTTCAACGAGCCCAACACCAACTACTGGGGCACCCAGCTCGGCAGCGACGGCAACCCGACCGGGGGACGCCAGGAGGGCGCCCACATGAGCCCGGCGCTCCAGGCGAAGGTCGTCCCGGCGCTCGCCGCAGCGCTCGAGGGCTCGTCGACCGACGCCGTGATCTCGGCGATGGACGAGACCAACCCGGGCACGTTCGCGACCAACTGGAACGCGTACCCGCAGGCGGTCCGCGACCAGGTGTCGCAGCTCAACGTCCACACCTACGGCACGGGCCAGCGCACGACGGTCCGCGACATCGCCAAGGGCGAGGACAAGCCGCTGTGGATGAGCGAGGTCGGCGGCAACTGGAGCTCGACGGGCCAGGACTTCGAGACCATGGAGTCCGGCCTCGGCAGCGCGCAGCACATCGTCGACGACCTGCGCGAGCTCGAGCCGAGCGCGTGGGTGTTCTGGCAGCCGGTCGAGGACTACGACAACATGGCGCCGGGCGGCGAGAGCGCCAACGGCATGAACTGGGGCGAGATCCAGATCCCGTTCGACTGCACGGCCGAGGACACGCTCGAGACGTGCCCGATCTACACGAACACGAAGTACTGGGCGACCCAGAACTTCACGCACTACATCGAGCCGGGCGACTCGCTGATCCGCTCGGACGACGCGAGCAGCACGGCCGCGGTGTCGGCCGACGGCACGTCCGCGACGGTCGTTCACGTGAATGCCACGAAGGCCGAGCGCGCCGTGACGCTCGACCTGTCGAAGTTCGGTGCGGTCGGGTCCGATGCGACCGTCACCCCCGTCGTCACGAGCACGGCCGGCTACCTCGTCGAGGGCGAGCCCGTGGCCGTCACGCCGGCCACCGAGGACGGCGCCGGCCCGAGCGCGACGCTCGTCGTGCCGGCCGAGTCCGTGACGACGTTCGTCGTCGACGGCGTCTCCGGTGTCGCGGACGACGCCGCGCTCGTCCAGGACGGGCACGTCTACCGCCTCGACGGCGTGCAGGCGGACCGCTCGCTCGCGCCGTCGGCGTCGGGCGCGGGCGTCGTCATCCGTACCGACGCGGCGGTCGCCGAGCAGGCGTGGGAGCTCACGGCGCTGGGCGCTCCCGAGGGATCCGGCACGCACCGCACCCGCTACGCGGTGACGAACGCGGCCACGGGCCGCCAGCTCGCCGTCGCGGCCGACACGTCCGCCGTCCTCCAGGACGCGCCCGCCGACGTCGCGGACACCCCGCTCGCCGCGCAGTGGATCCTCTCGACGACCGGGGACGGCACCTACACGCTCGTCAACGCGTCCTCGAAGACCCTCCTCGAGGTCGGCGGCCAGGCGACGGCCGACGGGTCGCCCGTGGGTACGTACCTCGCGAACTCCGGCGTCAACCAGCGCTGGAGGATCGTCGACGAGACGGTCCTGGGCACCGAGCCGGTCGAGGCGTTCACGACGCCCGGCGCCGCGCCCCAGCTCCCCGCGACCGTCACGCCGGTCTACCGCGACGGTGCGCGCGGCGCGCTCCCCGTGACGTGGGACGTGCCGGGCGACGACGCGTGGGCCGAGGCGGGCACGGTCGAGGTCGCGGGCACGGTGGCGACCCCGACCGGCGGTGAGGTGGCCGCGACCGCGACGGTCGTCGTCGACGAGCTCACCTCGACGCTCCCCGCTCGCGCCAAGGCGTACGCGGGCGGCGCCCCGTCCCTGCCCGCGACCGTCACGGCCGTCGCCGCGGGCGGCGCGGAGGTCCAGCGCCCCGTGGTCTGGGACGCCGCTCCCGCAGGCGCGTACGACGCCGTCGGGGTCGTCGAGCTCACGGGCACGGCCGACGCCGGGGCGGGCACCACGCTCCCGGCGACCGTCCGGGTCCAGGTCACCGAGGCGGCGTCCGCGAACGGCGCGCTCGCCGCGGGTACCACGGCGAGCGCGACGTTCACCGAGCCGGGCTACTCCGTCGGGGGCGTCGTCAACGGCAACCTCACGGACAAGGCCTGGTCGAACTGGGTGTCCGGGACCAAGCGGACCTCCGACACGCTCACCGTCACGCTCCCGGCCGACCGGGACGTCACGGGCGTCGTGACGCGGTTCTGGAAGGACGGGTCCAGCGCGAGCTGGGCGCAGTCCGTCCAGCTCCAGGCGCTCGTCGGCGGCACGTGGACCGACGTCGGCGCGCCCGTCACGGTGGACGCGTCGCCCGACGGCCCGGCGCCGGCGGTCGAGATCCCCGCGGACGTGCGGACGTCGTCCGTGCGCGTGGTCCTCACGGCGCGGGCGAACACGCACATGGTCGTCTCCGAGATCGAGGTCCTGGCCAAGGTGCCGGGCACGGGCACCGACGCCACGGTGTCGGGCCTGACCGTGGACGGCGAGCCGCTCGCCGGGTTCGACCCGGCCGTGACGTCCTACGACGTCGTCGCGGACGGCCAGGTCCCCGGGGTCGCCGCCACGACGACCGACCCCTACGCGACCGTCGAGGTCGAGGCCGCCGACGCCGTGCCCGGCACGACGACCGTGCGGGTCACCGCCGAGGACGGCACGGAGCGGGCGTACGCCCTGCGCTGGTCGGCCGACGCCGGGGCTCCGGTCACCGCGGTCGCCGAGACGCGGTGCCTCGCCGGGAAGGTCTACGTCGCGGTCCGCGCCACGAACGACGGCGGCGCGCCGATCGACGTGACCCTCGCGACGCCGTACGGCACGCGGACGTTCACGGGCGTCGCACCGGGCGCGAGCGCGTACCAGTCGTTCGCGTCGCGCGCGACCGCTGTCCCCGCGGGCACGGCCGTCGCGACGGTGGACGGGTCCGAGCCCGTCGACGTCGCGTTCGACGCACGCGCCTGCTGAGCCCACCCGCCCCCACCACGGGCCCGGCCGACGTCGTCCGCGACGTCGGCCGGGCCCGTGCCCGTCCCACGACCGTGCTCTCGGACCGAGACCGCACCCGAAAGGCGGGCGCCACGCACCGGATCGCAGAGCGAGCGTCGGCAGGTCCGCGTAACGTGTCCCGGGTGCCCGGTACCGAGCCGGGGCGAGGAGGAGCGCACCACGGTGACCCCGACCACGAGCGGAGACGTCCAGACGACGGACGGCGGCACCCGCTGGACCATGCGCGGCGAGATCGACGCCGCCGTCCAGGCACGGCGCGAGGACGAGCTGCTGCGGCTCGCCCAGTCGGCGGACGGGCGCATCCACATCGACCTGGGCGAGGTGACGTTCATGGACTCGGGCGGCCTGCGGCTGCTCTACCACGCCGCCACCGCCGGGTCGGGCGCGCCCGTGCTCGAGCGCGTCCCGCGCCGGGTCCGCGACCTGCTGGAGCTCAGCGGGGTCGTCGGGCTCTTCGAGCTCGCGGACGACCCGACCGGCGAGGGCGGCGCGTGAGCGTCGAGCACGCCGCGGTCCCCGTCGGCTTCGTCGAGATCGGCTCCTGGCCGCTGCGCGGCCTGGGCGACCTCGCGACCCTGCGTGAGGGACTGCACCGCATGCTCACGGGTGGCCCCCTTCCCGCGGACCGTGCGCTCGAGGCGACCCCCGAGCGCGTCGTCCTCGTCGCGAGCGAGCTCGCCACCAACGCGCTGCGGCACGGGCTGCCGCCCACGCTCGTCCGCCTGCTCAGCGACGGGCGCGAGCTCGTGGTGGACGTCGTGGACCACTCGCCCGAGGTCCCCGTGGTCGCGGGACGACGCTCGCCGGGCGCCGGCGGGTTCGGCCTCGTGCTCGCGCAGCGCGCCGCGACGGCGGTCGGCTGGTTCCGCGCCGGCACCGGCGAGAAGCACGTGTGGGCGCGCTTCGACGTCCCCGTCTTCCGCGCCGGCGCCTCGGTGCGCAGCGCCCTGCTCCCCGCGGGCTGAGCTCCGGCCCGCCGCCCCTCCCCCGGGACAGCCGCGTCAGGCGTCGCGCCGCGCCAGGAGCAGCGTCGCGTCGTCCGCGGAGCGCGGGTCACGGGCCGCGACGACGATGCCGTCGACGTCCACGTCCGGGCCCGCCGCGAAGACCGCCGCGAGACGGTCCAGGCCGTCCCGGATCGACTCCCCCCGGCGCTCGATCAGGCCGTCGCTGTAGAGCACGAGCGCACCGCCGCGCGGGACCTGCACGCGCTGCACGAGCGGGACGCGGTCGACGAGGCCCAGGGGCGGCACGCTCGCGTTCTCGGTCCACCGGGTGCTGCCGTCGGGTCCGACGACCAGCAGCGGCGGGTGGCCCACGGACACGTGCTCGACGACGCCGCTCGCCGGGTCCAGGAGCGCGACCGCGAGCGTCGCGACCTCTCCCGGAAGGGTCCAGCGGGCGACCTCGCCCAGCCTCACGACGGCCTCGACCGCCGAGCCGGTGCTCACGAGCGCGGCCCGCAGCGTCGTGCCGAGCTGGCCCATCGTCGCGGCCGCCTGGAGCCCGTGCCCGGTGACGTCGCCGACCACGAGCGCGAGCCTGCCCGACGGGAGCACGAGGGCGTCGTACCAGTCACCGCCGACCAGGCCGGAGCCCGCTGACTCGTAGCGCGACTGCAGCGTCCAGCCGGGGACGTCCGGCAGGAGGGCCGGCAGGAGGCTGCGCTGGAGCTCCTCGGTCGCGCGCACGGCCTTGCGCCCGCGCACGTACAGCGCCTCGACGAGGTGGCCGCGCAGCGACGTCGCGACCTCCGTCTGGTCCGACGTCCACGGCGCGCTCTGGCCACGCACGACCTCGCGCCAGCGCTCGAACGACTTGCGCGGGCTGAGCCGGACCGTGTCGCCCTCGCGCCGCGCGATCGCCTTGTTGTGCGGGTCGCCACCCCAGTCGACGTGGCGCAGCACCTCGTCACGCACCCACACGACGACCTGGCCCTCGGGCAGGACGATGCCCATCAGACCGGCGACGTCGGGTGCGAGCGCCGCGAGGTCGGGCGCGTCGCGGCCGAGCGCCTCGGTGGCCACGAGGTCCTCGTCGTGGCTGAGCACCCAGGCCACGAGAGCGCGGCACCCGTCCTCGTCGGGCGTGCTGCCGACCTTGATGAGGCCGCCCTCGGCGACGACGATCGCGCCGTCCGCCCGGACGAGGCGCCGCAGCCACCCCGAGCGCGTGAGCGCGGTGCCGATCGGGACGCTCTCGTCGCGGCTGTCGGCGGTGAGGTGGGCGAGGACACCCTCCGCGCGCCGCACCTCGGCCTCGCGCTCGTCCTCGGCCTGCGCGACGAGCCGGACCGAGAGGGCGGACCCGAGGAACTCCGCGGCCGTGCGCACCTCGTACGGCGGCTCGTGCGGGCCGGCGTAGTGGTGGCACGCGATGAGCCCCCACAGCCTCCCCTCGCGCAGCAGCGAGATCGACATCGAGGCGCGCACGCCCATGTTGCGCAGGTACTCGAGGTGGATCGGCGAGACGCTGCGCAGCGTGGAGTACGTGAGGTCGAGGGGCGCGCCCGTCGTCGGCAGCAGCGTCGGCACGATCGGCTGCGGCGCGTAGTCGACGTCCGCGATGAGGCGGATCCAGTTCTTCTCGTACAGCGCGCGGGCCTGCGGCGGGATGTCCGAGGCCGGATAGTGCAGGCCGAGGAACGCGTTGAGGTCCTCGCGGCGTGCCTCGGCGACGACCTCGCCGTTGTACGCGTCGTCGAAGCGGTAGATCATCACGCGGTCGAACCCGGTGAGCTCGCGCACGTGCCGGGCCGCGTCGTCGTACAGCTCGTCGAGGGTCGCGGCGCGCTCGAGGTCGCGCAGCGCGTGCCGCACGGCGAGGTACGTGTTCGGGAACGTCAGGGGGCGCGCGCCCGCGGCAGTCTCGAGCTCGACGACGAGCACCGGCTCGGTCTCGGGCCCGTCCGGAGGCAGCGGCGGCCGGTGGAGCACGGCGTCCACGGCCTGGGCCGCCCCGTCCCAGCGGTCGAGGTCCAGGGTCACGGGGTTGCGCGTCGCCAGGTCGCCCACGTTCGTCGCGTGGTCGAGCACCCGGCGTGCCGGGTCCGCTCCCAGCGCGTCGGCGAGCGGGCGGCCCACGAGCTCCTCGGCGGCAGCCCCCAGGTGCCGCTCGACGTTGGCCGACGCCTGGAGCAGCACGCCGTCCGACTCGCGCACCACGAGCAGGACGCCGCGCGGCTGGATCATGCCGGGGACGTGGATCGGCTCGCGCGCGCAGTTGTCGAGGTCCACCGCCTCGCCGGGCGCCAGAAGCTCCGGCTCGTCGACCGTCCTGGTCACGTGATCCTCCGTCCGGGTCGCGGCACGCAGGCAGGTACCGCGGCGCGGGTCGACGGACCACCTGGGCTCGAGGATCCTGGTCGAGTGCCCCAGGCTACCGCGCCCGGAGGCCCCGCCCGGCATGTCGCCCCCCGGGGCACCTGCGGAGCACCCGGCAGCCGGCGTGAGCGACGCCACGGAACTCCGCGGTAGCGTCGTTCGTCGGACGAGCGGGGCCCCGGACCGCCCGCCCGGCCCCGACGACCAGAAGGTGACCCATGAGCACGACGACGACCCCGATCCTGCGCGCCACCGGCCTCGCGGCCGGCTACGGAGGGCCCGACGTCGTGCACGGCATCGACCTCGACGTGACGCCTGGCGGACCACCGGTGGGGATCGTCGGCGAGTCGGGAGCCGGAAAGTCCACGGTCGTCCGTGCGCTCGTCGGGCTCGTGCGCCCCACGGCGGGCCACGTCACCTACGCCGGGCGGACCGTCACCAAGCTGTCGCGCCGGGACAAGAAGCAGTTCACCGCCGACGTCCGACGCGTCTCGCAGGACGGCCTCGCGGGCATCGGCATCGACCCGCGCTGGACCGTGGACCGCACGCTGTCCGCGGCGCTGAAGGACGCGCGACGCGCCGGCCGCCCGAGCGGACGGTCCGCCGAGGACCTGCTCGGCGACGTCGCGCTCGAGCCCCGGTACGCACCGCGCACGATCCACTCTCTCTCGGGCGGGGAGAAGCAGCGCGTCGCGCTCGCCGTCGCGCTCGCGACGCGCCCGCGCGCCCTGCTGCTCGACGAGCCGCTCACCGCCGTCGACCCGGCGATGCGCGGCGACGTCGTGCGGCGCCTCGCCGACGCGACCGCCGAGCTCGGCACCGCGGTGCTGCTCGTCTCGCACGACCTGGAGCTCGTCGAGCGGATGTGCCCGGTCGTGCACGTGCTCGCGGACGGGACGTTCGTCGCCTCCGGGGCGCTGCGCGACGTCTTCGCCGGTACCGTCCCGGGCGCCGAGCACCCGGCCGTGCGGGGGCTCGCGGAGGCCGCGCCGCTCGCCGTCCAGCGCTTCCGCTGACGCTCCGGAGAACTCGTCGCCGACGCGTGTCGAAAACCGGGGGGCGCCGTCCGACGTCAGGGTGAACGCGCCTTCACGACACTAGGGTCGAGGAGGCACTCACCGAGGAGGAACGTCATGCGAGTCATGGTCATGATCAAGGGCAGCGGGGCCGACGAGGACAAGATCGCCCCCACGCAGGAGATGCTCGCCCAGATGGGCGCGTACAACGAGGAGCTCGTCAAGGCGGGCATCATGCTCGACGGCCAGGGTCTCCAGCCCACCGCCAAGGCCGCGCGCGTCGTGTTCAGCGGCGGCGAGACGTCGGTCGTCGACGGGCCGTTCACGGAGTCCAAGGAGATCGTCGCCGGGTACTGGATCTGGCAGGTCTCGTCGCTCGAGGAGGCCGTCGAGTGGGCCCGCAAGTGCCCGAGCGACCCGAGCATGGGGCTCGAGGAGGTCCTCGAGATCCGGCCGATCTTCGAGGTCGAGGACTTCGGCGCCGAGTACACGCCCGAGCAGCGCGAGAAGGACGCGCGGCTCGAGGAGCAGATCCGCGCCCAGCACGGCTCCTGAGGGTCACCGGGGCGAGCGAGGACACGGCGATGACCGAGGTCTCCCGCACCGTCGAGGCCGTGTGGCGCATCGAGTC
Source organism: Cellulosimicrobium cellulans (assembly GCF_016921195.1). GTDB lineage: Bacteria > Actinomycetota > Actinomycetes > Actinomycetales > Cellulomonadaceae > Cellulosimicrobium > Cellulosimicrobium cellulans_F. The sequence continues at coordinate 81,816 of NZ_JAFGYF010000012.1, forward strand.
GCCACGGCTGGTCGCGGGCCTGGCGCGGACCCTGCGGGACGTCGGCCTCGCCGAGGAGGTGGCCCAGGAGGCGTTCGTCGCCGCGCTCGAGCAGTGGCCCGAGCAGGGCGTCCCGGACAACCCCGGCGCGTGGCTGACCACCGTCGCCCGCCGCCGCGCCGTCGACCTGGTCCGCCGCGAGCGCACGCGCGACGAGAAGTACGCGCGGCTCGCGGCGGACCTCGCCGCTCCGGGCCCGGGGACCGGCGCGGGGACGACGGCCGTCGCGCACCCCCGCGACGGCGGTGCGGTCCTCGTGGGGTCGGTCCCCGCACCCGACGCGATCGTCGAGGACCCCGTGGGCGACGACCTGCTCGCGCTCGTCCTCGTCGCTTGCCACCCGGTGCTGCCGCGCGAGGCCCGCGTCGCGCTCACGCTGCGCCTCGTCGGGGCCCTGACGACCGACGAGATCGCCCGAGCGTTCCTCGTCCCGTCCGCGACCGTCGGGCAGCGCATCTCGCGCGCCAAGCGGACGCTCGCCGAGGCGAACGTCCCGTTCGACGTCCCGCAGGCCGACGAGCTCGCGGCGCGCGTGCCCGCGGTGCTCGAGGTCGTGTACCTCGTGTTCTCCGAGGGCTACGCGGCGACGTCGGGCGACAGGTGGGTACGGCGCGAGCTCGCCGAGGACGCCATGCGCCTCGGCCGCGTGCTCGCCGGGCTGCTGCCGGGAGAGCCGGAGGTGCACGGGCTCGTCGCGCTCATGGAGCTCCAGGCGTCGCGGTTCGCGGCCCGCACCGGGCCCGACGGCGGACCCGTGCTCCTCGAGGACCAGGACCGGTCCCGCTGGGACCGGCTCCTCGTGCGGCACGGCCTCGCCGCGCTCGACCGCGCGCTCGCGCTCGGCACGCGCGCCGGGAAGGCGCTCGGCCCCTACTCGCTCCAGGCCGCGATCGCCGCGTGCCACGCCCGCGCCGCGACGTGGGCCGACACCGACTGGGGGGCGATCGTCGCGCTCTACGACGCGCTCGCGTCCGTCGCGCCCTCCCCCGTGGTCGAGCTCAACCGCGCCGTCGCGGTGGGCTACGCCGACGGGCCGGAGGCCGCGCTCGACGTGCTCGACGCCGTCGCGGACGACCCACGCCTCGCCCGCCACCACCTCTACGGCGCGGTGCGCGGCGACCTGCTCACCCGACTGGGCCGGCACGCCGAGGCCGCCGACGTGCTCGAACGCGCCGCGAGCCTCGCCCCGACCCGCCACGAGCGCCAGCTCCTCCTCGAACGCGCCGCCGCCGCGTCGTCGTCCGCCGACCCCCGCCCCGCCTGACCGCCCCGCGAGAACCGCCGTCGCGTGAGATAGGCGCGAGATAGAACCCTGGTCCCGCGAGATAGAACCGTGGTCCCGCGAGATAGAACCGTAATCCGCGAGGTAGAACCGTGGTCCGCGAGGTAGAACCGTGGTCCGCGAGGTCGAACCGTGGTCCGCGAGGTAGAACCGGGTTATGTCCGACAGCGATCGTGCCCTCGCCGGGGCGGCGTCACAGGACGAGCAAGGAACGAGCGGCGGGGAGGTAGACGCGGCACCGCCACCCACCCCGACCAACCACGCGCCGTCGGGCACAGGAACCACGGTTCTACCTCGGCCGACCACGGTTCTAACTCGGCCGACCAGGGTTCTACCTCGCGCGACTGGTGTTCTACCTCGGCCGACCGGGGTCTTACCGCGCGAGGACGGACTCGATCGCCGCGGTCTCGTCGGCGGTGAGCGGGGGTGCCGCCAGTGCCGCGACGTTGTTCTCGAGCTGGCGGACGCTGCTCGCGCCGATGAGGGCCGACGTGACGCGGTCGTCGCGCAGGACCCAGGAGAGAGCGAGCTGGGCGAGGGTCTGGTCGCGGCCGGCGGCGATCTCGTTCAGCGCCCGGGCCCGCTCGAGGTACGTCTGGTCGAGGTTCTGCTCGGACAGGAACGGCGAGTCGGGGCGTGCGGCGCGCGACCCCTCGGGCGCGGAGCCGGAGAGGTAGCGGTCGGTGAGCAGGCCCTGCTGGAGCGGCGAGAACACGATCGTCCCGACACCGAGGTCGCCCACCACGTCGAGCAGCGACTCGCTCTGGACCCCGTCGTACCGGTCCTCGTGCGCGGGGTCCTCGACGTGACGGTTGAGCATCGAGTAGCTCGGCTGGTGGAGGAGCAGCGGGGTGCCGAGGTCGGCGAGGATCGCGGCGGCCTCACGCGTGCGGGACGGTGAGTAGTTGGAGACGCCGACGTAGAGCGCCTTGCCCTGCTGGACGGCGTCGTGCAGCGCACGCATGGACTCCTCGAGCGGCGTGCTCGGGTCGGGGCGGTGGTGGTAGAAGACGTCCACGTAGTCGAGGCCCATGCGCTGGAGCGACTGGTCGAGCGACGACAGGAGGTATTTGCGCGAGCCGCCGTCGCCGTAGGGGCCGGGCCACATGTCGTACCCGGCCTTGGAGGAGATGACGAGCTCGTCGCGGTACGCACCGAGGTCCTGAGCGAGGTGGCGGCCGAAGTTCTCCTCCGCGGAGCCGTAGGGCGGACCGTAGTTGTTCGCGAGGTCGAAGTGCGTGATCCCGAGGTCGAACGCGCGGCGCAGCACGGCGCGCTGCGTGTCGAACGGGTTGACGTCGCCGAAGTTGTGCCACAGACCGAGCGAGATCGCGGGCAGGTCGAGGCCGCTGCGCCCCGTCCTGCGGTAGGTCATGGTGTCGTATCGGTCGTCGGCGGCGACGTAGCGCGGGGCGAGAGGCATGCGCCCATTCTGCCTCCCCGCCACGCAGGACCGGGCCGAGTACCCGTCGGCCCGGTGCAGGAGCCGGGCCGACGGCGACCGCTCGTCAGCGGGTCGGGGTCTCCACCACCTGGCCCGCCCAGGCGAACCCGCCGCCGAAGCCGAACAGCAGCGCCGGGACGCCTGCGGGGATCTTGCCGGCGTGCCACCACTTGGAGAGACCGAGCGGGATGGAGGCCGCAGACGTGTTGCCGGACTCGACGATGTCGGTGACGACGACCTTGGACTCCAGCCCGAGCGACTTGGCGAGGGGCTCGATGATGCGCAGGTTCGCCTGGTGCGCGACGAGCACCTCGATGTCGTCGAGCGAGACGCCGGAGCGCTCCACGACGGTGCGCGCGCGCTCGGCCGCACGCGTGATGGCCCACTTGAAGACGGCGCGGCCGTCCTGGGCGAACTTCTCCTGCGGCGCCTCGATGAGCACAGCCGGCGTGAGGTCGGGCTCGGAGCCCCACGTCACGGGCCCGACGCCCGGCTCATCCGTCGCGCGCAGCACCGCGGCGCCCGCGCCGTCGGCCGTGAGGATGCACGTGCTGCGGTCGGTCCAGTCGGTGAACGCGGTGAGCTTCTCCGCGCCGATCACGACGGCGGTGCGGGCGGAGCCGGCGCGGATCGCCTGGTCGGCGAGGCCGACGGAGTGGGCGAACCCGGAGCACGCGACGTTGACGTCGAGCACCGCGGGCCCGACGACGCCGCGCAGGTCGAGCTCGGACGCCTCCTCGGGCGTCGACTGCCCGGGCATGACGCCGGTGCGCAGGTGGTAGGCGACGCGACCCGCCGTGTTGGGCGAGCGGTCCGTCGCGGTCGCGGTCGCGACGATCACGAGGTCGACCTCGGCCGGGTCGACGCCCGCGTCGTCGAGCGCGTGGCGCGCGGCCGTGGTGGCCATGTCGGCGACCGTCGCGTCGTCGTCGGCGACGTGCCGCGTGACGATCCCCGTCCGCGAACGGATCCACTCGTCGTTGGTCTCGACGAGCTGCGCGATGTCGTCGTTCGTCAGCGTCTTCTCGGGCTGGAAGTGACCGAGGCCGGCGATGCGCGACCCGGCCGCGCCGGTGGCGGGAGTGAGCATGAGGTCGATCATGTCACGCGCCGCCACGCCCGAACGACCTCGTCACGGGAGCCGGTCCGCGCCCGCCGCACACCGGTCCGGTGACAATTCGACGACCATCCCCTACCCTGCACTTGAAGTTTTCTTGACCGGAGAGGAGGGTGGTCATGACGACATCCCGCGACCACGACGGCCCGACGGCGGCGGTACCGGCGGACGTCCCGGACTGGGGCTCGGCGACGGGGCCCGCAGCGGAGCCGACGGGCCTGCCCGGCAACCCCGGGTTCCTCAGCCCCGGCGTCCCCGCGCTCGCCGTCCGCGACCGCCACGGCCGGGCCGTCGTCGAGACGCCGCTCTCGCCGCGCGCGCAGACGCGCTACCTGGCCCGGCTCGTCCTGGGTTCGGGCGCGCTCGTGGCCGTCGTCGCCGGGACCACCCTGACCCTGCTCGCGGGCCACCTGCTCGGCCCGGGCGCGCTGCCGGGCGGTCGCACCGCGCCGTGGTGGCTCGTGGTCGCGCTCGTCGCCGTCGCGCTCCCCGCGTGCGTCCTCCTGCTCGGCGTCCACACCGTCGCCCTCGGCGCGAGCGGGTCCGCCCGCGTCGCGTCGCGCCTGACGTGGGCCACCGCGCTCCTCGCCGTCGCCCTCGGGGTGGGTACCGTCGTCGGGCTGGACCTCGCCGACGTCGCGCACCCCCTCGCACGGGACCTCGAGCTCGAGCCGCTCCTCGCGCTCGCCTGCGTGTCCGTCGGGGCACTGGCGTGGGGCGTGGTCGCCGTCCTCTCGACGACCGAGGCACAGATCGAGGCCCGAGCCGTCCAGGAGCGTCTGCGCGTGCTGCGGCGTGACGGCGTCCGCACCCCGGGCTCGCTGGTGGACCGGCGGTACCAGGGTTCGTGGACCGACGACGGGCGGCCCCGGTTCGACGCGACCGTCACCTACGGCCCGCCGGGAGCGGAGCGCAGCGTCGAGGTCCTGCTCGTCGCGCCGCAGGACCGCGTGCCCCTGCCCGGTGCGCCGGTCGTCGTCGTGCACGAGGTGCGCGACGACGCGGACGTCGCGGCACCGGGCCCCGCGCCCCGGGGCCGTGGCGGCCGGCGCGACCCGAACCGGTGGATCCTCGACCTCGTGCTCGTCGAGCTCGACCAGTCGCGCCCCGTGCACTACGACCCCGACGTCGCGGCGTTCGCGAAGGAGGCGTCCTCGAGCGGCTCCTGAGCCACGACCAGTGCTCCACCTCGCGATACCACGGCTCTACCTCGCGGTACCACGGTTCTACGTCGGCCGGCCACGGTTCTCCCTCGACCGACCAGGGCTCTACCTCGGCGACCAGGGTTCTCCCTCGGGGCCGAGGGTCAGGTGACCGTGCCGAGCTGCCACGGGACGAACTCCTCGCCGCCGAGGTCGAGCTCCTCGCTCGCCGTCTGCTCCCCCGAGGCGACGGCGAGGATGCGCGCGAAGATCTCGTCGCCCACCTGCTCGAGCGTCGCGACGCCGTCGACGATCCGCCCGCAGTCGATGTCCACGTCGTCACCCATGCGCGCGTAGAGCTCGCTGTTGGTCCCGAGCTTGATGCTCGGTGTCGGCTTGCAGCCGAACACGGACCCGCGGCCCGTCGTGAAGCACACCACGGTCGCCCCGCCCGCGACGAGCCCCGTCACGGAGACGGGGTCGTAGCCGGGGGTGTCCATGAAGACGAAGCCCGGGGTGTCGAGCGGCTCGGCATACTCGTGCACCGCGGCCAGGTCTGCCTGCCCGCCCTTGGCGACGGCGCCGAGCGACTTCTCGAGGATCGTCGTCAGCCCGCCGGCCTTGTTGCCGGGCGACGGGTTGTTGTCGAGCGTGCCGCCGCCCGCGGCGGCGTAGCCCTGCCACCACTCGAGCCGGTCGAGCAGGCGCTGCCCGACCTCCGGCGTGACCGCCCGGCGCGTCAGCAGGTGCTCGGCACCGAACACCTCGGGCGTCTCCGCGAGCGCCGACGTGCCGCCGTAGGCGACGAGGCGGTCGGACGCGATCCCGAGCGCGGGGTTCGCGGTGATGCCGGAGTAGCCGTCGGAGCCGCCGCAGTTGAGCCCGAGGACGAGGTCGGCGACGTCGCAGTCGGTGCGCTCCCAGCGCGCGTCGATCTCCGCCACCATCTCGCGCACCGCCTCGACGCCCGCGCGGACCGTCGCGCGCACGCCGCCCGTCTCCTGGATGGTCAGCGTGCGCACGACCGTGTCGGGCGAGAGGTCGGCCCCGGCGAGCACGGTGTCGACGGCGATCATCTCGCAGCCGAGGCCGAGCACGAGGACTCCCGTGACGTTCGGATGGGCGGCGTACCCGCGCAGCGTGCGCAGGAGAACCTGGGCGCCCTCGCTCGTCGGCACGAGCCCGCACCCCGACTGGTGCGTGAGGGCGACGACGCCGTGGACGTCGTCGTAGGCGTCGAGCGCGAGGCCCCGGAACTGGTCGGCGATCATGCGGGCCGTGCTCGCGGAGCAGTTGACCGAGGTCAGGATCGCGACGTAGCTGCGCGTACCGACCCGGCCGTTCGCGCGGCGGTAGCCCCGGAACGTCGGGCGCGGCCCGGGCGGCGCCGCCAGCGGGGTGTGCACGGTCGCGAGCTCGTGCTCACGCTCCCCCGGTACGTACCCGAGGTTCTGCGTGTGCACGTGCTCGCCCGCGCGGACGTCCCGCGTCGCGACGCCGATCACCTGCCCGTACTTGCGCACGGGACCGCCTGTGGCGACGTCCCGCAGGGCGACCTTGTGCCCGCGCGGGACGGCGTCGAGCACGGCGACCGGCCCCCCTTCGGGGCGATCGACGACGTCCCCGGCCGAGAGGTCGCGCGTCGCGACGGCGACGTCGTCCTCGGGGCGCAGGAGGAGCAGGGGCGTGTCCGCCGCGCGCGCGGCGGCGGTCACGACGGCACCGCCTCGTGTCGGGTCGCCGCGGCGCGCTCGAGCGACACGCCGAGGTCGGCGGTCCGCACGACCTGCCCGGTCTCGAGCGAGCGGTTCGCGGCCACACCGACGGCGACGCTGCGCAGGCCGTCGACGTAGCCCGCCGTGCGGGCGAGCGGGTCCTCGCCCGCACCCCGGAAGACGTCGGCGAGGAGCAGGCGGTCGCCGCCCCCGTGCGAGCCCTCGCCCTCCTCGATGACGACCTCGCGCGCAGGCTCCCAGTGCCGCTGGACGACGAGCCGCGCGCCGTAGGGTCGCACGTCGCCCGCCCCGGGGTCGTGCGCGGCGCTCGGGTCCACGACCGGGCGGCGCTTGCCGTCGGGCCCGAGGGCCTCGGCGGCGTGCCCGGACTCGACGTGGGCGCGCTCGACGACGTCGAGCTCGGCCCGGCCGCGCGTGCCGTTGACCGCGACGCGATAGCCCTCCCAGGGGCTGTGCGCGGTGAGCGAGTAGGTGAGGGTCGCGCCGCGGCGGTAGCCCACGAGCGCGCCGACCGTGTCCTCGATGGTGACGCCGGGCGCGAACACGTCGCGGTCGCGGACGTAGCCGTCCTCGGCCTCCGCGTCGAGGTAGAGCGCGCGCAGCGTGTCGTCCCCGGCGAGGTCGATGCCGAACGGGTCGTCCGGCGCGGCGTCGCGCCCGAGGCCGGGGCGTTCCCCCGGGGGGCGCCCGGCGCCGTCGTCGCCGTAGAAGCGGAGGCCGCCGCGTGCGACGACCGTCTCGGGGACGTCGTCGAGCCACCAGTTGACGAGGTCGAAGTGGTGGCTCGCCTTGTGCACGGCGAGGCCGCCCGACGCGGCCTTGTCGCGGTGCCAGCGGCGGAAGTAGTCGGCGCCGTGCACGGTGTCGAGCAGCCACTCGAAGTGCACCGAGACGACATCGCCGATCTCGCCGGACGCGATCACGCGCCGCAGCGCGGTGTTGCGCGGTGAGTACCGGTAGTTGAACGTCACGGTGAGCGTGGCCGAGGAGCGCTCGGCGGCCGCGCGGATGCGCGCCATCCCGGCCGCGTCGGTCGTGAGCGGCTTCTCGCACACGACGTCGACACCGGCCCCGAGCGCCGCGACGACGTAGTCCGCGTGGGCGTGGTCCGGCGTCGTCACGACGAGCGCGTCCACGGCGTGCTCGACCAGCATCCGGCCGAGGTCGGACGGCTCGTAGCGCGGCAGCGGCGCGAGCCCCGCGGCCTCGAGGCGACGGTCGTACCAGGCGGCGCGCACCGGGTTCGGCTCGCACCACGCGACCAGCTGCCCGTCCTCGCGGTGCTCGCCGAGCAGGGCGTCGACGAACATGCGGGCGCGGTGCCCGGTGCCGGCGACGGCGTAGCGCCGGGGGCGGCGGGTCGTCGGGGCGTCGTTCGGGATGGTGCCGGGGTGGTGCACGGGTCTGCGGTCCTCTCGGGGGTCCTGGGTCGCGGAGCCGGTTTCGGCGGGTCCGCGTGGGTCGTGCCGGTGCGAGGTCTGGCCGGGCCGGTCCGTGGGGCGACGGACCGGCCCGGCCGGTCAGCGGGGGCGGGACGCCCAGGGGCTACTGCCCGATCGCGGCGCCCACCTCGTCGAGGAACTGCTTCGCCGCGTCCTGCGGCGACTTCTGCTCGAACAGCACCTCGGTGTTGATGCGCTTGAGGATCTCGACGACGTCGCCGGCGCCCTGCGGCGGGACGGGCGGCCCGTCGACGATGTCGGCGCCGAGCGCCTCGAGGAAGTCGGCGGCCTGCTTGTCGGCCGGGGGCAGGCTCTCCTTCACCGCCGCGCGCACCTCGGTGTTGGCGGGCAGGCCGCGGTCGGAGAGCATGAGCGCGCCGGCCTCGGGGTCGTTGAGGAGGAAGTCCACGAACTTCGCGGCCGCCTCGGGGTGCTCGGACGTCTTCGACACCGAGTAGTACATGGCGGGCTTGAAGTACATCCCGGCCCGCTCCCCCTCGGACTCGCCCGGGAGGCGCAGGAGCTCCAGCTCCCGGCCCGACGCGGTGCTGATGGCGCCGAGCTGGTTGGTCCACCACATGCCCATCGCGCCCTGGTTGGTCCCGAGGAGCGAACCCTCCGGACCGGCACCCTCGAGCTCGACGGACCGCGCGGCGTCGGGCTGGCCGCCGCCCGCCTGGAGGTCGAGGGAGAGCTGGAAGAAGTCGGCGACGGTCTCCTCCGAGACGCCGAGCTCGCCCTCCGGCGTGTACAGCGCCTCGCCGCGCTGGCGCGCCAGGATCGACAGACCGGCCTCGTTGAAGCCGTAGTCCTGCGTGCCGTAGATGCCGTCGGCCGACCCCGCGGTCACCGCGTTCGCGACCTCGACGTAGTCCTCCCACGTCCAGGTGGTGTCGTCCGGGACCTCGACCCCCGCGTCCGCGAACACCTGCGGGTCGGCGAGCACCGCATAGGCGTTCACACCCGTGGGGATGCCGTAGAGCCCGCCGCCCGTCTCGCCCGAACCGAGCACCGACTCGTCGATCGAGCCCGTGTCGATGTCGAGCGACCCGAGGTCCGCGAGGACGCCGCGCGAGGCATAGTCGGCGAGGTAGCGCTCCTCCTGCGTGATGACGTCGGGCGCGTCGCCGGCCGCGACCGAGGTCGCGAGCTTGTCCCAGTACCCTCCCCAGTCGGTGTAGTCGGGGACGACCGTGATGTCGGGGTTCTTCTCCTCGAAGAGGTCGATGATCTGCTGCGTCGTCTGGTGGCGGGTGTCCGACCCCCACCACGAGAAGCGGATCTCGACGGGTCCGGACTCCTCGGACGAGGACGACTCGTCGCCGCCGCCCGGGTTCGCGACGCCGCCGTCGCCGCTGCAGGCGGTCAGGGCGAGGGCCCCGACGGTCAGTGCGGCGGCCAGCGCCGCCCGGCGTGCGCCGGGCCGGCGCGAACGGTGGATCGAGGTGTTCATGACTCTCCTTGTGCGTGACGGGACGTCGTCGTTCTGTCGTGCGGAGCGGTGCCGGACGGCACCGGGTGGCCCACGGGCGCGTGCCCGCGGGCCGGAGGAGCTACTTGATCCCCGTCGTGGCGATGCCCTTGACGAGGTACTTCTGACCGAAGAGGAAGACGAGGAACACGGGGATCAGCGAGACGATCGACATGGCGAACATCGGCCCCCACGAGCTCTGGCCCGTGGCGTCGACGAAGGTGCGCAGCGCGATCGGGACCGTGTACATGTCCGGCTTGGTCAGGAAGATGAGCTGGCTGAAGAAGTCGTTCCAGGTCCAGATGAAGGTGAAGATCGCCGTCGTCGCGAGCGCCGGGAGCGCGAGCGGCATCATGATGCGCAGGTAGATCCGCCCGTGGCCGCAGCCGTCGAGCCGCGCCGCCTCGTCCAGCTCCTTGGGGATCCCGCGGAAGAACTGGACCATGAGGAAGATGAAGAACGCGTCGGTCGCGAGCAGCTTCGGCACGATGAGCGGCAGGAACGTGTTGATCCACTCGAGCGAGGAGAACAGCACGTACTGCGGCACGATCACCACGTGGATCGGCAGCATGATCGACATGAGCATGATCGCGAACCAGACCCCCCGGCCCCGGAACTGCAGCCGGGCGAACGCGTAGGCGGCGAGCGAGCACGAGACGAGGTTGCCCAGCACCGACCCGAGCACCACGACCGCGGAGTTGAGCAGGTAGTGGCCGAACGGGTGCGTGAGCGCGTTCCACCCGTCGGTGTAGTTGCCGAGGTCGACCGCGGACGGGATGAGGCCCGGCTCACGGAAGATCAGCGCCGACGGCTTGAACGAGCTCGCGAGCATCCACAGCAGCGGGTAGAGCATCACGAGCCCGAACGCGATGAGCAGCGCGTGCTTGAGGACGGACCGGACCCGCGCGGACTGCGCACGACGCCGGGGGCGCGGGGCGGTGGGCGGCGCGTCGGCCGCGAGCTGCGAGAGCGTCGACCGGGAGCGGGAGCCGGGGGCCGCGTCCTCGAGGACGGCGGCGTCGGTGGGGGTCCCCGTGGCGGGGTGCGCGGTGTCAGTCATCGTAGAAGACCCAGTACTTCGAGGCGAGGAAGTTGACGAACGTCATCCCGCCGATGATCAGGAGCAGGAACCAGGCCATCGCCGACGCGTAGCCCATCTCGAGCGAGCCGAAGCCCTTGAGGTAGAGGTAGAGCGTGTAGAACATCGTCGAGTCCGCCGGCCCGCCGGTCCCGCCGCTCACGACGAACGCCTGCGTGAAGGACTGGAACGCGTTGATGAGCTGGAGCACGAGGTTGAAGAAGATGATCGGCGTGAGCATCGGCACCGTGATCGAGCGGAACTGGCGCCACCGGCCGGCGCCGTCGATCGAGGCCGCCTCGTAGTACATGCGCGGGATCTGGCGCAGCCCGGCGAGGAAGATGATCATCGGCGCCCCGAAGGTCCACACGTTGAGGGCGACGAGCGTGCCCAGCGCGTAGTCGGGGTGCGAGACCCAGCCCTGCCCCTCGATCCCGACGAGCGCGAGGACCTGGTTGATGAGGCCGTCGGCGCCGAAGACCTGTCGCCACAGGATCGCGATCGCCACGCTCCCGCCGAGCAGGGAGGGCAGGTAGTAGATCGAGCGGTAGACGGCGAGCCCGCGCAGCCCCTTGTCGAGCAGGAGCGCGAGGCCGAGCGCGGCCGCGAGCTGGAGCGGCACGGAGACGAACACGTACGTGAACGTCACCTGCAGCGAGTTGAGCAGCCGCGGGTCCGCGAACATCCGCTCGTAGTTGTCCCACCCGATCCAGCTCGGCGCCTGGAGCAGGTTGTAGTCCGTGAAGGACAGGTAGAGCGACGCGACCATCGGGCCCGCCGTGATGAGCGCGAGGCCCACGAACCAGGGGGCGAGGAAGAGCGCCGCTGCCTTCCCGTCCCCCTTCCTGCGTGCGGGCCGCCGCGTCGCGGTCCCTCGCGCGAGCTCGGTCACCGCCATGCGAGACCCTCCTCGCACCTCGTGCCGGTCATCCGTCACCCTCCGGTCGTCGTCGATCGGTAGTCCTGCGTTCCCCCATCGAGGGGAAACCGGTTGCTGGCTGAGGACCGTAGCACATGTGGAACCGGTTTCCCATGGTGTACGGTCAGGTCATCGCGCGGCACCGGCCGACCCCGGCGAGCGCGGGCACCATGCAGTCGTGCGTGCCCGCGGCGCGCGAACCACGACTCGAGGGAGAACGATGGCAAGCGTGAGCACACGGCGAGGCGGGGTGACGATCGCCGACGTGGCGACCGCCGCGGGCGTCTCCCGGGCGACGGTGTCGCGCGTCATGAACGGCCGCGCGACGGTCGACCCGGAGATCAGCGCGCGCGTCCGCCAGGCGGCCGCCGACCTGAGCTACCGGCCCAGCAACGTCGCGCGGAGCCTGTCGCTCGGGCGGACGAACACCGTCGCGCTCGTCGTCCCGGACCTGGGCAACCCGGTCTTCCAGCAGATCCTGCGCGGCGTCACCTCCGCGGCCGCCCCGGCCGGGTACCGCGTCCTCGTCGCGGACACGGCGGAGGACCCCACGGAGGAGGCCGCGATCGCGCTCGAGGCACGGCTGCGCTGCGACGCCCTCGTGCTCGTCTCCCCGCGCATGCCCGCGGCCGAGCTCGCGCTGCTCGTCCCCGACGTCACCCCCGTCGTGCTCGTCAACCGCGAGCTCGCCCACCCGGGCGAGCCGGCCGTGCCGTCGCTCGTGGTCGACTACGCCGAGGCCGCGGCCCAGGTGCTCGAGCACCTGCTGTCCCTCGGCCACCGCCGGGTCGCCTACCTCGCCGGCCCGCCCGGCAGCGCCTCGGACGCGCTCCGGCGCACGGGGCTGCGCCGCGTGCTCGACCGCACGCCCGACCTCGAGCTGGTCGAGCTCCCCGCCGGGCCCGACATCGCCGCCGGCCACGCCGCCGTCGACGAGGTCCTCACCGCCCGGCCGACCGCCGTCGTCGCGTTCAACGACCTCGTCGCGTTCGGCCTGCTCGCCGGGCTCAACGAGGCCGGCGTCGCCGTGCCCAAGGACATGTCCGTCGTCGGCTTCGACGACATCGAGCTCGCCCGCTTCGCCACGCCGTCGCTCACGACCGTTGCCGTGCCGCAGGCCGAGCTCGGCCGGCACGCCTGGAAGGAGCTCTCGGCCCTGATCGACGACTCCACGCCCGCGTCGCGCACGACCCGATTCGAGCCGCGGCTCGAGGTCCGCGCCACGACGGGCCCCGTCCCGCGCCAGGTGGCCCGGGCCCGCGTGGCTCCGTCCGCCGAGCCCTCCGGCACGGTCGTCGTCGAGAGCGCCGGGGCCGGGCCGGCCGACCAGCCCGTGCCTCGGGAGGTCCGCTGGGCTCCCGACGGGGAGGCCGTCGTCCTGCGTGCCGGCGACCTCCGCCTGGCCCGCTACCAGCAGGGCGACCGCATCCCCGCCGTGCACGCCCCGCGCTCCTACCTGCACCCGGTCCACACCCTCGCCGGCGTCCCGCTCACCGACGCAGGACCCGTCGACCACCGCCACCACTACGGCGCCTCGATGGCCGTCGCCGACGTCAACGGGACGTCGTACTGGGGCGGACGCACGTTCGTCACCGACGTCGGCCCGACGCTCCTGCCCAACCACGGCCGTCAGGTGAGCCACGCGCTCGCCGTCGACCCCGTGGAGCAGCACCTGCTGCACGACGGCGTCCGCTGGCACGACGAGCAGGGCGTCCCCCAGCTCGAGGAGGACCGCCGTCTCGACGCGTGGATCCTCGACGACGAGTCGTGGGTCCTCGACTGGCGCTCGACCCTGCGCGCCGAGCGCGGCGCGCTCGTCATCGGCTCGCCCGCGACCAACGGCCGCCCCGGCGCCGGGTACGGCGGCTTCTTCTGGCGCCTGCGCGCGGCCGCGTCGACGAGCGTGCTCAGCGCGCACGGGCGTGGCGAGGAGAGCGCTCACGGCAGCACGTCCCCGTGGGTCGCGTTCGTGCAGGAGCACCCCTCCCACACCACGACGCTGGTCCTGGTCCAGCAGGGTGAGGCGGTGCCGTGGTTCCTGCGCGCCTCCGAGTACCCCGGGGCCGGCCCGGCCCTGGCCTGGGACTCGCCCCGCACCGTCCCGGCGGGCGGCACGCTCGAGACGGGCGCGCGCGCCGTGCTCGTCGACCGCGGGCTCGACCTCGACGAGGCCGCGGCGCTCGCGGAGCGCGTCCGATGAGCGGTTCGCCCCGGGCCGACTCCGGGACGAACCACGTGCTCGACCGGGCGCAGGCGGCCGTCCCGGTCGCCGTCGTCGGGGTCCACGGCCACGGCGGGTCCCACCTGCGCACGGTCGCCGCGCTCGCGGAGCAGGGCCGCGTCCGGCTGAGCGCGGTCGTCGACCCGCGCCGCCCCGACGACGCCTCCGCGCCCTGGTTCCCGACGCTGGGCGACCTGCTCTCGTCGTCCGACGCGGCCGTCCGCCCCGAGGTCGTCGTGATCTCGACCCCGATCCCGACCCACCTCCCGCTCGCGCGCGCCGCGATGGAGGCGGGCGTCGACGTCCTGCTCGAGAAGCCGACCGCCGCGTCCCTCGCGGAGCACCTCGCGCTCGTCGAGGTGACGGAGCGCACGGGCCGCCGGTGCCAGGTGGGCTTCCAGACCTTCGGCTCGCACGCGGTGGACGCGGTCGCCGAGCTCGTCGCGGACGGCGAGATCGGTGACCTCGTGGGTATCGGTGCCGTGGGCACGTGGGTGCGGACCGCAGGCTACTGGCGCCGCGCCCCGTGGGCGGGCCGACGCCGGCTCGACGGGCGCGACGTCGTGGACGGCGTCGTCACCAACCCCCTCGCCCACGCGGTCGCGACCGCGCTGCGCATCGGCGGCGCCCGCACGGCCGAGGACGTCGCGCACGTCGTGACCGACCTCTGGCGCGCCAACCCGATCGAGTCCGACGACACGTCCTCGCTGCGCGTCGTCGGGCGCGACGGCCTGCCCTACGGGTTCGGGCTCACGCTCTGCGCGCCCGAGCGCACCCCGGCCCGCGTGCTCGTGCTCGGGACGGACGGCGAGGTCACGCTCGAGTACGAGCACGACCGCGTGCTCGTCCGCACGCCCCGGGCCCACGTGGAGAAGACGTACGGCCGCACGGGGCTCCTGGAGGACCTCCTCGCCGCGCGTCGCGACCCGGAGCACCGGCTCGCGTGCGACGTGCGCGACACCGGCGCGTTCATGCGCGTCATGGAGGCCGTGCGGACGGCCGCGGACCCGCGGCCCCTCGACCCGGCGGCCGTGACCTGGACGGGCGAAGGAGACGACCGCCGCCCCGTCGTCGCCGACGTCGCGCGGTGGTGCGAGGAGGCCGCCCGCACGGCCCGGACGTTCTCCGAGCTCGGCGTGCCCTGGACGCGCTGACGGTCCCCGCGTGACGTAGCGTCGGGACGTCCCGCCGTCCCGACGCTGGAGGAACCGTCGTGTCCCGTCCCCCGCTGCCCGCCCCGCTCGTCGAGCTGCTACGCCGCCCGAACCCCGCCGTCATGGCGACCGTGCGCTCCGACGGCGCGCCCGTCACCGCGGCGACCTGGTACCTCTGGGAGGACGACGGCCGCGTCCTCGTCAACCTCGACGAGTCGCGCGTACGCCTCAAGCACCTGCGGAACGACCCGCGCGTCTCGCTCACCGTCCTCGACGAGAACTGGTACACGCACGTGACGCTCATCGGCCGCGTCACGGAGCTGCGCGCCGACGAGGGTCTGGCCGACATCGACCGGATCTCGCGCCACTACACGGGGCACGAGTACGCGAACCGGCACAGCCCGCGCGTCAGCGCGTGGTTCGAGGTCGAGCGCTGGTACGGCTGGGGCGAGGCGAAGACCGCCGCCGGGGACGCGTAGCCCGTTCCCCGACGGCGGTCGCCGTCAGGCGTCGTACCGGAACGCGTCCCAGGCGCCGAGCAGGTACTGGACGCCGAGCGCGCGGTCGTACAGGCCGTAGCCCGGCCGGGGTTTGTTGGTCGTGTTCTCGTCCCACAGGTGCCGGCCGTGGTCGGGGCGCACGTAGCCCTGGTAGCCCGCCTCGGCGTACGCGCGCATGATGCCGGTCGTGTCGACGCTGCCCTCGCACGCGCGGTGCGCGACCTCGGTGAAGTCGCCGTTCCCGAGGTGCTTGATGTTGCGCACGTGCGTGAAGTGGATGCGGTCCATGAACGTGCGCACGGCGTCGACCGGGTCCTGGTCGGGGTTCGCGGAGAAGCTGCCCAGGCACAGCGTCAGGCCGTGGTACGGGCTGTCGTGCAGGGACAGCACGCGCGCGAGGTCGTCCTTGGTCGACACGACGCGGGGCCAGCCGAAGACGTCGTAGGGCGGGTCGTCGGGGTGCACGCCCAGCTTGACGTCGGCCTCCTCGCACGCGGGGATCACCGCGTCGAGGAAGTAGCGGTAGTGGGCGTACATGTCCTCGCGCGTCACGCCCTCGTAGGCGGCGTCGAGCTCGGTGAAGCTCGCGAGCCGCTCGGGCTCCCAGCCCGGCAGCGTGAGGCCGTGCGTGTTCGCCTCCATGTCCGCGATGAGGCTCTGCGGCGACATCGCGTCCACGACGGCGCGCTCGAAGAACAGCGCGGTCGAGCCGTCCGGCAGCGGGTGCCACAGGTCGGTGCGCAGCCAGTCGAAGACGGGCATGAAGTTGTAGCAGACGACCTTCACCCCGGCCCGGCCCAGCCGGCGGATCGTCGTCACGTAGTTCTCGATCGCCTCGTCGCGGCTGCGCCCGAGGACGGTCCTGCCGAGCTTGATCGACTCGTGCACGTTGACGGACTCGACCACCTCGGCGTCGAAGGTCCGGGTGATCCCGCGTGCGCGGGCCTCGTCGCTCAGGCCGGTGATCCTCGCGACCTCGGCGTCGATCTCCGCCTGCTCCCACACCTCGCCGGCCTGCTTGCCGTGCAGGCTCCACACGATCGTCTCGACACCGGGGACCTGGCGCACGTGGTCGAGCGTGACCGTGTCGTTCCCCTCGCCATACCAGCGGAACCCCATCTTCACGGCGCGGTCTCCTCGTTCCTCGTGCTCGTCGTGCTGGTGGTGGTCGTGCTCGCGCCGACGACCGCGTCGGCGACGTCGGGCAGGCGCTCTTCCGGGACGCCCGGCAGCAGGCCGGGGAGCAGGACGAGCGCGCGGACCGCCGCGGCGTCGTCCGCCGCGCCCTCGACCACCGCGCGCAGCTCGTCGCCGCGCGGGTCGTCCACCGTGCGCCCAGCCCGCGACTCCGCGACGACGTAGCCGGCCCACGCGGCGAGCGCCGCGACGACGCCCTGCGGCGCCGGGCCGTCCGGGCGGGCGACGAGGAGGTCCGCGAGCGTCGCACCCCAGCGGAACGGGATCTTCTGCGTCCCGTCCATCGCGACCTGCCGCGTCGTGTGCCCCGTCGCGGGGTTGGCGAACCGGTCGAGCAGCGTCTGCGCGTACGCGGCGAGGTCGACGCCGTCGGGTGCCTCGAGCGTCGCGAGCGCGTCGGCCTGGAGCGCCCGGGCGCCCGCGGCGAGCGCCGGGTCGGCGACGGCCTCGGCGATCGTCGCGTGCCCCGCGAGCGAGCCCGCGTACGCGAGGTAGGAGTGCGCCCCGTTGAGCAGGCGCAGCTTCGCGCGCTCGTAGGGCGCGACGTCGCTCGTGAGGGTCGCCCCGCCCCGCTCCCACGCGGGGCGCGGCCCGGCGAAGCGGTCCTCGATCACCCACTGGAGGAACGGCTCGGCGACGACCAGACCCTCGTCACGCGCGCCCAGCAGGGTCTCGACCTCGTCGCGCTGCGCGGGCGTCGTCGCGGGCACGATGCGGTCGACCATGCTGCACGGGAACGTCACCGACGCCGCGAGCCAGGCACGCAGCGCGTCGCCGTCGGCGCCCGGGAGCGCGGCGTCGACCGCCTCCCCCACGAGCCGCGCGAGCACGTGCCCGTTGTCGGCGAGGTTGTCGCAGCTCAGCACGGTCAGGGGCGCACCACCTGCCCGACGACGCGCGGCGAGCCCGCGCACGAGGAGCCCGACGGCGCTCGTCGCCGGGGCGACACCGGCCGCCTCGCCGCTCGCCACGTCCGAGCCCGCGCCCGGAGGGCCGGCGGACGCCTCCTCGCGGCGCAGCACGTCGAGGTCGGTCGCGACGGCGTCGACGTCGAGGCGCCCGTCGGCGCGGCGCGCGTACCCCTTCTCGGTGACGGTCAGCGTCACCACGTGCGTCGTCGCCGCGGCGAGCGCCGCGAGCACCCGCGGCGTCTCCTCGGCGGGCCACGCGACGTCGGTGACCGACCCCACGACGCGCGGGGACGCGCCGTCGGGCCCGACCGTCAGGACGGTGTACACCCCGCCCTGCGGCCGCAGCTGGTCGCGCACCGACGCGGAGCGCTGCGTCACGCCGAGGATCCCCCAGCGCGTCTCCCCCGTCGCCCGCGCGGCGTCCTCGGTGACGACCGCCTGGTGCGCGCGATGGAACGCACCGACGCCGAGGTGGACGATCCCCACCTGCGTCGGACGGACGGGAGCCGGCGGGAACGCGGGGTGTGCCTCGCGGTGCAGGCGCGGTCGTGCCGACCGTCCTGTGTCGGCCTGCGTCGCAGTGGATGACGTCGGGCCGGGCCGGCTCGGGACGTCGGTCGGGGCGGTCACGCGGCCTCCAGCGGGTCTCGGGTGGGCGACGGTGTCGCCCGGGTCGTCGGGCCGGGGCGACGCCCCGGGACAATGCAGTGCGAACGATTGTAGTCATTAGCGCACACAGGCGCTGTGCGTCACGCTACGGATGGATGAAAACGTTCGCAGGCACCAGCGTGACGGGCACTCGGGCCGACGGGCGTCACCGCACCGGCGTCGTCGTTCTGCGCCCCGTGAAGTCGGCCGGGCGAACGACCCGCCCGGTCGCGGCAGCCTCACGGATCGCGCACAGGAGCCGGACGGTCGACACGGCGTCGACGACGTCGACCGGGGGCGGCGCCGCGCCGTCCAGGGCCGCGAGCACCCGTTCCCACTGCACACGGTGACCGGCGTGACCGATCGCGAGCGGGTCGGCCGCGCCGCCCGCCGAGATCCCCGACGTCGGCGGCGTGACGCCCGGCACGTCCCAGCGGACGACCTCGTCCTGCGCGAGCTCCACCGACCCGCGCGACCCGTGGAGAGCGAGGGTCGCGGGGAACCCCGGGGGCGTGGCCGTCGTCGTCGTGACGACGCCGAGCGCTCCCGACGCGAGGCGCAGCGTCGCGACGGTCGTGTCCTCGGCGAGGTCCCCCGGGGTCTCTGCGAGGCTTCTCGTGCGCGCGAGCGTCCCGGACTGCGCCGTGACCGACTCGACCGGCCCGCACAGCCAGCGCAGGAGGTCGACGTTGTGGACGCCCTGGTTCATGAGCGACCCGCCGCCCTCCGCGGTCGACGACCGCCAGGGTGCTGCGGCGTAGTAGTCGTCGTCCCTGTACCAGGGCACGTGCGTGGCGACGAGGCGCAGCTCGCCGAGCGCGCCGTCGTCGAGAGCACGCCGGAGCGCCTGGTGCTGCGGCTCGAAGCGGCGCTGGGAGACCATCGAGACCACCAGCCCGCGGTCGCGCGCCGTGCGCTCGACGAGGAGCGCGTCCTCGACGGTCACCGCGAGCGGCTTCTCGACGACGACGTGCCTGCCCGCCTCGAGCGCCGCGAGGGCGAGCCGCGCGTGGCTCCCGCTCGGCGTGCAGACCGCCACGACGTCGACGCCCTCGTGGCGGAGCACGTCGCCCGGCGCCACGTGTGCGGCGCGTCCCCCCGGGGTCAGGCCGTCGTCGAGGGCCGTCCTCCCGCTGTACGCGACGAGCCGCGCCCGCGGAGCCAGGTCGCGCAGCGCCCGCGCGTGCAGCATGCCGATGCTGCCCATGCCGACGATCCCGACGCCGACACCAGCCCCCCGCACGGGCCCGCTCACTCGGCGACGTGGCTGGCGCCGAGCAGGTCGCGCAGCCGCTCGGCGGCACTCGTGAACCGGGGGTCGACGAGCGTCGTGCCGTAGTCGCGCTCGTCGGGCAGGCCCGGCTCGAGGATCTCGACGATCCGTCCCGGACGCGGGCTCATGACGACGATCCGGCTCCCCAGGAACACCGCCTCGGGCACCGAGTGCGTGACGAGCACGATCGTCGTGCCGGTCTCACGCCAGATGCGATTCATCTCGATGTTCATCTGCTCGCGCGTGAGGGCGTCGAGGGCGCCGAACGGCTCGTCCATGAGCAGGACGCGCGGCTCGTGCAGCAAGGCCCGGCACAGCGCGACGCGCTGCTGCATGCCGCCGGACAGCTCGTGCGGCAGGGCCTTCTCGAAGCCCGTGAGCCCGGTCAGCGCGATGAGCGCGTCCGCGCGCTCGTGCGCCCGGCGCCGGTCCATCCCCCGCATCTCCGCCTGGAGCAGGATGTTCTTGCGCACCCCGCGCCACTCGAGCAGCGCCGACCGCTGGAACGCAAAGCCGATCTCGCGTTGCGGGCGCGTGACGGGCTGCCCGTACAGGCGCACGTCGCCCTCGCCGTAGGCGGTGAGGCCCGCGACGATCTTCAGCAGCGTCGACTTGCCGCAGCCGGACGGCCCGACGATCGTGACGAACTCGCCCGGCTGGACGCTCAACGACACCTGGTCGAGCGCCACGGTCTCCGACCGCTTCGACGTGAAGCGCATCGTGAGGTCCCGGACCTCGATGATGGGGTCGGTGCCGAGCGCGTCGGCGGGTGCCGCGAGCGCCGTCGGCGCCGTCACAGGTCCGCCCCGAACGCGCCGTCCCAGAAGTCGGCCGGGGTCGTACCGCCGTCGAACTCCGTGTTCTCGGACAGGAAGGTCAGGGTGTCCGTCCACTGCTCCTCGGTGTTCACGCCGGGGGCAGGGGCGTCCTCGAGGTTCAGCAGCTCGATCGTCGCGGCGAGCTGCGCCCCCAGCACGGCCTCGTCGGGCGCCTGCTCGGCGCCTGCGGCCATCGCCGCGACCGCCGCGTCCGGGTCCTCCGACGCTGCGAGGAACGCGCGCGACGTCGCACGCACCATCGCCTCGACGAGCTCCGGGTCGTCCGCGATGAGCGCCTCGTTCGCCACGAGGCCGGTGCCGAGCAGGTTCATCCCGAAGTCCGCGAAGGGCAGCGCGTCGACCTCCTCGCCGGTCTGGTTCTCGATCGTCGGCGCCTGGTCGTGGTGGAAACCCTGGATCGCGTCGACCTTGCCCTCGATGAGCGCGGCGATCTTTCCCGCCGCGTCGACGTTGACCACCGTCACGTCCGCCGGGTCGACGCCGTTGAGCTCCAGCCACGCCGGGAACGTCCCGTACATCGCGTCGCCCGGCGTGCCCCCGACCGTCTTGCCCACGAGGTCGGCGGGCTCGGTGATGCCCTGCTCGGCGAAGAACTCCACCGAGCTGGGCCCGGTCTGGAGGAACACGCCCACGCTGCGCACCGGCATGCCCGAGCTGATCGCGTTGGCGAGCGGCGGCGTGTCGGCCCATCCGAAGTCGGTGTTGCGCTGCGCGACCTGCTGGACGGTGTTCCCCGAGCCGTTGCCCGGCTGGATCGTGAGGTCGATGCCCTCCTCCTCGAAGATCCCCTGCTCGACGCCGTAGTAGAACGGCGCGTGCTCGCCGTAGGGGACCCAGTTGAGCGTGACGGTGACCTCGGTCAGGCCGCCCTCGCCCTCCGCGGGTCCCGACGGGTCGGCCGACTGCCCGCAGGCCGCCGTCCCCGCGACCACGACGCCGGCCACCGCCAGCGAGACTGTCAGACGTGCACCACGCATGGGAAAACTCCTTCTGCTCGTGCCGCCTCGTCGTCGAGGCGGTGAAATCTGGGGTGGGTCGAGGGCGTGTCAGGAGGACGCGAGGACGAGGTTTCCCCGCCGCGACGCGTGCCACGGGATGAGGAGCCGCTCGAGCAGCTCGACGACGAGGAACAGCACGACGCCGATGAGCGACATGAGGATCAGGTCCGCGAACAGGAGCGGCGCGTCGAGGTTGCCGCTCGCGAGGAGCAGGACGTACCCGAGACCGCGGTCGGCGCCGACGAACTCGCCGACGACGGCGCCCACCACCGCGAGCGTGACCGCGACCTTGAGCCCGGACATGAGCTGCGGCAGCGACCCGGGGAAGCGGATCTTGCGGAACGTCTTCCAGCGCGACGCGCCCATGGTCGCCGACATCTCCAGCAGCTCGGGGTCGATCGACCGCAGCCCCGCGACGGCCGAGACGACGACCGGGAAGAACGCGATGAGCACCGCCAGGACGATCTTGGGCGTCGCGCCGAACCCGAACCAGACCACGAGGATCGGGGCGATCGCGATCTTGGGGATGACCTGGGCGAAGAGGATCAGCGGGTAGAGCGACTTCTCGGCCGTCGGCGAGTAGACGAGGAGGACGGCCGTCGCGACGCCGATCACTGACGCGAGCACGAACCCGACGACCGTCTCCATCGTGGTCACCCAGGTGTGCTCGGCGAGCATGGCCCAGTCCTCGACCATCGTGTCCCACACGGCCCCCGGCGACGGGACCAGGTACGCCGGCACGAGCTCGCGCCACGCCACGAACCACCACACGGCGAAGAGCGCGACGAGCACGAGGGCGGGCCGCCAGGCGGCCGACGCGACCGCGAGGACCCGGCTGTCGAACGACGTCGTGCCGCGGCTCCGCGGACCGGAGCGCCGGGCCGCCTCGGCGGGCGGCCGGGCCGCCGGAGGGGCGGGCCGCGCTTTTTGGGCTGTCGTCATCGTGCGGTCCTCCATGGTCGTGGTCCTGGTGGTCGGCGGGGCGTCCGGGCCGGGCGCGTCGGTCATCGGAACGGCACCGCCTCGGCGTCGAGGATCGTGGTGAAGGCCTCCCAGGCCTCCGTGAACAGCTCCGGCCCGGAGAACCCGCCGAGGCTGTGGGCCTCGCTCAGGTGGGGCTCGAGCGAGAAGAACCCGTCGAAGCCGTCGTCGCGCAGCGCACGCACGGTCTCGGGCACCTCGCCGTCGCCGCGTCCCGCGGGCACGACGGCGCCCGTCGCCGCAAGTGCGTCCTTCACCTGGACGTACTCCAGGTACGGGCGCAGCAGGGCGTAGCCGTCGGTGTAGGGGCGTACGCCCACCTGGACGAAGTTCGCCGAGTCCCACGCGAGCGCCAGGTGCGGCGACCCGACGGACTCGACCACGTCCAGGCACCTTTCCGGGACGTCGCCGTAGATGTCCTTCTCGTTCTCGTGGACCAGCACGACACCGGCCGCGCGCGCCACCTCGGCGAGCGCCGCCATCCGGCGCAGGACGACGTCGCGCCACGACGCCGGGTCGGTCCCCGGGCGCACGAAGAACGAGAAGACGCGGACGTACGGGCCTCGAGCTGCCGTGCGACGCGCGCGGCGTGCCGCATCCGGTCGAGGTGAGACTCGAAGTCGTCGTCGACGGAGATCTTGCCGACGGGAGACCCGATGCTGGAGACGCGGAGGTCGTGCTTGCGCAGCAGGCTCGCGACCCGCTCCAGCTGGTCGTCGTCGAGGTCCAGCACGTTGGTGCCCCACGCGCTGCGGAGCTCGACGAACCCCAGCCCGAGCTCGGAGGCGACGACGCACTGCGTCTCGACGTCGGGCGAGATCTCGTCCGCAAAGCCCGAGAGCGTCCACATCGTGCGCCCTCCCTTCTGCTGATCGCTCCCGGTCGACGACGCGGCCGGCACCGTGAGCCCGCCGACCGCAGCCTCCGGCCCGGGGAGGGGCGAGTGCGGAGGGGGCCGGCACGGGGCCGGTGAGGCGAGGACGCGGGGTCGTACGGGACGGTGGTCGAGGTCCTGCGCACGGAGCTCGTTCTCCGTGCGCCTGGCATGGACAGTAGGTGCGGGCCAAGGCGTGGACAACGAGTTGCCGTTTGTTGCACCTGACAGCGCAGGACGATACCGCCGGATGGGGCCCGCACGGATCTGCGGGCGCCCGTCCTCGACGTGGTCGCGACGCACGCAGGAAGGAGTGGTTGCCGTCGGTTGCCACCGGTCGACACCGACGGGGCGACCGCCGGCCGACGGCTCCCGCACGGTGGACGCGCCCTGGGGTCGCCCGTGCGTCAGACGACCGGGTCGGGCGCGGTGCCGAGGTCGAGCGCGACGAGCCGGAAGCCCGCCGACCGGACGGCCCGCAGGACCTCGCCGCGCAGCGGCTCGCTCGCCACGACGGGCAGCTCGGCCTGGGGGGCCTCGACCCGGGCGAGGTCGCCGTGGTGGTGGACCCGCAGGTCCTCCAGGCCGAGTCGGCGCAGCTCGCTCTCGGCCGCCTCGACCTGGACGGCGGCCTCGCCGTCGCGGGCCCGGTCGACGGCGAGGTCGACCGGCGGCGCCTGGTCGGTGCGGCTCATCGACGCTGTCCGCCGGGCACGACCGCGACGGCGCCGGAGGGTCGGGGTCCAGGCCGCCGACGTGCCGCCGTCGGGCGCCGGGACGCGTTCGCACGCGAGATCACGGAGCCATTGGAGGATGCCTGTCGGGGCCCGTCAAGGAGTTGCCGTCGGTTGCCGTGGGGTTGTCACGGGACGCACCGCGGGGCGGGTCGGGCACGAGGCGGGCCCAGCGCGCGTACCGGCTGGTCACGCGGCACGACCGCGACACGAGGGCGACAACCGGTTGTTGTCCGCCGCTGTCAGGGCCGTTACAGTCCGACCGCATGACCTCAGCCGGCAATGGTGCCAGCCCGACGATCTACGACGTCGCCCAGGCGGCCGGCGTCGCCCCCTCGACCGTGTCACGGACGTTCTCGCGGCCCGGCCGCGTGAACGCGCAGACCGCGGAGCGCATCCGCCAGGTCGCCAACGAGCTCGGCTACCGCACGAACCCGCTGGCGCGCGGCCTGCCGACGGGCCGGACCTCGCTGCTCGCGATCGTCGTGGCCGACGTGACCAACCCGTTCTTCTTCGAGATCATCCGCGGTGCGGAGAAGACGGCCCGTGACGCCGGGTACACGCTGCTCATGGTCGACGCCCACGAGTCCGACGAGGCGGAACGCCGCGCGCTCGACCGGACGCTGCCCCTCGTCGAAGGACTGATCCTCGCGACGTCCCGGCTCTCTGACTCCTCGATCAGGGTCGCCGCCAAGCAGCGGCCCACGGTCGTCATGAACCGGCACATGACCGACGTGCCGAGCGTCCTGACGGACAACGCCCAGGGCATGCGCAGCGCGGTCGAGCACCTGGCCGGGCTCGGGCACACGAGCCTCGCCTACGTCGCAGGGCCCGAGGCGTCGTGGGCCGACGGGATGCGCTGGCGCGCGTTTCGCGAGGCCACACGCGAGACCGACGTCCAGGCGCGGCGGATCGGACCGTTCGCGCCGACGCTCGCCGGCGGGCTCTCCGCGGCCAAGTCCCTCGTCAAGCACCCCGCCACGGCGGCCGTCGCGTACAACGACCTCATCGCGATCGGCGCGATGCGCGGCCTGCGGCGGCTCGGCGTCGAGGTGCCGCGCGACCTGAGCATCGTCGGGTTCGACAACATCTTCGGCTCGGACTTCTGCACCCCGCCCCTCACGACCGTCGCGGCGCCGCTGCGCCACTTCGGGTCGTTCGCGGTCCAGCGGCTCCTGGCCCAGCTCCGCACGTCGCCCGCGCCGGCCGCCGGTCCGACGCTGCTCCCGGCGAAGCTCGTCGAGCGCGGCTCGACCGGCCGCCCGGCCTGACCGCACCCCCGGGCGGCCGCCGTCGGGCCAGGGGCAACAAGTGGCAACTCGTTGCCCGGACCGCGCGCGCCCCCGGATAGTGACGGCACAGCGCACCGATGCGCGCCCTGTGCGCAGTCCGACGCACGGTCCTCGACGGAGAGGCAGGCTGATGGAACACCCCTCGACCGACGCACCACCCGCGCACGTCACGCCGCGGCACCGACGCAGAAGACGGCGTGCCGTCGTCGCCGCGCTCGCCGCCCTGGCCGTGCCGTCAGGAGTCCTCACGGCCCAGGCCGCCGTCCCGACCGCGGCACCGGCCGTCGCACCCGCCGCGACGCAGGCGGACATCCGCCCGCAGGAGCCCGGCGTGACCCTGCGCGTCTTCGACGTCCAGGTCATCCTCGACGACTACTGCACGCTCAAGCCCGGGCAGACGCCCAACGTCGACAAGATCATGCCGACCATCGACTGGACCACGGCGGCCGACTTCGGCCTCACGGACAAGTTCGTCACCGAGGTGACGGGGTACCTGAACGTCCCCGAGGCCGGCACGTACGACTTCCGGATCACGAACGACGACGGCGCGCGCCTGCTGCTCGACGACGAGCTCGTGGTCGACCACCCGGGACGCCACGGCGCGACGTCGAAGGAGGGGTCGATCGAGCTCGACGCGGGCTACCGCGCGCTGCGCATCGACCACTTCGACGGCGAGTTCGACCAGCGGCTCAAGCTCGAGTGGCGCCCGCCGGGCGCGTCGGGCTACGTCGTCGTCCCGAACTCCGTGCTGAGCACCGACGCCGACGTCACGCGTGTCACCTCGCCCGGCCGCAAGGAGTGCGAGGGCGTCACCGAGGCCCCGGGCGACGGGCTCCCGCTCACCGAGGTGCACCCCGACTACACGCTCACCGACCTGCGTCCCGAGGGCTTCCAGCCCCAGGTGACGGGCATGGACTGGCTGCCCGACGGCCGTCTGGCGATCTCCACGTGGGGCGGCGACCGGCTCACGCAGCGCGGCGAGGTCTACCTGATCGACCACGTCCAGGGAGACACCGGCGCGGACGACGTGACCTACACGAAGGTCGCGGAGGGCCTCACGGAGCCGATGGGCCTCAAGTACGTCGACGGCACGATCTACGTGTCCGAGAAGGACGGCCTCACCGCGCTCGTCGACACCGACGGCGACGAGGTCGCCGACGAGTACGACACGATCGCGACCTGGCCGTTCGGCGGCAACTACCACGAGTTCGCGTTCGGCCTGCTCTACGAGGAGGGGTTCTTCTACGTCACCACGGGTATCGCCATGGTGCCGGGCGGCAACTCGCTCGACCCGCAGCTCGCGGAGAACCGCGGCTCGGTCATGAAGATCAGCAAGGACACCGGCGAGGTCGAGTACGTCGCGGGCGGTCTACGCACGCCGAACGGGCTCGGCTGGGGCGCCGACGGCGGGATGTACGTCACGGACAACCAGGGCGTCCGCATCCCGACGTCGAAGCTGGTGCGCGTCGAGGAGGGCGCGTTCTACAACCACTTCACCAACCCCGACGGCCCCTACGACGACCAGCCCGTCACCGAGCCCGTCCTGTGGATGCCGCACAGTGAGATCTCGAACTCGCCGAGCAACCCGGTCGTGCTCACCGAGGGCGTGTTCGCCGGTCAGCTCGCGATCGGCGACGTGACGTACGGCGGTCTCCAGCGCGCCTACCTCGAGGACGTCGCGGGCCAGGAGCAGGGTGCGGTCTTCCGCATGACGCAGGGCCTGGAGTCCGGCGTCAGCCGCACGAGCGTCGGGCCGGACGGCGCGATCTACGTCGGTGGCATCGGCTGGTCCGGCAACTGGGGCCAGGCGGGCAAGCTCTCCTACGGGCTCCAGAAGCTCACGTACGACGGCAACCACGCGTTCGACATGCTCGCGATGCGTGCCGTCGAGGGCGGCTTCGAGATCGAGTACACGCAGCCGCTCTCCGAGGAGACGGCGCAGGACCTCACGTCGAAGTACACCGCCGCGCAGTGGCGCTACGTCGCGACCCCGCAGTACGGCGGTCCGAAGGTCGACGAGGAGGACCTCGACGTCACGGCAGCGACCGTGTCCGAGGACCGCAAGACCGTCACGCTCGAGATCGACGGCCTCAAGCCCGGCCGCGTCGTGAACGTCCACTCCCCGCGCCCGTTCGCGTCCGAGAGCGGCCAGGAGCTGTGGAGCACCGAGGCCTGGTACACCCTCACGCGCCTGCCCGACGGATCCGTCGCACCCCCGGTCTACGAGGCCGAGGGCGCCGACATCAGCGGCGGGGCCGGCTGGAACAGCAACCACGCCGGCTACTCGGGCTCCGGGTTCGTCGACCGCAACTGGGAGCCGGGCGCCCAGACGACCTTCGCCGTCCGTACCGAGGAAGCCGGTCCGCACGATCTCGCGATCCGCTACGCCAACGGCCAGAACAGCGACCCCTCGCCGCTGCCGCGGAACCTGAGCCTCTACGTGAACGGTGAGAAGCTCAAGCAGGTCTGGTTCGACAGCACGGTGAGCTGGTCCACGTGGGCCACCCAGGTCGAGACCGTGCCCCTGCGCGAGGGCGCCAACACCATCACGATCCGGCACGACGACGACGACATCGGTCACGTCAACCTCGACAGCCTCACCGTCACGCCCACCGAGCGCATCACGCTGTTCGACGGCGACGACCTCGACCGGTGGGCCGCCGTCAACGGCGGGGGTCCCGCGACGTGGCCGATCGCCGACGGGTCCGTCGAGTCGCTCGGCGGCGACATCCGCACCAAGGAGAAGTTCGACGACTTCCGGATGCACGTCGAGTGGTACCAGCCGGAGCACGCGCCCGAGGTCACCGGCCAGGCGCGCGGCAACAGCGGCGTCTACATCCAGGAGCGCTACGAGGTGCAGGTGCTCGAGTCCTTCGGCATCGACCCGCCGCGGAACGACCACGCCGGGGCGATCTACCTCCAGAGGGCTCCCGATGTGAACGCGGCGACGCCGATGGGCACGTGGCAGACGTACGACATCACGTTCCGTGGAGCCCGCTTCGGCCCCGACGGCAAGAAGACCGAGGACGCCCGCCTCACGCTCGTGTGGAACGGGCAGGTCGTGCACGACGACGTCGCCGTCACCGGCAAGACCGGCAACGGCCGGGCGGAGGGACCGACGTCGGGGTACATCAAGCTCCAGGACCACGGCGACCCCGGCCTCAACCCGCGGTTCCGCAACATCTGGATCGAGCGACTCCCGAGCGTCGATGGGCCCGGCCAGGAGGAGGTCGCGATCACCGCGACCGCCGAGGTCCGGTGCCTCGCGGGGACGCCGTACGTCGCGGTGCGCGCGCTCAACGACGACACCGTGCCGCTGGACGTCGTCCTCGACACGCCGTTCGGGTCCAGGACGTTCACCGACGTCGCCCCCGGCAAGAACGCGTACCAGTCGTTCGCCGTCCGGGGGGTCGAGGACCCGACGGCCGGATCCGTGACCGTCACCGCCCGTCCGTCCGACACCTCCGACGAGCGGGAGACCGTCGCGACCCCGGGGCACGGCCAGCCGTCCTGCGGCTGACCCTCCGGTCCGGACCCGGGGCCGTCCCGCGCGCCACCCGGCACGCGAGGCGGCCCCGGGTCCGTCGTCCGCCGACGCAGGGTCGCCATCCCGCGAGGTAGAACCGTGGTCGGCCGAGGTAGAGCCGTGGTTGCGCGAGGTAGAGCCGTGGTTCTTGGGTGCGACGGCGTGTGGTTGGGTGGTCGGGCTGGGTGGTGGTGCCGCGTCTACCATCCGCCGCTCGTTCCTCGCGGCTCCCGCCAGGCCCGACCACGACGCGGCACCACCACCCACCCCGACCGGCGTCGTCTCGCCCTGGTCGGTCCTCACCCGGGCGACCGCAGCCCTCCTCGCATGACCAGGGCTCTCCCTTGGCAGACCAGGGTCGTACCTGGCGCGACCACGGTTGCATCTCGCGGGCCCGGGTCGACTCGGCAGAACCGGGGGGCAGGTCGCGGCACTACCAGGGTCGCCGACGGCTGAGCGGTGGGGTGGGCTCGAACGCGAACGGGCGTCAGAGCCGCGCTCCAAGAACCCACGGCCGAAAGACCACGGTGACGGCGCGGCAGCCCGAGCATCGAGACCACCCGCGCCGCGGACCCGACCACACGGGCCCGAGACCCGACCACGGTTCTACGTCGCGCAACCACGGTTCTACCTCGCGCAACCACGGTTCTATCTCGGCACACCGGGGTTCTATCTCGGCGGGACCGAGCGCTAGCTGTACTGACCGGACAGGTTGGTCAAGCGTGTGATGGGTGGCTTGTTCCCGCAGGCGGTGTGGGGACGGTGGTGGTTGTACTCGTGGA
>NZ_JAFGYF010000013.1 GCF_016921195.1 Cellulosimicrobium cellulans
GGTGCCGCGTCGTGGCGGGCCTGGCGGGAGCCGCGAGGAACGAGCGGCGGATGGTAGACGCGGCACCACCACCCACCCCGACCACCCAGGGCGACCACACGCCGTCGAGCACAAGAACCACGGCTCTACCTCGCGCAACCACGGCTCTACCTCGCGCAACCACGGTTCTACCTCGGCTGACCGGGGTTCTCTCTCGCGCAACCAGGGTTCTACCTCGCGCAACCAGGGTTCCTACCGCGCGGGGCCCCAGTCAGGCGGTGCGCAGGGCGTCCTTGAGCTTGACGCGGGCACCCGTACGCAGGACCGCGTTGGAGTAGATCTTCGCCGCGAGCCAGACGAGCACCGGGATGACGGCGATCGACAGGCCGAGCGCGAGGAGGGCCTCCCAGGTCTCGGCGCTGCCGAGCGCGATGCGCACGGGCATGAGCAGCGGCGAGCACAGCGGCACGTACGAGAGCCACACGACGAGCGGGTTGTCCGGAGCCCACGGCGCGACGGAGACGCCGACGATGTACGGCACGATCATGAGGAACGTGACGGGGGTCGTGACGGCGCCGACGTCCTCCTGGCGCGAGACGAGCGCACCGAGGCCGGCCATGAGCAGCGCGTAGCTGACGAACCCGACGACGAACCAGACGAGCGCCCAGACGGCCGCGGTCCCGAGGTCGATCGTCGAGGTGTCGACCAGCCCGAGGCCGAGCGCGGTGCCGACGCCCGCGAGCACGACGAGCGCGACCTGCCCCAGCCCGACGAGGCCGATGCCGAGCACCTTGCCCGCCATGAGCTGCCACGGGCGGACGGTCGAGAGCAGGAGCTCGACGACCCTGCTCGTCTTCTCCTCCACGACGCCCTGCGCGATGAGCTGGCCGCTGATCATGATGGCCATGAAGAGCAGGATGCCGGTGACCAGGCCGGTGACGTAGCGGGTCGGGTCGAACTCGCTGGGCTCGCCGATCGTGCGGACGGTGGGCTCGGCCGTCGCGATGTCGCCCGCGACCTGCGCGGGGTCGCCGCCCAGGCCCGCGACCGCGTCGGACAGCGCGGTCTGCTGGGCGAGGGTCGTGAAGACGGCGGTGAGGCCGGAGGAGAGCTCGGTGTCCACGACGACGGTGGGCGAGTCGACCGTCCCCGTGACGACGGCGTCGAGGTCGCCGTCGCGCACCTGGGCCTCGCCGGCGGCGTCGTCCGCGACGTCGACGGTCTCGATCTCGGTCCCGAGCGTGCTGCCCGTCGCCTCGATCGTCGCGGCGAGCGCCGCGGTCTGCGGCGTGACGCCGACGCGCTCGGCGGTCGGCCCGGACGAGCTCGCCGCGTCGAGCACGAACCCGCCGAGCACGACCGCGCCGACGAGGATCACGGTCAGCCAGACGAAGGACTTCGAGCGGAGCCGCGTCATGATCTCGCGGCTCGCGACGAGGCGGATCGCGCCCCAGGACGTCAACGAGGCCCCCGTGCTCATGCCCCCACCTCCACCGTCTCGGCGGCCGCGTCGGCCGACGTCTCCTCGGCGCTCACGACGTCGCGGTACAGCTCGGTGAGCGAGGGCCGGACGAGCGAGAACTCGCGCACCGGTCCGGCGGCGAGCGCCGCACGCAGCACGGCCTGCTCGCGCCCGCCGGTCCCGTTCGCGGCTCCGCCGCCGGCGGCCCCGGGGCCCGGCGCGAGCTCCACGACCGTGCGCGACCCCTCGAGGCTGACGGCCCGCGCGTCGGGCACTGCGCCGATCCACGTCGCCCCGGGTGGTCCGTCCACGATCCATCTCTCCGTCTCCGTCCGGCGGAGCTCGTCGATCGTGCCGACCTCGACCATCGCGCCGTCCTTGATGATCCCGACGCGGTCGCACAGGCGCTCGACGAGGTCGAGCTGGTGCGAGGAGAAGACGACGGGCACGCCCGCCTCGGCGCGGTCGCGCAGCACGGTGCTCATGACGTCGACGGCGACGGGGTCGAGCCCGCTGAACGGCTCGTCGAGGACGAGCAGCTCGGGGTCGTGCGTGAGCGCCGCCGCGAGCTGGACGCGCTGCTGGTTGCCGAGCGAGAGCTTCTGGACCTCGTCGCCCCGGCGTGCCTCGACGCCGAGCGTCGTGGTCCAGCGCTCCATCGCGACCTTCGCCTCGGCCGCGCCCAGGCCGTGCAGCCGGGCCAGGTAGACGAGCTGCTCACCGACCTTCATGCGGGGGTACAGCCCGCGTTCCTCGGGCATGTACCCGATGCGCCGCCGCGCCGCGAGGTCGATCGGGCGACCGTCCCACCGCACCTCGCCGCCGTCGGCCGCGAGCACGCCCAGGACGATGCGCATGGTCGTGGTCTTGCCCGCCCCGTTGGAGCCGACGAAGCCGAAGATCTCCCCGGCGCGCACGTCGAACGACGTCCCGCGCAGGGCGCGGACGTCGCCGTAGGACTTGGTCAGCGAGTCGATCTCGAGTGTCGCCATGCGCCCCAGACAACCATGTGCCGGTGCGCCGGGCATGGGACAGATGTCACGTCCTGCCCCTTCCGACGCAGGGGGGAGGGTGCTTCCCCGGTCGGGGGCCGACGTCCGGCCGCGAGCTCAGCCCCGGTGCTCGTCGCGCACCGGCGGCAGCGGCGAGCGCGCGGCGCGCACGGTGAGGCGCAGCATCGCGGCGGTCGCGTCGTCGACGCCCGCGACGTCGTCGCGCCGGACCGCGTCGAGCGCGATCCAGAGGAGCTCTCGCGCGATCGCGGCCTCCCGCTCGTCGAGGCGGCCGGAGATCGACTCGACGGCGCTCATCGCGACGAGCACGCGCATGCCCGTCGACGTCGGGGGCGCGACCCGCACGCGCCGGATCTCGACGGCGTCACGCAGGGCCCGGCGCTCGACGCGCGAGAGCCGCGGACCGGCGACCCGCAGGAGCGCGCGTGTGACGACGGCGGCCGTGACACCGAGGACCGCGGCGGCGACGACGAGGGTGACGGGCGCGAGGGCGTGCCCTACGAGGAGTGCGGCGAGCGCCGTCGCCACGCCCGCGACGAGCCCCAGGCGCACGTCGTCGACCGACGCGTGCCACTCGGCGTGGCGCCGCACGCGGTCGAGCTCGCGCGGCGTCAGACCGGGGACCAGGACGTCGGTGCGCTGCACGATGCGGACCGGTGCTCCGGCGACGGCGCCCTGGAGGCAGCGCGCCGTCGTCCAGGTCGAGTAGCCCCAGACCGTGGGACGGATCTCGTCCTGGCAGTCCTCGTGCGTGCGGTCGCTGGACCGGTCGTGCCCGTGCATGAAGTGCCCCGCTTCGTCGATCTCGTGCTTCCGCAAGGAGAGACGGGTACCCCCGGGCGCCATGACGCGGGTTCCGGGAAGTTCCCCGGGGCGACCGGTGGACGGACGCGTCAGGACGCCGTCACGACCGGGGCGTCGTGATGAGGTGCGGGCGCTTCTCCATGTCGGCGAGGCCGTTCCACGCGAGGTTGACGAGGTGCGCCGCGACCTCCGTCTTCTTGGGCGAGCGCACGTCGAGCCAGTACTGCCCGGTGAGCGCGACCATGCCGACGAGCATCTGCGCGTAGATGGGCGCGACCTTGGGGTCGAGCCCGCGGGTGCGGAACTGGTGGGCGAGCAGGTGCTCGACCTGGGTCGCGACGTCGCCGATGAGGCTGGAGAACGTGCCGGTGGCCTGGGCGACGGGAGAGTCGCGCACGAGGATGCGGAACCCGTCCTCGGACGCCTCGATGTAGGACAGGAGCGCGAGCGCGGTGCGCTCGAGCAGGACCTTGGGGTGGCCGCCCTCGTCGAGCGCACCGGAGAGCGCCGCCGTGAGCGCCTGGACCTCGCGGTCCACCACGACGGCGTAGATGCCCTCCTTGCCCCCGAAGTGCTCGTACACGACGGGCTTGGACACCTCGGCGCGCGCCGCGATCTCCTCGACGCTCGTCCCCTCGAACCCCTTCTCGGCGAACAGGCGGCGGCTCACCGCGAGCAGCTGCTCGCGCCGCTGGCTCGCGGTCATGCGGGATCGGGGGGTGCGTCTGGACTCGGCCACGGGGTCCATCATGCCGTGCACCGCTGCCGTGCCCGGCGTGTGCCTCGCGCACGGGTGTGGCGCAGGCGACTGTCGCGGTGAGCGGAGACCGGGGTGCGGACGGGACGAGACGGGCACGACCGGCGTCGGGCACGGGGACCGACCTGGCAGACTGTTCCCGGACCCACCCCGCCCGCCGTGGCCCGGGAACGTACCGGGCGCGAGCGTCGCCGGGTCCGATCCGCCTTGGTGTAATCGGCAGCACAAGGGTTTTTGGTGCCCTTGGTCCAGGTTCGAGTCCTGGGGGCGGAGCTCGTGCCACCGATCCCGAGGGGAACACCCATGGAAGCTCAGCAGGGAACCGACTCGACCGTCGCCCCCGCTGCCGTGATCGTCCTCGCCGCCGGCGAGGGCACGCGGATGAAGTCGTCCACCCCGAAGATGCTCCACACGCTCGCGGGCCGCAGCCTGCTCGGGCACGTGCTGGTCGCGGCGCGCTCGCTCGACCCGGCCCTGCTCGCCGTCGTCGTGCGGCACGAGCGCGACCGCGTCGCCGAGCACGCGGTGTCGGTCGACCCGGACGCGGTCGTCGTCGACCAGGACGAGATCCCCGGGACGGGTCGGGCCGTGCAGTGCGCGCTCGCCGCGCTCGACGCGAAGGCCCACGCCCAGGCGCTCGTCCACGGCGTGCCCGACGGCGAGGAGGGACGCGGTGCCGGCGACGGGCTCGAGGGTCCCGTGGTCGTGACGGCGGGCGACACCCCGCTGCTCGACGGCGGCACGCTCGGCCAGCTCCTCGCCGCGCACGTCGCGGACGGCAACGCGGTGACGATGCTGACGACCGAGCTCGAGGACGCCACCGGTTACGGGCGCGTCGTGCGCGACGGCTCGGGGGACGTGCTGCGCATCGTCGAGCACAAGGACGCGACGGCCGACGAGCGCGCGATCCGCGAGATCAACGCGTCGATCTACGTGTTCGACGCCGCGGTGCTGCGCCGCGGGCTCGGCACGCTCGGTCGCGACAACGCGCAGGGTGAGGTCTACCTGACGGACGTCGTCGCGGCGGCGCGCGCCGAGGGCGGCACGGTCCGGGCGCTCGTCTCCGCGGACCCGACGATCGTCGAGGGCGTCAACGACCGCGTGCAGCTCGCGACGCTGCGCGCGGAGCTCAACCGCCGGATCCTCGAGGACTGGATGCGCGAGGGCGTGACCGTCGTCGACCCGGCGACGACGTGGGTCGACGTCGACGTCGAGCTCGCGCGCGACGTCACCCTGCTCCCGGGCACGCAGCTCCACGGTGCGACGGTCGTCGCGGAGGGCGCGACGATCGGGCCGGACACGACGCTCAC
The DNA here is from genome assembly GCF_016921195.1 of Cellulosimicrobium cellulans. GTDB lineage: Bacteria > Actinomycetota > Actinomycetes > Actinomycetales > Cellulomonadaceae > Cellulosimicrobium > Cellulosimicrobium cellulans_F. The sequence continues at coordinate 5,326 of NZ_JAFGYF010000013.1, forward strand.
GGACACCGAGGTCGGCGCGGGCGCGACGGTGACCCGGACGCACGGCAGCCTCGCGGTGCTGGGCGCCGGGACGTCCGTCGGGCCGTTCGCCTACCTGCGCCCGGGCACCGTGCTGGGGGCGAAGGGCAAGATCGGCACGTTCGTCGAGACGAAGAACGCGGAGATCGGCGAGGGTTCCAAGATCCCGCACCTGTCCTACGTGGGCGACGCGACGATCGGCGAGCACACGAACATCGGCGCCGCGTCGGTCACCGTCAACTACGACGGCGTGCACAAGCACCGCACCGTGATCGGCTCGCACGCGCGCACGGGCGCGGACAACATGTTCGTCGCGCCCGTGACCGTGGGCGACGGCGCGTACACGGCCGCGGGTTCCGTGATCCGCCGCGACGTGCCCGCGGGTGCGCTCGGCGTGAGCGGCGGGCAGCAGCGCAACATCGAGGGCTGGGTCGAGCGTCGCCGTCCGGGCACGGCCGCGGCGGAGGCCGCGGGCGCCGCGCGCGCGAGCGACCCGGAGGCGCCGCCGCTCGGCGCGCAGGCGCAGGCGCAGCTCGCGGACCAGAGCGCCGCGGCGACGGCCGAGCGCCCGACCCCGCCGCCCCCCGGCCCGGAGCTCGAGCACACGCTCGAGGCGCTGCGTGGCGGTCGTCCCGCGGCCACGGCAGACTGACCGCGTCCGGCCCAGTCTCCTCAGACCTACCCCCGCACCCGGAAACACCACCGAAGGAACCCACTGGTATGAGCAGCACGATCGCCGGAAACGGGGAGAAGTCCCTCGTCCTCGCCTCGGGGCGCGCGCACCCCGAGCTGGCCAACGACGTCGCGCGGGAGCTGGGCATCGACCTGCTGCCCACGACCGCGTACGACTTCGCGAACGGCGAGATCTACGTCCGGTTCGGCGAGTCGGTGCGCGGCGCCGACGTCTTCATCCTCCAGAGCCACACCGCGCCGATCAACCAGTGGATCATGGAGCAGCTGCTCATGGTCGACGCCGCGAAGCGCGCCTCGGCCCGCACCATCACGGTCGTCCAGCCGTTCTACGGTTACGCGCGCCAGGACAAGAAGCACCGCGGCCGCGAGCCGATCTCGGCCCGCCTCATGTCCGACCTCTTCACGGCCGCCGGCGCCGACCGCCTCATGAGCGTCGACCTGCACGCCGCGCAGACGCAGGGCTTCTTCGACGGCCCCGTGGACCACCTGTGGGCCATGCCGATCCTCACGGACTACGTCCGCACGCGCGTCGACACGTCGAACGTCACGGTCGTCTCGCCCGACGCCGGCCGCATCCGCGTCGCCGAGCAGTGGGCCGCCAAGCTCGGCGGCGGCCCGCTCGCGTTCGTCCACAAGACGCGCGACATCACGCGCCCCAACCAGGCCGTCGCGAACCGCGTCGTCGGCGAGGTCGAGGGCCGCGACTGCGTGCTCGTCGACGACCTCATCGACACCGGCGGCACGATCGCGGAGGCGGTGCGCGTCATCCTCGCCGCGGGTGCGCGGTCGGTCATCGTGGCCGCGACGCACGGCGTGCTGTCCGACCCCGCGGCCCAGCGCCTCTCGGAGTGCGGGGCGAGCGAGGTCGTCATCACGGACACCCTGCCCATCGCCGCGGAGAAGCAGTTCCCGCAGCTCACCGTGCTCTCCATCGCGCCGCTCATCGCGCGCGCCATCCGAGAGGTGTTCGACGACGGGTCGGTCACCTCGCTCTTCGACGGCAACAGCTGACGGGAGGCGTCGTGGGCGGCTCGGGAGTGACGACCACCGGACAGGGGGCGGTGACCGCGGCGCCGGACGTCGCGGTCGTCGAGCTGGGCGCGGAGTCGAGCGCGCCCGGCGTCCAGGAGGCCCTCGACCGCGCGAGCACGGGCCTCGCCGCGGCGCGTGACGCGCTCGTCGCGGCGGGCGTCGATCCCGCGGACGTCCGCACGTCGCAGACGTCCACGTGGACCGAGCAGCGCGACGACGGCCCGCGCACGACGGCGCGGCTCACGCTGCGCGCGACCGTGCGCGACGTCGCGGCCTGCGGCGAGATCGTGCGCGCGGCCCTCGACGCGGCCGGGCCCGTCGCACGGCTGGACTCGACGAGCCTCGCCGTGGGCGACCCCGGGCCGCTCGCGGTCGCCGCGCGCGACGCCGCGTTCGCCGACGCCCGCGCCCGGGCCGAGCAGTACGCGCGGCTCGCGGGCCGCTCGCTCGGCCCGGTCGTGGAGGTGCGCGAGGACGCGGGCGGGCCCGGCCCGATGCCGCGCCTGACGGCGGCCAAGGCCGCGAGCGACGCGCTCGTCGTCGAGCCTGGCACGCAGGAGGTCCGCGCGAGCGTCACGGTGCGCTGGGAGCTCGCGGACTGACACCCCGTGCCGTGCGACCGTGCGCGTCGCACGCCGCGGTCGTGACAAAACACAGGGGTCCTCGGCCGGTGCGCGCCGTAGCGTGAGGACCATGCTCATCCTCGAGGACTACCTGCTGCTCACGCTCGACGACGAGACCGGGAAGGCGGTCGTCGACGCCTCGTACCGCGAGCAGGTCGCCGCGGGGGCGCTCCTCGTCGAGCTGGCGCTCCTGGGCCGCGCCGACCTCGCGGGCGACGGCGACGGCGGGCGCGTGGGCCGGATCGTCGTGCGGGACCCGTCCCCGACGGGTAACGCGCTGCTCGACGAGGCGCTGACCGTCGTGCGGTCGCGCGAGGGTTCGAAGCCGAAGGCGCTCGTGGCGCCCCTGGCGAAGCTCAAGCCGGCGTCCCGCGCGATCGGCTCGCTCGCCGAGCGCGGCGTCCTGCGCCGCGAGGAGGGGCGCGTGCTCGGGATCTTCCCCACCACGCGCTGGCCGGCCGCCGACACCCGGCACGAGGACGGCGTCCGCGCCGACCTGTGGCGCGTCCTGGTCGACGGCGGCGCGCCGGACCAGCGCACGGCCGCCCTGGTCGCGATCCTCGCCGCGACCGGGCAGGCGGGGCGTGTGCTGGCCGCGGGCGGCGGCCGTGGAGCACCGGCCGTCGTCGACGGCGGGGCCGACCTGTCCGGGTCGCGCCGCCGCGCCGTCGACGCGCGCGCGAAGGAGATCGCGCGGCAGAGCTGGGCGAGCGAGGCGGTGCGCGCCTACGTGGAGGAGGTCACCGCGGTCATCCTCGTCGGCGCCACGGTCGCGGCGACGGCCGCGGCGACGGGCTGACGACGGGGGAGCGGGCGCGGGTTTCGTCCCACCGTCCCGCCCGGGTACAGTAGCCAGGTTGCCTCGGCGAGGGACGTCTGACGGCCGGCAGCGCTGGACCGGTGAGCACACCGGCGGCGCGGGACCGCGAGTGTCAGCCAGACCTGTTGGATCTCCGTTATCGACTGGGCGGTCGTCCTCCTGCGCGCCCGTCACACGTCCCGCGCCGACGCAGCCGCCCGTCCGGGAGGCCCTCTCAACCGTCCGGACAGCCGACCGCTCCCCACTGGTGGCCGGCCCGCAACGTTTCTTCCAGGAGTGATCCACGTGTCCGAGATCAAGCTCGTCGCCGAGGCCCGCACCGAGTTCGGCAAGGGTGCCGCCCGCCGCGTCCGCCGTGCCGGCAAGATTCCCGCGGTCCTCTACGGCCACGGCACCGACCCGCTGCACGTGACCCTGCCGGGTCACGAGACGATGATGGCGCTCAAGCACTCGAACGCGCTGTTCTCGATCGAGCTCGACGGCAAGGCCCAGCTCGCGATCGCCAAGGACGTCCAGCGCGAGCCGGTCCGCAACGTCATCGAGCACGTCGACCTGCTCATCGTGAAGAAGGGCGAGAAGGTCGAGGTCGAGGTGCCGGTGCACGTCGTCGGCGAGGCCGTCCCCGGCACGATCCACCTGCTCGAGCAGCTCAGCCTCGTCGTCGAGGCGGACGCGACGCGCCTGCCCGACGCGATCGAGGTCTCCGTCGAGGGCCTCGAGGCCGGCTCTGTCGTGTACGCGGGCGACGTCACGCTGCCGGAGGGCGTCACGCTCGTCACGGACGCCTCGGCCGACGTCCTCATCATCAGCGAGCCCAAGGTCGAGGCCACCGAGGACGAGGCCGCCGAGGCCGCCGCCCCCGCCGAGGCCGCCGCGGAGTGATCCTCCCCGTCGTCGGCTGACGCCACGACGACCCGCGTCGGACGCCCGGTACCGTGACGGTGCCGGGCGTCCGTGCGCCTGCACCACCACCTCCACCACCTCCCGCCGCGCGCCGCCCGGGCGGGACCCGGACGAAGGACGAGGGACGACATGACCGACCAGCCGTGGCTCGTCGTCGGGCTCGGCAACCCCGGGCCGACGTACGCGGGCAACCGCCACAACCTGGGCCACATGGTCCTCGACGTCCTCGCGGGGCGGGCCGCCGCCCGGTTCGCGCGCCACCCGCGGGCACAGGCCGTCGTCGCCGAGGCCCGCATCGGGATGCTGCCCGGCGGGCGGCCCGGGCCGCGTGTCGTGCTGGCCAAGCCGACGACGTACATGAACGTCTCCGGCGGCCCGGTGTCCGGGCTCGCGAAGTACTACGGGATCGACCCGGACCACGTCGTCGTGGTCCACGACGAGGTCGACATCCCGTTCGGCGCCGTGAAGCTGAAGATCGGCGGCGGCGAGGGCGGCCACAACGGTCTGCGCGACATCACGAAGGCCCTCGGCACCAAGGACTACGTGCGGGTGCGCGCGGGGGTCGGACGCCCTCCGGGCCGGCAGGACACCGCCGACTTCGTGCTCAAGGACTTCAAGGGGCCCGAGGCCAAGGAGCTCCCGTTCCTGCTCGACGACGCCGCGGACGCCGTCGAGATGCTGCTCACCGACGGTCTGCTCGCCGCCCAGGGGAAGTACCACACGAAGGCGTAGCGCCGTCAGGCAGCGTCAGGACGCCCGTTTTCACCCGGGTGAGGTCCCTTCGTCCCCCTCTCCTCGCGCCCGGCCCCGCACCTAGGCTGGGTGCCTGCGTTCGCGAGGAGGACCGATGACCCACGGTGTCGCGCTCGCGCACGACTACGCGACCCAGCGTGGCGGTGCGGAGCGGGTCGCGTTGCTGCTCGCCGACGCGTTCCCCGGGTCGCCGATGTACACGACGCTCTACGACCCGGCCGGCACGTTCCCCGAGTTCGGTTCCCTCGACCTGCGCACGTCAGCGCTCGACCGGGCCGCTCTGCTGCGTCGGCACCACCGGGTCGCGCTCCCGTTCCTCGCGCCCGCCGTCGACCGCCAGCGCGTCGAGGCCGACGTCCTGCTCGCGTCGTCCACCGGCTGGGCGCACGGCTACCGGGGGGCGGAGCGCACGGTCGTCTACTGCCACGCCCCGGCCCGGTGGCTGTACCAGCGTGACCGGTACCTGGGGCCGGCGGAGGGCTCCGTCGCGCATCGTGCCCGACGACGTGCGGCAGCCACCGCGCTCGGCCTCCTGTCCCCGGGGCTGCGCCGGTGGGACGACGCCGCCGCTCGGCGCGCGGACGTCTACCTCGCCAACTCGACCGTGACGCAGCGCGCGATCCGCGACGCGTACGGGATCGAGGCGGAGGTGCTCGCACCGCCGCCGGCGATGCTGCCCGACGGCGAGGAACGTGCCCTCCCCGGCGTGGACCCCGGCTTCCTCCTGTGCGTGGCACGCCTGCTGCCGTACAAGAACGTCGACGTCGTCGTCGAGGCGGCGCTCATGACGGGGCGTGAGCTCGTCGTCGTCGGGGACGGTCCCGACCGCGCTCGGCTGGAGACGCGGGCGGCCCGTGGGGGCGGCCGGGTGCACCTGCTCGGCCGCGTCGACGACGCGACGCTGCGCTGGGTCTACCGGAACGCGTCGGCGCTCGTCGCGGCGTCGTACGAGGACTACGGGCTGTCGCCGCTCGAGGCCGGGGCGTTCGGGCGGCCCAGCGTGGTGCTGCGCGACGGCGGCTACCTCGACACCGTCGTGGACGGCGTCAACGGCGTGTTCTTCGACGCGCCGCGCCCCGACCTGGTGGCCGAGGCCGTCGAGGCGGCAGCAGGGCGCACGTGGGATGATGGCGCCGTCACGGCGCACGTCGCGACGTTCGGCCGTGACCGGTTCGTCGAGCGGCTGCGCGGAGTCGTGGCCCAGCAGCAGGACCGCACCGTCGGCGCGGGTCGTCCCGGTGGGGGGAGAGCACAGCGATGACCATCAGGGAGTTCCTCCGCACGGTCTGGGCGGGCAGGTACTACGTGCTCGCAGCGGTCCTCGTCGTCGTGGCCGCCGCGCTGTTCTACGTCGACCGCCAGGAGACCACGTACCGCGCGACCGCGACGGTGCAGCTCTACGGCGTGCAGAGTGCTCAGGGCGGGGAGTCGCTCGTCGAGGTGACGGTCGCGACCGACGCCGACGACGTCACCTCGCCCGAGGTCGCCGACGCCGCCGCGGCCGCGCTCGGCGAGCCGGAGGCCGCGGACGAGCTGGCCGCCCAGGTGTCCGGCGACGTCGACGGCGAGAGCAAGACGGTCGCGGTCCAGGCCACGACCACCGCGGAGGCACGGTCGGTCGAGGTCGCGAACGCGTTCGCCGACGCGTACGTCGCACAGCTCGTCACGATCCAGGCCGACCAGGCGGCCGAGCTCGAGAGCCGACGCCAGGCGCTCGCCGACCAGCTTGCGGGCGTCCGCCAACGGCTCGGGGCCGACCCGGAGGACCCGCTGGCGCTGGCCGAGCAGGACATCATCGTCGGCGACTACTCCGCGCTCACGGTGCAGATCAACTCCCTGCGCGGCATCGCCGTCCCGGGCGAGGTGGTCGCGCCCGCGACGGGGGCGGAGCCGCTCGGGCTGTCCCGTCTGACGGTGCTGGCGCTCGCTCTCCTCGTCGGTCTCGTGGCGGGGGTCGGGCTCGCGTTCGCGCGCCGGGGACTCGACGTCCGCGTCCGGAGCGCGGCCGAGTCCACGCGACTCACCGAGACGCCGGTCCTCGCCGAGCTCTACGGCACCCGCCCGGCGGAGAGGGAGTTCGCGCACACGCGTGCGCTGCCCGTCGCGAGCAAGGTGGCGACGCCTTTCACGGAGTCGATCCGTGAGCTGCGCACCGCCGTGCAGGTCTCCACCGCGGGGATGAAGCACGCGGTCGTCGTGGTCACGGCAGCCGACCCCTCCGCGCCGCGTTCCTTCATCACCGCCAACCTCGCGGCGTCGTTCGCGCTCAGCGGGCGGCGCACCGTCGCGCTGTCGGGCGACCTGCGGCGTCCGCAGCTCGACCGCATGCTCCCGGCACCCGAGGACTGGGACGGGCAGGTCCAGGAGCTGCGCCCGACCGCGGTGCCGAACCTGCGGGTCATGCCGGTGCCCGAGGAGGAGATGGACCCGGCGGACTTCCTCGCCACCGAGCGGGCGCGTGCGCTCGTCCGGAGCCTGCGCGAGCACGCGGAGGTCGTCGTGGTCGACGCACCGCCGGTCCTCGCGGCCGCCGACGCGACGATCCTGGGCGGCTACGCGAACGGCGTCGTCCTCATCGCGTCGGCGGGTCGCACCGACCGTGCGGTGCTCGCCGAGGCGGTGGAGCGGCTCCGTGTCAGCAACGTCCCGCTCCTGGGGATCGCGCTGACCGGGGTCACGGGCGACCGGCGCATGCTCTACGCCTCGACGTACGGCGACGACACGGGGCAGGAGGCCGGGCAGGGCAGCGCCCGGACGGCCCCGGCCGCGGCGCCAGCCGCCGCCGGCACGACCGCGAGGACGGATCGGGCCGAGGCACCCGTCGGGTCGTCCGAGGCCGAGCCCGCGCGCCGGTCGGAGGGCGAGGGCGCGACGGACGCCTCCGAGCGCACGCCGAGCACGCGACGGGCGTCGGTCGCCGCCGCTGCGGTACCGGTCGACGACGCGTCGGGGCGACCCGCACCTCCCGTCGCGACCGCCGGCGACGCGCCGCCGGTCGACGGTGCGGCGTCTCGCGGGGCGCCGCCGACGCCGGGCAAGCGACCTCCTGTCCTCGCTCCGGCGTGGAGCAAGGTCGAGCCCGCCGCGCCCGACGAGGTCGCTGACGAGCCCGCCCCCGACGAGCGCAAGCGCCCCTTCCGGTGGTGACCGTCCCGGGCGGTCCGCCGCTCCGGGTCCTCGTCCTCGACCACACGGCGGAGCTCGGTGGTGCCGAGCTGGCGCTCGTGCGCGTGTGCGAGGCGCTCGGGCCCGAGGTCGACGTCCGGGTGCTGCTGTTCGCCGACGGCCCCCTGCGCGCGCGCCTCGAGGGCCTCGGCGTCCGGGTGGACGTCGTGCCGCTCGCGCCGTCCGTGGCGACCGCCGACCGTGCACGTGCTGGTCGGCTGTCGGCCTCGACCTTCGCGGGTGCCCTCCGAACGCTCCCGTTCCTCCTGCGGCTCGCGCGGCGCGTCCGGGTGCTGCGGCCCGACGTCGTGCACACGAACTCCCTCAAGGCGGACGTCCTGGGGATCGTGCCCGCGACGCTCGCCCGCCGGCCCCTCGTGTGGCACGTCCACGACCGCATCGCTCCGGACTACCTGCCCGGGCCGCTCGTCCGGGTCGTGCGGGGGTTGGCGCGCCGGGTCCCGACAGCGGTGGTCGCGAACTCGCGCGCGACGGCGGAGACGCTGCCCGCGGTGACGGCGGTCGCGTACCCCGGCTTCGCCCTCGAGCAGGCGGAGGGGGCCGGGACGGCGCTCGCCGGGCGCGCCGACGAGCCCGAGCCGCTGGTCGTGATGGTCGGGCGGATCAGCCCGACCAAGGGCCAGCTCCAGGTCGTGCGTGCGCTGCGCACCGTCGTGGACGCGGTGCCGGCGGCCCGGCTGCGGCTCGTCGGCGAGCCGGCCTTCGGCGCCGGGGGCTACGCGGCCCAGGTGCGGGCCGAGGTGTCGCGGCTCGGCCTCGACGGCCACGTCGAGCACGCCGGCTTCGTCGTCGACCCGCGCACGGAGCTCGATCGCGCGGCCGTGTGCGTGCACGCGTCGCCCGTTCCGGAGCCGTTCGGGCAGGTCGTCGTCGAGGCGATGGTCCGTGGCGTGCCCGTCGTCGCGACGCGGGCGGGCGGCGTCGAGGAGATCCTCGAGGACCCCGAGGGGCGGGACCGGGCGCTCGGGCTGCTCGTGCCGCCCGGCGACGTCGACGCGCTCGCGACGGCCCTGCTCGACGTGCTGCACGACCCGGTCGCGGCCCGCGAGCGTGCGCTCCGGGCGCGCGCGTCGGCGATCCGTCGGTTTCCCGTGGAGCGCACCGCGCGCGTGCTCACGGACGTCTGGACGTCCGTGTCCGGGCGAGCGCCGCGCGCATGAGCGCGGCCTGACCGCGCCAGGTCGGTACGTCGGGTACGTCCGTGTCGAGCCGGCCAGGCCGCGGGCGCGCCGCGTCGCCGAGCGCGGCGAGCACGGCCGTCGGGAACTCCTCGCCGGCGGCGACCCGCACTCCGGGCTCGTCCCGGAACCCGGCCACGGGCGTCGACACCACGGGCCGCTCGACTGCCCGGTACTCGTAGAGCTTGATGGGGTCGAGGCTGTCGGTGAACGCGTCGACGACGTGCGGGACGAGCAGGACGTCGGCGTGGCGCAGGTAGGCAGGCACGGCGGTCCAGGGACGCGGCCCGAGGAGCACGACCCCGGCGCGTGCGAGGTCCCCGTGCTCCGCGGCGGTGAGGTCCACCACCGGGCCGACGAGCACCACGCGGGCACGACCGTCCAGCGCGCGGGCGGTCGCGAGGAGCAGCGGGACGTCGAACCGGTCGGGGTGCACGGTCCCGACGTAGAGCGCGACCCGGCCGGCGGGGAGGTCGCCCGGGCGGTCGTACGCGCCGCGGTAACGATCGAGGTCGACGCCGTTCGTCAGCAGCGTGACGTCCCGCAGCGCCCCTTTGCGGGCGACCAGGCCCGGGGAGCACACCGTGACCTCGGCGCACCGCTCCAGCAGCGTCGCCTCGTCCTCGACCAGGCGCGCGTGCTCGGCGGGGGAGCGGTCGGCGGCGAGCCAGTCGTCGGTGACGTCGTAGAGCGCGGGCCACCCCGTGCGCCGTACGACGGCGGCACCGGACGGGTCGTTGACCCACAGCACGGGGCGGCGCAGCCCGGCGCGGGCCACGGCGCGCTCGACCGACCGGGCGAGCCGGACGTCCACGTGCGGGTCGACCTTGCGGGGGAGCCACTTGGTCGGCTCGTGCAGGAGCACGCGGCCGGAGGCGATCCCGTCCAGGTCGGGCGCCGTACGCAGCCCGCGCCCCGGGCGGGGCGCGCCGCGCCGGCTGAGCCGGTGCAGCGGATCGGCTGCCGGCTCGACGAACAGCACCCGGGCCGTCGGGTCGGCACGGCACAGCTCGGCGACGAGGTACTGGTTGCGGCGCCACACGTCGTCCCAGCGCTCGAGCGACAGGACGACGACGTCGCCCGCGCTCGCACCGCCCGCGACGGCCGTCACGTGAGCACCGTGCGGTAGACGGCGTCCGTCCCGGCGACCTGCGCCGCAGGCGTGAAGCGTTCGCGCTGCGCGGCGCGTCCGGCGGCGGCGCACGCGTCGCGGCGTCCGGGGTCGGCGGCGAGGGCGGCCAGGGAGCGGCCCGCGGCGCCCGGGTCGAGCGGAGGGTAGAGCGTGAGCGGGTCGATCCCGCCGAGCGTCTCGCGGTGCCCGCCGGCCGAGGAGGCGACGACCGGCAGGCCGCTCGCCATCGCCTCGAGCACGCTCAGCCCGAGCCCTTCCACGGGGCACGGCGCGACGAGAAGTCCCGCGCGACCCAGGAGGGCGTCGACGTCGTCGCGCGCCCCCAGGAACGACGTCGCGGTGTCGATGCCGAGCGACCGGGAGAGGTCCTCGAGCGCCGTCCGCTCCGCGCCGTCGCCCGCGACCTCGAGCCGCCAGCCGCGGCCTGCGAGCCCCGACGCCGCGAACGCCTCGAGCGCGAGGTCGGTGCGCTTCTCGGCCTCGAGCCGCTGGACCACCAGCACGACGTCGTCGCGCGCGGCGGCTGCGCGCCCGTCGGGACGGTCCGCCACGCCGGGGTGCACCACGACGCTCTCGCCCTCCACGTGGTCCGCGACGTACCGGCTGATGGCGATCTGGGCCCGGACCGACGACGCCGCGACGACCGCGACGAGCCGTCCCCGGGCCCCGGTTCCGCGCCGTCGGGCGAAGTGGCGGGTCGACACGACCGGCGGGAACCCGCGCGACGTGCGGGCCGCGACGGCGGCGGCGACCTCGGCCGCCGTCATGTGCACGTGCACGACGTCCGCCGCGGCGGCGTGCCTGCGCAGCGCCCGCACCACGTCGCCGGTCGAGGCCGCGGGGAGGAGCGGCACCGTCGGGTCGTCGACCGTCGCGCGCATGCCCCCGGGCGCTCCGCCGACGACCGCGACGTCGTGGCCCGCGGCCGACTGCGCGCGCGCGAGGCGCGCCACGTGCCGCTCGACGCCGGCGAAGCCGTCGGACCGGACGGCGTGGAGGATCCTCACAGGCGTTGCTCCGATCGTGGGGTCGCGAGCGCCGTCGCGAGCTCGAGGTACCGGTGTGCGACGGCGTCCCAGTCGTGGCGCTCCGCCGTCGCCCGGGACGCCCGGGAGGCTGCGCGCCGGGCGTCGTCGTCGAGCGCCGCGACGGCGGCGAGACCCCTGCGGACGCCCTCGACGGACCGGTCGACGAGCCACCCCGTGACGCCGTCCTCGATGACGTCCGGCGCGTAGCCCACGGGGGTCGCGACGACCGGGACGCCGCACGCGAGCGCCTCGAGCACGACGAGCGCGTTGGCCTCGTAGGCGCTCGGCAGGGCCAGTGCGTCGGCCGCGTGGAGCCAGGGCCGCGGGTCCGGCACGCGGCCGGCGAGGTGCACGCGGTCGGCCGTCCCGAGGCGGGCGACCCGCGCCCGGACGTCGGCGAGCATGTCGGGCGTGCCGCCGACGACGCTCACGTGGACGTCGGGCAGGTCCGCGGCCGCCGCGAGCACGAGGTCGAGGCCCTTGCGGTCGAACTCGTGCCCGACGAACACCACGTGGACGGCGCCCTCGGGCACGCCCGCGGCGGCGCGGGCGGCGGCGCGCTCGGCGGGCGCGGGCGGCGCGAAGCGCGCGACGTCCACGCCGTTGCCGATCACGACCGCGCGGGCGCGCAGCCGTGGGTACGTGCTGCGCAGCGCGTCGCGCTCGGACCGTGTGAGGTTGACGACCACGCGGTGCGAGCGGCCGCGGTACCGGATCGCGTCGCGGGCCGCCGTGAAGAGGTGCAGCGGGTTGCGGGCCATGCGCCACGCGTACCCGCCGCGGGCTCGCATGGCGACCCGGAGGATGCCGTGGTTGACGTACACGTCGCCGGCGAGGACGTCGTTGTGGCAGATCGAGACCACCGCGTCCCCGGCTCCCCGGCCCGCCCGGCGCTCACGGGCGACCCGGCGACGAGCGAGGACCGTGCCGACCGTGGAGAACCACACGACCCGCGCGAGGAGCACGAGCCGGCCGCGGACGCCCGGTCCGGGCTCGGGGAGCCACGCGCCCCGCGCGTCGGCGAGCGTGAAGCGCGCGGTCCGCACCCCGGCGCGCTCGAAGGCCTCCTCCAGGTGGTGCGCGACGCCGCCCACGCCGCTGCCCGGGGCGATCTCCGGGGCGATCTGCAGGATGCGCAGGTCGGTCATCGTTCAGCCATCTCCCGCACGGATCGCAGCTCGTCGAGAGGGAGCTCCCGACCGGTCGCGTCGCGGGCGCGCTGCCGCGACTCGGCGTAGGACTCCGCGCCGAGGCACACGCCGACGATGACGAAGGGAACGGTCACCTGGACCGAGACCCAGAAGAGGTCGAACTGACCCTGGACGAATCGCATCATGAGCATCGAGAAGGCGAGCGTCCCGAACCGCGGGTTGATGCGCCAGAGCACGACCATCCCCCCGAGGAACAGCACGAGGAACCCGGCGAGCCCGACGATCCCGGCGGACGTCAGCACCTCGAGCTCGACGTTGGGGGGCTGGAAGACGAACTCCGTCACGCCCGCAGTCCACCATCGCAGGCCCATCCCGACCCACGGGCTGCGCTGCCACACGTCGATCGAGTCGGCGTACCAGGTGAGCCGCTGGTTGGCGGAGTTGAACTGGTTGCCGGACGCGAGCTGCTCCTGCACCGCGAGCACGACGAAGTAGATCGCCGGGATCGCCGCGAGCAGGATGAGCTTGGAGCGCTTGCGGTCAGGGTCCCCGCGCAGCGTGATGAGCATGATGCCGATCGCGAGGCCGATGAGCGCCTGCCGCGCCTGCGCGGCGAGCACCCCGAGCGAGCAGAGCCAGAACGCGCCGAGGGAGAACCAGCGCGGCCAGCCGACCCACCACGGCCGCGCGTAGGCCGTGAGCGCGGCGAACGCGAGCACGCACCCGATGAAGTTCTTGTGCATCGCGATCGGCGAGTCGATGTAGACCGGGCCGGTGTTGCCGGCGGCGAGCTGCTGCAGCGCGACCAGGCACGTCTGCGCCGCGATCGCCAGGCAAGGGACGAGGAACAGCGTCAGGCCCAGACGAGCGCGTCCGGAACGGCCGACGGCCCACCCGAGGACGAGCGCTCCGGCCACCGAGAGCCACGCGTGGAACCACTCGACGACGTTCGCGCTGAACGGGTTGACGACGACCGTGAAGAGCGTCGCCACCTGGTACACGAACGACAGCCAGAGCATCGCGCGCATGGGCTTCGAGAAGGGCCGCGGCGAGAAGAAGAGCGCGAACCAGAACGCGCCGAACAGCGCGAAGTCGCTGAGCGAGAGGTCGACGCCGCCGCCGCCGACGCGCTGGACGACGACGAGCGCGGGCATGGCGAGGATGGGCAGGGCCACGGGCTCGTACGCCGTGAGGCCGACGATCAGGATGATCAGGGCGCCCCCCAGCGCCGCCGTCTGCAGCTCGGGCACGACGAACCCGAGGACGGCGAGCAGAGCGACGACGACGGTCCCGCCCGCGAGCCACGCGGCGACGGTCCGGCCGCGCGCGACGAGGGTGCCGGGTGCGCGCGGCGCGCGGTAGAGCACGGGCCGCCGGCGCAGGAGCGTCGCGCGCTGGGTCACAGGGCCGACTCCGCGCGGACGGGCCCGGCGAGGTAGAGCCGGAGCCGTCGGCGCGCCGACTCGCGCGCGTCCCCCCGCAGCGCGACGGAGCGGGCGGCCGCCCCCACCACGGCCCCGGCGCGCGCGAGCGCCCAGCCCGTGCGTCCGTGGTGCTTGCGCAGGTAGCGCTCCTGCGACGCGTGGAAGTGCGTCTCCCGACGGGCCGGGTCGCTGCTGGTCGCGCCGCCGATGTGGAGGGCGTGCGCCTCCGGGACGACGGCGTGCCGCCACCCGGACCGCACGGCGCGGTACGCCCAGTCGGTCTCCTCCGCGTAGAGGAAGAAGCGCTCGTCGAATCCCCCCACGTCGTCCACCGCGGCCGCGTTGAGCAGCAGCACCGAGCCGATGACGAACGAGCGCTCCGCCGGGGTCCGGCGCAGCCGCGCGAGCCCGACGGCCTCCACCCACGTGGCCGCGGGGGACGGGAACGGCCAGAGCACGCGCGCCCGGACGCCGTCGTCGTCGACCTGCTGCGGCCCCACGCTCGCGATCCCCGGCGCGGCGTGCAGCGCGCGGTGGAGCGTCTGGACGTCCTCGGGCGTCACGACGGCGTCCGGGTTGAGCAGCAGGACGTCGGCGCCGGGCACCTGGCGGTGGGCCAGCGCGTGGTTGACCCCCGCGGCGAACCCGCCGTTGCGGCCGGGGTCGAGGTAGCGCCCGCCCGCGAGCTCCGTGATCTCCCGGATCTCGGGCAGGGACGAGTTGTCGACGACCGTGATCGGGTACTTCCCGGCGAGCGGGGCGAGCGCGTCGCGCACCATCGCGGGCGACCCGTAGGCGACGACGACGACCTCCGGCGGCAGGGCCGCGGACGGGCTGTCCCCGGTGGTCCCCGGCGCGCGCGCCGGGCCGTCGCCGACCGCGGTGGCGTAGAGCTCCTCGTAGCGGCGGGCGACCTCGGCCCACGAGCAGGACGCCGCACGCTCCGCCCCTGCCGCGCGCAGACCGTCGGCCAGCCCGTCCTCGTCCCGGACCCGCGCGAGCGCGGCGCGCAGGGCGTCCGGGTCGTCCGGCGGCACGAGCAGGCCCGCCCCGCCGACGACGTCGGGCAGCGCACCCGTGCGGCTCGCCACGACCGGGACGCCGCACGCCATGGCCTCGACCGCGACGCGCCCGAACTGCTCGACCCACCCGGGCGTCTCGCGCGACGGTACGGCCAGCGCGTCGAGGGAGCGGTAGAACGCGACGAGGTCGTCGCCCACGAGCGCGCCGACGAACCGTACGCGGTCACCGAGCGGCCGCGCGGTCTCCTCGAGCGCGCCCCGGTCCGGCCCGTCACCCGCGACGACGAGCTCGAACCGGTCGTCGTCCGCCACGGCCGCGAGGAGCACGTCGACGCCCTTGTGGTGCGCGAGGCGCCCGGCGTACCCGACACGGAGGCGACCGGTCCCGCGCGTGCCGCGGGCGGCGTCGGGTCCGGGGGAGAAGACCGCCGGGTCGACGCCGAGCGGGACGGTCTCGACGCGCCCCCGCGCACCCTTGGCGCGCACGATCCGGCCCGCCTCGTCGTTGCACACGCAGACCCCCGCCGCCCCGCGCAGCGCGCGCGCCTCGAACCACCGGAAGGGCCACGGGTAGCGCTTGGCGAGGTTCTGCGCCGAGTACAGGACGTACGGGGGAGCGGGGCGTCGCGCGAGGAGCGCACGGAGCCGGCGCAGCGCCAGGATCTCGGCCGTCGCGAGCGCGAACGGCTCCTCGTGCACGTCCAGCACGTCCCACTCCTGCCCGAGCGCGCGCCACAGGGGCACCGGGTCGTAGACGAAGAGCGCCGGGTGCGCACCGACCGTGCGTACGCCCCGCACCGGTTCGCCCGGGCGCGGCACGAGCCGGACGGTCGTGCCGCCCTCGTCCCACGCGCGCGCCGAGAGCAGCCGGACGTCGACCCCCCGCGCGCGGAGCTCTCGCTCCCGCTCGCGCCAGGCGTCGACCACGGCGCTGTGCGAGACGCGGAGGACCCTCATGTGGGAGATTGTCCCCCAGCAGGCCACGGATCCCGCGGGAATCCGCCGATTTCACCCCCGTCCGTCCGCGGCCCGGGCGGCACCTGCCCGCGCAGGACGGGGAGGCGGCGGCCACGGCGGCGACACGGCGAGAGACACGGAGGAGCGACGTGGGCGAGGTCCGGCAGACGGTCGGGGAGGGCGCCGTCCTCCCGAGCGTGAGCGTCGTCGTCGCGACGAACCGCGGCGGGCCGTTCCTCGCGGAGGCGCTCTCGTCCGTCCTCGCGCAGACGCACCCCGCCGCCGAGCTCGTCGTCGTCGACGACGGCTCGCCCGAGCCCGCGGACCTGCTCCGGATCGTCGAGGACGCGGCGCGGGCCGTCGCGTCCCCTCGCCCCCGCGTGGTGCGGCAGGCTCCCGCGGGCGTGTCCGCCGCGCGCAACGCCGGTGTCGCCGAGACGTCCGGGGAGCTGCTCGCCTTCCTCGACGACGACGACCGCTGGCACCCGGACCGGCTCCGGCGGCACGTCGAGGTCATGGCCGCGAGGCCCGACGTCGTGGTGAGCTACTGCGGCATGCGCACGATCGACGTCGACGGCGTCGAGCTCGTCGCCGCGGACCAGCGCCCCGCGGGCGACCGGCGGGCCGTGATCCGCGGACCGGGTGTCATGCTCCCGAACCTCGTGATCCGCCGGGAGACGTTCGACGCCGTGGGCGGGTTCGACCCCGCGTTTCGCCAGGGCGAGGACATGGACCTCGTGCTCAAGGCCGCAGGACTCGGAGCGTTCGCCTTCGTCGGTGACGTGCTCGTCGACTACCGCCACCACGCGTCGAACACGACGAGGTCCTACCGCGACCTGGCGACCGCCATCCGGGTGATCCTGCGACGGCACCGAGCCGCGGCTCGCACGGCGGGACGACGCGATCTCGTCGACGCGTACGACGACCGGCTGCGGGCCAACGACCGGTTCGCGTGGTGGAGCGCGGGCCGCGCGGCACGTGCCGCGCTGGGCCGGCGGCACGTGCCGACGGCTCTCGGCGACGCCGCGTGGGCTCTCCGCTTCGCGCCCACGGCACCCGTGCACGTCGTGGCGCGACGGCTACGCGGCGACCGGTCCCGCTAGCCCGAGGTCGTCCCACTGCTCGGCGAGCAGGGCGCCGACCCGCGCGACGTCGTCCACGGCCGCGAGCCGGCGTGCCTCGTACCAGCACGTCACGGCCGCCCACAGCGCCAGCAGGAGGACGCGGTCGTGCGACGTCGTGGTGAACGACGCCCGGCCCGCGGCGAACAGCTCCTGCACCGCGGCGTCGAGGTCGCCGTGGAGGTAGGCCGCGAGGACCGCCCCGTGCGCCGACGCGATCATCCCCACGGGGAACACGAAGAAGGGCGCGAGCACCATGACGCCCAGGTCGATCGGCACGGGCGTGCCGTCGGGCGCGGCGACGAGGTTGTTCACCTGGGGGTCCGCGCCGGACGGCACGGTGCCCCATTCCGGGGTGCGCGCCACGAACGCGGAGAGCTCGGCGTGAGACGGGAAGCCGGCGGGGAGCCGTACCCCGCCCAGGAGGGCCACCGCGCTCTCGACGATCCGGCGGGGGTCGGCCTCCCACTCGTGAGAGGCGAGACGCGCGTAGTCGAGGACGAGCGCGCGCACGAGGGCGACGCGCTCGTCGTCGTCGAGCTCGAGCGGGTGGCGGCCGACGACGAACTCCTCGACGAGCAGGTCGTGGTCGAACCGGTACGACGGGCAGCGTACGTGCTCCGCGAACCTCCGACGCAGCGCGGCGTAGCGCTCGTGCCCCGTTCCCGGCTCGACCGTCCGAGCCACGGAGCGACCCGGCTCGAGGAACAGCAGGCCGCCCTCGAACGTCGTGGTGACGACGCTGTACGGTCCGGACGGGCGGTGGCTCACGAAGAGCCACGGCGGGGGCAGCCGCCGCGCGACGCGCAGGAGCACGTCCCGGACGGGATGGCGGGACGGCTCGGCGCCGGGGACGTCGACGTGCTGTCGGGACCGGCGCAGGTGCCGCGGCACCGACGTGCCGAGCCGGTGCCAGACGCCGTCCTCGGTGCTCACGAAGACGCCCCGCGCCAGGAGGTCGGCGTGACCCAGCGCCCCCGCCCGCGTCACGCGTCGCCGGGCGCTCACGGCGTCCCAGCGTGCGAGCACGGCGCGGGCGGCGTTCATCGCCGGAGGTCCCCCTGCAGCGAGTCGGGGCGCGACCGGCTGACCTGCGGCGTCGTGGGATCGACGCGCGCGAGCCGCCAACCGAGCGACCAGCAGACGCGCCAGGCGACGTCGGACAGGTCGCCCGGGTGGCGCACGGTCGAGGCCTTGCGGACGGCGCGCCCGGCCACCCGACCCGCGCGTCGGACCAGCGCGAGGGCTCGTCCTGCGGCGCCCCGCGCCGCGCTCGACTCCGGCGCGCCGGCGGGTCCGGCAGCCGCCGCGGAGGGCGCGTCGCGGGCGTCCGGGCCCCGGGCGTCGGCCTCGGCGACGAACTCGGCATAGCGGTGCATGAGGCGGCGCTCACCCCCGCCGTAGGAGTACGCCTGCCGGCACACCTCCCACAGCCCGTCCCGTCGCCGCACGTGCAGCACGATCCCGGGGTCGAACACGAGCGCGTGCCCGTACAGCTGGACGCGCAGGCAGAAGTCGTCGTCCTCCGCCGTCCGGGCGCCCTCGTCGAACCCGCCGACCTCCTCGAACACGGACCGCAGGACGCCCATGTTGCCCGAGCCGGCGGTGACGAACTGGGGGAGGAACGGCTTCACGGTGAGTCCGTGCGCCTGGGCCGTCCAGCTCACGGCCGAGCGCGACCCCTCGTTGAGCAGCGTCCCCTCGAACGGGCCCGCCACGAACTCGTGCGCGTCGAGGGCCCGGCGCATCGCCGCGACCCAGCCGTCACCCACGCGGTCGTCCGCGTCGCAGAACGCGATGCGCGGACCCCGGGCGGAGGCGACACCGATGTTGCGCGCGGCGCTCGGTCCGCGCCGCGCCGAGGCGTCGACCAGGCGGAGCTCGGGCATGCGGGTCGCGGCCCACGACCGCACCAGGTCCGCGGTCGCGTCGCTCGACCCGTTGTCGGCGACGACCACCTCCCAGGGCCAGTCCGGTCGCTGGGCGAGCAGCGCCTCGAGCTGGGTCGGCAGGGTCGCGGCCGCGTCGAAGGCCGGGATGACCACGGAGAGCTCGGGGACCGGTCCGTCCGTGCCGCTCACCGGCGGGCCATCCGCTCGCGGGCCATGCTGCGCACGCGGCGGTACCGTGCGGTGAGCTCGCCCGTCGTCGTCTCTCGGTACCCCCGGGCCCGCGACTCCGCGAGGATGCGGGCGAGGACGTCCGCGCGGTCGAACTCCGGCAGCCGCTCGTCGGGACCGAGGGTCTCGGGGTCCGCACGCGTGTCGTGCAGCAGGAGGATGGCACCGGGGAAGACGGACGCGAGCGCGCGCCGCGCGACGGCCTCCTCCTCGTCGTGCACCCAGTCGAACGCGTCGCCCGACCAGATCGTCAGATCGAGGCCCAGTCGGCGCACGCCGCGGGCCTGACCCCACGTGTGCTCGCCGTACGGCGGGCGGTAGAGCCGGACGCGCACGCCGGCGACGTCCTCGACCGCCGCGCGCGCGTCGCGGACCATCGCGACCGCGGCGTCGTCGGCCATCGTGAGCAGCGACGTGTGGTCCCTGCCGTGCAGCGCGAGCTCGTGGCCCTCGCCGACGATGCGGTGCACGATCTCGGGGTGCCGGCGGGCAGCCTCGGACAGCACGAAGAACGTCGCGCGCGTGCCGTGCCGGGCCAGCGCGTCGAGCACGCCGGGCGTCGACCGCGGGTCGGGCCCGTCGTCGTACGTCAGCGAGTAGACGCGGTCCGGGGTGTCCACGCAGAACGTCCCGAGCGAGCGGGTGAGGAACGAGGGGACGAGGCCGCGCGCGTACGCGACGCCGCGGAAGGCCCCGGCAGGGCGGTCGTCGCGCTCGATGTCGCGACGGCGGACGACGAGGTCGGGCATGGGCCGTCCCTTCGGGCTGCGGATCGAGGTCGTGGTCATGGACGGCCGTCGAGGATTTCGAGCTTGCGCCGGGCGGTGTCGTCGTCGGACGCGGCCAGACGCGTGCGCAGGGCCTCGACCGCGTCGTCGAGGGTGACGCCCAGGACGTGGTGGAAGGACCAGTCGTCGTCCGGGTCGAAGGCGGGGTCGAGCGGGCGCGGACGCGGTGCTGGGTCGTTGCCCGTGACGTCGCCCGAGTCGAGGAACGGGATGCCCGGCGTCCGGCGCGAGAACGTCTCGAAGTCCGTCGCGACGAGACGACCGTCCATGACCCACACGTTGTGCGGCTGGAGGTCACCGTGGAGGTACCCCTCCTGGTAGATCTCCAGCAGCACGTCGAGCGCCCATGCGCCCGCGTCCAGCCGCTGCGCCCGGTCCATGCTCCGGCACGCGAGGTCGAGGCGCGCCTCGTCGGGCAGCCGCGGCACCGTGAACCCGCGCCGGTGCCACCGGATGACGGGCATGCGCCACGCGCGGTCCCCGAGCACGTCCGCGGCGAGCCGTTCCGCGGCGAAGCCCGCGCGTCCGAGCTCCCCGCGCGCGAAGAACTTGCCGACCGTCGCCTGCCCCCGGGTCCTCGTGTACACGGTGACCGCGTAGTCGGTGCTCTTGACGAACGTGGCGGACACCGGGCAGCCAAAGAGGTAGACGAGCTTGGCGCGTCCCAGGACACGGCTCGTGAGCGTCCGCCGTACGCCCGGCTCAGGACGCACGTCGCGGCCGACCGGCGCGCCCGTCGCCCTGCCCTCGGCGGAGCCGCCCGGGCGCGTGTCAGTCATCGCCGGCTCCCCGCCCGGTCACGCGCCGGACGGCCGACCGCACGATCGAGCGCCCCCCGCGGAACGCGGCGCGCAGGATCGTCGAGCGCGCCGCCAGCTCGGCGGCACGCGAGTGCCGTGCCGCCTCCCAGAGCTCGGCACGCGCGAGCACGAGCGCGGTCGGCTCGACCGTGGTGAGGCGGAACCGCTGCACGAACGCGTCGTTGCGGTGCACGCCGGGGTCGTCGCTGCGCGGCAGCCCGTACCCGTGGGCGGAGAGGAAGCCGTCGAGGACCGCAGCCGCGACCTCGTCGTCGGTGATCCGTGCCGCGACGTCGTCGGGCAGCCCCACCGCGCGCGACAGCGCCCGCAGCCGCGGCTCGTAGACCGGCTTGACCGCGGGCTTCTGCACCTTCGCGTGGTAGAGCAGGGAGAACAGGTGGTCGTCGACGCGCGGGACCGCGACGCAGCCCGCGTGCCACGTGCGCCGCCGCAGCAGGTCGTCCTGCCAGCGGCGGTCGAGGTAGCCGTCGCCCACCTCGCGGACGTCGAGGACGACCTGCTCGCCACCCACCAGGCAGCCGTGCTGGACGCCGTCGCCTCCCGGGTCGAGGGGACGAGCCCCGGCGACCGCAGCGAGGTCGGTGCGGTCGCGCGCGAGGAGGTCGATCTCGCGGTCGTCCTCGAGCGCCCCCGGCAGGTCCTCGGCGTTGCGCAGGACGACGTACTCGCTCGTCAGCCGCAGGACCCCGAACAGCTCGGTGAGGTCGCGCCACCCGCCGCTCCCGACCACGTCCTCCCTCACGACCTCGCGGTAGGGCTCGTCGCCCGTGTGCGCGAGGACGGCGCGCAGGCGCTCCTCGCCGAGGACGAGCGTCGCGTCGTGGAAGAACTCGCGGATGTTGTTGCTCGAGTGGATCCGGTACCCGCCGACGAGATCCCGTGCGGCCCGCTTGGCACGCGCGACGGCGAGGTTGGTCAGCTCCACGTAGCCGGTGACGTTCCGCCCGTAGCCGTAGCGCGGGTCCGGGTCCTCGACGACGACGAGGAGGAACGGACCGGCCCCGACCTGCTGCGGCTTGGGCGACGTTCCCCACAGCTCCTGGCCGTACAGCCGCTCGAAGTTCGTGACGACCTCGTCGCGCGACCAGTGCACCTCGATCTCGGCGAGCACGCGCAGCTCGCGCCGCAGGATCGCGAGGACCTCGGCCTCGTGCTCGCGCGCGGCCGACCAGACGACGACGAGCTGGAGGTCCCGGTCGTACTGGTGGACGAACGTCCCGCGTTCCGCGTCGTGGACGAAGGTGAGCTCCGAGGGGGAGAACGCGGCGACGGGCACGGTCCCGGCGGGGGCCGCGACCGCGGCGACGTCGGTCGTGCCGACGTCCAGCGTCCGGGGCTCGCTCATCTGGGACCTCCCCTGTGTCTCCGGTACACGTGTGTGCCGGCGACCGACCAGCAGACAGTAACGTACGGCCACCGGCAGGCGGCCAGTACCCCTCGCGCGGGTGAACTTGCCCGAGCGCTCTCCCGCTGCGGGTCGTCCGCATGGTTCGATCAGGGGTGGTACGTGCGCCCGGGGGCGAGCGCTGTTTCCCTCGCTGAGAGTCCGAGCACACACGACTGGCAGGTCATCATGTCCGTTCCCGCTTGGCGACGCCGCCGTCCCGCCAGAGGAGTCGCCGCCCTGGTCGCCGTGACCCTGGGCGTCGGGGTCCTCGCCACGGCGTCCGAGAACGGCGACTGGGGCACGGCCCCGGCCGCCGCCGCGGTGGACGAGGTCGTCGGCGACGTGGCCGCGGAGGCGCGCGTCGTCGGGGGCGCGGTCGGGCAGGACGTCGCCCCGAACTTCCCGGCGTCGCACCGCGGCCCGCAGGCGCCGAGCACCGTCGCGCGGTCCCTGTGGTGGTCGTGGACGGCTCCGGCGTCGGGACCCGTGACGTTCTCCACCGCGGGCAGCGAGCTCGACACGGTCCTGCGCGTGCGCGAGGGGTCCGGGCACGGTCCGGTCCTCGCGACGAACGACGACGACGGCGACGTGTCGACGTCCGCCGTCACGGTCGACGCGCAGGCGGGTGAGAAGTACCTCGTCGAGGTCCAGGTGCCCGCTGACGAGGGCCTGGTCGGCCTGTCGTGGCGACCCGCCGTGGCGGCCGACGAGCCGGCCGGCCCGGGTGCGGCGCCGGAATCGTCCACGGCGCTCACCGCCCCGGGCATCCCGCTCGTGGGGAACACGGGCGAGAAGCCGCAGTCGAAGGTGTGGTTCGCCCACGGCTCGTGGTGGGCGGTCCTCGCGTCGGCCAGCACGAGCCCCGCCGGCACCTGGGTGTGGCGCTACGACGGTGCCGCCTGGACGAACGTGACCTCGGTGTCGACACGGACCGACGTGCGCGCGGACGTCAAGCAGGTCGGCGACGTGGTCCACGTGCTCCTGCACGGCTCGTCGAGCGCGTTGGTGTCGCTCCAGTACTCCGCCGCGGGCGACACGTACGTGCCGTGGGGCGCGCGGCCCGCGGCGACCGCGCTCTCTCTCCCCGGCAGCGAGACGGCGACGCTCGACGTCGACTCCACGGGTCGCATGTGGGTCGCGTCCGACACGGCGTCGACCGTCCAGGTCCGTTACGCGGACGCACCGTACGGATCGTTCTCCGCGCCCGTCACGCTCGCGTCCGGGATCACCGAGGACGACATCGCCCTCGTGACCGCGATGCCCGGCGGGAAGATCGGCGTGCTCTGGTCGAACCAGGCCACGGAGCGCTTCGGCTTCCGCACCCATGCCGACGGCGCGCCGCCCTCGACGTGGGCTGCGGACGAGAAGCCCGCACAGTCGTCGGCGTTGCCGATCGGCGACGGGTTCGCGGACGACCACCTCAACGTCGCCGTCACGTCCGACGGGACGCTCTACGCGGCGATCAAGACCTCGTACGACTCCGCGTCGGCGACGACGATCGGCCTCCTCGTGCGCCGCCCGGGTGGCACGTGGGACCCGGTCTACGAGGTCGACCGACGTGGCACCCGGCCCATCGTGCTCGTCGACGAGCAGACGGGGTTCCTCCGGGTCGTCTACACGGCGAGCGAGCAGCTCGACGACATCCTCGAGAAGGTCACGCCGCTCGACGACATCGACTTCTCCGACGGGCCCGACGTCGTGCTCGACGGGTCGTACAACAACGTCACGAGCTCCAAGGCGAACGTCCCGGGCGAGGCGCTCGTCCTCGCGGCGTCGAGCGCGACGACCGGCACGGCGCGCCTCGGCTGGACGGCGCTCGGGGCGCCGACGGCGACCGACGGCGTCGCCTCGACGGTCGCGGGCGGCGTCGCCACGGGCGTGCTCCAGGGCTCGTCGCCCACCGACGTGCCGCTGCACTTCGAGATCGTGCAGGGCGCCGCGCACGGGACCGCGGTGGTGACGGACGCGGCGACGGGCGCGTTCCGCTACACGCCGGCGGCCGGGTTCGTCGGCCCCGACGCCTTCACGTTCCGCGTCCGTGCCGGCGACCTGTGGTCGAACGTCGCGCGCACGAGCCTCGCGGTGACCTCCGAGGCCGGCGCTCGCGGGCGCTGGGACCTCGACGAGGGGACGGGGCTGGTCGCCACCGACACGTCGGGGTGGGGGCAGACGGGCGCGCTCTCGGGCGGCACGACCTGGGTCTCCGGCCGCAGCGGCAAGGCGCTGCGCTTCGACGGGTCGTCCGGCAAGGTGACCGTCCCGGACTCCGCGGGGCTGGACCTGGCGGGGACGATGACGGTGGCGGCGTGGGTGCGGCCGGAGCGGGTGGCGACGCAGCACGTGGTGAAGAAGGCGCAGTCGTACGAGGTGGACGGGTACGAGCTGAGCGTGGCGAGCACGGGTCGGCCGTTCTTCCGGGTGAACCAGGCGTCGTCGGGGGACGTGTTCCGGGTGAACGCGTCGTCGGCGGCGGTGGCGGACGGTTCGACGTGGACGCACGTGGTGGGGACGTTCGACGGGTCGCGGTTGCGGTTGTTCGTGGACGGTGTGGAGCAGGGTTCGGTGGCGGGTCCGGCGGCGGTGGGGACGAACGCGTTGCCGTTGGTGATCGGTGACCAGTCGGGTGGGGGGTATCCGTTCCAGGGTGCGGTGGACGGGGTGCGGTTGTACGACCGTGCGCTGAGCGCGTCCGAGGTCGCCGCCCTCTACGCCGGCTCGCCGCCGGGGCCGGTCGCGCCCGTCGCGACGCCGGGGTCGCTCGCGACCGTCACGGGGACCGCCGCCCAGGGCGTGCTCTCGGCCCAGGCGACGGGCGCCCCGACGTTCGAGGTCGTCCAGGCACCGGCCTCCGGGTCGGTCGTCGTGACGGACGCGTCGACCGGTGCGTTCCGCTACACGCCCGCGGCCGGGTTCGTCGGCCCCGACCCCTTCACGTTCCGTGTCCGTGCGGGCGGCGTCTGGTCGGCCCCCGCGACGGTCGACGTGCGCGTCCTCGCCGAGACCGGCACGCGCGGTGTCTGGGACCTCGACGAGACGTCGGGGACGACGGCGGCCGACCGGTCGGGCTGGTCGCAGACCGGGACGCTCTCGGGCGGCACGTCGCGCGTCGCCGGCGTCGACGGCCGGGCCGTCCGGTTCGACGGCACCAACGGCAAGATCACCGTGGCCGACCGCGCCTCGTTGGACCTGGCGGGGACGATGACGGTGGCGGCGTGGGTGCGGCCGGAGCGGGTGGCGACGCAGCACGTGGTGAAGAAGGCGCAGTCGTACGAGGTGGACGGGTACGAGCTGAGCGTGGCGAGCACGGGTCGGCCGTTCTTCCGGGTGAACCAGGCGTCGTCGGGGGACGTGTTCCGGGTGAACGCGTCGTCGGCGGCGGTGGCGGACGGTTCGACGTGGACGCACGTGGTGGGGACGTTCGACGGGTCGCGGTTGCGGTTGTTCGTGGACGGTGTGGAGCAGGGTTCGGTGGCGGGTCCGGCGGCGGTGGGGACGAACGCGTTGCCGTTGGTGATCGGTGACCAGTCGGGTGGGGGGTATCCGTTCCAGGGTGCGGTGGACGGGGTGCGGTTGTACGACCGTGCGCTGAGCGCGTCCGAGGTCGCCGCCCTCTACGCCGGCTCGGCGGGTGCGACCGGACCGGGCACCGAGCCCGGCGTCGACCCGACGGCTCCCGGCACCGACCCCACGGACCCGGCCACCGACCCCACGGATCCGGGCACGGACCCGACCGACCCGGGCCCCGACCCGACCGACCCGGGCACCGACCCGACCGACCCGGGCACGGACCCGACCGACCCGGTCGAGCCCGTGGAGCCGCCCGCGGTGGAGGACCTCGCGCTGTCGACCGTCGCCCGGACCGCGGTCGCGGGCACGGTCGCGGTGCACGGCACCGCGGGCGCGACGCTCGAGATCGTGAGCCGGCCGACGTCCGGCACGGTCGAGGTCACCGACCCGGCGGCAGGCGCGGTCCGCTTCACGCCCGAGCCCGGGTTCGTCGGGACGACGTCGTTCACCGTGCGCGCAGGTGCCGAGGGCGCGTGGTCGGAGCCCGCGACGGTCACGGTGCGCGTGCTCCTGACGTCGGGCGCGCGCGGCGCGTGGCGCTTCGACGAGACCGGCTCCGCGGCCGCGGA
Organism: Cellulosimicrobium cellulans; assembly: GCF_016921195.1. Classification (GTDB taxonomy): domain Bacteria; phylum Actinomycetota; class Actinomycetes; order Actinomycetales; family Cellulomonadaceae; genus Cellulosimicrobium; species Cellulosimicrobium cellulans_F. Next base: position 31,619 of record NZ_JAFGYF010000013.1, read on the forward strand.
CGGCTCGGGGTGGGGCACGGACGGCGCGCTCGCGTCGAGCGGCGTGACGCGCGTGGGCGGCGTGTCCGGGAGCGCCGTCCGGTTCGACGGGTCCGCGGGCCGCGTGAGCGTCCCGGACGCGGCCGCCCTCGACCTGTCGGGCCCGATGACGGTCGCGGCGTGGGTGCGGCCCGAGCGCGTCGCGACGCAGTACGTCGCCAAGAAGGCCGTCCTCGCGACGCACGACGGGTACGAGATCGGCCTGTCCGCCGCGGGCAAGGCGTTCTTCCGGGTCAACCAGGCGACGTCCGGCGACATGTTCCGTGCCGAAGCGACGTCGTCCTACCCGGTCGACGGGCAGACGTGGACCCACCTCGTGGGCGTGTTCGACGGTTCGCGCGTGCGGCTCTACGTCGACGGCGTCGAGCAGGGCTCCGTGGCCGGGCCGGACTCGGTCGGGACCAACGACCGGCCGCTCGTCGTCGGGGACCAGCCGGGCGGTGGGTACCCGCTGAAGGGCGCCGTCGACGACGTCCTGCTCCTCGACCGGGCCCTGAGCCCGGCGGAGGTCGCGGCCCTCGCGAGCGGGAGCTTCCCGACCCCCTGACCACACCGCCGGACCGTGGCCCCGCCGCCCCGCTCGAGCGGCGGCACACCCGGCTCAGTCGGCGGCAGCACCCGGCACGGCCGGGGACGCGGGGACCTCTGGACGCCGCGCGAGGCGGCGGCGGAGCCGGCCGACGAGGGGGATGGCCCGCAGCACCCAGCCGACCGGGCGTGGACCGAGGGCCGCCGTGTACGACGCGGTGCGCAGCCGCGACGGGTAGAGCTCGTTCTGGTCGGGGTACATCGACGGGTGCATGCACGTGTCGAGGAACGTGACGGTCGGGTCGGCCGCGAGCATGCGCACGCTCAGCAGCCGCCCCACGACGCCGGGCGCGAAGCGCGCGAAGCGGTCCGCGTACTCGTCGTACCACGCGAAGACGTGCGACCCCGAGCGCAGGAACCCCGCCATGTACAGCGTCACGCCGGCGACGGCGAGCGCCACGATCGACGCGTTCCCGCTCGCGGCGTACGAGGAGAACACCTCGCTGAACCAGGCCTCGCCGCCCTCGATCCGGGAGAACCCCGGGCCGTTGCGCTCGGGGTCCGCCTTCCACGTCTCGTGCTCGAACGCGAGGAACTCGGCCGGGTCGGCCACCGGGACGAGCGCCGCCGCGGACAGCGTGACCGGCTGGCCCAGCTCGTCGCCGAGGCGGCGCGCGCGGCGGCGCACGGCCTTGGCGCGGGACCGCGGGACGTGCGCGAGCGGGTCCTCGCTCGCGGGCAGCTCGGCGAAGCGGACGGCCGCGCGGTCGTCCCCGCCCCACACGTGGAGCGTGACGCGCGCGGCGTCGAGAGCCCGGTGCAGCGCGCCGCCCGCCGCGCCGTCGTCGGCGACGTAGGCGAACGCGAACGCACGGCCGAGCTCGCGTCCGTGGGCGCGCAGCGCGGCGACGAGCGCGGCGGCCGCCGCGTCGGGCTCGGCCTCGTCGAGGAGCGGCGAGCCGAGCGACGTCACCTGGTTGAGGACGGGCCCGTCGTTCGACGCGTGGCGCCGGGGCCAGTGGCGGTCTCCCGGCACCATCTCGTACGGCATGACGGCGACCCATCGGCCGTCGCGCTCGACCACGAGGAGGCGGACGCCGCCGTCGTGGTCGAAGTGCGCGACCGTCGGCAGCAGGAAGTCGGGCTCGAAGAAGACGTTGGGCTCGGCGGCGCGGTGCGCGAGCGCGCGCCACGCCGCGACGTCGGCGTCGGAGATGCCGCGCACCGCGACGGTGCGGGACGTGGTGGCCGACCCCCCGGGCCGGCCCGGGTGCGTCATCGTCATGACGACTCCTTGTGCTCGATGCTCGCCGGTCCCGGACCCGCGTCCGTGGCCGGGACCGGACGCGCCGCCGCGTCCGGCCGGGACGCGAGGCCGCGCACCCGGGAGAGGGCGCGGCGGGCTCGGGCGGCGGCGTCGCCCGCCCGGGTCGCGAGGAGGCGCAGTCGCGCGGAACGGCGCAGCAGCGCTCGGCCGACGACGCCGCGCGGCGCGATGACGACGCCGCGGAGCGTCCGGCGGTCGCGGTAGAGGCCGGACGGCACCGCGTACCGGGGATGCAGGCACGGGTCGAAGAGCGTCGCGTCGGTGTGCTCGAGCACGTGCTCCTGCTCGACGACCCGCCCGATCGACCCGGGGCTGAACTTCGCGAACCGCTCGTCGTAGGTGTCCATGAGGGAGTAGAGCCGGTCCCCGGCCCGCAGGACGACGGAGATGAAGACCACCTCGTCCCCTGCGGTGAGGACGAACAGGTGGAGCCGGCCCCGTGCGCGCAGGTCGTCGGCGACGTCGGTGAACCACTCGAGCGCGCCGGGGACCACCTGGAGCGCCCCGCCCTCGTCGGTCGTGCCCTTCCACCCGGCCGCCTCCAGGCGGACGAACTCGGCGAACGCGTCCGGGTCGAGGCCCGCGTCGGTCATGACCAGCGGTCCGACGTCGCGCTCGAGGCGCCGCCGCAGCCGCTCGACCTGCTTGCGCCGGGACGCGCTGAGCGCCTCGCGGGGCGCCGGGCCGCCGGCGGTCGGGACGAGCGCGGCCCGCTCGAAGCGGTAGCGCTCCACGAGCGGCACGTCGTGCGCGCGGCACGCTGCTTCCAGGGCCTCGTCGAACCGCCCGCCGACGGGGACCAGGGTCAGCTCGACGAGACCGGGCAGGCCCGAGGCACGCGTCGACAGGTGGTTGAGCAGCGTGCCCAGCGTCTCGGCGGGCCTGTCCTCGTCGACGAGAGGGACGCACAGGGGCGACTCGGACCCGAGGAACGGGCCGGCGGTCGTCGCGTAGGGCAGCGGGGTGCGTGCGAATCGTCGCGCCCTGCTCAGGGGCAGGAACGCGTGCATCGCGTCGTCGTCCTCGACGACGACGGCGACGATGCCCTTCGCGCTCGGCAGGTGCCGCACCGCGGTGGCGAGATAGGCGGGGGAGAGGAACGGGTTCGGCTCGAGCGCGCGGTCGACGAGGTCGGCCCACCGCTCGTGGTCGGCCGCCGTGAGGTCCTCGAGCGCGACGGTCCGCGCCCGCAGCGCGCTCATCGGGCGGACCCGGTGGGCTGGGTCGCTGCCGTGAACGGCGCGAGCACCTCGTCGAGCCGTGCGGCGGCGACGCGCCAGTCGTGGCGTCGTGCGTGCTCGACGGCGGCGCGCGCGGCACGGTCCAGGGCGCTCGGGTCGTCGGCGAGCGCCTCGAGCGCGCCCGCCAGGGTGGCCGCGTCGCCGGGCGGGACGAGGATCCCGGCGTCGCCGACGGCCTCGGGCACGCCTCCGACGTCGGACGCGACGACCGCGGCACCGGCGGCCATGCCCTCGAGCGCGGTGAGCGCGAAGGGCTCGGGCCACGCGGAGGGGACGACGACGACGTCGGCCGCGGCGAGGAGACCGGGCAGCGCGGGACGGGGCACGAAGGAGCCGAAGCGTACCGGGCCGGCGGCGCGCTCCGCCGTCCGGCGCAGGTCCCGCTCGTATCCGGTCAGGGGCGCGTCCGCGGCGAAGCCCGGGCGGCCCAGGACGGTGAGCTCGACGTCCGCGCGGCCGAGCGCGACGACGGCGTCGAGAAGCACGTGCACGCCCTTGTCGGGGATGACGCGGCCCACGTACACCACGCGCAGCGCGTCACCCCGCGGCGGCCGGGGGACGGCGAACGCCGTGGCGTCCACGCCGTTGCGGACCGTGCGGACGCGCTCGCGCAGGCGGAGCGGGAGCCGGCTCGCGACGGCACCCGCGAGGTGGTCGCTCACGCACACGATCGCCGCGGCGGGGTCGAGCGCGCGCCCGGCGTCGCGCTCCGACCAGGAGCCCAGCACCTGGTTGTGGGCGTAGAGGACGGGCACGTGCCGGTCCGCGTCCACGAGCGGGACGAGCGCGGGCGCGTTGTGCGCGAGGACCACGCCCGGGTCCCAGGCGCCCTGGGCGGCGAGCGTCGCGCCGAGCACCCTGCGCGCACCCGGCCGGGCGAGCCCGAGGCGGCCCGCGGCCGCGTCGACCCAGCGGTCGGCCCGCCCGGCGCGTGCCGGGGCGTACTCGAGGACCTCGGCGCTGTCGTAGCGGTCGGGATAGGTGCCGGCGGCCACGACCACCGCGGGTCGTGGGCCGTCGGGGCGAGCGTGGCGGCTCAGCCCGTCGACGACGGTCGGGACGGCGCTCCCCGTCCGTGGCGAGAAGTGGTCGCCTGGGGTGATGACGTGCACGAGGCGGCGCGGCCGCCCGGCCGGGCCGGTCGACGCCGTGCGCCCGGTGCGCGGGCTCATGGTGTCGCGACCCCGTCCGCGCGGTCGAGCCGCCTGGCGACGAGCGCCGCCGGGAACCCCGCGGCCAGGCCCCACAGCTCGGCGGCGGCGCGTGAGAGCACGACGGGCGCGGTGACGCGCCGCAGGAGCGAGCGCGGTGAGCCGTCCGCCATGGTCGGACCGAGGCGGCTGCGCACGGCCCACAGGTAGCTCGACTGCGCGCGCCACGTGGTGCGCGCGTAGCGGCGCACCATCGGGTCGCGCCACCCGAAGTTCCGCACGAGCATCACGACGTGGTTGCGGCGGGCGTAGTAGAGGTAGCGTCGGTCGAACCGCTTGCCCCCGATGCCGTAGGGCGCCGCCATGTGCCGCACGACCGCTCTGGGGGTGTACAGCAGGCGACCACCGGTCGCGCGCAGGCGCAGCGAGATGTCGGACTCCTCGCACAGGCAGGTTCCCGGGTAGTTGCCGCGGATGCCGCCGATGGCCGCGAGCGCGCTGCGGCGGAACGACATGTTCGCCCCGAGCAGGTGGTCGACCTCGACGACGCGACCCGGGTCGGCGGCGAAGTACCCGGTGAGCCGACCGTCGGGCAGGAGCCGGCCGATGCGGTCGAGGCCCTCGTCCTCCTCGCCCGGGATGCCGTTGTCGGCCCGGCCGCCGACGGCCACGACGTCCGGGTCGGCGTACGGGGCGACGAGCTCGTCGAGCCAGTCGGGCGCGACGTACGCGTCGTCGTCGACGAACGCGACGACGTCGCCGCGCGTCACGGCGAAGCCCATCTGCCGGGACTCGGGCGTCGTGCCGCGCCCGAGCGTGCTGTGGAGCAGACGCACGTCGGGGAAGAGCTCGCGCACGAGCTGCCGCGTCGTGTCGGCGGGGGTCGAGTCCACGACGACGACCTCGAGCGGGGGCGTGTCGAGCTTCTGCAGGTGCTCCAGGCACTCGCGCACGCTCTCGGGCCGCCCGTAGGTGACGACGACGACGCTCACGGTCGGGGTCACGGCTCGCCTCCCGGCGGCTCGGGGACGGTCACGAGGCGGTACCAGTCACGACGGCGCAGCGGCGAGGTGAGCACCGTGCGCCGAGGGCGGCGCGTGCGCTCGACCCAGGACTCGTAGACACCGGGCCGGGAGTAGTGCGCCGTGTGGCCGGACCACCCGAACTTCTGGCGCATCGTCTCCGGGCGGCGCACCCACGAGAAGTGGAGCACCGCCGAGTCCGGGTCCACGACCTGGTGGACGATGGTGTCACGGCGCCGGGCGGGGTCCGTGTTCCACGGTCCCAGGTCGACCCGGTAGAGCGGGACGGTAGCCTGCCGCGCGTGCGTGAGCCGCGTCCCGGCCCGGACGGCGAGCGGTCCGGGGTAGGAGGCGGCCGGCCGGCCCAGGCGGGTGCTCGCCTCCAGATAGCGTCCGGGGGCCACGCGCGAGTAGAGCCACCGGGAGGGGAAGTCCAGGCCGGAGGCTCCCACGGCGTCGGCGCGCCGCACCGCGTCGACGAACGTCACCGGGTCGAGCACGACCTCGTCGGTGTCGAGCTGGAGCACCCAGTCGGCCCCTTCGGACGCCTGGTCGAGCGCGGCCTGACGCTGCAGCGTCTCGCTGTCGAGCGGTGGCTCCCCGGGGCGCGCGTAACGCCCCGGCGCCCGGACGCACTTGCGATCCACGTCGAGCGCGTCGACCACGGCGAGGCACTCCTCCACGGGCAGCGGCGCCCCGGTCCACGACGTCGACGTCTCGTCGTAGGACAGCACGATCCGGTCGACGTGCGCGTAGTACGAGCGCAGGCTCGACTCGAGGTAGCTCGGGTCGGCGACGAGCACGTACGCGGTGCGGCGCATCAGATGAAGTCCGCGAACTCGCGCTCGTTCTTCTGGAAGACGAGCGTGCCGCCGAGCAGGATGAGCGGCGCCGCGACCACGAGGGCCACGACCTGCCAGGTCACCGGGGCCTGAGTCCCGAGGAGGGACCAGCGGAAGCCCTCGAGGAACCACGTGACCGGGTTGATGTCGAACAGCCAGCGCAGGTTCGCCGGCACCTCCGACAGCGCGTAGGCCACGGGGCTCGCGTAGAGCAGGATCTGCACGAGCCACGGCAGCACGTAGCCGACGTCGCGGTACTTGACCATGTACGCCGCGGCGGCCAGGCCGATCCCGGTCCCGATCATGAGGATGAGGACGATCCAGGCGGGCAGCAGCAGGATCCCCCACCCGGGGTTCACGCCGTAGACGAACAGGAGCACGACCGCGAGGACCAGCGCGACGAGGAAGTCCACGACGACCGACGCGAGGCTCGAGACGGGGACCAGCAGGCGCGGGAAGAACACCTTCTGGACCAGCGACTGGTTCCCGACCATCGAGCTCGACGCACGGCCGAGCGACCCGTTGAAGAGGTTCCACGCCAGCATCCCGGCGAGCGTGAACAGGAAGTAGGGGATGTGCTCGTCGCCGGTCGAGAGGTCGGCGATCTGCCCGAACACGACGGTGAAGATCCCGGCGCTGACGAGAGGCTGGGCGATGACCCAGGTGATGCCGAAGATCGTCTGGCGGTACCGCACGATGATGTCGCGCAGGGCGAGCCGGACCGCGACCTCGCGGGCGTTCCACAGTTCGCGCCACGACGGCAGGTTGAGGCGGCCGGGCGGCGTGATGACGGTGCGCTGCACGGTCTGCTCCACGTCAGCCCCCCTCGTAGTCGAAGTTCACGAAGACCATGCCCTTCTCGGTGCCCGACGACTCCGTGAACTCGGGGTAGGGGAGGTCGGGCAGCACCTCGAAGCGCCACGCACCCTCCCAGGCGTCCAGCACCCCGGCCTGGCACGCGTACACGTCGACGGTGTACTGGCCGGGCTTGAGCCACAGGTCGCGGACCACGAGGCGCCCCTTCTGGGGCTTCTCCGGGTCGAACCACCTGCCGACGAGCCGCGAGTCGCACTGCGCGATGACCGTGCCCTGGTCGTTGTTGATGTGCATCGAGACGAAGTAGGTGCCGATCAGGTCCTTGCTGGCCGGCGCCTCGAAGTCCACCACGATGTCCTGCGACGACTTGACGAACTCGTCCTCCATCCGGACCGAGGAGAGGCGGAGGTTGCCGTTCCCGGGGCGCTTCGCGGGGTCGGACTGCGCGGCCGCGAAGCTCTCGAAGCTGTCGCGGTACGCCTGGAGCGTGCCCTCGACCGTGCCCGAGTACGTCAGGGTCCCGCGGTCGAGGAGGACCGCGGAGGTGCACAGCGCCTGGACCGTCTGGAGCTGGTGGCTCACGTACAGCACCGTGCGCCCGCCCTGCGCGGCCTCGCGCATCTTCTGGATCGAGCGGCGCTGGAACTCGGCGTCCCCGACGGCGAGGACCTCGTCGATCGCGAGGATCTCGGTGTCGAGGTGCGCGGCGACGGAGAAGGCGAGGCGCACGTACATGCCGGACGAGTAGCGCTTCACCGGGGTCGCGAGGAACTTCTCGATGCCGGAGAACGCGACGATCTCGTCGTAGCGCCTGGTGATCTCCTTGCGCGTCATGCCGAGGATCGCGCCGTTGAGGTAGATGTTCTCCTTGCCCGTGAGCTCGGGGTGGAACCCCGTGCCGACCTCCAGGAGAGACCCGACGCGGCCGTTGAGCTCGATGCGCCCGCGCGTGGGCGCGGTGACGCGGGTGAGGATCTTGAGCAGGGTCGACTTGCCGGCGCCGTTGCGGCCGACGATCCCGAGCGCCTCGCCCTGCGGGACCTCGAAGGAGACGTCGTCGAGCGCGTCGAACAGCGTGTACTTCTGCTTGCCGGTGGACCGCACCCACTGGATCGCGGCGGCAGCGGCGGTGGACGGGCGCTCGCCGAACGCGCCGAGCCGGTACGTCTTGCCCAGCCCGGCGACGCGGATAGCGGGTTCCGTGGTCGCCTGCACAGATGAAAGATAGTCGTCCTGCTCGCGCCCGAGGCCGGGTCGAACGGGTGAATCGGGCCCGGAACCGGACGGACGCGGGTGAAAGTGCCGCTCGACCCTCTGCGCACGCTCTTCGCGGACCTACGCTCGCGGGAGCGGCACCCGAGCAGGGCCCGACGACGACAGGGCGGCGAGATGGCTTCGGACGAGGACCGGGAGGGGCCCGAGGGCGGTGCGGACCCCACGGTCGTGGGTGGCGTCGTCGCCGCGGTCCTCGGGCTGGTCGCGGCCGTCGCGATCGGCGGCACCGGCCCGGGGAGCACGTCGGCCGCGCCCCCGTTCACCGCGTCCCCGGTCCCCGCCGCCGCGCCCGTCACGCAGACGGGCGCGCTGCCCCTGTGCGGGTTCCCCCGCCTCGAGCAGGTGACCGACGACGGCGTCGACACCGAGGCGATGGGTGGGATCCGCACGGTCGTCGACGACGTCGTGACCCTCGACGACGGCGAGCTCGTCACCTTCCGCGTGCTCGACGGCGCGGCGTACGTGCTGGAGTGGGACCGCGAGGCGACGTACACCGTGACGCGCTACGACCTCACCACCGGGGAGGCGGAGGCCACGACACCCGTCGAGCTCGACTGGGACGGCGCGAGCGAGACCTTCCGCACGGACTCCTTCGAGGTCGACCCCGACGGGAACGTCTACCTCCTCGACACGCTCGTGCACCGGCGCGACCTGCTCAAGGTCGCGCCCGACGGGTCCACGGTCTGGTCGACGACCATCCCCGAGGGGGAGCACACGTCGGGCGACCTGCTCGACCTGTACGGGACGGTGCGCTGGACGGACGAGGACGGGACCGTCGTCGGCGTCCAGGAGGCGGGCGAGGTCCTCCACGAGGTGTCGGGCGAGGGCGAGCTGATCGCCGAGGTCCCGTTCGAGGGCGCCGTCCTCGCCCAGCTCCCGGACGGCACGGCGCTCGTCCAGACCGACGTGCGCGACGACGAGCGCCGCTCGCTCGACCTGCGTGCGGTCGGACCGGACGGCGTCGACCCGGCCCTCCACCTCGGCGCCTCGTGGGTGCGCGGACGGCCGTTCGGCGTCCCGCGCGTGCCGTGGCTCGACGACACGACGGGTGCGACCACGGGACCGTCGTCGGGGCCCGAGGGCGACGGCCTCGTCGTCGCCGACGAGAACCTCGGGTTCCGGTGGTGGGGGAGCGACGGTGCGTTCCGCGGCGTCTGGCCGGACACGCACAAGGACCTCGAGCAGCCGTTCGCGTTGTGGGAGAGCACGCCGGTGCTGCGCGACGGCACCGCCGGCGACGCGCCGTACTACGTGCTCACGCACGGTGAGGACGGCGGGTTCGCCCTCACGGAGATCACGGCCGACCGCATGGCGTACCAGCTCGGCGCGCCGGTGAAGTACAACGCCGCGAACGAGGAGCTGTTCGGCGGCCTCGGGCTCGGTGCCGGGCTGCTCGTGGACGCGCCCTACGGCGTCTTCCCCGACGGGTCCGTGCCGCGCGTGGTCGCCGCGTTCGACGACGCGTGGGGCGCCTCCGCCGGGACGTACCGCCTGCGGTACCAGGTGCGCGGCGACCCGCGCGTGTGGGATCCGGTGGTCGGCGAGGAGACCGTGGTGGACCTCCCGGCGGAGGGCGGCGAGCTCGCGCTCGACCTGCCGCCGACCCGCCCGGGGGTGTACGAGGTCGACGCCGCGCTCGTCGAGGCCACGACGGGAGAACCGGTCTCGGGGACGTGCCTGCGCTACACCGTGGCCGCCGCGGGCAGCGGGCTCGACCCGGCGGCGCTCGCGGACGGCGCGGACTGGGGCGGTGCCGGCCCGCTGCGCGGCGTACAGCTCGCCGACCAGCTGGGCGTGGGCAGCCACCGCACGCAGCTCGACTTCGGGTCGATCGTGCCGGACCCGACCGCCGAGCCGGACGCCGCCGCGCTCGTGTGGGACTCGTTGCCGAACGCGGCCTTCGAGCCCGACGAGGAGGAGGGCGAGCCGCCCGCGGACGGCGACCCGTTCGCCGAGCTCGCGGCAGCTGCCGAGCTCGCGGAGGAGACGGGCGTGGTCCTCACGCTGCAGCTCGGCTCGGGCGGCGAGGCGGAGCAGGCCGCGGCGGAGGCCGGCACCTGGGAGGGCTGGGTGCGCGAGATCGTCTCCGCCGTCCACGAGCGCGCGCCGCAGATCCGCTACTGGCAGCCCTGGAACGAGCCCAACAGCACGGGCTACGACGACGCGGCCGCGTACGAGGAGGAGGTCGGCGCGCCGTTCGCGGCGGGCGCGCGAGCCGCCTTCCGGGACGTCGTGGTGGTCGGCGGCAACACGCTCGGGATCGAGCCCGCGTGGTGGGCCGACCTGGTCGCCGCGGGCGGCTGCGACTCGCTCGACGTGGTCGGGATCCACCCCTACACCGGGTTCAACCGGTCGTGGGAGGAGGAGGGGTTCTCCGCCGACGGCGCCGAGCTGGACCGGCTGCGCGAGGCGATCGGCCCGTGCGGCGAGGTCCCCGTGTGGGACACCGAGACCGGATGGTGGTCCGACGGCGTCGCGAACTTCTGGGCGGGCGGGTCCGACGTCGTGCGCAAGCTCCTCTGGTACGGGCTCGAGGACGTCGACGAGTGGACGTACTTCTTCTCCGAGGGCGGGTTCGGCGAGGCGGGGAACTCGTGGTCGCTGCTCCAGTACGGGCAGTACGTCAAACCGGCCGGCGCCGCCTTCGCGGCGAGCGCGGCGTTCCTCGACGGGTTCGGGCCGCCCGAGGCGGTCGAGACGGGGACCCCCGGGGTCCACGCCGTGCGCGCGCCCGGGACGGGCGAGGTCGAGGGCGCCGAGCTGCTCGCCCTGTGGAGCGAGGACCTCTCCACCACCGTGCGGCTCACGGCGCCGGGCGGTGCGGTCACCGTGACCGCACGCGACCCGTACGGCGCCGAGCGTGGCCTGGAGGTCCCCTCCGGGGGCGTCGACGTCCCGGTGAACGGCGCGCCGGTCCTGCTCGTCGCGCCCGCGGGCACGGCGCTCGAGGTCGCCCCCGTCGAGCCGTTCGGCGACGACGTGCTCGAGGGCCGCCCGGTGACCGCGACGTCGACCCACGAGGACGCGAGCGGTCCCGGCGTCGTGACGTCGGGGACCTTCGCCGTGCGCGAGCCGTGGCGGTCGGGGCGCCTGGCCGACGGGTCGGTCGACGAGGCCCCCGGCGTCGAGGTCACCACCGACGGCCCGCGCACGATCGACCGCGTCGCCGTCGCGACGGCGGGCATCCGCTGCTGCACGTCGGGACTGCGCGACTACACCGTCTCCGTACGGACGCCGGACGGTGACTGGCACGACGTCGCGCAGCAGACCGACCAGCTCCTCGACCGCGTCGCGCTCTTCACGTTCGAGCCCGTCGAGGTCACGGCGGTGCGCGTGACGCTCCCGATGACGACCGAGCGCGACGTGCCCGTGCTCGCGGCGAACTACACGGGGATCGTCGGCGGGCTGCACCCCGACTTCGTCCCGCTCGCGACGGAGAGCGAGTGGATCGCGGCGATCAGCGCGGTCCAGGCGTGGGAGCCGGCGGGATGAGTGCCGTCACCCGGGCACGGGCGCGGTCAGCCGCGCGCGGCGACCGAGCGCCAGATCGCCGCGTGCTGGGCGGCGCTGCGCTCCCACGTGAACGTCGCGGCGCGCTCGCGCCCGCGCCCGACGAGCGCCTCGACCTCGGCGTCGCGCGTCGTCACCCACAGCAAGGCCTCCGCGAGGCTCGCGCCGTCCGGCTCGGCGAGCACGCCGCCGTCGCCCACGACCTCGGGCAGCGAGCTGGTGCGCGCCGCGACCACCGGGACCCCGGCCGCCATGGCCTCGAGGGCGGGGAGCCCGAACCCCTCGTAGCGCGACGGCACGACGACCGCCGCAGCGCCGGCGACGAGCCCCGGCATCAGCTCGCCCGGCAGCCGACCGACGAGCCGCGTGCCGGGCAGGTCGGCGAACAGCGCCGTGCGCCGCGGGTGGGGCGGCCCGCTCATGACGAGCGTGAGGTCGGGTCGCGCGGAGCGGACGGCGGTCCACGCGACCGCGAGCTCCTCGAGGTTCTTGCGCCGCGACGCACCGCCGGCGTGCAGCACGTACGGGCCGTCCACCCCGAGCGTTGCGAGAGGCTCGCGGGGGAGCGGCGCGGCGGAGAAGTAGACCGGGTCGACGCCGTTGTAGGCCACGGCCGGCCGCTCGGCGAGCCCGAGGACGTCGGCGGCCTCGTCCGCGCTGAACTCCGACACGCACACGACGGCCGCCGCGCGACGGACCTCCTCGGCGGCGGCGCGGACCGGCGCGGACTCGTCGTCGTAGCGCCACGACACGACGTCCTGCACGGCGACGACGTCGCGCGTCGGGTGGGGCGGCAGGTCGAGCCCCACGCGGTGCACGACGGCGCTGCGCGGGTACACCGCGCGGCCGACGGCCCGGCGCGCCGCCGGCCCCGCGGAGCCGAGGCGCCCGAGCGGGAGCCGGTGGGTCCCGGCGAGCGGGGAGCGGAGCGAGCGGAAGACGGCGCGGTCGACGGACCACGGGCCGGTCGCGCCGGCGGACCCGTCCGCGAGCGCCGTCGCCGCGCGCGCCGCGACCTCCTCCTGGTACACCTGGGCCCCCATCGGGACCTCGACCGCGACGGTCGCGACGACGAGCTGCGGCATCGGGAGGGTCCCCCTCGGGGCGTGGTGCGCGGTGGGTGCGGCACGGTCGGGACGACCGGAGCGGTCGGTAGAGTGGCCCACTCTAGTGGCGCGGGCGCCCCGCCGGACCTGCGGGAGCGGGTGATGAGCGGGTGATCGTGGACCGGGCGCGGGACGTCCCGCGAGAGGGTGAGGGACGCATGGCAGGGCGTCGTCGGGTGGCGCTGGTGGCGAGCTCGTTCGACCCGCACACGGGGGGCGTCGAGTCGCACGTGCGCCACGTCGCGCGCGTGCTGGCGGCTCGCGGGAGCGCGGTGGAGGTCTGGACCGTCGACCGCGGCGAACGGCTCGGCACGCGCCGCGTCGACGGCGTCCTCGTGCGCTACCTGCCGACCCCGCAGCCGTCGAGCCGGCCCGGCGACGTCGCCCGGTTCGCCCTGGCCGCGCCAGGGGCCGCGCTCGCGTGGGGCCGGGCGTTCCGGGCGTTCCGGCCCGACGTGCTCCACGTGCAGTGCTTCGGCCCGAACGGCGCGTACGCCCTCGGCGTGCGCACGCTCACGCGGACGCCGCTCGTGGTCAGCTCGCACGGGGAGACCTTCGCGGACGACCATGCCGTGTTCGAGCGCTCGCGGCTGCTGCGTGCGGCGCTGGAGCGCTCGATCGGCGTCGCGGGTGCGGTGACGGGATGCTCGCGCGTCGTCGCGGACGACCTGGTCCGCTTCGGCGCGCCGGACGCCGTGGTCGTCCCGAACGGCGTCGACCTCGCCGGGCACGACGTGGTCGATCACCGTCCGGAGGACGACGTGCGCGAGCCCGTGGTCGTCGCGGTGGGACGGATCGAGCACGTCAAGGGGTTCGACCTGCTCGTGGACGCGTTCGCGTCCTCGCCGCTGCGCGACCGGGCGCGGCTCGTGGTCGTGGGCGACGGGAGCGAGGCGGGCGCGCTGCGCCGCCGGGTCGCGTCGGCTGGGCTGACGGACCGCGTCGAGCTGCCCGGGCGGCTCGACCCGTCCGAGGTCGCGGCCCGCCTCGCGGGTGCGGACGTGGTCGTCGTGCCGAGCCGCGCGGACGCCGCCCCGCTCGTCGTCCTCGAGGCGTGGCGGTCGGGCCGGCCGCTCGTGGCGACCGTGCGGGGCGGGCCCCCGGAGATCGTCACCGACGGCGTCGACGGCGTCCTCGTGGACCCTCAGGACACGCAGGCGCTCGCAGCCGCCGTGCTCGGCCTGCTCGACGACCCGGAGCGCGCGGGGCGGATCGGTGCCGCCGGGCGCCGGCGGGTCGAGGACTTCACGTGGGAGCGCGTCGTGGACCGCTACGAGGCGCTCTACGCAGGGCTCGCCGAGGTCAGCGTGAGGAGTCGCCGACCCGGGGAGGCTCCGGCGTCCCGTCGGTGACGGAGGGAGCCGCGGCCGGGGGCGTCCCCGCCGCGCGGGCCCCCCGCGGGACGTCGAGCAGCCACACGACGGCGACCGTGACGGCCGCCGCGACGAGCAGCGAGCCGACGACGTCGCTCGGTCGGTGCGCGTACGTCACCACGGAAGCGAGGGCGGCGACCGACGTCACCCCGAGCCCGGCCCAGCCTGCGGCCGTCCGCGACGTCGGCCACGGCCACAGGAGCCAGATCGCGACGCACAGGCCGCCGACCACCGCCACGTGCCCGCTCGGGAAGGTCTGGTGGGCGTAGCCGTACCCGCCGAGGTCGGGTCGCACGAGGACCTCGCGGAGCCCGAGCGCGATCCCGACCGTCCCGAGCACGACGACGACGGCGGCGACGACGTCGCGCCACGCGCGACGCACGAGCGCGACCACGCCCAGGACGGCGACGACGGCCGCGCACGCCACCGGGAGACCCCGGCGCAGCGCCCCGGCGAGGTCGCGCCCGGCGTCGTGCAGGGGCGCGAGGGTCCGAAAGGCGCCGGCGTCGGCCTGCTGACCGGCGACGGTGAGGTGCGAGGCCGCCCAGAGCGCGACGAAGACCGCGACGAGCAGCGCGAGCACCACGAGCAGCGCGGACGGGCGGGGCCGGGCCGGCACGGGGGCCGGCGCCGCAGACGTGGACACGCCCCGAGCATGACGGAGCAGCAGGGACCGTGTCACCGGTCGCGAGCGGGCGACGCCGGGTGAAAACGCCGCGTCTCCGTCACGCCGCTCGCCGTCGACGTGTGGGCGCCGAGGCGTACGCTGGGTTCCGTCGTCCCGCGCGACCCAGCCCGGACCTGTTCACCGCCCTCGGAGAACCTCGGTCCGGGCCGTTCGTGCTGCTCCGTCGTGTCCGCTGCCCGTCTCCCCGGCGCCACCAACGCCACCAACGTCGCCCACGAGCCTCGCCACCGCGCCCGGGGCTCCGGCGCTCCCGACCACCGTCCTCGGAGGGACCCCACCGCATGAACCTCACCGGCATCCTGCCCGCGCTGCTCGCCGACCCCGCCGCGACGGCGGCCGTCGAGCACGTGCGCGCCCGTGGCGAGGCGGACGTGGTCGGCCCGGCGGGCGTGCGTCCGCCCCTGCTCGCCGCGATGGCGGGCGCACGGGCCACCGGCCCGGTCGACGATGACGGGTCGCCGCGCGACGGCGGGACGGGTGCGGCCTGGGCAGCGGGCTCCCGCCCGCTCGTCGTCGTGACGGCGACCGGGCGTGACGCCGACGAGCTCGCGGCGAGCGTGCGGGCCTACCTTCCGGACGAGCTGGCCGACGTCGTCGCGGTGCTGCCGAGCTGGGAGACCCTGCCGCACGAGCGGCTGAGCCCGCGCGCGGACACGGTCGCCAAGCGCATCGCCGTGTTCCGACGCCTCGCGCACCCGGACCCCGAGGTCGGGCCGGCGGGCCCCGTCCGCGTGCTGGTCATGCCGGTGCGCGCGCTCCTTCAGCCGGTCGTGGACGGGCTGGGCGAGCTCGAGCCGGTCGAGCTGCACGCCGGGTCGACGGCGGACCTCACCGAGGTGGCCGAGCGGCTCGTCGCGGCCGCGTACACGCGCGTGGACATGGTCGAGCGCCGCGGCGAGTTCGCCGTGCGCGGCGGGATCCTCGACGTGTTCCCGCCCACCGAGGACCACCCGCTGCGCGTGGAGTTCTGGGGCGACGAGGTGTCGGAGATCCGCTGGTTCGCGGTCGCGGACCAGCGCAGCCTCGAGATCGCCGAGCACGGGCTGTGGGCGCCGCCGTGCCGCGAGATCCTGCTGACGGAGTCGGTGCGAGCCCGCGCGGCCGCGCTGGTCGAGGACCTGCCGGGCGCGACGGAGATGCTCGACAAGCTCGCCGCGGGCGTCGCGGTGGAGGGCATGGAGTCGCTCGCGCCGGTCCTCGTGGACCGCATGGTGCCGGTGCTCGAGCTGGTGCCCGACGACGCGCTGCTCGTCGTGGACGACGCCGAGCGCGTGCGCCGCCGCGCGCACGACCTCGTCGCGACGACGGAGGAGTTCCTCGCCGCGGCGTGGACGGGCGCCGTCGCGGGCGGCAAGGCGCCCGTCGACCTGTCGGCGGCGTCGTTCGAGACGTTCGCCGAGGTGCGCGCGGTCGCGCAGCGCCGCGGCCTGGGCTGGTGGACGCTCTCGTCGTTCGCGCTCGACAACCCGGACCTGGACGTGGCGCCCGACGAGGGCGCGCCGGCCGGCGCGGGGGACCGCGTGGCGTCGGGCGCGACCGCCCACGTGGGCGAGAGCGCGGACGGCGTCCCCACCTTCACGATCGGCGCGCGTGACGTCGAGTCCTACCGCGGCGACGTGTCGCGCGCCCTCGACGACGTGCGCGGGCTCCAGCACGCCGGGTGGCGCCTCGTGCTCACGACCGAGGGCCACGGGCCTGCCAAGCGCATGGTCGAGCAGCTCGGCGCGGTCGACACGCCCGCGCGCCTCGTGCCGCGGCTCGACGACGAGCCCGAGGGTGGCATCGTCCTCGTCACCCCGGCGATGGTCGGGAAGGGCTTCGTCGCGCCCGAGCTGCGCCTCGCCGTCTTCTCCGAGGCCGACCTCACGGGCCGCGCCGGGACGAGCACGCGCGACATGCGCAGGATGCCGAGCCGGCGGCGCAACGTCGTCGACCCGCTCCAGCTCAAGGCGGGCGACTTCGTCGTGCACGAGCAGCACGGCGTGGGGCGGTTCGTCGAGCTCGTGCAGCGCACGCTCGGCACGGGCGGCAACGCCGCGACGCGCGAGTACCTCGTCATCGAGTACGCGTCGAGCAAGCGGGGCCAGCCCGGCGACCGTCTGTTCGTGCCCATGGACCAGCTCGACCAGGTCACCAAGTACACCGGCGGCGAGTCGCCGAGCCTCAACAAGATGGGCGGCGCGGACTGGGCCAAGACGAAGTCCCGCGCGCGCAAGCACGTCAAGGAGATCGCCGGCGAGCTCATCCGGCTCTACAGCGCCCGCATGGCGACGCAGGGCCACGCGTTCGGCCCGGACACGCCGTGGCAGCGCGAGCTCGAGGACGCGTTCGCGTACGTCGAAACGCCCGACCAGCTCGCGACGATCGACGAGGTCAAGGCCGACATGGAGAAGACGGTCCCCATGGACCGCCTCGTGTGCGGCGACGTCGGCTACGGCAAGACGGAGATCGCGATCCGCGCGGCGTTCAAGGCGGTCCAGGACGGCAAGCAGGTCGCGGTGCTCGTGCCGACGACGCTCCTCGTCCAGCAGCACTTCGAGACGTTCTCCGAGCGGTACGCGGGCTTCCCCGTGACGGTCAAGGCGCTCTCGCGCTTCCAGACGGCCAATGAGTCCGAGGAGGTCGTGGACGGGCTGCGCAAGGGCACGGTCGACGTCGTCATCGGCACCCACCGGCTCATCACGGGGAGCGTCCGGTTCAAGGACCTGGGGCTCGTCATCATCGACGAGGAGCAGCGGTTCGGCGTCGAGCACAAGGAGACGCTCAAGCAGCTGCGGACCAACGTGGACGTGCTCGCCATGTCCGCGACCCCGATCCCGCGCACGCTCGAGATGGCGGTCACGGGCATCCGCGAGATGTCGACGCTCGCGACGCCGCCCGAGGAGCGCCACCCCGTCCTCACCTACGTGGGTGCGTACGAGGAGAAGCAGATCGCGGCCGCGCTGCGCCGCGAGCTGCTGCGCGAGGGCCAGGTGTTCTACGTGCACAACAAGGTCGAGACGATCGACCGCACGGCGTCGAAGCTGCGCGAGCTCGTGCCCGAGGCCCGCGTCGGTGTGGCCCACGGCAAGATGAACGAGCACCAGCTCGACCAGGTGATCCGGGCGTTCTGGGAGAAGGAGCTCGACGTCCTCGTCTGCACGACGATCATCGAGACGGGGCTCGACATCTCCAACGCGAACACGCTCATCCTCGAGCGCGCGGACATGCTCGGGCTGTCGCAGCTCCATCAGCTCCGCGGTCGCGTGGGTCGCGGGCGCGAGCGTGCGTACGCGTACTTCCTCTACCCGCCCGAGCGGCCCCTCACCGAGACCGCGCACGACCGCCTCGCGACCATCGCGGCCCACACCGACCTCGGCGCGGGCATGCAGGTCGCGATGAAGGACCTCGAGATCCGTGGCGCGGGCAACCTGCTCGGCGGGGAGCAGTCCGGGCACATCGCGGGCGTCGGGTTCGACCTCTACGTGCGGATGGTGGGGGAGGCCGTCGCGAACTACCGCGGCGACGGGCCCGAGGAGCAGCCGGAGGTGTCGATCGAGCTCCCGGTCGACGCGCACCTGCCCGAGTCCTACATCGCGACCGAGCGGCTGCGGCTCGAGGCGTACAAGAAGATCGCCGCCGCGACCGACGCGCCCGAGCTCGCCGAGGTGCGGGCCGAGCTCGTCGACCGGTACGGCGCGCTGCCCGACGTCGCGTCGGCGCTGTTCGACGTCGCGGACTTCCGCAACCACGCGCGCCGCGCGGGGCTCACGGACGTCACCGCGCAGGGCAAGTTCATCCGGTTCGCACCGGTCGACCTCGCCGAGTCCGCGCAGCTGCGGCTCAAGCGCCTGTACCCGGGCACGCTGCTCAAGCCCGCGATCCGCGCGTCCCTCGTGCCCTACCCGACGACGGCGCGCATCGGCGGACGCCCGCTGCGCGGCGCCGAGGTGCTCGAGTGGGCGCGCCAGCTCATCGACGCCGTGATCCTCGGCGAGGTGAGCGCGGCCGCGAGTGTCGGGACGTCGGCGGCCGCCCGCTGACGAGAGTCAGCGCTTGCGACCGTCGAGGAAGTAGGCGATCGGGCCGACCCAGTTGACGAGCAGCGCGAGGCCCCACGCGAGCTTGGTGCCGTTGACCTGCTCCGCCGGGCGGCGCAGCAGGTCGCGGTACGCCGCGGCCGTGAGCGTGACCTGCGCCGCGCCCACGACCCCGACGGCGACCTTCTGACCTCTGGTCAGGTCCTTCCAGCGGCGCTTGGTCCCCATGACGTCGTCTCCTCCCGTGGGTGCGTACCGCTCGACGCTATGCCGTCCGGGCCGACGACGCACGGGTCCCCGCGAGGGCGGCGGGCGCCCACGGGGTGGTGACAGCATGCGCCCTGCTCTGTAAGGTTGCTGCAACATCCGGCAACACTCTGCAACGCCGCCGAGTCCGTGCGCCCGACACCCCGGGGCGCAGTCAGCACCGCGCGGCCGTCGCGCGCTCGATGCCGAGCGTGCCGTCGGCCGCAGCACCTCGAAGGAGCAGCAATGACGCGCACCACCGATCCCGCCGGTCCTCCGGAACCCACCCCGACCGCCGCGTCCGGCGCCCGTCGTGCCCACGGGCGCACGGCCGGGCGCGACGGCCGCCTGCGACGCGTCGTCGCGGCCGCGGCGAGCGCCGCTCTCGCGCTCGGGGCGGCGCTCGCGGCCACGGTGCCGGTCGCCGCGCCCGCCGCGGCCGCACCGCCCGTGCCGACGCCCGTCGTCGACTCCCCCAACGGTCGGGGCGACGTGATCCTCAACCTCTTCCAGTGGACGTGGGACTCCGTGGCCGCCGAGTGCACCAGCACGATCGGCCCGGCCGGCTTCGGCTACGTCCAGGTCTCGCCGCCTCAGGAGACCATCCAGGGCACCGCGTGGTGGACCTCCTACCAGCCCGTGAGCTACCGGATCGAGTCGAAGCTCGGCACCCGGGCGGAGTTCGAGAACATGGTCGACACCTGCCGCGCCGCGGGCGTCGGCGTCATCGCCGACGCGGTCCTCAACCACATGGCGGGGGCTGACCAGGGCGGCGGGACGGGCGTCGCGGGCTCCACGTACGGCGTCGAGAGCTACCCCGGCCTCTACGGGCCGAACGACTTCAACGACTGCAAGGAGAACATCGGCAACCGGTACGGAGACCGGTACGTGGTGCAGAACTGCCGCCTCGTCTCGCTCCAGGACCTGCGGACGGGCTCGGACTACGTGCGCGGCAAGATCGCGGGCTACCTCGACGACCTGCTCTCGCTCGGCGTCGCCGGGTTCCGCATCGACGCCGCGAAGCACATCCCGGCCGCCGACCTCGCGGCGATCAAGGCGCGGCTCACGAACCCGAACATCTTCTGGGTGCACGAGGTCATCGGCGCGAGCGGCGAGCCCATCCAGCCCTCGGAGTACCTCGGCTCCGGTGACTCGCACGAGTTCTTCTACGCGCGCGAGCTCAAGTCCCGGTTCGACGGCCAGATCAAGGACCTGCGGACCATCGGCGACGACAAGCTCCCCTCGGACCGCGCGGGCGTCTTCGTCGACAACCACGACACCGAGCGCAACGGCGAGACCATGAACTACAAATGGGGCGCCAAGTACAAGCTCGCCAACGCGTTCATGCTCTCGTGGCCCTACGGCGCACCGAGCGTCTACTCGGGCTACACGTGGACCGACAAGGACGCCGGTGCGCCCGGCGCGTCCGCGACGTCGGTCCCCGACGCGAGCTGCGCGAGCAGCGCCTGGGTCTGCACGCAGCGCTGGACCGAGGTCGTGGGCATGGTCGGCTTCCACAACGCGGTCGCCGGGACCGCGGTGACGAACTGGTGGGACGACGGGAACAACCACATCGCGTACGGCCGCGGCGGCAAGGGGTACGTGACGATCAACAACTCCGCGAGCGCCGTGACGCGCACCTACCAGACGTCGCTCCCCGCCGGCACCTACTGCGACGTCGTCGCGTCGAAGGACTGCGCGAAGACCGTCACGGTCTCCGGCTCCGGCACCTTCACCGCGACGGTCCCGGCGTACGGGGCGCTCGCGCTGCACGTCGGCGCCGTGGTCGACGGCGGCACCGGCGGTCCCGGTCCCGTCGACCCGAGCGGCACGACGACCGTCTACTACGCGACCAGCAAGGGCTGGAGCGCGTACAACGTCCACTACCGCGTCGGCACGGGCGCCTGGACCGCGGTGCCCGGCGTCGCGATGACCGCGGCCTGCGCCGGCTGGGTCTCGAAGGAGATCGCCCTGCCGGCCGGCGCGACCGGCGCCGCCGCGACCGTCACGGCGGCGTTCACGAACGGCTCGGGCTCCTGGGACAACAACGGCGGCAAGGACTACGCCCTGAGCGGCGCCGCCGTCGCGGTCTCGGGCGGGACGGTCACGGCGGGCGACCCGTGCGAGGAGGAAGGGCCGGGTCCCGTCGAGGGCCAGGGCGACGCGTCGTTCTCCGTGACGGCGACGACGACCTGGGGGCAGGACGTGTACGTCGTGGGCAGCATCCCGGCACTGGGATCCTGGGCGCCCGCGAACGGCGTCGCGCTCTCCGCCGCGGCCTACCCCGTCTGGACCGCGACCCTCGACCTCCCGGCCGGGACGACGTTCCAGTACAAGTACGTCAAGCGCGACGGCGGGGGGAACGTCGTCTGGGAGAGCGGCGGCAACCGCACGGCGACGGTCGGCCCGGACGGCTCGGTGACGCTGTCGGACACCTGGAGGTCGTGACCTCGCGCTGTCAGCCCCGCCCCGGTCTCACCCAGACCGGGGCGGGGCCTTCTGTCGTGGTGGTGATGGTCGGCTGCCGGTTCTCGCCCATCGCCGAGGTAGAACCGTGGTTGGCCGAGGTAGAACCGTGGTTGGCCGAGGTAGAACCGTGGTTGGTCGAGATGGAGCTGGGAATCGCCAGCGTTCACCTCAGGTGCCGGTCGGTACGGTCGGAGGGGTGGCGGGAAATAGTTCAGCCATTGTCGGAACCTGGTGGGTGCCCCTAGGGTGTGGCCGGGCGCGCCGGTGCGCCCGGGGGTGCGAGGCGCCCCGTGCAGCCGATCGCAAGGGAGCGACGACGATGAGACGCACGTGGAGGATCGCCGTGGCGGGGGTGCTCGCCACCCTCGTGGCGGGAGGGGGAGCGAGCGCGGCAGTGGGCATGGATGCGAGGGATGCGCAGACGCCTGCCCAGATCGATAACGATATCGATATCGTTCTGGAGAACGATTTCGAAGCGGCGGGGACGGCACCGTGGACAGCCCGCGGGCCGGTCACCGTCGCCCTGACCGACACCGAGGCGCACGGCGGGTCGTCGAGCCTCGCGGTGACGGGTCGGGCTGCGGACTGGCACGGCGTCGCGACCGACGCGCTCGCGCTGCTCGAGCCCGGGGTCGCGTACGACGTCGAGGCGTGGGTCAAGCTCCCGGCGGGCACGACGGGGTCGTCCGGCGTGAACTTCACGGTGCAGGAGACGGGCGCGTCCGGGACGGCGTACACGTGGGTCGGTGGGGCCGTCGCGACGACGGCCGACGGCTGGGTCCGGATCGGCGGGACGTACACCCTGCCCGCGGGCCTGACGTCGGCGTCGCTCTACGTCGAGGCCGCGCCCGTCGCGGGCGCGCACCCGTCGTTCCTGCTCGACGACGTCCGCGTGACGACCGTCGCGACCGACCCGGGCGACGTCGCGCCCGGGGGAGCGGTGAAGCCCGTCGCGACGCCCGTGCGCCTCGCCGAGGGGACCGGCGACGTCGCGGCCCTGACGTTCGACGACGGTCCCAACCCCGGCACGACGCCCGCGCTCCTGGACTTCCTCGCCGAGCACGACCTGCACGCGGTGTTCTGCGTCATCGGCCAGAACGTCCAGGCACCGGGCGGTGCCGAGCTGCTGCGCCGCATCGTCGACGAGGGGCACGTGCTGTGCAACCACTCGACCGGCTACGCGGACATGGGCGCGTGGTCGGCCGACCAGGTGCGCGCCGACCTCGTCGAGAACCTCGGCATCCTGCGCGACGCGCTCGGCGACCCGGAGCACCCGGTCCCGTTCTTCCGCGCGCCGAACGGCTCGTGGGGTGCGACCCCCGAGGTCGCCGTCGCGCTCGGCATGCAGCCGCTCGCGGTCGTCAACACCATCTCCGACTGGGAGACCCAGGACGTCGAGACCCTCACCGCGAACCTGCGCGCCGCGATGAGGCCCGGCGAGGTCGTGCTCGCGCACGACGGCGGCGGCGACCGCGCGGGGACGCTCGCGGCGGTCGAGACGGTCGTCTCCGAGCGGCTCGCGGCCGGCTGGGAGTTCACGTTCCCCGTCGGCACGCCGCCGCGCGGCGGGGAGGTCCTCCTGGAGACCGGCTTCGAGGACGGCCTGGGCGGCTGGGTCCCGCGCGCGGGCGACGCGACGACGCCGTCGCTCGACCTGACGGACGTGGCGCACGGCGGCACGCAGGCCGCGCTCGTCTCGGGTCGCGACGGTCAGGGCGACGGCATCGGGCACGACGTGACCGGGCTGCTCGCCGCCGGCACGACGTACGAGCTCAGCGCGTGGGTGCGCTTCGCCGAGGGCCAGCCCGCGGACGACGTGTGGCTGAGCATCGCGCGCACCGTCGACGGGGCGACGTCGTACTCGACGCTCGCCCAGCTCTCGGGGGTCACGAACGACCGCTGGACGCAGATCACCGCGACCTTCCCGGGCGCCGCCGCGGACGAGGCGCTGCTCTACCTGGAGACGGACTACAACGGCGACAACACGAGCGACCTGCTCGTCGACGACGTCGTGCTGCGCGTGCCCCCGCCGCCCGCGGTCGAGGACCTCACCGGCATCAAGGAGACCGTCGACGTCCCGGTCGGCGTCGCGATCGACAGCCGGGAGACGTCCGGCGCGGCGTCCGAGCTCCTGCTGCGGCACTTCGACCAGATCACGGCCGAGAACCACATGAAGCCCGAGGCCTGGTACGACGAGGACCGGACGTTCCGGACGCACCCCGAGGCGACCGCGCTCATGGACTACGCGGCCGCGAACGACCTGCGCGTCTACGGCCACGTGCTCGTGTGGCACTCGCAGACGCCGGCGTGGTTCTTCGAGGGCGCCGACGGCGCGCCCCTCACGACGTCCGAGGCGGACAAGCAGGTCCTGCGCGACCGCCTGCGGGCGCACGTCTTCTCCGTCGCGCAGGCGCTCGCCGACGCCTACGGCCCGTTCGGCGGCGACAACCCGCTCACGGCGTTCGACGTGGTGAACGAGGTCGTGTCGGACGGCGGGGAGAACCCCGACGGCCTGCGCCGCTCGGAGTGGTTCCGGGTCCTCGGCGAGGAGTACCTCGACCTCGCGTTCGCGTACGCCGACGAGGCGTTCAACGACGTCTACGCGGACCCGGCGGCGAAGGAGCGCGGCGAGCGGCCGGTCGCGCTGTTCATCAACGACTACAACACCGAGCAGGGCGGCAAGCAGGACCGGTACCACGCGCTCGTCGAGCGGCTCCTCGCGCGCGGCGTGCCGGTGGACGGCGTGGGTCACCAGTTCCACGTGAGCCTCGCGATGCCGGTCTCCGCGCTCGAGGGCGCGATCGAGCGGTTCGCCGACCTGCCCGTGACGCAGGCCGTCACCGAGCTCGACGTCACGACCGGGACCCCGGTCACCCAGGCGTCGCTCGTCGAGCAGGGGTACTACTACCGCGACGCGTTCCGCGTGTTCCGCGCGCACGCCGACGAGCTGTACTCCGTCACCGTGTGGGGGCTCACCGACGGCCGGAGCTGGCGCGTCGACAACGGCGCGCCGCTCGTCTTCGACGACGCGCTCCAGGCCAAGCCGGCGTACCACGGCGTCGTCGACGGCGAGCTGCCTGCCCGCCTGCGCACGGCCGACGTGTTCGCCGGCGACGTCGCGCTCGACGGCGAGGCCGCGGCCTCCCCGGACTGGCAGCGGCTCCCGCTGCACACGTTCGCCGCGCCGGGCGGCGCCTCGGGTGGAGGCGTGGGCTTCCAGCTCCGCTGGGCCCCGGATCACCTCACGGCCTTCGCGAGCGTCGACGACGCGACCGCCGACGCCGCCGACGCCGTGACGTTCGCGCTCGACGGCGCGGAGCACGTCGTCGGCCGCGACGGCACGACGAGCGCGGGGGTCTCCGCGGAGGTGACCGAGCGCGCGGGCGGGTACGACGTCGTCGCGCACCTCCCGCTCGACGCCGTGGCCGCGGGCGACACGCTCGCGCTCGACGTGCGCGTCACGGACGCGGGGGCCGACGGCGGCGCGACGTCCGCGTGGAACACGCCCGGCGCGACGGGCACGCTCCGGCTCCTCGAGGAGCTGTCGTACCTCGAGGTCGCGCACGCGTCGGCCGCGCCCGCCGTCGACGGCGAGGTGGAGCCGGTCTGGGCGGAGGCGAACGCGCCCGTGACGACCGCGAAGGAGGTCCAGGGGAGCGGCGGCGCGGTCGCGACCGTGCGCACCCTGTGGCGCGACCGGACGCTCTACGTGCTCGCCGAGGTCGCCGACCCCGTGGTGGACGTGAGCGGCTCCGACCCGTGGGTGCAGGACTCGGTCGAGGTCTACGTCGACGCGGGCAACGCCAAGAACGGCGCCTACCGGGACCTGGACACCCAGATCCGTGTGAGCGCCGAGAACGCGGTGTCGTTCGGCACGGGCGACGAGGCCGCGCAGCGGGCCCGCGTCACGAGCGCGACCACGCGGACGGCCGACGGGTACGTCGTCGAGCTCGCGGTCGACCTCGCCGACCAGGGTGGCGAGGGCACGTTCCACGGGCTCGACCTCCAGGTCAACGACGCGTCGGACGGCACGCGCACGGCGATCCGCAACTGGGCGGACCCGTCCGGGGCGGGCTACCAGTCGACGGCCCGCTGGGGTGTCGCGCGGCTCGTCGGCCCGGGCGCCGCGCCCGAGGTCGCGCTCGACGTCGAGGCGTCGGCGCGCTGCCTCGCGGGCAAGGCGTACGTCGCGGTCCGGGCCACGAACCGCGAGGACGCGCCCGTCGACGTGACGCTCACGACCCCGTACGGGTCGCGGACGTTCACCGCCGTGGCACCGGGCGCGAACGCGTACCAGTCGTTCGCGGTGCGGGCGACGTCGGTCCCGGCCGGTACGGCCACGGTCACGGCCGTGCTCGACGGCGGCCGGGTCACCTCCACGCGCGACGTCGCCGTGGAGGCACGCACCTGCTGACCCGCCGAGGTGGTCGTGGCCCGTGCGGACGTCCGGACGGGCCACGACCGCCTGATCGAGCGGGGGGTCGAGGGACCGGACCGCGTGGTCGGCCGAACCTACGATGAACCGGTGACCGCACCCGAGCCCCCGGCCCCTCAGCCCACGCCCGCTCCCGCCGCGCAGACCGACCCGCTGCGCGACGTCGTCGCCGTCATGGACCGGCTCTACTCCCCGGGCGGGTGCCCCTGGGACCGTGAGCAGACCCACGAGTCGCTCGTGCGGTACCTGCTCGAGGAGGCGCACGAGCTCGCCGACGCCATCGAGACCGGCGACCGTGCGGGGATGCGCGAGGAGCTCGGCGACCTGCTGCTCCAGGTCCTCTTCCACGCGCGCATCGCGAGCGAGGAGCCGGACCCGTTCACGGTCGACGACGTCGCGGCCGACCTCGCCGCGAAGCTCGTGCGACGCCACCCCCACGTCTTCGCCGACGCCGAGGTCACGGACCTGCACCAGCAGTGGGACGCGATCAAGAAGGCCGAGAAGCAGCGCTCCTCCGTGCTCGAGGGCATCTCGCACACCCAGGGCGCGCTCGCCCGCGCGCAGAAGGTCCTCGCCCGGGCCGGGCGCGGGGGCCTCGGCGACACGGTCGGCGCGGCGCTCGCGGCGCCGTCGGGCGGCGCGCCCGGCGAGGTCGTCGAAGACGGCGAGGCCCCGACGGCGGACGAGCGGCTCGGGCGCGAGCTCCTCGCCCTCGTGGCGCGCGCCGAGGCGGACGGGCTCGACGCGGAGGCGGCGCTGCGCCGCGAGCTGCGGCGCGTCGAGGCGCGGATCGTCGCGGCGGAGACGCAGCGCGCGGAGGGGTCGGCCTCACCGGGACGTTCGTCCTGATCGTCGACGCGCAGGTCCCCGACCCGGGGCCCACGGACCGGACGCAGCGGCGCACGTCACATCCGGGCACTAGGCTGTGGTCGTAAACCCACCATCGTCGCGGGCGCGCACGCGGCGTCCCGGGTTTCCCTGCCCGGGTCGGCCACTCCTTTCCGAAGCGCCCGCAGCCCTGCCCCGAAGGAGCACCTGTGGCCAGCATCGAAGCCGTTGGAGCGCGCGAGATCCTCGACTCCCGCGGAAACCCGACCGTCGAGGTCGAGGTCGTCCTGGACGACGGGACGTTCGCCCGCGCCGGAGTGCCGTCGGGCGCGTCGACCGGTGCGTTCGAGGCCGTCGAGCGTCGTGACGGCGACAAGTCCCGCTACCTGGGCAAGGGCGTCGAGGGCGCGGTCAACTCCGTGATCGACGACATCGCCCCGGAGCTCATCGGCTTCGAGGCCGAGGACCAGCGCCTCATCGACGCCGCCCTCATCGACCTGGACGGCACGCCGAACAAGGGCAAGCTGGGCGCGAACGCGATCCTCGGCGTCTCGCTCGCGGTCGCGAAGGCCGCCGCGAAGAGCGCGGGCCTGGACCTGTACCGCTACGTCGGCGGCCCGAACGCGCACGTCCTGCCCGTGCCGATGATGAACATCCTCAACGGCGGGTCGCACGCGGACTCGAACGTCGACATCCAGGAGTTCATGGTCGCCCCGATCGGCGCGTCCTCGTTCCGCGAGGCCCTGCGCACGGGCGCCGAGGTCTACCACTCCCTCAAGTCCGTGCTCAAGGAGAAGGGCCTGGCCACGGGGCTCGGCGACGAGGGCGGCTTCGCACCGAACCTCGCGAGCAACCGCGAGGCGCTCGACCTCATCCTCGTTGCGATCGAGAAGGCCGGCTTCACGCCGGGCACCGACGTCACGCTCGCGCTCGACGTCGCCTCGACCGAGTTCTTCTCCGACGGCGCGTACCAGTTCGAGGGCGGCGCCAAGACGCCGGCCGAGATGATCGCCTACTACGAGCAGCTCGTGCGCGACTACCCGCTGGTCTCGATCGAGGACCCGCTGTCCGAGGACGAGTGGGACAGCTGGGCGCAGCTCGTCTCCGAGGTCGGCGACAAGGTCCAGATCGTCGGCGACGACCTGTTCGTCACCAACCCGGAGCGCCTCGCCAAGGGCATCGAGCTCAAGGCGGCGAACTCGCTCCTGGTCAAGCTCAACCAGATCGGCACGCTCACCGAGACGCTCGACGCCGTCGAGCTCGCGCAGCGCAACGGCTTCACCGCGATGGTGTCGCACCGCTCGGGCGAGACCGAGGACACGACGATCGCCGACCTGTCCGTCGCGACGAACGCCGGACAGATCAAGACCGGTGCCCCCGCCCGCGGCGAGCGCATCAACAAGTACAACCAGCTCCTGCGCATCGAGGAGGCGCTGGACGACGCGGCGCGCTACGCCGGTCGCGGCGCGTTCCCGCGCTGGACGGTGCAGGGCTGACCGTCCGGTCACGCAGCACGCCGCCGGGGTGACCCGGCACCCGGAGCCCGGTGGGCCGCTCGTCGGCCCGCCGGGCTCCGGCGCGTCCGGGACCGCGGCGCGCGGCGTCCGCACGGGACCGTCGCAGGTCACGGCCGCGGGTGAAGATGTCGTGTCGATCGGCTCACGTTCGCGGGCGCACCGCGCGTGCTCCCGGGGCCGGGGCCGCTGCGGCAGCACAATCGGGGCATGCCGTCCTCGCGTCGTCCCCCGCGCCCCGGTGCACCCGCGCGATCGGGGACCGGGCCTGCGCGCGGGACGTCGGGGTCGAAGTCGACGTCCCGGTCGTCCGGGAGCGGCACGTCCTCCAAGCCGGCGTCGGCCAGGCCCGCGCCCCGGGGCGCGACGTCCTCGACGGGGACGAGGTCGACGACGGGCGGCGCGAAGGCCGCGTCGTCGGGGGCACGCCGCCCCGCCACGCGTGCGCAGCGGCCAGCACCGTCGCGGCGCGCCGCGGGCCCCGCACCGGAGGACCGGCGCCGGAGCCGGTACGGCTTCCTGCTGCCGGAGGTGGTGACGGTCCGCACCCTGGTGCTGTCCGTCGTCGTGCTGCTCGCCCTGGTGCTGCTGCTGCCCACCCTGCGGGCGTACGTGAACCAGACGGGGGAGCTGCGCGAGCTGCGCAACGACCTCGCGCAGGCGGAGACCCGGCGCGACGACCTCCAGTCCGAGCTGGACCGCTGGGACGACCAGGCGTACGTCGAGCGCCAGGCGCGGGACCGCCTCAACTTCGTCATGCCGGGCGAGCGGCCGTGGCGCGTGCTCGACCCGGAGACGGTGGTCGACGACATCGACCCGCAGACCGGCCGGACGATCACCGACGGCCCCGTCCAGGGGTACGAGGACGGCACGCCCTGGTACGAGGCCATCTGGGCGTCGGTGCAGGTCGCGGGCGAGCAGCCGGTGTCGACGGGCACGGGCGAGGGTGCCGGGACGGCCGACGACGAGGCCGGCGAGGAGGCCCCGCCCGTGGGCGAGGAGCCGACCGGGGACGGCTCGACGCCGCCCAGCGGGGAGAATGGGTGACGCGTCGTCCCGACGCGCCCGACCGACCCGAAGGAAGACCCGTGCCCGACGCCCGCCTGGCCATCCCCGCCGACGACCCGGACGCCGTCGTCACCGAGCGCGACCTCGAGACCCTCGCGGAGCAGCTCGGACGCACCCCGCGCGGGGTCGTCGGCATCGCCGCGCGCTGCGCGTGCGGGCGCCCGCTCGTGGTCCGCACGGCGCCGCGGCTCGAGAACGGCACGCCGTTCCCGACGACCTTCTACCTCACGCACCCCGGCGCGGTGGCGGCCGCCTCGACGCTCGAGGCCGACGGCGTCATGAAGGAGATGTCGCAGCGACTCACGGAGGACGAGGAGCTCGCCGCCGCCTACCGGCGCGCGCACGAGCACTACCTCGCGCAGCGCGAGGCGCTCGGCCACGTCGAGGAGATCGACGGGATCTCGGCGGGCGGGATGCCGACGCGCGTCAAGTGCCTCCACGTCCTCGTCGGCCACGCCCTCGCCGCCGGTCCCGGCGTGAACCCGCTGGGCGACGAGGCGCTCGAGCGCGTGCGCGGCGTCTGGCGCCCGGACCGCTGCACCTGCTGACCGCGTGGCACGCTTGGACGCATGACCTCAGGCTCCACCCCTCGTCTCACCCGTGACCCGGACGCCCCCGTCGCGACGGCGCCCTCGCCCGGCGCCTCGCGCGTCGCGGCGATCGACTGCGGGACCAACTCCATCCGCCTGCTCGTCGCCGACGTCGACCCGGTCGCGGGCACGCTCGTCGACCTCGACCGCCGCATGGAGGTCGTCCGGCTCGGCCAGGGCGTCGACCGCACGGGCCGCCTCGCGCCCGAGGCGCTCGCGCGCACGCTCGACGCCGCGCGCCGGTACGCCGACGTGATCGCGGACCTCGGCGCGGCGCGCACGCGCTTCGTCGCGACGTCGGCCACGCGGGACGCCGAGAACCGCGCCGAGTTCGTCGAGGGCGTCCTGGCGGCGCTGGGCGTGGAGCCCGAGGTCGTCTCGGGCGAGGAGGAGGCCGCGCTGTCGTTCCGCGGGGCGACGTCGACGGTCGCCGCGCTGCGTCCGGGCCCGTACGTGGTCGTGGACCTCGGCGGGGGCTCGACCGAGCTCGTGCTCGGCACGGGGACGCCCGACGCCGCGTTCTCCATGGACGTCGGATGCGTGCGCCTGACCGAGCGGCACCTGCGCTCGGACCCGCCCACCGCGGACGAGGAGGCCGCGGCACGTGCGGACGTGCGCGCCGCGCTGGACGAGGCGGCCGGCGTCGTGCCGCTCGGGGAGGCCGCGACGCTCGTGGGCCTCGCCGGGTCCGTCACGACGGTGACGGCCCACGCGCTGGGCCTCGGGCAGTACGACCGGGAGCGGATCGACGGCGCGGTGCTGTCCGTCGACGGGGTGCTCGCGGCGTGCGACGACCTGCTCCACCGTTCGCGAGCCGAGCGTGCCGCGCTCGGCTTCATGCACCCGGGGCGCGTGGACGTCATCGGCGCGGGCGCGCTCGTGTGGTCGGAGGTCGTACGACGGGTGCGCGACGACGTCGCCGCCGCGGGCGGGTCGCTCACCGAGGTCGTGACGAGCGAGCACGACATCCTCGACGGCATCGCCTGGTCGATCGCCTGACCCGGGCCGTCGAACCCGGGGTCGCTCCCCACCCGAGCCGGGAGCGACCCCGGGTTCGGCGTCTCCGGGGACGGGCGGCGTGTCGCCGTGCGCGGTACTGCGTATCGCGCGGTAGTGTGCATCGCGTGAGCCCGCCGCGTCCGGCGGGCCGGGAGGAACCAGGGCCACGCCCGACGGAGGGTCGGATGGACACCACGCAGCTGCTCAAGGGGGTGCTCGACGCCGCGGTCCTCGCGGCGGTCGAGGCCGAGGACGGGTACGGGTACGACGTCGTGCGGCGCCTGCGCGCCGCGGGGCTCGACGACGTCGGGGACGCGTCGGTCTACGGGACGCTCCGGCGCCTGTACGCCAGCGGTGCGCTGACGACGTACGTCGTGCCGTCCGACGCCGGCCCGCACCGCAAGTACTACGGGATCAACGCGCAGGGCCGGGCGATGCTCGACCTGCACCGCAAGGAGTGGCAGACGTTCGCGGGCACCGTGTCCGCGCTGCTGCGGACCGGAGAGGTGGCCGCCTGATGAGCACGACGACGCCCTCGCAGCCGCCCGTCGGCGCACCCGTGGGGCTGGCCTTCTACGGGCACGTCCACGCGTACGCGCAGCAGGTGCGTGCGCACCTCGCCGACCTGAGGCCGGAGCAGGTCGAGGAGCTCACCGACGGGCTCGAGGCCGACCTCGCCGAGGCGGTCGTCGACGCTCCGGGTGCGCTCCCGCGGCGCTCGGCCACGTCTCCTGCACCCGACGGCGGTCCCGCCGGCCCCGCCGGCCCCGCAGGCCCCGCCGGCCCCGCAGGCCCCGCCGGCCCCGCAGGCCCCGTCGGCCCCGCCGGCGCCGACGCCGAGGACCCGGGCGCACCGGTCGACGGGAGCCTCGACGACACGAGCCTCGACCTCGTCGCGTTCTTCGGTCCGCCCGCCGCGTACGCCGCCGAGCTGCGCGCCGCGGCAGGGCTCCTCCCGGCGCCCGCCGCGGGCGGCGCGCGGCGTCCCCGCATCGGGGTGCGCGGGCGGCTGCTCGTGCTCGGCGGGATCCTCTCCTCGGGGTGGCGGTCCCTCTGGCGGCCCGTCACGTCGACGCCCCAGTGGGCGTCGGTGACGGACTTCCTCCGGACCCTGACGCCCGCGTGGTGGATCCTGCGCGGCTGGGTCGTGGCGACGCTGCTGCTCGCGCTGCTCGGCGGGTACCAGGTCGCGGTGCTGCCGCGGGACCTCTCGGCGCGGGTCGTCGTGCTCGCTGCCGTCGTCGTGAGCGTCCAGTGGGGCCGTGGCCGGTGGCTCCCCACGACCTGGCTCCCGAGGGTCGTGCGCCCGCTGTCCGTGGCGGCGGCCGTCGCGGCGGTCCCGACCGTCCTGTACGTGACCGCGGCGAGCGCGTCCGTCTCCGTGTCGGGGTGGGACGACGGGTACCAGCAGGGGTGGGCCGACGGGAACGGTGGTGCGGTGAGCCACGTCGCGTTCGACGGCGGGAGCAGCCCGGGCGTCGACGGCGTGTGGGTCGACGGCATGCAGGTGTCCAACCTCTTCGTCTACGACGCCGCGGGCGACCCCGTGCGCGACGTCCAGATCTTCGACGACCGCGGGCGCCAGGTCCGCACGGTGACCGAGGAGGGCACGTACGCGCCGTGGTCGGTGCCCGACGTCGAGGGGACCTGGTTCTTCCAGCCGACGCTCTCGACGGACGGTCGCGAGCGCTGGAACGTCTACCCGCTGCGCGCGGTCGCCGAGGAGGACGTCGAGTACGCCGACGGCGACGGGCACCCCGTCCCGGCGACGGGGACGCGCTCGCGCGAGATGCCGTGGCCGTTCCTCAAGGCGCCCACCGCGGTGCCGTCGAGCGTGGGCTCGGGGGACGCGGCGTCGGGCACCGACGAGCCGAGCACCGGCGACGCCGACGGCGCGGGCGACCCCGCGCTGTCGGGCGGCGCGCCCGACCCCGCCGACGGCACGGCGCCCGACCCCGCCGACGGCACGGCGCCCGAGCCCGTGCCGGCCCCGCCCGCGGGCAGCTCGCAGCCGCAGCCGACCGGCCCGACGCCCGTCGTCGGCGCGATCGGCTGACCGTGGGGCCGTCGGACCCGGGATCGCTCCCCAGCCTGGGCGTCGCCGTGGGGAGCGACCCGGGTCCGGCGCTGTCCGCGCCGCGCGGAATGTCTCGTCTGCCCGCTGCGCGGGGCCAGCGTGGGGCGCGTCACGCCCGTCTGGCGGACGCTCCGGCTCGCCAGTGCCGCGAGCGGTAATACTCTGGAACCATGCCTCAGAATGACCTGACCTCGGTCAGCCGTGCCCAGACCGCTTCGCCGCGGCCCCGCAAGGTGCCCCGCGTCGTCGTCCTCGGCGGCGGCTCCGTGGGTCTGTACGCCGCGCGCCGACTGCGCAAGAAGCTCGGCCGCCGCGAGGCGGCGATCGTCGTCGTCGACCCGCGCCCGTACATGACGTACGCGCCCTTCCTCCCGGAGGCGGCCGCGGGCTCGATCGACGGTCGCGACGTCGTCGCGCCGCACCGGCGCGCGCTCAAGGGCGTCGACGTGCTCCAGGGCAAGGTCGTCGCGATCGACCACGGCGACCGCCGCGTGACGATCCACCCGGAGGAGGGCGACGACTACTCGGTCACCTACGACCACCTGATCGTCGGCCTCGGCTCGGTGTCGCGCACGCTGCCCATCCCCGGGCTCGCGGAGAACGCGATCGGCTTCAAGAACGTGGAGGAGGCCATCGCGGTCCGCAACCACGTGCTCAACCGCATGGACGTCGCCTCGTCCACGTGGGACGAGAAGCTGCGCCGCCGCATGCTGACGTTCACGTTCGTCGGCGGCGGGTTCGCCGGGATCGAGGCGCTGGCCGAGATCGAGGACATGGCGCGCTACGCGACGCGCAACTACGCGACGATCGAGGAGAAGGACCTCCGCTTCGTCATGATCGAGGGCGCGGGCCGCATCCTGCCGGAGCTCAGCGAGCCCATGGCCGAGTACGCGCTCGAGGAGCTGAAGAAGCGCGGCATCGAGTTCCACCTCAGCACGTTCCTGTCGTCGTGCGTCGACGGGCACGTCGTCACCTCGACGGGTGTCGAGTTCGACTCCGACACCATCGTCTGGACCGCGGGCGTCAAGGCGAACCCGGTCATCAAGGAGTCCTCGGACCTCCCCGTGGACAAGCTGGGTCGCGTCACGGTGCTCCCGACGCTCCAGGTCGCGGACGCCGACGACAACGTCGTGCCGAACGCGTGGGCCGCGGGCGACTGCGCCGCCGTCCCGGACGTGCTCAACCCGGGCAAGTTCTGCCCGCCGAACGCGCAGCACGCGATCCGTGAGGCGACGCGCCTCGCGGACAACCTCGCGCTCGAGCTCCACAGCGAGCCGCCGGTCGAGTACCGCCACAAGAACGTCGGCACGGTCGCGTCGCTCGGTCTCTACAAGGGCGTCGCGGAGCTGTTCGGCGTGTTCAAGCTCCGCGGCACGCTCGCGTGGCTGATGCACCGCGGCTACCACGTCATGGCCATGCCCACGGGCAACCGCAAGATCCGCATCTTCATCGGCTGGATGGGCCAGTTCCTCATGGGCCGTGAGCTCGTCTCGCTCGGCTCGCTCCACGACCCGCGCGCGGAGTTCCGCGCGGCGTCGGTCCCGCCCAAGAAGGACGGCGAGCCGGTCAAGCAGACCGCGCAGGGCTCGGCGGCCGCAGCGGAGTCCGGTGCGGGCACCGTCGACGCGGACGACCGGACGCCGGCGGCCAAGGCGTCCTGACGCCCGTCCGCACCCGCCGGGAGCACCGGTACCTGCCTCACGACGAGGGGCGAGCCGCGCGTGCGGCTCGCCCCTCGTGGCGTCCGGGCCCGGGTCGAGCCCGACGGTCCGGAGAGCGCGCCGGTCGCGGTAGATTCGGCGCGCGCCCCCATGGCCCAACTGGCAGAGGCGGCCGGCTTAAACCCGGCGTGTTCCGGGTTCGAGTCCCGGTGGGGGCACCGACGCTACGAGAGCCCCGTCGGACCTCCGGCTCGGGCGGCGGCGCGGCCTCCTGGTCGAGGATCAGGGCCGTGCCGTCCGCGCGCCGCGACGCGGCTCAGCGCGCCAGCAGCTCGTCGGTCGTCGTGCCGGGCAGGGCCAGCGTGACACGCGTGCCCCACGGGTCGTGCACGACGACGGAGCGGCCGTCGTCGGCGTGCTGCAGCCCTCGGGCGCGCAGACGGGAGACGAGCGCGTCGAGGTCGTCGCGGCCGGGCACGGTGATCGCCACGTCCCCGAGGCCGAGGCTCGCGGCGCGCGGCCCGGCGCCGGCGCTGTTCCAGACGTTCATCGCGACGTGGTGGTGGTACCCGCCGGCGGACGCGAACAGGGCGCCGCTGTACTCGGTGACCGTGGCCTCGAACCCGACGGCGTCGACGTAGAAGTCACGCGCGGTCGCGATGTCACCGACCTGCAGGTGGACGTGCCCGACGCGCCCGGCGAGCGAGGGCCCGGCGTCGAGCGCGTCCTGCGAGAGGTTCGCGCGCAGGTACGCGTTCGGGTCCAGGTACTCGGTCGCCATGAGGATCTGTCCGCGCTCACGCACCCATGTCTCGCGCGGTCGGTCGGTGTACAGCTCGACGCCGTTGCCCTCGGGGTCGGTGAAGTAGAACGCCTCGCTGACGAGGTGGTCGCTCGACCCGACGAACGACCCCCGGCGATCCTGCGCGGCGCGGTAGACGGTCGCGGCGAGGCTCGCTGCGTCGTCGAACAGGAAGGCGGTGTGGAACAGGCCGGCCTGGCGCGGGTCGACGGCGGGCAGCCCGGGCGTGTGCACGAGGCGCAGCATGGGCGTCGTGGCGCGGCCCAGGACGCGGTGCACCTCGGTGCCGCGCGAGCGCTCCTCGAGCGGTGTCAACGCGAACGCACTCGTGTAGTAGGACGTCATCCGCTCGAGGTCGCCGACGCGCAGCGTGACGGCGTCCATGCTCGTGGACGGGGACAGGAGGCGGTCGGTCGGCGCGCCCGGGGTGCTCGTGGTCATGTCTGCTCCAACTTATTGTCGCTACAACTATATTCCCGCACGCCGTCGGATGCTCCGGGCACGGGCGGTGCTTCCTTGCTAGGATCGCGACGAACCACGCGGGGTGTCCCGCCCGGGCAGCGAGCTCGGGCCGAGGGACTGAGACGAGCGGTACGGCCGCCCGGACCCGTCGAACCTGATCTCGCTAGCACGAGCGGAGGAACGTGGGCATGACGACGCCTGCTGCCATCACCCTGAACCCTGTCCTCGCGGACGACCCGGCCGCGCTCGTCCGGCAGGAGGAGACCGGCTTCACGGCCGACCTCGCCCGCCGGTACGCGCCCCTCTTCGACGCGTTCTACGACCACCCGTTCCTCGCGGGCCTGCGCGACGGGTCCGTCGCGCCCGCAGCGGTGCGCCACTACGTCGGCCAGGACCACCAGTACCTCACGGCCTACCTGCGCTGCTACGGGCTCGGCATGGCCCTCGCGCCCGACCGGTCGTGGGCCGCGTACTTCCACGACAAGGCCGGGTTCCTGCTCGACGACGAGTCGCACGCGCACCACGCGATGTGCGACTTCCTCGGCGTCACGTACGAGGAGGCGCAGACGAGCCGTCTCGCCCCGAGCGCCCAGGCGTACGTCGACCACATGCTGGCGGCCGGCCGCGACTCGCTCGGCGTGCTGCTCGCCGCGCTCCTGCCGTGCCCGTGGACCTACATCTGGTCGGCGCGGCGGTTCTGGCTCGCCGAGCGGGAGACGACGCTCGGAGCGATCGGGGACGACCACCCCCTCGCGGGCTGGTGGGAGTTCTACGCCGCCGAGCGCACCGAGGGGGTCCTCGCCGACCTGCGAGAGCGTCTCGACACGCTCGCCGCCGATGCCGGCGAGGCGGAACGTGCCCGCATGGAGCGGGCGTTCGAGCTGAGCTGCCGGCACGAGATCCGGTTCTGGCAGATGGCGTGGTCCCTCGAGAGCTGGTGACGCCTCCCAGCGGTGCGGTGCCCGACGTCGGGCCGTTACGCCAGCAGCAGATCCTCGCCCGGGTGCCTCGGCACCCGGGCGAGGGCGCGGGTAGCGTGACCGCATGGACGTGACGAGCGCGGTGCCGAGCGCGGTGACGGCGAGCCCCCGGCCACGAGAGCGTGGGCGGTCGGAGCCGCTCCTGCGCCACGTCATCGGCGGGATCCTGCGGCGTGCGCGGCTCGCGCAGGGCCGCACGCTCGTCGACGTGGCGGCGGACGCGCGCGTCTCGACCGCCTACCTGTCCGAGGTGGAGCGCGGCCGCAAGGAGGCGTCGTCCGAGGTGCTGGCAGCCGTCTGCGGTGCGCTCGGCCTGCGCCTCGTCGACCTCGTGGCTCGCACGGGCGAGGAGCTGCGCCCCGTCGCCCCCGTGCGCGTGCTCTCCTCCGTCCGGGAGCGCGGCGCGCTCTCCGCGCCGCGGCACGCCGCCCCCGCGGGCGAGCCCGTGCGCGACCTCCCGGTCGCGCGGACCACGCTCGCGGCCCGCACGCTCGCGGCACGCCCGACGGCGCGCGCTGGCGACGTCCTGCTTCTCGCGGCCTGAGCACCGCACCCCGGCGTCGAGGCGCACCCGTCGGGTACCTGTCAGCACCGCGTGTCGTGCCCCGGCGCGGCGGGAGGCGCGCGGCTACCGTCGAGGGATGACGGAGCCGCAGACCGCGCACGGCACGGCGGACCAGACCGCCCCGGCCCTCCAGGAGCTCGTCGACGACGCCGCGTTCCTCTCGCACGAGCACCAGCTCCACCTCGCCGACCGCCACGGTGACGACGCGTGGGGCGCCGAGATGACGACCGGGTCGTTCACCTTCACCTCCGCCACCGGCGAGACGACGACGTGCCGGCTCCAGTTCCTCGGCACGGCCGCGCCCGGCCCCGGGAGCTGGATGTGGGCGTGGAACAACGTCAACGGCTTCCCCGAGGACGTGCTGCGCGCCGCCGAGAAGACCCGCGAGGCCGGGCTGCCCGAGGCGACCGAGGCGGAGCTCCCGCTCACCGACGACCTCCCGTACCGCCTCGCGCTCGCGGCCAAGACCGTCACCGGGTCGTGGACCCACTACAGCGCGCCCGTCGGCGGCGGGACGCGTGCGTGGTTCCTCCTCGATACGCCGACGGCCTCGCGCTGCCCGCGCCGAGCGTGCCGCGCGTCGTGCGGGTGCTCAGCGAGGGCCTGCTGTCGGTCACGGTCGTCGACCACCGCCGAGCGGTCGCGTCCTACGCGGCCGCGCGCGGCCTCGAGACGGCGGACGACGGCGGCGCGCTGGCGCTCACCCTGCCCGACGGGAGCGTGACCGTCCGGTTCGACGAGCACGGGCGTATCGCCGGCATCGAGGGGACAGCGCGCGGCGCGAGCGAGCCGGTCGACGATCCCGCGCCGAGCCCGACCGACGCTGCAGACGTACCCGAGGCGGACACCGCCGTCGACCCGGTGGCCTTCGACGTTCCGGAACCGGCGGAGCCCGCGCCGGCGGAGGAGCCGGGCCCTGTGGTGGAGCCCGTCCCGGAGCCGCGTCGTCGCTCGTGGTTCCGCCGGCGCGGGTAGGTCTGCGGCTCGGCGCGCTCGACCCCGGGTCAGGCGGCCGCGGCGAGCTTGCGCGACGTGACGACGGCGTCCGCGACGCCGTACTCGACGGCCTGGCGTGCCGTGAGCACGAGGTCGCGGTCGGTGTCCGCGCGCAGGCGCTCGACGGTCTGACCCGTGTGACGGGACAGCACCTCCTCCGTCTCGGACCGGATCCGCAGGATCTCCTCGGCCTGGATCGACAGGTCGGAGATGGTGCCCTCGCCGCCGCCCGAGGGCTGGTGCAGCAGCACGCGCGAGTGCTCGAGCACGAACCGCTTGCCCGGCGTCCCCGCCGCCAGCAGCACCGCCGCGGCCGAGGCGGCCTGCCCCATGCAGATGGTCGACACGTCGCAGCGGACGAACTGCATCGTGTCGTAGATCGCCATGAGCGCGGTCGCGGAGCCGCCGGGGGAGTTGATGTACAGGCCGATCTCCTGGTCCGGGGCGTCGGACTCCAGGTGCAGGAGCTGGGCCATGACGACGTTCGCGACGCCGTCGTCGATCTCCGTGCCGAGGAAGACGATGCGCTCCGAGAGCAGGCGGGAGAAGACGTCGAAGGCGCGCTCCCCGAGCGGCGTCCTCTCGACGACGGTCGGGATCGTGTAGCTCGCCATCACAGGCCCACCTTCCGGGTCGCGCGGGCGGGACGGACGTCGTCGACGGACTCGACGATCCGGTCGACCATGCCGTACTCGAGTGCCTGCTGCGCCGTGAACCAGCGGTCGCGGTCCGAGTCGTCGGCGATCGTCTCGACGCTCTGCCCCGTGCTCTGGGCGGTCAGCCGGTGCATGAGGCCCTTGGTGTACACGAGGTTCTCCGCCTGGATCGCGATGTCGACCGCGGTGCCACCGATGCCCGCCGAGGGCTGGTGCATCATGATCCGCGCGTGCGGGAGGGCGTAGCGCTTGCCCGGCGTCCCCGCGCACAGGAGGAACTGCCCCATGCTCGCGGCGAAGCCCATCGCGACGGTCGAGACGTCGTTGGGGATGAGCCGCATCGTGTCGTAGATGGCCAGCCCGGCGCTCACCGAGCCGCCGGGGGAGTTGATGTACAGCGCGACGTCGGCGCGCGGGTCCTCCGCCGAGAGCAGGAGGAGCTGCGCGCACAGACGGTTCGCGACGGCGTCGTCCACGGCCGAGCCGAGGACGACGATGCGCTGGTGGAGCAGGCGCGCGGTGAGCTGGTCGTCGAAGGACGACGCGGGCGGCGCCACGGCCTCGGCTCGGGGCTCGCGAGGGCCGTCGGCGGACGGTCTGTCGGTCAGGTGCGTGGTCATGCCCCCAGCCTGCGCATGGCGGGAGAACGACGAGGGCCCGATCTGCCGTCGGCTCATTCGCCGACGGCAGATCGGCTCTCTCATGATCGGGTCACAAGATGGGCCAGGGTCGCGGCTCGACGGTGACGCCGTTCCCCGGGGAGATGCTCACCGTCACCGTCGCGGTGCGCTGCGTGCCGTAGGGGTTGCCGAGGATGCAGCCGAGGTCGACGTAGCTCCCCGCCGCGAGATACCGCGACCAGGTGTAGCTACCGACCCGGTTGCCGTCGTAGTAGCACTGGAAGTCGTACGTGCCCGACGGGAACGTCTCGTTGGCGTTGACGCGGAACACCGTGCACATGTGACCGGTGCAGTTGCCGTAGCCGGGCTGGGTGTTCTGCTGCGGCCCGCGCGTGACCCAGACCTTCGGCGGGACCGGCCGGGGGTCGGTCCGGTGCGTCGCGTACCCGCTCCACGGCCCGCAGCCGGCCGCGTTGCAGGCCTGCGCCCGCAGGCGGAACGTCTGGTCGTAGTCGCTCCCGACGTTGATCGAGGTGCCGGTGCCGCTCCCTCCGCCCTCGATCTGCCAGTTGTACCTCGACACCGTGTTGCCCCCGTTGGAGGATGGCGCCGACACGGTGAAGCGACCGGTCGTCTCGCCCGTACGGGCGGCGCTGACGCCGGGGGCACCCGGCTTGTCGTAGGCATTGATCGAGGCCGATGCGGGGCTGGACGTGGAGGTGCCGCCCAGGTTGGTCGCGGTCACGGTGAACGTGTACGACCCTGGCGCGAGATCCGTGAAGTCAACTGACGTCCCGCTGACCTGCTTGGTCGCGCCGCCGGGAGTGGCCTTGACCGTGTACGACGTGATCGGGCTGCCGTTCGCGTCCGCCGCGCCCCAGGACACGCGCGGGATGCCGCTGTCCTGCGACGACGAGCCGACGTTCTGCACGGTGGGCTTCGGCGGCGCCTCGGGGCGGCCGTAGGGCACGACCGCGGCGGACTGCGGGCTCTCCGCCGTCACGCCAGCCTTGTTCTCGGCCGTCACGGTGAACGTGTAGGACGACTCGTTGTCGAGCCCGGTCGCCTTGTGGCTCGTTCCCGTGAGGGAGAGCGGAGCGCCGTCACGAGCGCCGTTCTTGTAGCGCTGCAGGCTGTACGCCTTGATCGCGTCACCGTTCTCGAACGGCGGCTCCCACGACACGTCGATCGACCCGCCGTTGAGCGGGGAGTCGGACGCGCGTGTCGCGCTGGGCGTCTTCGGGACGTCGGGCAGACCCGCGGGGATCTCCTCGGCGGAGTACTCGCCCCAGTCCGAGGGGTCGGGGGCGAGGTTCACGGCCTGCACGCGCACCCGGTACGCGACGCCGTTCT
The DNA here is from genome assembly GCF_016921195.1 of Cellulosimicrobium cellulans. Lineage (GTDB taxonomy): Bacteria > Actinomycetota > Actinomycetes > Actinomycetales > Cellulomonadaceae > Cellulosimicrobium > Cellulosimicrobium cellulans_F. The sequence goes on from NZ_JAFGYF010000013.1 coordinate 72,877, forward strand.
TGAGCCCGGTCCAGACGGTCTGGTTCCCGGTGAGGGACTGCATCTGGATGGCGCCGCTCGGCGGTGCCGGGGAGATCTCCAGGTTGACGGTCTCGATGGGCGAACGGTCGGTGTAGGTCTTGTTGGTCCAGGTGACGGTGAGGGACTTGTCGCCGAACTCGAGGGTGGGTGCGGCGGGCGGGTCGGGCTTCTCGTCGGGGCGTGCCTCGGCCGAGGGCGGGGACGCGGGTCCGTCGCCGACGGCGTTGGTCGCGTAGACGGTGAAGGTGTACTTCACGTTGTTGGTCAGGCCGTCGAGGGTGCAGGTGGTGGTGCCGCAGGCCTTCTCGTAGCCGTTCTGGGAGCGCACGGTGTAGCCCGTGATCTCGGCGCCGTTGTTGTTCGGCGGGTCCCAGGACAGCACGACCGTCTTGGAGCGGACCTCGTCGACCTGCGGGGTCGCGGGAGCCTCGGGCTTGCCGAGCACCTTGACCTGGACCCGACCCTCGACCATGCGGTCGGCGTCCTTCGTCGCGTCCTGGATGCGGTACGTGACGACCATGACGCCGACGAAGTCCTCGGCCGGTGTGATCGTCACGTCGTCCCCGGCGTAGGTGACGTCACCCTGACCCGTCTCGACACCCGCACCGACGATCTCCAGGGGCGTGTCGGGGAACGGGTTGGCGTCGTTGGCGAGGACGTTCACCGTGGTGGCCTTGCCCTGGTGGGCGTCGTCGACGGTGTCCTGGTTGGCACGCGCGAGCGGGCGGGTGGAGGCCACGACGGTGAGGGTCGCGGTGCCCTCGACCGGGGGGTGCTCGCCGTCGGTGACGGTGATCGGGACCTGGACGACCGAGCCCTTGGGCACGTCCGGGGTGGCCTGGGCGTGCAGGGTGCTGCCCTCGACGGTGACGGTCACGCCCTGCGCCTGGCCGGTGGCCTTGAAGGTCAGCGGGTCGCCGTCGGGGTCGGTCGCGAAGCGCGCGAGGTCGATCGACGCCTCCTCGCCCGCCGCGACGTCGAGCGTCGGGGTGGAGAGCTCCGGCGGCAGGTTCTCCGGCGGGACCACGCTGATCGGCAGCGTCAGCAGCGCCTTGTTGCCGTCGGGGTCGTCGGGCCCGGAGCCGTCGGTCACCTCGAAGGTGACGGCGGCCGGACCGACGTAGTCGGCGTTCGACGTGTAGACGATCTCCGTGGTCGAGGGCACCTCGCGGGTCCCCTCGAGCGCGGTGACCTTGTCCTCGGTCGTCAGGCGCGGGGCCTTGCCCTCGACGACGAGCACGTAGTCGGTGATGTCGATCGGCAGCGGCTCACCGCTGACGACCTCCAGGGGCGTGATGCCGGGTCGGAGCGTCGGTGCCTGGTCCGTGACTCCCGGGACCTTGACGAAGGCCTTGGCGGTGAGGCCGTCGATGTCGGTGGCGGTGTAGGTGATGACCTGGCGGTTCTCGGTGAGGGTGACGACGAGCTCGCCGGTGTCGGTGACGGTGGCGGTGGTCGCGTCGGTGGTGACGGTGAGCTCGGTCGCGGCGCCGTCGGGGTCGGCGTCGTTGTCCAGGACGGGGACGGTGACCTCGGTCTTGCCGAGGATGTCCTCCACGGGCACGGTGTCGTCGCGTGCGACGGGGGGCAGCAGGGGTGCGTCGGCGGCGACGTTGACGGTCACGGCGCCGGTGGCGCGGGCGCCGTAGGTGTCCTGGACCTGGTAGTAGAACGTGTAGGCGCCGTCGGCGTCGGGGGAGGTCAGCACGATGCGGTCGACGACGACCTCGGCGTCCAGGCCGTGGGTGTCCTCGATCCCGCCGGGGACCAGGCCGACCTGGTCGCCGTCGGGGTCGGTGTCGTTGGCCAGCGCCGCGACCGAGACCGTGCGCCCCGGGCGCACCGTGATCTCGTCGTCCACCGCCACGGGGGCCTGGTTGGTGTCGGCGGGCCGGGCGATGCCGACCTGGACCGTGCCGACGGCGGTGGCGCCGCGGGCGTCGAGCACGGAGTAGGTGAACGTGTCGTGGCCGGTCGCGTTCTCGGACGCCGCGTACTCGATCTGGCCGTCCACGACGCGGGCGGTGCCCTTGGCGGCGGGGGTCGCGATGCCGGTGACCTGGACGGAGTCGCCGTCGGGGTCGATCCCGTCGAGGGGGACCGCGATGCGCACGCTGGACCCGGACAGCACCCGGGCCTCGATCTCGCGCGGCTGCGGGGGCGCGTTGTCCTCCCCGTCACGGATGCGGATCGTGACCTGGGCGGAGTCCTCCTGCCCGTTGACGTCGCGCACCCGGTAGATCGCGTACGCCGTCCCGGCCTCGGGGCCGGCCTTGAACCGCAGCGTGTCCTCCGAGACGAACGCCTCCCCGAGCGCGGGGTCCACGTCCTGCTCGAGCTCGGGCTGCAAGAACAGCTCCAACCCGTCGGGGTGGGTGTCGTTCTTCAGCACCGGGATCGTCACCACGTCCCCCGCGTGCACCGTCACCTCGTCCGCCGCCGCCTGCGGCGGCTGCAGGCGCGTGGGGGCGGGCACGGGGATGACCCGGACCTGGCCCGTCGCGGTCTCGGTCCCGTTGGAGGCCGTGTACTCCACCGTCACCGGCGCGTCCAGGCGCCGGATCTCGGTGACGCGAAGCATCTGGTGCGCCAGGATCGCGACCGACACGCCGGCGTCGGCCGGGACGCGCACGGACTGGACGACGAGGACGCCGCCGGCGGGGTCGGTGTCGTTGGCCAGGACGTCCACCAAGGTGCTGCCGCCCGCCGGGAGCAGGGCGGTGTCGGTGACCACGATCGGGGCGCCCTCGGCCTCCGAGGGGGGCAGCACGTCCACCCGCACCAGGCCCGTGGTCGCGTTCGGGCCGTCGGTGACCTGGTACGTCAGGTCGTACGAGCGCGGCTCCATCGACACGAACGTGAACGTGCCCGCGTCGTAGTTCGGCGTGATCTCCGCCGGCGCCGATTCCGAGACCGACGCCAGGCGCAGCTCGTCGTCGTTCGGGTCGCTGTCGTTGCGCAACGGCTCGACCGTCACCGGCTGACCCGCCGGGACCACCACGTGGTCGTTCACCGCGATCGGCGGCTGCGGCCCCGGCACCACGTCCACCAACAGCTTGCCCTCGAAGGACATCTCACCGTCGGAGACCAGCAGGGTCACGATCTTGCGGCCCGTGGAGCCGCCGCCGTCGCGGAACTCCACGGTCCCGTCCGGGCGCGAGCGCACGTCGTCACCGGCCACGGTCGCCGCC
>NZ_JAFGYF010000014.1 GCF_016921195.1 Cellulosimicrobium cellulans
GCCACGCTCGGCGGTGACGGTGTCGGTCCAGGTGGTCCCGCCGTCGACGGAGTAGAGCAGGTTGGACTGGGTCTGGTCACCGGTCGCAGGCGCGGCGATGGCCATGGCGGACCCGGAGAGCGCGAGCCCTCCACACAGACCGGCGATCACGGCAGCGCGCGCCGTCCTTCGCAGTGTGGTTCTCATCGAGTTCTCTTCCTGTCAGGCCGGGAGCACCTCGCCCCCGACGCCGTGCAACCACCGTCGGAGACGGAGGTCACACCAACAGACGGGATGCCGACCCGCCGGTGACGGGGTGAGGCAGCGGGTGAGGCAGCGCGCTACGCGTCTCCGTCTCCCTGCTCTGCCGTCACCGCGTCGATCTCCGCCGCCACCCACGGTGCGATCCACGCCATGCCGGCGCGCGTGAAGTGCACCGTGTCCAAGTACACGGCGTCGCCCTCGGGCGTCTCCTGGATGCAGGCATCATCACGACACACCTGCTCGTCGAGCTCGAGCACGTGGACGTCGGCATGGTCCTCGGCGAAAGCACGGAGCTGGGCCGTGTGACACTCCGCCCACGCCGGCGTCACGACGTTGGTGTGCCGGCGGGACGAGGTGAAGAGCACCTGGCGACCGTCGCGCCCGGAGGTGAGGACCTCGTGCGCCGCCTCCAGCTGGCGGTCGTAGTGCGCGGCGTACTCCGCCGAGCACGCGTCCATCCACCGTCCGTCCAACTGCATGCGGGTCGCGTCCCAACCCAGGGTGACGACGACGACGTCGGGGTCGTGCTCGTCGACGGCCGCGGCCCACCGCGGCTCCCACGGGTTGCAGCCCGCTCCGGGATCCTGGTCCACGTCGCTCTCCGCCGACCGGCTCGTGTCCTGACCGAAGATGCCGCACCCGTCGAACGCGGCGTCCGTCACCGTGAACTGCCCGGGCGCGTACAGCACGAGCGCGTCCGCGACGTCGTGCCCGAGCGAGTCGCCCACGACAAGCACCCGGCGCGCGCCCTCGCCCTGCGTCGAGTCCACCAGTCTCGGCACCACCGCCACTCCACCGACCACCACCACGGCCAGAGCCGTGAACACCGTGACCCCCGCCCGGCTCCACCGGCGCAGACGGGCAGGCTCGCCGATGATGTGGTGGAGGAACGCCGCGAGCACGATCGACAACGGGAGCCCGACGATCAGCAGCACGATGGGCCGCGGGTCGGGCAGACTCTTCGAGAGCGCCCAGAGCACGGGGACGTGGACGAGGTACAACGAATAGGAGAACTTCCCGATGCCGACGAGCGGCGCCGCCCCGAGCGCACGCGCGACCACGGTGTCCTCGCGCGTGAGGGACAGGACGAGCAGACCCACCAGGAGCGCGACGACCGTCAGCCCACCCGACGCGTAGAGCCACGGCTCCCGATAGCTCGGTGTGAGGACCGAGACGACGACGAGGGCCGTGAGCAGCACCGCGGAGAGCAGACCCCCACACCAAGAGGGGATCCGCCGGCGACGGGTCCGGACCCCGGCCGCGCGCCGCGCACCATCGGCGACGAGCGCCGCCACCACGGCACCGACGGCGAGCGCTGACCCGTGCGTGTGCGTGCCGAGATAGAGGGCGTCGGCGTTCGTCCCGTCGTACAGGAGCGCGGCGGCGAAGCCCGTCACCACCGCGAGGGCTCCGGCGAGCGTCCCGACGACGACGGGAACCCGACGCCGCGCGGGGACCAGCAACAGGATCAGCACGAGGAGCGGGGGCCACACGAGGTAGAACTGCTCGGTGATCGACAGGGACCACATGTGCGCGAGGGGCCCGGGCACGCCTCCGGTCGCGTCCCAGTAGGCGTCACCGCGCAGGATCTGCTCCCAGTTGGCGACGTAGAGCAGCGAGGCGAGCCCTTGGCGCGCGAACACGTCTGCGTCCGTCGCGCGCCCGAGCTGGGCGACGGCGAGGGCCGACGCCCCGAGGACGACGAGCAGCGGCACGATGAGCCGCTTCGCGCGCCTGCGGTAGAAGGCACCAAGGCCGATCCGGCCGCGACGCGACCGCTCGCGCAGGAGCGTCAGCGTGATGAGGAACCCGGAGAGCACCATGAACACGTCGACGCCGAACAGCCCGGCCTCGTACAGCCCGGTGTGGTAGACGACGACGGAGAGCACCGCGACGCCACGCAGCCCGTCGATGGCGCGGTAGTACGTCGACGCCAGCGGGACGTCGTCGTGATGCCCGGCACTCCTGCTCGGGACGACGTCGACCTCACCCGCAGGAGCGCCGACCATGCTTCGCGTGACCGTCACCGGCGCGCGCCGTCCGACCCGCGCCGTGCCGGGCTCTCCCGCAGTGCCGCGCTCGCCCCCGAGAGTGCGGTCGCACCGCGCGACGCCGCCCAGCGCAAGCCCGCGACGACAGGGGACGGACCGCTCGGGCGGGACGCCACCAGCAGCACCCCCGCAAGCAGCCCGCTCAGGACGGCGGGCACCACCGCCCGGTCGGGTGCGACGCCGACGCCGAACGCGACCGTGGCCGTCCCGAGCATGGACCCGGCGAGCAGGACGAGGGACGCCCGTGCGGCGCTCCGCGTCGACGCGACGGTGTTCGTGGACCGTGCGCGCCGGAGCCCCACCAGCGCGACGAGCGCCCAGCCGGCACCGAGGACGATGAGCCCTCCGCCCGCGAACCATCCCGTGACCGACGAGACCACCACGACACGGTTCTCCTGCGCCTTCGGCGGCATCTGCGAATCGACGGGGTAGGAACCGAGACCTGCCGGTCGAGGAGTGAGGTAGTCGCGCGCGGCGTCGTCCAGCGCGCCGACGGCCCGTCCAGGATGGGCGAGGAGGAAGGACCACACGGTCGACGGCCTGAGCACGCCGGCGTTGGCCTCTCGCTCGTCGCTGCTCTCGAACGTCGTGGGCGACGTCGTCGCGAGGTCCACCGCGCCGGGCGTCAGCCCGGTGGAACGCAGCTCCGCGGACGCCGCCTCCGGATCGAGCAGACCGCGCTGCGTCAGCATCGCCCAGGTCTCCGCGACCCGTGCCCGCTCCGACTCTCCGGCGACGGCCCAGACGGCCGGTGCGACCAGTGCGAGGACGGCGGCCACGGCCACCCCGTGGTGCAAGAAGCGCGCCGCCCACCGTCGACGGTCAACGCGGCTCCCGCGTCGCCACCACACGATCGCCACGTAGATGGCCACCGGCACCGCCAGCACCGCGGTCGTCGACCGCGCCCCGGTGACCAGGGCTGACCCGAGCACGGCGACCACCAGCCCGACCCACGCCCGCGGACCCCGGGAGTCCACCAGGACGAGCCCGGCAGCGAGCAGGAGCACGCCCAGCACCGCCGTCGACTCGGCGTAGAGCGACCCCGCGAACCCGACGAACGCCGCGTCAGCCACCACGAGCAGCAGACCCGTCGCGACGACCACCTGGCGGCGCACCGAGCCGCCGATCACGAGCAGGACGAGGGCGACGAGAAGGCCGCAGAGCGCCGCGTAGAGCAGCGAGACGAGCCGCAGGTCGACGACATCCTGGCCGAGGAGCCCGGCCACCCACCGGAACGCTCCCGCGAGCCACGTCACGCTGCTCGCGTGCGAGGGGCACCCCTCGCTCCCGGTGGCCACCTCGCCGACGGACCAGCGCAGGATCGCGAAGTCGAAGAAGCGGGAGCCGCCCGCCGTCTCTGCCGTGAGCCCGGTCTGGCAGGCGTACCGGACGGCGCCACCGTCGTCGGCAAGCCCGATCGGGCCCGGCACGAGCGCGCGGACCGCGACGAGCAGCGACACGATCCCTCCGAGGAGGACCGCGAGGACCCGGGGGCGGGCGGCCTCGACGCCGGGATCGGTGCGGACGTGCCGCCGTGAGCTCTCTGTGGTCGGGTCGGTGCTGCGTGCCTCGTCAGGCTCGATGAGGCTCCAGGTCGTCGTCATGCCCCGACTGACGGAGCGCCCGGCCGGACGTGACGGGCGGTCCTGCTCGGGCATGCCAGGCGTTCAGCCCGCGGTCGCGACGACGGGCTGAGGGCTCGGCCCGTCGACGGCGGCTGCACCTTCGCGCACGCGGGCGGTCTTGTCCCAGGACGTCTCGCCACGCAGGATGCGGGCCAACGCCTTCCAGACGCACGCGAACGACAGGTAGTTCATGAGGATGAACGAGTTGCCCATGAGCAGGCTCTTGAGCACTCCCCACCGCTTGTCCCGCCGGTAGTACACCCATCCCGTCGCGAGAGCCGGCAGGAAGGCGAAGAGGTAGAACACCGTCGCCAGCACGATCACCGCGATACTGTCACCGCCCGCGACGACGGCGATCTGGTCCCAGTTCAGCCCGAGCATGAGGAGGCAGTAGTGGAAGAGGATCGACCACGGGAGGTCGAGCACCCACGGGACCAGGCAGTACGACGTGAGCTCGAGCGCCTTCGCGTTGCTCAGGTCACGGGCGCGCCAGATCTCCGGGACACGTTTGATCGCCATCATGTGCCCCTGGTACCAGCGGGTCCGCTGCTTGACGAGCAGGGGGAGCTTCTCCACCGCCTGCTGGTCGACCGAGGCGTGCGGCGTGGTCTGCAGCTCCCACCCCTTCAGTGCGAGCGTGATCGCGAGATCGAGGTCCTCGGTGAGCGAGGCGGACCACGGCCTCTCGCCCGCGTCGTCCAACGCCGACAACCGTGCGAACTGCCCGTTGCCGCCGAGGCTGACGGTGCCCGTCGCCTGGCGCCCGAACTGCGTAACCGCGGCGATACCCCAGAACTGGTAGTCCTGGTACCGGGTGAGGAAGGAACCCCGGTTGCGGATGCGCACCTGGAGCTGCACCCCCCCGACGTTCTCGTCCTCGAACAGCGGCAGGACATGGTCGAGAGCGTGGTCCGAGAGCCGCCCGTCAGCGTCCATGACGCAGACGACGACCTTCCCGGGGTCCAGGCCCCGCGCCGCCACGTCCTCGCGCACCCATGCGATCCCGTTGTTCAGCGCCTCGCCCTTGCCCTTGCGCGCCTCCGGGAGCACGCGTCGCAGGACTCGGACCCGATCTCCCCCGGCCTCCTCGGCGCAGCGGGCCGTGTCGTCGTCGGAGCCGTCGTCGATGACAAGGGTGGTCGTGCCGTCCAGGAGCGTCAACGCCGAGACGGTCTGCCCGATCACCGCGTCCTCGTTGAGGCAGGGGACGAGGAAGTAGACATCGAGGTGCTCGTGCGCCCGCGAGTCGCGCGACCCGTAGGTCGCCTGGCCCTGCACCCCGAGGCTCGCCCGCACGCGGCGCAGCTGCACGAGTCCCGAGCCCATCAGCAGGATGAAGTAGACCATCGAGATGCTGATGACGACCCGCGCGAGGATGTCGAGCACGACCATCACGGCTGCGCACCCTGCGCCCCGCGCGTCCTGCGACCGCGCCGACCGAAGAACCCAAGCCGGAAGAAGAGCACCAGCGCGACGGTGAGTCCGCCGAGCATGAGCGCCGAACCGAGCGTGTCGTGCACCCATTGGAACACCTCAGCCCCCCAGCGGACGATCGAGAGCACCATCACCTCGACACGCACGACGTTCAACAGCTCGAGGAAGACCCCCGCCCCCAGGGTCGCGAGCACAATCCTGACGACGCTCGAACGCCCTGTAGCAAGCACGAACGCCGCGATGAGAGCGAGCGGGACCAGGAAGTACAACGCGCTGCAGTCGGGGGTGATGCGCAGCGCGAACCACGTGCCGTCGTCACCCGCGACCCGTTCGAACGCAAGGACGGGCTCGTACGTCATGACCCGCACCTCGCGCGCAAAGACGAGGCCGGTGACCTCGCCCGCGAGTTGCGCCTCGAGCTGGCGGAACGCCTGCGCATGCAGGATCACCACCACCGAACCGACGACGAGCGCCGCGGCGAGCGTCCACCGCATCACCCGGTCGAAGACACGCGAGACGCTCCCCGGCACGAGCGGTACGGTCGCCTCCGCGGCGCTCACGGGTCAGGCCTCGACCCCTGCGACTGCCTCACGTCGGCGGCGCGAGGTCCGCAGCAGCAGCATGCCTCCCACCAGAAGCGCCATGGCGAGCGCGACGTAGGCGAACGTCGTGGCACCCGTCACTGCGAGCGCACCGGCGCCAGCGGTGGCCCCGCTGATCCCGGTGGTGATTCCAGGCGTGTTGTACATGGACTGCCCTTCCGTCGAGCCGGGCGAGATGCCCTGCGCGGATTCGTGTCACGGCAGGCGCAGAGCCCGTCGCTCGCAGGTACAGACGGTCCGCCGCGAAACCCGGTGATGGGGAGTTACTGTGATGTGCATCACACAAGGGCCGCCAGTCTCAGCCTCGTCTGTCTAGGCATGGCCGAGAAGAGCTCAACAGGTGAACCAACAGCTCCCTCGCGAGAGATCGTCGCCCCCTGGTCGTGGGGCAGTGGCCCACGAACCTTCGCACCACCCACCCACGTAGTGCTGCGCGCCATCCGCACCGGCGACTACGAGGAGCTGCGCACCTGGGACGCACCGGTCGTGACATGGAAGCCTCCGACGCCTCGGCGCCAGCGGCGGACCGCACGCCTCCTCGCCGCGCTCAGCGTGTGCTGTGTCCTCGGTGGTCTGCTCGTTCTGGTCCTGCTCGTCGTCACAGCCTGGTAGGCCGGCCTCTGTCGGGCGCAACGACATCACGCCAGGCGTAGGCCGGTTCTGGGCTGCCGCACTGGTCTACCCATCGAGCAGCCTCCGCACGAGCCGTCCGAGCCCACGCGAGTCGTCCGGGAGAGCCTCGACGCTGACACGGACAGGTGCCGGCAACGGGCCCGACGGCCGGTCCGTCCATCGTGCGAGCTCCTCGCGCACTCTGGTGGCCACGGCGGTCTGGATGGCGCCCAAGCCCTCCTGAGGAAGCCGCCAGGCGACGACGAGGGCGACACCGTCGACGTAGCACGTGGGCGAGGACGGGGGGAACACCCGTCGCAGCGACTCGCCGAGGGCGAGGTCGCGCTCCCATCTATCGAAGGGGCTGGACGGTCCGGCGCGGCCGTCGACCACCACGACGATCGGCACGTCGCCCGCCCGACCATGGCGATAGGAGGTGACGACCGCACCGCAACCGCTCAGGAAGTCGTCCACCGTCCCAAGACCGCTCAAGCTCGCATGGGGCGTCGCCCCGACCAGCATGCCCGACGTCCGCTCCCAGCCGTCAGCGAGAGCCGCGCCGACGGGCCCGGGAAGACCCACGCCGTGCAGGGAGTACAGGACCGCCAGGTCCCGGATGCCGTCGGCGATACCGACCCCCGCGTTCGCGCGCGCAATGCCGAGCATCCGCGCGGGCTCGGAGACATCCCGACCCTCCAAGTGGGCAGCCGCCGTGTACACGACCGCAGGAACCGCCCAATTCGCCAGCGCGCTCCAGCCTGCAGCGAGCGTCGCCGAATGCCACCGCTCACACAGTTCGTCGAGCGGCGTCCCTCCCCCTGTTCCCGTCGTGTTCGTTCTCATCGTGGAAAGGGACGCCCGAGACGCGGAATCATGACGGATCCACGACCACAACAATGCGACTCACCCGCCGAAGCACCCTCTGCCGGCACCACACGATCCTGTCCGACAACTTGGCGCCGACGGTTCAGGAGGATCGGTGCGCGGTGCCCGGCGCGGCTCAGTACAGAAGATCCCGGCGCGTGTGGTTCGCTGGTGCGTGTGCGTTCACCCGATAGCGTACTGGGGTGGAATCTCTTGGTATCCCTTCCGAGGTTTCCGTTACCTCTGGCGGCATATTCACGGACGGATCTGCCCGATGGCACTGATCGACAACGGCGTCTACGTCGCCGGTCGACGCGTCGAGACTCCGGCCAGCCTCGATGAGACGTATGAGTTGATGCGGAAGCACGGCGGGCTCGCCTGGATCGGCCTGTATCGCCCGAGCGAGCACGAGCTCGAGTCCGTCGCCGCCGAGTTTGACTTGCACCCGCTCGCCGTGGAAGACGCGCTCACGGGGCACCAACGCTCGAAAGTCGAGCGCTACGGCGACACGCTGTTCGTGGTGCTGCGCCCTGCCCACTACCGCGATGTCGAGGAGTCCGTCGAGTTCGGCGAACTGCACGTGTTCGTCGGCCCCGACTTCGTGATGACCATCCGCCACGCGGAGTCCGCCGACCTGGGCGCTGTCCGCCGACGCATGGAACATAACCCGGAACTGCTCGCCATGGGCCCCGAAGCGTGTTGTATGCCGTGCTCGATGAGGTCGTCGACGAGTACGAGCCCGTTGTCGCGGGCTTGGAGAACGACATCGACGAGATCGAGGATCAGCTGTTCGGCGACAGCGACGATGACGCGCTGTCCCGACGCATCTATGAGCTCTCGCGGGAGGTCATCCACTTTCAGCGCGCGGTCAAGCCACTGGCTGGCATCCTCGAGTTCTTGCAGCGCGGCTCCGTGAAATACAGCGTGGACCTTGAGCTGCAACGGTCCTTACGTGACGTGCTCGACCATGCGATCCGCATCGATGACCGAATCGCATCGTTTCGAGCGATTCTCGACAACGCGCTCGCCGTCCACTCCGCGCTAGTCTCCCGCCGCCACACCGAGGCCCAGCCTTGCCCAGAACGACGAGATCAAGAAGATCTCCTCCTGGGCGGCCATCATCTTCGCTCCGACCCTGGTGGGCACCGTGTACGGCATGAACTTCGATGTCATGCCCGAACTCGGCTGGCCACTGGGGTCCCCCTTCTCCCTCGGCCTGATGCTGCTGTTCGCGCTCACTCTCTACGTGATCTTCAAAGTCAAGAAGTGGCTCTAGTCAGTTGCCAGTACGTCAGCAGCTCCCCAGTGGCGAGACGTCCAGCCACGCCGGACTATGACGTTCGTCCTGTCCCAGATGGCGCCGCACCCTGAGCACGTCTCGGCGCACTTTGGGCCGACGAGACGAGCCCGAGTTGCTTCGCACGGAGCAGGGTCTCCGCCCGGGTGTGGGTCCCCAGGCGACGATAGATCTCACGAATCTGGGACTTCACCGTGTTGTGTGAGACGTACAGGCGGCGGGCAATCTCAGGACCACTCAACCCGTCGACGATGAGCTGGAGCACGAGAAGCTGACGCTCCGGTAGCAGGATCATCTCGTCCTCAGACGATGTCCTACATCCGAGCTGTGCTACCTGTTCCACGGCGGTCCGTTCCTCGCCCTCGAGCTCAAGGAGCAGGAGGTCCAACGCCTCCGACGAGGCCCACCGAAGCTCGAGCATCGCATTCGCCCGGCGCGCGAGGCCCAGCGCTCGCCGCATCTCTGCACGGGCCTGCTCCTTCTGCCCCATCGCGATGAGAGCGCTGGCCGCGACGGCGACGCCCTCGATGCGAGTTCTCGTCTGCAGGCGACGATGCCCGGCGAACTTTGCGACGTGACGGAACGCCTCGGCTGGCTTCCCGCTCGACGCCAGGGCGTGGGCATTGACGACGTCGCGGACGGGAGCAGACCGCGGCAGCGTGTCGATGACACGGATCGCAGCCGCGCCTCGGCCCGCCGCCAGGTGCAGGCGGGCGACGTCGTGCACAACGAGGAACGGCGCCCGCCGCTCGCTCGGATCGGGCTCGATACCCAAGCCTCTCCTCGCCGCCTCCGCCAGGAGGACATCGAGCGCAAGGTCGGGGGCGCCGCGAAGTTCGGCCATCACCGCGACAACGTGCATACGCAGGAACCACAAGTCACCTGTGGGCGTCATGATATTTCTCCCGAGCGTGGCCTTGGCCTCCTCCAGGCGGTGACCCTCCAAGTGAACCAGCGCACCAATGATCAGCGAGACGTCTCCCGCGCTCTCACGCCACCACGCCGGTGGGGCCAATAGGGACCGCGACTCGTGCACCCACTCTTGAGCGGCCACCAAGTCCCCGCCGGCCGCCTCCACGACCGCCATCAATTCACACGCCGCGGCAGCGACAGAGAGCGCGCCGGCTCGACTTGCCCGCTGCAAGGCCGACTCAGCATAAGTTGCCGCCGCGTGGCCCATACCCGCGCACAGCGCGCTCATCGACGCCTGCATCTCCAGCAGTGCCATGGCGACCGCTGTCCGGGGCAAGCGCTGCCCATCTTCATCGGCGCGAAGTTCCCTGAGCGCGCCCTGGGCCACCCGCACGGACTTCTCATACAGCCCCGCGCGGCGCAGTAGGGCCGCGCGGCAGAAAGCGTCCAGCGCCTGTGCGTCCGGTAACGCCGTCGCTGCCGAGAGGGTGTCCCCCGATTGCTCGTCGTGCTCTGTCAGCAACTCGACGCGCCCGCGGGTGGGTCGTACCGCCACCCGCAGGATGCGCAGCCTGCCCGAGATGCTCACCGGAGATCGTTCAACGGCGTGATTCCACAGTTCGTCAAAGCCAGGGCCGGGCCCTCCCGCCAGCAGATCAGTCCAGGCCATGACCAGCACCCGATCCACGACGCCTGGCTCCCGGGAGTCGAGCGCCCGCAAGAGCGCCTCCCACATGTCTCCGCGCGCGACATGCGCATCGACACGCCGTTGGAATCGCCGCACGTACCCCACAGGATCCAGGTAGTGCAGATGTGAGAGCAGACTCCGCCGCATCCGCGGCTCATACTCAAGGACGCCTACTGCCCCACCGACATGTTCGTGAAGGACCCCACCCTCCACGAGACGCCGTGCTGCCTCGCGCGCGTCGGGCGTGGCCGTCAGCTCCACGAGGTCATCTGCCCGGAAGAAAGGCTCTACGCAGGTATCGAAGAGGAACGGCATCAACTCAACAGGGACAAACGATCTGAGGGCACGGGTCATCTCCCGACGCACCACGGCCAGGACCTCCTGCTGAAGATCCTGTCGATACCCGCCCGAACCCAAGGCGGCCACGGCCATGACGATCGCCGCCGGGAAGCCAGCGAGGCCATCAGCGATGACTTCCGCTACTTGCTCCGTGAGCTCGGCCCCCTTGGACTGGGCAAAGCGCACCGTCTCGTGCGCGCTCCAGGCCAAAGCCGACGCGCCCACCTCGACAAGACTCCCGTCACGCACGGCTGCTGAAGGGCGTGCGGTGCTGAGCACCACCACCCTGGCCCCGATCTCGGCCGCCGCTGCAAGAACCCCGGAGATAAGCTCTTCACGGCCCGAATGAATCTCATCGACGACGAGCGTCACAGGGCCCAAGGCTCGCAACAGGGCTCCGAGCTCTCGTGGCCCCCCACGATCGAGTTCTGCCGCAGTTGTGGACCGAAGCACGTACCTCACCTGATCGAGCACACGGCCCACCACATCCCGGACCCCGCCCTCGCCCCCACCCCGAGCAGGATCGACCACCGCAGCCGAGACCCAGATGATCACCTGACCGCGGGTGAGTTCGCCCCGCGCCCACCGCGCGACAGACACCGTCTTTCCAAAGCCGTGCGGGGCATGCACCAGAACATGCCGGGAGGTGCTCGTGAGCACATCATCCAGGAGCGGGCGCTCGATCGCCATCGCGGTCATTGCCACTCGCGGCAGAAGACCGTCCAGAGCTGCGGTCAACTCGGCCCGTCGAGACGCAGGCAACACCCCCGTACCAGTCAACACTAGGCGCTACCTACGACAGGTCGCTGACCCTTCAGCCCTACGTTCCCCCACACCATCGGGTGCCGCCATCGTCGCATGAACCCTACTGACGCGAGACAACCACCCCCACGACGGGTGATCCGTGCAACCTTGTGAGTCGCCCCGGTGAGTCCGGGTCAAGTCCCAGGGAGTGGTGTAGCGGCTGGTGATCCTTCGCGGGGTTAGGCGGTGAGTTCGAGGACGGGGTCGGTGTCTACCTCCGTTGCGGTGTTGGTCACGGTGGTCAGGCGGCAGCGGGCCAGGACTTCGAGGCCGAGGTAGCGGCGGCCTTCGGCCCATTCGTCGGTCTGCTCGGCCAGGACGGCGCCCACGAGGCGGACGATGGCGTCGCGGCTGGGGAAGATGCCGACGGCGTCGGTGCGGCGGCGGATCTCCTTGTTCAGCCGTTCGGAGGGGTTGTTGGACCAGATCTGGGACCAGACGTCCTTCGGGAAGGGGGGCTGCTGCACGGATCTGTGACATCTCAGATCGCTTGCTCGCCGAGCAGGCTGGAAGGATGTTGCTGTGCCCAGGCCCTATCCCCGTGAGTTTCGTGAGGACGTCGTGCGGGTCGCCCGGAACCGTGGTCCCGGTGTGACGCTGGCACAGATCGCCCAGGACTTCGGGGTCCATGAGATGACGATCACGAAGTGGTTGCGTGCCGCCGATGTCGAGGACGGCGTGAAGCCCGGCGTCGCCTCGGAGCACGCACGGGAGTTGCGTGAGGCTCGACGTCGGATTCGGTTGCTGGAGCAGGAGAACGAGGTCCTGCGGCGGGCGGCGGCGTACCTGTCCCAGGCTCAGCTGCCGGGAAAAGGCTCTACCCGCTCGTGAGAGAGCTCGCCGCGGCCGGTGCCCCGATCAGGGTGCCGGTCGCGGTGGCGTGCCGGGTGCTCAAGCTCCATGTCTCGTGACGGGTTTAGCGGAGACTCCGAACTGACGCGGCGACGGTAGTCGGCGCGGGGTTGTGACGGTAGTGGTGACTTTCGAACTCGGCCGGTGGGACGAGTCCAGTCTCGCCGTGCAGGCGTCGGTGGTTGAACCAGTCGATGTACTCCGCGGTGGCGATCTCGAGGTCGTCGATGTCTCGCCAGGGTCCGCGGTTGCGGACGAGTTCGGCCTTGAACAGCGAGTTGAACGCCTCGGCCAGGGCATTGTCATATGAGTCGCCCGTGGATCCGACCGAGGCGACTGCGCCGGCCTCGGCCAGGCGCTGGGTGTAGCGGATGGCGACATATTGGACGCCTTTGTCGCTGTGGTGCGTCAGGCCGGTGACGTCGTGCCCGTCGCGGGTGCGGGTCCAGATCGCCATCTCCAGGGCGTCCAGCGCGAGGTCGGTGCGCAGAGACTTGGACAGCTGCCAGCCGACCACGCGGCGGGAGTAGACGTCGGTGACGAAGGCGGCGTACGCCCAGCCGGAGAACGTGCGGCAGTAGGTGATGTCGCAGACCCACAGCTGGTTCGGGCGACTCGCAGTGAACTTTCGTTCGACCAGGTCCGGACGGGTCTCGGGTCCGGTGCCCGGCACAGTGGTGCGGGGCCCCTTGGCGCGGCTGACGCCCCGCAGGCCGGCGCCGCGCATGAGGCGGTGCACGGTGCAGCGCGCCATACGGTGCCCCTGGCGGCGCAGCTCGGCGTGGACCTTCGTGACCCCGTAGACGCCGTAGTTGTCGGCGTGGACCTGCCGGATCGTCTCCAGCCTGGCCGCGTCACTGATCGAGCGGGCCGATGGTGGCCGGGCCCTGGCCGCGTAGTACGTGCTCGGAGCGACCTGCAGCTGGCTGCAGATCGGCTCGACCCCGAACTCGTCCCGATGGGCGTCGATGTAGTCCACGATCACCGTTGTGGGCGGTCGAGCTCCGCCGCGAAGAAAGCCGATGCGCTGCGCAAGATCGCGTTCGCCCGCCGCAACTCGCGGTTCTCCCGTTCCAGCTCGGCCAGGCGCTGGGCATCGCTGGTCGTGGTGCCGGGCCGGTCACCGGCGTCGATCTCGGCCTGCGTGACCCAGTTGCGCAGCGTCTCAGGATTGATCCCGAGCTGCTCACCGACCCGCGCCAGTGCTCCCTTGCGGGTCGCCGGGTCACGCCGCAGATCGACCGCCATCCGGATCGCCCGCTCCCGGAGCTCGTCCGGGTACTTCCTCGGTGCTGCCATGACTCTCATCCTTCCGGGGAATGAGAGCCTCCAACAGACCCGTCACGAGACACCACCGCCAGCACTACTACGCCTGGCTCGCCCAGCCGGTCACCGGCGGCGAGCTCGAGGAGGCGTATCTCGCGAACGCGGTCTTCGATGCCCACCGTGAGGACCCCGAGTTCGGCTACCGGCTGCTGTTCGACGAGGTGAACGCGGCCGGGCACACGGTCAGTGAGCTCACGGTGTGGAAGATCTGCTCGGCGAACCAGTGGTGGTGCGTGTTCGGCAAGAAGCGCCGCGGGAAGAATGGGCGGCCCGGCGCGCCCGCGCACGATGACCTGGTGCGTCGCGAATTCACGGCGCCTGGCCCGAACCGGTTGTGGTTGACGGACATCACCGAGCATCCCACCGGCGAAGGCAAGGTCTACCTGTGTGCGGTCAAGGACGTGTGGTCGAACCGGATCGTGGGGTACTCCATCGCAGACCGCATGACGTCCCAGCTGGCCGTCGACGCCCTGGAATCGGCGGTTTCGCGCCGCGGGGTGCGCGTGGCCGGCTGCACCCTGCACTCGGACCGCGGCGGCCAGTTTCGAAGCCGAAAGCTGCAGCAGTCCCTCTGGCGCCACCAGATGCGCGGATCCATGGGCCAGGTCGGATCAGCCGGTGACAACGTCGCCATGGAGAGCTTCTTCAGCCTGCTTCAGCGCAACGTCCTGGACCGGCAGAGATGGACCACCCGAGAGGAGCTGCGGATCGCGATCGTGACCTGGATCGAACGGACCTACCACCGTCGCCGACGCCAGGCCAGACTCGCACGATTGACCCCGATCGAGTTCGAGATCATCATGAGCCAGGCCGCCGACCAAGCTGCCTAACCAACTGTCACGGAATCGTGCAGCAGCCCCCAGCTGTGGTCACGACATGAGTGTGCGGCTCGTATCGCCGTCAGTCGAACTGGCATGGGCAGGCGTCTCAACTTGCTCTCTCTGCTGTCGCGCGCTCAGGAACGCACCTAACGTGCGCTACTCGCATCCCACGCCGTCGCCGTCACGGTCGAGCTTGCGGGAGTATCCGGGCTGGCCTTCGTAGATGGGTGCGGCACCGGCGGCGCGCACGGCGTCGCAGTTCTTGTAGAACACGGGTGCGGGTTCTGGTTCGGGCTGCGGTGCAGGTGCTGGTGGCGGTGCCGGGGCCGGGTCGGGGACGACGACTGGTGCGGGCTCGGGTTCGGGCACGACCACCGGGTCGGGGGCGGGTGCCGGTTCGGGTGCTGGCGGCTCGGCGCTGGCCTCGGCCTGGACGTATGAGCCGACGGCGCCGTCCGGGGCGGGTAGGAGCTGGTCGGGGCAGGTGGTGAGGATGCGGGCGATGGCGTCGTGCTCGGCCTGGGTGACCCACAGCTTGTAGGTGGCCTTGACCGCGACCTGGCGGGCGACGTACTCGCACCGGAACGCCTTGTTCGGCGGCAGCCAGGTCGCGGCGTCCCCGTCGCCCTTGGCCTGGTTCGTGGGGCCGTCGACTGCGAGCAGGTTCAGCGGGTCGTTCGCGAACGCCTGGCGGGTGTCGGCGTCGAGCTGTTGGGCGCCCTTCTGCCACGCGTCCGACAGGGCGACGACGTGGTCGATCTGGACCGCGCTGGACGTGGCGTTGCCTCGCTGGAACGCGATCGTGGTCGCGGTGTACGGGTCGTCCAGCGTCCCGGTCATGACAACGCAGTCACGGGTGCCGGGCTTGAACGTCTCGGCCTCCAGGTCGCGGGCGAGGATGTCGTTGCGGGTGTCGCATCCGTTGCGGTCCACGTCCGCCCACGCCGGCCCGAACGCCTCCCGGTCGTACCCGGTCTTGGGGGCGCGGCCCTTGACCTCGAGCGTGCCCAGCGCCGCCAGGGCCGTGCTCTGCCCCGCGGTCGTGATCGCGGAGTCGAGCTCGGCAGCCTCCACGGGCTCCGCGGTCGCGGCGTCCGTGGCGGGGACCGCGGCCTCGTCGGTGTCCACCATGGCTTCGTCCACCGACCCGCCCGAATCCTCGGCCACGTCGCTGCCCAGGTTCACGCCGACCACACCAGTGGGTGCGGGCGGTGCCGCGCTGATCCCAACCGCGACCGCACCCGTCGACACCAGTGCGGTGGCCGCAACCGCGGCCACCGCCGTGCCGAGCACGCGCCGCGGCAGCGGCTTCGGACCCGCGGGCTGGGCGTGGGCCCGCGCCTGGGCAGTGGCCGCCGTGGTACGCAGCGTCTGCGCGATCTGCCCCAGCTCGTCCGGGCCGGCGCCCTGCGCCGAGCGGGTAGACCACACCAGCGCCGCGTGACCGGCCGCGTCCATCCCCGCCGGGAACGAGACACCGCAGTCCTTCACCCGCGTCGACACCGGCAGGTTCACGAACCCGGCACCAGTCTCGATGCGATTGACCGACGCCCACTTCCACACACAGGTGCGCCCGTCCGTCCCGGCGAACCGGGCCGCCTTATCCGTGAGCAGCAAAGTCCCCGTGGACACCACCGTCGGGGTCTTGGCCCCGACGCGACCGCGCGGTTCGACCAGGCGCACGTCCGAGAACCCGCCGCGGACCTTCTCCGAACCAGGCACCCGCGGGTCGGAGAACGGGGTGGTGCGCCCGTCCATCATCGACAGGACCTGTGCGGTGGCGTCATGGTCGAAGGGCGGCAACGCGTCCGGGGTCCGGTACCGCACCCACAACCACCGCACCCCTACCCCGGCGAGCACCCCGAGATAGAGGATCTCGAAGATCCACGCCAGCACCGAACGCTGGATCGAGGGCAGCCCGGCGCCCATCTCGACCGCGATCCAGGCCCCGAGCTGGTAGGGCCACGCGATCACGTAGTACGCCACCGCCACCGCGATCACCACGGCGACGATCGCACCGAACCCGCCCCCACCGCTCGACCTCTTCGCCACGCTGCGTCCTCTGCTTCTCCCCCGCGCACCGGCACCCTCCGGCACGCTCGACCTCGATCTGCGCGCTCACCGTAATGGACCGCACACCCGACGAATCAGAGGCCTACGTCCCAACCGGGAAGAAACGGCAGAATCTGGCCGATCCTCACCACGTGAACAGGGGAACTTCACCCCCTGGGGCAGACGCTCGTGGCTCCCGCCACGAGACGTGCGGGCGACGTCGCCGTAGCGACCCTCACTCGTTCGCTGCCTGTGGAGGTTTGGGTGCGCGGCCGGCGTAGATGCCGAAAGCTCCGGGCGCGATCAGCAAGACGATGCCGAGCGCGATGGCGATTACTCCCATAACGGGGTTCGCCGGACACACCTGGTCGGCGTCGGGAGAGAAGCACTGATTGTCGAAGGCGCCGGCGGCGAAGAAGAGCGATGCGAAGGCCAGCGGGAAGGCAGGTACGTACAAGAAGATCGCCACGAGCAGCCCGAACACCCCGCGACGGACGGCTTGCCCCACCGTGGGCGCGGGGCTGCCCGTCGACTGGCCGGTCGCGCCGCTTGGCTCCATGGCGACAGAGCGTAGGTCTGGTCCGAGGAGAAGCGGTGTACCGCGCGCACAGATACGGGGCCCTCCCGGGCTCAGCCGACCAGGCGCAGCGGCCCGCGCCACCTCGACATCGCCAGCCACGCCCGCCCCGCGACCGGGTCGACCAGGAGGCTGCTCGGCGTCGGGAGCGTGAGCGTCCAACGCTCCGTGACGCCGCGGGCGGTGCGGGCGACGTCGAGCTCGCACCGCCGGAGATAGTTGTCGCCAGCATCGGAGCCGGCCCGCCGGTGCGCGACAACGTCGAGTCGCACCGCATCGCAGCGCACGCGCCGACGGCGACCAGGCCGGAAACCTGCTCGCGCGCGGGCGAGCAAACGCCGGCGCTCTGACGCCTGGAAGGCCCAGCGAGTCGGCGTTCTACGGGCGCCGGGCGAGAACTGATGACAGCGAACTTGTCGCATCTATCCACCACGCGAGGCGTGGGGAGATGTACTCTGCGGTCGCCAGGATGTTGGCGTACTCAGCCTCGAGGTCGTGGTTGATGAGGGGCTCGTGGTGCGCGACTCGGTTGCGCAGCTTGCGGATCTCGTCGATCGCGTCATGCAACTTCCGGACGCGCGCGTTCTGGAATCCGTCGCGCAGTGCCGGCGCCCAGAGCGTGTTGTCGTAGCCGTCGGCGAGCAGAGACCACCAGAAGCCCAGCGTGAGTTCCGCAACGACGTGCCCGTGAGTCACCGCGTGCCCGGCTTCACTGACGAAGTGCTTGGCCGTGCTGATCTTCTTGTGCGCCTTGCTCGTCAGACCGATGTCTGTTCGGTCGAACCATGACTGGCCGGCGGAGCCGAACACTTTGGTCAGGCGCGCGTCCATCGTGTTGCGCAGCGCGACCTCGAAGTAGTGAATCGAGGGGAAGAGCGCGCCCGAGACCTCGAGATTCCACTGGTAGAGCTCGACGGCGCGCTTGATGTCACCGCCGCAGGCTGCGGTGTACGTCGACAGGCGCGGGGCGGAGAGGAGGCGGATCATCTCGTCCCGCACCGGCTGGTAGAGCGACATGGGGCATCCTCTCTGGTCAGGCGTACGGTACTCGACCGACGCTTCCGCGCGGGTCGCTGTAGACGCGACACGACGTGCTGGACCTATCAGCAGGTGTAGTGCTGAACACGTCACCCGGGGTAGACTCGTGCCACACAGAGAGCCCTGGGACTAAACGGCGTACCCACCACGGTGAGGAAAACCGCCCAGGGCCTTGTGCTGTCCGGAGTCACGGCACAGGTTACGCAAGGACGCGTGCCGCCCGTTCAGGACTTCTGCGAGAGGCCTTGCCAAGGCTTGTTGAGGGGTCCACCGAAGATGTCTTCCAGGGAGGCATCGTGGGGAGACATCGGCTTCTCTGGCTTGGCCACGACGGGTACAGCGGCGAGGTCGGCGAGGCGTGAGAGGTTGAGGCGGTAGGTGTTGCGCAGGCGTCGGAAGTCGAACGCCGTGCGCGAGGCGGAGCGGCGGCGGGCGGTGATGAGCTCGACGGCGCGCAATTCGCGCAGGCCCTTGCTGCAGGTGTCGTCGCTGAGGCCGTAGAGCTCGGTGGCTCGGTCGGGGCTGAGCCACAGGTCGGTGCTCTCTGCCGGTCGCCCAGCGAGGTTCGTCAGGAGGACCAGGAGCATCGCGAGGCCTGCCCCGGAGAGGGTGGCGAGCCACCCGGAGGTCCACAGGGTGTCCGGGAGCTGGATGTACCGGTGGGGGTTGTCCAAGCCGCGTGGCCGGGAGGCGTTGTAGACGTTGCCGGGCGGGGTGTACGGCTCGATGTTCCCGCTCTCGTTGAGGAGCAGGATCCGCCCCGGCTGCCCAGGCCGGTTCTCGACGGTCACGAGGTTGTTCGCTTCGAGAGACTTGATCGCCTGACGCACGCGACGTGCACCGCGGCCCTCGGGGTCCTCGAGATCGAGAAGCGTGGCCCAGGCGCGCGCCGGGTACGTCAGGTCATGAGGCGGGCTCACCGCGAACCACAGGAAGCTCAGCTCCAGCTTGAGCCGCACCTCTCCCCCACGTCCGCCGCGCAAGAGCCTCGCGAGCGGAGGCGCCGCACCCTGCGCACCATCGCGCTGCTCGACGAAGAGCGCGCGCACGGGCGCGGTCTCGCGGCGGCCCACCCTGGCCTTCACCACCTGCGCAGCCTCGATCGCGGCGTCGCTGGGGCGGCGCAGCTGCCCCGGGTCGTCTACACGGGGGTCCACGGTGATCGTGATGATGGTCAGTGACCACAGCCACCGGTCGGGATCGTCGGCGCCCTTGGAGGGGTCGCGCCACAGCTCGTACAAGCCGGCAGCCGCCAGCGGCGCACCGTCGGGGTCGGTGAGGTAGTAGGGCGTCTTGCGGCCCTTTCCCGACCCCGGCACCTGCCACTTGTAGTAACCGTCCATCGGGACGATGAGCCGCCGCTTCGCCGCGGCGCGGCGAAAGGCCGGCTTCTCGGTGATCGTCTCGACCCGGGCGTTGATCATGCGCGAACCGATCTTCGAGTCCTTCGCCCACGACGGCACCAGGCCCCAGCGCAGCGTGTGCAACTGGCGTACCGGATGGTCGGCCTCGACGCGCTCGAGGACCCCTCGCACGTCCTGCGTCGGGGCGACGTTCCAGGAGGGTCCGAGTTCGTCGCCTACGAGCTCGGAGACGTGGAAGCGGTGCGCGAGCTCGTCGTCGCGTCGGGCGCTGGCGTATCGTCCACACATGCGCTCAGCGTGCCCGCTCAGCGCGACCCCCGCGACCACACGCGCGGCCGTGCATTGAGTCGGCCGCGGGGATGCGGACGCTACTCGCCCTTGCGGCAGGTGCGGCATCGCCGTCGACCGTCGGAGGGGTACACGATCGTGTTCTCGGGCGAGTACTCGTGTCCTCGTGGGCAGTGGGTCTTGGCAGCTTGCCAGCCGCCGGCGCCGACACCCTCAGGAGTCCCCGACCGGTACCACCGGTCGTAGTGCATCTTGCAGAGACGACGCGCCTTCGCGCTCCGGTCGCACCCGTCAACTTCGCACGGCTGGCCGTACGACGTGCGGGCGCGGGCGGTGTCCACGAAGCGAGCGCGCACGCGATCCGCTGCCTCTAAGTCCAGCCGCCATCGACCGTCTGGGGGCGTTGGGAACGCCGCGCGGAGCCAGGCGTACACGGCGGCACGTGAGACACCGATCTCCCGTGCCAACTCGGTCGGAGTCGTGTACTCGATGTCGCTCCGCGCGGCCGTCATCGATGTCGTCAGTCGTCGCTCGTCGGGCTCTGCGCCGGGACTTCGCGCTTGGCCGCGCGGCGCCGGGTGCGGACCTTCTTATCCGGCTCGGGGAAGCCGATCTTGCGAAGTTCGTCGACGGTCCATCCGGCGCTGAGTGCTGCGTTGAACGCGCGCACATCCTCGCGCTCGGCGGTCGCGACACGCTCGGCGATCCGGCGCTGGAACTCGGCAAGTTCCCGATCGGTCTCCTCGCGGACGTCGGTGACGCTCTGCCGCGCCTCCGCGACGGCGCGAATGGCCCCCATTCGTGCTTCCTGCGCGCGCTGTGCGCGCTCCAGTGCCTCATCCACGCTCAGTGTCTTTGCCATGGTCCGAGCGTACGAGAACCACGCCCAACGAGGAACCCCAACGCGCCGGCCACGGCGCCCCTCGCGGCTCGTCGCGAGGACGCACGTCACGCGAGGCGGGATAAGGGCCAAAGGCGTCCCAGACGGAGCAAGCTATACACTTAGCACGGCTAAGTGGCTCGCCCAGTGGACGGCGTTGCCGGTCCCTGGCACACTGGGCGTGTGGTCCCCGCACGGGGCGGGGTCGCTGCGCTGGGCCGAAGGGCGGGTGGAACGCATGAGCGACGAGGCTCCTCGTCCGCGGCAGCTCGCCCGACGTCGGCGTGCCAATGTCGAGGGCGGTCGCCAGCACCGCCACGAGGTCAAGGTCACGCCCGAGGAAGAGGGCATGCTGCTCCGCCTCGCGCACGAACAGCGGGTGACTGTGCCGCGTCTTCTCGTGGAGTCGGCTCTTGCGTCGGGGACGCCGGAGACGCCGACCGAGCGGCGCAACGCGATGGCTCAGCTCTTCGGGCTGCACCGGCTCCTGGCCGCGGTGTCGAACAACGTCAATCAGATGGCGAAGGCGACCAACGCGACCGGCGAGGTGCAGGACGAGATGGTCGAGACCCTGCGGGCTGTGCGCCGTCTCGCCGAGCGGATCGACGCCACGATTGACGGGCTGAGCCGACCGTGATGCCCAATGTCGTCCGGGGTGACCGCATGGCCGGACTGATGACCTACCTCGTGGGGCCGGGACGCTCCAACGAGCACACCGAGCCGCACCTGGTCGCGGGTGACGCCGCGCTGATGGCGTGGCACAACGACGACGAGCTCGGACGCGACGCGGCCCTGCGCATCGCGCACCACCTCGACCAGCCGCGCACGGCCTACGACGTCCAGGTGCCTGGCGGTCACGTGTGGCACTGCTCCCTGTCGCTGCGCGCCGATGAGGGCGCGCTGACGGACGAGCAGTGGAATGCGATCGCGAACGACTTCGTGCGCGCGATGGGGTTCGACGACCACGAGGGCACGAAGGCGCCGTGCCGGTGGGTCGCCGTCCGTCACGGTGTCTCGGCGAACGGCAACGATCACATCCACCTAGCCGTGAACTTGGTGCGGGAGGACGGCACCAAGGCGTCGGTACACAACGACTTCCGCCGCGCCCAGACCGCGGTGCGCGCGCTCGAGGTGAAGCACGGTCTGGAGCAGCTGGAGTCGGTACGGGCCGAGCGCTCGACCCGCGGGTACGACCCCGCCGAGCGCGAGGCGCAAGCGCGTGCACGAGCGCAGGCCAAGTACGAGCGCGCGAGCCGACTCGAGGATGGTCGTGCACCAGCCTGGGCTGCTCTGCCGGGGGCGGACCGCCAGGCCCGCATTGCGGCCGAGCTGCGCACCGATCAGCCCCGCTACCTCCTCGCGCTCAAGGTGCGCGGGTGCGCCAGCGCCAGCCAGGACGAAGCCGAGTTCGTGCGACGCATGCGCCGCGCCGGACTCCTGGTTCGCGCCCGGTTCGCGGACGGGCGCACGGACGTCGTGACGGGCTACTCGGTGGCCGAGCGACCCGAGGCCGGCGAGCGACCGATCTGGTACGGCGGCGGCCACCTCGCCCGCGACCTGTCCCTGCCCCGGCTGCGTGACGGGTGGCCCGACACACCGACCGGTGCCAGCGACGCGGCGGCCGAGTGGAACGCCGCCAAGCGCGGCCGACGGGTCGTGTCCGCGGGCCGCGAGACGGCCGAGCCGGACCCCGAGGTCTGGGCCAAGCAGCACGATGAGCTGCGTGCGCTCGTCGACCGGTTGCGGTCGGTCCCGGTCGAGGACCGGGACACATGGGCGACTGTCGCGCGCCAGACCGCGGGCGCGTTCGCCGCCTGGTCGAACGCGACCGAGGAGACGCCCGGGGACCTCGCCGCGGCCGCCGACGCGCTGTCACGCTCGGCTCAGACGCACCGGCGCACCGTGCGCCCGGACAAGGCCGGCACGGTCGCCATCTCGGGTGCGGCGATGCTCCTGGCGAGCGCGGCCCGCGGCGGGCAAGGAACCGTCGCACAGGCCGCGATGATCCGCCAGCTGCTCCGGCTCACCCAGGCGGTGCACGGGGCCGCCGTCGCGGCCCAGCAGGAGCGTCATGCGCGCCTGCTCGCCGAGGACACCCGTGCACGGCTGGTGCGCGTGCGCGAGGCCCTGCCCAGCCTGACGCCGAGCGGCGGCGGCACAGCGACGGCCACCACGCCGGCGGCGACAACGACAGTGCTCGATCGGGACGCGCAGGCCGTGCTCGACCGGCTCAACGCGGGTCACACGGACGCGAGCACGCCGGCGTCGCCGCTGCCAGCCGACCTCGAGGCGGCACGCCGACGGCACACGGTCCAGCCGGGCGCAGAGCGTGGCCCGGAGCGATAGGAGGGGGCGAAGAGTCATGGCTGAGGAGAGCGACGGCATCGAGGAGGCGTTCGAGGGCCAACTGCGCGTGCTGGTCACCGCCGCCGGACAGGTCGGAGAACGCATCGCACGGATGCGCGAGGAGGCGCTGCGCCGCTCGCAGGCCCGCAACGAGCAGCAGGCCCGCGAGCTCCAGTCCCGGTTCGAGGCGGAGCGACGCGCCGCGCGCGCCGAGCTCGGCAACGTGTACCGGTCGGACTGGTGGGACCGGGCGTCCGTGGATGAGGTCGCCCAGATGTATCAGGTCGCCAGGGCGTGGGCCCGTGAGGACCCAGACGCGGTGCGTGCCGAGCAGCAAATGCGCACCGAGATGCGCACGCGCTACGGGCTGGACCCCGACGGCCTCGCAGAGCGGGCGCAGGCGGAGCGCGACGCCCGCACGCCCGGACCGTGGTTCGAGGCCCGTGACGAGCTCGATGGCTCGCAGCCGGTCCGCGAGCTCACGAAGGACGACGCGCTGGAGATGATCGACCGCCTGCCGGCCGACGCTGACCTCGGACCGATCGGACGCGGCGGACTACGTGACGTGCAGGCCTGGAAGGGCAAGGACCCCGACGTCGATCTCGCGATCGCGTCGAAGTTCCCGCACCTGATGAGCCGGGCGGAGCTCGTTGCCCTCGCTGCCGCCGAGAAGGAGCGCCACCGCGCAGCAGCGGAGCACGCCGAGACCCAACGGCTCATGCAGCAGGCCGACCGCGAGGACCGGCTGGCGGACCGAGCACGGAGCGCCGCGGAGCACGAACCAGACCCCGACGAACGCGCGCGTGCGGCTGCCGAGGCTGTGCAGCGCGACGCGCTCGGTGCCCGGACACGCGAGGACGGGCGTGCCACGTACGACAGCGCCGAACGTCGCGACGCCACCGCGAGCGAGTTGCGCGCCAAGGGCATTGCGAGCGACGTCGTCGGCACCCGGATGCGTGCCGACGTGAGCCAGGCCCGGCCGGCAACGGAGGCCGTGGTGGCTAGGACCGCGGGCCGCAGCCCGACGGCCCGCAAGTCCCACGGGCGCGGGGCCCAGGCTCAGCGCGCGGGGCTCGACCGCTGAACTCGATGGCGCGCCGACGGCCGACCGCGGGACTTGAACGGGCTCTCGTGTGCCACCATCAGCGCACACGTTCTCGAGGAGGCGCGCATGCAGACCGTCTACGCTACACACCTGGACCTGCCGCGCGGATCGGCCGGGACCGAACCGGAGAATGCGATCGCCGTACTGACTCGATGGGTCGACCGTCGGTTTCGGATCGAGGTGTCGGGCGAGGACGGGCACGATGAGCGCCACGGGACCAGCGTCACCTGGAACGTTCTGGCAGACGAGGGAACTCGGGTGTTCGGCCTGTGGGTCGACCAGCCGGACGCTTCGGGGCCAGCTTGGCGTTGGCGGACCTACGCAGATGTGGGCGTCGAGGACGGCACCTCCTGGTTCCGTGTACGGGTCGCGCTCTATGGAACGCGCCAGGGCACGGTGGCATTGCCTGCGGTACAGATTGGGCGGCCCGGGGTGGTCCGCGACGTCATCAACGACTTCGGCGTCGTCGTCGACGACCGGCGCATCGCCGACGTGATGCGTGTCGGGGTCGACGAGGCGGACGACCTGATCGCGTTCTTGGAGCACCCCGGACGTCGCCTTCCGGTGGTTGTCGTCTCCCAAGACGATCAGGGCGAGACGTTCCTGGATCCCGCCTTCGCACTGGACAGGATGCTCGGGCTGGCCCACGTCGCCGTAGTAGACAAGGCTGCCGCCTGGCGCCTCACCTCTGCGTTTACCAAGCAGCTCAGCTGCTTCGGCGGTGCAGTGCGGGTCTACTGGCCCGGCTTTTCGCGCTCCGATGACCGGCTCCGCCACCGCCTCTACATCGGTGGTGCGCTCGAGTTCCACGGCCCGATCGGGCTCGTGCACGAGATTACCGAGACCCTCGGCCGGGTCGCTGGGCTCAGCATCGACGAGCCGCCCGTGCGCCGCGAACTGAACCTTCGCCGGCGCGAGCTCGAGATCGAGCAACGCATCGAGGCGCGTTCGGCAGCGACAGCACGCGTGAACGAGGCGGCGGATTCCGCCGAGTTTGTGGACGCCGCGGAGTTCGCCGCCTTTGCAGCGGAGTACGACCAGATGGAGCGCGACCTGGCGGACATCGAGCAGGACGCCTTCGTGCTCGAGCGCGAGATCGACATTGTCCGTGCGGAACGCGACTCCGCCCGCGCGCAGGTCGCCCGGCTCGTCGAATCGAGCGGGACCCAGGACCACGCCGCGCGTCAGATTGCGGCGCTGCCGCAGTCGGTGCTGAGCGCCGTCGAGATCGCGATGGCCGAGGCGACCCACACCGTGTTCCTTGAATCGGCGCTGAAGTCGGCCGCGGCGAGCGAGTATGGCGACCCCGGCCGAGTGCTCGACGACCTGCGGCTGATCGAGCAGGTGGCGCGTGACTGGGACGCAGGCGACCTCGCGACAGGCCCGTCCGACGCGTTCAAGGAGCGCGCGAGCCACTTTCGACGCGGCATTTCTAGTACCGCCTCCACCACCTACGCGAGCGACTATCGGATCACGTGGAACGACAAGAAGGTGCTGATGGGGCCGCACCTGCGGCGAGGGGTCGGGTCGGTGGCTGCGATCCTGCGGATCTACATGTACTTCGACATGGAATCGCAGCGCGTCGTCGTGGGTCACGTCGGGCGCAAGCTGCGCGACGGCACCAACAAGAACTGACGGCACCCAGCGGAGAGGAGAAGGATGTGGGGTTCCTGTCGCGAGTCCGTAAGGCCCTGCGGCCGGCGGCGGTGCCCTCAGATGGGCAGCTGCCGACCCCGGCCCACGAACCCAGATTCCGGCTCCAGGTCCCAGCGGGCGGCA
Organism: Cellulosimicrobium cellulans; assembly: GCF_016921195.1. GTDB lineage: Bacteria > Actinomycetota > Actinomycetes > Actinomycetales > Cellulomonadaceae > Cellulosimicrobium > Cellulosimicrobium cellulans_F. The sequence continues at coordinate 25,900 of NZ_JAFGYF010000014.1, forward strand.
GCCCGCTCGTCGCCCTCGCCGGCACGACGACCTTAGGGCGTGACGCGATCGACGCGCTGCTCGTCCGCAGGGCTGCTCGATTGCCTGCGTACCTCGAGCTCGAAGCCGTTCTCGAGCGCGAGCCCGATAACCCCGTGGACTCGTACGCGATCGCCGTCTTGGTCGAGGGCGACCGCATTGGCTACCTCCCGGGATACCTCGCCAAGCAGGTCGATTTTCCTGTGGGCTCGAGCCTGCCGCTGCTCGTCCAGCTGTTTGCGAAGGAGCAGGACGGTCGGACCCGCGCGCTCGCGTGGGCGTGGCTGGACGAGACTCCGCCCCGGTGGGAGCACGGCCCCGACGACTGGCCGGCGATCACCCGCGAGGAGAAGCGCGCAGCGGACCACATCCGAAGCCGGACGATGGTCGCGGACGCGATCAGTGACGGTGGTCGTCGCGCGGCTCAGTTTCGCCCCGGGATGGTCGACGGCGTGCACTTCCTCGAGCTCGTCGAACCGATCAAGCAGCTCAAGCGTGAAGGGCGCAACGAGGAGGCGCTGCAACTTTGCTACGTCGCGATCGCCGGCGTCGAAGGCGAGCACGCTTCTGAGGGATTGACTCCCCCACCGTGGTACACCGAGCAGGCGGCGATCGTCCTGCGCAAGCTCAAGCGCCGCGACGAGGAGATCGCCGTCCTGCGCCGGTACCTCGCACTTCTTCCGCCGAAGTCGCGCGACGGCTCCTCGCTCGCGCAACGGCTCAGCAAGATCGAGGGCAACGCGTAGTTCCCGTGACGCGGGCCGGCGAACGCGATTAGGAGCCCTCCCCTCCCTATCAAACTGCGCTGACCATCGCCTAGCTGGCCGATGTCTGTTGGCGTAGCCGACACCGACCGATCGCGCCTGCGGCCAGACCGCAACGCGGATGCAGGCCCAGCCCAGGGGGCCAGTCTGCGAGATCCCAATATGCTCGCGGCATGACATCCGAGATACGCGTGACCGCGGACGAGTGGAGCCCCCTGCTAGGTTCGATTCCTGAGGCCGTCGAACCGGACAAGATCTACGTGATCCCGACGCGTAGGGCAGAGACGAACGGAGAGGGGACCGGTGGAGAGCTGTGCTACACGGACAGTGTGCGCTTCTTCCCGAAGACCGCCCGGGCCGCGAACCTTCCAGTTGAGTTTTCGGTTCCGGAGGGATCGCGCAAGTACCTCTCCGAGTTCAGCGTCGATCCCGAGACGTGGGCACTGGCTTTGGCGTGCCTCACCATGGCAAACGACTGGCTGATCCAAACGGTGTCGCTCTTCATCAGCCACCGCGCGGAGGAGCAGGGGTGGACGCCAGAGGAGGCAAAGAGGCTGCCGCTGAGAGTACAGGTCGCGGAGACGGAGACCGGTCGCAATTATCAGATCGAGGGTGAGGGTGCAGATGTACTCGATGCCTTGCGCGAACTGAACGGGTCAGCCGGGAACGACGGGAACGACCTTGAACGTGGCTGATGGCAGTTTCAGGTTCAAGTCGGTCTTGATGCAGTGGGGACCGGTCCCGCCATCTGGCGGGCCGCACCGAGAGCAGTACCTCGACCATCACGGACGAGAGTCCATGCAGAAGTACTCAGACCAGTACGACGCGGTGCTGGCAATCCTTGGCGATCGTGCGAGGGAGATGCCTGCGCTGGACTTTCAGCTAGTCGAAGAGGACGACGACCGTGCGCGCGCGATACAACTTGCCAAACTTGGCGAATGGAGGCATTTCCGCGCGACCATCGACCAGGCTGAACTTGATGCGATAGAGCCCCACATCAAGGAAGCAACCACGTCGGCGGTGGCGGCACTAAACTACCTCGAAGATCACCCGCTGAAGGAAGAAGCGCACCTGGCTATCCACCGAGCCGCGTTTGTGAAACGAGGCCTCTTTGGTTGCCCCATCGCCTTACGCGACGGTCTATTCTGGACCGATTGCCCGATCACAATCTCGCACTGGCGCCGAGGGTTGTCCGTCGGCATGGTGAGTGATTTCGCGTGCTCGATTTGTGCGCGCTTGGTGGAAGACTGCGACCACCAGATGGGCTCACCGTACCCAAAGACCGCCGAGCGCAACGGCGGAGTATGCACCATCTGTGATACCGCCAAGTGCGAACACGTTGTGGGCGAGCCCTATCTCGTTGTCGCCCATGCGCGTGCAGTCAACGCTGAATTGCAAGAGGCGTCCCTCGTGGCGCGACCTCGATATCCGCAAGCACGCATCGTCGAGAGAACATTGGACCTCGGAGCATTCGGCAACCTCGCCGAAATCCGCACCTGGGCCGAGCGAGGCGTTCTAAATTGCGACGAGGACCTCGGTCCTTGCGGCGGCTTCGTTGAGCCGTAGCGCATAGGTCTTCGAGCGCGCTTGAAGTTCCGGTTTCGGTGCGCTCTTAAAATCGCGGCTATTGACGGACGTCCGGGAACATTCCTTCGGGGGGCGGGGCGTAGGGCAGGGGGGCGCTGGGGGTGTTGCGGTCATGTTCGCCGTCGACGGGGCCGAATGGGCCGTTTTGCGGGTCGAGCAGGACGGCCATGTGGTGGTCGGCATGGTCCCGCCACCACACGCTCATGCCGGTGGCGGGGTCTTGGCGCAGGTGCTCCCAGGCGCGCCAGAGCGCTTCGAGGCGGATCACGGCCTCGTCGTACTTCCACCACTCGGCGGCCCAGACCCGGTGCTCGCCTCGGCCGGCGATGTGGCGCCGGTAGACGTTGCGCAGGTACTCCCGCACGAACTCGTCGACCGACCCGTAGTAGAGCGCCGGCGCGCCGTCCTCGTCGCCGGCGTGCTCGACGGCGGGCCGCGCCTGGTCGATGGCGTCGGAGAGGTCCTGGTCGGCGTGATGGACCACGGCGGCAGCGTCCTCGAGCTCGCGTTCCCGGGCGCTGACCGCGGCGGTACGCCGGGCGAGGACCCGGCGCGCTTTCTCGACGTCCTCGGCCGCCGCGACACGTTGCCACGTCGCCTTCGTCTCGTCGTCCTCGTAGTCGGTGACCTTGGCCTCGGCGACGCGCAAGGCGCCCTCGGCGTCCGCGAGGGCGTCGCGCGCGTCGTCGAGCTGGGTCGTCGCGCGAGCGTGCGCCGCCAGCGCGCGATCGAGCGCGGCCCGCGCCTCGACGACCTCGGGCGGCTCGACGGCCGCCCGGCCACCGAAGGTCTGCGCGTCACCGACGTCGACCGCCTGGGCCTCGATCATCGGCTCGTAGACGTCCTCGCCCCAGTCGCTCACGGAGCCTCCTCGAGCGGAGTAGCGGCCGCGACGGTCGCCATCTCGTCGTGGGCCTCGCGCAGGGTGCGCTTGGCTTGCGGGTCGTTCGCCGCGATCGACGCCTCCACGGCCTCACGGTGCGGGCCGGCCATCCACGGGACCGTCCGAATGAGCGTCGGTCGAGCCCCGGAGGCCAGCACGACGGCACGGCCCTTGGGCAGGGCCGCGAGGTCCGCCACGTCCATGATGCGTTCGCGATGCAGCTGCTGGGAGACCGTGCGCTGCCCGTGCCCCGTCGACGTCGACGACGAGAGCCGGTCGTAGTCCCCGATCATGCGCGAGAGGTCCTCGAGGAAGTTCGCTTCGCTCACTCCCCCGCCGTAGACCTTGACGTTGGACGCGCTCCACAGCTTCTTCATGCCGGACTCGCCCCAGACCTCCACGCCCTGGGACCAGCTCTGCAGCACGGTGTCCAGGACGATCCCGCGCGAGCCGTAGTGCGAGTAGAGGTTCGGCAGCTCGCGCCAGCGGCACACGTTCGCGGCCTCGTCGAGCACGCCGACGAGCGGGTTCGCCAGGCGCCCGCCCGCGGACTGCGCGGCCAGCTCCTCGGCCGCTTCCACGACGGCGACGGTGAGTGCGGTGACGAGCGGTCCGGCCGTGCCGCGCCCTTCCTTGGACAGCGAGTACAGGGTGCCGGGCTTCGTCGGCGCCGACTCCCCCGGCGCGGACGGCAGTCCGGCGCGCACGAACTCCTCCGGGCTGAACTGGGGCCGGGTGTCGGCGGGTCCCTGCGGGGTGATCCAGGCCGCGACCTGCCGGTTGGTGAGGCAGGACGCCATCTGCTGCGCGGTGCCGTACACGCCGCCGCGCTGCTTCTCGGGTGCGGCGATGACACCGGCGACCTGGTCGGCGGTCAGCGTGTAGCCGTGCTCGGTGAGGATCGTGACGGGGGCTTGGTTCGTGGGGCGGGTGAGCCAGGTGTAGACGTCGGTGATCGGCCGGGCGTCGAGCGCCGCGGCGAGCAGGAGACCGGCCAGGAGGTCCTGGCCGGCCGGGTCGAAGTAGGCGTCCGTGCGCGCGCCGGGGTCGCGCGAGCCGGACGCGAAGTGCTCGGCCAGCTTGGCGGCGCGCACCTCGTCGGTGACGTAGCTCAGCGGGTTCCACCACCAGGTGGTCTCCTCGCCGGCGATGCCCTGCGGGTCGAACACCCACACCGGCCCGACGGCCGCGCGCGGCCCGCGGGTCTGGTCGACGACGTCGCGCTTGTTCGACGTCGACAGGACCGAGCCGGGTGCGTCCAGGATCTCCGGGACGACCATCGACGTCGTCTTGCCGGTGCGGGGCCCGGCGATCGTCATGCGCATGTCCTCCCACGAGCTGAGCAGTCGCTGCCCCGTGGACACCGTGACCCCGATCGGCAGACCGGGCGCGGCCTGCACACCGAGGCGCTGCGCGGTGCGGCTCACGTGCTTGCGCGAGAGCCCTTCGACGTCGCGGCCGCGACCCATGTACGCGGCCGCACGGTCCACGCGGGTACGACGGGCGCTCCTGCGCGCCAGGGCGATGCCCACCAGCGTGCTCAGAGCGAGGACGATCAGAGTCAGACCGGCCAGCACCCACCAGCCGGGTGCGCCCGGCCACGCGAGGTCGCCACCGAACAGCCCGAACGCTACGGCGAACGGGTCGGTCGGCGCCACGACGCCGGTGCCGGCGATCTTGTGGCCCAGGTGCATCGCGGCGTAGATCGATCCGACGCCGAGCACGACGACGACGATCCCGACCCACAGCAGCACGACCTCTCCGGAGAGGCCGCCGGGGTCGCGACGTCGGTTGTTCGGCACGCTCATCACGCCGCCCCCTCGTCCAGCAGGCCCGTGCGCGAGCGGTCGGCCCAGCGCACCGCGCTCATGTGTAGCGACTTCTCGGACTCGGTGAGCACCAGGTCGATCGGGATGCCTGGGCGGCCACCGACCTTGACGAGAAACTTGCCGCGTCCAGGGGGCGGCGTCTCGCGCCCTTCCTTGGGGTCCCATGCGGGCGGGTCCTGCCAGCCGGCGAGCAGTTCCTGCTCGCCGCGCGAGAGCGCGACGACGGACGTCAGCAGCGGCATCTCGCTCAGCGGCAGACCGCCGCACACGACCAGGCCGGACCGCTCGATGAAGCCCATGGCTTTCTGCCGGTCCTCCTCGAGCGGAAGGGAACGCAGGTCCTTGAGCGTGTGCGTGATCATCGCCAGCCCCACCCCGACGGTGCGGTTGAGGCGGGTGAGGTAGTCGACGCGGTCGACGAGCCCCGGCCCGGCCTTGAGGGCCTGGTGGAGCTCGTCGAGGATCACGAAGTAGTGCCGCCGGTTCTCCAGGCCGACGTCGGCGAGGGTCTGGGCGATGTTGACCACGGCGAAGCCTGCGGACCAGGAGGCGAGCAGCGCGACCGCGCGCAGGTCGCCGTCGGACTGAGGGATCGCGGAGACGTCGTAGACGACGGCGCGGTCTCGGCGCATGGGGTGCGTGGTCGGCTTGGCGAACACGTCACCGAACTTCCCGCCCGGGCTGAGCGCCACGAGCGAGGCTTCCAGCTCCTCGGTGACTTCCTGGTAGCGGTGGTCGGTGCCGCGGTCCAGCGCTGCCTCGCGCAGCTCGGGCGGTGCCGAGCGGATCACGCGCAGCAGGTCGGGGATCAGCGGGACTCCGTCGTGGTGCTCGTCGAGCCAGGCGATACCGCGCGCGAGGATCGTCTCCTCGCGCGCGGTCGGGGCGCTCTTGCGCAGCACGGTGATGAGCGCGACCAGCATGTTCAGCCGCAGGCCCTGGGCATCGGCCAGGACTTCCTCAGCGGCCTGGCGGTACCCGGCGGCGCGCAGCCGGCGCGCGGCGTCGGGAGCCTCGCCCGGGTCCAGGACGTTCAGCGACCCGCGGTTGCGCCCGAGCGGGATCACCTGGCCGCCCAGCTTCTCGACCATGCGGACGTAGTCCGGGCGGGTGTCCCCCAGCACGAGCGGGATGACGCCCTGCCCGGACAGGCCGACGGCCATGCGCATGACCGCGGACGTCTTGCCGAGCCCGGGCCGGCCGAGGAAGAACACCGAGGGGTTGCCGATGAGGTTGGCGCGCTGGTACCAGCTGATGGGGTCGCAGCACAGCGTGGCGCCGGTGAGGATGTGTCGGCCGAACGGCACCCCCACCATGGGGGTGCCGGCGCCGATCGCGAACGGCCACATGCCGCACACCTGCACGGTGGTGCCGCGCCACTCGTCGGCCTGCTGGACGTAGTTGGACTGGCCGCGGCCGCGGCCCAGCCATCCGCGCATCGGCGGGCGCTGGGGACGCAGCTCGCGCTGCTTGGGTGCCTTCTTCGCGCGTGCTCGGGTGCTCACAGCTTCTCCCTCAGCTCGGCCGGGACCTTGATGTGCTTCGGGAGCACCAGGCCCAGCGGAAGGGCTGCGGCGAATGCGGAGTCCTGCGACCCGTACACGGGCCGCAGCCGCAGCCGCGCCGTCGCGGCGAGGTTGTCGATCGCGGCTCTCGCGTCGGCCTCGCGGCTGGTGTCGGTCACCGTGGCGGTGACGAGCATGCCGAACTGCACCAGGCCAGCACCGCTGGCCTCTTCCTGCGCCGTCGCGGCCGCCGCCCGCATCGCGAGGGTCTCGCGAGCAGCGGGCTTGCTGGTGGAGGTGACCCGGAACTCTGCGGCCCGCAGGTCGGACTCGACGATCGCCGCGGCGCGCGCCGCGTCGATCGGCCGGTACAACAGCGTCACCCGCTTACGCGCGATCTCGCGGTGTGGGGCCAGCAGCCGGGCCAGGACGCCCGACTGGACGTTGCCGCGCGGGGCCGACGTCATCGCCCACGTGCACGAGTACGCCGAGTCGTGGCGGTAGCCGCCCCAGGACGCTTCGGCAGCAGACGGGCCGACGTCGGGCCAGGACAGCTCGACAGGATCGCCCACCGCGTGCGCCTCGTCGATGAGCGCCGCGGCCGCGGGGTCGTAGGCAACGCGGATCGCCTCGCACAAGTCCTGCGCAGACAGCGGGTGCGCCGCACCCGCACCGGTCGCCTGAAGGCTGGCGGTGAGGCTGGGCAGGCGCGCGGCGAGCTCGCGGCCCATCTCCTCAGGCTTGCGCTTCTTGCCACCCACCCGGCTCGCCGCGGTGAACGTGATCGCGACGTACGCCTTCACCGTCGAGGACCCGGCCGGGTAGCGGTCCACGACCTCCAGGAGCATCGCTCGTGCGAACTCGGGTGCGCCGTCGTCCAGGTTCGTCTCGACCTCACGACGAAGGCGCGCCCCGGAGTCGGGGGCAGTCTCGATCGTGACCGAGGCGGCCTCCACGCCCGGCTCGTCCCCGAGGTTCGCCAGCCAGTGGCCCCAGTCGGCCACCCAGACGTCGATCTGGTCCTGGTCGACGAGCGCGGCGCCGTCGGGCTCGGTGCCGATGACCACGGAGTAGGACCCGGTCGCCGGCGTGTAGAGCAGCGCGAACGGGCGACCGTAGGAGTCGGTGTGCTCGCTCAGTCGGGTGGGGGCGGCCAGGCCCGGGAGCTGGTACGTGCCCCACAGCGCGCGGCCCAGGGGCCCTGAGCGGTACAGGTGCGTGCCGCGCGAGCGCGCCGACCACCACGCTGCGCGAGCACCGCCGCGACTGATGACGTTCTTGCCGTGGGCGTCCTTCGTCAGTACGGCGAGCATCACGGCCCCGAGCACACCGGCGAGGATCACGGCCTCGAGCAGCCCGGCGACCATCACGGTGATGACCACCGCGATGAGCCCCGCCAGGAGCATCCCCGTGCCCACGGACCCGAGTCCGAGGATTCCGGGCGACGTCGGACGTCGCCAGTTCCCGTAGGTCCGAGGACCCCTGTTCACCTCAACGGCTGCCATCAGGACCGCCCCCTTCACCAGTCGACTGCTCACCAAGACTCTTCGCTGCACCTGCTGCGACCTGGCCCGCCTTTGACGCGGTATCCAGAGCCGCGCCGGCCGCTATGCCGACCGGGCCGCCCGCGGCACCGGCCGCGGCTGCCCCACCACCTGCTGCGGCACCCGTACCCGCACCCGCACCCGCGCCCGCTCCGGCACCGGCGCGAGCTCCAGCGGCACCCGCTCCGGCGCCGCTTCCTGCGCTTGCGCCGCTCTGTTGCGGGTTCGGCGGCGCGCTGGGGGTCGGCGCGGTGTTGCCTCCCCCACCGCCACCCGACGGGCCCTGGCTCCCGCTCTCGCCGTTGCTGCCCGGATGCGCGTTGCTCGTCGTCGACGAGTTGGACCCGCCGGAGGCGAGACGCCCGATCGCGGCCGCGCCGCTCGGCAGCGCCGCGAGGGCGCCCGCCGCCAGCGCGGCGCCACCGGCGCCGCTCGCCATTGCACCCACCATCGGGGTCACGAACCGCATCAGCGCCGGCATCGCGAACAGCGCGATCACCATCAACATCAGACCCGTCAGGACAGCCAGGAGCCCCGACCCGTCGTCAGAGAAGACGTCCGTGCCGACGAGCTGGAACGCGGCCGCGTAGATGATCGCCGCGGCGGGCTTGTAGAGGATGAACGCCACCAGCCACGCGATGCACTTGCGGAACCAGGTCTTACCCATCTCCGTACTCGTGAACGACGCCGACAGGGGCAGGATCCCGGTCAGGACCACGAGCATCCCGCCACGGGCGACCATGAGAACGATCTGGAACGCCGCCGCGAGGATCGCGATGATCCCGAGAATGATGATGAGTAGGGACCCAAGGCCCCCTGCCGCGGGATTCGTCGTCAGAGCGAGCAAGGTGAGCATGCTCTCTCCGAAGCACGCCGACCCGGCGGCCGTCACGTCGCACTGGAGCGAGCCGTTCAAGACCCAGACCGAGAACGAGTCGGCGGCCGCCACAAGAAGCCCCACGATCGTGACTCCGGCACCGGCGACCACGACGAGCGTCAGCAGGCTCTTGACCGTCTCCTTCCCGGGCTCGGCACGCTGCTCCCACGCCATGCGCGCGCCGCCGATGATCACCGAGACGATCGCCGCGGCACCCATGTACCACCACAGGCTCGATTGCAGGAAGAGCACCGCACCGCCGGCGTTGCTTGGCCCCGCGGGCAGGAGCCCTGTGACGAGCGCGCTCGCGCCGGAGATGAGCACCACAGCGCCCAGGACCAGGCCGACCTTTCCGACGGCGGCGATCCCCTCGCCAGCGCGCATACGTGTCGCGATGAGCGCGCCGAGGATCACGAGTGAGATGATCGCGACGACGAGGCTGATCCATGTCACGTAGCCCAAGACGGTCGTGATGTTCCCCGCGCTCGGTGCCGAGCTTCCGGCACTGATCGCAGACCGGCCGCCCGATCCGGTGAGGTTCGGAGTGCCGATGTGAACCCAGATGGTGCCGAGCGAGGCAACCGCCTTGCCGAACGCCTCGAGGACCGCGTTGGCCATGTTCTCGATCGCGTCACCGACGATCGCGGAGACCCCATCGCCGACGCATGAACCGATGTTGGCGATTGAGCACATAGGTCACGCTCCCCAGGTGGTGTAGCCCGCCAGGTTCGGGATGGTGGCGAAGTCGAAGGACTTAGCCGTCTCGGTGTTGGCCTTCCAATCGCCGTCCTGCCAGATCAGCTCATAGACGGCCGAAAAGTAGATCGAGCCTGCTGAGGTCGATCCTTCGCCCGCGAGGTCGATCCGAGCCGTCTCGCCGTCGTACGACAGGATGCGGAAGCCGGCGACCCGCAGGCGCGTGCCTGCGGTCGATGCGCTGCCTTCGGTCTCGGCCAGCAACTCCTCCCGATGGGGGCCCTCAGCGGCGAAGTACTTGATCCATGCAGGCGCGACAACGGGGTCGCTACCCAGCGCGAGCGCGTTCGAGGCCGCGAACAACGCCCCGGTGGGCGAATGCTGGAAGCAGAACCGCACCCCCTCGGCTGTGGTCTCCCCCGGCCCGAACTCGGCCGACGTCGGGTACGCGGTAGTTCCCTGGAACGCCCAGTCCGCGGCCGGAGCGGTCGACAACGTCCCGGACAGCGACTCTCCCTCCAGGCCGCACACGCTGGCGCTGCCCGCGGCGTCCGGAGGCTCGGACGTCGGGGCGGCGCTTGTCGTGGGCGACGGGGACGACGCTTCGGGTGCGGTGGCAGGCTCGTTAGAGCGCGTCGCGTTGACGATCGCGATCACGATACCGAGTACCACGACGAGGGCGACGAGGACCGCGGCCGCGATGAAGCCGGGCCGGGTGAATGGGTTCTGCTCGTTGTCGTCGGTAGCCATGCCGGACTCCGCTCAGGCTCCGGAGATGAAGCCGACGAGCGCGACGGCGGCGGAGATGACGATGACGCCACCGAGGGCCATGCCGATCTTGCCGACGTGCTCCCCGCCCTCGCCGCGACGGGACTGGACCGCCATGAGGGTGCCGGCGGCGATGAGGCCGAGGATGCAGACCACGAGGCCGACCCACTTGGCCCAACCGAGGATGGTGGTGACCGCTTCGGTGCCCGGAGGCTGTGTCGGCGCGGGGTCGGGAAGCTGCGCCGGCATCACGGTGGCGAGGTCGCTCGCCGCCGTGAGGACGCTGTGCAGGCTGGTCATCGGGTTTCCTTTCGGTTGACGGTGCCGGCGGCACCAGGTCGGACGACAGCGGCGAGGTCGTCGACGAGTCGACGGACTTCGCGCGGGGCGTCTGAGAGTGCCGGCGGCTCCCCCAAGCGCCATGCCTCGATCCACGGCAGAGTCCACGTGCGCGGGACCCCGCCGCCGACGATCTGTGAGAACTCACGTAGCGGACGCGGGAGCCGGCCCGGTGCGTCAGCGACGATCACCAGGCCCACGACCTCGACGTGCGGGACCAGGCCTGACGCCCACTGCGTGGCCGCGACCTGTGCGGCGCGCAGCCCGCGCATGTTCGACCGAGCGGTCAGCACGACGCGGACGCCACTGGCTCCGGGTATCTGGGGCCAGGCGTGCTCGGCAGCGGGCCAGTCGGGCACCAGAGCGGCGAGCGACGTCTCCCCCGCTCCGCCGTGCACCCCGAGCCACCACAGGGGCGCGGCCTGATGCCGGGAGCGGGTCGGGAGCTGGTCGGCGAGGACCGGTGCCGGGACGCCGCGCTGAGGCGCGTGGGGACCGGTAAACGGGGGTTCGGAGTGCTCCGCTGGGGTCGCCGTGACGGGAGTCGCTGGAATTTGAGCGCGCGACACCCATGGGTTGGTATCGGACATTTGCCCAGAGCCCCCTGATAATTGGACGCAGTCGTCGATGCGCCGACCCTAGCGCGCGGCACCAACGGAAGGCAATAGCATGCCGTATACATCTATAGACCTATACAGAGTCAACTTGGCTCGTGTAGCGTCTAGTGTGTTCGCATGCGTTCGTGGGTGCAGGTGTCTGCCGTGACGTCGGCTCTGGACGCGTTGTTTGAGGGCCGTAGCGCGACGCTGACGGTGCCGGAGGTCGCGGAGATCTTGGGCATGACGAAGCCGGGTGTCTACAAGTGGCTCAAGGACGGCGTGATCCCCGGCTACAAGGTCGGAGCGACGTGGTTCATCCTGCGCGACGAGCTCAAGGCGACGCTGCAGGCGGGCTCCAACGTCCGCCCTGTACTGCGTGAGGACGGTCAGGAGACGCGTCCGAGCGACTGAGCACGATCAGCAGGGGGCTGAGTATGGCACGACGGGTCGCGTGGGCGGCCGGGATGTTCGCGGTCGCGGCCGCCCTGGCAGGCTGCGCCAGCGCACCGGCGACGACGGAACCTGCCCAGGGTGCGCCCGCGCCGACGGTTACTGCGCCCGGAGACGCTGGCGGGTATTCCGGGGCGCCCGACGGTGTGGTCGACGAGGACACCGGCGAGGTCATCACCGCCCGGCCCGTGCCCACCTGGGACGCGGCCTCACGTGAGGGCGCCCTCGAGGCTGCCCGGGCGGCAATGACCGCGTTCGCGCGCCCAGAACTGGACCACGACGCGTGGTGGGCCGGGCTCGAACCGCTGCTGACCCAGCAGGCTGCACTCGACTACGCCTACGTCGATCCCGCGAACGTGCCCGCGACCGCGTTGACCGGGCCTGCCACGGTGGTCGAAGAGACCAGCGCGTACGTCACCACAGTTGAGGTCCCTACCGACGCGGGCCCCTACGCGATCATCCTGACCCGCCAGGATGCTGCCGCGCCGTGGCTCACCGCACGCATCACCCCGGCCGAGGGCCAGTAGTGGCCGCCTCGCGGACCACGGGGGCGATCGCGGTCGTGGCCAGCGTGCCCGTGCTCGCGCTGGGAACCGTGTTCAGCCTGCTCCTGCTCGGCTCGCCCTCCGAGGCCGCCACGTGCAGCCCTGCCTCGGGTTCGAGCTCGGCGGTCACAATCGACCCGGCCAGCGTGTCGGACACCACGATCGCGGGCTACGACCACGAGCAGCTGGTCAACGCCGCGCAAATCATCGCCGCCGGCAAGGCCCTGGGCCTCGGGGTCCGAGACCAGACCATCGGCGTCATGACCGCTATGGGTGAGTCCAGCCTGCGCGTCATCGACCACGGCGACGCCGCAGGGCCCGACAGCCGCGGCCTGTTCCAGCAGCGCGCCAACGGGGCCTGGGGCTCATACGAGGACCGCATGGACCCGTACATCAGCGCCACGAACTTCTTCACCGCGATGATCACCAACGTCCCGGGCCGCGAGTCGCTGGAGCCGACGATCGTCGCGCACCGGACCCAGCGCAACGCGGACCCCTTCCACTACACGAGGTACTGGGACGGCGCGGTCGCGGTCGTCGAAGGCCTCTCCGGCGTCGACACCGGCCTGAGCCCCGGTACCGGGGACCAGGTCTGCACCGGTGGCACCGCCATCGGTGGCGAGGTCGCCGGGACCGGGTGGGCCACGCCCGCCGCCGGTCCGATCGTCAGCAGGTATGGGATGCGGCTTCACCCCATCGACAAGGTTTGGCGCCTGCACTCCGGGGTCGATCTCAACGGCGGCGGGTGTGAGGGACCGATCTGGGCCGCGCAAGACGGGGTGGTGACGTTCACCGGGTTCGACCGCAACGGCAACGGCACGATCACCATCGACCACGGCGGCGGGGTCCAGACCTCCTACTTGCACCAGTACGCCTCAGGGATCCTCGTGCGCGCCGGCGACCAGGTGAACGCCGGCGACCAGATCGGGCGTGTCGGGTCCTCCGGGCAGTCCACCGGCTGCCACCTGCACTTCTCAGTCCTCGTCGACGGCTCCCCGACCGACCCGGTGCCGTTCATGAACGACATGGGCATCCAGCTCGGCTAACGCAAGGAGAACACCATGAGCACGACCACCGAAGCAGCGACCTGGCCTCGCGTCGAGGCGATGCTCAACGGCGACGGCACCGCAGAGGTCTCCATCGGCGGGACCCTGCACCCCATCGCCGCCCCCAGCGTCGAGGAAGCACGAGTCCAGGTCGTCGCCCTCCTCGCGGACAAGGCCACCCAGCTCGGACGGCCGCTTCGCGCCCTCACCCGCGACCCTGACGGCCAGTGGCCCCTGATCATCCACGGCGACGGCACCGTCGAAGAAGACACCACCACCGAACCCCAGACCCGCAGCCGCACCACGCGCGCCAGACAGCGCAGCGCCGACATTGACGTCGAACCCGCTCCCCCAACCACCGACACCACGCCGACCACCGACGATCCCGAGGCCACGCAGGCACCCGTCACGGCGCCGCAGACATGGGTCCGCTCCGCCCACGACCAGGCCGTCGCCAGCGCCACGACGACCCGGCGCGAACGCCGTGAGTCGTTCCTCACCATCGAGCAGACCGAAGAACCCGCGACCGAAGGCCTGCGCGGTCTCCTGACCCGTGTCGGTATCCGGGTGGCGCCCAGCGAAACCGAGCGTGAGCTGCGCGAGCACATCCGCCTCGTCTCCCAGCACTGGCCCGGGCCCCGCACGACTGCGATCGTCAACGGCAAGGGCGGCGCGTCCAAGACCCCCACCACAGCGTTCCTCGCGGCCGTGTTCGCCCGCTACGGCGGCGCCGGGGTCGTAACTCACGACAACAACCAGACCCGGGGCACCCTCGGCTGGCGCACCGAGCAAGGTCCGCACGACGCGACCTTCCTCGAGCTCCTGCCCGAGGTCGACCGACTCCTCGGCACCGCAGCCCAGTCAGCAGATCTGGCGCGCTTCGTGCACCACCAGACCCAAGACAAGTACGACGTGCTGCGCTCCCAGCCCATGATCCTGGCCGACGAGCAGCGCCTCGGCGTGTCCCAGTTCGACGCGATCCACTCCGTCCTGCGCAAGTACTACCGGCTCATCTTCATGGACTCTGGCAACGACGAATCCGACTCCCTGTGGCTGCGCATGGTCGAGAACGCCGACCAGCTCGTCGTGGCGACCACCACCCGCGGAGACATTGCCGAAGCTGGCGCCCTACTCCTCGAAGCCCTCGCCGACCGCGACGAGCGAAGCGCCGCACTCGCGCGCAACGCCGTCGTCGTGGTCAACCAAGCCAAGAAAGACGGCACCCTCGCCGAAGCGGAGCAAGTCGCCGCAGCGTTCCGACCACTCGCCCGCGAAGCTGTCGCCATCCCCTATGACCCATCCATCGTCGAAGGCACCCTGCGCTACGGCTCCCTGCGCCCCAGCACCCAGCGCGCATGGCTCGCTGCTGCCGCCGCCGTCGCCCGCGGGTTGTAGCAAAGATGCCAACGCTCCGCGTGTCGCCCCCACCTCCTGCTAGCACTAGCACTAAGTTCGACGGCATGACCAGCAGCGTGACGTCCAGGGCTCGCCGCCCTCGAGGGTCGCTCGACCCCCGCACGACGGCAGCGCTTTACGCGCGCGTCGATGAGGGCACGAAGGCTGTGTTCGATCAGATAGCAGACGCGGCAGGGGAATCGCTCGGTGTCGTACTCGAGCGGGTCGCGCGTCACATTGAGCTTGATGACTCCGGGCTGCCGGCATGGTGGCCCGAGCAGCCGAGCCAGCAGGAGGAGCTGCCTCTCAAGACTGCATAACCGCATAACGCAGAGCGGCCCGCCCCCGAAGGGGCGGGCCACGATACGAAGCTCATCACCCTCAAGCTTGGCGGCGACGGAGGTGATGGGCCCCGATTGACGCACCCTCAGGTGTGTCGCTGTCTGGAGACCATCATAAGCACCCATCGGGCCCTCGCACACGAATTCGGGGGCGACACACCGAGCGGCGGCGACCTGCCCGCGCCCGATTCTGGACGAACGTCCGGTGCGTCCTCTGACGTCGCGACGGCAGAGTGGGCCGCCTGCGCTCCCCTGCTCGCGGGCGCTCCGCGGGTCCGGCTCGGATCACGGCGCGCCGGCGGGGTCCAGTACCGGGACCGCGACGAGCGCCCCCTGACCGCTGCCCTGCCCTCGGCGCCGGCGGCCGTGCGCGTGTACGGCGACGACGGCACCTGCCGTGCCCTGTGCTTCGACCTCGACTCCTCACGGGGTGGCGCAGCGCGCGTCCTCGCCGATGCGACACGGCTCGTGCGCGAGCTCGAGTCGGCCGGCGCTCGGGTGATCACCGACGTGTCCCCCAACGGCGGCCGCCACGTCTACGTCCCGCTCGCCGAGCGCCTGGACTACACCAGCGCCCGCGAGCTCGTCGAGGCGATCGCCACCGCCTACCCCACGATGGACCCCGGCCCGCACCAGTCGCTGCGCACCGGCTGCATCCGCGTCCCCGGCGCCGCCCACGCGACGGGCGGCCACCAGGCGCTCACGATGAGCCTCAACATCGCCGTCGACGTTTTGCACCGGCCCAGCCCGGCCGCAGCGGTCGCCGCGCTTCAGGACGCCTACCGGGCCCAGATCGACGCCCTGCGGGCCGCACAGGCCCCTCTCCAGGCCTCTGAGCCCGCTACGTACCCCCACAGTTCGGCCGCCCGCGGCCGGGCCCTCTCGGCCCGGCTGACGCGCATCGCCCGCGACGGCGTGTACGACACCGGCCGCTACCTCTCGCCGTCCGAGGCACGGCAAGCCGTCATCGCCGGCGCGGCCGCCGCAGGCTGGCGCCTCGCCGACGTCGCCGCCCGCCTCACCGACGGACGCTGGCCCGGCCTGGCAGCGCTCTACGCCCGCTACTCCCCCACCCAACGCCACGGTGCCCTCGCACGCGACTGGCACAACGCCCAGCGCCACGTCACCCAGCACACCGACCCGCCCGCAACGGCCGGAAATCACACTGTGCACAGATCCAACACAAGCGCCCAAGAGTCACAGGGGGGCACCCCAGACCTCGGTGACGAGCACGCGTTCATCCGCACCTGGCGCGCCTGCCTCCGCATCACAGAGCAACACCGGTTCCCAGGACGGAAGTGGTACGGCGCCCGGTTCCTCCTACGAGCTCTTGGAGAAGCAGCCCACAAGACCGGGAGCCGGTACGTCTCGTTCGGCACCCGTTCCCTGGCCGTCGCGACAGGGATGGACCACTCAACCGTCTCCGTCCTGCTGCACGAGCTCGCGAAGGCCGGCTGGATCGACCGACTCGAGCAGGGTCGTGGCGAGCGCGCCGACCTTTACGCACTCACACTCCCGTCGGACCTGGTAGACCGCGCGCCGGACCTGCGATGGGACCGCGGGCAGGTGCACGCGCTGCGCCCGGTCTTCCGCGAACTCGGCCACGTGGCCGCGCTCGTCTTCGAGGCCGTCGAGAACGGCCGGGCAGAGACCATCACCCAGCTGGTGGACGCGACCGGTATCTCCCGCCGGGCGGTCCACGAGGCCGTCGATCTGCTGAGCTCGTGGGGACTCCTCGACCGGACCGCGGGTACTCTCCTCCCCCGCTCCGACGCCCTGCTCCGCGTCGCCGAGCACCTCGGGGTCCTCGAGGGCGTCGCAGACCAGCTGCGCCTCTACGCCGCACAGCGCCGCGCATGGCGCGCCTACCTCACGCGACACGAAGCCGCCGAACCCGCAGACCCGGCCGAGTCCTGGTGGTGGCCCCCGGACGACGCGCAGGCGAGCGAGTGGACGTTGGTCGACGGCCTCGCCTCGTAGGCCCCGTGGCAACAATATGCTTGTAATACTTGCAAGCAACGCAAGATGTGCAAGGATTACAAGCATTACATGGCTTGCTATGCACACTATGCTTGCTATGCTTGCTATGCTTGCTATGCTTGCTATGCTTGCTATGCACACTATGCTTGCTATGCTTGCTATGCTTGCTATGCTTGCTATGCTTGCTCGGTGCGCCACGGCGCGTCCAGTAACGAAAGCAAGCATTGCAATGCTTGCCTTGCACCAGGAGGTGCCAACGATGCCCGTCACGATCCTCTTCGCCAACAACAAGGGCGGAGTCCAGAAGACCGGATGCACGGTCCAGACCGCAGCCGGTCTCGCACGTCAGGGGCTCAACGTCCTAGTCGTCGACATGGACCCGCAAGCGAACGCGACCCGACGCCTTGGGATCGAGTGGGACCCCGCGCACCCGATCCCCAGTGTCTCGGAGGCCATCGCCGCGAACACCGAGGGCGCGGGGGAAGGCGCCGTCGTCGAGTGCGGGTGGAAGAACGCAGCAGGGGATCCTACGGCCGAGGCCAAGCACATAGACGTCATTCCCGCCCGGTTCGACCTCATCAACAGAGAGGCCGAAGCTGGCACGGTTGGAGCGTTCCGCCGACTCCGCAAGGCGCTGACGGGCTGGACCGACGACTACGACGTCGTCCTGATCGATTCTCGACCCGACCTGGGCCACCTGGTCCAGATGTCGATGAGCGCAGCCGACGTCGTCATCATCCCCTCGGACACCGGCTACGACTCCGTCGAGGCCGCGATCCGCGTCAGCGACTTCGTGACCCAGCACGCCGTCGACCTCGCGAACCCCGAGCTGCGAGTCGGGGGCGTCCTTGTCACACGACGCCGCCAGACAGCCGAGGGCGACTTCCAGATCGAAGGCTTGCGGGAACGCTTCGGGGACCTCGTGTGGGACCTGCGCACCATCAAGATCATTCCCGGCGACGTCGAAGTCGAGCTCACACCGCCCTACGTCCCGGAATGGACGAGATTCGCCGAGGCCGACGCCGCCGGGGTCTCCCTGACCGCCTGGAACGACGAGCGTGGGCGCACCACGGTCCGCATCTTCGACGAGGTCGCCCAGCGCATCATCGACCGTATTCTGCCCGCGTACGCAGAGAGGATCGCCTGATGGTCGAGCGCAAGCGACCCAGCGGAACCAGCCCGATTTCCCTGACGCCCCGCGTCGAGCCGATCGCGACACCTGCGGTGCCCGCGCCAGTAGTCCAGCCGCCTGCCGAACCCGCAGCTCCGGCGGCGCCGTCGGAGCAGCCGAACATCCGGACCGAGGCTCCGCCCGCGGCCACGACGCGGCGACGTGCCCCGGCGCAGCGCCCGCGCGCGACCGAGCCCGAACCTCTGGCGCAGGCCGCCGTGAGCACAGCCATGATCTCCCGGACCTTCCGATTCCAAGAGACCCTGATCCGTCGCGCCGAGACAGCCGTCCTGCGCACCGCTGGCCTTGACGGCGGCCACGTTTCCATGACCGCCCTGCTCAACACCGCGCTCGAGCGCGAACTGGCCCGCCTCGAGGACGAGCTCAACGCCGGCGAACCGTTCCCCGCGAACCGCGGAGAGTTCCGCAGGGGCCGGCCCATCGGGACCTGATCGCTACCGACTTGACGGAGCAGCGCATGACGATCGACCTCTCACACCCCCACACGGTCACGGTGACGATGCCTCCGGCACGTGCGGACGCCGAAGGGAGCCTGCTCAGGCTGCTGGCAGATGGTCCGAGCGGGCTCGTCGTGGGAGACCTGATCTGGCCGAACGTCCCGGCCCTGGACCAGTTCTAGCAACTCTGTCCACCGCCCCGGTGACCCCTCGGATGAGGGACACCGGGGCGGTGTCGTTCCCAGACCCGGCCGGTGGCCGGTGGGGGAGCGTGGTGGTTGGCCGGGCGGGGTGAGCTCGCCGACGTGGGTGGTGTTTCCGGCCGGTGGCCGGAACCTGGTTCGTGGCCGCTGTCTGCCGCTGTCTGCCGCGCTGCGCGCGGTGTTGTTTGCCCCCTCCTGGCGCTCCATCATCACCCGCGCACCCCGTGCCGCAACCCGCTCGCCTTCGGCGCCGTCCCGCCGTCGAAACCGGCTCGCGCGGACGAAAAGGCGTGTCCGCGCAAACCGGCCCCGCCGTCGGGCCGGACCGCGGGTTGCGGCCCGGGGGCCCCGCGCGGGTGGTGATTACGGCGCCAGGAGGGCGCGAAAAACGGTCCCGGCCCCGGGACGGCGCACCTTCTGGCGGAGAGGTCACCATGACCACGACGAACGACACCACGGCGGACTGGCTGACCGAGTTCTTCGGCGAGCCGATCCACGTTTACACCCGCGCCCAGGCCCTCGCGGACGGCGTCCTCATCGACGCCGGACCGCTCGCCCGAGAGGCCGGGTTCGTCTGGCCCGTCGCGTACACCGCCGCCGCGCACGCCGCCACGATCACGTGGGACACGGCCAACGGCGCCCTCCAGGACGAGACCGGGCGCGCCTGGAACGTGCTGTGGATGGCGAAGTTCGCCGTCCGCGCCGTCGCGGACCTCCGGGCCGACCGGGTGCCGTTCGGCGTCTACGTCGTCCCGAACCGCCCCGGCTACGAGGAGGCCCAGTTGGTCTCCCTGGACCTCGTGGCCGGACCCGGCGACCAGGGCGAGCCCGTCCTGACCATCTGCCTGCGCGGCGAGGACTGACACCGACCGGCCGGGCGGCCACGCGCCGCCCGGCCACCGGCCACCCCCTGGCCGGTCAACGCCGACCGGCCACCACAGACCACCGAACGGAGAACCGACCATGACCCAGCGACTGCCCCTGACCGGCGCCGCGCTCGACGCCGTCAGCAACGCCGACCACCCCAACCACGCCATCGCGTGCGCGGCCGCCGTCATCAACCCGGCCACCGGCCAGGCCGTCACCTACGCGGCCACCTTCAAGGAGTGGCTGGACGCCGTCGACCGCCACCTCGTGACGCAGATCGGCCTGACCCACCAGTGCCTCACGGACATGACGTGGCGCGACTGGTACGACGACGACCTCAGCCCCGACGAGGCCGCCGGGCTCGCGATCGACACCGAGAAGGCCGAACTCAGCGGTCTGATCGCCGCCTTCGGCGCGTAGCCCGCACCCCGGGTACGCCCCGCGCCCGACGGCGCGGGGCGCACCCGGTGGGGGCTTGCCGCCCCCTACACCCCCGCCTCAGCAGCCACGAGCGAAGGAGCAGACCTCACCATGACCACCACCGCATCGATCGCGCTCACTGCGCTCGAGCGCGCCGAACAGCTCGCGCTCGTGCTCACCCTGGCCGGCGTGCCCGGGAACCCGCGCGTCACGACCACGGGCGGGCTGAACCTCGCCGTCGCGCTCACCCGGGAGGACGGCAATGACCTCGTCGTCGTCGCCATCGAGGTCTGGGCAGACGGTCCGGTGTACTACGTCACCCGGTACGACGCCGACGACGAGGCCGCCGAGCACCACGAGGCACACGACCAGGCGGGCGCCGTCGCGGCCGTCCGCGACATGCTCACCCGCACCTGACCGTCAAGCGCGCGGTGTCCAGCCGGTCGGCTCAGTCCGCCGCGCGCGCGGCGGCTGGCCGGTCGGCCGGCGGCCGCCCCGGCGGTCGGCGCCGATCCTCGATCCCTTCGAGGTCGGCCGCGCGCCACACCGGGCCGCCGTTGAGGATCCCGACCGGCTCCGGCAGCCATGGCACCCCGCGCAAGCGCGAGTTGCGCAGCGACGACGTCGCGATGCCCAGCCGGGCGGCTAGCCGGGCGGCGTCGTACAGGCCGGCCGGCCCCGGCCCCGGATCGGCCGGCGCGGCCGGCCGGTCTGCCGGGGGCTCCTTGAACTCGCTCATCAATCCACCGTAACAGCATCGCTTCCGCCCTAGTTTTCTGATAAACTGAGGCGCGAGCGCGTCAATACTGAGGAGGCGTCATGACGACCACCGGCCACCCGGCCACCGGGACCGACCGGACGACCGAGGGTGCGGCCGACCGTGGACGCAAGGGCAGGGCCAAGGGCTACCCCCGGTGGCCGGTGATCCTGCTCGCGGGGTCCGCGTTCGTCGCGATCTGGGGAGGGTGGGTCGAGCTCGGCCGCATGAGCGGCTTCGGGCCGGTGAACCTGCTGCCCGGGATCACCGAGCTGTACGTCGACCTCTCCATCACGCTCCCGCTCGGCATGGAGGTCTACGCGGCCTACGCGCTCGGGGCCTGGCTCACGCGCCGCGAGATCCCCGACGACGCGCGCAGCTTCGCCCGGTGGTCCGCGCTCGTCTCCCTCGTCGTCGGTGCCGGAGGCCAGATCGCCTACCACCTGCTCGCGGCCGCGGGCGTCGAGCGGGCGCCCTGGCCGGTCCTCGTCATCGTCTCTTGCATCCCCGTCGCCGTTCTCGGCATGGCCTCCGCACTCGCGCACCGGCTCCGCACCGGCGTCCGCCGCGACGCTGCCCCGACGCCCGCCGAGTCCAGCCCCGTCCCGGCCGCCGCGGCGCACAACTCGGCCGACCAGCCGACCGGCGCGGACCCGGAGCCCGCACACGGCGAAGCGATCCCCGCCCCGGCCGGGACCTCGGCCACCGAGACGCCCGCGCCGGTCGACCGGCCGGTGGAGGTCCCGCCGCTACAGCTGCCCGCGGCCGCGCTGGCCGAGCAGACGCCCACGCCGACCGAGGCGCCGACCACCAGCCCGGCGGACCGGCCGGCCGACCGACCGGCCCTCGCGCCCGTCCTGGTCGAGCGTCGGGTCAGGCCGGCCGGACCCGTGACCGACGACGAGCGCGAGCTCATCCTGAGCCTGGCCGCGAACCCCGACGTCTCCGAGCGCGAGATCGCACGCCGCACCGGCCGCTCCCGCGACACCATCAAGCGCACGATCGACAACCACCGCCCGGCCGCCAGCCGCCAGGGCCGGCCGACCGGCCGACCGGCCGCCCGGCCGACCACCGGCTTCACCGTGCCCGCCACGTGAACGCCCGAACGAGGAGACAGACCCGATGCCGACCAGACCCGCGCCCCTGCCGGACGAGTGGTCCGAGCCGATGAACGCGCTCGTCGACGCTGTGCGCGACGCCGCGACGACCGACCTGCCGGTCGCCGAGCGCGTCGCCCGCCAGGACCTAGTCCCGCGGGCCACCACCGGGTACAAGGCGCCACGCCTGACGCGCCTGGCCGGCATGTACGCCGCGGCTGCCGTCCGTGCACAGCTGGAGCGCGTCGACGTCGACGCGCGCACCGTCTGGGACGCCGCGATCCTCGAGCACGTCACACCCGAGGTCATCACCGGGTGGGACCTCGACGCGCGCCTGACCGCCGCGCTCGCGCTGCGCGCGACGTTCAAGGACCTCGACAACCCCGAGCTCGAGCAGACGGCGACCATCCGCCGCCTCGCGTCCTGGCTCCTACAGACCTCGGGCCCCGAACTCCCGCGCGTCACCGCGCGCCTGTGCCAGCACGTACTGGACACCGGAAGCCACACGGCCGCGCTGCCGTCCCTGTGGTCCGCCGTCCACGAGCCCGCTCCGCCCGCCCTCGACTGATCGGGAAGACGATGAACAACCTGCACCCCGTGGACCAGCTGATCCGAGACACCCTGCACCGCGCCGGGATCCGCGACACGAGCGACACCGTCGTGACGGAGGTCCTCGCCGACCTCGCGCGGGAGGACATCTCGCCCGACACCTTCGTCACGATGCCCGTCCCGCAGCTCTACGCGCTCGTGCACGCGATGAAGTGGGACCGCCGCTTCGCCACCAACCACGATCCCGACTCCGTCGCGATCGCGCTCGGGCAGACGCCGTGGTCCGAGCGCCGCGGGCAGATGCTTCGGCTCGCCGTGGCAGCCGCTGTGTCGATCGGGGTTCTCTGGCTCCTGCTCGCAGGGAAGTTCGACGACGTCGTCGCCTTCCTCGTCGGATAGTTGGCACGAGGGACCGACATCCGCGACGGTCGCGCTCCCGACCTACACAGGCTTGCACGACAGAGCGGGTTCGGGCGGGGGACGGTGAAACCGACCGACCCGTGGGCGTCGTGACCACGGTGCCCTGCGACAGAGCGCCGGACACGACCGGACGCGTCCCTGCGGGTCGCGGCTGCACGAGCGCTTCTTGTTTCGGTCCGTCCCTGGCTCCGAGTGTGTCCGGCCGTCCCCGGGCGCAAGTCGGCTCCGCTGCGCTCCGGCCCGCCCGCTCGCGAACTTCTCGGCTGCACTCGCTGCGCTCGTTGAGCCCGCCGAGAACTTCGCGACCAGCCGGGCGGCCCGACTCGCTCACGTTGCTCGCGCCCTTCGGGTGCGTCCGGGGACGGCTACCGGCCAGACGCTCCGCTTGCAGGGACGGTCCGAAAAACGACGTGGGGGAGGCATCATGACCAGCCAGCAGGTCAAGGTCGCCGTGTACATCAAGCCGGCGTGCGTCCAGTGCGACGCGACCTACCGGGCGCTCGACAAGAAGGGATCGAGTACACCGTGGTCGACATCACCGCCGACGCCCGTGCGCTCGAGCAGGTGCGCGCGCTCGGGTACCTCCAGGCCCCGGTCGTTGTCGCCGGCGAGCAGTCCTGGGCCGGCTTCCGGCCCGACCAGATCAACGGCCTCGCGGCCCGCCAGGAGGCCTGACATGACCGTCGAGCTCACCCGTGAGCGGGCCGTGGCGATCAACGCCGCGGCGTGGGAGTTCTGGCGCTTCCACGCGAACAGCACGGACGACTGGACGCGGGCCTGCCTCGCGCGGCGCGGGCTTCGCGGCCTGCAGGCCGGGTACGCGCCCGGGGGTTGGGCTCGGCTCGTGGGGCGCATGCGCGGCCGCGGGTACGGCGCGGACGAGCTCGTGGCCACAGGTCTCGCGTTCCGCACCGAGGCTGGGGGAGTGGGGGACGTGTTCCGGGACCGCCTGGTCCTGCCCTACCGCGACGAGACGGGCGCGATCATCGGGTTCACTGCCCGACGCAACCCCGCGACCGACGACGTCGACGACGCCCCCGCGAAGTACCTCAACACCACCAGCACGCCGGCGTTCGACAAGTCCCGGGACCTGTACGGCATCGACCCGGCCGCGGTGCGCCGGATCCGGGCCGGCGCGCGGGTCGTGTTCGTCGAGGGGGCCCTGGACGTCGAGGCCATTCGCCGCACCGGGTCGCCCGTCGTGCCGCTGTCCGGGTGCGGCACCGCGCTCACCGCGACTCACCTCGAGCACGTGCGCGCAATCCACCCGGGCGCCGTCGCGTTGGCGGTGTTCGCGTTCGACGCCGACGCGGCCGGCCAGGCGGCCGCCGTGCGTGCGTGGGACCTGCTCACCGATGACGAGGCCGGCACCGCCGGTGCCCTGGTCCTGCCCGACGGGACCGACCCCGCCCAGCTCATCCAGGACGGCCACGGCCAGGCCCTCGCCGAGCGCCTGGCCCACCCGCAGACCCTGGTGTCCGTCGTCATCGACGCCGTCCTCGCTCGTCACGACCTGACGACCGTCGAGGGCCGCGTCAACGCGCTCCGGGCCGCGGGCGCCCTCGTCGCGCGCATCCCGGACGTGCCGCTGTCCCGAGTCGGTGCGCAGCTGCACGCCCGCCTGGCCCCGCACACCGACCTCGGGCTGATCGCCGGCGAGCTCGCGATCGCCGCGGCCGCCGCGCGCGGCACCACCACCTGAGCCGGTATCTGGGCCCGGCTAGGTTGGCATGCGCCAGGACCGGGAGGAAGAGCATGCCGATCAGCGACGAGGAGCGCGCCCAGCGCGCCGACGATGCCCAGCGCATCCGACACAGCACCCAGCTCGAGGGCGGACGCACCAGCGACGCCGCCCGCGCGATCCAGGACGAGTACGTCCGCGGCGAGATCGACGCCGAGGAACTGATGCGACAGACGATCGCGCTCGACAGCGACCAGGACGGAGCCAGCCCTTGACCGAACGCCCCTGGGAGAGCGGCGACGAGCACGCCCGCTGGGACGGGTACCTACTCGCCGACGGGCGCACCCTGCGCAACCGCGTCGGCGCCACCACACCCGAGATGCTGCGCGAGCGCGAGGACCGGCGCGTCGAGGCCCGGGCGCTGACCCTGCGCGAGCACGGGCTGCCCGCGACGTACGATCTCGCCGGGCTGCGGGCGATCCACCGGCACCTGTTCCAGGACGTGTACGACTGGGCTGGGGACGTGCGCACGGTGTCGATCCGCAAGAGCCGAGACGGCTGGTTCGCGCCGCTGGACCGGATCGAGGACGCGATGGACGCCGTCGCGACCTACCTGCGCGACACCGACAACCTGCGCACCCTCGACCCGAGCGACGTGCCGGGCGCGCTCGCCAGCGTCTACGACGTCGTCAACCAGACCCACCCCTTCCGGGAGGGCAACGGGCGCGTCCAGCGCGAGTTCATCACCGCCCTGGCTCGCGAGTCCGGCCACCGCATGGACTGGACCAAGGTGACGCTCGGCCGGCCCGGGTACGAGTCCGAGAACGACCAGGCCTCCCGCCTGGCCCGCACGGGAGACCGCGGCCCGCTGCGCGCCATGTTCGCGCGCATCACCACCAAGGCCGGCGCGATCGACGACCACGTGAACGACGCCCTGCGCCTGGTCGCTGCCTCCCGACCCCCGTCCACCGCCCGGCCGCCCGCCGACGTGTCGGCCGTCGCGCGCGTCAGCCGTCCCGCACCCGGAGCACCCGGCATGGACTACGGCAGATGAACCCGCGCTGCGCCCTCGCGGTCCTGGCCGTCGTCGTCGTCGCCGCGTGCAGCTCGCCGCGGCCCGAGGCCACGGTCGAGGTCGGGGGAGAGGCGTTCGCCGTCGAGCTCGCGGACACCGCCAACGAGCAGAAGGAAGGTCTGGCCGGCCGCGAGGAGATCCCTGCTGGCACCGGGATGCTGTTCCCGTTCGCAGAGCGGGCCGAGCACCAGATGTGGATGGCCGGCATGCAGGTCCCGATCGACGTCGCCTGGATCGACGACGACCGCGTGATCGGCGTCGCGACCCTCGACCCGTGCACCGAAGTCGACCAGACAACCTGCCCGCGCTCGACGGCACCGGGCCCGGCGACCGCGCTGCTCGAGGTAGCGGCTGGAGCCCTGGCCGACGTCGCCGCCGGCGACGCCGTGGAGACCCGGGACACGTGACGTGCCCCATGCTCGTCAGCACAGAGCGTATATCCTTGGTTATAGATGGAGGTGGTTCCAGTGACGACAGCCCCGAGCGTGGATGTCAAGACCGTGGTGCGACTGCGGCACCGGCAGGTCGTCGACCGGCTCGACGAGCTGCGCCTGGTGCGCAAGCTCGCGGCCCAGATGTCCCAGAGCGAGATCGCGAGGTTGCTCGCGATCAGCCAGCCCGCGGTCCACAAGGCCCTCAAGGCGGCCGAGCGCGTGCCCGAGGTGGCCGACGGATTCAGCGGAGCGAGCCCGTACGAGATCGCCGAGCGCTACGCCGCCGGCCAGATCGACCGCGCCCGCGTCATCGACGAGCTCGCACGGTGGCCCTACACGAGCACCCCGAAGACCGACGGAGTGGACTGGCTGGTCGAGGACGCGACCGGCACGTTCGAGGAGGTCGGCCGCGCGCTGGACGACGGCCTGCTCGACGCCGACACCTACGACGCGGTGCTCGCCGCGAAGAGTGGACGCTCCGCGGGCTGACCGATTTACTCACCTGCGTGAGCGACGACCACGACCGGCACGCGGCCCACCGCGAGACCGTCCGCGAGTTCTCCCGCGCCGGGGGACCGCTGGACAAGGACGGGCCGCACTCCACGCTGAACAACCCGGCGTGGTTTATCGACGGGAAAGTCGACCAACCCACGGCCCGCCGGCGTGCCCTGTGGCGCCGTCTGCGCGATGAGGCACGCCCCGAGGCTCCCGGCGCGCGTCAGGACGGCAAGGCGATCGTGCTCGCTGGCCCGCCCGGGGCCGGGAAGGGCCACGTCCAGAGCAACGTGCTCGGGCTCGACAAGGACGCCTGGCTCGTCGTCGACGCCGACAAGTTCAAAGACAAGCTGCTGCGCGAAGCCATGAACGACGGCAGCTACGAGACCTTCCTCAAGCCCGACGCCGTGCGGGAGCGCGAGGCCGCAGGGGAGCCGTTCTTTCCCCTCGAGCTCGCGGCCCTCGTGCACGAGGAGTCGTCCCACCTCGCACGCCTGCTCCGCGACGAGGCACTGCGCGAGGGCACTAACGTCGTCATCGACTCCGTGCTGTCCAACCCCCGCGCAGCCGTCGCGCTCGGAAACCAGCTTTCAGCCGACGGCTACGAGGTCGAGGTCGTCGACGTCGAGGTCCCCTACGAACTCTCCCAGGCACGCATCGCCCAACGCTGGCGCGAGTCCTACGAGGGAGCCGTCGTCACGGGGGAGGGGCTCGGAGGTCGTTGGGTTCCCAGCGTCTACGCCCGTGAGGTCTTCAACGGACCCGGCGGACGTGCGCGATCCCAGGAATCGGCCGCAGCCCTCGCGAGGGCTTGCGCAGCCGTGCTGCGCTACCGGCGCTTCTGGACCCGGGCAGCCGAATCGCCGATGCGGGTCGAGACCGACATGGGGCGCTTCCAGCGCGGAGGAGAGCTCGTGGACTACTCGCTCATCGCTACGCGAGCGAGGAGTGTGGCCAGTAGCCCTACGGTGAGCCGTCGCGGGTCCCACCCCCGGGCGCCGGGTACCCCCGAGCTCGCGCGGGACTAGCGTGACGGCGCTGCCGAATGGCTCCGGCAGTGAGAGAGGGTGGGGGTTCCTTTCGCCCACGCTCAGGCCGCGTTGCGCAGGGGCGTAGGCGAGGTCGGCCGCGTCGGTGTCGATGCGGAGGTCGTATTGGGTGAGGTCGACGCCCTCGCTCATGCGCGCGCGCCCGCTCGGGAGGTCGACGACCGTGATCACCGCCTTGAGGTAGAGCTGGGGTTCGCCCGCTGGAATAGGTGGCAGGAGCACCATGTCCATTCTCCGTGGTCGTGGACTCCTTGCCTCAGTACTTGACCCTGACGATCTCGTGCATGCCGTCCGGGCGGGTCTCGGCGAACGAAGGCCGGAGCGCCACGCCGAGACCAGCGATGCTGACGACCGCCATTCGACCTCGATCGGCGTGCAGGCTGACCACCGCGGCGCGGTCTTCTTCACTTTCTGGCGAGGTGCGTGAAGCGCGCGCCACCTTCGTCTCGGTCACGCTAGCCACCGCAGCCTCGATCGTGGACCCGTCGCGCTGAACGAGGCGGCTCATGTCGGCTGAACGGTACCTGCGGGCTGCTGCGCTGTTGAAGCCGCAGCAGAGTTCGTCGGGAGATAGAAGACCTGGATGGATTTAATCTGCGACTCCGGGAGGATGACCATCCGCCAGGGGTCGTCCAAGTGGTCGAACTCCTTCCCACCGTCTCGCTTGCGCCGGACAGGTGGGCCGATCAGGAGACTTCGTTGTGCGTCCTCAGGGTCGGAGTCGAAGCCGAGTAGCTCGCCTCTCCACACGGTGTTGTCGAGTAGTACTACGGTCAGGTATGTGACCTTCGCGTTGGATGGCCGTAGGTCGATGAATGCCTGGCTCCAGATGCGCCCCTCGTTGATCGGGGCTCGGCCTGGCCACTTTGCGAGCGACACGAACAGCACCAGACCGCATGCGAGCAGTGAGGTAGCGACGACTCCCGCGAGGTAGGGCACCGACGCGACCGGTGAAGGTGAGCTGCTGTCGCTGGCCGTGTCGGCATAGCGGTAGAGCGGCAACCAGACCCACCAACTCAGGAGAGTGGCGGCCGTCCCAGTCGCGGCCAGGGACGCGAGCACGACGCGTGACACCTCGATCAGCGCGCTCTCCTTGACCGTCGGCCGGTAGCGCGCCCGCTGCAACTGCCACACGATCCCCGGGGCGAGCAGAAGGAGGAACGAGACCAGGGCAGCCAGACTGTCCGGAACCACGACTGGTTAGTCGTTGTTGTCGTTGGCGATGTCCACCACGTCGTTCGCGCTGACCTTGCCCGTGTCGATCGTGGTGTAGGCAGACCCGAGGAGGCCCTTCTCCTCCAACTGGGTCAGATCCACGGTCGTGCGGCGGTCGTCCTGCGGCTCGCTCATTTCAACTCCTTTTGGGTAGGTACTTGTCCGTTTCGGCAGGTGCTTCGACAGTCTCCCATTGCCTTGAGACAGCGGCGCCGGCCGCGCGGGCGAACTTTGCGTCGTCGCGTGCCTGCGGACCGCCTGCCGTGTCCCGTCTGGCCTCCGCGTGCCTCTACTAGGGTGTGCGGCACGAGGAGGGAGAGGTCGATGGCGAGTGGCCTGGTCGATCAGTACGTCACGACCTTGATCCCAAGCGCCTACGACCGGTCGGTCGTGTCCGAGCGGCGTGCGGCGATCGAGAAGGCTCTCGACAACTGCGCGCTGGATGCGGGGTTGATGTTCGAGAGTGGGTCCTGGTCCCACGGGACCGCGCTGGCCGGGCACAGCGACGTCGACCTCATGGCCTGGGCGAGCGGGCTCCAACCCACGCGCCCGAGCAGTGCATTGGCGGCGATGAAGTCGGCCCTGCAGGGCTCGCATTGGGCAATCGCTAACCTGCGGGTGTCGAGCCCGACGGTGCAGGTCCGGTTCTTGGGGCCACCGCACTTCGAGGTCGTGCCTGCGTGGCTGCACGCGAACAACGACGGCGAGAGCCGCGTGTTCCAGATCCCTGGGCCGGGGGACCGGTGGACCGAGTCCGCCCCGAGGCCGCACCTGCGGTTCGTCACCCAGCAGAACGAACGCCTGAACAAGCGGGTCAAGCCTCTCGCCCGGCTCCTCAAGCAGTGGAAGGCGCACACCGGGGCACCGGTGTCGAGCTTCTACCTCGAGATGCGCACGGCGGCGTACGCCAAGACGCAGTCCTCGATCTTCTACCACCTCGATCTGACGATCCTGATCGATGACCTGATCACGAGCGGGCTGCCCGACATGAACGACCCCACCGGGTACGTCTCACGGATCCACGCGGTCTCCTCCGAGGAGAACCGCCGCACGACCCTGCAACTGCTGCGCGAAGCCAAGCACCACCTGGACGAGGCGTACGAGCTCGACGGGCGCGCGGACACCAAGACGACGTACTGGCTGGCCATGGCCGACGTGTTCGGCAACGACTTCCCCTACCCGCCGTGGTGAGCGCTGAACCGGCGTCGGGCCGGTACCGGGCCAAGATCGTCCGCGAGCTGCAGGCACTCGAGGAAGACCTGCTGTGGACGGAGAAGGCACACTTCGCCACGGCCACGCACTATGCGCGTCTGCACCTCCTACTCGGACTGATGGCCACTATCGCCGCCACCGTCGCGGCCGCGACCGTCGTCGCCGAGGTCACGCCCGCCGTCCCGGGAATCGCGGCATTGGGCGCAGCCCTGGCCTCCGGGCTGGTCACCTTCCTCAAGCCTCAGGACACCGAACGGCGACACCTGGACGCGGGACGCCGGCTCGGCACGCTCCGGGTGCGCACTCGTCAGGCGATCGACCTCGACCTCGACCCCGACCACGGGCTCGCCCTTGACGCCTGGCGCAAGCTCGCCGCCTCGATCGCCCAGGAGAAGGCCACCGTCGATGCCGAGAACCCAGGAACGTCGAACCGCGCGTTCGCCGCGGCACGTCGCAAGATTGACGCGGGGAACTTCGAGCACGCCCATACCAACGCCCCGAACCAGGCCGGGTCAGTTACCCCCCGTCCAGCCCCGTAGCGCCTGCCAAGACCTGGAAGTTGGGAGAGTGCTGGGATACACGGCGCCTACCTGCCGGGGGTCAGCCGGGTCGTCCACTCGTCGACAGAGTCCTGAAGACGCAGAGGCTCGAAGTACCGCGGGCACGCTCTCATCGCCGATTCCTCGCCTCGTGCCTCTACACCGCGGCGGTAGCTAAGGGCTGAGTGCTCCGTGCAAGAGCACGGTGTGCTCACCGGACAACTCCACCCACTCGCCGTGTGCGGCATGCAGAGGATGGACAAACACCGGCAGGTGGCGGAGCAGGTTGCGCAAGTCCACGCTCGTCCGCTCAGGGGCGTATCGGATCCAGTCAGAAACATCAGGCAGATCACTGGTGACCTCAGGGCCCAGACGGTCCGCAGGGTGGTCCGGCACCAACGACCACACAAGAGGTGGGAACACGATCTCGGCGAGCGGGGAGTGCAGCTCGCGCTGCCCAAGCACTCGCATCATCGACAAGCCACTCGTCAAGAGCCCATGGCGATCCAAGTTCGAGCGCGTGAGGGCAACGCAGAGTCGGGTACGGCCTGGCCAGCGCACCGCGCGGGGCGCATGAAGCAAGTCGTGTGCAACCTCGGGAAGCACCACCCGCAACTGGGGTGCGATAGCGAACATGCCCATCAGGACGCTTCGTGCCACGAGTCCGGGCGCGAACAGCGCAAGCGGAGGCTCAGCTGGCTGAATCATCGGAACGCGCAGGCTAGATGATCGGCGTGCGCGGATCTGTCTGACGAAGTCGGCATACGCAAGGTCGCACGTGCGTCCAGCGAGGTTGTTGCAGTCCACACACAGGCCACGGACTTGCATACCGCCCGCGACCCAGCGCCCTGGTCCCCGTTGGCCGGCATCGATCCGGTCCGCCGCCCGGAGAACGGTTGTCGTGTTGCCAGCGGCCTGCGGCGGAACGTGCGCACGACTGCGGCGCCCCCATGCACCGCACAACCCGCACAGCCCGTCTGCGCTCGCCAGCGTCGTCCCGATGGAAGTCACGCGCAGCGAAGGCATGAGATCTCCAACTTCAACTCGTGCGTCGTCTTGAGAGAATGACCCAGC
Source organism: Cellulosimicrobium cellulans (assembly GCF_016921195.1). Classification (GTDB taxonomy): domain Bacteria; phylum Actinomycetota; class Actinomycetes; order Actinomycetales; family Cellulomonadaceae; genus Cellulosimicrobium; species Cellulosimicrobium cellulans_F. Next base: position 57,782 of record NZ_JAFGYF010000014.1, read on the forward strand.
GAGGTCAGCCAGCCTCCTCAGTTGCTTCCCCGTCTCGTGCTCTGGCTTGTACCACGGGGCGCTTCGCCGGTCGGCTCGCTTCTGCGTCGATCTCGCCGCGGATGAAGACGCGGTCGGTGAACTGTCGCACGATGTCACGCTGTTCGTCGTCGTCGAGGTTGGCGGTGAACGGCAGAATCTGTCGAAGCGCGAGGTCGGTTCGTTTCGCGGCCCGGGCTTCGAGGTGGTGCTGCTGTCCGCGTCGCCCGAGGAGGCCGGCGATGCCGAGAGTGCCCAGCGATACGGCGAGGCGAGTCAGGGAGAGCCCTAGGTTCGAGTCGGCGTCGGGCTCGATGCTGAGCAAGTGGTACACGATCACGGCAAGACCCGCGGCTCCCACTAGCGCGGCCGCGATGTCGCAGGTCCAGGCGGCGATCGTCTTGTTGCGGGCGTAACGCCCGTAGTCGGTGGCCACGACGTGCGCCGTCGTCGCGTGTACGACGTTTCGGGCCTGCTCTTCGAGCCCCTTCAGGTTGGTGAGGGTCTGTGCTGCTTCCTGACTCGCGTCGGTGTTGGCTGTGTCCCATTTGGTCAGGAGCTCGGAGAGCTTCTGACTCTGCTCATCACGTACCTCGCTCACAGCGTCTGCGGCTTCGGTCTTGAAGGTGGCGATGGTCTCGGCGATGCGCTGCTTCTCCGTGTCGATGGACTCGCCTAGCGTCTGCTGCTTGCTTTGCAGTGTGTCGAGCTCCGCGGAGGCAGTCGTCGCGCGCGAGCCGAGCACGTCGATTGCCTGTGCGGCCTTGGTCTGAAACGCCTCGGTCGCACTGCTGATCCCCGACAGGTAGCGCGCGATCTTCAAGGGGGGCCAGGACGCGAGAGCATCGAGCACCATGTCCGCGTAAGGGATGATCTGCGACCACTGTTGGCTGCCGTTGTTCACCGACTCGACGTAGGTCGCCAGGTTCGACACGCTCGACCCAAGGCTGTTGAGCATCGTTGGAGTGATCTCGCGCGCATCGCTATCGCTTCGCCGCTTCTCGAGCAGCTCGACAACCATGCCGACGTAAGCCAGCGCGTCCTGCTCGGACGGCGACTCCGGCATCGTGGAAGCGTTTATGTGTCCGCGCACCTGCTCCACGTACTGCCACACCTGACTGCCCTTGAACCGCTCATCCCACAGCATCAGCGCCTCCTTCGCGCTGAGAGTACGGGTCAGCCCCGACTCCGACGGCGTCAACACGGGTGAAAACTCAGGCCAGAGAGCAGTCGACACACCTGACGCCGCTCAGGAGGTGACGTGCGAGTCAGAGACGCGCTCTGGCTTGCTTCTTCATGCGACGGTCGTTCCACAATGCGCGCGCGAACCGCCACCGATCGACGACTGGCCGCGGGCGTCGGACACCGAGCTCGGAGATCGGGCTGTAGTAGTCACGATCGTTGGGGCCGAACGGCACCGAAATACCCTCGCGGTAGGTCACGAAGCTGTAGGGCTGGCAGCCAGGAGCTCGGTGCTGGACGAAGAAGATCGCCGATCCGTCGAACTCATCGCCGTCCGGAGCGATGTCTTCAATCCACTCCCAGGGGATGTGGCCGACTTCGGCCACGGTCGGTGCGGGGTCGTTCGTCTTGGTCAGGGTGCGGTTTCCGTTCGCGTCGTAGTAGCTCTCGGTTCCGTGCACGATGACCTCAACTCCGCCGTGGACGATCTCGATGAGTTCGGGACCGGTGTACATGTGACCGCGCCAGGTCAACTCGTTACTGCCGTCGTAGCCGCGCTTGTAGCGGTCAACGTTCATCACGATGATCTTGCTGTTCAGACCGTCCGTGCGCATTGGCCGGAGGACCTCCCACGCCTTCGCCTCTAGCTCGCGCACGCGCTCACGACGCTGGCGGAATGTAAGCCGCCGGCCCAGAGCGAAGATCGCGATCGTGACGGCCAACGACGCAACGGAGATGACGAGGGCTGCAAGGTCTACCCAGGAGAACGCGGCGGTCATCGCGCCAGACTACGGAACGCGCTCCCCGGAACGGGCAGAGATTCAGTCGACTGCCAGCCCGTTCGCGCTCCAACTCGGAGATCCTGCCGTCTTGGGGCGGGGCGCCGCTGGCACGTGCGATCGTTGGTGCACTCCGTAGGATCGCAAGTGACCGCGCCTGGCCCGGATGGAACCTCAGGGCCTATGACCGAGGCTCGCACGTTAACGAATCACGGAGCCGATAAGGGCCGTTACGTCTGGTTTTTGGTGTTCATACTGGCTCTGTCTTCGAGGATGGCGGTGAGTACGTCGGCCCGGGGGAGCGCGGCCTGCTCGTCGGGGGCAGGCTGTCGTAGGCGTAGCTGGCCATGGCGAGCGGTGCGGGTACGCCGGCGAGGGCGTAGCGGACGAAGGCCTCGTTGCGTCCGGCGACGAGGAGGACGCCTGACGGTGTGGGCGTGGCGGTCGGTTGTTGCGTACGCCATCCTCGAGTACCAGATCGCCTCCCACCTGCACAGCGCATCGGCGCCGCACCCACCAACTTCACCACCCACCTGACCCCGGCAGACTCCGAGCTCGCCCAACAGCTCGTGCGCGACCCCTACGTCTTCGACCATCTCGGCCTGACCGGCCGCGTCCACGAACGCGACATGGCAAGGCCTGATGGACAATCTTCAGGACACGCTGCTTGAGTTCGGGCACGGCATGGCCTTCGTCGGCCGCCAGGTCCGTTTCACCGTCGCAGGTGACGAGCTCGTCATCGACCTGCTGCTCTTCTATGTCGACCAGTTGCGCTACGTGGTCGTCGAGCTCAAGATCGGGCCATTTCGAACCAGGACACGTCGGCCAGCTCGGCGCCTACGTCGTCCTCGTCGACGACCGCCTGGCAGCGCCGTCAAACGCCTTGAGGCCTGGGCTCGCGCTAGAGGAAGCTTCTCCAGAGGGCCGCCACACCCGCGACGAGGGCAGTGCCCAGAGCTGTAGCTAGGGTGGCGACGATGATCTGGCCGACGATGCCGATGGCGCCTGCGGCAGTGCGTTGGGCGCGGTTGCCAGAGCCAACGGCCTCTCGTAGGTTCGCCGGCCACCTCAAGAACGCAGCGATGAGTCCGGTCAAGCCGCGCTCTCGTTGCTCCGCCTCGAGGGCTTCTTGGTGGGCACTGCCGAGCGCGCCTTCGAGAGAGTTGAGGATCATGTCGGGGGTGAGGTCTTCGGGTCTGCGCAGGCTCATTTCCCAGTTGGCGACCGGGTTGACGTGATGGTTGATGACTGCGGCGTTGCGCAGGGTGTAGGTGCCGCCGTAGCGCGAGTAGGCCAGGGCGGCGGGTCCGGCGGCCAGAGCTACCTTGCGGCGCTTGTCCTGGTATTGCGGATGCGGCACGTCAGGCACCAGGATCTTGAACAGGCCGTCGCTTGAGACGCGCGAACTGTTCACGAGATCGATGTACGCGGTGCGGAACGCGAGGAGTAGTTCGGCATCCGCGGTGTATCGCTGACTGGGCTTCACGCAGTTGAGTATCCCGGCGAGGTCCGACACCGTGGACGTCGGATCCCTGTCACGTTCTCCGGGTCCCCGTGCGCGCTCGGCCCATGTGCCCGTGGAGCGGGCGCGTGCGGCTTGACACCGCATCGGTGTACATCCGTCCGGACGCAGTGATGGCCTGGCACCCGGGTGCCAGGCCATGTGCATCCTGTCTGCAGGAGCCCGAGCGTCGTGAGGTGACGCCGTCGGGCCGTCGGAGCTGGGCTCCTAGAGCCAGGCGGCCTGTCCAAGGCGGCTCAGCTCGTCACGAGCCCGTGCTCGCGCTTGGTGTATCTCCTCGGGGTCTGCGAACCCCGCGAACCGTTCTAGGCGAGTGCTGTGGCCGGTGCCGCTTCGCTCGAAGATCACGATCCCGCCGGTGGTGCTGACGCGGACGCGCGTCACCGTCCGCGAGGAGGCGTCAAACTCGCACGCGATCCCGGCGACGCGGCGCGCAGTCACTGCCACGACGGGAGCGGCGGGTGCCCTGGCGGCCAGAGGTGCCTCCACGCGTGGACGGGTCTTTGCTCGGCGGCTGCGCACCACGACGTAGAAGATCGGTGCCGAGACCAGCGCCAAGCCGATGCCGATGACGAGCGCGGCGCCGTCGCCGCCCAGCCCGGCCATGAGCAGCAGGATGGCCAAGAAGGCGAGGGTGCAGGCGATCGTCAGGCCCGCGATCTCGAGGGTGCCCCACCACGATGCGTTCGGCGGGCGCCAGGCGGGCCGCGCAGCCGTCGCGACCGGCCGTGGCGTCGTCGGGATGGGCGGCAGGACGCGGACGTCGACCGGTCGCACTTCGTTCTGGGCGAGGCGTTCGCGTTCGAGGGCGCGGTGGAGTGCACTTCGAGCCGCTCCGTTGACCGGGTCGACGGCTCCGGTCACGTCGTACTCGAACAGCAGCATTCCCATCTGGTCGGCATAGGCGACCGCTTGGGTGGAGTACCCGTTCTGGGAGAAGAAGAATAGGTCGAGGTGCGTGTCGTGCCCGCGCGCTCCGAAGAGCCGCTGCAGGTCGGGTCGGCCGGTTACGTTGGCCTTGAACTTGACCTGCGCCAGGGCACGTGAGGAACGGACATCGATGCCCCCGTCGGCGCCGCGCGGGGTGACCCTCGCGTCCGCGAGGCCGAGTCTGCGCATGTACCGCGCGGCGAGCTCTTCGGCCTCGTCGGGGTCGTTCACCACCCGGCGGGCGTACTGCCATGACGTCATGGGCGGGATCCTACGAGCGGCGATCACCGTGGTGTGCTTGCCGTCCGCACGCATGCCCGGGCGGATCCTCAGGCTCCAGAAATGGGCTCCACCCCGGCGACCGCGATACCCACCGGCCACGCCGTGACGGCGCAGGTGTTCACCGCGAGAGATGGGGCAGGATGGCGCGCATGGCATCGTCGCAGAGCGAACTTGAGCCCGCGGGGTACGCGGAACTCCTGGCCGATCTGAAGGCGCGGGTGCGCGCGACGCAGTTTCGTGCGGCGCGTGCGGCGAACACTGAGGTGCTGCGGCTGTACTGGTCGGTGGGTCGCGACATCCTCGACCGGCAGCGTGCGGCGGGTTGGGGCAGCAAGGTCGTCACGTCGCTGGCCGCGGACCTGCAGCGCGAGTTCCCCGACCAGCGGGGCTGGTCGCGGTCGAACCTGCTCTACATGCGCCGGGCAGCGGAGGCGTGGCCGACGGAGGAGGAGTTCGTCCACCACGTTGGTGGACGATTGCCGTGGCGCCATGTCACGGTCCTGCTCGACCGGCTCAAGACCCGCGAGGAGCGCGACTGGTACGCCGCGAGTGCCGCCGAGTACGGCTGGTCCCGGGCGGTGCTCGAGCACCAGATCAAGGCCGACCTGCGCCGCGCCGTCGGCGCGGCGGCGACCAACTTCACCGATGCGCTCGAAGCGCCGGACTCTGAGCTGGCGCAGCAGCTGGTCAAGGATCCGTACGTGTTCGAGCACTTGGGCCTGGTCGAGCGGATCGCGGAGCGCGATGTCGAACAGGCGCTGATGGACCGCCTGCAGGACACGATGCTCGAGCTCGGGCGCGGGATGGCGTTCGTCGGACGCCAGGTGCGCCTGACCGTCCCGGACGACGCGAGCGACCGGGTGGACGAGTTCTACGTCGACCTGCTCTTCTTCCACGTCGAGCAGCTGCGCTACGTGGTGGTCGAGCTCAAGATCGGGCCGTTCGAGCCGGCCCACGTCGGCCAGCTCGGCACGTACGTCGCGATCGTCGACGACCAGTTCCGTCGGCCTGAGATCCACGCCCCGACGATCGGGATCCTGCTGTGCACGGGCAAGACCGGCCCGACGGTGCGATACGCGCTGGCCGGCACCCGGATGCCGATCGCCGTCGCGGACTACCAGGGCCTGCCCGAGGACGCCCGTGGCGTGCTGCCGAGCGCTGCCGAGCTCGAGGCCGTCATCGAGGACGAGCTCGACCACCACGCCTGAGACTGGGCGCACCCCATTGAGCTGCGCAGACTCCGGGGCACTCGCGCCGCGCCTCCGTTGTATGTAAACGTACGTGCAGTTATTCTCACGTCCCATGACGACGTTCCACGCATTCCTCGGTTGCAGTCTCGACGGGTACATCGCCGGACCGAACGGCGAGCTCGACTGGCTGACGTCCTTCGACAACACGGGCTACGAGGACTTCTTCGGCTCCGTCCAGGCGATGGCGATGGGGCGCGGCACCTACGAGGTGATGCTCGAGTCCGCTCCGGACTACTACCGGGGCATGCCCATCCACGTCCTGTCCTCCACGCTTGCTGCCGGGGCTCGGCCCGAGATGGGTCGCTCGCCCGTACAGGTCCACCGCGACATCCCTTCCTTGCAGGCAAGCCTCGAAGAGGCGGGCATCGAGCGCGTCTACGCCGACGGGGGGCGCGCGGTGCAGGCGTTCCTGGCGGCCGGGCGCCTCGCGGACCTGACGGTGACCCGGGTCCCCGTGCTGCTCGGTGAGGGCATCCCGCTCTTCGGCCCCCTCGCCGGCGCGGTGCAGGCGCAGCTGGTCGCGTCGCACGTGACCGACCAGGGCGCCGTGCAGTCCGTCTATCGTTTCCCCACCCGCTGATGCCTCGGCCCAAGGTCATCAGCGACGAGGCGATCCTTGTCGAGGTCCTTCACCTTGTGCAGAGGATCGGCCCAGAGCGCTTCACGCTCGCAGCAGCCGGGAAGCAGACGGGGTTGTCGCCGTCGACGCTGGTGCAACGGTTCGGGTCGAAGCGGGCGCTCCTGCTCGCCGCCGACCGATGGGCAGTCGAGCGCTGGGTCGGCGGCATGGACGCCGTGCCAGAGACGGGACCGGCTCTGGACCGGCTGATCGCCGGGATGATGTACACGGTGGACCCGGAAACGACGGCCGAGGAGATGGCCAACTCGGTGTCTCTGCTCCAGATCGGCCTGGCGGACAGCGAGTTCCACGCGTCCACGAAGGACGGTGCGGTGCGGCTACGGACCAAGATCCTCGAGCGGCTGCGCGAAGCAGCGGCGAACGCAGAGATCAAGCCCGACGTCGACCTCGACGGCCTGGCCGAACTCATCGAGATCACTTACCACGGGGCGATGATCCGCTGGGCCGTCCACCGCGACGGTCAACTCGTCCGGTCCATGGAGGCAGCGTTCACCCGACTCCTGCGTCCCTATCGAGCCTGAGCGCGGCGCGGGAAACCGCTCAGAGCACCCTGACGCCGTTGACCGCGCGACGCTGAACGAACGGTGCGGCTGGCTGCACTGGATCCGAGATGGTGCCCCAGTGCGGCCGGCGACGGGTGCGATCACCGGTTCACAGGCCGGCAGACACCCTTTGACCTGCACAAACGCTGCGCCGATAACGCACCTTATGTCATATTTGCCCGCCTGATACGCTTTGCGCATCACAGGTTCGCGTTAGCGTCCGTGCCGGCCGCTCGGCGTCCGCGGGCCGCTACCCAACCGCCAAAGCCTTCACCGAGGCGGTCCTCGCACCGTTCGCGCAGCGCTTCAGCGCCGATGCTCCGTTCCGACCGGTTGCCGTACGAGGAGTTCACGCAGACGACGCGACCGACACGGTGGTGGTGCTCTGGGACGGGCGAGGCACCACCACCGCCGGCACGACCTACGAGAACACGTACGCGTGGATCCTGCGGCTGCAGGACGGGCTTGTCATCGACGGGATCGCGTTCTACGACAGCATCGCGTTCGACGAGCTGTGGATGGGAGTCGAGCCGACCGCCTGATCCTCTTCCCGAGCCTGCTGCGGCGTGTCGAGGCGCCGCAGTACACCCTCAGGGTCGTATCGACGCCGTAGCTCCAGCACCCTGTCCCCTGTCGCGCCGGGATACGCCTCCCGGAAGGTGCGCTCGTCGGGTCGGCTCTCGAAGTTCCGGTAGGCACCCGTTCCGAACGGACGCAGAGGCGCTACCGCCTGATCGAGCTCGACCCCTGTCTGCGGCGGGAACACCGAGATCGTGGTCAGCACCTCTTGGCTGCGGTGCGGGAACGCCGTCTCCTCGGAAGTGAGATCGTGCGTCGCTCCGCCCAGCGAGCGAAGCTGGACGAACGGGCGTGCCGGGTCCGCCGCCACAGAGAGCAGCGCGCGAGCACTTTCGGAGGTAAGCGCAGGCAGGAGCATGTTCGTGGTGGTCGCGGGCTGTTGCCCGTAATTCGCATGGGCATGCTCGGTCGACACGAGAGCGGTGTAGGGCGCGAGCTGCGCCTGCATCGCCAGAACCTTTCCACCGAGATCCCCGAGAGGTTCGACGAGCTCGCGGACACGGTCAGGTTCGTCGCTCGCGACGACGGCAGTCAGCTGCAGGACCGCACCGCCGCGCGAGGAACCGAGCAGGCCATTCACCGTGAGATCGCGCGGCGCGCGCTGCATGTACTCAGACCAGCGGCGCAGCACGTCGGCGTCGGCCGCTACGGCGACCTGACCGATCCCGATCATGTCGAGGGGCATCGCCTCGATGTCGAGGTCGGTGACGATGCCGACGCTGTCGCCGGCGCCGCGCACGGCCCACAACAGATCGGGCTCGTGCTCGGCATCCGCACGCACCACCCGTCCGTCGGGCAGCACGACGGTCGCGGCCCGCACATGGTCGACGGTCAGCCCGTACGTGCGGGTCAACCAACCGATCCCGCCCGCCGTCGCGAGGCCGCCGACGCCCACGTTGCCGTGATCGCCGGAACTGATCGCCAGGCCGTCTCGGGCCAACAGCTCCGCAACGCTCCCCCAGCGGGCGCCAGCCTGCAGGCGCACGAGGCCCGAGTCGTGGTCGAGTACCTCGATCGCGTCCATCGCCGAAAGGTCGATGACGATACCGCCGTCGTTCGACGAACGGCCGTGCAGACCATGACCGCCACTGCGCACGGAGACCGGCAGTCCGGTCCCGCCCGCGAAGACCAACGCGTCAGCGACCTCCTCAGGCGTGCGCGGCAGAAGGACCAACCTCGGGTCGTGGACCGTCGTGTACGTCGAGCGCAGCGCTTCCCAACGGCGGTCCCCCGGCTCGACGGCACGGGTGCGCAGGGATGCAGGCAGGTCGAACCGGGTCACGCTCGGCTCCCCTCGGTGCCGGCGTCGACGAGGGCCGTGCCCCGTGCCGAGCGCAACGAGGCGACGCGGTCCCGCACCGCGGGGACGACGACGTCGGAGAACAACCGAAGCTGGTCCGCTGCGTCGGTGATCGGCCAGAACACGAACGTGTCAAAGCCGAGGTCGACAGCCCAGGAGGCGAGGGTCTCGACCCACTCGTCCACCGGCCCGACAAGGCCCTGCCCGCCGCGGAACGGTCCAATCGCGCCGAGCACGTTGTAAATGCGGCGGATGTCCCTTGGGTCACGTCCTGCAGTCGTAGCCGCTTCGTCGATGATCTCCTGCTTCTCAGGAACCTCGTGCGGGGCGACGTAGATGTTCAGGGGGGAGATCCAGCCGTCAGCAACCCGCCCCATGACGCGAAGCATGCGGGGCCGCTGGCCGCCCACCCAGATACCCACGTGTCCCGGGGGAACCGGCCCGGCACGGTACCCGGCGACCTGGTGCTGCTCGGACGAGGCCTGGACCACGCCGCCGTCGAGTGCCCGCCGCATGATGCGCAGGGCCTCCTCAGTGAACGTGATCGTGTCGCCCGCGCTTCGCGGACGTCCGCCCATCGCGGCAACGCCCTGTGCACTCGCACCGCCTCCGACGCCGAGATGGACCCGACCACCGTTCATCACGGCGAGAGACGCAGCCGCCTTCGCAGTAAGGGTCGGCGGACGAAGCTGCAGGTCGAGCACATCGCCCATGACGGCGATGTGATCGGTGTGCGCGACGAGCTGGGTGAGCAGCGTCCAGGCATCAAGGTGCGAGTCCTGGTACGGATGGTCCTGCACGGCGAGCAGGTCGAGACCCGCCGCGTCGGCTTGGCGCGCAAGTCGAAGCGCCTCGGGATAGTCCGAGGCGGAGGGGTCGATGCTGACCCCAAACCGAAGTGTGTGTCCGTAGTCGGTCATGAACCCAGGGTGCGCCGGTGGTGCCGCGTTGCCAAGGGACCCATTAGATACTTACACTATGTAAGTGCCTCGACGCTTGAGCCGCCCTACCCGCGCCACGGAGATCCTCGACGACGAGGCGTGCCGCGCCTTCCAATCGGTCATGGAGATCGTCGGCAAGCGGTGGACGGGCGCAATCATGCTCGCGATCTCCCGCGGCTCGCAGCGCTTCGGCGAGATCCTGCGCGTTGTCGACGGGCTCTCGGACCGTCTGCTGTCCCAGCGGCTCAAGGAGCTTGCAGCCCACGGACTGGTCCTCCGGACCATCGTGCCGACAACACCGGCCTACTCCGAGTACACGCTCACCCCTCTGGGTGAGGAACTCATCCAAGCCATGCAGCCGCTGGTGATGTGGGGCTACCTGCACCCGCTTCCTGAAGCCGGCCCCGCTACCGGACCCTCACACGCGAGTCGACGCCGTCCTAGGGTGACGGGATCGAGTGCTACGCCGGATCGGTAGCGGCGACGCCACCGTCGAGGCATGCAACAACTGACAGCTGATTTCAGAATGCCTGGTGTGTCGGTCCTGTCCGGTTGTGACCGGGGTCGGGCATGATGTCCCTTCGTGATCGAGGATCTGGTCCCTGACGGGCTGTGGGCGCAGGTGGCGCCGTTGCTGCCGGCCCCGGCGCCGCGACCGCGGCTACATCACGGGCGGCACCGGGCCGATGACCGGGCGGCGTTGGCTGGGATCGTGTTCGTCCTGCGCCACGGTGTGGGCTGGGCGCAGGTCCCTCAGTCCGTGCTGGGCGTGTCGGGGGTGACGTGCTGGCGGCGCCTTCGGGAGTGGACCGACGCGGGGGTGTGGCCGGCACTGCACGAGGCGGTGCTGGCCCAGATGCGCCGCCAGGGACTGTTGGACCTGGACGAGATGAGCATCGACGGATCACACGTGCGAGCCCTCAAAGGGGGGGCCATGTCGGCCCGTCACCGGTTGACCGAGGCCGCCCTGGCTCCAAGCACCACCTGATCGTCGACACCAACGGCACCCCTCTACAGGTGTCACTGACCGGCGGGAACCGCCACGACGTCACCGAGCTGCTGCCCCTGGTCGACTCCCTACCCGCGATCCGCGGCACCGTGGGCAGGACCCGACGCAAGCCCCGCAGACTGTACGCCGATCGCGGCTACGACTACGACGTCTACCGCCGCCAGCTACGCGCCCGGGGCATCACCCCCAAGATCGCCCGCCGGGGCACCGCACACGGCTCGGGCCTGGGCACCCGGCGCTGGGTCGTGGAACGCGCCTTCGCCTGGCTCCACCAGTTCAAACGACTCAGGACCCGCTACGAGCGCCACGCCGACCTGCACCGAGGCCTGCTGCATCTCGCCTGCGCCCTCATCTGCTGGCGCAAACTGCCGCAGCAGCCATTCTGAAACGAGTTCTTACGGGGCCCGTCGACGTTTCGGGCGTAGCGGGATCGCTAAACCACCCCGGATCTCACGGAGATTGCGGGTGTGGCCTACGTTCCGTGAGTCGGACTTCTCGATCCTCATGCCGCCTTCCCCTCGCAGGGGACGATGGGAGAGACGTCCTCGGAGTCCTTCCCCTTTGTTCATCACCCCGGCCGGGTGGCCCGGGTCGCCGGTTTTGAGGAACCGGTAGATCTACTGGGCGAGGTAGCACCTAATGCAGCGGCGGATCTCTCGGCTGTTCGACGTTCGCCGCAAGCACGGGGCACGGGGTCATGAGCCATGCCCGTCAAAACACCAAGATGAAGGTGCTCGTTTGAGTCACCTGTCGCTACCGCGGTTGAGCCGGTGACGCACGGCGTTGCCAGATGACACGGGGATGGCGTTCCCCCCGCTGCCAGGGAGACGGACTCGGCTGGAGCGGGCTCCGCAGTGACGCGACCGCGTGGTCAGGCAGACCGCAATGGTGGGCCCGACGCCGGCTTTCTCCAGCAGGAGCGCCGCCAGGCTCACCGGGCGAGACTCTCATCCAGGTGGTGTTGGCCCGGAGCTATCCATCGAGCCTGCCCTACGCCCTGCACGCCCGGTAGGGCGTAGGGCGGCAGCCACAAGGGCTCGGTCCTCACGGAGCCACCGCCCCAACCGCACGACCGGAGAACACTCCCGTCCGGTCTCCTCCTACGGCGAACTCGACAACCCAACGTGATGGCCGTCACGCCGACACCGCACAACCGTCTGGACACCCGACGGCGTGGGCATCTCGCGGAAGGAACCGGCATGGACCTGACACGCTCTACAACGATCCTGCTCCCGACAATATGGGGGTTCGCGACCCTCACGACGACGCGGCATCGTGCGCTCCCTTGGGCGGCGACCGCGCGTGTCGACACCGTGCTGGCACCTGTGCTCACACCCTGCGAGCTTGAACGGCTGCACGACCGTCTGGACGCCCGCCCCCACCCCACCCGACGCGCACGTCCTCGCCTCGGCCTTCTTGCCCGCAACGAGCGGCACGCTGTTCGTCACGCGATCGACGTGCGGACGACCAAGGTCCTCCGCGGCGATCAGGGCAGCGTCGACCAGTCGCCGCTGGTGCACATCCTGCAGGCGATGGTCGTGGTCGAGAACACGACGCTCACCGTCACGGGTGAAGCGCTCGCCCGCGAGCTCTTGTGGGGCGGTCTCCACGCCCTGCGAGACGCCGCTCCAGACCGCACACTCGCGGCGGCGGCCACGCTGCGGACGATCGCGGCGACGGCGTGCACCGACTTTCACACCTCTGTGGACGACTCGTGAGCTTCTCCTGGTTCGAGGGACTTGTCCGTTCTCATCCCGTAGATCACCCTCGGGGTCCCGACACCACAGGACTACGGCCGCGTCTGGAGAGCTGCGGGGAGAAGCGGACCACAGGAGGCGGATACGCATGAGCGACTTCGTACGTGCGATCGGGGCATACGTGAATCGGGTGGAACGGGCGAACTGGCGACGGGCGACACCGTTCAGCCAGGCGGTCCTCGACGGGATCGTGCCGTTGTGCCACGCCTACGCGGCAGGGCTGGGTGCCAGGGCCCTCTACCTCACGGCGTCCGATGTCGCGGCCGATCTCCGCTCCCGCACGCTCCTCCAGGGGCCGCGCGGACGAGCGGCAGCGGCGCTCGTCGACGACCTCGATCTCGCCCTCGCCGCCTGGCTCCCCGACCCTGACCGGGGAGTGCGTGACCCCTACCTGGCGGCCGCCTTCCGGCTCTGCGAGCCGACCGACACGCTAGACCACGAGCCGACACGGGCACAGGTGCCGGCGTGATCGCGCGCCCCAGCTCCGCGCAGAGGGAGAGTGATAGCTCCTGCACGGTGCTTCTCACCCCGGCGGAGGTCGCCGCCCGGTTCCGCGTCGACCCGAAGACCGTCACTCGATGGGCCCAAGCCGGCAAGATCCAGTCAGTCCTGACGTTGGGCGGCCACCACCGGTTCTTCGCCGACGCCATCGAGCAGCTCCTCGACGAGTCGACGAAACCACGAACGGCGGACTGACCGGTGGCGACAAGCCGACCAACGCGGAGCGGCGGAACCGACACGTGGATCGCGATCGCAGTAGGCATCATCGGCCTTTGCTGCGTGGCCTCAGGGATGCTCCTGGCTTCGGCTGCCTGACGGATCCGCGGCGCTGCGGCCGCAGGACCGACCACACCGCTGCTCGCGCCATCACATGGACAGGAGCGCACGATGACCCACCCGACTCTCTGGGACCGGCTCGAGGAGCTGGGCGCGAGCACCCCGTCAACGCAGCACCGCCGTCCTCGCCCGCCGTCGGTGCGGCCGGCGACTCGCCGTGGCTCGGGTCGCGGCGCGGTCTCGACGGTCGTCGGCGTCGTCGGGGAGCTGCTCATCACGCTCGGCATCCTGCTGGGGCTGTACGTGGTGTGGCAGCTGTGGTGGACGGACGTGCAGGCCGACCGCGTGCAGGCGCAGGTCCTGGAGGAGATGGACGCGCCCACCCCCGACGCCGGGGACGTCGCGACGGCCGTGCGCCGGGACGAGCCGCCGGTCATGGAGGCGCCGGCGCTGGGCGAGGTGTGGGGCACGCTCTACGTGCCGCGGTGGGACGGCAAGATGATGCCGATCGCGGAGGGCACGGACAAGCGGTCGATCCTCGACAAGGCGATGGCCGGGCACTACCCGGAGACGGTCATGCCGGGCGCGGTCGGCAACTTCTCGGTCGCGGGGCACCGGCAGACGTACGGCAAGATCTTCCACGACGTGGAGGAGCTCGAGATCGGCGACCCGATCGTCGTCGAGGCCGGCGGGGTCTGGTACGTGTACCGCGTGGACCACATGCAGGCCGTGAAGCCCGACCAGGTCGAAGCCATCGCGCCTGTGCCGTGGCAGCCCGGCGTCGAGCCGACGGAGCGGTACCTGACCCTGACCACGTGCCACCCGATCGGGCTGAACTCGCTCGTGGCGCGGTTCATCGTCAACGCCAAGCTGGACTACTGGATGCCCGTCGAGGACGGCACGCCGCCGGACCTCGTCGGCCAGGCCGCGCCGGCTGCCGAAGGGAGCGCGTGATGTACGGGGCGCTGTGGCGCGTGCTGCCCGGGCCCGCGTGGGGCCGGGTGCTGATCCTGCTCGTCCTCGCGGCCGCCGTCGTGCTCGCGTGCTTCGAGTGGCTGTTCCCGCTCGTGTCCGAGTACATGCCGTTCAACGACCCCAACATCCAGACCGACACTGCCCGCGCGCACAACCAGGCCACTGCGCCCCAGGATCCCGCCCCATCACGGTTCCTGTAGCGCAGCCTTTCGCTGGAAGTCGGAGATCTCCACGCCGAGAAGGGCGTCCCCACTGCAGGGCGCTGCGGGAAGCGGGTCGTCCACGACGACGTCATAGCCCTCCTCGTGGAGGACACGACGAACCTGCTCGAGGTTGGCCTCGGGAAGCACCAACCAGTCGGGGTCCTGCAGCGGCGCGCACACGATCGCGCTGTCTGCGTCAAGAGTCGTACGCAGCTCCTGGAGCCACTCCACACGCACAAGACCGTCACGACCACCACTCGCCGTACCACGGTCTGGGTCCCACGCGCTTGCCCCCGAAGGCGCGACGAGCACTGCCGTCCCCGCCACCCAGATCACGACGCTCTCGCGCGCCATCACCAGCTCCCTCACAGTCCACAGTCGTCTCCACGTCGCTATGCACCCCATGCATCCCCATGCGCAAGACACTGCCCAGCCATCTCGCCTGAGACTCGACGTGTGATCGTGCCGCATCCCGCGGCTCCTTCTCGGCGAGCCTTTGCACGTCCACCATTGCGACGAGCCCTCCTCCAGCGCCCTGAACTGGAGCGACATCGATCAAGACCTCCCCCGCATCACCCTCCCCGTGGTTGTGAATCACCCTGTCGATCACCACCTCGATCGACGACACGATGCCCGCCGCGTCGCATCTAGGTGGGTGAAGTCACACACCACCTGCTTCGCCGAGGCGGCACAACGCAGCCACGACGAGCATCTGAGGACGGGGCACCAAGGATGGATCTCAGGACTGCAGACGAGCACACGACGAGCCAGCGCGGGTATGCGCCGCGCCACCTCGACACGAGCGATGCCGACACGGTTCTGTGCGAGCGTGCGCGCAGAGGGGACCAGGAGGCGGTCGCGGAGCTCTGGCGCAGGCACTATCCATACGCCCTGGTAGTCGCCCGCCGCTTCACCTCCTCGCGATGGGAGGCAGACGACCTCGCGGCAGAAGCTTTCACCCGCATTCTCGCCCTCTTCCAGCGCGGCCAGGGGCCCGTCGAGTACGCACGGACATACATCGCCCGGGCCGTACGCAACGAAGCCACCGACCGCTCGCGGCGCAAGTCGCTCCCGACCGTGGAGATCGACGAGGTGCTAGACGTTCCGTCGGCGTACGACCTCGGTGCGCACGCGACGAGCTCGGTAGAGCTCGACGAAGCCGTCCAGGGCATGTCCGGCTGCTCGGAACGTCAGCGCTACGTCCTCTGGCAGGTCGCCATGGCGGGCAGGACCGTGGCCGATCTCGCGGCTGAGCTCGACACCACTCCGAACTCGGTCTCCGTGCTACTCGTCCGTGCTCGCGCGACCGTACGTCGCACGATGAATGCAAACCGAGAGGCACGTCGCGCGGCCTCGCAGTTGAGGGCTACGGGTACGCCCGACATCTGACCCCAGGACACACTTCAGGCTCCGCGCACAACCGTCATCATCGGATGCTCCGCCGCACAAGCCCGGCGCGCACGACATCGAGCAGGTCGCCCGCGGTGTAGAGAGCCCGATCGTCGCTGGCCCACACGGTGCGTAACACGCCCCGTCGACTCAGATTGACCAGACTGTCCTCGTCGACGCCGAACAGGAGTGACGCGGTGCACGGCGTCAGCAACCCACCGCCCCACTCTGGGGGACCATCACCAACAGCCGAACGCGGCACTACGTCACCACCTACGAGACGAGTGCTGCCGGGCGGTCCGCCACCGGTTCGGTGACAGCTCTGCGCGTTGCGAGCATCCCCCGCAGCGCGTTCACCGTACGCTCGGCTGCCCGGCCGTCTCCGAACGGGTTCTCCGCGCGAGCCATGCGGGCGTGGAACTGCTCGTTCGTGAGCAGCTCACGCAGCGTGCGCACGATGCGGTTCTGATCAGTACCAACAAGGACGGCGCCGCCGGCCTGGACGACCTCGGGCCGCTCCGTCGTGTCCCTCGTGACGATCACTGGCACGTCGACCGCCGGCGCCTCCTCCTGGATGCCACCCGAGTCCGTGACCACGACGGTCGAACGCGCAAGCAGATGACAGAACGGCGCGTAGTCCATGGGCTCGGTCAGGTGGACGTTCGGCACCTCGGACAAGATCGGGACGACGACGTCTCGCACGAGCGGGTTGCGATGCATCGGGAAGACCACGAGAACGTCCGGGTAGAGGTTGGCGACGCGGACCAACGCCCCCGCGACCTCCCCGATCCCCGCACCCCACGACTCACGACGATGCGCAGTGACGAGCACAATACGGCGCCCCTGGGACACGGCCACATCGATCACCGGGTCGCCCGTCGAGCCCTGCCGCTCGACCGTACGCAGCAGGGCGTCGATCACGGTGTTGCCCGTGACGACGACGTTCTCGCGCGGAACGTTCTCGACGTAGAGGTTGTGGGCCGCAGCCTCGGTCGGGGCGCAGTGCAGTGCCGTGACCGACCCCACGAACTTTCGGTTTCCCTCTTCAGGGAACGGCGAGTACACGTCACCCGTCCGCAGGCCGGCCTCGACGTGCACGACCGGGATCTGACGGTGGTACGCGGCGAGCGCCCCCGCGAAGGCGGTGCTCGTATCCCCCTGCACCACGACCGCGTCGACCGGGTGACGGTCCAGGTAAGCACCGAAACCCTGGAGAGCGCCCGCCACGACGTCGTCAAGCGACTGGCCGTGCCGCAAGAGCCCCAGATCGCGGTCCGGAACGATCCCAAACAGGTCGTTCACCTGGTCGAGCATCTCGCGATGCTGACCCGACGTGACCACGACGGGCGTCAGATCGCGAGACTCCCGCAACGCCGCCACCACGGGCGCCATCTTCACCGCCTCGGGCCTCGTCCCGTAGAGCACGGCGATCCTGCGCCGGCTGCCATCAGTGCTCATCGTCTTGCTCCTCGTCATCGTCCCGGAACGCCCCGTGCAGCGGGACAGACGAGAACGACCGAGCGCAATGACGGGGGGATCCGTGCCGATACAGGCCGGGCTCGGTCGATGGGCTCACCCTGCGGTTCACACCGTCAGACACACTCCCGCCCACCGTCTACCACAGAGCAAGCCCAACCCGGTCACGGCACACACGCGCCCACAGACCGGCACACGGAAAGGGAAAAGACATGACCTTTACCCCCCCCGCAGATAGGGGACTGAGAACAAGGGCGCGCAACTCCCTAGGACGCGCCACCCGCGCCACCGCCGTAATCGGCCTGTGCGCAGGACTCACCCTCAGCAGCGCCACGCTCGCGAACGCGGCCCCGGCCACCGGCGAGGGAACCCAGTCCAACCTGCTCTACTCCGTGGACGGCGGGACCACCTGGACCGACACCGTCACCGCCGAGCGTGGT
>NZ_JAFGYF010000015.1 GCF_016921195.1 Cellulosimicrobium cellulans
CGTCGTGGTCGGGCCTGGCGGGAGCCGCGAGGAACGAGCGGCGGATGGTAGACGCGGCACCACCACCCACCCCGACCACCCAACCCAGCCACACGCCGTCGGGCCCAAGAACCAGGGTTCTACCTCACGCGACCACGGTTCTATCCCGCGGGACCAGGGTTCTCTCTCGCGGGACCAGGGTTCTCTCTCGCGGGACCAGGGTTCTCTCTCGCGGGACCAGGGTTCTCTCTCGCGGGACCAGGGTTCTACCTCGTGGGACCGGGGTTCTATCTCGGGAGGCCGCGTGGCTCGACGACTACTGCGCGGCGGCCTCCGCGGCGGCGAGGAGGACGCAGGTCGCGACGCCGTCCATCGCGACGCGGACCTCCTCGATCGGGGGGAGCGTCGGGGCGAGGCGGAGGACCTTGTCCTCGGGGTCCTTGCCGTACGGGAACGGGGCGCCGGCGGGGGTGAGCGCGATGCCGGCGGCCTTCGCGAGCTCGACGACGCGCGACGCGGTACCGGGGACGACCTCGAGGCTGACGAAGTAGCCGCCCTGGGGCTCGGTCCACGACGCGACGCCCGTGCCGCCGAGTCGGTCCGCGAGGATGCTCGTGACGGCGTCGAACTTGGGGGCGATGATGTCGCGGTGCTTGCGCATGTGGGCGCGCACGCCGTCGGCGTCGCCGAAGAACAGCGCGTGGCGGAGCTGGTTGACCTTGTCCGGACCGATGGACTGCGCGGACAGGTGCTTCTTGTACCAGGCGACGTTGGCGGGCGACGACGCGAGGAACGCGACGCCCGCACCGGCGAAGGTGATCTTCGACGTCGAGGCGTAGAGGACGACGCGGTCGGGGTGGCCGGCCTCGGCGGCGAGCGAGATCGCGTCGGCGCTGCGGACCTCGTCGTCGGTGAGGTGGTGCAGCGCGTACGCGTTGTCCCAGAGGATGCGGAAGTCGGGCGCGGCGGCGGGCACGGACACGAGCGCGCGCGCGACCTCGTCGGTGACGACCGACCCGTCGGGGTTCGCGTAGGTCGGCACGACCCACATGCCCTTGATCGTCGGGTCCTCGGCCACCAGAGCCGCGACGGCAGCCGCGTCGGGGCCGTCCGCGGTCATGGGCACGGTGACCATCTCGATGCCGAGGGCCTCGCACACGGAGAAGTGGCGGTCGTACCCGGGCACGGGGCAGATCCAGCGGACCTTCTCCTCGCGGCCCCACGGGCGCTCGGACCCGGGGACGCCGAAGAGCGTCGCGTACGCGAGCGTGTCGTACATGAGCGTGAGGCTCGCGTTGCCGCCCGCGAGGAGCTGCTCGACGGGCACGCCGAGCAGCTCGGCGAAGATCTCCCGGAGCTGCCGGAGCCCGTCGAGGCCGCCGTAGTTGCGCACGTCGGTGCCGTCGGCGTCGGTGTGCACGCCCTCGCCCGGGAGCGCGAGCAGGGCCTCGGAGAGGTCGAGCTGCTCGGCCGAGGGCTTGCCGCGCGTGAGGTCCAGCTTCAGCCCCAGGGCCTGCAGGTCGGCGTACGCGCGACGCAGGTCGTCGAGGGACGACGCGAGGGTGGAGGTACCGGGTGCGGTGTGCTCGGGCGTGGTCACCCTCCGGACTCTACCGATCCCGCGCGAGGTCCGTCAGGGCGTCCTCCAGGGCGGACAGGCCGGTCTCGAGGTCGTCGGCGGAGATGGTCAGCGGGGGAGCGAGCCGGATGGTCGAGCCGTGCGTGTCCTTGGCGAGGACGCCGCGCGCGAGCAGCGCCTCGCACAGGTCGCGACCGGTCCCGCGGGCCGGGTCCAGGTCCAGCCCCGCCCACAGCCCGAGGCCGCGGGCGCCGGCGAGCAGCCCGGCGTCCACGAACCCGCCGAGCCGGTCCTGGAACCGCGCGCCGAGCTCGCGCGCCCGCCGCTGCGGCTCGCCCGTCGCCAGGAGGTCGACGACCGCGAGGCCGACCGCGCACGCCAGCGGGTTGCCGCCGAACGTGCTGCCGTGCGTGCCGGGCGTGAGCACCGCGAGCACGTCGCGCCGGCCCACGACCGCGGACACGGGCAGGATCCCGCCGCCGAGCGCCTTGCCGAGGGTCACGAGGTCGGGGCGCACGCTCCACGTCTCGGTCGCGAGCGTCGTACCCGTGCGGCCGAGGCCGGACTGGATCTCGTCCGCGACGAGCAGCACGTCGCGCTCGGCGGTGAGGGCGCGGACGCGCGGCCAGTAGTCGGCGGGCGGCACGACCACGCCCGACTCGCCCTGCACGGGTTCGAGCAGCACCGCGACGGTCGAGTCGTCGACCGCCGCGGCGACGGCGTCGGCGTCGCCGTACGGCACGACCCGGAAGCCCGGCGTGTACGGGTCGAACCCGCGGCGCGCGTCCTCGTCGTCGGAGAACGACACGATCGTCGTCGTGCGGCCGTGGAAGTTCCCGGAGCCGACGACGACCGTCGCCTCTCCCGGACGCACGCCCTTGACGTCGTACCCCCACTTGCGCGCGGTCTTGATCGCGGTCTCGACCGCCTCGGCGCCGGTGTTCATGGGGAGCACCAGGGAGTCGGGCCCGCCGGTGGTGAGCGGTCCGACGAGCGCGGCGAGCGCGTCGGCGAACGGGTGCAGGACGTCGTGGTCGAACGCGCGCGACGTGAGCGTGACGCGGCCGAGCTGAGCGGTCGCGGCTGCGACGAGCGCGGGGTGCCGGTGCCCGAAGTTGAGGGCCGAGTAGCCCGCGAGGAAGTCGAGGTAGCGGTGCCCGTCGACGTCGGTGACCCACGAGCCCTCGGCGGTCGCGACCGTCACGGGCAGCGGGTGGTAATTGTGGGCGAGCGCGTCGCGCGGGTTCCCGTCGGCCGTCCCGTCGACCGGGCGGACGTCCTGCGCGGTCACGACGCGCTCCCCGGCGTCGCCACCGGCGACCCCGGCGTCGCCTCGCGGATCTCCAGGGTGCAGCACTTGGCGCCGCCGCCCCCGCGCAACAGCTCGGACGTGTCGACCGCGAGCGTCTCGTAGCCGCGCTCGCGCAGCGCTGCGGCGAGCCGCTCGGCGCGCGGCGCGTGCACGACGTACCTCCCGTCGCTCACCGCGTTGAGGCCCAGCACGACGGCGTCCTCCTCGGTCGCGAGGAGCGCGTCGGGGTACCGCTCGCGCAGCACCTCCTGCGCTGCGGGCGAGAACGCGGGCGGGTAATAGACGACGTCCACGGACGCCTGGCCGGTGAGGCCTGGGTGCGTGCCGCCGTCGAGCGCCCGGGCACCCGCAGCCTCGCCGGAGTCTCCGCGCAGCACGGTGAGCGCGGTGTCGAGGTGGTAGAAGCGGGGGTCGACGAGCTCGAGCGTCACGACCTCGCGCCCCCACAGCGCGGCGGCCTCGGCGTGCGCGGCGCGGTCTGTGCGGAATCCCGTCCCGGCGAGCACGACGTCGCCCGCCACGAGCAGGTCGCCCTCGCCCTCGTTGACGTGCTCGGCGAGGTGGGTGACGTACCCGTGGTCGGCGAACCACTTGAGGTAGGCGGGGCCCTCGGGCCCGCGCTCGGGGTGCGTGAAGCGCGCGGAGTAGACGAGGCCGTCGACGACGGTCGCGCCGTTGGCGGCGTAGACCATGTCCGGCAGGCCCGGGACGGGGTCGATCGTCTCGACGGTGTGGCCGAGGTCGCGGAACGTGTCGCGCAGGCGCTCCCACTGGGCGACCGCGAGCGGGGTGTCGACCGGGGTGCGCCGGTCCATCCACGGGTTGATCTCGTAGCTCACGGTGAAGTACGTGGGCCGGCACATGAGGTAGTGCCGGGGCTGGCCTGGGCGCATCGCCGCCTCCTCGCGGGAGCCGGGCTCGCCGGGGTGGTGCGGCCCGGGTGGTGGCCGGACGGGGGAACCCGTCCGGTGCTGCTGGTGGGCTGCCGGTTGGCTGCTGGATGCCAGCGTACGTCCGCCGCCCGGGCGCGTCCTGGGACGACGCGCGCTGCCCCGGGATGTTGACAGCGATATTCTATCGATATATCGTTACCGTATCGCTGAGCCCGAGATGAGGCTCGCGTCCACCGCGAGGCCGCACCGGCCCGCCACCGCTCCGCGGATCACCCGGAGCCCCACGAACACAGGAGACACATCCCATGAGCTACGCACACCAGCACCGGGGCAGGACCCCGGAGAACGTCCAGAACATGTCCCAGCCGTTCGGCGAGCGTCCCGGGTCGCGCCCGGACCGCCGTCGTCGTGACGGCTTCCCGCCCGTGCCCGACGACGCGGCCTGGTTCCGCGGTGACGGCCCCTCCGGCCGTGGTCGGGGCGGCGCGCGCCGCGGCGGTGGCCGCGGGTTCGGCGGCCCGGCCGACGGCGGACGGGGCTTCGGCCCCGGCTTCGGCCCGGGTGGCCCCGGGTTCGGCCCGGGCCACGGCGGCCGCCGTCACGGGGGACGCGGCCCGGGCCGCGCCGGTCGCGGCGACGTCCGCGCCGCCGTCCTGCTGCTCCTCGCCGAGCAGCCCATGCACGGCTACCAGGTCATCCAGGAGATCGCCGAGCGGAGCGAGGGCCAGTGGCGCCCGAGCCCCGGCGCGGTCTACCCCGCGCTGAACCTGCTCCAGGACGAGGGGCTCGTCGAGCTCTCGGCCGACGGCGGGCGTCGCCTCGCGACGCTCACCGAGGCGGGCACCGCGTACGTCGCGGAGCACGCCGCCGAGCTCGGCGACCCGTTCGCCGACGCCGCCGGTCGCGGTGGGCGCTCGCGGCGCGAGCTGCGCGCGGGCGTCGAGGCCGTCGCCGCGGCGGTCCACCAGGTCGCCCGCACGGGCACGGACGGGCAGGCGAAGGCCGCGGCGGAGCTCCTCGAGCGCACGCGCCGCGAGCTCTACCTGATCCTCGCCGGCCCGGCCGCGACCGGCGCGGCGCCCGACGCGGGCGACCCCGCGTCGTCGGGCGCGCCCGTGGAGGACGCCCCGGTCGAGGACGAGCCGACGGCCTGACCTCGCCGACCGCGCCGACCCTGCCGAACCCGGGGTCGCTCCTCATCCGCAGCCGTGGGTGGGGAGCGGCCCCGGGTTCGGCGCGTCTCGGGAGGGCGCGCGGCCGCAGAGGCTCCGGACCCGGGCCTCCTGGCGCCGGCCGGCCGTGTCAGCGGTGGGCGGACAGGCGGGTCTCGAGGCGACGCAGCGAGACGTGCATCATCGCGCGCAGGGCGAGCCCGACGACGGGCGCGGTCGCCGCGCGGGGGACCGGGCCGGCGAGGTAGGCCTCCTCCCACCACACGACGCGGCAGCGGCCGCGGCCGAGCGGCACGACGTCGAACCCGGCGTCCCCGAGCAGCACCGGCCCGAGCTTGCGCACGCGCGTGGTCCCGGTGCGCTCCGCCGCGACGGACGGGCGGTCGAGCGACTCGACGACCATGCGGTCGGTGAAGCCGCGGCCCGTGCGCCCGACGCGCGGACCGCTCACCATCGTGAAGCGGTCGCCGACCTCCGGGCCGCGGGTCGCGGGGGTCGCCATGACGGTGAGGGGGATCCAGCGCGGGTGGGTGCGCGGGTCGGCGACCCACGCGAACGCCACGGACGCGTCGACGTCGAGCTCGCGCGCCACGGCGACCCGCCGTACGGGTCGCCGCGGTCGGGGCGCCCCGTCGGCGCCCGTCACTCCGCGTCGCGCGCGGGGGAGCGGTCCCGCCGCGCGCGCCCCGGCAGGAGGCGACGGCGTCGCCGCGGGGTCGCCGCGTCGTCGGGCACGGGGACGAGCCGCGGCGGCGCGTCCTCGACCGGTGACTCCACGACCTCCAGGAGCCGCCCGAACACCGTCGGCGGCGGCCCGAACGCGCGCCGGGACTGGCCGATCACGCCGTGCCCGAGCGCGCGTGCCCCCGCGACGCCGACCACGGCCCCGACGCCGAACGGCACCAGCCGCCCGATCGCGAGACCCGACTGCTTGGCGAGCTGCGTGCGCAGGAAGCGGTTGCCGAGCGCCTTGTTCACCTTGACCAGTGTCCCGGCGGGCATGCTCGTCAGCAGGACCTTGCCCCAGGCGAGGCCGGAGCCCTGGGTCGCGCGCTCGACGTCGCGCGCGCCCTTCTCGCCGAGCACCGTGGCGAGGAGCAGGGCGCGGCGGCGCGCGACGTCGTCCACGGCGATCCCGTGCACGTCCGCCACCGCGAGCGCGAACGCGGCCGAGGACGCGAAGAACGTCGCGATGTCGCTCGACGTCAGCGCGATCCCGACGCCCGTCCCGACCGCCGGGAACGCCGCCGCCGCACCGACGGCGCCGCCCGCGGCCTGGATGACCATCAGGTACTCGCGCTCGAGGATCCGCACGATCTGGGCCGGGCTCGCCTCCGGGTTCCGGCGACGGACCGCGTCCACGTGCGCGCGGACGACGTGCGACGGGATCGTCACGGCCTTGTCGAGCGCCGCGTCGAGCAGGGGCGTGGGCCGGTAGGCGGCCCAGTCGACGGCGTCCTGCGTCGAGACGTCCGCGCGCGTGCCCGCGGGCGGCGGCGTGCCGTACGCAGGCGTGCCGCCACGCGGCACAGGGGTTCTCGAGGGGTCCTGCTGGTGCGCCATGGCGTCTCCCGTCATCGCGTGCGGCTCCGCGTCACTCGCGGGTCTCGACCTCCCGGCCGGCGCCCTCCGGCTGGAAGAGGTACTCGACCTCGGCCCCGGCCTTGACCGTCCTCCCTACCGTGCACGCCTTGTCGATCGCTCGCGCGGCGACCGTGACGAGGCGGTCGCGCGCGTCGTCGTCGAGCGAGGTGAGGTCGATGTCGTACGTGCCGGTGATCTTCGGGTAGCGCTCCTCCTCGAGCAGCTTGGCGCCCTCGACGTGGATCGTCACCGCGTAGTCGTCGCCGAGCCGGCGCGCGAACGTCCGGTCCGTGCTCATGCCCGCGCACGCGGCGAGGGCGATCTTCAGCAGCTCTCCGGGGGTGAACACCGCGCCCTCGCTCGCCGGGCCGATCGACACCTGGGCGCCGCGCGCCGAGTGCCCCGTGTACGTGCGGGTGCCCGTGCGCTCGACCCAGAGCGCGTCGGCCGGCGCGGGGGACGGTGCGGGCACGTCGCGCTCCGCCTCGTCGGCGGGGCTCAGGCTGGTCTCGGAAGGCTGCGTCGTCATGCGTGAATCCTCGCACTCGTCGGGTCGCGGCGTCCGGGAGGTCCGCCCTCCGGGGAACGCGCGGCCGGCGCGGGCGATTCCCTCGTCCTGCCCGGACGAGGTCGGTCGAGCCGCCCGCGTCGCGTCGGTCGGGGCGGGCCGTGGCGCCCCGGACGGCGGGCTCAGGCCGCGCGGACGGGCTCCGGCGCGGGGCGCGGCCTCGCCGGTGCGGCGGTGTCGTCCTCGCCCGGGCGCTCGGTCCGGCGCTCGGCCGGTCGCGCGGTCGTGGCGCGCGAGGCGGGGGCGGCCGCCACGAACGCGTCGCGGGGGTGCTGCACCGCGGCGAGCGAGACGACGTCGCGCCCGAACAGCGCGCCCGTCGCCCACACGGCGACCACCCGGGCCGTGCGCTCCCACGTCGGGATCGCGAGCACGTGGTACCCGCGGTGCACGAGCCACGCGAGGCGCCCTCGCACGACGAGCCGGCGGAACTCGAACACGCCCGAGCCGAGGCCGAGCGTCGCGACGACGCCGAGGCTCTCGTGCACGTACGGCCGCGTCGGTCGCCCGCGGCGCGCGGCGACGAGGTTGCGGGCGAGGCGCCGACCCTGCCGCACCGCGTGCTGCGCGTTGGGGACGGTGAGCGCGCCCGGGCGCGGGACCGCGAGGTCGGGGACGGCCGCGCCGTCGCCCGCGGCCCACGCGTCGGGGACCGTGTCGTCCACCGTGCCGACCCGCAGGTCGGGTCGCGTGACGAGGTAGCCGCGCGCGTCGACGGGCAGGTCCGTGTGCGTCGCGACGACGGGGTTCGCCGCGTTGCCCGCGGTCCACACGAGCAGACCCGTGGCGAACGACTCGCCGGTCGAGAGCGTCACGACGCCGCCCTCGGCGGACACGAGGCCGGCCTCCAGGTGCACGTGCGCACCGCGGCGCTCGAGCTCGCGCACGACCCACCGTCCCGGTCGCTCCGTGACCTCCGGCAGGATGCGCGCGTTGCGCTCGACCAGGTGGAACCGCAGCTCCGCCGGGTCGATCTCGGGGTACACGCGCGTGAGGTCGTGCGCGAGCGAGAGGAGCTCCGCGAACCCCTCGACGCCGGAGAACCCGCCGCCGACGAACGTCACGGTCAGCAGGCGCTCGCGCTCCGGCCCCGCGGGCAGGCTCGCCGCGCGGTCGAACGACGTGAGCAGCCGGTCGCGGATCGCCACGGCCTCCTCGACGTGCTTCATGCCGATCGCGTGCTCGGCGACGCCCGGCACGGGGAACACGCGCGTCACGGCGCCCGCCGTGACGACGACCGTGTCGTACGCGAGGTCGTACGACTCGCCCGAGCGCGGTCGCACGACGACCGTGCGGCGCGCGTGGTCCACGCGCTCGACGGTGCCGTCCACGAGCCGCGTGCGGCGCAGGTGGCTGCGGTGCGCGACGGCGGCGTGCCGCGCCTCGACCGAGCCCGCGACGACCTCGGGCAGGAACGGCTGGTAGGTCATGTACGGGCGCGGGTCGACGAGCACCAGCTGGACCTCGCCGCGGCGCAGCTCGCGCCGCAGGCGCTTCTCGAGCTCCCGGGCCGCCGTGAACCCGGCGTAGCCCCCACCGACGACGACGATGCGTTCCATGACCGCCTCCTGTGCGGCGCGCCCTGTGCGCGCCTCACCCTGTCGACCGGGTGGCGGTCCACCTCGTGACATCGTGCGCCAGCGCGGTGCCGAGCGCCACGACCACCGGCGGCCACGCGAGGGCCGGGGAGCGGGGAGGCGTCGTCCGGTGACGACCGGCCGTGCGGCGGCGGGACGGCTACTGGCGAGCGCTCGCCGTCGGCGGCTGGGCTGCCCGGGACCGCTCGGCGCGCGCGACCAGACCCGCTGTCTCGGAGAGTCTCGTCTCCTTCATGAAGAACGCGATGACGAAGCCGACGACGCCGAGCGGGACGAGGTACCAGAACGCCGGGGCGAGCGCGTCCGCGTAGGCGTTCACGACGACGTCGTGCACCGCCCCGGGCAGGTGGTCCACGGTCTCGGGGGTGAGCGAGTCCGGTCCGAGCCCCTTCGGGACCTGCCCGGCCGGAACGCGTGCCATCGCGTCGTCCAGCGACGCCGTCAGGCGCGTGGTGAAGGCGGTCGAGAGGATGCTGGTCCCGACCGCCGCGCCGATCTCCCGCAAGAAGTTGTTGGTCGACGTGGCCACGCCGACGAGCTCCGGGGCGACCGAGTTCTGGACCGCGATGACGATGGTCTGGATCACGAGACCCAGGCCGAAGCCGAGGACGAAGATCATCGCGCCGAAGGTCGCCACGGAGATCTCCGCGGTGATCCGCGTGAGCCACACCAGGCCCAGTGTCGCGACCCCCATGCCGACGATCGGGAACACCTTGTACCGGCCCGTGCGCGCGATGAGCAGCCCGGAGCCGATCGCCGTGATCATCAGCCCGGCGGTCATCGGCAGCATGAGCAGGCCTGACTCCGTCGGGCCCACGCCGCGTGCCATCTGGAGGAAGGTGGGCAGGAACGACAGGGCGGCGAACATCGCCATCCCGAGCACGAAGGCGATGGAGACCGAGACGGAGAACGTCGGGCTGCGGAACAGGCCCAGGGGGATCAGGGGATCGCTCGCACGCGTCTCGACGAGCAGGAAGGCGGCCGCCGCGGCAAGGGTCGCCGCGACGAGCCCGAGGAGCAGCGGGTCCGACCAGTCGTAGCCGGGCGCATCCGTGAGCGACGTCCAGCTGGTCACCAGGACGATCCCCGCGGTGCCCACCGCGAGGAGGGCGGCGCCCAGCACGTCGAAGCGCCGGGTCGAGCGGTGGGACGGGATGCGCAGCTTGAACCACGCGATGCCGAACGCGGCGATCCCGACCGGGACGTTGATCCAGAAGCACCACCGCCACCCCGGACCTTCGGTGAACCATCCCCCCAGCAGCGGGCCCAGCACGGTGGCGATGCCGAACACCGCGCCCATGGGGCCCATGTACCTGCCGCGGTCTTGCGCCGAGACGATGTCGGCGATGATGGCCTGCGACAGGATGACCAGCCCGCCGCCGCCGAGCCCTTGGACGGAGCGCCACGTCACGAGCTCGACGAACGACCCCGACAGCGCGGAGCCGGTCGAGCCGACGACGAACAGGGCGATCGCGACGAGGAACGGGACGCGGCGCCCGACGAGGTCGCCGACCTTGCCGTAGATCGGCATGACGATCGCGATGGCGAGCAGGTAGGCGGTGACGATCCATCCCTCGTGCTCGACCGCCCCGAGGTCTCCGACGATCGTGGGCAGGGCCGTCCCGACGACGGACTGGTCGAGAGCCGACAGGAACATCGCCGCCATGAGAGCGGCGAAGATCACGTAGACGGAGCGCTTGGTGAGGGCGACGTCCGCGGCGTCTCCCGGAGATGCACCGACGGACGCTGTCATACGCGCCACGGTAGGGCGAGGGGGAACGCCGAACCACCGGAGGCCGCAGAATCACCCGGTGCCCGCCCGCTCTCGACAGGCCGACGACCGGGCGGACCGGCGGGCCAGGGTTCCGGGGGCTGCGGCGGGCGCGGCGGTGCCTAGACTGGCGGCCGTGGCCATCAACTCGAGCGGCATCCCTACCCCGTACGAAGACCTCCTGCGCGACGTCCTCGAGAACGGGACGCCCAAGGGCGACCGCACCGGGACGGGCACGCGCAGCGTCTTCGGGCGGCAGCTCCGGTTCGACCTGTCGCAGGGCTTCCCGCTCATCACGACCAAGCGCGTGCACCTCAGGTCGATCGCGTACGAGCTGCTGTGGTTCCTGCGCGGCGACTCGAACGTGCGCTGGCTCCAGGAGCGCGGCGTGAGCATCTGGGACGAGTGGGCGGACGCCGACGGCGAGCTCGGCCCGGTCTACGGCGTGCAGTGGCGCTCGTGGCCGACGCCGGACGGGCGGCACGTGGACCAGATCGCGCAGGTGATCGAGCAGATCCGGTCGAATCCCGACTCGCGCCGGCACATCGTCTCGGCGTGGAACGTCGCGGAGATCGAGAACATGGCCCTGCCGCCGTGCCACGCGTTCTTCCAGTTCTACGTGGCCGACGGGAAGCTGTCGTGCCAGCTCTACCAGCGCTCGGCCGACCTCTTCCTCGGCGTGCCGTTCAACATCGCGTCGTACGCGCTGCTCGTCCACATGGTCGCCGCGCAGACCGGGCTCGAGGTCGGCGACTTCGTGTGGACCGGCGGCGACGTGCACATCTACGACAACCACGTGGAGCAGGTGCGCGAGCAGCTCACGCGCGAGCCGTACCCGTACCCGACCCTGCGCCTCGCGCCGCGCGACTCGATCGACGCGTACGAGTACGAGGACATCGAGGTCGTCGGGTACCAGCACCACCCGACGATCAAGGCCCCGATCGCGGTCTGACGGCGGTGGGGGAGGAGACGCTCGGCGGGCCAACGCTCGGGCTCGTCTGGGCGCAGGCCCGCGACGCGGCGGGGAGGCCCGTCATCGGCGCGGGCGGCACCATGCCGTGGCACCTGCCCGAGGACCTCGCGCACTTCCGGCGCGTGACGTCGGGCCACCCCGTCGTCATGGGCCGCCGCACGTGGGACTCGCTCCCGCCCCGGTTCCGGCCACTGCCCGGGCGCGTCAACGTCGTCGTGACGCGGCAGCCCGGATGGTCGCCCGGCGAGGCCTCGCCGCGCGTCGGTGGGTCCGGTGGTGCGGTGCCCGACGGCGGTCGCCCGGCCGAGCAGGCCGACCCGCCCGTGCGCGTGGCCGGGTCGGTCGCCGAGGCGCTCGCAGCCGCCCGCGAAGCGGCGCGCGAGACCGGGTCGGGCGAGGTCTGGGTCATGGGCGGCGCGCAGCTCTACGCGTCGACGATCGCGGTCGCGGACCGCTGCGTCGTCACGGAGATCGACGCCGAGGTCGAGGGCGACACGTTCGCGCCCGCGGTTCCCGACGGGTGGGTCGCGCACCCGGGCGACTGGGCGACGTCGTCCACCGGCCTGCGCTACCGCTTCGTCACCCACACCCACGCCACCCGCTGAGTGCGTGGAACAGTCGCGCTCGAGCCTCCGGGGGCGACTTTCTCATGCACTCAGCGGTCAGGCGGGGTCGTCGAGGCGTCGGAGGGCGTCGACGACGAGGTCCCAGAAGCGGGTGTGGTCGAGGGTGACCGCGACCTGGGTGCGGCAGTCGTCGGGGCCGGGCTCGTCGCCGCGCAGGTCCGCGACGGTCATGCCGGTCGTCAGTGCGCCGTGGAGCTCGACGTCCAGCGGGGCCCGGCGCGTCGTCATGACCTCGGGGTCGATCACGGCTGCGACCGCGCAGGGGTCGTGCACGGGCGGGTACAGGAAGCCCTGCGCCGAGCGGTACGTCGCACCGTAGAAGTCGAGCAGCTCGCCGACGAACCGGGCGGGCGCGGTGTCGAACGCGGAGAGCCGGTCGCGCACGTCGGGCGTCGCGACGGCCTGGTGCGTGAGGTCCAGGCCGACCATGGTCACGGGCCACGGCTCGTCGAGCACCACGTGCGCGGCCTCCGGGTCGGCGAGGACGTTGAACTCCGCGACGGGCGTGCGGTTGCCCACGTGGTAGCCGCCGCCCATCATCACGACCTCCCGCACGCGTGGCACGATGCGCGGCTCCTTGCGTGCCGCCATGGCGACGTTCGTCAGCGGCCCCGTCGGCACGAGCGTGATCTCGCCGGGCTCCGCGCCCATGACCGTGTCGACGATGAGGTCCACCGCGTGACGGCGGTCGACGGCGCGGTGCGGGGCGGGCAGGACCGGCCCGTCCATGCCGGACTCGCCGTGGATGTCCGGCGCGACGATCCGCGGCCGGACGAGCGGTCGGTCGCACCCTGCCGCGACCGGGACGTCGATCCCGGCGAGCTCGGCGACCGCGAGCGCGTTGCGCGTGACCTTCTCCAGCGTCTGGTTCCCGGCGACCGTCGTCACGGCGACGAGCTCGACCGCGGGGCTGCCGTGCGCGAGGAGCATCGCGATCGCGTCGTCGTGGCCGGGGTCGCAGTCGAGGAGGACGCGGCGTGGTGCGTCGACAGGGGCTGTAGGCATGCGCCCATCCTCGCGCGGGGCCGGGTTCCGGCGCGCAGCCGGGACCGGAGCGTGGTGCGCTTCGCCTCGAACCGCCGCCGGCGGCTAGGCTGTCCCCGGTCCTGCCCCGGGGCCGCGCGCCTGTAGCTCAGGGGATAGAGCACCGCTCTCCTAAAGCGGGTGTCGCCAGTTCGAATCTGGCCAGGCGCACCGAACGCCCCTCTGCTCGCCGCGCGGGCCGGCTTAGCCGACGACGCGCACCGCGACCACCTGGCACTGCACCGGGTACGACTCCGCGCACACGTCGGCCCACACCTCCACGGCGTCGCCGTCGACCAGGGCGTCGCCGTCCACCCGCGCGCCGTCCGCGTCCAGGACCACGGTGCTCGCCGACAGGAGCGACATGCCCTCGTAGTAGGGGTCCGAGGCATCGACGAGCCGCGGCGCGCCCTCGTCACGGTCGACGGTCCCGTCGACGTCGGCGGGCCGGTCCGGAGGCGCGGTGGCCCCGTCGGGGTCGTCGGCTGCGCACCCCGCCAGCAGCGGGGTGAGCCCGACCAGGAGGGTCAGCGCGAGGGCGGTCGCGCGGAGGGCGGGAGCGTACGGGAACCGGCGCATCCTCGGATCCTCCCACCGCCGCCGTGGCGCGTCCGCGCGATCCTAGGCGGTGGCGGAAGCGGAGGCGGGCGTGGACGGTGCGGGGGTCGGCGCCGTGCCGGTGCTCCCGCCGGTCTCCGCCTCGGCACCCTCGCCCGTTCCTGCGCCCGTGCCCTCGCCGGTGCCGGGCACGGGTTCCGTCGGCTCGGGCACCGGCGTCGTGGGGTCCGGCGATGGCTCCTGCGTGGGTGCCTCGGTCGGCTCCGGCGTCGGCGTGGTCGTCGGCCCGTCGGTGGGTGCCGGGGTGGGCGTGGTCGACGGCGCGGGCGCCGGCTCCTGCGTCGGCACGGTCGACGGGTCCACGGCCGGGCTCGACGGCGCGGGCGTCGGGGGGTCGTCCGTGCCGGTCGAGCGCTCGCGGCTGATCGTCGTCCCCGAGCCCTCCACGCCTCGCACGGCGTCGGAGATCGGCTTGCCGATCGCGAGCTCGACCACGAGGACGACACCCATCACGACGACGAACAGCGCGAGCGCCGAGACGGTCAGCACCCGCCCGCGGCCGTAGCGGTCGACGAGCCGCAGCCAGGCGTTCTGCGGCTGCTCCGGGTCCGTGCCCGGCTCGAGCGGAGCGCCGACGTCGCCCCGGTCCACGGTCTTCCCCGTCGCGGTCGTGTCGTCCGGCTCGACGGCGGCCGTCGCGCCGGCGTCGGGCGCCGCGTCGTCCACGACGACCGTCCCGCGCGGCACGCTCGCGACGGCCGTCGTGACGCTGGTGGGCGTCGCACGGTCGCGCGAGGTAGTGCCACCGGTGGTCACCTGCACGACCTTGCCGACGACGGGCACGAGCTGCTCGCGGGTCTTCTGGATCGAGCGCGTGTAGACGTAGTTCGCGACGACGGTGAGGGCGCTCGCGATGCCGGCGCCGATGATCGTGCCGGCGGTCCCGAAGTACGAGAGCAGCACCGTGGTGCTCACGGCGGCGAGCGCGCTCGCGACGACCTGCGTGAGGGAGAGGCGGGCCGGGGCCTCGCGCTCCTTCGCGGGTGTCGCCTCCGCGGCGGCGCGCCCGGCCTCGCGGCCGGCGTCGCGGGGCGCGGGGCGGGGGTCGAGGGAGCCGTCGTCGTCGGGGCGGGGAACGGGGGGCGTCGTCACGTGGTGCGGGTTTCCGGTCGTCGGCGGGCAGGACCGCCCGCCGCCACCGGCCGTGCACGACGGCCGCGCGCCAGGGACCGGCGTCGGGCCACGGGCGTCCTCCCACGGTAGGCCGCTCGTGTGGACCTCGCTCACGGGCGCCGTGCCGGGGGCTCAGAGGAACGGGAGAGATCCTGTGACGCCGCCGTTCCGAGCGCCCTGCGGGCCCGCCGGGGCCCGTCGTCGCCCCCGGCGACCTCCGGCCGCTGGGCGACGCGGAGGGCGCCCGACGACGGCGATCTATCCTGCCGAGGGTCGTGTGGACCATCGCGGGCCCTCGGGAGCCTCGCCGTGGGACAGGCATGGTGGCGTGCGTCACAGCGTGGAGGCCGTCGGTCGGGGCGCGAATTCGCGGAATCGCGTGCATGTTGTGGACAGTCGTCCAGGTGGTTCTCAGACGCCTCGGGAGACTCCGGGTGATTCATGCGTCCAGGACCGCGGGCTGTGTTGACGCCTGGCATCCTGCCGTGCAAGATAGTCCTCGACAGCGCGCATCGCCTGCCCCCTGCGCGGTGCGCGCTGTTTCACACTTCTCCGGGAGAACACCCCGGAATAGCCCGGAACGACGGCCTCGGAACACGAATTCTCGTGATCCGGGGCCGTTCGTCGTCCCGCCTCCGACGCGTCCCACGCTCGACCCGTGGGTGGGCGGCCACGGACCGGCGCCCACCGCCGGACCGGGTCGCCGACCCTCCGGCGCGCCGCGCCGGGCCTCGCGAGGCGGACGGTTAGCGTCGGAGGGTGAATGCCGCAGCCCGCACCAGCTCAGCCGCCCGGAGCGTGGCCGATCCTGCTCGGCTGCCCGCGACCGCTCCCGACGGGACGGACCAGCCCGACGCGCCGGACGACGGCGTGACCCCGTCCCGCCCCGTGCTCGTCCCCGAGCCCACCACGGCCGACCTCGTCGGCGAGGCGGTGGCCCGGTGGCGCGCGGGCCTCGTCGAGCTCGCCGGAGGATCGTCGCTCGCCGACGTCTCCCTCCTGGGCGACGCCGTCGTGGACCTGACGGCGGCGCACCCCTCGGGCGTCGCGCAGCTCTTCGCCGGACGTCCGACACGCCTCTCCAACCTCTTCCGCGAGGGCGGGTCTCTCCCGGCCGCCCGCCGGCGGGCACGGGCCGTCGTGGTCCGCGCCGCCGAGCACGCCCAGCGCTACGGCGTCGCGCCGACGTACCTGGCGATCGGGGTCGCGACCTGGACCCAGAGCCTCGCGGCACCGCTGGCCGAGGACGACGTCGCGGCGCTCGCGCGGGTCGCGGGCCGCACCCCGGCGACGATCGTCCCGAGCGCCGGCGACGACGCGGCGGCCCCGGACGAGGCCGGGACCGGCAACCCCACGGACGGGGACGCGCAGGCACCCGCGGCCCCCGGCGCGCCGGGCGAGCCCGCCGGGCACGACGACGCACGGGTCCCCGACGCCGGGTACCACCTCCGGGGCGCGGTCGAGGAGACCGAGCAGGAGCCGACGTCCCGCACCGTGCGCGCCCCCGTGCTCCTGCGCCCCCTGACCGTGACCCCGCGCGGGGACGGCGAGACCGACTACGAGCTGACCCTCGAGCCGACGGCGGAGATCAACCCCCTCCTCGCGCGCACGCTGCGCGCGCACGGCGCGCTCCTCGACCCGGTGACGCTCGCGCGCTCGACGTTCACCGGTGCCGGGTTCGACCCCGGTGACGCGACCCGCCGGATCGCCGCGCTGGGCCAGGCCGTCCTCGACGACTTCGACCTGACCCATCGCGTCCTCGTCGGCACGTTCGTGCACCCCGGGCAGGTCCTCGTCGACGACCTCGACGAGCTCGCGCCCGCCCTCGAGCGGCACGAGGTCGTCGCGGCCCTCGCCGGGGACGAACGCTCCGCCGCGGCGCTGCGCGCCGAGCTGCCCGCCCCGCGCGTCGGCGACGCCGACCCGGTGCACGAGCGCGGCGCCGGCGACCTCGACCCGTCCCAGCGCCACGTCGTCGACGTGCTCGCGAGCGGGTCGCACCTCTTCGTCGACGCCCCGGCCGGGTCCGACGTCGCGGGCACGCTCGCCGCGGTCGTCGCGGAGGCCGCGGCGTCCGGGCGCCACGTCCTGTACGTCCCGGGGCACCGCCGGGCAGCGGACGCGCTCCTGGCCCGGCTCGACGAGCTGGGCCTGGGCGGCCTGGTGCTCGACATCGTCCCCGAGCCGACGTGGCGCGAGACGGCCTCGCACCGCCTGCTGTCGGCGATGGCCGCCGAGCCCGAGCCGGGGGAGGACGAGGACCTCGCGCGCACGCGCGACGCGCTGCTCGGCGCGCGCGCCCGGCTCGCGGGGTACATCGAGGCGCTGCACCTCGTGCGCGACCCGTGGGGCGTCTCCGCGTACGACGCGCTCCAGGCGCTCGCCCGGCTGACCGCCGAGCGCCCGGCCCCCGACACCCGGGTGCGGCTGACGACCGAGGTCGTGCTCGGGATCGGGCCGCAGCGGGAGCGGATCGCGGCCGAGCTGCGCGAGGCCGCGCTGCTCGGCGCGTTCACGGCGCGCGCGACGTCGACCCCCTGGTACGGCGCGTCCCTCACCACGGCGCAGGAGGCGCACGACGCGCTCGTGCGCGTCGAGCGGCTGCGCACGCACACGCTCCCGCAGCTGCGAGCCCAGGTCGAGCAGGTCGCGCAGCGCACCGGGCTGACGCCCGCGACGACGCTGCGCCAGTGGGGCGACCAGCTCACGATGCTCGGGGGGATGCGCGGGACGCTCGACGTCTTCCAGCCGCTCATCTTCGAGCGCACCGCGCAGGACATGGTCGAGGCGACCGCGACCAAGCAGTGGCGCGAGCAGCGCGGCGTCGAGATGGGCTGGTTCGCCCGGCGCCGGCTGCGCCGCCAGGCGCGCGACATGGTGCGTCCCGGCGTGCGCGTGCCCGACCTGCACGCCGCGCTCGTCGAGGTGCAGGCGCAGCGCGCGGTCTGGCAGGAGCAGTGCCCGCGCGGTGGCTGGCCGGTCCTGCCCGAGGGGTTGTCCGCCATCGAGGACACGCACGAGGCCGTGCGCATCGACGTCGAGGAGCTCGCCCCCGCGCTCGACGGCACCCCCGGCGGCAGCGACCTCCTCGACGCCCCGCTCGACGCGCTCGCGACGCGGCTGGACGCGCTCGCCGAGGACGCCGAGTCGCTCGACTCCCTGCCCGCGCGGACCGCGATCCTGCGCCGGCTCACCGACCTCGGCCTCGGCGAGCTCCTCGCCGACCTCGCGGCGCGGCGCGTCGAGCCCGACTTCGTGGGACCCGAGCTCGAGCTCGCGTGGTGGAGCTCCGTCTTCGAGCAGGTGCTCGCCCAGGACCAGGCCCTGGCCGGGCAGGACGGAGCCGGCCTGGACGCGCTCGCGCGCCGGTTCCGCGACCTCGACCGCAGGCACGTCGCGTCGCTCGCGGCACCCGTCCGCGCGGCGGTCCGCGACCACCTCGGGACCGCGATGCGCGAGCACCGCGACGAGGCCGAGGACCTGTTCACCGAGCTGCTCGAGGGCCGCCTCGTGAGCCTGCGGGAGACGGCCGAGAAGCACCCCGCCGTGCTGCGGCGCCTCCGTCCCGTGCTCGTCGCCACGCCGACCCTCGTGCCGCACCTCGTCCCCGCCACGCGCACCGTCGACCTCGTGGTGCTGGACGCGATCGAGCACGCGCCCGTCGAGCTCGTGCTCTCCGCGCTCGCCCGCGGCCGCCAGGTCGTCGCGGTGGGCGACCCGCGCGCCGCCTCGACCGACACCGTGCGCGCCCTCGCCGAGCTGCTGCCGTCGGTCCAGCTCCTCGCCGACGGGTCGCGCCGCGACCCGTTCGTCACGACGTTCCTCGCTGCGCACGGCTACGACGGCGTCCTGCGGCCGGCGCCCCTGCCGCGCGCCGAGGTCCTCGTCCAGCTCGACGTCGTCGACGGCGCCGGCATGCCCGACCCGACGTCCGGCGCGGTCGAGAGCACCCAGGCCGAGGTCGACCGGGTCGTCGAGGTCGCGATCGAGCACGCGCTCACGCGACCCGACGAGTCCCTCGCGATCGTCACGGTCACGCCGCTGCACGCCGACCGCATCCGCGACGCCCTCCTCGTCGAGGTGCGCCAGAACCCGGCGCTCGCCGGCTTCTTCTCCGGGTCGCGGGCCGAGCCCGTGGTCGTCGCCGACGTCTCCGGCGTCGCCGGGCTCGTGCGCGACACGATCGTCCTGTCCGTCGGGTTCGGCCGGACCCCGCACGGTCGCGTGCTCCACCGGTTCGGCATCCTCAACACCCCGGGCGCCGAGGCGATGCTGCTCGACTCCGTCGGCGCGACCCGGCGCCGCCTCCACGTCGTATCGTGCTTCACCGCGGGCGACCTCGACCCCGAGCGCCTGCGCGGCGCGGGCGCCCGCCTGCTCGCGGAGGTCCTCGACCTGGCCGAGCAGCGCAGCGGCGCCGCCGACCAGGTGACCCTCGGGAACGGCGTCGACCTCGGCGGCAGCCCCGACCGGCTCGTGCTCGACCTCGCCGAGCGCCTCTGGCGCGCCGGCCTCGTCGTCGAGACCGACTACGGCATCGGCGACGGCGACCGCATCCCGCTCGTCGTCGGCCACCCCGACCTGCCCGGCGAGCTCCTCGTCGCCGTGCTCACCGACGACGCCGCGTACGTCGCCGAGCGCAGCGTGCGCGTGCGGGACCGGCAGGTCGCCGAGCGCCTCGAGCGCATCGGGTGGACCGTCGCGCAGGTGTGGTCCGCCGCCGCGTTCCTCGACCCCGCCAAGGAGGCCGAGCGCATCCGTCGGGTCGTGCAGGCGGTGCGCGACGCGCGGCTCCCGGAGACCGGGGGCGTCGCGCAGACCGGCGGTGGCGACCGGATCGTCGTCGTGCCGGTGATCGACGACGACGAGCAGCACGGCGACGACGACCTCTGATTTCGGCCCGCCCGTTCGGGGTCGTCACCCTGGACGCGGGGTCGGGGAGCGACGGCCCGCGTGGTCGGGCTGGGTGCGGGTCGGGGGGACACCACCCGCGTGGTCGGGCTGGGTGCGGGGTGGGAGGCGGCGCCGGGTCTACATCCGCCGCTCGTACCTCGCGGCTCCCGCCAGGCCCGCCACGACCCGGCGCCGCCTCCCACCCCGCCACGTCGTCTCACCGTGGGCAGCGCTGCCGGCGAAGACGCGGTGCTCGCCGTTGTGCGGTGCAGCCTGTCGCGCGGCTCCCGTGTCGGGGCGTCCTCGCGTGTCTCGCCGGCTGGGGGCGGGTGTCGGGCTGACGTCGGGCGCTCCTGCGGTGCGACGATGGACGCGTGAGCACCGCGTCCGACCCGATTCCTGACCGCCCGCACGACGCGCCCGACGGCGCGGGGCCGCGTCGGCGGCCGCGCCGGGCCGTACGGCGGGGGAAGGAGAGCGAGGTCGTGTCCGGGGTGAGCGCCGACGAGCGGTCCGAGGGCTGGGGTGACGAGGCGGCGCCCGGACGTGGGGGCCGGGGCGAGAACGACGACCGGCTGCTCGGCGACGTCCCGCCGCACTACGGGCGGCACTGACCGTTCGTCACCGACCGCGCGCTCCTGAGCGTGCGCCACGACAGCGCCCACTGACGGCGGGCGCTGACGGCACTCGCGCGACGAGTCCCGCGGCCGGTCCGTGGCGGCGGTCGTCGGCCCCGCGCTGATGCGCCGAACCCGGGGTCGTTCCCCAATCTCGGCGTGAGGTGAGGAGCGACCCCGGGTTCGTCCGAGGGGCGCCGCGTGGGCTCGGGCGGCGGTGGGGTGGGGCGTGCTCAGAGGCCGCGCGGCGGTGTCGGGCCGCCGGGCGCTCCGCCCGGGCCGCTGCCCGCCTGGGCTGCGAGGAGGTCGCGGATCTCCTGGAGGACGCGCACGTCCTCCGCCGGCGCCTCGGGCTCGGGCTCGACGTCCTGCTTGCGGCGCTCGGCGAGCTTGTTCATCGGCAGGACGATGACGAAGTAGAGCGCGACCGCGATGATGAGGAACTGCAGGACCGCGTTGAGGATGCCGCCGACGGAGAGGACCGAGGCCTCCACCTCGCCATGGGCGGGTCGCAACGTGATGTCCCACAGGTTCGAGATGTCAGGCTTGCCGAAGATGGCCCCGATGATGGGGTTGATCAGGTAGGTGACGATCGCGTCGACGACCGAGGAGAACGCGGCTCCGATGACGACGCCGACCGCCAGGTCGATCGCGTTGCCGCGGAGCACGAACTCCTTGAATCCCTGGAACACGCCCTTCATGTGCTGCTTCCCTCTCAGGTCGGTGGTCCGCGTGGCGGCGGTGCCACGACAGGTGCACGCGCGATCCTCCCAACGCGGGTGCCGACGGGCAACGGCCCCGCCCGGCGGGTCGGGGACCGGCCGTCGGTCCGCCCGTCGGCGCTCGGGGTCGCCCGTCAGGGCACGAGGACGGCAGTGACGGGTGTCTGCCCGCTCACGGCCGCGAGCCGGACCGCCTCCTCGGGGCGCACGGCGACGAGCGTCACGACGTCCGTGCCTGGCCCGACCGCGCCGAGCAGCCCGCCCCCGCCCCCGCTCGCGGGCTCCGGTGCCGGCACGACGACGGCCGCACGGGCGAGGTACGGGTCGACGGTCACCGGGTCCTGGCCGTCGGTCGGCACGTCCGTCAGCGCGGTCGTGAGCGCATGGTCGCCCGCAGCCAGGAGGTCGACGCGGTCCCCCGGGCCGAGGAGGGCCGCGACGCCGGGGTCGAGCCGGACGGGCGCGACGACCGTGCCCGCGGGAGCTGCGGCGGCGAGCTCGCCGCCGGCGACGAGCGCGTCCTGGAGCAGGGTGCCCGCGGGCAGGGTGACGGTCGCGCGGCGCCCGACGACGTCGTCGGGCCGTGCCGCGGCGCCGGCCGGGACGACCTCGACGGACACGAGGTCCACGCGGAGGTCCGCCTCCGTCAGCACGGCCCCGGCCGGTACCTCCTGCGTCGTGACGACGGCGGGTGCGGTCGGTGGAGGGGGAGGACGGAGCGCCCCGACGACCACGGTGGCCGCGACCCCGCAGCACAGCGCGGCCACGACGAAGCGGGACCGCCACCACAACCCGCGCAGCAGCCGTCGCCGCGCGGGCGAGCGGTCAGGTCGCGGGTGGGGATCCGGCAGGCGGGACGAGCGGAGCATGGCGCGACGGTAGCCGCGCGCCGGGCGACGGCAGGCGCCGACCGTCGAGGACCTGTGGACGGGACGCGGCGTCGACGCCCGGACGCGCCGTGCGGAGCGGGCTGTGGTCGACCGTCACCGCCAGGGCCGTCGCGGACCAGGCCCCTGGGTGTCGGGTCAGGAGGCGGTCGAGCTTCCCGACGACGACGAGGTGCCGCTCGAGCTGCCGGACGTGCTGCTCGCGCCGGACGCCGCGGAGGCGGCGGCAGGCTTCGACGCGGCGGGCGACGTCGACGACTTCCCGCCCGAGCGCGAGTCCGTGCGGTAGAAGCCCGAGCCCTTGAACGTCACGCCGACCGAGGAGAACACCTTGCGCAGGCGGCCCGAGCACTCGGGGCACACCGTCAGGGCGTCGTCGCTGAACGACTGGTGGATGTCGAAGGCGTGACCGCAGGCGGTGCACGTGTACGCGTAGGTGGGCACGGGTTCTCCTCGTTCACGAGACGGCCGTCGGGACGGCCGCCGGCGGGTCGGGATCGGGTCGGTCTCGGCCGGGTCGTCGGTGTCAACACCGCCTGGCACTCGAAACTTCCGAGTGCTAATCATACGCGGACCGGCGCTCGCCCCGGGCCGGGTAGTCTCGCATCCGTGTCTGTGCACGAACCCGCCGAGGCCCCCGCCGGTGACACCGTCCCCGGTGCCGACCCCGCGACCCCGGTCGAGACCACGGCCCCGCCCCGGCGTCGACGGTCCGGCCGCCGGCGCGTCCTGATCGGCGTGGCCGTGCTGGTCGTCCTCGCGCTCGTCGCCGGCGCCGCTCTCGTCGTCGTCACCGTGCGTCGACCGCTGCCGCAGACCGCCGGCGAGATCGAGCTCCCCGGGCTCGAGGGCCAGGTCACGGTGCTGCGCGACGCCCTGGGCGTGCCGCAGATCTACGCGGACACCCCCGAGGACCTGTTCCGCGCCCAGGGCTACGTGCAGGCGCAGGACCGCTTCTTCGAGATGGACTACCGCCGGCACGTCACCGCGGGACGGCTCGCCGAGCTCGTGGGCGACAACCCCGACGCGATCGCCGCCGACACCGTGACGCGGACGTTCGGCTGGCGGCAGGTCGCCGAGGAGGAGTGGGACGTCGTCTCGCCCGAGACGAAGGCGTACCTCCAGGCCTACGCCGAGGGCGTGAACGCGTACCTCGAGACCCGCAGCCCGTCCGAGATCGCGATCGAGTACACCGTGCTCGGACTCCAGGTCGACGTCGTCGAGCCCGAGCCCTGGGACCCCGTCGACTCGCTCGCCTGGCTCAAGGCGATGGCGTGGGACCTCCGCGGCAACTACGACGACGAGCTGGAGCGCGCGCTGTCGTACAGCACCCTCCAGGACGCCGGGCGCGTCGCCGCGCTGTTCCCCGCCTACCCGTCCGACGTCAACGCGCCGATCCTCGATCCCGGCGAGCTCGACAACCCCCAGCAGGTCGCGCTCGAGCTCGGCCCCGAGGCTCGCGCCGCGTACGGCTCGGAGCACCTCCGGAGCGCGCTCGAGGCCGCGGACCGTGCGCTCGACGCCGTCCCCGTGCTTATCGGGCGCGGCGAGGGCACGGGCTCCAACTCGTGGGTCGTGTCCGGCGACCACACCGCCAGCGGCAAGCCGATCCTCGCCAACGACCCGCACCTGAGCCTCGGCGCCCCCGGGATCTGGGCGCAGGTCGGGCTGCACTGCAACGAGGTGGGGCCGCAGTGCGCGTTCGACGTCGCGGGCTTCTCGTTCGCCGGGTTCCCCGGCGTCATCATCGGCCACAACGCGCAGCTCGCGTGGGGCCTGACGAACATGGGCGCCGACGTCACCGACTTCTTCGTCGAGCGCGTGCGCGACGACACCTACCTGCGCGGGGACGAGTGGATGCCGCTCGAGACCCGCACCGAGACGCTGCGCGTCGCCGGGGGAGAGGACGTCGACCTCGAGATCCGCTCGACCGTGCACGGGCCGATCGTCTCCGAGGCGATCCCCGCGACCGAGTCCGCCGTCGAGACTCCCGCCCTCGACACGCGCCTGGGCGAGTACGCCGTCTCGCTCCAGTGGACCGCGCTCGAGCCGGGCCGCACCGCCGACGCGGTCTTCGCGTTCAACCTCGCGCAGGACGCCGACGACATGCAGGCCGCCGCCGCGCTGTTCGAGGTGCCCGCCCAGAACATCGTCTTCGCGACGGTGGACGGCCAGATCGGCTACCAGGCGCCCGGCAAGATCCCGGTCCGCCAGGCGGTGCCCGACGCCGAGGTGCCCTCGGACGGCACGTGGCCGCGCGACGGCTCCGACGAGCGCTACGACTGGCAGGGCTACGTCCCGAGCGAGCAGATGCCGCGCGTCGTCGACCCTGCCGAAGGGTTCGTCGTCGCCGCCAACCAGGCCGTCCTGCCCGCCGGCGTCGCGCCGTTCCTCACGACCGACTGGGACTACGGCTACCGCTCGCAGCGCATCCGCCAGCTCCTCGAGGCCGAGATCTCCGCCGGACGGCCCGTCGACGTCGACACGATGAACGAGATCCAGACGGACGACCGCAGCCCCTACGCCGAGGTGCTGGTGCCGCTCCTGCTCGACCAGGAGATCGACGACAGCTTCGCCGCCGAGGGGCAGGCGCTCCTCGCGGACTGGGACTACCGCACCGACACCGACTCCGCCGCGGCCGCCTACTTCGCCGCCGTCTGGCGCAACCTGCTCCAGCTCACCTTCTGGGACGACCTGCCCGAGTCGGCGCGGCCGAACGGCGGGAGCCGCTGGCTCGCCGTCGTGCAGAACCTCCTGGAGAACCCCACCGACCCGTTCTGGGACGACCGCCAGACCGTCAGCGTCGTCGAGACCCGCGACGAGGTCCTCACCCAGGCGCTCGTCTCCGCGCGCCTGGACCTCACCGTCGAGCAGAGCAAGCAGCCCTCCGACTGGGCCTGGGGCACGCTCCACGTGCTCGCCCTCGAGCACCCGGTCCTCGGCGGCGAGTCCATCCCCGGCCCCGTCCGCAACTGGGTCAACCCCGACCCCGTCGGCATGCCCGGCGGCTCGTCGATCGTCAACGCGACGGCCTGGGACGCGGCCTCCGGCTCGTTCGACGTGACGGCGGGCCCGTCGATGCGGATGGTCGTCGACCTCGACGACCTCGACCGCTCCACCTGGGTCACCGTCACCGGGACCTCCGGCCACCCGGCGTCCACGCACTACTCCGACCAGCTCAAGACCTGGGCCGGCGGCGAGACCTACGACTGGCCGTTCTCCACCCAGGCCGTCGCCGAGGCGAGCAAGGACGAGCTCACGCTCGTCCCGTAGTCCCGGGGTCGGCTACGGGAGCCAGCGCCAGCCGAGGGGGGTCGCGACGGCGTCGACGGTCTTGTCGTGCGACTCCACGGGGAGCGGGCGGTCGGACGCGTCGTAGACCTCCTCGGGGAACACGACGGCGACGACCTTGGTCCCGGGCCGCAGGTGCTCGAGGGCGCGGTCGTACCAGCCGCCGCCCTGGCCGAGCCGGACGCCGCGCGAGTCGACGGCGAGCGCGGGGGCGATGACGACGTCGGCCTGGGCGATGGCCTCGGCGCCGAGCGGCGGGGTGCCGGGTTCGGGCGGTCGGCCGGGGGCGCGCACCTGGAGGTCGGCCGGGCCGTCGTACAGGGCCCAGTCGCGCTGGAGGCCGGCGCCGAGCACAGGGAGCAGGACGCGCACGCCGCGCGCGGAGAGGCGTTCGAGCATCTCCGTGGTGCCGGGCTCCGCGGGGCGGGCGGCGTAGGTCGCGACGCACGTGGCGGCGGCGACCTCGGGGATGGTCTCGACGACGTCGGCGATCGCGGCGGCCGCTTCCTTGCGGAGCCGCTCGGACCGCGCCTGGCGGTTGGTGCGGATGGCCTTGCGGAGGATCTCCTTCGCGTCCTCGGCTTCGATGCTTCCGTGCAGGGGGTACGGCTGGACCGGGCCATTCATGTCCCTATTGTCACCCGGCCCGCGGTTCCGTGCGGACGCCGCGCGGGTGACCTTCGGCCGTGGTGGGCCGGATCGGGTTCCTTCGACGGGTCTCGGGTGCCTATGATCGGGGTGAGCCAGTAGTTCGGACTCCTGACAAATGAGTCGTTGTCCGACGGAGGTCGACCAGTGAGGACGCCATGACCGCGACGACGCCCGCGAAGCCCAGCGCCACGACCCCGCGTCCGCGCGGTGGAGCGCACAGCCGGACCGCGAGGGCCGCCGTCGTGCTCGCCGCGGGGCACGACGCCGCGTCGCGCCAGCTCCTGTCCCGGCCGCTGGGCAGCGCGACGGTCGTCGAGCTGGCCGTGGCGAACGTGCGCCGCGTGGTCGACGCGAGCCGCATCGTCGTCGTGGTGGCGCCCCACGACCCGACGGTGCGCGAGCTGCTCGGCGAGGACGTCGTCTACGTGGAGCAGGAGGCGCCGCTCGGCACGGGCGACGCGGTCCTCGCCGCGCGCGGGGCGGTCGCCTCCGTGCTGGGGCCCGGGGTCGAGGAGCCGGTGCTGGTCGCGTACGCGGACACGCCCCTGCTGCGCTCGGAGTCGCTCCTGGGCCTGCTCACGCGCCACACGCTCACCGGCGCGGACCTGTCGCTCCTCTCCGCCGTCGTCGACGACCCGGACGGCTACGGCCGCGTGGTGCGCGCCGAGGGCGAGATCACCGCGATCCTCGAGT
This sequence comes from Cellulosimicrobium cellulans, assembly GCF_016921195.1. GTDB lineage: Bacteria > Actinomycetota > Actinomycetes > Actinomycetales > Cellulomonadaceae > Cellulosimicrobium > Cellulosimicrobium cellulans_F. The sequence continues at coordinate 26,564 of NZ_JAFGYF010000015.1, forward strand.
CGTCCGAGGCGGGCGGCGTCGTCGAGCCGCGCACGGAGATCAACGTCGGTGCGTACGTCGCGGCGCCGGGCCTGCTGTTCGGCGAGCTCGAGCGCATGGCGTCCGACGGAGAGCATCGCCTCACCGAGCTGGCGCGCCGCGTCATCGGCGCGGGCAAGCGCATCTCGTCGTACCGGATCGTCGACGTCGACGAGGTGCGCGGCATCAACACGCCCGACGAGCTCGCCCAGGCGGCGGACATCGTCCTCAAGCGCCTGTTCGTCCCGAAGAAGAACACGGACACCAAGATCGTCTTCGGCACCGGCGGCTGGCGCGCGGTCATCGGCGAGGGCTACACGCTCGCGAACGTGCGCCGGCTGTGCCAGGCCATCGCGAACGAGACGATCCGCCGCGGCCTCGACGCCAAGGGCGTCGTGATCGGCGGCGACCGCCGCTTCCTCTCGCGCGAGTCGGCCATCGCCGCGGCCGAGGTCTTCGCGGGCAACAACATCGCCGTGACCCTCCTGCCCGACGACGTCCCGACGCCGCTCGTGACGTTCGCCGCGCCCTACCTCGGCGCGGCGTACGGGATCATCGTCACGTCGAGCCACAACCCGCCCGAGTGGAACGGCATGAAGGTGTTCCGTCAGGACGGCTCGCTCCCGCTCGACGACGAGACGGACCGCTACCAGGACGAGGCGAACGCGCTGTCCGTCGACGACGTCATCACGCTCGACATCGACGTGGCCCGCCGCACGGGCGTCGTCGTCGACCGGTCGCTCACCGACCCGTACGTCGACGCGATCGAGCGGATCATCGACGTCGAGGCCGTGCGCGGCTCGGACCTCCAGGTGATCGTCGACCCGATGTACGGCACGAGCCAGCTCACGCTCGGCACGATCCTGTCCGACATGCGCGTGCGCTCGGAGTTCATCCACGCGACGCACAACCCGCTGTTCGGCGGCGTCGCGCCCGCGCCGGACCTCCAGCGCCTGAGCACGCTCGTGACGATGATCCAGCAGGGCGGGGGACGCTACGACCTCGGCATGGCGACGGACGGCGACTCCGACCGCATCGGCATCGTCGACGAGACCGGCGAGTACATCTCCACGAACGACCTGCTCCTGCTCCTGTACTGGTACCTGCACGAGGTCCGCGGCGAGAAGGGCGGCGTCGTGCGCAACCTCGCGACGACGCACCTGCTCGACCGGCTCGCCGCCCACTTCGGCGAGGAGTCGCGCGAGGTCAAGGTCGGCTTCAAGCACGTCACCGCGGGCATGGAGGAGATCGGCGCCGTGCTCGGCGGCGAGTCGTCCGGCGGCCTGACGATCCGCGGCTGGATCCTCGGCAAGGACGGCATCTTCGCGTGCGCCCTGGTGGCCGAGATGCTGGCCCGCACGGGCAAGCGGATCTCCGAGCTGCGCGCGATGATCTACGAGATCACGGGTCGCCTCTCGACGCTCGAGGCGGGCGTGCCCGCGACCCCGGAGATGCGCGTCGAGGTGCCGCGGCGCCTCGAGGCGGAGCCGCTCACGCACGTCGGCCCGTACCCCGTCGTCTCGGTCTCCCACCTCGACGGCACCAAGATCCTCCTCGAGAACGACAACTGGGCGCTCCTGCGGTTCTCCGGAACCGAGCCCGTCCTGCGCATGTTCGTCGAGGCGGACTCGCCCGAGAAGGCCGCCGAGCTCCTCGAGTGGCTCCGAGGGTTCGTCACCGCCGGCGTCTGACGGCACCGGACCTTCCCCCACCCCCACCCCCACCCCCACAGCCCCTAGCCCCACCCCCACGACAGGAACCAGAGCAACGATGCGCTACGGCCACTTCGACACCGCGCACGACGAGTACGTCGTCGAGCGCCCCGACGTCCCGGTCTCGTGGACGAACTACCTCGGCAGCAAGAACCTGTGCACCGTGCTGTCGCACACCGGCGGGGGGTACTCGTACTACAAGAGCTCGCAGTACGGGCGGATCACGCGGTTCCGGCAGAACGGTGTCCCGGTCGACCGGCCGGGCCACTACGTGTACCTGCGCGACGACGCGGACGGCGACTACTGGTCGGTCTCGTGGCAGCCGGTCGGCAAGCCGTTCGTCGGCCCCGGCGAGGAGCTGGACCCCGCGGGCAAGGCGGGCCGGTGGACGACCCGGCACGGGCTCGGCTACTCGACGTTCCGCGCCGAGTACAAGGGTGTCGATGCCGAGCAGACGGTCTTCATCCCCGTGGACGACGACGTCGAGGTCTGGGACGTCCGGCTGACGAACACGACGGACGAGGTGCGCGAGCTCACCGTCGGGTCGTACGTGGAGTTCAGCTTCCACACGATCACGATCGACAACCAGAACCTGCAGATGTCGCTCTACGCGTCCGGTTCCTCCTACGAGGACGGGATCATCGAGTACGACTTCTACTACGAGCCGTGGACGTACCACTTCTTCACGTCGAGCGAGACGCCGTCGTCGTACGACTCGCTGCGCGACAACTTCATCGGCCCGTACCGCTCCGAGGCGAACCCGGTCGCGATCGAGCGCGGGCACGGTTCGAACGAGTCCGCGACGACGCAGAACCACTGCGGCTCGCTCCAGCACAAGGTCACGCTCGCGCCGGGCGAGACCAAGCGCCTCGTCTACATGCTCGGCTACGGCTCGCGCGACGCGGCCGGTCGTGCGATCCAGGCGAAGTACTCGGACGTCGCGACCGTCGACGCCGAGCGCGCGCGGCTCCGCGCCTTCTGGCGCGCCAAGCAGGACAAGCTGCGGATCCGCACGCCGCACGAGGGCATGAACACGATGATCAACTCGTGGACCCTCCTCCAGGCGGAGACGTGCGTGCAGTGGTCGCGCTTCGCGTCGTTCGTCGAGGTGGGCGGTCGCGCGGGCCTCGGGTACCGCGACACCGCGCAGGACGTCATGAGCGTCATCCACTCGAACCCGACGAAGACGCGCCAGCGCATCGTCGAGCTCCTGCGCGCGCAGACGGAGGCCGGGTACGGCCTGCACCTGTTCGACCCCCAGGCGTTCGACCCCGACGCAGAGAAGCTGCCCGACGTCCCGTCGCCGACGATCGTGCCCACGGTCGACCCGAAGGACCTCATCCACGGCCTCGAGGACACGTGCTCGGACGACCACCTGTGGCTCGTGCCGTCGGTCGTCGAGTACGTCAAGGAGACGGGCGACCGCGCGTTCCTCGACCTGGAGATCCCCTTCGCCGAGGGCACGCCCGCGACGGTGTACGACCACCTGGTCAGGGCGCTCGAGTTCTCCGCGCAGCAGGTGGGCCAGAACGGCGTCGCGCTCGGCCTGCGGGCCGACTGGAACGACTGCCTCAACCTCGGCGGCGGCGAGACGTCGCTCGTGACATTCCTGCACGCGTGGGCGATCGGCGCGTTCCTCGAGATCGCGGAGCCGCTCGCCGCGGCGGGCGACGAGCGGGCCGAGGCGGACGTCGCGCGGTTCACGGCGGAGCGGGAGCGCATCGCGAAGGTCGCGGACGCCCAGCTCTGGGACGGGCGCTGGTGGATCCGCGGTTACACGCGCGACGGCGTGAAGATCGGCTCGGCCGAGAACGAGGAGGGCAAGATCTTCCTCGAGCACCAGGCCTGGCCCGTCATCGCGGGCATCACGAGCCAGGAGCGCGGCGAGGCGTCGATGGACGCGGTGCGCGAGCTGCTCGGCTCCGAGTACGGCAACCACCTCAACTGGCCGGCGTTCACCACGGTCGACGACACGGTCGGGTTCGTCACGCGCGTCTACCCGGGCATCAAGGAGAACGCCGCGATCTTCTCGCACCCCAACGCGTGGCCGATCATCGCCGAGGCGATGCTCGGGCGCGGCGACGAGGCGGTGCAGTTCTACGACGCGATCCTGCCGTACCACCAGAACGACAACATCGAGGTGCGCGGCGCGGAGCCGTACGCGTACGTCCAGTTCCTCTACGGCCGCGACCACGAGTGGTTCGGCAAGGCGCAGAACCCCTGGCTCACGGGCACGGCCGGGTGGATGTACACCGCGGTGACCAAGTACGTGCTCGGCGTGCGCCTCGCGCTCGACGGCCTCGTCGTCGACCCGTCGATCCCGAAGGACTGGGACGGGTTCGAGGTGCGCCGCGAGTGGCGCGGCGCCGTCTACGACATCGAGGTCCGCAACCCCGACCACGTGTCGAAGGGTGTGCGCTCCGTGACGGTCGACGGCGTCGAGCACGACCCGGCCGCCCCGATCCCCGCGCTGCCCGCGGGCACCGAGGCGAAGGTCGTCGTCACGCTGGGCTGACTAGCGCGACTCCCACGGCACGACCCGACGGTCCGTGCGCCACCACACGGTGGCGCGCGGGCCGTCGGTGGTGTCACCCTGTGCACCGAGGACCGGGCGCCCGCCCGTGCCCGCCGAGAGCTCCCCGAGGACGGTCACCGCCGGATGACGCACAAGATCACGCGCGGCTGGACCGTCACCAAGCCGTGGCCCGTGACCCTGCGGGACGACACGCTGGGCGGGTCGATCGTGCTGCGCCCGCTGCGCCGTCGGGACGCGAACGCGTGGATGCGCCTGCGCGCGCGCAACGCGGAGTGGCTCGAGCGCTGGGAGGGCACGTCGCCGCGCCCCGGCAGCGGGGGAGGACCGCCGACGTTCGCCGAGTACGTCCGCGTCCTGTCCGCCCAGGCGCGGGCCGGGTCGTCGCTGCCGTTCGCCGTCGAGCTGGACGGCGAGCTGGTCGGGCAGCTCACGGTCTCCTCGATCACCTACGGGTCGCTGTGCGGCGCGAGCATCGGCTACTGGGTGAGCGAGCACGTCGCGGGGAGAGGCGTCATCCCGACGTCCGTCGCCATGGCGACCGACTACTGCTTCGCGGTCCTCGGCCTGCACCGCATCGAGATCAACATCCGCCCCGAGAACGGCCCGAGCCTGCGCGTCGTGGAGAAGCTGGGCCTGCGCGACGAGGGCGTGCGCGAGCGGTTCCTGCACATCCAGGGGGCCTGGCGTGACCACCGCACGTTCGCGATCACGAGCGAGGAGGTCCCGGGCGGTCTCCTCGCGCGCTGGCAGGCGACGCGACGCGAGACCATCTGAGCCAACCGACACGCCGGAGCGCGTGCGGAGCGTGGCCGCACGCCTCGCCTACGGTCGTGATGTGGAATCGGCCTCGGGGATCGTCGCGCTCGCGGTGTTCCTGCTGTGGGTCGGGTTCTACGTCCCGCACCGGGTGCGCCACCGGCAGCAGCTGCTGGAGGCGCGCACGGACGACCGCTTCTCCGGCTCCCTGCGCGTCCTGGCCGTCGCCGGCCCGGGCGGTGGGGGGATCGGCCGGTGGGACGCGCGGCTCGACGGCGTCACGATCGTCGCCGCGATCGCCTCCGGTCCCGCCGGCGGCGGGCGTCCCCTGCTCGGGGGATCGGGGACGCAGGGCCGGTCCGAGGACCGGACGCACGAGGAGGAGGGAACGCACGCCATGGGGAGCACCGTCAGCGCGTCACCCTCGCGCGGGGCACCGCCGCGCCGTCAGCCGGCACCCGAGCAGTCCCGCCTCGCCCTCCTCGAGCGGCGCGCCGCCGCGGCGCGCCGCCGGCTCGCGCTCACCGTCGTGCTGCTCCTCGCGAGCGTCGCGGTGTGGGTCGTGGCCGCGCTCGGGTACCTCCCGTGGTGGGCCGGCGTGGTCCCGACGTCGCTCCTCGCCCTCGTGCTCGTGCTGGGCCGCCGGGCGGTGCTCGCCGCGCAGCGGTCCGACGCCGCGTGGCTGGCCGAGCGTCGCGCTGCCGCCCGTGCCGCGCGCGGGACCGTGCTCGGCGCGCCGCCCGCGCCGCGGGGCGCACGTCCGCGTGTCACCGGCCGCGCCGTGCACGGGTCGCAGGTGAGCACGCAGATGATCCCGCGCGTCACACCGCAGGACCTCGCGCGGGCGAACGCCACCGCTGCGGCGCTCTCCGGGGCGTCCGCGGCTGCCGCCTCGTCGCCGCGCGAGCGCACCACCGCGTCGACCACGACGGCGGCCGCAGACCCCGGCTCCGAGGAGCCCGCCTCTGGTCGCGACGGCTCGGGCGTGGCGGCCGTGGTCGTCACGGAGGTCTCGGTCGAGGCGGCGGAGGTCGTCGAGGTCGAGCCCGTCGACGAGGACCACGTGCCCTCGGGCCGTGCCTGGGACCCGGTGCCCGTGCCGCCGCCGACGTACACGATGAAGCCCACGGCCCCGCGCCGCGAGCCCGCCCCGCTCACGGACGAGGACGTCGTCTCGCCCGCCCTGGCCGGTGCCGCGCCCGCTCCGGTCCCCGCGGCGGAGGTCGTCGACGCCGTGCCGTCGGGCGCGCCCGAGCCCGCCGCGGGCGACGAGCGCAAGCCGTCGACCGAGACGCTCGGTCTCGATCTCAACGAGATCCTCGCTCGTCGTCGGGCCGCGGGGCAGTAGCTCCGGCGGGCCCGGCGGCCGGGAGCCGGTTTGCGAGACCCCGCCCTCGGGGTGCTAGTCTGTACCTCGCTCAAGGGGCTATGGCGCAGTTGGTAGCGCGTCTCGTTCGCAATGAGAAGGTCGGGGGTTCGAATCCCCCTAGCTCCACCGGGTGAAGGCCCCGGACCTCACGGTCCGGGGCCTTCGTCGTCCGCCAAAAGTGCTCGGACGGGGTCTCACCGGTCGGCGCGGCGCTCGCGGAGGCGCCGCGCAGGCGTGCGAGCGCCCACCTATGCTGGCCGCGTGGCCCTCACCGAGCTCGTCCCGGTCCCCGGCGGGACGTTCCGCATGGGTTCCGACCACCACTACCCCGAGGAAGGGCCCGCGCACGACCGGGAGATCGAGCCGTTCCTGCTGGAGCGGCACGCGGTGACGAACGCGCAGTACGCGGCGTTCGTCGCGGACACCGGCTACGTGACCGTCGCGGAGCGCGCGCTCGACCCGGCCGACTTTCCGGGTGCTGACCCGGCGGACCTCGTACCCGGGGGGCTCGTGTTCACCCCGACGGCCGGTCCGGTCGACCTGCGCGACTGGCGGCAGTGGTGGCGCTGGCAGCCCGGGGCGTCGTGGCGCTCGCCGCAGGGACCGGGCTCCGACGTCGACGACCGCCCGGACCACCCGGTGGTGCTCGTCGCGTTCGAGGACGCGTCGGCGTACGCGGCGTGGGCGGGCCGCCGCCTGCCGACGGAGGCCGAGTGGGAGCGTGCCGCGCGCGGCGGGCTCGAGGGCGCCGAGTTCGCGTGGGGCGACGAGCTCGCGCCGGGCGGACGGCCGATGGCGAACACGTGGCTGGGCCGGTTCCCGTACCTCAACGAGGGCTGGGGCGGGACGTCGCCCGTCGGCTCCTACGAACCGAACGCGTACGGGCTGGTGGACCTCGTCGGGAACACGTGGGAGTGGACGGCCGACACGTTCACCCCCCGTCACGTCGTTCCCGGGACGCGCGGGCCGGACGCCGGTGCGCGGCCGAACCTCCTGGCCCCGACCACGTCGCCCCAGGTCATGCGCGTCACCAAGGGCGGGTCGCACCTGTGCGCGCCCGAGTACTGCCGCCGGTACCGGCCCGCGGCCCGGTCACCGCAGTCGGACGACAGCGCGACGACCCACCTCGGGTTCCGCTGCGCCGCAGACGCCGGTTGACGGACGACGAAGGCCCCCACCGACGGCGGGGGCCTTCGTCGTGTGCGGAGAGCGGACGGAGCGCTCCGTGCGGTGAGCGTGTCAGCCGCAGGTGTACGTGACGCCGTCCTCGAAGTGCGTGCCCGGGCCGAGCTCGGCGCACTTCTCGAGGACCGCGGACGTGGTGACGCCGATGATGATGCCGACGACGATCGAGATCACCAGCATGACGGCACCGACGATGATGCCCGCGAGGGCGACGCCGTTCTTGTAGCCGGCCTTCTTCGACTTGTTGTAGGCGATGATGCTGAGGATCAGGCCCACGATCGAGAGGCAGCCGAGGAAGGACAGGACGAGGCCGACGATGCCCATCGTCTTGCCGGGGTCCTGGGCCGGGGCGGAGTACCCGGGCGTGCCGCCCTGCGGGGCGTTGTACTGCGGCGCGTGCGGCGCGCCGTACTGGGGCGCCTGCGGGGCGCCGTACTGCGGGGCCTGCGGCTGCTGGGGCTGGCCGGGCTGCGGAGCGCCGTGCGCGGACGGTCCGGACGGCGTCCCGCCGGGCTGTGGGGTCTGGTCGGGCTGGTCGGGGGTCGACATGCGATCTCCTCGGCGATGGGTTCGGGCCCGGCCAGTATGCCGGTCGAGGTCGCTCGGCGTCCCGAGCGCCCGCGGCGCGTCCGGAACACGGGTGGCCGGTTCCTCCGCCGTCCACCCGACGGGCCGACCGTCACGACTCCCACACATCCGTGGGTCGGCGGGGCGTGGGGCATGCGCGATGATGGGGGCGTGAACTCTCGGAAGGTCCGATTCGTCCCTGTCGTCCTCCCCGTCGTCCTCAGCCTCGGTGCCGCTGCGGCGCTCGGTGGCTGTGCCGCGGAGGCCGCGAAGGCCGACGGACCGTCCTCGGGCGAGACCGGGCTCGTCGCGCGTGCCGCGGAGCCCAGCGACGGCGTCCTCGTGCTGGACTCGACCGACCCCGCGGAGCTCGCACTGACGAGCAGCCAGGCGTTCTTCACGTCCGCGCCCGTCGTCGTCCTCGCCGTCGCCGACGACGAGGCGGCGCGCGCCACGGCGGCCGCCGCGGCGGTCGAGCTCGCCGCGCCCGTGCTCCTGGTCGGCGGTGCCATCTCCGACGGAGGGCTGCGCACCGAGCTCGCCCGGCTCGGCACGGTCGCGGTCGTCGAGGTCGGCGAGGCGGACGCGCCCCCGGGGCAGGAGGACGCGGGCGAGACCCCGGAGCGCGCCACGCTCGGCGACGTCGAGGGCGTCGAGCGGGTCCTGCTCGACGTGGGCGCGCTCGGCGCCGACGGGGCGCTCGACCCGCACGACCTCGACGACGTCCGCGCCGCGCTGCCCGAGCGCGGCGAGCCGGAGACGCTCACGGAGGTCCTCGCGCTCACGGAGCAGGGGAGCCTCGACGCGCCCGGCGGCCCGCAGTCCGCGGCGATCGCGACGGCCCGCGCGGCCGGGGCGGTGCCGCTCGAGGTGCCGCAGGGCGACCCGCGCTCCTCCGCCGAGGTCGTCGACGCGATCGCGGCCGCGAAGGCGCTCGCGGTCGTGGGCATCGGGGAGAGCTTCGGGTCGGCGGACGAGCTCGCGTGGCGGCTGCGCACGGCCGAGGCCGGCGACCTGCTCCCGAGCGGGTCGCAGCTCGTGCTCGCCGACGGCGTGCGGTACGTGGCGGTCGAGGCGGACGCCGTGACCTCCGGGCTCCGAGCGGTGGGGGAGCAGGCGCTGACCGACGCCGTCACGCGCGCCGAGGACGCGGCGGCGTCGTACGCGGAGGCGGTGCCGGAGGAGACCGTCGTCCCGGTGCTCGAGGTCCCGGCGACCCGGGCGTCGTCGAAGCCCGGCGAGGACCGGGACTACTCGACCGAGATCCCGACCGAGGAGCTGCTGCCGCTCGTGGACGCGGCGGCCGCGGCGGGGGTCATGGTCGTGCTGCGCCTCGAACCGGGCCGCGCGTCGTTCGACGAGCAGGTGGCCGAGTACGCGGACGTCCTCGCCCGCCCGACGGTGGGCGTGGCGCTCGACGTCGACGCGCGCCGGGTCGGTGACGGTACCCCGAGCGGCACCGTGGACGCGGCCGAGCTGGGCGCGGCGATCGACGCGGTCGGCGAGGTCGTGCGAGCCGAAGGGCTGCCGCAGAAGCTCGTCGTGCTGCAGCGCTCGGACGCGGACGCGATCCGGGGGGCGTCGGGCCTCGACCTGGGGTCGGGGGAGGCGGCCGTGGTCCTGCGGTCCACCTCGGGAGACAGCTACGGCGCGCGGGTGCGGGACTGGGGGCTGCTCCTCGACGGGCTGCCGCAGGGCGTGGCCGCCGGTTGGACGACGGGTTCGTCGGACCCGGCTCGCGACGTCGAGGGCGTCCTCTCGCTCGACCCGAGCCCGCGCTACATCGCGCCCTCGCGCTAGGCCGGAGGGGCTTGGCCGCGCCCCGAGCGGCGGGTTAGGGTGTGTCGCTCGCAAAAGCCGAATCGATTCGATCCCAGCCAGACGACGAGGTACCCGATGGTCTCGGTCATCCCCCAGCCCCAGCAGGTCGAGCCCGGGACGGGCCACGTCCCCGTCGTCACGCTGGAGGTCCACGCGCTCGGTCTCGAGCGGACCGCCCCGTGGCTCGGGGACCTGGCCGCCGCGCTCCTGAGCGGCCTCGACGGTGTCGCCGCGACGCACGACGACCCGGCGTCCGGCGCCGCGGCGGGTGCCGCGTCGCGCTCCGCGACCCCCACCGCGCTCGTGCTCCGGATCGACGAGCTGGCCGGTCCGGAGGGCTCCACGAGCCCGGAGCGGTACAGCCTGGTCGTGGACGAGGCCGGCGTGACCGCGACCGCCGCCGAGCCCGCCGGGCTGCTCCACGCGGTGCAGACGCTGCGGCAGCTCGTCGAGGCGCCCGGCCCGGGCGACGAGCCCGCGCGGGTGCCGCACGTCGTCGTGCACGACGCGCCCCGGTACCCCTGGCGCGGCCTGTCCGTGGACGTCGCGCGGACGTTCTTCGGCCTCGACGCCCTGCGTACCGTGATCGACGTCGCCGCGGCGTACAAGCTCAACGTGCTCCACCTGCACCTCACCGACGACCAGGGCTGGCGCATCGAGTCCCCGTCCCGCCCCGAGCTCGCCAAGCTCTCCTCGGGGAGCGACACGTCCGGCGGGAAGGGCGGCCACCTGTCGCTCGCGGACTTCCGCGCGCTGCAGGACCACGCGGCGGAGCGCTTCGTGCGTGTCGTGCCGGAGATCGACGTCCCCGGCCACATCAACGCGGCGACGCACGTCTACGGCGACCTCATGCCCGACGGCGTCGCGACCGACGCGTACTCGGGCATCGAGGTCGGCTTCTCGCGTCTCACGTTCGATCTGCCCGCGACGGAGCCGTTCCTGCGCGACGTCTTCACGGACCTCGCCCGCGCGACGGACGGGGAGCACGTGCACCTCGGCGGTGACGAGGTGCTGAAGATGGAGCCCGCCGAGTACGCGCAGTTCGTCGAGCTGTGCGAGCGCCTGATCCTCGAGGCCGGGAAGAAGCCGGTCGCGTGGCAGGAGGCAGCCAAGGCGCCGCTGCGCCCGGGCACTCTCGTGCAGTACTGGGACACGCACCCCATGGACCTCACGTACCTGGTCGACGCCGCGAAGGCCGGGGCGCGCGTCATCCTGTCGCCCGCGAACCGCGTCTACCTCGACATGCGCTACACGGCGGACTTCGACCCCGCCCTGGGGCAGGAGTGGGCCGGTCTGGTCGACGTGCGCGACTCCTACGACTGGGAGCCCGAGGAGGTCGTGCCCGGACTGCCGGTCGACACGATCGAGGGCGTCGAGGCGGCGGTGTGGACCGAACGCGTCCCGACGCTCGACGCGCTGTTCACCATGCTCCTGCCGCGCCTGAGCGCCGTCGCGGAGGTCGGCTGGACCGCACCGGAGCGCAAGGACTGGGACGGCTTCCGTCGCCGCGTCGCCCGCGAGGCGCACGCCTGGCGCCGCGCGGGGATCGCGTTCCACGAGTCCGCGCAGGTCGAGTGGTGACCCGTCAGATCCAGGTGGGCAGCCACATGTGCAGGCGCCAGAACCAGTACGGCACCTGCCACGCCGTCCAGATCGGGTAGAAGAACACGCTGACGGCGCCGATCGTCGTGAGCAGGACCGTGAGCCCCACCCGCACGCGCGCCCGCGCGACCGGGCGGTGCTCGGTGCGTTCGAGCGCGAGCGTCATCGCGTACACGAGCGTGAGCACGACCCACGGCGTGAACACTATCGAGTAGAACGTGAAGATGGTCCGCTCGGCGTAGAGGAACCAGGGCGCCCACCCGGCGACGATGCCGCTGAGCACGGCGAGCGCCCGCCAGTCCTTGAGCCGCACGAGCGCCCAGAGCGCGACGAGGACGGCGAGCGCCGCCGTCCACCACAGCACGGGGTTGCCGAGCGAGGTGATCGCCCGTGCACAGCGCTCCGCCTCGCAGCCGGCCTCGCCGGGGTCGTAGGAGCGCCAGTAGAACGACGTGGGGCGCCACTGGAGGATCCACCCGAGCGGGTGCGCCTCGTACGTGTGCTCGGACGTGAGCCCGTTGTGGAAGTCCCACATCTTCAGGTGGTACTCCCACAGCGACCGCAACCCGGGCGGGAGCCACTGGACCCCCTCGCCCGGGTGGTCGAGCGCCCACTGGCGCATGTACGCCCCGGGGGAGCGCAGCCACGACGTCCACGACGCGAGGTAGGCGAGCGCCGCCGTCGGAAGCATGACGAGCGCGGCCGGGATCGCGTCGCGCACGAGCGCGTCCTCCCACCAGCGCCCGACGCCCGCGGTGCGGCGCGCCGTCGCGTCCCACAGCACCGACACGACGGCGAAGACGGCGAGGAAGTACAGCCCCGACCACTTGACCCCGCACGCGAGACCGAGCGCGACCGCCGCGGCGAACCGCCACCACCGCCACCCGAGCCCGGGCCCGTAGCGCCGGATCGTCCCGCCCGCGTCGAGGATCGCCGCGCAGCGGTCGGCGAGGCGGCGCCGGGCCTGCTCGCGGTCGAGCAGCAGGCACCCGAAGGCGACGAGCACCCAGACCATGAGCATGTTGTCGAGCAGGCCGGTGCGCGAGTGCACGATCGCCTCGCCGTCCACGGCCATGAGCGCGCCGGCGACGATCCCCATCGCCGTCGACGCGAACAGGCGCCGGGCGATCCGCGCCACGAGCACCACGGCCACGACCCCGACGACCGCGGACGCGATGCGCCACGACCACGGGTTCTCCGCCCCGCCGAAGAACCTCATCCCGAGGGCGATCATCCACTTGCCGAGCGGGGGGTGGACCACGTAGTCGGCCGTCGGGAGGAACGAGTTCACGTCCCCGGCCTCGAACGCCGGGTTCGGCTCCTCGGGCCAGTCCGCCTCGTACCCGACCTGGAGCAGGGTCCATGCCTGCTTGACGTAGTACGTCTCGTCGAACACGAGCGTGCCCGGACGGCCGAGGTTCCACAGCCGCAGCACCGCCGCGACGGCCGCGACGATCGCGACCCCGAGCCACCCCCAAAGCCGGTCGTGCGCGGTCGCCCCGAGCGCCAGACGGCGGGGCCCGAGCAGCGCGAGCAGGAGGCGCTCGCGGTGGCTCAGGTCGGGCGCGTCGTCGGCGTCCTGCCCGGAGCCGGTGGCCGGTGCGTCGGCGCCGGAGCGGGCGTCGTCGGGCTCGGCGCCGGACGCCCGGCCGGACGCGTCGGGCTCGTCGGGGACGTCGGTCGCGTGCCGAGGTCCGGGGTGCGCGTCGGCGGGCGGCTGGGACACGCAGGCCATCGTAGGGGCACCCGGGTGTGGAACCCTGGGAGCCATGTCCTCCTCGACCGACGCGCCCGACGCCGACCGGCCCACGACCCCGCGGGAGGCCGGGCACCTGGTGCTGGGCGGCACCCCGATCGGGAACGCGGAGGACGCGAGCCCGCGGCTGCGGCGCCTCCTGGCGGAGGCGGACGTCGTCGCGGCGGAGGACACGCGCCGCCTGCACGCGCTCGCGCATCGGCTGGGCGTGCCGGTCGGCGGGCGCGTCCTCAGCTTCCACGAGCACAACGAGTCCGACCGCGCGGACGACCTCCTCGACGTCGTCGACGGCGGCGGGACGGTGCTCGTCGTGTCGGACGCAGGCATGCCGAGCGTGTCCGACCCCGGCTTCCGCGTCGTCGCGCGCGCGGTCGAGCGCGGGGTCCCGGTCACGACGGCGCCCGGGCCGAGCGCCGTCCTCACCGCCCTGGCGCTCTCGGGGCTCCCGACGGACCGCTTCTGCTTCGAGGGCTTCCCGCCGCGCAAGGCGGGCGACCGGTCGCGCGCGCTGGCCGCGCTGGCCGACGAGCCGCGCACGCTCGTGTTCTTCGAGGCGCCGCACCGCGTGGCGGAGACCCTCGCCGCGATGGCCGACGCGTTCGGCGCCGACCGGCCGGCCGCCGTCGCGCGCGAGCTCACCAAGACGTACGAGGAGGTGCTGCGGGGACCCCTGGCCGAGCTCGCGGAGCGCGCCGCCGAGGAGCAGCTCCGCGGGGAGATCTGCGTCGTGGTCGGCGGTGCGCCGCCGCGCGGCCCCGTCCCGCTCGCCGAGCTCGTCCCGGGCGTGCTGGCTCGCGTCGACGGCGGGGAACGGCTCAAGGAGGTCGTCGCGGACGTCGCCCAGGACGCGGGGGTCGCGAAGCGGGACCTCTACGCGGCGGCGTTGGAGGCGCGCCGCCGCTGAGGCGGCGGGAGAGGAGCCGTCAGCGCCCGACGGCGGTGCTCGGCTCGAGCGCGACGCCCGCCGCGGCGAGCTCCTCGCGCGCCGCGGCGCCCAGCTCGGGCGTGACCGGCACGGTGAGGTCGGTGAGGACCCGGGTGGCGAGGCCGAGCGCGTGCGCGTCGAGCGCCGTCGCCCGCACGCAGTGGGACTCGGCGATGCCGACCACGTCGACGGCCTCGATCCCGGCGTCGCGCAGGAGGTCCGCGAGGGGGCGGCCGCCGACGTCGACCCCCTCGAAACCGGAGTACGCGGCCTGGTACTCGCCCTTCTTCACCCCGGCGTCGGGCGCGAGGTCGGCGAGCGCGGGGTGCAGCTCGGCGTTCGGGGTGCCCGCGATCCCGTGCGGGGGCCACGTGTCGACGAAGTCCGGCTCCGGGCTCCAGTGCTCGCCCGGGTCGACGTGCCAGTCCTGGGTCGTGACGACGAGGTCGTAGGCGTCGCGGTGGTCGCGCGCGTGGTCGGCGATGCGCTGCGCGACGGCGTTCCCGCCCTCGACCCCCAGCTCCCCGCCCTCGCAGAACGTGGGCTGGACGTCGACGACGATCAGCGCGCGGCGCACCGCGGGAGTGTTCTCGCTCATGCGCCCACTCTGCCACCCGGGACGGGGTGTGGGGAGCCTGCGGGCGGGGCGTCGAGCCCGCCGGGCGCGTCCCGCGCGCGGGTGCGAGAGTGGGAGCAGTCGTGACCCGAGCATCCGGGAGGACCCGATGAGCGACGACCCGACGCCCGCCGCGACCCCTCCGGCCGGCACGCCGGAGCGGCCCATCGGGTACTGGCTCAAGCTCGTGGACCGGCTCATCGACGAGAGCCTCGACGGCGTGTTCCAGCACTCGGGGCTCACGCGCCGGCACTGGCAGGTGCTCAACACGATCCGGGACGGCGTGAGCGAGGAGGCGAGCGTCGACGGCGTCCTCTCGCCCTTCACGGGAGCGGGGGCGGGGCACGGGGCCGGCGCCGTGACGGCGGAGATCGACGACCTCGTGCGGCGGGGCTGGGTCGCGCGCGACGGCTCCGGCCTGCTCTCCGTGACCGTGGCCGGCAACCACGCGTACCACGACCTGCTCGACGCCGTGTCGCTCGCGCGCGAGCGCGTCGCCGAGGGCGTGAGCCGCGAGGAGTACGCCCAGACGGTCGCGACGCTTGAGCGGATGGCGCGCAACCTCGGCTGGACGGGCTGACCCCCGCCCGCGGCGAGCATGCCGCGAGACGCGGCCACGCGGCGTCGGGCAGCAGGCGTACCCTGCGAGACCCGCGACCCGTGCGCACCCCCGCGCCCGGGAGCGCCGCACAGAGCTGGAGCACTGCGATGGAGTTCCGCCGGATCCCCGGTCTGCCGCCCTACGTCTTCACGATCATCGACGGGCTCAAGATCGAGGCACGCCGAGCGGGGCGCGACGTGGTGGACCTCGGCTTCGGCAACCCCGACCTGCCCAGCCCGCAGGTCGCGGTCGACAAGCTTGCCGAGGCCGCCCAGAACTCGCGCAACCACCGCTACTCCGCGTCGCGCGGCATCCCCAAGCTCCGCGAGGCCGTCGCCGGGCTGTACCAGCGCCGGTTCGGCGTGAGCCTCGACCCGGGCACCGAGATCATCTCGACCATCGGTGCCAAGGAGGGCTTCAGCCACCTCATGTGGGTGCTGCTCCAGCCGGGCGACGTCGCGCTCGTCCCCACGCCCAGCTACCCGATCCACATCTGGGGCCCCTACTTCGCGGGCGCCGACGCGCGCCAGGTCCCCATCGGCGACGGCACCGACGCCGCCGGGTACATCGACCGGATCATCGAGGCGTGGGAGCTCGGTTGGCCCAAGCCGCGCGTGGTCGTGCTGTCGTTCCCCCACAACCCGACGACGACGGTCGCGACCAAGGAGGACCTCCAGCGCCTCGTCGACTGGGCCCGGGACAAGGACGTCGTGCTCGTGCACGACCTCGCGTACGCCGACATGACGTTCGACGGGTTCCGCCCGCCCTCGATCATGGAGTGCGAGGGCGCGCGCGAGGTGGCGGTCGAGCTGTACTCGATGACGAAGTCGTTCTCCATGGCGGGCTGGCGCGTCGCGTTCCTCGTGGGGCGCCGCGACGTCGTCGGGGCGCTCGCCAAGCTCAAGAGCTACCTCGACTACGGCACGTTCCAGCCGATCCAGATCGCCGCGACCGTGACGCTCAACGAGGCGACCGAGTTCCCGCAGGAGATCTCGTCGGTGTACGAGTCGCGGCGCGACGCCCTGTACGACGGGCTCCAGCGCATCGGCTGGGACATCCACAAGCCCGGCGGCACGATGTTCGCGTGGGCCCGGATCCCCGAGCCCTACCGCGACATGGGCTCGATCGAGTTCGCGACGCACCTCGTCGAGGAGTGCGACGTCGCCGTGTCCCCGGGCGTCGGGTTCGGCCCCGGCGGCGACGAGTTCGTCCGGTTCGCGCTCATCGAGAACGAGCACCGCATCGGGCAGGCGATCCGCGGCCTCAAGCGCGGTCTCACCCGCCTCTGACGGTCGAGGCGACGCCGGGGCACGTGCGGCCGCGAGCGCGGCGCGCGACGATGGGCGCATGCCCACGACCCGGTCGACCGCGCGACGGGCGTGGCCCTCGGTCGCGGTGAGCGCCGCCGTCGCGCTGCTGGCGGCGTGCACGCCCGACGACGGTCCGGAGCCCGCCCCGGGCCCGTCGGTCACCACGGCCACCGCCGCGCCGAGCGAACCCGCGGAGACGAGCTCGCCCGCGCCGGAGCCGGGGCTCGTCGTCGTGCCCGAGGTGCGGGTGGACGTGGCCGAGGTCGCGGCGGGGCTGCCCGCGCCGTGGGGGCTCGCGGCGCTCGCGGACGGGACGCTGCTCGTCTCGCTGCGCGACGAGCGCCGGCTGGTCGTCGTGGACCCGGCGACGGGCGCCGTCGAGCCGGTCACGGGACCGGGCGCGGACGACCTGCGGGACGGCACGGTCGCGCGCGGCGAGGCGGGCCTCCTCGGGGTCGCGGTCGGACCCGCCGACGGCGCGGCGCCGGGGGAGGTGTTCGTCTACCGGACCGCCGCAGGCGGGAACGAGGTGCTGCGCGGGACGCTCACGGGCCGCGAGCTGTCGGCCCTCACCCCGATCGTCCAGGGGATCCCGGCGGCGTCCACGCACGACGGCGGCCGGCTCGCGTTCGGACCGGACGGCTACCTGTACGTGACGACGGGGGACGCGCAGCAGCGCGGCGCGTCGCAGGTCGCCGGCGCGCTCAACGGCAAGATCCTGCGACTGACGGTGGACGGCGGCCCCGCGCCGGGGAACCCGGACCCGGCGTCGCCGGTGTGGAGCCTGGGGCACCGCAACGTCCAGGGCGTCGCGTGGGACGTGACGGGCCGCATGCTCGTGTCGGAGTTCGGGCAGGACACGTTCGACGAGCTCAACGTCGTCGTGCCGGGCGGGAACTACGGCTGGCCGGAGGTCGAGGGGGTCGGCGGCGCGTCGTCCGGGTTCGTCGACCCGGTCGCGACGTGGGCGACGTCGGACGCCTCGCCGAGCGGGCTGGCCGTGACCCGCGAGGGCGCGTACCTGGCCGGCCTCCGGGGCGAGACGCTGTGGCGCGTGCCGTTCGCGTCGCCCGAGGGCGGGGCGTCGGCCGACGCGTTCGGCGCACCCCAGGCGGTGCTCACGGACCGGGGCCGGTTGCGCGCGGTCCTCGTGGACCCGGCGACGCCGCTCGGGGACGACGGCAGGGCGGTGCTCTACGTGCTGACGAACAACACGGACGGTCGGGGAGACCCGCGCGACGGCGACGACCGGTTGCTCCGGGTCGCGGTGACGCCGGCAGGGTGAGCCCGTCGGACCGTGGGTCCGTGACCGCCGTCGCGGGATCGGCGAGCGTCCGAGATCGACCCTCGAGGGTCGACGTCGCACCGTGGCGGTCGCTCCCCGCGGATGCACGGGCTGACCAGTCGGTTTGGAGTGCGATAACGAATCGGTTACGGTCGAGTGTCTCGCGTTGCCGCCCACCGGGGACAGGTGTATTGGCCGGCCGTGGGATGCGGCCTCTCTCGGGCGCCCAGGGCGCCGGTGGCCGCAGGACGCCGGATCGGCTGGTCGAACCGGGCGCGCCCGCCACGCTGCGGAGCGCCCCCGAGGCGCGTGCGCGCCGGCGACCCCCGTGCCCGGGAGCCCCCGACGACTTGGACCACTGTGCACAACCCCTTCCGTTCCCGCACGCCCCAGAACCCCGACATCGAGACCCTCGCCCCGGACGTCGCCCCGTCGACCGAGGCGCCCGAGACCACTCCGACGCCGAGCCGCCGCGCCGCCCGCTCCACGCGGGCGCTGCGCTCGACGCGCCGCCGCCGCTGGTCGATCGTCACGGCGGTCACCGCCGTCGCGCTCGTCGGCTCCGGCGCCGTCGCGTACGGCGAGGCCGACAAGACCGTGACGATCGACGTCGACGGCGAGACGACCACCGTCAGCACCCTCGCCGGCTCGGTGGGCGGCGCGCTCGACGCCGCCGGCATCGAGGTCGGGGCGCGCGACCAGGTCGCGCCCGACCCGGGCTCGGCACTGGACGACGGTGACGAGGTCGTGGTGCGCCTCGCCAAGCAGGTCACCGTCCAGACCGACGGCGCGCAGTCCGACGTCTGGCTCACCGCGCTCGACGCCGACGAGGCGCTGCAGACCCTCGCGGAGCGCGGCGGCGACGTACGCCTCGTCGCGTCCCGGTCGGGCGAGCGCGCGTCGCTCGACCTGCGCCTCGACACCGACGGCCCGGTGAACGTCGTGGCCGACGGCAGGACGACGGTCGCGCCCGACGGCAGCATCGGCATCCCCGCGATCCTCGAGCAGCAGGGCGTCGAGCTCGGCGAGCTCGACCGCGTGAGCGTCCAGCGTGTCGAGGCGGCCGAGCCGGGCGCCCCGACGGTCTCGCTCGTCGTGCAGCGCGTCGTCGTCGAGCAGCAGCAGACGACGACCCCCGTCCCGCACGGGACGGTCCAGCAGACCGACGACTCGAAGTACACCGACGAGTCCGCCGTCGCCCAGGCCGGCGCCGACGGCGTCACCACGACGACGTTCGAGGTCACCCTCGTGGACGGCGTCGAGGAGTCGCGCGAACAGCTCTCCCAGGAGGTCACGACGGCGCCGGTGGACGAGGTCGTCGTCACGGGGACCAAGGAGCGGCCGAAGGACCCGCGCGCGATCGGGCAGGCGATGGCCGCCGAGCGTGGCTGGACCGGGTCGCAGTGGACGTGCCTCGAGAAGCTGTGGACCAAGGAGTCCAACTGGAACCCGACGGCGGACAACCCGACGTCGAGCGCCTACGGCATCCCGCAGTCGCTGCCCGGCTCGAAGATGGCGAGCAAGGGCGCCGACTGGGCGACCAACCCCGCGACCCAGATCGCCTGGGGCCTCGACTACATCGCCGGCTCGTACGGCTCGCCCTGCGGCGCGTGGTCGCACTCCCAGGCGACCAACTGGTACTGAGGGCCGATACCGACGGCCGGCACCGACGACTGGTGCCGAGGCGTCCGAGCCGGACCGCTCCGAACGGGCCCGCGACCCCGAGGTCGTGGGCCCGTTCGCCTCCCACGTGACCACGGGCGGACCACGCGTGGTCATGACCCGGACCGCGCCCCGACCGGGCGACGGTCCCGACTAGGATCGGGCACCATGACCCACATCCTCTCGGCCGTGGCGTGGCCCTATGCCAACGGACCGCGCCACATCGGCCACGTCGCAGGTTTCGGTGTCCCGTCGGACGTCTTCAGCCGGCACATGCGCATGGCGGGTCACGACGTCCTCATGGTCTCGGGCACGGACGAGCACGGGACGCCCATCCTCGTGCAGGCGGACAAGGAGGGCGTGACGCCCCAGGAGCTCGCCGACCGGTACAACCGGGTCATCGTCGAGGACCTGCACCAGCTCGGGCTGTCGTACGACCTGTTCACACGGACGACGACGCGCAACCACTACGCCGTCGTGCAGGAGATGTTCCGCACGGTCCACAAGAACGGGTACATGGTCGAGCAGACGACCATGGGCGCGATCTCGCCGTCCACGGGCCGCACGCTGCCGGACCGCTACATCGAGGGCACGTGCCCCATCTGCGGCTACGACGGCGCGCGCGGCGACCAGTGCGACAACTGCGGCAACCAGCTCGACGCGATCGACCTCATCAACCCGCACAGCCGCATCAACGGCGAGACGCCCACGTTCGTCGAGTCGAACCACTTCTTCCTCGACCTGCCCGCGTTCGTCGACGCGCTGGGGGACTGGCTGCGCACGCGCACCGCGTGGCGCCCGAACGTCCTGAAGTTCTCGCTCAACCTGCTCGACGACGTGCGCCCGCGCGCCATGACGCGCGACATCGACTGGGGCATCCCCGTCCCGCTGCCCGGGTGGGAGCAGAACTCGAGCAAGCGCCTGTACGTGTGGTTCGACGCGGTGATCGGCTACCTCTCGGCGTCGATCGAGTGGGCGCGGCGCAGCGGCGACCCGGACGCGTGGCGCGCGTTCTGGAACGACCCGGAGGCGCGGTCGTACTACTTCATGGGCAAGGACAACATCACGTTCCACTCCCAGATCTGGCCGGCCGAGCTGCTCGGCTACGACGGGCGGGGGAGCAGGGGCGGGGCCCCGGGCCCGTACGGGAACCTCCAGCTCCCGACCGAGGTCGTGTCGAGCGAGTTCCTCAACGTCGAGGGTCAGAAGTTCTCCTCCTCGCGCGGCGTCGTCATCTACGTCCGGGACATGCTGGCCCGCTACCAGCCGGACGCGTTCCGGTACTACGTCGCGTCGGCCGGGCCGGAGACGCAGGACGTCGACTTCACGTGGGCGGACTTCCAGCGCCGTACGAACGACGAGCTCGTCGCGGGCTGGGGCAACCTCGTGAACCGCACGGCGAACCTGGTGCACAAGAACTTCGGTGCCATCCCCGAGCCGGGGCAGCGCCAGCCGATCGACGAGGGCGTCCTCGCCGCGACGACGACCGCGTTCGGCCGCGTGGGCGAGCTCATCGCGACGCACCGCCAGCGCGCCGCCGTCGCGGAGGCGATGAAGACGGTCGGTGAGGTGAACAAGTACGTGTCCGACACCGAGCCGTGGAAGCTCAAGACCGACCCGGACCGCCTCGCGACCGTGCTGCACACCGTGACCCAGGCGGTCAGCGACCTCAACACGATCCTGTCGCCGTTCCTGCCGCACTCCGCGCAGCAGGTGCACGAGGCGTTCGGCGGCACGGGCACGTTCGCGCCGCAGCCGCGCATCGACGAGGTGACGGACCTCGACGACGACTCGCGCCACTACCCGGTCATCACGGGCGACTACCGCGCCGCGGGCCTGGCGACGTGGGAGCCGAAGCCGGTCGTGCCGGGCACCCCGGTCGGCAAGCCGACGCCGGTGTTCACCAAGCTCGACGACTCGATCGTCGAGGAGGAGCTCGACCGCTTGCGCGAGACCGCCTGACGGTGGCCAAGCAACGCGAGCGCGGGTGGCCGCCGGACCCGGACCCGCTGCCGGTCCCGGTGGTGGACAACCACACGCACCTCGACTCGATCGCGCACGTCCTGCCCGACGACGTCCCCGCCCCGAGCGTCGCGGACCACCTCGCGCGGGCGGCGTCCGTGGGCGTGGACCGGGCCGTCCAGGTCGGCTGCGACCTCCCCGCCGCCCGCTGGACGGACGCCCTGCTGCGCGGCGCCCCCGCGGCCTGGGAGACGACGTCGGGAGCCGCGCCCGAGCATGGGCTTACCGCCCGTCCGGGTACGGTGACGGGCGACAACCCCATGCTCGGCGGGGGGCCGGCGGAGGGCGCGCGGTTGCTCGGGGCCGTCGCGATCCATCCGAACGAGGCGGTGCTGCACGGTGGGGTGCGGGAGGTCGGGCCGGACGGGCTCGAGCCCGACCCGCAGGCGCACCACGACGTACCGCTCGACGACGCCGTCGCGGAGATCGCGGCGATCGCGCGCGGCAACGAGCGCGTGCGGGCGATCGGCGAGACCGGGATGGACCTGTTCCGGACCGGTGCGCGGGGCGAGGCCGTCCAGCGCGAGGCGTTCCGCGCGCACGTCGCGCTCGCGAAGGAGCTGGGTCTCGCGCTGCAGATCCACGACCGCGACGCGCACGCCGAGGTGCTCGACGTGCTCGCGCGCGACGGCGCCCCGGAGCGGACGGTCTTCCACTGCTACTCGGGCGACGCCGCGATGGCCCGGTTCTGCGCGCAGCAGGGCTGGTACCTGTCCTTCGCCGGCCCGGTGACGTTCCGCGCGAACGAGGAGCTGCGGGCGGCGCTGCGCGCGGTGCCGCTCGACCAGGTCCTGGTCGAGACGGACGCGCCGTACCTCACGCCGCACCCGTACCGGGGCCGGCCCAACGCCCCGTACGTGCTCCCGACGACCGTCCGTACCGTCGCGGAGGTGGTGGGCATGCCGCTCGCGGACGTGTGCGCGCGGGTCGCCGCGACGTCGGTCGCGGTCTACGGGCCCTGGTGACGCGGGCGCGAACGGGGACCGGGCCCACCGCCCCATCCGGGCGAACCGGAGGTTTCGTCCTGGGTCACGTTTCGGCTACGGTCGAGTTCGTGCGTCGCGCGCCGTGCGCCGACGACGCGCCCCATCCGTTCTCGGCGGTCGCCGAGGGACGATCCCCCGCAGAAGGGACCGCGCGCGTGCTCGCACCTGACGGAACCGGTCGCCGGCGCCTGCAACGGCTGGCGGCCCAGGGCGTCGTCGTCGCGAGCCTCGTGGTCGTCACGGGTGCGTTCGCCTCGCTCCACAAGAGCGTCACGCTCGACGTCGACGGCGAGCTGCACGAGGTCTCCGCGTACGGGCGCACGGTCGCCGAGGTGCTCGACTACCAGGACGTCCGGGTCGGTGCGGACGACCTCGTCGAGCCCGGACTGGCGGAACCCGCGCGCGACGGCGGCACGATCGTCGTCCGGTCGAGCCACGACGTGACGGTCGAGATCGACGGCCAGGTCCAGACGATCTCGACGACCGCCCGCACCGTCGGGGAGCTCCTCACCTACCTCGGTCCGCGGGCCGAGGGCGCCGTGACCGAGGTGTCCCGCACCCAGGCGCTCGGCCGCGACCCCATCCGGGTGTCGACGTTGAAGACCGTGCACGTCGCCGTGGACGGCGCGGTCATGCCCATCACGACGGCGGAGCCCACGGTGCGCGGCGTCCTCGCGACGGCAGGCATCGTGCTGGCCGAGGGCGACAGCACGTCCGCCCCGCTCGACGCGGCCGCGGTCGACGGCATGCTCGTCCTCGTGAGCAGGGCCGCCGCGTCGGCGACGACCGTCACGGAGGTGCTGCCCTTCGAGACGGAGGAGGTCGAGGACCCGAACCTGCCGCAGGGGCACCGGGTCGTCGTCCAGTCCGGCCGCGTGGGCGAGGCGACCACGACGTACGCCGTCCAGACGCTCGGCGGCGCCGAGGTGTCGCGCACCGTCCTCACGCGCACGGTCACGACGGAGCCGCGGAACGAGATCATCAAGGTCGGGACGATGGACGTCTCGGTCTCGGTCGACCCGGGCTCGGCGCGGGCCATCGGCCGCTCGCTGGCCGCCCAGCGCGGCTGGGGCGACGACCAGTTCGTGTGCCTCGACAAGCTCTGGACCAAGGAGAGCAACTGGCGCGTCGACGCCGACAACCCGAGCTCGAGCGCGTACGGGATCCCGCAGGCGCTGCCCGGGTCGAAGATGTCCAGCGCTGGGGCCGACTGGCGCACCAACCCCGCGACCCAGATCACGTGGGGCCTCGGCTACATCGAGGGCCGGTACGGCACGCCGTGCTCGGCGTGGTCACACTCGGTGGCCAAGGGCTGGTACTGACGACGGCGCGCGCCCGCGGTCCGCGAGCGCCACGCCTCGGGGGCGGCTCGACGGAGCCGACGGCCAGCTAGCGCGCGAGCATCTCGAGGTAGTGCGGGTTCTGCATGATCCCCAGCACGTTGCCGAACGGGTCGACCACGGACGCCGTGACGAAGCCGGTGCCCTCGCCGCGCTCGACGACCCCCTCGTACTCGGTGGCGCCGAGCGCGAGCAGCCGGGCGAAGGCGTCGCGCACGTCGTCGACGTGCCAGTTCACGATCGCGCCCCCGGGCGTCTCCGGCTGCGGGCGTGGTGACCACGGCCGGGCGATGATCCCCAGCTCGTCCTGGCGGTCACCGACGCGGAACTCCACGTACCCGCCCGGCACCACGTAGTAGGGCTCGGTCCCGAGCACCTCGGCGTACCACGCGGACGCGGCCTCGAGGTCGTCGGCCCACAGGTTCAGCGTCGCCATCCCACGCAGCATGCTCGTCTCCTCGTCGTCGTCCGGGCGCACGGCCCGGGCCTGCGGTCGTCGACCCCGGCGGGACCGACACCACGACCGTAGGGGGCCATGCGGAACGTGCGGTTCCGCATGGTCGGGCAGGATGGGATCCGTGCTCGACACCTCGGTCCGACTCCTGCGCCTGCTCGCGCTGCTCCCGTCGCGGCCGACGTGGTCGGGCCCCGAGCTGGCCGAGCGGCTCGGCGTCACGACCCGCACGGTCCGCAACGACGTCGAGCGGCTGCGGCTCCTGGGGTACGAGGTGCGTTCCGCACCCGGGACCGCGGGCGGCTACCGGCTCGGGTCGGGGGCCGCGCTGCCGCCACTCCTGCTCGACGACGAGGAGGCGGCCGTCGTCGCGGTGTCGCTGCGGGCCGCCGCCACGGGGTCCATCGCGGGGGTCGAGGACGTCGCGCGTCGCGTCCTCGTCAAGCTCGACACCGTGCTCCCTGCGCGGCTGCGCGCGCGGGCGGACGCGCTGCGTGCCGCGGTCGCGAGCGCGCCGGCGGGAGGGCCGGCCGTCGACCCGCGGGTGCTCGCCGACGTCGCGGCGGCCGTCGCCGCGAGGACGGGCCTGCGGCTCGAGTACCGGGCGCACGACGGCGAGACCACGTCCCGCGCGGTGGAGCCGTACCGGCTCGTCCACGTCGGTCGGCGGTGGTACCTGCTGGCGTTCGACCTCGACCGGGACGACTGGCGGACGTTCCGGGTCGACCGGCTCCGCCTGCGCACCCCGGGTGGTCCGCGCTTCGTGCCGCGCCCCGTACCGGGTGGCGACGCGGTCGCCCACGTGGTGCGCGGCGTGGCGTCGATCGCGTGGGCGCACCCCGCGCGCGTGCGTCTGCACGCGCCGGCGAGCGTCGTGGCGGACCGGATCGCACCGGGCACGGGGGTGCTCGTCGACGACGGCCCGGACGCCTGTGTGCTCGAGACCGGAGGGACGTCGCTCGCCGAGCTCGCGGGGTTCCTGCTGGGCCTCGACGTCGACCTCACGGTCCTGGACCCGCCCGAGCTCTCGGAGACGCTGTCGCGGGTGGGGCTCAGGGCCGTGCGGTCCGGGGGTGCCGGCCCGGGGCGTGCGGGATCGGGCTCGGCGGAGGGCGGCCCCGGGAGTGACGCCGACGGTGACACCGGGTGAGAAGCGCGTGGAGGCGCGGGCGACATAGGTGCAGAAATCTGGACAGAACCTCCTAGCGTAGCGACTCAGGGGTTGGACTTCGATAACGGATCGGTTACGGTCGAACGTCGCTCGCGCGTGAACGGCACGCTGCCACGGTCCGTCCGGACCGCGGGAGACGTGCCCGGACCACGCGGGCGGTGCGCCGTCGTCGGGCCCTGGGGAAGGGGTGCCGGGGTGGCGCCGGCAGCCGGATCGGCCGCTCGAGACCCGCGGACGCACGTGTGCGCCCGCCGCGGAGGACGTACGTCCGCCGCGGGCCGCGGGTGGTGCTCACGCGCCGTCGAGCCACCGTGCCCGGGACGCACGACGACTGGACCCGAGTGAAGAACCCCTTCCACCGGACCGCTGACGCGGCCGGCGCCCCCGAGAGCGCCGACACGAACCTTCAGGACCCCCTGACCACCTCCGAGACCCCCGCCGGCGGCCTCGCGGAGAGCCACGAGAGCCCCGCGACCACCACCCGCCGTCGCCGCTGGCCCCTCGTGGCCGGCGCCACCACCGTCGTCCTCCTCGCGACCGGCGCCGTCGCCTACGGCAACGCGCGCAAGACCGTCGAGCTCGACGTCGACGGCCAGATCACCACCGTGACGACGTTCGCCGGCTCCGTCGAGGGCCTGCTCGCCGAGCAGGACGTCGCCGTCGGCGACCGCGACCTCGTCGTCCCGGACATCGACTCCGCCCTGCGCGGCGGCGGCGACGTCGTCGTGCGCTACGGGCGCGAGGTGCCCGTCCAGGTCGACGGCTCCCAGTCCTCCGTCTGGCTGACCGCGCTCGACGCGGACGAGGCCCTGACGACCCTCGCCACGCGCGGCAGCGACGTGCGCCTCGTGGCGTCGCGCTCCGGCGAGCGTGCGTCCCTCCCGATCCGTCTCGACGCGGACGGCCCCGTGAACGTCGTCGCGGACGGCGAGACGAAGGTCGCGCCCGACGGCAGCATCGGCATCGACGCGATCCTCGACCAGCAGGGCATCCAGCTCGGCGAGCTGGACCGCGTCCACGTCGAGAAGACCGAGCAGCTCGCCGCGACCCAGGCCGACGCGGCTGCCGAGGCCGCGCCCGCCGCGGACGCCACCGCTGCCGCGGACGCCGACGCGACCGAGGACGCCGAGGCTGCGGCGGACGCTGCGCCGGTCTCGCTCGTCGTGCAGCGCGTGAAGGTCGAGGAGGTGCCCACCGAGAAGGCCGTCCCGTTCGAGACGGTCACCGAGGAGGACGCCAACCGCTTCAAGGACCTCGACCCGGTCGTGAAGCAGGAGGGCGCCGAGGGCGTCCACACGACCGTGCACCGCGTCACGACGGTCGACGGCGTCGAGGAGTCGCGCGAGCTCGTCTCCGAGGGCGTCACCACGCCCCCGGTGAACAAGATCCTCGTGCAGGGCACCAAGGAGCGCCCCAAGCCGCAGCCGAAGGTCGAGACGCAGCAGCGCTCGTCGTCCTCCTCCTCGTCCTCCTCTTCCTCGTCGGGTGGTTCGTCCGCGCCGGCCGCGGACCTCGGCTCCGCTCCCGGCGGTGTCTGGGGTGCGCTCGCGCAGTGCGAGTCCGGCGGCAACCCCGCGACGAACACGGGCAACGGCTACTACGGCCTCTACCAGTTCTCGCTCTCGACGTGGCGGGCGATGGGCGGCTCCGGCCTCCCGTCGGAGGCCTCGGCCGCCGAGCAGACGCAGCGCGCCCAGGCGCTCCAGGCCCGCTCGGGCTGGGGCCAGTGGCCCGCGTGCGCGCGCAAGCTCGGGCTCCTCTGACCCGGTAGGAATCTCGCGGCCGCTCGGTGGCCGCACCGCCGAGGGCGGGGCGCGCAGCGCCCCGCCCTTCGTCGTGCCGCGCCGCGGTTCCCGGCACCCGGCGGGTCGGTAGGCTTGCCTGTCATGAGCGACGCCCGAGGAGCCCTGCTGGGTCCGGCCGAGATCCGTGACCTGGCGGGGCGCCTCGGCGTCCGCCCCACCAAGACCCTCGGCCAGAACTTCGTGCACGACGGCGGCACGGTCCGCAAGATCGTGCGGGCCGCGGACGTGCGCCCGGGGGAGCGCGTCGTCGAGGTGGGACCGGGGCTGGGCTCGCTCACCCTGGGACTCCTGGAGGCCGGGGCGAGCGTCGTCGCCGTCGAGATCGACCCGGTCCTCGCGAAGCAGCTCCCGACGACGGTCGCCGCGCACGTCCCCGACGTCGGCGACCGCCTTCAGATCGTGGGCGCCGACGCGCTGGAGGTCACCGCCCTGCCCGGGGAGCCGCCCACGGCGCTCGTCGCCAACCTCCCGTACAACGTCGCGGTGCCCGTGCTGCTCACGTTCCTCGAGCGGTTCGACTCGCTCGAGCGCGTGCTCGTCATGGTGCAGGCGGAGGTCGCCGACCGGCTCGCCGCCCCGCCCGGGTCGCGCACCTACGGGGTCCCGTCGGTCAAGGCCGCCTGGTACGCCGACGCCCGCCGCGCCGGGACGATCGGTCGCAGCGTGTTCTGGCCGGTGCCGAACGTGGACTCCGCGCTCGTCGCGCTCGACCGCCGCGAGCCGCCGGCCACGACCGCGACGCGCGAGCAGGTGTTCGCCGTCGTCGACGCGGCCTTCGCGCAGCGGCGCAAGATGCTGCGGTCCGCGCTGTCCGGTCTCGCCGGGTCCGCGAGCGTGGCTGCCGAGGTCCTCGAGGCCGCCGAGGTCGACCCGCAGGCGCGCGGCGAGGTGCTCGACGTCGCGGCCTTCGCGCGCGTCGCGGAGCACCTCGTCCTGCGCGGCGGCCTCGCCGAGCGCCCCGCCCGTGGCGCGGCACCCGCGGAGCGTCGCACCGGGCGACCTGGCACAGTGGACGCGTGACACCCCCGCGTCCGCCGAGCATCGCCCTCGCGCCACCCCCGTCCGTCCGCGTGCGCGCACCCGGCAAGGTCAACCTGTCGCTGCGGGTCGGGGCGCTCCAGGACGACGGCTACCACCCGCTCGTGACGATCTTCCAGGCCGTCGGGCTCAGCGAGGACGTCGTCGCCCACCAGGTGCCGCCGGGCTCGGGCGTCTCGCTCAGCGTGACCGGTCTCCAGGCCGACGTGGTGCCGACCGACGAGACGAACCTCGCGTGGCGGGCCGCCGTCGCGCTCGCCGAGCACGTCGGCGTCGACCCGGACGTCCGGCTCGAGATCCACAAGGAGGTCCCCGTCGCGGGCGGCATGGCGGGCGGCTCCGCCGACGCCGCGGCCGCGCTCGTCGCGTGCGACGCGCTGTGGGACGCCGGGGTGCCGCGCGCCGACCTGGTCCGCCTCGCCGCGGGGCTCGGGGCCGACGTCGCGTTCGGTCTGGTGGGGCACACCGCCGTCGGGACGGGACGCGGTGACCTGCTCACGCCGGCCATGACGCGCGGCGAGTTCCACTGGGTCTTCGCGGTCCAGGCGGAAGGGCTCTCGACGGCCCAGGTCTACCGGACGTACGACGAGACCGTCGGCGGCCCGGCCGAGCTCGACCTCGCCGAGGACACCGCGCTCATGCAGGCGCTGCGCGCGGGCGACGCCGTCGGGCTCGGGCAGGTGCTGCGCAACGACCTCCAGGGCCCCGCGCTGGCCCTGCGCCCCGAGCTCCAGCGGACGATCGACGTCGCGACCGAGGCCGGTGCGCTCGGCGCGATCGTCTCCGGCTCCGGCCCGACCGTCGCCGCCCTCGCGCGCAGCCGCCAGCACGCGCTCGCGATCGCCGCGTCGTGGACCGCGAACGACGCGTGCGACACCGTCTGGTGCACCACCGCCCCCGCCGCCGGTGCCCGCGTCGTCGCGCACTGACCCGCCGCGCACGGAACGCCGAGGGCCTGCCCCCGCGCGACCCCGGTTCGTCGGCGACGTGCGGGTCGGCTACCGGGCGTGCTCGCGGAGCCAGGCGAGCTGGCGGGCGAAGCGGTAGGCCTGCCCGCCCTCGTGCTCGTTGAAGCGGTAGACGTCGATCGCGCGCGCGACGTCCCGGGCCTGGCCACCCGCACCGGCGGCCCAGCCGTTGTAGGCCGCGTACACGGTCGAGGGCGGGCAGACCGGGTCCATGAGGGCGACCGAGAACAGGCCGGGGGCGGTCGCGCGGCGGGCGAGGCTCGCGCCGTCGAGGTAGGAGAGCGTGCGGAAGACGGCGTCCTCGTGCTCGCGGTGGACGGCGAGGTAGCGCGTGATCTCCGAGTACGGCGGGCGGTCGGTGATCTCGACGGCGCGGCGGTAGTGGCTGAGGAACGGGACGTCGGGCATCGCGGCGACCAGACCCTCGGTGAGGCCGGCGACGGCGATGGTCAGGCCGCCGCCCTGGCTCACCCCGGTCACGGCGACGCGCGCGGGGTCGATCCCGTCGACCGCCCGTACCGCGTCCACCGCCCGTACGGCGTCGGTGATGACACGGCGGTAGTAGTGCTCGTGCGGGTCGAGGATGCCGCGGGTCAGGAAGCCCGGCGTGGCCGGTCCCGATCCGACGGGGTCGGGCGTGTCGCCCCCGGCCCCCCATCCGCTGCCCTGACCGCGCGTGTCGACGACGAGGTGCGCGTAGCCCGCGCTCGCCCACAGGAGGTGCTCGTGCGGCAGCCCGCGCCCGCCGCCGTACCCCAGGTACTCGACGACGGCCGGGAGCGGCGCGGTTTCTCCGGCCGCGACCGCGCGATCGGCCGCGGTCGGCCGGACGAGCCAGCCCTTGACGGGCTGGCCACCGAAGCCCGCGAACGTGACGTCGTCGACCACGACGGTCTCCAGGCCGGCGTCGACGCGCTCCAGCCGGATCGTCTCGGCGAGCTCCCCGCCCGCCGCGCGGGACTCGGCGAGAGTCTGCGCCCAGAACGCGTCGAGGTCGGCGGGCTCGTCGAGCGCGGGCGCGTAGGTCTCGAGCTCGGCGAGGGGCAGGTCGAAGAGCGGCACGGTGGCGATCCTCCGGGGGCGCACAAGTCTGATGTCGGACATCGGTGTCGGGTCGGGACGACTCTAGCGCCGCCACGAGGACCGCCGCGCCGCGCTAATAATGCGCATCATCCCTTTGACCGGTGCAGGGCCGGTGCGGCGAGACTGCCACCAGCCGCCGCCGCGCGCGCGGCGCCCGGTCGGCGACGAGGCCGCCGGTGAGGAACCGATGGAGGTCCCCTGTGAGAACCCGAGCAGCAGCACCACGCCGCAGACGCGGTGTCGCGCCCGCGGCGGTCGCCGCCCTGACCGTGATGCTGGCGGCCGGCGCGCTCGTCCCAGCCGTCGCCGCACCGTCGCCGGCCACGACAGCCGGACCCGTAGCGGTGAGCACCGCGGCGGCCGACGTCCCGTCCGCCGCCGACCTCCCGGTCTTCGAGTACCGCGGCGTGATCACCGACAAGGAGTCGATGAGCTACAACCCGACGGACGAGTTCATCTTCCCGAGCGTCTTCCACGCGGGCGCCTACCTCGACGACCCGTTGGGGGAGTGGTACCTCTACTACGCCCCGCACGACGCCCCGGGCGGCATCTCCCTCATGTACGCCGACTCGCTCGAGGGTCCGTGGACGGAGTACGCGCACAACCCGATCGTCGCGAACGAGTGGCTCCCGTTCTACGAGCGCGTCTCGCACGTCTCGTCGCCCGACGTCCTGTGGGACGACGCGACGGACCAGGTGCTGCTGTACTTCCACGGCGAGAACTCGACGACGCGGTGGGCGACGTCGCCCGACGGCGTGACGTTCGACGACTCCGGGGTCGCCGTGACCAACGCCGACGGGGGTGCGGGGACCACCGAGACGTCGTACGCGCGCGTCGTCGAGCACCCGGACCCGTCGTCCGGCTACCGGTTCGCGATGACCTACATGCAGAACCGGACCGACGACATCCGGCGCATCAAGGTGGCCGAGTCGGTCGACGGCAAGGCCTGGGACGTCCGGCCCGACCCGCTCGTCGTGCCCGACGCCGCGACCGGGACGAACGTGTCCGGCGGCAACCTGTGGGAGTGGGAGGGCCAGCTCTACGTGATCTACCACGGCTCCACGGGCATCACGTTCGCCCGCACGCTCGACCCGACGATGACGCAGGTCGGGCCGCGGTGGGAGCTTCACAAGGCCAGCGGCGTGGGCGACGACACCGGCCGGGTGGCCGCGCCCGAGATCGTCACCGACGGCGACGAGACGTACCTCTTCTACGAGTCCGGCGACCGCCTGGGCGCGACGATCGCGTGGGCGCAGCGCGACCCCGACGCCGTGCGGCCTCCCGAGCCCGGCCAGGACCCCGACCCGCTGCGCGAGCAGTGCAGCGGCGCGGCGTCCGACGAGTTCGACGGCGCGGCGCTCGACCCGGCGCGCTGGTCCGTCGTCCGGCCGGGGAGCGCCCGGCACGAGCTCGCGGACGGCGCCCTGCGCATCCCGACCTACGCGACCGGCGTCGCGGGCGCGTCGCTGCCGCTCCAGGCGGTCCCGGACGGGCCGTGGGAGGTCACGACGGCCGTCTCGGTCTCCCCGACCGAGCGCTTCCAGCAGGGCGGTCTGCTCCTCTACCGCGACGACGCGAACTACGCGAAGCTCGACCTGGTGCACGGGTCGCTCGGACCCCGCCTCGAGTTCATCTGGCGCCAGGACGGTACGGACCGCAACACCGGATTCGACTCGGTCGTCCCGCCGGCGGGCCTCGGCGACACGTTCTGGCTGCGCCTCGCGAGCGACGGGACCGCCGTGCAGGCGTCGGTGTCGGTCGACGGCGTCGAGTTCGCGCCGTGGGGCCGCACGGTGGACGTCGCCGCGCTCGGCGCGACGGGCGTCGGGCCGTTCGCGATGCGCGGTTCGGCGACGCCCCCGGAGATCGTCGCGTCGTTCGACTGGTTCCGCTGGACCCCGACCGCCGCGGAGGCGGCCGCGTGCGACGACGCGCCCGCCGTCGAGGTGCAGACGGCGACGCGCTGCCTCGCGGGCCGCGCGTACGTCGCGGTGACGGCGCGCAACGAGGGGGACGCCGCGGCGACGGTCCGCCTCGTGACGCCGTTCGGTGAGCGCACCGTGGCCGACGTCGGGCCCGGTCGCAGCGCCTACCAGTCGTTCGCGACGCGCTCCACGTCGGTCGCGGCCGGCGAGGCGACGGTCGACGTCACCGGGACCGACGGTGCCCAGCACGGATCGCTCTCGGCGACGTACGACGCGCTGACCTGCGGGTAGCACGGCGCGCTCGGGCTGCGCAGCGGGCCCAGGGAGGCACCTCGGAGTGCGTCCCTGGGCCCGTTCGTGCATCCCCCGCGGACCTGCCACGTCCGGCCGGGCCCCGCGGTGGCCGGGCGATTATGCGGATCACCGCTGGGACGCCGAGCCGCGCATCCGCGCTGCTCACGACGTAATAATGCGTATTACCCCGTTGACCCGCGGGCCGTGGGCTGGCGAGACTCCTGGCACGTCGTCGACGACGTGATCGAGGAGGATCCATGCCGAGGCACCGCATCACCCAGGCCGACGTCGCCGCCATGGCAGGCGTCAGCCAGGCGACGGTCTCGTTCGTGCTGAACGACAGCACGCCCGCCGGGGTGCGGATCAGCGAGGAGACCCGTCAGCGCGTGCTCGACGCGATCCGGATCACGGGGTACTCGGCGAATCCCGTGGCCCAGCGCCTCGCGGGCGGGCACAACCAGATCCTCGGGGTGTTCACCTACGAGGCGACGTTCCCGCGCGCCGGCCGTGACTTCTACGGCCCGTTCCTCGTCGGCATCGAGCACGCGGCCGAGAAGCTGGGGATCGACATCCTGCTCTTCACGAGCGCGCGCGTCGTCGACGGGCGCCGCCGCCTGACCCGCGACGGCTGGCAGCGCCTCGGGATCGCCGACGGCTGCCTGCTGCTCGGCCAGCACGAGGACCGCGGCGAGCTCCAGCACCTGCTCGACACAAACTACCCGTTCGTCTTCATCGGCAAGCGCGGCAGCGACGGCGGCCGCCTGCCCTACGTCGGCGCCGACTACGTCGCGGCGACCGCGCGCCAGGTCGAGCGCCTCGTCACGCTCGGTCACGAGCGCATCGGCTACGTCGGGCCGCGCGGCACCGACCAGCCGACGCTCGACCGGGTCGACGCCTACCGCGCCACGATGAAGGCGCACGGGCTCACCGTGCGCTTCGTCGAGCTCGACGACGTCCCGGCCACGGCCGCGGAGATCGTCGACCAGCGCCTCACGGCCGTCGTCGTCGCGCCCGAGAACTACCCGGAGGAGCTCGTGGACGAGCTCGAGGGGCGCGGCGTGCGCGTGCCCGACGACGTCTCGTTCCTCCTCCTGGGCCAGCCCCACCACGGGCGCCCGGGCGGGCGCCGGTGGTCCGGGTTCTCGATCCCGCGCGAGGAGATGGGGGCGCGCGCCCTCGTCCTGCTGTCGCGTCTCGTCGCCGAGTCCGGCTCGGGCCGCTCCGACCGCAAGGCCGCGCGCGCCGCCCGGGTGCCCGAGGACGAGCTGCACCAGCTCCTCGAGTGCGTCGACGTCGACGGCGAGACCGTCGCCGCGCCTCCGCCCGTACCGCCCCCGGGCACCAGACCGCCCTTGCCGACCTCAGAGCACCAGAGCACCAGAGAAACGGAACCAGCGTGACCCATCCAGACCTCCAAGCAGACGTCCTCGTCGTCGGCGGCGGGCTCGGCGGCGTCGCCGCCGCGCTCGCGGCGGCGGAGCGCGGCGCCCGCGTCGTCCTCACCGAGGAGCACCCGTGGATCGGCGGGCAGCTCACGTCCCAGGCGGTGCCGCCGGACGAGAGCCCCTGGGTCGAGCGGTTCGGCGTCACCGCGCGCTACCGCGCGCTGCGCGACGGCATCCGCGACGTGTACCGGCGCTCGTACCCGCTCACCGACGCCGCGCGCACGTGGGACGCCCTCAACCCCGGCGCGGGCTGGGTCTCCAAGCTGTGCCACGAGCCGCGCGTCGCGGTGGGCGTGCTCGAGGAGATGCTCGCCCCGTGGCGGTCCGCGGGCCGCGTCCGGCTGCTCGAGCGCGTGCGCCCGACGGCGGCCACGACCGACGGGGACCGCGTCACCTCCGTGACGCTCACCCCGGTCGCGGCCGACGCCGGGGACGCGCCCGTGACGGTCCACGCGGCGTTCGTCGTCGACGCGACGGAGACGGGCGAGCTCCTGCCGCTGACGGGCACCGAGTACGTCACGGGGTTCGAGTCGAACCGTGAGACCGGGGAGCCGAGCGCGCCCGACGAGGCGCAGCCGGACAACGTGCAGGCCCTGAGCGTGTGCTTCGCCGTCGAGCACGTGGACGGCGACCACACGATCGACCGCCCCGAGCGGTACGACTTCTGGAGCACGTACACCCCGGGCCCGTGGAACGGGCGGCGCATGCTGTCGTGGGAGGCGCCCAACCCGCGCACGCTCGCGATGGACGTGCGGTCCTTCACGCCGAACCCGGGCGACGACGCGCGCGCCGTCGACGCCGACCAGTCGAAGAACCCCGGCGACGGGAACCTCTGGACGTTCCGGCGCATCGCGGCCCGCGACCTCTTCGCGCCGGGCCACTACGCGAGCGACCTGTGCCTCGTGAACTGGCCGAGCATCGACTACTTCCTCGCGCCCGTGCTCGACGTGCCGCGCGACGTGGAGGAGGCGCGGCTCGCGGACGCCCGGCAGCTCAGCCTGTCGATGCTCTACTGGATGCAGACCGAGGCACCCCGCCCCGACGGGGGGACCGGCTTCCCGGGGCTGCGCCTGCGGCCCGACGTCATGGGCTCGGCCGACGGCCTCGCCCAGGCGGCCTACCACCGCGAGTCCCGCCGCCTGCGCGCCGTGACGACCGTGACGGAGAACGACGTCTCGTACGCCGTGCGCGGCGACCGGGGCGCGACGCGCTACGACGACTCGGTCGGCGTCGGCATGTACCGGATCGACCTGCACCCCTCGACGGGCGGCGACACGTACATCGACGTCGCGTCGACGCCGTTCGAGATCCCCCTCGGCGCGCTGCTCCCGCAGCGCGTGACCAACCTGCTCGCCGCCAACAAGAACATCGGCACGACGCACATCACCAACGGTTGCTACCGGCTGCACCCCGTGGAGTGGAACGTCGGCGAGGCCGCCGGCCACCTCGCGGCCCACTGCCTCGCGACGGGGCGCACGCCGCACGCCGTCCAGTCGAAGGCCGACCTGCTCGCCGACTACCAGGACGAGCTCGTCCGGGCCGGCGTCGAACTGCGCTGGCCCGCCGAGGCGCACCCCTACTGACGCGGGCCCCCGCCCGCACCGACACGGCCACCCTCAGTCCGAAGGAGAACTGATGACCCCCCTGACCCCCCGCCGGAACCCGAACCGGCGCCGCCTCGTGAGCGCACCGCTGGCCGCCGGCGGCGTCGCGCTCGCCCTCGTCCTCACCGCGTGCTCCGGCGGCGGCGACGACGTCGCCGGCGAGCCGAGCACGCCGAGCGAGCCCGTCGAGCTGCGCATGACGGTGTGGACCGCCGACGAGACGCAGCTCGCACAGTTCCAGGAGATCGCCGACGCGTACGTCGCGGAGAACCCGGACCTCGTGTCCGGCGTGACGTTCGAGACGATCCCGTTCGAGGACTACACGACGTCGCTCACCACGCAGCTCGCGGGCGGCAACCCGCCGGACCTCGCCTGGATCCTCGAGAGCTACGCGCCCGAGTTCGTGGCGAGCGGCGCGCTCGTCGACGTCGCCCCGAAGCTGCAGGAGACGGAGGGGTACGAGTACGACGACCTGCTCGACTCGTCGCTCGCGCTGTGGGAGAAGGACGGCGGGCTCTACGCCTACCCGTTCTCCAACTCGCCGTTCGCGCTGTTCGTCAACACCGACCAGGTCGCCGCGGCGGGCCAGCCGAACCCGGCCGACCTCGTCGCGTCGGGCGACTGGACCTACGACCAGGTCCGCGACATCGCGGCGGCGGCCGCTGCGACGTCGGGCAAGCAGGGCCTCGTGGTGCGCGACTTCGACTACAAGGTGTGGGAGAACCTGTCGACGATCTGGGACGGCTGGGACGCGGCGCCATGGAGCGAGGACGGCACGCAGTGCACGTTCACCGACCCCGAGATGGTCGACGCGCTCACGTGGATCCACGACGCGACGTTCGTCGACAAGGCGCTGCCCGGTCCGGGCACGACGGCCGACTTCTTCGCGGGCGACTCCGCCATGACGATCACGCAGATCAGCCGCGCGTCGTCGCTCGACGACTCGTTCGGGTGGGACGTCGTGCCGCTGCCGGCGGGTCCGGCGGGCCAGCAGAACGTCATCGGCCAGGCGGGCATCGGCGTCTTCGCCGCCGGTGAGCACCCCGACGTCGCCGCCGACTTCCTCGCGTGGTTCACCAACCCGGAGAACGCCGAGACGCTCGCCGCCTACTTCCCGCCGCCGCGCGAGTCGCTCCTCACCGCCGAGACGCTCGGGGCCGCCAACCCGAAGCTCAGCGAGGAGCAGCTCCAGGCGGTCGTCGTCGACGGCATCCAGGGTGCCGTGACGAAGCCGTCGCACCAGAACTTCGCCAAGCTGCAGGACACGGTGCGGGCCGAGCTCGACGCGCTGTGGACCGCGGACGCCGACGTCGAGGGCGTGCTCGCCGACACCTGCGCGGCGATCCAGCCCCTGCTCGAGGACTGAGCGTGGCGTCCTCCGCACTCGCACGACGGGACGCGGCCGTGGGCTACACCATGGTCGCGCCCGCCGTGCTCGGCGCGCTCGCGTTCGTCGTCGCGCCGCTGGTCGCCGTCGTCTGGTACTCGCTGCACGAGTGGAACGTCCTCGCGAACACGTTCACGTTCGCGGGTGCCGACAACTACGAGCGCATGCTCGCGGACCCCGGCCTGCGCGACTCGCTGCTCGCGAGCCTGTGGTTCTCGGTCGGGCTCGTCGTGCTCAACATATCGCTCGCGCTCGTCCTCGCGGTGCTGCTCAACCAGAAGCTCCCGGGAACCACGACGTTCCGCACGTTCTTCTTCTCGCCGGTCGTCGTGTCGCTCGTCGCGTGGACGATCGTGTGGAGCTTCCTGCTCCAGGCCGACGGCGGGATCAACGGGTTCCTGTCGCTGCTCGGCGTCGAGGGGCCCAACTGGCTGCGGGGCGAGACGACCGCGATGATCTCGGTGATCGTCGTCCAGGTCTTCAAGAACGTGGGCCTCAACATGATCCTCTTCCTCGCGGCGCTGCAGGGCGTCCCCGAGGAGGTCCAGGAGGCCGCGCGCATCGACGGTGCCGGCGCGTGGCGGCGCTTCCGGTCGATCACGCTCCCGCTCATCAGCCCGACCGTGCTGCTCGTGTCGATCCTCACGATCGTCGGCTCGCTCGAGGTGTTCGCGCAGATCGCCGTGCTCACGGGCGGCGGGCCGGGGAGCTCGACCACGGTGCTCGTCTACTACCTGTACCAGCAGGCGTTCCGGTTCAACGACTTCGGCTACGCGAGCGCGATCTCCGTCCTGCTGTTCGTCATCGTCCTCGTCCTGACACTCGTGCAGTGGCAGACGCGCAAGAGGTGGGTCTTCCATGAAGTCTGACGTGATGCCCGGCCCGGCCACGCTCCCGGGCGCGGACGACGGCCCCGCCCGGCGCGTGGCGTCGGGCCCGGGCGGCGACGGCCCGGGCGGGACCCGGCGCACGCCCGCGCGGCGCGACCGCGCCGCGCGCTCTCGGCGCCGGCGGGGACGCTGGGCGCTCGTGGCGCTGCTGGTCGTGCTCAGCGTGCCCTTCGTGTTCCCCACGTGGTGGATGGCGACGTCGAGCCTCAAGCCGATGAGCGAGATCCTGCGGGCCGTGCCGACGCTCTGGCCCCAGGACCCGTCGTTCGCGGCCTACGGCGAGGTGTTCCGGCTGCAGCCGTTCGCGCAGCAGTACTGGAACAGCCTCTACATCGCGGCGCTGGTGACGGTCGGGACGATCCTCGTGTCGTCGATGGCCGGGTACGCGTTCGCGCGCATCCGGT
Organism: Cellulosimicrobium cellulans; assembly: GCF_016921195.1. Lineage (GTDB taxonomy): Bacteria > Actinomycetota > Actinomycetes > Actinomycetales > Cellulomonadaceae > Cellulosimicrobium > Cellulosimicrobium cellulans_F. Next base: position 65,101 of record NZ_JAFGYF010000015.1, read on the forward strand.
TCCCCGGGGCGAACGCGCTGTTCCTGATCGTCCTCGTCGGGCTGCTCGTGCCGTCCGAGGTGACGATCGTCCCGCTGTTCCGGATGGTCAACTCGCTCGGGCTCATCGACACGCACTGGCCGCTGGTGGTCATCCCGATCCTCGGGGCGCCGAGCGTCCTCGCGACGTTCATCATGCGCCAGTTCTTCCTCGGGCTCCCCGGCGAGCTCGAGGAGGCCGGGCGCATGGACGGGCTGGGGCGGTGGGGGATCTTCTGGCGGATCGCGTTCCCGCTGTCGCGCTCGGCGATCTCGGCCGTCGCGATCTTCACGTTCCTCAAGTCGTGGAACCTGTACCTCGAGCCGATCGTGTACCTGTCCAGCAAGGACCGGTTCACGCTCCCGCAGGCCCTCACGCAGTACGTCGACGCCTACGGCGGACCGATGTGGAACGTGCAGCTCGCGGCGACGACGCTCACCGTGCTGCCCGTGCTCGCGGTGTTCCTCGTCGCGCAGAAGCAGTTCGTCCAGGGCCTGGCCCACTCGGGCCTCAAGGGCTGACCCTCGCCCGCCAGTGCAGGAGATGGTCGCGATCTCGCCGTCGGTCCGCGACCATTTCCTGCACTCACGGGGTGCGGCCTAGGCTCGTGCGTGTGGCTCATCTCCTCGGCGCCGACGGCATCTCGCTGACCGTCGGCACCCGCACCCTGCTCGACGACGTCTCGCTCGGCCTCGACGACGGCGACCGCGTCGGCATCGTCGGCCCCAACGGCGCCGGCAAGTCGACGCTCCTGCGCCTGCTCGCGGGCACGCAGCAGCCCGACGGCGGCCGCGTCACCCGGGTGGGCGGCCTGCGGGTGGGCCTGCTCGACCAGCGCGACGACGCCGGCACCGGCGCGACGATCCGCGACCTCGTGCACGGCGACGCCGCGACCCACGCCTGGGCGTCGGACGCGAGCATCCGCACCGTCCACGCGGGACTGCTGGGCGACCTCGACCTCGACGCCCCGGCGGACACGCTGTCCGGCGGCCAGCGTCGCCGGGTCGCGCTCGCGGCCCTCCTCGTCGCCGACCACGACGTGCTGTTCCTCGACGAGCCGACCAACCACCTCGACGTCGAGGGCGTCGCGTGGCTCGCCGCGCACCTCAGCGACCGCTTCGCCCGCCCGGGCGCGAAGGGCGCCCTCGTGGTCGTCACGCACGACCGCTGGTTCCTCGACGCCGTCTGCTCGCGCACGTGGGAGGTGCGCGGCGACGGCTCGGGCCAGGTCGAGGGCTACGAGGGCGGGTACGCCGCGTACGTGCTCGCGCGCGCCGAGCGGGCCCGTACGGCGGCCGTCGCGGCGGAGAAGCGCGAGAACCTGCTGCGCAAGGAGCTCGCGTGGCTGCGGCGCGGCGCGCCCGCGCGCACGTCCAAGCCCAAGTTCCGGCTCGACGCCGCCGCGGCGCTCATCGCCGACGTCCCGCCGCCGCGCGACACGCTCGAGCTCACGCGCACCGCGACGAAGCGGCTCGGCAAGGACGTGCTCGACCTCGAGGACGTGACGGTCGCCGTGCCTCGCCAGGACGGGCAGGGCGAGCGCGTGCTGCTCGACGACGTCACGTGGCGCCTCGGGCCTGGCGACCGGTACGGGGTCGTCGGGGTGAACGGCGCCGGGAAGACGACGCTCCTCGCGCTCCTCGCCGGACGGCGGGAGCCCGACTCCGGGCGGGTCAAGCGGGGCAAGACCGTCCACGTCGCCGAGCTGTCGCAGGACGTGGGCGAGCTCGACGACATCGCCGGGTCGCGCGTGATCCAGGTGATCGAGGACGAGAAGCGCTCGGTCGTCGTCGACGGCAAGGAGCTCTCCGCGTCCCAGCTCGTCGAGCGCCTCGGGTTCACGCGCGAGCGGTCGCAGACCCTCGTGCGCGACCTCTCGGGCGGCGAGCGCCGCCGCCTCCAGCTCCTGCGCCTGCTCGTCGCCGAGCCCAACGTGCTCCTGCTCGACGAGCCGACGAACGACCTCGACACCGACACGCTCGCCGCGCTCGAGGACCTCCTCGACGGCTGGCCCGGCACGCTCGTCGTCGTCTCGCACGACCGCTACCTGCTCGAGCGCGTCGCGGACCGCCAGGTCGCGCTGCTCGGGGACGGTCGGGTGCGCGACCTTCCGGGCGGCGTCGAGCAGTACCTCGAGCTGCGGCGCGCGGCGCTCGCGGTTCCCGGGGCGGCGTCGAGCGGCTTCGCGCCTGCGGCCGGGGGCGACGGCGGGGCGGAGGGCGCGCCGGACGCGGCCGCCCCGGCCGGGCCGAGCGCCGCCGAGGTGCGTGCGGCGAAGAAGGAGATCAACCGCATCGAGCGGCGGCTGTCGAAGATCGCGGAGGCGGAGGCGCGCCTGCACGAGAAGATCGCGGCGAACGCGACCGACTTCGCGGCCGTCGCGGAGCTCGACGCCGAGCTGCGCACGCTCGCGGCCGAGAAGGACGAGCTGGAGGCGGCGTGGCTCGAGGCGGCGGAGGTCGCCGGGTGACGGCGGGAACGACACCGGGCCCGCGCGCGATGCGGGTCGGCGTCTCGACGCGCGGCGTCGAGGTCGACGACGGGCAGGGCGGCGTCCTCGCGCCCTGGACCGACGTGCGCCGGGTGACCGCCTTCGCGCTCGGCGCGGTGGTGAGCCCGGTGCGGTACGTGTCGTTCGACCTCGTGAACGGGCACAGCGTCGAGGTGGACGACGCCGCACCCGAGTGGGACGACGTGGTCGCCGCGCTCCCGGACGTCGTGGAGCTCGCGGTGCCTGACCTGCCGGCGGCACTGGGGGCGCTGGTGGCGCACGGCCCCGTGCTCGTCCTCGCGACGCCCGGCCGTCCGGGCTGAGGCCCGGCCGCTCGCGTCGACGCCCGGACCGGGCGGTCCACGAGCGGGCGCCGGACCGGGTCAGCGGCGCAGGAAGCCCATGCGGTCGTCGGGGTCGACGCGCTCGAGGATCGCGCCGGCGATGGCGTCGAGCTGGTCGACCTGCTCGGGCGTGAGCGCGTCGATGACGTGGTCCCGGACGTTCGCGACGTGCCCCGGCGCGGTCGCGACGACCTTGTCCCACCCGGCGCTCGTGAGGTGCGCGTTCGTGGCGCGGCGGTCCTCGGGGCAGGGGACCCGCTCGACGAGCCCGCGCTTCTCGAGCCGCGCCACGACGTGGGAGAGGCGGGGGAGCGTCGCGTTGGTGGCGCTCGCGAGGTCGGTCATCCGCAGCGTGCGGTCGCGTGCCTCGGACAGCATCGCGAGCACGTAGTACTCGAAGTGGCTGAGGTCGGCGTCGCGTCGGAGCTGGGTGTCCAGGACGCCCGGCAACAGCTCGACCACGGCCACGAGCCGCTTCCAGGCGTCGAGCTGCTGGTCGTCGAGCCAGCGGGGTTCTGTCGTCATCGGGCCTCCTCCGGTGTGACCATCGTAATAGTTGACGCTACAAGTTTAGCCTCGTGGCGTGATGGTTGTAGCGACAACCAACAGCCGACCGGGCGGCCGGCGCAGGAAGGGAAGCCACCATGAGCAGCATCTCCATCATCGGCGCGGGCACCATGGGCTCCGCGATCACCGGTCTCGCGCTCGCCGCGGGCAGCCAGGTGCAGGTCCTCACGCGCGAGGCGACCGAACTCGACCCCCGGGTCGCGGCCGGCGTCGTCGGCGACGGCCTCACGGGGGACGTCGTCGTCCTCGCCCTCCCGTACGGGGCCGTCGCGGAGGTCGTCGACCTCTACGCCGACCGCCTCGACGGCAAGGTCCTCGTCGACATCACCAACCCGCTCGACTTCGCGACCTTCGACTCCCTCGTCGTGCCCGCGGGCTCGTCGGCCGCCGCGCAGCTCCAGGAGCGCGTGCCCGGCGCGCGCGTGCTCAAGGCGTTCAACACGAACTTCGCCGCGACCCTCGCGTCCGGGCAGGTCGGCTCGCTCCCCACGACGGTCCTCGTCGCGGGCGACGACGCGGACGCCAAGGCCGCGCTGGCCGGGGTCGTCTCCGGCGTGCGCGTGGTCGACGCGGGCTCGCTGAAGCGTGCGCACGAGCTCGAGGCCCTCGGCTTCCTCCAGCTCACGCTCGCCGCGGGCGAGAAGACGTCCTGGACGACGGGCTTCGCGCTCGCGGAGTGACGCGCACCTTCGGGGACGACGGCGGCCGGCCACCCTCGAGGTGACCGGCCGCCGCGCATCCCCGTTCAGCCGCGCGCCTTCTCCACCGCCGCCCGCGCCGCCTCGCGCTCCGCCTTCTCCGCCTCGCGCAGCGCCTTCTCGAGCTCGCGGACCTTCTTCTGCGCCTCGCGGACGCGGCGCTCGGCGTCACGGCGCTTGAGCGTCGCCTTCTTGACCTTCGGGTCCTTGACGTGGACGGACACCTCGACCGGCACGGCTCCGCCGACCGGCGCCTCGTCGTCCGCACCGTCGTCGGGCGGCGTGGACGACGAACGGAAGTCCCGCCCGGCACCCGGGGCGCCCGCCGCACGCGCGTCGACGTAGACCGCGAGGCCGTCGAGCAGGCGCTCGAGCCCCCAGGCCGTGTCGTCGATCTGCCCCTCTCCGGCGTACGCGCCGGACTCGACGAGGGGGCGCAGGTACGGGAACCTCACCTCGTCGACCAGCTCGCGCAGCGCGTCGGCGAACGACCCGCCGAGCACGGCGTCCTCGTCGCCCGTGGCGTCGACCGCGCGGGCGAGCTCGGCCTCGAGCCGGGCCGCGTTCCGCGCATACCCGCTCAGGAGGAGGATGACCGACATCTTCTCCTCCTCGTCGAGCGGCGTGGAGCGCAGGGCCCGCAGGCAGGAGTCCGCGGCGCGCAGGGTGTTCGGGGTGACGGGCGCACCGGTCACCGGGACGTCGAGGAACCAGGGGTGCGAGGCGAAGACCGCCATGGAGAACTGCGCCCACTCGCGGAGCTCGGTGCGCCAGTCCGCGGGCTCGTGCGCCGGGGGGTACTCGACGTCGAGTACCGCCTCCTGCATGAGGAGCAGCAGGTCGTCCTTGCTCGTCACGTACCGGTAGAGCGACATCGTCGTGAAGCCGAGGCTCTGCGCGACCTTCGCCATGGAGACCGCGGCGAGGCCGTCGGCGTCGGCGATCTCGATCGCGGTCTCGACGATGCGCTCGATGCTCAGCTCACGCTTCGGGGCGCGCTCGGGCCGTTCGGCGACGCCCCACGCGAGCGCGATCCGAGGTGGGAGGTCGGGTGCGTCCGTCATGGGACCATCCTCCCCGAACCGGGGTGCGCCCGTGCGCACTGCCGGCGAGCGGGCGCTCCGGGCGGCGCGAGCAGGTGGTCCTGGCGCGTCCGGTCGCAGGACGCGCCGGGACCACCTGCTCGGCCCGGGCGGGGTCGGGGTCAGCGGGCGGTGCGCCGACGGTAGAGGACGGAGCCGGCGGCGCAGCTCACGACGAGGAAGCCCACGAGCCACGCGACGCCCGTGAGGACGGTCGTCGCGTCCGGCGACCCCGCGAGGAGCCCGCGGAACGTCTCGATGATCGGCGTGAACGGCTGGTTCTCGGCGAACCCGTGCAGCCACGACGGCATGGTGTCGATCGGGACGAAACCCGAGCTGAGGTAGGGCACGAACAGGAAGATGAAGTTCACCGACTGCGACGCCTCGACGCTGAGCACGAGGCCCAGGACCACGCTGAGCCACGTGAAGGTCAGCACGGAGAGGACGGAGAACGCGACGAGCCCCAGCCAGTCTCCGAGGTCGGCGTCCGCCCGGAAGCCGAGCGCGTAGGCGACCCCCACGACGACGACCGCCGAGGCGAGGTTGCGGCCGATGCTCGCGACGACGTGCCCCCACAGGGCGGAGGGCCCGAAGATCGGCATCGTCTTGAACCGGTCGATCGTGCCCGACGTCATGTCCTGGGCGACGCCGACGGCCGCGGTCGCCGAGCCGAAGCCGAGGCACATGACGAGCACGCCGGGCACGACGTAGTCGATGTAGTCGTCACCGGAGATCGCCCCGCCGAAGATGACGACGAAGACGAGCATGATCATCACCGGCAGCACGAACGCGGTGATGAGCCCGTCGAGGCTGCGCAGCTGGCGCCGGGTCTCCCGCACGACCATCGTGCGCACGTCGCGCACGGCCGTCGCGGGGCTCTGCCGTGACCGTCCGGACGGCGCAGGACGGGCGGGGCGCACCCGGGCGGGCGCGGTCGTGGGCGTGGCGCTCATCGGACGGTCTCCTTGCGGGTGAGGGCGATGAAGACGTCGTCCAGCGTGGGCTTGACGACGGTGACCCCGGCGACGGCGAGGTGGTGGGCGTCGGCGACCGCGAGCACGTCGCGGATCGTGCGGACCGGGTCGTCGCTGGGCGCGGTGAGGGACAGGTCCTTCTCGTCGGTCGCCGCCACCAGGCCGAGACCGGGGGCGAGCCCGACGGCGGCACTGAGGCTCGCGGGGTCCTCGAACGCGATGCGGACGTGGTCGCCCGCGACGAGCGCCTTGAGCTCCGTGGCGGTACCGAGGGCGGCGACCTTGCCGTCGTCGAGGACGGCGATGGAGTCGGCCAGGCGGTCGGCCTCCTCGAGGTACTGGGTCGTGAGCAGCACGGTCGTTCCATCCGCGGCGAGGCCCCGCACGACGTCCCAGAGCTGCGAGCGCGACGCCGGGTCGAGCCCGGTCGTGGGCTCGTCGAGGACGAGCACGGCCGGGTCCGCGACGAGGCTGATCGCGAGGTCGAGCCGGCGGCGCATGCCGCCGGAGTAGGTGCCGACGCGGCGGTCGGCGGCGTCCGTGAGGTCGAACCGGTCGAGGAGCTCGGCCGCGCGCGCCCGGACCGTCCGGGGCGGCAGGTGCGCGAGGTTCCCCATCATGACGAGGTTCTCGGTGCCGGTCTGGAACTCGTCGACCGACGCGTACTGCCCCGTGAGCGCGATGACGTCGCGCACCCGGCCGGCGTCGCGCACGACGTCGGCGCCCGCGACCGAGGCCCTCCCGCCGTCCGGCTTCACCAGGGTCGTGAGGATGTTGACGGTCGTGGTCTTGCCGGCGCCGTTGGGCCCGAGCAGCGCGAAGATCTCGCCGCGGCGCACGGTCAGGTCGACGCCGCGCAGCACGGCGTGGTCGCCGTAGGACTTCTCGAGCCCCTGCACGGCGATCATCGGTTCGCTCATCGCCTTCTCCTTCTCGGTCGTGCGTGCTGGCCGTGTGCGGTGCACACGGATGTGTATGACGTAAACAACGTGTACACCATAAACACGTGCCGAAGGGTCGGTCAAGGGCTTCGATGTGCCGAGGAGGACCGCGATCGTGAGGTGCACCCGTGGCCGCGCGAGGTAGAACCGTGGCCGCGCGAGGTAGAACCGTGGTTGCGCGAGGTAGAGCCGTGGTTCGCGAGGTAGAGCGGTGATCGCGCGGTAGGCCCTTCCCCGCCCGGGCTATCTCGCGTGGGAGCGGGGAGGGCCCGTGAGAGCGAGGCCGATCGCGGTCATGGCGACGAGCGCGCCGAGCACGACGGCGACCGGCGTGGTCCACGTGCCCGTCGCCGTCTGCAGCGCGCCGGCGAGCGTCGGGGCGACCGCCGCGAGGCAGTACCCGACGGACTGCACGGTCGCGGACGCCTGGCGGCCGCGCCGGACCGTCGGGAAGCGCTGGGCGACGAGCGTGAAGATGACGACGAAGTTCGCCGCCTGGGCGATGCCGGCCGTCGACGCCCACACCGCCCACAGGTCGGGCGCGACGAGCAGGCCCACGGGCAGCGCGAGCCACAGCACCGCGATCGCGGCGAAGCGCTGTCGCAGCGACCAGCGGCGCGCCGCCAGCGGCACGGCGAGCCCGCCGACGATCGCGAACCCCTGGAACAGCGACGCGGCCCCACCCGACGTCGAGCGGGGGATCCCCGCGAGGTCCTCCAGGATGAGCGGCAGCCACGCCGTGAGCGCGTAGAAGCTGGACGACTGGAGCGCGAACATCGCGCACAGCCACCACGTGAACGGCGTCGCCAGGACGTGGCGCTCGCGGGCGACGGCGGGGTCGGTGCCCGTGACGCCCTCGGCGGCCGCGGCCGCGAGGTCGCCGGGGGAGTCGGCCCCCCTCGGCCCGCCGCCCCGGTCGTCCGGCGCGGGCGGTGCGTCGTCGCCGGGTGCTGTCGTCCCCGACGCCGTCGCGGCACCGGGGCGCTGCGTCGTCGATCCGGTCCCACGCACCTCGCGCGGGACCGCCCGCAGCCACCAGACGAGCGCGACGACCGCGAGCACGGACCAGGACGCGAGCGCCCAGCGCCACCCGACGGCGTCGGCCAGGGGTGCGGTGAGCGCCGTGGTCGCGACGGTGCCCACGTTGATCGCCGCCGTGTACAGGCCCGTCACCGTCGCGACGTGCCCGGGGAAGTCACGCTGGGCGATCATCGGGACGGCGAGGTTGGCCGTCGTGATGCCGAGCCCGAGCAGCGCCGTCCCGGCGAACGTGCCCGCGGCGCCGAGGGCGGCGACGTCGGCCGAGCGCAGCAGCGTGCCGGCGAGGATCAGCGCGAGGGCGACGGCGATCGCCGTGCGCAACGACGACCGCCCGAGCAGCCCCGCGACCGCCGGCGTCGCCACGGCGAAGCACAGGACGGGGATGCCGGTGAGCAGGCCCGCGGCCGCCGCGGTGAGGTGGAGGTCCGCCGCGACGTCCGCGACGACCGGCGGCAGCGCGGTGAGCGGCGCGCGCAGGTTGACCGCGACGAGCAGCACCGCGACGAGCAGCACGCCGTCGATCCCGCCGCGGAACGTGCTCGGGCGGGGCGGCCGGGACGGCGGCATCGGGCGGTGACCTCCGGGTGCGGGCGTGCGCGACGCCGCCCGCCCGGTCGGCCGGGCCGTCGGTCAGTCGTCGAACTGTCCTACGACTGTACGCAGGAGCGCCGCGAGCGCAGGGCGGCCGCCGGGCTCCAGCGCGTCGAGGATGCGCGCCTCCACCGCCAGCAGGTCGGTCATCGCCGTGTCCACGCGCTCCAGGCCCTCGGGCGTGAGCTCGACGAGCACGCCGCGCCGGTCGTCGGGGGACCGGCGGCGCACCACGAGGCCGCGCTCCTCGAGACGGTCGATGCGGTTGGTCATCGTCCCGCTCGTCACGAGCGTCTGCGTGACGAGCGCGCCGGGCGACAGACGATACGGCTCGCCGGCCCGTCGCAGCGCGGACAGGACGTCGAACTCCCACGTCTCCAGGTGCCCGCGCGCGAACGCGGTGCGGCGTGCCCGGTCGAGGTGCCGCGCGAGGCGGTCGACGCGCGAGAAGACGGTGAGCGGCTCGACGTCGAGGTCGGGTCGCTCCCGCTGCCACGCCGCGACGATGCGGTCGACCTCGTCCTCGTGCTGCTGCTCCATGACGCGAGGGTACTCGACGTGTCTCGACATCAAGACTCTTGACGCCCGCCACCCGTACTGCCGGGAGACAACCGCGTCCGCGCGAGGGAGAAGCCTGGTCGCCCGAGGTAGAACCCTGGTCGCCCGAGGTAGAACCCTGGTGGGCCGAGTTAGGACGCTGGTCGGCCGAGGTAGAACCGCGGTTGCCGCCCGCAGCGCGGCTCGTCGTCGCAAACCTGTCACCGCAGGGCAGGTTGCCCGGATGGGCGCCGACCAGGGTGAGACGACGCCGGGCGGGGTGGGTGGTGGTGCCGCGTCGTGGCGGGCCTGGCGGGAGCCGCGAGGAACGAGCGGCGGATGGTAGACGCGG
>NZ_JAFGYF010000016.1 GCF_016921195.1 Cellulosimicrobium cellulans
GGTGGTGCCGCGTCGTGGTCGGGCCTGGCGGGAGCCGCGAGGAACGAGCGGCGGATGGTAGACGCGGCACCACCACCCACCCCGCCCACCCAGGGCAACCACACGCCGTCGAGCACAAGAACCACGGCTCTACCTCGCGCGACCACGGCTCTACCTCGGCCGACCGAGGTTCTCCCTCGGTCGGCTCAGCCCTCGGGTGGGTCAGACGTCGAGGAGCCTGCCCTCGCGGGCGCTGCGGCGGGCGGCGTCGAGGACCTCGGCGGTCCGCACGGCGTCGCGCGGGTCGACGGGCACGGGACCGCCGTCGAGGAGCCAGGCGGCGACGGCGCGGTAGAAGTCGGCGTGCCCGCCGGGCGCCTGCGGGACGGGCTCGCGGTCGCGACCACGCGTGACCCAGCCGAGGGTGCCGTCCGGTGCCGCGTCGTCGAACACCTCGAAGGGAGACGCGTCGTTCTCGAAGGTCGTCACGACGTACGCGCCGGCGGTCCCGAGCACGCGCGTGCGCGGCCCCGGGGCACCGACGACGGAGCCGGCCCAGAGGCGGCTCACGACGGCGTTCCCGTCGGCGTCGGGCTCGTGGTGCAGCACGAGGAACACGTCGTCCTCGGTGGGCGTGGTGTGCGAGCGCAGCTCGGCCCACACGCCGGTGACGCGACCGAAGAGCTGGGTCGCGGAGTCGACGAGGTGCGGCCCGAGGTCGAGGAGCAGGCCGCCTCCGACGAGGTCGTTCTCCTTCCAGCGCTGCTGCGGCACGGGACGCCACCGCTCCCACCGGCGCTCGAACGTGTGGACGCGCCCGATCTCTCCGCGGTCGAGCACGGAGCGCAGCGTGAGCTGCTCGGGGTCCCAGCGCCGGTTCTGGAAGACGGTGAGGGGCGTCCCGGTCTCCTCGGCCACGTCCACGACGGCGCGGGACGCCGCGGCGCCGAGCGCGAGCGGCTTGTCGACGACGACCGGCACGCCGGCTCGGGCGAGCGCGGTGGCGTGGTCGGCGTGCAGGGCCGACGGGCTCGCGACGACGACGACGTCGTAGGCGGCACGGTCGGCGAGGAGCGCGTCGAGGTCGTCGTGCAGGTGCGCGTCGGGCCAGTCCTCGACCGCGGCGGCGCGGCGCTCGGGCGACCGGACGACGACCGCCGTGACGACGTGCCCGGCCTCGCGGACCAGGCGCGCGTGGATGCCGCGACCCGCCCCTCCGTACCCGACGATCCCGACCCTGAGCGTGTGCGCGGCGGTGTCCATGCCGCCCAATCTAGCCTCGACCGGAGCGGTCCTGCGGAGTGGTCCGAGCACGCTCTGGGACCTGGCAGAATGTGCGCGTTGGTCCGGTATGGAACGCTGCGTACCGCCTCGCGCGGGTCGGGCCGAGAATCGGTTTCGGGAAGGTCGTCCCTTGAGCACCACGAGCCGCCGCGTCCCTCGTCGGAGCGTCCTGCGCTACGTCCTCATCGCCCTCGCGGTCGCCATCGTCGTTGCGAACGTCATCAACCAGCGGTCCGTCGCCGCCGACGACGAGCCGGCCCCTGCTCCCGGGAGCGCGCTCGAGGCGCTGGCCCGGCTCGAGGTCAAGGGGCCCGGCCCGGACACGGGCTACGAGCGCGGGCTCTTCGGTCCCGCGTGGGCGGACGTCGACGGCAACGGGTGCGACACCCGCAACGACATCCTCGCGCGCGACCTCACCGACCTCACCTTCTCGACGCGGGGCGAGGTCTGCGAGGTGCGCACGGGCACCTTCCAGGACCCGTACACCGGCGAGACCATCGACTTCCGCCGCGGCAACGCGACCAGCATGGCCGTCCAGATCGACCACGTGGTCCCGCTGCTCGACGCGTGGCGCAAGGGCGCGCGCGCCTGGGACGACGAGACGCGCCGGCAGTTCGCCAACGACCCGCTCAACCTGCTCGCGTCCGACGGCCCCGCGAACCAGTCCAAGGGCGCGCGCGACGCGTCCGCGTGGCTGCCCCCGAACCACGCGTTCCGCTGCCCGTACGTCGCGCGGCAGATCGCTGTGAAGACGGCCTACGAGCTCTCCGTGACGCCGTCGGAGTCGGAGGCGATGGCACGCGTGCTCGAGGACTGCCCGGCAGAGCCCGTCCCCGCGGGCTGAGCCGGCTCCCCCGGCCCCCGGTCCGTGCGCCCGAGCGCGCTCGGCCACCAGGCCCGACGGCCGACGTCGTGCACGAGCGCGGGCACCAGCAGCGACCGCACGACGAGCGTGTCGACGAGCACCCCGAACGCGACGATGAACGCGAGCTGGGCGAGGAACAGCAGCGGGATGATGCCGAGCGCGGCGAACGTCGTCGCGAGCACCACGCCCGCGGAGGTGATGACGGACCCGGTGACCGCGAGACCGCGCAGCACGCCGCGCCGTGTCCCGACCCGCAGGCTCTCCTCGCGCACGCGCGTCATGAGGAAGATCGAGTAGTCGACCCCGAGCGCGACGAGGAAGCAGAAAGCGTAGAGCGGGACGGCCGGGTCGGCGCCCGGGAAGTCGAGCACGTGGTTGAAGACGATCGCGGCGACGCCGAGCGCGGCGCCGAACGACAGCACGTTCGCGAGCATGAGCAGCACCGGCGCGACGACCGAGCGCAGCAGCAGGACGAGGATGAGGAGGATCACGGCGAGGACGACCGGCACGATGATGCGCAGGTCGCGCTGTCCCGCGAGCTGGGTGTCGAGGCGCTCGGCGGCCGCGCCGCCGACGACGGCCTCGGGCGAGACGTCGTGCACGGCGCCGCGGAGCGCCGCGACGGTCTCCACGGCCTCCTGGCTGTCGGACGGCGCGTCCGTGGTGACGTCGACGCGCACCTGCCCGTCGACGACGAGCGGGTCGCCCTGGGCGGGCGCACCAGGGGCGACGGCGGGCTGGTCGGTGACGGGGGTCGCCGCGGCGACGCCGTCCGTGCCCTCGGCCGCCGCGACGACGGCGTCGAGGTCCGCCTCCGGGGCGACGACCGTCGCGGGCTGGGCGGAGACGCCCTCGAAGTGCTCGGTGAGCGACTCCTCGCCGGCCACCGAGTCGACGTCCGCGAGGAACACCTCGGAGTCGCCGGTGCCCTCGGCGTCGAGCGTCGGGACGAACGCCGCGCACGCGGCGAGCACGAGCGCCGTGACGACCCACACGCGCCGGTCGTGCCGTCCGACGAAGCTGGCGACGCGCGACCACACGCCGTGGCCCTCGATGCTCACCGCGTCGTCGCTCGCGGCGGTCGCGGCCTGCGTGTCCGCCGCTCCGCCGTCGTGCGCGGCGTGGGCGCCCTCGTACCGGGGCATGCGCGGCCAGAACAGCCCGCGCGAGCGCTGCCCGGCGACGAGCAGGAGGGCCGGCAGGAGCGTGAGCGCGGCGACGAACGCCGCGGCGATGCCGATCGCGGCGACCGGACCCAGGCTGCGGTTCGACGACAGGTCGGACAGCAGGAGGCACAGCAGGCCCGCGATCACCGTCCCGGCGCTCGCGGCGATGGGCTCGACCGAGGCGCGCACGGCGCGGCGCAGCGCGGTCGTGGTCGAGCGGACGAGGCGCAGCTCCTCCCGGTACCGCGCGACGACGAGCAACGAGTAGTCGACGGCGGCGCCGACGACGAGGATCGAGAGGATGCCCTGCGACTGCCCGTTGAGCGTGAGGACGTCGGCCGCCGCGAGGTGGTAGACGACGAGCCCCGCGAGCGTCAGCGCGAGCACGGCCGTGAGGATGACGATGAAGGGCAGGATCGGCGACCGGTAGACGATCGCGAGGATCACGAGCACCGCCCCGAGCGCGACGAGCAGGAGGACCGTGTCGATCCCGCCGAACGCGGTCACGAGGTCGGCGACGAACCCGGCGGGGCCGGTGACCCACACGTCGAGCGATGTCCCGGCGAGCCCTCCGTCGGCCGCGTCGGCGGCGGCGAGGTCGCGCAGCGCGCCCACCGCGAGCTCGCTCACGCTGTCCTCCTCGGCCCCGATCCGGTCGGACGCGACGGCGGCGTCGAGCGAGACGACGACGAGCGCGGCCTCGCCGTCCTCGGACGGCACGACGACGGGGTCGGCGACGGAGACGTCGCCCACGGTGGCGGGCTCGTCGCCCGACGTGCCCTCGAGCGGGGCGTCGGGCACGGCCTGCGCGTAGGCGTCGAGCGCGGCGAGACCGTCGGGCGTGAGGGCGCTGCCGTCCCCTGTGGTGGCGACGACGAGCGCGGGGAGCGTCTCGGAGTCGGTGAACTCCTGCGCCACCTCGGCGGCGCGCGTCGACTCGGCGCTCGCGGGGAGGAACGCCGCGGCGTCGTTGGTCTGCACGCTGCTCAGGCGACCCTGCGCCTGTCCGCCCAGTGCGCCGATGGCCATCCACAGACCGATGACTGCGACAATGACCAGTCCGCGGAGGAACCCGCCCGTCCGATTGCTCAGCATGCTGAGGAATGGTGCCATGGTGGAGGGAGGAACGCACGTTGGAGCTGTCACCGAGGGACCGCACCGGGCCGTACGCCGACCCGGACGTCGGGGACCCCACGCCCACCGAGCCCCAGGAGTGGGCCACCGGCCGCCTCCTGTTCGCCGTCGCGCGCCGGATCGAGCGGGAGTGGAACGCCCACCTCGGGAAGTGGGACCTCAACCACGCGGGCTTCCCGGTGCTGATGCACCTGCTCGGCGGTCCTCGCTCACAGCGGGTGCTCGCCGACGAGTCGGGGGTGACCGAGCAGACCATGAGCCGGATCGTCGCCCGGCTCGAACGCTCGGGCTACGTCACCCGCACCGACGACCCCACCGACCGGCGCCGTCGCGCCGTCGCGATCACCCCGGCCGGGCGAGAGGCCGGCCTGGCGGCCGCCCGGAGGCGCCCCGCGGAGGAGCTCGCGACGCGCGGGCTCGACGACGTCCAGGTGGCAGCGCTGCGCGAGGCGCTGCTCACGCTCCTCAAGACCCTTCCCCGCTCACCCCTGGACGAGGGTTAGCCTGGGCCGATGGAGCTGCTCTCGCTGCCCGGTCTCACGGAGTACCACGAGGCCTGGGACCTCCAGCGCGCGGTGCACGACGACGTCGTCGCCGGCGCCCGGCCGGACACCCTGATCCTCGTCGAGCACCCCGACGTCTACACCGCCGGGCGCCGGACCAACCGCTCGGAGCGGCCCGACGACGGCACGCCCGTCGTCGACGTCGACCGCGGCGGGAAGATCACCTGGCACGGCCCCGGCCAGCAGGTCGCGTACCCGATCGTGCGGCTCGCCGAGCCGGTCGACGTCGTCGCGTACGTGCGCGCGCTCGAGGAGGCCGTGATGGCGGTGTGCGCGCGGCTCGGCCTCGCGACGATGCGCGTCGAGGGCCGCAGCGGGGTCTGGGTCGCGACGGACGAGACCCGGCGCGACCGCAAGGTGTGCGCGATCGGCGTGCGGGTCGCCAAGGGCGTGACGATGCACGGCCTCGCCCTCAACTGCGTCCCCGACCTGTCGCGCTTCGACCGGATCGTCCCGTGCGGGATCGAGGACGCCGACGTGACGTCGCTCACCGCCGAGCTCGGGCGCGAGGTCACGCTGGCGGAGGTCGCGCCGCTGCTCGTCGCCGCGCTGGAGGACACGCTCGCCCCGCTGCTCGCCGCGACGGCGACCGACGACACGCAGCGCACCTCCCCGCAGGACGCTCTCGCGGGCTAGGCTGGGGACTCCAGGGAATCCTCGCGCGCCGGAGTACGGGTGGGTCGGCGCGCGGCAGGACGTACCCCGAGGACCTGGACCGCATGACCACCACCCCCGCGCGCCCGACGTCGCGCCCCCGCACCGCCCCCCACCCCCCTGAACGACCTGACGCGCCCGCGCGCACGGGCTACGCCCGGCTGCCGCAGCTCGCCGGACGCACGTTCCTCCCCGTGGCGTTCCTCGCCCGGCTCCCGTTCTCGATGCTCACGATCGGGACCCTGCTCCTCGTGTCGTCGACGACGTCGTCCGTCGCGCTCGGCGGCCTCGCGTCGGCCGCGACGGCGCTCGGCACCGCCCTCGGCGGCCCGACCCAGGGCGCGCTCGCCGACCGCGTCGGGCAGCGCCGGGTCCTGCTCGTCGCCGTCCCCGTCGCGACGCTCGCCGTGCTCGGCCTCGTGCTCGCCGCCGCCACGCCCGGCGCGACGGCAGCGGTCCTCGCCGCCGCAGCGGTCACCGGGGCGAGCGCACCCCAGGTCGGCCCGCTCGCGCGCGTGCGCTGGCTCCGCCTCGCGGCCGACGAGCCGCGCACCGTCGAGGCCGCGATGAGCTACGAGAGCACCGCCGACGAGGTGAGCTTCGTGCTCGGCCCCGCCCTCGTCGGGGTCCTCGCGTCGGCCGGCTCGCCCCAGGTCGCGGTCCTCGTCGCCGCGGGCGGGATCGCCGTCTTCGGCACCGCGTTCGCGCTCCACCCCACCGCGCGTGCGGCCGCCCCGCGGGCGACGTCCGACGACGCCGCGCCCCGGGGCGAGACGACGGCGGGCGGGCGCTCGGTCGGGATCGCGACGCTCGTGCGGCGCGAGGCCGTCGTGCTCGTCGGCATGCTCGCGATGGGCCTGCTGTTCGGCGGGACCCAGGCCGCGCTCACCGCGCTGACGCGCGACGCCGGGGTGCCCGGGAGCGCGGGACTCGTCTACGCCGTGATGGGCGTGGGCTCGGCCGTCACGGCGTTGTCGGTCGTCGCGCTCCCCCGCCGCTGGGGCCCGCGCAGCCGGTGGATCACGTTCGCCGTCGGGCTCGTGGCCGGCACTCTCGGCCTCGTCCTCGCCGCCTCCCTCGCCGCCTCGAGCGGCTCGCTGGCGGCCGTCGTCGTCGCGGTCGCCGCGACCGGCCTGTTCGTCGGGCCCGTCATGGTCACGGTGTTCACCGTCGCGGGCGACCGCGCGCCCGCCGGGCGGACGGCATCGGCCATGACGCTCGTGGCGAGCGCGAACGTCGTCGGCGTCGCGATCGGCGCGTCCGGGGGCGGCGCGCTCGCCGATGCCGTCTCGACGACGACCGCCTTCTCGCTGCCCGTCGTCGCGGCAGTCCTGCTCGTCGTGACCGGGGTGTCGCTGACGTCACGTCCACAGGGTGAGCGACGCGCGGGAGACGACGAGCGCGAGCGCGTAGTCTGACCGGAGTCCGGCGTCGTACCAGGGCGCGCGCACCCGAACGGTGGGCCGCCCGCCTGCCTGCTCGGCGCGACGTCGGCGCTCACTCGCCACGACGACCGGGAGACACCCGTGACGATCGCACCTGAAGGACGGCGCATGCTGCGGGTCGAGGCCCGCAACGCCGCGACGCCGATCGAGAAGAAGCCCGAGTGGATCAAGACCCGCGCGACGATGGGTCCTGAGTACTCCGAGCTCAAGGGCCTCGTGAAGCGCGAGGGCCTGCACACGGTCTGCGAGGAGGCGGGCTGTCCCAACATCTTCGAGTGCTGGGAGGACCGCGAGGCGACGTTCCTCATCGGCGGCGACCAGTGCACGCGGCGCTGCGACTTCTGCCAGATCGACACGGGCAAGCCAGCGGACTTCGACGCCGACGAGCCGCGCCGCGTCGCGGAGTCCGTCCAGGCGATGGGCCTGCGCTACTCGACGATAACGGGCGTCGCGCGCGACGACCTCCCCGACGGCGGTGCCTGGCTGTACGCGGAGACCGTCCGCCAGATCCACCAGCTCAACCCGGGCACCGGCGTCGAGCTGCTCATCCCCGACTTCAACGCGATCCCCGAGCTGCTCGACGAGGTGAACGCGTCGCGCCCCGAGGTGCTCGCGCACAACCTCGAGACCGTGCCCCGCATCTTCAAGCAGATCCGCCCGGGCTTCCGCTACGAGCGCTCGCTGTCCGTGCTCACGCGGGCGCGCGAGGCCGGGCTCGTGACCAAGTCGAACATCATCCTCGGCATGGGCGAGACGATCGACGAGGCCAAGGAGGCGCTGCAGGACCTGCACGACGCCGGCTGCGACCTCGTGACGATCACGCAGTACCTGCGCCCGTCGCTGCGCCACCACCCGGTGGACCGGTGGGTCAAGCCTGAGGAGTTCGTCGAGCTGTCCGACGCCGCGGAGGAGATCGGCTTCCTCGGCGTCATGTCCGGCCCGCTCGTGCGGTCGTCGTACCGCGCGGGACGCCTGTGGGGGCAGGCCATGACGCGCCGCGGCATGGAGATCCCCGCGGCGCTCGCGCACCTCGCCGAGCCGACGACGTCCCGCCAGGAGGCCGCGAGCCTGCTGGCCCGCTCGCCCCACTAGACTGACCCGCATGGCCCGCAAGAACTCGGACAGCACCGGCGCGCCCGCCGCCGGCGAGCAGGTCGCGAAGCAGAAGAAGCCCAAGAAGCAGCGCTGGTACCACCAGGTGTGGGCCGCCTACCAGATGACGCGCAAGCAGGACCCCGCGGTCACGTGGGTCATGCTCGGCGTGTTCGTCGGCATCCTCGCCGTCGCGCTCGGCATCGGCCTGTGGTGGGGCCAGTGGGTCTACACGCTCATCGTCGGCATCCCGTTCGCGGCACTCGGCGCGATGTTCGTCCTCACGCGCCGCGCGGAGCGTGCGGCGTACCGGCAGATCGAGGGCCAGCCCGGCGCGGCGCGCGCCGCGCTCGGGACGATCCGCCGCGGCTGGACCTTCGACGAGGAGCCCGTCGCGATCGACCCGCGCACGCAGGACCTCGTGTTCCGCGGCGTCGGCCGGGCCGGCGTCGTCCTGGTGAGCGAGGGCCCGGCGCACCGCGCGAAGCGTCAGCTCGACGCCGAGCGCAAGCGGGTCGCCCGCGTGCTGCCGAACGTGCCGATCACGACGATCCAGGTGGGCAACGAGGAGGGCCAGGTCGCGCTCCCCAAGCTCCCCCGTGCGGTGCAGAAGCTCAAGCCGTCGCTGACCAAGCCGGAGACGGCCGAGGTGTCCAAGCGACTGCGCGCCCTGGGCGTCTCGCGCCTGCCGATCCCCAAGGGCATCGACCCGACGCGCGCGCGCCCCGACCGCAAGGGCCTCAAGGGTCGCTGACGGATCTCTTCTCCTGCTGCACGACGACGCCCGGCCGGGCGAGGATCGCTCCTCACCGGCCGGGCGTCGTCGTCCGGAGGACTCTGCGGCGGGACGCTGGTCGTGGACCAGCCGTGGTTCGGGCCAGCCGTCAGGTGCGCACCAGGACGGTGCCCGCCGCACGGTCGTGGAGCCCGCGCCCGTCCGCGTCCCACACGACGGCGGGGATGACGAGGCACAGCAGCACGGTGCGCAGCAGACCGCGGCCGACGCCGACCATGCGCGCGGGCTCGGCCAGGCGGCGGACCCGCATGCCCATGACCCGGTGCCCGACCGTGAAGCCGAGCGTGCTCACGAGCAGGACGTTCTCGATCGCGAAGACCAGCGGCTGCGACCAGACCGGCAGCGCGGAGATGCCCTCGAAGAAGCCCGGCGCGGCAGGCCGGAAGAACAGGAACGCGACGAGCGTCGCGAGCACCCAGTCGATGACGAGCGCGACGACGCGCCGCCCCAGGGTCGCGAGCGAGCCCGGTCCGTCCGGCGGGAGACCGAGCCGCGCGCCGCGACCGTCGTGCTGACCGCCCGGGGTGCCCTCGAGCCACGAACCCATGTCCTCGCGTGAAACCACGGGACCAGGGTACGTGCCGGTCGGTGGACGACCTCGGCGGTTCGGTCGCGCACGGCGGTATCGTGCCGAACGGCACACCGCCGCCGGCGGCTGCCGCGCGCCCTCGTGTAGCACGAACGTCACACGGGGACGCCGGACGTAACACGACCGAAACAATGGGTACACGGCGGGGAAACCGCCTCGGCCTAGGTTCGTGGGCGCCACGTCAGCGGCGGGTACGCCGCGCAGCCCGACGGCACCACCCGATCAAGGAGCAACGGATGTTCAACAACGCGGAGGAGGCAATCGCCTTCACGCGGAACGAGGGCGTCGAGTTCGTCGACGTCCGGTTCTGCGACCTGCCCGGCATCATGCAGCACTTCAACATCCCCGTCTCGCAGTTCGACGAGTCGGCGTTCGAGGACGGCCTGATGTTCGACGGGTCGTCGATCCGCGGCTTCCAGGCGATCCACGAGTCGGACATGAAGCTCGTGCCGGACGTCAAGACCGCGTTCGTGGACCCGTTCCGCAAGCGCAAGACGCTCGTCGTGAACTTCTCCATCGTCGACCCGTTCACGGGTGAGCCGTACTCGCGCGACCCCCGCAACATCGCGGCCAAGGCCGAGGCGTACCTGCGCTCCACCGGCATCGCCGACACCGCGTTCTTCGCGCCCGAGGCCGAATTCTACCTCTTCGACGAGGCACGCTTCGCGACGAACCAGCACTCGAGCTTCTACTACCTCGACTCGATCGAGGCCGCGTGGAACACGGGCCGCGAGGAGGAGGGTGGCAACCTCGCGTACAAGACGCGCTACAAGGGCGGCTACTTCCCCGTCTCCCCGTCCGACCGCTTCGCGGACCTGCGCGACGACATGTGCGCGACGCTGGAGCAGGTCGGCCTCGAGGTCGAGCGCGCGCACCACGAGGTGGGCACCGCCGGCCAGCAGGAGATCAACTACCGCTTCAACACGCTGCTGCACGCGGCCGACGACCTGATGAAGTTCAAGTACGTCATCCGCAACGAGGCGTTCGAGGCCGGCAAGTCCGTCACGTTCATGCCGAAGCCGATCTTCGGCGACAACGGCTCGGGCATGCACTCGCACCAGTCCCTCTGGAAGGACGGCAAGCCGCTGTTCTTCGACGAGAAGGGCTACGGCGGTCTCTCCGACCTCGCGCGCTGGTACATCGGTGGTCTGCTCAAGCACGCGCCGTCGCTCCTCGCGTTCACGAACCCGTCGGTGAACTCCTACCACCGCCTCGTCCCGGGCTACGAGGCCCCGGTCAACCTGGTCTACTCGGCCCGCAACCGCTCCGCGTGCATCCGCATCCCGGTGACCGGCTCGTCCGCCGCCGCGAAGCGCGTCGAGTTCCGCGTGCCGGACCCGTCGGCCAACCCGTACCTCGCGTTCGCCGCGCAGCTCCTCGCCGGCATCGACGGCATCAAGAACCGCATCGAGCCGCCGGAGCCGATCGACAAGGACCTTTACGAGCTCCCGCCCGAGGAGCACGCGCAGATCCAGCAGGTCCCCGGCTCGCTCGCCGAGGCGCTGGACAACCTCGAGGCTGACCACGAGTTCCTCACGCAGGGCGACGTGTTCACGCCGGACCTCATCCAGACGTGGATCGACTACAAGCGCACCAACGAGATCGACCCGATCCGCCTGCGCCCGCACCCCCACGAGTTCGAGCTCTACTACGACATCTGATCGGTCACGCCGACAGGTCTCACTGCGGCCCGCCACCCTCCCGGTGGCGGGCCGCCGTCGTCTCTCTGATCGATACTGCTGATCCCTTGCCCGAACGTGAACCCCTCGCTAGGTTTGTGAGCGGCGGTAACGATGCCGCCACGAGAGCAGGGGGATTCATGAGCACACGCTTCCGGCGCGCCCTCACGGCCGTCGCGTCCGCGCTGGTGTCGACCGTCGTCGTCGCGTCGTTCCCCGCCCCGGCGAGCGCATCCCCGTCCGCCGCGAGCGCCGACCCGTCCGCGAGCGCCGTCGCGTGCGCCGCGACGTGGTCGGCCACGACGGCGTACTCGGGCGACCAGACGGCGTCGCACCACGGCCGGAACTGGACGGCCCGCTGGTGGACCCAGCGCGAGACGCCCGGGTCGACGAGCGTCTGGGTGGACGCCGGCCGGTGCGTCGGGGGCGGCGACGACTTCGTCGTGAGCCGCGCGGAGTTCGACGCGATCTTCCCGAACCGGCACCCGTTCTACACGTACGACGGGTTCGTCGACGTGCTGGGCTCCTACCCCGCGTTCGCGAGCACGGGCACGTCCGAGACGCGGACCCGCGAGGTCGCCGCGTTCCTCACCCACGCGGACTTCGAGTCGGTCGGGCTGCGGTACGTGAAGGAGATCAACGAGGCCAACTACTGGATCAAGTGTGACGACGAGCAGCCGTTCGGCTGCCCCGCCGGCCAGACGGCGTACTACGGTCGCGGGCCGATCATGTTCAGCTGGAACGTCAACTACAAGGCCGCGGGCGACGCGCTCGGGATCGACCTGCTGAACGACCCCTGGCTCGTCGAGGAGGACCCCTCCGTCGCCTGGCAGACGGCGCTGTGGTACTGGAACACGCAGAACGGCCCGGGGGTGATGACATCGCACCAGGCGATGGTCTCGGGCGCTGGGTTCGGCCAGACGATCAACTCGCTCAACGGTGCGCTCGAGTGCGAGGGCGGCAACCCGGCGTCCGTGCAGTCGCGGGTGGACCGGTACGTGCGCATCACCGAGGTCCTGGGCGTGGCCCCGGGCTCGGGCCTGTACTGCTGACCGGGCTGTCCCGCGTGCAGCGAGGCGGGTGCGGTGCGCGCAGGGGGCGCACCACACCCGCCGGTCAGCCTGCCGCAGGAACCGCAGCGGTCTCGGTCGCGGCGGCGGGCACGTGGGCCGTCGGCAGCCCGGAGCCCGGGCGGAACCCGGCGTACTGCTCGGCCGCGGCCCGTGCGCACTCGTCCTGGTAGACGGGTCCCCCGCCGAGGTACACCGCCATCTCCTCGCGCTTGCCGGGGACGTTCCCGCCGACGAACCAGGCGCCGGCCTTCTTGCCCTCCTCGTACATGACCGTGGCTCGCCCCGCGCGCTCGGTCTCCTCGTACCACCACTCCTCGGCCTCGCGCGTCGCCTCGAGCTGCGCGACGCCGTTCTCCCGCGCGAACGTGAGCGCACGCTGCAGCCACTGCGCGCCGCGCTGGACCGGCACGGTGAGGTTGGACAGCGGCGTCTGCGGGCCGAGGGACAGGAAGAAGTTGGGGAACCCGTGGACGGAGATCCCCAGGTAGGTCCGCAGCCCGTCCCGCTCCCACCGCTCGCGCAGCGTGATGCCCTCGCGCCCGACGACGTCGAACGCGGTGAGCGCCCCCGTCATGGCGTCGAAGCCCGTCGCGAGCACGAGCACGTCGAGCTCGTGCTCGACGTCGCCGACGACGACACCGCGCGGCGTGACCTGCGTGATCGGGGTCGTGAGGACGTTGACGAGCTCGACGTTCTCCCGGTTGTACGCGGCGTAGTAGCCGTGCCCGGTGGGCGGGCGCTTGCCCATGAACGTGTAGGTGGTGGGGCAGAGCGCCTCGGCGGTCCGGGGGTCGGTGACGATCTCCCGGATCTTGCCGCGGAGGAACTCGGACGCGAGCGCGCTCGCCTCGGGGCTCGAGACGAGGTCGGTGAAGCACTCGTTGGCGAACCGGAAGCCCCCCGCCTCCCAGCGGGACTCGAACACCCGGCGGCGCTCGTCGTCGTCCACCTCGAGCGCGGACCGCGTCGGGATCTCCATCGGCACGCCGAAGGGATGCTGGGCCGCGCGCTCGAAGACGGCGTCGTAGTCCTCGCGCAGGGCGGCGAGCTCGTCTGCGGTGACCGCGGGGCTGGTGGTCTCCAGGACGTAGTTCGGGGTGCGCTGGAAGACGGTGACGTGGGCCGCCTGGGCGGCGAGCTCGGGCAGCATCTGGATCCCCGACGCCCCGACGCCGATCAGCCCGACACGCTTGCCGGTCAGGTCCACCCCCTCGTGCGGCCACCGGGCCGAGTGGTACGCGGGCCCGCCGAACGTGTCCAGGCCGGGGAGGTCCGGGTACAGGGGACGAGAGAGCAGCCCCGTCGCCGAGACGAGGTAGGTGGCGCGCAGCGTCGACCCGTCGGCGAGGGTGAGCGTCCACAGGTTCGTGGCGTCCGAGTGCTCGGCCCGTTCGACGGTCGTGCTCAGCCGGATGTCGCGCCGCAGGTCGAGCCGGACGGCGACGAACTCCAGGTACGCGCGGATCTCCTCACCGCGCGGATACCGCTCGCTCCAGTCCCACTCGTCGCGCACCTCGCGGGAGAACGAGAACGCGTACGCGAGGTACTCCGAGTCGGTGCGCACGCCCGGGTACCGGTTGGCCCACCACGTCCCGCCGACTCCCCCGGCGCCGTCGACCACGAGGACGGAGAGACCGGCCTCTCGCAGGTGGTGCAGCATCGCCAGGCCGGAGAAACCCGCCCCGATGACGACCGCGTCGTAGGTCTCGCCGCTGCTCTCCGAATCCCCCATGTACCGCTCCCCCGTTCCAGCTCCGTCAGGACGTCACGTGCGCGCTGCCCTCGCGACGCGGTATACCGTCCCACGCGCCGGTGCTTCGTGCCAGAGCGAGCCGGCACGTCCTGGAGGCCGGCTCAGAACGGCCAGACGAGCGGCACGTACAGGACCGCGGCGGCGACGAACACCAGCGCCAGCGGCAGACCCAGGCGCCAGTAGTCACCGAACCGGTAACCACCCGGCTGCAGGACCATGAGGTTGACCGGGGTCGCGATCGGCGTGAGGAAGGCCGCGGCCCCGGCGACCGTGAGCGCCATCATGAACGGCTGCACGCTCACGCCCAGGGTCTGGGCGAACGACACCGCGACCGGAGCCATCACGAGGACGGTCGCGACGTTCGAGATGAACTGGCCGAGCACGAGCGTGAGCAGGCACACGACGAGGAGCGCGAGGTGCGGTGACCCGCCACCGGTGACCCGGAGCACGACGTCCGCGATCGCGTCGGCTGCGCCCGAGGAGACGAACGCCGCGGACAGCGGGATGAGGGCCGCGATGAGCACGACGGTGTCCCACGAGATCGCGCGGAACGACTGCGGCACGGTCACGACCCGCAGGAGCACGAGGGCGCCCGCCGCGAGCAGGCCCGCGATGACCGGCGGCACGACCCCGGTCGCGAGCAGCACGATCGTCGCGACCAGCACCCCGAGGCAGCGCCGCCAGCCGCGTCCGAGCGGGACGCCGCGCTGCAGGCTCTTCGGGGAGTCGACGGCGATGACGTCGGGCGACTGGGTGTACCGGTGGAGCGCGTCCCAGGGTCCGCGCACGAGCACGGCGTCGCCCGGCTGGAGCGTCATCGGGCCCGACGGGGCCTCGCTGTCCGGCCCGGTCGAGCTGCCGTCGCCACGGCGGATGGCGAGGACGACGAGGTCCTCGTCCCGCGTGGTCATGCCGGGGCTCACCCGGCGCCCCACGAGCGTCGAGCGAGGCGCGATGAGCACCTCGACGACCCCCGTGCCGCCCGTGAACAGGCGACCCGTGTCGAGCTCGGCGGGGTAGCTCTCGCGCCACGAACGCACGCGCTCGCGCGGGTCGGTGGCCGTGTCGGCGAGGTGCTCGGGGACGCGCTCGGGGAGCAGCCGGTCGCCCAGCGTCACGACGAGCACGGCCGTGGCGAGGACGAGCGGGATCCCCACCAGCGCGAACTCGAAGTAGCCGAACTCCTGACCGCCCGCCTCGGCCGCCGCCTCGGACACGATGATGTTCACGGGCGTGCCGGTCAGCGTGAGCAGGGAGCCGGCGCCCGCGGCGAACGCGAGCGGGATGAGCATGCGCGAGGGCACGATGCCGGCCCGCGCGGCGGCCACGACGGCGACCGGGAGGAGCGCCGCGACCGCGCCGTTGATGCTGATGACGGCCGCGAGCAGGGCGGCGACCCCGACCATCAGCGCGAGCAGCCCCGCCCGGCCGAGGGACGCGCGCCGCTCGAGCCACTGGCCGATCCACGCGGTGATCCCCGTGGAGTCCAGCGCGTCGCTGAGCACGAACAGGGTCGCGATGAACAGCACGATCGGGTCGCTGAAACCGCCCAGCGCCTCGTCGAGCGCGAGCACACCGGTGGCCCACAGGGCGACCGGCACGAAGAGCGCGACGACCACGAGCGGGAGCCGGTTCGTCATGAAGCCCACGACCGCCAGCGCCAGGATGACGAAGGTCGCGACCAGCGGATCGATCATGGGCACCCCCTGGGACGTCAGGATGCCACAGGTCGTCGCGTCCGGGAGGTCGGAATAGCGAGCGCGCCGGTGCGTTGTCGATGACCATGACGACTCTCGGGATCATCGGCGCAGGCAACATCGGCTCACAGGTCGCCCGGGCGGCGATCGCTCACGGCTACGACGTGGTCATCGCGAACTCGCGCGACCCTCGGACGCTCGACGACCTCGTCGCCGAGCTGGGTCCGCGGGCACGCGCGGCGACCCCCGAGGAGGCGGCACGCGCGGCGGACGTCGCCCTCGTGGCGGTGCCCTTCGGGGCGTACCGCGAGGTCCCCGTCGAGCCGCTCGACGGCAAGATCGTGCTCGACGCGAACAACTACTACTGGGAGCGCGACGGGCACGTCGAGGCGCTCGACCGGGGCGAGGCCACGTCGTCGGGCCTGCTCCAGGAGCACCTGGCCGGGTCCAAGGTGGCCAAGGCGTTCAACCACATCCGGGCGGCGGAGATCACGACCGACGGCTCCCCTGCGGGAACCCCGGGGCGCCGCGCGCTCGCGACCGCGAGCGACTTCCCCGAGGCCGCCGCGTGGGTCGTGCAGTTCTACGACGAGCTGGGGTTCGACGCCGTCGACACGAGCCCGCTCGCGGAGTCCTGGCGCGTCGAGCGCGACCGCCCGGCGTACGTCGCACGCCAGGACGCGGACGAGCTGCGCGAGAACCTCGCCCGCGCGCCTCGTACCCTCTGACCTGCTCGTCCGGGGCGGGCCCGTCAGGCGCGCTCGCCCCGGGCGACGAGGGCCGCGCCCAGGATCAGCAGCACGAGGAGAGCGACCACCAGGCCGAGGAGCGCGAGCGCGCGGGCCGGTCCGAGCGGGCCCTCCACGAGACGCGCTGAGCCTCGGCAGCTGGCGCCGGCCAGGCCCCACAAGACTGCGGCGCCGAGGGGCTCGGGGCGCTGCCACACGACGGTCAGCACGACCGCGAACGCCGCGAGCGCCCAGGCGATCCACCCCGCCCAGCGCAGTCGAGATCCGTGGAACGACCCGCCCGGCCGGCCACCGCGCTCCGGCGCCGTGCGTCGGTCGCCCGCACCGCCGAGAACGCGAGGCTCACGTCGATCGAGCAGGCCCGGGACGGGCGGCTCGTCGCGCCGGGCCACGGTCAGTCCTCGCCGTAGAAGACGCGCTCCATGACGGTCCGGGCACGCCGCGCGGTCCGCAGGAAGTGCTCCTCGAGCTCGGCGCCCGTGCCGACGTCCGGAAGGTCGAGCACGCGCGCGAGACCGTTGAGGGCGAACCGGTCGTGCGGGAGCACGTCCACGGTCGTGCCGGTCGTCCGGCCGGACCAGAGCACGAGGGCGCTGCGCAGGCGGGAGGCGAGATGCCACGCCTCGCCGAGCACCGCGGCGTCGTCGGTGTCGACGAGGCCCGCCGCGACGGCGGCCCCGAGCGCGTCCACCGTCGAGGTCGTCCGCAGCCCGGCCACGTCGTGGGCATGCTGGAGCTGGAGGAGCTGGACGGTCCACTCGACGTCGGACACTCCTCCGCGGCCGAGCTTGAGGTGGCGCGACGCCTCGACGCCGCGCGGCAACCGCTCGGACTCGACGCGCGCCTTGATGCGCCGCACCTCGCGCACCTCCGCGTGGTCGAGGCCGCCCTGCGGGTAGCGCCGACCGTCGACGACCCGGGTGAACGCCTCGCCGAGACCGTCGAGGTCACCCGCGACCGGACGCGCGCGCAGGAGCGCCTGCGCCTCCCAGACGCTCGACCACCGCTCGTAGTACTCCGTGTACGAGGCGAGCGAGCGCACGAGCGGGCCGTTGCGCCCCTCGGGCCGCAGGTCGGCGTCGACCGGGAGCGTGGGCTCCGGTCCGACGGCGGACAGGAGCTGGCGCAGCCGCGTCGCCACCGCGAGCGCGTACGCCTGGGCGTCGGCGCCCTCGGCGCCGGGCGCGGGGTCGTGCACGAACATCACGTCGGCGTCCGAGCCGTAGCCCATCTCACGCCCGCCGAGGCGACCCATCGCGACGACGAGCAGACGCGCCGGGGCGGAGCCGGGGTCCTGGGCGTCGTACCCGAGCTCGCCGCGCGCGACGAACTCCGCGACGCGGAGCGCACCCGCGAGCACGACGTCCGCGGCGTCGGAGATGCTCCGAGCGGCGTCGACCGCGTCGACGACGCCCAGCAGCTCGGCGGCACCGGTGCGCGCGAGCTCGCGGCGGCGCACCGCGCGCAGGCTCACCGTGGCGGGCTCGACCTCGTCGGCACGCGTGAGGATGGCGTCGGTCTCGGACGTGAGCCGCTGGATGCCGCGCGGTGCGAGGTCGGCGTCGTCCGCGAGCCACCGGACGGACTCGGGCGACCGGGCGAGGGCGTCCGCCATGTAGCGGGAGTTCGAGAGCAGGTGCGCGAGCCGCTGCGCCGCGGAGCCGGAGTCGCGCAGCAGCTTGAGGTACCAGTGGGTCGCGCCGAGCGTCTCGGAGAGCGTGCGGAACGCGAGCAGGCCGGCGTCGGGGTCCGCGCCCTCGGCGAACCAGCCGAGCATGACCGGCAGGAGCTGGCGCTGGATCGCCGCGCGCCGGCTCACGCCCTCGGTGAGCGCGGTGACGTGGCGCATCGCGCCCGCGGGGTCGCGGTAGCCGATCGCCGCGAAGCGTGCCTTCGCGGCCTCCGGCGCGAGGCTCACCTCGTCCGGGGAGAGCTGCGCGACGGCGGGCAGGAGCGGGCGGTAGAAGATCTCCTCGTGCAGGCCCCGCACCTCGCGGCGCGTCGCGCGCCAGCGCTCGGTGAGGCCCTCGGCGCCCTCGGCGCGCATGCCGAGCGAGCGCGCGAGACGGCGCAGCTCGTCCTCGGCGGTCGGCACGAGGTGGGTGCGCCGGAGCCGGAAGAGCTGGATGCGGTGCTCGAGCGAGCGCAGGAACCGGTAGCAGACGCCGAGCCGGGCCGCGTGCTCGCGGCCCACGTACCCGGCCGCGGCGAGCTCGGCGAGCGCCGTGAGAGTCCCACGGCTGCGGATCGACTCGTCCGCCCGGCCGTGCACGAGCTGGAGGAGCTGGACGGTGAACTCGACGTCGCGCAGGCCGCCCTTGCCGAGCTTGAGCTGGCGGTCGGCCTCGGCCACGGGCACGTGGTCCTCGACGCGCCGGCGCATCGCCTGGGAGTCCTCGACGAAGTTCTCGCGGCCCGCGGCGGACCACACGAACGGGGCGATCGCCTCCTCGTACGCGCGACCCAGGTCCCGGTCCCCCGCGACCGTGCGCGCCTTGAGCAGCGCCTGGAACTCCCAGGTCTTGGCCCAGCGCTCGTAGTACGCGACGTGGCTCGCGAGCGTGCGCACGAGCGGGCCCTGCTTGCCCTCGGGGCGCAGCGCGGCGTCGACCTGCCACAGCGCGGGCTCGCCCGACGTGCCCCAGCACACGCGCGCCAGCCCCGTCGCGAGCCGCGCACCCACGCTCGTCGCGTACGCCTCGTCGTACCCCTCGACGGGCTCGACCACGTAGACGACGTCGACGTCGGAGATGTAGTTGAGCTCGCGCGCCCCGCACTTGCCCATGCCGATGACGGCGAGCCGCACGCCAGCGCCCCGGTCGTCGAGCCCCGCGCGGGCGATCGCGAGCGCCCCCTCGAGCGCGGCGGCGGCGAGGTCCGCGAGCGCCGCCCCGACCGCGGGCATGCGGGTCAGCGGGTCGGTCACCGTGAGATCGGTCGCGGCGATGCGCAGGATCCGCTCCCGGTAGGCGCGGCGCAGCGCGTCGACGCGCTCCGGCCCGGCCTGGTCGACGACGGGCACGGCGGCCTCGGGATCCGCGCCGACGGCGCGCAGCAGCTCCGCCCGGACGTCGCGCACGTCCACGCCCGTCCCGGGCGTCGGGTCGGCGACGACCTCGAGCAGCTCGGGGCGACGCACGACGTCGTCGCCGAGCGCGACCGAGGCTCCGAGCACCGCCAGCAGGCGGTCGCGCGCCTCGCCGGGCAGCAGGGCGCGCCGAGCGAGCTCGGCGAGCGGGCCCCGCGCCTCGACGTCAGGACGCAGGGCGCCCGCGAGCCGTACGACCTGGAGCAGCGCGAGGTCGGGGTCGGCCGCCGCCCCGAACGCGGCGAGCAGCTCGTCGTCGACGACGGACGCCGGGTCGACGCCACCCTCCGCGACGACCGCTCCCTGGCCCCGCGCGCCGTCGAGCAGGAGCGCGAGGTCCGGGTCGGCGAGCAGGCTCGCGGAGCGCGAGATGTCGGCGAAGCCGACGCGCGCGAGCCGGCCGGTGAGCGTCGGCCGGCGGGAGCCGCCGGACCGACCGGACGTCGTCGCGCTCACAGGACCTGGAGGAACCGCTTCAGCTCGAACGGCGTGACCTGCGCGCGGTAGCCGTCCCACTCCTGGCGCTTGTTGCGCAGCACGAAGTCGAAGACGTGCTCCCCGAGCGTCTCCGCCACGAGCTCCGACTTCTCCATGACCGCGATCGCCTCGTCGAGCGACTGCGGGAGCGGCTTGATGCCCAGGGCACGACGCTCGGCGTCGGTGAGCTCCCAGACGTCGTCCTCGGTGGCCTCGGGGAGCTCGTAGCCCTCCTCGATGCCCTTGAGGCCCGCGGCGAGCATGACGGCGAACGCGAGGTACGGGTTCGTGGCCGAGTCGAGCGCGCGGTACTCGACGCGGCTCGAGTTGCCCTTGCCCGGCTTGTACATGGGCACGCGCACGAGCGCGGAGCGGTTGTTGTGGCCCCAGCACACGTAGCTCGGCGCCTCGGCGCCGCCCCACAGGCGCTTGTAGGAGTTCACGTACTGGTTGGTGATCGCCGTGATCTCCGCGGCGTGGACCAGGAGACCCGCGATGAACTGGCGCGCCGTCTTGGACAGCTCGAACTGGGCGCCGGGCTCGTGGAACGCGTTGCGGTCACCCTCGAAGAGCGACAGGTGCGTGTGCATGCCGGAGCCGGGGTGCTCGGCCATGGGCTTGGGCATGAACGAGGCGAACACGCCCTGCTCGAGCGCGACCTCCTTGACGACCGTGCGGAACGTCATGAGGTTGTCGGCCGTGGTCAGCGCGTCGGCGTAGCGCAGGTCGATCTCGTTCTGGCCGGGTCCCGCCTCGTGGTGGGAGAACTCGACCGAGATCCCCATGGACTCGAGCATCGTGATCGCGGCGCGGCGGAAGTCGTGCGTCGATCCCCGCGCGAGGTGGTCGAAGTACCCGCCCTGGTCGACCGGCACGAGGCCGTGCTCGGCGTCGGCCGGCTGGTTGAACAGGTAGAACTCGACCTCGGGGTGCGTGTAGAACGTGAACCCCTTGTCGCTCGCCTTGGCGAGGGCGCGCTTGAGCACGTTGCGGCTGTCCGCGAGGGACGGCTCGCCGTCGGGGGTGAGGATGTCGCAGAACATGCGCGCGGTGCCGTGCCGCTCGCCGCGCCACGGGAGCACCTGGAACGTGGTGGGGTCCGGCTTGGCGATCATGTCGGCCTCGTACACGCGCGTGAGGCCCTCGATCGAGCTGCCGTCGAACCCGATGCCCTCGGCGAACGCCGACTCGAGCTCCGCCGGCGCGATCGCCACCGACTTGAGCATGCCGAGCACGTCGGTGAACCAGAGCCGGATGAAGCGGATGTCGCGCTCCTCGACCGTGCGGAGCACGAACTCCTGCTGCCTGTCCATGCGGTACATCCTGCCTGATCCGTGTGACGAACGGGTGACACGGTCGTGTGGCGGACGTCGCGCGTCGGGACGGGCCCCCGGACCGGCCGCGACGCCCCGCTCGTCTAGGCTGGCGCCATGGCTGATCTGCGCGTCGCGCTGGCACAGGTCGACACGTGCGTGGGGGACCTCGACGGCAACGCCGCCCTCGTCCTCGAGCGCACCCGGGAGGCCGCGACGGCGGGCGCGCAGCTCGTCGCGTTCCCGGAGATGACCCTCACCGGCTACCCGATCGAGGACCTCGCCCTGCGCGCGTCGTTCCGCCGCGCGGCGTGGGACGCCGCCGCGGACATCGCGGCGCGGCTCGCCGCCGACGGCCTGGGCGGGATCACCGTGGTGCTCGGCACCGTCGGGACCTCGGGCGCCCCGCGCGGCGCGGGCGCGGCGGAGCGCGAGGCCTCGGGCTCGCCCGCGGACCTCCCGACGAACCGTGCGGTCGTGCTACGCGACGGCGTCGTGCAGGCCGCGTACGACAAGCACCACCTGCCCAACTACGGCGTGTTCGACGAGTTCCGCATCTTCGCGCCGGGCGAGACCACGACGGTCGTCGAGGTCGAGGGCCGCCGCGTGGGCATCGCGATCTGCGAGGACATCTGGCAGGACGGCGGCCCGGTCGCCGAGATGGCGACGCTCGACGAGGCGGGGAACGGGCTCGACCTGCTGCTCGTGCTCAACGGCTCCCCGTACGAGGAGGGCAAGGGCCACGTCCGCACCGACCTCGCAGCGCGGCGCGCGCGCGAGGTGAGCGCCCCCGTCGCGTACGTCAACCTCGTCGGCGGCCAGGACGACCTCGTGTTCGACGGCGGCTCGTTCGTCACCGACGCGACGGGCGCCGTCGTGGCGGCCTCCCCGCAGTTCGTCGAGGACCTGCTCGTGTGGGACCTGCCGGCCGACGGCGCGCCGCGCGGCCCGCGCGCGCCCGAGCTGCACCCCGACGAGGAGGTCTACCGCGCGTGCGTCACGGGCCTCGCCGGGTACGTGCGCAAGAACGGCTTCCGGTCCGTGATCCTCGGCGTCTCGGGCGGCATCGACTCCGCGCTCACCGCGGCGATCGCCGCCGACGCGATCGGCGGCGAGAACGTCGTCGGCGTCTCGATGCCCTCGCAGTACTCGTCCGACCACAGCAAGGACGACGCCGCGGACCTCGCCAAGCGGCTCGGCGCCGACTACCGCGTCCAGCCCATCGCGCCGATGGTCGAGGCGTTCCAGGGCGAGCTCGCGCTCGAGGGCGTCGCCGAGGAGAACCTCCAGGCGCGCGTGCGCGGCGTGATCCTCATGGCGATCTCCAACCGCGAGGGCCACCTCGTCATCGCGCCCGGCAACAAGTCCGAGCTCGCGACGGGGTACGCGACGATCTACGACGCCGGCAGCATCGGCGGCTTCGCGCCACTCAAGGACGTCGACAAGTCGCGCGTGTGGCAGCTCGCGCGCTGGCGCAACGACCAGGCGGTCGACCGGGGCGAGATCCCGCCGATCCCCGAGTCGTCCATCACCAAGCCGCCGTCGGCGGAGCTGCGCCCGGGCCAGACCGACCAGGACTCGCTGCCCCCCTACGATCTCCTCGACGAGGTGCTCGACGCCTACATCGAGCATGCCGAGGGCCGAGCCGAGCTGCTCGCGCGCGGGTTCGACCCCGAGGTCGTCGACAAGGTGGTCACGCTCGTCGACCGCGCCGAGTGGAAGCGTCGTCAGTACCCGCCGGGCCCCAAGGTCACCGCCCTCGCGTTCGGCCGCGACCGTCGCCTGCCCATCACCAACCGCTGGCGCGAGCCGCTCGACTGACGCCGCCGGCCACCCCGCGCGCCGTCCGACCCGTACCCCGCACCCAGGAAAGGCCGTCATGTCTGCTCACACCGCACCCGAGCCCGCCCCCGCAGGCGGCACGGGATCGCGCCGCGTCCGCGTGCACCACCTCGCCGAGGCGAAGGCGCGCGGCGAGAAGATCACGATGCTCACGGCGTACGACGCGGTGACCGCGCGCATCTTCGACGACGCCGGGATCGACATGCTGCTGGTCGGCGACTCGATCGGCAACACGATGCACGGGCACGCGACGACGCTCCCGGTCACGGTCGACGACCTGATCCCCCCGGCCCGCGCCGTCGCGCGCGCCGCGCGGCGCGCGTTCACGGTCGTCGACCTGCCCTTCGGCTCGTACGAGGCGAGCGCGGAGCAGGCGCTCGCCACGGGCGTCCGGTTCCTCAAGGAGACCGGCGTGAACGCGGTCAAGCTCGAGGGCGGGCGCCGCATCGCCGCGCAGATCCGCGCGCTGACCGACGCGGGCATCCCCGTCGTGGGCCACCTCGGCTTCACGCCCCAGTCCGAGAACGCGCTCGGCGGGCCCCGTGTCCAGGGCCGGGGCGACGACGCCGCGGAGCGCCTCAGCGAGGACGCGCTCGCGGTCGCCGAGGCGGGCGCGGTCGCCGTCGTGCTCGAGATGGTGCCGGTCGAGGTCGCCGCGCGGATCACCGAGATCCTGCGCATCCCCACGATCGGCATCGGCGCGGGCGCCGCGTGCGACGGCCAGGTGCTCGTCTGGACGGACATGGCCGGCATGACGGACTGGTCGCCGCGCTTCGCCAAGCGGTACGCCGAGGTCGGCGCCGCGCTCGGCCAGGCCGCCGCCGACTACGCCGCGGACGTGCGCGGCGGGACGTTCCCCGACGAGGCGCACAGCTTCGCGCGCTGACCTCCCGCGGCCGGGAGCGGCGGCGCTCAGCCGGCGTCCGCTCCGCCGTCGGCCACCCAGGCGGCGAGGCCCGCGGCGAGGGCGTCGGCGTAGCGCTGACGACCCTCCTCGGACTCCATGACAGCGGCCTCGTCGGGGTTGCGCATCTCCCCCAGCTCGAGCATGACCGCGGGGCGCTCGGCGTGGTTGAGCGTCGCGAGGTCGGCGCGCCGCTGGATCGGGCCGTCGTCCCCGGCGACCGACGACGACGGAGCGAACCCGGCCTCGGTCAGCGCCGCCACGAGCTCGTGGGCGAGCGCGACGCTGGGCGTGCCCTGGGCCTCGACGACGGGCGGGTCCGAGACGATCGCGAAGAACCCGTGCGCGCTCCGGTCCTCCGTGCCGTTGGCGTGGATCGAGACGAGGACGTCGGCGTCGTTCTCCTGGGGGAAGCGACCCCGCGCGTCGACGCACGGACCCACGCCCGCGTCGTCGGGACGCGTGAGCACGACGACGGCGCCGAGCTCGGTGAGCCCCTCCGCGAGGCGGCTGCTCACGTCCCACGTGAACGCGTGCTCCGGGTAGCCCGCGTCCGTGGACGCGCCCACGGTGTTGCACGCCTTGGTGTCGCCCCGCCCGTCGGGGACGGGCGCGTTGACCGTGAGCGGGTTCGCCCCGTTGCCGCCGTTGTGCCCGGGGTCGACGGCGACCGTGACGCCCGCGAGCGGGGGCGGCGGCCCGGTCTCCGTGACGGTCGGGGCCGGGGACGCGGTCGTCGCCTCCGGTGCGGGGGTCGAGGCGAAGGCCTCGTCGGACGGGGTGACCGTCGTCGGGCCCGCACCGGACCCCGCCCGGACCTGGAGCGCGACGAGGAACGTCAGCGCGCCGACGGCGAGCCCTGCGAGGAGCAGGCCGAGGCGTCCCGACCAGACGCGTCGCGGGCCGGGCGGAGGGGCGTGGGTCACTCGCCGCGCTCGCGGTGGTCTTCCTCGTCCCACGCGTCGGACCGCTCGCGCGCGGTCTCCAGCGCCTTCTGCGCGGCCTCACGGGTCGGGTACGGGCCCATGCGGTGCGACCACGAGCCGCTTGGGCCGCGGTGCACCTCCCCCGTGCGGGTGTCGAAGTAGTACTCGTCCTCGGCCGCGGGCTCGCCGTCGTCGGTGAAGCGTGATCCGGTGCTCATGAACCGATCCTCCCCCATCTCGGCCCGCCCGGCCGTCCACGACGCCGCACGTTCGTAGACTGGCCGCCATGAGCCCCACCCCGTCCCCGACCTCGCCCGACGCCGTCGCTCCCCCGCCCTGGGGGCGTCGCGGGCCGCTCGTGCCCGGCGTCGTCGGACCGCCGCGCGCGGTTCCGGCCTCGATCGAGCGTCCCGAGTACGTCGGGCGACCCGGCCCACGGCCGTTCACCGGGAGCGAGGTCAACGACACGGAGACGATCGAGCGGATCCGTGCCGCGTCGCGCGTCGCGGCGCAGGCGCTCGTGGAGGTCGGGCGGCACGTCGCGCCGGGCGTGACGACCGACGAGCTCGACCGCGTCGGGCACGAGTTCCTCCTCGACCGCGGCGCGTACCCGTCGACCCTGGGCTACCGCGGGTTCCCCAAGTCGCTGTGCACGTCGCTCAACGAGGTCGTGTGCCACGGGATCCCCGACTCGACCGCGCTCGTCGAGGGCGACATCGTCAACGTCGACATCACCGCGTACGTCGGCGGCGTCCACGGCGACACCAACGCGACGTTCACGGTCGGCGAGGTCGACGAGGAGTCCGCGCTGCTCGTCGAGCGCACGCGCGAGGCGCTCGCCCGCGGGATCAAGGCCGTCGCCCCCGGCCGCCAGATCAACGTGGTCGGCCGCGTCATCGAGCGCTACGCGGCCCGGTTCGGGTACGGGGTCGTGCGCGAGTACACGGGGCACGGCGTCGGGCGCGCGTTCCACTCGGGCCTCGTCGTGCCCCACTACGACGCCGCGCCCGACCACGCGACGGTCATCGAGCCCGGGATGGTCTTCACCATCGAGCCCATGCTCACGCTCGGGACGTCCGAGTGGCGGATGTGGGACGACGGGTGGACGGTAGTCACCGCGGACGCCTCGCGGACCGCGCAGTTCGAGCACACGCTGCTGGTGACCGACGACGGAGCGGAGATCCTCACACTGCCATGAACGTTCACCAGGACTCTCACGCCGCGCCCCCGGCGCAGATCGACCGCCCCCGCACCGCGTTCGGCATCGACGTCGGCGGCAGCGGCATCAAGGGCGCTCCCGTCGACCTCGCCACCGGCGAGTTCGCGCAGGAGCGCCACCGGATCCCGACGCCGCAGCCGTCGACGCCCCAGGCCGTCGCCGAGGTGATCGCCGAGCTCGTGGGCGAGTACGACCTCCCGCCGGACGTGCCGATCGGCGTCGCGTTTCCCGCGCCGCTGCAGCACGGCGTCGTCCGGTTCATCGCGAACCTCGACAAGTCGTGGACCGGAGTCGACCTCCCGGCCCTCGTGGCGCGCGAGACCGGGCGTCACGTCGTCGCGGTGAACGACGCGGACGCCGCCGGGGTCGGCGAGGTCCGGTACGGCGCCGCCCGCGAGGCGGACGGGGTCGTGCTCGTCGCGACGCTCGGGACCGGCATCGGCAGCGCGATCCTCGTCGAGGGCCACCTGCTGCCGAACACCGAGCTCGGGCACCTCGAGATCGACGGGTACGACGCCGAGACGCGCGCGTCCGACGCCGCGCGCGACCGCGAGGACCTGGACTGGGCGCAGTGGGCCGAGCGGCTGCAGCGCTACTTCGGTGTGGTGGAGGACCTGTTCTCGCCCGACCTCATCGTCGTGGGCGGAGGCGTGAGCAAGAAGCACGAGCACTTCCTGCCGCTGCTGCACCTGCGGGCCCCGATCGTCCCGGCCCGGCTCCGCAACGCCGCCGGCATCGTGGGCGCGGCGTCGCTCGCGGCGGACGCGCGCTGACCGGCGCGGGCGCGCCGGGCGGCCGCCCCGCCGTCGGACCCCCGACCGGAGGTCAGCTCGTCGTGACCTCGTGGCGGTCCGTGCCGAAGATGTCGATGACGCCGAGCATCTCGAGGACGTCGGTGACGACCGTCGGCGGGTTGCGCAGCGTCACGGACAGCCCCTCCTCGGAGCCGATCGTGTAGAACTGCACGAGGAACGCGATGCCCGTGGAGTCCATGAACGTCACCTTGGACGTGTCGATCACCACGGGGACGTCCCGTTCGAGCGCGTTCGCGAGCGCGGCGCTCGCCTCGCTGCGGAGGGCGACGTC
This sequence comes from Cellulosimicrobium cellulans, assembly GCF_016921195.1. Lineage (GTDB taxonomy): Bacteria > Actinomycetota > Actinomycetes > Actinomycetales > Cellulomonadaceae > Cellulosimicrobium > Cellulosimicrobium cellulans_F. The sequence goes on from NZ_JAFGYF010000016.1 coordinate 27,374, forward strand.
GATCTCGCCCCACATGTCCACGACGCTCGCCTCGGGCTCCTCGAGCAGCCGGATGCCGCCCGTTCCCGTCTCGGCGTCGCTCCGCTCCAGCTCCTGCACCAACACTGCCCCGCCCTTCGTCCTGCCCCTGCCTCGCCCACCCCGACGAGTACGCGCCACCTGCCTGACGCTGTCGATCGGTCGAGGCCTGCTGTCGTACGTCATCGGGCGACGAGAAGGCTCCGGCGTGATCGGACGTCGCCAGCGTACCCCACGGATGCCGCTGGCTGGTAGGCCTCTGGCGAAGACTTTACCCAGGGCCGTTTCGACATCGTTCCCCGGAGCGATCGTTGAGGATTCATTCAACAGTTGGACGGGTGTCCAGACGACGACGGCCGCCACGGACCCGGGTGCCGGGTCGGCGTGGCGGCCGTCGTGACGGGACCGCGGGGCGTCAGCCCGTGTTCTGCAGACCAGCGGCGACCCCGTTCACGGTGAGCAGCAGGAGGTGCTGCAGCTCGTCCTTGACCGGACCCTCCGCGCCGGAGCGCAGACCGCGCAGCGCGCGGACCTGCAGCAGCGACAGCGCGTCCACGTACGGGCTGCGGAGCTGGACCGCGCGGCCGAGGACCCGGCGGCCGGCGAGCGGCCACGCGTTCCCCGTGACCGCGAGGACCTGCTCGCGCGTGAGGCGCAGCTCGTCGAGGACCGCCTGCGCGAGGTCGTCACGCTCGCCGAGCGCGAGGTAGCGCTCCGCGATGCGCTCGTCCGTCTTGGCGAGCGACATCTCGACGTTGTCGAGGAGAGTCGCGAAGAGCGGCCACTCGCGGTGCGCATCGCGCAGCAGCTCGACGTCGCCGAACTCCTTGAGCGCCGTCCCGAGCCCGTACCAGCCCGCGAGGTTGATGCGCGCCTGGGACCAGGAGAACACCCACGGGATCGCGCGCAGGTCGTCGAGCGAGGAGACGGACAGGCCGCGGCGTGCCGGGCGCGAGCCGATCGGCAGCAGGCCGACCTCCTCGAGCGGGGTCACCTGGGAGAACCACTGCGGGAAGCCGTCCGCGCGCACGAGCTCGTGGAACCGCCGGCGCGACGACTCGTCCAGCGCGGCCGCCAGGTCGCGGTAGCGGTCGGTCGCCTCGGCGTTGCGCTTCTCGGTCGACGGTGCCGACGCGAGCAGGGTCGCCGCGGCGACCTGCTCGATGTGGCGCGACGCGATGGTCGGGTCGCCGTAGCGCGCGAGGATGACCTCGCCCTGCTCCGTGAGCTTGAACCGGCCGTCCACCGAGCCCGGGGGCTGGGCGAGCACGGCGCGGTTCGCCGGGCCGCCGCCACGGCCGAGCGCGCCGCCGCGGCCGTGGAACAGCGTGAGCGTGATGTCGTGGCGCTCGGCCCACTGCGCGATGCGGCTCTGCGCGTCGTGGAGGGCGAGCGTCGCGGACACGGGCCCGACGTCCTTGGACGAGTCCGAGTAGCCGAGCATGACCTCGACGCGGCGCCCGTTCTCGGCGAGCCGACGCTGCACCTGGGGCAGCGTGAGCATCGACTCCAGGATGTCGACGCTCGCGCGGAGGTCCGCGAACGTCTCGAACAGCGGGATCGCGTCCACGACCGGCGCCTCGTCGGAACCCTCGAACGCGAGCTCCGCGAGCTCGTACACCGCGGCGAGGTGCTCCGGCTTCTGCGTGAACGACACGATGTAACGGCGCGCGGCACGGATGCCGTACCGCTGCTGGACCGCGCCCAGCGCGCGGAACGTGTCGAGCACCTCGCGCGTGCGGTCGGAGAGGTCGCCGTGCAGGCCCTTCTCCGCGATCTCGGCGAGCGCACCCTCGTGGACCTGGGAGTGCTGGCGCACCTCGAGCTCCGCGAGGTGGAACCCGAAGGTCTCGACCTGCCACACGAGCTGCTGCAGGTCCCCGTACGCCGCACGGGGCGCGCCCGCAGCGACGAGGGACTCCTGGACGACGCGCAGGTCGGACTCGAGCTGCTCGGCGGACGAGTACGCGAGGTCCGCGTTGCGGGCGCGCGTCGCGGCGATGCGGTCCGCGACGACGAGCAGCACCGCGCGGTGCGGCTCGCGCGGGGACGCCTCCGACGCGGCGACGGTCACGGCCTCCGAGAGCCGGCGCTGGCGCTCCCACAGGGCGCGCAGCCCGTCCGACGGCGGCGTGCCGTCCTGGTCGAGCGTGAGCTTGCGCCCCACGAGGCGCGTCTGCTGCTCGAGCGCGGCGAGCGCGTGGTCCGCGGCGATCGCGGCGGCCTGGCGCGTGACCTCGGCCGTGACGTTCGGGTTGCCGTCGCGGTCGCCCCCGATCCAGGTGCCGAGGCTGACGAACGGCCGCACGAGCGGCTCCTCGCGGCCGGCCTCGTCGCCGAGCAGCCAGTCGTCGAGGCGGCGGTAGACGGTCGGGAACGTGTCGAACATCGTCGCGTCGAACACGCCGAGCGCCGTCTTGACCTCGTCCAGGACGGACGGCTTGTGCTCGCGGATGGGGGCCGTGCGCCACATCGTGTCGATCTCGGCGAGCAGGCGACGCTCGTTCTCCGCGAGCGACGTGCCACCGAGGCGCTGGGCGTCGCGCTCGTCGAGCAGCGTCGCGATGCGGCGCACGGCGCCCGACACCGCACGACGGCGGGCCTCGGTCGGGTGCGCCGTCAGCACCGGGCGGAACTCCAGGCCGCGCAGACGTCGCAGCGCCTCCTCGCGGCCCACCTCCGCGACGAGCTGCTCGAACGCCTCCGGGAGGGAGTCGTCGGGCGTCGTCGCGCGGGTCGCGAACTCGGCCTCGCGCTCACGCAGGACTCGTACGCGGTGGTACTCCTCCGCGAGGTTCGCGAGGTGGAAGTAGCACGTGAAGGCCCGGGCGACCTGCTCGGCGCGGGCCATGGAGAGGCCCTCGACGAGGGTCTCCGCCTCGGCCAGCACGGCGCCGGACGGGTCGTCGTACGCGCGGATGGACAGCTCGCGCAGGCGCTCGACGTCGTCGAGGAGGTCCTGGCCGCCCGTCTCGCGGAGCACGGTGCCGAGCAGGCCACCGAGCAGGCGGACGTCGTCGCGCAGCGGGGCGGGCACGTCGTGGCGGGCGAGGCCGCGCCCCGCGTGCCCGGTGTCGTCGGAGACGTCGGCGGCGGCCCGGTCGGGGCCGTCGGCAGCACCCGGCGACGGGGACAGTTCCGAAGGGGAGAGGTCGTTCACGGTGACGAGAGTATTCCTTGACCGTCAGGGGACGTGCAGGCGTCCGAGGGGTGATCGTCGGTCGAGCGCCGGTCGACCGGGGGTCGCAGCCCGCGCCCCCGGGACCGGTCGCCGTCAGCGGCGCGCGCCGACGCGGACGGCGTCGAACGGCGCGTTCGACGCCACGCGGTCCTCGATCGAGGCCGTGACGACGTCCTTGGCGACGCGCGCGGCGTCCAGCACCGACGCGCCCTTGGCGAGCTCCGCGGTGATCGCGGCGGCGAACGTGCAGCCCGCGCCGCTCACGCGCTCCTCGCCGATCTTCGGCGTGCGCAGCACGTGCACCTCGTCGCCGTCGACCAGCACGTCGACCGCGTCCGGGCCGGGCAGCTCGACGCCGCCCTTCGCGACGACGGCGCGCGGGCCGAGCGCCTGGACCTTGCGCGCGGCGTCGACGAGCTCCTCGACCGTCTCGATCGTCTCCACCCCCGCGAGCGTGCGGGTCTCGAAGAGGTTGGGCGTGACGACGGTCGCGAGGGGGAGGACCTGCGCACGGAGCGCGGTGTCCGTGTCGAGGGCGGCGCCAGGCTCCTGGCCCTTGCAGATGAGCACCGGGTCGAGCACCACGTGCTCCCACGTGCGCGAGCGCAGCGACTTCGCCACGACGTCGATCGTCGCGGGCGTGCCGAGCATGCCGATCTTCACGACCGACGGCTCGTGCGTGACGGTCGCCGCCTCGAACTGGTCGGCGATCACCTGCGGGTCGACGGGGACGAACCGGTGGCCCCAGTCGTTCTTCGGGTCGAACGAGACGATGCACGTGAGCGTGCCGACGCCGTACGCACCCAGCTCCTGGAACGTCTTGAGGTCGGCCTGGATCCCGGCGCCGCCGGTCGCCTCGGACCCGGCGATGACGTAGGCGAGCGGAGGCGTGTGCGAGTCGTGGTGCGACATGGTGCTCCTCGGCACGAGTAGGACGGGGTCCGTCCTCCCGGTCGTACCGGGAGCGGCGGGCGGACGGGCCGGCGGACCGGCTGCTCTCCGCGGCGGATCGGCATGCAAGCCTACCGCCGATCCGTGAGGCTCGTGCCCTGCTCCCCGGGACCGGGGTCGCCGTGCTCCGCGGCCGTCGGACCGGCGGTGAGCCCCGCCGCCGCACCCGGACCGCGGGAGGCGGTACGTCATCGCAGCGCCCGCCGGGACCTCCCCGACCACGCACGCCCGGACCGTCGTGACCGCGAGCGTCGCCGATAGGATGGCGCCGTGCCCGGGGGATCGCGTCCGCAGAAGCTCACCATCGAGCTCGACGCCGAGCGTGCTCGGGCGTTGGACGCCCTGTCGGAGCTCTACCACGCGACGCCCGAACGGATGGTCACGTCCTGGGCCGAGTACCACATCGACCGCCTGAGGGCAGGACGGACGCCGGACAGCGTCCCCTCCGGGTGGCGGCCCGACACCGGCGCATGACATGACCGAGCTGCATGCTCGCGGGGCCGTCGGCAGGCTGCGGCCGAGGCCGCCGCTCGACGCGGTGGTGCGGGCGGACCGATCCCTGCCGTACGGCCTGGGCGGCCAGCTCCTGGCGCTGTACACGCGCTGTGACGGGTTGGGATCGCGCGACGCGCGCCTGAACCCCGACGACCTCGCGGCGTCGATCGCGGGCGTCGCTTCTTCCCGGGAGCATTCATGAGCGAGGAGCCGTCGGGTCGGCGTTCCCGGGCGGCTCGGCGGCGGATCCGGGCGGCGAAGCGGTGGATGGGCATCGACATCACGGTGGATGACGGCGGCCGCGTCCGCATCGCCGACACGGAGGCGGAGCGGGAAGGCGCGATGGAGGCCTACGACCGCACGATCGCGATGGAAGCGCGCGGACACGTCCTCTCCGGCGGACGGACGTGGAACCAGCGGTGGTTGAACGCGTTCCGCAACATCCGCTCCAGCAGTGAGAACCCCGAACCGCGCATCGCGTACATCGTCCGCCGCCGCCGGGAGGCAGGGCTGCCCGACCTGACGGACGGCGATGGCGCACCCGGACGGGAGCAGGCTTGAGCGGGGCTCTCCCGGCCGTCGAGGTGGTGACCTACGACGGCCTGCCCGCCGCCTCCGGCGGTGCTCATGGCCTGCGGACGAGGAAGCCCCGCGTGGCTTGGGAGGCCGTGCAGTCCTTCCTCGACGTGTGCGTCGTGCCGGTCGAGGATCCCACCGTGACCCTGGTCGTGCGGAAGGGAGGCGCGCCCGCGCCGTCGGAGCGGCTGCGCGCGTTCGCGACGGGTTCCCTGGGCGGCCCGCGTCTGCAGGACCGGACGCGCTCGGAGTGGCGCGTCCGGCCCGAGGCTGTCGACGCCGTCCTGGCGGCCCTCGAGGACGCGGGCGGTGACGCGGTGGCAGAGCACGGGCACCCACTGGCATCCCTGGTGTGGGATGCCGAGGTCCGCCTTCGCGATCCGTGCACGGGCGAGCCGCAGCAGGGCGTGTCGCCCGAGACGTTCGCCCGGTTCCCGGTGGACGGGTACGGCCGCGTCCTCGGCGGGTCGGGCGTGCGTGCGTCCATCGGGACGACAGCGTCGTCGATCTCGCTGTGGCTCAGTCTCCCGGCCGACGATCGCCTGCCGGGCGCGGCGCGGCATCTCCAGCGCCACCTCCCGGTCCGCCTGTCGACCAAGCACTGGCGACGGTGGCGGCCGACCCGCGACGGGACCTCGTACCGCTCGACGAAGATCCCGTCGCCGCTCGCCGGCTGAGCTCGCCCGCGCGACGACAGGCGAGCCGACGCCCCGGTGCACGCGTCCCCTCCGCGCGACTCCGGGCAACCGACACCGTCCGCCGGGGTTCGCGCCTGACGGCCGGCACCCTATCGATCGGGGCCGAGGGAGACGAGCGATGCCAGGAGATCGAGGAGGAAGGGCTCGGCATCGACCTCGTACCGCAGCTGTCCGCTCCCGGTCTCGGCGACGATGACGCCGTCGCTGATCACGAGGCTGCGCAGCCGGACCCGCTCGTGCGGAGCGGCGCGCACGAGGAACATGCCCGCGTCGCGGAACACCACCGTGACGTACTCGTCCGGGTCGCCTTCCTCGTACCGACCCACGTGCAGCGAGTCCAGCCGCCCCTGCTCGAACAGCACCTCGATCCGGTCCCGACCGTCGTGCCGCAGCGGGCGGTCACGGGAGGCGAGATCGACCGCCGCGGCGAAGAGGAGCCGGTCGTGACGCGCGGTGCTACGGACCTCGTACCGCTCTCCCGCCGCACGGAAGGCCAACGCGTCGCCGTCGTCGGACAGCCAGACCTCTTCGGCCGGCACCAGCTCAGGGTCGCCGAACGGTGCGATGTCCAGCTTCAGCCCGGCGTGCCTGCCCTGGACCAGCGCGACCCCCGTCACCAGCGCGAGCTCGGGTGTGCGGGGCACGTAGGTCAACGCCGAGTGCTCCGGCGTGTCGATCACCTGCATGCGATCTCCTCCCACGGTCGATCCTTCCACGACGCCGGACGTCGCTCGGGTCGCTGCGATCGCTCGGTGAGAATCGAGCCGACACACCACAGGGTCGAGCGAAGGCGAAGGCATGGCGAAAGTCGTGCTGCGACAAGAGCTGTGACGGGTCCACCGCCGATCTGGGCCGTTCGCACCGGTCAGATGGGGCGATGCGGACGAGCCGGTCTGTACGCCGGGTTCTGTTCCCGCGCGAGGTCACCCTCGCGCGGGCGACGGTCATCCATCTAGGCCCTGCGTCGCCGCAGGGCTCGAGCGGTCTACCCGACTGTGCTTCTCCGTGGAGAATCGGGCGGGCAGCCCTCAGACACAGTCTGTCTGACCTTGCTCCAGGTGGGGTTTACCGAGCCGGACCGGTCACCCGGTCCGCTGGTGGTCTCTTACACCACCGTTTCACCCTTACCGCACCGGGTCAGGCCGAAGCCCTTCCCGACGCGGCGGTCTGTTCTCTGTGGCACTGTCCCGCGGGTCTCCCCGGGTGGGCGTTACCCACCACCTTGCCCTTCGGAGCCCGGACGTTCCTCGGCGAGGGACCGAGGCCCCTCGACGCGACCGTCCGACCGACTCGTCCGCGCCAGCAAGATTACCGCTCCCGGGCGACTCGTCGGACCAGCGACCGGTCCATCGGGGGCGTGCTGCCCCGTAGGATGGCCCACCCCCTCGAAGCCGGCTCCCGGAGGTCTGTCGTGCCCGCCACCGCCGTACCGTCCACCCTCGACGCCGCGACCGAGGCACCCGCCGGGGACGCCTCGGACGAGCTCGCCCGGGAGCAGGAATTCCTCGAGAACGCCCGCACGCAGCTCGCCCGCATGCGCGAGCAGGCCGGGTCGCTCAACGCCCTCGCCGGGGACCGGGTCAGCGCCGAGCATCTCGAGGCGGCACTCGCCCGTCGGCTCGCCCAGCTCGCCGACGACCCCGAGGTCCCGCTCTTCTTCGGACGCATCGACCTCGACAGCGCGGGCGACGAGCCCGCCGAGGTCTTCCACATCGGCCGCCGGCACGTCTCCGACCCCGAGGGCGACCCGCTCGTCGTCGACTGGCGCGCCCCGGTGAGCACGCCCTTCTACCGCGCCACCCGCACCGAGCCGATGGGCGTCGCCGTCCGCCGACGCTACGGCTTCCAGCGAGGCGCTCTCACCGGCTTCGAGGACGAGGCGCTCACCGCCCCGGAACCCGGTGCGGCGCCCTCCGCGATCCTCGAGGCCGAGATCGAGCGCCCCCGCACCGGGCCGATGCGCGACATCGTCGCCACCATCCAGCCCGAGCAGGACGTCATCGTGCGCGGCGGGCTCGACCGGACCGTCGTCGTGCAGGGGGCGCCCGGCACGGGCAAGACCGCCGTCGGGCTGCACCGCGCCGCGTACCTGCTCTACGCCCACCGGGAGCGGGTGAGCCGCGCCGGGATGACCGTCGTCGGGCCCAACGCGAGCTTCTTGCGGTACATCCGCGACGTCCTGCCCGCCCTCGGTGAGGTCGACGCGACCCAGACCACCGTCGAGGCGATCGTCGCGGCGCACGGCCGCCTGCGCGGGACGGAGCCCGCCGACGTCGCCCGGCTCAAGGGCGACGCACGCATGGCCGAGGTGCTCCGACGCGCCGTGTGGTCGCACCTCGCCGAGCCGTCCGACGCGCTCGTGGTGCCGCGCGGTGCGCGCCGCTGGCGCGTCGCCGCGCACGAGGCACGGGAGCTGGTGGCGCAGGTGGTCGACCGGGAGCCGCGCTTCGACGCCGGTCGCGACCACCTGCGCCACGCGCTCGCGCACCGGATCCTCGTGCAGATCGAGGAGTCCGGGGAGGCGCTCGACGAGCGGGCCTGGGACGCGCTCGCGCGCACCCGCCCGGTGCGGGACTACACCGCCGCGGTGTGGCCGAAGGTCACGCCGACGGCGCTGCTGCACCGGCTCCTCGTCGACCCCGCGTTCCTCGCCGCGAGCGCCGACGGCGTCCTCACCGCCGCCGAGCAGGAGCAGCTGCGCCCGGCGCGACCTTCCCGGACGCCCGGCACGGCCCGCTGGACGCTGGCCGACCTCGTCCTGCTCGACGAGGTCGCGGACCTGCTCGCGCGCGGCGCGTCGGTCGCGCACGTCGTGGTGGACGAGGCGCAGGACCTGTCGCCGATGATGCTGCGCGCCCTCGGACGCCGGGCGCGCACCGGCTCGCTGACGGTGCTGGGCGACCTGGCCCAGGCGACGACGCCGTGGGGGGTCTCCTCGTGGACCGACGCGCTGACGCACCTCGGCAAGCCCGACGGCCACGTCGAGCAGCTCACCGCCGGGTTCCGCGTCCCCGGTGACGTCATCGAGCTCGCGGCGCGTCTGCTGCCGTCGATCGCGCCGGACCTCGACCCGCCGGTCGCCGTCCGCCGCGCCCGGGGCGAGCTGGTCCTCACCACGGACCCGCTGGTGGACCTGGTCCGCACGGCGCTCGCCCGGGAGGGCTCGGTCGGGCTCATCGTGCCCGACGGCGGCGCGGAGGCCGCGCGCAGGGCGCTCACCCAGGCCGGCCTCCCCTTCGCGGACGTCGGCGAGGCGGCGGACGACGAGGGCGCGGTCGAGTTCGACGCGCGCCTCGACCTCGTGCCCGCGTCGCTCGCGAAGGGGCTCGAGTTCGACCACGTCGTGCTGGACGACCCGGAGGGCGTCGTCCGGGGCGAGCCCGACCGGGTCACGGGGCTGCGGCGGCTGTACGTCTGCCTGACCCGCGCGGTGACGTCCCTCGCCGTCCGCCACCGCGGCGACCTGCCCGCCGAGCTCCGTCGTCCGTGACGGGCGCCTCCGCGTGGCACGGACGCGCGGGACGCGCCGTGTCGGACCTCGTCGGTAGGGTGCCCAGGTGGCCACAGTGACTGCGACCGACTCGGCTCTCGACGTGCTCCGGCGAGTCTTCGGGTACGACTCGTTCCGCGGCGACCAGGCCGCCGTCATCGACACCGTCGTCGGCGGCGGCGACGCCCTGGTGCTCATGCCGACCGGCGGGGGCAAGTCGCTGTGCTACCAGATCCCGGCCCTGGTCCGCGCGGGGACCGGCGTCGTGGTCTCACCGCTCATCGCCCTCATGCAGGATCAGGTGGATGCGCTCGCCGCGCTCGGCGTCCGCGCGGCGTTCCTCAACTCGACGTTGTCCTCGGAGGACCGCCGCGCCGTGGAGCGCGCGCTCGTGGCGGGTGAGCTCGACCTGCTCTACGTGGCACCCGAGGGGCTCCGGAGCCGCGTCACCCTCGACCTGCTCGACAGAACCGAGATCGCGCTCTTCGCGATCGACGAGGCGCACTGCGTGTCCCAGTGGGGCCACGACTTCCGGCCCGACTACCTCGAGCTGTCGGTGCTGCACCAGCGCTGGCCGTCCGTCCCGCGCATCGCGCTGACCGCGACGGCGACGGCGGCCACGCGGGCCGAGATCGCCCAGCGCCTCGACCTGGAGGGCGCGCGACACTTCGTCTCCAGCTTCGACCGGCCCAACATCACCTACCGGATCGTGCCCAAGGACCGGCCGGAGAAGCAGCTGCTCGACCTGCTGCGCACCGAGCACGCCGGGGACGCGGGGATCGTCTACTGCCTCTCGCGCGCGTCGGTGGAGAAGACCGCCGCGACGCTCGTCGAGAACGGGATCGAGGCGCTGCCCTACCACGCGGGGCTCCCCGCGTCGGTGCGCGCCGCGAACCAGTCCCGGTTCCTCCGCGAGGACGGCCTGGTCATGGTCGCGACGATCGCCTTCGGCATGGGCATCGACAAGCCCGACGTCCGGTTCGTCGCGCACCTCGACCTGCCGAAGTCGGTCGAGGGGTACTACCAGGAGACGGGGCGCGCCGGGCGTGACGGACTACCGTCCACCGCCTGGCTCGCCTACGGCCTCGCCGACGTCGTGCAGCAGCGGAAGCTCATCGAGACGTCCGACGGCGATGCCGCGCACCGGCGCAACCTGGGCCTGCACCTGAACGCGATGCTCGCCCTCTGCGAGACCGTCGAGTGCCGCCGCGCCCAGCTCCTCGCCTACTTCGGGCAGGAGCACCCGGGGGGCTGCGGGTCGTGCGACACGTGCCAGGCCCCGCCCGAGGCCTGGGACGGGACGGTCGCCGCGCAGAAGGTGCTCTCGACGGTGTTCCGTCTGGACCGCGAGCGCGGGCAGAGCTTCGGCGTCGGGCAGGTCGTGGACATCCTCCTCGGCCGGGACACGGAGAAGGTCCGACGGTTCCGGCACCAGGACCTGTCGGTGTTCGGGGTCGGGAAGGACCTGTCCGAGAACGAGTGGCGGGCCGTGGTGCGTCAGCTCCTCGCCCAAGGGCTGCTCACGGTCGAGGGCGTGCACGGGACGCTCGTGCTCACCGAGGGGAGCGGGGAGGTCCTGGCGCGGCGGCGCGAGGTCCGGATGCGGCACGAGCCGGCTCGTCCGGTGCGCGCGTCGAGGGCACGGAAGGTGGCCGCCGGCGCCGAGCTGGCCGAGGCCGACGTCCCGCTCTTCGAGGCGCTGCGCGCCTGGCGGGCGGGTGAAGCGAAGGCTCAGGGGGTCCCCGCGTACATCGTGTTCGGGGACGCGACGCTCCGAGGGATCGCGACCGCCCGGCCCGGTTCGCTCGAGAGGCTGGCGCTGGTGAGCGGCGTGGGCGAGAACAAGCTCGCCCGGTACGGCGACGCGGTGCTGGCCGTCGTCGCCGAGGCGGGATGAGCCGCCGCACACCGGGCTCGGGCCGTCCCCCCGTCGCCTGAAGCCGGAGAAGTCCTGGGGTCGGTGTCAGACGTCGACGCGGTAGGACAGCGCGAGCTCGTCGCCGCTGACCCCGCGGATGCCCCAGTTCTCGCGCGGCGCCTCGAGCACCACGAGCTCCACGTCGTCCGCGGTCAGGCCCAGGGCGGGCACGACGTCGTCGTACAGGGCCGCGACCAGCGCGCGCTTGGCGTCGCGCGTGCGGCCCGTGAAGCAGACGACCTCGACGACGAGGTACGCGTCCGAGCGCGGGGCGACCAGGTCGTCGTCGTCCAGGAGCAGGAACCGGTGGAACCGCTTGTCCGGCGGGAGCCGCCAGGTGCGCACGAGCGCGTCGTGCAGCGCGTCGGACACCTCCGCCCGCCGCTCGCCCCACACGCTGCGCCGTCCGTAGATCTTCACCTGGGCCATCGGGCGAGCGTAGCCGTGACGCACCCCACGCCGTCGGCCCCGGTCACCCGCGGCGGGGACGTCGCGCGCGCTCGTAGAGTGACCCGGTGCTCGTGCTGCTCCCCCCGTCCGAGGGCAAGACCCCCGCGCCCGACGGCGCCGCGCCCGTCGACCTCGGCTCGCTCAGCTCTCCCGCCCTCACCGCGCACCGCGCGCAGGTGCTCGACGCGCTCGCCTCCGCGAGCGCGCGTCCGGACGCGCACGACGTCCTGGGCACGACGCCCGGGCTGGCCGAGGAGGTGCGGCGCAACACGTCCCTGCGCACCGCACCCGCGGGTCCCGCGGCCGACGTGTACACGGGCGTGCTCTACGGCGCCGCCGACCTCGCGGGCGCGCTCGCGTCCGGCGGCGAGGCGGCGCGGCGAGCGCGCGAGGACGTCCGGGTCGTGTCGGCGCTGTGGGGGGCGCTCTCCCCCGCCGACCGGGTTCCCGCGTACCGGCTCTCCATGGCGGTGGACCTGCCGGGTGTCGGGAGGCTCGCCGCCGCGTGGCGCCCGCACCTCGCCCCCGTGCTCGGCGAGCGCGCGACCGGCGACGTCGTCGTCGACTGCCGGTCCGCGACGTACGTGGGCGCGTGGAAGCCCGCGACCTCCGGGCCGCGCTCCGCCGACTGGGTCGCGGTGCGCGTGGTGCGCGAGCACGCCGGGAAGCGCACCGTCGTCTCGCACAACGCCAAGCACACGCGCGGTGTGCTCGCCGGGCACCTGCTGCGCCGGACCGGAGAACCGCCGTCGTCGGCCGACGGACTGCTCGACGCCGCGGGCGAGCTCGTCGGCACGGTGATCGGCACGGAGGTGGGATCCGGCCTGAGCTACCGCCTCCTGGAGACGACCCTCCACGACGCGACCACCCGGAGCGGGCCGCTCACGCTCGAGCTCGTCATCTCCTGAGCGGTCGACCGAGCGATCGCCCGGACCCGGGCTTGCACCCGCTGCGGCCGGGCGGGACGAGGTACACAGTGGACCCATGGTCTACAGCGAGGGCCTCGCCGAGCGGATCCGCGCCGCCCTGGGACCGCGCGCCCCGTTCGACGAGCGGAAGATGTTCGGTGGGATCGCGTTCCTCGTCAACACGCACATGGCGCTCGGCGTCACCCGGGACGACCTCATGTGCGGGTCGGCAAGGAGGGCACGGACGCGGCGCTGGAACGGGGCGGGGCTGTCATGGAGATGGGTGGTCGCCCGATGACGGGGATGATCCTCGTCGACGGCGCACGAGTCGCCGACCCCGACGAGCTCGACGCCTGGGTCGCGACGGCCGTCGAGCACGCCCTCGCAGAGCCACCAACAATGAAAAAGCCCCGAAAGGGGTGAACCTGCCCCGCGCCGCCGAGCGCCGAGCACCGGCCGCGAGGTCGAACCCGCTGCCCTCAGGTAGACGGCGCGGCGCTCTGCTTCGCGACCGGGGGGTTCTACCTCGCGAAGGACGTCCGCAGCCTCAGAGGTCGCTCGGGACGCCCTGTGCGGTGAGCTCGCTCGTGCCGTCCGCCCACAGGCGCAGGATGCTCACCGACGCCGGCGGCACGCGCACGCGCGACCACTGCGACGGCGGCGCGCCGATCGCCGTCCCGATCGCGGCACGCACCTGCACCGCGTGGCCCACGACGACCGCCGTCCGGCCCGCCGGTCCCGCACCCGGCAGGAGCGTCTCGACGAGGTCCTGGAGCCCATGCCAGACGCGCGCCCCGACGTCGGCGTACGACTCGCCGCCCGGGGCCGCGGTCGTGCCGGTCGTGTGCCACGCGAGCAGGCGGCCCGGCCACGCGGCGTCGACCTCCGCGGCGGTGAGCCCCTCCCACTCCCCGAAGTCGACCTCGGCGAACCGGTCGTCCGTCGTGACGTGGACGCCGAGCCGGCGGCCGACCGCGCGCGCCGTCTCCTGCGCGCGCACCATGGGCGAGGCGACGATCGCGGTCGGCCGGGGCAGGTCGGGCCACGCCTGGCGCCCGACCCGGAACACGAGGTCGGCCGCCTGCGCCGCCTGCGTGCGACCGCGCGCCGTCAGCGACGGGCCCGGCACGGACGACCCGCTGAACGCGCCCGCGACGGTGAGCGGCGTCTGCCCGTGCCGCACGAGGACGACCGTGAGAGCGGGAGCGTCGTCGAACCGGACGGCGGCGCCGGACGGGCGGGCGGGGGTGTCGAACGCGACCGACTCGCCCGGGACGTCGGCGGGCGCGTCCGCCGCCCGGTCCGGCTCGTCGTCGCCGGCACCCGGCGCGACGTCGACACCCTGGGGGGAGTCGCGCACGACCGTCCCCGCCGTGTCCATCGCCTCGTTCGCGAGCGCGTCCGCCGCGGAGTTCTGCGCGCGCGGCACCCACTCGTACGCGACCTGCCCCGCGGGCAGCACCGACGCCGCCTCGGCCGCGAGGCGGCGCATGTCGTCGTGCTTGATCTGCCAGCGACCGGACATCTGCTCGACGACGAGCCGCGAGTCCATCCGCACGGTCACCCGGGCGCCCGGGTCGATCTCGGCCGCGGCGCGCAGCCCGGCGACGAGGCCTGAGTACTCGGCGACGTTGTTCGTCGTCGTCCCGAGGTACGCGGCGCGCTCGGCGAGGACCTGACCGCTCTCCCCGTCGCGCACGAGCGCACCGAAGCCCGCCGGGCCCGGGTTCCCCCGCGACCCGCCGTCGGCCTCGACGACGAGGTGCCGCGGACCTGCCGCGCTCACGCGCCGGCGCCCTCCGGCCGCACGACGATGTGGCCGTAGTCCTCGAGCCGCACCACCTGGTCGGGCGCCGCGGACGTGATCGCCGCGAGCTCGGCCGGGCTCAGCGAGACGTTGAGCCCGTCGACGTGCTGGCCGCGCAGCGCGACCACGCCACGGCCGCCGTTCTGGTCGCGCACGCGCTCGTAGAGGGCGAGGAGCGCGGCATCGAGGCCCGCGACCGCGTCGGTGCGCTTGGCCGCGACCTGGCCCGCCTCGGCGTCGAGCTCGGCATAGCGCGCGTCGCGCGCAGCCACGACCTCGGCCCTCGCGGCCTCCAGCTCGGCGTTCGCCGACTCGAGCTTCGCGAGCGCCTCCTCGTGCGCCTCGAGGCGCTCCATGACGTCGAGCTCCACCTCCTCGAGCACTCCCTGGCGCCGTGCGAGGGACTCGAGCTCCGCGACGAGCGCCTGCGCGTCCTTGGCACCGACCTGCCCCGAGTCGAGCCGCGACTGGTCGCGCGCGGCGCGCGTGCGCACCTGCTCGACGTCGGTCTCCGCCTTGGTGAGCTCGCGCTTGAGGTCGCTCACCGCGGTGCGGGACTCGACGAGCTTGCCGCGCAGGTCCGCGATCTGGGCGTCGAGCTCGGCGATGCGCGCGTGCTCGGGCAGGTTCTTGCGCTGGTGCGCGAGCTGCTGCGCCCGCGTGTCGAGCTCCTGGACGTCGAGCAGGCGGAGCTGGTCGGCGGACGGTGCAGTGGCCACAGGTGGTTCCTTTCGTGGGCCCCGTGCGGGGCCGGCGTGCAGGGTCGGGGCGTCAGGCGGACGGGGCGTCGGGGTCGGGCCGGTCGGGGCGCGGGTCCGCGGGCGGCTCGGCGGGCGCCGACGAGATCCGTGCGGTCCACGGGTCCGTGACGAGCGTGCTCACGCGCGTCTCGACGCTCGTGCCGGGGTGCGCGCGCGCGAGGGCGCGCGCGAGGTCCTCGGCAGCGTAGCGGAGCCAGGGCCACTCGGAGGCGTAGTGCGGCACGTCGACGAGGAAGGGCGTCCCCGCGTCGCCGTCGCCCTCGAGCCGGGCTCGCTCGCGCAGCTCCGAGACCGGGTGGTGGCGCAGGTCGGACGTGAGGTAGACGTCGGCGCCGCTCGCGCGGACGGCGTCGAACAGCGAGTCGCCCGAGCCACCCACGACGGCGACCGACTCGACGGTCGCGTCGAGGTCGCCCGCGACACGCACGCCCTGGACCGTGGGCGGGAGCACCTCCGCGACGCGCTGCGCGAAGCCGCGCAGCGTCGTCGGCTCCGCGAGGCGGCCCACGCGACCGGTGCCGGTGCGCGGCGCCTCGCGCGGCGACAGCGCCGGGTGCGCGACGAGCGGCACGCGGTGCAGCAGGTCGAGGGCGTCCGCGAGCGCGTCGGCGACGCCGCGCTCCGCCGCGTCGGCGTTCGTGTGCGCGACGTACAGACCGCACCCGCCCCGGATGAGCCGGTGCACGAGCGAGCCCTTGAACGTCGTGGCCGCGACCGAGTGCACGGGGCGCAGGAACAGCGGGTGGTGCGTGACCAGGAGGTCCGCACCCCAGGCGAGCGCCTCGTCCGCGACCTCCTCGACCGGGTCGACGGCGAACAGCACCTTGCGCACGGGCGCGCTCGGGTCCCCGGCCACGAGCCCGACGGCGTCCCAGGCCTCGGCCGTCGACGGCGGGTACAGCTCGTCCAGCGTCCGCACGACGCGACCGAGCGTCGGGGGCACGGCGCCGTCGGCCGCCGGGTCAGTGCGAGGCGTGTCGGTGGACGACGTGTCGGTGCTCGGGTCGGGCGCGACGGTCATGGCGGCAGGCTATCCCGCCGGAGGGTCGCGCCACCTCCGGATGGCAGCGCCCGCTCGCGCTGTGTGCCGTGCGCGCACCGCTTAGCGTGGGGTCGTGCACGAGTTCGTGCGAGCCCAGCCCGCCGCGCTGCCGAGCGGCATCGTGTCGATGGTCGGTTACCGCCTGCGCACCGAGACGACGGACGGCATGCCGTCCGTCCACCGCGGCCTGCCGTCGCCGTGGCTCACGCTCGTGGTGAGCACCGCGGGGGCCGTCCCGACGTCCCCCGCGCCGGACGCCGACCCCCTGCGCTACGAGTCGCTGGTCGGCGGTCTGCACACGCGCCCGGCGTACATTCACCAGCCGGCGCGGCAGGCGGGCGTCCAGCTCGGGCTCGACCCCCTCGCGTGCCGGGAGCTGACGGGCGTCCGGGCGGGCGACCTCGGGCTGGTCGAGGACGCCGACGCGGTCCTCGGCCCCGTCGCCGGACGGCTGCGCGAGCAGGTCGCCGAGGCCGCGTCGTGGCCGGACGCGTTCGCGGCCGTGCTCGCCGCCTTCGCGGACCGCGACGGCCCGCCCCGCGGACGCGGTGCCCCGCCCGTCCGCACAGAGGTGCGCGTCGAGGTCGCGGAAGCCTGGCGCCTGCTCGTCCGCAGCCGGGGCCGGGCGCGCGTGCGCGACGTCGCGCGACACGTCGCCCTCGGCGAGCGGCAGCTCGAGACGCTGTTCCGGGCCGAGCTCGGCGTCACGCCCCGATCTGCGCGCGGCCTGGTGCGGTTCGACGCCGCTCGACGCCAGGTGCAGCGCGTCGCCCTCGGCCAGGACGCCCGGACGCTCGCCGACGTCGCCGCGCAGACCGGGTACGCCGACCACTCCCACCTGGTGCGCGACTTCCGCCGGTTCGCCGGCACGAGTCCGACCACCTGGGTACGCGAAGAGCTCGGGAACATCCAAGCCGGCGGACACACCGACGGGCCAGGGTGGGGTCATGAGCATCCAACAGAGCACCCGCACGACCGCTGACACCTCCGACATCGGCGCGGCTCCGACGCAGCACGTCTGGCCGACGCTCCAGGCGCGCGACGCCCGCGGCCTCGTCGCGTTCCTCACCGACGTCGTCGGGTTCGTCGCGACGACCGTCATGGCGGGCGAGGACCGCGACGTCGCCCACGCGCAGCTCGACTGGCCGCACGGCGGCGCGATCATGCTCGGCAGCCACTCCCCGGAGCGGGAGTGGTCGCGCGAGCCCGGGACCTGCGGCACGTACGTCGTCGTCCCCGACGAGGAGATCGAGGCGCTCGACGCCCGGCTCCGCGAGCGAGCGCCGGGAGCCGGGGGACGCGTCGTCGTCCCGCTCCGGGACACGGACTACGGGAGCCGCGAGCTCGTGCTCCAGGACCCCGAGGGCAACCTGTGGTCGTTCGGCACCTACCGCGGCGAGCCGCGGCGCTGACGCCGAGGGCGACGGCGCGACCGGGCGACGGGCCCGCTGCAGCCCGTCGCCCGTCCCTCACTTCGCCTCGGCGTAATGGTCGACGACCGCGACGGTGAGCGGGAAGTCGACCGGGAACTCCCCGAAGAGGAGGCGCCCCGCCTCCGCCGCGGCCGCACGGACTTCGTCGGCCACCGCCTCGGCGAGCTCGGCCGGCGCGTGCACGACGACCTCGTCGTGGAGGAAGAACACGAGGTGCGCCCGGTCGGCGAACGGCGCGGGCGCGGCGCCCGGGTTCGACGCGACGGGCAGGTCCCACAGCCGCCGGCGGATCGAGGCGAGCCAGCACAGCGCCCACTCGGCCGCCGTGCCCTGCACGACGAAGTTCCGCGTGAATCGGCCCCACGCGCGGGTGTACGACCGGGCGCGGGCCTGCGCGTCCGCGCCCGTCCGGCTGCTTCCGACGTCGTCCGCGCCGCCCTCCTCGACCGCGTAGGCGCCCTCCTGGGCCGCCTGCCACGACTCGCCGGGCCGTGGGGAGCTGCGACCGAGGAGGGTCGACACCACCTCGCCGCGCTCGCCCGCCTGCGCGGCGCGCTCCACGAGGCCGATCGCGTCGGGGAACGCCTTCGCGAGCCGCGGCAGGACGAGCGCGCTGTCGCCCGTCGTGCCTCCGTACATCGCGCCGAGCATCCCGACCTTCGCGTGGTCGCGGGTCGCGACCGCTCCCGAGGCGACGATGCCCGCGTACATGTCGCCCCCGCGTCCCGCCGCCGCCATGCGCTCGTCGTGGGCGAGCCCAGCCAGCACGCGCGGCTCGAGCTGCGCGGCGTCCGCGACGACGAGCTTCCAGCCCGGGTCGGCGACGACCGCGCGGCGCACCTGCTGGGGGAGCTGCAGCGCCCCGCCGCCGCTCGACGACCATCGGCCGGTGACGACGCCACCCACGACGTACTCGGTGCGGAACCGCCCGTCGCGGACCCAGGCGTCGAGCCAGGACCAGCCGTTCGCGGTGAGGAGCCGCGAGAGCTTCTTGTACTCGAGCAGGGGCTCGACGACGGGGTGGTCCGTGCGCTCGAGCTCCCACTTGCGCAGCGAGCGCACGCCGACGCCCGCATACTGCAACGCCTTGAGCAGGTCCGGGTGCGAGTCCGGGTTGAGGCTCGGCGGCGCGTCGAGCGCCGTGCGGATGCGCGCGACGAGGTCCTCCATGAGCGCGGGGCGCTCGCCGGGACGCGGGCGCGGGCCGAGCGCGTCCGTGAGGATCGCGTCGTGCACGTCGACGCGCCACGGGACGCCCGCGTGGTGCATCTCCGCCGCGACGAGCGCCCCCGCCGACTCGGCGGCGAGGAGCATCCGGAGCCGCCCTGGTCCGTCGGGACCGTCGGCGCCCGCGACCGCGGCGAGCTGGTCGCGCAGCTCCGCCACCGTGTCGAGCTCGACAGGCGGCGCGTCCTGCGGCCCGAGCTCGAACAGACCGACGGGACGCGGCGCGGACGTCGGCTCGCGGCCCGCGGGCACCGCGGCGAGCGCGTCCCACGGCCCCGGGTCGCGCCGCGCGAGCACCGATCCCGCGGCGAGCTGCGAGCGACGCAGCACCACGTGGCACAGGCGCAGGTCGTGCGAGCGCTCGACGCGCCGGCCCTCGGCGAGGAGGCGCGGGTACCACCGGTTCGTGTCGTCCCATGTCTCGCGGAAGGGCTCCGCGGGGCCGTCGACGACGTGCTCGACCCGGCCGTGCTCGGGCGACCCGACGTGGACGGCGTAGGTGCTCATGCGCGCACCGCCCGCTGGTCCGACCGGGGCTCGCGGGACGAGGCCACGGCCCGCGCCAGGGCGCGACCCCGCGAGGCGACGAGCGCCGCGCGCAGGAGGCGCGCGGCGTCAGGCTCGTGGGTGACGAGCGCGACCGCACCCGCGAGGGTCGGCGCCCCGAGGTCGTCCGCGGTCCGCGCCGCGCGGTCGAGCGCGGCCCGCTGGTGAGGGCTGAGGTGTCGGCGGCCGGTCGCCGCGAGCGCCACGGCGGTGTCGAGCACCGTGGCGCAGACGTCCTCGACGGGGGGCGGCGCCGCGACCTCGTGCACCTGGGTCGCGGCTCGCCCGCGCAGCGCGCGGACGCGAGCACGCAGCCTGGTCCACGCGCTCGACCAGGCGCGATGGTCGTAGGCCGGCGTGAGCGTCGGCACGACGAGCCCGAGCGCTCCCCCGGGGCCCTGGACGAACAGGCCGATCGCCTGGGACCCACGCGTCTCGAGGTCGTGCTCGACCGCGACGGCGACAAGTCGGCGGCTCCCCGCTGCGACCCCGAGCAGGGCGTCGCAGGCCGCCTCGTCCGACGCATCGACGCGCACGACGGTCGGCGTGCCGTCCGCCGCGACGAGGGTCCAGGTGATCTCCTGCGCGACCTCGTCGACGCCGACGGGGCCCGCGTCCCGGACCATGACGACTCGCACCACGGCCGGCCGGCGGCCGAAGCCCACCTCGGCCCGTGCGTCGGTCCCCGCGGTCCGCTCGGCGACGTCGCGCAGCGCATCGGCGGTCAGCGTCCCGAGCGGTTCCACGACCGGGCCCTCGCCGGGGCGCAGCACCCCGGCCCGCTCGGTCGCCCCGCGCAGAGCGAACGGGCCGCGGCACAACGCCTCGACGGAGCGGCCCCAGACGAGCGGGAGGTCCCACGAGCGGCGGAACGTCGGGTCGGCGCCGGGCGGCCGTCCGGTGGTGACCGCCCGTGTCGCCCCGGCGACGGCGTCCCACAGGTGCACGGTGACGCCCCGTGCGCCCGACGCCGCGACCCACCAGCGCGCCCCGAGAGGGACGAGGTGCGGGAGGTCCGTCACGCGCTCGTCGGGCGCCGCAGCGTCCGGCGCGGGCTCGGCCCGCACGAACGCCCAGAGCTCTGCCAGCGCGAGCAGGCACTCCTCCTCGTCCACGGCGTCGCGACGGTCGGCGAGCGCCTCGAGCCGCCCGAGCGCGGACGTGACGAGCCGTTGCACCGCGGGCCGGCGACCCAGCCGGGCGACCACGCCGGCGCCCCGCAGCTCCTCCAGGTCGTCGCGGCCGAGGTGCGAGAGCCCGACGTCGAGCACCCGCTCGACCGCGCCCGCGACCTCGTCCGCGACCGTCCTGGCGTCCGGCACCCCGGCGGCGCGCGGCGCGGGGGCAGTCGTCTCCTCGGGCCACGGCCAGGAACGGCCGTGCGCATCCCAGACCCGGGCGAGCGCCTCCAGACGCCACCGCCGGTCGTCCGACGCGCGCCCCGTCGGGGACGTGACGCCGGTGCGCTCGCGCTCGACCAACATCCCGGCGAACCCGGCCCCCGCGACGTACGTGACGCGCGGGGCGTCGGGCCAGGAGACCACCACGCGGGGACCGTCCACCGTGACGTCCGTCGGGCCGCCGCGCGTCGTCGCCTCAGCCTGCTCCCGCTCCTGCGCGACCGCGCGCACGACGGCGGTCCCGGCAGCGCGGTGTACCCCGCGCGGGTCGAGCGCGAGGACCTCGCCCAGCGGGTCGGCCCGCAACCCGGTGCCGGGACCGGCATCGGCATCGGCATCGGCGAGAGTGCCCGCTGGCCCTCGCGTCACCGCCGGGTCGCCGCGGACCGCCGCGACCGGCTCCACGTGTCCGGTCACCGCCTCTACCACCGACTCGGCCGCCGTGTCGCGCGCCCACAGGCACGCGGCCACGACGTGCTGGCACGCGCCCGGCGTCGGGCACGCGCATCGCGCACCGGCCGGGCCGCGCGCGTCGAGCTCGACGCGTGCGCCCCCGACCGACAGCACCGCCCCGTCCGCGCGCTGCTCCACCACCGCGACCTTGCCCGCGGCGACGTCCTTGCGCGCGCGACGGACCAGGCCGGCGTTGGCGAGCGTGGCGAGCCCGGCGTCGTCGTACCCCGCGTACACCGCCGCCCACGGGCCGAGCCCCGGGGTGTCGCTCACGGGAGCACCTCCCCCAGCCACTCGGCGAACCGCTCCGGCGTGAGAGCCGCGATCTCCATGCCCTGCTCCGCGAGCCGACGGGCGACGCCGCGGTCGTACGCGGGGTTCGCCTGACCGTCGAGCGCAGCGAGGCCGAGCAGCCGCACGCCGGACGTGTGCAGCCGCCCGACGCTCGCCACGAGCTGCGACACCGAGCCGCCCTCCTCGAAGTCGGTGACGAGCGCCACGACGGTCCGGCGCGGGTCGCGCACGTGCTGCTCGGCGTAGCGCACCGCACGGGCGATGTCAGTGCCGCCGCCGAGCTGCGCCGTGAGGAGCACCGTCACGGGGTCGTGCGCGAGGTGCGACATGTCGACGACGGACGTGTCGAACAGCACCAGCCGCACCGTGATGCCGGGCAGCCCCGCGAGGATGCCGGCGCTCACCGCGCTGTACAGCACGGACGAGGCCATCGAGCCGGACTGGTCGACGAGCAGGACCACGTCGTACGACAGCGCGCGCCGTCGCCGGGCCGAGAACCGGAGGTCCGTGACGAGCAGGCGGCGCCGCTCCGGGTCCCAGCGTCCGAGGTTCGCGCGCACGGTCGCGGCCGCGTCGAACGTGCGGCTCGAGCGCACGAACGAGCGGCGCGTCCGGTCGCGACGCCCGTCCACGGCGGTCTCGAAGCGCGGGCGCAGGCGCCGCACGACGTCCTCCACGACGCGCGCGACGAGCCGCTTGAGGCCGTCCTGCACGCCGGGCCCGAGCCGACCCCGGGCGCGCAGCAGCGCAGAGGCCAGCTCCGTGCTGGGCTCGACCGCGTCGACGGCGCGCGGGTCCGCGAGCAGCTCCGTCATCCCGTACCGGCCCACGGCCTCGACCTGCATGCGCTCGAACGTCTCGCGCGGGAACAGCTCACGTGCCGACTCGAGCCAGTCCAGGCCCGCCACGACCGAGCCCCCTCGCCCGCCGCCGCCGCGCCCGGCGCGGGAGTCGTCGCCGTCGCCGTGCCGGTGCCCACGGGCGGTGTACTCGCGGTCGTACAGGTGGCCGAGCGTCCGGTCGAGGCGCTGGTCCTGCGGCGAGACGGGCAACGCGTCGCCCGCGTAGCGGCCGAGCACGAGCCGCCACCGGCGCGCGACCTCGTCGTCGTCCGCGCGGCTCCGGGCAGGCCCTCCCACGGCAGGCCCGAGCCCGTGGCGCGGGGTCCCGCTCGACGTCGCGGCCGGCTGGTCCGCCGTGCCGGCACTCGCGGCCGTCACGACGCTCCCCCGCGCGCCCAGGCCCCGAGGCCGTCGCGCTCCAGCACCGCGACGAGCTCGCGCTCGACGAGCAGCCCCGCGCGCAGGTCGTCCTCGGTCACGTCGACGTGCCGGTCCAGCGCGGCGGCGCTCGTCCCCGTCCGTGCCGCGACGCGCTCCGCGAGCCGGTGCGTCTCCGTCGACCGCAGCCATGTGAACGCCCGCCGCAGGTCCGGCAGCACGGCACGGAACGCGGCCTCGTCCAGGCCGCGGAGCCCGTCGTCGACCGCGTCGAACATCTCGGGGGTGTGGAGCAGGAGGTCGGGCGCGGCACGCATCACGCCGCCGAGGAACGCCGTCGCCGCCACCGGGTCCGCGCCCGGCGCGAGGTGCGCCCGAATACGCGTGACGAGGCCGTCGCTGCCCGGCTCGTCGTCGAGCTCGCCGTCGACGGCGGCGAACGCCGTGAGCGCGCCGCGCACCGCGGGCGACGCGTCCTCGTCCTCGCGGACCTGCACGAGCGCCCGGGCGACGGACTCCGCCGCCGAGCCGGCTCCGTCACGACCTGCGTCGCGCAGGTCTCGGACCAGGGAGCGCAGCGCGACGAGGTTCGACAGCGCGTCGTCCTGCGTCGCCTCGTCGGCGGCCGCGAGGTCGGGCACGAGGTAGGCCGCGGTGGCGAGGCCCTGCTCCGCGAGGTCGAGCAGGGCCACGGAGTGCTCGCCGAGCTCGAGCTCGGCGCGGGCGCGCCAGAGCCCCACGAGGCGCCGCATGCCGCCCACCACCGAGGCGAGGGACGGGTCGACGTCGAGCGTGGAGCGGACGAGCGCGACGAGCGGGGGCAGCCGGTCGGGCAGGCCCACGACGACGCACTGCGCGACGAGCCGCGCCACCGCGTCGCTCGACCGCTCCTCGCGCGCCCGGTCGCGCGCGTCGTCGAGCAGCGCCACGGCGACCGCCTCGAGCGTCGCGCCACGGTGCGACAGCTCGACGAGCCGCGCCTCGACGAGCGGCGTCCACGCGTACTCCCACTCCTCGAGGACGAGGCCGAGCCCGCGCCCGGCGACGTGGTCGGGGCCGGAGACGCGGCGCGCGAAGCCAAGATCGAGGAACGCGCACAGCGCGAGGAACCGGCGGCGATCGCGGTGCGCGGACCTGCGTCGCGCATGGAGCCGCGCGGTGCGCGGCACGGAGTCGGACACCTCCAGGCGCAGCGCCCGCGCGCGCGAGCGTGCCTCCTCCACGAGCGGCGGGGCCGCGCCACCGGGCGGCACGTCGCCGAGCGCGTGCCCGGCGAACACCTCCGCGACCGCGAGCCCGAGCGGCCGGTCACCCGCGGCGTCGAGGTCGTCGGGGTCCCTGACGTAGCAGGACGTGATCGCGTCGAGCAGGTCCGTGCGGCACGGCCACGGCCGTCCACGCAGCGCCGCGAGCCGGTGGGCGTGCTCGACGGCGGCCTGGGACTGCGCGACGCTCACGAGCGCACCACGCGCGCTCGCCCCACGCCCGACGTCCACGAGGACGCCGTTCGCCGCGCCCGCGGGACCGCCCGCGTCGTGGTGGGCGGCCCAGAGCCGGTCGTAGTACCCCGGGGTCGGCATGCCGGCGCCGTACCCACGCAGCGCGTCGAGCCGCTCGTCGTCGTACCGCACGAGCCACGCGGGGGCGTCGGCCAGGCCTCCGTAGCCGCCGGCCGGGCGACGCGCGACGACCGCCTCGCCGTGCGCGCTCCCGGTGAGCGCCTCGACGAGGGGCAGCGTGTGGAACGCGCCCGTCACGACGACGACCGGCCCGTCCGCGCGCGCCGCGTGCTCGGCGACGCGCGCCGACATGCGCGCCTCCCGGTCGAGGGACCCGTCCGCGACGAGCACCTCGTCCTCGTAGTCCAGGCGCGCGAGCGCCGCCCACGCGAACACGTCGTCGGTGAGCTCGCGCCAGTCGCGCAGGCGCGCGGTGTCCCGCGCCTCGAACAGGTGGTCCCACAGCTCGTCGTGGTCGCGGCACCCGAGGCGCTCCGCGAGGCGGGCGACGGTGCGCGAGTGCGCGAGGTGCCGCTCGGCGAGGACGGTACGCGCGGTCGGGTCGTCGGGCCCGTCCTCCTCCCCCGAGGCCCGCGCCGCCCACGGCGAGTCGACGAACGCGAGCTCGGCGCCGAGAGCGTGCCCCGCCCGGAGCGCGACCCACTCGGGCGAGTACCGCGCGAGCGGGTAGAACCCGGCGCCGCGCGTGCCGCCTCTCGCCGCGCCCGTGGGATCGCCGGCGAGGCTGAGGACGGCGACCGGCGGGACCGTGCGCTCGTCGAGCAGCGCGGGCAGGAGCCGCGTGTACTCCTCCGGCCCCTCGACGAGCACGACGGCGGGCCAGACCTCCTCGATCAGGGCGGCCACGGCGACCGCGCACGCCGGGCTGTGGTGGCGCACGCCGACCAGGTGCACGCCGTCGCGCTCGCGGAGGGTGACCAGGTCCTGCACCGCCTGCCGCAGCCGGGGCGGCGCGGCGTCCCACGCCGCGCGCAGGCCTAGCGCCACAGGTCGCCCGCCGCGGTGAGGAAGTCCTTCCAGCGCGCGTCGGACCGCGCGCGCTCACGCACGACGTTGTCGACGTAGTGCCGCAGCCGGCGCGCGTCCTCCTCGTCGCCCTTGAGCGCGACGCCGCCCACCTGGCGCGCGACCTGGCCCGCGGTGACCGTGCCGTCGCCCAGGTACCGCGCCTCGAGCGACGCCGCGACCGCGACGTTCACGGCCTCGGCCGTCGACATCACCGTCTCGGGCCGCTTGACCGGGGCGCCGCTCGCCGTCGTGCCCGTGCGCAGGTCCTGGAAGACCGTGACGAGCACCTCGAGCACGTCGCGGTCGAGCCGCGGACGCTCCGAGGCCGGGCCGAGCTCGGCCGTGAGCCGGCTCTCGACGAGCTCCATCTCGAACGCGCGGTCCCGGATGGGCCCGACGGTCTCGAAGTTGAAGCGACGCTTGAGCGCCGCCGACATCTCGTGGACGCCGCGGTCGCGCAGGTTCGCCGTCGCGAGCACGTTGAAGCCGGGACGGGCCGCGACGCGCGCGTCGGCGCCGAGCTCGGGGACCATGAGCTGCTTCTCCGAGAGCACGGACACGAGGGTGTCCTGGATCTCGGGCGCACAGCGCGTGATCTCCTCGAACCGCGCGATCCGCCCGCTCTCCATCGCCCGGTAGACCGGCGAGGGGACGAGCGAGCGCTCGCTCGGTCCCTCGGCGATGAGCAGGGCGTAGTTCCACGAGTAGCGCACGTGGTCCTCGCTCGTGCCCGCGGTGCCCTGGACCGTGAGGGTCGAGGTGCCGCTCGCGGCGGCGGCGAGCAGCTCGGACAGGAGCGACTTCGCGGTGCCCGGCTCGCCGACGAGCATGAGTCCCTGGCGGCCCAGCAGCGACACGACCGCGCGGTCGACGAGCGGGTCGTCGCCGAAGAACTTGCGGCTCACGCCCAGCTCGGCGTCGCCCACGACGAACGCGCGGACCGCGCGGGGGCTCAGGCGCCATCCGGGCGGGACGTCGGCGCCGCGCCGCGCGTCCGCCTCGGCGAGCGCCGCGAGCTCGTCGGCGTACCGGACCTCGGCGGGCGGCCGCAGCTCGCCCGGTCCTCCGGCCGCGACCTGCGCATCACCGGTCGTCGTGCTCGTCACCCGGGCTCCTCCTTCGTCGGGTCGCGGGCGCCGTGCCCGTGGTCCTGCAGGTCAGCGTAGGAGCCGCGTCCCACACGACGGGCGGTGCGGGCGCCGCCACCCGGCGCCCGCACCGCGCCGTACCGGTCGGCCCTGGTGCGGGCCGACCGGGACGGTCAGTACTGGCTCTTGCGCTCCCAGTCGGGGTCGAAGGCGCCCGCCTCGGCGACGGCGACGTAGTCGCGGTACGCCTCCGCGACGAGCACGGGCGGGAGGTCCGCGATCCGCGCGGTCCCGCGACCCGACCCGCGGCCGGTCCGCTCGAACGTCAGCGCGGTCACCGCGGCCGCGATGTTCTCCTCCGGGACGAACGACCCCGTGAACTCGATCTGCACGACGATCCCCGCGCTCGCGAACGACTTCGTGTACGCGCTGAACCACCCGGCGTCCTCCGCCTGCGAGCGCGTGTAGCCGCGCTTGGTGGCGCGCCCCCGGATGGAGAAGCTGTCGGAGAACCAGCCCTTGTGGTCGTCGATCGCCGTCGCGCCCGCCGGGACGTCCGGCGTCGCGACGTCGAGCTGCGCGAAGAGCGGGGTGACCTCGTAGTCCGTGAGGTGTGCCGCCCACGCGGCCGTGGCTTCCGGACCGAGCAGCACCGCGTGGGCGAGACCGACCGTCGAACCCTCGCCGAGCTCGACGTCCTCGTCGTCCGCGTCGACGAGCGCGCCGCCGTCGGGACGGAACGGGCGAGCCTCGTCCGTGCCAGGGTTCTCGACCCACACGAGCCGCTCGACGAGCCGCGACATCACCGGGTGACCGAGCAGGTACTCCTGCCACTCCTGCGCGGTCCAGGTGCGGCCCACGCACATCGCCTCGTAGAGCCGCTGCGTCTGGAGCGTGACGACCGCCTTGAGCTCTCTGCGGCTCGCGGTGAGCTGCTTCTTCGCGGCCGCGACGAGCTCGGGGTCGTCCTGCGCCCGCGCGGCCGGGAGCGCCTTGACGACCTTGCCCGCGTCGCTCGTGAGCTCGAGCGTGAACGCGGGCGTGATGCGCCCTACGTACTCGCGCGACCCGAGGTCGAGGTGGAGCAGGCCGTCGTCCTCGAAGCCCGCCGTCTGCACGGTCCGGTCCGCGAGCTGGTCGGCGGTCCAGCCGCGCCGGTCCGCGAGCTCGGCCGCGAGGCGCTGCGCCGTCTCCTGCACCGTCGCCTGCCGGAAGCGGCGCGAGACCGCCAGGAGCTCCTGGATCGCCGCAGGCTGCCCGTTCGCCGCGAGCGCGTGGACGAGCGCCTCGGTCTGCGCCCGGCGACCGACGTGCGCCTTCGCGTAGCGCTGGAACGTCGCGGCGAGCTCGCCGCCCGGCATCGCGACGGTGAGCGCGAGCATGCCCTTGTCCTTGACCGCCGAGCCGAGGTAGGTCGCCTGGTGCTCCCGGTAGAGGTCGCGGTGGTGGTCCTCGACCGTCTTGGATGCCTCGACCGAGTAGTACTCCGGCGAACGCTTGGCCCACGCCTGGTACTGGTCGTAGCGCAGCTGTGCCCCCGCGGCGGCGTACGCGTCGCTCTCCTGCGGCGACGGGTTGCGCGTGTCCTGCGCGACCCAGGAGCTGAGGACGTGCGCACCGAGCCGAGCGCGGTCCTCCTCCTGGAGGAGGGAGAGGTACCGCTCGAGGAGCCCGGCACCGCTCGGGTCCTTGAGCTTGACCGCGAGCACGACCCACCAGCGCAGGATCGCGGGGTCCACCGGTGAACCGTCCGCGGCCCAGCGCGCGTCGGGCAGGGAGCCCAGGTCGAACCACGCCATGCTCACCGGGGCCTTGGCGCGCAGGCCCTTGGTCGCCTCGGCGAGCAGCGCCGCCGGTGCGAGGTCGACCGAGATGTCCTCGCCGAGGCTCTCGAGGGAGGTGAGGAGCGCCGCCCGGACGACCTCGCTGCGCTCCTTCGCGAGAGCGGCCCGCAGTGCGGGGACCGCGCCCGCGTCACCGAGCCGGGCGAGCCACTCCGCCGCGGTCCGGCGCACCTCCGACCGGCCGTTCGCGAGCCCCTGCTCGGCCAGTCCCCGCACGCCGGGGTGGGTGCTCAGCGCCTCCTGCGCCGTTGCGCGGTAGGTGCGGCCCTCGCCGAGCGCGAGCTCGGTCAGTCGCGGCAGGAACCGGCGCGGGACGTGCGGGAGCTGCGCGAGGACCGCGAGCGCCCGGGCAGGTTTGGTGGTGCCGTAGGTGCGCTCACGGTCGTCGAGCGCCGCGGCGAGCCGGTCGAGCCGACCCGCGTAGTACGGCCACGCGTTCTCGGGCGTCACCGTGTCGGTCGCCCACCACGACGAGAAGTACAGCTGGTCGATCAGCGCCTCGGCGTCGTCGCGACCGATGCGCCGCAGCGCCTCGTCGAGGACGCGCAGGTCGACGTCGAGCATGTCGCCCTCGTTGAGCCGGTGCCAGCCGAACCGCTCGCTGTGGCCGCGCGCCTCGTTCGCCTGCAGCCGCAGCCGGTGCAGCAGGGTGACGCCAGGGAGGCGCGAGAAGACGCCCGGTGCCGACAGCCGGCGCATCGCGACGCCGCCGGGACGACGGGTGCTCGTCCCGGACAGGAACGCCGCGAAGACCCGGAGGTCCTCGTCGGTGATGCCGGGCAGCTCCTTGAGGTCCTGCTCGACGGCCAGGCGCCGCCACCGCGGCCACCCGTCGTCGTCCTTCCTGCCGGGGTGTGCCGCCTGCTCGGCTCGGGCCCGTTCGAGGGCGGTGTCGATCGCGGCCCGCGCGGCCTGCACGAACTCGTCGCCGAGAACCGTCTCCGGCAGCGGCTCGAAGGGCGGCACGTCGATCTCGGGCTCGTCGTCCCGCGCGGCGTCGAGCACGCGGGCGCGCTCGACCGTGTCGCGCAGGAGCGTTGCGCGTGCCCCGGTCGACTGCTCGGCGGCCTGCTCGAGGTCGGCCAGCCCGCCGTCGACCTCCGCGAGACGCGTCACGACCGCCCCGAGCCGGGCCGGCGCGAGGACCGTGAGGAGCGGGGTGAGGATCTCGCGCTGGCGCTCACCGGGGAGCTGCGCGACTGCGGCGACCGCCGCCTCGCGGACCCCCTTGCTCGTGTCCGCCGCAAGCCGCGCCAACAGCGGGGCGAGCGCGTCCGTCGCTTCCGCGTCGCCCGCGACGAGCTCGACCAGCTCCGTCCGGCCGGCCGCGCTCACGCCCGGCAGCGCCTGCGTCGCGACGTCGACGTGCGCGACCACGAACTCGCGCGCCGGGGCGCCGAGGAGCGCCGGGCCGAGGTGCCGCGAAGCCCAGCCCGCCGACGTCGGGCGCTCGAAGAGCTCGCGCAGCACGACCGCCGTCGCGTCCGCCTCCGGTACGCCGCCCTCGACCGCGAGCGCCAGCAGCAGGTCCGGCGTCCAGCGGTCCGGCGCGCCCTTCCCATTCTTGCCCCTGCGGCGGTCGCTCGCGCGCCGCGACATGTCGTTGACCAGCACCGTGAGCCAGCGGGGGTCGGTGGTGCGCTCGCGGTCGACCTCCGACGACACGGCGCTGAGCACCCGGCCGAGCCGCACGAGCTCGGGGATCGTCACCGAGTCGCTCAGCGTGTAGAGGTTGGACCGGGCCGTGACGGCCTTCGCGGACGTCCAGCCCGGCACCGCGGCCTTGAGCCGGTCGTCCTGCGCGGGCGTCGTCCACGAGTAGACGCCCGACTGACCCGGCCGCCCCAGCAGCGCCTCGACGTCACCGCCGCGCAGCGCCTCGAGCTCCAACAGGACCTCCGGCCTCTCGCCCCGGTGCACGTAGGCGACCGCGCGGTCCGCGAGCCCGGGCGACTCGACGGCGAGCACCTTCAGCGCGTCGACGAGCCGAGCGCTCGGGCGGCCACCTCCCGCCTGCTCCTCGTCACGCCGGAACAGACCCTTGACCTTCTCGAGCACCCTCTACCTCGCCGTCACGTCGTCGCTGCTGGTGGGGCCGATGCTAGGGGCGGGCGCCGACACGCCGTCGCCGCTGCTCAGGGGCAGGTCATCCGACGGGACGGCGTCCGGGTCGTCCAGGGGGAACCGAAAGCACTTCTGGCCCACGTTCCCGGGTGTCGGCACCAAGAAGTCGAGCCCCGGTCGCGTGTCGCACGACCACCGAGTCATCGTCAACCGCGACGACCCCCCTTCTCGACGTCGTCAACCCCGCCGAGGTGCAGCTCGTACCGGTCCAGGTCCGCGAGCTTCCACGACCAGCGCGGACCGTTCTGCCAGATGCCGCGGACCAGACCTGCCGCCGCACCGCGACGAGCACCGCCACGATCACGACGCCGTACCACTTCCTGTGGGCCACGGCGTCAGGCTGATCGGTCGCAGATCAGCCGGCCTTGCGGAGTTCAGGACGTCGTCGTCACCCACCCGTCGGGCCATCGTGAGAAATCAAAGATCACCCATAAGAACGCGCAGCAAGACCGCGCAAAGGTGCGAGGATTACTGCACTCGATCACGCGGCGACGCCCGAGCTCGGAGGTCACGTTGGACTCTGAACGATCCGACGCCACGCCGGCCGGGTGGTACCCCGGACCCGACGGGGTCGAGCGCTACTGGGACGGGACGGCATGGCTGGCGATCCCGCCGCCGCCGTCGGTACCTGCTCTAGCTGTACTGACCGGACAGGTTGGTCAAGCGTGTGATGGGTGGCTTGTTCCCGCAGGCGGTGTGGGGACGGTGGTGGTTGTACTCGTGGAG
>NZ_JAFGYF010000017.1 GCF_016921195.1 Cellulosimicrobium cellulans
GGTGGGTGGTGGTGCCGCGTCTACCATCCGCCGCTCGTTCCTCGCGGCTCCCGCCAGGCCCGCCACGACGCGGCACCACCACCCACCCCGCCCTGCTCCGTCTCACCCCGGTCGTCGCTCGCCCCGGCCGACTACCCGCGGTGCCGGCTTGCCGTGAAGCGCCGGACCAGGGGCCGCTGGGTGATCTGATCGCCGCGGGCCGACCATCGCGGGCGTCGGCCCGCCGGGCAACCGACCGCCGTCCTGCCGATGAGGGCTTGACCTCGCGCGACCGCGGTTCTACCTCGGCAGACCACAGTTCTACCTCGGCAGACCACAGTTCTACCTCGGCGACGCGGTGCCGAGGTGATGCTGCCGGCCTGAACACGCGGCATGAGACCCGAACAGGGTTCTACCTCGCGCAACCAGGGTCCTGTCTCGCGTGACCAGACGTTCTGCCTCGCGCGACCGCCGGGGTCAGCGGCGGGCCAGGGCCCAGCGGAAGGCGTTGCGCAGGAGGTAGGAGCCGTCGGGGCGGCGGAAGGGGCGTGCGGCGGCGAGGACGTCGCGGCGGAGCTCGGCCCGCAGCTCGGCCGACTCGCCGAACATGATCGCGGCGACGACGTCGTCCGCGTCGGCGAGCGCCATCGGCGCGTCCGCGACGCCCTCGTGGAGCACGGTGAAGCCGTGCTCCGCAAGGAGCGCGCCGAGACGGCCCTCCTCGCGGCTCTCGTCGCTCGGCTCGTGCTCCTCGCCGGCGACGGCCCGCTCGAGGACGGTGAGGTCGTTGACGTCGTCCTCGGCCCACGTCGCGACGGCGACCAGCTCGCCGACGCGCCGGCACTCGCTCAGGGTCTTGGCGACGTCGGTGAACGCGAGGGCGTTGACGAGCGTGACGAGGTCGAACCCGTCGTCGGGCCAGGGGAGGTGCTCGGCCTGGGCGACGCGCAGGTCCGCGTCCGGGCTCCGGCGGCGAGCGGCGTCGATCATCCCGGCGGCGGCGTCGCACCCGGCCGCGTCCGCACCGCGCGCGATCGCCAGGGCGACGAGCTCGCCCGTGCCGCACCCGACGTCGAGCACCCGGGACCCTGGCCCGACGCCGGCGGCGTCGAGGATCGCCCGCTGCGCGGGAGCGGCGGCCGGCGCCCACCAGCGCGCCCAGGCGTCGGCCAGGGCCGACCACTCGTCGACGTGGTCCACGGTCCCCTCCGTGCGGTGCGTCGTGCGGACGGTCGAAGCGTCAGACGTAGCGCTCGAGGATGCTCGACTCGGCGAGCCGCGACAGGCCCTCGCGCACCGCGCGGGCGCGCTGCTCGCCGACGCCGTCGACGGTCATGAGGTCGTCGATGCTCGCCGCGAGGAGCTTCTGCAGGCCGCCGAAGTGCGCGACGAGCCGGTCGATGATCGTCGCCGGGAGTCGCGGGACCTTGGAGAGGAGGCGGTACCCGTGGGGAGCGACGGCCGCGTCGAGCGCGTCGCCGCCGCCCGGCAGGTCGAGCACGCGACCGATCTGGCCGAGGTCGAGGAGCTGCGTGGAGTCGAGACCGCCGAGCGCCTTCTGGACGTCGGCGAGCGAGCGGTCCTTGCGGCCCAGGTCCACGTAGTCACGGATGACGAACTCACGGTCGGAGCCGATTCCGCCGATGAGCTCGTCGAGCTGGAGCGCGAGGAGGCGCCCGTCGGTGCCGAGCTCGATGACGTACCCGGCGATCTCCTCGGAGATGCGGGCGACCATCTCGAGGCGCTGCACGACCGAGCAGACGTCGCGGACCGTGACGAGGTCCTCGATCTCGAGCGCGGACAGCGTGCCGGACACCTCGTCGAGGCGGGCGCGGTAGCGCTCGAGCGTCGCGAGCGCCTGGTTGGCGCGCGACAGGATCGTGTCGGAGTCCTCGAGGACGTGGCGCTGGCCGCCGACGTACAGGGCGACGATCCGCATCGACTGGCTCACCGAGATGACCGGGAACCCGCTCTGCTTGGCGACGCGCTCCGCGGTGCGGTGCCGCGTCCCGGACTCGGTCGTCTCGATGGTCGGGTCGGGCAGGAGCTGCACGGCCGCGCGCAGGATGCGGTTCGCGTCGCGGTCGAGCACGACGGCACCGTCCATCTTGGACAGCTCGCGCAGGCGGGTCGCGGAGAAGCCGACGTCGAGGACGAACCCACCCGAGCACATCTCCTCGACGACCTTGTCGAGGCCGAGCACGATGAGCGCCCCCGTCCGGCCGCGGAGGATGCGCTCGAGACCGTCACGGAGCTCGGTCCCGGGTGCCACGGCGGCAAGGGTCTCCCGGAGCATCTCGTCGGGGTGCGCAGGGGAGTTGGCCACGGAGGAATCCTACGCTGTGAGCCCTTTTTCACCCCCGGGAACCCGCGGCAGCGGGCCACAATCCGGTCACGATCCGGTCTCGACGCCTCCCGTGCGCGACGCCGTGGGAGTCATCGCGACCGCGCGGTGGGCGGCGACGCGCACGGTTGTGCACGTCTTCGGCGATGTCAGGCCGGGAGGACGCGGACCCGCTCCCGGAGCGCGCACGACGTCCGACGCGGGGGCGGCGTCCGTGACGACGCCCGCGACGTCGTCGAACCGGAGCGGCGCAACGACGCCTGGAGCACTGCGACGCCGTGCTGCGCGTGCCCGGTGGCCCGGCGGGGCCGACCAGGACGTCGCGATCGCCACGGCCCGTGGCCTCCCTGTCTACCACGACGTCTCCGAGCTGCCCCGACGCGTCGAGAGCCCTGCCGCGAGCGCCCGGTGAGCCGGGTCCCGGGGTCGACGTCCCGGGGCGGGCGGAGGAGTGGCGGCCGAGGGGAGGACATGGAGGTCGTCGAGCTCGTGCTCGACGACGCGCTGGCCGTGACCGGCGACGGCCGCAACGTCGACGGCAAGACCATCATGCTGCTGCAGTGGTGCGCCCTGAGCGGCAGACGGTCGGGCCGCTGACCGTCCGTCGTCGTCAGGTCCGCGCGAGCTCGACGGCCTCGCCGAGGTGGCGTGCGGGGAGGATCGTCATGCCCTCGACGGGGCGCGGGAACGACCCGCGCGGCACGACGGCGCGGGTGAAGCCGAGGCGCGCGGCCTCCGCGAGGCGGCGGTCGAGGCCCGTGACGGGGCGGATGTCGCCCGCGAGGCCGACCTCGCCGAACGCCACCGTGCCCTGGGGCAGCGCCTCGTCCTCGCGCGCGGAGAGCACGGCGAGCGCGATCGAGAGGTCGGCGGCGGGCTCGGTGACCTTGGCGCCTCCGACGGTCGACGCGTAGACGTCCTGGTCGACGAGCCGGACGCCCGCATGGCGGTGCATCACCGCGAGGATCATCGCGAGGCGGCTGGAGTCCACGCCGCTCGTGGTACGGCGCGGGTTGGTGAGGGAGCTCGGCACGACGAGCGACTGGATCTCGAGCGCGAGCGGGCGCCGGCCTTCGAGCGTGACGGTGACGCACGTCCCCGGGGACCCGGCGCCGGTGTGCGAGAGGAACAGCCCGCTCGGGTCGGCGAGACCGACGATGCCGTTCTCCGTGAGGTCGAAGCAGCCGACCTCGTCCGTCGGACCGTAACGGTTCTTCACGGCGCGCACGAGCCGCAGTCGCGAGTGGCGGTCGCCCTCGAACTGGCAGACGACGTCGACCAGGTGCTCGAGCGTCCGCGGCCCGGCGACGGAGCCGTCCTTGGTGACGTGCCCGACGAGGATCACCGGGAGGTCACGCGCCTTCGCCGCCGCGATGAGCGACGCCGCGACCTCCCGCACCTGGCTCACGCCGCCCGGCGCGCCCTCGACCTGGGCGGACGCGATGGTCTGCACGGAGTCCACGACGAGCAGGTCCGGCTCCGTGGCGTCGATGTGGCCGAGCACTGTCGCGAGGTCCGTCTCGGACGCCAGGAGCAGGCCGGGCGCGAGGGCGCCGACGCGCTCCGCCCGCAGCCGCACCTGCCCCGCCGACTCCTCGCCCGTGATGTAGAGGACGCGCCGCGGCGTCGGGGCCGGGCGGGCACTCGCGGCCGCGCGCTCGCCGACCGGGCGCACCGTCGGCAGGTCGGACCCGCCGGCCGCGACGTTGCTCGCGACCGCGAGGAGCAGGGTCGACTTGCCGACCCCCGGCTCCCCGGCGAGCAGCACCACCGCGCCCGGCACGATGCCGCCGCCGAGCACGCGGTCGAACTCCGAGACACCCGTCGGGGTCGCGCGCGCCGCCTCGACGCTGATCTCCCCGATGGGGCGCGCCGGCGAGCGGGTCGGCGTGACCGCCGTCGTGCGCGGGCCCGAGGCCGCGGGGGCGTCCTCCGTCACCGTGCCCCACTCCTGGCACTCCCCGCAGCGACCCACCCACTTGGCCGTGGTCCAGCCGCACTCCGAGCAGCGGTAGGCGGGGCGGGAGCGCTTGGCGGCCGTGGAGCGGGCAGCGGTGGTCGACGACGTCACGCGCCCCAACGTAGCCACGACCGCCCACACCGGCGACGCCGCGACGGGAGCGCCCCCGCGCGGGATGCTGGGCGCATGCGCAGCCTCCCGCACGACAGCCCGTGGTGGACGCTCGTCCTCACGGTCGCCTCGACGACGGCGTGCCTCACGGTCTACTACGGGGTCCCGCTGCCGACCGACGACGCCCCGGAGGTCGTCCAGCTCGTGGTGTTCGCCGTCGGGCTGGCGCTGCTGTGCGCGCTCCTCGTGGTCCAGGTGCGCCGCCAGCTCCGCGCGTGGGGGACGCCGAGCGTCCGGGTCCAGTCGGTGATGGGGCTGCTCCTCCCGGTCGTCACGTTCTTCGCCCTCGCCTACTACCTCATGGCCGACCAGTTCGTCGGCATCGAGAACCGCACGGACGCGCTGTACTTCGCCGTCGTGACGCTCGGGACCGTCGGCTACGGCGACGTCCATCCGGTCGGCGAGGCGGCGAAGATCGTGGCGATGGTCCAGATCGTGCTGGACCTCGTCGTGGTCGGCGTGCTCGTGTCCATCGCCACGTCGCGCGCCCGTGCGCGTGCGGAACGGCACCGCGAGCACGGCCCGCAGACCGAAAACCGGGCCGACTGAGTTTCTTCTCCTGCGCGACGGCGACGACGCGGCCACGGCGCTCTCGCGCGCGTCATCTCGCGGTTTGTCACCGTTGCACGCGAGCACGCCCGCCGAGCCCTGAGCGTCGCGAGCCGCATCGGCACCGAAAACCATTGCGATCTCCTTTCTGGGTATGACAAGGTCGGCACCGGACGACCGGCTCGACGACGAGAGGTGCACGCCCGTGACGACGCGAGCGCGACGACGGCCCGCACGCCGCACCGCCGAGGTGCGCGGCGCCGTCGGACCGCCCGTCACGACCGCCACCCCGCGCCCGACGACGGTGCCGCGACGACGGCGGTGACGCGTCCGACCCCCGCTCGCGAGGGCGTCACCGCCGGCCGGACGCGCACCCGGCCGCCCTGCCCGCCGGCACGGGCTCCACGACCGTGCGCCCCGGGGGCCGAGGGAACTCCCGGGGCGCACGACCTCCACGCACGACCCGCTGGTCCGCGCAGCGCGCGGCCGACCGTCAGGAGAAGCCCATGACCGACAGACCGACCACCCGACCGTCGCGCGGCCGGAGCCCGGCCCGCGCCGCGCTCGCGAGCGTGCTCAGCGCCGGGCTCGCGCTCACCGGGCTCGCGGCGACCGCGGGCCCGGCCGCCGCCGCGGACCCGTACACGTTCACGAGCACCGAGAACCCGATCCTGGGCGACGGGAGCTACTACTCGGCCGACCCCGCGCCGCTCGTCGTCCCCGCGGGCGCGCCCGGCAACGACACGGGCGAGGACGAGCTGTACGTCTACACGGGCCACGACGAGGCCGGTCCGACACGCAACGACTTCGTCATGAACGAGTGGGGCGCGTTCGTGACGAGCGACGTGGACGCGGGGGAGTGGACGCACCACCCGTCGCTCATGCGGCCCGAGGACGTGTTCGACTGGGCGACGCCGGGCCGCGCGTACGCGGGGCAGGTCGTCCAGGGCGTCGACGGGCGCTACTACTGGTACGTCCCGGTGCACGAGGCGAACAGCCCGGCGAGCGACGCGTTCGGCATCGGCGTCGCCGTGTCCGAGTCCCCGACCGGCCCGTGGGCGGACCACGTCGGCGCGCCGATCATCTCCCAGCGGGTCCCGACCCCGAACACGATCCACAACATCGACCCGACGGTGCTCGTGGACGGCGAGGGTGACGACGCACGCGTCTACGTCTGGTGGGGCAGCTTCTCGAACCTGCGCATGCTCGAGCTCGCGCAGGACATGAAGACCCCGGTCGGTCAGGTCCGCACGGTCACCGGGCTCACCGGCTTCTTCGAGGCGGCATGGGCGTTCGAGCGGGACGGGACCTACTACATGGCGTACGCGGGGAACGACGCGGGACCGACCTCTCCGTGCACACCGGCGAACTACCACGCGTGCATCGCGTACGGGACCGCCTCCTCCCCCGAGGGGCCGTGGACGTACCGGGGCACGGTCCTCGCCCCGGTGTCCTCGACGACGAGCCACCCGGGCATCCTCGAGTTCGACGGCGAGTGGTGGATCGCGTACCACACGGCCGACGCCGAGGGCGGCAACCACTTCCGCCGCTCGGTCGCGATCGACCGTGTCGAGTGGGACGACACGCAGTCGCCGCCCCGCATGAAGCCCGTCGTCACGACGCCGGCGAAGGTCAGGGACACGACGCCGCGCGCGAACGTCGCGCAGGAGGCGACGGTCACGGTCTCGAACGAGCCCGTGCCGACGCAGTACTGGAAGAAGGCGCTCAACGACGAGATCGTCCGGCCGAACCCGCTGCCCCCGGACATGTGGGGCACGTGGACGGGGAACAACCCGCCGCAGCAGTGGGTCCAGTACACGTGGGACCAGCCGGTGCGCCTTGCCGGCTCGCAGATCGAGTTCTGGAACGACCAGCCGCAGGGCACGGGCGTCGGCGTCGCGGCACCCGCGTCGTGGCGCATCCAGTACTGGGACGCGTCCGACGGCGGGGCGTGGGTCGACGTGCCGAACCCCAGCGCCTACGGCACGGGGACGAGCGGGTTCCAAAACACGACGTTCGACCCGGTCACGACGACCCAGGTGCGCGCGGTCCTCGACGCCTCGACGAACGGCAGCACGTACTCGGCCGTCGCCGTCGAGGAGTGGAAGGTCCTGGCGGAGCAGCCCGCCGCCGTGGAGCCCCCCGGCGTGACGGTCGAGGTGGGCGAGACCGACCTCCCCGGGACCGTCCCGGTGACGTACCCCGGCGGCGAGACGCTGCGGGTCCCGGTGTTCTGGGACGCGGTCGGGGCCGACGACGTCGCCGCCCCGGGCACGTTCGAGGTCGAGGGGTCGG
The DNA here is from genome assembly GCF_016921195.1 of Cellulosimicrobium cellulans. GTDB lineage: Bacteria > Actinomycetota > Actinomycetes > Actinomycetales > Cellulomonadaceae > Cellulosimicrobium > Cellulosimicrobium cellulans_F. The sequence goes on from NZ_JAFGYF010000017.1 coordinate 7,299, forward strand.
TGCTCGGGTACGCGGGCGGACGCGTGACGACGGACGTCACGGTGGTCCCGGCGGAGCCCGCCGCGGGCGACGAGACGCCTCCGGTCCTCACCCTCACGCCGCTCGGCAGCGCCGGCAACGACGGCTGGTTCCGATCCGACGTGCGCGTGCGCGTCGACGGCACCGACGACTCGGGCGGCCGCGTGGTGCTCACCACGCGCGTCGACGAGGGCGCGCCCGTCGTCACGGACCCGGTGCGCACGACCGAGGTCGCCGTCTCCGGGGACGGCGCGCACCGCGTCGTCGCGACGGCCGCCGACCGTGCGGGCAACGTCTCGGACGAGGCGGTGCTCGACGTCCGGATCGACCGCGTGGCGCCGGTCAGCAGCGGCGTCCTCGACGAGGGTGCCCGGACGGTGACGGTCACCGCGACCGACGCCACGTCGGGGGTCGCGCGCGTCGAGTACGCGATCGGGACGGGCGCGTGGCAGCCGTACGACGGCCCGGTGGCCGCCCCGGACACGAACCAGCACCGCGTGTCGTTCCGCGCGGTCGACGTCGCGGGCAACGCCGAGGCGCCGAGGTCGGTGACGATCCCGGCGGACGTCTCTGGCCCGCTCGCGGGGAACGTCGCGCCGATCGCCAGGGTGAGCGCGTCGTACACCGCCGGGTGGAACAGCGTGGGAGCGCTCAACGACGGCGCCGATCCGGCGAACCCGAGCCAGGCCCAGATCTGGGGCACGTGGTCCGGGACGCGCCCGGCCACCCAGTGGGTCCGGTACGACTGGTCGCGCCCGATCCGGCTCACCGGCGCGGAGCTGAAGTTCTGGCGGGACGCGAACCCGGGGACCGGGGACGGCGTCGTCCGCCCCGACTCGTGGATCCTCGAGTACTGGGACGACGCGGCGCAGTCCTGGGCCCCCGTGGCGAACCCGTCCGGGTACGGAACGAGCACGACAGCCTTCAACACCGTGACGTTCGACCCCGTCACCACGTCACGCCTGCGGGCGACGTTCTCGGCGAACGGGAACGGGACCACGTACTCCGCGGTGGCCGTCACCGAGTGGCGGGCGTTCGCGGACGACCCGGGCACGGGCGAGCCCGAGCTGCCCGTCACGGTCACCGCGCAGGCGCGCTGCCTCGCCGGGAAGGCCTACGTCGCCGTGGTCGCCACCCACGGCCACGACGCCCCGGTCGACCTGGTGCTCGAGACGCCGTACGGCACGCGGTCGTTCCCGGCGGTCGACCCGGGGAGGAGCGCCTACCAGTCGTTCGCGGTCCGCGGCTCGTCGGTCGAGGCGGGCAGCGTCGTCGTGCGCGCGGCGGGCACCGTCGACGGCGTCGAGGTCACGACGGAGACCGAGGCGGAGCACCCTGCCCTGGGCTGCGGGTGACGACCGGCGGGTGAACCGCCGACGCGTGCCCGACACCCCGCACGAGCGCGGGGGGTCGGGCACGCGCGCGTCCTACGCTTGGCCGCAGAGCCCGGGCCGGAGGACCGGGCCCGCGAGACCGAGAGCAGCGGAGGTACGCGCGATGAGCCAGCCGCCCGGCGGGAGCCCGACGCGACGCGCCACCCCGGCACGTCCCGCGACCGCCGGGGGGTCGTCGCCGCGTCGCCCGAGCGACGCACCGGGCGCGAGCGACCGTCGTCACTCCCGGCCCGCGTCGGCAGCCGTCTACCGGCGTCGCCGGCTCGTGGTCCTCGTCGGGCTGCTGCTCGTCGTCGGCCTCGTGCTCGCGTTCCTCGCCTGGGGGTGGCCGGGCTTCGCGCGTGCGGACGCCGCGGCGGACCCCGAGCCGACGGTCACCGTCACGGCCGACCCGCCGACGCCGACGCTCGAGCCCGTCGCACGGACCGGCACGACCGCGTTCGCGCAGGCGCTCCCGGACACCGTGCTCGACCTGGTGCTGCGCAGCGACTCGGCGACGGACGCGTGGACCGCCGCGCGGGCCCTCGAGGCGTACCAGCTCGTGTACGCGGACGGCGAGGGGGACGACGCGACCACGGTCACGGTGCTCGCCGGGCAGTGGCCGACGGTCGCCGAGGCGGAGACCGCCGCGGCGGACCTCGTCACCGCGGCCGGCGAGCCGGTGGACACCGGCGACGTCGAGGTCGCCGGAGAGGTCGCGGGCACGTACGCCGTGACGTCCGCGCCCGACGGGCAGACGACCGTCACGTGGCGCAACGGCACCGCGGTCCTCCAGGCCACCGGGCCCGCCGACGTCGTCACCGACGTGTACGAGGCGTACCCGCTCTGACCCGCTCTGACCCGCCCGGCCCGCCCTGACCCCGCCTCGACCACCGCCTCGCCTCCAGGCGTCGTCCCGGGACCCGCGGAGCCCGCGACGACGTCCCCGGGCCCTGCCCGGCCCCGAGCACCCGCCGGGTGCGCAAGAATGCCCTCACCGACCTCCGGGAGCTGATCGTCCATGACCGACCTGTCGACCCCGCCCGTCCCCGATCGCCGGCTCGCCGTCCTCGGCACGGGAGTCATGGGCGAGACCGTCCTCGCGGGCGCGCTCGCCGCGGGCTGGGACCCTGCCGACGTCGTCGCGACGGTCCGCCGGACCGAGCGCGCCGAGGAGCTCGCGACGCGCCACGGGGTCAGGACGACCCAGGACAACGTCGAGGCGGTGCGCGGCGCCGGCGTCGTGGTCGTCGCGGTGAAGCCCAAGGACGTCGCGGCGCTGCTCGCCGAGGTCCGCGACGCGGTGGGCGCGGGGACGGTCGTGGTGAGCGTCGTCGTCGGGCTCCCGACGGCCTTCTACGAGGACCGGCTGCCGGAGGGGACCGCCGTCGTGCGGGTCATGCCGAACACCCCGTCGGTCGTGGGCGCCGGCGTGAGCGCGGTGAGCGGCGGCGCCGCCGCGAGCGACGACGACGTCGCGCTCGTCGAGCGCCTGCTGTCCGCGACGGGGCTCGTCGTGCGCGTCGCGGAGAAGGACCAGGACGCGGTGGGGGCGCTCTCGGGGTCCGGCCCGGCGTACGTCTTCTACGTGATCGACGCGCTCGCCGAGGCGGGCGTGCTGCTGGGCCTCACGCGCGCGACGTCGCTCGAGCTCGCCACCGCCACGGTGCACGGCGCGGCGACGATGCTGCGCGAGACCGGCGAGCACCCGGCGATCGCGCGCGAGAAGGTCTCGTCGCCCGGCGGCACGACGGTCGCCGCCCTGCGGCGGCTCGACGCCGGCGGGGTACGCGCCGCGTTCCTCGACGCTCTCGAGGCCGCGCGCGACCGCTCGGCCGAGCTCGCCGCGGCGCTCGCGGCCGCTCCGGCGCCGCGCGCGGAGGCCCGGGGGACCGAGCGATGAGCGACGGCCCGTCCCCCCGCACGCGCCCGCCAGCGATGTCCGACGTCGCGCGCCTCGCCGGGGTGTCGCACCAGACGGTCTCGCGCGTGCTCAACGACCACCCGAGCGTGCGTCCGGAGACGCGGGACCGCGTCCTCGACGCGATCGCGACGCTCGGCTACCGGCGCAACAGCGCGGCGCGGGCGCTCGTGACGATGCGGTCGGGGACGATCGGCGTGGTCACGACCGGGTCCGCGCTCTACGGGCCGACGTCGACGCTCATCGCCGTCGAGGAGGCCGCGCGCGAGCAGGGGTACTTCGTGAGCGTCGCGACGATCCGGCGCTACGACGCCGACACGATGCACCGGGTGCTCGAGCACTTCATGGACCAGGGCGTCGAGGGCATCGTCGTCATCGCCCCGCAGACCGACGTCGCGGCGGCGGTCGACTCGTTCCGGGCGCCGGTGCCGGTCATCATGATCGCCGCGCGCGACCACCCGGGCGAGGGTGAGGCCGCGGACGTCGTGCGCCCGAGCGCCGGGGCGCTCGGCGCTCCGGGTGCCATCCTCTCCATCGCCGTCGACCAGCGGCTCGGCGCGCGGCTCGCGACCGAGCACCTGCTCGGACTCGGGCACTCCACCGTGCTGCACCTGTCCGGTCCGCTCGACTGGTTCGACGCGCGTGAGCGCGAGACGGGCTGGCGGGCCGCGCTCGAGGAGCACGGCGCGCCCGTGCCCGACCCCGTGCGCGGCGACTGGTCGTCGGACCGCGGCTACGCCGTCGGGAAGGAGCTCGCCGACGCGGTCCGCGCGGGCGACGGGCCGACCGCGGTCTTCGCCGGGAACGACCAGCTCGCGCTCGGCCTGCTCCGGGCGTTCTGGGAGCAGGGCGTGCGCGTGCCGGCCGACGTCTCCGTGGTGGGCTTCGACGACGTCGCGGGCGCCGGGCACTTCATCCCGCCGCTGACCACGGTGCGCCAGCCGTTCGGCTCGCTCGGCCGCCGGTGCATGGGGATGATGATCGACGCCCTGTCCGGCGCGGCGGTCCGGCCCGTCTCGATCCCGCCCGAGCTCATGGTGCGCGAGAGCACGACGACGCCGCGCGACTGAGGCCGCCCACCGCTCACGGGAACTCGCGCGGGGGAGTTGGCCTCGTCGGTTGTGAGCGCTAACATTCGAGAAGGAACTCAACGACCGAGGCGCGACGCCGCGACGAGGAGAAGCAGCAATGGTGCAGCAGGACGAGGTCGGCCGCCGTCGGGCGGCCGTCGTGGCGGGGGAGACCGCGCTCGGGATCGAGCTCGGGTCGACGCGGATCAAGGCGTGCCTCGTGGATGCCGACGGCACGCCGCTCGCGAGCGGCGGCCACGCGTGGGAGAACCGGCTCGAGGACGGTGTGTGGACGTACTCGCTCGACGCGGTCGAGGCCGGTCTGCGCGAGTGCTACGCCCGACTCGTCGACGACGTCGAGGAGCGCTACGGCGTCCGTCCCACGACCTACGGCGCGCTGGGCGTGTCCGCGATGATGCACGGCTACCTCGCGTTCGACGCCGACGGCGAGCTGCTCGTCCCGTTCCGCACGTGGCGCAACACGTCGACCGGCCCGGCGGCGGCCGAGCTCACCGAGCTGCTCGGGTACAACGTCCCGCTGCGCTGGTCGGTCGCGCACTGGTACCAGGCGATCCTCGACGCCGAGCCCCATGCGGCGCGGGTCGCGTCGCTCACGACGCTCGCGGGGTACGTCCACCGGCGGCTCACGGGCCGGCACGTGCTCGGGGTGGGCGACGCGTCGGGCATGTTCCCCGTCGACCCGGCGACGCGCGACTACGACCACGCGCTCCTCGCGCTCGTCGACGAGCGCGCCGCGACGCACCGGGACGGGCCCAAGCTCGCCGAGCTCCTGCCGGACGTGCTCGTCGCCGGCGAGGACGCGGGCCGGCTCACCGCCGAGGGCGCCGCCTGGCTCGACCCGTCGGGCACCCTGGCCCCCGGCGTCCTGCTCTGCCCGCCCGAGGGCGACGCCGGCACGGGTATGGTCGCGACGAACGCCGTCGCGCCGCGGACCGGCAACGTCAGCGCGGGCACGAGCATCTTCGCGATGGTCGTGCTCGAGGGCCCGCTCCGCAGCGTGCACCACGAGCTCGACCTCGTGACGACGCCCGCGGGCGACCTCGTCGCGATGGTCCACTGCAACAACGGCGCGAGCGAGCTCGACGCGTGGGCGAGCCTGCTCGGCGAGCTCGCCGCGGCCGTCGGCAGCGACGCGAGCCCGGACGACGTGTTCGGCGCCCTCTTCCGCGCCGCGCTGGACGGCGACGCCGACGGCGGCGGTCTGCTCGCGTACAACTACCTCGCGGGCGAGCCCATCACGGGCCTGGGCGAGGGCCGGCCGCTCGTCGTGCGCACGCCCGGCAGCCGCCTCACGCTCGCCAACTTCGCCCGCACGCAGGTGTACGGCGCCTTCGGGACGCTCGCGCTCGGCATGCGCGTCCTCGCGGGCGAGGGCGTCCGGATCGACGGGATGCTCGCGCACGGCGGCATGTTCCGCACCGCGGGCGTCGCCCAGCGGCTGCTCGCCGCGGCGATCGACGCACCCGTGAGCGTCGGGCACACGGCGGGCGAGGGCGGGGCCTGGGGCATCGCGGTCCTGGCCGGCTTCGCGCGCGACCGGGCGTCGTCGGGCACCGCGCCCGGGTCGACGGAGGGCGCCGTCGCCCACGACCTCGGCGCGTACCTGCGCGAGCGCGTGTTCGCGACGGCGGAGATCGAGACCGTCGCCCCCGACCCCGCCGACGTCGCCGGCTTCGCCGCGTACCTGGAGCGGTACGAGGCGGGGCTCGCCGTCGAGCGTGCCGCCGTGGCGGCGCTGCCCACCCGCACCGAAGGAGAGGACCCCGCATGAGCACGCCCACCCCGGCCGCGGACGTGGCTGCCGCGCCCGCCGCCGTGACGGCGGTGCCCGCGCACCTGCGCGACGCCGTCGACGCCGCCAAGGAGCGCGTCGCCGCGCTGCACGCCGAGCTCCCGCGGTGGGAGCTCGTGGTGTGGACCGCGGGCAACGTCTCCGAGCGCGTGCGCGACACCACGCGTCCCGACGGCTCGGGCGACCTGCTCGTCATCAAGCCGTCCGGCGTCGCGTACGACGACATCACCCCGGACGCGATGGTCGTGTGCGACCTCGACGCGACGCTCGTCGAGGGCGACCGGTCGCCGTCGTCGGACACGGCGGCGCACGCCTACGTCTACCGGCACCTGCCGGAGGTGGGCGGCGTGGTGCACACGCACTCGACCTACGCGACGGCGTGGGCCGCGCGCGGTGAGCCGGTGCCGTGCGTCCTGACGATGATGGCCGACGAGTTCGGCGGCGACATCCCCGTCGGGCCGTTCGCGCTCATCGGCGACGACTCGATCGGTCGCGGCATCGTCGAGACCCTGCGGGACTCCCGGAGCCCGGCGGTCCTCATGCGCAACCACGGGCCGTTCACGATCGGCAAGGACGCGCGCGCGGCGGTCAAGGCGGCCGTCATGTGCGAGGAGGTCGCGCGGACCGTCCACGTCAGCCGCCAGCTCGGCGAGCCCACACGCATCCCGCAGGACGACGTGGACTCGCTGTACGCGCGCTACCAGAACGTGTACGGGCAGCAGGCCGCCCGCTGACCCTGACCCAGACGCAGCACCCCGCGGCCCCGCACCGACGCGACGACCGCTCCCACCCGAGACGAGAGATGTGGAAGACATGAGCAAGCCCTACGCGGACCGCGAGATCTGGTTCCTCACCGGGAGCCAGGACCTGTACGGAGAGGAGACGCTGCGGCAGGTCGCCGAGCAGTCCCAGGAGGTCGCGCGCGTCCTCGACGCGTCCCCCGACGTCCCGGCGACCGTGGTCTGGAAGCCCGTCCTCAAGGACGCCGACTCGATCCGGCGCGCGATGCTCGACGCCAACGCGGACGACCGCGTGCTGGGCGTCGTCACGTGGATGCACACGTTCAGCCCCGCGAAGATGTGGATCGGGGGCCTCGACCAGCTCCGCAAGCCGTTGCTGCACCTGCACACGCAGGCGAACGTCGAGCTGCCGTGGGACACCATCGACTTCGACTTCATGAACCTCAACCAGGCCGCGCACGGCGACCGCGAGTACGCGTACGTCGCGACGCGGCTGGGCGTGGCGCGGACGACGGTCGTCGGGCACGTGTCGAACCCCGCCGTCACGGCGCGCGTCGGCTCGTGGGTGCGCGGCGCCGCGGGCTGGGCGGCGACGCACGAGCTGCGCCTGGCGCGCTTCGGCGACAACATGCGCAACGTCGCGGTGACCGAGGGCGACAAGACCGAGGCTGAGCTCCGGTTCGGTGTGAGCGTGAACACGTGGGGCGTGAACGACCTCGTGCGTGCGGTCGACGAGGTCTCCGACGCCGACGTCGACGCGCTCGTCGCGGAGTACGAGGACCTCTACGACGTGGTCCCCGAACTGCGCAAGGACGGCGACCGGCACGCGTCGCTGCGGTACGCGGCCCGGCAGGAGATCGCGCTCGAGACCTTCCTCGAGTCGGTCGGCGCCAAGGCGTTCACGACCAACTTCGAGGACCTGGGCGACCTGCGCCAGCTCCCCGGCATCGCCGTGCAGCGCCTCATGGCCAAGGGCTACGGGTTCGGCGCCGAGGGCGACTGGAAGACGGCCGTGCTCGTCCGCGCGGCGAAGGTCATGGGCGAGGGCCTGCCCGGCGGCGCGTCGCTCATGGAGGACTACACCTACGACCTCACGCCGGGCAGCGAGAAGATCCTCGGCGCCCACATGCTGGAGATCTGCCCGTCCCTGACGACGTCGACGCCTCGGGTCGAGATCCACCCGCTCGGGATCGGCGGCAAGGAGGACCCGGTCCGCATGGTGTTCGACGCCGACCCGGGCGTCGGCGTCGTCGTGTCCCTCGCGGACATGCGCGACCGGTTCCGCCTCACGGCGAACGTGGTCGACGTCGTCGCTCCGACGGCGCCGCTGCCGCACCTGCCGGTCGCACGCGCCGTCTGGGAGCCTCGCCCCGACTTCGCGACGTCCGCCGAGGCGTGGCTCACCGCGGGCGGGGCGCACCACACGGTGCTCTCGACGGCGGCGGGCATCGAGGCGTTCGAGGTCTTCGCCGACATCGCGCGCACCGAGCTGCTCGTCATCGACGAGAGCACGACGCGCCGGGGATTCCGCGACCAGGTGCGGTGGAACCAGGTGTACTACCGGCTCGCGCAGGGCCTCTAGGGGTCTCGGGGAAGCCGTCTGCGCAGGTCCGGGCACGGCCCTCGGGTCGTGACCGAACCGTGACGGGAGGCGGCTTCCCCTCCGCGCGTGTGAGCGCTAACATCGTCTCTCGGGAGGGTGTGAACGATCACATCCGCAGGTCTGGCGTTCAGCGCCACGGCAGGCTCCGCGGGTCGGCACGTCGCAGTGCCGGGCGGTGACCGCAACGGTTACCGAACGGTTATGCGGAATGCTGGGTCGGGGCTTGCGAGAGGGGTGCTGACACCGCTAGACATTGACACAAGCAAACATGTATCAACAAGAGTCAACAGCCCGATGGCGGGCTGGCACGACCCGACGACCCTCGGCACGGCGCCGAGGTCGCATCTCAAGGAGGAGAGCATGTTCAGCACGACCAAGGCGCGCACGCGTCTGACGGGTGTCCTCGCCGGCGTGGCGGTCCTCGCGCTCGCGGCGTGCAGCAGCGGGGGCGGCAGCACGGACGGCAGCAGCAACGACGCGGGCGGCGACGGCGGCAGCGGCGACACGATCGTCGTCGGCTTCTCGCAGGTGGGCGCCGAGTCCGGCTGGCGCGCGGCGAACACCAAGTCCATCCAGGACACGCTCACGGCCGAGAACGGCTTCGACCTCAAGTTCTCCGACGCGCAGCAGAAGCAGGAGAACCAGATCCAGGCGATCCGCTCCTACATCGCGCAGGGCGTGGACGTCATCGCGTTCTCCCCGGTCGTCGAGTCCGGCTGGGACGCGGTGCTCGAGGAGGCCAAGCAGGCCGGCATCCCGGTGATCCTCACCGACCGCGCCGTGGACTCCGAGGACGAGACCCTCTACGAGTCGTTCATCGGCTCCGACTTCGTCCTCGAGGGCGAGATGGCCGGCGAGTGGGTCTCCGAGAACGTCGCGACCGAGCCGATCAACGTCGTCGAGCTCCAGGGCACCACGGGTGCCGCGCCGGCGATCGACCGCAAGACCGGCTTCGAGAACGCCACGAAGGACAACCCCAACGTGACGATCATCGACTCGCAGACCGGCAACTTCACGCGCGCCGAGGGCAAGACGGTCATGGAGGGCTTCCTCCAGGCGCACGACGACATCGACCTCGTCTACGCGCACAACGACGACATGGGCCTCGGCGCCATCGAGGCCATCGAGGCCGCCGGTCTCGTCCCGGGCGAGGACATCAAGATCGTCACCGTCGACGCGGTCAAGGACGGCATGCAGGCGCTCGCCGACGGCAAGATCAACTTCATCGTCGAGTGCAACCCGCTCCTCGGCCCGGACCTGGCGGAGATCATCAAGAAGGTCGTCGCGGGCGAGGAGGTCGAGAAGCGCATCGTCGTGAAGGACGAGTCCTTCACGCAGGAGCAGGCCATCGAGGCGCTCCCGACGCGCGAGTACTGAGAAGCACCGGCGAGCAGCCGGGCGGACCGCTCGGAGCGATCCGAGACCCGCTCGGCACCGCTTCGGCGGGGCCCGTCGACGCCGACGGGCCCCGCCACCACGGACGGGTCGCGCGCCGGGAGAGCACGTCTCCCCGGCGCGCGGCCGACGCACCACCGCCGGCATGCCGACGTCGCCGGCGTCCTGAGGCGCCCCGGGGCCCGGCAGTCCCGCCGCCACCGCTGCACGGAAGGTCACCCATGACTACCGCCGTCCCCGACGGTCGGCCCGTCGTCGAGATGACCGGGATCTCGATCGAGTTCCCGGGCGTCAAGGCGCTCGACGGAGTCGACCTCACGCTCCGGCCCGGAGAGGTCCACGCCCTCATGGGCGAGAACGGCGCCGGCAAGTCGACGCTCATCAAGGCGCTCACCGGCGTCTACTCGATCGACTCCGGTCGCATCGTCGTCGACGGCGCCGAGCACACGTTCTCGGGCCCGGGCGAGGCCCAGGCCGCCGGCGTCTCGCCGGTGTACCAGGAGGTCAACCTCTGCGAGAACCTCTCGGTCGCCGAGAACATCATGCTCGGCCACGAGCCGCGCCGCCTCGGCGCGATCGACTGGCGTGCGACGCGTCGCCGCGCGGGCGAGATGCTCGCCCGCCTCAACCTCGACCTCGACCCGGCGTCGTCGCTCGCCTCCCACTCGCTCGCCGTGCAGCAGCTCGTCGCGATCTGCCGCGCGCTCGTCGTCGAGTGCAAGGTCCTCATCCTCGACGAGCCGACGTCCAGCCTCGACGCGGACGAGGTCGCCCAGCTCTTCGCCGTCGTGCGCCGCCTGCGCGACGAGGGCGTCGCGATCCTCTTCGTCTCGCACTTCCTCGAGCAGGTGTACGAGATCTCCGACCGCATGACGGTCCTGCGCAACGGGAAGCTCGTCGGCGAGTACGTCACGGCCGAGCTCCCGCGCCTCGAGCTCGTCTCCAAGATGATCGGCACCTCGCTCGAGGTGCTCGAGGAGCTCGAGGAGGCACCCAAGCGCTCGGTGGCCGACCGCGAGGCGACGCCGTTCGTCCAGGCGCTCGGCGTCGGCCGCAAGGGCTCCGTGCAGCCGTTCGACCTCGACGTGTACCCGGGCGAGGTCGTCGGCCTCGCGGGCCTGCTCGGCTCGGGCCGCACGGAGCTCGCCCGGCTGCTCGCGGGCGCGGACCGCGCCGACAGCGGCCAGGTGCGCGTCGGCGGCACGCTCGCGCGCCTGCGCACGCCGCGCAGCGCGATGCAGCGCAAGATCGCCTTCTCCTCGGAGCACCGCAAGGCCGAGGGCATCGTGGGCGACCTGACGATCCGCGAGAACATCGTGCTCGGGCTCCAGGCGGAGCGGGGCTGGGCGCGACGCCTGCCGAAGAAGCAGGTCGACGAGATCGTCGAGACGTACATGAAGGCGCTCGCGATCCGCCCCGCGAACCCGGACGCTCTCATCAAGAACCTCTCGGGCGGCAACCAGCAGAAGGTGCTCCTCGCGCGCTGGCTCGCGACGGCCCCCAAGCTGCTCATCCTCGACGAGCCGACGCGCGGCATCGACGTCGGCGCCAAGGCCGAGATCCAGAAGCTCGTGGCCCAGCTCTCGACCGAGGGCATGTCGGTCGTCTTCATCTCGGCCGAGCTCGAGGAGGTGCTGCGGCTCAGCCACCGCATCGCCGTCATGCGCGACCGCGTCAAGGTCGCGGAGATCACCAACGACGAGGACGTCACGGTCGAGGACGTCGTCGAGCTCATCGCGAGCGGAGGGCAGGAGTCATGAGCACCACGACACCCGCCTGGCAGCGCGCCGTCCAGCACCGGCTCTTCTGGCCGATCGTCGCGCTGGTCCTGCTGCTGGCGGTCAACACGATCAACCGGCCCAGCTTCCTGTCGGTCCGGCTCCAGGACGGCCACCTGTTCGGGTCGCTCGTCAACCTGCTGAAGAACGGGGCGCCGCTGCTGCTCGTCGCGCTCGGCATGACGCTCGTCATCGCGACCCGCGGCATCGACCTGTCGGTCGGCGCGGTCGTCGCGATCTCCGGCGCCGTGGCGCTGAGCTTCATCGCGTCGTCGCCCTCGCCGGACAGCCTGACGACGGTCCTGGTCGCCGTCGGGATCGCGCTCGCGCTGTCCTTCGTCCTCGGCGTGTGGAACGGCTTCCTGGTCTCGGTCCTCGGGATCCAGCCCATCATCGCGACGCTCGTGCTCATGACCGCGGGCCGCGGCGTCGCGATGCTCATCACGGGCGGTCAGATCACGACGGTCAACAGCGCGCCGTACAAGGCGATCGGCTCCGGGTTCTGGTTCGGGGTCCCCGTCGCGGTCGTGCTCGCGGGCCTGGTCTTCGCCGCGGTCGCGCTGCTCACGCGCCGCACCGCGCTCGGCATGCTCATCGAGTCCGTCGGCATCAACCCCGAGGCGAGCCGCCTCGCGGGCGTCAAGGCGCGCAGCATCATCTGGACCGTGTACGCGGTGTGCGCGCTCTTCGCGGGCCTCGCCGGCCTCATGATCTCGTCGAGCACCATGGCGGCCGACGCGAACAACGCCGGACTGTTCATCGAGCTCGACGCGATCCTCGCCGTCGTCATCGGCGGCACGTCGCTCGCGGGCGGCAAGTTCTCGCTCTCGGGCACGCTCGTCGGCGTCCTCATCATCCAGACGCTCACGCTCACGGTGACCATGCTCGGCATCTCGCCGTCCGTCACGCCCCTGTTCAAGGCGATCGTCGTCATCGCGGTCTGCCTCGCGCAGTCCCCGAAGGTGCGCGACCTGGTCGCCGCCCGACGACGTCGCGCGGCCCCGACGGCCGCCGCGGCCGCGGAGGTGAGCGCCTGATGTCCGCCGTGCAGACCCCTGCCCCGACCTCGCCCCCGGACCCGCGGGGTGCCGGTTCCGCCGCTCCCGGAGGCCCGTCCATGACCGAGCGACTCACGAGCCGCGTCCGCCTCGACCGGCGCTACCTCCCGGTCCTCGGCACGTTCGCCGTGCTCGCGCTCATGCTCGTCGTGGGAGGGAGCCGGTACGAGAACTTCCTCTCGGCCCGGGTCGTCTCGAACCTGTTCATCAACAACTCGTTCCTCATCGTGCTCGCGGTCGGGATGACCTTCGTCATCCTCACGGGGGGCATCGACCTGTCGGTCGGCGCGGTCGTGGCGCTCTCGGGCATCACCACGGCGTCCCTGCTCCAGAGCGGGTGGCCGGTCGCCGTCGTGCTCCTCATCTCGGTCCTCATCGGGACCGTCCTCGGCCTCGCGGTCGGCTTGATGGTGCACGTGTTCGACATCCAACCGTTCATCGCGACGCTGGCGGCGATGTTCCTCGCGCGCGGCCTGTGCTACGTGATCTCGCTCCAGTCGATCCCGATCACGGACGAGTCGTTCGTGTCCCTCGCGGGCTGGAGCCAGCAGTTCGGCGACGGCTGGCGCATCACGACCGCGGTCATCATCGCGCTGGTGGTCGTCGCGATCGCGTTCTACGTGCTGCACTACACGCAGTTCGGCCGCACGGTCTACGCGATCGGCGGCGGCGAGCAGTCGGCGATGCTCATGGGCCTGCCCGTCGCGCGCACCAAGGTGCTCGTGTACGTGGTGAGCGGCACGTGCGCCGGCATCGGCGGCCTGCTCTTCGCGATGTTCTCGCGGTCCGGCTACTCGCTCACCGGCGTGGGCATGGAGCTCGACGCGATCGCGGCGGTCGTGATCGGCGGCACGCTGCTCACGGGCGGGACGGGCTTCGTGCTCGGGTCCGTGCTGGGCGTGCTCGTGCTCGGTCTCATCCAGACGATCATCACCTTCGAGGGCACGCTGAGCTCGTGGTGGACCAAGATCGTCATCGGCGTGCTGCTCCTGGTCTTCGTGATCCTGCAGCGCGTGCTGGTCGTCAGGCGGAGGTGAGCCGGCGGTGCCGGGCCGCCCTGCGACGTCGTGCGACGTCGTGCGGGTGAGGCCCGGCACCGCGGCCGTCTGCCCGGGCGTCGCGCCCGGGGATCACCGGAGCTGGGCGGGGGCCGGCACCCCTGGGTCGGCCGGGCGCGTGCCCGGGCGACGGAGTGTCACGACACGACCCTTGTCGAATGTGAGCGTTCACACTAGGCTCGGTCACGATCCTGTTAACGCTCACACGCAATGGTGCGTGTCTCTCGACGAAGAGAGGAAGCCCATGGATACGTCCCTTCACCCTCCACGGCCCGGAACGGCGTGCCGCCGACGTGCGGTCGCGCTCGCGCTCGTGGCCGGCATGGTCGGCACCGTCGCGCTCGCGACGTCCCTGCCCGCCTCCGCCGCGGAGCCCGACCTGCCCGACGGCGCGCGGGTCGACACGTTCGACGGCGCCGCGCTCGACGCGGACTGGACCGTCGTCAACCCCGTCCCCGAGGCGCTCGCCGTCTCCGGCGGGGCGCTGCGGCTCACGTCCCAGCCGGGCGACACCTACCAGGACGCGAACAGCGCCAAGAACGTCGTCCTGCTCGACGTGCCCGCCGGCGACTTCACCGTCGTCACCCGGCTCGAGGCGCCCGTCGCCTCCGTCTACCAGGGCGCGGGGCTCATCGCGTGGCAGGACATGGACAACTACGTCCGCTCCGGCCTGACGTTCGTGGGCGACCTGTCGCCCTCGGGCCGCGCGATCGAGAACGACGTCGAGACCGGCGGCGTCTTCTCCGCGGCCGCGTTCACCGACCGCCCGGGGTCGACGGGCGAGACGCTACGCATGCAGCGCACGGGCGACACCGTCACCACGTCCTACTGGGACGGCACCGCGTGGCAGCCGGCGGGCTCCGTCACGGTCGACTTCCCGACCACGCAGGTCGGTCTCTACGCGCTCGCCGCGCAGGACGGCGCGGCGCACACCGCGGTGTTCGACTACGTCGCGCTCGAGACCGCCGAGGGCGCCGACCAGGTCCCCGACGGCGCGTTCACGCTCGTGGGCCCGGGTGAGGCGCGGTACCTCGTGGCGGCCGACGACGGCCTCGCTCTCGACGACGAGCGCCCCGCGACGACGGTCGCGCTCGACGCGACGGCGGTCGACGGCGCCGAGGGCGCGTCCCCGGTGACGCTCGCCGTCGGCGGCCGGCCCGTCGTCGTCTCCGGCTCGTCCCGGCTCTCCCTCGGAGCCGCGGGCGAGGAGGCCGCCGCGCTGCGGCTCACCGACGCGGGTGGCGGCAAGGTCTGGCTGCGCAGCGCGGCGGACCCCGGGCTGTACGCCGGCGTGCGTGCGTCCGACGGCGCGCTCGTGCTCGGCCCGCGCGAGGCAGCCACGAAGCTCAGGATCACGCCCGCCACGAGCGCGGACCACGAGATCACCGTGGACCTCGCCGGCGAGCGCACCGAGATGAGCGACGAGCTGTACGGCATCTTCTACGAGGACATCAACTATGCGGCCGACGGCGGCCTGTACGCCGAGCTCGTGCGCAACCGGTCGTTCGAGTTCAACAACCAGGACAACGGGTCCTTCACCGGCCTCACCGCGTGGAGCACCGCGAACAGGGGCGGGGCCACGGCGACGACGCAGGTCGTGAACGACGCCGGGCGGCTCAACGCGACGAACCGCAGCTATCTCGCCCTCACGACGACCGCCGCGGGCGCCGGGTGCGCAACGCCGGATACAACACGGGCCTGTTCGTCGAGGAGGGGGAGTCGTACGACTTCTCCGTCTGGGCGCGGTCGGCGACGGCGCAGACCGTCACCGTGCGCGTCGAGGACGCTGCCGGGACCACGGCGTACGCGTCCGGCCAGGTCGCGGTCGACGGCTCGAACGCGTGGAAGAAGTACGACGTCACGCTCACCGCGACCGGCACGACGAACGCCGGGCGCCTCGCGCTCCTCTCCGGCGCGGCGGGCACGCTCGCTCTCGACCAGGTCTCGCTCTTCCCGCAGGACACGTGGGTCGGCCCGGTGAACGGGAAGTCCGTGCTCCGCAAGGACCTCGCGGAGAAGATCGACGCGCTCGACCCGCAGTTCCTGCGCTTCCCCGGCGGTTGCGTGACGAACGTCGGCACGTTCCGCTCGTACGAGGAGTCGGGCTTCACCGACCGTCGCCGCACGTACCAGTGGAAGGAGACGATCGGCCCGGTCGAGGAGCGCGCGACCAACTGGAACTTCTGGGGCTACAACCAGTCGTACGGCATCGGGTACCTCGAGTACTTCCTCTTCGCCGAGGACCTCGGCGCGACGCCGCTGCCCGTGGTGTCGGTCGGCGCCAACGGCTGCGGCAGCACCATCCCCGAGATGAAGGACCCCGCGCAGATCCAGCGCTGGGTCGACGACACGGTCGACCTCATCGAGTTCGCGAACGGCGACGTCACGACCGAGTGGGGCGCCGTGCGCGCCGAGCTGGGCCACCCCGAGCCGTTCGGCCTGAAGTACATCGGGCTCGGCAACGAGGAGAACACGAAGACGTTCGAGGCCAACTTCCCGGCGTTCCGCGACGCGATCGCGGCCGCCTACCCGGACATCCAGATCATCTCGAACTCCGGCCCGGACGACGCCGGACAGCGCTTCGACGAGCTCTGGGAGTTCAACCGCGAGCAGGACGTCGACCTCGTCGACGAGCACTACTACAACGACCCGCAGTGGTTCCTCGAGAACGACGAGCGCTACGACTCCTACGACCGCGAGGGGCCGCACGTGTTCCTCGGCGAGTACGCGTCGCGCGGCAACACGTTCGCCAACGCGCTCGCGGAGGCGTCGTTCATGACCGGTCTGGAGCGCAACTCCGACGTCGTCCGGCTCGCGTCGTACGCACCGCTCCTCGCCAACGAGTCGTACGTCCAGTGGTCGCCCGACGCGATCTGGTTCGACAACGACGAGTCGTGGGGCTCGGTGAACTACTACGTCCAGCAGCTGTTCTCCGCGAACGCCGGTGACGAGGTGGTGCCCAGCACGCACTCCGGCCCGGTGCCGGCCGACGCGACGGTCGACGGCGGCGTGTTCCTCTCCACGTGGAACACGGCCGCGCAGTACGACAACGTCCGCGTGACCGACAACGCGAGCGGCGAGGTGCTCTTCTCGGACGACTTCGAGTCCGGCGCCGACCGGTGGGAGCCGCAGGCCGGCACGTGGGCCGCGCAGGACGGCGCCTACGTGCAGTCGGCGACGAACGTCACCGACGCCCGGTCGATCGTCGCCGGTGCGTACGCGAAGGACTGGTCGAGCTACACGCTCGAGCTCGACGCGCGCAAGACCTCCGGCGCCGAGGGCTTCCTCGTCGGCTTCGCCGCGGGCGGCCCGAACGACTACTACTGGTGGAACCTCGGCGGTTGGAACAACACCCGCCAGGCCCTCCAGCGCGCGTCGGGCGGGAGCGCCAACGAGGTGAAGGCCGTCGAGAACCACAGCATCGAGGCCGGCCAGCCGTACCACGTCAAGGTCGTCGTCGAGGGCTCGACCATCGAGCTCTACCTCGACGGCGAGCTCCAGATGTCCTACGAGCAGCCGTCGACCAAGTCGCTCTACCAGGTCGTCACGCGCGACGACGACACGGGCGACGTCGTCGTCAAGGTCGTCAACCCGACGGCGACCGCGGCCCGCACGCAGGTGCACGTCGAGGGTTCCGAGGGCATCGCGTCCGAGGCGACGGTCACGGAGATGGTGGGCGCGCCGTCGGACACCAACACCAAGGCCGACCCCGAGCGGGTCGTCCCGGTGGAGCGGACGTTGTCGGGCGTCGGCGAGGAGTTCTCCTACGAGTTCCCCGCGCACTCGATCACGTTCGTCCGGCTGCACGCGTCCGACGCGGCGCCCGAGCTCGACCTCGCGGTCGAGGCCTCGCCGCGCTGCCTCGCGGGCAGGGCGTACGTCGCCGTGCGCGCGACGAACGGCGAGGACGTCCCGGTCTCGGTGACGCTCGCGACGCCGTTCGGGCAGAAGGCGTTCGCGGACGTGGCGCCCGGCAAGAACGCGTACCAGTCGTTCGCGGCGCGCGCGACGTCGGCCCCGGCCGGCACCGCGACCGTCACGGGCACGGCGGTGGTCGACGGTGAGCAGGTCACCGCGACCCTCGACGTCCCCTACGACGCGCTCGACTGCGGCTGACCCGGCGAGGGAGGACCTCTGGTCGCGGGGGAGAGGCCTCGAGCCCTACCTCGCGACCGCCGGTCCTCCTTCGCGAGTGCCTGCTTCCCTCGTGGCCGGTCCGGCGGGCCACGAGGGCGCGGCCCGCGCGTCGTGCGCGGGCCGCTCTCGCACGACCGCGCGACGACGCCGTCGCGTGACCACCTGTTCGACCTCCCACACGCGGGCGACGACGCCCGCGCGCGACCCTGAGGAGCAACGATGCACCCCCGACCGACCGACGGCGTCCGCCGTCGACCCGGCGGCGCGACCCGGCTGGCCGCCGTGGCGGCCGCCGCCGCGCTCGCCCTGACCACGTGGGCGCCGTCCGCCGTCGCGGCCGACGCGCTGCCCGCGCCCGTCCTCGACCTCGCGTTCGACGGCGACGTCGCCGACTCCGGCGCGCTCGCCCACCCCGTGACGCTGAAGGGCCACGACGGCTCGCCGCCCACCGGTTACTCGTACGTCGACGGGGTCGACGGGAGAGGGCAGGCGCTGCGCCTCGCCGGGAGCACGTACCTCGACCTCGGCACCTCCACCGCGCTGCAGCCCGAGGACCTCACGCTCTCGTTCTGGGTGGAGCCCAGCGGGAGGCTGTCGGGCGAGCACGTCATCACGTGGAACAAGCGCGCGTACAACTCGGACGGCTGGTACCTGTCGAGCGAGTCGGACACCGTGCCGCTCGCCCTGTCCGTCGGGCCGGCGTCGGGCCAGCCGTACAAGGTGCGGGTGGCCAGCTCCGACCGCGCGGCGTTCTTCCCCGCGGACGAGTGGACGCACGTCGTCGTCACGTACGACCACGCGACCAAGGACGTCGCGTTCTACCGCAACGGCGAGAAGGTGCCGTCCACGGTCGCGAACGCCGTCGGCGGCGACGCGACCGGCGTGCTGGGCTCGGACCCGGCGCTGCCCAAGACGATCGGGTTCAACGGGCCGGAGTACAACGGGGCCTACCTCAAGGCGGCGCTCGACGACTACCGCGTGTACGACGCCGTCGCCGGCCTCGGCGACGTCGTGGGGCTCTACGAGGAGAGCGGGCGCACGGTCGACCGCGACGCCATCGCGCAGGACGACGCCGACGCGCTGTCGCTGCCCGAGCGCGCGACCGTCGCGCTCGTGCTGCCGACGACGGGCTCGCGCGGGTCGACCGTGACGTGGCGGTCGTCGCACCCGGAGGTGGTCGCGACCGACGGGACCGTGGTCCGGCCGGCGATCGGCGAGGACGACGCGCACGTGACGCTCACGGCGACGGTGCGCTACCTCGACGGGGAGCCCGTGACGCGCGACCTCGAGGTCGTCGTGCCCGCGCTCGTCGACGAGACGCCGCTCGAGGACACGGCGCTGCCGTCGGTGCTGCTCTCGGACGACTTCCTCCAGAACGCCGCGGCGAAGGAGCACGAGTACCTGCTGAGCCTCGACTCCGAGACGTTCCTCTACGAGTTCTACAAGGTCGGCGGGCTCACCCCGACGACGCCGGCGGGCTACGGCGGCTGGGAGCGCAGCAACGCCGTGAACTTCCGCGGCCACGCGTTCGGCCACTACATGTCCGCGCTCGCCATGTCGTGGTCGTCGACGCAGGACCCGGCGACCAAGGACGCGCTGTTCACCGAGATCGAGGAGGCGGTCGGGGGGCTCTCGCGCGTGCAGGACGCCTACGCGGCGGCCCACCCCGGTTCCGCGGGGTACGTGTCCGCGTTCCGCGAGTCGATCCTCGACCAGGTGCAGGGCACCGGGACGTCGGACGAGAACGTCATCGTGCCCTGGTACAACCTCCACAAGGTGCTCGCGGGGCTGCTCGACGTCGCCGAGTACGTGGACGGGCCGGTCGGGGACCAGGCGCTCGCCGTCGCGACGGAGTTCGGCCTGTACGTGGAGGGACGCGTCTCGAAGCTGCCGAGCACCGACGTCATGCTGCGCACCGAGTACGGCGGCATGAACGAGGCGCTGTACGAGCTGTTCGACCTCACGGGCGACGTGCGCATCAAGGAGGCGGCCGAGGCGTTCGACGAGGTCGCGTTCTTCCGCCAGCTCGCCGCGGGCCACGACGTGCTCCCGGGCAAGCACGCCAACACGCAGATCCCCAAGCTGCTCGGCGCGCTCAAGCGCTACCGCGTGTTCACGCAGAACCCCGAGTACTACGACCTGCTCACCCCGGCGGAGAAGGACGAGCTGCCGATGTACCTCGCGGCGGCGGAGAACTTCTTCGACATCGTCGTGCGCGACCACACGTACGTCACCGGGGCCAACAGCCAGGCGGAGCACTTCCACGCACCCGGCTCGCTGCACGAGCACGCGGCCGAGCAGGGCACGGCGCGCAACGCCGAGACGGCCGAGACGTGCAACGAGTACAACATGCTCAAGCTCGCGCGCGAGCTGTTCAAGCTGAGCAAGGACGTGCGGTACGCGGACTACTACGAGAACGCGTTCATCAACACGATCCTCGCGTCGCAGAACCCCGAGACCGGGACGACGACGTACTTCAACCCCATGGCCTCGGGCTACCACCGCGTGTACAACCTGCCGTTCACCGAGTTCTGGTGCTGCACCGGCACGGGCATGGAGAACTTCTCCAAGCTCGGTGACTCGATCTACTTCACCGGGCAGGGCTCCGTGTGGGTCAACATGTTCTTCTCCTCGACGGTCGAGCACGCGGAGCAGAACCTGCGGCTCACGCAGGAGGCGAACCTGCCGAACGAGGACACGGTGACCTTCCGTGTCGACGCGCTCGAGGGCGGTGCGGTCGCCGAGGGCGCGACCCTGCGCCTGCGCGTGCCGTCGTGGATCGCCGGCGACCCGGGCGTCGAGGTGAACGGCGCCGCCGTCGAGCCGCACGTGTCGCGCGGGTACGTCGTGCTGCCCGTCGCCGCGGGCGACGTCGTCCGGTACACGATGCCGATGGCGGCGTCCGTCGTGGACACCCCCGACAACCCGTACTTCGTCGCCTTCCGGTACGGGCCGGTCGTCCTGTCGGCGGACCTCGGCGAGGTGCCGGAGCCGGCGTCGCAGAGCACGGGCATCCTCGTGCGCTCGTCGACGCGCGATGCCGACGCGCAGACCACCATCACCGCCGCCGGCATGGGCGCGGACGAGTGGAAGGAGCGCATCACCGAGAACCTGGTGCGCGTCGAGGACGACGCGGACGGCCGGATCCAGCTCCGTCTGCGCAACACCGCCGACGGCGGCGACCTCGTGTTCACGCCCCACCACACCAACTGGGACGTGACCTACGGGCTCTACCTCGACCTCGACGAGCCGGACTCGGCGGCGTCGCAGGAGCGCATCCTGCGCGCCAAGCAGGAGCTGCGCGACGCCGACCGCACCGTCGACAGCCTCACGAGCTTCGACGACAACAACTTCGAGAACGCGAAGAACCTCCAGCAGAGCGGGTCGTCGGTCGGGACGTTCTCGGGCCGCCAGTTCCGCCACGCGAACGGCACCGGCTGGTTCAGCTACGACCTGATGATCGACCCGGCGTCGACGTCGAACCACCTGGGTGTCACGCTCTACTCGGGCGACCAGGGCCGCGTGTTCGACGTGTACGTCAACGACGAGAAGCTGAAGACGATCACCACCGTCGCGAACGCCCCGACCAAGGACGAGCAGGGGTTCTACGTCGACACGACGCAGCTCCCCGCGAAGTACCTCGAGATCGGGGAGGGCACGCGCTGGAAGGTCGACAGCGCGGGCGAGTACGTGCTCGACGAGGACGGTGAGCGCATCCCCGTGGTGACCGTGCGCTTCCAGGCGACGGGCGGCTGGGCCGGGGGAGTGTTCGGGGTGCGTGTCGACCGCGCCGCGACGTACGACACGACACCGGGGCTCGCCGCGCTCGCTTTCGACACGGGGTCGCTCGCACCCGCGTTCGACCCGGCGGTGACGGACTACACGCTCACCGTGCCCGAGGGCACGACGAGCGTCGTGCTCGACGCCGACCCGCACGTGCCGAGCGGCCTCGTGCGCGTCGACGGCGTGCTGGTCGACGACACGCAGGGTCGGGTCGTGCCGCTCTCCGCGGACGGGAGCGCCCGGACCGTGGAGGTCGTCGGCGTCGCGCAGGACCACGTGACCGCGACGACGTACACGGTCCAGATCGTGCCCGGGACGGCGGCCGTCGTGCCGCTCGACGTCGAGGCGTCCTCGCGCTGCCTCGCCGGGAAGGCCTACGTGGCCGTGCGGGCGACGAACACGGGCGCCGTGCCGGCGGACGTCACCCTGACCACGCCGTTCGGGGAGAGGTCGTTCACGGCCGTCGCCCCGGGCGCGCGCGCGTACCAGTCGTTCGCGTCGCGCGCGACGTCGGTGCCCGAGGGTGTCGTCACCGTCAGCGGCACGGCGGTGGTCGACGGCATACCCGTCACCACGGCGTACGACGTCGCCGTCGACGCCCGCGCCTGCGCCTAGAACCGCAGTCCGCCGGGGGGAGCACCAGGGTTCGTCGAGGGAGTGCCGGGGCCGCGAGCCCTGGGCTCCCTCGGCGAACCGGGGCCCTCCCCGGCGGCGCCGGAGGTCGATATCGGTCGAGACCGATCTCCGCACGATCCGAGCACGACCTCGACGAGGAGGAGAACGAGATGAGCAGACAGGTGAGGACCGTGGTCGCCGCGGCGCTGGCGGGGGTGCTCGCGCTCGGCGCGAGCACGGCGTCCGCCGTGGTGCCGGGCGAGTCGGACGACGCACCGGGGGGAGCAGGCACGATCACCGGACTGACCACGACCGACCGCGGTGACGGGACGTACGGCGTGCCGCTGCTGCGCAGCGACGTCCCCGACATCTCGGTGGCGCGCGTGCCCGCCGCCGAGAGCGACGAGGGGCGCGACGTCTACTACATGATCAGCACGACGATGCACCTCGCTCCGGGTGCGCCGATCATGAAGTCCTACGACCTGGTGAACTGGGAGATCGTCGGGTACGTCTACGACCGGCTCGGCGTGGGCGACGTGTCGTCGTTGCGCAACGGTCGGAACGGCTACGGCAACGGCCAGTGGGCGTCGTCGCTGCGCTACCACGACGGCACCTTCTACGTGGTGTTCAACACCAACGACCTGGGCGGGTCCTACCTGTTCCGCACGGACGACGTCGAGCACGGCGCGTGGGAGCGCACGGCGCTCGGCCGGGGGTTCCACGACCCGTCGCTGTTCTTCGACGAGGCCGACGGCGGGACGCCGTACATCTTCTACGGCTCGGGCGCGACGAGCGCCGTCCGGCTGAACGACGACCTCACCGCGATCGAGGCGGACTTCCCGAACATCTTCCGTGCCGAGGACTACGCGGGCGAGCGGTTCATCGGCGGGCTGTTCGAGGGCGCCCAGGTGCACTACATCGACGGCGAGTACTACGTCGCGATCATCACGTGGCCCAGCGGCCAGAACCGGCAGGAGGTGCTCTTCCGCTCTCCGCACCTCCTGGGGCGCTACGAGACCGCCGACGGGTCGAACCCGTACGAGGCGCGCAGCGCGCTGAACTCGGACGGCTTCGCCCAGGGCGGGCTCGTCGAGGTGCCCGACGGCGCGGGCGGCTACGAGTGGTGGGGGATGTTCTTCCGCGACACCTACCCGCTCGGCCGCATCCCCGCGCTCATCCCGGCGACGTGGGAGGACGGCTGGCCGACGTTCGGCGACGACGGCGTCGTCCGCGTCGGCGACACGTTCGCCAAGCCGATCGTTCTCGACGAGGCGACCGAGCGACGCGAGCGGCTGAAGAGCATCGTCGCCTCCGACGACTTCGCGAACGACGCCGAGCACCGCGCGTTCAGCGACACCGTCTGGGAGGTCCCGGAGCCTCCGACGTACGACGAGTCCCTGCTCGGCGTCGAGCTCGTCGCCAACCCCGGGTTCGAGGACGCGACGACCGCGCCCTGGGCCGCGCAGTTCGGGGCGACCCTGGCGCTCGACCGGAGCAGCCCGGCGTCGGGGGCGGCGGCGCTGCGCGTCAGCGGCCGGACGCTCAACGGGTCGGGACCGAACCAGCAGCTCGGCGGGAAGATCCAGGCGGGCGTGACCTACGAGGTCTCGGCCCGGGTCCGGTACGCCACCGGGCCCGCGCAGGTCCGCTTCAACCTCGTCGGCGACTGGG
Source organism: Cellulosimicrobium cellulans (assembly GCF_016921195.1). Taxonomy (GTDB): domain Bacteria; phylum Actinomycetota; class Actinomycetes; order Actinomycetales; family Cellulomonadaceae; genus Cellulosimicrobium; species Cellulosimicrobium cellulans_F. The sequence continues at coordinate 31,332 of NZ_JAFGYF010000017.1, forward strand.
GCGCGGGCGTGAAGACCCTGGCCTGGGCGGACGCGACCCCGGGGGAGTGGACCACGGTCAGCGGCACCTACACGGTGCCGGCCGGCACGGACGTGAGCGCGTTCAAGCTCGCGGTCGAGACGCCGTGGGCGAACCCGCAGCCGCCGTCGTCGAGCGTCGAGTACCTGCTGGACGACGTGTCCGTGGTCGGCCGCGCGCCGGACGTCGAGACGCCCACGCTCGAGGAGGTGTCGTACAACGGCTCGGACCTCGACCTCGCCTGGCAGTGGAACCACGCACCGGACAACCGGTACTGGTCGCTCACCGAGCGCGAGGGCTGGCTGCGCCTGACCAACGGGCACGTGGTGACCGGCGAGGCGGAGTACACCAAGGCTCCCGGGCGTGACCTCACCTATCTCGAGGAGGCGCGCAACACGCTCGGTCAGCGCACGTTCGGGCCGACGGCCTCCGCGGAGACCCGCCTCGACGTGTCCGGCATGCGCGACGGCGACGTGGCCGGCCTCGCCGTCTACGGGCGCAGCTTCGCGTACGCGGGGATCCAGCAGGTCGACGGCGAGCGCACGCTGGGACTCGTCACGCGGCTCCAGCCGTTCACGGACACGATCGACCGCGAGGCGGTCGAGTCGTTCGTCCCCGGCTCGCAGGTCCCGCTCGGCGAGCGCACGGACGTGCACCTCAAGGCGGACGCCGACTTCGCCTCGCCGGACGGCCAGCTCTGGGTGCAGTACTCCTACAGCCTCGACGGGCGCACGTGGCAGCCGCTCGGGCCGCGCCAGGGGCCGCTCGTCATGGACTGGAGCCTGTCCCACTTCATGGGCTACCGGTTCGGCCTCTTCTCCTACGCGAAGGAGCAGACCGGGGGGCACGTCGACTTCGACCACTTCCTCCTGAGCGACGTGCTCGACGCGGACGGCGGCGCCGACCGGACGGCGCTCGACGCCGTCGTCGCCGAGGCCGAGGGACTCGACCCGACGGGCTGGACGCCGGACTCCTGGGCCGCGGTCGAGCAGGCGCTCGCCTGGGCGCGGTCGACGACCGCGCCGTCGACCCAGAACCAGGCCGACGCCCCCGCACGGGCGCTCGCGCTCGCCGTCGCGTCGCTGGAGCCCGCCCCGACCCAGGGCGTCGCGTTCGCGGCGGAGGCGAGCCTTCGCGCGCTCGCCGGCAAGGACTACGTGGCCGTGCGCGTGGTGAACGAGGAGGACGTCCCGGTGGACGTCGTCGTGAGCACCCCGTACGGCAGCCGGACCTTCGCCGGCGTGGAGCCTGGCGCGAACGCGTACCAGGCGTTCGCGAGCCGGCTCGGCCAGGCCCCGGCCGGCGAGGCCACGGTCACCGTCACGCGCTCGACCGACGCGGTGACGACGACCCGCGCGGTGTCGTACGGCCGCTGACCGCGGCCGACCCGGTGGGCCGCCCCGGCTGCTCGCCGGGTCGGCACGAGAGGAGGGAGGACGCAGGACGACGGCGGGGGACCGCCGTCGGGCACGACCGTCCGCGCGAGGCGCGCGGACGCGCACCACATCGATCGAGGAGGATCCATGGACACGCACCACCGCAGACGACGTCGCCTGCGCGGCGCCGTCGCCGGAGCCGCGCTCGCGACGCTGCTCTCCGCGTCGCTGGCCGCGCTGCCGTCGTACGCCGCGGACGAGGAGCTGATCGTCAACGGCGGCTTCGAGGACGGGACGACCGGCTGGTTCGTCAACAACGGCAACGCGACCGACAAGGCCGTGCTGTCGACGACCGACCAGGCGTTCTCGGGCGAGGCCGCCGTGCTCACCACCGAGCGCGCGACGACGGGCTCCGGCCCGATGCAGGACCTCAGCGGCAAGGTCCGCGCGGGTGAGACGTACGAGCTCACCGCGAAGATCCGCTACGACGCCGCCGCGGCCCCGGCCACCAAGCAGTTCTTCGCCACGATGCACTACGGCGGCGGGACGTACACCAACCTGGTGAGCGTCACCGCGACCAAGGGCCAGTGGGCGACGTTCGACGGCCGGTTCACGATCCCGGCCGACCAGAACGTCGGCACCGCGCGGCTGTTCTTCGAGACGCCGTGGACGAGCAACCCGTCCGCCGACCCGGCGACGCACCTCATGGACTTCGTGCTCGACGACGTCTCCGTCGTCGGCGCGGCCCCGCCCGGGCCGCCCTCGAAGACGATCGAGGTGCTCGGCAAGGTGCCCGGCGAGCACAACCCGCTCATCTCCCACAAGTTCGGGGCCGACGGGTTCGGGTTCGTCGAGGACGGGCGCGTGTACATGTACATGACGAACGACACGCAGGGCTACGCCCCCGACCCGGTGACGGGCGTCTCGCCGCAGATCAACTACGGCAGCATCAACCAGATCACGCTCATCTCGTCCGAGGACCTCGTGAACTGGACGGACCACGGCGAGATCCAGGTCGCGGGGCCGCAGGGCGTCGCGCCGTTCACGAACAACTCGTGGGCGCCGGGCATGGCGAAGAAGACGGTCGACGGCGTCGACAAGTACTTCCTCTACTACGCCAACGGCGGCGGGTCGTCGAACGTCATCACGGGCGCGTCGCCGCTCGGGCCGTGGACGAGCGAGCGCGACAGCACGCTCATCGACGGGCGCACCCCGGGCGCCGAGGCCGTGGCCTGGAAGTTCGACCCGGCGCCGCTCGTCACCGACGACGGCGCGTACCTCTACTTCGGCGGCGGCCCGGCGTCGACGTCGATGCCCGCGGCGGAGCGGTTCAACAACCCGAAGAACATCCGCGTCATCGAGCTCGGCGACGACATGGTCTCGACGCAGGGCACGGCGGCCGTCGTGGACGCTCCGGTGGCGTTCGAGGCGGCGCAGGTCTTCGAGCGCGACGGCAAGTACTACCTGTCGTACTCGTCGCACTTCGGCGGCAACGACTTCGGCGGCAACCAGGCCACGCTCCCGGGGTACCCGGGCGGCGGGCAGATCGGCTACATGATCTCCGACGACCCGATGTCGTTCCCCAAGGAGACGTACGCCGGCGTGATGTTCCCGAACCAGTCGCAGTTCTTCGGCGCGGGCACGGGCGGCAACAACCACCAGTCGGTGTTCGAACTCGACGGCAAGTACTACTTCACGTACCACGCACCGACGCTCAACAAGCGCATCAACGGCAGCACCACGCAGGGCTACCGCAGCCCGCACATCCAGGAGCTGACGTTCAACGCGGACGGCACGGTCCAGCAGGTCGTCGGCGACTACGCGGGCGTGGACCAGGTCAAGGACCTCGACCCGTTCCGGGTGATCGAGGCGGAGACCTTCGCCTGGCAGCAGGGCCTGGCCACGGCGAAGGTCGACGGCGGCTCGGCGCAGTTCGGCACGCAGGCGCCGAACCTCGTCGTCCGCGACGTGGACGACGGCGACTGGTCGGCGCTGTCCTCGGTCGACTTCGGCGACGGTGCCGCGAGCGTCACGGCGCGCGTGAAGCCGCTCGTCGAGGGCGCCACGGTCGAGGTGCGCCTGGACGACCGCGAGGGGGCCGTGGTCGGCACCCTCGACCTCGACACCCCCGTGGGCGAGTGGGCGGACGTGACCGCCGCCCTCGAGGGCGTGAGCGGCGTCCACGACGTGTACTTCACGTTCGTCGGCCCCGCGGGCGTCGACCTCGTCGAGGTGGACACGTGGGAGTTCGCGGCCGACGCCGCCGGCCCGGCCGTCGAGCTCGACGTGACCGCGTCCGCCCGCTGCCTCGCGGGCAAGGCGTACGTGGCGGTGCGCGCGACGAACCTGGGCGACGTCCCGGCCGACGTCACGCTCGCCACGCCGTTCGGCACGCGCGTCGCCGAGGACGTCGCGCCGGGCGCGAACGCCTACCAGTCGTTCGCGGCGCGGTCCGCGTCGCTCGCGGCCGGGTTCGCGAGCGCCACGGGCGCCGCGGTGCTCGACGGCACCGCGGTCGAGACCGCGCACGAGGCCGCCTACGGCGACCTCTCCTGCGGCTGACGCTCCGCGACGACCCGCACGGTGACCGACGGCGGCCCGCACCACACCCGGTGGTGCGGGCCGCCGTCGACGTCCGGGCGACGTCGTCGGGCGACGGCCGGGGACGTGCGGCGGACCGTCCGCGGGCGCGCCGGGCCGCTGCTCCGCGGGGCCGCGGGAGGGCTCGTCGCAGTTCGACATCGTTGTCGGCACAGGAGGCCCTGGTCATGTTTGCGCTCACATGTTAGCGTTCACACGCGCGTCCGACGGCGGACCCGCGACCGGCGCCGACGCCGGGCACGACGACGAGGAGTCACCGATGACCTCACGCCACGAACCACCCCCGACGCCCGCGGAGCCCCGCGCCCGACGCCGGCGCCGCTCGCTCGCCGCGCTGCTCGGCCTCGCGCTGGTCGCACCGCTCGCGCCCGTGGGCGCGGCGGCCGCCGGCCCGCTGCCCACGGCGCCCGCTCCGGTCCCGACGGCGGCCGAGCCGACCGCGGACGGGCTCCGGCTGTGGCTCCCGCTCGACGAGACCGAGGGCACGGTCGCGCACGACGCGTCCGGCCACGGCCTCGACGCCACGCTCGTCGGCACGGGCGGCGGGTGGCGCGAGGGCCAGGGACTGACCTTCGGCGGGTCCAACCACGTCGACCTCCCGGACGACCTCCTGGCCGGCTACGACGCCGTCACGGTGAGCGCCGACGTGTGGGTCGACGCGTCGTTGAGCGGCAACTACTTCTTCTACACCCTCGGCAACCCGGCGGTCGGGAGCCCGCAGTCGGGGAACGGATACCTCTTCTCGACGGGCAACGCGAGCTACCGCGCGACGATCTCCGACCTCGCGTGGGGCCGCGAGCAGAACACCGTCAAGACTCCCGCGGCCGCGCTGCAGCGCGGCGTGTGGAAGACCGTCACGTACACGCTCGGCGGCGGCACCGCGCGGCTGTACGAGGACGGCGCGCAGGTCGGGCAGAACACCGCGGTGACGATCACGCCCGGCGCGATCGGCGGCGGCACGACGACCGCGAACGCGCTCGGCAAGTCGGCCTACGCCGCCGACAACCTCTTCAAGGGCCGCATGAAGGACTTCCGGCTCTACGACCGTGCGCTCACCGCGCAGGAGGTCGCCGACCTCGCGTCCGCCGCAGCACAGGACGCGGTCGCGGCCGACGCGGCCGCGCTCGACCTGGGAGACACGAGCGCCGTCGTCACGGATCTCGCGCTGCCCGCGAAGGGCGTCGGCGGCTCCGCCGTCGCGTGGACGAGCTCGGACGAGGGCGTCGTCTCGGCGAGCGGCGCGGTCACGCGCCCCGCGGGCGACGAGCCCGCGACGGCGACGCTCACCGCCACGGTGACGCTCCGCGGCGCGACCGAGACGCGCACGTTCGACGTCACGGTCCTGCCGGGAGACGGTGACCAGGCGAAGGCCGACGCCGCGGCCGCCGCGCTCGAGGTGACGAACCTCGACGACGTGCGCGGCAACCTCACCCTGCCCACGACGGGCCTGCACGGCGCGGGCGTCGCGTGGGCGTCGTCGTCGGGCACGATCACCCCGACGGGCGAGGTGACCCGCCCCGCGCACGGCGAGGACGCCGAGACCGTGACGCTCACGGCGACGGTGACGGTCGGCGCCGCCACCGCCACGCGCGAGCTCGAGGCGCACGTGCCCCCGCTGCCCGAGCAGGAGGACCTCGCGGGCTACCTGTTCTCCTACTTCGTGGGCGAGGGCACCGCCACGGGCGAGCAGGTCTACTTCGGGCTCAGCCAGGGCAACGACCCGCTGAAGTACCAGAACCTCAACGACAACAAGCCGGTCCTCACGTCGGAGCTGGGGGAGAAGGGCCTGCGGGACCCGTTCATCATCCGGTCGCCCGAGGGCGACAAGTTCTACCAGATCGCGACCGACCTCAAGATCTACGGCAACGGGGACTGGGACGCGTCCCAGCGCACGGGCTCCAAGTCGATCATGGTGTGGGAGTCCACGGACCTCGTGAACTGGACCGACCAGCGCCTCGTCCAGGTCTCGCCCGACACCGCGGGCAACACGTGGGCGCCCGAGGCGTACTACGACGAGACCATCGGCGCGTACGTCGTGTTCTGGGCGTCCAAGCTCTACGCCGAGGACGACCCCGACCACACGGGCAACACGTACAACCGCATGATGTACGCCACGACCCGAGACTTCGTGACCTTCAGCGAGGCGCAGGTGTGGGTCGACCCGGGCTACTCGGTGATCGACTCGACCGTGACGCAGCACGACGGCCAGTACTACCGGTTCACCAAGGACGAGCGGAACAACACGTCGTCCACGCCGTGCTCCAAGTTCATCCTCGCGGAGAAGGCGACCGAGCTGCGCTCGACGGACTACGAGTTCATCACCGACTGCATCGGCAAGGCGAACTCGCTCGGCGGCGGGATCAACCAGGGCGAGGGGCCGACGATCTTCAAGTCGAACACCGAGGAGAAGTGGTACCTCTTCATCGACGAGTTCGGAGGCCGCGGCTACGTGCCGTTCGAGTCGACCTCGCTCGACGCGGCCGAGTGGACCATGTCGACCGACTACGAGATGCCGTCGCGCCCGCGGCACGGCACGGTGCTCCCGGTGACGCAGGCAGAGTACGACCGTCTGCTCAAGACCTACCAGCCCGACGCGTTCGTCGAGTCCGTCGACGACGTCGCCGTGACCGTCCAGACCGGCTCCGCGCCGGTGCTCCCGGCGACCGTGACGGCACGCTTCGCCGACGGGTCCACGGGCTCGGTGGACGTCACGTGGGACGCGGTCGACCCGGCGTCGTACGCGCAGGCCGGCTCGTTCGAGGTCCTGGGCACCGTCGGCGGCGGCGTGAGCGTCCGGGCCCGCGCGGTCGTCACCGTGACCGACGACGTCGTGCCCGTCGAGGGCCTGAGCGTCACCCCCGAGTCGCTCGAGGTGGGCGTCGGCGGCACGCGGCAGCTCACCGCGACCGTCACGCCGGCCAACGCGACGGCGCGCGCGATCACGTGGGCGTCGGACGACGCGGACGTCGCCACGGTCTCGGCCGACGGCCTCGTCACGGGCGTCGGGGAGGGCCACGCGCTGGTCACGGCGACCACGGCCGACGGGTCGCACACCGCGTACGTCGCCGTCGAGGTGACCACGGAGATCCCGGGCCTCGTCGTGCGGTACGCGCTCGACGAGACGAGCGGCACGTCGGCGGCGAACACCGCGCCCGGGTCGTCGTTCGGCCCGGCGACGCTCGCCAACGGCGCGTCGTTCTCCGGGACGGGCGAGGGCGTGACCCTCGACGGGACGGACGACTACGTCGACCTGCCGGACCACCTGCTCGCGGGCCTGACCGACGTCACGGTCGCGCTCGACGTCAAGGTCGCCACGGACCAGGCGACGCCGTACTTCATCTACGGCCTGGGCAACACGAGCGGCACCGCTGGCGACGGGTACCTGTTCACGACGGGCGACGCGTACCGCACGTCGATCGCGACGGGGAACTGGACCACCGAGCAGACCGTCACCAAGAACGCGAACCTCCAGCGCGGGGTGTGGAAGCACCTCACGTACACGCTGTCCGGGACGACGGCCGTGCTCTACGAGGACGGCGTCGAGGTGGGCCGCCAGACCGGCGTCACGATCGACCCGAAGGACATCGGGAACGGCTCGACGCTCGCCAACTACATCGGCCGCTCGCTGTACTCGGGCGACCGCTACCTCAAGGGCTCGGTGCGGGACTTCCGGGTCTACGACCGCGCGCTGACCGCCGACGAGGCCTACCAGGTCGGCGCCGACCACACGGCCGTCACGGGCGCCGAGCTCGACGCGCTCAAGGTCCCGGCGATCGTCGACGGGGCGAGCTCGACCGTGACGCTCGCGGTCGAGCCGGGCACCGACGTCTCCGCGCTCGCGCCGGTCCTCACGGTGTCGCCGCGCGCGACGGTGGCACCCGAGAACGGCTCGGTGCAGGACTTCACGCAGCCCGTGGAGTACACCGTCACGGGACCGGACGGGTCGTCGCGCACGTGGACGGTCCAGGCGAAGGTCATGGGCAGCCCCGTGCTCCCCGGGACGTACGCCGACCCGAACATCGCGCAGTTCGGCGACACGTTCTACCTCTACGCCACCACCGACGGCACCCCGGGGTGGGGCGGCAAGGACTTCTACGTCTGGAAGTCGACCGACCTCGTGACGTGGGAGCGCTCGGAGCAGCCGTTCCTCACGCTCGACGGCGCGAACGGGAACGTCCCGTGGGCGACGGGCAACGCGTGGGCGCCCACGATCATCGAGCGGGACGGGAAGTACTGGTTCTACTTCTCCGGCCACAACCCGACGTACGACCGCAAGACGATCGGCGTCGCGGTGGCCGACAGCCCCGAGGGGCCGTTCACCGCGCAGCCGACGGCGATGATCACGAACGGCGAGGCGGTCACGTCCGGCCAGGCCATCGACCCGGCCGCGTTCCGCGACCCGGAGACCGGGAAGTACTGGCTCCTGTGGGGCAACGGCGGGCCGTCGAACGGCCCGGTCATGGCCGAGCTGGGCGACGACATGACGTCGATCAAGCAGGACACGCTGCGGCGGATCCCCGGCCTGACCGACTTCCGTGAGGGCCTGTTCCTCAACTACCGGGACGGCGTCTACCACCTCACGTACTCGATCGACGACACGGGCTCGGAGAACTACCGCGTCGGCTACGCGACGTCGGACAGCATCGAGGGCCCGTGGACGTACCGCGGCGTGATCCTCGAGAAGGACGCCTCGCAGGGCATCCTCGGGACCGGGCACAGCTCGATCCTCAACGTCGAGGGCACGGACGACTGGTACATCGCGTACCACCGGTTCGCGATCCCGGGCGGCAACGGGACGAACCGCGAGACGACGATCGACCGTCTGACGTTCGGCGACGACGGCCTCATCCAGAAGGTCGTGCCGACGCTCGAGAGCGTGGACCCGGTCGAGGTGTCGCCGGCCCCGGCGGTCGAGCTGACGGTCGAGGCCACGCCGCGGTGCCTCGCGGGCAAGGTCTACGTCGCGGTGCGGGCGACGAACGCGGGCGACGTGCCCGCCGACGTCACCCTCACGACCCCCTACGGCACGAAGACGTTCACGGCCGTGGCCCCGGGAGCCAACGCCTACCAGTCGTTCGCGACGCGGGCGACGTCGGTCCCCGCGGGCACGGTCACCGTCACCGGCACGGCCGTGCTCGACGGCGCCCCGGCCACGACGCCCTACGACGTCGCCTACGACGCCCACACCTGCGGCTGACCCCGCGCGTCGCCGAGGTAGTACCGCAGTCCGCCGAAGTAGTACCGGGGTTCGCCGAGGTAGTACCGGGGTCATCACCCCGGTACTACCTCGGCGGACCAGGGTTCTACCTCGGCGGACCAGGGTTCTACCTCGCGAGCACGACCTGCATCTCGACGAGGAGAGGACACATGGAACTGACACACCGAGCACGCTCGGCGCTCGCCGCCGGGCTCGTGGGGGCGCTCGCCGCCACGACGCTCGCCGCCGCCGTCGCGGCCCCCGCCGCGGCAGACGTCGGCGGGCCCACCGACGACGGGCTCGTCGCGTGGTACCCGCTCGACGCCGCGAGCACGACCGGCGGCACGACGGCGAACCGCGCCGAGGGCTCGTCCTTCGGCCCCGCGACCCTGGTGGGCGGCACGGCGACCGCCGACGGCACGACGCTCGACGGGACCGACGACTACGTCGACCTGCCCGACCACCTGCTCGCCGGGCTCACGGACGTCACCGTGAGCCTCGACGTGCTCGTGAGCGAGGACCAGGGCACGCCGTACTTCGTCTACGGGCTCGGGAACACGAGCGGCTCCAACGGCAACGGCTACCTGTTCACGACCGGCAACGCGTACCGCACGTCGATCGCCACCGGGAACTGGTCGACCGAGCAGACCGTGACCAAGGGATCCAACCTGCAGCGCGGCGTCTGGAAGACGCTCACGTACACGCTCACCGGCACGACCGCGACGCTCTACGAGGACGGCGTGCAGGTCGGGCAGGCCACGAACGTCACGACCGACCCCGGCCAGATCGGTGGCGGGCAGACGACCGCGAACTACGTCGGCCGTTCCTTGTACTCCGGCGACCGCTACCTCAAGGGCCAGGTACGCGATTTCCGCCTCTACGACCGTGCGCTCACCGCAGCGGAGGCGGGCGAGCTCGCCGCGGCCACCTCCACGGCGGCCGCCGACGCCGACCTCGCCGCGCTCGACCTCGGCGACACGAGCGCCGTCACCGCGGACCTCGCGCTGCCCACCACGGGCGCGCAGGGCTCGCTCGTCACGTGGACCTCGTCCGACGCGGGCGTCGTCAGCGCCGCGGGGAAGGTCACGCGGCCCGCTGCGGGCGAGGACGACGCGACCGTGACGCTCACCGCGCTCGTCACGCGCGGAGCGGTCGCGCGCACCGCGCAGTTCGACGTCACCGTCCTCGCGCACCTCGCGCCCGCCGAGGCGGTCGCGTGGGACGCGAGCCACGTCGTCGTGCCGCACCTCGACGACGTGCGCGGCAACCTCACGCTGCCCGCCGACGGCGCGAACGGCTCCGCCCTCACGTGGGAGAGCTCCGACCCCGCGGTCGTCTCGGCCACGGGAGAGGTGACGCGGCCCGCCCACGGCGAGCCGGCCGCCGTCGTGCGGCTCACCGTGACCGCGACCAAGGACGGCGCGACCGCGACGCACACCTACGACGCGACCGTCCGGCCGCTGCCCGCGGAGGCCGACTACGAGGGCTACTTCTTCCCGTACTTCGAGGGAGAGAGCACCCCGGACGGCGAGTCGGTCTACTTCAGCGCGAGCAACGGCAACGACCCGCTCGACTGGGTGGAGCTCAACGACGGCGAGCCCGTGCTCACCTCGACTCTCGGCGAGAAAGGCCTGCGCGACCCGTTCATCATCCGGTCCCCGGAGGGCGACCGGTTCTTCCTCCTCGCGACGGACCTGCGCATCTACGGCGGCAACGACTTCGGCAACGCGCAGGAGCGCGGGTCGCGTGCCCTGATGATCTGGGAGTCGACCGACCTCGTGCACTGGTCGGAGCAGCGCATGGTCACCGTCTCGAGCGCGTACGCGGGCAACACCTGGGCGCCCGAGGCGTTCTGGGACGCGCAGCGCGGCGAGTACATCGTCTACTGGGCCTCGGCGCTCTACCCCACGACGTCGACCGACGGGCGCCGCATCGCCGACTCCTACCAGCGCATGATGTACGCCACGACGCGCGACTTCGTGACGTTCTCCGAGCCGCAGGTGTGGATCGACGAGAAGCGCGGCAACGGCCTCGGGATGATCGACTCGTCGATCGTCGAGCACGACGGCACGTACTACCGCTTCACCAAGGACGAGGCGTACATGATCCCGCGCCTCGAGAAGTCGACGGACCTGCGCTCGACCGACTGGGAGCTCGTCGCCGAGAAGATCGGCTACGGCCAGCCCAACCCGTGGGGCGGCACGCTCACCGCGGGCGAGGGGCCGACCGTCTTCAAGTCGAACACCGAGGAGAAGTGGTACCTCTTCGTCGACCAGCCGAGCTACCACGGCGGGCAGGGCTACCTGCCGCTCGAGTCCACCGACCTCGACTCGGGCGTGTGGACGTCCGTCGACGCCCACCTCCCGAGCAGCCCGCGGCACGGCACGGTCCTGCCGATCACGGCCGCCGAGCACGCCGCGCTCCTCGCGGCGTACGGCGAGCAGCCGCCTGCGCCCGAGCTCGACCTCGCGGTCGAGGCGACGTCGCGCTGCCTCGCGGGCAAGGCGTACGTCGCCGTCCGCGCGACGAACGGCGAGGACGTCCCCGTCACCGTCACGCTCACGACGCCGTACGGCGAGAAGACCGTCGCCGACGTGGCGCCCGGCAAGAACGCTTACCAGTCCTTCGCGGCCCGGGCGACGGCGGTCCCGGCCGGGACCGTCACGGTGACCGGCGTCGCGACCCTCGACGGGAAGGAGGTGACGACCACGCGCGAGGCGCAGGTCGACGCGCTCGACTGCGCCTGAGACCCGCGAGGTCGCACCCCGCCGAGGGAGAGGCCAGGTACCGCGAGGTAGAGGCGTGGTCACGACCACGCCTCTCCCTCGACGGACCAGAGCTCTACCTCGGCGACGTGGCGGCCGGGCGGAACAAGCACGAGCGTCGGACGCGGGGCTTCCCTCCTTGCCGCCGACGACGCTTCCACCACTCGACGACGAGTGAGAAGGAGCGACAGCTCATGCACGTGCACGACACCAGCTATTCGCGACGGGCCGTCCTGCGGCTCGGGGCGCTGGCCGCCGGGGCGACCGGCGCCGTCGCGCTCGCGGGCGGCGGCAGCGCGCTCGCCGCGCCGCCGGTCCCGGCGCTGACGGTCCCGAGCGGACCGCCCGTCAGCCGGGCCTTCCTGCGGTCCCTCGACCGCTCGGTCACCCTCGACGGCTGGGCCGCCGAGCCGTTCCCCATGTCCGACGTGACGCTCGCCCCGAGCGTCGCGACGCGCTCGCAGGACCAGATCCTCCACCTCGCGCGCGAGTACCCCGTGGACCGCATCCTCGCGGTGTTCCGGCGCAACGCCGGGCTCGACACCAAGGGCGCGTCCGCGCCCGGCGGCTGGGAGGGCTTCGGCCACGCGAACGAGCAGCCCTGGGGCCCGGACGACTACCCGGGCCGTGCCAACACCCAGACCGCCAACCTCCTGCGCGGGCACTACGGCGGGCACTTCCTGTCCATGGTGTCCCTCGCGTACGCGAGCACGGGCGAGACGGTGTTCCGCGACAAGGTGGACCAGATCGTCGAAGGGCTCGGCGAGGTCCAGACGGCGCTCGCGGCCATGGGTCGGTTCAGCCACCCCGGGTTCCTCGCCGCCTACGGCGAGTGGCAGTTCAGCCAGCTCGAGAAGTACGCGCCGTACGGCGAGATCTGGGCGCCGTACTACACGTGCCACAAGATCATGGCCGGTCTGCTCGAGGCCTACCGCCTCGCGGGCAACGACCAGGCGCTCGAGATCGCGTCGTCGATGGCCGCGTGGGTGCACAGCCGGCTCTCGGTGCTGCCGCAGGCCCAGCTCGACCGCATGTGGGGCATCTACATCGCGGGCGAGTACGGCGGCATGAACGAGGTGCTCGCCGACATCGCGTCGATCACGGGCGACGACACGTACGTCGCCACCGCGAAGCTGTTCGACCTCAACACGCTCGTCGACGCGAGCGCGGCGGGCACCGACACGCTCAACGGCAAGCACGCGAACCAGCACATCCCGCAGTTCCCCGGCTACCTCAAGGTCTACGACCTCACGGGCGAGGAGCGGTACCTCAAGGCGGTCGAGGGCTTCTGGGGCATGGTCGTGCCCGGGCGCACGTACGCGCACGGCGGGCACGGCGAGGGCGAGCTGTTCGGACCGCCGAGCACGGTCGCCGGCGACATCGGTGCGCGCAACGCCGAGACGTGCGGCACGTACAACATGCTCAAGCTCTCGCGGCTGCTGTACTTCCACTCGCTCGACCCGAAGTACATGGAGTACTACGAGCGCGGGCTGCTCAACCACATCGTCGGCTCGAAGAAGAACACGCAGTCCACGACGAGCCCCGACGTCACGTACATGTACGGCGTCAACCCGGGCACGCGCCGCGAGTACGGCAACACCGGCACGTGCTGCGGCGGCACCGGGCTCGAGAACCACGTGAAGTACCGCGACTCGGTCTACTTCCGGTCCGTCGACGGCGAGGTGCTGTACGTCAACCTCTACCTCGCCTCCACCCTGACGTGGGAGGAGAAGGGCTTCGAAGTCGTCCAGGAGACGCAGTACCCGAAGGTCGGCGCGACCCGCCTGACGGTGAACGGCTCCGGGCAGCTGGACCTGCGCCTGCGCGTGCCCGGCTGGGTGCGCAAGGGGTTCGTGGTGACGGTCAACGGGGTGGAGCAGGAGCTCGACGCCGTGCCGGGGACGTACGTGAGCGTGTCGCGCTCGTGGTCGCCCGGCGACGTCGTCGAGGTGACGATGCCGCTGAGCATCCGCGCCGTGCCGACGATCGACAACCCCGCGATCCAGAGCATCGAGCACGGGCCGACCGTCCTGCTCGCGCGCAGCGCGTCGCGTGAGTACCTCAAGCTGTCGCTCTACGCTCACATGGGCCTCGACGGCACGCTCGAGGGCGCGTTCACCGACCTCGGGAACGGGTACTTCCGCCTCGGGGACCTGACGTTCGAGCCCGCGTGGTCGGGCGACGACACGCAGTACCACATGTACGTCGAGCGTTCGGAGCCGCGCGTGGTCTTCGCGGGGCTCGACAGCGGCGTCGCCAACGCCGCGCGGCCGAACGGGACGACGTTCCTGGACGTCGTGTGGGGCGACGGCGGCTTCGCCGACCGCGCCGCGTTCCTCCAGAAGGTCCGGCGCACGGTCGAGCAGTTCACCGCGGAGGGCCTGCTGAGCCGCCGCGACGGTCAGAAGGTCCTGGTCACGGCGGGGAAGGCGAGGCTGGCATGAGCGCGCGCACCACCACACCGCGGGGTGCGGGCTCGACCGTGCTCCTCCCGCTCGGGGACCAGCCGCCGGCGCCGCGGGCCCGACGGCGCGTGGTCGCCACGACCACCGCGCTCGCCCTGGCCCTCACGGGCGCGGGCGTCGGGGCGTGGGCCGCGGTCGGCGGTCCGGGCGCCGAGGGGCTGACCGCGGCGGCCGAGGAGGCGCCGTCGAACGTCGCGCTGCTCGGCACGCCGGAGGCGAGCTACACCGCGTCGTGGAACAAGGTCGAGGCGGTGAACGACGGCGCCGGCGTGAGCACCGGGGGAGCGCACGACGCGACCTGGGCGACGTGGAGCGGGGACCGCCCCGCGACGCAGTGGCTCGAGTACTCCTGGCCGGCGCCGGTCACCGTGGACCGTTCCGTCGTCCGGTTCTGGTCGGACGGTACCGACGCGAACGGCGACAACGTGCGCGTCCCGGCGTCGTGGAAGCTCCAGTACTGGGACGCGGACGCCGGCGCGTTCGTCGACGTCCCGAACCCGAGCGGCTACCCGACCGAGCGCCTCGAGACCAACGAGACGACGTTCGACGCCGTCACCACGACGCGCCTGCGCGCGACGTTCGACGCGCTGCGGGGGACCACGGCGACGACGTACTCGGCCGTCGGGGTCTCCGAGTGGGAGGTCTGGGGCACGGGCGGCGTGGAGGAGCCCGAGCCGGTCGACCCGAACGGGCCGATCGACTACTCGCCCGTCCACATCCCCACGGACGTCGGCGTCCTGCCCGACCTCCCGGCCGAGATCGACGCGATCTTCACCGACGGCCGGGTCGAGTCGGTCGCGGTCGACTGGGAGGACGTCGCGGCCGAGGACGTCGCCGCGGCGGGCGCGTTCGAGGTCAGCGGGACGTCGGACGAGCTCGTCGAGCCGGTGCGCGGCACGGTGCACGTGCGCGACGGCGAGCCGGGTGCGATCACGGCGGTCGACAACGTGAGCGTCGTGACGCTCGCGGGCACCGCCCCGGCGCTCCCGGCGACCGTCACGGCCGAGTACGAGGACGCGTCGAAGGACAGCCGCATCCCCGTGACGTGGGACGCCGTCGACCCGGCGGACTACGCCGAGCCCGACGGGCTGTTCTTCGTGGACGGCGACGTCGAGGGGACGGACGTGCCGGCCGAGGCCGTCGTGTTCGTCGTCGCTCCGGACACGGGTGAGGACACGACGCCGCCGACCGTGACCGTCACGGCGCAGCCCGGCCCGGCGACGTCGGGCTGGTACGTCCAGCACCCGACCGTCACGGTCGTGGCCTCCGACAACCGCGACCCCGCCCCGGTGGTCGAGGTCTCGGTCGACGGCGGCGCGTGGGCTCCCTACGACGGTCCGTTCGCGGTCGACGACGACGGCGTGCGCACCGTCGAGGTCCGCGCGACGGACGCCGCGGGCAACGTCGGCACGGGCTCGCGCGAGCTGCGCGTCGACACCGTGGCGCCGGTGACGGTCGCGACGCTGCGCGAGGTCGGCAGCAGCGTCGAGATCACGCTCGCGGCGACGGACGCGGGCTCGGGCGTGGACAAGGTGCAGTGGGAGGGCCCCGGAACGTTCTGGGGCACCTACACCGAGCCGTTCACGCGCGCGCTCACCGACGAGCCGCAGGTCATCGAGTTCGCCGCGACCGACGCGGCCGGCAACGAGGAGGCGCGTCAGCAGGTGGTGCTGCCCGCGCTGGGTGGCGAGCCGGAGCTGGACCTCGCGGTCGAGGTGTCGCCCCGGTGCCTCGCGGGCAGGGCGTACGTCGCCGTGCGCGTCACGAACGGCGAGGACGTCCCGGTGTCGGTGTCGCTCTCGACGCCGTACGGCGAGAGGACGTTCGCCGACGTGGCGCCCGGCAAGAACGCCTACCAGTCGTTCGCGACGCGCCAGACGTCGGCCCCGGCCGGCACCGCGACCGTCACGGGGACCGCCACGGTCGACGGCCCCGACGGACCCCAGGAGGTGACCGCCACGGTCGACGCGCCGTTCGACGCGCTCGACTGCGGCTGACGCCGAGGTAGAGCCCCGGCACCGCGAGGCGACCACAGACCCCCGGGCGGTGTGCCGGCACCGCCCGGGTCCGGTTCGGCCCCCGTCGCTCCTCGGAGCGGCGGGGGCCGAACCGCGTTCTGCGGGGTGGGCCGGATCCCGCGGGTGAACAACCTGGACGGCTGTTCAGTTCACGCGTCCAAGATGGCAAGATGTTCGCGGCTGGACGATCGTCCAGCCGGGTTCGGGGGGGCCCTGCGACGCCCACCCCGGGCCGGACGAAGAGGTTCATCGCGTGACGACCACCCGCAGGCTGCTCGCCGCCCTCGCGATCTCCGGCTCCCTCCTCGTCCCCGCCGGAGCGGCCTCGGCCGCCGCCCTCGCCGTCGCGTCCCCGGACCCGGCCGACGGCGTCCGCGTGAGCGTCGAGATCACCGAGCGCGAGGTGCCCGCGGGCCCGCGCGTGGTCGTCGTGGGCGAGGGCCCGTTCGTCGTCGGCGGCGAGATCGTGGTCCGCGGGACCGGCCTCGCGCCGCACACCACCTACGAGGTCTGGCTCGAGAGCGAGCCCGTGCTGCTCGGCACGGTCACCACGGACGCCGACGGCGCGTTCGAGCTCGTGACGCGGATCCCGGCCGGGACGGCGCCCGGCGAGCACCACCTGCGTCTCGTCCCACGGGGCGGTGGTGACGCCGTGCTGTCCGAGCCGTTCGTCGTCCTCGCGGCACCGGGCGAGCCCGAGGAGCCCGGCGGTACGCCGTCCACCGGCACGGGTGGGACGACGGGCGGCGGGACCTCCGCGTCGCCGCGTCCGGGCGGCCTCGCCACCACCGGCACGGGGCTCGTCGGGGCCGCGGCGCTCGCGGGCCTGGCGGTCGCCGCCGGTGCCGTGCTGCGCCGCCGGGCGCACGGGGACCGGCCCGCCTGACCGTCGCCGGGGAGGACGGTCCGCGCGACCGGGCGGGGACGGCGCGCGACTCAGTCCTGGACTGCGGGGTCCCCCGTGGGCCCGGCCGTCCGGTCCCCGGCGCCGGCACGCTCGTCGGCGGCACGCTCGGCCGCGTCCATCGCGCGGTCGTCCACGACGAGCATGCCCACGAGCGTCGCGGCGGACACGGCCGCCATGACGACGAACACGCTCCGCAGCCCGAACGCCTCGCCGAGCAGACCGCCGACCGCCGCGCCGAGCGGCATCGTCCCCCACGCGACCAGCCGGTAGCAGGAGTTGAGGCGGCCGAGCAGCGCGTCGGGCGTGATCCGCTGCCGGAGCGAGACGGTGACCACGTTCCACACGGCGATCCCCGCACCGCCCACGGCGTAGACGGCGCCGATCACCCACGCGCTCGTCGTCACCGCGGGGACGCCCACCAGCGCGACCGTGCTGAGCACGGTCAGCGCGAGCGAGCGCGCCCGGCCGGCGAGCGCGACGACGCGCTCCGCGACGAAGGAGCCGGCGAACGCGCCGACGGCGGTCGTCGTGAGCAGCACGCCGTACGCGGGCTCGGACAGTCCCAGCGAGGAGTCGGGACCGACCGCGTAGAGCACGAAGATCGCGAACGCGGCGTTGCTCGCGAAGTTGATGCCGCCGACCATGAGGGCGAGCGTGCGCAGGATCCGGTCGTGCCACAGGAAGCGCAGGCCCTCCGCGACGTCGGCCCGCAGCGTCGTGCGGGTCGTGCGCTCGGGACGGTACGAGCCCGGCAGGCCGACGAGGAGCCCGACGGCCAGCGCCCACAGCGCGCCCGGCAGGCCGAACGCCACGGCCGCGCCCGCCGCGACGAGCAGCCCGCCGAGCGGAGGCCCGACGAACTGGTTGGCGGTGAGCTCCGCCGCGTACAGGCGCCCGTTCGCCCGGGGGAGCGCGGTGCGCGGGACGACCTGCGGCAGGATCGACTGCGCCGCGGTGTCGTACAGCGTCTCCGTGACACCGACGCCGAACGCGACGACGTAGAGCACGGCGATGCTCCCGGCGTCCGGAACGAGCGCGACGACGGCGAGCGCGGCCACGAGCAGCGCACGCGCCGCGTTGGCGCCGACCATCGCGTGGCGGCGGTCGAGCCGGTCGGCGAGCGCCCCGGCGGGCAGCGCGAGGAGGAGCCAGGGGAGGGTGAGGGCGAACGTCAGCCCGGCGACGAGCGCGGGGGAGTCGGTGTACCGGACCGCGACGAGCGGCAGCGCGACCTTGAGCACGCCGTCCGCGAGGTTGGACACCGCGGACGCCGTCCAGAGACGCCGGAACGGCGCTCCCAGGGCCGTGCCGGCCGGGCGTCGTCGGCGGGGTCTGGAGGCCATGACGCCCAGCATGGCACAGCGATCGAGAAATCCCAATCGATCGGTGTATCTCGATCGCTCGAACGTACGATGGGTGCCATGAGCGCCGGGCCCACGTCCCAGGACCCCGCACCCCGCCGGGGCGCGACGCCGTCGGGGGTGCCCGGACGCCGCCCGCCCACGGCGCTCGAGGCCAAGGCTCTCGCCCACCCGCTGCGCCAGCGCATCGTGCGGCAGTGCGGCACGCGCGAGATGACCAACAAGGAGCTCGCCGACCACCTCGGCGTCGCCCCCGGCACCGCCCTCCACCACGTCCGGCTCCTCGTCCGGGCGGGCCTGCTCGAGCCCGCCGACGTGCGCACCGGCGCCGGGGGCGCGCTCGAACGCCCGTACCGCGCGACGGGGGCGACCTGGTGGCTCGACGACCCCCTGCGCGGCACCGCGCCCGACGTCCGGTTCGGCCCGGTCGCCGCCGCGCTCGACGACGCCCTCGCCGCCGGTCCCGACGCCGTCACGACGTCGGCCGCCTTCCGCCTCCACCTCTCGGACGACGACCTCGCGGAGCTCGACCGGCGCATCCTCGCCGTCCTCGACGAGTACGTGGCGACCGACGACCAGCGCCGCGACCGTCCCCTCCACCGCGGGCTGTTCCTCCTGCACCGCCCGCCGGACTGACCGTCCTGACCGTCCGGTCGGTCCCGTCAGGGGCGGGCGGCGAAGCGCTCCAGGAGGTCGGCGTGACCCGAGACGATGAGGAGGTCGTTGGCGCTGATGCGGGTCTCGGGGGTCGCGTAGAGGAAGTCCTCGCCGGGAGACTTCACGCCGATGACGGTGACGCCGTAGCGCTCGCGGACCTTGGACTGCGCGAGCGTGAAGCCCTGGACCTCGCGGGGCGGGCGCATCTTGACGATGGTGAACCCGTCCTCGACCTCGATGTAGTCGAGGAGCTTGCCGGAGACGAGGTGCGCGACGCGCGAGCCGGCGTCGGCCTCGGGGAAGACGACGTGGTGCGCGCCGATGCGCTGGAGGATGCGCCCGTGCTCGGCCGAGATGGCCTTGGCCCAGATCTGCGGCGTGCCCATGTCCACGAGGTTGCCCGTGATGAGGACGCTCGCCTCGAGCGACGTGCCCACGCCGACGACGGCGACGGGGAAGTCGCGTGCGCCGAGCTGTTCCAGGGCGACCGGGTTGGAGGCGTCGGCCTCGACGAGGGGGAGCTGGCCGCTCCACTGGGCGACGAGCTCGGGGTCGCGCTCGACGGCGAGCACGTCCTGGCCGAGGCGGTCGAGCGTCGCGGCGATGGCCGTCCCGAAGCGACCGAGACCGATGACGAGGACGCCCGCGTCCTTGCGCGGCGCCTTCGCCTCGTCGCGGCGCGCGCGCTCGGCGCGGCCACGCTCGACGATGCGCTGCGCCACCGGGTCCGCGGGCAGGGCGTCCTTCCCGTCGGCGGCGCGGGTGAAGGGGTCGGTCACGGTGGGGCCTTTCGTCGGTCCGGAGAGTCGGTGCGGGGGGTGCCCGACGGCGTGCGCGCCGCCGAGCCGGGTCGCTCACCCGATGATGGGGCGCTCCTCGGGGTAGCGCACGATGCGGCGGCGGTCGCGCAGCGCGAGCGCGGCGGCGAACGTCATGGTGCCCGTGCGGCCCACGAACATGAGCGCGACGAGCACGTACTTGCCCGCGTCGGGCAGGTCGGGCGTGATGCCGGTGCTGAGGCCCACCGTCGCGAACGCCGAGATCGTCTCGAAGAGGATGACGTCGAGCGTCTCGCCGGTGATCTCGAGCAGCAGCAGGCTCGCCAGCAGGACCGCGGTCGCACCGACGAAGGAGACGGCGACGGCGAGCCGCAGCGTGTCGCGCGGAATGCGGCGCCCGAACGCGTCCATGTCCCGGTCGCCGCGCGCCTCGGAGACGATCGCGATGAGCATGACGGCGAGCGTCGTGACCTTGATGCCGCCCGCGGTCGACGCGGAGCCGCCGCCGACGAACATGAGGGCGTCGGTGATGAGCCAGCTCGCCTCGTGCATGCCGCCGGTGTCCACGGTGGAGAAGCCGCCCGAGCGAGGCATGACGCCGGCGAAGAACGACGCGAGGAGCTTCTCGCCGAGGTCGAGCGGCCCGAGGGTGCGCTGGTTGGTCCACTCGAAGGCGGCGAAGAGGACGGTGCCCACGACGACGAGCACCGCGCTCGTGGTGAGCGTGAGCTTGGTGTGCAGGCTCCACTTCGCGACGCGCTTGCGGTTGCGCATGACGTTGAGGATCACGGGGAAGCCGAGGGAGCCGATGAACACGCCGAGGATGATCGGCAGGCACAGCATCCAGTCGCCCACGTAGGGTGCGAGCCCTTGCTCGGTGGGGATGAAGCCGGCGTTGTTGAACGCCGAGATGCCGTAGAAGATCCCGTGCCAGGCGGCCTCCCCGAACGTCTCCTCCAGGACGATGAAGCGGGGCAGGAGGAGCAGCGCGATGAGCAGCTCGAGCGACGTCGACGTGATGATGACGACCCGCACGAGCGAGCCGACCTCGCCGAGCCGCGTCGTCTTGGTCTCGGACGCCGTGAGGAGCTTCTGCGTGAGGCCGATGCGCCGCGACACGGCCATGCCGAGGATCGACGCGAGCGTCATCACGCCGAGGCCGCCGATCTTGATGCCGAGCAGGATGACGACCTGCCCGTACGTCGACCAGTACGTCCCGGTCGGGACGACGACGAGGCCCGTCACGCACACCGCGGACGTCGCGGTGAACAGCGCGTCGACGAACGGGGCCGCGCGTCCGCTCGCCGTCGCCCACGGCGCCATGAGCAGGGCGGTGAAGACGGCGATGACCGCGGCGAAGACCGTGACGGCGAGGCGTGCGGGCGACTGCCGGGCGAGGCGGTCGACGATCTCCCGCCCCCGGAACAGGCGCCCGGTCATGCTCGTCGGCATGGAGCCTCCCTCACCACTCGCGTCACTCTGCCACGGGCCCGGTGGCCCGTCATGTCGCCGCTCCGGCGCCGGGACATCATGCCCGCTCCCGCGCCCCGACGCCGCACCGGGGTCCGGGGACCGGCCACCGGGGCCGGTACGCGCCGTCGGGCGTTACGGTGAGCCATGCCCACGCCCGACCCCTCGTCGCCGCCCGCCCCGACCGGCGGGGGTGCCGCGGCGCCCGGCTCGTGCGTCGTGTGGAGCCCCGAGCTCCTCGGCTACGACTTCGGCCACGGCCACCCCATGGCCCCCGCCCGGCTCGACCTGACCATGGGCCTGGTGCGCGCGCTGGGCCTGCTCGACGGCGACGTGGCGCCGGCGGTCCTGCGACCCGAGCCCGCGAGCGACGACGTGCTGGAGCTCGTGCACGACGCCGAGTACGTCGCAGCCGTGCGCGCGGCGTCCGAGCACGGGACGCCGGACCCGGCCCGCGGGCTCGGCACCGAGGACGACCCCGTGTTCGCGGGGATGCACGAGGCCGCGGCCCGGATCGTCGCCGGCTCGTACGCGGCGGCCGGGGAGATCGCCGCGGGACGTGTCGCGCACGGCGTGAACGTCGCGGGGGGAATGCACCACGCGAAGGCGGGCGCGGCGTCGGGCTTCTGCGTCTACAACGACGCGGCGGTCGCGATCCGCCGCCTCCTCGACGACGGCGTCGCGCGCGTCGCGTACGTGGACCTCGACGCTCACCACGGCGACGGCGTGGAGGAGACGTTCTGGGACGACCCGCGCGTGCTCACGGTGTCCGTCCACCAGAGCGGGGCGACGCTCTTCCCGGGGACGGGTCACCCGACCGACGTCGGGGGCGCCGGGGCCGAGGGGACCGCGGTCAACGTCGCGCTCCCGCGCCGCACGGACGGCGCACGCTGGCTCCGCGCGGTCGACGCCGTCGTGCCGCCCGTGCTGCGCGCGTTCCGGCCCGAGGTCCTGGTCACCCAGCACGGGTGCGACGCGCACGGCGAGGACCCGCTGTCCGACCTGGACGTGTCCGTCGACGCGCAGCGCACCGCACTCACCTGGGTGCACGACCTCGCGCACGAGCTCGCCGACGGACGATGGCTCGCGCTCGGCGGCGGCGGGTACGCGATCGCGCGCGTCGTGCCGCTCGTGTGGTCGGCCGTCGTGGGGGAGGTCGTGCACCGGCCCGTGACCGCGGGCGAGCCCCTGCCGGCGGAGTGGCGTGCGCGCGTCGCCGAGGTCGCCGGTTTCGACGCCCCGCTCGCGTTCGGCCCGCCGGTCGACGTGCGGCGCTGGAGCAGCGGCTACGACCCGGACGACGACGTCGACCGCGCCGTCGCGGCCACGCGCCGCGCCGTCTTCCCGCTCCTGGGCCTCGACCCGCACTTCGACTGACGTCGGCTCGACGGCACGCAGCACGGTGGGCGCGCGGACGCGGAATCTCGCCCGAGCACCGGTCGCCGGGACCGAGAAATCACCCGCACGATCACCCGCTGTGCGGCACGGGCTTCGACGTGCTCCTGGGAGCGACCGTGGTAGCAAGAGGATCGAAGCCCGCGAAGCGCCGTCCGACTCCGGTCGAGGTTGGAGTGGTCACCGTGTTCCCTCTCGTCTCCTTGCCGTGCGCGCCGACCACCGTGGCCACGCCGGTGGTCTCGACGACGGCTGGATGAGCCCGTGAACGTCAACGGCCCGGACGGCGCCGCGTTCTCGTCGAGCGGTGCCGGTGGCGGAAGGCGCGCGATCCCGTGACCGACGCACCTCGGGAGGGCATCACGGATCGAGTCGTCGCGGCCCTGCGATCGCTGCGCGCGCTCGGCGACCGTCAGTCGACGCAGCGCGCTCTGAAGCCAGAGCCTGGCCTGCCGGGACTGCTCGGCGCGGTCGGCGCCGCCCTGCTCGCCTCCACGAGCGCGACCAACGACGTGCAGGACACGCTCAACGAGCTCGCGTCGCGATACGGCAAACCCGAGCTCCGTGTCTT
This sequence comes from Cellulosimicrobium cellulans, assembly GCF_016921195.1. Taxonomy (GTDB): domain Bacteria; phylum Actinomycetota; class Actinomycetes; order Actinomycetales; family Cellulomonadaceae; genus Cellulosimicrobium; species Cellulosimicrobium cellulans_F. The sequence goes on from NZ_JAFGYF010000017.1 coordinate 54,912, forward strand.
CGTCCTCCCGACGCTCATCCTCATCGAGGACCCCACGACGACGCCGCCACAGACCGCGGTGTTCCCGGCGGAGGGCGAACCTCTGCGTCTCGACCAGGTCGGCGCGATCGACCACATCGTGCGACACGCGCTCGCGGAGCAGCCGCCCCCGGACGACGTCATCGCGCAGATCGCCGAGGTGACCGCCAAGAGCCCACGATTCGGCCCGTTCCTCACGGTGCTGGGGCACACGCTGTTGACCCTCGGCTTCGGGCTCGTCGTCAATCCCGCGCTCAGCGCTCTGCCGGTCTACGCCGTGCTGGGCGTCGTGGTCGGCACGATCGTGCTGTACGGGTCGCGGATCTCGACCCTCGCACTGATCCTCCCGGTCTTCACCGCGTTCACGGTCACGGTCCTCGTCGGTCTCGTCGCCCGACCGCTCGTCGACGACAACTCCCTACGCCTCGTCGCCCCATCACTGGTGTCCTTCCTGCCCGGGCTCACTCTGACGATCGCCGCCGTGGAGCTCACCTCGGGCCAGGTCATGGCGGGCGCAAGCCGACTGGTCTACGGGATCGCGCGGCTCGGCCTGCTCACCTTCGGAGTCTTCGCCGGCCTGTCGGTGATCGAGGGGACGGCGACGAGCAGCAGCGGGAGCCAGCTCGGAGCATGGGCCCCGTGGTGCGGACTCCTCCTCGTAGGCCTGGGCTACTACATGTTCGAGTCCGCCCCACGGGGGTCGCTCGTCTGGATCCTCTACGCCCTCGTGGTCGCGTACGCCGCCCAGTCCTTGGGCAACCTCCTGCTCGGGGCGGAGCTCTCCGGGCTCGTAGGCGCTCTGGTGGTCGTCCCCGCCGTCTATCTCGTCGCTCGGACCCCGGGTGCCCCACCACCCTCGATCATGCTCACGTCGGCATACTGGCTGCTCGTGCCCGGTTCCATGGGATTCATCGGGCTGACCGAGGCCGCGTCCGGAACGGCAGGTGCTGCTCACACGATCATGGCCACGCTGGGCTCGCTCCTCGCGATCGCCATCGGCATGCTCCTCGGAGGAGGGCTCAGCAAGGATGCGACCGCGGTGCTGAAGGCGTGGCAGCACCGGTCGAGCCGTCACGCGCCCCGCACCGCCCTCGCAGCGCGTGCGACCACTCCGAACGAGCACGAGTGAGAACGGACGCGGCAGAACCGACGGTTCGTCGGGCGTCACGCACGTCTGCGCCGAGCACCACCGCGCCGAGGCGTGCCAGGCCCGCCGTGCCTGCCACCCTGACGGGCCGACCACCCACCTGACGCCGGCGGACTCCGAGCTCGGCGGGCAGCCGATGCGCGACCCCGGGGAGCGGCCGTCGGCCCTCGCGAACGACGGCGTACCAGGGCACGAGCGCGAGCGGGTAGTCTAGGGGGCGGATTTCTCTCGTGTTGGTCGGCTCGCGGCGCCCTCGTGGTCGCCGGGCGCCCCGATCAACCGTGGACCACACGCGGCCGGTCGACCGGTCGCCGACCGACACGCCGTTCGAGCATTGCGAGGACCGTATGGGCTCCGTCATCAAGAAGCGCCGCAAGCGCATGGCCAAGAAGAAGCACCGCAAGCTGCTTCGCAAGACGCGTCACCAGCGTCGCAACAAGAAGTGACGTCGCGCGCGTCCTGACGCGCCGACCCGCCGTCGAGCCCGGCCCCTCCCGAGGGGACCGGGCTCGACGCGTCTCGGGCCCGCTCCACGTGGCCGCGAGGAAGAACCGCGCTTCGTGTCGGAGGCGCGTCGTCCCGCCGTGATCCGCCGACATAGAACCCTGGTCCGCCGACACAGAGCCCTGGTCCGCCGAGATAGAACCCTGGTCCACCGAAAACCCCGGTCCCCGAGAAAGAACCGTGGTCATGAGCGGAGAGCTCCGGTCGCCCGGGTGAGCAGGGACCAGGGTGGGACGACGCCGGGCGGGGTGGGTGGTGGTGCCGCGTCGTGGCGGGCCTGGCGGGAGCCGCGAGGAACGAGCGGCGGATGGTAGACGCGGCACCA
>NZ_JAFGYF010000018.1 GCF_016921195.1 Cellulosimicrobium cellulans
GTCCTTGGGCTGGGGCGGCTTGTTCGGTTGGGTCCGGTCCGCGATGAACTGGTCCACCTGCTCCGGGTTCGTCAGCTCCGCGTCGGACTCCTCACCCTCGGCCTCCTCCGGCATCTGCACGTCCCAGTCGTCGACCTTCTGGTACTCGTCCGCCGCCATCCACAACGTCCCCGCCGACAGATCGTTCAGCACGATCACCTGCCGGTTCACCCGGTACTCCAGGCGCGCCTGCGGATCGATCCCCTCCAGGCGGGTGTCCAGGTCGCGGTCGGTGCCGTCGCAGTCACGGATCACCTGACCCGTCGAGGCCCACGCCCCGTACGTGCACGCCCCGAGCTGCACCGGGGCGCCAGGGCGCCCCTCGGCCGCGCGACGCAGGGCGTCCCCGCCCTTCAGCGGCTGCGTGACCAGTCCCGTAGTCGTCGCCACCACGACGTTCTCCGAGCCGGCCGACGGCTGCTGAAGGCGGGCCTCGGCGCCGCCGTCCAGCGCCACCGTCTTGCCACCGGGGAGAACGAGCTGCGACGCCGACCGGTCGAGGACCACCGGTCGGTCACCGACCGCGGTCACCTCGACCTCGGCGCCCTTCCCCACGGGGAGGGAGGACGACGTGGGGTCACCGTCCGCGGTGCCCTGGGACGTCGTCTTCACCGTCCACAACGTCCCCGTCGAGGGGATCGCCGCGAACACCGTCCCGTCCTGGGACACCGCGAGGTCGCCGCTCCCCTCGACCTCCGCCGTGGGCTCGGTCTTCTCCGCGTCGAACGAGCTTGCGCCGTCGAACGGCAGCACCCACAGCAGCCCCTCCTCGCCGTCGAGGATCGCCGTCGTCGCACCACCCGACACCACCTGCGCCCCCGCCGGCAGACGGACCTGCCCGTCCAGCTTGAGGTGCGCCACGCTCACCGGGGAGGCCGTGCCTGTGCTCGTGTCGTCGAGCAGCACCCGGCCCGCGTCCTGCTGCACGTCGAACGACGTGCTGCCCGCGTTCAGCGTCCCGTCCAGCGCCTGCGACTCGTAGTTGAACCGACCCAGCAGCCCGGCCGACGTCTTCGTCACCCACACGCCCGAGTCGTTCAGGTCCACGTCCGCCGTGGCCTCGCCCTCGTAGAGGAACGCCATGCCCACCAACGCCGTCGAGAACACCGACACGGTGCTCACCGACGCGACGGTACGGCGGTGCTCGCGCAGACGCGCCAGGAAACCCACAGGCCCTCCGAGGAGTTGGAACGGGAGACGATCGGCCCTCTTCCCCAGCCCCCTCGATCTCGCACGTACCAGGCGGCCCCACCGATCGCGCAACCGAGGATAACGGGGGACCGGGTGAAAACCGACACCCGTCCTATGGGGAGCACTCCCCACCCTGCACCTCCGGACGCCGCGGCCACGGCGAGCCTCGACTCCCCGGACGGGACGTCCGAGCAGGTCACCTCGGTGACGGAGGCAACGATGCCGTCAGGGCGCGCCGCCGGTCCTGGCCGCCGCGGACCGGGAAGAAGATCACCCTCGCGCGACGGTCAGGCGGCGCGGTCGGCGAGCGCCTCCGCGAAGGAGCGCAGGGCGTCGGTGACGGGGCCTGCGGGGAGCGCGTCGAGCTCCTCCACGGCGGAGCGCGCCCAGCGCACCGCGAGCGCCCGCGTCTCCCCGAGCACCTCGTGGCATCGCAGCGCGGCCACGGCCGCGGCGAGCGCGGCGTCGTCCGTGAGGTCCGAGTCGAGGAGCTCGACGAGACCCGCGTCCGCCTCGCTCGCCGTCCCGTTCGCGATCCGGGCGCGGAGCAGGAGGACGGGCATCGTCGGCACCTTCTCGCGCAGGTCGGTACCCGGCGTCTTGCCGGACTCGTCACCCGAGGACGCGAGGTCCAGCACGTCGTCGGCGAGCTGGAACGCGACCCCGAGCTTCTCCCCGTAGGCGGCGACGGTGTCGACGACGTCGGCCGGGCACCCGGCGAACATCGCACCGAGCCGCGCGGACGTCGACAGGAGCGACGCCGTCTTGTCGGCGAGCACCTCGAGGTAGTGCTCGACGGGGTCGTCGCCCTCCTCCGGACCGATCGTCTCGTGGAGCTGGCCCAGGCACAGCCGCTCGAACGTCCTCGCCTGGATCAGCACGGCCTCCGGCCCGAGCGCGGCGACGGTCGACGCCGCGCGCGCGAAGAGCAGGTCGCCCACCATGATCGCGACGGAGTTCCCCCAGACGGCGTGCGCCGACGGAGCTCCCCGACGCACCGGAGCGGAGTCCATGACGTCGTCGTGGTACAGCGACGCGAGGTGCGTGAGCTCGACGACGACCGCGGACTCCACGACCTCCGGACGCGTCCCGTCCCCGAGCTCGGCGGCGAGCAGGGTGAGCAACGGCCGCAGCCTCTTGCCCCCCGCGTTGACGAGATGGCGGGACGCGGTGTCGGCGAGCGGGTCGGCGTGCGCGACGGCGTCGCGCAGCCGGGCCTCGACCCCGGCGAGCCGCTCGGTGAGGGCGGCCGCGAGCTCGGGGTCCGAGATCGGGATCGCGGTGGTCGTCACGGGCGCGGTCCGGTCGCGCGGGCCGCGAGGCCCGGCGGGCACGGGCGGCACGGAAGGCACAGAGGTCACGGGACGAACTTAACCGCCTCGGCCGCCAGATCGAGAACCGGGGACGGGAACACACCGAGGAGGAGCACCCCGAGCGCGCACGCGGCGATCGCGATCGTCGTCGGGCCGGTCGACCGGACGACGGTCACTCCCGGTCCCTCGATCGCGCCGCCGTCGTCGCTCGCGTCATCCGCGGCCCCGCCTGCCGGGGCCGTGAAGAACATGAGCACGATGATGCGGACGTAGAAGAACACGGCGACCGCGGAGGCGAGCACGCCGACCACGGCGAGCACCCACGTCGAGCCGCCACCCTGCCCGTCGGGCCCGGCGATGGCCGCGCCGAACGCCGTGAACTTCGCCACGAACCCCGCGGTGAGCGGGATGCCCGCCATGGAGAGGAGGAAGAGGGAGAACGTGCCCGCGAGCCACGGGCTGCGGCGTCCGAGCCCCGCCCACTGCGCGAGGTGCGTCGCCTCCCCGAGCACGGCGACGGGCTGCTCCGTCGCCCCGTCCGTCACGTTGTCCGCGTCGGCTCCGTCCGACGCCCCCGCACCCACGGCCGCAGGCACGCGCTCGCGCACCGGCGCGGTCTCCCGCACCAGCGTGACGACGGCGAACGCGCCCACCGTCGCGAGGCCGTAGACGAGCAGGTAGAAGACCGTCGCGCGGAGGGAGAGCTGTGAGAACCCGACGACACCGACGAGGATGAAGCCCGCGTGCGCGATCGACGAGTAGGCGAGCAGGCGCTTGACGTCGGTCTGCACGGCACCGACGACGGTGCCGACGACCATCGTGAGCAGCGTGACGATCCACAGCGCGACGAAGAGGTCCTCGCGCGTCGCCAGGGACGACTGCGCGAGCCCGAGGCTCACGACGTACAGCACGCGCAGCAGCGCACCGAACGCCGCCGCCTTGGTGCACGCGGCCATGAAGCCGGTGATGGGCGTCGGGGCGCCCTGGTAGACGTCGGGGGTCCACGCGTGGAACGGCGCGGCGCCGATCTTGAACAGGAGTCCCGCGAGGATGAGCAGGACGCCGACGACGACGAGCCCGGGCATCGTGGCGAGCGGGCCCTCGGGTGCGGCGAGCGCCTGGAAGACCTCGACGAGGTCGACCGACCCGGCGAAGCCGTAGACGAGCGCGACGCCGAACACGAACAGCGCGGACGCGAACGCCCCGAGCAGGAAGTACTTGAACGACGCCTCCTGCGACAGGAGGCGACGGCGGCGGGCCATCGCCGAGAGCACGTAGAGCGGGAGCGAGAGCACCTCGAGCGCGACGAACATCACGAGGAGGTTGCCGGTCGCGGGGAAGATCATCATGCCGCCGACGGCGAAGAGCACGAGCGGGTAGACCTCGGTCTGCTCGAGGCCCTTGCGCCGAGTGAGGTCCTCGTACGGAGAGCCGGGGACGGCCGCCGCCGAGGGCGCGAACGCGTCCTGCCCGGTGGACGTCCGGTCGGCGATGACGAGGATCGCGAGGAACGCGAGGAGGACGACGATCCCCTGGATCGCGAGCCCGAACGGGTCGATCACCATCGACCCGCCGAGCACCCGCACCCCGTAGGGCGCGCCGTCGCTCCCCTGGACGGCCGGGTCCCGCCACAGCACGACGACGAGCGCGAACGCGGCGGCGGTCGCGAGCAGTGCGAGGACGACCTGCGTGGTCCGTCGCACGCGCGCCGGGACGAACGCCTCGATCAGCACACCGACGACGCCGGCACCCAGCACGACGAGGATCGGGGCGAGGTAGAGCCAGTCGACCGTGGGGGCCACGAAGGAGTCGTTCACGACTCGCTCCCTTCGTCGGTGCTACGGGTGAGGGACGACCCCTGGCTCTCGAAGGCGACCAGCTCGGTCCCCCCGGCGAACGGGTCGGAGCGCGGCGGGTCCTCGACGCCGGCGACCGCGAGGTCGGACAGGGTGACCTCGGCGGGCTCGCGCACGAGGTCGAGCGCGGGAGCCGGGTAGAAGCCGAGGACCAGGAGGACGACGATCAGCGGCGCGACGACCCACTTCTCGCGCGCCCCGAGGTCCGGGAGCTGGTCCAGCCCTTCACGGGTGCTGCCCGTGAAGATCCGCTGGTAGGTCAGCAGCACGTAGAGCGCGGCGAGCACGACGCCGAGCACCGCGACGAGCGCGGCCCACGGGCTGCGCGCGAACGTCCCGACGAGGACCATGATCTCGCTGACGAATGTGGACAGGCCCGGCAGCGAGAGCGCGGACAGGCCGGCCACGAGGAACGTCCCCGCGAGCACCGGGACCACCTTCTGCAGGCCGCCGTAGTCCGCGATGCGCTGCGAGCGCTCCGGGTGCCGGGCGATGAGGAAGCCCGCGAGGAGGAACAGGGCCCCCGTCGAGATCCCGTGGTTGACCATGTACAGCGACGACCCGGACACGCTGAGCGACGTGAACGCGAAGATGCCGAGCACGATGAACCCGAAGTGGGACACGGACGTGTAGGCGATGAGGCGCATGAGGTCGCTCTGCCCGATCGCCATGAGCGCGCCGTAGAGGATCGAGACCACGGCCAGCACGATCACGACCGGGGCCGCCCACGCGCTCGCGTGCGGGAAGAGCGGGAGGCACAGCGTGAGCATCCCGAACGTGCCGACCTTGTCCAGCACGCCCACGAGGAGCGTGGAGGTGCCCGCGGGTGCGTGCTGCGCGGCGTCGGGCAGCCAGGTGTGGACGGGGAAGAGCGGCGCCTTGATGGCGAACGCGAGGAAGAACCCGAGGAACAGCAGCCGCTCGGTCGTGACCGGCATCGGGTTCTCGGCGAAGTACCCCACGAGGTTCGACGTGAGGAACGCGTCCTCGGGGCGCGCGCCCGTCGCCGCGTCGATCGGCACCTGCACGTACAGCGCGATGACCGCCGCGAGCATGATCAGACCGCCCGCGAGCGAGAACAGCAGGAACTTCACCGCCGCGTAGCGTCGCCGCGCCCCGACCCCGAACCCGCCGATCATGAAGTAGACCGGGATCAGCATCGCCTCGAACAGCACGTAGAAGAGGAACACGTCGCGCGCGACGAACACCGCGACCATGAAGGCCTCGAGCAGCAGCACGAGCGCGAGGTAGTGACGCAGGCGACGCACGTCGCCGTCCTGCTCCTTCCACCCGGCGAGCACGACGAGCGGGACGAGCAGGACCGACAGCGCGACGAGCGCGAGCGCGACGCCGTCGGCGCCCACCGCGTAGCTCGCGCCGATCTGCGGGATCCAGGGGTACGTCTCGGCGAGCTGGTGCGTGCCGGCCGCGGACGTGTCGAACGCGGTGAACGCGCCGACGAGCAGGCCCAGCTCGACGAGCGCGGCGCCGAGCGCGATGCCGCGCACGGCGCGCAGGGCGCCCGCGCCGACGCCGCGCGTGCGGGCCGCGGCCGTGAGCCACACCGCCGCGGCGCCGACGACGGGCCACGCGACGAGCAGGGACAGCCAGGGGACGGAGGTGGTCATGGGTGTCTCCCTCTCAGCTCACGGAGCCGGTGGTCAGGGCGAGGACGACGGCGACGACCACCACGAGCCCGCCGAGCATCGTCGCGCCGTACGAGCGCACGTAGCCGTTCTGCCACCCGCGCAGCCACTCCCCCACCCGGCCGACGAGGCCCGCCAGGCCCATCCAGCCGCCGTCCACCATCTCCTTGTCGGCGTAGACGAGCGAGCGTGTGAGGTACTGGCCGGGGCGCATGAACACGGCCTCGTTGACGTCGTCCTGGTACAGGTCGCGACGGGCGGCGCGCGTGAGCACCGAACCCCGCGGGGCGCGGACCGGGACGCTCGACATCGCGTACTGGCGCCACGCGAGGGCCGCGCCCGCGAGGACGAGCAGGAGCGTCAGGGTGATGAGCGACCACACCGGGAGCACGGGCTCGTGGTGCTCGGCGTGCCCGGTGACCGGCTCGAGCCACGTGACGAAGCGCGAGCCCGCGGCGAGGATGCCGCCCAGCGCGACCGACCCGACCGCGAGGACGATCATCGGCCACGTCATGAGGCGCGGGGACTCGTGCGGGTGCTGGACCGGGCCGTCCTGCGGGCCGAGCCCGTCCACGGAGCCGCTGCCGTCGTTCCAGCGGCGGCGCCCGGAGAACGTCATGAAGAACAGGCGCGACATGTAGAACGCGGTGATCCCGGCGCCGAGCAGCGCGACGCCGCCGAACACCCACGCCCGCCACGGCTCGCCGTCGACGGGGACGAACGCGGCCTCGATGATCTTGTCCTTGCTCCAGAAGCCGGAGAACGGCGGGATGCCGAGGATCGCGAGCCAGCCCATCATGAACGTGATCCACGTGACCTTCATGTACCGCGCGAGCCCGCCGAACCGACGCATGTCGACCTGGTCGTCCATGCCGTGCATGACGGACCCCGCCCCGAGGAACATGCCCGCCTTGAAGAAGCCGTGCGTCACGAGGTGGAAGATCGCGAACGCGTAGCCGATCGGTCCGAGCCCGGCGGCGAGGATCATGTAGCCGATCTGGGACATGGTCGACGCCGCGAGCGCCTTCTTGATGTCGTCCTTGGCGCAACCGACGATCGCCCCGAAGAGCAGCGTCACCGCGCCGACGATCACCACGACGAGCTGGGCGGTGGGCGCGCCCTCGAAGATCGGTGCGGACCGCACGACGAGGTAGACGCCCGCCGTGACCATGGTGGCGGCGTGGATGAGCGCGGAGACCGGCGTCGGGCCGGCCATCGCGTCCCCGAGCCAGGCCTGGAGGGGGAACTGCGCCGACTTGCCGCAGGCCGCGAGCAGGAGCGCGATGCTCGTCGCGGTGAGCATCGCCGTCGACGCCTCAGGAGCCTCCGCGAACACCGTGGTGAAGTCGACCGCGCCGAACGTCGCGAACATGAGCATGAGCGCGACGATCAGGCCGATGTCGCCCACGCGGTTCATGACGAACGCCTTCTTGGCCGCGACGGCGTACGCGCGGTGGTGGTTCCAGAACCCGATGAGCAGGTACGACGCGAGGCCCACGCCCTCCCAGCCGACGAACAGCAGGAGGTAGGAGTCGGCGAGGACGAGCACGAGCATGGCCGCGACGAACAGGTTGAGGTAGGCGAAGAACCGGCGCCGGTCGCGGTCGTGCGCCATGTAGGCGACCGCGTAGACGTGGATCAGCGTGCCGACGAACGTCACGAGGAGCACGAACGTCAGGGACAGCGGGTCGATCCGCAGCCCGACGGCGAGGTCGAGGCCCCCCGAGACGATCCAGTCGAAGAGGCGGTAGTCCACGACCCGCTCGTCCACGGGCAGGCCGAGCATCGCGACGAAGAGGACCAGCCCCACGACGAACGCCGCGCCGGACATGAGGACCCCGAACCACGCGCCCCACCGGTCGCTGCGACGCCCGGCGAGCAGGAGGACGGCTGCCCCGAGGAGCGGGAGCAGCACGAGGAACGGTGCCGCGAGGAACGCGCCCGGCACGGTCTCGGACGCGGGCACGACGTCGGTCGCGGCCAGCAGTCCGCTCGCCGTGGGCAGGGCGGGAAGGAGCGTCGTCATCGGTGCCGGCCCCTCAGCTCTTGAGCAGGTTGACGTCGTCGACCGAGGCGGACCGACGGGTGCGGAAGATGGACACGATGATCGCGAGGCCGACGACGACCTCCGCCGCCGCGACGACCATGACGAAGAACGCGAGCACCTGCCCGGTCACGTCGCCGTGCATCCGGGCGAAGGTGACGAACGCGAGGTTGGTCGCGTTGAGCATGAGCTCGACGCCCATGAACACGATGATCGCGTTGCGTCGCAGCAGCACGGTCGCGGCGCCGATCGAGAAGAGGATCGCCGCGAGCACGAGGTAGTTGGTGAGCTCCATCAGTCCTCTCCTCCCCGGTTTCCTCCCGGGGTGGCTTCCGGGTTCGCGTCCGCGGGGCCGCCGGGCACGCGAGACCGGCCCGGGTCGTCCGGACCGGAGACGTCGCCCGCGGGCGCCTCGCCCTCCGGCTGGTCGGCGGTCGCCGTCTGCACCGTGCGCTCGTTCGCGTCCTGGGCCCGCAGCGCGGGCAGCGCTCGCAGCGGCTCGTGCTCGACGAGCACCTCGCGCTCGGCCTCGAGGATCGTCCCCGCCGAGCGCTCCTGGCCGCGGATGCGCAGGATGCGCGAGACCGACTCCTCGATGGGACGGCCCTGCGGGTCGAGCGCCGGGGTGTCCATGGCGTTGTTCTGCGCGTACACGCCGGGCGCGGCGAGCGGCGTGAGCCGGCCGCCCGAGGGCAGGGCCGCGACCTTCGCGTCCGCCTGCTCGCGCTGGCCGACCTTCGGGGTGAGGCGGCGCCGGTGCGTGAGCACGAGCGCCGAGACCGCGGCGGTGATGAGCAGGATGCCCACGACCTCCATCGCGAACACGTAGTCGGCGAAGAGCACCCGCGCGAGCGCGACCGGGTTCGTCACCGCGTTCGCGGCCTCGAGGCCGACCGCGGGCGGGAACGCCGCCTGCGAGACGACGCCCACCAGCACGGCCCCGAGGCCGAGCCCCAGCAGCACGCCGATCCAGCGCTGGCCGCGGATCGTCTCGACGAGCGAGTCCGACGCGTCGACGCCGACGAGCATGAGCACGAAGAGGAAGAGCATCATCACGGCGCCCGTGTAGACGACCACCTGCACGACGCCGAGGAACGACGCCTCCTGCGCGATGTAGAGGATCGCGAGGTCGACCATGACGAACATGACCGCGATGGCGGCGTGCACCGCCTTGCGCGCGAAGAGCAGCGAGAGCGCCGCGAGGACCATGAGGGGGGCGAGGACCCAGAAGAGGACCGCCTCGCCGCCGCTCGCGGTCACCGGGCGGCCTTCCGGGCCGACGGGCGCGCGGACCGCCCGGACGGCTGGGCGACCCGCCGGACCTCCGGGGGCGGCCCCGTGGGCTCGGGAGGGAGCGTCGGGTCGTCCGGACGGTGCTCGCGCACCCACTCCACCTGCTCGGCCACCGGGCCGTTCACCTCCCCGCGGTAGTACTCGGTGTCCGACGTCCCGGGCACCATCGGGTGCGGCGCGGCGAGCATCCCCTCGCGCAGCGGCGCGAGGAGGTCCTGCTTCTCCCAGATCATGCCCTCGCGCGTCGGCCCGGCGAGCTCGTACTCGTTGGTCATCGTCAGCGCGCGTGTCGGGCACGCCTCGATGCACAGCCCGCAGAAGATGCAGCGCAGGTAGTTGATCTGGTAGACGCGCCCGTACCGCTCGCCCGGCGACATGTGGCCGCCGTCGGGGAGGTCGGCGTTGTCCGCGCCCTCGACGTAGATCGCGTCCGCGGGGCACGCCCACGCGCACAGCTCGCACCCGATGCACTTCTCGAGCCCGTCGGCGTACCGGTTGAGCTGGTGCCGGCCGTGGTAGCGCGGCTTCGTCGGCACCTTCTGGCGCGGGTACTGCTCGGTGACCGTCGGGCGGAACATCGAGGCGAAGGTGACGCCGAACCCGGCGACGGGCGCGAGCGCCTCCCGCAGGCCCTTCGCCTGGGGGCGCCGGACCTCGTACTCGCCGGGCCGGTCCGGCTTCTGGTCGTCAGCCACGGTCGACCTCCTTGTCGTGGGGCGTTCGAGGTGTCCCGGACGTCCCGGGCGATCCCGCGTCGTCGGGCACGAGGGCGCGACGGCGCGGCGAGGGCGGGAGCGACTGCCCGGGCAGCGGCGGGACGGGGAACCCGCCCGCGAACGCGTCGAACGGCTCGGGCCCGGTGCCCGCGGCGCCGGGTGCCGCACCGGGCGGCGCCTTCTTCTCGGGCCAGAACCACACGACGACGACCACCACGAGGGCGAGCGCGACGGCGATGCCGACGAAGACGCGGAGGTCGACCTCGAGGAACTGGCGCACGGCCTGCGCGACGGCCAGCAGCACGAGCCACGCGAGCGCGAACGGGATGAGGACCTTCCAGCCGAAGCGCATGAACTGGTCGTAGCGCAGGCGCAGGAGCGTGCCGCGCACCCACACGAAGAAGAACATGACGGCCCAGACCTTGACGAGGAACCAGAGGATGGGCCACCAGCCCTCGTTGAACATCCCGTCGTTGATCGCGGACAGCGGCCACGGGGCGCGCCACCCGCCGAGGAACAGCGTCGTGGCGACCGCGGAGACGTTGAGCATGTTGATGTACTCCGCGAGGAAGAACCACGCGAACTTCATCGACGAGTACTCGGTCATGTACCCCGACACGAGCTCGCCCTCGGCCTCGGGGAGGTCGAACGGCAGGCGGTTCGTCTCGCCGACCATGGAGATGACGTAGATGACGAACGCCGGCAGGAGCGGGAGGAACCACCACAGCTGCGTCTGCGAGTCGACGATGCGCGACGTCGACATCGACCCCGCCATGAGGAACACCGAGACGAGCGACAGGCCCATCGCGAGCTCGTAGCTGATGACCTGGGCCGTCGAGCGGACGGACCCGAGCAGCGGGTACGTCGACCCGGACGACCAGCCGCCGAGCACGATGCCGTACACGCCGAGCGACGCGCACGCGAGGATGTAGAGCGTCGCGACGGGGAAGTCGGTGAGCTGGGCGGGCGTCACGTAGTCCGTGAACGGGATCTGCACCTCGGGCCCGAACGGGATGACCGCGAACACGAGCAGCGCGCAGAACACGGAGATCATCGGCGCGAGGAGGTAGACGAACTTGTCCGCCGCCTTGACGGTGATGTCCTCCTTGAGCAGGAGCTTCATCGCGTCGGCGAGCGACTGGAGCAGGCCGAACGGGCCGTGCCAGTTGGGGCCGGGCCGCACCTGCATGCGCGCGACGACCTTGCGCTCGAACCAGATGGCGAACAGCACGCTCGTCAGCAGGAACACGAGGATGAGGACGGCCTTGACGAGGTACGTCCACCCGGTGTCCTGCGAGAAGTTCGCCGTGATCCCGGGCACGCCCGGCGTCTCGGCAGCGAGCGCGTGGATCGCGTGGACGCCGCTCATGCGCCCTCCCCTCGGTCGGTGCTCACGGTCTCGAGGCGGACCACGTCGCCCGGCACCGCGCCGAGCGTCGCGTGCACGGACGAGCCCGGCGAGCGCAGGGGCAGCCACACGACGTGGTCGACCATGTCCGTCACGACGACAGGGAGCGTGATCGCGCCCCGGTCCGTCGAGACGCGCACGACGTCGCCGTCGAACACGTCGGCAGCGGCCGCGGTCGCCGCGGACAGCCGCGCCACGGGTCGCTTCGCCGTCCCGGCGAGGTAGCGCTCGCCGTCCTGGCCGCGCGCGTCGTCGAGCAGGAGCCGCCAGCTCGCGAGGACCGCGGTCCCCGGCGCGACGGCGGGCGGCTCCGTGGTCTCGACGTCCGGCGCGGCGGCGCGCTCGCCGTCCCACGCGCCGTCGCCCACGAGCTGGTCGAGCTCGGCGCGCACCGCGTCCACGGTCGGCAGGCCGAGCGGCACGCCCGCGGCGTCGGCCAGGGCGTCGAGCACGCGGTGGTCCGGCATGGCCGTGGACGCGAGCGCCGCCGGGAACGGACGCACGCGCCCCTCCCAGCTCACGTACGCCCCGGCCCGCTCCACGGGCGGCGCGACCGGGAGCACGACGTCGGCGAGCTCCGTGACCGCCGAGCGCCGCACCTCGAGCGAGACGACGACGTCCGCCGCCTCGAGCGCGCGACGCGCGTGCGCCGGGTCGGGCAGGTCGTCGAGCTCGAGCCCGCCGACGAGCGCGCCCGCGAGCTGACCGACCGACAGCGCGTCGAGCATCTCCCCGACGTCCCGGCCCGCGGTCGCGGGCAGCCCGGCGGCCCCGTCCTCCGTGGCGGCCACGCCCCAGACGGTCGCGACGTCCACGCGGGCCGCGGCGTCGGCGACCGGGCGACCGCCCGGCAGGAGGTTCGGCAGGGTGCCGGCCTCGACGCCGCCGCGCTCGCCGGCGCGGCGCGGGACCCACGCGAGGCGCGCCCCCGTCGCGGCGACCGCGCGCAGCAGCGCGCTGTACCCGCCGCGCGTCGCGGCGAGCCGCTCGCCGACGAGGATCACGGCGCCCGGCGCCCGGAGGGCGTCGCTCACGTCGGCGAGGAGGTCGGTGCCCTCCGCCTCGTCGAGCGTGCGGACCTGGTCGCCGGCGGCGATGCCGTCGAGCCACTCCGCCTCGGTGCCCGGCGCGGCCGGGAGGAGCGTGCCGTGCATGCGCTGCACGCCGCGCGAGGCGAACGGCGCGACGGAGAACACCCGCACGCCGTGCCGCAGCGCCCCCTTGCGCAGGCGCAGGAACGTCACGCCGGCCTCCTCCTCGGCCTCGAGGCCGACGAGCAGGACGGCGGGCGCCTTCTCGAGGTCGGTGAACGTCACCCCGCCGGGGTGGCCGACGGCGCGACCCGCGACGGCGTGCGCGAGGAAGTCCGCCTCCTCGGCGCTGTGGACGCGGGCGCGGTGGTCGACGTCGTTCGTGCGCAGCCACGTGCGCGCGAGCTTGGCGTACGCGTACGCGTCCTCGAGCGTGAGGCGCCCGCCCGGCAGGACCGCGACGCCCCCGGCGTCGCGTGCGCGCGTCAGGGCGTCCGCCGCGACCTCGAGCGCCTCGGCCCACGAGGCGGGGCGCAGCTCGCCGCGCGACACCGTCCCGTCCGGGGCGACCTCGCGGTCGCGCACGAGCGGGTGCGTGAGGCGGTCCGGCGCCGACTGCCAGGTGAACGCGAAGCGGTCGCGGTCGGTGATCCACTCCTCGTTGACCAGCGGGTCCTCGCCCGCGAGGCGGCGCAGCACGACGCCGCGACGGTGGTCGACGCGGATCGCCGACCCGGACGAGTCGTGCTCGGCGACCGACGGCGTCGAGACGAGGTCGAACGGGCGAGACCGGAACCGGTACGCGGCACCCGTGAGCGCGCCGACCGGGCAGATCTGCACGGTGTTGCCGGAGAAGTAGGACGCGAACGGCAGGCCCGACTCGTCCTCGAGCGCGAGCCCGACCGGGCGGTCGCCCGGCGCCTGCCCCGCGGGCGGGGCGAAGTCCAGCACCGCCTCGTCGAAGCGGCCGATCTGCTGCGCGGCACCGCGCTTCTGCAGGTCGATGAACGCGTCGCCCGCGATCTCCTGCGAGAAGCGCGTGCAGCGCTGGCACAGGACGCAGCGCTCGCGGTCGAGCAGGATCGTCGTCGAGACCGCGATCGGCTTGGGGAACGTGCGCTTGACGTCGACGAACCGGCTGGTCGCGCGGCCGTTGCTCATCGCCTGGTTCTGCAGCGGGCACTCGCCGCCCTTGTCGCACACCGGGCAGTCGAGCGGGTGGTTGATGAGCAGCAGCTCCATGATCCCGTGCTGTGCCTTGTCGGCGACGGGGCTCGTGCGCTGGGTCTTCACCACCATGCCCGGCGTCGCCTCGAGCGTGCACGACGCCTGCGGCTTGGCCATGGGCCGGACGTTGCCCTCGCGGTCCGGCGTCGCCACCTCGACGAGGCACTGGCGGCACGCGCCCGCGGGCTCGAGCAGCGGGTGGTCGCAGAACCGCGGGATCTGGATCCCGATCTGCTCGGCCGCGCGGATCACGAGCGTGCCCTTCGGCACGGACATCTCGACGTCGTCGATCGTGAACGTCACGTGGTCCGCGGGGACCGGTGGCTTGGCCGCGCCACCCGTGGGTGCGGCTGCCGAGCCGGTGCCCGCGGCGGGGGTCGTGGTCGTCATCAGTGCACTCCTGCGGTCAGGACGCGGGCCGGGCGGGGCGTGTAGTCGAAGAGGGCCGAGGCCGCCGGGTCGAACGGGCAGCGGTGCTCCGTGATGTGCGCCTCGTACTCGTCGCGGAACAGCTCGATGCTGCTCGTCACGGGCGACGTGGCGCCGTCGCCGAGCGCGCAGAACGCGCGGCCCAGGATGTTGTCGCACGTGTCGAGGAGGAGGTCGAGGTCCGCCTCCGTGCCCTGGCCCGCCTCGATGCGTGCCAGCACCTGCTTCATCCAGTACGTGCCCTCGCGGCACGGCGTGCACTTGCCGCACGACTCGTGCGCGTAGAAGTCCGTCCACCGGCTCACGGCCCGCACGACGCACGTCGTGGAGTCGAAGAGCTGCAGCGCGCGCGTGCCGAGCATCGAGCCGGCCGCCGCGACCGACTCGTAGTCGAGGGGCGTGTCGAGGTGGGCGTCGGTGAACAGCGGCGTCGACGAGCCGCCCGGCGTCCAGAACTTCAGCGCCTTGCCACCGCGCATCCCGCCCGCGAGGTCCAGGAGCTCGCGCAGCGTCGTGCCGAGCGGCGCCTCGTACTGGCCGGGACGCGTCACGTGACCCGAGAGCGAGAACAGGCCGAACCCCGCCGAGCGCTCCGTGCCCATCGACGTGAACCAGTCCGCGCCGCGCGCGACGATCGACGGCACGCTCGCGATGGACTCCACGTTGTTGACGACCGTCGGGCGCGCGTACAGGCCCGCGACCGCGGGGAACGGCGGCTTGAGCCGCGGCTGCCCGCGGCGGCCCTCGAGCGAGTCGAGCAGCGCCGTCTCCTCGCCGCAGATGTACGCGCCCGCGCCGGCGTGGACCGTGACGTCGAGGTCGAAGCCGGAGCCCTGGATGTCCGTGCCGAGGTACCCGGCCTCGTACGCCTCCTCGACCGCGCGCAGCAGCCGGCGGTACACGTGCAGCACCTCGCCGCGCACGTAGATGAACGCGTGGCGGCACCCGATCGCGTACGACGTGATCGCCACCCCCTCCACGAGCGCCTGCGGGCTCGCGAGCATGAGCGGGATGTCCTTGCACGTGCCCGGCTCGGACTCGTCCGCGTTGACGACCAGGTACCGCGGGCCGCCGTCGGGCGCGGGCAGGAAGCCCCACTTCATGCCCGTGGGGAACCCGGCGCCGCCACGGCCGCGCAGGCCCGACGCCTTGACCGTCGCGACGACGTCACCGGGCTCCTGCCCCAGCGCCGCGCGCAGGCCCGCGTAGCCGCCGCGGTCCAGGTAGGACGCGAGCGTCCAGGACCGGTCCGCGTCCCACGTGTCCGACAGGACCGGGGTCAGCGGGTCCGGCGCCGGGCGGGTCTCGGTGCTCTGCTGCTCGCTCATGCGTCCGCTCCCTTCGACGGGTCGGGCTTGGTGCCGGGCGACTCGGCCTTGCCGCCGGGGTCGACGTCGGCGTCGGTCGTCGCCTCGCGGTCGGCGCTCGACTGCTCGCCGCCCGTCACGGGCTTCTCGGGAGCCGGCTCGCCTGCCGGGGTAGAGGCCTGGTCCGACGAGGTGGAGGCCTGGTCGGTGGTGGGGGCGGTCCAGCCGTGCTCGCGCGCGAGGCGCAGCCCGGCGAGGGTGGGCTCGCCCGCGCCGACGCCCTCGTCGGCGCGACCGTCGGGGAAGCCCGCGAGGACGCGGCTCATCTGCTTGAAGGTGCACACGCTCGCGGCGCCGCGGGTGGGGGCGACGGGCTCGCCCGCGCGGAGGCGGTCGACGACGTCCGTCGCGCTCGCGGGGGTCTGGTTGTCGAAGAACTCCCAGTTGACCATCATCACGGGCGCGTAGTCGCAGGCCGCGTTGCACTCGACGCGCTCGAGCGTGATCGCGCCGTCCTCGGTGGTCTCGTCGTGCCCGACGCCGAGGTGCTCCGACAGCTCGTCGAAGATGGCGTCGCCGCCCATGATCGCGCACAACGTGTTCGTGCAGACGCCCACGGTGTAGGTGCCGTTGGGGTGGCGCTTGTACTGCGTGTAGAACGTCGCGACGGCGGAGACCTCCGCCGCGGTGAGGCCGAGCTGCTCGGCGCAGAACAGGATGCCGTCGCGCGAGACGTAGCCGTCCTCGGACTGCACGAGGTGCAGCATCGGCAGCAGCGCCGAGCGCGACTCGGGGTAGCGCGCGACGATCTGCGCGGCGTCGGCGGCGAGGCGCGCCGTCGTCTCCGCGTCGTACCCGGGGCGCGGCCCGCCGGCGGGCGCGCCGTTCGTCGCAGGTCCGGCGTCGATGGTCATCGGTCCACCCCTCCCAGCACGGGGTCCAGCGAGGCGACGGCGACCACGACGTCGGCCACCTGGCCGCCCTCGCACATCGCCGCCACGGCCTGGAGGTTGTTGAACGACGGGTCGCGGAAGTGCGCCCGGTAGGGGCGCGTGCCGCCGTCGGACACGAGGTGCACCCCGAGCTCGCCGCGTGGGTGCTCCACGGTCTGCCATGCCTGCCCGACCGGGACGCGGAAGCCCTCGGTGACGAGCTTGAAGTGGTGGATCAGGGCCTCCATGGAGGTGCCCATGATCTCCTTGATGTGCTCGAGCGAGTTGCCCTGACCGTCGCTCCCGATCGCCAGCTGCGCGGGCCACGCGATCTTGCGGTCGCCCACCATGACGGGCTGCCCGGCCGTCACCTCGAGGCGCTCGAGGCACTGCGCGACGATGTGCAGCGACTGGTAGCACTCCTCGAGCCGGAGCACGACGCGGTCGTAGCAGTCGGCGCCCGTCGAGGTCGGCACGTCGAAGTCGTACGTCTCGTAGCCGCAGTACGGGTCGGCCTTGCGCACGTCGTACGGGTGGCCGGTCGAGCGCAGCACGGGACCGGTGACGCCGAGCGCCATGCAGCCCGCGAGGTTGAGGTGCCCGACGCCGACGAGGCGGCCCTTGAAGATCGGGTTGGCGAGCATGAGGTCGCCGAGCTGGCCGAGGTACCGCCGGATGAGCGGGTCGGCCTTGCGGACCTGCTCGACGAGGTCGGGTGGCACGTCCTGCGCGACGCCGCCGGGCCGCACGTACGCGTTGTTCATGCGCAGGCCCGTGACGGCCTCGAAGATCCGCAGGATCTCCTCGCGCGCGGTGAACGCGACGGTCATGACGGTCGTCGCGCCCATCTCGTTGCCGCCGGTGCCCAGGCACACGAGGTGGGACGCGATCCGGTTGAGCTCCATCATGAGCACCCGGATGACGCTCGCCCGCTCGGGGACGTCGTCCGTGATGCCCAGGAGCTTCTCGACCGCGAGGCAGTACGCCGTCTCCTGGAACAGCGGCGCGAGGTAGTCCATGCGGGTGCAGAACGTGACGCCCTGCGTCCACGTCCGGTACTCCATGTTCTTCTCGATGCCGGTGTGCAGGTAGCCGATGCCGCACCGCGCCTCGGTGACGGTCTCGCCGTCGATCTCGAGCATGAGGCGGAGCACGCCGTGCGTGGACGGGTGCTGCGGGCCCATGTTGACGACGATGCGCTCCTCGCCGAGCGCGGCCGCGGCGACGGCGCTCTCGGCGACGTCCGCCCAGTCGCCGCCCGACGCCTCGAAGCTCGGGACGCCCTGGTCGAAGTCGCCCACGGGCGGCTTCGTGGCGTGCGGGGCGGCGCCAGGGGCGCCCGTGGTGTGCGTGCTCACGAGTACGACCTCCTCGTGTCGGGCGGGGGCACGGTCGCGCCCTTGTACTCGACGGGGATCCCGCCGAGCGGGTAGTCCTTGCGCTGCGGGTGGCCCGGCCAGTCGTCGGGCATCTCGATGCGCGCGAGCGACGGGTGCCCGTCGAAGACGATCCCGAAGAAGTCCCACGTCTCACGCTCGTGCCAGTCGTTCGTCGGGTAGACGGACGTCGTGGTCGGCACGTGGGGATCGGCGTCGGGCACCGACACCTCGAGCCGCAGCCGCCGGCCGTGGGTGATCGACGTCAGGTGGTAGACGGCGTGCAGCTCGCGGCCCACGTCGTGCGGGAAGTGCACGCCGCTCACGCCGAGGCTCAGCTCGAACCGCAGGTCCTGGTCGTCGCGCAGCGCTCGGCACACGTCGACGAGGTGGTCGCGGTGCACGTGGATCGTCAGCTCGGCGTGCGGGCCGGGCGGGTCCACGACGACGCGCTCCACCGCGGCCTCGAAGCGCGTGCCCTGCTCGGCCAGCACCTCGGCCAGCACGTCGACGACCTCGTCGAACCACCCTCCGTAGGGGCGCGGGCTCGCGCCGGGCATCGCGACGGGCTGGACCAGCCCGCCGTACCCGGACGTGTCGCCCGAGCCGCGGACGCCGAACATGCCCTCGCGGACCTCGACGACCTCGAGCGTGCGCGGCGCGCCGGCCCCGGTCACCAGGTCGCCCGACCGCGGGCCGTTGACCTCCTCGGGCTGCGGCACGGGCGTGCCGCCGCTCTTCTCGTCCGTCACCGCAGCAGCCCCTTCATCTGGAACGTGGGCGTCGCCTCCAGCGCGGCCGCCTCGGCGGCGCGCGCCGCCTCCTTGCGGTTCACGCCGAGCGGCTCGTGCTGGATCTGCTCGTGCAGAGCGAGGATCGCGTTGATGAGCATCTCCGGCCGCGGCGGGCAGCCCGGCAGGTAGATGTCCACGGGCACGATGTGGTCGACACCCTGCACGATCGCGTAGTTGTTGAACATGCCGCCGCTGGACGCGCACACGCCCATCGACAGCACCCACTTGGGCTCGCTCATCTGGTCGTAGACCTGCCGCACGACCGGGGCCATCTTCTGGCTCACGCGCCCGGCGACGATCATGAGGTCCGCCTGCCGCGGCGAGGCACGGAAGACCTCCATGCCGAAGCGCGACAGGTCGAACCGCGACGCCCCGGCCGCCATCATCTCGATGGCGCAGCACGCCAGCCCGAACGTCACGGGCCACAGCGACGCCTTGCGCAGGTACCCCGCGAGGTCCTCGATCGTGGTCAGCAAGAAGCCCGAGGGAGCTTCCTCGATCCCCATGGTGTTCTCCTAGTTCTCTCGCCGGCGGTCTCTCGGCCGTGCGCTCAGTCCCATTCCAGGCCGCCCCGGCGCCACTCGTAGACGAACGGGACGGTGATGAGCGCGAGGAACGCGAGCATCGCGACGAGGCCGAAGGTCGCGAGCGTCGCGAAGTCGACCGCCCACGGGTAGAGGAAGACGACCTCGATGTCGAAGACGATGAACGTCATGGCGACGAGGTAGTACTTGATCGGGAAGCGCCCGCCGCCGATCGCGTGGGGCGTGGGCTCGATGCCACACTCGTACGCGTCGAGCTTGGCGCGGTTGTACCGCTTGGGGCCGATGACCGCGCTCGCGGCGACCCCGCCGAGAGCCAGCACGGCGGCCACGCCCATGAGGACGAGCAGCGGGACGTACGGGTTGGTCATCGCGTACTCCTCGAGTGGGGGCTCGGGACGGGAACGCCCGGGCGGTGCCCGGGAAGACCTGCAGGTGGAGCGAGTGCCGGCGTCGTTGCCGGCCCACCTCGTGGGCTCATGACGATGGCACCACCCTCGTCAGCCCCGCGATGACGCGGTCGACCCAGTCGCCTCCGCGGGGCTCGTAGCAGTCGGACAGGAGCTTGAGGACGAACCGCATGACGACCGGGCGCGGGAGCCCGTAGCGCGTGCAGATCCGCATGATCTCGGGGTGCTCGATGAGCTTCACGAAGTACCTGCCGAGCGTGTAGTAGCCGCCGAGCTCGCGGCGCATGATCCGCGGGTACGTCTGGAGCGCGCGCTCACGGCCCGAGTCGGTGAGACGCACGCGCGACTGCGCGACGACGTCGGCCGCCGCCCGCCCGGCCTGCATCGCGTACGCGATGCCCTCGCCGTTGAACGGGCTCACCATGCCGCCCGAGTCGCCCACGAGGAGCACGCCGCGCGTGTACAGCGGCGTGCGGTTGAAGCCCATGGGCAGCGCCGCGCCGCGCACCGGGGCGAGCCGGTTCTCCTCCGTGAACTCCCACTCGGCGGGCGCGTTGCGCATCCACGTGGCGAAGAGGTCCTTGTAGTCGACGTTGGCCGCGGACTGGCGCGCGGGCGTCGAGCTCACCGAGCCGAGGCCGACGTTCGCCGTGCCGTCGCCGAGCGAGAAGATCCATCCGTAGCCCGGCAGGAGGTTCGACTCGCGGGGCGTGCCCTCCCACAGCTCGAGGTGGGACTCCATCCACGGGTCGTCGTGGCGGGGCGTGCGGAAGTAGGTGCGGACGGCGACGCCGATCGGGCGGTCCTCGCGCCGCGCGAGGCCGAGCGCGAGCGCGAAGCGCGACGAGACGCCGTCGGCGGCGATGACGACGGGCGCGCGGTACGTGACCTCTTCTCCGGCGCGCCGGCCCTTCTCGTCCACGGGGCGCGCGGTCACGCCGACGACGCGGCCCGTGCGCTCGTCGAGGACGGGACCGGTGACGGCCGTGCGCTCGAGCAGCTTGGCGCCCGTGCGCTGCGCGTGCTCGGCGAGCGTGCGGTCGAACGAGTGGCGCGCGCGGGCCATGCCGTAGCTCGGGTACGACGCGAGGTCCGGCCACGCGAGCTCCCAGGAGCGGCCGCTCGCGACGACGCGCAGCCCGCGGTTGCGGATCCAGCCGTCCTCGGCGCGCGTGGGGACGCCCATGCGCACGAGCTCCGCCACGGCACGCGGCGTCAGGCCGTCGCCGCAGATCTTGTCGCGGGGGAACGAGGACTTCTCGAGCAGGAGGACGCTCAGCCCGGCCGCGGCGCAGTAGTGGGCTGCCGCAGAGCCTGCCGGACCCGCACCGACGACGATGACGTCGGCGTCGTCGAGCCTCGCGCCCACCGTGCTCACCTCACCGTCCGGTCGTCGGGTCACCTCGTGGTGGTCCACCGTGCCCCGGGCTGGGACACGGCGCATCCACGGTCCTTGTGAAGTCGGTCACAATGGACATCGCCACTCTAGTCACTCCCGGCGCGAGATGTGTAGCAAGGTGACCCTTCCCTGGGAGATCCTGTGACGAAGGTCCTCCCGTGCGCCGGCTCCCGACCCTGTGGCTCGGGACGACCGGGCAAGGGTGCCGGCCGCCCGATCGCCTAGCCTCCCGCGCGTCCGCCCCGGCTCCCGGCTGCCCGCTCCCCGACGTCGCCGCAGGTCACCGTCGCCCTCGCCCGCCGAGCAGCTCGCGCGCGCGACGCTCGCGACGGCGCAGCCGCGCGCGGGACGCGACCAGCGCGACGAGGAGCGTGACGACCGTGCCCGCGCCGACGAGCGCTCCGAGCGTCGCCCAGTGCACCTCGTCCGTGAGCACGGCGACGGCCGACCCGGCGAGGACCCACGCGACGACCACGAGCACGGCCACGCCGATGCTCCCCCAGGGCCGGCGCGGCGCGAGGACCGCCCGGCGGACGCTCACGACGTCGACCGCGGTCATGACGTCGTCCCCGCGCGCGCCGGCGCCGGGCGCGGGGACCGAGTAGAGGGGCGTGCCGTCATCGGTCACGCGCACCTCGACGAGCACGCGCGGCCGCGCGTCCTGCCGGACGGCGACCGTGCCCCGCCGCGGGGTGAGCTTGCCGAGCGACGTGCGGGCGCCGTGGGCGCGCAGGTGGGCCGCCAGGTCGACCGCGGCGGCCTTGACCCGGGCGCGTCGTTCGCCGTCCTCTGCGGCCGACGCTCGCGCGCGGTGCCCTGCGCGCGAGAGCGGTGCGGGGGTCGTGGGCGTGGCGGACATTCGGGCTCCCTTCGCACGGGCGTCGCCCGGCGACCGTGCCGGCGCGGCGGCGCGGGACCGCCCCGCGCGCCACCGGACGTTAGGAGCGCAGCCTGGGACCTCCCTCGGACGCGGCTGAGAACTTCCTGCCGAGACGACCGAGCAGCACGCCGGTGCCGGTGGCGAGCACCGCGGCGACGGCGAGCCACCAGGCGTCGGCCCCGGTGCGCGCCAGGCCCGGACCGGTCGGGGGCTGCCCGGCGGGCGGTCGGACGGCGTCCGCGACGCCGACGAGGTGCACCGCCTCCAGGACCCCGGCGACCGAGCGGCGCGTGGAGGACGGCGCGTCCGCCGACATCGCGACGCCCACCTCCACGCGGGCCGCCTCGCCGGGGTCGAGGACGGGTCCCGCCCAGGTCGCGGCGTCCGGCTCGGCGCCGTCCAGGCGGACGTCGAGCCACGCGCCGAGCCCCGCGCCCCCGGCGGTGGGGTCCACGTCGTCGGCGAGGTCCACGAGGACGCGTGCCGCCGTCGGGCCGTCGTTGCGGACCCACAGGTCGCGCTCGACCGTCGAACCCGGCACGACCAGCGCGTCCGGCCCGAAGAGGGACGCGGGCAGCTGCGTCGCCCACGTCGCGCCGTCCGTGCTCAGCCGGAGCGCCTCGTCGCCCCCCGGCGCCGTGTCGGCCGCCGCCGCGGCAGGCGCCCCCGACCCAGCGAGCAGGACCGCGAGCAGCACCCCGGCGAGCGCGCGGTGCGTCGTCCGCCCCGGACCCCGGGTCACGTCGCCACCGCCGAGGGCGACCGCCCACGCCGGCCGCGCTCGCGCAGCCCGGCCACGACCTGCCAGGCGCCCCAGGCGAGGAGCCCGGCGGCAGCCACGACGGCGACGGTGCGGCGTGTGTCCCCCGAGACCGCGGAGCTCACCCACCCGAGCAGCGGGACCGCGTAGACGACCGTCCCGCGCACCTGCACGGGTCGGACCGGTTCGGGGTCGGGGGCCGCGTTGGCGTCACCCCGGGTCGTCAGGACGCGCTCGTCGCCCGCCCCGACGCCGACGGCGACGACCCGGTGCGTGACGACCTCCGGCCGGCCCGACGCGAGCTGGTAGGTGACGACGTCGCCCGGGACGACGCGCTCGACCGCGACCGGCCGCACGACGACCATCGTGCCGGGCGGGTAGGTGGGGCGCATGGACCCGGTGAGCACCGTGTACGGCGTCGCTCCCAGCACGAGCGGCACCACGACCCCGACGAGCGCGAGCACGACCGCGCACGCCAGCGCGAGCGCGCCGAGCGCCCGGGCGAGCGGCCCGTGCCGCCGGGCCCCGTCCCTGGCGTGCCGCCGCTCAGGCACAGGAGACCCCCGACAGCCCGGTCCCCGCGACGAGCGCACCACGGACCGCGACCGCGCCGCCCGGGGCCGAGACCCACCCGGAGTCGTGCACCGACTGCACGCCGACCTGCAGCACCGTCCCGCCGAGCAGCAGGTCGAGGATCGACTGGAGGAGCCCACCGAGCAGGGACTCGGTGACGACGAGCTGCGTCGCCGTGGTCTCGGTCGTCGTCGACTGCCCGCCTCCCGCGATCGTGACGCGGTAGCGCGCGGGAGCGGGAGTCGGCGCCGTCCACCGGACGGTCGCGCTGCGATTGAGGGTCGTCCCCGTGGTGGTGCACGTCGTCCCGGTCGGGGCCGGGACCGTCCCCGCCGACACGGTCGTCGACAGCGACGCGCTCGCCGTCCACCACGCCACGGCCGGCGCGCCGACGAGCGCGAGCACCACGGCCAGCGCGGCGACGACCCGGAGCCGAGCGCGGCGCGTCACGACGGCCTGCTCTCGAGCGTGACCGTCACCGCGACCTGCCCGCTCTGCCCCTGCCAGTCGCCCGGGCTCCCCGCGGGCAGCGTGTAGCGGACGCACACCTGGGTCGTCGCGCCGCGCGCGTACGTCTGCGGGCTGAGCGTCCCGGCCGGAAGAGCGGTCCCGGTGCACGTGGCCCCCGGGTAGAACGCGACGGTCGGCCGCACGACGCCGTCGTACGCCACCGCGAGCCGGTACCGCCACGTCCCGTCGCCGGTGTGCGTCACGGCGACCACACCGTCGCGGGACTGGCCCGGCAGCATCCCTGCCAGGTCGGGGACGGTCTGCCACGACGTCTGGACGCCGAACGACCCCGACCGCACCTGCGCGCCGCTCACCGCCTGCGACGCGGACCACGTGGCCCACGCCGCACCCGCGGAGAGCGGCAGCGCGGCGAGCACGAGCACGACGACGGCGCGCACGGCACCTCGCCGTGCGCGCGCGGCACGGCCCGGCTCGCCGCGGCGATCGGCTCCCGCGTCAGGACGCGGGACCGGGGTGCGGGCGCGGCGGCGGGAGAGCTCGACGCCCACCGCGGGCCTCTCAGAGGTGCTGCTCGAGCGTGAACGTCAGGCTCGACAGGTTCACCACGGAGCTCGTCGCGACCTGGTCGGGCGTGGCGGCGTCGAACGTCAGGGTGACGTCGGCGTCGACCGCCGGGTACGCAGCCGTGGACGGCGCGACCTCGAACGTGCCGTCCCCGTTGGGCGTCGCCCACGACGGCGGGCCGTCGAGCGCGAACGTCACGTCGAGCGCGTCGAGGAGCGCCTGGTCCCCCGTGAGGCCGTCCGTGCCGCTGACGGCGAGCGTCGCCTGGAGCGAGTCGCCGATCGCGGTCACGGTGATCGGCTGGCTGAGGGCCAGCACGTCGCCCGGGACGATGCGGACGGCGGTGACGTCTGCGACCGTCGTCCCGTTGAGCGTCCAGGCCGCGGTGCCCAGCGCGAGGTCGAGGTCACCCGAGCTGATCTCCCCCGACTCGGCGACGGCCTGCGAGTCGGACCACAGCGCGTAGGTCCCGGCCCCGCCGAGGAGGAGGAGCGCCCCCGCCCCGATCGCCAGCGCACCCTTGGTCAGACGTTCCATGTCCTGCCCCTGTCATGCCGCGCGCGGCCCCGTCGGCCGCGCTCTGCCCCGACCGTAGGTCGGGTGCCGCGGGACGGCTCGCCCAGACGCCGGGCGGGCCGGGTGAAATCCCCGTCGGCCCGGCGCGGACGACGGCGCCGTCAGGCGGGGCGCGTGCCGCGGTGGAGCGCGACGATCCCCCCGGAGAGGTTGCGGTAGGCGACCTTCTCCCAGCCCGCGCGGAGCAGGAGCCGGCCGAGCCGGACCTGGTCGGGCCAGGCCGCGATCGACTCCGCGAGGTACTGGTACGACCCGCCCTCGCGCGTGACCGCGGCGGCGATGCGGGGCAGGGCCTGCACGAGGTACTCCTGGTACACGACGCGGAACGGCGCCCAGGTCGGCGTCGAGAACTCGCAGATCACCACGCGACCACCCGGCCGCACGACGCGCAGCATCTCGCGCAGCGCGCCCTCGGTGTCGACCACGTTGCGCAGCCCGAACGAGATCGTCACCGCGTCGAACGTGCCGTCGGCGAACGGCAGGTGCGTCGCGTCGCCCGCGACGAACGGGAGGTCGGGCCGGCGCTCCTTGCCGACCTGGAGCATCCCGAGCGAGAAGTCGCACGGCACGACGCGCACCCCGTCGTCGGCGAACGGCTCGGACGACGTCCCCGTCCCGGCCGCGAGGTCGAGGACCTTCTCGCCCGGCAGCGCGCCGACCGCGCGCACCGTCGCCCGGCGCCACGCGCGGTCCTGCCCGAGCGACAGGAGGTCGTTCGTCAGGTCGTAGCGCGAGGCGATGCCGTCGAACATCGACGCGACCTCGGAGGGCTTCTTGTCCAGGTTGGCGCGGGGCATGCCGCCCATGCTTCCACGTCCGCGGGCGACGGGCCGCACCCGGACCCCGCACCGCAGGGCGCACCCGCGCGCGCGGCTTACGCTGGGAGGCGATGACTGCAGAACCGTCGGCCACGGCCGCACAGCCCCACCCCAGGCCGAGCATCGTCGTGAGGACCACCCCGGTCCCCGACCTCCCCGGCGGTCTGGACGCCCTCGTCGACCTCCTGCCCGACGCACGGCCCCTCGCCTGGGTGCGCCGCGGCGACGGGATCGTGGGCTGGGGCGAGGCGCTGCGCCTCGAGACCTGGGGCCCCGGCCGGTTCGCCGACGCCGAGGCGGCGTGGCACGAGACGCTCGCGCGCGCCGTCGTGCGGGACGAGGTCGGTCTCCCCGGGACGGGCCCGGTGGCGTTCGGGTCCTTCGCGTTCGACGACTCCGCCCCCGGCGACGACGCCCACGACCCGGTCCGCGCGGGCGGGGTGCTCGTCGTGCCGCGCGTCGTCGTCGGGCGGCGCGACGGTCACGCGTGGCTCACGACGGTCGACACCGCCGGCTCGCTCTCGTCCTCGCCCGCGGACGCCCTGCGGCGCACGCCCCGCGCCCCCGTGACCGCCCCGGGCGACGTGGCGTGGCACGACGGCGCGCTGCGGGCGGACGACTGGGCGGCGGTCGTGGCGGAGGGCGTCGAGCGCATCCGCTCGGGCGCGCTCGAGAAGGTGGTCCTGGCGCGGGACGTCGTCGCGCACACGGCCGAGCCGGTCGACCCGCGCTGGCTGCTCGCTCGCCTGGCGTCCGCCTACGAGGCGTGCTGGACCTTCTCCGTCGACGGCCTGGTCGGCGCGACCCCCGAGCTCCTCGTCCGCAGCGAGAAGGGCCTCGTCACGTCGCGCGTGCTCGCGGGGACGATCCGCCGTGGCGGGCTCTCGGACGACGAGGCGCTCCTGCGCGCCGCCCAGCTCGCCCGGTCGTCGAAGGACCTCGAGGAGCACGAGTACGCCGTGCGGTCGGTCGCGCAGGCTCTCGCCCCGTTCTGCTCGTCGATGAACGTCCCCGACGCGCCCTTCGTCCTGCACCTGCCGAACGTCATGCACCTCGCGTCGGACGTGACCGCGGTCCTCGCCCGCGGCGCCGTCGTCCCGGGCTCGTCGGGCGGTGCGGCGGCGGGGCCCACGAGCCTCGCGCTCGCCGCCGCGCTGCACCCGTCGGCGGCCGTGTGCGGGACCCCGACGAGCGTCGCGCGGGACCTGATCCGGGAGATCGAGGGCATGGACCGCGGGCGGTACGCCGGGCCCGTCGGGTGGCTCGGCGCGGACGGCGACGGCGAGTGGGGCATCGCGCTGCGCTCGGCGGAGCTCTCGGCGACGGACCCGCGCTCGGTCCGGCTCTTCGCCGGGTGCGGCATCGTCGCCGCGTCCGACCCGGCGGCCGAGGTCGCCGAGTCCGAGGCGAAGCTCGAGCCGATGCGCTACGCGCTCGGCGGGTCCTGACCCGGCACCGGGCCCGGAACGTCACCTCCGCTGACTCCCGACCGTCACCCGGGACACCCGGCCCGGGCACGCCCCGCGCTGCGAGGTTCGGCTGGTGTCCGATTCCTCTGCTCGCCGCGCTCGACACCTACTTCGCGGTCGCCGAGCTCGCGGACCACGGCATCGTGGGCTACCTGCTCGCGAACCGGCACCTGACGTTCGCGTCCAACGGCGTCGTGTGCCGGGTCGAGGAGGTCGCGGTCCTCCCGGCGCACCGCCGCCGGGGCGTGGGCCACCTCCTCCTCGCGAGCGCGGAGGACTGGGCCGCCGACGTCGGTGCGCGCCGCATCAGCCTCGCGACCGGGCTCTCCGAGGAGTTCTCCGTCTCCGGCGGCTACGCCGGGACGGCGGGGTTCCTCACCAAGCGCGTAGGGGCACCTGTCGTGCCGTCCGAGGTCGCGGGCGGCGCGCCGTGGGCACCGAGCGCCGCCCCCGACCGACTGAGCACGGGCCCGCACCGACGACGAGCGGCCGGCACGGAGATCCGTGCCGGCCGCTCGGTGCGATGGCCCGGCCCGCGCGGGGACGTCGCGGGACCGGTCATCCGCCCGCCGCGGTCAGAGGTCGCGACGGGACACAGGGCGGGGTGCGGGTCGCGCGTGCCGGCGCGACGACCCGCCCCCGCAGATCGTGGGCGCCCCTCGCGGGGCGTCCGTCAGGTCAGCCCTGGCCGCCGAAGAACCAGTCGAACGGGTTCGGCACGTTGCCCGGGTCGGTCGGGTCGGTCTGCTGACCCTGGTCGCCGCCCTGCTGGCCGCCCTGCTCGCCCTGGCCGGGGAGCTGCCCCTGACCGTCCTGGGACCCCTGGCTCTCGTCGTCCGCAGGACGCGTCGCGAGCGTGACGTCGAGCTCGGTCGTCTTCCCGTCGCGCACGACGGTCAGCGTGGACTTCGCGCCCGCGGCGCGCTCGCGGACGAACGCGGTGAGCGACTCGGCGCCGCCGACCGCGTGACCGTCGATCGCGACGATCACGTCACCGGACCGGATGCCGGCCTCGGCGGCCGGCGACCCGTCGGTCACCTCCTGGACCTCGGCACCGCGTCGCGTGACGCCGTCGGCGGTCGCCGTGGCGTCCGCGAGCGTCACCCCGAGGAACGCGTGCTCCGCGCTGCCGTTCTCGATGAGCTGCTGCCCGATCGACTTCGCGAGGTTCACCGGGATGGCGAACCCGAGGCCGATGGAGCCGGACTGGGCGCCGCCGCCCGACAGCGTCGCGATCGACGACGTGATGCCGATGACGCGACCCTGCGCGTCGAACAGCGGACCGCCGGAGTTGCCGGGGTTGATCGCGGCGTCGATCTGGATGGCGTTCGTCACGACGGAGGTGCCGCCGTCCTCGCCCGACGCGGAGACCGGGCGGTCGACCGCCGACACGATGCCGGTCGTCGCCGTGTTGGCGAGGCCGAGCGGGTTGCCGACCGCGAGGACGGACTCGCCGACGCTCACGTCGTCGGAGTCGCCGAGCGTCGCGGGCTGGAGGTCGTCGGGCGCGTCCACGAGCTGCACGACGGCGAGGTCGGTCGCCGGGTCGAGCCCGACGATCTTCGCCTCGAAGAGGCGCCCGTCGCTGAGCGTCACCTGGACGGTGTCGTTCTCCGCACCGGACACGACGTGGTTGTTGGTCACGACGTGGCCCTGGTCGTCGATGATGACGCCCGACCCCTCGGCGCCGCCCTGCGAGGTCTGCACCTGGATCGCGACGACGGACGGCGCGACGGCCTTCGTCACGGCTTCCCAGTCGGGGTTCTGGGACGACGAGTCGGACACCGGCGCGGCCGTGGCCTCCTGCTGCTGACCGACGTCCGCGAGCGAGGCGGAGCCCTGGTCCTGGGCGAGAGCGCCGGTCAGGCCCGCCGTCCCCACGCTCGCGAGGACCGCCGCCGCGGCGGCGGCGCTCACGACGGGCACCCACGTGCGCCGGCGCTTCGGGGCGTCCGCCTCGCCCTGCGCGGACGGGGCCGGCGGCGCGGGCGGGGGCCCGAAGCTCCCGGACGGCGCGTGCGGCCCGGTCTGCGCGGGGCGTGCGTACGGGTTCGGCATCGGCGTCGCCGCGGCGTGCGCCGTGGGAGCCGGCTGCGGCGTGGCGAGGTGCTGCACGTGCTGCGGCGCCTCGAGCGGCTGCGTCGTGGCGGTCGGCGTCGTGGCGGTCGGCGTCGACGCGGGCGCGTCGGGGGCCGGCGTGGTGGGGGTGGGCTCGGTGCCCGGGGTGTTGGTCATGGTGGGCCTCCTCGGTTCTGCCCACTACTTCACACGACCGCGCTTGAACGAGCCTTGAACGAGCCTGGGAGTTCGCTGCGAGTTCTGGTCGGCGCCGTCAGCGGTCCTCCACGAGCGCCGCACGGACCGCCTCGCGCACCTGCTCTCCCAGGCGCAGACCGGCCCGCCGCCGCTCCGCCCGGGACACGCGCACCTCGAGCACCTGGACGCCGTGGCTCGGTGCCGCGAGCGCGTGCCGCAGCGAGGGGACGTCCTGCACGAGCTGGTGGTCCACGCCGTACCCGGCGCAGAGCTGGGCGAGGTTGGCGCCGTGCGGCGTCGCGAACACCCGCTCGAACGTGCGGCTCGCCGCCGCCGACGTCTCCCCCAGGCCGCCCGGTTCGAGGCCCGTGAAGATGGAGCCGCCGTCGTCGTTCACGACGACGAGCTGGAGGTCGACGTGGGGCTCGTGCGGACCGCGCAGCAGGCCGCCCGCGTCGTGGAGGAACGTGAGGTCGCCGAGCAGCGCGCGCGTGCGCCGGTGGGGGCGCCCGGCGGCGACCGCGGCGCCGAGCGCGGTCGACACGGTGCCGTCGATCCCGGCGAGCCCGCGGTTGGCGAGGACCCGCGGCGACCCGGGGTCGAGCCCGAGCACGAGGCTCAGGTCGCGCACGGGGTTGGAGGACCCGACCACGAGGAGGTCGTCCGGCTCGCACGATGCGACGACGGCGCGCGCGACGCTCGGGCCGTCGGTCAGCGTCCCGTCGGTCGCCGCGGCGACGACCTCCGCGGTCGCGGCCGACGCCGCGCGCCAGCGCGCGAGCCACCTCGGGTCGGTCGCGCGGCCGGGCGCAGTCCCGGGCGCGGGCCCGGACGGGTCCAGGGCGCCCGGGCGCGGGTCGAGCCATCGCGCGGGGACCGCCGTCAGGACCGTCGACGCGTTGCGCGCGGCGTCGGGCCACGGGCCGGAGCCCGGCGCGACGACGCTCACCTCGACCTCGGGCCGCCCGAGCAGGCGCTGCACGGGCCGCGAGAGCGTCGGCCGGCCGAGCACGACGACGTGCTCCACGTCGTCCGTGAGCTCGTCGACCCCGAGCACGAGCGCGTGCGCGACGACCAGGTTCGGGCCGTCCGCCGCTCCCGAGGACGGCTCCGCGAGCAGCGGCCAGCCGCGCGCCTGGGCGAGGTCGCGCGCGACGCCGCCCGCGCCGTCGCCCGCGACGACGACGGTGCGCCCGCCGGGGACCGGCACGACGACGGGCGCGACGGGCGCGCCGCGGAGCGCCGCGACGTCACCGGGCGTCGCCACGGCGGGCAGCACGACGGAGCGCACGCCGCGCCGGTCCGGGCCGTCCGGGACGCGCACGTCGCGGCCGGTCGCAGCGTGGAGAACGGTCGCGGCGTCGGTGACCGTCGCGGCGTCGGGGACGAGCGGTTCGCGGTAGGCGAGGTCGAGGTGCACCGGGCCGGCGTGCCCCGAGCGCGCGCCGACCGCCTCGGCGAGGGCCCGCGTCGTGACGGCGAGGAGGTCGCGCACCTCCCCCGCGCGGCCGTCCGGCGCCGGGACGTCCGCCGCGAACCGCACCGCGGGCCCGAAGATCCCGGCCTGGTGCGTCGTCTGGTTCGCGCCCGTGCCGCGCAGCTCGTGCGGCCGGTCGGCGGTGAGGAGCACGATCGGGACGCCCGTGTGGTGCGCCTCCAGCACCGCGGGGTGGAGGTTCGCGACGGCCGTCCCGGACGTCGTGACGACCGCGACCGGCCGGGGCAGCGCGACCCCGCCGCGCACGACCGGCCCCGCGCCGCGCGAGAGGCCGACGGCGAGGAAGCCGGCCGCGCGCTCGTCGACCCGCACGTGCAGCGTGAGGTGCCCGAGGTCGGACGCCGCCGCGAGCGCGTAGGCGAGCGGCGCGCTGCGCGACCCGGGCGCGAGGACGACGTCCGCGACGCCCTCGTGCAGCAGCCGGTGCACGAGCGCGAACGCGCTGCGCACCGCGGGCGGCTGCGCGTCCAGGCCGTCGAGCAGCGCGTCGGGGCCCGAGCCGCGGGGCGGGGTGCCGGTGCCGGGCGTGCCCCCGGGCGCGCTCATCGCGCACCTCCCGCGAGCACCAGGCCGGCGACGCGGCCGAGCCGCTCGCGCCAGCGACGGTCGGTCTCGTCGTCGGGTGCGGTGGCCGCGAGCGCCGAGGTGGAGGGCTCGGGGCGGACGACGGGCAGCGCACCGTCGACGGGCACGAGCGGCGGGTCGGCCACGTCGGCGACGAAGAGGTTCACCGTCGCGAGCCCGCACGCGTAGGGCAGCTCAGGGAGCGCCGCCGCGAGCGCGACCCCCGCGGCGATGCCGAGCGACGACTCGAGCGCGGAGGACACGACGACGGGGAGCCCGACCTGCTCGGCGAGGTCGAGGCACGCGCGCACGCCCCCGAGCGGCTGCACCTTCAGCACGACGACGTCGGCGGCGTCGGCGCGCACCACGGCGAGGGGGTCCGCGGCGCGACGGATCGACTCGTCGGCGGCCACGGGCACGGCCGTGTCGCCCCGCTGCCCGCGCCGGACCGCCGCCAGCCCGGCGACGTCCGCGCACGGCTGCTCGACGTACTCCAGCCCGCCCGCCGCGCGGTCGAGCGCGGGGAGCCGGCGCAGCGCCTCGTCGACGTCCCACGCGCCGTTCGCGTCGACGCGCACGCGCCCGCCCGGCCCGAGCGCGTCGCGCACGGCCTCCAGCCGCGCGACCTCGGCTCCCAGAGGTTCGAGCGCGCCGTCGGGCCCTCGCTGCGCGACCTTGACCTTCGCGGTGCGGCAGCCCCCGGACGCAGCGACGAGCTCGCGCGCGCGGTCGGGGCCGACCGCGGGCACGGTGACGTTGACGGGCACGCGGTCGCGCACGGCGTCGGGCCAGCCCTGGTGCGCGGCCTCGTGCGCGGCCCGCAGCCAGGACGCCGACTCGACGTCGTCGTAGTCCCAGAACGGGGAGAACTCGCCCCAGCCCGCGTCCCCGCGCAGCAGCACGCCGTCGCGTGCGTCGAGCCCGCGGAACCGCGTGGTCAGAGGGGTGCGGTAGACGACGGTCTCTCGGGCTCGGGGCACGCGTTCCAGGCTAGGCCACCGCGCGCTCCCCCACGTCGCCCGGGGAGCCGGGGCGCCGCTCAGGCGCTGACGAGCACGGCGACCACGAGCGCGACGATCACCGCGTTGAACGCGAACGCCACGACCGTGTGCGTCGTGACCATGCGGCGCGTCACCGTGTCGAGCACGGTCACGTCGGCCGTGGAGAACGTCGTGCTCACGCCCGCGGCGAGGTACACGTAGTCGGCGTAGGCGCGCGGGCCGCTCCCGGGGAAGGCGAAGCCCCCGTCGCCCGCCGCGACGTCGCGCCGCGCGTAGTGCACCGAGTAGGAGACGAGGACGGTCACCCACGAGACGACGATCACCGCGAGGCCCAGCACCGTGATGACGGGGAGGTCCGCCCAGGCGACGCCCTGGGCGAGCACGAACCCGACGAGGAGCGCCATGAGCGCGAACTGGACCGACCAGGCGGCGGAACCGCCGCCCAGCAGCCACCGGTGCGCCCGGCCACGGCCCTCGGGGTGCGCGGCGACGAGCGCCCGCTCGAGCGCGGGCCCACGGCGCCCGGCGAACGCCACGCACGTGAGCGCGCAGTACGTCCCGGAGAGCACCACCCACACGAGGAGGCCGGCCGCGACGGGCGCGGTGCCGTCGTCGAGCCCGAGCGGGCGCGCCGCGAGGACGACGGCGAGAGGCCCCAGCACGAGCGCGACGCCGGTCGACGTGAGCGAGCGGACGCTCTCCGGGACCAGGCGGTCGCGCAGCGCGGTGCGGGGCGAGGACGGTCGACGGCTCATGGCCCGCGAGGCTACCGCGGACGTCCGCCGTGGTCGCGGGACCGCGTCCGGGCCCTCAGCTCGCGAGCGGCCGGCGCACGAGCTCGCCGACGAGCTGCACGGCGAGCTCGCGCACGTCGCGACCCTCGCTCAGCGCGCTCACCGCGGCGCCGTCCACCACGGCGATGAGCAGCCCGGGCGGGACGCTCGCGAGGCCCCGGACCACGAGGAGGTGCCCGACGGCGTCGTCGAGCTCCTGCCGGCCCTCGCCGTAGGCGCGGGCGAGCGCGGGATAGCGGCCCGCGCCCACCAGGTGCTCGTAGAACCCGCGCAGCTCGCTCTCCCCGCCGGGTGGGAGGACCGCGTCGACCAGCACGTGCGCGTCCTCGCGGGCCCGGTCCCCGCCGCGCGCGGCCCGCTCGACCGCGCCCCGCGCGTGCTCCGCCCAGCCCGCGACGACGACCTCGCCGGCGGCGCCGATGAGGTCGTCGAGGCCGGTGAAGTAGTACGTCGTCGCGGCGAGCGGGACGTCGGCCCGCGCCGCGACGGCCCGGTGCGTCACCGCCGCCGGGCCCTCCTGGAGGATGAGGTCGGCGGCGGCGCGCACGATCGCGTCACGGCGCGCGACCCCGCGCGCCTGACGGCGTGGCGCGGGCCGCGGGTCGACGGTCTCGGTCGGCATCGGTGTCAGTGCCCTCCCCCGGAGAGGTTGAGCCCGACGACGCCCGCGACGATCAGCACCAGCGAGATCACCTTGAGGACGGTCACGGGCTCGTCGAACAGGACGACGGCGAGGACGGCGGTGAGCGAGGCCCCGATCCCCACCCAGACACCGTAGGCCACGCCGACGGGCAGCGACTTCAGCGCGACGCTCAGGCCGACCATGCTCAGGACGAGCATGACGACGAACCCCACGCTCGGCCAGAGCCTCGTGAAGCCGTGCGACGCCTTGAGGCTCAGCGCCCAGCCGGCCTCGAGCATGCCGGACGCGATGAGGACGATCCATGCCATGGGGAGACTCCCTCGGGTCGGCGCACCGGGTGGCAGGGCCCGCCGTCGTGCGCGAACTGGTACTAACGTACCAGTTCTTCGTCGGCCGTCAAGACCACGTCCCGCAGCACCGCCACGACGCGCGCGACGTCGTGCTCGCGCACGCGCGCCGTCCCGACGACGACCCCCGCCTCGGCGCGATCGACCCCCGTCCCGCTCAGCGCCTCCGCGGGCACGCCCGCCGCGCGCAGCCCGTGCACCGCGGTGCGCTCGGCGGCCGGGCCCGGCAGCGGCACGACGAGATGGAGCCCGGCGGCGACCCCGCCCACCTCCACCCCCGGCAGACCACGCGCGAGCGCGTCGAGCAGCAGGCGACGCCGCCGCTGGTACACGAGCCGGGCCCGGCGCAGGTGCCGCTGGTAGGCGCCCGACGCGAGGAGCTCGGCGAGCGCCGCCTGCTCCGGCACCGAGGTCCCGAGGTCCGCGTGCCGCTTGGCCTCCACCAGCGGTCCGACGACGCGCGGCGGCGCCACGACCCAGCCGAGCCGCAGCGCCGGCGACAGCAGCTTGGACACCGAGCCGAGCAGCACGACGCGCTCGGGGTCCAGCGCCTGCACGGAGGCCACGGGCCGACGGTCGTACCGCAGCTCGGCGTCGTAGTCGTCCTCGAGCACGAGGCGGTCGTCCGCCGCCGCCCACGCGAGCAGCGCGCGCCGTCGCTCGGGCCCGAGGACGACCCCGAGCGGGAACTGGTGCGCGGGCGTCACGAGGGCGGCGCGCGCGTCGTCGGGCAGCAGGTCCGCGCGCACGCCGTCGGCGTCCACGGGCACGCCGACCGTCCGCAGGCCGGCGTCCCGCAGCAGCTCGACCGCGCCGCGCGACGACGGGTCCTCGACCGCGATGCGCACGCGCCCTGCGGGGCGCTCGCCCGCGACGCGCCCCTCGGCCAGGAGCCGGGCGAGGAGGGAGAGCGCCTGGGCGACCCCGCTCACCACGACCACATCGTCCGCCGTGACCTGGGCCCCTCGCGCGCGGCGCAGATGGACCGCGAGCGCCTCGCGCAGCGCCGGCAGCCCCTGGGGGTCCGGGTAGCCCAGGTCGGCGTCGGCCAGGCCCCGCACGCCGTCGCGCACGGCACGCGCCCACGCGGCGCGGGGAAAGAGCGCGGGGTCCGGCGTGCCGACGCTC
Organism: Cellulosimicrobium cellulans; assembly: GCF_016921195.1. Taxonomy (GTDB): domain Bacteria; phylum Actinomycetota; class Actinomycetes; order Actinomycetales; family Cellulomonadaceae; genus Cellulosimicrobium; species Cellulosimicrobium cellulans_F. The sequence continues at coordinate 35,296 of NZ_JAFGYF010000018.1, forward strand.
ACGGCACCACGTGCCGCCGTCGGCGCGGTCGCCGCGCGGCCCGACGGCGCGGCGGGCAGTGCCGCCACGACCACCCCGGACCGGGGCCGGGACACGAGCAGCCCTTCGCCCACGAGCACGTCGACGGCCGTCATGACCGTGCCCCGCGACACCCCGAGCGCCGCCGCCGCGTCGCGGCCCGACGGGAGCAACGCCCCGGCCTCGAGGCGCCCGTCGACCACCGCGGCGCGCAGACCGTGGTGGAGCCAACGGCCGACGTCGCGCGCCGGACGCGGACCGAGGACGAGCAGCAGGGCGTCGGGATCGATCCGGGTCGTCATCTGGTCCAGTGAACCAGGCACGAACTGGCCCTGCACCCTGGTCCAGCCGGCTCGTACGGTCGACGCATGCCACCGTCCCCTCACCGGTCAGCCCGCCGTCCGCTGCCGGACGTCCAGGCCGTCCCCCGTCGCCCCGGCGCCGCGCGTGCCGGGGACGTCCGGTGCGCCGTCGGCATGGTGATCGTCGGCTCGTCGTTCGTCGCGTCCGCCGCCCTCGCCGACTTCCCGGTGCTGGGCGGCCAGGCCGCGCGCTACGCCGTCGCGGCGCTCGTCCTGCTCGCCGTCCTCGCCGCGCGGCGCGTGCCGTGGGTGCTGCCCTCGCCCCGCGCGCTGGTGCGCCTGACCGCGCTCGCGGCGACCGGCCTCGTCGGCTTCAGCGTGCTCGTGGTCGAGAGCGCGGGGCGCGCGGACCCGTCCCTGGTCGGAGCGGTCGTCGGCGCCTCGCCCGTCGTGCTCGCCGCGGCCGCCGCGCTCCGGGCGCGCCGCGTCGCTGTCCGGACGCTCGCGGCGGCGGTCGTCGTGACGGCCGGCGTCGTGGTCGTCGAGGGCGGCGGCTCCGGGGACCCGGTCGGCGTCGCGCTCGCGCTCGGGGCGCTCGCGTGCGAGGTCTGCTTCTCGCTGCTCGCCGTGCCGCTCCTGCCGACGCTCGGCGCGCTGCGCGTCTCCGCGTACGCGTGCGTCCTGGCCGTCCCCCAGCTCGCCGTGCTCGGCCTCGTCCGGCAGCGCGTCACCGGGCAGCCGTTCCTGGTCGCGCCCGACGCCGCCGAGCTCGCCGCGCTCGCGTACCTCGCCGTCGTCGTCACGGCCGTCGCGTTCCTGCTCTGGTACTCCGGGCTGGCCGCGATCGGCCCCGCGCGGGCCGGCCTGTTCGCGGGCCTCCTGCCCGTCGCGGCGCTCGTGACCTCGGTCGCCCTCGGGTTCGAGTCGCTCGACGCCCGCTCCCTGCTCGGGACGCTCGTCGTCGGGGCCGGCCTCGTCCTCGGCCTCTCGGCGCCGCCGCACGGCGCCGACGCCCCGGTGCCCGCTCCCCGCGCCGACGCGGGGGCGCCCGCGCCGGGCGCGGGCCTCGCCCCGCAGCGGCTACCGTGACGACCGTGAGCAGCTCCGAACCCACCTCCGCCGTGCCCGCCGACGACGCCCCGGCCGACCGCGACCACGCGCTCCCCCGTCAGGTGTCCGAGACGTTCGACCCCGCCGTGTGGCGCGACGTCGCCGGGTTCGAGGAGCTGACCGACGTCACGTACCACCGCGGCGTCGAGCGCGACGCGAGCGGCGCGGTCGTGCGCGACCTGCCCGTGGTGCGCGTCGCGTTCGACCGCCCGGAGGTCCGCAACGCGTTCCGCCCCCACACCGTGGACGAGCTGTACCGCGTGCTCGACCACGCGCGCATGACGTCCGACGTGGGGACCGTGCTCCTCACGGGCAACGGGCCCTCCCCGAAGGACGGCGGGTGGGCGTTCTGCTCGGGCGGCGACCAGCGCATCCGCGGCCGGTCGGGCTACCAGTACACGACCGCGCCCGACGGGGGCGGCGACGTGCACACGCGCGACGCGGTGGACCCGGCCCGTGCAGGGCGCCTGCACATCCTCGAGGTGCAGCGGCTCATCCGGACGATGCCCAAGGTCGTCGTCGCCGTCGTCAACGGGTGGGCGGCCGGCGGCGGGCACTCGCTCCACGTCGTCGCCGACCTGTCGATCGCGAGCCGCGAGCACGCGCGGTTCAAGCAGACCGACGCGAACGTCGGCTCGTTCGACGGCGGATACGGCTCGGCGTACCTGGCGCGCCAGGTGGGGCAGAAGCGGGCGCGGGAGATCTTCTTCCTCGCACGGGAGTACTCGGCGCAGGACGCGTACGAGTGGGGGGCGGTGAACGAGGTCGCGGACCACGCGGACCTCGAGTCGCTCGCGCTGGACTACGCGCGCACGATCGCGACGAAGTCGCCGCAGGCGATCCGCATGCTCAAGTTCGCGTTCAACCTCGCGGACGACGGGCTCATGGGCCAGCAGGTCTTCGCGGGCGAGGCGACGCGGCTCGCGTACATGACCGACGAGGCGGTCGAGGGCCGCGACGCGTTCCTCGAGCGGCGCGACCCGGACTGGGGCCGGTTCGGCTACGCGTTCTGACCCGGCGGGTCAGGAGCCGCCGACCATGCTGGTGAGCATCTCGATGAGGCCGCGGCCGACGAACGCCGCGGCGACGGCGAGGCCGAACAGGAGACCCACCGAGATCGCGACGGGTGCCGCCGAGCGGGCGACGCCCGGCTCGTCGTCGCGCGGTGCGCGCGGCGGGTAGGACGGCGGGAGCTGCCCCTCGGCCGAGCGCTGCGAGGCGCCTTCGCCAGGGGTGCCGGGCTGGGACGGGTGGACGGGGTGCGGGACGACGGTTGCCATGACTCCACGGTGCCGCCCCGGACCCGGTCGCCGCGTCGGCCCCGCGACTCGACCTGTTCGACGGCCGCTCCACCCCGGGACGGAGCACGCGTACGCCGTGGGGAGGACCCAGGACGCCGCCGGGAGGGAGCGGCGGTCAGCCGATCTCCCAGCTCCCCGACCCGGTCGGGACGAGCTCGATCCACGACGTCCCGGGCTCGAGCTCGACGGGCTTCCCGTCCGCGCCCGTGAGCACCACCGGGGACTCGACCGTCTCCTTGGACCACGTCACCGGAACGTGCTTGCCGCCACTCGCCACGACGCCCTCGCCCGTCCCCACGAGCTTCGTCTCCGGGACGGGAGCCCCGGCCGGGTCCTTGAACGCCGTGTCCTGCATCGGCGCGGCCAGCAGCACGACGTTCGTCGCCGAGAGCCGCACCTCGTCCGAGGACACCGCGGGCGTGTCGCCCTCGCTGCGGACGTAGCGACCCTCGCCGGCGTCCCACTCCCACACCGCGCTGCTCGCGAACGTGAGCCGCACGCCGAGCCGCGTCGCCGCGCTGCCCGTCACCGTCGCCGAGCCTGTCCCGGGCTCGCGCGCGAAGACGAACTGGGCCGGCGGGGGCGCGGTGCGGTCGCCGTCGGCCTGGGCCCAGAACTCCTCCGGGCTGCCGTAGACGTTGTGCGGAGCACGGCGCGCGCGCGTCGTGGCGAACCCGTCGTCACCCTCGTCCATGACGACCGACTGGACGCCCGCCGCGCCGACGGCATCGATGAACGGCTCCTGCCCGCCCGTGTACGCGAGGATCCCGTGCAGCGGGCCGACGATCGCCGGGTCCATCGGCCGGACCGAGCGGACCGGCCCCACGCTCGCGGGGACCTGCGAGTGGTAGACCGCGACGAAGCGCGTGATGCCGCCCTCGACGACCTCCTCCCACACGACGTCGGCCTGCTCGAGGCCGGTCTGCGGGCGCGCCTGGGGCGCGTTCTCGATCTTCACCGCGAGAGCCGGCCGGTCGGCGACCTCCTCGGCCGCGACGCCGGTCAGCGGCCAGACGAGCGGCACGTCCGGCGTCGGCGGCGCGCTCTTGTCCGCGGACACGTCCGCGGGGACCGTCTCCGTGATGGGCGCGGCGGGCTCGCCGCCGCACCCCGCGAGCAGGACGGTCGCCGCGGCGAGCGCGACCACCAGCCCCGCCCGGGCCGCACCCGGCCCTCGTGCCGTCCTCGTCATCCTCGACCTCCCCGTCGGTCCAGGACCCGGTCCCGGAGCAGCCCCTGCGACGGACGTGCGCTTCCCCGTCACCCTACGGCCCGGCCTACGCTGATCCGGTGAACCGCGCCGTCGTCCCCGCCGATCTCGGCGCCCTGGTCTCGGCGGTCGGCGCCGCGCTCGACGGCGACGGCCCTCCGGTGGCGCCCGTCCCGCCGCTCCCCCGGCCAGGGCGCGCCGACGTCCCGCCGGGCGCCGCGCTCGTCCTGCGCACGTCGGGCTCGACGGGCGAGCCGCGCGAGGTCGTGCTGTCCGCGGCCGCGCTGCGCGCCTCCGGCGCCGCGACGCACCAGCGGCTGGGCGGCCCCGGGCACTGGCTCCTGACGCTGCCCGCGACGCACGTCGCGGGCGTGCAGGTGGTCGCCCGCGCGCACGCGGCGGGGCGAGGCCTCACGGTCGCGCCGGAGGACGAGCCCTTCACCCCGGCCGGGTTCGCCGCGCTCGTCGCCCGGTCGCCGCGTGCGGAGCGCCGGTACGTCTCGCTCGTCCCCACGCAGCTCCACCGCCTGCTCGCCGCGGCGGAGGCGGGCTCGGACGGCGGCGCGGCGGCCCTCGACGCGCTCTGCGCCCTCGACGCCGTCCTGCTCGGCGGTGCCGCCGCGCCGCCCGCGCTGCTGCGCCGCGCGAGGGCGGCGGGCGCGCGCGTCGTGACCACCTACGGCATGACGGAGACGAGCGGCGGCTGCGTGTACGACGGCGTGCCGCTGGCGGGCGCGCGCGTGCGCCTCGCACGCCCGACGGCCGCGGACGGGCCGGACGGCGCCCCGGGCGTCATCGAGCTCTCCGGACCGTTCCTCGCCGACGGCTACCTCGGCGACCCGGCCGCGACCGCGCACGCGTTCCGCACCGACGACGACGGCACGCGCTGGTTCCGCACCAGCGATCTCGGCCGGCTCGACGGGTCGCCGGACGGGCCCTCGCTCACCGTGCTCGGCCGGGCGGACGACGTCGTCGTCTCGGGCGGCGTCAACGTCGCCCCGGCCGCGGTCGAGGCCCTGGTCGCCGAGGTCGACGGCGTGGGCGAGGCGTGCGTCGTCGGCGTGCCGCACCCGGAGTGGGGGCAGGAGGTCGTCGCGGTCGTCACGACCGCCGAGCCGGCGCCCGCCCCTCCCGGCCCCGGTCGCGAGGGCACGGTCGTGGTCGCGGAAGCCCCGACCGCGCTCGTCGCCACGGTCCGGGACCACGTCGCGGATAGGCTGGAGCGGGCGGCCGCACCGCGTCGCGTGCTCGTCGTCGCGGATCTCCCGCGCCGGGGGCCCGGCAAGGTGGACCGCGCCGCGGTGGCGCGGCTCGCCGTCGGGCACCTCCAGTCCCGCCCTGGTTGAGCCGCCCGCGGTCCCCACCACCCCGCACGACCCGCACGACCGAGACGGAGCACCATGGCCAGCACCACCGAGTGGGTCGCGGGCGCGCGCCCCCGCACCCTCCCCGCCGCCGCGACGCCCGTCATCGTCGGGTCCGGCGCCGCGGCCCAGGTGGACGGTTTCGCGTTGTGGCCGGCGCTGCTCGCGCTCGGCGTCGCGCTCGCGCTCCAGGTGGGCGTGAACTATGCGAACGACTACTCCGACGGCGTGCGGGGCACCGACCTCGACCGCGTCGGCCCCATGCGGCTCACCGCGACCGGCGCCGCGCGACCCGGGCAGGTGCGCGCCGCGGCGTTCGGCGCGTTCGGCGTCGCCGCCGTCCTCGGGCTCGTGCTCTGCGCGGTGACCGGCCACTGGTGGCTGGTCGCCGTGGGCGCGCTCGCGATCCTCGCGGGCTGGTACTACACGGGCGGGCGCAACCCCTACGGCTACCGGGGCCTCGGTGAGGTCGGGGTGTTCGTGTTCTTCGGGCTCGTGGCCACGCTCGGCACCACCTACACGCAGGCGGACGTGGTCACGTGGCCCTCGGCCGTCGGCGCGGTCGCGGTGGGGCTGCTCGCGTGCGCGATCCTCATGGTCAACAACATCCGCGACATCCCCACCGACGTGGTCGCGGGCAAGCGCACGCTCGCGGTACGGCTCGGCGACTTCCGTGCGCGCCGGGCGTACGTCGCGATGATCTGGGTCCCGCTGCTGCTAGTGGTCGTGTGCGCGTTCGCGTCGCCCTGGGCGCTCGGCACCCTGGTCCTCCTGCTGCCGGCCGTGCTCCTCACGCTCCCGGTGATCGCGGGCGCGCGCGGACCGCTCCTCGTGCCGGTGCTCGCCGGGACCGGGCTGTTCGAGCTCGCGTACGGCGTGCTGCTGGGGGTCGGGCTCGCGCTCTGAGCGTCGGCAGGCCGCGGCCCCGGCGGCTCAGCGGGCCGACGACGTCCCGGGCTGCTCGGTCGGCGTCGCGTCCGTGCCCGACGACGTCGCGTTCCCCTCGGGTTCGAGGGCCGCGTCGAGGGCCGCGTCCTCGGCCGCCGCGTCGTCCTCGATCTCGCGCGAGAACCGCTCACCCGTCCGGGCGCGGTGCTCTGCCCGCTCGGCGAGGTAGCGCGAGGCCGCGTCGCGGGGCTTGCGCAGGGTCAGGTACGACAGCATGAGCGCGACGACCGCGGCGACGAGGACGAGCAGCCAGCCCCGGAGGCCGGCGAACCAGAGCGCGGCGAGCGCGACCGCGAAGAGCAGCAGACGCAGGACGGAGTAGACGACGACAGGCACGACTCCAGGGTACGGCCCGTAGGCTGGAGCCATGCTTCGCGTGCTGCTCCCCCTCATCGCCGTCGGCCTCGCGGTCTACGCGCTCGTCGACCTCGCCTCGAGCGACGAGGAGGAGCGCGGCGGCATCCCGAAGGGGCTGTGGATCGTCCTCATCATCCTGCTGCCGTTCCTCGGCCCGATCGCGTGGATCCTCGTCAAGCGGTCCGCGTCCCGCTCGGGCTCGCGGTACGCGGGCGGCCGCCCCTCGGGCGGCTCGTCGAACGGCGCCGCGCGCCGTCGTCGCAGCGCGCCCCTCGCCCCCGACGACGACCCCGAGTTCCTGTGGCGGCTCGAGCAGCAGCAGCGCCGCCAGGCACGCGACGAGGCGCCGTCGCCCGCGACGGACGACGCTCCTCCGGCGGCCGGGGGCACGACGGAGGACGGCCGGGCCGAGGACGACGGCGACGCGCGTCGTCCCGGAGCGAGCAACGGCACCGACGACGGCGACGACACCGCCCGCTGACCACCCCACCACCCGCCGGTCGGGCGCTCGGTGAGCGCGCGGCGCCGGGCCGGGCTCAGTCGCCCGGGTTGAGGCCCGAGTACGAGTGCTTGCCGTTGAACAGCAGGTTCACGCCGGTGAAGTTGAACAGCACGCACGCGTAGCCGACGATCACGAAGTACGCCGCCCGGCGCCCGGACCAGCCGCGGGTCGTGCGCGCGTGCAGGTAGGCCGCGTACACGATCCAGACGACGAAGCTCCAGACCTCCTTGGGGTCCCAGCCCCAGTAGCGGCCCCACGCGTGCTCGGCCCAGATCGCGCCGCCGATGATGGTGAACGTCCACAGCACGAACGCGACCGCGTTGAGGCGGAAGCTCAGCGCCTCGAGCTGCACGGGCCCGGGCGTCGAGTCGAGCCAGCGCCAGCCGCGCGCGCCGAGGAACGCGTTGCCGGAGTCGCGCGAGTCGCGCAGGAGCTGGAGGACGGACGTCACGAAGGCGACGGTGAAGATGCCGGTCGCGATGATCGCGACGCCCACGTGGATGACGAGCCAGTAGGACTGGAGCGCGGGCTGCACGCCCGTCGCGGCGACGAAGAACGCGTTCTGCGCGAGCACGAGGAAGAGCACCGCGAGGCCGGTCACGAACGACCCGAGGAAGCGCACGTCGCGCTTGAGCGAGACACCGAGGAACACCGCGAGGGCGACGAAGGCACCGACGAGCGTGAACTCGTACATGTTGGCCCAGGGCGTGCGGCCCGCGGCGATCCCCCGCGTGACGATCGCGACGAGCAGCAGCGCCGTCCCGAGCCACGTGAGCGAGATCCCGATGTTGGCGGCCTTGCGCGACGGCTCGGGCGTGGCGACGGGCGCGGCGTCGACGGCGTCCGGCGCGTCCGGGCCGTACGGCGACGCCGACGCGCCCGCGCCCGCGAGAACCTCGGCGCCGGGCACCTTCGCGTCGGCCCGCGCCTCGGCCCGCACGTCGTCGGCGCGGCCCGCCAGCCGCGCGAGGTCGATCGCGAACGCGACGAGCGCGACGGTCAGGGCAGTCGCAGCGGCCCAGACGAGGTCCTGGCTCAGCTCGGCTACGGTCATCGGTCAGCCTTTCGTGCGCGGTCGCGCGCGGTCGGGTCCTGTGCGGGACGCCCGGTCGGGCGGGTGCCGTCCGCCGGGATGCGCCCCGGCGACGAGGTGAGGTCGCCCTCACCCGATGGTGCCACGCCCGGGAGCGCGGCGAGAAGCGAGTCCACCTCGCCCTGGAGGCCAGCGTCGTCCCCGCGGGCGAGGCCCGCGACGGCGACGACGGTGCGCTCGCGCGGGGGGTCGTCGCCCGTCCCGGGCACCTCCTCGCGCCAGGCGCGCACCCACACGCGGCGGCGCGGGGTGAAGAGCGAGACGGCGAGGCCCGTGAGCGCGCCGAGCGAGAACACGAGCACCCACGTGAGCGACGGGTCGTGGCGCAGGTCGAGCGCGACGTAGCGCGGCAGCGAGTCGAACGTGATCGTCCCGAGGCCGTCGGGCAGGTCGACGGTCTCGCCCGGGGCGACGAGGAGCTTGACGCGCTCGCCGTCCTCGTCGACCGACGGCGTGAGGCCGTCGGTGTCGAGGCGGTAGACGTTCTGCGGCAGGCCCTCGTCGAGGCCGAGGTCGCCGCGGTAGACCTCGAGCACGAGCAGCGGGTTGATCGGCTGCGGGTACACCGACGCCGCGGTCTGTCCGTCCTCGCTGATCTCGGCCGTGGGGAGGAAGTACCCGACGAGCCCGATCTGGTCGAGGCCGGCCGACACGTCGGGCACCTTGATGACGCCGCGCGAGGTGTACATCGTGTCCTCGGGCAGGAACGGCACGCGGCCGGAGAACGCGACCTCGCCGTCGGCGTCGTGCACCGTGACCTCGGGCGCGAACCCGTTGCCCTGGAGGTAGATCTTGGCGCCGCCCGCGGTGAGCGGGTGGTTGACCTTGATGGTCTCCTCGTGGGTCGCACCGTCGGGGTCGCGCACGGTGACCGTCGCCGTGAAGTCGCGCGACTGCGCGAACGCGACGGAGTCCTGGGCGAACTCCGACTCGAACGCGTCGAGCGTCATGGAGAACGGCACGAGCGACGACGGGCGGAACCAGGCGCCGTTCTCGAACGTGTCGTAGTCGACGACCGCGTTCGCGAACCCGCGTCCTTCGGTGACGATCGCCTGACCGCGGTAGTGCAAGAGCTGGCCCGTCGCGACGGCGACCAGGAGGCCGACGAGCGACAGGTGGAACAGCAGGTTGCCGGTCTCGCGCACGTAGCCGCGCTCGGCGGACACGGTGCGCGCCGCGGGGCGCGCAGCGGCGCGGCCGCGCGCCGGGGCGGCCTCCTCGGCGCCGGTGTCGACGCGGAACGTCGGCAGCCGGCGCAGGCGGCCGCGCAGGTGGGTGCTCGCCGCCGCGACGACCTCGTCCGGGGAGGCGTCGGTGACGACGCGCGCCTGCGCCGGGAAGCGGTCGAAGCGCCGCGGCGTGCGCGGCGGGCGCGTGCGCAGCGCCTGCCAGTGCGCCTTCGTGCGCGGCAGGATGCAGCCGACGAGCGAGACGAACAGCAGGAGGTAGATCGCGGAGAACCACACCGAGGCGTAGACGTCGAAGAAGCCGAGCCGGTCGAGCCACTCCCCCGTCGTCGGGTTCTCCTGGAGGTAGCGCAGCACGGCCGCGGGGTCCTGCGGGCGCTGCGGCAGGACGGAGCCGGGCACCGCCGCGACCGCGAGCAGCATGAGGAGCATGAGCGCGACCCGCATGCTCGTGAGCTGGCGCCACGTCCAGCGCAGCGTGCCGCGCCAGCCGAGCCTCGGGAGCGCCGGGCCGCCGTCGCCTCCTGCGCCGCTGCCGCCACCCGGGGTCGTCCGGTCCCCCGGGCCGTCGCCCGCCGAGAACGCGTCGTCGATGCCCTCGGGGCGGTAGCCCGCCGTCCGCTCCGCCTGCTCCCCGGCCTTCGCGGCCTGGCCGGTCCGTTCGGTCATCTCACACCACCGTCACGTAACCGTCGATCCAGCCCTGCATGGTCGTGGTCCAGGTCGTCCACAGGCCGGTGACCAGGGCGAGACCGATGAGCACGAGCAGCCCACCGCCGATCCGCATGATCGCGAGGCGGTGCCGGCGCAGGAACCCGAGCATGCGCTGCGAGCTCTGCAGGCCGAGCGCGATGAGCAGGAACGGCACGCCCAGTCCGAGGCAGTAGGCGACCCCGAGGATCGCGCCACGGCCCGCCGACGCCTCGTTCAGCGACAGCGACTGCACGGCGACGAGCGTCGGACCGAGGCACGGCGTCCAGCCGAGCCCGAACACGACGCCGAGCAGCGGCGCTCCCCACAGCCCGGCCTGCGGGCTCAGGTGCAGCCGCCGCTCGCGCTGCAGGAACGGGACCGCACCCATGAAGGCGAGCCCCATGAGGACGACGACCACGCCCAGGACGCGCGTGATGACGTCCTCCCAGCGGACCAGGTGCACGCCGATCGCGCCGGCCGCGACCATCAGCGCGACGAAGACGAGGGTGAACCCGGCGACGAAGAGCGCGACCCCCGCGAGCACGCGCCCGCGGCTCGGCGCCGTGACCCGGGTGGCCGTCGTCGTGCCCCCGGACGGTCCGCGCCCGCTGCCGGCGTTCGCCGCGGCCATGCCGGAGACGTAGCCGACGTACCCGGGCACGAGCGGCAGCACGCACGGCGACGCGAAAGAGGCGAGCCCGGCCAGCACCGCCACCGGGACCGCCAGCAGCATCGACCCGCTCCAGACCGTCGCGGCGAACGTGTCGCCGACGCTCGCCGCGGGGAGCGCGGAGGCGGGGACGGTGGCGGCGAGGGACGCGAGGGTGACCACGGTCAGCCGGCCGCCTCGTCCCCGGCGAGCACGTCGTCGACGAGCGCGGTCAGGGTCGAGCCCTCCGCGAGCCCGATGACGCGCGCCGCGACGCGGCCCTCGCGGTCGAGCACGACCGTCGACGGCACGGCCTGGAGCGGCACGGTGCCGGAGAGCGCCGCGACGACCTCCCCGCTGCGGTCGTCGATCGACGGGTAGGGCACCTCGAACCGGCGCTGGAACGCCTGCGCGGCACCCGCCTCGTCGGTCGTGTTGATGCCGAGCACCTGCACGCCGTCGTTGGCCCGGTCGTTCGCGAGCGCCACGAGGTCGGGCGCCTCGGCGCGGCACGGCGCGCACGCCGCGTACCAGGTGTTGAGGACGACGACGTCGCCCAGCCAGGCGCTCGTGTCGACCTGCTCGCCCTCGTAGTCGGTGCCGGTGAGCGCGACGACGTCGCCCCGCTCGCCGGGGTCCCAGGTGCGGACCGAGCCGTCGCCGGAGACGTAGCCCTGCCCGACGACGTCCGTCGTCGCGCCGGAGTCCTGGGCGCACGCCGCGAGGCCGAGCGTCGCGGCGACCACGACGCCCGCGGTCAGCACGCGGCGGACGGGCGGGAGGGCGCGCGGGTCACGCGCGCGCGAGCTGGCGGTCACGGCGTCATCACGGGAGGCACCCTGCCCGGGGTTCCTGGACGCCACCTGAGAGACGTGACCTCCGCCACTCCCGAACGGGACGGTTCGGGCGTCCGGACGGCGACGACGGCACGAGACATGACCGACGTCACGCCCCCGCGACGGTCGCGGCGCCCGGGAGGAGGTCGGCGACGGGCTCGGAGTAGTGCAGGCCGACGAGGCGGTCGTCCTCGAAGTGGAGCGACGTGAGCGACGCGAGCGAGCACTCCCGCTTGCGCGGGTCGTGCCACAGCCGGCGGTTCTCGAAGCTCAGGCGCGTGAGCCATACCGGGAGCTGGTGGCTCACGAGGAGGGCCTCGTGGCCCGCGGCCTTGTCGCGGGCGTCGGCCACGGCCGCCCTCATCCGCGCGACCTGCTCGGTGTACGGCTCGCCCCACGACGGCCGGAACGGGTTCCACAGGTAGCGCCAGTGCTGGGGGTGGCGCAGCGACCCGTCCCCGACGCCGAAGGTCATGCCCTCGAAGTGGTTCGCGGCCTCGACGAGCCGGTCGTCGGTGCCGAGCTCGAGGCCGAACGCCTCGGCGACCGGCGTGGCCGTCTCCTGGGCCCGCTGGAGGGGCGAGGCGACGACGACGGCGAGGTCGGCGCGCGGACGTGACGTGCCGTCGGGACCGGGCTCGCCCGCGAGGTGCGCGGCGACGCGGCGGGCCATCTCGTGGCCACGCTCGGAGAGGTGGTAGCCGGGGATGCGGCCGTAGAGGACGCCGTCGGGGTTGTGGACCTCGCCGTGGCGCAGGAGGTGGACGATGGTGGAGACCATGCGCACCAGTGTCCCGCACTCCGGGCTCTGACCGGCACCTGCCTCCCGGCGACCCGAGACGGCGGTCGGCGGTCAGGAGTCGCGGTCCGCCTTGCAGGCCTCGGCGACCGCGGCCATCGCCTCGCCGAGCGCGCGGAACTGCTCCGGCGTGAGCACGTCGACCATGAACCGGCGCACGGCCGCGACGTGCGCCGGCGCGGACGCGACGAGCACGCGGTAGCCCTCGGTCGTCATCGCGCAGTTCACGCCCCGGCGGTCGCCCGTGCTCGCCGAGCGTCGGACCAGTCCGCGCGCCTCCATGCGCGCCACGGTGTGCGTGACGCGGCTGCGGGAGCGCGCGAGGCCGTCGGCGAGCGCGGACATGCGCAGCGTGTGGTCGGGGCTCTCCGAGAGCCGGACGAGGAGCTCGTACTCGTTGAGCGACACCTCGGACCGCTCCTCGTGGTCGCGCCCCAGCGCCTCGATGAAGCGCACCGTCCCGTCGAGGTAGGCGCGCCACAGCCGCTGCTGGTCGGCGTCGAGCCAGCGCGGCTCCCCGCTCGCGGGCGCGACGGTGCCGGTTGCGGCCGTCGTCGGCGGCTTGTCGACGTCGTTGCTGGTCATAGGTCCTCGGGCGCTGGCGGACTGTGGCGGGTCGGGGGTCGAACCTCGCGGAACATTGTTCCACCCCCTCGGGAATAGACGGATCGACCCCTGCTGTTGATACGCTCGTACGAAGTTGAACCTTCAACCAAGTCCGGTCCCCCGGGACCTCGACCTCTCAGGAGCACTCATGGCCACGCCGCTGCCCGCCGGGCTCAACGCCGGAACCTACGCCCTCGACTCGTCCCACTCGCAGGCGGCCTTCACGGTCCGCCACGCCGGCATCTCCAAGGTGCGCGGCACGCTCGCCATCACGGCCGGCACCATCACCGTGGGCGACGACCTCGAGTCGACCTCCGTGACCGCCGAGCTCGACGCAGCGTCCGTGAGCACGGGCGACGAGAACCGCGACAACCACCTGCGCAGCGCGGACTTCTGGGACGCCGAGAACAAGCCGACGTGGAGCTTCACGTCGACGAGCATCTCCGGCGACGGCGACGCGTACGTCGTGGCGGGCGACCTGACCATCAACGGCGTGACCAAGCCGGTCGAGCTCGAGACCGAGTTCGCGGGCACCGCCACCGACCCGTTCGGCAACGCGCGCGCCGGCTTCGAGGCGACGACGGAGATCTCGCGCAAGGAGTTCGGCCTGACCTGGAACGCGGCGCTCGAGACCGGCGGCGTGCTCGTCGGCGACAAGATCAAGATCGCGCTCGACGTCTCGGCCATCAAGCAGGGCTGACGCCCGACTCCCGGGACACCCTTCCCCGGGACATTTCCCCGGAACACTGCACCCACCGGCAGGGGTGCCGTCCGAGGGGCCGCGTGCAGCAGCACGCGGCCCCTCGTCGTTCAGCGGTCCTGCGCCTCGGCGAGCGCGCGGGCCTGGGAGTGGAACGCGAGGATCTGCAGCTCGCTGCCGACGTCCACGCCGCGCACGTCGACGTCCGCGGGCACCTGCAGCGCGCGCGGCGCGAAGTTGAGGATCTCCCGCACTCCGGCCGCGACGACGCGGTCCGCCACGGACTGCGCGTGCGCCGCGGGCGTCGCGAGGACGACGATCGACACCTTCTCGCGCTCCACGACCTCCTCGAGCGCGTCGACGTGCTCGACGACGAGGCCCGCCGCCCGCGTCCCCACGACGTCCGGCGACGCGTCGAGGAGCGCCGCGACGTGGAAGCCGCGCTGCTCGTAGCCCGAGTAGTTCGCGAGCGCGTGCCCCAGGTTGCCGATCCCGACGATCGCGATGCGGTGCTCGTCCACGAGCCCCAGCGCCTCGGTGATGTACTGCGCGAGCGAGTCCACGTCGTACCCGACGCCGCGCGTTCCGAACGAGCCCAGGAACGACAGGTCCTTGCGGAGCTGCGCGGGCCCGACGCCGGAGAGCTCCGCGAGCTCGACCGAGGACGTCGTCGCGACGCCCCGCGCCACGAGGTCCCGCAGCGCCCGCAGGTAGGACGGGAGCCGCGCCACCGTCGCGCTCGGTATACCCGGCGCCGTCACCTCACCGACTACCTGCTCAGCCACCCGTCACTCCGTCGTCCTTGGGACCGTCCTCGTCGACGGTCACGCTCCACCGCAGGAATCATCCCAGGTCCGCGCGCCCCGCCGAAATCCGGCGCACGGCGCGCGCGAGCCGCCGCGCGTCGACGCGCCAGAACCCCTGCTGGACGCCGCCGACCGTCACGACCGGGACGTACTCGCCGTACTGCTCGCGCAGGCCCGGGTCCGCACCCGGCGCGTCGACGTCCACCTCCGCCCAGGCGACCCCGGCCTCGGTGCACACCGCCTCGACCACGGCCCGCGCGTCGTCGCACAGGTGGCACCCCGCGCGGCCGTAGAGCAGGACGGGAGGGGTCGGAGCGTCGGAGGCGGTCACGCCTCCCAGGGTACGAGCACGGTCCGGGGGCGGTGCGAGAGAGCGCCTAGAGTGGGGACATGGCGACGTCTTCCGGTCCGGGCCCCGTCCCGACCGCACCCGAGGACGCGCCTACCGCCGGTCGCGCACCGTCGGCTCCCGCGCACCGGACCGCCGCGTTCTTCGACGTCGACAACACGATCATCCGCGGCGCGTCGTCGTTCCACCTCGCGCGCGCCCTGTACCAGCGGGAGTTCTTCTCGACGCTCGACATCGTGCGGTTCGCCGTCCACCAGGCGCGCTACCTGTTGTTCGGCGAGAACAAGCAGCAGATCGACCGCATCCGGTCACGCGCGCTCGCACTCATCGCCGGCCGCTCCGTCGCCGAGGTCACCGCCATCGGCGAGGAGGTCTACGACACCGTCCTCTCGCTGCGCATCTACCCCGGCACGCGCCGGCTGCTCGACGAGCACCTCGCCGCCGGGCACCAGGTGTGGCTCGTCTCCGCGACCCCGGTCGAGATCGGCGAGCTCATCGCCCGCCGGCTCGGCACGACCGGCGCTCTCGGCACCGTCGCGGAGCACGAGGACGGCTTCTACACCGGACGGCTCGTCGGCGACATGATGCACGGCCGCGCCAAGGCCGCCGGGGTGCGGGCCCTGGCCGAGCGCGAGGACATCGACCTCGCGGCGTCGTACGCCTACGGCGACTCGCTCAACGACGTCACGATGATGGAGGCGGTCGGCCACCCGTGCCCCATCAACCCGGATGCGCGGCTGCGCCGCTACGCGCAGGACGTCGGCTGGCCCATCCGCGAGTTCCGTGGCCGACGTCGCCGCGTCGCCCGTAGCAGCGTCCGCACCGCGAGCTGGGCCGGCGCCGCGTGGGCCGCCGCCCTCGTCCTGCGCTCGGTCCGCCGCGCCGTCGACCGCCGCATCGCCCGCCTCTGAGCCCCTCCGGCGAGGGCGACGCCCGGCCGCGCGAGGGAGCACCGTGGTTACCTAGCGGAACGGCGGTCGAGCAAGGTAGAGCCCTGGTCGCGCGAGGTAGAGCCCTGGTGGGCCGAGGGAGAACCCTGGTCGCGCGAGGTAGAACCGTGGTTGGCCGAGGTAGAACCGTGGTTCTTGGGTGCGACGGCGTGTGGTCGCCCTGGGTGGGCGGGGTGGGTGGTGGTGCCGCGTCTACCATCCGCCGCTCGTTC
>NZ_JAFGYF010000019.1 GCF_016921195.1 Cellulosimicrobium cellulans
GCGTCGTGGTCGGGCCTGGCGGGAGCCGCGAGGAACGAGCGGCGGATGGTAGACGCGGCACCACCACCCACCCCGCCCACCCAAGGCGACCAGAACGCCGTCGAGCACAAAGAACCACGGCTCTACCTCACGCAACCACGGCTCTACCTCACGCAACCACGGTTCTACCCCGGCGAACCACGGCTCTCCCCCGCGCCGTGGGTGCGGGTCAGCGGCGGGGGGCCTCCTCGGAGCGCTGGGCCGCCTGCTGGCCCGCGGAGCCGGCGGCGGTGGGGAGGGGGCGCGTGGCGCCGACGACCAGCAGGCCGACGACGACCGGGACGGCGATCACGAGGAGCGCACCGCGGTACCCGACGTGCTCGGCGAGGAAGCCGATGAGCGGCGGGCCCATGAAGAACGCGGAGTAGCCGATGGTCGCGACGACGCTCACGCGCACCGCGGCGCGTGCCGGGTCGTCGGAGGCCGCGCTCATCCCGACGGGGAACCCGAGCGCCGCGCCCATGCCCCACGCGACCACGCCGAGGAGCGCGAGCCAGATGCTGGGCGAGAGCGTGAAGAGGAGCAGGCCGACGAGCGCGAGCGCCGCCCCGAGGCGGAGCACCGTGACACGCCCGTACCGGTCGAGCAGGCTGGTGCCGAGCAGGCGCATCCCGGTCATCGCCGTGAGGAACACGGCGAGGCCGACGGCGCCCATGGCGTCGGAGGTCTCGAACCCGTCGACGACGGCCAGGCTCACCCAGTCGTTCGCGGCGCCCTCGGTGAGCGCGGCGGCGAGCACGACGAGCCCGATGAGCAGCGTGCGCGGCTCGGTCCACGCGCTGAGCGCGCCGCGCGCGTTCTCCGACGCGGTGAGGGGCGCGCCGCTGCCGGCCGCGGCGGCGGGGTCCGACCCGGCGGAGTCTCCTGCCGTGTCCACGACGTGCTCGACCTGCCCCGCGGGCAGGAAGAACCGCACGGACCACAGGACGCCGAGGAGGCTCAGCACGACGGCGGCGGTGAGGTGCACCTGGACCGGCACGTGGAGCGCGGCCATGAGAGCCCCGACGCCGGCGCCGGCCATGGTGCCGAAGGAGAACCCGGCGTGGAAGCGCGGCATGATCGCCTTGCCGAGCCGCTGCTCGACGGCGGCGCCCTCGAGGTTCATCGCCGCGTCCCAGACGCCCGTGCCGATGCCGGCGAGGAAGAGCCCGACGCGCACGACGACGTCCTCCCCCGTCGCCACGCCGGTGACGGCGGTGACGAGGCCGACGACGTTCGCGACGGCGAACAGGGTGACCGCCTTCGACGCACCGAGCCGCTGGACGACCATGCCGGAGAGCGGGAGCGCGAGCAGCGACCCGACCGCCATGAAGAGCAGGAGCAGGCCCATCTGCGCCTCGGTGAACCCGAGCGAGTCGCGGACCGCGGGCAGTCGCGACGCCCAGGTCGCGAAGTTGAACCCGTTGAGGAAGAAGACCGCGAAGACGGCCCAGGTGGCGAGGGCGACGCGGCGGTCGGTGCGGGCGGCGGTCATGCGGAGGTCTCCTCGCGGCGGTGCGACGGGCGGGTTCGGGGGCGGCGTGCCGGGGCACGGTGGGCGGTGGCGGACGTCCCGGTGCGGGCCGACGCTCGGGGCCGGCGCGACCGCGGGGCGCGACGCGCGTCGTCGGCCGCGACGGGCGCGCCGTCCGGGACGCTGTCGTCCGCACGGGCGGCGGCGTCCAGGACCATGGCGCGGGTCTCCGGACCATCCTCCACCCCGGACGGTACGCCGTCGTCCGCGTCCGCCGCAGGGCGACGCGTCCGGGCGGCGAGCGCGGCCGGGGTGCCCAGGGGCGCCACCTGGCGCGCGAGCAGCACGCTGAGCACCATCGCGGCGACGATGAGGACGAGCGCGTGGCGGGCGCCCATGGCCTCGGCGGCAAGGCCGAGCAGCGGCGGGGCCGCGAGGGACGCCATGGACGAGAAGGCGGACACGACGGACACGCGGCCGGCGGCGCGCAGCGGCTCGTCGGACGCGGCGGCGATGCCGACCGGCACCGCGAGCGCCGCGCCGAAGCCCCAGAGCACGACCCCGACGCCCGCGAGCTGGAGCGTCGGCGCGAACCCGAAGAGCAGCAGCCCGGCGATCGACGCGACGCCCGACGCGCGGAGCACGGTGACGCGGCCGAAGCGGTCGATGAGGCGGGTCCCGGCGAGGCGCATGACGGTCATCGCCGCGACGAACGTGCCGAACACGACGGCGCCCACGGCCTCGGTCTGGGCGAACCCGTCGACGACCGCGAGCGAGAGCCAGTCGTTGGCCGAGCCCTCGGACAGCGCGGCGGAGAGGATGACGAGGCCGATGAGCAGCGTGCGCGGCTCGCGCCACGCGGAGAGCGCCGCGCCGAGCCGCGCGCCGCGGCGGGCGAGGCGGGCGCGGAGCCCGGCCGTCTCGACGTCGACGACCGCGTCGCCGAGCGCCTCGACGGGTGCGGGTGCCTCGGCCGGGGCGGGGGTGCGCGACGGGAGCGTGTCGTGGACGGTCGCGGGGATCGCGGCGAGGCGCCAGACCAGGGCCACGGCGCCCGTCGCGACGAACTGGACGACCACCGGGACCTGCGCGTGGGCGCACGCCGCGCCGATGAGCGACCCGACGACGGCGCCGACGGAGAACGCGGCGTGGAACTGCGGCAGGATCGTGCGCCCGACCCGCCGCTCGATGCCCGCGCTCTCGACGTTCATCGGGACGTTGCCGAGCGAGAACGCCATGCCGTTGACGAAGATGCCCGCCGCGAGCAGGGGGACGGACCCCGTCGCGGGGCCGAGGCCGAGCAGGAGGAACGCGACGCCGAACAGGAGCGCGGAGACGCCGAACGCGACCCGCCCACCGAAGCGCGTGACGAACGGACCCGCGGCGGTGACGGTCAGGAGCGCGCCGACGGCTCCCGCGAGGAGCACGACGCCGAGGTCCGCGGGGGTGAGGCCGAGCGCGTCGCGCACCGAGGGGATGCGCGCGAGCCAGCTCGACATCATGACGCCGTTGAGCGCGAACACGCCGAGGAGCACCCAGCGGGCCCGGGCCAGGGCGCGAGGGTCGGACAGGAGATCGGTCGGGGACTGCGCAGCACCTCCTCGAATCGATTCGATCCGACGGACGAGAGTGCGCTTCGAATCGATTCGAGGCATGGTCACCAGTGTGCGGGTACGCTGGCCGCGCGTCAATCGAGAATCCCGCGCACGCGGGAGGCAGGGAGCGTGATGAGCGACACCCCCGGGAACCGGGAGCCCGCAGCGGCCGCGCCGGTCCACCGGCCCACGCTCGCCAAGGTCGCCGAGCTCGCGGGGGTCTCCGTCTCGACGGCGTCGCTCGCCTTCTCCGGCGCCGGGCCGATCACCCCCGAGACGCGGGCGCGCGTGCTCGACGCCGCCCAGGAGCTCGGGTACACCGGCCCCAACCCGCTCGGCCGGCAGCTCCGGTCGGGCAGGTCGGGCGTGGTCGGCGTCGTCGTGGGCGACCAGCTCCGGCGCGCGTTCCGGGACCCCGTCGCCGTCCAGGTGCTCGACGGCCTCGTCTCGACGCTCGGCGAGAACGGCCTGGGCGTCCTCCTCATCCCCGGCATCCCGTCCGACGACCCGGCCCGCGCCGTCGACCCGCTCGTGGAGAGCGCGGCGATGGACGTCGCCGTGCTCGTCTGGGGCGTGGGTTCGCACGACGCGACGCTCGCCGCGCTGCAGCGCCGGGGCGTGCCCGTCGTCATCGGCGAGGGCCGCGCGGTCGAGGGTGCCCCGCTCGTCGCGATCCGCGACCGGGCGGGCACGGCGGACGTCGTCCGGCACCTCGTCGACCTCGGCCACACGCGCGTCGCGGAGGTCTCGCTCCCGCTCGACACCTCCGACCGGAGCGGGCCGATCGACGCGCAGCGGCTCGCCCAGGTGGACCGCACGCCGACGGCCAACCGGCTCGCGGGCGTCCGCGACGTCGTCGAGCCCGTCGCGAGCTGGGAGACCGAGGCGTCGCTCGTCGAGCACGGTCGGTCCGCGACGCTCGCCCTGCTCGGTCGCCCCGGCACCGACGGGGCGACCGAGCCCGCCGATGCCGCGACCCGCCCCACCGCGGTCATCGCCCACTCCGACCTGCTCGCCGCGGGCGCCCTGCTCGCCGCGCGCGAGCTCGGGCTGCGCGTGCCCGACGACGTCTCGGTCGCCGGGTTCGACGGCCTCGACCTCCCGTGGCTCGCCCCCGACGTGCTCACGACCGTCCACCAGCCGCTCGCCCGCAAGGGTTCCGAGCTGGGATTCGCGGTGATCCGGCAGCTCGCGGGCGAGGCCCCGACGACGGTCGAGCTCGACGTCGAGCTGGTGGTGGGGACGACGACGGGCCCCGCCCCCACCACCTGACACCGCGCGGGCCGGGTCCGCGTCAGCCGAGCCGGCCGGGCTGGAGCGGGTTCGCCCGCGCCGCCGCCATGAGGTACCAGGACGTCGCACCGACGTGCTGGACCTGGAAGTACCCGAACCCGAACCCCGAGTCGAGCAGGCTGGACGCGGCGACGACGCCCGCGCGCTCGGGCAGCGCCGCGCCGCCCATCGTCTGACCGGCCCCGACGCCCTCCTGCACGCCCTGCACCTCCCGGAGCAGACCCTCGGCGCGGACCCGGTCGTCGTCCCGCTCGCAGCCGCGGCGCCCCCGACGCCGGTCGTCGCGGCTCCCCCGGCCTCGTGCACCGCGGTCCGCGAGCGCCGCCGCGAGCTGCGCCGTCCCCTCGAGCCACACCCCCTGCTGGTGCACCGGCAGCCCGTTGTACGACGCGGTCGACGTCAGGCTCGCGCTCGAGAACGTCACGCCCTCGACGACCGTGCCCGCGGGGAGCTGCGAGACCGCCTCGCCCGCGACGTCGCGCGCGGCCAGCGCGTCGTCCGCCCAGTCCAGCGCGCGGGCGTAGCGCCGCTCGCGCAGTGCGAGCCACCCCCACGTCTGCGGGTCGAGCGGGAGCGGGTCCCGGTTGATCTCGGTGCCGTCGTTCGTGCCGGTGTAGAGGTAGCCGCCGTCCGGCTCCCACATGCGGTCGACGAACGCACGCGCGTGCTCGGCAGCACGTTCCCAGCGCCGGTCGCGCGTCACGGACCCGAGCTGACGGAAGAACGCGACGCAGTCGACGTTGTGCTCGGTGGAGCCGTTGGGGATCGGGACGTTCGCGCCGTCCACGCCGAACGAGAACCCGCCGAGGGGCGCCCGCGACCACGTGCTGGCGACGATCCACTCGCCGATCCGCCGGGCGGCGTCGAGGTAGCGCCGCTCGCGCGTCACGGCGTGCAGGTGCAGCAGGGCGATGCCCGGCCAGGCCATGTCCCCCACCGCCGTCCCGAGGAAGCCGAACTGCCACCCGACGTTCGCCGTGCCGTCGGGCAGGACGAGCCCGTGCTCCTGCGGCGTGCCGTCGTAGAAGGTGTACGGCCCGACGTTGTACGCCTGGCGCAGGCGGCCGTCGTCGTGGTCGGGGTCGTGCTCGAGCGCGAACACGAGGCCGTCGCCCAGCGCCCGGGCGCGGTCGAGGTACCGGCGGCCGGCCGTGAGCGTCGCGAGGATCGCGAGGGCGTTGTCGTAGACGAACGCCGTCGAGAACAGGCCGAGCTGGTCGGCGTAGGACTGCGCGAGCCGCGGGCCGGGGTTGGCCTCGGGGTAGGCGTCGGTCGCCGCGGCCAGGAAGCCGTGGGCGCGGTGCACCGAGGCCGCGCGGGACCGCGCGGAGCCACCACGGGCGCCAGCGGCGGCTCCGGGCAGGGTCGCGGCCTGCCGCGCTGCCGCCGGCGACGCCGTGAGCCCGGCGAGCGCCACGGCGCTCCCGAGCGCGAGGACGGTGCGTCGGTCGATCCCGCGCGTGGGTGGGCGGCCCGGAGCGCCGGGTTCGTGGGGAACGGGGAGGCCACCGTGCTGGGTCATGAGCGTCTCCTT
This sequence comes from Cellulosimicrobium cellulans, assembly GCF_016921195.1. GTDB lineage: Bacteria > Actinomycetota > Actinomycetes > Actinomycetales > Cellulomonadaceae > Cellulosimicrobium > Cellulosimicrobium cellulans_F. The sequence goes on from NZ_JAFGYF010000019.1 coordinate 5,915, forward strand.
CGACGTCGTGAGGGGCGGGACCCACGCTAGTGGGAGCGTTTCCACCAGGAAAGAGGGCGTGCCGTGGTGATCGATGTCGAATTCTCCCGGCCGGCCGTCACGACGACGAGGGCGCCGCACCCGGCCGGGTGCGGCGCCCTCGTGACGTCAGGAGCACGTGGTCGCCCAGGGAGGCCACGGCTCAGAGGCGGACGACCGCCTGCGTCTTGCCGAGCACGCGCGCGCCCTCGAACGTGACCGTGAGGTCGACGCGGACGGTGCCCGCGTCGGCGTCGACCGCGCCGATCGTCCCCGTGACCTCGAGCGTCGCGACGCCGGGGTCGGGCACGGGCACGGGGCGCGTGAAACGCGTCTGGTAGTCGACGACGGCGCCCGGGTCGCCGGCCCAGTCCTCGACCAGCGCGACGGCCGCTCCCATGGTGAACATGCCGTGCGCGATGACGCCCGGCAGGCCGACCTCGGCCGCGAAGGCGTCGTTCCAGTGGATCGGGTTGAAGTCGCCGCTCGCGCCGGCGTAGCGGACGAGGCGGGCGCGGTCGACCTCGACCGTGCGCGTGCCGATGACGTCGCCGACGGACAGGTCCGTGAGGACGGGGCGGGTGACGTCGGTGCTCATGCGCCCTGCCCGCGGACGGCGAGGGTGGAGGTGACGGTCGAGACCGGCTCGGTGCCGCCGCCCGGCAGGACCGCGGCGATCTCGCAGCGCGTGGTGACCATCGCGAGGCCGGCCCGCTCGGTGATCGAGTCCACGTGCAGCACGGTCACGAGCTCGTCGCCCGCGACGATCGGGCGGCGGTGCGTGAAGCGCTCGTCCGCGTGGACGACGCGGGAGAAGTCGATGCCCGCCTCCGGGTCCTCGATGAGCTGCCCCTCCGCCCGCTGGGCGACGACGACCGCGAAGGTCGGAGGTGCGACGAGGTCCGGATAGCCCGCACCCCGCGCTGCCACGAGGTCGTGGTGCACGGGGTGGGTGGCGCCGACGGCGCCCGCGAACTCCCGCAGCTTCTCGCGTCCCACCGAGTACGGCGCGTTGGCGGGGTACTCGCGGCCGACGTAGGCCAGGTTGACGCTCACTGCGGTGCGCGGGCGCGGAGCCGGGGGCTCAGCGGGTCTCGCGGTGCGCCGTGTGCTTGCCGCAGCGCGGGCAGAACTTCGCGAGCTCCAGGCGGTCCGGGTCGTTGCGACGGTTCTTCTTCGTGATGTAGTTGCGCTCCTTGCAGTCCACGCAGGCCAGCGTGATCTTGGGGCGAACGTCAGCGCTCTTGCTTGCCACGGTAGTGAGCCACCTCTCGCGCCTCCGGAGGGCGCATGTGCTGTGCAGGTCGCACGACGCCGGCCGCCGTACGAGGTTGTCGAAAGTGGTAGCGGAGGCGGGGATCGAACCCGCGACCTCACGATTATGAGTCGTGCGCTCTAACCATCTGAGCTACCCCGCCGCGTGACTGAACGCGAGGCCGTCTCGCAGTATTCCAGCAAGACGACCCCGCGTCACCACAGAGCCCCGAAAGGGAATCGAACCCTTGACCTTCTCCTTACCATGGAGATGCTCTGCCGACTGAGCTATCGGGGCAGCGCGGAAAACTCTACACGGAACACGGCGTCGAACGAAATCGGCGTCGTTCCGCCGTTCCCGGCCGCCTCGGCCCTCCCGGGACACCGTCCCGCACCGTCCGCACCGTGTCCCGCACCGTCCGCGACGCGGACGCGCGGTCCGCACGCGAACGACGACGGGGCGCCACCCGTGGGTGGCGCCCCGTCGCTCCGGTGGCAGGTGAGGGATTCGAACCCCCGAAGGCTGAGCCGTCTGATTTACAGTCAGATCCCTTTGGCCGCTCGGGCAACCTGCCGTGTGGAGTTGTCGCTCGCCGGCAAGACTACACAGCGTGCAGCCCCTGCCGTGCGGGCGAGCCAACGATACAGCCCCGTCGGACCAGGTGCGAAATCCGGGCGTGGGCGGCTCTCCGTACAGTGGTGCGGTGACCCACCCCTCCCCCGCGCCGGACCACCTCCCCGGCACCGGGATCCCCGGCCCCGCGCCCACCGGCGCACCGTCCTCGCCCGCCCCGGCCCCGCCGCCGAGCAGCCCGCGCAGCGCGCCCGCCCCGACCGACCGCTGGGGCCTCCTGCTCGGCGCCGGCGCGTTCTTCCTCTGGGGCGCGATGCCCCTGTACTTCCCGCTGCTCGAGCCGGCGGCGCCGCTCGAGATCATCGCGCACCGGGTCGTGTGGAGCCTGCTCTTCTGCCTCGTGCTCCTCGCCGCGACGCGCCAGCTCGGCGGGTTCGTCACCGCGCTGCGCACGCCGCGCACGCTCGGCGTGCTCGCGGTCGCCGCTGTCCTCATCGTCACCAACTGGACCGTGTACGTGTACGGCGTCCTGAGCGGTCACGTGCTCGACGCCGCGCTCGGGTACTTCATCAACCCGCTGGTCACGGTCCTGCTCGCCGTGGCGGTGCTGCGCGAGCGGCTGCGACCCGCGCAGTGGGCGGCCGTCGGCATCGGCGTCGCGGCCGTCGTCGTCATCAGCACCGGCTCGGGCGGGCTCCCGTGGATCGCGCTCGTCCTCGCAGGGTCGTTCGGCCTGTACGGCCTCGTGAAGAACCGCGTCGGGCGCACGGTCGAGGCGCTCCCCGGGCTCGCCGTGGAGACCGCCGTGCTCACGCCGCTGGCCCTCGTCTACCTGGCATGGCTCGCCGCCACGGGCGTCGGCACGTTCGGCGCGGAGGGCGCGGGCCACGCGCTCCTGCTGGCGTCCGCGGGGATCGTGACGGCCCTCCCGCTGCTCCTGTTCAGCGCCGCCGCGCGCCGCCTGCCCCTGAGCGTCGTCGGCCTCCTGCAGTACCTGGGACCCGCGCTCCAGTTCCTCTTCGGCCTCCTCGTCTTCCACGAGCCCATGTCGCCGACGCGCTGGGCCGGGTTCGGGCTCGTCTGGCTCGCGCTCGTCGTGCTCTCGGTCGACGGGCTCCGCGCGGCCCGGGCGACGCGCCTCGCGAGCCGTCCCTGAGCCTGCTCTACTACGGTGGGACCCAGCACCCGTTCCCGCTCCAGAGAGGACCCACCCATGGCCGACTCCTCGTTCGACATCGTCAGCAAGGTCGACCGCCAGGAGGTCGACAACGCGCTCAACCAGGCGGCCAAGGAGGTCTCGCAGCGCTACGACTTCCGCAACGTCGGCGCCTCGATCGCCTGGAGCGGCGAGAGCATCCTCATGGTCGCGAACTCGGCCGAGCGCGTGCTCGCGATCCTCGACGTCTTCGAGACGAAGCTCGTCAAGCGCGGCATCTCCCTCAAGTCGCTCGACACGGGCGACAAGGAGCCCAAGGCGTCGGGCAAGGAGTACCGCCTCGCCGCGACCCTCAAGGAGGGCCTGTCGAGCGAGAACGCGAAGAAGATCACCAAGATCATCCGCGACGAGGGCCCCAAGGCCGTGAAGACCCAGATCACGGGCGACGAGGTCCGCGTGACCAGCAAGTCCCGCGACGACCTCCAGACCGTCATCGCGCTGCTCAAGGGCGCCGACCTCGACGTCGCCCTGCAGTTCACCAACTACCGGTGACCCTCCCGCGCGTCGTCGCAACGGATCTCGACGGCACGCTCCTGCGCTCCGACGGCACCGTCTCGGAGCGCACGCGCGCCGCGCTGCGCGCCGCCGAGGACGCGGGGGTCGAGGTGGTGTTCGTCACCGCGCGTCCGCCGCGCTGGCTCGACCAGCTCGTCGACGTCGTGGGCGGGCACGGGCACGTGATCTGCCTCGGCGGCGCGGCGGTGTGGGACCTGGCCACCGCGAGCGCGCTCGACGTGTGCGGCTTCACCGCGGACGAGTCCGCCGCGCTCGTCGCCGACCTGCGCGCCGCGGTCCCGGGCGTGGCGCTCGCGTTCGAGCGCGTCGACGGCCCGACGTTCGACCCGGGCTTCCGTTCCAGCCCCGACGACGACGCGACCGACGTCGTCGCGCCGGTCGAGACCACGCTCGGACCGCACGGCACCGCACCGGGCGAACCGGCGCGGCAGCCCGTCGGCAAGATCCTCGCGCGCGACCCCGGCGCGCCGGTCGACGACGCTCCAGCCACGCAGCCCGTCGTCGTCGCGGACGGGCAGACGACGGCGCAGGAGTCGTTCTTCGCGCGCGTGCGCGAGGCCGTCGGCGACCGGGCGCACCTGGCCTACTCCGGGGCCGCGGGCCTCGCCGAGCTCCTCGCGCCGACCGTGACCAAGGACGCCGCGCTCGCGCGCTGGTGCGGCCGGCTCGGCGTCGACGCGCGGGACGTCTGGGCGTTCGGCGACATGCCCAACGACCTGCCGATGCTGCGCTGGGCAGGCCGCTCGTTCGCCGTCGCGAACGCCCACCCGGACGTGCTCGCCGCGGCGACGGACCGTGCCGCCGCGAACGACGACGACGGCGTCGCGCGCGTCCTCCTCGACGTGCTGGACGTCAGCGCGGCGGGCGCCTCCGCGCCGTGACCGGCCCCTGCGCGCACCGCGTCACCCCTGGCGCGCGCGCTCAGTGGTAGGTGATGCCGCCGTAGCCCGGGCCGTGACCGGCCATCGTCTCGAGCCGCTTGATGCGCTCCGCCATCGGGGGGTGGGTCGCGAACATCTTGGCCACGCCCGCGCCACGGAACGGGTTGGCGATCATGAGGTGCGAGACGTCGACGAGGTCGCGGTTCTGCGGCAGCGGCGCCCGCTGCGTGCCGGCGTCGAGCTTGCGCAGCGCGGACGCGAGCGCGAGCGGATCGCCGGTCAGCCTGGCGCCGTCCTCGTCGGCGTCGTACTCGCGCGTGCGCGAGATGGCGAGCTGGACGAGCATCGCCGCGACGGGCGCGAGCACGACCATCGCGATCGCCGCGAGCGGGTTGCCGCCGCGGTCGCGGTCGCCGCCGAAGATCAGCAGGAACTGCGCGAGCGACGTGATCACGCCGGCCAGGGCGCCCGCGACCGACGACGTGAGGATGTCGCGGTTGTACACGTGCATGAGCTCGTGCCCGAGCACGCCGCGCAGCTCGCGCTCGTCGAGGAGGCGCAGGATGCCCTCCGTGCAGCACACGGCCGCGTTCTTGGGGTTGCGGCCCGTCGCGAACGCGTTCGGGGCCTGCGTCGGCGAGACGTAGAGGCGGGGCATCGGCTGGCGGGCTTCGGTCGAGAGCTCGCGCACGATCCGGTACATGGCGGGCTGCTCGAGCTCGCTCACGGGGCGCGCGTGCATCGCGCGGATCGCGATCTTGTCCGAGTTCCAGTACCCGTAGAACGTCGTCACGAGGCCGATGCCGACGAACAGCCACAGCAGGTTCGCCCTGGCGCCGAACAGCGCCCAGAGGCCCAGGACGATGGCCCACATGAGGCCGAACAGGCCGGCCGTCTTCAGACCGTTGAAGTGCTGACGCCCCACGCTGTGCTCCCTTCCGCGCCTCGGGCACCCGCGTGGTCCGCCGGGCGCCCGACGGGCGTCGACCCCGTCGACGCCCACCCTGATGAACGCCCGAGGCGATCGTCCCGTTCCCGCGGACGACGACGGCCCCGCCCGGGACGACGACGGCGCCCCACCCGTGCAGGGTGGGGCGCCGTCGTGGGCGTTCGGGTGCTCCGGCGCGGCGGCCGGGTCAGCCGACCGGGGTCTCGCCGCGCGCCACGCGGATCATGTCCTCCCGGGGCACGACCTTGATGCGCTCGCGGCCGTGCGGCTCGCCGAGCGAGCGCTCGTACGCGTCGAGCAGCTCCCACCCGGACCACTCGATCGGGTCCACGCCGCGCTCGCGGAGGAACTCCAGGACGGCGTCGGGCTCGCCGAGCGGTGCGACGCGGCCCCCCGTGAGGTCGGCCGCCGCGACGTCGCCGCCGTCGCCGGCGCCCGTGACGTCCTCCACGAGGTGGCGGACCGTCTCCGAGGCGTCCGACTTGGTGTGCCCGATGAGGCCGACGGGGCCGCGCTTGATCCAGCCCGTCGCGTAGACGCCCGGGATGTGCTCGCCGTCGATGTCGATGACCCGGCCCTCGCGGTTCGGGATGACGCCCTTGAGCTCGTCGAAGGGGATCTCCGGCAACGGGGAGCCGAAGTAGCCGACCGCGCGGTACACGGCCTGGACGGGCCACTCGTGGAACTCGCCCGTGCCGGAGACGGTGCCGTCGCCGTTGAGGCGCGTGCGCTCGGTCCGCAGCGCCTCGACCTTGCCGTCCCCGAGCACGGCGGCCGGGGCGTGCAGGAAGTGCAGGTGCAGGCGGCGCGACGCCGTGTTCTCGCTCGGGTCCTTGAGCGTCCAGTCCGTGAGGGTCTTGACGACCTGCTTGGTCTGGTTCGAGGAGTTGATCGCGGCCATCGAGCCCTCGTCGAACTCGAAGTCCTCCGGGTAGACGATCACGTCGACGTCGGGGACGTGCCCCAGCTCGCGCAGCTCGAGCGGCGAGAACTTCGCCTGCGCGGGCCCCCGGCGGGCGAAGACGTGCACGTCGGTCACGGGCGACGACTTGAGGATCTCGTAGACGTTCTGCGGGACCTCGGTCGGCAGCAGGTCGTCGGCGTGCTTCGCGAGCACGCGCGCGACGTCCAGCGCGACGTTCCCCGCACCGAGGACGGCGACCTGCTGCGCCTCGAGCGGCCACGTGCGCGGGACGTCGGGGTGGCCGTCGTACCAGGAGACGAAGTCGGCCGCGCCGTAGGAGCCCGGGAGGTCGATGCCCTCGATCGGGAGCGCCGCGTCGCGGATCGAGCCGGTCGAGAAGATCACCGCGTCGTAGTACTGGCGCAGGTCGTCCAGCTTGAGGTCGACGCCGTAGTCCACGTTCGCGAGGAGGCGGATGTCGCCGCGGCTCAGCACCTTGTGGAGCGCGACGATGATCTGCTTGATGCGCGGGTGGTCCGGCGCGACGCCGTAGCGCACCAGGCCGAACGGCGCGGGCAGGCGCTCGAACAGGTCGATGCTCACGTCGAGGTCGGTCTTGGACAGGATGTCCGCGGCGTAGATCCCGGCGGGACCAGCGCCGACGATCGCGACGCGCAGTGGACGGATGCTGCTCACAGGACAGGGCGCCTTCCGGTCGAGGACGTGGGTCTCTCCCGCGCGGCCGACGGGCCGTTCCGCGTCGACCGGTGGGTACCGGCCGCAGGAGACCTCTCGATTGTACGACTGGGGTGAGGGTTGCCTCACTCGGGCCCTCTCCTCCATGACCAGGGTCTCACCGGTCTCGCCAGGTGGATACCTCGTCTTGTGATCCGGGCGAATGTAACGCCGGGGTCAACGGTCGACGCGGAGGCTCTCCTGCACGGCGCGGATCTCCGCGGCGGCCCACGGGTGCTGGAGGAGCGTGCACGTCCCCGTCGTCTGGACGAGGTCCGCCACCGGACCCCGCGGGACCACGACCGTCCGCACCGACTGGACGAGCACCGCTCCCCCGCCGCCCTTGAAGGACGCCTCGACCCACCGCCCCGGCAGGCCGTCGACGTCCACGTCACCGCCGTCGAGCTGGCGCAGCCTCGGCAGCGGCTTGAGCTTGCGCAGCACCTCGGCGTGCGCGTCGTCCAGCGTCTGCTCGGCCCGGATGCGCGAGACCACGACGATGACGTTGGGGTTGAACTCCCCCTCCTCGACCTCGCGCCCGAGCGCGAGCGGGAGGGCGACATGGGGCAGCGGGACCCAGCGCTCCGGCGCGTCCAGCCGCACCCCGACGGGCGCGGGGAAGTCGTCGCTCGGGTAGCGCAGCTCGGTCATGCGTGGGGTCCTCTCGGTCGCTCTCGTCGCGCTCCGGGTGGTGCGGGACGCGCCAGCAGTCTCGCAGACCGGCGGGTCCCGGACCGCCCGGGGTCCGTGCGGCCGCGACCGGAGCCGCGACCGGCCCCGGACACGCCGAGGGCGCGGGACCCGTCACGGGTCCCGCGCCCTCGGTGGAGCTCAGCGGATCAGCTGTTCGACGCCTGCTCCTGCTGCTGCGCGTTCTGCGTGGCCTTCTGGCCCGCGTCCGTCAGCGTCTGCGCGACGTTGTTGAGCTGCGTCTGCGCGGCCGGCCAGTCGCTGCCCTTGAACTGCTGGGCGTCGGGGCCCTCCCACGGCACGCTCTGGATCTGGGAGTTCAGGTTCTGCATGGTCGTGCGGATCTCGTCCGCCTTCTGCTGCAGCGTCTGACCGAGCCCACGCAGCTCCTCGACGTTCGCGCCCCACATGCCACCAGCCATGGTGTTCTCCTTCTGTGTCTCGACCCCCACCCTGCGTGGACGTCGTCCCGTTGTCGATGGCAGTACTCAACCATCGGCCCGTGAGCCCGTCGATGGGGAGGTGTCCCCATGAGCGGCCCACTGTCGTCACGTCGCTACCGCGGGAGCGCGACGTGCAGCTTGCGAGCCCTCCCGGAGACCACGAGGAAGCCGCGTCCCGGCGGGAAGTCCGCGCGCCGGATCCGGCCGAGGCCGGTCCCCAGCAGCGTGTCCCCGTCGAGGTCGCCCGGGGTGAGGAGCAGACCGGTGCGCCCCGCCTTGAAGGGCTGCGCGATCGCCCACGCCTGCCCCCACGTCGACGACTCGGCCTCGCCCACGACGAGCTGCTCCGCGCGCGTCGCGGCACGCACGAACGCCACGAGCGGCTGCTCGGCGGGCGTCCCCGTGAACTCCGTGACGGACTCGACGAGCACGGTGAGCGCGCCCGGACGCAGCGACCCGCCGTCGAGCGCCTGCGTGAGCGACTCGAGGAGCGTCACGACCTCCTCCGGCGAGGTCGCCGCCGTGTCCCAGGCGTCGAGCGCCGAGATGCTCGTGCGGCGCGGCGAGAGGTACACGACACGACCCGCGCGCGCCCGGCGCACGGCCTGCGCGATGGTGACGAGCGCCGTCGTGCGCCCGCCCCCGGGCGGGCCCGAGAGCATGAACGTCCCGCGCGCGGGCAGCCCCACGGGGGCGATGTCGAGGTCGTCCAGGCCGATCGTCGGCCGGCCGCCGGTGACCTCCGGCAGCGAGTCCAGCGTGAAGCTGTCGGGCAGCCGCTCGACCCCCGGCGCCTTCTGGATGCCGAGGCGCGTCATCGCGTCGCGCAGCTTGCCCAGCTCACGTGCCTGGAGCGCGACGTTCGGGTCGCCGCCCAGGACCGCGACCTGGACCTCGTTCTCGTCGAGCACACCGCGCCCGGGCGGGGACGTGAGCGACAGGACGTCCTTGGGGACGCCGAGCGTCAGGTAGTCGTCCTCGCTCGCGAGACGCAGCACCAGACGCTTCTGGATCGTCGAGCCGAGCGACGTCGGCACGGACGCCGCGCGGTCGCCCGCGACGACGACGTGCACGCCGACCTGGCGCCCGTCCGTCGCGATCGCGGTGAAGGCGCCCCACACGGGGAACGCGTGCGCGGGCCGGAACTCGTAGGACTCGCGGAACGCGCCGATGCCGTCGACCAGCAGCAGGATGCGCGGCTCGTCGGGCGCGCCCGCGAGACGCCGGTACTCGTCGAGGCTGCCGGCGCGGACCGCCGCGTAGCGGGCGGAGCGCTCGTCGACGAGGTCGCGCAGCGTGCGCAGCACCCGCTGGACGCGCTCCTCGTCGTCCCCCGAGATGACCGCGCCGACGTGCGGCAGGTCCTCGAGCATCCGCAGACCGCTCGCGCCGGCGTCGATCGCGTAGACCTGGACGGGGCCGCCGCGCGCCGTGATCGCCGCGGAGACGGCGATCGTCCGCAGCGTCGCGCTCTTGCCCGAGCCACCCGTGCCGTAGATCGCCATGTTGCCGTCGCGGTCGGGCTCGTAGAAGACGGTGGGCTGCGCCTGGGTGGTCGGGTCGTCCTCCACGCCGAGCAGCAGCATGGTGTCGGTGCGGGGGTTGGGCAGGCGCGCGAGGTCGTACGTCGGCGCGAGCTCGGCCAGCCACGGCTTGCGGGGCACCGGGACCGCGGCCTCCGTGGCGGCCCGGGAGATCGTCGCGACGATGCGCGCGATGTCGTTGGGTCCCGGGTCGGTGACCTCCTCGACCTCGGGCTCGGGCAGCTCCCAGCGGATGTCGGAGCCGAACGCCATCTCCTGGACGTCGATGCGCGGCCGCTCGGGCCGCGAGGTCGTCCAGCCGCCCGCGTAGCCGGTCTGGAACGGCGTGATGCGACCGGGGCCGGTCTTCACCGCACCACGGCCCGGGATCGACGGGTCGAAGTGCGCGGCCATCGGGATGCCGAGGATGTCGGTCGAGTCGTCCTCGTCCGCCATGCGCAGAGCGACGCGCAGGTTCGTGTTGGCGCGCAGGTTGTCCTTGATGACGCCCGCGGGCCGCTGCGTGGCGAGGATGAGGTGCAGGCCGAGCGAACGACCGCGCTGGGCGACGTCCACGACGCCGTCGACGAACTCCGGGACCTCGTTGACCAGGGCCGCGAACTCGTCGACCACGATGAGCAGGCTCGGCGGGGCGTCGGGGTCGCCGGTCCGCTCCAGGGACGCGAGGTCCTTGGCCTTCTTCCGGTTGAGCAGGTGCTCGCGGTAGCGCAGCTCGGCCCGCAGCGACGTGAGCGCGCGGCGCACGAGGTGGGGCGACAGGTCCGTGACGAGGCCGACGGTGTGCGGCAGGTTGACGCAGTCCGCGAACGCGGCGCCGCCCTTGTAGTCGACGAACAGGAACGTCACGCGGTCGGGACTGTGCGCCGCGGCCATCCCGAGCACCCACGACTGGAGGAACTCGGACTTGCCCGCACCGGTCGTCCCGCCCACCAGCGCGTGCGGGCCCTGCGTGCGCAGGTCGAGGTAGAGCGGCTCGGTACCGGAGTGCCCGACGAGGCCGCGGAGGTTCGTCGGCGCCTTGCGGCGCACGGGCGGGGACCCGTCGCGCGGGGTGAGGGACCCGTTCTCACGCCACGCGTCGATGAGGCGGCCCGGGTCCTCGGCCAGCGCGGTCCCGGCGAGCGTGAGGTAGGAGACCGAGCGCGGGAGGTCGGAGTCGTCGTCGACGGGCGCACCCACGTCCACCACGGGGGCCAGGATGCGGGCGACCTCGTGGGCGGTCGCGAGGTCCACCGTCTCGCACGCCACCGGGAACGACAGCCGGCCCACCCGGACCTCGCCGCTCGTGGCGCCCGCGGTGGCCCCGGGAGCGCCTGCGCCCGTGGTGTCGGCGGTGTCCACGAGGACGAACGTGCGGCACGCGGCCGGGAGCTGCTCGACCGACGGCGCGACCCACACGACGTGCACGCCCGCGTCCGCGCCGCGCTCCACGAGACGCGTGAGACGCGAGCGGTCCACGGGCGCGTCGTCCTCGACGAGCACGACGACCGTCGGCAGCACCGGCTTGGGCGTGTCCTCGCCCTCCTCCGGGTCGATCGGCCCGCGCAGCTCGGCGTGGGTGTCGAGGTCCGCGCCGCGCGCCTCGACGAGGTCCTCGAGCTGCGACAGCAGCGCCTGCGCGGCGCCGGGGTTGTCGGCCAGGTGGTCGCCGCCCAGCGGGCTGTGCGGCGAGCCCGTGTGCGGGAGCCACTCGAGCCATTCCCAGTCGGCGCGGGACCGCTGCGACGTCACGGCCGCGAGCACGAGCTCCGACGGCGAGTGCAGGCCCGCGAGCTGGACGAGGATCCCGCGCGCGACGGCGTCGACCGCAGCACCCGCCCCGGCGACGCCGAGCGCGCCGTCCGTGCGCAGCCGACCGACGACCGGGACGCCGGAGATCGTCGCGCACTGCGCGTGCAGCTTCTCGAGCTCGTTCCAGTACTCGGGCAGCGTGTTGTTCTCGCCCGGCTGCTCGAGCTGGGTGCGCGCCGGCGCGGAGCCGAGGCCGATGCGCACCGTGAGGAAGGCCTCGTGCTCGGGGCGGTGCGTCCACATGAGCCCGCCCAGGCGCCGCACCGCGTCGACCGTGTCGCTGACCGACGGCGCCTCCGAGAGACGCACGGCGCGCTCGACCGCGTGGGTGCGGTCGATCGTGTCGCGCATCGCGACGACCGCCGCCTCGAACTGCTCGCGCTGCGCCTTGAGCTTGCGCCGCGACTGCAACGTGTTGTCCAGGTAGGCGCCCAGCATGAGGATCGGGCTGAGCCCGATGAACACGATCGACAGGATGTTCTTCGTGAACGAGTAGAGGATCACGCCCATGAGGAGCGGCGCGACCATCGCGAGGTAGGGGAAGCGGGGGGGCTCCGGGGGCTGCGGCGGCTTGGGCGCCTTGAGCTTGCGCTCCGGGAAGCGGGCCACCACGCGGGGCGAGCGGTTGAACTCCACCACGGGACTCGTCGGCGCGAGGCTCGTCGTGCGGTGCAGCGCGACGACCGACACGACCGTGCTCCCGATCGTCACCGTGTCCGACGACGTGAGCGTCGAGCGCATCATGCGCTGACCGCCCATGACGAGGCCGTTCGCCGAGTTCGTGTCGGTGATCTCGATCGTCTCGCCGACCGTGATGCGGGCGTGCCGCTTGGAGACCTGCGGGTCGCTCAGGCGGATGTCCATGTTGCGGTCGCGGCCGAGGTAGCTCGTCCCGACGGGCAGCGGGAACTCGCGTCCCGCGTCGGGGCCCTCGAGCACGCGCAGGACGGCGACGGCGGCGCCGCGGTCCTGCCCGGGGGCGTCGAACTGCTCGGAGACGCGCACGATCGACACCGTCGACCCGGACCGCAGCCCGGCCTCCGTGAGGTCGCTCGTCGGGGACAGCACGCGCCCCTGCCCCGACCCCGACGGCGAGGTGCCGACCTGGAGCGTCAGCCGGTCGGGGACCGCCGTGCCGGACCGGGTGGGGTCGCCCGCGAACAGCGCCTCGGCGACGTCGCGCACGGTGGCCGTCGCGTCGGCCGTGACGGCGACGTTGGTCGTGCTGGCGTCGGGGCGGTGCAGCGTGAGCTTGATTCGCACGAAGGTTCCTGTTCAGGTCCGGGGAGAGGGACGGGCAGGGCCCCGGCGCCGACGGGCTGACGGCGGTGCCGAGGGCGCGACCGGTCGGGGCGCGCGTCGAGCGCGCCCGTCACGGCCGGCACCGTCAGCCGCCGTCGTCGGTGAGGTCGAGCAGGGGCAGGTCGGCCGAGGTCACGAGGCGTGACGCCACGGCGTACTCGACAAGGCGCGCGCGACGGTTCGTCGCGAGCGCTCCGGGGCCGCCGCGCAGGCCCTTGACGCCGATCCGGTCGAGCTTGTCGCACACGTTGTCGAGCTTGCGGTTGAAGCGCGTCGTCGCCCAGCCCAGCCGGGCCGCGGCCGCGGCCGACGACGGGATCTCCGACAGGCCCGTGCCGTCGCGGCGCAGCATCGGCTCCGCCAGCGCCACGATGAGCTGCTTCTGGCTCGTGGTGAAGGTGATCATGCCGATCGTCGTCGCGCCGCCCGACTCCGTGTCCTCGGAGCGGATCTCCTGGTACGGGGCGCCGTGGAGCTGCGCGGTGAGCTCGTAGGTGGTCGGCCCGGCCGTGAAGACGATCGACGTCGTCGGGAAGACGATCGGAAGGCGGTTGCCCGGCGAGAGCCAGGACTGGACCCCGCCTCCCGAGTCGCACACCGTCGCCGAGATGAGCGACCCGACGTTGGCGAGCCACCAGATGCCGCCCTCGTGGGTGATGCGCAGGAACCGCCGGTGCAGGTACGGGTTGTCCTCGATCGCGAGGTCGCCGTCCCGCCCGATGTCGAAGGGGTCCCCGTCCGCGGACGGACGGAACCACTCCCCGCAGAACTCGACCGCGAGCTCGCTCACGCCGCCTCCCCCGTCACGCAGGCCTTCTGGGGCGCCGCAGAGAACTTGCCGTCGCGGTCCACGATCACCTCGATGCAGACCTTCTCGCCCGGCTTCGCCCGGAGCTCGACGGTGGTCTCGTCGAAGGCGTCCTTGTACGGCGAGTCCTCGAGCGGGTCGAGCTTCTTCCAGGCGAACGTGTCGCCCTCCTGCGCCTTGTCCGAGTCGTACGCCCACGTGAACGTCGCGACCTCGCGCGCCGGGTCGTACGTGCCGACGAGGTCGTTCACCGGCGGGACGAGGTCGCCGAGGTTGTCCGACGGCACGAAGTCGTCGTCCGTGGCAGCCGTCTCCTCGCCGCCGGCCGTGGTGTCCTGGTCGTCCGGGGCCGTCGCGTCCGGCCGGAGCAGGAAGAACCCGCCGACCGCGACCACCACCCCGAGCACGCCGGCGAGCGTCGCCCACAGCGCGCCACGGCCCGTCCGCTCCTCGACCGGCTCGGCGGACGCGGAGCCCTCGTCGGGCCCGGTGGTCCGGTGGACCGTGTCCTCGACCGGCGGCTGGCCCCAGGCGCCCGGGCGGCGCGCGCCCGGGTACATGCGCGAGGGGTCCGTGAGCTCGGCCACCGGCGCGTGCACGCCCGGCCCGACGGCGGACGTCGGCGTGGTGCCGGACGTGTGCGCGGGCGCACCCTGGTGCCAGGCCGCGGGCGCGTAGGGCTGCTGCGGGGAGCGCGGGTCCGGCTGCTGCGGTGGGGCGGGCTGTCCGGGCGCGACGGTCTGACCCGGCCACGGGGTGCCCTGCTGCCCGGGCCGCAGCGGTGTGGTCGGCTGGGTAGGCCGGCTCGGCGCGACGGGCCCCGACGACGTCCCGCCGGGTCCCGACGGGTCGATCGACACGACCTGGCGCAGGCGGGTCCCGGCGTCGTCGTCGGGCTCCTCCTCCTGGACGTGACCCGTGTCGTCGAGCAGGTCGATCGGCGTGACCGCGTACGACAGCTCGTTCTGCACCTGCTGGAGGGCTCGCGCGAACGCGAGGACCGTCGGGTAGCGCGACCCCGGGTTCTTCGCCATCGCGGTCGCGAGCACGCGCTCGAGCGACGCGGGCACGTCCGTGCGGCCCGTCGGGGGCAGCGGCGAGGTCTCGATGCGCGAGATGAGGTTGGCGCTCGAGTTCGAGCCGCCGGGCACCTCGAACGGTGTCCGCCCCGCAAGGAGCGTGTACGTGGTCGCGGCGAGCGCCCACACGTCCGTCGCGATGCCGCTGCGCGGCGGCTCGGCGAACGACTCGGGGGGCGACCACGGGATCGACATGCCCTCGGCGCGCGCGGCGTCGTCGACGGTGGACGAGATGCCGAAGTCCGTGAGCGCGGGATGACCGTACTCGGTCACCAGGATGTTCGCGGGCTTGATGTCGCGGTGCAGGATCCCGGCCCGGTGCGCCGTCTCCACCGCGCCCGCGATCTGGACCGCGATGCGCAGCGCCTCGGCGACCGAGAGCCGCTCGGTGCGGTACCGCGCGCCCAGGTTGGGACGCGAGCAGTACTCCATGGCGAGGTACGGGCGCCCGTCGTCGGCGATGTCCGCCTCGTACATCGTGACGATCGACGGGTGCGTCGAGAGCGTGGCCATGAGGTCGGCCTCGGCGTCGAACGCCGCCCGCTGCGAGTGGCTCGACCACTCGTGCAGCAGCACCTTCACCGCGACGCGGCGGCGGGGACGCTGCTGCTGGTAGAGGAAGACGTCGGAGAACCCGCCCGAGCCGATCAGCGAGACGTACTCGAAGCCCTTGATCTCCGGTGGTGGGGACGGCGCGCGCTTGGTGCTCACCGGATCCCCTCGAACACGAGGGTCACGCCGTCGCCGAGGTCGGCGACGTCACCGTCGACGACCAGGACCGGCTCCGACGGGTGGAGCCGCCGCGGCGGCTGCCCCGCGCGCAGGAGCGTGGTCCCGTTGGTCGTCGCCATGTCGCTCACGAGCACGTGCCACCCCTCGAGGGTGATCTCGAGGTGCGAGCGCGAGATGTCCTGCTGCGGGCTGGGCACGGTCACCAGACGGGGCAGCTCGGCCGCCTGCGACCGGGGCGTGCGCGGGCGCCTGCCCACGACGACGGGACGGTCGAGCTCGACCGTCTGCCCCGTGGAGACGAGGACCCGCCCGAGCGGCGGACGGATCGCGAGCTCGGCGTCGCCCTCGAGCGCCCCGCCGCAGACCGCGCACGCGTCCCGCGACGGCGGGTTCGCGTGCCCCTGCGCGCACGTGCGCGCGAGGATCTGCTGCTGGCCGGGCCCGGGCGGAGCGCTGAACGACGGCGGAGGCGGCACCGGAGCCGCGGCACCGGCGTCCTGCGCGGCCGCACGCAGGTCCGCGATGGCGGACGAGTGCACCGTGTGGCCGTCGTGGTCGAGCCCGGAGGCCTGGTCGCTCTCCGCCGCCTGCTGCTCACCCTCCGGGTCGACGACCGTCGCGGCGCGGTGCGCGGCCGCGGGCGTCGCGCCGGTCCACTCCCGCGGGATGCCGGCGATGAGGCCGTCGCCAGCCGGGGCGGGCGGCGCCGGGGTCGCCGGCTCGTCCGCGGCGGTGGCCGACGGCGCGGGCGGGGCGACCGGGGCGGGCGGCGCGGGCTCGTCGTGCTCCTCGTCGTCCTCCGTGCGTACCGCGGCGTCCTCCACGGTCCGCAGGATGGTCGATCCCCACAGGTGGGCGTAGTCGTCGTCGGCGTCGTCCGCGGACCCGGCGGCGGACGGTTCGTCGAGCGCCGTCTCGGGCTCCTCGACGGGCGCCTGCGGACCCGGGGCGTGGTGCTCCGGCTCGGGCGCGATCGTCTCCTCCGGGAGCCGGAGCGTCGCGCCGAGCGCGCCGAGCGGGGCCGCCGCGGGCGCCGCGACCGCCGGGTCGACGACCACCGGGTCGACGGCCGTGTCCGAGGACGGACGGTCCACGGGGGCGACGTCGACGGACGGCGGGACCCCGCCGTCGTCCACGGAGCCCTCGGCGGCCGGCCGGGCCGGACGTTCGGCGAGGGGCCACGCGACGGCCCCGGCCAGCACGACGCCCGAGACGAGCGGGAGGGTCGCGGCGTCCCCGAGCAGGGGCTCGCCCACCGGCGACTCGTCGAGCGGGCCCACGAGACCGGCATCGGCGCTCACGAGCAGCTCGACGACGTCGTCCAGGACACGCTCGGACCAGGTCGTGACGCCCTCGCCCTCGACGCGCACGCGCTCGCCGCCGTCGAGCTCCAGGGTCACCGTGACGCGGCCGCGCGCGGCGACGTGGACGCGGCGGTCCGCGACCACCGCGACCACGAACGGGGGCACCGTCCGCAGGCTCGAGCCGAAGGCGCCGGTGAGGACCTGGAGGACCTCGACGACCCCCGCGTCGGTGCCGAGCTGGTCCCAGACCTGCTCGACGAGCGAGGCATCCACCGGCCCCGGCAGCACGACGACCGTGCCGCCTCGCACGACGGCGCGTGCGGTTCCCGTGACATAGCGCAGCGTCACGTCAGACCCCCGATCTGCAGACGAACATCCCTGGGCAGCGTGTCCTCGTCGACGTCCGGACCCGGCGCTCCGGCCTGGTCGCGCGGAGTCGTGCTCCCGCCGCTCGTGTCGTCGGACACGCCCGTCGCATCGACGACGACGACTGTGATGTTATCCCGCCCGCCGGCCGCGATGGCTTCGTGGACGAGGCGCTCGGCGGCTGCCTGGGGGTCGGGCGTCGACAGCAGCACCTCGGCGATCCGCTCGTCCGCGAGCTCGCCCGTCAGACCGTCCGAGCAGACGAGGACGCGGTCGTGCCGCTCGATCGGGAGGTACCAGAAGTCGACCTGCGGGGCGTTGCGCGAGCCGAGCGCACGCGTGACGACGTGCCGCCGCGGGTGCGTGAGGGCCTCCGCGGGCGTCAGCAGCCCGGCGTCGACCATCTCCTGGACCTCCGAGTGGTCGACGCTCACCTGCTCGAGGTGGCCGCCGGCGAGGTGGTAGGTGCGCGAGTCGCCCACGTTGACGACGAGCCAGTACGGGTTCCCGTCCTGCTCGGAGACCACGACGCCGGTGACGGTGGTGCCCGCCCCGCGCCCGGGCTCGGTGACGATCGCCTGCACGTTCTCCTGCGCGACGGCGATCCGGTCGCGGACCTCCTCCGGCGTGACGACGTCGAGGTCCGCCAGGGGCCGGAGCGCCTCGACGGCCGTCGCGCTCGCGACCTCGCCCGCCTCGTGCCCGCCCATGCCGTCGGCGACGAAGAACACGGAGCGCGAGACGAGGAACCGGTCCTCGTTGAGGAGCCGGCGGGCGCCGCGGTGCGAGGCCGCGCCCCAGGCGAGGTGGACCTCGGCCGGCAGCTCGGTCGTCATGCGGCACCGGCGTGGACGACGATGCGGCGGTCCCCGACGTGGATCGTCGCACCGACCGGGACGCGCACGCGCGTCCCCGGCTCGGCGACGCGCGGCGGGGCCCCCGGCACCGAGACGACCGTGCCGTTGGTGGAGCCACGGTCGACGAGCCACAGGCCGCTCGGGTCCGCCCGGAGCTCGGCGTGGGTCTTGGAGACCGATCGCGTCGGGTCGTCGACCGCGACGAGGTTCCACGGCCCGTCGTCGGGCGCCTGCGGGTTGCGGCCGAGCAGCGTCGGACGGTCGACCACGCGACGCTCCCCCGACTCGAGCTCGAGGACGACCGACACGTCGGGAGCGGGGTCCATCGCGCGGACGTCGCGGGCGGTCATGCGCGTGCTGTCCCACTCCGCCTCGGCCGGCTCGGGCGCCGGCGCGGCGTGCGACACCGCGGGCGGGGGCGCCGCCGGTACGGGCGCTGCGGGTACCGGTGCTGCAGGCGCGGGCGCCGCGGGCGCCGCGGCAGGAGTCGGGTCGCCCCCGACACCGGGGACGCCCGTGATGAGACCGTCGCTCGTCGGCGCCGGCGTCGACGACGGGAAGGCCCAGGGGTCCGGGACGGGCGTGGCCGACGCCGGGACCGACGGGGCCGGCGCCGCCGGAGCGGGCGGGGCGAACGCGCCCTGGGCGGAGGGGACGGCCGCCGCGGGGGCCTGGCCGACCGGGCCGGACGGGTAGGGCGCGTACCCGGACTGGGCGGACGAGGGGGCGTACCCCTGCCGGGGAGGCGGCGGATACCCGTCGGCCGGGCCGTGGACGCCGTCGCCGGGCGCGCCGGCCACGAGCGAGGCGACCCCCTCGTACCCCGACAACGCGGGGCCGACACCGCGCACGTCGAGCACGAGCGACCGCCCGGCCTTGTCGTGCCAGCCCTGCGACCGGCCCGACGAGTCGAAGCCCGGGCTGAGCAGGACCACGAGGATCCCGCCCGCCGGCACGACCCCGACGATGATCCAGCGCAGCGCCGCCCGACCGAAGCCGATCGGCTCGCGCGTCGCCGCGTCGACCGTGCGGATGCCGGTGAGGAGGTTGCCGAGCGTCTTGCCCGTCGACCCCTCCCAGAACCACACGCCGACCCACCACGCGAGGGCCAGGACGCCGGCGACGACGTAGACGACGAGCATCTTGCCGATCAGCGCGGCCGCCTCGTCCTGCGTCACGACCTGGACGCTGCCGAGCGGTGCCCCGACCATCGCGAGCCCCGCGACGACGACCACGAGCGCGACGAGGCCCGGGACGGCGACGTCGACCACGTAGGCGAGGAAGCGTCGGCCTCGCCCGGCGAAGGGGGCGGAGGCGAACGACGACGACGGCACCGGTACGGGTCGGCCGAAGGCCTTCTGCGTCGCGGCGTACACCTCGGGCTCGGTCGTGGTGTCCGGCGCCGAGTGCGGGGCCGCCGCGTAGGGCAGGTCCGACCCCGCGCGCGCGGCGACGGCCTGGACGCTGCCGACCGGGCCTGCGGCGGGCTCGGCGACCGGGCGCCCCGTCCGGGGGAACGGCTGCCCGCACACCGCGCAGAACGCGGACCCCGAGGACTGCGCGGACCCGCAGGCGGCGCACGTCACGTCGCTCATGACTCGTCTCCCTGTCGTCTCGTCGGCTCCGACGACGACCCTGCCGTCGGGGGCACGGCGTCACCCTTCGTGCCCGCGCGGCGGCCGGGCAGCCACCGGCGCAGGCCCGAGGAACCGGAGGCCGCGCGCACCGACCGCAACGAGAGCGCGGCACGGACGCGGGCGCGACGGTTCACGGAGGAGCGTAGCCCCCCGACGACGGAGTCCACGTCCGCCCAGAAGGCCTCGATCTCCTCCTCGGTCGGCTCGCCCTGCCCGAAGACGGTCGCGTCGGCCCGGTGCGCGAGCGGGATCGTCGCCGTCGCACCGTAGGCCTGGGAGAGGAGACCGGCCCCCTCGCGCCGTGTGGCACCGGCTGGGACGGGCGTCCCGAGGTCCGTCGCGGTGTCGAGGACCTCGCGCCAACCACCGCTCACCCGGTCCACGGGACGTGCCGCCGCACGACGTCGGGCCCGGCGGCGCGCCTTGTAGGCGAGCACGAGGATCACGGGCAGGGCGAGGAGCGCCAGGGGCACGACCACGGCGACCGCGACGAGGGCCGCCTGGCCCCAGTCGAAGCCGTCGCTCTCGGCCTTCTCCTTCTCCTCGTCGTCGACCTTCCCCGCCTCGGCCTCGGCAGGCTCCTCCGGCGGCTCAGGATCCTCGAGGATCGGAGGCTTGGGCACCTGGAGGCTCTTGGGCTCGGGCTGGATCTTGTTGTCCTCGTCGGGGATCGCCGTGATCGGCACCCACCCGTAGCCGACGAAGGGCACCTCCGCCCACGCGTGCACGTCGGCCCCGGTCGCCGTGAACGGCTCGCCCGGCTCGAGCGGGTTCTTCTCCTCGTCGGGGTAGAAGCCCATGACGACGCGCGCCGGGATGCCGGCCTGGTTGGCCATCAGGGCGAGCGCGACGGCGAACTGCTCGTCGTCGCCCACCATCTCGTCGTCCGCGAGGAGCGTGTCGATGCGCTCCGCCGAGTGGCCCGGCCGCGACGGCGGCTGGGTGTCGAGCCCGCTCGAGAAGACACCGCTCGCCACGAGTCCGTCGCGGAGCGCGTAGAGCTGGTCGACGGGCTCGGTCTCCTCCCCCATGAACTGCGCCGCCTTGCCCGCGAGCGACGCGGGCAACGCGTCCTTGGGCGGGGCGGGGACCTCGATCGACTGGTCGATCGCGCCCGCCCGCAGGTCCTCCTCGGTGGGCTCGGCCGTGACGAGCGTGTCGAGCGTGTACGAGTCGCCGGGTCGCAGCCCGGCGGTCGTCAGCGCGGTCCCCGTGGTCGAGTTGTAGTACGTCGTCTCACCGAGCTCGCGCGCGCGGTCACCCGTGTAGGTGATGCCCTCCAGCGCGCCGACGTCGGGCACCCACACGCCGGTGTAGTCCCCGACCTGCACGTCGACGCGCGTCGGCGTCCCGGACGCGACCGTGGCGATCTCCTCGCCCGCGCGCGTGTAGACGCCCGAGCCGGGCAGCCCGCTGGAGACGTCGTAGACGACGCCGTTGTACGTGTCGAGGCCGGCGAGGCGGACCTTGGCGCCCGCCGGGAGCCCCCGCACGGTGAACAGCTCGTCCTCGCGCATGTCCTTGGCGTACTTGCGGAACGCCGTGAGCGGGCTCACGTACTCGTGCAGGTCGAGCGGGGGCACGACCGTCTCGCGCAGCACGGTGCGCGGCTCGTCAGGGAGCAGCACCGGCGCGACGAACACCGCCGCCACGCCGCCGACGACCAGCATCGCGGCCCCCGTGCGCACGCGGTGCCACCAGAGCCGCCGCGTCGCGGCCCTGCTCGCCTCGGTCGTGATCTGGTGCGCGCCGAGCCGGGAGGCGGTGACCCGCCACCCGGCCCACAGCAGCCCCACGCCGCCGACGACGAGACCCTGCGCCACCGGGAACGCTGCGATGACGGTCCCGAGGAGGATGACCCCGACGAACGCGACCACGACGGGGACGAGCGCCCACGCGGCGCGGCGCGCGCGCCACGCGATCGTCCCCGCGAGGAGCGCGGTGGCGAGCATGAGGAGGTACGGGACCACCGCGAGCTCCGGGAAGGAGTGCAACGGCGGGACGGTGGTGACGAACTCCTTCCAGCCCGTGACGCCGCCGCGGAGCAGGTCGGTGATCGTCTGGAGCGACGGGACGACCCCACCGATCGCGTCGGCCGGGAGCGCGAGCGCGCCGCCGAGGAGCAGGTACGCGACGACCGCGACCACGAGGACCGTGGCGGCCGACCACCGGCGCCAGGCCCCGAGCCAGGCGACCAGGAGCCCGACGACGGCGCCGCCGGCGGCCGGGACGAGGTACCCGGTCGAGCCCCACACGGGTCCGAACCCGACCGCGACCGCGCCGAGGACGAGGACGAGCGCGAGCGCGTCGACGGCGCCGAGCGCGGTGAGGGCACGCGGCGTGTCCGCGCCGCGCAGGCGGGTCGTGTTGCGCTGCGACGTCCCGGAGGACGGGCCCGGCGTGCCCCCCGGGGTGGCGCGGCGCGAGCCGCGCGTCGTGGTGCTGGGAGCGCTCATCAGTCGTTCAGCCTCCGCAGGGCGAGGGGGAGCTCGCCGAGCTCGCCGATGGTGAGGACGACGAGCTCCGCGATCGCGTGCCTGCTGAGCGACGCCCCGGGCACGCACTGGATCGCCATGACGCGGACGTCCTGCGGCAGCCGCGCGGACGCCGCGCGGAGCTCGGTCGGCGTGACCTTGCTGCCGACGATGAACGCCACGACGGACGCGTCGCTGATCGTCAGGCCCGCGACGCGCGCGACGTCGACGAGCGACGTGCGCTGCGCGCGCGTCTCGACGCGCGCGAGGTCGTCGAGGAGGCGGGTGCGGTGGTCGCCACGCAGGTTGCCGTCGTTGACGAGGACGGTGACGCCCCGGTCCTCCTTGATCGCCTGGAGACCGAGCGACCCGCACGCGCTCACGGCGAGCTCGAACTCGTCGTCGTGCGCGTAGTCCTCCGCACGCGTGGAGAGGAGGACGGCGAGGTGCGACCGACGCGTCTCCTCGAACTGGCGGACCATGAGCTGCCCGGTGCGGGCCGTCGTCTTCCAGTGGATGTGCCGGCGGTCGTCCCCCGGGACGTAGTCGCGCAGCGCGTGGAACGAGACGTCCGAGTTGGAGATGTCCGTCGTGACGCGGCCCTCGAGGTCCTTGAGGAACCCGGTGGACGAGCCCGAGAGGTTCTTCACGCGGGGGTGGACGAAGAGCTCCTCGGGCTCGGTCCAGACGACCTCGCGGCGCAGCAGGCCGAGCGGGTCGGCACGCACCGAGCGGACGGGCCCCACGGAGATCACCGAGCGCCGGTGCGTCGGCACCGTGAAGATCTCCTCGTGGCTCGCCTGGGGGCGCAGGCGCGGGACGGGGAACGTCGCCATGCCCTGCCCGACCGGAAGCTCCATGACCGACGGGAGCAGGGGCCGCCCCGAGTCGTTGCGCACGTCGAGCCGTCCGACCGCACGGTCGCCGACCGTGACGCGCTGCTGCGCGAGGTCGAGCACGACGGCGTAGCGGAAGCGGCCCAGCACGAACGCGACCGCGGCGAGCAGCGACACCGTGAGCAGGACCGCCACCACCAGGAGCTCGAGCCACGAGAAGGCCAGACCGGCCCACCAGGCTCCGACCGTGACGACGAGCGCCGCCCAGCCGAAGGGGCTGACGGCCGAGGTCACGGGCTCGACGGCCCGCGCCGCCGGCGCCAGGGCTCGACCGACGGGCGCACCGACGCGGGCGAGGGGCGCTGCGAGGGGTCGGAGCAGCCCGGCGAGGGCCGACGGCGCGGGTGGCGTGCCGGTCCTGCCGCTCGGGCTGCTCGAGCGGGTGCTCGGGCGGCCGGTCGAGGGGCCGTGTGAGGCGTTCATGCGGTGAGCTCTCGATCGGTACGGGGGATGACGGTGCGCCCGTCGGTGGGGCGAAAGGCGGTACGGGCGGGCGGCGCGGGGAGCGCCGCACGTCCGGTCAGGCGGTGCGTCGCTCCTGCGGGGCCGCGACGTCGGCGAGGAGCCGGCCGAGCACGGCCTCGTTCGTGGCGCCCGCGAACTCGGCCTCCGGGTCGAGGACGAGGCGGTGCGCCCAGGCCGGCTGCGCGAGCTCCTTGATGTCGTCCGGCAGCACGTAGTTGCGCCCGTGGGCCGCGGCCCAGACCTTTGCGCACCGCACGAGCGCGAGCGAGCCACGGACGGAGACGCCGACCCGGACCTCGGGGGCGTTGCGCGTCTCCTCCGCGAGCCGGGACACGTACTCGAGCACCGCGCCGTCGACGTGGACCCGCGACGCGAGCTCGGCCATCTCCGTCACGGCCTGCGTCGTGATGAGCGGCTGGAGCGTCTTGCTGCGGTCACGCACGGCGGCGCCCGAGAGGATCTCGACCGTCGACGCGTGGTCGGGGTACCCGATGGAGGCCTTCATGAGGAAGCGGTCGAGCTGGGCCTCGGGGAGCCGGTAGGTGCCGGCCTGCTCGATCGGGTTCTGCGTCGCGATGACCATGAACGGGCGCCCGACGTCGTGGCCGACGCCGTCGACCGTGACCCGGCCCTCCTCCATGACCTCGAGGAGCGCGGACTGCGTCTTGGGCGACGCGCGGTTGATCTCGTCGGCCAGGACGATCGAGGCGAAGATCGGGCCCTGGTGGAACTCGAACTTCCCGGTCTTCTGGTCGTAGATCGTCACGCCGGTGACGTCCGACGGGAGCAGGTCGGGCGTGAACTGGATGCGGTTGTTCGTGCCCTGGACGCTCGCCGCGAGGGCACGGGCGAGCGACGTCTTGCCGGTGCCCGGCGCGTCCTCGAGGAGGATGTGGCCCTCGGAGAGCATGCAGGTCAGGGTCAGGCGCACCACGTGCGCCTTGCCCAGGACGGCCTGCCCGACGTTGCCGACGAGCCGGTCGAAGGTCTGAGCGAACCAGGTGGCCTGCTCGGGGGTCATGGTGGTCATTCGTCGCTTTCCGTTCGCTGTGCTGGAAGGGCTCGGGGGGACGAGCCGCTAGTACCAGGTCATGGAGTTGGTGTTCCCGATGGTCGTGTCGATGCGGACCGCCGAGCCCGGCTGACCCCACACGCACTGCTGGCCGCCGGAGTAGTTGCCGTTGCCGTCGGTCCGCAGCGCGCGCCCCTGCGCGTCGTAGCTGTAGTTGCCCGAGCCGATCCGCGACCCGCCGCCGTAGCAGGTCACCCGGAACGACGTGTTCGCTGGGCCGTCCTTGATGGTGAGGTAGAGCTCGGCGCACGAGCTGTGCCCGCACTCCCCGGGCCACTTGCCGTCGGGCAGCTTGTGGTTGCTGCCCTTGCTCACGGTGAACACCGGCTCGGGCTTCTTGTCGGAGGTCGCCGAGCGGCAGGTCTCCTTCGCCGCGCCCTCCGTGGGCGTGACCGTGACGCAGATCTCGCGCGTCTCCGAGTACCCGACGCTCAGGGTGCCCGAGCCCGACTTCGCGCTGGACCTCACCGCGCCGCGCACCGACACGGTGTAGTCGCGCCCGTTGTCCGAGGTCGACCAGCTGTAGGAGATGGTCCGATCGCCACCGGACATGGACACGTCGGGCGCGGGGATGGGCCCGTACGGCGACTCCGAGTTGGCCGTCGACGCCGCCCCGGCCTCGCGTGCCCCGTCGACGTCCGCGACCGCGCGCACCTTGATCGAGTACGGCTTGCCGTTCGTGAGGTCGCCGACCACCTTGTCGCCGCCGAGCGGCTTCCAGCCGCTCCCGGCGTCGTACTGGTAGGAGATCTCCTCCGACCGGACGCCGTTGCCGGATGCCGCACCGAACGACAGCTGGATCTGACCGTTCGTCCCGTTCGCGTCGGCGCTGAGGTTCGACACCGTGCCCGGGGTCGCGAACGCCCGAACGGGATCGGACGCCGGCGAGAACTCCGCGTCGCCGAACTTGTCGGTGGCCTTGTTGTGCGCCTTGACGCGGAACGTGTAGCCCGTGGTGTCGGCGGGCACGCCGAGTGTTGCCGACGTGGCGCCCCCGGCCGCGGTCGCCGTCTTGACCACGGAGCCGCCTCGCACCGCCTCGACGGTGTAGGAGCTGATCGCGGCACCGTTGTCGTCCGGCGCCGTCCACGAGACCTGCATCTGCGACGTGTCGCCGATGGAGGTGCGTTTCGCCGAGGGCTTCCCGGGCGCCGCGGGCTTGCCCGCGGGCGTCTCCGCCGCCGAGTACTCGCCCCAGTCCGAGGGGTCGGGGGCGAGGTTGTTCGCCCGGACGCGCACCTTGTACGCGACGCCGTTCTGCAGGCCGTCCCAGGTCACCGAGGTCCCGGTGAGCGCCGTCTTCTGCACGGCTCCGCCCGGTGGTGCCGGGGAGATCTCCAGGTCGACGGTCTCGATGGGCGAGCGGTCGGTGTAGGTCTTGTTGGTCCAGGTGACGGTGAGGGACTTGTCGCCGAACTCGAGGGTAGGTGCGGCGGGCGGGTCGGGCTTCTCGTCGGGGCGGGCCTCGGCCGAGGGCGGGGACGCGGGTCCGTCGCCGACGGCGTTGGTCGCGTAGACGGTGAAGGTGTACTTCACGTTGTTGGTCAGGCCGTCG
>NZ_JAFGYF010000002.1 GCF_016921195.1 Cellulosimicrobium cellulans
GTGCCGCGTCTACCATCCGCCGCTCGTTCCTCGCGGCTCCCGCCAGGCCCGCCACGACGCGGCACCACCACCCACCCCGCCCTACGTCGTCTCGCCCTGGTCGTCGCACACCCCGGACGACCGCCCGCGGTGCCGGCCTCGCCGGCAGGCTTCCTCTGCCGCATCCGGTCGCCGCACGGCAGCGCCGCGCCGCCGGACCGCCGCGCCGGCGCCGCTGCGCCGCGGCCGTGGGTCGTGGGTCGTGGGTCGCGTCACCGTCGCGACCCGACCCGGCCGTCCTGGAGGCCACGCCGAGTCGTCGCGACGTCAGCCGAGCGGGTGGTCGGGCTGGGCCTGGGTGTCTGACGAGCCGTGGTCACCTGTTCGGCCCGCCGGGACCGCCTGGTCGGCCTGTCAGGCCATGGTGGGCCGACGGCCGAGCGGTGGGGGTGGGCTCGGAGGCGAAGGGGCGTCAGAGCGGCGCTCCACGAACCCACGGCCGAACGACCGAGGTGACGGCGCCGCAGCCCCGAGCTCCGAGCCCACCCCCGCCGCGGGCCTGACCCGCGGGTTTGAGGGCGAGCGCACGCCGCGGACCTGACCCGCGGGTTTGAGGGCGAGCGCATGCCGCGGGCCTGACCCGCGGGTTTGAGGGCGAGCGCATGCCGCCGACCGACCCGCGGGATCGAGAGCGAGCGGGTGCCGCGCAGCGATGACGCGGGCCGGAGCTCGAGCGCGCGCTCGTGACCCAGCACCGGCCCGCGATCCGGCCTGTGGACAACGGCACGTCGGGGTCCTCCGTGCGGTGAGATGAGGTATGCCGTTGTCGACGTCGCGCCGTCTCCGACCGCCCGTGGAGACCGTCGGGGACCTGGTGCCGGTGCTGGGTGCCGCCGGGTGGTCGGTTCGGCGGGAGCCCGGCGCGGCAGGCGGCGTGGTGGCGCACGACGACTCCGGGGCGGTGTGCGAGGTCGCGCGGCTGGACGTTCCCCAAGGACCGGGGGGCCGTGCCGCGCTCGTCGAGCACCTGCATGCTCTCTCCGAGCCCCATGAGCACCTCGTCGCGGTGCACGGCGTCCTAGAGGCGGGGGAGTCGTCGCTCGTGGTCCTCACCGACCACGTGGAGGGCCTACGACTCGACGAGCTCGCGGCGGCTCGGGAACCGTTCCGGGCCGCGGAGGCGATCACGGTGCTGGTCCCGGTGGCCCAGGGCCTGGCGGCGCTCCATCGCGACGGCCGGGTCCACGGGTGCCTGGACGCGGCGTCGGTCGTGGTCGCGTCGAGCGGTCGTGCGGTGCTGCGCGCGCCCTTGACGCCCTCGAGCGGTGCGCCGGCGGACGACGTGCGCGACCTGGCGCGGCTCGTGCTCGACCTCGTCCCGGCTCCGGCGTCGAGCCACCCGTCCTACCGGACGACCGTCGACCCTGAGGAGGCGCGTGATCTCGCCGCGCTGCACGCCGAGCTCGCGGTCGCCCTGCGCGACGACCCTTCCGCGCGTCCTGCCGCGGGGACGTTCGCCGCCCGGTGCTACGACGCCGTCGAGCCGCGCCCGGTCGTGATGCCGGACGCCGCGCGTCTCGTCGCGGGGGCGTTCGGCGGTCGTCGGCCCGGTCGCCCCGGTGCCGGGACGGCCGGATCCGTGGGGGACGGCGCACGCGTCGGCACGAGAACACGTGCGCGTGGTGCCCGTGCCCGACGGCGGCGGGCCGTCCGGGCGGTCGCGACGAGCGGGGGGATCCTCGCCGGGTGCGCGGTGCTTGTGGTCCTGCTGGTCCTCCTCGGCTCGTCCCGCACGACGACGCCCGACGTCGGGGAGCCGGCGCCGAGCGGGGCCACGACCGCCGTCGAGCCGGTCGCGGACGCCGGCGCGGTGCTGGATCCGGACGACCCCGTCGGCGCGGCGCGCGCGCTCACCGTGCGCCGGCTCGCGCTGCTCACCGCCGGCGTGGGCGACCTGTCGTCCGTGGTGGTCGCGGGCTCGTCGGCGCAGGACCGGGACGCCGGGGTGCTCGCCGCGCTCGACGGCGTGGACGTGCTCGACGCGCAGGCCGAGGTCTTCGACGCGCGGCTCGCCGAGGACCGGTCGCCGGTGCCGGACGGGACGGGAGCGTCGCCCGCCGACGCGGTCGTCGAGGTCGACTACGCCGTCAGCGCGCACCGGCAGCGCACGGACGACGGCGAGCTGCAGGTGCCGGCGACGCCACGCACCACCGTCGTGCTCGTGCTCCGCTGGACCGACGACGGGTGGCGGGTCGCCGAGGTGCGATGACGGGGCGCGGTGCGCGGACGGTCGGTCGCGGCCGAGGCACAGCGCGTCAGCGACGCTCCGCGACCCGGCGCGCGGCGTCCTGGAGGAGCGGGTCGGAGTAGGTGAAGCCGCTCGCCTCGAGGACGGTCGGGAGCGCCCGCTGGGAGCCGAGGATGTCCGACGCCATCTCTCCCAGCACCACGCGCAGCGCGAAGGCGGGGACGGCCAGCGCGGCCGGGCGGTGCAGCTCCTGCGCGAGCGCACGCGTGATCTCCGCGTTCGTCGCCGGGTGCGGGGAGCACAGGTTGACCGGGCCGTGCACGGGCGCCGTGAGCAGGTGCCGCAGCGCGTCGACCTCGTCCCGCAGCGTGATCCAGCTCCAGTACTGGGTTCCCGAGCCGAGCCGTCCACCGACGCCGAGCCGCAGCAGGGGCAGGAGCCTGCCGAGGGCGCCGCCCTCGGACGACAGCACGATGCCCGTCCGCGCGTGCACGACGCGGACGCCCGCCTGCTCGGCCGGGGCCGTCGCGGCCTCCCACTCGCGCACCAGCCGGGCCAGGAACCCGTCGCCCGACGCCGACGTCTCCGTGAGCACCTGCGCGCCCCGGTCGCCGTAGTAGCCGATGGCGGAGCCCTGGACCCAGACGGGCGGCGGCACGTCGAGACCGGCCATGGTCCGGGCCAGGAGGCCCGTGGTCCGGGTCCGTGAGGTGACCAGGGTGCGCTTGTACTCCGTGGTCCAGCGGTGGTCGCCGATCCCGGCGCCGGCGAGGTTCACGACGGCGTCGGCGCCCTCGAGCGCGCGGGGGTCCAGGGTGCCCGCGTCGGGGTCCCACTCGTGCTCGTCGGACGTCTGCGGTGCACGACGGACGAGCCGACGCACGTGGTGGCCGTCCTCGCGCAGCCGCTCGAGCAGCTCGGCACCGATGAATCCGTGCGAGCCCGCCACGACGATGTCCATGGGCTCACGCTACGGGCCCAGGACCGTCCCGCGCACCCGTGGCCGGGAACCTCTCGCCGCTCGACGCCCGCACGGCTCGCGGGAGACGACGAGAGGCCCCGACCGTGCTGGTCAGGGCCTCTCGGAGGAGCGTCAGGGAGCGCGGAGCGTCAGAGGCCGACCTCGGCCTCGAACGCGCCCTCCTCGATGCGGTTCTTGATCGTGGTGAGGAAGCGCGCGGCGTCCGCACCGTCGACCAGACGGTGGTCGTAGGACAGGAAGATGAAGCACGTCGAGCGGATGCCGATCGTGTCGTTCCCGTCCGCGTCCGTCACGACGACCGGGCGCTTGGTGATCGTCCCCGTGCCGAGGATCGCGACCTGGCCGACCGGGACGATCGGCGTGTCGAAGACGGCGCCGCCCGAGCCGGTGTTGGTGATCGTGAACGTCGCGCCCGCGAGCTCGTCCGGCCCGACCTTGTTGGCACGCGTGCGCGCGCCGAGGTCGGCGATCTTGCGCGCGATGCCGGCGAGGTTGAGGTCGCCGGCGTCCTTGATCACCGGGACGACGAGGCCGCGCTCGGTGTCGACCGCGATGCCCACGTTCTCCTGGCCGTGGTAGGTGATCTCGTCCTCGCCGAAGGTCGCGTTGATCTTCGGGTAGGCCTTGAGCGCCTCGACCGCGGCGAGCGTGAAGAACGGCAGGAACGTGAGGTTGGCACCCTCGCGTGCCTTGAAGTCGGCCTTGGCGCGGTTGCGCAGGGCGGCGACGCGCGTGACGTCGACCTCGACGGCCGTCGTGAGCTGGGCCTGCGTGCTCAGCGCCTCGACCATGCGGCTCGCGACGAGCTTGCGCAGGCGGCTCGTCTTCTCGGTCGTGCCGCGCAGCGGCGAGACCGCCGGGACCGACGCCTTCTTCGGGGCGCCACCGGCCGCGGGGGCGGCGGGTGCGGCAGCGGCGGGCGCTGCCTTGGCTTCCTCGGCCTTGCGCGCGGCCTCGAGCACGTCCTCCTTGCGGATGCGGCCGCCGACCCCCGTGCCGGTGAGGGTCGAGAGGTCGACACCCTTGTCCGCGGCGAGCTTGCGCACGAGCGGCGTGAGGTACGTGCCGCCGGTCTTGGCGGCCGGGGCCGGGGTCGCGCCCGGGGCCGACGGTGCGGCCGGCTTCTCGGCGGCGGGAGCGGGGGCGCTCGTCGCCGGGGCGGGCGTCTCCTCCTGCGCGGCCTGAGCGGGGACGTCCGCCTCGCTCGCGGGCGTACGCGCCTCGGTCGGCGCCTCGGCCGGAGCGGACTCCTGCTTCGGGGCCTCCTGAGCGGGCTGCTCGGCCGGGGCCGCGGGGGCCGCGGCCGGGGCGGCGCCCGAGCCGACGATCGCGAGCACGGTGCCGACCTCGACCGTCTCGTCCTCCTGGACGAGGATCTGCTGGACGGTGCCGGCCACGGGGGAGGGGACCTCGGTGTCGACCTTGTCCGTCGAGACCTCGAGCAGCGGCTCGTCGACCTCGACGGTGTCGCCGACCGACTTGAGCCACCGGGTCACGGTGCCCTCGGTGACGGACTCGCCGAGCGCGGGCAGCTTGATCTCCTCGCCGTCCCCGGAGGACTGCGGCGCGGGAGCGGCCTGCTCGGCGGGGGCCTCCTGCGCGGCGGGCTGCGCCGGCTCGGGCTCGGGCGCGGCCTGGGGCGCGGGCTCCTCGGCCGCCGCGGGGGCGGGCGCGGCGTCGCCGCCGCCGGAACCGTCGCCGATCACGGCGAGGTCGGTGCCGACCTCCACGGTCTCGTCCTCCTGGACGAGGATCTGCTCGAGCACGCCCGCGACGGGCGACGGGATCTCGGTGTCGACCTTGTCGGTCGAGACCTCGAGCAGCGGCTCGTCGACGGCGACGGTGTCGCCGATCGACTTGAGCCAACGGGTGACGGTGCCTTCGGTGACGGACTCGCCGAGGGCCGGCATCTGCACGTTCTCAGACATGACCTGCCTGGTCTCCTTCGATCGTTGGGGTCAGTTGTGGGCGTGCAGAGGCTTGCCGGCCAGGGCCAGGTGCGCCTCTCCGAGTGCCTCGTTCTGGGTGGGGTGGGCGTGGACCAGGGCGGCGACGTCCTCGGGGTACGCCTCCCAGCCCACGATGAGCTGGCCCTCGCCGACGAGCTCGCCGACGCGGGCGCCGATCATGTGCACGCCGACGACGGGCCCGTCCTTGCGGCGCACGAGCTTGACGAAGCCGCTGGTCGCGAGGATCTTGCTCTTGCCGTTGCCGGCGAGGTTGTACTCGAGGGACTCGACCTGGTCGGCCCCCCACGTCTCGATCGCCGCGGCCTCCGTGACCCCGACGGACGCGATCTCGGGCTCGCAGTAGGTGACGCGCGGGATCGACGACTCGACGATCGGCGTCGGGTCGAGCCCGGCGATCTGCTCCGCGAGGAAGATGCCCTGCGCGAACCCGCGGTGCGCGAGCTGGAGCCCGGGCACGATGTCGCCCGCGGCCCAGATGTTCCCGACGCCCGTGTGCAGGCGCTCGTCGACGACGACGAACCCGCGGTCGAGCGTGATGCCCTGCGCCTCGAACCCGAGGTCCGCGGTGCGCGGGCCGCGCCCCACGGCGACGAGCAGCAGCTCGGCCTCGAAGGTCTTGCCGGACTCGAGCGTGACGGTGACTCCCGAGTCGGTCTCCTTGACGCCGGCGAACCGGTCGCCGAGCGAGAACTTGATGCCGCGCTTGCGGAACGCGCGCTCGAGCGACTTCGAGAGCGCCACGTCCTCGTTGGGCACGAGGTGCGGGAGCGCCTCGACGATCTGGACGTCGGCGCCGAACGACTTCCACACGCTCGCGAACTCGACGCCGATCACCCCGCCGCCGAGCACGACGACCGACGTCGGGACGCGGTCGAGCCGCAGCGCCTGGTCGGACGTGATGACCCGACCGGCGATCTCCAGGCCCGGGAGCGAGCGCGAGGAGGAGCCCGTCGCGAGCACGACGTGGCGGCCGGTGTAGCGGGTGCCGTCGACCTCGACGGTGTCCTGCGACACGAGCCGGCCGTGGCCCTCGACGAACGTGATGCCGCGCGAGGAGACGAGCCCCTGCAGTCCCTTGTAGAGGCCGGCGACGACGCCGTCCTTGTAGCTGTTGACGCCCCCCATGTCGATGCCGTCGAACGTGCTGCGGACGCCGAACTTCACGCCCTCGCGGGCACCGTCGGCGAGCTCGGCCGCGTGGAGCAGCGCCTTGGTGGGGATGCACCCGTTGTGCAGGCACGTACCCCCGAGCTTGCCCGACTCGACGAGCGCGACGGAGAGGCCGAGCTGGGCGGCGCGCAGCGCGGTGGCGTAGCCGGCGCTGCCTCCGCCCA
Source organism: Cellulosimicrobium cellulans (assembly GCF_016921195.1). Taxonomy (GTDB): domain Bacteria; phylum Actinomycetota; class Actinomycetes; order Actinomycetales; family Cellulomonadaceae; genus Cellulosimicrobium; species Cellulosimicrobium cellulans_F. Next base: position 6,514 of record NZ_JAFGYF010000002.1, read on the forward strand.
GGACGACGACGTCGAATGGTGTGCCGGGTTCGGCCACGTGCGACTCCTTCAGCGAGGGGAGAGCGAGGGTGGACGCGCACGGCACGTCGACGGGCCGGACGGAACCGCCGGCCCACGGTGCGTGAACGTTCTCCGGGTGCCATCTTGGCACCTCGGGCACGGGCTCCCCAATCGAAACCATGGCCTCTCGGCTGTGACGCTGGAGACAGCGGTGCCCACCGTATGACCAGGGTCACGCTGTACCCTGCCGCTGTGCCTCGGCTGCCCAAGCTGTCCAGCCTGTTCTCACGCCGCCCCGCGACGACCACGTCCGCGACCGGCGGCTCCGCCGCGCCGTCGGACGCCCGCCGCGCGACGCTCGCCCACCTCCAGGACTTCGTGCGTACGCGCGTCGGGGTCGAGGCGTACGTCGAGCCGCCCACGCCGGACACGGGCGCGACGCTCCTGCTCATCGCGACGACGGGGGAGTGGACGCGGCGCCGCGTCCCGGACGAGAAGACGGCGTTCGACGTCGCCGGCTCGCTGGGCGTGCCGGTCTACAACGTCCGCTTCACCGGCTACCCGCAGCGCATGCGGGACTGGAACTCGCGCCAGCGGCAGCGCCGGAGCTCCTGACCCCGACCAGGCGATCTGCCCGGGTCGAGCAGGGGTCCTGGTCCGCCCGGGCGACCGGACGGACCAGGACCCCCCCTGCTCGGCGAGGCCGGGTCAGCGGCGGGCGCGGCCCTCGACCAGGCCGAGCAGGGTGCGGACGGCGACGCCCGTGCCGCCGACCGGCGTGTACCCGTGCGCGGAGCCCTCGTTGAACGCCGGGCCCGCGATGTCGAGGTGCGCCCACGGGGTCTCGCCGACGAACTCCTGGAGGAACAGACCAGCGACCAGCATCCCGCCGAACCGGTCGCCGATGTTCGCGAGGTCCGCGACCTTCGACTTCAGCGACGCGCCGAGCTCCTCGGGCAGCGGCATGGGCCAGAACTGCTCGCCCGCGGCGTCCGCCGCCGCGACGACCTCGGCGCGCACGTCGTCGGCGCCCATGACGGCGGAGACACGGTTGCCGAGCGCGACCATCTGGGCACCGGTGAGCGTCGCGACGTCGAGCACGACGTCCGGCTTCTCCTCGACCGCGGCGACGAGGCCGTCGGCCATGACGAGGCGGCCCTCGGCATCGGTGTTGAGCACCTCGACGGTCTTGCCGCCGCGGATCGTGATGACGTCGGACGGGCGCTGCGCGGTGCCCGACGGCATGTTCTCCGCGAGGCACAACCAGCCCGTCACGGCCACGGGGAGCCCGAGGCGCGCGGCGGCGACGACCGTCTGGAGCACGGCGGCGGCGCCGGCCATGTCGGACTTCATCGCCTCCATGCCCTTGGCGGGCTTGATCGAGATGCCGCCCGAGTCGAACGTGATGCCCTTGCCGACGAGCGCGACCTTCGCGGCGGGACGCGACGGGGCGTACGCGACCTTGACGAGACGTGGTCCGCGTGCCGAACCCTGCCCCACGCCGACCAGACCGCCGTAGCCGCCCGCGACGAGCGCCTTGTCGTCGAGCACCGTGACCTTGAGGCCCTTGGCGCCGGAGTCCTTGACGGCCTGCTTCGCGACGTCGGCGAACGCGGCCGGGAAGAGGTCGTTGGGTGCCGCGTTGACGAGGTCGCGCGTCGCGTTGACGGCGGCGGCGACGACCTTCGCCCGCTCCACGGCGGCCTTGGCCGCGGAGCTGCGCGCGCTCGCGGCGAGGACCTCGACGGTCGCGGGCGGACGGCTCGCGGACGACGCCGCCGCCTCGCCCGTGCGGTAGCGCGCGAACGTGTAGGCGCCGAGGAGGGCGCCCTCGACGACCGCGCCGAGCTCGGCCTCGTCCTCGACAGGGAGCGCGACGGCGACCGACGACGTGCCGGCGAGCGCGCGCAGCGCGGCACCGGCGGCGCGACGCAGCGCCTCGGCGCTGAACGTGCCGTCGGCGCGGCGGGCACCGAGGCCCACCAGCACGAGCACCTGGGCCTTGAGCTCCGGCCCGGCGGGCACCTTGCGGACCTCGTCGGCCGCGCCCGTGATGCCGAGCGTGGGTGCGAGGTCCTCGAGGGCGGCGACCACCGGGCGGGGCAGGTCGCCCCCGACGATCGCGACGCCGTCGGACGTCGTGTGGGTGCCGACGACGAGCGCGTCGACCTTGGCACCGGCGGGATTCTTGCTGGAGACGGTCAGTTCAGCCACCCCGCGATGCTATCTCCGGGCGCGCCGGCCGTGCCCCCGTGAGAGCGACGGGACCTGTGGACCGATTCCGTGGCCGCGGGCCGCCCCCGGTACGCTCGGCCGCGTGGTCCTTCCCCTCCTGCTGCTCGTGGTCGCGGCATGCGTCGCGCTCGCCGGGTGGGCGCTCGTGTTCGTCGCGCGCGACCGCGCGGTGATCCTGCGCCAGCTCTGGGGAGCGGCGGTGATCGAGGGGCTCATCGTCGTGCAGGCGGTGGTCCTGGGCGTGCTCGGCGCCACCGGGACCGCGCCGAGCGACCCCGTGCTGCTGTGGGGCTACCTCGTGACCGCCCTCTTCATCCTGCCCGTCGCCGCGCTGTGGGCCTTCGCGGAGCGTTCGCGCTGGAGCTCCGTCGTGCTCGCGGTCGCCGCGCTCACGGTCGCGTTCCTCGAGTGGCGCCTGTGGCAGATCTGGAACGCCTGACCTGGAGGTCCTCGCCATGAGCGCACCTGCCGCCCCGGACGGGACGCCGCGCGCCCGTCGCACGAACACCGGCTTCGGCCGGGTCCTCGTCGCCGTGTACGGGATCTTCGCCCTCGCGGCCACGGCGCGTGCGGCCGTCCAGCTCCTGCGCGACTGGCACGAGGCGCCGCTCGCCTACGCGTTGTCGGCGCTCGCGGCGGCGGTGTACGTCGTCGCGACGATCGCGCTCGCGCGGGGAGGGGACGTCGCGCGCCGCGTGGCGTGGGTCGCGGTGGGCGTCGAGCTCGTCGGCGTGCTCGCCGTCGGCGCGTTCTCGCTCGCCGACCCCGAGGCCTTCCCGCGCGCGACCGTCTGGTCCGGCTTCGGTCAGGGCTACGGCTACGTGCCGCTCGTCCTGCCCTTCGTGGGGCTGTGGTGGCTCTGGCGCACCCGTCCGGGGACCCCTTCGCAGCCCGCGCCGAGCACCACCAGCACCCGTACCGCCACCGACGCCCCGGAGGACGCCGCATGACCCGCCGCCGACCGTTCCTGTACGGGCTGCTCTTCGACGCCGTCTTTCGCCGCATGGACCCCGAGCGCGCGCACCACGTCGCGTTCGACCTCATCGGCGCCGCCGGCCGCGTGCCCGTCCTGCGCGACGTCGTGCAGGGGGCGCTCGCCCCGTACCTGGGCCGTGGGGCCGGGGGCCGGGGCAGCGTCGAGGTGCTGGGCAAGGTCTTCCCCGCGCCCTTCGGCCTCGCGGGCGGGTTCGACAAGGACGCGCGCGCCGTGCGCGGGCTGACGATGCTCGGGTTCGCGTTCGTCGAGGTCGGCACGGTCACGGCGCACGCGCAGCCGGGCAACGAGAAGCCGCGCCTGTGGCGCGAGCTCGACGTGCTGGGCGTGCGCAACCGCATGGGCTTCAACAACGAGGGCGCCGCGGCGGCCGCCCGTCGTCTCGCAGCGCTGCGCTCGACACGCGCGGGGCGTGCCGTGCTCGTGGGGGCGAACATCGGCAAGACGAAGGTCACGCCCGCGGAGGGGGCCGCGGCGGACTACGCCACGAGCGCGGGGCTGCTCGCACCGTACGCCGACTACCTCGTGGTCAACGTGTCCTCGCCCAACACCCCGGGTCTGCGCGACCTCCAGGAGGTCGAGTCGCTGCGCCCGATCCTCGTCGCGGTGCGCGAGGCCGCCGACGCGGCCGCGGGGGTCGCCCGGGTGCCGCTGCTCGTCAAGATCGCGCCCGACCTCGCGGACGAGGACGTGGACGCGGTCGCCGACCTCGTCGACGAGCTCGACCTGGACGGCGTCGTCGCCGTGAACACGACGATCGGGCACGATCGCGGGCCCGGCGGGCTGTCCGGCCCGCCCGTCCGCGCCCGCGGCCTGGCCGTCGTCGCGCGGTTGCGCGAGCGCCTCGGCGCGCGCCGAGCGATCATCGGCGTCGGGGGCATCACGACCGCGCACGACGCCCGCGACTACCTGCACGCGGGGGCCGACCTCGTCCAGGGCTACACCGGGTTCCTCTACCAGGGCCCGCTCTGGGCGGCACGCATCAACCGGTCGCTCGTGCGCCACCCGGAGCCGGGCGAGCACGTGCGGGGCGCCGAGGCGAGGGAGGCACGATGATCCGGCCGCAGTGGGTCTGGGAGCTCGACGACGCCGAGGGCCGCGTCCTCGCCGCGCCCGTCAGCCCCGTCTTCACGACGCAGTACGACGCCGAGCAGTGGCTCGGCGAGACGTGGCGAACCCTGGCCGCCGAGGGCGCTGCCGTCGCGCGGCTCCTGCACGACGGCGCGCAGGCGACCGCGCCCGTGGAGCTCCGCTCGCGCTGACGGTCCCCGTCGCCGCGGACGGACCGGGCGGCCTCAGCCCGCCACGCGGGCCCACGCGGCCGCGAGTCGGGGCACCGCCCGCTCCAGCTCCTCGGGCGGGCGCGAGAACGTGAGGCGCAACCGGTCCGCGGCACCGCCGTCGGGGGTGAACGTCGGGCCGGCGTTGACCAGGACCCCCTCCGCGGCGGCCGCGGCGGCGAACGCCTGGGCGACCGGCGCGCCGACGTCGACCCACAGGGACAGCCCGCCCTCCGGGACGTGCACGCGCCAGTCGGGGAGCGCCGCGCCCAGGAGCCCGCACAACAGGTCGCGCTGCGCGCGCAGCGTCCGGCGGCGCTCGGCGAGCACGCTGCCCGCGTCGTCGAGCAGCTCGACCACGGCGAGCTGCTCGAGCACCGCGGTCGCGATGTCGGCGGACTGCCGCGTGCGCGCGAGGCGCGCGACGAGGTCCGGGTGGGCGCGGACCCACCCGACGCGCAGGCCTCCCCAGAAGGACTTGGACGCCGAACCCACGGTGACCACGTACGGCGAGGTCCCGTCGCCGGCGAAGGGCTCGGCGACGGGTCCGACGGCATCCGGGTCGCCGTCGAGGTCGAGGTCCGTCAGGGTCTCGTCGCCGACCACGGTGACGCGTTGGCGCGCCGCGGCGTCGCGCACCCCGGCACGCTCTTCGGCCGTCAGCGTGTAGGCGGTCGGGTTGTGGAAGTCGGGCACGAGGTACACCAGCCGCGGCGAGACCTGGCGCAGCGTCGAGCCGAAGAGGTCGACGTCGAACCCGGGTGCGTCCCGGTCGCGGCCGGGCTGCGCCTCCCGGTCGCCGCGACCCACGGGGAGGGGCACGAGCCGTGCCCCGGCGCGCCGCAGCGCCTCCATCGCGTGGTAGTACGTGGGCGACTGCACCACGGCGCGGTCGCCGCCGCCGAGGAGCGTGCCCGCGAGCGTGGTGATCGCGTGCTGGGCGCCGGTCGTGACGAGGACCTCGTCGGGCGTCGTCGGCGTGCCGCGCCGCGTGTGGTGGTCGGCGATCGCCTCGCGGAGGACGCCGACCCCGTACGGCTCGTACCCGCCTCCCGACAGGTACTCGGGAAGGCGTTCGAGCGCGCGCGAGTACGCGCCGTGCAGCCCGCTCGGGGCGGCGGACGTCGCCTGGGAGAGGTCGGCGAGGTCGATCGGTGCGACGTGCGGGTCCCGTGCGGGCGGGGCGTCGCCCCCGTGCACCCGGGGTGCGGTCCGGGGCCGCGTCGCGCGGGGGAGCACGACGACGGTCCCCGACCCCGTGCGCGAGCGCGCGAAGCCCAGCTCGCGCAGCCGCCCGTAGGCGGCCGCCGTGGTGGTCCGGGAGACGCCGAGCGCGACGGCGAGGTCGCGCTCGGACGGGAGCCGCGTGTGCGGGGCGAGCGTGCCGGCGAGCACGGCGGCTCGCAGCGCGTCGGCCAGCGCGGTGTACGCGGGGCCGCCCGCGTGCCAGCGGCCCAGCAGCCGGGCCGCGGCGGCGGGCGAGAGGTGGCGGTGGACGACGACCGACCCGAGCGGGGCGAGGCTCATGGGTCCACTCTCTCGAAATTGGCTATGGATGTCGATGCCACTTCGCCGTGACGATGGCAGGCATGAGCGCCACCCGTCGCACCGTCCAGCTCCTCCTCGGCCTGCTCGCCTACGCGGTCTCGATGGCGATGCTCATCCACGCCGGGCAGGGCGGGATGCCGTGGGACGTGCTGCACCAGGGGGTCGTGCGCCGCACGGGGCTGCCGTTCGGCGTCGTCGTCGGATCGCTCAGCGTGCTCGCCCTGCTCGCGTGGATCCCGTTGCGGCAGCGCCCCGGGATCGGGACGATCGCGAACGTCGTCGTCATCACGGTGACCATCGACCCGGCGATCGCGCTCGTCACGCGGCTCGTGCCCGATCCGGGCGTGGCCGCGAGCGTCGCGCTCGCCGTCGGCGGGATCGTGCTCAACGGGCTCGCGACGTCGGCATACCTCGGGGTGCGCCTCGGCCCGGGACCGCGCGACGGGCTCATGACCGGCCTGGTCGCGCGCACGGGGTGGTCGGTGCGCCTCGTGCGCACGCTCATCGAGGTCGTCGTGGTGTCGCTGGGCTGGGCGCTCGGCGGCACGCTGGGCTGGGCGACGATCGCCTACGCGCTCGGTGTCGGGCCGATCGTCCAGCTCACCGCGCGCTGGTTCGCCCCGCGAGGGCTCGCGGCCCCGCGTCCCGCCCGGGCCCGGGTGCGCCGTCGGGCGCACGCCGGGAGGCGCCGCGGGATCCGGTCGCCGCGACCACAGGCTCCCGGCCGGGCGAGGGAGGCATGCCCGAGCCCGGCCGGTGAGGAGACGGCGACGGCCTCGGCGGAGCACCGCTGGGGCCGTCGCCGCGTGCGGGGACTCAGGCGACGCGCGTCTGCGGCGCGTTCTCCGCCGTCTTGCCCGGGTCCCGCTCGACGACGTCGCCCAGGACGTCGTCGATGCGCGCCAGGAGCTCGGCGGGGATCGTCACGCCGGACGCCTCGACGTTCTCCGCGACCTGCTCGGGCCGGGAGGCGCCGACGAGCGCCGCCGCGACGTTGTCGTTCTGCAGCACCCACGCGACGGCGAGCTGCGGCATGGTCAGGCCCAGCTCGTCCGCGACGGGCCTGAGGCCCTGCACCCTCGTGAGGACGTCGTCGGTCATGAACTGCGAGATCCCGCCGCGGCCCGCCTTCTCGTCGGCCGCGCGCGAGCCCGCCGGGGCGGCCTGGCCGGGCAGGTACTTGCCCGAGAGCACGCCCTGGGCCATCGGCGACCAGACGATCTGCGACAGGCCCAGCTCGCGCGACGTCGGCACGACCTCCTCCTCGATGACGCGCCACAGCATCGAGTACTGCGGCTGGGAGGAGATGAGCTGGAAGCCCAGGTCCTTCGCGAGCGCGGCGCCGGCGCGGATCTGGTCGGCGGTCCACTCGGAGACGCCGATGTACAGAGCCTTGCCCTGCCGGACGATGTCCGCGAACGCCTGCATCGTCTCCTCGAGCGGCGTCCCCGTGTCGTACCGGTGGGCCTGGTAGAGGTCGACGTAGTCGGTGCCGAGGCGCTTCAGCGAGCCGTTGATCGACTCCATGACGTGCTTGCGCGACAGGCCCGTGTCGTTGGGGCCGCCGGGGCCGGTCGGCCAGTAGACCTTCGTGAAGATCTCGAGCGACTCGCGACGCTGACCCTTCAGCGCGTCGCCGAGGACCTGCTCGGCCTTCGTGTTCGCGTAGACGTCCGCGGTGTCGAACGTCGAGATGCCGGCGTCGAGCGCGGCGTGCACGCACGCCGTCGCGACGTCGTTCTCGACCTGGGAGCCGTGGGTGAGCCAGTTGCCGTAGGTGATCTCGGAGATCTTGAGTCCGGAGTTGCCGAGGTATCGGTAGCGCATGCTCGCGAGCCTACGGCGCACGGCGCCGGGCGCTCGTCGGCAGAGGTGGACGTGAGACGTGCACGAGCTCAGCCCTCGTCGTCGGTGGCCGTGGCGCGGACGGGCTTGCCGTCAGGACCGAGCGGCTCCACGAGCGTGAGGTCCTCGGTCTCCGGGTCGACCCAGCGCTGGTAGCCCGGGCCGGACTGCGCGGTCTCGAACCGCACCGCGACGCGACCGTCGTCGCCGATGCGCACGATCCACCCTCGACCGTCGGCCGGGGTCGCGACGTCCAGGCCCGGCGCGAGGAGAGCGCCCGTCGCCCGCACGGGGACGACCACCGACGGCGCGGGAGTCCGCTCGACGGCGTCCGGTGCGACCGCGCGCTCCTGCGCCTCGGTGCCGAGCGGCAGCATGAGCTGGGCGTGCTCGGACAGGGCATGGAACGCGACGCCGAGCAGGCGGACGGGTTCGGTGACGTCGGCGAGGCGGAGCGCTCGGTGCGCCGCGTCGCGCAGGGCTCCCTCGTCGGCCGTGGGACGCGGCAGCGTGACCGAGCGGGTGAGGGTCGTGAACGAGGCGAGGCGCACCTTGACGACGACCGTGCGCGCCGCGACGGCGTGCCGCTCGAGGCGGGCCAGCGCGGCGTCGACCACGGGGTCCAGCGCCGCGGCGACCGCGCCGCGGCCGTGCAGGTCCGTGTCGAAGGTGTGCTCGGCGCCCGCGGACTTGCGCTCACGCACCGGCGTCACGGGTCGGTCGTCCCAGCCGCGCGCGATCCGGTAGAGGTTGGTGCCGCCCGCCTCTCCGGCCACCATGAGCAGCGTGTCGAGCGGCTGGCGGCGCAGGTCTGCGACCGTGCGCACCCCGAGCTCGTCGAGGCGCGCGGCCGAGACCGGCCCCACGCCCCACAACGCCCGCACGGGCAGGTCGAGAAGGAACGCGTCCTCGTCGGCCGACTCGACGACCCGGACGCCGCCGGGCTTGGCGGACTCCGAGGCGAGCTTCGCGACGAGCTTGGACCGGCCGAGCCCGAGCGAGACCGGGAGCCCGCTCAGCTCGCGCGCCCGCTCCTGGATCCGCCGGGCGAGCAGGTCGAGGTCGGTCCTGGGCTCGACGGCCCCGGCGACGTCCGCGAACGCCTCGTCGATGCTCACCGGCTCCACGAGGTCGGTGACCTCGCGCAGAGCCGTCATGATCCGGACCGAGTAGGCGGAGTACGCGGCGAACCGCGGCACCACGACGACGGTCGAGGGCGGGCACAGCCGCCGCGCCTGCTCCATCGGCATCGCGGAGCGCGCGCCGTACTGCCGCGCCTCGTACGACGCCGTCGCGACGACGCTGCGCGGGCCGACACCGCCGACGAGCACCGGGCGCCCCCGCAGCGACGGCCGCTGGTGCTGCTCGACCGCCGCGAAGAACGCGTCCGCGTCGAGGTGGACGATCGTGGGGCGCCCACGCAGCACCGGAGCGTGCGGCGCGCGGTCAGTGCTCACCGACCTACTCTGCCGTGTCCCGGCCGTTCGTTCCGCGACGTCCCTCAGGAGACGGCGGAGTCGGCGGTCGCCGCGGTCGGCACGGGCACCGTGACCGCTGGCGCCCTGGCAGGGCGTTGCGGGCCGGTGCGCAGCGCGACGAGGGCGACGTCGTCCTCCCCGTCGCCGGGGAGCATCCTGACGAGCGCGGTCCGGATGACGTCGTCGAGCGTCGCCTGGTGCGTGCCACGCAGCGCCTCGGCGAGTGCGGCGATGTCGTCGCGGAGGCTGTGGCCCCGTCGTTCGACGAGCCCGTCGGTGTACAGGACGAGGGTGTCGTCGGCGCAGAGCTCGACGGTGTGGTCCCGGCGGGGAGCGTCGGGACGCAGTCCCAGGGGGAGGTCGTTGCGCACGGTCAGGACCTCGGCGGAGCCGTCGGCCCGGACGAGGATCGGGGGCAGGTGCCCCGCGCTGGACCATCGCACCGTGCGCACGCCACGCGCCCGCTCGTCCTCGCTCTGCTCGATGCGCGCGACGACCGCGGTCGCCGTCGCCTGGTGGCCCAGCGCGAGCCCTTCGATGGCGGCGTCGACCCGCTCGAGCAGTCGAGCCGGGGGGTGGTCGCTGTCGAAGCCGATCGCGCGCACGAGGCCGCGCAGCTGGCCCATGGTCGCGGCCGCGATGAGGTCGTGGCCGACGACGTCGCCCACGACGAGCGTCGTGGCCCCGCCGGGCGTCATGAACGCGTCGTACCAGTCGCCGCCGATGTCGCGGTCGAGGGCGGCAGGCTGGTAGTGCACCGCGACCTCGAGGTCGTCGGGCTGCGGCGGGTCCGTCATGACGGCCTGCTGCAGGACGAGAGCGAGCTCACGGGCCTGCGCGGTCTCCTCCTCGGAGCGCTCGGCGCGCTGGCGCAGGGTGTCCAGGGTGGCGCGGAGCCGTACCGCGTCGCGGAGCGCGGCGCCGGTCGTGGTCGCCAGGCCCGTCAGGTAGCGCGCGTAGTCGTCGTCCCAGGGCCGACCCGTGGCGGCCTTGAGGACCATGACGCCGGCGATGCGCCGGCGGCTGGTGTCTCGCAGGGGCTTGACGACGAGCCCGTCACCGACCTCGCGCTGCCCCGTCGCCGCGCCGCGCCGGACGGCGGCGATCTCCACCGCGTCGGGCGCCGCGCCGGTGTGGACCAGCACCCGAGGATGCGCGGTGCTGACGTCGTAGAACGCCGCCCGCGCCACGTCCGCGCTGCCGGCCAGCACCTCGACGAGGGGTTCGGCGAAGGCGCGCAGGGTGGTGAACGTGGTCGGCAGGGCGGCCTGCAGCTCCCCGATCGTGACCAGGCGCCGCTGGTTGACGACCTCGTGGGTCGTCTCCGTCGCGATGTCGAGCACGCCCGCGATGTGACCCTCGTCGTCCCGCAGCGGGCTGTAGGAGAAGGTGAAGTAGGTCTCCTCGGCGAACCCCGACCGGTTCATCAGCAGGGGCAGGTCCTGGCTCCACGTCGCATTTCCGGTCGTCAGCACCGTGTCGAACAGCGGGCCGATGTCGTCCCAGATCTCGGCCCAGACCTCCCGGACCGGCGCGCCGAGAGCCTTCGGGTGCTTGTCGGTGCCGAGCATGTCTCGATAGCCGTCGTTGTAGATCAGGGTCAGCTCCGGCCCCCAGACGAGCATCACCGGGAAGCGTGTCGAGAAGCACAGGCGCACCGCGTGCCGCAGCGCGTGCGGCCAGCCGCTCGGTGGCCCGAGCGGGGTGTCCTCCCACGCGAGCGAGCGTGCGAGCTGGCCGACGTCGCTGTGCGCCGTCGCCTCGACGAGCCAGTCCGGTTCTGCGTTCACCACCGAATCGTAGAGGTCTGCGGTCGATGTCCCGTTCCCGGTGCGTCCGTGGCTCCGGGACGAGGGCGGATCGGTCGCACCCGGTCGAAGCCACGAACCGGGGCGAGAGGTGCACCCGCCGCCAGATGCGACCGAGCGCGCGCGGTGTTCACGATGGGTGCCTTGGCCCGACCGGGCCACGGGATGGAGGTGCATCGTGGGTATCGACGACCTGAAGGGCAAGGCGTCCGACGCGCTGAGCAGCGACAAGGGCGAGAAGGCGTCCGACGCGGCGCTGGACAAGGGTGGTGACGCCGCGTCGAAGGCGACGGGCGGAAAGCACGACGACCAGATCGACAAGGGTGCGTCGAAGGCGGACGACGCGATCGGCACGGAGTAGTCCTCGTGCTGGACGGGCGAGCCCCCGTGGCCCGCTGCTGACGCGCGGGGGCCACGGGGCTCGGTCGTCGTGACGGCCCGCCGGGGCCACGGGGACGTGGCCCGACCGGGCTCCCGCGCTCGGTCGCTCAGCGCAGGAGCGCGTCGACGCGTTCCGCGCAGTCCGCACCGGAGCGCATCGCCTCGTCGACCACCACGCGCGCGAGGTCCCGGAGGCGGACGTTCTTGTCGTTCGAGGCGCGCTTGAGCAGCCCGAACGCCTCCTCCGGACAGATGCCGTAGGCGGTCACGAGGACGCCCTTGGCCTGCTCGATCGGGCCCCTGCCCGCGGCGGCCGCCGCGATGTCTCGGTGCGCCCTTTCCTCCCCGCCGGCCGCGACCGTGGCGGTGATGTCGACGAAGTAGCCCAGGAGCTCGACGACCTCGCCCGTGTCCGGGTCACGACGACCCTGGCCGACGATGACGAGGTAGCGCTCCTTGCCGTGGGCGTCCATGATGCGGTGCACGCTCGAGAAGGGTTCCCCGGTCGCACGGGCCTCGTCGAGTATCCGGCGCACCCGCTCGCGGTCGTCGGGGTGCTTGTGCGCGAGGACGAGCTCGGTGGTCGGCACCACCTCGCCCGGCTCGAAGCCGTGCACCCGGTACGTCTCGGAGGACCACCACCAGCTGCCGGTGGTGAGGTCCAGACGGTACTGACCGATCTGCTGGCTCGCACCGCGGGCCAGGGCGTGCTCGATGGCGTGGTCGTCCACGGACATGTCGCTCTCCGTCTTCTTCAGAGGATGAGGAGCCAGGTCCAGACTCGACCCTTCGACCGTACTCCGGAACCGTCGAGCGCGACAGGTGGCGTGCACCCGGAACCGGTTCTTATCGTGAGGTGCGGCCGAGGTGCCGCAGGGGGCACCGGTCAGTGAAGAAGCCCGCGACCGGTGCGCCTCTTGCCCGGCCGCTCCCTACAGCCGGTCGACGAACGACCGCAGCTCGTGGGCGTAGCTCTCCGGTTGCTCGAAGGGCGCGAAGTGGCCCCCGCGGGGCGGTTCGGCGGCGTACACGGTGTTCGCGACGCGGTCGAGCCAGGCCCGGGGAGGCCGCACGACGTCCCCGGCGAACACCGAGAAGCCGGACGGCACCTCGACGTAGCGAGCGAGCTGTTCGCGCGGGATCGCGGCGTTGGCGCGGTAGGCGCGGACCCCGGCCCCGACGTTGCCGGCCGCCCAGTGCTCGGTGAGGAGGGCGAGGACCTCGTCGCGCGTGTACGCCGACTCGAGGTCGCCGTCGCAGTCGCTCCACGAGCGCAGCTTCTCGACGACCCAGGCAGCGAGCCCGGCGGGGGAGTCCGTGAGCCCGATCGCGAGGGTCTGCGGCTTGGTGCTCTGCACCGCCGCGTAGGCGCCCTCGGCAGCGCGCCACCGCGCGCTCTCCTCGAGCCAGTCGCGCTCCTCCGGCGTGAGCGAGGCGGGGTCGCCCGAGAACACCGGCAGCCCCGCGTCCGTACGGTGCACGGCGATCACGCGGTCGGGGAAGTCGAGCGCGAGGAACCGGGCGACGTGGCTGCCCATGTCCCCGCCCGCCACGAGGAACCGGTCATAGCCGAGCGCGGTCATGAGCTCGGCCCAGAGGGCGGCCACCACGCGGTTGTCGGGCGTCGCGCCCGCGGGGACGTCGGAGAAGCCGAAGCCGGGCATGTCGGGGACGACGAGGTCGAAGGTACGGCGACCCGAGGCGTCCGGGGTCGTGCCGGCGCCCGGGGTGGTCAGGAGCGGCACGACCTTGCGGTATCGCCATGCGGAGTCCGGCCAGCCGTGGGCGAGCAGCAGCGGGAGCGGGGGAGCGTCGTTCGGCCGGGAGGTCGAGCGCGCGTGGAGGAAGTGGACGCGCGTCCCGTCGATCGTCGCGCGCCGGCTCGGGAGCGCGGCGAGCAGTGCCTGGTGCGCAGCGAAGTCGAAGCCGTCGGCCCAGTACGCCACCAGGTCGCGCAGGTACGCGACGTCGGTGCCGGCGGCCCACCCCAGGTCGCCCGGCGCGTCGAGCCACCGGGTCGCCCGCAGGCGCGAGCGCAGGTCGTCGACGACCGCGTCGGGGATCCGGGGCGTGAAGCTCTCGAGGTCGGTCACGGGCTGCGCCATGACGTCGAGGTTAGCCGCACAGGGGCCGAGGGCCGGCGACTACTCCGGGTAGACGCCGTGCTTCTTGTGCGTCGGCTTGGGCAGGCGCGCCCGGCGGAGCTGGAACGCGCGCATCACGGCGTACATGGTCGTGCCCTTGGGGATCTCGCCGAACTTCGCGAGCAGCCGCTTGCGCAGGCGCCGCCACATGATGAAGCCGTCGACGACCGTGAGGAGCACGATGACGTAGAGCGTCATCACCGTGAGGAACGCGAGGTCCTGGTTCTGCGCGGTGAGGAACGAGAAGACGATGAACACCAGCGCGACGGGCAGGAAGAACTCGCCGAGGTTCCAGCGCGCGTCGACGTACTCGCGCACGTAGCGCTTGACCGGGCCCTTGTCGCGCGGCGGCAGGTAGCGCTCGTCGCCTGTCTGCATCGCCTGGTACTGCCGGTCACGCATCTCGCGCTGCTTCTCCCGCGCGGACTTGGCGGCGGCGCGACGGTCGTTCGGCACGAGGGGTCGCTTGTTCGCGGCCTCGGCCACCTTGCGCTTGGGCGTCGGACGGCCCTTGCCGGCCCGCTCGATCTCGGCGGCCTGCTCGACAGGGTCGGGGGCGGCGGGGGTCGCGGCAGGCTTGTTGCGGGAGAACACCCCTCCAGCGTAGTCGAGCCGGACGAGTGCCCGGCATCGAGGTCTTGCGGACAGGGGTGGCGCAGAGCACGGCCGTCCAGTAGCGTTACATGCTGAATCGTAATGCTCTGGAGGGGAACATGAGCCGCACCGCCGAGACCACCGCGACCACGACCGTCCGGGCAGGACCCCACGAGTGGGTGGGGCTGGTCCTGCTCGTGCTCCCGATGCTCATGGTCGCGACCGACCTCACCGTCCTGTTCTTCGCGCTGCCCTCGATCACCGCGGACCTGGACGCCTCGGCCACGCAGGCGCTCTGGATCTCGCACGTCTACGGGTTCCTCATCGCCGGGACGCTCGTCACCGCCGGGCGGCTCGCGGACCGCGTCGGGGCACGTCGCCTCCTGCTCGTCGGCGCGACGGCGTTCGCCGCCCTGTCCGTGGTCGCCGCGACCGCGACGAACGCGGGGACGCTGGTCCTCGCCCGGGCTCTGCTGGGGGTCGCAGGATCGACCCTCATGCCCGCGCTCTTCTCCCTCCTGCGCCAGATGTTCCGTGCCGATGCGCAGCGACGCCTCGCCATCGCGATCCTGTTCAGCGCCTTCTCGGTCGGTGCGGCGGTCGGGCCGGTCCTGGGCGGCGTCCTCCTCGAGCGGTTCTGGTGGGGTTCCGTCTTCCTCGTCAACGTGCCGCCGATGCTCCTGCTCGTGCTCCTGGGGCCATGGCTCCTGCCGACGGCACGCGGGACGGGCGGCGGAGGGCGGCTCGACCTGACGAGCGTCGCGCTGTCCGTCGCGGGCATGCTGGGCGTCGTCTTCGGGCTCCAGGAGCTCGCGGCCGGTCCTTCCACGGGCCCGACGGCGGCGCGCGACGCGGCCGTCCTGGTCGCCGGAGCGATGCTGCTCTGGCTCTTCGTGCGACGCCAGCGCCGGCTCCCCGACCCGCTGCTCGACCTGCGCCTCGTGACCGCGCGCCGGCCGGCCGCCGCCCTCGGCACGCTGCTGCTCACCGGGATCGGCGTCGTCGGTGTGTACTACCTGTTCACCCAGCACCTGCAGCGCGCGTCGGGCCTCGATCCGCTCGAGGCGGGCCTGTGGACGCTGCCGTACGTCGCGGTGAACATCCTCGGCGCCCTGCTCGCTCCGGCCTTCGCCTCCCGGTTCCGTCCCGAGGCTGTCGTGGCCGTCAGTCTCGGGGTGGTCGTCGCCGGGGCCGTGCTGACGGGGTTCGTCGGCTGGGCGCACGTCCCCGTGCCGGCGCTCGCGGTGTCGGTCGCGGCGCTCGGCCTCGGTCACGGTGCCGCGGCAGCGCTCGTGAGCGACCTCGTCATCTCGTCGGCGCCCCCCGCGCAGACGGGCTCGGCGGCTGCCACGCAGGAGGTGTCGGCCGAGCTCGGCACGGCGCTCGGCATCGCGACGGCGGGGATCGTGGCCGTCGTCGTGCAGCGCTCGGCGCTCCGTGACGGCACGCCCCTCGCGGACGGCGGCGCGTCCGCCCAGGCGCTCCCGGCCTACGCGTGCGTCGCGGCGCTGCTCGTGGGTCTCGCGGCGACGCTCGTGGTCCGGGTCCTCGTGCGGCCGGACCGTCGCGGCTGACGGTCCGCCGTTACGATCACGACCATGTCCAGCGCTTCCGGCACTCCGGCCCCCGGGGGCGGCGGTCGTCCGCGCGACCGCCAGATCGACCGCGCGGTGCTCGACGCGGCGTCCGAGCTCCTGGACTCGGGGGGTTATGCGCAGCTGACGCTCGAGAAGGTCGCGCGCCGTGCCGGGACCACGAGGCCGGCGATCTACCGCCGCTGGGCGGGCCGCGCCCCGCTGGCCCTCGCCGCGGTCGCGGCCCGACTGAGCGTGCCTGAGGCGCCGGACACCGGGTGCACCCTGTGCGACCTGGGCGAGAGCCTCGGAGTGTTCCTGGGCGCGTACCGTGCGACCCGGCCGGACGTGCTCGCCGCGCTGTACGCGGAGTGCGCGCCCGACCCGGCGCTGCGCGAGCGCTACCTCGCGGTGGTGGTGGAGCCGTCGCGGCGGGCCGTGGCCGCGACCCTGGCCCGGGCGGCGACCCGCGGCGACCTGCGCGAGGACGTCGACCAGGACCAGGTCGTGGACCTGTTCGCGTCGCTCGTCCAGTACCGCGCGCTCTTCGGCGACACGCACCTGAGCGACGCGGAGGCCGAGGACGCGATCGAGCTCGTCCTGCGCGGCCTCGCCGTCGACTACGACGCACTGCTCGCGCGCAGTGCGGCGCTCGAGCTCGAGCACCGGGGCGGGCCGGGCGCGCCGCACGTCCACCTCCCGGACTGAGGCCCCCTGCGGGGGTACGGCCTCGGGGCGTCCCGGAGGTCCCGGCGGGTCTGGTTGTCGTACCGTGCTCGTCGTGACGAACTCACCCGAACCCTCCGCCCCCGCCCCCGGCCCCGACCTCGCGACGACTCTCCGTGAGACCGTCGCCCGCCTGTTCCCCGCGCTGCGCGCGGACCTCGAGTCCCTGGTGCGCGTGCCGAGCGTCTCGAACGCCGCGTTCGACCAGGCGCACGTCGACGCGAGCGCGGACGCCGTGGCCGCGCTCCTGCGCGACGCCGGCCTGCCGGAGGTCCAGGTGCTGCGCGCCCGGACCGCCGACGGCACCGAGGGCGCGCCCGCCGTCGTCGCACGCCGTCCCGCGCCCGACGGCGCCCCGACCGTCCTGCTGTACGCGCACCACGACGTGCAGCCCCCGGGCGACGCCGCCGCGTGGGAGACCGACCCGTTCGAGCCGACCGAGCGCGACGGGCGGCTCTACGGCCGCGGCGCGGCCGACGACAAGGCGGGTGTCGTGGCGCACCTGGGGGCCCTGCGCGCCCTCACCGAGAGCGGACGGCTGGGCGACCTGCCCGTCGGCGTGACGGTCTTCGTGGAGGGGGAGGAGGAGATCGGCTCGCCGACGTTCCTGCCGTTCCTCACGCAGTACCGCGACCTGCTCGCGGCCGACGTCATCGTCGTGGCGGACTCGTCGAACTGGAAGATCGGCGTCCCCGCGCTCACGACGTCGCTGCGGGGCCTCGTCGACTGCGAGGTCGAGGTCGCGGTGCTCGACCACGCGGTGCACTCGGGCATGTTCGGCGGCCCGGTGCTCGACGCGGTGACCCTGCTCGCGCGCTTGATCGCGACGCTGCACGACGACGCGGGCAACGTCGCCGTCCCCGGGCTGGTCACGGCCGCCGAGCCGACGGTCGACTACGCCGAGGCGGACTTCCGCGCCGACTCCTCGCTGCTCGACGGCACCGTGCTCGCGGGGGAGGGGAGCATCGCCGGGCGGCTGTGGACCAAGCCCGCGATCGCCGTCATCGGCCTCGACGCGCCGAGCGTGGCGCACGCGTCCAACACCCTCGCCCCGCGCGCGACCGCGAAGCTCTCGGTGCGGCTCGCGCCCGGGCAGGACCCGGCCGCCGCGATGGCGGCCCTGCGCACCCACCTGGAGTCGAGCGCGCCGTTCGGCGCGCGCGTCACCGTGCGCGACGGCGAGCAGGGCAAGCCGTTCCTCGCGCCCGGCGACTCGGAGGCCATGCGCGCGGCGCGGTGGGCGTTCGCGACGTCGTGGGGCACCGACCCGGTCGACATCGGCGTGGGCGGGTCGATCCCGTTCATCGCCGACCTGCTCGAGGTGTTCCCCGACGCCGCGATCCTCGTGACGGGCGTGGAGGACCCGGACTCGCGCGCGCACGGCGCGAACGAGTCGGTGCACCTCGGCGAGCTCGAGAAGGTCGTGCTCGCCGAGGCGCTCCTGCTCGCCCGGCTCGGTGGCGCGGTCGCCTGACCGAGCGCGCGGCGGCGCTCGCCCGGTCAGTCG
Organism: Cellulosimicrobium cellulans; assembly: GCF_016921195.1. GTDB lineage: Bacteria > Actinomycetota > Actinomycetes > Actinomycetales > Cellulomonadaceae > Cellulosimicrobium > Cellulosimicrobium cellulans_F. The sequence goes on from NZ_JAFGYF010000002.1 coordinate 24,628, forward strand.
GTGAGCGCCGCCCGCAGGTCGGCCGCCTCGGCGAGCGTCGGCCCGACGGCGTCCCGCACGGCGGTGTCGAGCGCGCCCGTCAGCGCCTCGAGGTCGTCGAGCAGCGTGCGTGCCGCGTCCGTGTCGCCCGTGCGGACCGCGAGCTCGGCGAGATACGCGAGCGCGCGCACACGGTCGGCCGCGTCGACGTCGTCCCCGGCGCGCCGCAGCGCGCCCGTGAGGATCTTGCGCGCCTGCACGGGGTCGCCGTGCGAGTCCGCCTGCACGACGGCGTCGTCCAGCGACCGGGCGAGCCGCCCCTCGGGGCGGGCGGCGTACGCATCGACGGCGGACGCCCCGGCGGCGTCCGTGGCCGGCGCCGCCGCGGCGGGAGACCGGCGCATCACGCGCACCCAGTTTCCTGCGGGGTCCACGAGGCTGAAGCCCGTCGTCCCACCCGCGTTCGCGCGCCGCCGGGGTCGGGTGATCCGGGGGAAGCCCGTGAGCGGCAGCCGCCCGTAGCGGGCGCGCAGGCCCGCCGCGAACGCCTCGAAGACCGGAGCCGTGTCCTCGACGACGACGATGCACGTGCTGTAGCTGTCCTGCGGCTCGATCCCGTCGAGCCCGAAGTAGTGGATGTCGACGCCGCCGCGACGGACCGCGAGGTACGGGTTGGGGCGGAGCTGCCGGTACGTCACGTCGAACCCGAGCGCGGTCCAGAAGTCCCGCAGCTCGTCGATGTCCTGGCAGGGCAGGGCCGGGACCATGGTCGCGTCGAACGGGTCGGGGGCGGGGTCGTCAGGCGAAGGCGCTCGGTCGGCGGTCATCGAACCATCGAAGCACCCGACCCTCGCCGCGACCAGGGCGCCGGGCGGTCAGCCGCGGTGCGCGACGTCGACCGCGCGGGACCACCGGGCGACGTCGTCGGGGAGCTCGGGCGAGGTGACGTCGCCGCCCAGCAGCCCGACGACGTCGGGCGCCGCGATCCGGTCACCGGACCCGCGGGCGAGGAACCGGCCCGCGACGAGGCCGCGTGCGCACAGGTCGCCGCGGCGCGAGAACACCTGCTCCAGGTAGACGATGCGCTCGTCCCACCCGACGACGCGCGTCGTGATCTCGAAGCGGTCCCAGAGCTGGAGCGAACGGCGGTACTTCATGGTCGACGCCGCGACGACGGGGTACCAGCCCTTGCCCTTGAGCAGGGGGAACCCCCCGAGGTCGGCGATGAAGTTGCTGCGCGCGACGTCCATCATCTGCAGGTACACGCCGTTGTTGACGTGCAGGTAGAAGTCGAGGTCGCCCGGGTGCACGCGCATCCGGGTGACGGACGGCTCGAGGACGCCGCGGCCCGGCACGGCCTTGCGCGGCATCGTGCTGGCGACGAGGAGCTGGATCTGGCGGGTCACCCGGGCAGGCTACTACCCCGCACCAGCGGTATCGGGTACTTCTCGCCGTCGACGGCTGGGAAGGCCTGTCATCTCCGTGTGCGAGGATGCGCGCCGTGACGACGACGAGCCCCGCCCCTCGCCCCACCGCCACCGCCGGGTCGCCCACCCCGGCGCACCCGTGGCAGGTCCGCGCCTTCCGGGCGGTCGCGATCGCCGAGGCGTTCTCCTGGGCCGGGCTGCTCGTCGGCATGTACCTCAAGTGGGTCGCCGGCACGACCGAGCGCGGCGTGGAGATCTTCGGACCGATCCACGGCGCCCTCGTGCTGGTCTACGTGGCGCTGGCCGTGCTCGTCGCCGTGCGCGTCCGCTGGTCGCTCTGGACGACGTTCCTCGCGCTCGCCGCGACGGTCCCGCCGTTCTGCACCGTCGCCCTCGACCTCTGGGCGCACCGGACCGGCCGCTACGCGGCCTCGGCCCGCAGGGCCACCGCCGCCGGCGCCTGAGGTCGCGCGTCGGGCCGTCGTCCGCGCGTCAGACCGGCGGGGCAGGGTCGTACTGGATGCCGCGGCGCACGGCGCGCGCGACGTCGTCGCTCTCCAGGCGCGCCACGAGGTGCAGCGCCATGTCGATCCCCGCGGACACGCCCGCGGACGTGACGACGTCGCCGTCGTCGACGAACCGCGCCTCGGTGTCGACCACGACGCTCGGGTCGATCTCCGCGAGCTCGTCGTAGTGCTCCCAGTGCGTGGTCGCGGGCCTCCCCGAGAGCAGCCCCGCCGCCGCGAGCACGAGCGAGCCCGTGCACACGCTCGCGATGACCGGGGTCTGGGCGCGCATCGCGCGCAGCCACTCGAGATGCACGCGGTCGGCGAGGAGCGAGCGCGTACCCCACCCGCCGGGGTAGACCAGCAGGTGCAGCGGGCCGACGTCGTCCGCCGAGCGGTCCGGGAGCAGGCGCAACCCCTTGGCGAGCCGCACGCCGCCGCCGTCCCACGAGAACGTGGACACGTGCGGCTTGAGCGCGGAGTGCTCGGCCCAGGCGGACAGCACCTCGAACGGCCCGGCGACGTCGAGCTCCTCCGCCTCGTCGAAGACGAAGATCCCGACGTTCATCCCGTTCCCGGTGCTCATGCCTACCTCCGCGTGCCCCGGCGTCTCGAGGCTCTCGTCGGCTCCTGCCTCCGAGCCCTAGATGCCCGGCAGGGCGAGCATCTGGTCGAGCGCGACGCGCGCCCAGTGCGCGTCGTCGGCGTCCACGACGATCCGGTTCACCACGCGACCCGCGACGAGCGACTCCATCGCCCACACGAGGTGCGGCAGGTCGATCCGGTTCATCGTCGAGCAGAAGCACACCGTCGAGTCGAGGTAGTGCACCTGCTTGTCCGGGTGCGCCCGCGCGACGCGGCGCACCAGGTTGAGCTCGGTCCCGATGGCCCACGACGAGCCCGGCTCGGCGGCGTCGAGCATCGTGATGATGTACTCCGTCGACCCGACGAAGTCGGCGGCGGTGACGACCTCGTGCTTGCACTCCGGGTGCACGAGCACGTTGACGTCCGGCACCGCGGCGCGGATGTCGCTCACGTTCTTCGCGGAGAACCGCCCGTGCACCGAGCAGTGCCCGCGCCACAGGATCATGCGCGCGTCGCGCAGCTCGGCGTCCGTGAGGCCGCCGTTCGGCTTGCGCGGGTCGAACACCACGCAGTTGTCGAGCGACATCGCGAGCTTGAGCACCGCGGTGTTGCGGCCCAGGTGCTGGTCCGGGAGGAAGAGGACCTTGCCCGTGCCGTCGACGCCGCCCACCTGGTCGAACGCCCAGCGCAGCGCGACCTCCGCGTTGGACGACGTGCACACCGTGCCGCCGTGGCGACCGGTGAACGCCTTGATCGCGGCGGAGGAGTTCATGTACGTCACGGGGATCGTCGAGTCGGCGATGCCGGCCTCCTCGAGCACGTCCCACGCGTCCTCGACCTGGTCGATCGCCGCCATGTCCGCCATCGAGCAGCCGGCCGCCAGATCCGGCAGCACGACCTGCTGCGCGTCCGACGTGAGGATGTCGGCGCTCTCGGCCATGAAGTGCACCCCGCAGAACAGGATGAACTCCGCCTCGGGCCGTGCCGCGGCCTCGCGCGCGAGCTTGAACGAGTCGCCCGTCACGTCGGCGAAGTCGATGACCTCGTCGCGCTGGTAGTGGTGCCCCAGGACGAACGCGCGCTCGCCCAGCGCGGCGCGCGCCACCCGGGCGCGCTCCACGAGGTCGGGGTCGCTCGGCGCGGGCAGGTCGCCCACGCACTCGACCCCGCGCTCGGACGCGAGGTCACGGCCCTGGCCCAGCAGGAGCAGGGCGGAAGGACTGGGTTCGACGAACCCGCCCTGGCGCGAGGTGTTCGGTCCGCTCACGGACGACAGCAAGGTGCTACCGGTGCTCACGGGACCATCGTCGCACAGCGCCGCCGGGGTCGAGCGGGCGTCCCGCGGAGACCGGACGGGCCTGTGCCCTGGCACAATCCGGGCATGCGCGTGCTGCTCACCGGGTCCGCCTCCCGGCCCCTGCCCGACGGCGCCTGGCCGGCCGGGGAGACCTCGTCGCCACCCGCGCTCGCCGGGCCGACGCTCGCCGACGTCGCGGGCTGGTGGTCGCCGTACGCCATGGTCGAGACCGTGGCGCTCGCGGCGTCCGGGCCGGCGTTCCTCGACGCGGTCGCGCCCGTCGCGCCCGAGGTCCTCGCCGGGGTGGTCCCGGGACCGGGCGGGGGCGACGTCCCCGTCGCGGTCCGCCGCCGGGCACCGGTCGACGACGCCGCGGGCGGGCGACGGACCGTCTACGTCGACGCCTCCCAGGTGCCTGCGACCGGCGCGGTCGAGGTGCTCGAGCTCGACGCGGGGCCCGTCGCCGTACCTGCCCGGTCCTCGTCCGCCGTCGGGCACCTCCTGGCGCTCGCCACCGACGCCGCGCAGGGAACGGACGGGGCGCCCGGGCGCGTCGTCCTCGGCACCGGTGGCAGCACGAGCCACGACGGCGGGCTCGGCGCGCTCCTGGCGCTAGCAGGGGCGCCGGAGCACGGTGGAGACCTCCCGGGCGCCGTCACGGCCGACGTCGTGCGCGCCGCACGGGCCGCGCTGGGCGGCACCGACCTCGTGGCAGCCGTCGCGTCCGACGTCCCGCTGCTCGGCCTGCACGGGGCGAGCGCGGCGCTCGACGCCCGCGGCGTGGACCCTGCGGCGGCCCAGCACCTCGAGCGTGCGCTCGGCGCGGTCGCGCACGACGTGTCGTCCGCCGTCGACCGCGTGGCGGGGGACGACAGGGAGCCCGGGGGTGCGCTCGCCGGACGGGACCTCCTCGCCGCGTCGACGGCCGGCCGTCGCCTGGCAGCCCTGCCGGGGGCCGGGAGCGGGGGTGGGCTCGCCCACGCCGTCGTGGCGCTGGGCGGCCGGCTCGTGCCCGCGCTGCGCGTCGTCGCCGACGACCTCGGGTTCGACGCTCGCCTCCCCGGGGTAGACGTCGTCGTCGTGCTCGCGGACGAGCTCGGGGCGCACGAGCTGGGGGAGGGGACGGTCCACGAGGTCGCGGCCCGGGCCGCCCGGCACGCGCTCCCGGTGGTCGTGGTGGCGCGCACCGTCGTCGCCGGCCGCCGCGAGCAGGCCGCGGCGGGGCTCAGCGGCACGTACGCGTGGGGCGACGGCGACCCGCGCGCCCTCGTGGAGCGCGTCGCCCGCACGTGGTCGCGCGGATGACGCGCGGGTCGCCTCAGCCGAGATCGACCGTCCCGTCCGCACGGACGGACCAGGCCGGGTTGTGCGCGACCTCCCACACCAGGCCGTTGGGGTCGGCGACGTGGGCGTGGAAGACGCCGCCGAACTCGCCCTCCTGCGGCTCCTTGCGGACGGTCCCGCCTGCGGCGACCATCGCGTGCACGAGCTCGACGACCGCGGACCGGGACCCCACGTTGTGGGACAGCGTGAGGCCCGTCGTGGCCGGCGTGGCGTCCGGGGTGCCGGCGTCGCGCGTGAAGGCCGACTCCTCGAAGAAGCCGAGGAGCTGGCCCGCCGCGGAGCGGTAGAAGACGATCTCGCCGGGCACGTCGAGCTGCGCGGTCCAGCCGAGGGCCCCGTAGAAGCTCCGCGCGGCGTCCAGGTCGCGCGTCGCGACCGTGACGAAGTGCAACACCTGGTCCATGCGTCTCCCGTCGGCGGGCCGCGCCACCGGTGCGGCGCGGGCTCCGTTCGACCGTACGCCGCCCGGTGGTCGTAGACTCGGGAACACGACCGGCACGAGTGGTGTTGAGGACCTGACGGGATCTCTCTCGAGAGGTCCGTAGAAGCCGGCCACCACCGGGGCAGCACTGCCCCCGACAGCGCGGAGACGAGATGAGCGAGACCACCGACATTGCCACGCACGGCGTCAACCTGACCGACGAGGCCGCGGACAAGGTCCGCACGCTCCTCGAGCAGGAGGGTCGCGACGACCTGCGCCTGCGTGTCGCGGTGCAGCCCGGCGGCTGCTCCGGCCTGATCTACCAGCTCTACTTCGACGAGCGCGTGCTCGACGGCGACGCGCTGCGCGACTACGACGGCGTCGAGGTCGTGGTCGACAAGATGAGCGTCCCCTACCTCGAGGGCGCGACGATCGACTTCGCCGACACGATCGAGAAGCAGGGCTTCACGATCGACAACCCCAACGCAGGCAGCGCCTGCGCGTGCGGCGGCTCCTTCAGCTGACCCGCCCGGCGTGCCGCGCGCACGCCGACCACGACCGCACGAGCCCGGTCGCCCGCGCCGCGGGCGGCCGGGCTCGCGTCGTCGGGCGGGCCACCGGCAGGTCAGGCGCCGAGCTCGACCGTGATGGCCCAGGCGTCGGTGCCTTCGGTGCCGGGGAGCGGCTCCTCCGCGACGACCGTGTGACCGCGCATCCGGGCCCAGGCCGGGACGTCGAGCCGCGCGGCCGGGTCCGTCGACCACACCGTGAGGCGTGTGCCCGGGTCGTGGTCGCGCGCGGCGGCAGCGATCCTGATCACCGGGAGCGGGCAGCGCAGCCCGCGCGCGTCGACGACCTCGGGTGCGTCCCCCGTCACAGGCCCTGCACCCCCAGCGTGGCGCGCACGCGCGCGACCGCCCCGGGCAGCGCGGCGAGCAGGCGATCGACGTCGGCCTCGGTCGTCGACCGGTCGAGCGCGACGCGCACGTTGCCGTGCGTCAGGACGCCCATCGCGGCCAGGACGTGCGACGGCTCGAGCGAGCTCGACGTGCAGGCGGACCCCGACCCGACGGCGATGCCCTCGCGGTCGAGGTCCGTGAGCAGCGCCTCGCCGTCGACGTAGAGGAACGAGAACGTCACCACGTGGGGCAGGCGGTCGATCGGGTCGCCCACCACCTCGACGTCCGGGATCTCGGCGACGCGCGCGCGGACCCGGTCGACGAGCGCGCGGCGGCGCGCGTCCTCGGCCTCACGGTCCGCCAGCACCGCCTGGAGCGCGACGGCGGCCGCGAACGCCGCGGGCACGGACACCCCGCCGGGGGCCCACGGCTCCGGGTCCTCGGGGAACGGGCTGCGACGTCGTACGCGGGACCGGACCGCCAGGACCCCGACGCCGGGACCTCCGCCCCAGTCGGCAGGGTCGGCGGCGAGCGCGTCCCACGCCGCCGGGACCGTGTCGTGGCCGACGCTCGCCCCCGCGTCGACGAGGAGGGGGACGCCGACGGCACGCGCGGCCTCGTGCACGGCCGCGACGGGCTGGCGCGTGCCCACCTCGCCGTTGGCGAGCTGGAGCGCGGCGAGTGCGACGCCCGGGCGTGCGACGGCGTCGGACATCGCCGCCGCGTCGACGCGGCCCGAACGGTCCACGCCCACGACCTCGCGCTCGAGCCCGCCGTGCTCGGCGGCGTGCAGCACCGCGGCGCGCTCGACCGCACCGACCACGACCCGGCGTCCGACGCGCGCACGGCCTCCGGCGAGCGCCGCGACGCCGGTGTGCAGGGACGCCGTGTGGTTCGCGGTGAAGACCACCTCCTCCGTCCGCGCGCCGAGCGCGGCGGCGACGGCCTCGCGCGCGCCGTCGAGCAGCGCGGCGGCGCGGCGGCCCTCCGCGTGCAGGCGGCGCGGGTCGGCCCAGCCGTCGTCGAGCGCGCGGTCGAAGGCCTCGCGCGCGAGCGGGTGCCAGGGAGCGCGCCCGCCGTTGTCGAGGCGGGCCCGGCGATCGGGGGTGGTGTGTGTCACATGGCCTCCAGGGCGCTGACGGTCGGGTCGCGGGGCGCGGCGCGGGCCCGGGGAGCCGGTCGGCCGCGCCCGGGTGGGCGCGTCGGGGCCTCTCGCGGGGCGTCGGATCGTTGCGCTCGCGCGGACCGCGACAGGGTGTCGGCACGCGTCCCGACGCTCCACCGGCACGGTACCGCTCCGCCGGGAGGAGCGTCGGTGTGGCAAGGATCTGACAGACGCGGCGCCGGTGTGGTGAACCCACCGTGACCGGCCAGGACGTGTGCCGCATCTCGCCCGTCCGCAGGGCGTTCCGGGCCACGAAGGGCGGAATCCCGCGCTAGGCTTCGTGTGTCGAGGACGAAGGTCCTGTGCTGGGCTCGTAAAGGCGAGCTCGGGCAGGACGTGACGTGAAAGGCCCCCCTTGCACTCGCAACCCCCTAGCCGCACACGGCGCACCATCCTGCGGGCGACGGCCCTCGCCGTCGCCGTCGCTGCGGTGGCGTCCGGCTGCGCCAGCGACACGGTCCAGCGCGGGTTCCTGCCCGGTTACGAGGACGGGGAGGTGACCAACCAGACCGCCCGGATCACGTCGCTGTGGACCGGCTCGTGGATCGCCGCCCTCATCGTCGGCGTCATCACGTGGGGCCTCATGCTGTGGTGCGTCGCCGCCTACCGCAAGCGCAAGGACGACCACCAGCTCCCGGTCCAGACGCGGTACCACCTGCCGCTCGAGATCATGTACACGGCCGTGCCGATCATCATGGTCCTCGTCCTGTTCTTCTACACGGACCGCGACATGAGCGCCATCGTGGACAAGGACGTGGAGGCCGAGATGACCGTCCAGGTCATCGGCAAGCAGTGGAGCTGGGACTTCAACTACGTGGACGAGGACGTCTACGAGTCCGGCCAGCACCTCGCCGACGTCGGCGGCACCATGACGGAGGGCGCGGAGATCGACGGCGCCCCGGGCACGTCCGAGGCGCTCCCGACCCTGTACCTGCCCGCGGGCGAGAGCATCCGCTTCGTCCTGGACTCGCGCGACGTCATCCACTCCTTCTGGATCCCCGCGTTCCTCTACAAGCTGGACATGATCCCGCACCGCACCAACGAGTTCGTGGTCACCCCGCAGCGCGAGGGCGTCTACGCCGGCAAGTGCGCCGAGCTCTGCGGCGAGCACCACTCCGGGATGCTCTTCAACGTCGAGGTCGTGGACCGCGCCGAGTTCGACGCGCAGATGGAGGCGCTCCGCGAGAAGGGGCAGGAGGGCCAGATCCCGGTGGAGGGCTTCAGCCGCCTCCAGGACCCGAACCCCGTCACTGCTAGCACGGAGGGTGAGCACTGATGGTCGCGCAGGCCGAAGTCATCCCCGGTCTCGCCCCTCGGCGTCAGACCCTCGGTCGGACCGTGATCAAGTGGGTCACGTCCACCGACCACAAGACGATCGGGTACATGTACCTGATCACGTCGTTCATCTTCTTCTGCATCGGCGGCCTCATGGCCCTCGTGATCCGTGCGGAGCTCTTCGAGCCCGGGATCCAGATCGTGCAGAGCAAGGAGCAGTACAACCAGCTCTTCACGATGCACGGCACGATCATGCTGCTGCTGTTCGCGACGCCGCTGTTCGCCGGGTTCGCCAACGTCATCATGCCGCTGCAGATCGGTGCGCCGGACGTCGCGTTCCCGCGACTGAACATGTTCGCGTACTGGCTCTACCTCTTCGGCGGGCTCATCGCCTCGGCCGGGTTCTTCACCCCGCAGGGCGCGGCCTCGTTCGGGTGGTTCGCGTACGCGCCGCTGTCGAACACGACGTTCAGTCCGGGCCTCGGGGGAGACCTGTGGGTGTTCGGCCTCGCGCTCGCCGGCTTCGGCACCATCCTCGGTGCCGTCAACTTCATCACGACGATCATCACGATGCGCGCGCCCGGCATGACGATGTTCCGCATGCCGATCTTCACGTGGAACACCCTCGTGACGAGCCTGCTCGTGCTGATGGCGTTCCCGCCCCTCGCCGCCGCGCTCTTCGCGCTCGGGGCGGACCGGCGCCTCGGTGCCCAGATCTTCAACCCCGAGAACGGGGGCGCGATCCTGTGGCAGCACCTCTTCTGGTTCTTCGGCCACCCCGAGGTGTACATCATCGCGCTGCCGTTCTTCGGCATCGTCACGGAGATCCTGCCGGTCTTCAGCCGCAAGCCGATCTTCGGCTACAAGGGCCTCGTGTACGCGACGATCGCGATCGCGGCCCTCTCCGTGACGGTGTGGGCGCACCACATGTACGTCACCGGTGCGGTCCTGCTGCCGTTCTTCGCCTTCATGACGATGCTCATCGCCGTCCCGACGGGCGTGAAGTTCTTCAACTGGATCGGGACGATGTGGCGCGGCAAGCTCACGTTCGAGACACCGATGCTGTGGTCGATCGGCTTCCTCGTGACGTTCCTCTTCGGTGGCCTGACCGGCATCATCCTGTCGAGCCCGGCGCTGGACTTCCACCTGTCCGACTCGTACTTCGTCGTGGCGCACTTCCACTACGTCGTGTTCGGCACCGTGGTGTTCGCGATGTTCGCGGGCTTCTACTTCTGGTGGCCCAAGTTCACCGGCCGGATGCTCAACGAGCGCCTCGGCAAGCTGCACTTCTGGCTGCTGTTCATCGGTTTCCACACCACGTTCCTCATCCAGCACTGGCTGGGCGTCGAGGGCATGCCGCGTCGCTACGCGGACTACGCGCCGTCGGACGGCTTCACGTGGGAGAACCAGGTCTCGACGGTCGGGGCGTTCATCCTCGCCGCGTCGACGCTGCCGTTCCTCTGGAACGTCTACACGACCTGGCGCAACGCGCCCAAGGTCGCGGTCGACGACCCGTGGGGCTACGGGCGCTCGCTCGAGTGGGCGACCTCCTGCCCGCCGCCGCGCCACAACTTCACGTCGCTGCCTCGTATCCGTTCCGAGTCGCCCGCGTTCGACCTGCACCACCCCGAGGTCGCGGCGATGGACCACGCCGAGCCGAACCCGAACGTGCTCGAGCAGGTGTACGGCGAGGCCGACCGCCGGGGTGAGAAGAGCGTCGCGCTCGACCGCCTGAGCGGTACGGAGGGCGGCAGCGACTCCACGACGACCACCATCGTCGACGAACCGCGCACGGGCACGACGGACGAGGAGGCCGGGAAGTGAAGGTCGAGTACAAGCTGTTCCTCTACGGGACGCCGTTCTTCATCGCCGCGGGGATCGTCTACGGCTTCTGGAGCCACTGGGAGCCCGTCGGATCGGTCGCCATCCTCCTGACCGGTGGACTGGTCGCGATGATCGGCGCCTACCTCATGCTCACGGCGAAGCGCATCGACGCCCGCCCCGAGGACGACCCCGAGGGCCTGATCGAGCAGGGTGCCGGCGACCAGGGCGTCTACGCCCCGTGGAGCTGGTGGCCGCTCGCGATCGCCGGCTCGGCCGCGATCGTGTTCCTGGGTCTCGCCGTCGGCTGGTGGCTCGTCTACGTGGGGATCGCGCTCGCCGCGGTCGCCCTCGTCGGCTGGGTCTTCGAGTTCTCTCGCGGCCAGCACGCCCACTGATCGACCGGGCGTCCTCGCCACGTCCGGACGGCCCGGTCCCCGCCAGGGGACCGGGCCGTCCGTCGTTCATCAGTCGGGTCGGACGACGTCGCGCGCCACCTCTTCGTGACCGCGGACTGACGGCGGGCGCCTGGTAGAGCGCCGAGAACGAGGTCGGTCCCGTCATCCACCGGATGACGGGACCGACCTCGTCGTGGTGGGGGAGCGGGTTCGCGCTCGCCCGGGAGTGTCGTGCTGCGGAGTTCGTCAGGCGGGGACGATGAGCCCGGCGGTCTGGGTCTTGGCGCGCTGGAGGCGGGCCTCGGCGTCGGACCAGTTGACGAGGTTCCACCAGGCGGTGACGTAGTCGGCGCGCACGTTCTGGTAGTCGAGGTAGTAGGCGTGCTCCCAGACGTCGAGCAGGACGATCGGGGTCAGGCCGAGGGTGAGGTTGCCCTGCTGGTCGTAGAGCTGGACGGTGACGAGCTTGGAGCCGATGGAGTCCCAGGCGAGGATGGCCCAGCCCGAGCCCTGGACGCCGGCGGCGACGGCGGCGAACTGCTTCTTGAAGGCGTCGAAGGAGCCGAAGTGCTCGTCGATCGCGGCGCCGATCTCGCCGGTGGGCTCGCCGCCGCCCTCGGGGGAGAGGTTGGTCCAGAAGGCGGAGTGGTTGACGTGGCCGCCGAGGTTGAACGCGAGGTTCTTCTCGTGCAGGTTGATCGCGGCGAAGTCGCCGCTCGCCCGCTGGAGAGTGACCTGACGGAGTCTCAGGCCCTCACGGGCGCGACTGCCTGCGCCCGGCGCCGAGACGACGATGACCCGCGACCAGCCCCTCATCGAGGGTGGCAGGTCGCGGGTCATCGTCCTACTGTGCGGGAACCTCAGCGTCGACGCTCGTCGGCGCCCTTCTCCGGCTCGACGAGGTCGCGCCCGCCACCGACGGTGGCGGCTCCGGCCTCGATCTGCGCGTGGCTCTCGCTCTCGAGCGCGTCGTGCTCGCCGTGCGAGTGCGCGGCCGCGAGCTCGGCGGGCGTCACGGGCTCGATCCGGTCCTCGTAGAAGAACCGCGACAGGCGCTGGAGGCGCTTGTCCTTCTTGTAGCCCTTGCGCCGCACGCCGCGCGAGTCCGTCGCCGGCTCGATCTCGAGGGGCGCGTGAGCCTGGTAGTTGACCCGCAGCCAGCGCTCCTGCTCGTCGAGCGGGCGGTGGACCTCGATGTACTCGCCGTGCGCGAACCGCACGATCCGGCCCGTCTCGTGGCCGTGGAGCACGAGCTCGCGGTCCTTGCGCTGCAGCCCGAGGCAGATGCGCTTGGTGATCCAGAACGCGAACCACGGGCCGACGAAGAACAGGATCCGGAACGCCCACGTGATCGTGTTGATCGACATGTGGAAGTGCGTCGCGATGAGGTCGTTCGACCCGGCGAGCGCCAGGATGATGAACGCCGTGAGGAACGCGACGCCCAGGCCGGTGCGGACGGGCACGTTGCGAGGGCGGTCCAGGACGTGGTGCTCACGCTTGTCCTTCGTCACCGCGGCCTCGAGGAACGGGTAGACGAAGAGGAACGTGAAGAGCAGACCCGGTACCACGACTGCCGGGATGAGCACGTTCAGCGGCACCGTGTAGTCGCCCCAGGTGACGAACTCCGCTCCGCCGGGCATGAGTCGTAGCGAACCCTCGAGGAACAGCATGTACCAGTCGGGTTGGGCTCCCGCGGACACCGGTGACGGGTCGTACGGGCCGTAGTTCCACACGTTGTTGATGGCCATGGTCCCGCCCATGAGGGCGAGGATGCCGAACACGACGAAGAAGAAGCCGCCGGCCTTGGCCACGTACACCGGGAACAGCGGGTAGCCGACCACGTTCGTGTCCGTGCGGCCGCCACCGGGGTACTGCGTGTGCTTGTGCAGCACGACGAAGAACAGGTGGAGCGCGACGAGCGCGAGGATCAGGCCGGGCACGAGCAGGATGTGCACGGTGAAGAGCCTCGGGATGATGTGCTCGCCCGGGAACTCGCCGCCGAAGATGAAGTACGAGAGGTACGACCCGATGAGCGGGATCGACTTCACGACACCGTCGGTGATGCGCAGGCCGTTGCCGGAGAGGACGTCGTCCGGGAGGGAGTAGCCCGAGAAGCCGGCGGCGAGGCCCATGATCATGAGCAGCATGCCGACGAGCCAGTTGATCTCGCGCGGCTTGCGGAACGCGCCCGTGAAGAACACGCGCATCATGTGCGTGACGATCGCCGCGAGGAAGATCAGCGCCGCCCAGTGGTGGATCTGCCGCATGAGCAGACCGCCGCGCACCTCGAACGACATGTGCAGCGTCGAGGCGAACGCGTCGGACATGAGCACGCCGTTCATCGAGGCGGGCTCGCCGTGGTAGGTGACGAGCGACATGCTCGGTACGAAGAACATCGTCAGGAAGATCCCCGTGAGGATCAGGACGACGAACGAGTACAGCGCGATCTCGCCCAGGAGGAACGACCAGTGGTCGGGGAAGACCTTGCGCGCGAACTCCTTGACGGCGACGCCGATGCTCGTGCGCTGGTCCAGGTAGTCGGCGGCCTTGCCGGCGGGGGTCGTCGGTGCGGCGGCCTTCGGTGCGGACGCCTTGGAGGAGGCGGATCCGGTGCTGGTGGTCACTTGAGACGCTCCCAGAAGCTCGGGCCGATGGGCTCGTGGAAGTCGCTCTGGGCGACCAGGTAGCCCTCGTCATCAACGGTGATCGGCAGCTGCGGCAGGGGGCGCTTCGCGGGCCCGAAGACCACCTTCGCGCTGTCGGCCACGTCGAACGTCGACTGGTGGCACGGGCAGAGCAGGTGGTGCGTCTGCTGCTCGTAGAGCGCCACGGGGCAGCCGACGTGCGTGCAGATCTTGGAGAACGCGACGATGCCGTCGTACGACCAGGTCTCACCCTCGGGGGCCTGCTCGGACACGATGTCGCGCGGGTCGAGACGGACCAGCAGGACGACGGCCTTGGCCTTCTCCGTGATCCACTCGTGGGACTGCATCTCCTCCTGGGAGGCCTCGGGGATGACGTGCACGACCGAGCCGATCGTGACGTCCGCCGCCTTGATGGGTCGACCGGACGGATCGATCGCCAGGCGGGTGCCGTTCTTCCAGAGGGTGTGCTTGAACTTCGAGACGTTCCAGTCGCCACCGACGCTGCCGACGAGCGGGACGGCGATGGTGAGGGGGAACAGCGCGAGCGCGGAGATGACCGCGCCCTTGAGGACGCCGCGGCGGGCGATCCCCGAGTCCTTGGCGCCGGCCTCGAGCTCGGCGATCGCGTCGGCGCGCGTCTCGGCGTCGCTCGCGACGGGGTGGCGCTCGTCGACCTTCTCGTGGTCGGACATGAGGACCTTCGCCCAGTGCACGGCGCCGAGGCCGATACCGAGCAGCGCGAACGCGATGGCCACGCCGAGCGAGAGGGTCGACAGGCGCACGCCTGCGGTCGTCCCGTCCGGCGGGATGACGAAGTACACGACGAGGGCGGCGATCGTGCCGATCACCGAGATGCCGAAGAGCGTGGCGACCTGGCGCTCGGCACGCTTCGCGGCCTTCGGGTCGCGGTCGGCCATGCGGCTCTTGTGCTCGGGCAGCCCCGGGTCCGGGAACGTGTCGAGGGTGCCGTGCTCCTCACGGTGCCCGACCTCGCGGTGCGAGGACTCGGGCGACCGGGGGTTCTGGTAGTCGCTCACGAGGACTTCGCTCCGATCCACACTGCGGCCCCGATGAGGAGGCCCATTCCGACGATCCAGGCCCACAGACCCTCGCTGACCGGGCCGAGGGAGCCGAGCGACAGGCCACCGGCCGAGCCCTCGCGCTGGTCGACGAGGAAGGCGATGACGTCGCGCTTCTCGTCGGGCGTGATGGTCGCGTCGTTGAACACGGGCATCGACTGCGGTCCGGTGAGCATCGCCTGGTAGATGTTGCGCTCCGACGTGTCCCACAGCGGCGGCGCGAACTTGCCCTCGGAGAGGGCGCCTCCCGCGCCGACGGCGTTGTGGCACATCGCGCAGTTGGTCCGGAAGATCGCGGCCCCGTTCGCGACGTCACCGAGCGAGGCGTCGACCTGCTCGTCGGTCGGGATCGCCGGGCCGGCGCCCAGGGAGGCGACGTAGGCGGCGAGTTGCGCCGTCTGCTCCTCGTCGAACTGACGAGGCTTCTGGATGGCCTGCGGACCGTCCATCTGCATGGGCATGCGGCCGGTGGACACCTGGAAGTCGACCGACGCGGCACCGACACCGACGAGCGACGGAGCCGTGCTCGTGCCCTCGGCGTTCGGGCCGTGGCACGTGGCGCAGTTGGCCTGGAACAGCTTCTGGCCGGTCTCGATGTCCTCGGTGCTGGCGGTCTCGGCGTTGGCCGGATTCGGTGCAAAGGCGGCGTAGACGCCGCCGGTGACCAGCAGCGCCAGCAGCAGCAGCACGACCGGCGCGAGGCGGTGGTGTCTGCGGGCGGCGAGTGCCTTCACGAAATGATCCTCGTCTCGCAGGTGGGGGAGCAGGGGGCGGGTGGGCGGGCCGGGGCGGACCCCGGGAGCGTCGTCAGCGCAAGATGTAGATCACGAAGAACAGCGCGATCCACACGACGTCGACGAAGTGCCAGTAGTAGGACGTCACGATGGCCGTCGTGGCCTCGTGGTGCCCGAAGTTCTTGGCCGAGAACGAGCGGCCGAGAAGGAACAGGAAGGCGATCAGGCCACCGACGACGTGGAGGCCGTGGAAGCCGGTCGTGATGTAGAAGACGGAGCCGTAGGGCGTCGAGGAGATCGAGACGCCGTGCTCGACGAGCTCCGCGTACTCGAAGATCTGACCACCGATGAAGAACGCACCCATGAGGAACGTGAGGGTCATCCACTCGTTCATCCCCCAGCGGTTCACCTGGAAGATCGAGCCGGTGCGCACGGGCTGGAAGCGCTCGGCGGCCCACACGCCCATCTGGCACGTCACCGACGACAGCACCAGGACGGTCGTGTTGATCGCCGCGAAGGTCAGGTTGAGCTTGTCCGCTTCGAGCGCCCACTCGTCGGCGGGCATCACGGCGCGGACCGTGAAGTACATGGCGAAGAGGCCGGCGAAGAACATGAGCTCGCTGGCCAGCCACACGATCGTCCCGACCGAGACGGGGTTCGGTCGGTTGACGCTCACGTGCTGATGGGCGTGGGGGGCAGCCGTTGCGGTCGACACAGGAGCCATTATGGCCGACGAACGGCGCCTCCGCGGCACGCAGACGGCCGCCCCGAGGCGGTGAATCTCACAATGTCTCCAGATCTTCCGGCGGAGACCTGCACTTGGTGACGGATCGCTGCCAAGTGCCATGAAACCGGCGGGGTCCCGGGCCCCGCCAGGGCCCTTGGTCCCAGGTCCCGCGCCGGTCGGCGGGGACGCCCCGTGAGGGGGTGCTGCGAGCCCCCCCGACGTGCCAAGATGCCAGTCGGGACGCGCGCACCCCAGGTGCTGGGGGCGCGCCCGCCCGGGCCCACCCGAGGGAACGACGAAGGCGACGGTGACGACGATGACGACGACCGTGACGACGACGCACGGGGACACGAGCGTGTCCGCGCGCGCGCCGCGCATCCTCCTCTACAGCGACGACGTGACGGTGCGCGAGCAGGTGCGGCTCGCGGTCGGGCGACGCCTGGGTGCGGGTCAGCCGGACATCGAGTGGCTCGAGGTCGCGACCCCGGCGGCCGTCGTGACCGCCGCGGACGCGGGCGGCTGGGACCTGCTCGTCCTCGACGGGGAGGCCGACAAGGCCGGGGGCATGGGCCTGTGCCGCCAGCTCAAGAACGAGGTCTACCGCTGCCCGCCGGTCCTGGTCCTCACCGGCAGGCCGCAGGACGGTTGGCTAGCATCGTGGTCGCTCGCCGACGACGCGGTGCCCCGGCCGTTCGACGCGGTCGCCCTCCAGCGCGCCGTCGCCGACCTGCTGCGTGCCGCCGGCGCGCGGTAGCCGACAGGAGACCGACCAGCCGAAGGGCCACCCGTGACCGCGACCCCGCACCCCGCCGCCTCGACCACGAGCGACACGACGGGCACGGGGCTCACGTGGCCCGGCCTGCTGACGGAGCTCGTCGCGGGCCACGACCTGGACGCCGACGCCACCGCGTGGGCGATGGACCAGGTGATGTCCGGCGAGGTGTCGCCCGTGCGGCTCGCGAGCTTCCTCGTGGCGCTGCGCGCGAAGGGCGAGACCGTCGCGGAGCTCACCGGGCTCGCCGACGCGATGCTCGCCCACGCGAGCCGGTTCACGGTCGACGGACCGGCGGTCGACATCGTGGGCACGGGCGGGGACCGTGCGCACACGGTCAACATCTCGACGATGGCCTCGCTCGTCATCGCGGGTGCAGGCGTGCGCGTGGTCAAGCACGGCAACCGGGCCGCGACCTCGTCCTCGGGCGCCGCGGACGTGCTCGAGGAGCTGGGCATCCGGCTCGACCACGGGCCCGAGCGTGTCGCTCGGATCGTGCAGGAGGCGGGCATCACGTTCTGCTTCGCCATGGTCTTCCACCCGTCCATGCGCCACGCGGGCGTCGCACGCAAGGAGCTCGGCATCCCGACGGCGTTCAACGTCCTCGGCCCGCTGACGAACCCCGCCCAGCCGCGCGCCGCCGCGATCGGTGTCGCGGACGCGCGCATGGCGCCGCTCATCGCCGGGGTGCTCGCCGGACGGGGCACCTCGGCGCTCGTGTTCCGCGGCGACGACGGGCTCGACGAGCTCGCGGCGACGGGCGGGGCGACGGTGTGGGAGGTGCGCGACGGCGTCGTCACCGAGCACCGGCTCGACCCGGTCGCCGACCTGGGTCTCGCGCCGGTGACGGTCGCCGACCTGCGGGGCGGGGAGGCCGTGCACAACGCCGAGGTGGCGCGCCGGTTCCTCGCGGG
Organism: Cellulosimicrobium cellulans; assembly: GCF_016921195.1. Lineage (GTDB taxonomy): Bacteria > Actinomycetota > Actinomycetes > Actinomycetales > Cellulomonadaceae > Cellulosimicrobium > Cellulosimicrobium cellulans_F. Next base: position 42,616 of record NZ_JAFGYF010000002.1, read on the forward strand.
CGAGACCGGCCCGGTGCGCGAGACGGTGCTGCTCAACGCGGCGGCCGGGCTCGTCGCCGACGGCACGCTGCCCGGGACGTCGGACGGCTCGCTCGTCGAGCGGCTCCGGGCCGCCTACGACCTCGCCGCCCGCAGCGTGGACACGGGTGCCGCGCGCGACGCCCTCGCGCGCTGGGCCGAGGCCTCGGGGCGGGACTGAACCGTCCGCGAGGACGGGCCGCCCGACGTGGGCCGGTCCGTCAGTCATCGAGGCCGAGCGCGAACGCCTGCTCGAGGTCGACGTTGGAGTAGGCCCGGAACGCGATGAACGTCTCGGTGCGCACGACTCCCGGGACCTTGCTGATGCGGTCCGCGATGACGTCGGCGAGCTGGTCGTGCTCCTGGACCCTGACCATGGCGACCAGGTCCGCCTTGCCCGTGACCGAGTAGACCTCGCTGACGCCCTTGAGGTCCGCGACCTCGGACGCGACCTCGGGGATGCGGGCGGGGTCGGTGTCGATCAGGACGATGGCGGTCAGCATGGTTCCTCCGGGGTCGGGTCGTCGACTGGCGACCACTCTACGGTCACCCCGGGCGGAGCGTGCGTCGGGTCGAGGCCCTCGTGGGGGCCCGCGCGGCGCGCGACGTCGCGGGCCGTGGCCGCGAGGTCCACGTGCGACCCGGCCGAGCGGACGGGGCACGCCCACGGGTCGGTGACGTCGACGATCCGCACTCCCGGCTCCTGGAGCCAGGACAGCAGGATCTCGGCCTCGTGAGGGTGGCTCGCCGGCGCGGGCGGCACGGGCGGGGGGACGGTCTCCGCCGTCGCGACGAGCGCGTCCACGAGGGGCCACGGGTCCGCGCCGGGGTCGCTCACCCCGGTCGCGGCCAGGCGCGCGTGGCGCACCACGACGATCTCCCATCCGCCCGCGTCCGTCGGGCGGGCGGCGACGAGCTCGGCGCACGCGGCGAGCGGGCTGAGGCGCTGGGCGCGTGCAGCACCCGTGAGGAATGCCCGCAGCCGGTGCGTGAGCTCGCCGGCCTGCTCGAACCGCTCGTCGCGCGAGAGCGCGCGGATCCGGCGCCCGAGCTCCGCGACGACGTGCGACGGGTCGCCCTCGAACGCCTGGCGGACGTCGTCGGCGACGGCCCCGTACCCCAGGTCGCGCTCCGTCGTCGTGCAGGGGGCCGAGCATCGTCCCATCTCGGCGAGGACGCACGCCGTGGCCCCGGGGGAGGCGACCACCGGCAGGCGTCGTGTGCACTGGCGCAGGGGGAAGGCGTCGTGGAGCGCGTCGACGGCGGCCTGGGCCTGCTGCTTGGACGGGAAGGGCCCGATGTGCGACGCGGACGCTCGCACGTCCCGCACGACGGACAGGCGGGGGTAGGTCTCGTCCGTGAGCCGGACCCACGTCATGCGCTCGGGGTGGCGCGACCGCCGGTTGTAGCGCGGCGCGTGCTCCGCGATGAGGCGCAGCTCGCGCACCTGCGCCTCCAGCGGCGTCGCGCACACGACCGGGGTGACGGCGTGCGCGATGCGTACCATCTCGGTGATCCGGCTGCGCTTCTCGGAGCGGGTGAAGTAGGAGCGGACGCGGCGCCGGATGGACGTCGACGTGCCGACGTAGAGGACCTCGTCGCCGGGCCCGCGGAAGAGGTAGACGCCCGGGGCGTCCGGGAGGCCGTCCGCGAGGTGCCGCTTGCGCCGCACGTCCTGCGGGACCGGGTCCGTCGCGCCGGCGAGGTCCTCGAGGTGCGTGACGCCGAGGGGCCCGAGCCGGGCGAGCAGTGCGTGCAGGACGTCGACGGTGGCGCGCGCGTCGGCGAGCGCCCGGTGCTCCGGCGTCACGGTCGCGCGGAACAGGGCGGCGAGGGTCGAGAGCTTGTGGTTCGGCGCCTCGTCCCGGGTGACGACGCGGCGTGCGAGCGGGACGGTGTCGAGGACCTGGTTCCCGGGCCACTCGTAGTCCGCGGCCCGGCACGCGGCCTTGAGGAACGAGATGTCGAAGGGCGCGTTGTGCGCGACGAGCACGGCACCGCGCGCGAACTCCAGGAAGCTCGGCAGCACGGCCTCGATGCGCGGGGCCGTGGCGACCATGGACGAGGTGATCCCCGTCAGGCGGGCCACGAAGGCGGGGACCGGGACTCCGGGGTCGACGAGCGTCTGGAACTCCCCGAGCACCTCGCCGCCGCGCACCTTCACGGCGCCGATCTCGGTGATCCCGGCCCCCGCGGGCGACCCGCCCGTCGTCTCCAGGTCGACGACGACGAACGTCACGTCACGCAGCGGGGTCCCGAGGTCGTCGAGCGTGCCCTGGACGGGCGCACCCCGTGGCGCGGACCCCTCGCGCGGGGAGGCGAGGAGTGGTCCGGACGGCATGGCGGCGAGGCTAGCGACGGCCACCGACACGGCCGCGGCAGGGCGCGGCGACGTCCTCGGTGGGGCACGGGCACGGCATAGGGTGGTGACCGGGGAATCGGGACGATCGGGGACGAAGCTCCTGGCGGCACTCCCGACAGCAGAGACGCAGGAGGGGTCAGCGGATGGTGGCCGAGAGGTCGGACGAGGACGGGCCCGCGGGCAGCGTCCCGCCCGCGGTGCGCGCGCTCCTCGTCGACGCAGCCGCGGACGTGCTCGGCACGCTCGACCCGCTCCTCGTCCCCGCCGCCCTGCAACGGGTCAAGGCGTTCGCACCCCGCAGGCGAGCGTCGGCGGGCGCGGCGCCGCTGTGGCGTGCGCTGGTCGACGACGCCGGGTTCCGCCACGCCGTCGGCGCCGCCTGGTCGCGTGAGCACGCGACAGCGGCGGGTGCGTCACCGGACCCCTCGGTCCCGGCCGGCCAGGGGCTGCCCGACGACCGCACGGCGGCGCCGCGAGACAAGAGCGTGACGGAACCGGGCGCCGAGGAGCCCGCCACGCCCGCTCTCGTCCGCGAGCACGCCGCCGGTGCCTTCCTGCTGCGCCCGGACGGTTGGGAAGCGGTCGTGGAGCGCGCTCGTGCGCTCGACGCGACGCTGCGTACCGAACGCTCGGAGCGCGGCGAGGTCGCCCGCCTGCGTCGTGAGCGCGACAGGCTGGCCGAGCAGGTCGAGGAGCTGAGGGCGCAGGTGAGCGACGCCGTCGCCCGTGCGGACGCCGCGACGGCGGAGCTCGCGGGCGCGCGTCGCGCCGAGCGGCGGCTGCGGGCCGACGCCGACCGGGCGCGGGCCGAGGCCCGAGCGGTCCTCGAGGCGGCGTCGGCCGAGCGGGCGGAGGCAGAGGGGGTACTGCGCGACGCGCGCGAGGAGCGCCGCGCCGCGGGCGTCGAGCTCGCCCGGGCGCGTGCGGAGCGGGACGAGGCGCGCCGCGCGCGGACCTCGGCGACCGACGTCGCGACCGCACGTGCGCGGCTCCTGCTCGACACGGTGGTCGACGCGGCCACCGGGCTGCGGCGCGAGCTCGCGCTCGGGCCCGCCACGACGACACCGGCGGACGACGTCGCCGCGGCCCTGCCGGCCGCGGTCGCGCGACCGCGGCCCGGGTCGCGCGGGCGCGCGGCGGACGACCCCGCGCTGCTCGGCGACCTTCTCTCCGTCCCGCGCACCCATCTCGTCGTCGACGGCTACAACGTCACCAAGACCGGCTTCGGGGACCTCACGCTCGCCGAGCAGCGCGACCGGCTCCTCAACGGACTCCTGCGCGTCGCGGCGGGAGGCACCGAGGTCACGGTGTGCTTCGACGGCGCGGACGTCGCTGCCCGACCGGTGCACGCCCCGCGCGGCGTGCGCGTGCTCTTCTCGTCGGGGGAGATCGCCGACGACCTCATCCGCCGCCTGGTCGCCGCCGAGCCCGCGGGCCGACCGGTCGTCGTGGTGACGAGCGACCGTGCGGTGTCGGACGACGTGCAGGCCATGGGCGCGGTGTGCGTCCCGGCGCAGGCGCTCCTGGCGCGGCTCGCGCGCCGCTGAACGCCGGCGGCCCTCCCCGGCGGGTGCCGTGGAGGGCCGTCCGGGCGTCGTCGACGACCGTCGCGCGTCAGCGGACCGGGGCGGGACCGTCCACGTAGATCGCCTCCACGTCGGCCGCGAAGTCCTTGAGCACCTCGCTGCGCTTCACCTTGAGCGACGGCGTGAGGTACCCGTTCTCGACCGTGAAGTCGGTGGTGAGCACGGTGAACTTGCGGATGGACTCGGCCCGCGACACGGCCTGGTTGGCGCGCGTCACGGCGGCGTCGAGGGCGGCGAGGACGTCGGGGTCCTTGGCCGCGTCCTCGATCGACATCGGCTCCTTGCCGTGCATGCTCGCCCAGCCCGGCAGACCCTCGGGGTCGAGCGTGACGAGCGCGCCGATGAACGGCTTCTGGTCGCCGACGACGACGCACTGCGACACGAGCGCGTGGGCACGGATGCGGTCCTCGAGGACGGCGGGGGCGACGTTCTTGCCGCCCGCGGTCACGATGATCTCCTTCTTGCGCCCGGTGATGCGCAGGAACCCGTCCTCGTCGAGCGAGCCGAGGTCGCCCGTGCGGAACCAGCCGTCGACGAACGCGTCGGCCGTGGCCTGCTCGTTGTTGTGGTAGCCGCGGAAGATGTGGTCGCCCTTGAGCAGGATCTCGCCGTCCTCGGCGATGCGCGCCGCGCAGCCCGGTAGCTGCTCGCCGACCGTACCGATCTTGGTGGTCGCGGGCCGGTTGACGCACGTCGGCGCCGTGGACTCGGTGAGCCCGTAGCCCTCGAGGATGCGCACGCCGATGCCGCGGTAGAAGTGCCCCAGCCGCTCGCCGAGCGGCGCGCCGCCGGAGACCGCGTACCTCGCGCGGCCGCCGAGCGCGTGGCGCAGCTTCTTGAACACGAGGGCGTCCGCGACCTTGTGCTGCAGACGCAGCCCGATGCCGGGGCCGGACGGCTCGTCGAGCGCGCGGGAGTACGCGATCGCCGTGGCCGCCGCCCAGTGGAAGATCTTGAGCTTGCCGCCCGCGGCGGCCTTCTGCTCGGACGAGTTGTAGACCTTCTCGAACACGCGCGGCACCGAGAGGATGTACGTCGGCTTGAAGGTGCCGAGGTCGTCGAGCAGCGTCTTGGTGTCGGGCGTGTGCCCCAGCACCGTGCCGCCGGCGACGACGAGCACGCCGATGAAGCGCGCGAACACGTGCGCGAGCGGCATGAACAGCAGCGTGCGACCGCCGGGCTCGCCGAACACCTCGGGCACCGCCTTCACGGCGTTGACCGTGAGCGAGTAGAAGTTCTCGTGCGTGAGCTCCGCGCCCTTGGGGCGCCCGGTCGTGCCCGAGGTGTAGATGATCGTGGCCACGTCGGCGAGGTTCGCCAGGCCGCGCCGACGCGCGATCTCGGCGTCGTCCACCTCGGCACCGTCGGCGGTGAGGGTCGCGATCGCGCCCGAGTCGATGGCGAGGACGTCGCCGAGCGCGGGGACCTGGTCGCGCACCTCGCCGACGGTCGCCGCGTGCGCCTCGGTCTCGACGACCAGGAGCCGGACGTCGGCGTCCGACAGGATCCACTGCACCTGCTCCGCGCTGGAGGTCTCGTACAGGGGCACCGGCACCGCGCCGGCCGCCCACGTGGCCCAGTCGAGGAGCGTCCACTCGTAGCGCGTGCGCGACATGATGCCGACGTGGTCGCCGGGCTGGATGCCGCGCGCGACGAGGCCCTTCGCCACGGCGACGACCTGGGCGTCGAACTCGCGGGCGCTGAGCGCCTGCCACGCGCCGTCGCTGCCGGTGCGGCGCTCGACCATCGGCGCGGTCGGGTCGGCAGCGACGCGGCTCGCGAGCAGGTCGTTGAGGTTCTTCGAGGGATCGACTTCGACGATCCGTGGGGCGCTGATCTCGTCCATTCTGGCTCCAGTGGCAGTAGTCGACGGTGGGAGAACCCTACCCAGTGGCGGTGTGTGCCCGGGACCTGCCGATGTCGGTAGGCTTCAGGTGCTGTGCGCTGCTTGCGCAACGTTTCGCGCGGGCGCGGAGTTCCGGCGGGACGACCCGGGCGCGGGGTCGCGAGCCGTCGTCGTGCGTGGCCCGTGCGCGGGCAGCACCCGCAGCGTGAGGCATCCAGCCAGCGGTTAGTCAGCGGTTACCGAGCGAGTGAGGACGGGACATGCACGCCATCGGTGTGGACATCGGCGGGACGAAGATCGCGGCCGGCGTCGTCGACGAGAAGGGCGAGATCCTCGTCCAGACCCGCCGCGACACCGAGCCCGACGACGTCGCGAGCATCGACCGTGCCATCGCCGACGTGTACGCCGAGCTGACGGCCGAGCACGAGGTGGGCGCGATGGGCCTGGCCGCGGCCGGCTTCGTCAGCCCCGACCGCACCTCGGTGCTCTTCGCCCCGAACATCGCCTGGCGCGAGTACCCGCTCGCCCGCAACGTGCGCGAGCTCATCGGCGACACCGACGTGCCGATCGTCGTCGAGAACGACGCGAACGCCGCAGGCTGGGCCGAGTTCCAGTTCGGTGTCGGGCGCGACGCGACCGACATGCTCATGCTCACGGTCGGGACCGGCCTCGGCGGCGCGATCGTCGTCGACCGCGAGCTCGTGCGCGGCAAGTGGGGCGTCGCCGCCGAGGTGGGGCACATGCGCGTCGTCCCGGGCGGGCACTACTGCGGCTGCGGCCACGAGGGCTGCTGGGAGCAGTACGCGTCCGGGCGCGCGCTGGTGCGCGACGGGCAGAACGCGCTCATCGCCCAGCCCGACCGCGCGACGCGCCTCCTGGAGATCTGCGGCGGCGACCCGGACAAGCTCAACGGCCCGCAGATCACGCAGGCCGCGCAGGAGGGCGACGACCTCGCGGTCGAGCTGCTCGCGAACCTCGGCCGCTGGATCGGCGAGGGCGCGGCCTCCGTGACGGCGCTGCTCGACCCGGAGCTCATCGTCATCGGCGGCGGCGTCGGCGCGGCCGGCGACCTGCTGCTCCAGCCGGTGCGCCGCGCGTTCGCGGACCAGCTCTCCGCGCGCGGGCACCGGCCCGAGGCGCGGATCGAGCTCGCCGAGCACGGCAACGAGGCCGGGATCGTCGGCGCGGCCGACCTCGCCCGCCGCTGACGACCCGCGCACGGGCGGGGACCGGCGAGCGACCGGTCCGGACGGGCCCGGGTGTCAGACGACGGCGCCCGGGCCCTCGTCGTCGTCGTCGCGGCGGTGGGGCATGCGCCACAGCAGGATCGCGAGCCCGGCGAGGAACGCGCCGCCGCCCACCTGCGCGACGATCACCGGGTACGGGCGCACCACGACGAGCACGACCAGCAGCAGGATCGGCACGCCGACGACCAAGGCCCACGCCATGGTGAGGAGCGGGTCGCGGCCGAGCACGAGCGGCGGGTCCGGCGGCACGAAGTGGCTCTCGGCCTCCTCGAGGTCCTCCACCTCCGGCGTCGTCGGCCAGTCGCGGGGACCGCTGGCGCGGACCCACGGCGCGACCGGCACGGACCCGAGCACGTCGCGTCCGTCGCGCGGCGCGGGCGAGGGCCCGTCGGCGCCGCCCGGAGCGGCCTCGGGGCCGCGCGCGGCGTCGCGCTCGAGGTCGGACAGCTCGGCCACGATGCCGGCCCACTGCGCCTCGACGTCGAGCGCCGGCTCGCCCGGCGCGTCGTCCTGCCGCGCACCGTCGTCGTCGTCGGGACCGGGGTCCTCGGGGCCTCGCGACGCGTCGTCGGGCGTGGGCTCGGGGGCGTCGTCGGGCTGCGGGGAGTCCGGCTGGGCGTTCGGTGCGGCCATAGGAATCACTCTAGAGTCGGATGCACGTCCCGCGCCGGGACCCCGCGAGGAGGAACGTTGTTCTACTGGTTCATGAAGCAGGTGATGGTCGGCCCGATCCTGCGGGTCCTGTACCGTCCCTGGACGCGGGGCGTCGAGCACGTGCCGGCCGAGGGCGGCGCGATCCTCGCGAGCAACCACCTCGCCGTGATCGACTCGTTCATCCTGCCGCTCGTGCTCGACCGCAAGGTCCAGTTCCTCGGCAAGTCCGACTACTTCACGGGCACGGGGGTCAAGGGGCGCCTGACGGCCGGCTTCATGCGCGGGGTCGGCACGATCCCCGTCGACCGGGCCGGCGGGAAGGCGAGCGAGGCCGCGCTCGAGACGGGTCTGCGCGTGCTGCGCGAGGGGGACCTGTTCGGCATCTATCCCGAGGGCACGCGCAGCCCGGACGGGCGGCTGTACCGCGGCAAGACGGGCGTCGCGCGCCTCGCGCTCGAGTCGGGCGCTCCCGTGGTCCCGGTGGCGATGGTGGGCACCAACATCGCCCAGCCGATCGGCAAGGTCATCCCCAAGCCCATGCGCATCGGGGTCGTCATCGGCGAGCCGCTCGACTTCACGCGGTACCGCGGCATGGAGAACGACCGCTTCATCCTGCGCGCGGTCGCGGACGAGATCCAGTACGCGATCATGCGGCTCTCCGGCCAGGAGTACGTCGACATCTACGCCGCGACGGCCAAGGCGCGCCTCGCCGCGGGGCACACCGAGACCGAGGAGGCGGGCGGGGCGCCCGGCGGCCGCCCGGCCCCCGACGTCCAGGTCCCGGAACCCCCGCCGGAGCCCGGCGCGGCGTCAGTAGACTGAGCGACGGCCGGCCGCGCGGTGCTCCCGGTGCCCTCCGTGGGGCACGCGCCCGTCGCCGTCGCCGCCACCCCGCCGGACCCCGTCCGTCCGGCCAGGATCCGTCCTACGAGAGGTTCTGAGTTCACATGTCGGTTCGTCGCGTCGCCCTCCTCACCGCGGGCGGTTTCGCCCCGTGCCTGTCCTCCGCGGTCGGGGGTCTCATCGAGCGGTACACGGAGCTCGACCCGGAGATCGAGATCATCGCCTACCAGTACGGCTACCACGGCCTGCTGACGGGCACGAAGATCGTCGTGGACTCCGAGGGCCGCAAGCAGGCCGGCATCCTGCACCGCTTCGGCGGCTCGCCGATCGGCAACTCGCGCGTCAAGCTGACCAACGCGGCCGACTGCGTCAAGCGCGGCCTGGTCCAGGAGGGACAGAACCCCCTGGAGGTCGCGGCCGAGCAGCTCAAGGCCGACGGCGTCGACGTGCTGCACACCATCGGCGGGGACGACACCAACACGACCGCGGCCGACCTGGCGGCGTACCTGCACGACAACGGCTACGAGCTCACCGTCGTGGGCCTGCCGAAGACGATCGACAACGACGTGATCCCGATCCGTCAGTCGCTCGGCGCCTGGACCGCGGCCGAGGAGGCCGCCGGCTTCGCGGCGAACGTCATCGGCGAGCACCGCTCGGGCCCGCGCATGCTCATCGTGCACGAGGTCATGGGCCGTCACTGCGGGTGGCTCACCGCCGCGTCCGCGGCCGAGTACCGCAAGTGGCTCGACGCGCAGGAGTGGGCCCCGGCCCTCGGCCTGACGCGCGAGCGCTGGGACGTGCACGCGGTGTTCCTGCCGGAGCTCGCGCTCGACATCGACGCCGAGGCCGAGCGTCTCAAGGCGATCATGGACGAGCAGGGGAACGTCAACATCTTCCTGTCCGAGGGCGCCGGCATGCACGAGATCGTCGCGCAGCTCGAGGCGGCCGGCGAGGAGGTCCAGCGCGACCCGTTCGGCCACGTGAAGCTCGACACCGTCAACCCCGGCCAGTGGTTCGCCAAGCAGTTCGCCGAGAAGCTCGGCGCCGAGAAGGTCATGGTCCAGAAGTCCGGCTACTTCTCGCGCGCCGCGGCAGCGAACGCCGAGGACCTGCGCCTCATCAAGTCGATGACCGACCTCGCGGTCGAGTGCGCGCTGCGCGGCGAGTCCGGCGTCATCGGGCACGACGAGGAGAACGGTGACCGCCTGCGCGCGATCGAGTTCCCGCGCATCGCCGGTGGCAAGGCGTTCGACGTCACGCAGCAGTGGTTCGGCGAGCTCCTCGAGGGCATCGGCCAGCCGCTCGTCGCCGCTGCACCCGCCGCGCACTGATCCGGGCAGCGGGATGACCACCACGAGCGAGCCGGGGACCGACGCCGGGCTCGACCACTTCCGCACGCTCGTCGCGCTCCAGCAGCCGACGTGGCCGGACGAGGCGGCGCTCGACGCCGTCCGGGACCGGCTGGCGGCCTCCGCGCCGCTCGTGGTGCCCGCCGCCGCCGACACGCTGCGCTCCCGCCTGGCGGCGGCGGGGCGGGGCGAGGCGTTCCTCCTCCAGGGGGGAGACTGCGCGGAGACGTTCGCCGAGGCGAACGCCGACCGCATCCGCAACAAGATCCGCACCATCCTCCAGATGGCGGTCATCCTCACGCACGGTGCGAGCATGCCCGTCGTGAAGATGGGCCGGATGGCCGGGCAGTACGCCAAGCCGCGCAGCTCCGACTCGGAGACGCGCGACGGCGTGACGCTGCCCGCGTACCGCGGTGACATGATCAACGGCCACGCGTTCACACCCGAGGCGCGCGTGCCCGACCCGGAGCGCCTCGTCCAGGCGTACCAGATCTCGGCGGCCACGTGGAACGTCGTGCGGGCCTTCACGACGGGCGGTTTCGCCGACCTGCGCCAGGTCCACGAGTGGAACCGGGGCTTCATGCGCAACCCCGCCTACGCGCGCTACGAGCGGACGGCGTCGGAGATCGACCGCGCGATCCGCTTCATGGACGCGTGCGGCGCCGACTTCGACGCCCTGCGCACGGTCGAGTTCTTCGTCAGCCACGAGGCGCTCGTCCTGGACTACGAGCGCGCGCTCACACGGCGCGACACCCGTACGGGCGACGCGTACGACACCTCGGCGCACTTCCTCTGGATCGGCGAGCGCACGCGCCAGCTCGACGGCGCGCACGTCGACTTCCTGTCGCGCGTGGCGAACCCGATCGGCGTGAAGCTCGGCCCGACCACGACGCCCGACGTCGCGCTCGAGCTCGCGCGCCGGCTCAACCCCGACGACGTCGAGGGTCGCCTGACGTTCATCACGCGCATGGGGGCCGGGCACGTCCGCGACGCGCTGCCCCCGCTCGTGGAGGCCGTCGCACGCGCGGGCGTGCCCGTCACGTGGGTCACCGACCCCATGCACGGGAACACCATCACGTCCGCGAGCGGCTACAAGACGCGCCGCTTCGACGACGTGCTCGACGAGGTCCGCGGGTTCTTCGAGGTGCACCGCGCGGCCGGCACCGTCCCCGGCGGGCTGCACGTCGAGCTCACGGGCGACGACGTCACCGAGGTGCTGGGTGGCAGCGAGGAGATCGACGACGCGGGCCTGGCCCTGCGCTACGAGACCCTGGTCGACCCGCGACTCAACCACCAGCAGTCGCTGGAGATGGCGTTCCAGGTCGCGGAGATGCTGCGCCGCTGACCGCAGCAGACGGTCTCCGTCGCGTCAGAAGACGTTGATGACGATCGTCGAGCCCTTGGGTGCGGTCCGGCCCTCACCGCCCGGCGGGTCCTGGGCGTAGACGATGTTGAGCGGGCTGATGCCCTGCGGGTGCCGGACCTCGACCTCGAAGCCCGCGTCGCGCAGGGCCTTCTCGGCCGCCTTGACGTTGGTGCCGTAGGTGTTGGGCACCTCGACGAGCGGAGGGCCGAGGGACACGACGACGTTCACCGTGTCGGTCCGGTGCGCGTCGCTGCCCTGCTCGGGGTCCTGACGGATCACGAGGCCCGCGGCGACGGACTCGGAGTACTCCTCGGTGACCGCGGGGACGAGGCCCTGGTCCTCCAGCGCCTTGACCGCGGCGTCCTTCGTGGACCCGGTGACCTGCGGGACGACGACGGGCGCCGGGCCGGACGAGACCGTGAGCACGACGGGGAGGTCGTGCCGGATCGTGGCGCCCTCCTCGATCGCGTTGCCGTCGGGGTCCTTCACCGCCATGACCTGGCCGGACGGCACCTCGTCGTGCGCCTCGGCGACGGGGTCGCCCAGCGTGAGGTCGGCGCCCTCGAGCGCGGCCGTCGCCTCCTCCTGCGTGGCGCCCACGAGACCGGTCGGCACCGTGAGCATGCGCACGCCCTTGGACACGACGAGCTGGACGCTGCCGTCCTTGCGCACGTCCTCTCCGGACGCCGGGTCGGTCGCCACGACGGCTCCCTCGGGCACGGTGTCGTCGTAGCGCTCCTCGACGGTGTGGTCGAGGCCCGCGCCGTCGAGGATCGCGACGGCCTCCGGACGCGACGCCTCCACGAGGCCGTCCGGGACCTGGGTGTACGCGCCCGGCCCGGAGGAGAACCACCACGCGGCGCCGCCGCCGACGCCCGCGAGGACGAGGAGGACGACGAGCGACCAGACGACCACCCGGCCGTGGCCGCGCCGCCGTGCCGTGGCCGGAGGAGCCGGGGGCGGCGGGCCGGGCCGCGTCGTCGGCGCGACGACGTGCCCGACCGCGAGCGGCTCGGTGAGGCCGGCGGCCTCGCGGTCGCGGAGGCTGAGCGCCGCGAGGGAAGCGGTCGCGGCGACGGACGGGTCGTCCGGCTCGGCACGGGAGCCCGGGCCCGGCGGCGGCACGACGGCGGTCGCCCCCGCGGGCGGGTCGACGCGCCGCTCGAGGTCGGCCGGGTCGAGCGCGGCGCGGGTCGAGCGCACGAGCGCGAGCGCGGCACCCGCGTCGGCCGGGCGGTCGGCGGGGTCGCGCGCGGCGAGCGCGCACAGGAGGTCGTCGACCTCGGGCGGGATCCACGGCGCGACGTCCGACGGCGGGGGGACGTCGTTGTTGACGTGCTGGAACGCGACCTGGATGGGGGTCGTGCCGGTGTGCGGGACGGTGCCCAGCAGCATCTCGTAGGCGAGGATCCCCACGGCGTAGACGTCGGTGCGCGCGTCGCACGTGCCCGTCGCGATGAGCTCGGGGGAGAGGTAGGCCACGGTCCCGAGGATCGTGCCCGTCGTCGTCGCCGTGACCTCGTTGACGGCGCGCGCCAGCCCGAAGTCGGTGACCTTGAGCCGTCCCTCGGTGTCCACGAGCACGTTCTCCGGCTTGATGTCGCGGTGCACGAGCCCGGCCCGGTGGGCGGTGGCGAGCGCGTCGAGGACGTCCTCGAGGACGTCGAGCGTGCGGCCGAGCGGCAGCGTGCGCTCGGTGAGCATCGTGCGGCGCAGGTTCGAGCCCGCCACGTACTCCATCGTGAGGTAGCTCGTGTCGCCGTCGAGCCCCTGGTCGTACACGGCGACGAGACCGGGGTGCGTGAGCCGGGCCGCCGCGCGCGCCTCGCGGCGGAAGCGCGAGACGAAGTCCGCGCCGGAGGCGCCCTCGGCGAGGTGGGCGTGCATGACCTTGAGCGCGACCTCGCGCTCGAGCCGGCGGTCGACGGCCAGGTAGACCGTCGCCATGCCGCCTCGCGCGATGCGCGAGACGACCTCGTACCGCCCGTCGACCAGGCGGCCGACGAGGGGATCGGTCGTCACGGTGGCCACGGGGAGAGTCTAGGTGGCCGGGTGTCGCGATCCGGTGAGCGCGCGCACGCACGGCGTGGGTGTCGTGTGGAGGCACGCCGTAGGCTTGCCCGGTGACCGACCGTGACCCCAGCACCCGCCCGACCCTCGACGACCTGGTCGGCGAGTGGCTGACCCTTCCCGACGTCGCCGAGGCGCTCGGCACCGACGTCGGCAAGGTGCGCCGGATCGTCCAGGAGCGCCGCGTCGTCGGCGTGAAGCGCGGCGAGCGCACGACGTTCCAGATCCCGGCCCGGTTCCTCGTGCCGTTGCACCTCGTCGACCCGGCGAACGCCGGTCGCCCGGACGAGAGCGGCCGCGTGGGCGTCCTGTCGAGCCTCCAGGGCACGATCGTCGTGCTCACCGACGCCGGCTTCGACGACGCCGAGATCCTCGAGTGGCTGTTCAGCCCGCACGACGAGCTGGGCGAGCCCCCGTTCGACACGCTGCTCAGCGGCCACAAGGCGCGCGTGCGTCGCGTCGCGCAGTCCGAGCTCTGACGCCCGGCTGACCCGGCCGTCTAGCCCGAGCCTCGCTCTGCGTCAGGCGGTGCGCTCCACGGCGGCCCGCGCGAGCAGCCCGAGCATCGCGGACCCGGGCTCGGCGAGCCCGGCGCGGGTGAGCGCCGCCGACGCGCGGTCGGTGAGCTCGGCGATGAGCGCCTCCACCGCGTCGCGCGCCCCGGTCTCGACGAGCACGGCGCGCAGCTGCTCGACCGTGCGTGCGTCGAGGTCGGGGTCGCCCAGGTGCGTGAGCAGGAGGTCGCGCTGCGCGGGCGTCGCCGCGGCGAGCGCGCGCACGACGAGCACCGTGCGCTTGCCCTCGCGCAGGTCGTCGCCGGCGGGCTTGCCGGTGACCTGCGCGTCGCCGAACACGCCGAGCACGTCGTCACGCAGCTGGAACGCCTCGCCCACGGGCAGCCCGAACGCGCTCGTCGCGGCGACCGCGGCGTCGTCCGCCCCGGCGAGCGCGGCCCCGAGCGCGATGGGGTGCTCGACGCTGTAGCGCGCGGACTTCGACCGGATCACGGCCCGCGCGCGCTCCTCGTCGGCCGCGGGGTCGTCGCCCCACGGCAGCACCTGCGCCTGCACGTCGAGGTACTGGCCGACGATCACCTCGGTCTGCATGCGCCCGAACACGACGCGCGACCGCGTCGCGACGTCGGCGGGAAGGGCGTCGAGCGCCTCGCCCAGCTCACGGTGGCTCGCGATGAGCGCGAGATCGCCGAGCAGGATCGCCGTGTTCTCGCCGTACCGGTCGGCGTCGCCCGACCAGCCGAGCGCGCGGTGCCGCGCGCCGAACGCACGGTGCGCGGTCGGGTGCCCGCGCCGCGTGTCGGAGGAGTCCATGACGTCGTCGTGGAAGAGCGCCGCGGCCTGGAACAGCTCGAGCGCCGCACCCGCGCGGAGCACGACGTCCCGGTGCGGCCCGTCCGGGTCGCCGCCGTGCGCACGCCAGGACCAGTAGCAGAACGCGGCGCGCAGGCGCTTGCCCCCGGCGACCAGCTCGTCCGTCGCGTCGGCGAGCGGGTCGGCGTCGGGGTGCGTGGCGGAGAGCTCGTCACGCAGCGCGGCGGTCGAGACGTGCAGGGCCTCGTCGACCCCGGCGCGTACGCCCTCCCGGTCGACGAGCGCGCCCGGGCTCGGGTCGGTGGCGCTCCGGGCGGCCTGCGGGTCGAGGGGCTCGGGCGAGGAGGAGGTCGGCGGCGACGGGTTCGGCACGGGGGCAGCCTATGCGGTGCGGCCGCCCCGGGGCGTCGTACCACGGTCGGACGGCTCAGCCGGCCGCGACCTGCCCGCTGATCGTCACCAGCCGCTCGGTCTCGTCGTCGAACACGCCGACGGCCAGCGACTCGGTGGGGGACTCGGGGGCCGGCGTCCGCACGAACGTCGTGAGGGACGTGAGCGCGCTCGGGACGCTCGAGGGCGACACCTCGAACCCGGCGGCGCCGAGCGTGTCGGTGTAGTAGGTGGTGAGAGCGTCCACGGGCTCGTCCGAGCGCAGGTTGAGGGTGACGTCGACGAGCGTGCCGTCCTCGGACGGTCGGGCCGAGCTCGCGAGCACCTGGGCGCCCGGGGGGACCGTGACGAGCTCCGCCGGGAAGCCCTCCACGAGGTCGCCGACCGCCGACGCGGCGTCGTAGTCGGGCAGCGGCGTGCTCGGGGCTCCGGCCGCCTCCGCCGTGGGGGATCCCTGCGCGCCTCGGGGGCCGGCCGCCCCCTGGACGTCGTCCGGGTCGGACCGGCAGCCCGCGAGCGTCGTGCCGACCAGCGCCACGACGAGGACGAGGGCGGCAGCGTGGGCGGACGGGTCCGCTCGCCGCGCGCGGGCTCGGGTTCGGGGTGGCACGCGCACACCGTAGTCATCGAGACGTCCGCGAGCCACCACCGGCCCCGACGGTGGACCACAGGGCGCGTTCCGGGGCGGCGCCCGACGCGGGGCGTCCACAGACGTCCGCCCGCTCTCCCCGCGCGACCCCCGGACGGGCTGGGATGGGCGCATGACCACCCTGATACGGGCCCAGGGCCCGCGCGAGCTGCTCGCCTACGTCCCCTACAGGCTCGGCTACCGGCCGCAGGACAGCGTCGTCCTCGTCGGGCTGCGCCCGCCGCGCGGTCGGATCGGCCTCGTCGTCCGGGTCGACGTCCCCGACGTCGCGGACCTCGAGCACGGTCCGCAGCTCGCGCGGTCCGTCGTCGGGCACCTCGCCGCGGACGGCGCCGAACGTGTCGTCCTCGTGGTCTACACCGACGCCCCGCTGCGGTCCGGCGGCGTCGGGGCCGCGGTCGCGAGGGCTGCCGTCGAGCACTGCCGGGAGGCCGTCGAGCCGCACCACGGCCCGGTGGAGGTCTGGGTGGTCGCGCCGAGCGGCTGGTACGCGCTCGACTGCGCCGAGGACGAGTGCTGCCCGCCGGGCGGGCGCCCGCTACGCGAGCTGGAGTCGAGCGAGGTGGGAGCGCACATGGTCCTCGCGGGGGCCGCGCTCGCGGACTCACGCGAGGAGGCCCTACGGATACCGCGCGCGAGTGCGGACGAACGCCGTCGCGCGGCGCGCGCCGCGCGGCGGGTACGCGACCGCGCCCGCGGGGGTGGCGCGGCCGACCGCCGGGCCGACCCGGAGGCCGTCGCCGTCGCGTGCCGGATCGAGAGCCTGGCCGAATGGCGCACGGCGGTCGCCCGAGTGGCCCAGGACGAGCGGGACCGCACGGGGGACGAGGCGCTCGACGCGCGGACCGCGGCGCGCCTGCCTCCGGCCACGGTCCTGGGCCGGCTCGCGGCCGGGCTCGAGGCGGTCCCGGTGCGCGACGCCGTGCTCGTCTCGCTCGTGCCCGGGACGGGCGACCTCCCGGACCGCACGGTGCGCGGCGGTGACGTCGACGCGGGGACGGCGCGCGCGATCGCGTCGATCGTCGACCCGGCGGCGGGACTGGCGCCCGACCCGGTCGTCACGGGTCCGGCCCGCACCGTGCTGGAGGCGGTCGTGGCACACGCGCCGCGCGGGAGCACCGCGCCGGCGCTCACGCTCCTGGCGCTGGTCGCGTGGTGGCACGGGGACGGCGGCCGGGCGGGACGCCGCCTCGACGAGGCGCTCGCGGAGGACCCGACGTACCGGCTCGCGCTCCTCCTGTCGAGCGCGCTCGATGCCGGGGTGCCGCCGGGCTGGATCCGCGCCGACGTGTGAGCCGTGGCGTGCGGGTTCGGGTAGGTTCGACGGCAACACGACCTGCGGTCGCCGCCCACGGCCGGCCGCGCCCACGAGCTGTTCCCGGAGGACACATGAGCGTCGTCGTCGCGCACCTGAGCACGCCCGAGGGTCGCGAGGCTCTCGACAGCGCGGCCACCGAGGCCGTCCGCCGCGGCACCGAGCTCGTGGTCGTGGTCACGGAGGGCTCGACGTCGACGCCCGAGCTGGTCGCCGCGCACGAGGACGACCTGCGCCGGGTCGAGGAGCGGCTCGAGGGGACGGGGACGACGCTGCGGCGCGAGCAGGGGACGTCCGACCTCGCCGACGACCTCGTGAGCGCGGCCGAGCGCGCCTCGGCGGACCTCATCGTCATCGGTCTGCGCCGCCGCAGCCCGGTGGGCAAGCTCATCCTCGGGTCGAACGCGCAGCGCATCCTGCTCGACGCGCCCTGCCCGGTGCTCGCCGTCAAGCCCGAGCGCCCCGCGGGGGCCTGAGCAGGGAATCTTCGCGGGTGCCCGGCCGTTGTACAGGCCAGGACCCGGTGACGGACGTCGCCGAGACTGGTGTGCGGGACCGCCGAGCGGCGGTCCGGTCCGACATCACCTCGTGTCGCGGCGTCCGGTGCACGGATCGCCGGTACAATATAGGTATCCGCTAGAGCCCGACGACTCACCGTGAGAGTCCACGAGAAGCCCGCACTTCACGGTTCACGTCCCCGCTCCGGCGGCCCTACCGCCCCCCATGATTGCCGAAAGGTCGGTTTGTGGCGCCCTCAACCCCGATTTCCGCACTCCCGCGAGAGTTCGAGCACCCCGCCCTGCAGGAGCTCCTGCGGCGCGGCAGCGCGAACGGTCGCGTCGACGCCGAGAGCTTCCGCACCGCGTGCGAGCAGGCCGCCGTCAACGACGCCAAGCGGCTGAAGGCGGTCTTCCGCGCGCTCGCGGGCGCCGGCGTCGAGGTCGACATCCCGACCACGACGAAGGTCGCGGCGGCGGCGTCGCCGCGCAGCACGACGACGGCGCGCACCAAGACCGCGGCGGCCAAGACGACGTCGACGACGAAGCGCACGACCACGAAGGCCGCTCCCGCGCCCGAGAGCGACCCGGCCGAGGCGTCGCCGTCCACGGGTCCCGCGAAGCCCGCTGCCCGCAAGACCGCGGCGAAGGCCCCGGCCAAGGCGAAGGCGGCCCCGGCGCGTGCCAAGAAGAAGGACGACGACGAGGACGACGCCGAGGTCGAGATCGAGGACCTCGAGATCGACGTGACCGAGGACGAGCCGGAGGACGACGCGGCCGCGGAGGCGGGCGCCAAGAAGTCCGCTGCCGGTGCCGCGGCCACCGACGAGCCCGAGGAGACGGGCTTCGTCGTGTCGGACGCCGACGAGGACGACGCTCCGGTGCAGCAGGTCGTGACCGCGGGCGCGACGGCCGACCCGGTCAAGGACTATCTCAAGCAGATCGGCAAGGTCGCGCTGCTGAACGCGGAGCAGGAGGTCGAGCTCGCGAAGCGGATCGAGGCCGGTCTGTTCGCGGAGGAGAAGCTCGCGGCCGAGGGCGACGACCTGGACCGCAAGCTCAAGCGTGAGCTGCAGTGGATCGCGCACGACGGCAAGCGGGCGAAGAACCACCTGCTGGAGGCGAACCTGCGTCTGGTGGTGTCGCTGGCCAAGCGGTACACGGGTCGCGGCATGCTGTTCCTGGACCTCATCCAGGAGGGCAACCTCGGTCTGATCCGTGCGGTCGAGAAGTTCGACTACACCAAGGGCTACAAGTTCTCGACGTACGCGACGTGGTGGATCCGTCAGGCGATCACGCGCGCGATGGCCGACCAGGCGCGCACCATCCGTATCCCGGTGCACATGGTCGAGGTCATCAACAAGCTCGCGCGCGTGCAGCGCCAGATGCTGCAGGACCTGGGTCGTGAGCCCACCCCGGAGGAGCTCGCCAAGGAGCTCGACATGACCCCGGAGAAGGTCGTCGAGGTCCAGAAGTACGGCCGCGAGCCCATCTCGCTGCACACGCCCCTCGGCGAGGACGGCGACAGCGAGTTCGGCGACCTCATCGAGGACTCCGAGGCGATCGTCCCGGCCGACGCGGTGAGCTTCACCCTCCTCCAGGAGCAGCTGCACCAGGTGCTCGACACGCTCAGCGAGCGCGAGGCGGGCGTCGTCTCGATGCGGTTCGGCCTGTCCGACGGGCAGCCGAAGACGCTCGACGAGATCGGCAAGGTCTACGGCGTGACGCGCGAGCGCATCCGGCAGATCGAGTCGAAGACCATGTCGAAGCTGCGCCACCCGAGCCGCTCGCAGGTCCTGCGCGACTACCTGGACTGACGCGGAGGGCGGGCGTCCACGGAGCGCCCGCCCCGTCCCGCGACGTCGGCCACGACGCACGAAGGCCCCGAGGAGATCTCCTCGGGGCCTTCGTCGTGTCCTGGTCGGTTCTGCCGCCGTTCCGGGCGGTGGAGCCGGTCCGGCGGTCTCGCGCCCTGGGGCGCGTGGGCGGGCGGCGCGTCAGCGCGCGCCGTGCTCCGCGAGCAGCTTGTCGGTCTCGTCCTGGATGGACGTCGCGAGGTCGGTGTAGGCATCCGCGTGCGCCCGCGCGTGGTGGCCGCAGAACAGCAGCTCGCCGCTCGGCAGGACCACACGGACGTACGCCTGGGCCCCGCAGCGGTCGCAGCGGTCGGCCGCGGTCAGCGGTTCGGTGGTGGTCGTCGTAGCAGTCACGTGAACATCAAACCACCTGCTCCCCAGGATTCGTCCCGCGGGGGCCGCGGGTTCGCTACCCGCGAAGCGCCGCGAGCCGGTGCCGGCGCGTGCCGGGCTCGCTCCGGGGCCGGCGCCGCCCGCGGCGGGGGAGCGCAACGGTGTGGGCGCGCTCGTCTAGGCTTGCCGCCGTGACGACCACCTCCGCTGAGTCCAGCTACACCGCTCGGCACCTGTCCGTGCTCGAGGGCCTCGAGGCCGTGCGCAAGCGCCCGGGCATGTACATCGGGACCACCGACTCGCGCGGCCTCATGCACTGCCTGTGGGAGATCATCGACAACGCCGTCGACGAGGCGCTCGCCGGGAACTGCTCGAGGATCCGCGTCGTGCTGCACGCCGACTCGTCCGTGACGGTCGAGGACGACGGGCGTGGCATCCCCGTGGACATCGAGCCCAAGACCGGTCTCTCCGGCGTCGAGGTCGTCTTCACCAAGCTGCACGCGGGCGGCAAGTTCGGCGGCGGGTCGTACACCGCGTCGGGCGGCCTGCACGGCGTCGGAGCGTCCGTCGTCAACGCGCTGTCCTCGCGCCTCGACGTCGAGGTCGACCGCGGCGGCAAGACGCACCGCATGACCTTCCACCGCGGCGAGCCCGGCGTCTTCACGGACCCGAAGACGGGCCCGACGCCGGACGCCCCGTTCGAGCCGTTCGTGTCCGGGTCGGAGCTCGCGGTCGTGGGGAAGACGAAGCGCGGCGTGACCGGCACCCGGGTCCGCTACTGGGCGGACCGCCAGATCTTCCTCAAGACCGCCGTGTTCTCCTACGACGAGCTCGTGACGCGCGTGCGCCAGACGACGTTCCTCGTCCCCGGCCTCGAGATCACGGTGCGCGACGAGCGCGGCGTGCCCGGGACGCCGGGGGAGTCCGGGCCGCACGAGGAGACCTTCGTGCACACGGGCGGGTCGGTCGACTTCGTCGACTTCCTCGCCCCGGACACGCCCGTCACCGCGACGTGGCACCTCACCGGCTCCGGGTCGTTCACGGAGACCGTCCCGGTGCTCGACGAGCGCGGCCACATGACCCCGCAGGCCGTGCAGCGCGACTGCGAGGTGGACGTCGCGCTGCGCTGGGGCACGGGGTACGAGACCGAGGTCCGCAGCTTCGTCAACATCATCGCCACACCCAAGGGCGGATCCCACCTCAGCGGGTTCGAGCAGGGCCTGCTCAAGGTGCTGCGCAAGGCCGTCGAGACGAACGCGCGCCGCCTCAAGGTCTCGACCAAGGACGCGTCCGAGCGCATCGAGAAGGACGACGTCCTGGCGGGCCTCACCGCCGTCGTCACCGTCCGCCTCGCCGAGCCGCAGTTCGAGGGCCAGACCAAGGAGGTCCTCGGCACCGCACCCGTGCGTGGCATCGTGTCGCGCGTGGTGGAGAAGGAGCTGAACGCGCTCCTCACGTCGACCAAGCGCGACGAGAAGACGCAGGCCGCGCTGCTGCTCGACAAGGTCGTGGCGGAGATGCGGGCGCGCATCACCGCGCGCAAGCAGAAGGAGATCTCGCGCCGCAAGAACGCGCTCGAGACGTCGTCCCTGCCGGCCAAGCTCGTCGACTGCCGCAGCGACGACGTCGAGCGCAGCGAGCTGTTCATCGTCGAGGGCGACAGCGCGCTCGGCACCGCGCGCCTCGCGCGCAGCTCCGACTTCCAGGCGCTCCTGCCCATCCGCGGCAAGATCCTCAACGTGCAGAAGGCGTCCGTGAGCGACATGCTCCGCAACGCCGAGTGCACCGCGATCATCCAGGTGCTCGGCGCCGGGTCCGGGCGATCGTTCGACCTCGAGGCCGCGCGCTACGGCAAGATCGTGCTCATGACGGACGCCGACGTCGACGGCGCCCACATCCGCACCCTGCTGCTCACGCTCTTCTACCGGTACATGAAGCCTCTCGTCGAGGCCGGGCGTGTGTTCGCCGCCGTGCCGCCGCTGCACCGCATCGAGGTCATCGGCTCGGGCCGCCGCAAGAACGAGTACATCTACACGTACTCCGAGGCCGAGCTCGCGGCGACGCTCAAGAAGCTCGACAAGGCCGGGCGCCGCTACAAGGACGACATCCAGCGGTACAAGGGCCTGGGCGAGATGGACGCCGACCAGCTCGCCGAGACGACGATGGACCCACGACACCGCACCCTGCGCCGCGTCACGGCCGAGCACGCCGAGGCGGCGGAGCGCGTGTTCGAGCTGCTCATGGGCAGCGACGTCGCGCCGCGCAAGGAGTTCATCGTCGCAGGCGCGGCCGAGCTGGACCACGCACGCATCGACGTCTGACGGTGACCACCGGCCAGGACGCGGAAGGGCCCGCCGAGGCGGACGTCGCGCGCCGTCTGCGTCGTGTGGTCCTCGTCGTCGCGGCGCTCAACCTCGCGTACTTCGTCGTCGAGCTCTCCGTCGCGCTCGCGGCAGGGTCGGTGTCGCTGCTCGCCGGCAGCGTGGACTTCCTCGAGGACACGGCGATCAACCTGCTCATCGCGGTCGCCCGCCCTGGGTCTTCCGCTCGCGCGGCGCGCCGCGCTGGGCAAGGCGATGGCGCTGCTCATCCTCGGCCCCGCCCTGTTCGCGGCCTGGGAGGCCGTGCAGCGCTTCGGCGACCCGACGGCGCCCCAGGTCGTGCCGCTCGTCCTCGCCTCGCTCGGGGCGATCGTCGTCAACGGCGTGTGCGCGTGGCTCCTGGTGCGCGTGCGACACCACGGCGGGTCGCTGAGCCGGGCTGCGTTCCTGTCGGCCCGCAACGACGTCCTCGTGAACGTCGCCGTCATCGCGATGGGCCTCGTGACCGCGTGGACCGGGTCCGGCTGGCCGGACCTCGTCCTCGGGTGCGGGATCATCCTCCTCGCGTTCCACTCCGCCTACGAGGTCTGGGAGGTCAGCGAGGAGGAACGGCTCGCCGCCAAGGCCGTCGCCGGGGAGCAGATCGGGTGACGGCGCCTCGTCCGACAGGCGGGCGTCCGGGCGCGCCGCGGCGGGCGCTCCGTACGCTGGCGTCGTGACCCTCCGAACCTTCCGCGGCACCCCTGCGCGCCCGCTCACCGCCCTGACCGCCGTCCTGCTCGCCGCGGGCCTGCTGGCCGGGTGCTCGTCCACCGACGAGCCCGCCACCGACGCCACGTCGTCCACGTCGACCGCGAGCGAGGAGACCAGCGCCCCGGCCGACGACGCGACGGACGAGGCGTCCGACGAGTCCGGCGACGCCGAGGACGCTCCCGAGTTCTCGTACGAGGGACGTACCGGCACGACGGCGCTCGACCTCCTGCTCGAGGCGGACCCGTCCGCACAGGTGACCGGCGAGGGCGAGAACGCGTTCGTCACCGCGATCGACGGCGTCGCGGCCGACCCGGACAGCGAGTTCTGGGCGCTGTACGTCAACGGCGAGATGGCTACCGTGGGAGCAGGATCCCTCGAGACGAAGGACGGGGACGAGATCACGTGGAAGCTCGAGACATTCACCTCGTGACGGGCGCGCAGACCTCGCCGGCGACCCGCTGGTGGCGCCCGGCGCTCGTCGTGGCGCTCGCGGCGCTCGCCGTGGTCTGGCGCCTCGTGCGCGCCGACCTGGGGGCGCCCGCGAACCTGGAGCTCGTCACCGCCGCCACGTTCGCCGCGACGCTCCTGCTGCGCTCGCGCTGGGCGTTCGTCGTGCCGCTCGCCGTGACGGTCGTGTCGGACGTCGTGCTCGGCAACACCGCGATCGCGCTGTTCACGTGGAGCGCGTGGCTCGTCGTCGGGCTGGGCTCGCTGCTCGCGCGGAACACGACCGGCTGGCGCCGCGTCGGCGCGGGCGCGGCGTTCGGGGTCGCGGGCTCGCTGTGGTTCTTCGCGTGGACCAACTTCGGCGTCTGGCTCCAGGGTCGCGGCGTCTGGTACCCGGCGGGAGCGGAAGGTCTCGTCGCGAGCTACGCCGCGGGCCTGCCCTTCCTGCGCACCATGCTGGTGGGCAACCTCGTGCTCGTGCCGCTCGTCGCGGCGGGCACCCTCCTCGTCGACCGGCTCGAGGCGTCGCACGGGACGGTCGCCGCGCGTCCGGCGTGAGAGTCGCGCGGTAGCGTGATCCGTGCAGGACGGCCGCCCGGGCGAGCCGGGGACGGGCTCGGCGGGGCAGGAGGAGGAACCCCATGGCGGGACATCGGATCTTCGGGACGAGCTTCGCGAGCATCTACCCGCTCTACGTGACCAAGGTGGAGCGCAAGGGGCGGACGAAGGACGAGCTGGACCAGGTGATCCGGTGGCTCACCGGCTACGACGACGCCGGCCTGGCGCAGGTGATCGGGGACGAGGTCACGCTCGAGGAGTTCTTCGACCGGGCGCCCGCGTGGAACCCGAACGCCTCGCTCATCACCGGGGTCATCTGCGGCGTCCGCGTCGAGGACATCGAGGACCCCCTCATGCAGAAGATTCGCTACCTCGACAAGCTCGTCGACGAGGTCGCGCGCGGCAAGAAGATGTCGTCGATCCTGCGCGGCGAGGCCGCCACCGCCTCCTAGCGGCGCCCGCGGCTCACCCGAGCTCTTCCGCGAGCCCGACGATGATGCCGCCGGGTCCCCGCAGGTAGCAGAGCCGGTACGCGTCCTCGAAGCGCACGATCTCACGCAGCACTGCCCCGCCGTGGCGGGCGAGGCGCTCGACCGTGTCGTCGAGGTCGTCCACGGCGAACATCACCCGGTGCAGGCCCAGCACGTTGGGCGGCGCCGTGCTCAGGCCCAGGTCGAGCGGTGCTGGCACGTGGTACCGCGTGAGCTCCAGCCGCCCGGGGCCGCCGGGGACGCGCATCATCGCGATCTCCGAACGGAGGTCGTCGAGCCCGACGACGCGCTCCGCCCACCGGCCTTCGATCGTCATCCGGCTCTCGAGCTCCATACCGAGCTCGGCGAAGAACGCGACGGCCGCGTCGAGGTCGTCGACGACGACGGCCACGTTGTCGAGACGCTGGATCGCCACGGATGCCTCCTGAGGGGTTTGGTGTCGGTGGGTCGTCCGGGGTGCCGACGGGCTCCCGCGCCGAGCAGCGCGCTCCGGCGTCAGGCGTCGTGCCCGACGCCGCGTCCCGGCTCGCTCATGTCGCCCGTGCCCGGCGTGCCGTCCGCGAGGCCGTAGCGCAGCAGGACCGTGCCCGTCGGGCTCGGTGCGGGTGGGTCGAGGAGCGTGAGGTTGGTGGGGACGGCGCCGCCGTCGAACACGGTCTTGCCCGTGCCGAGCACGATGGGGTGCACCCACAGGTCGAGGCGGTCGAACAGCCTCTCGCGCAGCAGCGTCTGCACCAGGTCGAGGCTGCCCACGACCTTGACGTGCTCGTGCCGCTCGCGTACCTCGCGCACCGCGGCGGGCAGGTCCGGGCCGAGCAGCGTCGACCCGGCCCACGGCAGGTCCGGGGTGCCGCGCGACGCGACGTACTTGGGGATGCGGTTGAACAGGGCCGCGAAGTCGTCGTCCTGCCCGCCCTTCTGGAACGGCCAGTACGCCGCGAAGATGTCGTACGTGCGGCGCCCGAGCAGCAGCGCGTCCGTGCCCTCGTACGCCGCGGCGATCTGCTCGCCTGCGACGTCGTCGAGCAGCGGCGCCTGCCAACCGCCGAACGCGAACCCGTTCTCCGGGTCCTCCTCCGGCCCGCCGGGCGCCTGCCCGACGAGGTCGAGGGTCGTGAACAGCTCGATCTCGATGGATCCCATGGTCGCCTCCAGGTCGGCTCGCCGTCTCGGTCCAGGGGTAGACCGCGCGGCGCCGGGGAACTCATCGAGCCGGGGAACGGACACGTCCCGTCCACTCCGCGACGGCCGGTGAGGCGCAGGCCGCGGCCGAACAGGAGCGACGGCCGCGCCGACGTGGCGCACCCCACAGCGCACGGTTGGAACGGCGGGCGTCCGCCGAGCGTCCTACGCTCGAGGACGCGGGAGTGGGCGGCACCAGCCGTCGCCGCCGCCCGGCGCGGTCGCGTGGCCGCACCGGCGGTCACGCGCCCCCGGCCGTCTCGTCGTTGAGCCGGGCGCTCGTGCGTCCGGCCGTCTGGAGCTCGTGTGTCAGGTAACGCCACCGCCAGGTTCACCAACGTCGCGCTGCTGTCCGTCACCAGTCGGCTCCCCGCCGGCGTGCGGACGTCTGCCGAGGTGCAGGAGCGTCTCGCTCCGGCGCTGCGGCGGTTGCGCCTCCCGTCCACGCTGCTGCAACGCGTGGCGGGCGTGCACGAGCGGCGTGCCTGGACCGCCCAGGAGGACGTCGACGCCGCCACGGTCGCCGCGGGGCAGGAGGCGCTCCACGCCGCGGGGGTGGACGCGAGCGACGTCGGGCTCCTGATCAACACCTCGGTCACGCGCAAGCACCTCGAGCCGTCGGTCGCGGTGCGGCTGCACCACGGGCTCGACCTGCCGTCGTCCGCCACGAACTTCGACGTCGCCAACGCGTGCCTCGGCTTCATCAACGGCATGAGCCTCGCCGCGGGCATGATCGAGTCCGGCCAGGTCCGCTACGCGGTCGTCGTGGACGGCGAGGACGCCGACGTCATCCACGACCGCACGATCGACCGGCTGCTGCGCGAGGACCGCGACCGCGACGACTTCATGCAGGAGTTCGCCTCGCTCACGCTCGGCTCCGGCTCGGCCGCCGCAGTGCTGGGCCGCGTGGACGAGCACCCGCGCGCCCACCGCGTGCTCGGCGGCGTCACGCGCGCCGCCACGCGGTTCCACGACCTGTGCGTGGGCAGCACCGAGGGCATGTTCACCGATGCCAGGGCGCTGCTCGAGGGCGGCCTCGAGCTCGTCGTGGACGCCTGGAAGGACGCCGTCGCCGACTGGGACTGGTCGTCCATGGACCGGTACGTCACGCACCAGGTCTCGCGCGTGCACACCGACGCGATCGTCGAGGCGGTGGGCCTGGACCGCTCGCGCGTGCCCACCACGTACGAGCGGCTCGGCAACGTGGGGCCGGCGTCCGTGCCGATCACGCTCGTCGAGGAGCAGGACACGCTGAGCGCGGGCGACCGCGTGCTGCTCATGGGCGTGGGCTCGGGCATCAACACGGCGATGCTGGAGCTGGCCTGGTGAACGGGCCCGCCCTCATGCCCGCGACCGATTCCCTCCCGCGCCCCGCCAGCACCGTCCCGCACGGGCTGCCGGGCCTGGACCCGCGGTACAGCCACGTGCTACGTGACACTCGGGGCGCGACCTGGCACTACCTCGACACGAGGCCCGAGCTCGAGCGGCGCGGTGTCGCGCCCGTCGGCACCGTGCTGGCCGTGCACGGCAACCCCACGTGGTCCTACCTGTGGCGGAGGCTCGTGACCGACTCCGTCGCCGCCGCCCGGGGTGGCGGCGCGGCGTGGCGCGTCGTCGCCGTGGACCAGCTCGAGATGGGGCTCTCCGCCCGCACGGGCGAGCACCGCCCGCTCGCCCGCCGCGTCGCCGACCTGGGCGCGTTCACCGACGCCCTCGGTCTCGCCGGGCCCGTCGTCACCCTCGGCCACGACTGGGGCGGCGTCGTCTCCCTCGGCTGGGCCGTCGACCACCCCGACCTCCTCGCCGGCGTCGCGCTGCTCAACACGGCCGTGCACCAGCCCGACGGCGCCCCGGTGCCCGCGCCGCTGCGCCTCGCGCTCGCCGGTCCCGTGCACCGGCTCGGCACCCGCACGACGCCCGCCTTCCTCCACACGACGCTCGCCCTGGCGCGCCCGCGCCTGCCTGCCGACGTCGCGAGCGCCTACCGGCTGCCCTACCGCGCCGCGGACGACCGCGCCGGGATCGAGGGCTTCGTCGCCGACATCCCCGTGGACGGGGCTCACCCCAGCGCGCCCGAGCTCGACCGCATCGCCGCCGGCGTCGCGCGGCTGCGCGTGCCCGCCGTGCTGCTGTGGGGACCGCACGACCCGGTGTTCTCCGACCGCTACCTCGACGACCTGGTGCGCCGGCTGCCGCACGCGCACGTGCACCGGTACGCGGACGCTGGCCACCTGGTCGCCGAGGACGCCGACTGGACGCCCGCCGTCCTCGGGTGGCTCGAGGGGGAGGTGCTGCCCCGGGGCGGTGCCGGGTCGACGGGTGCTGACGAGGATGCCGCCGCGCCGTTCGTGCCGCTGTGGGCGGGACTGGACGCGCAGGCGGGGGACGACGCTCCCGCGGTGCTGGACATGGCGGCGACCCGTGCCGACGGGTCTGCCCGGGCCGTGAGCTGGCGCGCGCTGCACCGGCAGGTGCGACGGGTGGCCGCGGGGCTGCACGCGATCGGGGTGCGCCGGGGTGACCGGGTGTCGCTGCTCGTGGAGCCCGGTCCCACGCTGACCGCGCTGGTCTACGCGTGCCTGCGGATCGGGGCCGTCGTGGTGGTCGCCGACGCCGGGCTGGGGGTGCGCGGGCTCACCCGCGCCCAGCGCGGGGCGTGGCCGCGGTTCGTCGTCGCGCAGACCAAGGGCCTGACCGCGGCGCGCGCGCTCGGCTGGCCCGGCGTGCGGATCTCGGCCGACCCGCTCGCGCCCGCGGTCCGTCGTGCGCTGGGCGTGGCGCACGAGCTCGTCGACGTCGCGCGCGCCGGGGAGGGCGCCGCGCTGCCGCCCGAGCCCGGACCCGACGACGCGGCCGCCGTGCTGTTCACGTCCGGGTCCACGGGTCCGGCCAAGGGCGTCGTGTACTCGCACGCGCACCTCTCCGCGCTGCGGGACACGCTCGCCGAGCACTTCGACGTCGGCCCCGACACCGGGCTCGTCACGGGCTTCGCCCCGTTCGCGCTGCTCGGTCCGGCGCTCGGCACCCGGTCGGTGACGCCGCGCATGGACGTCTCCTCGCCGCGCACGCTCACCGCCCGGGCCGTCGCCGACGCCGTGCGCGCGTCGGACGCGCGTATCGTGTTCCTCTCGCCCGCCGCGATCCTCAACGTGGTCGCGACCTCCGACGCGCTCGACGCCGCCGACCGCACCGCTCTCGCGCGCGTGCGCACGTTCCTCTCCACGGGCGCGCCGATCTCGGCCGAGCTGCTCGGCTCGGCCGCCGAGCTCATGCCCGCGGCCACGGCGCACACCCCGTACGGGATGACGGAGTGCCTGCTGGTCACGGACGTCACGCTCGACGGCATCCGCGACGCCGCCGCGGCCCCCGACGCCGGCGTGTGCGTGGGCCGCCCCGTGCCCGGTGCGGAGGTGCTCGTCAGCGCGCTCGACGACGACGGCGCCGCGACCGGCACGCCGTCGGCCGCCCCCGGCGTGCTCGGCGAGGTCCTCGTGCGCGCCGGGCACCTCAAGGAGCGCTACGACCGGCTCTGGCTCACCGACCTGGCCGCCGAGCGCGGCACCCCGCCCGGGCGCTGGCACCGCACCGGCGACGTCGGGCACCTCGACGCGCAGGGCCGCCTGTGGATCGAGGGGCGGCTCGGGCACGTGCTCCGCACCGCCGACGGCCCGCTGGCGCCCGTGGGTCCGGAGCAGCACGTGGAGCGGGTGGAGCAGGTGCGGCGGGCCGCCGTTGTCGGCGTCGGCCCCGCGGGACTGCAGCAGGCGGTCGCGGTGGTCGAGACCATACCTGGCGTCCGGCGCCCCGGGCTGGCGCCCGAGGCGCTGACCGCCGCCGTGCGCGCCGCGTCGCCCGTGGCGCTCGCGGCCGTGCTCGTGGTGCCGCGCATGCCCACCGACGTGCGGCACAACTCCAAGATCGACCGGGCGCGCCTCGCCGCCTGGGCGGACGGCGTCCTCGCCGGCGGGCGGGTGGGGCAGCCGTGACCGTGCTCGTGACGGGGGCGTCGGGGCTGCTCGGGGGCGCCGTCGCCCGTGCGCTCGCGGCACGCGGCGACGAGGTCCGCACGCTCCAGCGCCGCGCCTCCGGCATGCCCGGCACCGAGGACGTCCGAGGGTCCGTGACCGACCCGGCGGCCGTCGCGCGCGCCGTCGAGGGCGTCGACGCGGTCGTGCACCTCGCGGCCAAGGTGTCGCTCGCGGGCGACCCCGCGGAGTTCCGCGCCGTGAACGTCGAGGGCACGGGTGCGCTCCTCGACGCGGCCGAGCGCGCGGGGGTCGAGCGGTTTGTGCAGGTGTCCTCGCCGTCCGTGGCACACCTGGGCTCGTCCCTGGTGGGGGCGGGCACGACGCCGGCCGACCCCCGGCACGCGCGCGGCGAGTACGCGCGCACCAAGGCGGCGGGCGAGCTGCTCGCCCTGGGTCGCGACCGCCGTTGGCGGCCGGACGGGTCGGGGGAGACCGGACCGAGCGTCGTCGCCGTGCGTCCGCACCTCGTGTGGGGGCCGGGCGACACCCAGCTCGTCGAGCGGGTGCTCGAGCGCGCGGCGGGCGGGCGTCTGCCCCTGCTGGGGCACGGCGCGGCGCTCATCGACACGCTCTACGTGGACAACGCCGCGGACGGCATCCTCGCCGCGCTCGACCGCGCCCACGACGTGCACGGCCGCGCGTACGTGCTGACCAACGGCGAGCCGCGCACCGTCGCCGACCTGCTCACGGGCATCTGCCGGGCGGGCGGCGTCGAGCCACCGCGGTGGCGCGTGCCGGCGGGGGTCGCGCGGGCGGCGGGCAGCCTGGTCGAAGCCGTCTGGCGTGTGCGCCCGGGAGCCGACGAGCCGCCGATGACACGGTTCCTCGCTGAGCAGCTGTCGACCGCGCACTGGTTCGACCAGCGGGCCACGCGCCGCGACCTGCGCTGGCGTCCCGCCGTGAGCGTCGACGAGGGGTTGCGGCGCCTGGCAGCGCACTACGGCGGCACGGCCGCCTGACACTGGTCCGCGTGACAGTCCGCCTCGCCGGGCTCCTGCGCGCCTGCCTGGCTCGGTCACGCACTGAGAGACCGACAGGCCCTGGTCCCACCAGAGTCGGAGCCGTCCAGTGGCCGCTACCTCGCGGGTCGCGTGCAGGGAGAGCGAGGCCAGCGGCTCCGGATAGAGCCCGTCCGGTGCGCCTTCATGGCCGAGCCCCAGCTCCTCATGCATGGAGCGGAGGAGGTCCGCGCCTTCGCACCCATCCCGGCGGACCTCGTCGTCGTCACGGCCCCATGGCTCGAACTGGCTCGGTCCCGACGAGATGCCTCGGATCGGTCGATCGGTCGGACGCCGTGTGCTGGGCGAGGGCCGTGCGGGTCGGAGCCTGTGGATAACTCCGTGCTGCGGACTCGGGTCGTCTAGCGTTCGGAGCCAGACGCCCACGGCCAGGAGGATCATCTTGCTCGACTCGTACGTGCCCCGGACCACGTGGCGCATGACACAGGGCGGCCCTGGCTGGTGTGCGGCGCCCCGTCGCCGGACGCCCACCAGCCGCAGGATCACGGGCCTCGCCATCGCCGGCATCCTTGCCGCGCTGAGCGGCTGCACGTTTCCACGCGACATCGCGACGGATGACGAATCGGGGGCTGCGGCCACGTCACAGAGCGAGCGCGCGCCAGCAACCCTCGCAGCGCCCCCGCAGGGAGACTTCTCGATCGTCTCCGGCCAGCCGATCGAGACGCCGTGCTGGTCCTACGAGGGTCCGCAGAACTTCGTGAACAACATCTCGTCCGACGACGAGACGTTGTGCCTGGGCGCCCTCGAGCTCTGGGGCGAGGTCATCGACGGCGTGGTGGTGCCGACGGGAGTCGGAGCGGTCTACGGCCAGGTGAAGGTCGAACCAGTGCGCGTCTCGACGTCCGACGCCTGGGGGGCCGGGCGCGACCTCGACGGCGCCGTCGACGCCCTCGCGGACTCGTACTTCGCGGAGAACGGCACGATCATCAGTCTGCACGAGCAGACCGTCCTCGACGGTGTCCCGGCGAACATCACCCGGGTCGAAGGAGGCATCAAGGAGACGCGGACGAAGGCCTTCATCACCGCCTTCGCGCCGGAGCCGTTCACGCCGGGCGACAGTGCTGTCCAGTTCTTCGTGATCGGGATCGTCACCCCCTACGAGAACGGCGACGAGCTCATCGAGCAGGTCGTCAGTACCTGGAGGTGGGTCTGACGCTCCTGCCCGCGAGGCTCCGGAACTGCCCGAGAAGGTCAGACGCTGAAGTACTTGGCCTCGGGGTGGTGGAACACGAACGCGTCGGTCGACTGCTCGGGGTGGAGCTGGAGCTCCGCGGAGAGCTCGACGCCCACGCGTTCGGGGCGCAGGAGTTCGACGACCTTGGTGCGGTCCTCCATGTCGGGGCAGGCGGGGTAGCCGAGTGAGAAGCGGGCGCCTCGGTACTCGAGCTTGAACATGCCCTCGACCTCCGTGGGGTCCTCGTCGGCGAACCCGAGCTCGGCGCGCACGCGCGAGTGCCACATCTCCGCCAGCGCCTCGGTGAGCTGCACGGACAGGCCGTGCAGCTCCATGTACTCGCGGTAGTGGTTCCCGGCGAACAGCTTCGCGGTGTGCTGGTCGACGCTCGCGCCCATGGTGACGAGCTGGACGGGCAGCACGTCGTACCGGCCGGTCTCCTCGACCCACGACCGCGGCTTGACGAAGTCGGCGAGGCACAGGTGCCGGTCGCGGCGCTGGCGCGGGAACGTGAAGCGCAGCCGCTCGGTCCCCGGCTCGCCGCCCGATCCGCCGTCGGGCGCGCCGATCCCCGCGAGCCCGGCACCGTGGTGCGCGACGACGACGTCGTCGCCCTCCGACCACACCGGGAAGTACCCGTACACGACCGACGGGTCCACGACGCCCTCGGTGCGGATCCGGTCGTACCAGGCGTTGAGCCGCGGGCGGCCCTCGGTCTCGACGAGCTCCTCGTACGACGCCCCGTCGTCACCCCGGCCCGGCTTGAGTCCCCACTGACCCATGAACGTCGCGCGCTCGTCGAGGAACGCCGCGTACTCGGCGAGCTGGACGCCCTTGACGAGGCGCGTGCCCCAGAACGGAGGAGCGGGCACCGGGTTGTCGGCCGCGACGTCGGACCGCGCGGGCAGGTCCTCGACGGGCGTCTCCGTCACGGTGACCACCGCGTGCCGGCGCTTCTTCAGCGCGGGCAGCCCGACGGCGTCGGGCGACTCGCCGCGCGCGACGCGCACGAGCGGTTCCATGAGACGCAGGCCCTCGAACGCGTCGCGCGCGTACCGGACGACGCCGGGGAACTGACCCGCGAGGTCGTCCTCGACGTACGTGCGCGTGAGCGCCGCGCCGCCGAGCAGCACGGGCCAGCGCCCGGCGAGCCCACGCGAGGTGAGCTCCGCGAGGTTCTCCTTCATGACCACGGTGGACTTCACGAGCAACCCGGACATGCCGATGACGTCGGCGTCGTGCTCCTCGGCGGCCTCGATCATCGCGGAGATCGGCTGCTTGATGCCGATGTTCACGACCGTGTAGCCGTTGTTGGTGAGGATGATGTCGACGAGGTTCTTGCCGATGTCGTGCACGTCGCCGCGCACGGTCGCGAGGACGATCGTGCCCTTGGACCCGGTCGATCCCTCGATCTTCTCCATGTGCGGCTCGAGGTAGGCGACCGCGGTCTTCATGACCTCGGCGGACTGGAGCACGAACGGGAGCTGCATCTCGCCGCGCCCGAACAGGTCGCCCACGACCTTCATGCCCTCGAGCAGGTGCTCGTTGACGATGTCGAGGGCCTTGAGCCCGGACGCCATCGCGGCGTCGAGGTCCTCCTCGAGGCCCTTGCGCGCGCCGTCGACGATCCGCCGCTCGAGCCGCTCACCCACCGGCAGCGCCGCGAGCTCCGCCGCGCGCTGGTCCTTGAGCGCGGCCGAGTCCACGCCCTCGAACAGCTCGAGCAGCCGCGCGAGCGGGTCGTGCACGAGGTTCCCCTCGCCGTCGTACCGCCGCCGGTCCCACACGAGGTCGAGCGCGGCCTCGCGCTGCTCGTCGGGGATCTGCGCGAGCGGGAGGATCTTCGCGGCGTGCACGATCGCGGAGTCCAGCCCGGCCTCGACCGCCTCGTGGAGGAAGACGGAGTTGAGCACCGTGCGCGCCGCGGGGTTGAGGCCGAACGACACGTTCGACACCCCGAGCGTCGTGTGGATGCCGGGGTAGCGGCGCGTGATCTCGCGGATCGCCTCGATCGTCTCGATCGCGTCGCGCCGCGTCTCCTCCTGGCCCGTGGCGATCGGGAACGTCAGGGCGTCGACGATGATGTCGTCGACCCGCATGCCCCAGTCGCGCGTGAGCGTCTCGACGAGCCGCGTCGCGATCTCCACCTTGCCCGACGCGGTGCGCGCCTGGCCCTCCTCGTCGATCGTCAGCGCGACGACGGCGGCCCCGTGCTCCACGACGTGCGGCATGATCCGCGCGAACCGCGACGTCGGGCCGTCGCCGTCCTCGAAGTTCACCGAGTTCACGACGGCGCGCCCGCCCACGAGCTCGAGGCCCGCGGCGATGACCTCCGGCTCGGTCGAGTCGATGACGAGGGGCAGCGTGGACGCGCTGGCGAGGCGCGACACGACCTCGCGCACGTCCGCGACGCCGTCGCGCCCCACGTAGTCGACGCACACGTCGAGCAGGTGCGCGCCGTCACGCGTCTGGGCGCGCGCGATCTCGACGCACTCGTCCCAATTCTCCGCGAGCATCGCCTCGCGGAACGCCTTGGACCCGTTGGCGTTGGTGCGCTCCCCGATCGCGAGGAACGACGCGTCCTGGTGCAGGTCCGTGTGCGAGTACAGGCTCGCGACGCCGTTCTCGCGCTCCGGGTGCCGCTCGACGACCGGCCGCGCGCGCACCGCCTCGACGACGCGCCGCAGGTGCTCGGGCGTCGTGCCGCAGCAGCCGCCCACCAGACCGAGGCCGAACTCGGTGACGAACTGCGTGTGCGCGGCGGCGAGCTCGTCGGGAGTGAGCGGATAGGTCGCGCCGTTCGGACCGAGCACGGGCAGCCCCGCGTTCGGCATACACGTCACGGGGATCTCGGCGTGGCGGGAAAGGTGCCGCAGGTGCTCGCTCATCTCCGCCGGGCCCGTCGCGCAGTTCAGGCCGATCGCGTCGACGTCGAGCGCCTGGAGCGTCGTGAGCGCAGCCCCGATCTCGGAGCCCATGAGCATCGTGCCCGTGGTCTCGACCGTCACCTGGACGATCACGGGGACCTCGCGTCCGACGTCGTGCATCGCGTTCCGCGACCCCGTCACCGCGGCCTTGGCCTGCAGCAGGTCCTGGCTCGTCTCGACGAGGATCGCGTCGACCCCGCCCTCCAGGAGACCCGCCGCCTGCTCCGCGAACGTGTCGCGCAGGTGCGCGTACGTCGTGTGGCCGAGGCTCGGCAGCTTGGTCCCCGGGCCCATCGACCCGAGCACCCAGCGCGGGTGGTCCGCCGTCGCGAACGCGTCCGCGCGCTCGCGCGCGATCCGCGCCCCGGCCGCGGCGAGCTCGCGGATCCTGTCGTCGATGTCGTAGTCCGACAGGTTGGACCAGTTGGCGCCGAACGTGTTCGTCTCGATCGCGTCGACACCGACCTCGAGGTACGCGTCGTGCACGGCCGCGATGATGTCCGGGCGCGAGACGTTGAGGATCTCGTTGCAGCCCTCGAGACCCTCGTAGTCCTCCAGCGTCGGGTCCTGCGCCTGGATCATCGTGCCCATCGCGCCGTCGGCCACGACGACGCGCGTGCGCAGCGCGTCCGCGAGGGCCCGGGAGCGGGCGTCGGCGAGGTCCTGGGCAACGACGGTCGGCATGCCGCCAGCGTAGATCGCGCGCGGCACCGCGCGGTGAGCCGTCTCAGGGGACCGGCGTGCCGGTCGGAACGGGCGCGGAAAAGCGCGTGCCCGACGGCGCGGGCCCCCCTACCGTGGTCGCCATGGCTACTCCCTCGACGACGACAGACCGTGCCGAGGCGTCACCTCCGACGCTCGCCCCCATCGCCGAGCGTGCCGCCGCGCCGTCGACCCTGCCGCCGGTGACGGCGGGCGGACTCACGTGGCGTCCCGCCACGCCCGCCGACGCGCCCGCCCTGCTCACGCTGCGCAACGAGATCGCGGAGGTCGACGACGAGCCGTACCGCGAGACGCTCGCGGAGATCGAGGAGATCTTCACCGCGCCGTGGCGCGACGTCGCGGCCGACTCGATCGTCGGCGCCGACGCCGACGGGACGCTGCGCGCCTACGGGATGGTCGACACCAATCCCGGGGACGAGCGCACCGTGCGAGCGTTCCTCGGGGGCGGCGTCCACCCCAGCCACCGGAGGCGGGGCGTCGGGCGCGAGGTGCTCGCCTGGCAGGTCGCCCGCGCGCGGCAGGTGCTCGCCGCGAGCGGCAAGGAGCTGCCCGCGCGGCTCGCCGTCTTCGGGGAGGACACCGACCCGCCCGAGAAGGCACGGCTCTACGCGCGGTTCGGGTTCGTCGCCCGCCGCTTCTACTCCGACCTGCGCCGCGACCTCGCGACCCCCGTCCCCGACGTCCCGCTCGAGGGGTCCCTGCGAGTCGTGCCGTGGTCCGCCGAGCTCGACGAGGCGACGCGCCTCGCGCACAACGACGCGTTCCGCGACCACTGGGGGAGCGAGCCTCGTACCGCCGAGGCGTGGACTCACGGGCGCAGCGAGTTCGCGCCGCAGTGGTCGTTCCTCGTGGTCGACGACGCGCCCGACGTCGACGCGCTCCTCGCCGACCCGGCGACGGACCCCGAGACCGCGGCGGCGCTCCGCGCGGGCGAGCCGCTCGTCGTCGGCTACGAGATGGCGGGCCGGTACGACGAGGACTTCCCGGTGCGCGGGTACACGTTCGGGTACACCGAGCTCCTCGGTGTCCGGCGTGCGTACCGGGGCCGCCGCGTCGCCGTCGCGGCGCTCGCGGCCGCGATGCGGGCGTTCGCCGCGGACGGCATGCAGTACGCCGCGCTCGACGTCGACACCGAGAACCCCTCCGGCGCGCACGGCCTCTACGCGAGCCTCGGCTACGAGAAGGTGACGGGCTCGCGCATGTACTCGATCGAGCTCTGAGCGAGGGGACCGGAGCGCGCCGAGCCACGAGGCAGTGGCGGAGTGCCGACGGTTCGTCAGACCGCCATGCCGCACCAGCGTTCGATCTCGGCGACGGCGGCCCGCTCGTCGTCCCGCGAACCTCGCCACCAGGCGGACAGCATGAAGGAGCCGCCGGAAAGCTCGTACCGCCAGTCGTCCCGGCACGCGTGACGGTGGCGAGAGGCGTGATCGCTCGTCCGGGCTTCACGGTCCAGGACGTCGAGCCAGGGCCGGACCTTCCCGGTCGCGACGACGCAGGCCTCGAAGACTCCCGCCACGCGGACCAGGCCCGCCTCCCGGCGCAGCGTCGCAGTCCACCATGCGTCGAGAAACGCTCTGATCGACGACGACTGCGGGGCCGGCCAGGTCGACCACCCCGCGGCCGCGAGACCGCGCGCTATCAGGTACGGCTCGGGCTCCCCGTCGGCGAGGGCGCGGACGGCGGTGGGAAGCACGCGGCGGATCATCGCGGGCTGGTCGTCCCAGTGGAACGGGTCCTTCCCTGCGGCCCGGACCGCGAGCTCTCGCGGCACCGCGACGCCTGGCGTACGGAGCAGCAACAGCTCGGCCTCGGAGAAGCAGCGCCCGCAGCCGTCCTCGTCGGTCGCGGCCGAAGCGTCACGGAAGACCTGCTCGACGCGCTCCGTCGCGGCGGCGAGGGCGGCGTCCGCCCTGCTGCCGGTCACAGCGACGACGCGGACAGGGCGTCGCAGTCCTGGAGCGTGCCGCCGTCGTAGCCGATGGTGAACCAGCGCTGGCGCTGCTCGCTCGAGCCGTGGGTCCACGCCTCGGGGTTGACCTGGCCGGTCGCGGCCTCCTGGATGCGGTCGTCGCCGACGGCGGACGCGGCGGACAGCGCGTCGTCCAGCTCCTGCTCGGTGATGTCACGCAGGAACGTCACGCCGGTGTCCGGGTCGACGGTGCTCGCGGCGTGGCCTGCCCACATGCCGGCGAGGCAGTCGGCCATGAGCTCGATGCGCACGGAGTCGGACTCGGGGCCGGTGCCCTGCCGGTCGGCCGCGTCCATCGCCCCGACGAGCTGCTCGATGTGGTGCCCGAACTCGTGCGCCACGACGTACATCTCCGCGAGCCCTCCGTCGTTCGCGCCGAAACGCGACGACAGGTCGTCGTAGAAGCCGAGGTCGATGTACACCGTCCGGTCCGGCGGACAATAGAACGGACCGACCGCGCTCGTGGCGGCCCCGCACCCGGTGGACACCTGTCCAGTGAAGCTGACCACCTCGGGCTGCGTGTACTCCACGCCCGCCTGTCGGGGGAGGGCCTCCGTCCAGTACGCGTCGAGCGACTGCACCGTGCCGTTGAGACGGCACTCGCGCGTCGTGTTCGCCTCCTCGGCCGTGCATGTGTCGATGTACTCCTGCTGCCCCTCGCCGTAGGCGCCGGAGTCTGAGCCGTCGCCGCCCGTGAGCGCGCTGAGGTCGACACCGGTCTGGTTGCCGACGAACGCGATGAGCAGCGCGACGAGCACGGCCCCGATCCCGCCACCTGCGATCATCGTGCCGCGGCCGCGGCCCCCACCCTTGCGGACGCGTCCGCCCTCGAACGAGCCACCCTCCTGAAACGTCACGCGGCCAACGCTACCGTCGGGGCGGTCGCCACACCCGGTCTAGAGCTCGACCAGGGCCTTGAGGACGCGCGAGAGGAGGGCGTAGTCGCCCGACGGCGACGACGCGCGCGAGCGCCTGTCCCGCCGACTCTCCACCCGGGATTCCGTCGCGCCCTGCTGGTCCCCGGGGCGTCGCGGCAATTCCACGGCGTCCTTTCCCGGGGCCTTCGTGGCAATTTCCTCGAGGTAGGCGTCGACGAATTCCACGAGTAGTTGCTCGGTGCGCCGACCGGTCAGTGCGATATTCCAGTCGGACGGCCCGACAAGAATGACGGAGAGGTCTTTTCCGAGCTGATACACGAAGACGCAGCTCTCCGACGTGTTCAGAACGCAGCGCGCGGAGTCGCCGGGTACCTCCGGGCCCGCGGCAGCGAGCGCGGCAGCGATCGACCGCGCGATCGCGACCACGGGCGGGGCGTCGAGGCCGGAGCTCCCGATGGTCTCGCCGCCCGGGCCCAGGGCGAGGACGTGGGCGACGTTCTCGAGCGCGTCGTCGATGCGCCCGAGGACGTCGCCCACGCTGCGCGGAGCGTCCACGGCGGTGCTACCGCCACGTGGGCTCGCAGTCATGCGTCAGAGCGTGATCGTCTCGTCGAGCACGGCCAGCGCCCTGCGGGCGAGCGCCAGGTTCGCGCGGCCGCGCTCGAGGACGAGGTAGGTGAAGGTCCCCTGGAGGGACTCGCGCTGGGAGAGCCGGATGAGGTGGTACTGGTTGCCCAGCGTGATGAGGATGTCCTCGATCCGGTCGTTCAGGCCGAGCTGCTCGATCGCGCGGAGCTTCGCGCGGATGACCTCGGTGTTCGCGGCCGCTGCCAGCTCGAGGTCGAACATCACGAGCTGCTTCTGCACGAGCGCGAGCCCGCTGCCGTAGTCCACGACGGCGACGGCCATCGCGCCGTCGAGCTCCAGGATCTTGCTGAGCGCCTCGTCGGCAGTGGTCATCGTCATTTCCTTTCCTGGCCCCTGCAGCGGTCGACGGGGACCGTATCACGGCACCCGAGAATCGCCGGGTCGCGGTCCGTCGGGCATTCAGGGAACTCTGGTAGGGGCGCGCGGAGAGATTTATCGAGAATGCATGAGCGGGTGAAGCGACGGCAAACTCCGGTTCGTCCTCGGGGGTTCGCGGGCCGCACCCCGGTGCGGACCCGTAGAATCGACGTCGGCCCGTACCGGGTCGGTCCGGCCCCGGGGCGTCAGCGCACCGTGCGGCGACCGGCCGAGGCGGGCACCCGCACCACCCGAGAGGACCCTCCCGTGATCACCGCTCACGGCGTCGAGCTGCGCGTCGGCGCCCGCGTCCTGCTGCACGAGGCGACCTTCCAGATCGCCTCGGGCGACCGGATCGGCCTCGTCGGGCGCAACGGCGCCGGCAAGACGACCCTGACCAAGACGCTCGCGGGGGAGACCCAGCCGACGGCCGGGAAGATCACGCGCGGCAACGACATCGGCTACCTGCCGCAGGACCCGCGCACGGGCGACCTCGACGTCATCGCCATGGACCGCGTGCTCTCGGCCCGCAGCCTCGACAAGATCGTGCGCCAGATGCGCGAGACGGAGGGCGCGATGGCGAGCGCCGACGCCGAGACGCACGAGGCCGCGATGGAGCGCTACCCCAAGCTCGAGGCGCGCTTCCTCGCCGCGGGCGGGTACGCGGCGGAGAGCGAGGCGCACCGCATCACGAGCAACCTCGGTCTCGACGACCGCGTGCTCGGCCAGCCGCTCAGCACGTTGTCGGGTGGCCAGCGGCGTCGCATCGAGCTCGCGCGCATCCTGTTCTCCGGGGTCGAGACGCTGCTCCTCGACGAGCCGACGAACCACCTCGACGCCGACTCGATCGTCTGGCTGCGCGACTACCTCAAGTCCTACAGCGGCGGGTTCGTCGTGATCTCCCACGACGTGGAGCTGCTGCGCGCGACCGTCAACAAGGTGTTCCACCTCGACGCGAACCGCGGCGAGCTCGACCAGTACAACCTCGGCTGGGACGCCTACCTCGCGCAGCGTGAGTCGGACGAGCGTCGCCGCCGGCGCGAGCGGCAGAACGCGGAGAAGAAGGCCGGGGCGCTGCTCGCCCAGGGCGAGAAGATGCGCGCCAAGGCCACCAAGGCCGTGGCCGCGCAGCAGATGATGCGTCGTGCGGAGAAGATGCTCGCGGGCATCGAGGGCGAGCGCCAGACCGACAAGGTCGCCAAGCTGCGGTTCCCCAAGCCCGCGCCGTGCGGGCGCACGCCGCTCACCGCGAGCGGCCTGTCCAAGGCGTACGGGTCGCAGGAGGTCTTTGCGGGCGTCGACCTCGCGATCGACCGCGGCAGCCGCGTCGTCGTGCTGGGCCTCAACGGTGCGGGCAAGACGACGCTCCTGCGCATCCTCGGCGGCGTCGAGCAGCCCGACACGGGCGAGGTGCACCCCGGTCACGGCCTGAAGATCGGCTACTACGCCCAGGAGCACGACACGCTCGACATGGACGCGACGGTCGTCGAGAACCTGCGCCACGCCGCGCCCGACCTCACCGACACCCAGGTGCGCTCCGTGCTCGGGTCCTTCCTGTTCTCCGGCGACGACGCGGAGAAGCCGACGCACGTGCTCTCCGGCGGGGAGAAGACGCGCCTCGCGCTCGCGACGCTCGTCGTGTCGTCCGCGAACGTGCTGCTCCTCGACGAGCCGACGAACAACCTCGACCCGGCCTCGCGCGCCGAGATCCTCGGGGCGCTCAAGACGTACGAGGGCGCCGTCGTCATGGTCACGCACGACGACGGCGCGGTCGAGGCGCTCGAGCCCGAGCGCGTCCTGCTGCTGCCCGACGGCGACGAGGACCTGTGGAGCGACGAGTACGCGGAGCTCGTCTCGCTGGCCTGACCGGACCGCCCGGGCCTCCCCGGCCTACCGTGCAGTGGGCTCCTGCCGGGCGTCGAGCTGGGCGTCGATGAGGGCGTCCTCCTCGTCCTCGGCGCTCGGCCGGCGGCTGCGCGGCTCGCGACGCGTGCGTGCGGCGGCGGGGTCCTGGGCGGCGAGCAGGTCGCCCGCGGTGAGCGTCGTCTCCTCGCCGCGCGCGTCGCGCCGGTCGCGGCGGACCAGGAGCCAGAAGCCCGCGACCGCGCCGATCGCGAACACGCACCACTGGAACGCGTACGACAGGTGCGACCCGGGGTCGGTGTCGGGCTTGGGCAGGGCCTCGAGCGCCTCGTCGGCCGGCGGTACCTCGGTGCGGAGCTGCCCGTACGCGCCGACCGTGCGGTCGTCGGCCCAGGCGGCACCGTCGCGGCCGGCGGCGAGCACCTGGTCGGTGGAGATCGCCTGGACCTGCCCGTCGGGAGCGTCGCGGCCCGACGGCGGCTCGTCGCCCCGGAGCGTCACGGTCGCCCGGACCTCGCCGTCCGGGGGCGCCGGGACGTCGCCCGGCGTGACGGCGTCGGTGCCGAGCGGGACGAACCCGCGGTCGACGACCACGACGAGGCCGTCGGGCGCGGAGGGCGTGGGGTTCGTCACGAACGGGACGAGCACGTGGAAGCCGGGGCTGCCCCCCACGGGGCGGTTGCGCAGGAGGACGGTCGCGTCGGGCTCGTAGCGGCCGACGAGCGTCACGGGGCGCCAGACGTCCGCCTCGTCCAGGGTGGCGTCCGGGCCGTCGAGGACCTCGTCGACCGGGACGGGCTCGGACGTGTAGTTCGTCTCGATGCGCTCGATCTCCGCCTCGCGCGCGACGTACCGGTTCCACTGCCAGCGCCCCGCCACGAGGCACAGGGCGACGAGGACGAGGACACCGACCGCGAGGGTGACCCACTGCCGTGGCGTGCGCGGCTGGTGGGCGTCAGCGGTGGCGCGCTCGGGCGTCGGTCCCGCGGGGGCGCCCGGCGCCGGGCCCGACGGTGCGGTCTGCGTCACGGGGCCGCCCGGCGCTCGAGCTCGTCGACGGGCACGGTCGAGCGCCAGAACGAGCGAGCGCCGAGGAACGTCTCCAGGTGCTCGCGGTGCGCGTCGCACGCGAGCCAGACCTTGCGCCGCTCGGGCGTGTGGATCTTGGGGTTGTTCCACAGCAGGCCCCACACGGCCGGCTCGCGGCAGCCCTTGGCGCTGCACACCAGCTCCTCCTCGCCGACGGGGTCGGCGAGCCCCAGGACGTCGGTCACCGGTGGTCCTCCTCGTGCTCCTGCGGGTCGGGCGACTGTCCGCCGGCGATCCCGTGGGATCCCGGCACCCCGGCGGCGGGCAGCGCGCGGTGCTCCATCGGCGAGGTGTCGTAGTGGGCCTGGTCGCGCCCGGCGTTGGCGATGAGCACCGCGCTGTAGGGCAGGACGATCGCCGCGGCGGCGAACACCCAGGTCAACCAGCTCGGCGCGACGAGGATCGCGGCCACGAAGCACACGATGCGGATGCCCATCTGGACGAGGTATCGGCGCTCGCGCCGCGACTGGTCCGCGGCGAGCGGTTCCGGTGCCGACGTGATGCTCGGGACCGCCTCGGCCGACCTGCGGGCCGTGCGTCGTGTGCTCACCCATCCAGTCTACGTTTGTCGGGACCCCACAAAGTGTGGGGGAGCGGTGTGACCTCGGCGTACCGCGCACGGCGGAGCCCGCGCACGGTACGGTCGGTGCGGCGCCATCGCGCCGGGCCCAGCAGGGCTCACCCGGCACCGGCCGTGCGGGACCCGTCCCCGGCCTGCCGACCGACCCGACCGTCCCGAGGAGCCGCACCGTGTCCGAAGCCACCGCACCCGCCCCGCGCACCGTCGTCGTCACCGGCGCGAACCGGGGGATCGGCCGCGCGATCGCCGAGCGGTTCGTGGCGAACGGCGACCGCGTCGCGACCGTCTACCGGGGCGGTGACCTGCCCGAGGGTGTCTTCGGCGCCGTGGCGGACATCACGGACACCGCGGCCGTGGACGCCGCGTTCACCGAGATCGAGAACGAGCTCGGACCGGTCGAGGTGCTCGTCGCGAACGCCGGCGTGACGCACGACCAGCTCCTGCTGCGCATGACCGACGAGGACTTCGAGTCCGTGATCGACGTCAACCTCACCGGCACGTTCCGCTGCGTGCGCCGCGTGAGCAAGGGCATGATCCGCCTGCGCCGCGGCCGCATCGTGCTCGTGTCGTCCGTCATCGGCCTCTACGGCGGCGCCGGCCAGGTCAACTACGCGTCCTCCAAGGCCGCGCTCATCGGCATGGCGCGGTCGATCACGCGCGAGCTGGGGTCGCGCAACATCACGGCGAACGTCGTGGCGCCCGGGTTCATCGACACCGC
The DNA here is from genome assembly GCF_016921195.1 of Cellulosimicrobium cellulans. Lineage (GTDB taxonomy): Bacteria > Actinomycetota > Actinomycetes > Actinomycetales > Cellulomonadaceae > Cellulosimicrobium > Cellulosimicrobium cellulans_F. Next base: position 86,053 of record NZ_JAFGYF010000002.1, read on the forward strand.
CATGACCGCCGAGCTGCCCGAGGAGCGCCAGGCCGCGTACAAGGCCGCGATCCCCGCCGGACGCTTCGCCCAGGCGGACGAGGTGGCCGGGGTCGTGCAGTTCCTCGCGTCCGACGACGCCGCCTACGTCTCCGGGGCCGTCGTCCCCGTGGACGGCGGCCTCGGCATGGGGCACTGAACGGACCTGCGACCCGGCCCCACGCGTGGGCCTCGTCACGGGCACGGTCACCGGCGCACCCGCGCCCCCTCTCTTTCAGTACGCTCAGCCTCAGCGCGCCCGCACGGCGGGTGCACGACGGAAGGAAACCGATGGGTCTGCTCGACGGCAAGAAGCTCCTCATCACGGGAGTGCTCACCGACTCCTCGATCGCGTTCCACGCGGCGCGTCTCGCGCAGGAGGAGGGGGCCGAGGTCGTGCTCTCCTCGTTCGGCCGCCAGATGAAGCTCACGCAGGCCTTCGCCAAGCGCCTGCCCGTCGAGGCGCCGGTCGTGCAGCTCGACGTGACGAACGACGACGACCTCGCCGGCCTGGCCGATGCCCTCCGCGAGCACACCGACCGCCTCGACGGCGTCGTGCACTCGATCGGGTTCGCCCCGCAGAGCGTCATGGGGGGCAACTTCCTCTCCGGCACCTGGGAGGACGTGGCCACCGCGCTCCAGGTCTCGACGTTCTCCTACAAGTCGCTCGCGGTCGCCGCGAAGCCGCTCATGACGGAGGGCGGGGCCGTGGTGGGCCTCACGTTCGACGCGCAGTTCGCGTGGCCGGTCTACGACTGGATGGGCGTGGCGAAGGCCGGCCTCGAGTCCGCGAACCGCTACCTCGCGCGCGACCTCGGCCCCGACGGCATCCGTGCCAACCTCGTCTCCGCGGGCCCGATCCGCACGACGGCCGCCAAGTCCATCCCCGGCTTCGAGCAGATGGAGGACGGCTGGCCCAAGCGCGCGCCCCTCGGCTGGGACCAGACGACGGCGGAGCCCGCCGCGCGCGCGGTCGTCGCGCTCCTGTCCGACTGGTTCCCGGCGACGACCGGTGAGATCGTGCACGTCGACGGCGGCGTGCACGCCATGGGGCAGTGACTCAGGAGGAGAGCATGGGCGCGGAGACCACCGACGGCGGCGTGCGCCGCCTCGTCCTCCTGCGCCACGCAAAGGCGGAACCCGGCGGCGGGAGCGTCGACGACGTGCTGCGGCCCCTCGCGCTCAACGGGCGCCGGCAGGCGGTCCGCGTCGGCGGCGCCCTGCGCGAGACGGGGCTCGTCCCCGAGCGCGTGCTGTGCTCGTCGGCGCTCCGCACGCGCCAGACCTGGGAGCTGCTGTCGGCGCACCTGGGCGACGTGGAGCCCGACGTCCTCGTGAGCGACGACCTCTACGCGGCCGACGTGACCGACGTGCTGGACCTCGTCCGCGCGACGGACTCGCGCGTGCGGACGCTGCTCGTCGTCGGGCACGAGCCCACAATGGCGGCGACGGCGTCGCACCTGGCCGATCCGTCGTCCGACGGCGGCGCGCTCGCCCAGGTGCGCGTCGGCGTGCCGACCGCGACGTACTCCGTCCTGGAGTCGGCGACGGCCTGGGACTCCTGGGCGCCTCGCGGCGCCCTGCTCACGTACGTGGGCCGCCCGTCCTGACCGTCGCGTCCGGCTCATGACGCGAGAGAGCCCTGGTCCCCACGGACCAGGGCTCTCTCGCGTGCAGGGCGGCTCAGCGGGCGGAGTCGACCTGGTCGACCACCTCGAGGACAGCGTCGATGCGCGGGCCGTCGACGCCGTAGGGCGCCTGGGCCCGGACGACCGGCTTCGCGGCGAACGCGACGCCGATGCCCGCGGCGCCGATCATGTCCAGGTCGTTCGCGCCGTCGCCCACGGCGATCGTCGCGCTCATCGGCAGGCCGAGCTCGGCCGCGAACTCGCGCAGCGCGACCTCCTTCGCGGCGCGGTCCACCACCGGGCCGGTCGTGCGACCGGTGAGCCGGCCGCCCGCCACCTCCAGCCGGTTCGCGCGGAAGCGGGTGATCCCCAGCTCGGCCGCGAGGTCGGCCACGATCTCCTCGAAGCCGCCCGAGACGAGCGCGACCTCCCAGCCGCGGCGGTGCGCCTCGGCGACGAGCTCGCGCACCCCGGGCGTGAACGTCGCGCGCGCCCGCACGTCGGCGAACGCCTCGACGGGCACGCCGGCAAGGGTCGCGACGCGCTCGCGCAAGGACGCGCCGAAGTCGATCTCGCCGCGCATCGCGCGCTCGGTCACCTCGGTGACCTCGGCTCGCGTGCCCGCGTGGTCGGCGAGGAGCTCGATGACCTCCTGCTCGATCAGCGTCGAGTCCACGTCCATGACGAGGAGCCGCACCGGGCTGCTCGTGGGGTCGGGGGTCACGCGGGGGCTCCTCGCGGTGTCGGTCTCGTCGGCGCCCGGGCCGGGCACCTCGGTGGGTGCGCCGACGGGCAGCGTGGCACGGACGGCGTCGGGCACGACGCCGACGGGCGTGGGCGTCACTCGACGACCGTCCCCTTGGGGACCACCGTGATGCCGGACTCGGTGACCGTGAATCCGCGCGCGCGGTCCTGCTCCGGGTCGAGCCCGATGCGGGCCTGCTCGCCCACGACGACGTTCTTGTCGATGATCGCGCGGTGGACCTGCGCGTGGCGGTGCACCTGGACCCCGTCCATGAGCACGGAGTCCGACACCGACGACCACGAGTGCAGGTAGGTGCCGGGTGAGAGGACCGAGCCGACCGCCGTCGCGCCCGAGATGATCACTCCCGGGGAGACGATCGAGTCCGCGGCGTGACCGAGGCGACCGCGGCCCGCGTGCACGAACTTCGCGGGCGGCAGGCCCGTGTAGCCGGTGTGCAGCGGCCATTCCTCGTTGTAGAGGTTGAAGACCGGCGTGACCGCGATGAGGTCCTTGTTCGCGTCGTAGTACGAGTCGATCGTCCCCACGTCGCGCCAGTAGTCGCGGTCGCGGTCCGTCGAGCCGGGGACGTCGTTGCGGATGAAGTCGTAGACCGCCGCCGTGCCCTTCTCGACGAACGCGGGCACGATGTCGCCGCCCATGTCGTGGCGCGAGTCCGCGTTCGCGGCGTCCGAGGTCACTGCGTCGATCAGCGCGTCGGTGTCGATGACGTAGTTGCCCATCGACGCGAGCACCTCGTCGGGCGAGTCGGCGAGCCCGACCGGGTCCTTGGGCTTCTCGCGGAATGCCGCGATCTTCGTCGGGTCCTTCGGGTCGGTCTCGATGACGCCGAACTGGTCCGCCATGGAGATCGGCTGGCGGATGCCCGCGACGGTGAGCTGCGCGCCGGACTCGACGTGCGCGTCGACCATCTGGGAGAAGTCCATGCGGTACACGTGGTCGGCACCGACCACGACGACGATGTCCGGCCGCTCGTCGTCGATGATGTTGAGGCACTGGTAGATCGCGTCCGCGCTGCCGAGGTACCAGTGCTTGCCGACGCGCTGCTGCGCGGGCACCGGTGCCACGTAGTTGCCGAGGAGCGAGGACATCCGCCACGTCTTGGTGATGTGCCGGTCGAGGCTGTGCGACTTGTACTGCGTGAGCACGATGATGTGCAGGTAGTGCGAGTTCACCAGGTTGGACAGCGCGAAGTCCACGAGGCGGTAGATGCCCCCGAACGGCACCGCGGGCTTGGCCCGGGAGGCGGTGAGCGGCATGAGGCGCTTGCCCTCGCCCCCGGCGAGGACGATGGCGAGGACTCGTGGTGCGGCGGCCATGCCCAGACCGTAGCCCCTCGGGGCGGCACCACGCAGCAGGGACCCGCATCCTGGGCGCGGCGCGTCCGCCCGGCTCGCGCCGGCGGTCATCGGGGGACCGTGGCGGGCGACTCGGCTACCGTGTGGCGCGTGAGAGTGGACCTGCTGACCCGTGAGTACCCGCCGCACGTCTACGGCGGCGCCGGCGTGCACGTCGCCGAGCTGTCCGCGGTCCTGCGCCGCCACGTCGACGTACGCGTGCGCTGCTTCGACGGCCCGCGCGGCGAGGACGGCGTGACGGGCTACTCGGTCCCGGGCGTCCTCTCGGGAGCGAACGCCGCGCTCGGCACGTTCGGCGTCGACCTGCAGATGGCCGACGACGTCGCGGGCGCCGACCTCGTCCACTCCCACACCTGGTACGCCAACCTCGGCGGCCACCTGGCCGGACTGCTGCACGGCGTCCCGCACGTGCTGTCGGCGCACTCGCTCGAACCGCTGCGCCCGTGGAAGGCCGAGCAGCTCGGCGGCGGGTACGCGCTGTCGTCGTGGGCCGAGCGCACCGCGTACGAGGGCGCGGCCGGGATCATCGCGGTGTCCGGTGGGATGCGCGACGACATCCTGCGGGTCTACCCGCAGGTCGACCCGGCGAAGGTGCACGTGGTGCACAACGGGATCGACCTGGAGGGGTGGCGGCGTCCGGAGTCGGAGACGCAGCGCGGCGGCGCCGACGGGGTCGTCCGCGGCCTCGGGATCGATCCCGACCGTCCGACCGTCGTGTTCGTCGGCCGGATCACGCGCCAGAAGGGCCTGCCCTACCTCCTGCGCGCCGCGCGCTCCCTGCCCGACGACGTCCAGCTCGTGCTGTGCGCCGGCGCGCCCGACACCCCGGAGATCGCCGCCGAGGTGAGCGGCGCCGTCGCCGAGCTCCAGGCCGAGCGCAGCGGCGTCGTCTGGATCGAGCAGATGCTCCCGCGCGCCGAGCTCGTCGCCGTGCTCGCCGCGTCCACCGTGTTCGTGTGCCCGTCGGTGTACGAGCCGCTGGGCATCGTCAACCTCGAGGCGATGGCCGTCGGCCTGCCCGTCGTCGGGACCGCGACCGGCGGCATCCCCGAGGTCGTGGACGACGGCGTCACCGGCCTCCTCGTGCCGATCGACCAGGCGGACGACGGCACGGGCACCCCGCTCGACCCCGACCGGTTCGTCGCGGACCTCGCGGCCGCCCTCACGCAGCTCGTGAGCGACCCCGAGCGCGCCGCGGAGATGGGCCGCGCCGCGCGGCAGCGGGTCGAGGACCACTTCGCGTGGGACGCGATCGGCGACCGCACGCTCGAGGTCTACCGGACGGTGCTGGAGCAGTCGTGACCGCCGCGGGGCCAGCCCGGGTCGACGAGGCGTCGCGCCTCGTCGCCGCCGCGACGTCTACCGGGCCCTCGTCCTTCGGGACGCGCTCGTCGCCTGGCTCCCGCCCGACGGCACGACCGGTCGCTCCGAGCGGTTCGACCTGCGCCCCGGCGGCGGCTACCGATCACCGGTCGACCTCCCGGGTGGCAGGACTGGTCAGGACGGGGCGATCCAGAGCGTCGCGGCGCCGACGGCGTGGCGGGAGGCGCGGTCGACCTCGCGCAGGGCGGTCGAGCGCTGGTCGGCCTGCCAGAGGTTGACGGACCCGCCGTCGTCGGCGGTCGCGAGGTCGACGATGGCGCGCAGCCGCACCGCCTGCGTCAGCACCTGGACGGCGCGCGGCGGCACGGACGCGGGGAGCTGCCAGGCGGGTGCTCCGCCCGAGCGGAGGTCCGCGATGGCCCCGGCGGCGTCGTCGCGCCAGCGCGCGACGTCGAGCTCGTCGAGGGCGCGCGTCGCGAGGAGCAGCGCGGTGCGCAGGTCGCGCTCGGCCTCCGCGAGCGACCCGACCGCGCCGAGCGCACGCGTGCTCCAGGGCCCTACCGAGGTCACGTGCCACGTGACGAGGTGGCCCGGCTCGAGGTCGCTCCCGAACTCCATGACCTCCGGTACGAGCGCCCACGACCCGGACGACGTCGTGACGACGACGCACTCGCCCGCGTCGGTCGCGCGCGCCGCGGCCTCGGGCGGGACGCCGGCGACGTCGCCGGGGACCGGGGCGAGCGCGACGACTTCACGCACGTCGCCGGCCCACGCACCGGCCAGGTCCTCCAGGCGGAGGTCGCCCAGCGCACCGGACACGACGTGCGGCTCGTCGTCGCGCTGCACCGCCCGGAGCAGGCGGGCCAGACCGTCGTCGTCGGCCAGGCGCGCGGCGCGCAGCCAGAGCGCGAGGAGCGCGCTGCGGGGGAGGGCGCCGGCGCTCGAGGCGGAGCCGGGGCCGGAGGCGCTGTGCGAGCCCTCGGGCGAGTGTGAGACCACGACGGCCAACCTATAGGGTCGGTGACCATGAGCGCGGTTCTCGACCTGAAGGGCGTCACCGTCCGACGTCACCCCAAGACCATCCTCGACGCGGTGGACTGGCAGGTGAACGAGGGCGAGCGGTGGGTCGTGCTGGGCCGCAACGGCGCCGGCAAGACGACGCTGCTGCAGGTCGCGTCCGCGCGGATGCACCCCACGGCGGGCACCGCGGACATCCTGGGCGAGCGGCTGGGCCGCGTCGACGTCTTCGAGCTCCGGCCGCGCATCGGGCTCGCGTCCGCGGCGCTCGCCGAGCAGATCCCGGGCGACGAGACGGTGCGCGACGTCGTCCTCACGGCCGCCTACGGCGTCACGGGACGCTGGCGCGAGGAGTACGAGGAGTTCGACGCGGAGCGCGCGCGCGACCTGCTCGCCGCGTTCGGCGTCGACCACCTGGCGGACCGCCTGTTCGGCACCCTCTCGGAGGGCGAGCGCAAGCGCACCCAGATCGCGCGCTCCCTCATGACGGACCCGGAGCTCCTGCTCCTCGACGAGCCGGCCGCCGGACTGGACCTCGGTGGACGCGAGGAGCTCGTCGGTGCGCTGTCCGAGCTCGCGGGCGACCCGGCGTCCCCCGTGCTCGTGCTCGTCACCCACCACGTCGAGGAGATCCCGCCGGGGTTCACGCACCTGCTGCTGCTCAAGGACGGGGTGGTGCACAGTGCCGGGCCGGTCGAGGAGGTCCTCACGGCCGAGAACCTCAGCGACGCGTTCGGCATGCCGCTCCTCGTCGCGCACGGCGGTGGGCGCTGGATGGCGCGCGCCGCGCGCGTGTGACGCACCCGACCTCGAGCCGGTCCGCCGACAGGCGTGCACCGCGGGCGGAAATTCGGTAAAGTACACGTAAAGCGCGCACGTGGGATCGGGGGTCGAGATGGACTGGCTGTGGTGGGTCGGAGCGGCGCTGCTCCTCGGTCTCGTGGAGATCATCTCGCTCGACCTCGTGCTCATCATGCTGGCCGGCGGCTCGCTCGCCGCGGCGGGCGTGAACGCGGCCGGAGGGCCGCTCTGGCTCCAGATCGTCACGTTCGCGGTCGTGAGCGTCATCCTGCTCCTCACGCTGCGGCCGTGGCTCCTGCGGCACCTGCGCTCGCGGGTCCCGCTCACCGAGACGAACGTCGCGGCCCACGTCGGGCGGACGGCGCTCGCCGTGGACCGCGTGAGCGAGTTCGGGGGCCGCGTGAAGCTCGTCGGCGAGGTCTGGACCGCCCGGACCGAGCCCGACGCTCCCCAGATCCCCGTGGGGACGGAGGTGCGCGTCGTGCGGATCGACGGCGCGACCGCCGTCGTCGCGCCGCTGCCCGCGCAGCACCCGACCGGGTCGTGACCGACCGGCACGACCCGCACCGCGCCGCCGGGCGACCGGTCGCGCCGACGACCAGGAGGTAGTCGATGAACGACCCCAGTCCCGGAACGATCCTCGCGTACATCGTCCTCGCGCTGATCCTGATCTTCGTGGTGGTCGCGCTCGTCAAGGCGGTGCGCATCGTGCCGCAGGCGGTCGCGATCATCGTCGAGCGCCTGGGCCGGTACTCGCGCACGCTCGAGCCGGGCCTGCACCTGCTGGTGCCGTTCATCGACCGCGTCCGCGCGTCGGTCGACCTGCGCGAGCAGGTCGTCTCGTTCCCGCCGCAACCGGTGATCACGTCGGACAACCTCGTCGTCAGCATCGACACGGTGATCTACTTCCAGGTCACGGAGCCCAAGTCGGCGGTCTACGAGATCGCGAACTACATCACGGCGATCGAGCAGCTCACCGTCACGACGCTTCGTAACGTCATCGGCTCGATGGACCTCGAGCAGACGCTCACGAGCCGCGACCAGATCAACGGCCAGCTCCGCGGCGTCCTCGACGAGGCGACCGGTCGCTGGGGCATCCGCGTCAACCGGGTGGAGCTCAAGTCGATCGACCCGCCGCCCAGCGTGCAGGGCTCGATGGAGCAGCAGATGCGCGCCGAGCGTGACCGCCGTGCGGCCATCCTCACCGCGGAGGGCGTCAAGCAGTCGCAGATCCTCACGGCCGAGGGTGAGAAGCAGGCCGCGATCCTCCGGGCTGAGGGTGACGCACAGTCGAAGATCCTCACGGCGGAGGGCGAGGCGCGCGCGATCCTCCAGGTGTTCGACGCCATCCACGAGGGCGACGCCGACCCGAAGCTGCTCGCGTACCAGTACCTGCAGATGCTCCCGCAGATCGCGAACGGCAGCGCCAGCAAGCTGTGGGTCGTGCCGACGGAGTTCACCGCCGCGCTCGGGTCCATCGCCAAGGGGTTCGGCGGCGTGCCGGGGATCGACGGCGGGGGAGTGCCGGGCGCGACGCCCGCCCAGGACGCGGAGGCGGCCGAGGCGAGCGCCGAGGCGCGGCGCGAGCGTGAGCGCGACCGTGTGAAGTTCGGCGTGCCGTCGCTCACCGACCCGTCGGAGGCGCTGGCCGAGGCGCGGCGGCAGGCCGAGGCGGCCACCGCGGACGCGACGAGCGCGGGGACGCGCTCGGGCCTTCCCTTCGATCCGCAGACCGAGCGCGGCCAGCACCCCGGCGGCGCCGGCGAGCACCGCGCAGGACCTCCGGAGCCAGGCGCGGCCACGCCGCGTCCGCTGGGCGGCCCGTCGCAGTACGCGCCGCCCCCGCAGCCGATCGTGGAGGACGTCCCGGCGACGGACGAGCCGCCCGCCGACGAGCCGCCGCCGTCGTTCCCGCCGCAGCGCTGACACGGGCGGCCGGCACCGCCCGCTCGGCGCCACCGCGCTGGCGCCTACGTCGTCATCACGGTGCGCGCCCTCGCGTCCGATGCCCGACCGCCTCCGCAGAGCCCCGCCCCGTCCCGGGAGCGGGGCTCTCGCGCGTCATGGATCGGGCGTCCCGGGTTCGTTCGCCGTGAGCGGACCGCCTATGCGAGTGAGTGCTCACTCATTTAGCATCGAGGTCGTGACCCCGGTCTCCGTCCCGCCCGACGCGCCGCCCGACGCCGCCTCCGGCGCGCCCGCTTCCGAACGCACACGCGCGCGCCCCTTGTCGCGCGAGGAACGTCGCGACGCGATCGCCGCCGCGACGATCCCTCTGCTCGTCGAGCACGGCGCGGCCGTGACGACTCGCCAGATCGCCGATGCCGCGGGCGTCGCGGAGGGCACGCTGTTCCGCGCGTTCGCGGACAAGGACGAGATCCTGCACGCCGCCGTCGTGCGCTCGCTCGACCCTGCGCCTGCGGTCGCGGCGATCGGCCTGCTCCCGGACGACGACGGGCTGCGCCCGCTCGTGGTGAGCATCGTCGAGTTCCTGCTCGAGGCGCAGCGGGTCGGGATGCGGATCTTCGCCGCAGCGCACCAGGTGCTCGATCCGCACCGCCACACCGGCGGGCGGGGTCCGGGTCCGCACGACGTGGGACCCGACCGCGCGGCGGGCGACGGCGCCGAGACCGTGCGTCGGATGCGGGCCGGCCCGGACGCACGCCGGACGGGCCTCGACGCGCGCGAGCGCTCCGCGCGCGAGATCGTCGGCGCGATCGAGCGCAAGCTCACCGCGCACGGCGAGGAGCTGCGCGTGGAGCCCGGACTCGCGGCCCGCGCCGTCTTCTCGCTCGTCTTCGGAAACGCCTTGCCGCACCTCGCGGGCGGTGACAGGCTCGACGCCGTGCAGCTCGCCGACCTGATCCTGGGCGGCATCGGAGCGGACGTCACGACCGACCCCTCGCCCTGACGGGCCCCCACCACGTCCCGCGGCAGCCCTCGCCCGGCTCCGTCCCCGGGTCGAGCCCTGCCCTACCCGGAGCGTCCACGGCCCGACCGCCCGACCCACAGCCCCCACCCGGACAGGAACCCCATGCTCGTCAGCCTCTTGCGGACGCGGTTGCGTCCCTACCTGACACCGATCCTCATCCTTCTCGTGCTCCAGCTCCTCGCGACGCTCGCGTCGCTGTATCTGCCGAGCCTCAACGCCGACATCATCGACCAGGGCGTCACGCAGGGCGACACCGCCTACATCATGCGCACGGGCGGGCTCATGCTCCTCGTGAGCCTCGGGCAGGTCGTGTGCGCGGTCGCCGCCGTCTACTTCGGCGCGCGGGTCGCCATGTCGTTCGGCCGCGACGTCCGCGCCGGGCTGTTCACCAACGTGCAGCGCTTCTCGGCGCAGGAGATGGGCCAGTTCGGCGCGCCGTCCCTCATCACGCGCACGACGAACGACGTGCAGCAGGTGCAGATGCTCGTGCTGCTGTCGCTGACCATCATGGTCATGGCGCCGATCATGCTCGTCGGCGGCGTGGTGATGGCGCTCCAGGAGAACGTCGAGCTCTCCGCCCTGCTGCTCGTCATCGTCCCGGTGCTCGGCGTGAGCGTCGGGCTCATCATCTGGCGGATGGTCCCGTACTTCCGGCAGATGCAGAAGAAGATCGACGGCATCAACGCCGTCCTGCGCGAGCAGATCACCGGCATCCGCGTCATCCGGGCCTTCGTGCGCGAGCGCCGCGAGGCCGAGCGGTTCGACGTCGCGAACGACGCGCTGTTCGACGTCTCGCTCAAGGCGGGCAAGCTCATGGCGCTCATGTTCCCGACCGTGATGCTCGTCATGAACGCGTCGAGCATCGCGGTGCTCTGGTTCGGCGGGCGTCAGATCGACGCGGGCGACATGGAGGTCGGCGCGCTCACGGCGTTCCTGTCCTACCTCATGTACATCCTCATGGCCGTGATGATGTCGACGATGATGTTCATGATGGTGCCGCGCGCCGCGGTCTCCGCCGAGCGCATCACGGACGTCCTGCGCACGTCCGCCACGGTCGTCGAGCCGGAGCGGCCCGTGGCGCTCACCTCGCGCACCGGGCGCGTCGAGCTCGACGGCGTCGAGTTCCGTTACCCGGGCGCCGAGGACCCGGTGCTCCACGACGTGTCGTTCGTGGCCGAGCCCGGGCGGACGACGGCGATCATCGGCTCGACCGGCGCCGGCAAGACGACGCTGCTCAACCTGGTGCCGCGGCTGTTCGACGTCACGGGCGGGTCCGTGCGCATCGACGGGACCGACGTGCGCGACCTCACGGGCGCGGACCTCGGCTCGCTCCTGGGCCTCGTGCCCCAGAAGGCGTACCTGTTCTCGGGGACCGTCGCGGACAACCTGCGCTACGGCCGGCCCGACGCGACCGAGGAGCAGATGTGGGAGGCGCTCGACGTCGCGCAGGCGCGCGACTTCGTCGAGGCGCTCGACGGCGGGCTCGACGCGCCCGTCGCGCAGGGCGGGACGAACTTCTCCGGCGGCCAGCGGCAGCGGCTCGCCATCGCCCGGGCGATCGTCCGCGACCCCGCGGTCTACCTGTTCGACGACTCGTTCTCCGCGCTCGACTACGCGACCGACGCGCGCCTGCGCGCGGCGCTCGCGCCCCGCACCCGGCACTCCACGGTGATCGTCGTCGCGCAGCGCGTCGCGACGATCCGCGGGGCCGACCAGATCCTCGTGCTCGACCACGGCCGCATCGTCGGTCGCGGCACGCACGCCGAGCTCCTCGAGTCCAACGAGACCTACCAGGAGATCGTCTACTCCCAGCTCTCGATCGAGGAGGCAGCATGAGCGGCGAGCAGGACGCCCCGCGCACGCCCGCGCCGTCGGGCCCGGTCGGCCCCGCAGCCGATTCCGCACCCGGCGCCGGCGCGCCCGTCGCGAAGAGCGACGTGGCGTCGACGCGCCTGGCCGGCCGGCCCCGTGGCGGTGGCCCCGGCCCCATGGGCGGCATGGGCGTGCCCGGCGAGAAGGCGCTCGACTTCAAGGGCTCGCTGCGCCGGTTCGCCGCGTCGCTGCGGCCCGAGCGGGTGCCGATCGTCGCCGTCGTGATCCTCGGCGTGGTGTCCGTGGCGCTCGCGGTCGCCGGCCCCAAGCTCCTGGGCAACGCGACGAACATCATCTTCGCGGGCGTGGTCGGCTCGCAGCTCCCGGCGGGTGTCACGCAGGCGCAGGCCGTCGACGCGCTCCGGGCGCAGGGCCAGGACCAGATCGCGGACCTCGTCTCGGGTGTCCCCGGCCTGGTCCCGGGCGAGGGCATCGACTTCACGGCGCTCGCGACCGTGCTCGCGTGGGTGCTCGCGGTCTACGTCGGCTCGTTCCTGTTCGGGTGGCTGCAGGGGCGTATCACGGCGATCGTCGTGCAGCGCACCGTCTACCGGCTGCGCGGTGAGGTGCAGGCCAAGCTCGGGCGCCTCCCGCTGTCGTACTTCGACCGCAACCAGCGCGGCGAGATCCTCTCGCGCGTGACGAACGACATCGACAACATCTCCCAGACGCTCACCCAGACGCTCTCCCAGCTCGTGACGTCGGTGCTCACCGTCGTCGGCGTGCTCGGGGTCATGTTCTGGATCTCGCCGCTGCTCGCGGTCGTCGCGCTCGTGACGGTGCCGCTGTCCGTGCTCGTCACGGCGCAGATCGCCAAGCGCTCCCAGCCGCAGTTCATCCAGCAGTGGGCGGCCACGGGACGCCTCAACGCCCACATCGAGGAGATGTACACCGGGCATACGCTGGTCAAGGTCTACGGCCACCAGCAGGCCGCGATCGACGACTTCGAGCGCGAGAACGCGGCCCTGTACGACGCGAGCTTCAAGGCGCAGTTCATCTCCGGCACCATCCAGCCGGCGATGGGCTTCATCGCGAACCTCAACTACGTGATCGTCGCGGTCGTCGGCGGTCTGCGCGTGGCGTCGGGCACCATGACGCTCGGCGACGTGCAGGCGTTCATCCAGTACTCGCGCCAGTTCACGCAGCCCATCACGCAGATCGCCTCGATGATGAACCTGCTCCAGTCGGGCGTCGCGTCGGCCGAGCGCGTCTACGACCTGCTCGACGCCGAGGAGCAGACGCCCGACCCGTCGCCCGCCGCGACGGTCGAGCCCGTGCGCGGGCGCGTCGCGTTCGAGGACGTCTCGTTCTCCTACAGCCCCGACACCCCGCTCATCGAGCACCTCGACCTCGTCGTCGAGCCCGGCCAGACGATCGCGATCGTCGGGCCGACGGGCGCGGGCAAGACCACGCTCGTCAACCTGCTCATGCGGTTCTACGACGTCGACTCGGGCCGGATCACGCTCGACGGCGTGGACACGCGCGACATGACGCGCGACGACCTGCGCTCCGACATCGGGATGGTCCTGCAGGACACGTGGCTGTTCCAGGGCACGATCGAGGAGAACCTGCGCTACGGCGTGCGCGACGGGCGCGACGTGGGCGAGGAGGAGTTCCTGGCGGCGACGCGCGCGACCCACGTCGACCCGTTCGTGCGCACCCTGCCCGACGGGTACGCGACCGTGATCGACGACGAGGGTTCGAGCGTGAGCGCGGGGGAGAAGCAGCTCCTCACGATCGCGCGCGCGTTCCTCGCCGACCCGGCGATCCTCGTGCTCGACGAGGCGACGAGCTCGGTCGACACGCGTACCGAGGTGCTGGTCCAGCAGGCGATGAACGCGCTGCGCGAGGGGCGCACGTCGTTCGTCATCGCGCACCGCCTGTCGACGATCCGCGACGCCGACACGATCCTCGTCATGGAGCACGGCTCGATCGTCGAGCAGGGCTCGCACGACGAGCTGCTCGCGGCGGGAGGCGCGTACGCGCGGCTGTACGAGAGCCAGTTCGCGGCACCCGTCGGTGCCGAGGCGCAGGACCCGGTGGACGCCGCCGCGGCGCCTGCGGAGCGGCCGGTGGGCCGCTGACACGGCTCGGCCTGCGCCGGTCCACCGAGGGTGGACCGGCGCGGGCGAGCTGGGTGGTCGTCGTCAGCCGCAGGTGCAGCGTCGCTCGGGCGGCACCTCGGCCATGACCTCGTCGGCGTGCATGCCGCAGCCGGTCCAGGTCTCTTGCCGCACGTGCGGCACGGTGCGGGACTGCACATGGTGTCTCTCCTCGGGTGCTGGCTGCTCGGGCGTCAGGCGCCGTGGCGCTCGACCAGGGCGGGCACGTGGTCTCGCGCCGTCCAGCGCCGCCCGACCCATTTGATCACCTCGACGAGCAGGAAGACGACGAGCGCGAGCCCGAACGTCTTGCCCCACTCCGCCAGGGCGATGGGCGCCGAGTCGAACCAGGAGTGCATGAACGGCGTGTAGACGAACACGGCCTGCAGCGCGAGGAGCGTGACGGCCGAGACCCAGATGACGCGGTTGCCGCGCAGCACGTCGAGCGTGAGGCTCGACCGGTCGAGGAAACGGCAGTTGAACAGGTAGGCGAGCTGGCCGAGAGCGAGCATCGTCACAGCGGTCGTCTGCGCCTCGGCGAGCGGGACGCCCTGCGCCCGCTCGACGTAGAACAGCAGGATGGTCGCGCCGCCGATGAGGAGCGAGACGAGCAGGATGCGGCGCACGTACGCGCCGTCGAGGATCGACGCCCGGGGGTCGCGCGGGGCGCGGCGCATGACGTCGGGCTCCGCCTTCTCGTACGCGAGCGCGAGGGACAGCGTGACGGCGGTGATCATGTTGATCCACAGCACCTGGACCGGTTGGAGCGGCAGCGTCAGGCCGAACAGGACCGCGACGAGGATGACGAGCGACTGCGCGCCGTTGGTCGGCAGGAGAAAGAGCACGGACTTGCGGATGTTGTCGTAGATCCGCCGTCCCTCCTTCACGGCCCGCTCGATGGTCGCGAAGTTGTCGTCCGCGAGCACGACCTCCGCGGCCTCCTTGGTCGCCTCCGTGCCCTTGATGCCCATCGCGACGCCGACGTCCGCCTGGGTGAGGGCCGGGGCGTCGTTCACGCCGTCGCCCGTCATGGCGACGACCTCGCCGTGCGACTGCAGGGCGGAGACGATCCGGATCTTGTGCTCGGGGCTCGTGCGCGCGTACACGTCGACGTCGCGCACCACCTGGCGCAGCCGCTCCGTGCTCATCTCCTCGAGCTCAGGGCCGGTGAGCACGGCGGGCGTGACGTTCCCGCCGGTCCCGCCGTGGGGGTCCACGATGCCCATCTCGCGGCCGATCGCGAGCGCCGTGCCCGCGTGGTCGCCCGTGATCATCTTGACGCGGATGCCCGCGTCGCGGCACTCGGCGATGGCCTCGATCGCCTCGGGCCGCGGTGGGTCGACGATGCCGACGAGCCCGCACAGCTCGAGCCCGTCCGCGACGTCGTCGACGTCGAGGTCGTCCGTGCCCGCGGCCGCGGTCCGCCGGGCGGCCGCGAGCACGCGCAGCCCCCGCCCGCCGAGCGCGTCGATCTGCGCGTCCCAGAACGCGCGGTCGAGCGGCTCGGTGCGGCCGTCGTCGCCCACTTGGGTCGCGCAGCGGTCGAGCACGCGGTCCGGTGCGCCCTTGACGTGCACGTGCAGGCCGCCGTCGGGGTCGGCGTCGAGCGTCGCCATGAACTTGTTCTCGGACTCGAACGGCACGACGGCGACGCGCCGCCACCCCGTCGGGTCGACGCCGGCCTTCATACCGAGCGTGCGCAGCGCGCCCTCGGTCGGCTCTCCCACGAGCCGCCAGCCGTCGGCGTCCGACTCGTCGGGCACGATCCGCGCGTCGTTGCAGAGCATCATGACGGTCGCCAGGGCTGCGAGGTCCTGGTCGTCGCCGAGGTCCGCGTGCCGCTCGCCGGCCTCGTCGAGCGTGACGTCGCCGACCGGGGCGTACCCCGCGCCCCCGACCGCGAACGTGCGTCCGCTCGTGCGGACCGTGCGCGCCGTCATCTCGTTCTTGGTGAGCGTGCCCGTCTTGTCCGAGCAGATCGTCGTGACGGACCCGAGCGTCTCGACCGCGGGCAGCTTGCGCGTGATCGCGCGGCGGCGGGCCATCTGCTGCACGCCGAGCGCGAGCGTGATCGTCACGAGCGCGGGCAGGCCCTCCGGCACCGCGGCGACCGCGAAGCCGATCGACGCCGAGATCAGCTCCGGGACGGTGAAGTCGTGGAAGACGCGGCCGATGATCACCATGACCACGGCCATCGCGAGGATGAGCACCGCGAGCAGCTTGCCGAACCGGTCGAGCTGGCGCGTGAGCGGCGTCGCGAGGCTGCGGACCTCGGAGATCATGGTCTGGATCCGGCCGATCTCGGTCGCCGTGCCCGTCGCGGTGACGACCCCGACCCCCTGGCCCGCCGCCACGAGCGTGCTCGAGAAGAGCATGCTCGACCGGTCGCCCACGCCGGCGTCCACGGCGACGGCGTCGACCCTCTTGGCCGCCGCGACGGACTCGCCCGTGAGCGCCGACTCCTCGACGCGCAGGTTCGTCGCCTGGATCAGCCGCACGTCCGCGGGGACGCGGTCGCCCGAGCGCACCCGGACGACGTCGCCCGGCACGACGTCGTCGGCGTCCACGCGCGCCCACGCGCCGTCGCGCCGCACCTCGGCGTTGACCGAGAGCATGTTGCGGATGCCCTCCAGGGCGCTCTCCGCGCGACCCTCCTGGACGAAGCCGATCGCCGCGTTGACGACGGCGACCGCGAGGATCACCGTGAAGTCGACCCAGTCGCCGAGGATCGCCTTGAGCACGGCCGAGACGAGCAGGATGTAGATGAGGATGTCGTCGAAGTGGACGAGGATCCGCTTCCACAGCGGGTCACGCTGCGGCGGGGGCAGCCGGTTGGGCCCCACTTCCGCGAGCCGTGCCGCGGCGTCGGCGTTCGAGAGCCCGCCCGCGTCCGAGCCCAGCTCGGCGAGGACGTCGTCGGGCGGGCGCGACCACGGCACGTCGAGCGGGCGCCCGGCGGTGCCTACGGAGGTCGACGAGGCCGTCGTGGGGGTCGATGCAGCGTCCGGCGCGGATCCCATGACCCTATTCGACTCCCGATGCCCGGATCGCGCGAGAGACGAAGGACCGTGAGCCGCGCCACGCACTCCCGGTCAGTGTGACGAGAACGGGTTCACGACGGGAGCGCCGCTGTCGACGAAGTCCTTGGTGTTCCGCGTCGCCACCGTGAGCCCATGGGCGAGCGCGGTCGCCGCGAGCAGCGAGTCGACGACGGGTAGCGGGCGTGCCGCGTGCACGGCAGGCCATCGCTGCGCGATCTCGAGCGTCACGGGGAGGATGCGGTCCCCGTACGTCTCCTCGAGACCATGGACCCACGTCTCGAGTGCGGCTGCCCGCGCGGCATCGCGGGGGACGAGGCGCTGGACACCTGTGCGGATCTCGCCGATGGTCAGCACCGAGAGGTAGATCTGATGGGTCCGGAGCCCGCGGAGCCAGGCGACGACGTGCTCGTCCGCGCGGGGTCGTACGAGCTCGGAGACGACGTTCGTGTCGAGCAGGTACCTCACGCGTCGATCCCGAGATCGAGCTCACGCAGCGGAGTCCGGTCACGGACGATCTCGAGGTCGTCCGTCGTGGGCGCCTTGAGGAGGTAATCGGCGAGTTCCACGCGGACCCCGGCGAGTTCGTGGTAGAGGTCGATTCCGACGACGACGGCGATTTCCTTTCCGTGCCGTGTGATGACCTGCGGGCCGTTCTCGGCCTCTCGCAAGACTTCGCTGAGGCGTTGCTTCGCGTCTTGCACCTGCCAGCTCATGTGAACCTCCACATCGTGTCCCGTCTGGACAGTCTAGACGGGACGTCTCGGCGGAGCCACGGCCCGTTGCGGTGCTGGAAGAATCGACGCGTGAGCGACGCCAGCACCCGGGCCGACCTGCGGGTCGTGCACGTCACCGACCCCGCCGACGACCGCCTCGCGGACTACAACCGACTGACCGACGTGGCGTTGCGGTCCAAGCACGAGCCCGAGAAGGGCCTCTACATCGCGGAGAGCTCAACCGTCATCCGGCGTGCGCTCGCCGCGGGGCACCGGCCGCGGTCGTTCCTCATGGCCGAGCGCTGGCTCGACGACCTCGCCGACGCCATCGTGGCACTGCCCATCGACGACGCGCCCGGCGGCACGGGCGAGCAGGTGCCGGTCTACGTCGGCGCCCCCGACGTGCTCGAGGCGATCACCGGGTTCCACCTGCACCGCGGGGCGCTCGCGGCGATGCACCGCCCGCCCCTCGCGAGCGTGCACGACCTTCTCTCGGCGGCCCGCGGTGGCACCGGCGCACGCCGTGTCGCGGTGCTGGAGGACATCGTCGACCACACCAACGTCGGCGCGATCTTCCGCTCCGCCGCCGCGCTGGGCGTGGACGCCGTGCTCGTCTCGCCGCGCTGCGCGGACCCGCTCTACCGCCGCTCGGTGCGCGTGAGCATGGGCACGGTGTTCCAGGTGCCGTGGACGCGGTTCGCCACGTGGCCGGGTGGGCTGGACGCGCTGCGCGAGGAGGGCTTCGTCGTCGCCGCGCTCGCGCTCGCCGACGACGCCGTGAGCCTCGACGACGTGGTCGCCGACCCGCCCGAGCGGCTCGCGCTCGTGCTCGGCACCGAGGGCGACGGTCTGTCGCACGGGGCGATCGAGGCGGCCGACCGGGTCGTGACGATCCCCATGGCCGGGGGAGTGGACTCGCTCAACGTCGCCGCGGCGTCGGCGGTCGCCTTCTGGGCGACGCGCGTGCCCTGAACCGGACCGACCCCTCGCGGAGAACACTGGCCCGTCGACGGGAACAATCGAGCGGGACGGCGCGTTGGCCCCGTGTCCGTACGTCGTACGAGAAGAGGTTCCGTGCCGGTCCAGCCCTCCCCGTCCCTGCCTGACACCGATCACCGTGATCACCGTGATCACCGTGATCACCCCGATCCCGCGAAGCACGCCGTCGCGGAGGAGCAGCAGCATCTCGACGCCGCGCTCGTGCGACGCACCCAGCTCCTCGCGGAGCTCGACGCGCAGCTCGCCGTGCCGACCGACCCGGACGGTCCCGGCGCCGAGGACGTCGTCGAGCGCTCCCGGCGCGCGGGGCTGCGCCGTCGGCGCGCCGAGCTCGAGCGTGCGGAGAGCGGGCTCGTGTTCGGCCGCGTCGACACGGTCGAGGGCGTGACGCGCCACATCGGGCGGGTGGGCATCGCCGCGTCCGACGACGACGCGGACCCGCTCGTGCTCGACTGGCGTGCCGACGGCGCCCGCGCCTTCTACACCGCGACGGCGCGCGAGCCGCAGGGCCTCGCGCGGCGCCGGCACGTACGGACGGCGGGGGACCTGGTCACCGGCGTGGACGACGAGCCGCTCGACGGCTCGGCGACCGGGCCGGAGGGCGAGGGCGGCCTCGTCGGCGAGGGTGCGCTGCTCGCCGCGCTGTCGGAGCGCCGGACCGGCCGCATGGGCACCGCGGTCGCGACCCTCCAGGTCGAGCAGGACGCGATCGTGCGCGCCCCGGCCGAGCAGACGCTCGTCGTGCAGGGCGGCCCGGGGACGGGCAAGACCGTCGTCGCGCTGCACCGCGTCGCGTACCTGCTGTTCACCCACCCGCACCTGGCCCAGCGCGGCGTGCTCCTGCTCGGACCGTCGACGCGCTTCCTCGAGTACGTGGCCCAGGTGCTGCCCGCGCTCGGCGAGACGGCCGTCGTGTCGGCCACGTGCGACACGCTCGTCCCCGGCGTCGTGCCGGAGCGTGACGAGCCGCGGGACGTGGCCGAGCTCAAGGGCCGCGCGCTGTGGCAGGACGTCGTCGCCCGGTACGTCGACTCCCTCGTCCCGGACGCGCGGGCGCTGACGGTGCGGCTCGACGGCGAACCGCTCACGCTCGGGACGGACCGGGTCGCCCAGGACCTGCGGGCCGCCCGGGCGGGCGGCCGCAGCATGCTGGCCGCGCGGCGCCGGGCCGTGGACCTGCTGCTCGACGCGCTCGTCGACGAGGCCGCGGCCCGTTACGCCGAGATGCTCGAACGCGTCGAGGAGGGGTTCGAGGACGTGCTCGGGCGAGCTGACCGACGACGATCTCGAGCGGCTCCGCGGCGAGCTCGCGCGCGAGGCGGGGTTCACGGCCGCCGTCGACGCCTGGTGGCCGGTCGCGGACGCGCGCACGGCGCTCGCGGACCTGCTGGGCGACGCCGCGCTGCTCGCACGCCACGCGCCCGAGCTCTCGGCCTCGGAGGTCCGCCGGGTGACGGGCGAGCCCGCCGCGCTCGCGCCGAGCGACGTCCCGCTCCTCGACGCGCTCGCCGACGCGCTGGGGGCTCCGGACGCCCTCGGTGAGCAGGGCGAGTTCCTCGCGCAGCGCGCGGCGACTCGCCGCGACTGGGTCTACGGGCACGTCGTGGTCGACGAGGCGCAGGAGCTCTCACCCATGCAGTGGCACATGGTGCTGCGCCGCTGCCCGACCCGGTCGGTGACCGCCGTCGGGGACGTCGACCAGACCGAGGCGCCGCACCGCCACACCGACTGGGCGGACGTCGTCGGCCCGGTCTTCGGCGAACGCTGGCACCGCGCGGACCTGACGATCTGCTACCGCACGCCGCGCGAGGTCATGGAGGTCGTCGGGCCGGTGCTGCGCGCGGCGGGCAGCCGCAACGCGCCGCCCCGCGCCGTGCGCGAGACCGGCGTGACGCCGCGCGACGTCGTCCTGCCCGCCGGAACCCGGGACGCGGCGCTGGGCGCGGCGGTGGCCGCGGAGGTCGCGCGCCTCGCCGAGCGGTACGACGGCGGTTCCGTCGGCGTCGTCGCGCCGCGCGACCGGCTGGAGCGCCTGGGGGCCACCGTGAGCGGGGTCCCCGTCCTCAGCACCTCGGAAGCGAAGGGGCTGGAGTGGGACGCGGTGGTCGTCGTCGACCCGGACGGCATCGCGGCGGAGCCGCGCGGGTGGAACGGGCTGTACGTCGCGATGACCCGGTGCACGCAGGAGCTCGCGCGCGTCGCCGTCGACGCGGCGACCGGCGCCGTCTGACGCCCGTGCTCAGCCGCGGGAGGTCGAATCGGCGAATCGGTCGACCTCCCGCACCACGACCTCGACGAGGGACGGGTCGCCGAGCGGGAGGAAGTGGCCCGCGAGGGGCAGCTCGACGTTCCGCCCGCCCTCGAGTCGGCCCGTCTCGGGGATGTGCGGGTCGAAGCGCGGGTAGACGGCCGTGATCCGGGCGTCGACGCCGCGCTCGGCGGCGAGCGCGAGCAGCGCCGCGTCCCGCGGCGAGAACGCGCGCAGCGTGCGGCCCAGGAGGTAGCGCGCGTAGCTCGAGCCGCTGAACGGTGTCGCGACGGCGACCATGCCGGCCACGCGCGACCCGGCGGACGACAGCATGACGCGCTTGCCGACGAGTCCGCCCTTGCTGTGCGCGACGAGGACGACGTCGTGCAGGTCCGCCTCCGCGAGGAAGGCCGCGGTGCGGTCGGCCGCCTCGGCGAAGGGCCGCCGGTTGTAGCCGAGGCCCGGCACCGCGTGCACCGGGTGCCCGGCCCGCGCGAGCGCTGTCGCCACCGGCGCGAGCAGCTGCCACGTCTCGTAGACGCCGGGCAGCAGCACGACGGGGTCGCGGCCGCCCGGCCCGCGCGGGACGGGTCGCCGCGCCCTCACCACTCCCGCGACCTGACGCGCCGCGACGTACGCGTAGTCCGCCACGCGGTCGCGCAGCCGCAGCGTCCCCGCCCACCGTGGCGCCCTCACGCGAGCCCGCCCGCGTCGAGGACGGTCGCGACGACGCCCTCCGGGTCGGCGTCCATCGCATGGTGCCGGCCGCGGACCTCCCGGGGCGTGCCGTGCGGTGCGGCGGCGGCGAGCTCACGGACCCACGCGCGCGGCGCGACGGGGTCGTGCGCTCCGCGCAGCACGACGACGCGGCCCGGCACGCGCGGCAGCACCTCCTCGAGGCGGTGCGCGAGCATGGTCCGCACCTGGCGCGCGTAGTACGGGAGCGAGCTCCGCAGCACGTAGTCGACGGCGAGCGTCGCGAGCGCGCGCGGCCGTTCGCCGAGCGCGTCGTGCGCGAGCCGCAGCGCCTGGCGGGGCGCGGAGCGGGCGCGCCGGTCCGCCGTCGGGCCGATCAGCACGCCGGCGGGCGCCTCGCGCGGGTGGTCGGCCATGGCCTGTCCCACGACCTGGGCGCCCATCGAGTGGCCGACGAGCACGACCGGGGGAGGCGGGCCGGCCGAGGAGTCGAGGACGTGGCGGCGCACGTAGTCCGCGACGACGGCGGCGTGCTCCTCGATCGGCACGTTCCGCCGCGCGCGGGGCGCGGCGCCGAACCCGGGGAGGTCGATCGCGTGCACGGCGACGGCCGGCCCTGCGCCGGGGCGCAGCAGCGCCGTCCGCACCGGGTCGAACGCGCGGGACGACGACCCGACGCCGTGCACGAGCACCACGGCGAGCCCCGGCACCTCTGCGCCCGACACGTGCGCGACGGCCGTGAGGTCGCCGGCCGGGAAGCGCACGTCGACGGTGTCCGGTCCCGAGCGGTCGGGGGCGTCCGCGGTCATCGCACCAGGATGGCGTGCGGGGTCCGCCTCGCGCGCGACGGGCGGCGCCGGACGTGACGGAGCGGGCCCGGCGACCCGGACCCGCTCCGTCGCGTCGCCGGCGGCCGGCGGGCGTCGAGGCGTCAGCTGACGTCTCCGCGCCAGGCGCCCGTCTCGGTCCCGCGGGACTCGATGAACTCCTTGAACCGCGCGAGGTCGCCCTTGACACGGCGCTCGTCGAGGTGGAGGGCGTCGCCGACCTTCTCCACGACGCCCTCGGGCGACCAGTCGAGCTGGACGGTCACGCGGGTCTGCGTGTCGTTCAGCCGGTGGAACGTGACGACGCCCGCGTGGTCCGGACCGGAGGTGCTGTTCCACGCGACGCGCTCGTCCGGGTGCTGCTCGGTGATCTCCGCGTCGAACTCGCGCTCGACGCCACCGATCTTCGTCCTCCAGTGCGTGTGCGTCGCGTCGAGCTGACGGATCTCCTCCACGCCCTCCATGAAGCGCGGGAACTCCTCGAACTGCGTCCACTGGTCGTAGGCCGTGCGGACGGGGACGTCGACGTCGATCGACTGGGTGACCGTGCTCATCGGTGTGACCTCCTGGGGTAGCGGGCGGTACCTCTTCACCCTGACCGGGGTCACGTTCGCTCGCGCGTCGAACGCGCCCCGCTCAGTCCAGGGCGTTCGACGGGTCCCCGGACGCCGGTTCCGCCGACGCGCGGCGCCCGCCGAGCGAGTCGTCCTCCATCTGCTCCGCGTCCACGACCCCGAGCTCGTCGAGGAGGAAGAGGAACGCGCGCGCGTACGGGTTGTCGTCGACCCGTACCCGGACCTCGGGCCAGTCGATCTGCTCGCGCATCGCGCGCGCGACCGGCAGCAGCCGCGAGAAGTCGCAGTAGTGCTCGCCGACGACGCGCAGCTTGGACGTCATGATCTCGGTCGCCGACAGCACGGGCATGCGGACCGCGAGCACCTCGAGCTCGTCGGTGCGGGCGAGCAGGTCGTCGTCGATCGGCTCGCCGACCATCCGGTAGAGGACGTCGATGAGCTCGCCGCCGTGGTACGCCTTGAAGAGCCAGTTCTCCGTGGGCTCCGTGATCTCGAGCCCGGCCGCCCGCAGCACCTCGCGCGCGCGGTCGACGTCGACCTCGCGGATCGCGAAGTCGGCGTCGTGGCTCGGCTCCGGGGCGCCCCGCGCCCACGCGGCGTACCCGCCGACGAGAGCGTGCGGGATCTCGGCCTCGGCGAGCGCCGCGGCGGTCATGCGGAGGCCGTCGTGCAGCGCGTCCCTGTCGTCCACCATGCCCAGGGTCTACACCACCCCCGGTGCGCTGGCACGTCACGCGGGTCTCCGGGGCGCGCCACACGGGGCGCGCTCCCGGGCCGCACCCGAGCGCGTGCGACCCGGCGCCGCCGTGCCCAGAATCGGGAGGGTGCGCCTCGCGACGTTCAACATCCTGCACGGGCGGTCGCTCGTCGACGACCGGGTCGACGTCGACCGCTTCGCCGGCGCCGTCCGCGACCTCGACGCGGACGTGCTCGCGCTCCAGGAGGTGGACCGGGACCAGCCGCGCTCGCACCGCGCCGACCTCACGGCGGTCGCGGCGGAGGCCGCGGGCGCCGTCGCGCACCGGTTCGTCGCGACGCTCGTCGGTGAGCCCGGCGTGTGGACAGCGCCGACGGGGGAGCACCAGCCGGGCCGGGCGGCCTACGGGATCGCGGTCGTGAGCCGGTTCCCCGTCACGGCGTGGCGCACGGTCCTGCTGCCCCCGCCGCGCACCCGCGTCCCGGTCCGGTTCCCCGGCAGCCGCCTGCCGACGCTCGTGCGTGACGAGCCGCGCGCGGCGCTCGTGGCGCGCGTCGAGGCCCCCGGCGGTCCGCTGACCGTCGCGTGCACGCACCTGACCTTCGTGCCCGGGCGCAACCTCACCCAGCTGGTGCGGCTCACCCGGTCGCTCGCCGCGGAGGCCCCCGACGGCGAGCCGGTCGTGCTCCTGGGCGACCTCAACATCGACGCCCCGCAGGCGGCCCGCACGAGCGGGTGGCGACCGCTGGCCTCGGCCGCGACGTTCCCGGTCGGCGAGCCCGCACGCCAGCTCGACCACGTGCTCGCCCACGGCGCGGTGCGCGCGACGGAGTCCGGCCTCGCGGTCGACACAGGCCTGTCCGACCACCGCGCGCTCGTCGTCCGCGTCGCCCTGGGTGGGGAGCACCACGTGTCCCCGACCCGCGCCCACGCGGCCGACGAGGACCACGCGCCGCCGACGGCCGGCGCGGCAGAGCCGCGCCGCCGCGCCGCACGGACCGTCTTGGACTGACGACGCCGCGTCGCTCGTGAACCGCGTCACACGAGCCGCAGGGGCTGGTTCCGACCCGGCGGCATAGATTAGCCTCACCTATGTGAGTGCACCCTCAGTTGCCCCGAGCCCGGCCGGAGCGCCCGGCGCCCCGGCGCTCGCCGGGCACGACCTGCGGCTGTCCTACGACGCGCGGACCGTCGTCCACGGCGCCGCGCTCGAGCTCGCCTCGGGCGCCGTCACGGCGTTGATCGGGCCGAACGGCTCGGGCAAGTCGACGCTCCTGCGCTCGCTCGCGCGCCTGCACCGACCCGACGCCGGGACGGTCGCGCTCGACGACGCGCCCGACGCGCTCGCCCTGCACCCCAAGGACTTCGCCCGGCGGGTGACGCTCCTGTCGCAGAGCCGGCCCACGCCGTCGGGCGTGAGCGTGCGCGACGTCGTCGCCTACGGGCGCCACCCCTACCGCGGCCGGTTCCGCTCGAACGACCCCGACGGCCCGCGCGCGATCGCGCACGCCATGGACGTCACGGGCATCGCGGCGATGGCCGACCGGGGCGTCGACGAGCTGTCCGGCGGCGAGCTCCAGCGCGTGTGGCTCGCGACGTGCCTCGCGCAGGACACGCAGGTGCTCCTGCTCGACGAGCCGACGACCTACCTCGACCTGCGCTACCAGGTCGAGCTGCTCGACCTGGTCCGCGACCTGGCGAGCGAGCACGGCGTGGCCGTGGGCGTCGTCCTGCACGACCTCAACCAGGCGGCGGCCGTCGCCGACCACGTCGTCCTGCTCCACTCGGGCGTCGTCCGCGCCACGGGGCCCGCCGAGGCGGTCCTGACGTCCGAGCTCCTCACCGAGGTGTACGGCATCCACGTCGACGTCTACACCCACCCCCTCACGGGGCGCACGTGCTGCGAGCCGCTCGGGCGGCACGCCGCGCGCCTCGACGCGGCCGTCCTCGTCTGACCTGCACCACCTTCCGACCGCCGCACCTGCGCCTCCTCGTCCCGCTCCGCACCGACCCACCACCCGGCCCGCCGTCCCGGCCCGCCGCGAGCCGCCACCGGCCCGCGCCGTCGGACGCGGCCCGGGCACCGACCCCGAAGGACACCCATGCGCTCGACCACCCGTTCCCTCGCCGCGGGCGCCCTCGCGCTCGCCACGGCGCTCGCGCTCACCGCGTGCGGCACGACCGAGGACCCCGCGGCCGACGACGCCGCCGACGCGACGACCGACGCGGCGTCCGGCCCCGTCACCGTCACCGACGAGCGCGGCGAGGTCACCCTCGACGCCCCGGCGACCGACATCGTCTCGCTCGAGTGGGGCCTCACGGAGAACCTCGTCGCGCTGGGCGTCGAGCCCGTCGGTCAGGCCGACGTCGAGGGCTACAACACGTGGGACACGGTCGCGCCGATCGACGCGAGCACGCCCGACGTCGGCACGCGCGGCGAGCCCAGCCTCGACGCGATCTCCGCGCTCGAGCCGGACCTCGTCGTCACGACGACGGACCTGCCCGAGAACGTCATCGCCCAGATCGAGGAGGTCGCGCCGGTGCTCACGCTGCGCGGTTCCGACGGCGAGGACCCGATCGGCTACATGCGCTCCACGGTCGAGACGCTCGGCACCGTGACGGGCCGCGAGGACGAGGCCGCCGCGGCGCTGGAGACCTACGACGCGAAGATCGCCGAGGCCGCCGCGGCGCTCGAGGAGGCCGGGGTCGGCGGCGTCGACTTCGTCATGGCCGACGGCTGGATCACGAACGGCGCCGTCTCGATCCGCATGTACACGCCGGGCTCGTTCTTCGGCGCGATCGGCGAGGAGCTCGGGCTCGTCAACGCGTGGACCGAGGGCGGAGACCCGGACTACGGCCTCGCGCAGACCGACGTCGAGGGCCTGACCCAGCTCGGCGACGTGCAGTTCCTCTACGTCGCGAGCGAGTCCGAGGCCAACCCGTTCGAGGAGGGCCTGGCCGGCAACGCCGTGTGGGAGCAGCTCCCGTTCGTCACGGCCGGGAACGTGCACCGTCTGCCCGACGGCATCTGGATGTTCGGCGGCCCGTTGTCCGCGGCGGCCTACGCCGACGCGGTCGTGGACGCGCTGACGGCCGCCTGAGACCGGTCCGCACCACCACCGGGCGCGGGCGCGCCCGGACGACGAGAAGGCTGACGAGGACCACCGTGCTGACGAGGACACCGTGACGCGCCGCGAGCAGCGCACGACGGCGGAGCCGGACACCCTCCTCCTGGAGGACCCGGCTCCGGCCGTCGTCCCGGGCACCGACGGGACCGCCGACGGCGGTGGCGCGAGCAGCGGCCCCGACCCGGTGACGACCGTGCCCCGCCCGAGGACGTCGCGCCTGGGGATCGCGGGGGCTTTCGTCGTGGCGGTCGTGGTCGCGGCGGTGCTCGCCGCCGTGCACCTCACGCAGGGCACGGCGGACGTCGGTCCGCTCGACCTGCTGCGCCTGGCGACCGGGGGCGACGGTGTCGACCAGACGGTCGCCGTCCTCGTCGCCTCGCGCGTGCCACGGCTCCTCGCAGGCCTGCTGCTGGGCGTCGCGCTCGGCGTCGCCGGGGCCGTGCTCCAGTCGGTCGCGCGCAACCCGCTCGCGTCCCCGGACACGCTCGCGGTCAACGCGGGCGCGTACCTCACGGTCGTCGTGGTCGCCGCGTTCGGCATCTCGATCCCGTTCTACCTCCAGGGCGGACTGGCGTTCCTCGGCGGGCTCGCCGCGGCCGGGCTCGTGCTCGTCCTCGCGCGCGGCGGAGCCGACGGGCCGACCCGGCTCGTGCTCGCCGGGTCGGCGATCATGCTCGCGCTGCACTCCCTGACGATGGTCCTCCTCGTGCTGTTCGAGCAGGAGACGATGGGCCTGTTCGCGTGGGGGAGCGGGTCGATCGTCCAGTCGGGCACGCGCACGGTCTCGATGGCGACGCCCGTCGTCGTGGTCGGCGTCCTCGCCGCGCTCCTCCTCTCGCGCCGCCTCGACCTCCTCGGTCTCGGGGACGACGCCGCGACCGTCCTTGGCGTCGACGTGCGCCGCACGCGCGTGCTGTCCGTCCTCGTCGCGGTCCTCCTCGCCTCGATCGCGGTCACGGTCGCGGGCCCGGTCGGGTTCGTCGGCCTCGCCGCACCCGTCGTGGCACGGCTCGTCGCGCGCCGCGTGCCCGGTCTCGGACGCCACGTGCTGCTCCTGCCGTTCGCGGCGGTCGTCGGCGTGGTCGTCGTCCTCGGCGCCGACGTCCTGCTCCGCCTGCTGCTGCCGGGCACGCTGTCCATCGCCGTGCCGACCGGCATCGTGACGACCGTCCTCGGCGCGGTCCTGCTCATCTGGCTCGCGCGGCGCCTGCGCGACTCCGGGCCGGCGTCGTCGCGCGGCGCGCACGGCTCCCTGTCCCGCCCGCGCTCGCGGCGGGCGGTGCTCGGGGTCGTCGTCGTCCTGTCGCTCGCCGTCGCCGCGGCGGCGGTCGCGGGCCTGCTGCTCGGCGACCGGGTCGTGCTGCTGGGCGACGTCGCCAACTGGTGGAACGGCCTCTCCGGGCGACACCTGACGTTCGTGCTCGACCAGCGCTTCCCGCGCGTCCTCGCCGCCCTGCTCGCCGGCGCCGCGCTCGCGCTCGCCGGGACGATCGTGCAGGCCGTGTGCCGCAACCCGCTCGCGGAACCCAGCCTGCTCGGCGTGACGTCGGGTGCCGGGCTCGGGGCCGTGACGATGATCCTCCTCGTCCCCGGCGTCGGGATCTGGCCCATGTCCGCCGCGGCGGCGCTCGGGGCGTTCGCCGTCTTCGGCCTCGTCTACGGTCTCTCCTACCGCGGCGGGCTCAGCTCGGACCGGCTCGTGCTCATCGGCATCGGCGCCCAGGCCGGCGTGATGGCGCTCATCACGCTCCTCGTGGTCGTCGTCGCGCCGTGGGACGTGAACCTCGCGCTCACGTGGCTCTCCGGCTCCACGTACGGGCGCACGCTCGAGCAGCTCGTCCCCGTCGCGCTCGCGCTGCTCGTGCTCACACCCTTCACCGCCGTCCACCGCCGCGACCTCGACGTGCTGGCGCTCGACGACGACACCCCGCGCGTCCTCGGCGTCGCGCTCGACCGCACGCGCCTGCTGCTGCTCGCGGCCGCCGCGCTGCTCACGGCCGCCGCCGTGTGCGCCATCGGGGCGCTCGCGTTCGTGGGGCTCGTGGCGCCGCACGCCGCGCGGGCGCTGGTCGGTGCGCGGCACGGCCGGGTCGTCCCCGTCGCGATGCTGCTCGGCGCGCTCCTGGTGTCCGTCGCGGACACGTTCGGCCGCGTCGTCATCGCGCCGGAGCAGATCCCCGCGGGTCTCGGCACGGCCCTCCTGGGCGCGCCGTACTTCGTCTACCTGCTGTGGCGCAGCCGCGGCCGGGGAGCGTGACGCGTCTCACGGTGCCGGAGCCGGGTCCGCGTCCTGGACGGGTTGACCCCGGCGAGGGTGCGTAGGTTAGCCTCACCTGTGTGAGCCAGACCGTCGTCGCACCCCGCACCCGAGCCCGTCGCCCCGTCGCCCGGGCGACCGCGCCGTGGCGCTTCTTCGACGTCGAGGTGGCGCGCGTCGAGCAGGTCTCGCCGAGCTTCCGCCGGTTCACGTTCACCGGCCCCGAGCTCGACCTCTTCGGGGACCCGGGCCTCGACGTGCGGATCAAGTTCGTGCTCCCCGCGCCCGACGGCGGCTACGAGCACCTCGTGCGCGACGCCGACGCCTGGTACGCCGCGTGGCGCGACCAGCCCGAGGAGCGCCGGAACCCGCTGCGCACCTACACGACCGTCGCGGTGCGCCCCGAGGCGCGCGAGGTCGACGTGGACGTCGTGCTGCACGGCGACGCCGGTCCCGCCTCGCGCTGGGCGCTCGCCGCCGAGGTCGGCACGCCGCTCGTCCTGCTCGGCCCGGACGCGACGTTCGACGGCGCCGCCGGCGGCATCGAGTTCCGTCCGCCGACCCGCCCGCACGCGCTCCTGCTCGCGGGCGACGAGACGGCGCTGCCTGCGATCGCCGCGATCTGCGAGGACCTGCCCGCCGACGCGTGGGGCGAGGTCTACGTCGAGGTGCCGCACGTGGGCGACGCGCGCGACCTCGTCACGCCGCCCGGGGTGCGCGTGACCTTCCTGGCCCGCGACGACGTCCCCGGCGGGGCGCACGACGCCCACGGCGCGCGTCTGGTGCCCGCCGTCAAGGAGGCGGCCGAGCGCATCCTCGGAGCGGGTGTCCTCGGGACCGACCCGCCCGCCCAGTGCCGCACCGCCGAGGACCTCGAGGACATCGACGTCGACGCGTCGATCCTCTGGGAGGTCCCCGGGCTGCTCGAGGAGGACACCGTCCTCTACGCGTGGCTCGCGGGCGAGGCGAGCGCGATCAAGACGCTGCGCCGCCACCTCGTCGCCGACCTCGGCGTCGACCGCCGCGCCGTCGCGTTCATGGGCTACTGGCGCGAGGGTCGCGCCGAGAGCTGACGCGTCCACGCGATTCCGCCGAGACGCGAGAAGCGGCCCCGCACCGTCCTCGGTGCGGGGCCTGCTCTTCTGCCGGTGCGAAGGGAAAAGGGAGGCCGACGGCCTCCCTCCCTTTCCAAGGTATAGCGCACGGGGGGTCTTGCGGCAAGGCCCCCTCCGGGGCGCAGAATCTCCGCTCGTGCGTGGGTCGTCGTGGCCCGCGCCGTCCCCGCTGGACCTCGGACCGGAGCTGATGACGTTGCCCGACGCCCCCGTGACCGCCGACCCGACCACCGACCCGACCGCTGATGCGGATCCGTGGCCCGCGCCGTTCTTCGCCCTGCCCGCCCGGCTGGCCGCGAAGGCCGACCCGGGGCTCGTCGATGCCGACGAGCGGCACTTCGCCGCCATCGCGGCGAGCCTCGAGCGCTCCGTCGCAGACCTCGCGCGGCGCCTCGACGCGGCGCGCCGGGCGCCGGGCGGGAGCGGGACCGAGGCGCTCGAGCGCGACCAGGAGATCCACCGGCTCAGCGGGCGGCTGCGGCTGCTCCAGCGCTACGGCGTCGACCTGTGCCTGGGCCGCATGACGTTCGCCGACGGGTCCGACCCCGTGT
Source organism: Cellulosimicrobium cellulans (assembly GCF_016921195.1). Lineage (GTDB taxonomy): Bacteria > Actinomycetota > Actinomycetes > Actinomycetales > Cellulomonadaceae > Cellulosimicrobium > Cellulosimicrobium cellulans_F. The sequence goes on from NZ_JAFGYF010000002.1 coordinate 116,714, forward strand.
ACGTCGGACGCGTGGGCCTCACGGACACGGCCGAGGAGCGGCTGCTCGTCGACTGGCGCTCGCCCGTCGCGGAGCCGTACTTCGCCGCGACCCCCGCGCACCCGCTCGGTCTCGCGGCGCGGCGCCGGTACCGGTGGACGCGCGGTCGCGTCACGGACTACTGGGACGAGGAGCTCGTGCCCGACGGCGCCGGGTCGAGCGCGGCGCTCGACGACCAGTCGGCGTTCGTCGCGAGCCTCGGCGCGAGCAGGTCCCCGCGGATGCGCGACGTGCTCGGCACGATCCAGGCCGACCAGGACGCGATCGTCCGGGCGGGCTCGCGTGGCGCGCTCGTCGTGGACGGCGGCCCCGGGACGGGCAAGACCGTCGTGGCGCTGCACCGCGCCGCCTACCTGCTCTACGCCGACCCGCACGTGGGTGGCGGGCACGGGGGAGTGCTCGTCGTCGGGCCCAGCCGTCCCTACCTCGCGTACGTGGCCGACGTGCTGCCCGGTCTCGGCGAGGAGGGCGTGCAGACGTGCACGCTGCGCGACCTCGTCCCCGAGGGCGCGACGGCGCGCGAGGAGGCCGACCCCGAGGTGGCCCGGCTCAAGGCGTCCGTCGAGCTCGTCGCCGCGATCGAACCGGCCGTGCGGTTCTCCGAGCGCCCGCCCACCGAGGGCATGGAGGTCGAGACGCCGTGGGTGGACGTCTGGCTCTCCACCGCCGACTGGGCGGAGGCGTTCGAGTCCGTGGACCCGGGCACCCCGCACAACGAGGCGCGCGACGAGGTGTGGGGCGCGCTCGTGGAGATCCTGGTGGACAAGGCGTGCGGGGGAGCCGCGGAGGACGCCGTGGACCTCGACGCCGACGACGTGCGCCGTGCCCTGCGGAGCCACCGCGCGCTCGGCGCCGCGTTCGACCGCGCGTGGCCCCTCGTCGAGCCGACCGACCTCGTGGCCGACCTGTGGTCCGTGCCCGCCTACCTGCGCCTGTGCGCGCCGTCGCTCACGCCCGAGCAGGTGCGCATGCTCCAGCGCGAGGATGCGCACGCCTGGACGACGGCGGACCTGCCGCTGCTCGACGCCGCGCGCCGTCGCCTCGGCGACCCGGAGGCGTCGCGCCGGCGCCGGCGCAACGAGGCCGCCGCGGCGTCGGAGCGAGCCCGCATGGACGACGTCGTCGACCACCTCGTCGCGACCGACGACAGCGAGCTCGGGGTCATGCAGATGCTGCGGGGGCAGGACCTGCGCGACGCGCTCGTCGACGACGGTGCGCTCGTCGTCGCGACGCCCGACCGCCTCGCGGGGCCGTTCGCGCACGTCGTCGTGGACGAGGCGCAGGAGCTCACCGACGCCGAGTGGCAGATGGTGCTGAGCCGCTGCCCCTCGCGCAGCGTCACGGTCGTCGGGGACCGGGCCCAGGCGCGTCACGGGTTCGCGGAGGGCTGGCGCGAGCGGCTCGCGCGCGTGGGCTTCGACCGGGTCGCGGAGGCGTCGCTGAGCGTCAACTACCGCACGCCGCGGGAGATCATGGCCGAGGCGGAGCCCGTCGTCCGCGCCGCGCTCCCGGACGCGAACGTCCCGACGTCGGTGCGCAGCACGGGCGTGCCCGTCGCCCGCGGGGCGGTCGCGGACCTCGACAAGATCCTCGACGCGTGGCTCGCCGAGCACGCGGACGGCACGGCGTGCGTGATCGGCGCCGCCGGGCCGTCCGAGGCGTCCGGCGGAGGACCGGACGGCGGGGTCGGCGACGAGGGCGAGAGGACCACGCGGGTGCGGTGGCTCACGCCCGAGACGGCGAAGGGCCTCGAGTTCGACCTCGTCGTGCTCGTCGAGCCGCACGCGTTCGGCGACGGCGTCCAGGGGGCCGTGGACCGCTACGTCGCGATGACGCGCGCGACGCAGCGGCTCGTCGTGCTCGAGGGCTGAGCGCAGGCCCGGTCAGGCGACGGGGACCGCGAGGTCCTCGACGACCTCGACGCCGGGCAGGCGGCCCAGCAGGTCGCCGGGGAGCAGCAGCTTCGATCGCCGCACCCCGCTGCCGATCAGCGCGAGCGCGCCGTCGGTCACGACGCGCGCGTCCACGAGCACCCGCCACGCCTCAGGCAGGCCGACGGGCGTGATGCCGCCGTACTCCATGCCGGACTCGGCCGTCGCGCGGTCGGTCGGCAGGAACGACGCCTTGCGCACGTCGAGCAGCTTGCGGACGCGCGTGTTGACGTCGGCGCGCGTGTGCGCGCGCACCACGGCGGCGGCGATCCGCTCGTCGCCGGCCCGCGCGCCGCCCACGACGACGCAGTTGGCCGACGCCTCGACGGGCAGGTCGAACGCGGCGTTGAGCGTCGCGGTGTCCGCGAGGTCGGGGTCGATCTCCGTCACGGCGACGAGCGCCGCGACGTCCGGGTCGGCCTCGGCCCAGCGGCGCAGCGCGTCGGCGGTCACGGGGGCGACGAGATCGAGGTGGTCGAGCGCCGGCTCCCAGGTGAGCGAGCCGAGCGTGGGCAGGGTCGTGCGGGCGTCCATGGGTCCTTCGGCGGTCGGTGGGTGCGGTCGGTGAGTGCGCGAGCGGCGTTCGTGTCAGTCCGCGACGCGGTACGTGACCGTGAGCGTCGCACGGGCCAGCGTACGGAACAAGGCGTTGAAGGCGACGGCGGTCGGTGTCGCGTCCGGGCCGAGGCCGGCGGCGTCGGCGAGGGAGTCGACGTCGAGCGCGTGCACGGCGAACACGTAGCGGTGCGCGCGGTCCCCGGCGGGCGGCGCGGCGCCCGTGTAGCCGGGCGCGCCGCCGTCGTGCCGGACCTGGAACGCGCCGGCGGGCAGCCCGGAGCCGTCCGCCGCCCCGGCGCCGGCCGGCAGGGACGTCACGGACGAGGGGACGTCGGCGACGGTCCAGTGCCAGAACCCCGCGGGCGTCGGGGCGTCGGGGTCGAAGCAGCTCACGACGAACGAGCGCGTGCCCTCCGGGAAGCCTGACCATGCGAGGGCCGGGGAGCGGTCCTCGCCCTCGGCGGCGAACGCTCGGGGGAGCGGCTCGCCGTCGGAGAGGTCGCTGCTCGTGAGCGTGAAGGACGGCACGGCGGGCAGGAGGGAGTAGGGGTCGGGAGCCGGAGGTCGGGAGTCGAGGTTCACGTCGGCCATGGGCCTATCGTGCCGAACCGGTCGCACCGTGGCACGTCCGCCGGTTCAGGTTCAGGTGGAGGTCGAAGGTCAGGACGAACCTTCGAGGAGAGGTCGAGGGTTCATCGGGGCATCCGGGACGAAGCCGACGGCTCTCACCTGCGGAGTTGACACCCCGCGACCGTGGTCGAACACTGGAAGTGTTCGAACGTCTGTTCGAACAGCGGTGGGTGCAGAACGACGCCCACGACAGCCGACGCGCGGCGCGCGTCCCGTCCAGCAGCATCCCCGGGAGGCGAGATGACCCTTCTCGCCGACCCCGCCGAGCGGGCGGGCGCGGCCGGCCCGGCGACGGGCGCCGCCGCCGACAAGGCCGAGCGAGCCCGCGCGGTCCTGCGCCGTGCGGAGGAGCGTACGGGCGTCCGCCGACACCGCGCGGTCGTCGCCCCTGCGGTCCCGGCAGCGCCGACCGCCGTCCCGCGCGCCGGCGCCGTCCCGCTCACCGACGTCCTCCCCACCGACGTCCCGCTCGTCGACGTCTCCTCGCCGGCGATCGCCCGGCCGACCTCTGTCGCGCCGGCCGAGCGCCCGGCGCGCGCCCGCGGCCGCCACGGCGCGGTGCGGGACACGAGCCCGGACGCGATCCCGGACGAGCGGGCGTGGCCGGTGCACGACGCGCTCGCGCCGCTCCTCCCGCTCGGTGCCCTGCAGCGCGGCACCGTGCTCGCGGTGCGCGGCTCGACGAGCCTCCTGCTCGCGCTCGTCGCGCGGCCGTCGCGGGCCGGGGCGTGGACCGCCGCCGTCGGGTTCCCCGCGGTCGGGCTGCTCGCGGCCGCCGACGTCGGCGCGGACCTCGACCGCGTCGTCCTCGTCCCGCGACCGGGACCGGACGCGGCGCTCGCGATCTCGGCGCTCGTCGACGGCCTGGACGTCGTGGTCGTGGGGCCCGACGCCGCCCTCACCGACACCGACCGCAGGCGCCTCGCCGCCCGGGCGCGCGAGCGCGGCGCCCTGCTCGTCGCCGCGGGGGAGTGGCCGGGCGCGCACGTCGCGCTCACGGTGACGGGCGGCGGCTGGTCCGGCGCGGACCGCGGGGCGGGCTGGCTGCGCCGCCGCACCCTCGCCGTCGAGCGCGCGGGCCGCGGGGGCGCCGCGCGCCCCGTGCGGGTCGAGGTCGAGCTCCCGCTCGCCCACGAGGACTGGCCGGCGTTCCTCACCGAGCCCGCGCAGGTGAGCGCGGGGGACGTGCAGTCCGTCGGCTCCCGCGACGACGAATACCCCGCGCTCGGCGAGCAGGGTGGTCCCGGGCTGAGGCTCGTCGGATGAGCACGAGCCCGACCCGCACGGCGGCCCTGTGGGTGCCGGACTGGCCGGTGCTCGCGGCGATGGCGGTGCGCGACGTCCCCGCGCACGTCCCCGCAGCGACGCACGACGGCCGCCGCGTCGTCGCCGTCTCCGCGACCGCGCGCGCCCAGGGCGTGCGCCGGGGCATGCGCCGCCGCCGGGCCCGCGAGTGCTGCCCGGAGCTCGAGCTGCTCGACGTCGACGACGCGCGCGACGCCCGCGAGTTCGAGCCCGTCGCGCTCGCGGCCGAGACCGTCGTCGCGGGGCTGGAGATCACCCGGCCTGGCCTGCTGCTCCTGCCCGCCACCGGGGCGAGCCGGTACCACGGGTCCGACGCCGCGCTCGCGGAGGCGCTCGTCGCGCGCGTCGCCGAGCGCACCGGCCACGAGAGCCAGGTGGGTGTCGCCGACGGCATCCTCGCCGCCGTGCTCGCCGCGCGGGACGCCGCCGTCGTCCCGCCCGGCCGCTCCGCCGCGTTCCTCGCGCCCCGGCCGGCGCGCGACCTCGTGCACGTCACCGCCCGCCCGGACGCCGCCGTCGCGGTCGACGAGCTCGTGGACCTCCTGGGCCGGCTCGGCGTGCGCACCCTCGGGGCGCTCGCGGCCCTGCCGCCCGCGACCGTCGAGGGACGCTTCGGCGACCTCGGCGCGTGGGCGCACCGGCTCGCGCGCGGCGAGGACCTGCGCCCGCCCGCGCGGCGCCGCGTCGAGCCCGACGTCGCGGTGAGCGCCGAGCTCGACCCGCCCGCCGAGCGCGTCGACGTCGCGACCTTCGCCGCGCGCCGGCTCTCCGAGGACCTGCACGACCAGCTCGTCGCGCGCTCGCTCGTCGCCGGGCGCCTGCGCATCACGGCGCGGACCGTCGAGGGCGACGACCTCGAGCGCACCTGGCGGCTCGACGGGCCGGGCGCGATGAGCCCGGCGCGCCTCACGGACAAGGTCCGGTGGCAGCTCGAGGGCTGGCTCACCACGACCAGCGTCCGCGCCGCCCGCGCGGCCCGGACCGCGCGCGGTGGCAGGCGGGGTGGCGAGCGCGGCGGCTCGCCCGGCGGGGCCGACGTCGTGCCGGACGCCGCACCCCTGGCCCGCCTGTCCCTCACGGCCGAGGAGGTCGTCCCCGCGGGGGCGGAGCAGCCGCGCCTGTGGGGCGCGTCGAGCGGCGAGGACGCGCGCGCCCACCGCGCGCTCGGGCGCGTGCAGGGCATCCTCGGCGGCGACGCCGTCCTGCGCGTCGAGGTCCAGGGCGGCCGCGACGCGACCGACCGTGTGCACCTCGTGCCGTTCGGGGAGGACGTCGCGCGCCCGCGCGACCCGGCCCTGCCGTGGCCCGGCGCGCTCCCGAGCCCCGCTCCCGCGGTCGTGCCCGTCGAGCCGCAGGACGTGGTCGTGCTCGACGACGCCGGGCGGCCGGTCGTCGTCGACGCGCGCCTCGCGATGAGCGGCGAGCCCGCGACCGTGCGGTGGCCGGCCCCCGCGCCGGAGGAGGGTCCGCGCCGCGCGGCGGCACCCCGGGGCGAGGCGGCGCTGCCCGGGCCGGGGTCCGCGCGCGCCGTCGTGGACTGGGCCGGGCCGTGGCCGCTCGCCGAGCGCTGGTGGACGCCCGCGCCCCGGCGCCGCGTGCACGTCCAGGTCCTGCTCGACGACGGTCGCGGCCTGCTCCTCGCGAGCGCGAGCGGGCGGTGGACCGTGGAGGGCCTGTATGACTGACCGGACCACCGGCCCGCGCTACGCCGAGCTGCACGCGCACTCCGCGTTCAGCTTCCTCGACGGCGCGTCCCACCCCGAGGAGCTCGCCGCCGAGGGCGCGCGGCTCGGGCTGTCGGCGCTCGCGATCACCGACCACGACGGCCTGTACGGCGTCGTGCGCTTCGCCGAGGCCGCGCGCAAGGTCGGGCTCCCCACGGTCTTCGGTGCCGAGCTGCACCTGCCCGCGCCGACCGGGACCGGCGCGCCCGTGCTCGACCCGCCCACCGGCGTGCCCGACCCACGCTCGACCCACCTGCTCGTGCTCGCGCGCGGCACGCAGGGCTACCGCAACCTGTCGCGCGCGATCGCGACCGCGCACCTCGCGACGGGCACCAAGGGCGCCGCCGACTACCGCCTCGAGCAGCTCGCGGCGGAGGCCGCCGGGCAGTGGCTCGTCCTCACCGGGTGCCGCAAGGGAGCGGTGCGGCGCGCGCTCGTCACGTCCGGGCGCGCCGCGGCCCGCCGCGAGCTCGACCGGCTCGTCGCCCTCTTCGGCGCCGACAACGTGGCCGTCGAGATCACCACGACCGACGACCCGCGCGACGCCGACCTGCACGCGGCGCTCGCCGACCTCGCCGCCGACGCCCGGCTGCCGCTCGTCGCGACGACCGCCGCGCACTACGCGCACCCGCGCGACGCCGACCTCGCGGGGGCGCTCGCGGCCGTGCGCGCGCGCTCGTCGCTCGACGACCTCGACGGCTGGCTGCCCGGCGCCCCGACGGCCCACCTGCGCTCCGCGGCGGAGATGCTCGCGCGCCACCCCCGGCACCCGCAGGCCGTCGCGACCGCGGCCGCGCTGGGGGACGAGTGCGCGTTCGACCTGCACCTCGTCGCACCCGACCTGCCGCCCTACCCGGTACCGGACGGGCACACCGAGGCGACCTGGCTGCGCGAGCTCGTGCGGCGCGGCGGCGAGGACCGGTACGGGCCGCGCGGCCAGGAGAAGATCACGGGCGCGTGGGCGCAGATCGACCACGAGCTGCGCGTCATCGAGGACCTGCACTTCCCGGGGTACTTCCTCGTGGTCTACGACCTCGTCGAGTTCTGCCGGGTGAACGGCATCCTCGCGCAGGGCCGCGGGTCGGCCGCGAACTCCGCGGTCTGCTACGCGCTCGGCATCACGGCCGTCGACGCGGTGAAGCACGGCCTGCTGTTCGAGCGCTTCCTCGCGCCCGAGCGCGACGGCCCGCCGGACATCGACATCGACATCGAGTCCGCGCGGCGCGAGGAGGTCATCCAGCACGTCTACGAGAAGTTCGGCCGCACGCACGCCGCGCAGGTCGCGAACGTCATCTCCTACCGGCCCAAGTCTGCGGTGCGGGATGCGGCCCGGGCGCTCGGGTACGACGTCGGGCAGGCCGACGCGTGGAGCAAGTCCATCGAGCGGTGGGGGTCGCTGCGCGGCCCCGACCCGTCGTCGCCCGCGGCCGACCGCAAGGCCAAGGAGGTCGCCATCGCGACGAAGACCGCCGAGAAGGACGCCGAGAAGGCTCGCCTGTGGGGGTCGCGCGACGTGGGTTCGGCGGGGAGGGGGGTGGGATCGTCGCGCACCGGCACGTCCCGCGCCGCCGCCTCTCGCGACGAACGTCCGCACACCGGGCATCGTGGCGACTGGTCGCCCGACCTGAGCGGCCGGAGCGCGTGGCGACCGCGCGTCGTCGACCCGCTCGCGGTGGACGAGGGCGAGGTCCTGCGCGCGGACGACACGCACGACGTCGTGCCCGCGCACCGGCCGCCGTCGGCCGCGCAGGAGGGGGAGATCCCCGAGGCGGTGCTCGACCTCGCCGACCGGATGTTCCGGCTCCCGCGGCACCTGGGCATCCACTCGGGCGGCATGGTCATGTGCGACCGCCCCGTCATCGAGGTGTGCCCCGTCGAGTGGGCGCGCATGGAGGGCCGCACCGTCCTGCAGTGGGACAAGGAGGACTGCGCGGACGCCGGGCTCGTGAAGTTCGACCTCCTCGGCCTCGGGATGCTCACGGCGCTGCGCATCGGGTTCGACCTCGTGGAACGGCACGAGGGCGGCCCGCGCCTCGCGCTGCACACGCTGCCCGAGGACGACCCGGCGGTGTACGACCTGCTGTGCGCGGCCGACACCGTCGGCGTGTTCCAGGTCGAGTCGCGCGCCCAGATGGCGACGCTGCCCCGGCTGCAGCCGCGGAACTTCTACGACATCGTCATCGAGGTCGCGCTCATCCGTCCCGGGCCGATCCAGGGTGGTTCCGTGCACCCGTACATCAACCGCGCGCGGGGGCGGGAGGAGGTGACGTTCCTCCACCCGCTGCTCAAGAAGTCGCTCGGCAAGACGAAGGGCGTGCCGCTGTTCCAGGAGCAGCTCATGCAGATGGCGATCGACGTCGCGGGCTTCTCCCCGAAGGAGTCCGACCAGCTCCGGCGCGCGATGGGGTCCAAGCGGTCCGTCGAGCGCATGGAGGAGCTGCGCGGGCGGCTCATGGACGGGATGCGCAAGAAGGGCGTCACCGACCCGGCCGTGCGCGAGGAGATCTACGACAAGCTCAAGGCGTTCGCGGACTTCGGGTTCCCCGAGTCGCACGCGTACTCGTTCGCGTTCCTCGTCTACGCGAGCTCGTGGCTCAAGGTGCACCACCCCGCCGCGTTCTACGCGGGGCTGCTCGCGGCGCAGCCCATGGGGTTCTACTCGCCCCAGTCTCTCGTGGCGGACGCGCGCCGCCACGGCGTCACCGTGCTGCGCCCCGACGTCAACGCGTCCGACGTCGAGGCGACGGTCGAGCGGCTGCCCGCCGACCATGCGGGTACCGACCGTCCCGGCGGCCGGACGGGCGACAGCCGCATGCTCGGCGGGGAGGTGCGGATCGACACCGCGTTCGGGCCGGAGCCCGACCTCGGGCTCGCGGTGCGGCTCGGGCTCGCGAGCGTGCGCGGGCTCGGCAAGGACGCGGCCGAGCGCGTCGTCGCGGCGCGCGGGACGCCGGGGGAGGGCCGGCCCTTCAGCGACCTGCGCGACCTCGTGCGGCGCGTCGACCTCACGACGGCCCAGCTCGAGGGGCTCGCGACCGCCGGGGCGACGGACTGCCTCGGCGTGACGCGGCGCGAGGCGCTGTGGGCGGCGGGCGCGCTCGCGCAGGAGGGCCCGGGGACGCTGCCGGGCGTGAGCGTCGGCGTCGAGGCCCCGGCGCTGCCCGGCATGACCGACGTCGAGACCGCCGTCGCCGACGTGTGGGCCACGGGCGTGTCCGCCGACTCCTACCCGACGCAGTACGTGCGTGACGGCCTGACGGCGGCCGGGGTGCTCACCGTCGTCGGAGCGGTCGAGGTGTCGCGCGAGATCGAGCGGGTCGACGAGGCGGAGCGCGCGGCGGGCGAGGTGCCGGGGACGCGCCCGCACCCGTCGTCGCGCGTCGCGGTGGGCGGCGTCGTCACGCACCGCCAGCGCCCCGGGACGGCCGGGGGCGTGACGTTCCTGTCGCTCGAGGACGAGACGGGGATCCTCAACGTCGTGTGCTCGCCCGGGCTGTGGCAGCGGTTCCGGAAGGTCGCGCGCGGGTCCGCGGCGCTCGTCGTGCGCGGGCGGCTGGAGCGGGCCGACGGCGCCACGAACCTCGTCGCGGAGCACCTCGCGCCGCTCTCGCTCCAGGTCGCGACGACGTCGCGCGACTTCCACTGACGGGTTCGTCGCCGTCCGGTGGGCGCGCGTGGTAGGAACGGAGCGGTCAGGGCCCGGCGTGCGACGGCGGGTCGTCCGCACCGGCTCACCGACGAGAGGACCCGCGATGCCACCCCGCCTCACCGCCCGCACGATGTTCTGGACCGGCGTCGGCCTCACCGTGGGGAGCGCCCTCGTCCAGAACGTCGGTCTCGCGAACCTCACCTACTCCTTCGTCGGCACGTGGTTCGTGGGCCTGCTCCTCACCGTGCTGCAGGTCGCGTTCACCGGCGGCGTCGTGCTCGCCGCCGGGTCGTTCGTCGTCCGGGCGCTGCAGCCCGACGACGGCGCCCCGCACAAGGAGGCGGCGTCGACGCCGTGGGAGGACCGCGACAACCGGCTGTCCTGACCCCCGCCCCGGACGCGCCCGAGCAGTCCCGTGCCAGCAGCCCCGCGCCGGCAGGTCGACGGCGTGGGGCTACGGAGCGATGGGCGCGACGACGCAGACCTCGAACGTGTCGCGCGCGCGGCGCAGCAGGTACCGGACCTCCTGCGCCTCCTGCTCGTTCGCGTACTCGTCGCGGTAGCTCCAGCGCACGCGCGCCCACACGAGCGCGTCGCCGACCTCCTCGACGTCCTCGAGGTGGGCGACGACACCGACGAGGCCACGTTCGCGGAACCCGCGTGCGGTCTCGATGGTCGACTCGCGCACGTCCTCCGGGTCGGCGAGGAGCACCGACCCGGTCGACCCGACCACGAGCGCCGGGAACGCGTAGCTCTCGCCGATCGTGTCGAGGTCGCCCGTGGAGAGGGCGACCCCGTAGGTCGTGAGGAACGTCTGGACGTCGTCGGCGTCGAAGGACGCGGTGGAGGGATCCATGGTCCCGTTCTACCGCGTCGGTCCGGCGTCGGCGCGGCCGGGCGCCTCGGCCGCGCGCGTCAGGCGGGCAGGGCCGCGGTGACCTGCTCGAGGAGCGCGAGGTCGGCGAGGACCGTCGCTTGCTCGGCGTGGATCCGGTCGGCGTCGTCGGCCGCGGCCGGGCGCGCCGTCGTGCCCGCAGGGGTGCCGGACGCCGGCGTGAGGACCGCGAGCGCGTGCTCGACCACCGGGGCGAGGTAGTCGGCGCCGAGCACGACCTCGGAGCGCTCGGCGCCGCGCGGCGTGCGCACCGCGACCGTGAACCCCGCGGTCGGGTGGGCGACCGGGTCGAGGAAGCGCAGCCGGACGGGGACGTCGTCCAGCCGGGTGGTCGCCACGATCCCGTCCGTCGAGCTCGTCACGACGGGCGGCGCCCACCCCACGCCGCGAGGACCGCCCACCACGGCGCGCGCCGCCTCCACGACGTGGATGCCGAGGAAGAACAGCCCGTCGCGCTCGTCGGCCGGGTCGGCGGGTCCCGACACCTCCACGACCGGCCCGGCCGACGTCGTCGCCGCGCCGGCCGTGCCGGCGGCGAGGACGGCGCGGGCGGCCGCGACCTCGGGAGCGAACCGCAGCGCGGACGCCGTCGTCACGGCGGCGCCGTGGGCGCGGGCCACGTCGAGCGTGGCCCGCGCGTCGGCGACCGACGCCGCGAACGGCTTGTCGACGAGCACCGGGACGCCCGCGCGCAGGAGCGTGCGGGCCGCGGCGCCGTGGAGCCGGCCCGCGCGGTGGGCGACGAACGCCGCGTCGACCCGGCCGACGACGTCGGGCACGGTGACCAGATCCTCGGCGAGGGCGAGCCCGCCCGCCGCGGCGAGCTCCGCGCGCCGGGCCGGCTCGCCGTCGACGAGCGCGACGACGCGCACGCCCGGCCAGCGCCGCTCGACCTCGACGAGCCGGAGGTAGTGGTCGGCGTGGGACGAGTCGAGGCCGACGAGGGCGAGGCGCAGCACGCGGCGATCGTCCCACGCCGCGCGCTGCGTCCTCCGGTCGTCGTACCGTCACCACGCCTCGGCGAGCAGCAGCGCGAAGAGCTCGTCGGCGTCGGTCTCGAGCCCGCGTGCGGCGAACCACGCGGACATCGTGCGGCAGTCGCGCAGCAGGAGCTCGGTGCCGAACGGGTTCGCCACGAGGTCGACGACCTGCGGCAGGTCGATGATGACGAGCCGGTCGCCGTCCGCGAGGACGTTGTACGGCGACAGGTCGCCGTGCGCGTAGCCGAGCCGCGCGAGCACGGCCATGCCGTCGCGGAGCTGGTCCCACCACGACGCGAGCAGGTCCGGGTCGGGGCGGGTGCGCGCGAGGCGAGGCGCGGCCTCGTGCGCGACGCCGTCCGACGTGCCGACGAACTCCATGAGGATCTCGTTGCCGTCGATCTGCACCGGGTAGGGCACGGGAGCCCCCGCGGACCACAGCTCGCCGAGGGCGGCGAACTCCGCCGCTGCCCACTGCCCGGCCGCGACCTGGCGGCCGTAGCGGGACTTGCGGTCGAGCGCGCGCCGGTCGCGCGTGCGGCGCACGCGGCGGTCCTCGGTGTAGACCGTGTCGCGCCGGAACGCGCGGTGGTCGAGGTCCCGGTAACGCTTGGCGGCGAGCAGCGTGCGCTGGGCGGCGTCGTCGGGGACGGCGCGCTCGACGAGGAACACGTCCGCTTCCTTGCCGGTCTTGAGCACGCCGAGCTCGGTGTCGACGGCCGCGTCGGCGGTGACGACCCAGTCGGGGCGCGGCTCGGGTCCGCGCTGCCCCTTCTCGACGGCGGACCACGTGGACCAGCGCTGGTCGTCGCCGAGCGCGGCGTCGAGGACGCCCGCGGTCGGACCGGCGTCGTCGAGGTCGTCGCGGCGCCGCAGGCGGCGGGGCGGGGGAGTACGGGGGTCTCCCGCGAACGTCGGCGGGAGGTACGGGTCGGGGTACAGCAGGTCGTGCTCGGGCACGGGTGGGCTCCTTCGGGCGGGGAGCGCACGGCGCCGGCGCTGCCGCCTCGCGGGCGGCGGCGGGCGCGGACCGTCTCGGACGGTCGTCGACCGGCCTAGCGGCGGTCGGTGCTCCCGGGGGTGGTGGACACGCGAGCGTGGGTCGTCCAGCTCATGGCGTTCCTCCTTCCTCCGGTGCCCGACGGCGCGGGCGACGTCCTGCGACCGTCCCACCCGGGCGCGGGACGGGGCAAGGGAATTACCGCGCTCGTGATCGTGCTCGCGATCGCGCGCGGTGACCGCGGCCGTGGCCGCTCAGGCGACGCCCGACGCCAGCGCCTGGATCGCCGACGCGACGCGCTCGTACGTCCCCTGGGTGTCGTAGCCCATCTGGTCGAGCGCCGACCACACGAACCCGACGGTCGCGTAGAGGCCGACGGCCGTCGCGAGGATCCACTCGCGCACGGACCCGGTGTCGCCGAGCAGGGGGAGGGCGAAGCTGCCGCTGGGGCGCCACACGTCGTCGACGACGAGGGACCTTCGCACCCACCGCGGGGAGCGGAGCTTCACCGGCCACAGCAGCGGCGCGCCGTTGGTCGTGAGCACGTCGCCCAGGATGTGCACGGTCACGCCGATCCCGACGGCGACCGGGAGCCAGTTCCACTCCTCGGGCGAGAAGAGCGCGACGAGGGCCGCGACGGTCAGCGACGTGACCCAGGGCATGAGCTTGCCGCGCCGCGTGAGCTTGAGCGCCTTGAGCGCGAGGGCGACGAGCAGGACCGCGAGGAGGCCTCCGCCCACGTAGACCGTGCCGAAGCTCTCCGTCTCGACCGTGACCAGGCCCACGAGCCACGCGAGCGCCGTGAACACCGCGATGCCGAGGAACGAGTGCGTGCCCTGGCGGTGGCCGCCGGAGATCGTCTCGACCGCGTCGGACACCCACTCGCTCACGGGCGGCAGCGAGTGCGCGAACGTCCCGTTGTGGTGGTCGGCGTCGGGGAGGAGCGCGGCCCCGGCGCACACGACCGCACCCGTCATGACGCCGACCGACGACACGGGGTGCCACCCGAGCGCGAACGGGGCGGTGGACGTCACCGCGACCCAGGCGGCGGCTCCGGTCGCGGCGTGGTGGGCGCCCATCATGGCGGCGGGTCTCCTGTCGTCGGCCCGGCCGCGTGGTGCGTCGGCGTCGGGAGGTGTGTCCGGAACGTCCGGAACCCTACCGGGTGCCGCCGACAGCCCCGGTCGTTCGTCGTCCGGAGCGCCGAGGGTCGGCGCGCCAGAAAGAAAAGTGTGCCAGGCACCGCTGGCCTCCGGCCGACCCGCCGGCCGAGCCCCCACGGGCGAGAGGTGGTGGCCTGCGTCCTGTGCGAAGGCTTCGCGCGGGGGCCGGCGATCCCACCGGGCGCGGAGGGCCGAGCTCGACTCCGGGCAAGAAAGGGCCGCCGGCCGGCGGCCCTCCGGGCGGCGTGCGGGACCTCGGTCGGAGAATTTCTGACTAATGCGGGAAATAGGGTTGTGTCGATCGGGAAAGGCGCGTAGGGTCTTCCTCGGTCGACGACATTCCGGTGCGTGGGCCACCCGACGCGACCGAGAGGAGCAGTACCGTGCGCGAACCCGTCCAGCAGGACCGGCGACGTCCCGTGCTGCCCTGCGAGCAGCCGCGCGTCGTGCTGCCCGTGGCGTATCTCAGCGTGTCCTCGTTCCTCGCCGGCGACTCCGGCGGTCCTGTCGTCTGACCACAGCGTCGCACGACAGGCCGTCCCGGGACATCACCGGGGCGGCCTTTTTCTTGTGCGTGAATGCGTCCGAGCAGGGTGCATTTCTCGTGCCGCCATTCTGCTCCATAGCCGTCGGCGCGCATTTGTCGTGCGCCTGCGGTGAAAAGCACTGCCGTCGTCGTCCAACGGACACGACGCCGCTCTACGGAAGCGGAGACGGGGGTTCGACTCCCTCCGAGGGCACCTGGACGCCTCGCGTCCCGTCTGCTCGACGTTAAGGAGCACCAGCGCGCGTAGCTCAGCGGACAGAGCGCCGGCTTCCGGAGCCGGGCGTCGGGGGTTCGAGTCCTCCCGCGCGCACCTCGCCGCCCCGCCGGGGCGGCGTCATGATCGTCAGGACGACCCGAGGAGGTCAGCATCGTGAGCACCGAGGCCCACGCGTTCCCCGTCCCGCTGTCGGGCGCGAAGGCACTCACCCTCATGTGGGCGCACGAGCACGCCGTCGAGCCCGCCGCGCTGCAGCAGCTGCGCAACATCGCCGCGCTGCCGTGGGTCGAGGGCGTGCGCGTCATGCCGGACGTCCACCTGGGCAAGGGCGCGACCGTCGGCTCGGTCATCGCGATGCGCGACGCCGTGTCGCCCAACGCGGTAGGCGTGGACATCGGCTGCGGCATGATCGGCGTCCGCACGTCCCTCACCGCGGAGGACCTGCCCGACGACCTCGGGCCGGTCCGCGCGCGCATCGAGGCCGCCGTCCCCGTCGGGTTCCACGCGCACGGCGAGCCGGTCGATCCGCACCGGTTGCGCTCGATCTCCGGGCGCGGTCCGGCCGAGGTCGCTCGCGGCGCGGACGCGTTCTGGTCGCGGTTCTCCGGCCTGCACGGCCGTGTCTCGGACATCGAGGGCCGTGCGCGCCGCCAGCTAGGGACGCTTGGCTCGGGCAATCATTTTGTTGAGTTGTGTCTGGATCAGTTCGGTTCCGTCTGGCTCCAGCTGCACTCGGGGTCGCGGAACATCGGCAAGACGCTGGCCGAGCAGCACGTCGCCGTCGCGAAGCGCCTCGAGCACAACCAGGGGCTCGTCGACCGCGAGCTCGCGGTGTTCCTCGGCGGCACGCCGGAGATGGACGCGTACCTCGCCGACCTGTGGTGGGCGCAGGAGTACGCGGCGCGGTCGCGTGCGGTCATGATGACGCTCGTCGTCGACGCCGTGCGTGCGTCGTTCCCGGGTCGGGAGATCGCGTTCGACGAGGCCGTGAACGTCCACCACAACTACGTCGCGGTCGAGCACGTCGACGGCCAGGAGCTCGTCGTGACCCGCAAGGGCGCGATCCGGGCGGGGAAGGGCGATCTCGGGCTCATCCCCGGGTCGATGGGCACCGGCTCGTACATCGTGCGCGGGCTCGGGAACCCGGAGTCCTACTGGTCGGCGTCGCACGGTGCGGGGCGTCGCATGTCCCGCACCAAGGCGAAGAAGACCTTCACGCTCGACGACCTCGCCGCCCAGACGGCGGGCGTCGAGTGCCGCAAGGACGTCGGGGTGCTGGACGAGATCCCGGGCGCGTACAAGGACCTCGACGAGGTCATCCGCGCGCAGTCCGACCTCGTCGAGGTCGTCGCGCGGCTCACGACGCTCCTCTGCGTCAAGGGCTGAAGCACAGGGCGCGACCTGCTCGGCGGGGAGCCGGGGCGGGCCTCGGGCCGGGCATGGATCGTCAGGGGTGGTCGCGGGGGAGGCGGACCGTGAACGTCGTGCCCGTGGGCCCGGGTTCGTCCGCGGTCGCGGACGTCACGGTGATCGTGCCGCCGTGGGCGGTCACGATGGCGTCGGCGATGGCGAGGCCGAGGCCGGTGGAGCCGCCGGTGCGGTTGCGCGCGTCGTCGCCGCGCGTGAAGCGGCGGAAGAGCGTCGGGCGCAAGGTCGCCGGGATGCCGGGGCCGTCGTCGGCGACGGAGAGCACGACGTCGTCGCCGCCGGTCGCGAGCCGTACCTCGACGTGGGTGCCGGGCGGGGTGTGCGTGCGGGCGTTCGCGAGGAGGTTCGCGAGCACCTGCCGCAGGCTCGCCTCGTCGCCGGTGACCTCGAGGTCGACGTCGTCGTCCGGCGCGTCGTCGAACCCGTCGGGCGGGTCGGCCGCGAGGTCGAGGTCGAGGTCCTCGCCGGGCAGGTCGAGCGCCCAGTCGTGGTCGGGGCCGGCGGCGTGGGCGTCCATGACGGCATCGACGGCGAGCGCCGCGAGGTCGACGGGCGCGCGGTCGAGCGGGCGGCCCGCGTCGAGCCGGGCGAGGAGCAGGAGGTCCTCGACGAGCCCGGTCATGCGCACGGCCTCGGACTCGATGCGGTCGAGCGAGCGCGCGGTGGCGGTCGGGACGTCGTCGGGGGAGCGGCGCACGAGCTCGGCGTAGCCGCGGATGGAGGCGAGCGGGGTGCGCAGCTCGTGGCTGGCGTCGGCGACGAACCGCCGCACCTGGGTCTCGGAGTCGTGCCGCGCCTGGAGCGAGGTCTCGACGTTCTCGAGCATGCGGTTGAGCGCGGCCCCCACCTGCCCGACCTCGGTGCGCTCGTCGGTGAGGTCAGGGGGGACGCGCGGGATGGCGTCGATCTCGCCCTGTGCGAGCTCGAGCTCGGAGACGCGGCTCGCGGCGGCGGCGACTCCGTCGAGCGGTCGCAGCGAGCGCCGCACGAGCCACGTGCCGAGGAGCACGGCGGCGAGCAGGCCCGCGGCGCCGAGCCCGACCTCGATGAGCACGTACTTCTCGACGGTCGCGTCGACCGGCTCGGTGCTCGAGGCGACGACGACGGGCTGGTCGTCGTCCGTGGTCCGGTGCACGGCGCGGAAGGACCCGAGCTCCGGCAGGTCGACGTCGTGCGCCTCGCCGTCGGCGGGCACGTCCTCGAGCGCGGCGACCTGCGCGGCGTCGAGCGTGACGCGCTCCAGCGTGGGGCTGACGTACTGGGCGAGCACGATCTCCCCGCCGTCGTAGCGCAGGACGGCGCTGCCGGGGCCGGTGCCTGCGGGGAAGCGGGACGGGTCGTCGGGCGGCCCGCCGGGGTCGGGCGCGGCGCCGCTGCCGTCGGGCGGCTGCTGCGCCGGGGCGTCCGGGCCGTCCCCGAAGCCACGGGCGAGCCGCTCGCTCGCCTGCTCGAGCCCGCGGTCGACCTGCTCGACGAGCTGGGTGCGCAGCGCGAGCGCGGACGCGGCGGCGAGCCCGACGGTGACGAGCAGCACGACGCCGGCGAGCACGAGCACGAGGCGGCGGCGCAGCGCCGTCGGGCGTCGCGCGAGCGCGTCAGGCACCGGCGCCGTCCGCCCCGGCGGCGGGCTTGAGCACGTACCCGACGCCTCGCAGCGTGTGGATCATGGGCTCGTGGCCCTTGTCGATCTTGCGGCGCAGGTAGGAGATGTAGAGCTCGACGATGTTGGCCTGCCCGCCGAAGTCGTAGTTCCACACGCGGTCGAGGATCTGGGCCTTGGACAGCACGCGGCGCGGGTTGCGCATGAGGTAGCGCAGCAGCTCGAACTCCGTCGCCGTCAGACGGACCTCCTCGCCCGCGCGCCGTACCTCGTGCGCGTCCTCGTCGAGCTCGAGGTCGCCGACCACGAGCACGGCGTCCTCGCGCTGCGCGGTCGCGCCGCCGCGGCGCAGCAGGCCCCGCAGCCGCGCCACGACCTCCTCGAGGCTGAAGGGCTTGGTCACGTAGTCGTCGCCGCCGGCGGTGAGCCCGGCGACGCGGTCCTCGACGGCGTCGCGCGCGGTGAGGAAGAGCACCGGGACGTCGGTGTCGCGCTCGCGCAGGCGGCGCAGCACGGTCAGGCCGTCCATGTCGGGGAGCATGACGTCGAGCACGACGACGTCGGGCCCGGTCTCCCGCGCGGTGCGGATCGCGCTGCGTCCGTCGAGCGCGGTGGAGACGTCCCAGCCCTCGTAGCGCAGCGCGGAGGTGAGCAGCTCGGCGAGGTTGGGCTCGTCGTCGACCACGAGGACGCGCACGGGGGAGCCGTCCGGGCGCGTGAGGCGCGGCTGGTCGGGGCGGCCGACGGGGGCGGTGGCTGCGGTCATGGCTCCAGCGTCCCGCGGCTCGCGGGGGCGTGCCTGTGGTGACCCTGTGCGGGCGCTGTGTCCCGGTGGCCGCTGTGGCGCGGCCGAGGGGTCCGGGTGAGATCGCCGCGCGGATGTCATGGAATCCTTGACTTTTGAACGGTCGCCGTCAAAACTCGCAGCATCGGCAGCAGCCGACGTCCACGCACGCAGGAGTGCGCGCGCCGCCGGGATGCCGAGGGTGCCCGGGGACCGACCGGGATCCGAACGCCCGGCTCGCGCTCTCGACGACGAGGGAGAAGCACGCATGGATTTGTTCAGCGGAACGACGATCAGACGGGCGGTGGCGGCCGCGGTCGCGCTGCCGCTCGCGGGCGGGGCGACGCTCGTGGCCGCCGGCCCGGCCGCAGCCGACGAGGAGGGCTACAAGATCCTCGTGGTCGGCGAGACGCTCGGGTTCCGGCACTCGCACATCGACGACACCACGCGCGCGCTCATCGCGCTCGGTGCCGACAACGGCTTCACGGTCGACGTGTGGGACCCGCCGAACGACTCCGCGGGCTGGTGGGGGGCCGGCTCGCCGGGCCAGCCCGACCTGAGCCTGGACTCGTCGCCGTTCACGAGCGCCGAGGACCTGGCCCAGTACGCGACCATCGTCTTCGCGTCGCCGGTCGACAACACGAACTCCCTCAACCCCGCGACCCCGCGCCTGCTCGACGACGCCGAGCTCGCGGCGTTCCAGGGCTACATCCGCGGCGGCGGCGGGTTCGTCGGCCTGCACGCGGCGACGGACACGATGCACACCGTCCCCTGGTACAGCGAGCTCACCGGTGGTGGCGCGCGGTTCGTCAGCCACCCGCAGCAGCAGACGGCGACGATGCGCGTCGAGAGCCCCGCCCACCCCTCGACCGCGCACCTGCCGGCCGTCTGGGAGCGGTTCGACGAGTGGTACAACTACACGACCAACCCGCGCGAGGACGTGCACGTCCTCATCACGCTCGACGAGTCGACGTACAACCCCGGCAACAACGCCATGGGCGAGGACCACCCGATCGCGTGGTGCCAGAACTTCGAGGGCGGCCGCTCGTGGTACGAGGGCGCCGGGCACACCGACGCCTCGTGGACCGACCCGCTCTTCCTCGAGCACGTGCTCAAGGGCGTCGAGTGGACGGCGGGCGTCGTCGAGGGCGGCGGCAACTGCGTCACCTTCGGCGAGGTCGACGAGGTCGTGGCGGGCCTGAACACCTCCGCGGTGGGCGACGGCGTCATCGCGGGCGCGATCTCGTCGCTGCTCGGCAGCGCGCGCAGCGCGGCCGACGCGGACGACCCGGCGACCGCGGTCCAGGTCCTGGGCGGCGCACGGTCGCTCGTCGACCACCTGTCCGCGGCCGCGGGCGACCGTGAGCTGCTCGCGTCGAAGATCGACGACCTCGTCGTCTGGCAGAGCGCGCTCGTGGACGAGGGCCCCGCGATCGACCTCGCCGCAGAGGCCGAGCTGCGGACGATGGGCGGCAAGCAGTACGTCGCGGTGCGCGTGCTCAACGAGGACGACACCCCCGTCGACATCACCCTGGCGACTCCGTACGGCAGCAAGGAGTTCGCCGACGTGGCGCCCGGCAAGAACGCCTACCAGTCGTTCGCGACCCGGCTCGTCGAGGCTCCGTCCGGCGAGGTGACCGTCACGGCCACGACCGAGCGCGACGGCGAGACGGTGACCGAGGAGCTCGTGCTCGCCTACGCGGGCACGGACTGACCCGTCGTCCGACACCCCCGACGGCGCCCGTCGCACCCCGCGTGCGGCGGGCGCCGTCGCGCACCCGTACGGTCGCGGTGCGGCGAGCAGGCGGCGCTGCCGCCGTCAGGCGGTGAGCATCGCCACCGGGTTGTCGTGCGTGAGGCGGGCGAGCACGTCGCGCGGCACGCCGCGGGCGGCGAGCATCTCCGTGAACACCGTCGGGACGTAGGCGAACCCGTTGCCCCCGTGCTGCACCCACATCTGCTTGAGGAACACGTCGTGGCTGAGCAGCACCTGGCCCGCGTGACCGCCCTCGACGAGGCGCTGCACCGCCGTGGCGGTCGTGTGCGGGTCGGGGGACACGCCCTCCTTCGGGAAGGTGATGTCCATGCCGACCATGTCGAACTCGAGCCAGACGCCGCGCTCGGCCACGGACCGCTGGTAGTCCGGGTCGTCCGCGGACGGGTCCATGTGGCACAGCACGACCTTCTCGGGCCGCACGCCCACCTCGTCGAGCACGAGGTCGAGCACCTCGTGCGCGCGCCGCTGCCACCCGGGCAGGTGCACCTGGAGCGCGACGTGCGGGTGCTCGCGCTGCGCGAGGGCCGCCGCGCGCAGCGATGCGGCCTCGCCGGCGGTGAACGACGGCGAGACGCCGATCTCGCCGATGATGCCGGGGCGCACGCCGGTCCCGCCGATCCCGTCGGCGAGCTCCGCGACGATCGCGGACGCCTGGGCGTCCACGGCCGCGGCCGCGATGCGGTCGCCCTCGAACTTCTCCAGGTACGCGCCGCAGCCCGCGACCACGTGCAGCCCGGTGCGGCGCGCGACCTCCGCGAGGCGCTCGGGGTTGCGCCCGATCGCGGCGCTCGACGTCGCGTCGACGATCGTGCGGCCGCCCAGCGCGGCGAAGCTCTCGAGCTCCGCCGCGACCGCGGCGACCGGCTTGTCGGCGATGTTGTCCGCGCAGCAGTACGGGTCCTGGCGCAGCGCCCACGCGAGCGACGCGGACACCGGGGCCTCGACGACCGCCTCGGAGAAGCGGTAGCTCGGCGGGTCGAGCACCCCGGACAAGTCGTTGAACAGGTGCTCGTGCGGGAGCGTGAGGCCGAGGTCCGCGGCCGCGGCGCGGCCGGTGACGGTCTGGACGTGGCCGGCGGGCGTGACGCTCATCGCCGGCTCGCCTCGCCCGCCTCGCCGCCCGCGACCGCCGCGGCCACGGCGTCCTCGTGCGCGCCGTCGCCCGGCTCGTCGGGGTGGGCCGCCTTGCCCGACGGGATCATGCCGATCCCGGCGGCGACGAGCGCGATGACGGTACCGATCACGGTCGCGACGTGGACGGTGTGCCCGAGCGCCGGGATCGCGGCGTCCAGGACGAGCGAGCCGACGAGCTGGCCCGCGACGGACGCGAGGCCGAGCAGCAGCAGCCCGAGGCCGCGCACGAGGAGCGCCATGAGCGCGATGGAGAGCAGGCCGAGCGGGCCGCCCAGGTACATCCACCACTCGCTCGGGAGCTGGAAGTCGACGCCGCCCGTCGCCGCGCGCACGAGGTAGGCGACCAGCAGCGCGGTGAAGCCCACGAGGAAGTTCCACCCGATCGAGACGAGCATCGAGCCGGTGACGTCGGCGACGGCCGCGTTCCCGGCGGGCTGCCAGCCCGCGAGCAGGCCGCCCACGAACGGCATGATCGCCAGGACGATCGTGTGCGGCACGGAGAAGCTCGGCGAGATGACCACGACGGTCGCCGCGATGGCGAGCGCGGCGCCCAGGAGCCGGGTCGCGGTGAGCGGCTGCTTGACCGACGCCGTGACGCCGAGGCGGTCGCAGACGACGCCCGAGATGACGAGGCCGGAGATGAGCGAGATCTGGAACGTGGCGACGCCCAGGACGCCGACGGTGACGCCCTCGGAGAGGACGATGACGGCGCCGCACAGGCCCGCGAGGTAGTTCCACCACGGGATGGTGCGCGAGCGGATGAGGCCGGGGATCGCGAGCGCCTCGCGTCGGGTCGCGGGGCGCGCGAACACGACGACGAACATGAGGACCAGGCCGGTCCCGAACGAGATGAGCGCGGCGGCGTGGCCGTCGCCGATCGTCTTGCCGAGCTGGCCGTTGACGGCCGCCTGCATGGGGCCGAGGGCCCCCGCGAGGACGGTCGCGACGACGAGCAGGGCGGTCGCGGTGTCCTTGACCCTGCTGCGGCGGGCTGACGAGTTCAGAGCACCTCCCTGAGTGCCGGACGGGGAACCGGTGGTCGCCGGCGTGGTGTGCTTCATTGCGTGACCGTGCCTTCCTCCGACGGTACGTCGGACTTAGCTGTGGAGCGGAATCCTGGTGCCCTCGAGGGCCAGGTCGGTGGCGCGCGGCAGGGAGTCGACGGCGCCGTGGCGGGTGGTGGTGGAGGCGGCGACGCGCGCCGCCCAGCGGGCGGACTCGACGAGGTCGCCGCCGTGGAGGAGGCCGTCCGCGAGCGCCGCGCAGAACGAGTCGCCGGCGGCGGTCGTGTCGACGGCGTCGACGCGCACTGCCGGGACGGTGACCGGTGCGCGGCCCGCGGGGACGACGAGCGCGCCGTCGGCCCCGAGGGTGACGACGACGTCCCCGGGGTGGTCGAGCGCGCGCACCATGGCGAGCACGGCGTCGGTGCCGACGGGCTCGTCGTCCGCGCCGACGAGGGTCGCGAGCTCGAACCGGTTGGGCACGAGCACGCGGAACGCGGAGCGCACGTCGGCGGGCAGCGGGACGGCGGGCGCCGGGTTGAGCACGGTGGTGCCCGTCGCGGTGGCCGCGACGGCGCGCAGGGCACCGAGCGGCGTCTCGCACTGGCACAGCACGGCCGCGGCGTCGCGGACGAGGTCGGCGCGCTGGGTGACGAACGCCTCGTCCACGACGGCGTTCGCGCCGGGCTCGATGACGATGGTCGACTCGGGCTGCTCCCACAGCACGACGGCGACTCCCGTGGGGCGGTCCGCCGTCGCGAGGCCGTCGAGGACGAGGCCCTCGACGGCGAGGCGACGGCGGATCGCGCGGCCGTCGTCGTCGTCCCCGACGGCGCCGACCATGGCGACGCGCCGACCGAGCCGGGCGGCGGCGACGGCCTGGTTGGCGCCCTTGCCGCCGGGGGAGCGGACGAGGCCCGTCGCGGAGACGGTCTCGCCCGAGCGGGGCAGGCGGTCGACGGTCAGCCTGAGGTCCATGTTCAGGCTGCCGACGACCACCACCTCGGGCGTCATCAGCCCGCGAGCCAGGTGACGGCCTGGCCGAACAGCGGGCCGTAGCCGGCCCAGTCCATGAACTCGCGCGGGGCCCAGTGGGGGGAGATGTCGGAGGCGAACGCGAGCGTGCGCCCCCGGCCCTCGGTGCGGACGGCGACGAGCGGGCGGCCCTCGATGGTGGCGAGGACGGTCGCGTCGGCCTTGGCGGTGAGGCGCTGGTAGCCGAGGAGGATCGGCCACTCGCGGTCGAGACCCGCGGTGACGGGGTGCTCGACGTCGGTCAGGGTGCCGCCGATGCCCTCGGGGGTCTCCTCGCGGTCGTCGTACGGGAGGATGTCGACGGGCAGGACGGCCTCGACGGCGGTGCCGTGGTAGTTCGCCTTGGCCTGGAAGCCCTGGAAGCTGAGGTAGCCGCCGGCCATCATCAGGCCGCCGCCGCGGCGGACCCACTCGGCGAGGAGCTTGAGCCGGTTCGGGAACGGGCGCCCCTGGGAGAACACGACCGGCGGCAGCAGGAGCGAGTTGGCGCCGATGTCCGACAGGATCACGACGTCGTAGGCGTCGAGCTCGTCGAGCGTCGAGGGGAAGTCCTCGGCGACGAGGTGCGAGGGCAGGTGCGTGACCTCGTGGCCCTCGGCGGCCAGCGCCTCGAGCAGGCGCGCGCACCCGATCTCGAGCTGGGCGTGGGGGAACGCGTCGTACCCCTTGTAGTCGGTGGTCGCGTTGATCCACGACTCCCCGGCGAGCAGAACCCGGCTCATCCCGGCCTCCTTGCGATCAGGTCGCGCGGCGACGTCCTCGACGACGTTGCGCAACGTTGTGTAGCGTTGCGCAAGACCGTAGGGGGCGGGCGGCGCGGCTGTCAACACCGTGCACCTCCGCGCGCGGCCCGACGCTCCCGGTAGAGTGCAGGGGATCTGGGGGACCGCCCCGAGGAAGGGGAGCCATGACGCTCACGCGTGTTGCGCAACGTGCCGGCGTGTCGGCCTCGACGGCGTCGCGCTACCTGCGCGGGCAGCTCAACGTGCAGCCGGAGACGGCGGCGCGGATCGACGCCGCCGTGCGCGAGGTCGGGTACGTCGTCCCCGCCCCGGGCCCGGCCCCGCGCGAGGACGAGCGCCGCACCGGGGTGGTCGCGCTCGTCGTCCCCGACTTCGTCAACCCGTTCTTCACCGCCCTCGCCGAGGAGGTCGCGCGCCTCGCGGGCGACCGCCGGGTCCCGCTCGTCGTCGCGCTGTCGACGCGGCACGGCGACGCCGAGTCCGGCCTGGGCCAGCTCCTCGCGAGCGACGGCTCGCTCGGCGGCGTCGTCTACGTGGGCATGTCACGCACCGACGACCGCCTCGCGCGCGCTGTCGCGGACGGCCTGCCCGTCGTCGTCATCGACGAGGAGGTCGACCTCGACCTGCCCGTCGAGACGATCACCGTGGACAACTACGGCGGCGCCTACCAGGCCACGAGCTACCTCGTGCAGCAGGGGCACCGCCGCATCGCGCACGTCGCCGGGCCCGCCGAGCTCTCGACGACGCAGGACCGCCTGCGGGGCTACGTCGACGCGATGCACGACGCCGGTCTCGACGTCGACCCGGACCTGGTGCGCCACGGGCCGTACACCGAGCAGTTCGGCGCCTCGACGTTCCCCTACCTCACGCGGCCCGGGAACGCGCCGACGGCCGTGTTCGTCGGCAGCGACATCGTCGCCGTCGGGATGCTGGGCGCGGCCGAGCTGCACGGCATCTCCATCCCCGACGACCTCTCGGTGGTGGGCTGCGACGGCATCCGCGTCGGCCAGTGGCTGCGCCCCAAGCTCACGACGCTCGAGCAGCCCGTCGCGGCGCTCGCGCTCGCCGCCATGGACGCGATCGAGCGGTCCATGACCGGCGACCGCCGTGCCGGCGCGCCCGCCCGCACGGTCCTTCCCCTGCATCTCGTCGTGCGGGGCTCGGTCGCGCGGGTCGCGACGGCCTGACCCCCGGGCCGGGCGCTGCGGCCGCCGGCGGTCAGTCCTCGCGCGCGGGTCGTGCGCCGCGCGCCCGGCCCGTCCAGCGCATGACGCCGTAGAGGACCGCGCCGACCGCGAGCAGGATCCCCGCACGCAGCCACGTGACCGCGTCCTGCTGCGTGAGCAGCAGGACGCACGACGCGACGCCGAGCACCGGCACGACCGTCGCGACGCGGAAGTGCGGTGCGTCGACCGGGTCGCGCCGCAGCACGAGGACCGCGACGTTCGTCGAGGCGAACACGAGCAGCAGGAGCAGCACGACCGTCTCGGCGAGCCCCGCCACGTCCCCCGTGAAGACGAGCCCCATCGCGACCGCCGTTGTCACGACGATCGCGACCCACGGCGTGCGGCGGCGCGGGAGCACGCGCCCGAGCGTGGCCGGCAGCAGGCCCTGCTCGGCCATGCCGTACGCGAGCCGGCTCGCCATGATCATCGTGAGCAGCGCCCCGTTCGCGACGGCGATCAGCGCGACGAGGGAGAAGACCCACGCGGGCACCGACCCCTCCGCGTCGACGACCTCGAGCAGGGGACCGGTCGAGCCGGCGAGCGTCTCGGGGTCGACGACCGCGACCGCGGCGACGCCCACCGCGACGTACACGACCCCGGCCGTGACGAGCGCGCCGAAGAGCGCGCGCGGGTAGGTGCGGCGCACGTCGCGCACCTCCTCCGCGAGGTTCGCCGAGGTCTCGAACCCCACGAACGAGTAGTACGCGAGGATCGCCGCCGCGAGGACGGCGAGCGCCGGCGTCGTGCCCTCCGCGAACTGCGTGACGCGGCCCGGCGACCCCTCGCCGCGCCCCAGCACGACGGCGGCGAGCACGACGACGAGCACGAGGCCGGACAGCTCGATCGCGGTCATCGCGACGTTGGCGCGCAGCGACTCCTTGATGCCGCGCGCGTTGAGCGCCGCCACGACGGCGAGGAACAGCACGGCCACGAGCCGGTCGGGCGCGTCGACGAACGTCGCGAAGTAGTCGCCGGCGAAGGCCAGCGAGAGCCCGGCGGCGCTCGTCACGCCCGCGGCGAGCATCGAGAAGCCCACGAGGAACGACACGAGCGGGCTGCGGAACGCCCGGTCGGCGAACACCGCGGCGCCCCCGGCCCGCGGATACTTCGTCACGAGCTCGGCGTACGAGCCGGCGGTGAGGAGGGCCAGGCCGAGGGCGACGAGGAGCGGCAGCCAGACGGCGCCGCCCACCTCGCCCGCCATCTCGCCGACGAGCGCGTAGACGCCCGCGCCGAGCACGTCGCCGAGGATGAAGAGGTACAGCAGCCGTCCGCCGACCGAGCGGGACAGCTTGGTGTCCGGGTCGGCGGCCTGCTGCTGGGGTGCGGTCGGTGCGCTCATCGGGTCACCGTGCCACGGCCGGGGTTTGCTCGCGGCCCGAGCGAGGCGCCTCTCGCGGCGGCGCCGGAGCACGTGCGAGCCGCGTGGGCCCGTGTGAGCGTGAAGGTCCCGGGTCCAGCAGCGAGCCCGTCCGCACGAGCGCGACCGGCCGGGACCAGGCGTCCCGAGCCACGGTCGCGCACCGTCGCGAGGAGACGAGCCATGGGTGACAGCTCGGAGACGAGGACCACGACCGACCACGACGAGATCCGCTCGTGGGTCGAGGAGAACGGCGGGACGCCGGCGAGCGTGCGCGGCACGGAGAGCGGCGGGGACGAGGCCGGCGTGCTCCGGATCGACTTCCCCGGCGGCGCGGGCGAGGACGAGCTCGAGCACGTCTCGTGGGAGACGTGGTTCGAGAAGTTCGACGCCGAGGGCCTCGCGTTCCTCTACCAGGCGCAGCGCGCGGGAGGGGGCGGCAGCACCTTCTTCAAGGTGGTGCGCCGATGAGCGCCCCGGCGGCGCGCCGCCCGGTGCGGCGCGCGGTCGTGCTGGGCGGCGCCGGGTTCGTGGGCAGCCACGTGTGCGAGGGGCTCGTGGCCCAGGGCACCGAGGTCGTGTGCGTAGACGACCTGTCGACCGGCGACGTCCGCAACCTCGACGCCCTGAGCGACGAGCCCCGGTTCCGGTTCGTCGAGGCCGACGTCAGCGCGGGGGTCGACGTCCCGGACGCCGACCGGGTCGACCTCGTGCTGCACCTCGCGTCGCCGGCCTCGCCCGTGGACTACCTGCGGCTCCCGCTCGAGACCCTCCTCGTCGGCTCCGCGGGGACGCGCCACGCGCTCGAGCTCGCCCAGCGGGCCGGGGCCAGGTTCGTCCTCGCCTCGACGTCGGAGGTCTACGGGGACCCGGAGGTGCACCCCCAGCGCGAGGACTACTGGGGGAACGTCAACCCGATCGGGCCGCGCAGCGTCTACGACGAGTCCAAGCGGTTCGCCGAGGCGACGACGGCCGCCTACCGACGGTCCCGTGGCGTGGACGCGGGCATCGTGCGGATCTTCAACACCTACGGGCCGCGCATGCGCGGCCACGACGGGCGCATGGTCCCCACGTTCGTGCGCCAGGCGCTCGCGGGCGAGCCGCTCACCGTGGCCGGGGACGGGTCCCAGACGCGCTCGGTCTGCTACGTGGACGACCTCGTCGAGGGCATGCTCGCGTTCGCGCGCTCCGGTCACCCGGGCCCGGTGAACCTGGGTGACCCGACCGAGCTCACGGTGGCCCGCGTGGCCGAGGACGTGCTCGCCGCGACGGGGAGCGACGCGGGTGTCGTCCACGTCGACCTGCCCGAGGACGACCCCCGCCGCCGCCGCCCCGACACGACGCTCGCGGAGCGCGTCCTGGGCTGGCGCGCGCGGACACCGTGGCCCGAGGGCCTGGCCCGCACGGTCGCGTGGTTCCGCGAGGAGGCGGGGCGCGGCGCGGTGGTCCCCGCGGGAGCGGTCGGGACCCCGGCGATCGCCGGCGAGGGAGGGACGGGCGCATGAGGCTCTCGGTGCACGGGTGCGGCTACCTCGGGGCCGTGCACGCCGCGGCCATGGCGCGGCTCGGTCACGACGTCGTCGGCATCGACGTCGACCGAGCCCGGGTCGCCGCGCTCGCCGACGGTCGAGCCCCGTTCTTCGAGCCGGGGCTCGCGGCGCTCCTGGCCGACCCCGACGGCCCGGGCTCCCTCACGTTCTCGACCGACGCCGCACGCGCCGCCGACGCCGACGTGCACTTCCTGTGCGTCGGGACGCCCCAGTCGGCCGGGAGCGGGGTGGCCGATCTGCAGCAGCTCGACGCGGCGCTCGGCGCGCTGCGACCGCACCTGCGGCCGGGTGCGGTCGTGGTCGGCAAGTCGACCGTGCCCGTCGGCACGGCGGAGCGGCTCGCGCGTGACCTGCCCGCCGGCGTCGGGCTCGCGTGGAACCCGGAGTTCCTGCGCGAGGGCCACGCGGTCGCCGACACGCTGCACCCCGACCGGCTGGTCTACGGCGTGCCCGAGGACGGCGGCGCCCTCGTGGAGCGCCTCGACGCGGTCTACGCGCCGCTCCTGGACGACGGCGTGCCGCGCCTCGTGACCGACCTCGCCACGGCGGAGCTGGCCAAGGTCGCGGCGAACGCGTTCCTGGCGACGAAGATCTCGTTCGCGAACGCGGTGGCGGAGGTGTGCGAGGCCGCGGGCGGCGACGCGGTCGCGCTCGTCGGCACGATGGCGCTCGACCGCCGCATCGGCGGCGAGTACCTGGGCGTGGGGCTGGGGTTCGGGGGCGGGTGCCTGCCCAAGGACATCCGTGCGTTCGCGGCCCGGGCGCGCGAGCTCGGGGTGGGACCGGCGGTGTCGTTCCTCGACGAGGTCGACGCGATCAACGACCGTTGCCGCGACCGTGCCGTGGAGCTCGCGCGCACGGCGTGCGGGGGCTCGCTCGCGGGCCGCCGCGTCGCGGTCCTCGGCGCGGCGTTCAAGCCGGACAGCGACGACGTGCGCAGCTCGCCCGCGCTCGCGCTGGCCCGGGCGCTCGCCGCCGAGGGCGCGCAGGTCGTGGTCACGGACCCGCAGGCCCTGGCGCTCGCGCAGGCGGTCGCGCCCGAGCTCGGGTACGCGGCCGACGCGCGCGAGGCGGCCGCGGGCGCCGACGTCGTCGTCCTCGCCACCGAGTGGGACGAGTACCGCGCGCTCGACCCGGACGACCTCGCCGACGCGGTGCGCGCGCCCCGGCTGGTCGACGCGCGCAACGCCGTCGACGGCGACCGGTGGCGCGCGGCCGGGTGGGACGTGCGCGCGCTCGGCGTGGCCGCCGTCCGTGCGGGCCGACCTCAGTCGAGCAGCCCCACGGCGTAGCCGACGAAGAACAGGGCCACGAGGACCGCGACCGCCCCGACGACACCGACCCACAGCCACGGCACCGCGCGGTGCGGGCCGTGCTCCTCGTGGCCCTGCGGCGCGCTCACCTGGTCCTCGGCGGGCGGCGTCTCGCCGGGCTGCACGTCGCCGCTCGCCGAGAAGTCGGCGGCCGGTGAGCGGTGCGAGGCGTCCAGCGGGTCGGGGTCGGGGGAGTCGGGGCCGGTCATGGTGCGGTCCTTCCGTCGGTCGGGTCGGTGGGGTCGGCGCGCCGGGCGCGTGTCACGGGCGGCGCCAGTCGTCCGAGGTGAGGTGCGAGCCGGCCATCGGTCCCATCCGGAGCATGCCGCCGTCGACCGGCCAGGACGGGGGTCAGCAGCCCCAGGCCGCCCTTCGCGGCGCAGTACGGGGCGGCGCCGACGCGCGGCGCGTGCTCGTGCACGCTCGTGACGTTGACCACGCGACCGCCGCGTCCCCCGACGATCACGTGCCGTGCCGCGGCCTGCGTCAGGACGAACGGGCCGTCGAGGTCCGTCGTCAGCACCTCGCGCCACGTGGCCAGGTCGAGGTCGAGGAACGGCGTCGAGGTGCCCGTCCCGGCGACGTTGACGAGCGCGTCGACCCGGCCGAGCTCGGCCGCGAGGGCGTCCACCGCGGGGACGAGCGCGTCGAGGTCGGGGACCTCCACGCGACGGGTCACCGCCGTCGCGCCCGCGTCCCGGACCTGCCGCGCGGTCTCCTGCACCTCGTCCTCGTCGGCGTACCAGCACAGGCCGAGGTCGAACCCGTCGGCCGCGAGCGCGACGGCGGTGGCCCGTCCGATGCCGGACTCGGAGCCCGTGACGAGCGCCACGGGGCGCTCGTGCGCTCCCTCGGCAGCGGGGGCCGCGGGCCGGGCGGTGCGCGGGTCGAGATCGGGAGACGTCATGACCCGACCCTCCGGACCCCGCCGCCCGCACGCATCTCGGCGGCGCCCTCCGGTGCCGCGAGGAGGGACCGCGCGGCCTCGACGACCTCGTCGACCGTGATCCGGGCGAGCGCCGGGTCGAGGTCGGCGGCGTGCGGGTCGCCGCGGTGCGCACCGGGCTGGGGCTCCGTGCCGCCGTGCCAGAGCACCGCGTGGCGCTCGGGGTCCACGGCGGGCCCCCACGTCGCCGGCGGGGTCGGCCCGAACAGGACGACGGACGGGGTGCCGTACGCCGTGGCGAGGTGGGCGACGCCCGTGTCGCCGCACACCACGAGCCGCGCGGTCGCGACGACGTCGGCGAGCGCGGGCAGGTCGAGCGTGCCCGCGGTGTCGGTCAGGCTGCCGGTCCCGTCCGGCGCCCCCGCGAGGCCGCCGAGCGAGGCGTCCGCGTCCGCGACGACGCGCGCGCACAGGTCGCGCTCGTCCGCGCTTCCCGTGACGACGACGTCGTGCCCCGCGGCGGCGAGTTCGCGCGCGACGGCGGCGAACCGGTCCGCCGGCCAGCGGCGCGAGCCCGACGCCGCGCCGGGGTGCACGACGACGTGCCGCCCGCGCGACGCGGGCGGGTCGAGACGCAGGTCCTCGCGCGAGCACGCGCCGCCCGCGGCCGTCACGAGCCGGCACCAGCGGTCGACCTCGTGCTCGTCCGGGTCCCAGTCCGGCCCGGCGACGCCCGCCTCGCGCGACGCGAACGCGACGAGGTGCTCGGGCGCGGTGTCGAGGAGCACGCGGTGGCTCTCCGGCCCGCTGCCGTGCAGGTTCACGGCGACGTGCCCGGACGGCGGGGCGCCGGTCACCGTCTCGGACTCCTCGACCCACGCGAGGGGTTCGAGGCCCCGCGCGGGCACCACGCCGTCGACCAGCCCGAGGTCGCGGAGCCAGCCGCCCACCTCCTCGGGAGCGGCGAGCAGGACGCGGCGCCCGGGCCACGCGCGACGCACGCCGCGCAGGGCGGGGACCGCCGTGAGCGCGTCCCCCAGACCGAGCGCGCGCAGCACGAGGACCGTGCCCTCGTCCTGGTCGGCGAGCCCCGGCAGGTCGGGCGTCGGCTCGGTCGCGCCCGCCGTCACGGCCACGACGTCTCGCCGGACGCCATGACGAGCATCTCGCGGATCTCGCAGCCCACGGGCTGGCGCAGCGCGGTGACGACGGCGGCGGCGGTCGCGCGCGGGTCGTTGAGGTCGGCGTCGGGGCCGGGCTTGTACTGCTCCGTGCGGCCGTCGAAGAACGCTGTGCGCATCCCGCCGGGCACGAGGCACGTCACGCCGACGCGTCCGGCGAGCTCGGCGGCGAGCGCCTGGGAGAACCCCCGCACGGCGAACTTGGACGCGCAGTAGGCGGTCGCGTCCGAGACGCCCTTGAGGCCGAGCGTGGACGCGACCGTGACGACCGTGCCGCGGCGCTCCTCGAGGAAGGGCAGCGCGGCGCGCACGACGGCGACCGTGCCGAACAGGTTGACGCGCACGACGCGCTCCCACGTCTCGACGTCGATCTCGTCGAGCCGCCCGCACGCGTCGGTGCCGGCGGCGGTGACGACCGCGTCGGGCGGGCCCACCTCCAGCGCGAGGCGCTCGACGGCCGCGGCCGCGGCGGCCGAGTCGGACAGGTCGACGACGGCGTGCGGGACGGCGCCCGCGGGCGCGACCCGGTCGAGGACGACCGGCTTGCCGCCCGCCGCGGTCACGGCGTCGACGAGCGCGGCGCCGAGGCCGCTCGCGCCGCCCGTGACGTAGACGGTGCCGAGCTCGCGCGGGACCGGGGCCTGGTCGGGCTGCTGGGTGGACGAGGTGGTCGAGGTCATGCGGTGGTCTCCTCCGTCAGGGTCGGGAGCCCGGGCGCGAACCGCCCGGAGCGTTCGAGGATCGAGGTCGTGGAGCGACCGTCGACGTAGGGCAGGACGACGACCCGGCCGCCGTGGCGCCGGACCACCTCCGCCTCGGGCAAGGTCTCCTCGGTGTAGTCGCCGCCCTTCGCCCACACGTCCGGCCGCAGGCGGTCGAGCGCGGCACGGGGGTCGTCCTCGTCGAACACGACGACGGCCGACACGCAGTCGAGCGCGGCGAGGACGCGCGCGCGGTCGGCCTGCCCGACGACGGGCCGCTCGGGGCCCTTGAGCCGGCGGACCGACGCGTCGCCGTTGAGGAGGACCACGAGGTGGTCGCCGAGGCGCGCCGCGGCCTCGAGCGTCGCGACGTGACCGGCGTGGAGGATGTCGAAGCACCCGCCGGTGGCGACCACGGTGCCCCCGCGTGCGCGCAGGCGTGCCGCCACGTCCTCGGGGGTCGCGTCCGTGCCGGCGGGCGCGGCGGCCTGTCCCGGCGCCGTCCGCCGAGTCCCGGACGCGTGCCCGGTCGCCGCGTCCGCGCGTCGGCGGTAGCCCTCGGCGCCGCCGGTGGCGACCCACTCCGACGCCGACCCGACCGCGGCGACGACCGCCTCGAGGAGCTCGGCACCCCGGGCGAGCGCGACCGCCGCGGTCGAGGCGAACCGGTCGCCCGCGCCGCACGGGTCGCCGTGCGCCGCGGGCGCGGGCGCGTACGCGGGCTCGCCGTCGGCGCGCGCGACGAACGCCCCTTGCTCGCCCGCGGTGACGCACACCGCGCCCACGCCCCACGCCGCGGCGAGCGACCGGGCGAGGCCCCCCGGGTCGTCGGCGCGCACGTCGAGCCCGAGCGCCTCCGCGGCGTCGAGCGCCTCGGCGAGGTTGGGCGTCACGAGCGCGGTCCCGGGCACGGGCGGCCCGCCGCGCGGGTGCGGGTCCCACACGACCGTCCGGTCGCGGGCCGCGTGCTCGAGCGCGTCGCGCACCGGGCCGGCGTGCGTCGTCCCGGCACCGTAGTCCGAGACGAGGACCACGTCGGCGCCCGCGAGCGCCGCGCGGACGGCGCGCTCGGGCACGTCGTCCGGGCGCGCCGGACCGCCGTCGTCGACGCGCACGACGGTCTGCCCGCCCGAGCGCACGCGCGTCTTGCGCCGCGTCGTGCCCACCTGGGGCAGCGCGACGACGTCGAGGTGCGGGCGCAGCAGCGCGCGCAGCTCGCGCCCCGCGTCGTCGTCGCCGAGCGGCGCGACGAGGCGCACGGGCGCGGCGTCGGCCGCGAGGAGGGCCGTGAGCCCCGCGCCGCCCGGGCTGCGCCGGACGCCGAGCGTGTCGACCACGGGCACGGGCCCGTCGGGGGAGAATCGCGTGACCTGGCCGTCGACGTCGCGGTCGAGCAGCACGTCCCCGACGACGACGACGCGCGGCGCGTCGGGCGGCACGGGCGGCACCGGTGTCTCGGGCTCGTCGCGGAGCTCGTCGCGCGGCACCGTGCCGGGCGCGTCGGCGCGAGACGCCGCCTCCCGGTGCCGCACGTGCGCGTCGAGCGCCGCGCACAGCGCGTGCACGACGACGAGGTGGAGCTCCTGGACCGACGAGGTCGACGCCCCGTGCAGCGCCAGCACGTCGTCGCACGCCGCGGCGAGCGAGGAGTCCCGCGGTCCGGTGAGGGCCCACGTCGTGAGGCCGAGCTCGCGCGCGCGACGGGCCGCGGCGACGACGTTCTCGCTCTCGCCCGAGGTGGACAGCAGCACGAGGACGTCGCCCGGGCGCCCGTGCGCGGCGACCTGGCGCGCGTACATCTCCCCGATGCCGTAGTCGTTGACGATCGCGGTGAGGCTCGACGTCTCGGCGTGCAGGCTGATCGCCGACAGGGGCGTGCGCTCGCCGTCGAAGCGCCCCACGAGCTCGGCCGTGAGGTGCTGCGCCTCCGCGGCGCTGCCGCCGTTGCCCGCGACGAGCAGGCGCCCGCCCGCGAGCACCGTGTCGGCGAGCCGCGCGCCCCACGCGTCGAGGCGCCCGGCCTCGGCGGTGAGCAGGTCGAGCCCGTCGTGCAGGTCCGCGGCGTGGTCGCGCAGCCAGCGCCGGGCCGCGTCCTGCGGTCCGTCGGCGCGCCCGGTCCCGTGC
Source organism: Cellulosimicrobium cellulans (assembly GCF_016921195.1). GTDB lineage: Bacteria > Actinomycetota > Actinomycetes > Actinomycetales > Cellulomonadaceae > Cellulosimicrobium > Cellulosimicrobium cellulans_F. Next base: position 151,198 of record NZ_JAFGYF010000002.1, read on the forward strand.
GCGGTCACGGCGCGCTCACCGCCCGCAGCGCACGCGCGCCGACGACCGGCCGCGATCGCCCTGGCGCGACCCGCCGCGCGGCCACGACGCGCTCGTACGACTCGGCGGTGCGGGCCGCGACCGTCGACCAGCCGTACAGGTGCTCGGCCCGGACACGCGCGGCCGAGCCGAGGCGCTCCGCGAACGCCGGGTCGTCGGCGAGCCGCCGCAGTGCCGTCGCGAGCGCGCCCGGGTCGCGTGGCGGGACGAGGATGCCGGTGCGGCCGTCGACGACCGAGTCGAGCAGCCCGCCCACGGCCGCGCCGACGACGGGCCTGCCGCACGCGGCCGCCTCGAGCGGCACGATGCCGAACGGCTCGTACCAGGGGTCGCACACCACGGCGTCGGCCGCGTGCATGAGCTCGCGCACGTCGTCCTGGGTGACGCTGCCCACGAACCGGACGCGGTCCGTGACGCCGCACGCGTCGGCGACGGCGCGCAGCCGGAGCACCTCCGGGTCGTCGTCCATCGCGTCCGCCGCCGGGCCGCCCGCGACCACCAGCTCGGCCCCCGGCAGCTCCGCGAGCGCCTCGATCACCGTGTCCACGCCCTTGCGCTCGACGAGGCGGCCGACCGAGAGCAGGCGCAGGCTCCCGGGTGCGCGGTGCAGGTGCTCCGTGCGGTCGGCGTCGGGCAGGAACCGGCCGAGGTCGACCCCGCACGGGACCACGTCGATGCGGTCGGGGTCCGCGCCGAGGGCCACGAGCTCGGCGACCTCGTCGGCGCACGTCGCGACGATCCGGTCGACCGCGCGGCACAGCAGGCGCTCGCGGGCGACGCGCTCGGCGGGGCTCGTGTCGTGCGCGCCCTGGTGGCGGCGCTTGACCGACCCGAGCGCGTGGAACGTCTGCACGAGCGGCACGCCGAGCGCGGGCGCGGAGAGCAGGCCCGCGATCCCGGACATCCAGAAGTGCGCGTGCACGACGTCGGGGCGCGGCCCGGGCTCGATCCACCGCCGCAGGAGGTCCGCGCCGAACGCGTCCATGTGGGGCAGGAGGTCGTCCTTGGGCACGGCCACCGGCGGGCCGGCGTCCACGTGGACGACGTCCACGCCGCGCGCGAGGGGCACGCGCTCGGGGAGGGACGCGTCGTCGCGGCGCGTGAACACCTCGACGCGGTGGCCCTGGGCGCCGAGCCGGGTGGCGAGCGACGCGACGTGCACGTTCTGCCCGCCCGCGTCGACGCCACCGAGCGCGGCGAGGGGGCTGGCGTGCTCGGAGATCATCGCGATCTTCATGAGGTCACCTCCGTCAGGACCGTGTCCCAGCGCCGCAGGAACGCGGCGTGGGAGTAGTGCTCGAGCACGTGGGCGCGCGCCGCCCGGCCGTGCTCGCGTGCGTCGTCGGGGTCGGCGAGCCAGCGCCGCGCGGTCGCGGCGAGCTCGTCGGGGCGGGAGCTGAGGAGCCCCGCGGCCGGGGGCACCGCGACGGGCGCCTCCGTCGTCGGCAGGGCGAGGACGGGCATGCCGAGCGCCATCGCCTCCAGCAGGGAGAGCCCCAGGCTGGTCCAGCGGTAGGGGTGCAGGTAGGCGCGCGACGTCGCGAGCCGTGCGTGCATCGCGGCCTGCGGGACGTCGTCGTGCAGGCCGTGCGGCAGATCGTGCGGCGCGGCGCCGGGCGCCGGGGACAGGTGCTCGGCGAGCTTGCCGACGCCCATGCCGTAGACGTCGAGCGGCACGCGGCGGCCGAGGCCCACGAGCACGTCGGTCCCGGCGACGCGCCAGCGGCGCACCGGCTCGTTCACCACGGCGCCGACGCTCGCCCGCTCGCCCGTGTACAGCGGCCCGGGGTCGGGGATGCCGTGGTCGACCACGGTCGTGCGCGCGTCGCCCGTGTCCCACATGAGCGCGTTGAAGGCCGTCACGTGGACGATCGGCACGAGGCCCTCCTCGACGACGTCGAGGTCGGCGAGCGGGTGGCGCGTCGAGGCCGCGTGGCCGGTGGGGGCGTTGTGCTCGACGTAGACGGCGGGGACGTCGCGGCCGGGCACGAGCCCGGTCCAGCGGCGCAGGAGCTCGACCTCCTCGGGGCGCTGGAGGACCACGACGTCGATCGCGCGGTCCGTCGCGAGGTCGGCGAGCTCGTCCGGCGCGACCTCGCGGGCCCCGGGCGGCCAGTCCCAGGTGCGCGCACGACCGCGGCCGTCGGGCCCGCGGTCCGGGACGACCGGGACGAGGTACTCGTGACCGCCCGCGACGAAGGCCGTCGCCCAGGATCCGTGCACGTGCCAGACGAGGATCCTCATCGCGCCACCCCCGCGACCGACGGCGTCGTGGTGCGGCTCGGGCGGGGCTCGGGAGTCCCCACGACGTGCGGGACCTCGAGCCGCGCGACGGCGGCGACGACGTCGTCGGGCTCGATCCCGCCCAGGCACGGGTGCCCGGCGACCGGGCAGACCCGGGCGCGCGTGTCGCGGCACGCGGCGTGCTGGTCGCCCAGCACGACCACGGGGACCCCCCAGGGCGCCCACCGTCCGGCCGGGACGACGGGCGCGAAGAGGGACACCACCGGCGTGCCGACCGCGGCGGCGAGGTGCGCGGGGCCGGTGTTGCCGACGACGACGCACCGCGCCCCAGCGAGCACGGCGGCCAGGCCCGCGAGGTCGGTGCGGCCCGAGAGGTCCCGGGCGCGGCCTGCCGCGACGTGGGCGCCCAGCGCGGTCTCGCCCGGGCCGCCCGTCACGACGACCTCCCGGCCCGACGCCACGAGCGCCGCGACGAGCTCCCGCGCGTGGTCGGGCGCCGGCGCCCGGGCGGGCACCGAAGCCCCCGGGTGCACGACGACGTACGGCTCGGCGGGGACGAGGTCCGCGACGTCCGGGAGCGGACGCCGCACGCGCAGCCCGTCCCCGTCGGGCGGCCCGCCGAACCCCGCGGCCCGCACGAGGTCGAGCGCCGCCTCCACCTCGTGCAGGCCGGGCGGGCGCGTGTGGCGCACGTCGAGGAGCGAGCCGGGGTAGTCCTCGCTCACCGCGGCGACGTGCCCGACCCCGGCGAGCCGCAGGAGCATCGCCGCCGGGAGCGGGCTCTGGTGGAACGAGGTGAAGACGACCGCGGCGGCGTAGCGCCGCGCGGCGAGGCTGCCGACGAGGTCGAGGACGGTCGTGCGGTCCACGGGCGGGGGCCGGTAGCCGGACCACGGCGCGTCGAACACGAGCACGTCGCGCACGTCCGGGAGCAGCCGTGCCGCGGCGTGGCCCGCGGGCGCCGCCAGCACGTCGACCCGGCCGCCGCGGGGCGCGACCGCGTGCGCCATCGCCCGGATCGCAGGACCCGTGAGCAGGACGTCGCCGTCGCTGTCGAGGCGCACGGCGAGCACGTCGGCGCTCATGCCGCCCGCTCCTCGGTGCGGGACGCGTCACCGGGGTCGGCGCCGTCCGGGCCGGCGTCGGTGGCGACGGCGGGGAGGCGGTCGCCGAGCGCGCGGACGGCGTCGGCGAGGTCGACCGCGACGCGGGGCGCGGCGGCGACCTCCTCGGGGCGCGTCACGGGCGTCGGCACGAGGACCGGCGCGGCGCCCGCAGCGAGCGCCGCGCCGACGTCGGCGCCGATGTCGCCGACCACGGCGCACCGCCACGTCTCGACGCCGAGCGCGTCCGCCGCCGCGAGCACGAGGCCCGGCCCGGGCTTGCGGCACGCGCACGCGTCGTCCGGTGCGTGCGGGCACACCTGCCACGTGTCGAACGGGCCGAGCAGCTCGTCCACGCGCGCGTTCACCGCGTCGACCTGCGCGCGGGTGACGAGCCCGCGCCCGATCCCGGACTGGTTGGACACGACGCCGAGCCGGACCCCCCGTGCCCGCAGGTCGTCGAGCACCGCGCGCGCGCCGTCGACGGGGCGCACGGCCGACGGGTCCCCGTTGTACGGGACGTCGTGCACGAGCGTGCCGTCGCGGTCGAGCAGCACCGCCGCGAGGGGAGGGGGCCACGGGTCGAGCCCGCGGCGGGAGGCGAACGCGCCCGCGACGCGGTGCCCCACGGCGGCGAACGGGATGAGGGCGCTCGTCCACGCCATGCGGCGCAGCTCGGGCCCGAACCCGTCGTCGCCCGGTCGCGGTCCGGGCGCGAGGCGGCGGCCGAGGAACTGCGCGGTGAGGGCCGTCCAGCCGAGCGCGCCGAGCGCCGCGACGCGCGGACGCCGGGCGAGCAGCCCGCCGACGCCGACGGCCGCGGCTCCGACGGTCGCGACGTGCCACGCGAGACGGCCGCGGCCCGTCTCGGCGCGCTCGCGCCAGCGCGGCCCGTGCAGCGCGCGGAACGTGGCGTCGTCGCGCGTGCCGGCCTGGACGCGCAGGCTCACCGCGTCGTCCGCCGGGCGCACGGGGTGGGTCGTCGTGCGCGTCCCGCGCACGACCGCCCAGCCCGCGTCGCGCACGCGCAGCGCCAGGTCGGCGTCCTCGCGATAGGCACGGGGGAAGCGCTCGTCGAACCCGCCGACCTCCTCGAGCGCGGCACGGCGGTAGGCCATGTCGGCGGTCGCCCACGCCGCGCGCTCGAGGCCCGCGGTCCCGCGCTCCCAGTCCGTCGGTCGTCGGTCGGCGGGCAGCGGCACGTGGAGCCCGCCCTGCACACCGCCGGTGCGCGGCGCCGCCGTCGCGAGGTCGCGCTCCAGCAGCGCGCCCCAGCCGGCCGGGAGCTCGACGTCGTCGTCGAGGAACACGACCCACGGCGCGGAGGTCGAGCGCCACCCCGCGTTGCGGGCCGCGGCCGGTCCACGACCGCCCGTGCGCACGACTCGCGCACCGAGCGCGCGCCCGGCCGCGCCGAGGTCGAGCGGGGCGGGCACCGGGTCGTCCGTGCCCGGCAGCGGCAGGCGTCGGTCGTCCGCGACGACGACCTCGGCCGGTCCGGGGGCGCCCGGCCCGTCGCCCTGGGCGACGAGCGTCTCCAGGAGGCGGTCGAGCGACGGGCGGCCGATCGTGGGCACGACGACGGCGTACGGGACCGGGGACGCGGGTCGGGCCGCGGGCGCGCTCACGCCGTCGCCCCGGACGGAGCGGCGAACACGTCGGCGCGGCGCACGAGGTGCGGGCCGAGCACGAGCGCGTCGACGGGCGCGGAGCCGAAGAGCTCGAGCGCGTCGCGCGGGTCGTCGACCATGGGGCGGCCCGCGGTGTTGAGGCTCGTGTTGACGACGACGGGCAGCCCGGTGAGCTCCTTGAACGCGCGGATCGTGGCCTGCAGGCGCGGCGTCGAGTCGTCGACGGTCTGGATGCGCGCGGTCCCGTCCACGTGCACGACGGCCGCGATGCGCTCGCGCCACGCGGGAGCGACCTCGTGCACGAACAGCATGTACGGGCTCGGGACCGGTCCGCCCGAGAAGATCTCGGGCGCGTCCTCCAGCAGCACCATGGGGGCGACCGGGCGGAACTGCTCGCGCCCCTTGACGTCGTTGAGCCGTTCCAGGTTCTCCACCGGCCCGGGGTGCGCGAGCAGCGAGCGGTGCCCGAGCGCGCGCGGGCCGAGCTCGGCGCGGCCGTCGAACCACGCGACGATCCCGTCGTCCGCGAGGATGCGCCCCACCTCGGCCGGCAGGTCGTCGGGCGTCGTGAAGGGCACCTTGGCCGTGCGCAGCCACCGCGCCAGCGCCTCGTCGCCCCACGCGCGGCCGAGCGCCGCCGAGCCCATCGGCTCCACCGTGTCGCCGGCATCCGCGGCGAGCTGGAGCGCGGCGCCCAGCGCCGTGCCGGAGTCGCCCGCCGCGGGCTGGACCCAGACCTCCTCGAACGGCGACTCGCGCCAGACGCGCGAGTTCGCGACGCAGTTCAGCGCCGTGCCGCCCGCCATGGTCAGGACGCGGTCACCGGTCTGGCCGTGCAGCCACGTGGCGAGGTCGACGAGCACCTCCTCGAGCCGGGCCTGCACGGAGGCCGCGAGGTCGGCATGCTCGGCCCGGCCGCCGTGCTCGGTGCCCCACGTGCCGTCGTCGGTGCGCGGGGGAGCCCAGCGCTCCCAGTCCGGGACCTCGGCGACGAACCCGCCGTCGCCCGTCGCGTAGACGACCTCGCGCAGGTCGTCGAGGAAGCGCGGCTCGCCGTAGGAGGCGAGCGCCATGACCTTGTACTCGTCGCTCGACCGGAGGAACCCCAGGTGCTCGGTGAGCGACTCGTACACGAGCCCGAGGGAGTGGGGGAGCTCCTGGCTCGCGAGCACCTCCAGGCGGCCGTGGTCGTAGCGGCCCGCGAGGTGCGACGAGCGCTCGCCGCGGCCGTCGAGCGACAGGACGCTCGCCACGGGGAACGGGGAGGCGAGCGCGGCCGACGCCGCGTGCGCGACCTCGTGCGGCACGAACCGCACCGTCGACGGGGACAGGCCCGGCAGCGCGGTGGCGAGGAACTGCGGCGCGCGCTCGGCGTACTGCACGCGCAGCCAGTCCCACGGGTCCGGCAGACCCATCTCCTCCGCGGGCTTGGCGAGCGCGGGGTCGAACGAGTAGGCCACGGCGTCGAGGTCCTGGGGGCGCAGCCCGCCCTCCTCGAGGCACCAGGCCATCGCCTTCTCGGGCAGCTCCCACGCCGCGAAGGGCAGCGGGCGCTTGCCGTGCTTGCGCCGTGAGAAGCGCTCCTCCTCCGCGGCGGCGACGACGCGCCCGTCGACGACGAGGGCGGCGGACGGGTCGTGGAACAGGGCGTTGACACCGAGGACGCGCATGGGGCTGCGAGCCTCCCTGGATCGGGTCAGGCTCGTGGTGCGCCCCGAGAAACGTGGGCCACCGCCTGACGCGTGCGGGTCGGCTCTGCTGCAACCCGTCTTCACCCTCACCCGGAGAAGCGCTTCTCGCACGCCCACGCCGCACCTGTACGTAGTTCTCTTCGTGTCGTTCTCCAGGAGGCCCGTATGACCATGTCGACCGCCCCGACCACCCGTCGCCTCGACTCGACCGCGCCGGCCGCGGACCGACGCCTCGAGCGGACCGACCCCTCGACAGGCCGCCCCGCCGCCCCGGTCCGGTGCGCGACGGCCGACGAGGTCGACGCCGCCGTCCGCGCCGCCGCGGCCGCCTGGCCCGCGTGGCGCGCGACGGCGCCGGCCGACCGCGCCGCCGCCCTGCGCACCGCGGCGCGGTCCGTGCGCGAGGCCGCCGACGAGCTCGGCGCGCTGCTGCGGGCGACGACGGGTCGGCTCGAGGCCGAGGCACGTGCCTCGGCCGAGGTCGCGGCGGACCTGCTCGACGAGGCCGCGGTCGCGGGCCTCGGGCGCGCGGGGCGGGTCCTCGCCGGGGACCCCGCGGCGCTGGACGTCGTGCGTCGCGAGCCCCGCGGCGTCGTCGCCGTGATCACGCCGTGGAACGACCCGTACCCCGCCGCCGCGGGGCTGCTCGCCGCGGCGCTCGTCACCGGCAACGCGGTCGTGCACAAGCCGTCCGAGCGCAGCGACGCACCCGGGGTCCGCCTGGCCCAGCTCGTGGCCACGGCCCTCCCGGCGGACGTGCTGCGGGTCGTGAGCGGGGACGGCGGGACGGGCGAGGCGCTCGTCGCGCACGACGGCGTCGCGCTCGTCGCGCACGTCGGGTCGACGGCCGCGGGACGCCGGATCGCGGCCGTCGCCGGGGCGCGCGGCGCGAAGGTGCTGCTCGAGAACGGCGGCAAGGACCCGATCGTGGTCGACGCGGGCGTGGACCCGGTCCTCGCCGCCCGCCAGATCGCGACGGGGGCGTTCACCAACGGCGGGCAGCTCTGCACCGCGGTCGAGCGCGCCTACGTCGTCGAGGAGGTCGCGGACGCCGTCGTCGCCGAGCTGGCGCGCCTCGCGGACGAGGTGGTGGTGGGCGACCCCGGCGACGACGCCACGACGATGGGGCCGCTCGTCGACGACGAGCAGCTCGCGGTCGTGGAGGAGCACGTGCGCGGGGCGCTCGCGGCGGGCGCGGAGCTCGTCACGGGCGCGCGACGGCTCGACCGGCCGGGGTCGTACTACGCGCCCACCGTGCTCGACCGCTGCCCGGACGACGTCGACCTGCTCACCGCCGAGACGTTCGGCCCCGTCGCGCCGGTCGTGCGCGTGGCGGACTTCGACGAGGGCCTGCGCCGCGCGTCCGCGTCGGCCTACGGGCTCGCGGCGACCGTGCTCACGCCGTCGCTCGCCCACGCGCTGCGCGCGGCGGACGTGCTCGACGTCGGCACGGTCAAGGTCAACGCGGTGTTCGGCGGCGCGCCGGGCGGGTCGGCCGACCCGCGCCGTGGCAGCGGCGGGGGAGCGGGGTACGGGCCGGACCTGCTCGACGAGATGACCGTCCGCAAGGCCGTCCACCTCGAAGGGCTGGGGGAGCCGTGAGCGGCCGCGCGAGCGCGACGCTCACGTTCGGCGGGACGGCGACCGCGCTCCTGCGGTTCGGGCGCTTCACCGTGCTCACCGACCCGAACTTCCTGCACCGCGGCCAGTGGGCGTACCTCGGCAAGGGCCTCGCGTCGCGGCGCCGCACGGAGCCGGCGTTCGGGCCGACCGGGCTGCCGCCGCTCGACGCGATCGTCCTGTCGCACCTGCACGGCGACCACTTCGACCGCGTCGCCCGGCGCGGCCTGACACGCCAGGTGCCGCTCCTCACCACGCCGTCCGCGGCGCGGCGCCTCGCGCGCCACCACTTCGCGACGGTGGGCATGCCGACCGGCACGATCGAGACGTTCCGGTCGGGCAAGGAGACGCTCGACGTGGAGTCGGTCCCGGCCATCCACGCGCGGGGCGCCCTGCGTGCGCTGCTGCCGGAGGTCATGGGCACCGTCTACACCCACCGCGTGGACGGGGACCGTCAGACCCAGGTGTACGTCACGGGCGACACGCTCACCGGGGACCACGTCGACGTCGTCGCGCGCGCGTTCCCGCATCTCGACTCGGTCGTCGCCCACCTCGGTGGGACGCGCATCCTCGGCCGGACGGTGACCATGGACGACGTCCAGGGGGCCGACCTCGTACGGCGCGTCGGCGTGCCGCTCGTCGTCCCGGTCCACTACGACGACTACGGCGTCTTCCGCAGCCCGCTGCGCGACTTCCTCGCCCGGTCGCCGCAGCTGCCCGGCGTCGAGATCCGCCCCGTCGCGCGGGGCGCGACGGTCGGCCTGCGGGTCGACTGACAGCCGCGCTGGTCGAGCGCGACCGGCCGTCGACCGGCCGGCGATCGCCGGGCGACCAGCACGGTCGCGCTCGGTTTTCGTGAGCAGCCCAGCCCAACTTTTCGCCGCCATAATTCGACTTCTGACTTGGCATCATCGAAAGTCCGTCCTAGGGTCGAGTGCAGCGCAGGGCCGTGACGGCCCCGCGCGGGCCCCGGTCCCTGGGGCCGTCCACCCATCCGGGTCGACCGATCAGCGGCGATCGTCGAGCAGCGGCACCGAGCACAGGTGCCGCGCTGCTGGTCGGGGACCACGGGCTCCTCGATCCACGTCAAGGAGGACGTTGTGCACAGACCAACCACGGGCCGACGCAGGCTCGCCCGAGGTGCCGCGGCGGCGCTGTCCGCCGCGTTGCTCGTCCCGCTCGCGATGAGCGGAGCGAGCGCGCACCCCGGCCACGGCGAAGACGACGGCGGGACGGCCGCCGAAGCCGCGCAGGACGACGCGGCTCTCGACTGGAACAACTACGAGAAGGTCCTGCTGAGCAAGGACACCGGCGAGCCGATCGACCTCGCCGTGCTGCCCGACTCGCGAGTCCTGCACACCGCGCGCGACGGCGTCGTCCGCCTCACGGACACCGCGACCGGCCGCACGACGCAGGTCGCGAAGCTGGACGTCTACGCGAACTCCGAGGACGGGCTGCAGGGCATCTCCCTGGACCCGAACTTCGAGGAGAACGGGTACGTCTACCTCGTGTACGCGCCCCGCGTCATGGAGGGCACCTCGCCCACCGGGGTCGAGTACCCAGAGACGACGCCGCAGGGCAGCGCGCCGAACTCGCTCCCCGCGGGCGAGGACGAGAGCTACTGGGACCGCTGGCTGGGCTACAACCAGCTCTCCCGCTTCACGTGGGACGCGGAGAGCAGCACGCTCGACCTGGACAGCGAGCGCGTGATCCTCAAGGTCGACGCGCAGCGCGGCCAGTGCTGCCACGTCGGTGCCGACATCGCGTGGGACGCCGAGGGCAACCTCTTCCTGTCCACGGGTGACAACACCCCGGCCGGCACCCCCGGGGCCGACGGCTACGCGCCGAACAACAACGCGCCCGGCATGAACCCGGGGTTCGACGCCCGCCGGGGCGCCGGCAGCACGAACGACCTGCGCGGCGCGATCCTGCGGATCAACCCGATCGAGGACATCCCGGCCGGTACCGAGGTCGGCCCCGGCTCCACGTACACGATCCCCGAGGGCAACCTCTTCGACGACCCGCAGTACGAGGGGTCCGAGGACCTGGTGCGCGAGGAGATCTACGTGATGGGGGTGCGCAACCCGTTCCGGATCGACTACGACGTCGAGTCCGGCGCGCTCGTCTGGGGCGACTACGGCCCCGACGCGGCGAACGCCAACCCCGACCGCGGCCCCATGGGCTACGTCGAGTGGCAGCTGACGACCGAGCCGATGAACGGCGGCTGGCCCTACTGCCACGGCCCCAACGCGAACTACAACGAGTGGGACTTCGCGACCGCCACCCCGGGTGAGTGGTTCGACTGCGAGGCCGGGGCGACGAACAACTCCACGTGGAACACCGGCCTGGAGGTCCTGCCGCCGGCGACCGCGCCGCAGGTCTACTACGGCGACCGCCCCGGCGACCAGCCCGAGCTGCTCGACCCGCTGGTCGAGCTCGGCGGCACGGGACAGGCGCCCATGGGCGGCCCGATCTTCCGTTCCGCGGACTACCCGGACGCGCCGGGCAAGTTCCCTGCGTACTGGGACGGCAAGCCGTTCATGGCCGAGTTCTCCCAGGACTACGTCGTCGCGTTCACCCTGGACGAGCTCTCCTCCGCCGGTGAGGTCACCGCGGTCGAGGACTTCCTGCCGAACGCCCACCTGGAGACGGTGAACCAGCCGATCTGGGACAACGTCATGGACATGGAGTTCGGGCCCGACGGGTCGATGTACGTCCTGGAGTACGGTGACGGCTTCTTCCGCCAGAACCCGGACGCCGGGCTGTACCGGATCACCTACGGTTCGGAGAACAAGACGCCGCGCGCGGCGATCACCGCGTCCCCGATCTCGGGCAGCGACGCGCCGCTCGAGGTGACCTTCGACGCCTCGGCGACCACGGACGCGGAGACCCCGAACGAGGGCCTGACCTTCGACTGGGACTTCGACGCCGACGGTGAGTACGACGCCCAGGGTGAGACGGTGACGCACACGTTCACCGAGCGCGGCCGGTTCGCGGTGCAGCTGCGCGTGACGGACCCGGAGGGCAACTTCGGTCTCGCGATCCAGCAGATCACCGTCGGCAACACCGCCCCGGAGATCACGCTGAGCCAGCCCGACGGCGCCATCTTCGACTGGGGCGACGCCGTCCCGTACACCGTCTCGGTGCACGACGCCGAGGACGGCGACGACCCGGTGTGCCGCAACATCCAGTACACCTTCGGGCTCGGCCACAACGAGCACGCCCACCCCGAGGTGAGCGGGCGAGCGGCGGACACCGAGGCCGGCTGCGGCTTCACGATCCAGACGAGCCCCGACGCCGTCGAGCACGGCGAGGGCGAGAAGATCTTCGGCACGCTCGTCGTGACCTACACGGACCAGGCCCAGGGCGACGTGCCCGCCATCACCGGCGAGGCCACGCACGTCCTCAAGCCCCAGGCGCAGCAGGCCGAGTGGTTCGACGCGGCCGAGGGCGTCGAGGTCGTCGAGGACGCGGCGGCGAGCGCCGGACGCTCCGTGACCTCGTTCGACGAGGGCGACTCGTTCACCTACCGGCCGCTCGCACTCGTCCATGCCCCGACGGGCGAGGCGGTCGACGAGGTCACCGTCCGGGGCAGCGGCGAGGGCACCGTCACGCTGAGCTGGCAGGGCGCGGGGGCCGAGCCCACCGAGCCGCTGGCCGACTTCGCCTTCACGGGCGAGGGCTGGCAGGACGTCACGCAGACGCTGAGCAGCGTGCCCGAGGGCTCCGGCGCGGTCGTCGTGACGACCACCGGCGGCGTCGACGTCGACACGGTGACGTTCGCCGTGGGCGACGGCAGCACCGAGCCGGTCGTCGTGCCGGTCGAGCAGGTGTCCATCCAGATGTTCTCGCTCATCCCGTGGGTCAACGAGGCGGGCCTGCCGGCCGTGCTCGAGCGCCTGTCGGAGATCGGCTTCACGAACATCGAGCCCTTCGGCGGCAACTTCTCCGGCTACACCGCCGAGGAGTTCCGTGCGCTGGCCGACTCCTACGGCCTCAGCGTGAAGTCGTCGCACTACAACGTCGACGAGGCCACGTTCGACGCGACCCTGGACTACGTGGGGACGCTCGGCCAGGAGTACGTCGGCTCGGGCGGCTGGCCCGCACCGGGCATCGGCACCTACGAGAACACGCTCGCGACGGCCGAGGCCATGAACCGGCTCGGGGAGCGCGCGGTCGACGCCGGCTTCACGAAGTTCTTCGGCCACAACCACGACGGCGAGTTCCGCACGACGTACGAGCACGAGGGGGAGACGCTCTCGGCCTGGGAGATCCTGGTCCGCGAGACGAACCCCGAGTACGTGACGTTCCAGCTCGACGTCGCGTGGGCCGCCCACGCGGGCGTCGACGTCCCGGCGCTCATCGAGCAGTACGGCGACCGGATCGAGCTGCTCCACGTCAAGGACGCCACCGGCCTGAACGCGGGCGGCCGCCCGTCGTTCACCAACCTGGGCGAGGGCGAGGTGCCGCTGCAGGAGATCCTCACGGCGGCCCAGGAGGCCGGCGTCGCGTACTACGTCCTCGAGTGGGACCAGGCGCCCGACGGCGAGGACTTCGCGGCCCACGGCTTCGAGTACCTCACCGGCGTCCCCGCCGGAGAGGCCGGGCCCGACGTCACGGCGACCGCGCAGGCGCGCTGCCTCGCGGGCAAGGCCTACGTCGCGGTCCGTGCCCTCAACGAGGACGACGTGCCGCTGACGGTGACGCTCGAGACGCCGTACGGCACGAAGACGGTCGAGAACGTCGCCCCGGGCGCGAACGCCTACCAGTCGTTCGCCGTCCGGTCCGGTGCGGTCGAGGCCGGCTCCGCCACGGTCACCGCCACCGACGCCGAGGGGAGGACGGCCACGGTCACGGCCGAGCACGACGCGCTGTCGTGCAGCTGACACCGGCTTGACGGCCAGGAGCGCCGGGTGAGGCGGACGTCCGACGCCGCCTCACCCGGGCTCCCGCCGGCCCCGCATGAGCGACGGCCCGGAGACGAGAGAGATCTCGTCTCCGGGCCGTCGCGTCGCGCGTCGGGGCCTCAGCCCTCCTTGACCTGGTCGCGGACGTCGGCCGCGGCCTCCTTGCCGTGCTGGCCCACGGACTGCGCCGCGTCCTTCGCGGCGTCGCGGACGGCCTCCGCGCCCTCCTTCGCGGGCTCCTTGAGGTCCTCCACGACCTCCTGCGCCGTGGACCTCACGTCCTCGACGAGCGGCGCCGCCTTCTCCTTGACCCCGACCGCGGCGCGCTGCTCGGTGCGGGTCGACGGGAGGAGCGAGGCGACGACGAGGCCGACGCCGAACGCGACGAGGCCTACCGCGAGCGGGTTGCCCTGCGTCTGGTCGCGCACCGCGCGCGGCGCGGAGCCGACGGTCTCGGCGACCGAGGACGCCGTGCTGCGCGCCGAGTCGGCGACCGACGACGCTGCCTCGCGGCCGCGCTCGGCGACCCCGTGCGACGTGTCGCGGGCCGAGCCCATGGTGTCGTGCGCCGTGCCCATGACGCGGTCCTTGACGCTCGTCACGCCCGACCGCACGCGGTCCACCTGGCGGCGCGCCACGTTGCCGGGCTTCACCTTCTCCCCGAGGGCGTCGACGTCGCGGCTCAGCTCGGTCCGCGTGCGCTCGATGTCCGCCCGGATCTCCTCCGGATCGCTGGTGCTCATGAGTTCTTCTCCTCGTGTCCTCGGACGGCGTTCGGGATCTTCTTGAGGGTGTCCGTGGTCTCGGGCATGCCCTCGACCGTGCGCAGCTCCTTGCGCCCGCGCGCCGCGAGCACCGCGGCGACGATCGCCCACAGCACCGCGACGACCACGGCCGACCAGCCACGGCCCATGACGGCGCCGAGCGCCCACCACAGCGCCACCGAGAGGAACAGCAGGACCATGTGGCCCGCCACCCCCGCGCCGGCGAGCATCCCGGCGCCCTTCCCGGCGCGCTGCGCCGACTGCTTGGCCTCGGCCTTGGCGAGCTCGACCTCCTGGCGCATGAGGGTCGACAGGTCGCGGCTCACCTCGGCGACGAGCTCGCCGAGGCTCTGCTGCTCGGCCTGCTGGTCCGCCGACGTCGGCACGGGCTGCGGCGTGGCCGCGACGCCCGGGTCGGGGCCGCTGCCCGTCGTGTGCCGCCCGGTGTTCGCCGCGGCGAACGGGTCAGGGGTGTACGACATCGGGGCCACCTCCCGGCCGGGCGCCCGAGCCGGGCGTCGTGGGCGGGTACGACGGCGGCGCCGGGTCGCCCTCCGCGGCGGTCGCCACGTCCGGGTCCTGCGCCGGACGGTCGTTCGCGAGGCCCGGGTACGCGCCCGCGGTCCCGACGTCCGGCTCGCCCCGCGTCCCCGTCCCCGTGCCGGTCGTGCCGGTCGTGCCCGTCGTCCCGCCGAGTCCCGCGGTGCCGGTCGAGCCCGTCGTCCCGCCGAGCCCCGCGGTGCCGGTCGGGCCCGAGGTCCCGACCGGGGCGGCGTGCGCGCCGCGCGTGCCCGTCGTACCTGTGCCTGACGTGTCGTCCGCGCGGTCGGAGCCCGTGTCCGGTGCGTCCTTCATGCCGCGCACGAGCCGCCCGACCAGCAGGCCCGCCCCGGCGGCGAGGAGGAGGAACGTGCCTGGACGACGCCGGGCGAAGCTCTCGACCTCGTGCAGCACGGACGAGGGCTCGCGGTCCTCGAACCACTGCGCCACCTGCCCGGTGGCGTCCCCGGCGCGCCGGACCAGGTCGGTCGCATAACCGGGGTCCTCGGTGCCGTCCGCCATCTGGCGGAGCTCGTCGCCGAGGGACCGGAGCCCGCCCGCGAGGCGCTCCTGCTGCGTGCGCGCCTGGTCGGCGAGCTCGGTGCGGGTCTGGTCCACCAGACCCCGTGCGCGGTCCTTCGCCTCGTGCGCGACGTCGCGCGCCTTCTCCTTCGCGTCCTGCGCGACGTCGCGGCCCGCGTCGCCCACCTGTGACGCGGCCTCGCTCGCGCGCTCCTTCACCCCGGTCGCGGCGCTGCCGCTCTCCCCGGTTCCCTGCGACGTCCCGACACCCGGCGAACCGGGCCCCGAGCCGTACGGCACGTTCGTCTCGCTCATGGTCGGACTCCCGTCGTCGTCGCCGCGCTGGGGCGGCGTGACTGGCGACGGAGCGCAGGCCGTGCCGGGCTCTCGCTCCGCCGGTACGGCCACCTCCTGGACCACCTCTCACGCTAGGTCAGGGTCGCGCGCACACAACTGGAGAGCACCCCCGGCCCGGGGTTGCGAGCGACCGGAGCCTTGCGACCGTGGGAGTGGTCGAGCAGCCGGCCGCCACCGTGCCGGGCGTCGCCCGGCCGCACGGCGCCCCCGGGCGCAGGAGGGTTTCGATCATGGCCACAGGAGAGACCGGGTTCGACGACGTCACGTTCGACCTCATCTCGGTGCAGTACCACTCGCTCAAGGCCGGGCACGACTACGGCCAGTACGTGCGCGACGCCCGCAACGCGGGCAAGGAGGAGATCGCGACCTTCTTCGAGAAGGTCATGGCGGAGGACTCCGAGCGGGCGCAGCAGTGCCACCGCTTCCTCGCCGAGCTCACGCAGCACGGGACGTCCGCGACGTCGCCGCAGGGCTCCGAACAGGGCTGACACGGCGGCTGGGCCGCTCGCGAGCAGGGTCTCGGCTCGCGAGCGCGGCCGACCCTGGGGAGCATGGCGGTGGCGTCGAGCACGGGCGCCGTCCGCGCGAGCGCGAGGAGCCCGCATGACCTTCACCGCCCCCGCCGAGGTCCCGGACGCCCCGGCGACCGTCCCCGCACCGGCCGGGCCCGTGCCCGGCGCCCCCGCGGCGCCCGGCACGGGTCGCCTGCCCCTGCCGCGGCCGCGCGGCCCGTTGACCGCGGCGCTGGTCGGCGCGCTCGTCGACGGGCCGCCGGGGGCCGACGCGGCCGAGCGGCTGCGGGCGGTCCGAGACGCCCTGCCCGCCGCTCTGGACGCGGCCGGCGGGCGGTTCCTCCAGGACGACGACGTGCAGCTCGCCCTCACGGTGCTCTACGAGCTGCACTACCGCGGCGTCGAGGGCGTCGACGACGCGTGGGAGTGGGAGCCCGCGCTCCTCGCCGTCCGCGCGACCCTCGAGGGGCCCTTCGAGACCGCCGTGCGCGAACGCGCGGGGCAGCCCGACGGCGCGGAGACCGATGCCGCCGGCGTCGCCCGGCGGCTCTTCGAGCTCGCCGCCGCGGACGACGGCCCGAGCCTGTCGCGCTACGTCGCCAAGCGTGCGGACGCCGACCAGGCGCGCGAGCTCCTGGCGCTCAAGTCGCTGTACCAGCTCAAGGAGGCCGACCCCCACACGTGGGCCGTGCCCCGGCTCGCCGGGACGCCCAAGGCCGCGCTCGTGGAGATCCAGGCCGACGAGTACGGGGGAGGCCGGCCCGGGCGCATGCACGCCGAGCTGTTCGCGCGCGCGATGCGCGGCGTCGGGCTCGACGACACGTACGGGCGCTACGTCGACGCGGTCCCCGCGGTGGTCCTCGCGGCGGTCAACACGATGTCGCTGTTCGGCCTTCACCGTCGGCTGCGGGGCGCGATCGTGGGGCACCTCGCCGCGTTCGAGATGACGTCGTCGGTGCCCAGCCGCCTCTACGGCAACGGGTTCCGGCGCCTGGGCCACGACGCGGACACGACCTGGTACTTCGACGAGCACGTCGAGGCGGACGCCGTCCACGAGCAGATCGCGGCGCGCGACCTGGCCGGCCGGCTCGTCGAGCAGGAGCCCGCGCTGCGCGACGACGTCCTGCTGGGCGCGGCCGCGTGCCTCGCCGTCGAGGGCGACGTCGCCGCGCACGCGCTCGAGCGCTGGCAGGCGGGGGAGTCCGCGCTGCGCGCGCCGCTCGGACCCGTCGCGGCGAGCCCGACGCCGGGCGCGGACGCCGGGGACGAGGACCGTCCGCGTGCCTGACGTGACCTACGTGCTGCCGCT
Source organism: Cellulosimicrobium cellulans (assembly GCF_016921195.1). Classification (GTDB taxonomy): domain Bacteria; phylum Actinomycetota; class Actinomycetes; order Actinomycetales; family Cellulomonadaceae; genus Cellulosimicrobium; species Cellulosimicrobium cellulans_F. Next base: position 168,437 of record NZ_JAFGYF010000002.1, read on the forward strand.
GCGCCGCGACCGGTTCGACGAGCGCGCGGCGGCCGAGCTGTCCCGGTACCTGGCGCGCCTCCTGCCCCGCGCGGAGGTCGTCGTCGCCGACGGCTCGCCCGCCGAGGTCCGCGCGCGGCACGCGGCGTCGTGGCCCGACGGCACCCGGACCGTCGCCGTCCCGGCGCCGCCGCCAGGGTGCAACGGCAAGGTCGTCGGCGTGCTCGCGGCACTGGCCGCGGCCTCCACCCCGGCGGTCGTCCTCGCGGACGACGACGTGCGGTGGGACGCCGCGACGCTCGACGAGGCGCTCGCGGCGCTCGACGACGCCGACCTCGTCGTGCCGCAGAACGTGTTCGACCCGGCGCCCTGGCACGCGCGCTGGGACACCGCGCGCTCGCTCGTGAACCGGGCCCTCGGGCACGACTGGTCGGGCACGGTCGTGCTGCGACGCGACGCGCTGGGCCCTGAGGGGTACGACGCCCGGGTGCTGTTCGAGAACCTCGAGCTCGAGCGCACGGCGCTCGCCCGGGGCGGACGGGTCGTGCACCGGCCCGACCTGTTCGTGGACCGCCGGCCGCCCCGGGTGCGCACCTTCCTCGAGCAGCGCGTGCGGCAGGCGTACGACTCGTTCGCCCAGCCCGCGCGGCTCACCGCGGAGCTCGCGCTCGCCCCGGTCCTCGCCGCGTGCGTCGCCGGGGCGGCGCGCTCCGACGGCGCCTGGCGCGCGGCGTGGACGGTCGTGGTCGTGATCGTGCTCGGGAGCGCGGCCCTCGTCGCCGAGGTGGGGCGGCGCGCCGCCGGGGGAGCCGCGGCCTGGCCGCCGACGGCAGCGTTGTGGGCCCCCGCGTGGCTGCTCGAGCGCGCGGTGTGCGCGTGGGTCGCCCTCGGGTGGCGCCTGCGCGGCGGGGTGCCCTACCGCGGGACGCGGATCCGCCGCGCCGCCCACTCGCTGGAGGAGCTGCGCGCTGCGTCCGGGGAGGCACCGCGGTGACGGGGGAACCGCGTGGCCACGCGGAGGAGGTCGTCGTGACCGCCTGCCCCGACGGCCCGCTGCTCGTCCGTGGCCCCGCCCGCCTCGTCGACCGGGAGGGGAACGAGATCGAGCGGCACCGCGCGACCGTCGCGCTGTGCCGGTGCGGCGGAACGGCGATCCCGCCGTGGTGCGACGGGACGCACAAGGTCAACGGCTACCGCAGCGGGGACGACGACGGACGCTCCACGGCGCGCGAGGCAGGGACGGGCGCGTAGAACCAGCCGTGGAACGCGGCCCGGGCGGGCTGCGGCAGGACGCGCGCGACGGCCAGCATCACGCCGCCCTGGACGCCCGTGACCACCTCCGGCCGACCGTGGAGCAGCGCGTCCACCGCATGCCGCGCCGCAGCCGCGGGTCGCGGCTTGGGCAGGCGGCCCACGTGGGTGCGCTCCATCCCCGCCTCGCGGAAGAACGGCGTGCGCGTCGGGCCCGGCAGGAGGGCGGTGACCGTGACGCCCGTCCCGGCGAGCTCGCTCCGCAGGGACCACGCGAACGAGCGCAGGAACGCCTTGGAGGCGGCGTAGGTCGCGAAGTGCGGCGCGGGCATCTCCCCGGCGACGGACGACGTGACGAGGATCCGGCCGCGTCCCTGCGCCAGGAGGTCCGGCAGGACCAGGTGGGTCAGGTGGGCCACCGAGCGCACGTTGAGGTCCAGGAGACGCAGCTGGTCCTCGAGCGGGGTGCGCGCGAACGCGCCGTGCACGCCCACCCCCGCGTTGAGGACGACGGCCGAGACGCCGAGCTCGCGCGCGCGCCGGGCGGTCGCCTCGACCCCGCGGGGTGTCGCCAGGTCGACGGTGAGCCCTTCGTGCGCGCCACCGTGCGCGCAGAGGTCGCGCACGGTGGGCTCGACGTCGCGGTCCGCGACCACGAGCACGTCGTTCCCCCGGCGCGCGAGCTCCACCGCGAGCGCGCGTCCGATCCCGCTCGTCGCGCCGGTCACGAGGGCGGTGCCGCGGTCCGCCGGGGGACGCGCGGGTCGTGCGGCGGTCACGGCAGGTCCGGGACGTCGTCGTCGCCGAGCACGACCTCCGCGGGCGGCTCCCGCAGCGCCTGGGCGAGGTGCCCGCCGAGGAACGCGCTCGCGCCGGCGACGGCGTATCCGAGCATCGAGACCGCGACCCCGGACCGGTGCCGCCCGCCGCGGCGCAGCAGCCACGACGTGCCGTAGAGCAGCGAGACGCCCGTGTTGAGGGCCGCGTGGACGGCGCCGACGCGACGGGCGCGCCGGTCGACGTCGAGGTAGTCGGCGAGTCCGGTGAGGGCCGTCGGCGCGACGGCCAGCACGCCGAGCCCGACCAGCCGCTGCGCCGCCGGGGCGCTCCGCTCGCCCCCGACGAGGTCGAGCACGGCCGCGCTGGTCCACAGACCGACCGGGACGTCGGTCAGGGTCGCGTGGAGCGCATGGCCCAGCGAGCGGCCGTGCAGCTCCTCGCGCAGACGGCCATGGGACGGGACGACGGCGAGCGCGACGCCGCGGACCGTGCTCGAGAGGTCGTCGAGCGCGGTCGCGTCCTCGAGCCGCCGCGCGAGGCGCAGGAGGACGGGGGAGTCCGCATCGTCGCGGTCGGTGGCGGTGCTGCGGGGATCGGACATGGGCGCTCCTCGGGTCGTCGCGCTCCCCTTCTCGAAGCCCTGCGTCGACCGTAGGCAGGATCGGCCGCGCTCGCGCGCGAGACCCCCGGACGCACGTCGCCCTCGTCCTGGCGCGCCGGGACGAGGGCGGTTCGTCGCGGGGCAGGCGTGCGGCGGTCTTCTTCACCGGCTGCCGTGCGACGGGAACCACGCTAGGGCGCGCCGTCGCCCGCCGCGCTCCGGCCGAGGGTGAATTTCCCGCCCTGCGGAGGAGCCGGCGCGCTGGGCACGAGCCCGCGCGCGCGGCCGTCGCACGGCACCGGCCCTTCCCAGATGCGACCGGGTGCGGGCGGCTCCACGCTGGAGGGACGCTCGACGCGTCGAGAACGGGCGCGTGCCGTGGTCCTCCTGCGCACGCCGTGCGGAGAGGGCCGACCTCCCCGAGGGAGAGACCATGTTCTTCCACCGTCAAGAGCTCCAGCACCAGGCGACGCCGGACCGCCCGGACGCCGTCTACGCCCGCAAGCTCCAGGAGGTGCTGGGCGGGCAGTACGGCGAGATCACCGTCGCGATGCAGTACGGCTTCCAGTCCTGGAACACCCACATCCCGGGCAAGTATCGCGACCTGCTCTACGGCATCGGCGCCGAGGAGTTCGGGCACGTCGAGATGCTGGCGACGATGATCGCGCAGCTCCTGGAGAAGGCTCCCGTCGGCCTCGTCGAGGGCGCCGTGCAGGACGACCCGACCGTGGCCGCGATCGTCGGCGGAACGGACCCGCAGCAGGCGATCGTGGCAGGCGCGGGCGCCCGCCCGGTCGACTCGAACGGGAACCCGTGGTCGGCGGGCTACGTGACCGCGAGCGGCAACCTGCTCGCCGACTTCACGGCGAACGCGAACGCCGAGATGCAGGGCCGGCTCCAGGTCGCCCGGCTCTACCACATGACCGACGACGCGGGCGTCAAGGATCTCCTCGCCTTCCTGCTCGCGCGCGACACCATGCACCAGAACCAGTGGCTCGCCGCGGCGCAGGAGCTGCGCGACGAGGGCGTCGAGGAGCTGCCCGTGCCGAGCACGTTCCCGCTCTCGAAGGAGGACCGTGACGTGGCGTACCAGTACATCAACTTCTCCGACGGCGAGCACGCGTCCGAGGGACGCTGGGCGAGCGGCCCGACCCCGGACGGCAAGGGCGAGTTCACCTACGTCGCCGAGCCCCCGGCGGGCGTGCCGATGCCGCCGCCCACGACGCCGGACGAGCGGTTCCACGGCACGACGGGCAAGCCGTCGACGCTCGACAAGGCCAAGGGCGCCGTCAAGGACGCCCTCCACAAGGACTGAGAGGAGTCCGACATGACCGCCGCATCCGCACCACGCAGCGTCGCGAGGGCCGACCGCCCCGCGCGGGGCGTCCACCAGTACCTGGCTCTCGTCATCGGTGTCGTCTACCTGCTCGTGGGCGTCGTCGGGTTCGCGATCACGGGCTTCGACGGGTGGACGGTGCACGACCACTCGCAGACCCTGCTCGTCTTCGCGATCAACCCGCTGCACAACGTGGTCCACCTCGTCATCGGGCTCCTCGGCGTCCTGCTGTGGAGCCGGTCGGCGAGCGCCCGGACGTACGGCTGGATCCTCGCGATCGGCTACGGGGCCGCGTTCGTCTACGGGCTGATCGTGGTCAACAACGCCGAGGCCAACTTCCTCAACATCAACGGCGCGGACAACGTGCTGCACGCCGTGAGCGCGGCCGCCGGCCTCGCGATCGCGCTGTGGCCGGTGCGCCGCGACGCCGGACCGGCGACGCCGACCACCCGGACGGGCGCATGACCGACACTCCGGTCGATCTCACGGCGAGCGAGACCGGGCGCGTCCTGCGGGACGTGCTCGGTCCGCTCGTCGCCCAGGGCGCCATCGTGCGCCGACCCCGCGCGACCGCGTGGGCGGAGCGGCGCCAGGCTGACCGCACGGCACGCCGCCTCCTGGACCGTCTGCGTTCCCGGTACCACGGGGCACCGCTCGTGGTCCGGCTCGGTGCGCGTCGGCTCGTCCTGGCCACCCGGCCCGAGCACGTCGAACGGATCCTCGCCGGGTCGCCCGAGCCGTTCACCCCGGCCTCGTGGGAGAAGCGAGGCGCGCTCGCGCACTTCCAGCCCGACGGCGTGCTCGTCTCCCCGCTCGACCTGCGACGCGAGCGGCGCCCGTACAACGAGGCGGTGCTCGACATGTCCGAGCCCGTGCACCACGACGGCGGCGCCCTGGTCGCCGCGGTCGGGCGGGAGACGGGAGACCTCCTCGCCGCCGTCGAGGCCTCGGGCCGGCTCGACTGGGACACGTTCGCCGCGTCGGGGTGGCGCGTGGTGCGGACCGCGGTCCTCGGGCGCGCAGCCCGGGACGACGAGCGGCTCGTGGCGATCCTCGACGCGCTGCGGCGCGACGGGAACTGGTCCTGGTTCCGCCCGCGTCGTCCGTGGCTCCGGGCCGCCCTGGACCGGCGGATCGCCGAGCACGTCGCCGTGGCGGAGCCGGGGACGCTCGCCGCGCGCGGTCGCGACGCGGGCGGCGCGGACGCGGTGCGTCGGCAGATCCCGCACTGGCTTTTCGCGTTCGACGCGGCCGGCGCCGCGACCTTCCGTGCGCTGGCCGTGGCCTCGGCCCGCCCGGCCGTCCGCGACCGCCTCCTCGCGGAGCTGACGACCGCCGGGGACGGGCCGGCCGTGCTCCCGTACGCGCGCGGGTGCGTGCTGGAGTCGGTCCGGCTCTGGCCGACGACGCTCGCGATCCTGCGCGACGCGACGTCCCCGGTGCAGTGGGGCGCGCGCGTCCTGCCCGCGGGCACCGGGTTCGTCGTGCTGAGCGCCTACTTCCACCGGGACGCCGACCGCCTGCCGTTCGCCGACGCGTTCACGCCCGAGGCGTGGCTCGACGGCCGGGCCGACGACGACTGGGGGCTGGTCCCGTTCAGCGGCGGCCCCGTGTCCTGCCCGGGTCGCAACGTGGTGCTCCTGCTCGCGTCGCACACGCTGGCGCGCGTCGCGCGGCTCGACCTCGCCGTCGGGCGGGGTCGCTACCTCGCCCGGGACCCGCTCCCGCCGACGATGGACCACCTGGGCCTGCGGTTCGGGCTGCGCGGCGAGACGGCCTGGAGCGAGGGCGGGGTGCCCGCCTCGGCGGCGGCGTAGCGGCGGCACGACGAGGGCCCGGGTGCGGCGCACCCGGGCCCTCGTCCTGCCGTGCGTCACGCGTCGCCGGAGGCCTCGCCGCCCGTGCGCGGGTTGACGTTCCCGGGCTCGGCGTCGGTGTCGACGTCCTCGTCCGCACCCGAGCCGCTCGCCTGGCGCCCCTCCCGCGGGTTGAGCGACCGGGGGTCGGCGTCCGGGTCCTCGGCGGGGTCGTAGCCGCGCTCGTCGTTCTCGCTCATGTCGGCCTCCTCGGGCGGTGCTCGATGCTCGGACCACGTCGGACGACGCGGTCCTGCCACCGTCGCACGGCGCCGCTGCGCTCGCAGGTCCCCGGGTGCCTGCACCGCCAGGCGCTCGTAGCCTGGCGGTGACGGAGACGGTCCCGGGTGGGGGACGCCGTCGCGGTGGGTCGAGAAGGGGCCGACGGCACGCACCCACGCCAGCCCAGGAGGTCCGGATGCCCGAGCGGACGAGCGCTCTCGACGCCCTGCCACGCCTGCGGAGCCTCGCGGAGGTCGCCGAGCTCGTCGCGGTCGTGCACCCCCTCTACGTCCGGTTCAGCGGTGGACCCGACCAAGACAGCTCGACCGTGAGCCGCGACCACGAGAGCGGCTGCCTGCTGCCGGGCCTGAGCGTGAACCCGATGAACCCCGAGCCCTGGTGGGACCGCCCCGTGGAGCACTGGGTCGCGCGCCAGCTCTGCCAGTACGCGCACCTCATGACGCCCGAGCGCTTCCCGTGGCTGCTCACGGGCGAGGTGGCGGGGCGCGGGCCCGACTGCGAGCCCCTCCTCGTGGACGTCGTGCCCGCCGCGTCGGTCGACCCGCGGGTCGTCGACGAGGCCGGGCGCCTCTACCGCGAGGTGTTCGACGCGGGCGACGACGGGACGTGAGCCGTCGCCCGCGCCGCGTCACGCCGCGTCGTCACCGCCCGGCACGAAGACCGCGCGCACGCACCCGTCGGCCTTCCGCTTGAACAGGTCGTACCCGCGCGGCCCGTCCTCGAGCGACATGACGTGCGTACCGAGGTGCTCGGTCACGAGCTCGTCGCGCGCCATGAGGTCGAGCAGACCGGGGATGTACCGCTGTCCGTGCATCTGCGCGGAGCGCAGCGTGAGGCCCTTGTTCATGAGCGCACCGAGCGGGAAGCCGTCGGTGAGCGCCGCGAAGACCCCGAGCACGACGACCGTGCCGCCCTTGCGGCAGTGGTAGATCGCGCGGCGCACGGCCGAGGGCCGGTCCGTCTGGAGCCGCAGCTGCTGCTTGACGCGGTCGACGGCGTCCTCGACGGGGCCGCCGCTCGCCTCCATGCCGACGGCCTCGATGCACACGTCCGGCCCGCGGCCCGCCGTCATCTCGAGCAGCGCGGGCCCCACGTCGTCGCGCTGGTCGTGGAGCGTCTCGCACCCCACGTGCGTGCGGACCATCTCGAGGCGGTCGTCGAGCCGGTCGACGACGACCACGCGCTCGGCGCCCCGCAGGACCGCCGCCGCGGCCGCCATCTGCCCGACGGCGCCCGCGCCCCAGACCGCGACCGTCGAACCGGGGCCCACGTCGCCCAGGTCCGCGCCCATCCAGCCGGTGGCCGCGGAGTCCGACGCGAAGAGCGCGCGCGCGTCGTCGACGCCCTCGGGCACCGCGAAGGCGCCGACGTCCGCGAACGGGACGCGCACGTACTCGGCGTGCGAGCCCGCGTAGCCGCCCATCGCGTGGGAGTAGCCGAAGCACCCGCCGGGCGCGGAGCCCCACAGGGTCTCCGTGATCGCCGGGTTGCGGTTGCCGTTGTCGCACAACGAGTAGAGCTCGTGCGTGCAGTACCAGCAGCGGCCGCACGCGATGAACGACGAGACCACGACGCGGTCGCCCACCGCGTGCCGCCGGACCTCGGGCCCCACCTCGACGACCTCGCCGACGAACTCGTGGCCGAGGACGTCGCCCGAGCGCATGAAGGGGATGTAGCCCCCGAGGAGGTGCAGGTCCGACCCGCACGTGACGGTCCGGCGCACGCGGACGACGACGTCCTGCGGGTGCTCGATCGTGGGGTCGGGCACGGTGCCGACCTCGAGCTCGTTGACCCCCACCCACTGCAGCGCCCTCACAGCCGGCCTCCCGTCCCCGCGCGCCGGATCGCGATCTCCAGCGGCAGCGACGTGAGCGTCGGGCGCCGGGTCACGGCCCGGTCCGGCGGCATGGTCGCCCCGGTCTCCAGGACCTGCTTCATCGCCCGCAGCGACTGCCGTGCCTCCGCGCGCGAGCCGTGGTGCGAGGTTGTGCGCAGCCGGACCTCCGTCCCGAACGTGCCGGGCGCGGGCGTGAGCTCGAGCTGGGCGTCGGCCCCGAGCCCCCGCAGTGCCGCCGCGTCGGGGCGGCCGAGCTCCTCGACGAGCTCGTCGTACGGCCGGTGGACCGTCACCGCGAGCGGCCGGTCGGGACCGTCGTCCTTCCGACCGCGTCGTCGTGCCCACCAGACGACGCCCGCGGCCCCCGCCGCCAGCGCCGTCGTCCTGAGGACCTTCATGGCGTCTCTCCCTCGGGCAAACCGGGACCCGCTCGTCTCGAGGCCTCCTCCTCACGCTAGGCCCGGGTGCTCCCGCACGCGCGCAGTCGCGAGGTCTCGCGGCCGGGACGCCGTGTACCACCCGGCGACCATGAGGACCATGAGCGCGACGTCGACGGCGTCGCCCGCGTAGTACATCAGCTGCGCGCCGGCGCGCGCGTCGGCGGGGGAGACGCCCGCCGGGGGGTGGGCGTAGAGCCACTTGGCGAGCACGGAGTGGGCGGCGACGAACGCGACGAGGACCGTCGCCCGCACCCGGAACGAGGCGCGGGACGGGTGCGGGTCGGGCCCGACGAGCGACGCGGTGAGGAGCCAGCCCGCGAGCAGGACGTGCGCGTGCACCACCACGTCCACCGGCGCGGAGCCGTGCGCGACGTGGAAGAGCCCCGTCGTGTACAGGAGCCACAGCCCGCCCCCGTCGAGCAGGGCGGCGACGACCGGGTGGCCGACCACGTGCGCGACCGGAGACCGCAGCGCCGCGCTCACGCGTCGCGCCCGGGCTGCCGGCAGGGCGCGCAGGAGGAGCGAGACCGGAGCGGCGAGGACGAGGAGCAGCGGGGCCAGCATGCCCAGGAGGACGTGCCCGGCCATGTGCGCCGTGAAGCTCGCGCGCGACGCCTCGGCGAGCGGCCCGAGCGTCGCGGCACCCGCGCACGCGAGCCCCGCGTACCAGCACAGGGTCCGCCGCGCAGGCCACGGGCTGCGTGCCCGGGCAGCCCGCAGCCCGACGGCGTACGCGGCGGCACCGACAGCGAGAGCGACGACCGCGACGACCGTCAGCAGGGGAGGCCCGGCGGCCGGCACGTGGTCGTGCGGGTGCATCACGCGCTCCCGGCGCCGCCCGGACGACCGGGCCGCGCACGGCGCAGGACGACCAGCCCGACGACGAGGGCGACGACCGCCGTCCCGATCCACACGACGTCGTAGACGAGGAGGTCGACGCCGTACCGGATCTGGTGGATCCCGAGGATCTTGTGGTTGAGCACCCCGTCCAGGAGCTGGAAGCCCCCGACGCCGACGACCACGGCGCCCACCCACCGTGCCCACGAGACCTCGGCGCGGCGGCGGACGTCGGCCAGCAGGAACAGCCCCCAGACGGTGACGAACCAGCCCACCGCGTGGAAGAGGCCGTCCGCGGCGAGCGCGACCTGCGTCGTCGACAGGTCGTAGAAGTGGTGCCACTGCAGACCCAGGTGGAAGACGAACAGGTCGATGATCGACGCCGCGATCCCGGCGCCGAACAGGACGCCCGACAGGACGGTCCGGCGGTCGCGGGCTCCCGCGTCGTCCGCCACGCCGGCCGGTGCGTCCCGTCCGGCCATCAGACGCCCGTGTCCTCGTCGGACGGCTCCGACACCACGAGCGCCCGCAACAGGTGCTCCGCGACCTCGCGCGGGCTCACGTTCCGGTGCCGCGAGGCCGAGTCGATGATGCGGCGCGCCTCCTCGGCGGAGCACTGGTTGGTCTGCATGATCGCCCCGACGGCGCGTTCCGTGGCGACGGCGTCGGACATGTCGCGGTAGAACCCCGCGGTCGAGTCCTCGAGCTCGGCGAGCTCGAGGCGCAGCCGAACGGCCGCCGCGACGAGCTGGGCGTACGAGTCGGCCGCGGTGAGGAGCTCGGGGGTCCACGGGTCGGGCGTGCGGGAGTAGAGGTTGAGCGCGACGGCGACCTCGTCCGCGACGGTCGCCGGGACCGCCGCGGCGGCGACGAATCCCTCCGCGCGGGCCTGACGCGACCAGCGCTCCCAGCGCGTCGCCTCGTCGACGGCGACGACGAGCCGCGAGCCGGCGTCGATCGCCTCGATGCACGGGCCGGCGTCGTCCAGGGCCTCGGCCTGGTCGCACCGCGCCGCGGCGTCGGTGCTGCTCCCCGCCCGGACGCTCACGCCGCCCTGGCGCAAGGTCACGCTGATCTCGAGGCCGTGCCCGAGGATCGTGGCGGCACGCACCGCGAACTCCTGGGGAAAGCTGGCGATGCCCATGGCGCGGGCCCCTTCCTGAGTCGTCCCCCGCGTCGTCACGGGGACGTCCTCACGCTACGTCGGACGGCGTGAGCACGCGCGGACGGGCGTTCCGGCCGTGAGCGGTTGCCAGTGCCGCGCGCAGGACTAGCGTCGCCTCATGGTGACCGTCACACGAGCCGTCGGATGCTCCCCGGACGCGGTGCTCGGCGTGCTCGCGGACGGGTGGTCGTACTCGACGTGGGTCGTCGGGACGGCGCGCATCCGGGCCGTCGACGACTCCTGGCCCGCGCCGGGATCGAGGATCCTCCACTCGGTCGGGCTCTGGCCCGCGCTGCTCGACGACGAGACGGTCGTGCGTGCCTGGGACCCCGACCGGGGGATCGACCTGCAGGCGCGGGGCTGGCCCGCGGGCGAGGCACGCGTGCGCATCGAGGTGCGCCCGACCGAGCAGGGCTGCACCGTGCGGATCACGGAGGATGCCGAGAAGGGACCCGGCGCGCTCGTGCCCCGGCCGCTGCGCAGCGCCGTGATCGCCCCCCGGAACGTCGAGTCGCTGCGCCGGCTCGCCTTCCTCGCGGAGCGCCGGAACCCGTAGCGCGCGGCGCCCGCCTCCGGTCAGGGGTCGCGCAGCAGCCGTGCCCAGGCGGTGCGCACGAGCGCGCGGCGCAGGGCCCCGCGCGGGCCGGACGCGGCGAGCGCGGCGCGCGCCGCGTTCCAGCCGCACGCGCCGTGCACCCCGCCGCCCGGGTGGGCGGACGCGCTCGCGAGGTAGAGCGACGTGACCGGTGTCTCCGGCCGGCCGAGGCCGGGCGTCGGCCGCAGGAACAGCTCCTGGTGCACGGCGGACGTCCCGCCGTTGATCGCCCCGCCCGACAGGTTGGCGTCGGCCGTCTCGAGGTCGGCGGGAGTCTGCACGAAGCGGCCGACGACGGCGTCGGCGAACCCGGGCGCGGCGCGCCCCACCGTGTCCTCGACGCGCCGCACCGCCTCGTTCACCGCCTCGCGCGTCCAGCGCACGCCGTGGGGCACGTGGGTGTAGGCCCAGGCCGACTCGGTCCCGGCGGGAGAGCGCGACGGGTCGGACGTCGTCATCTGCCCGAGGACGAGGAAGGGCTGCTCCGGGACCCGGCCTCGCGAGAGCGAGGCCGCGACGTCGACGAACCCTGCCCGGTCGACCCCGAGGTGCACCGTCCCCGCCGACCGGGCACCGGGCGCGGTCCAGGGGATCGGTCGCTCGAGCGCCCAGCTCACCTTGACGGTCGGGTGGTCCCACTGGAACCGGCCGAGGTCGCGCACGAGGCGCGGGGGGAGCGCGTCCGCGCCCACGAGGTCGAGGTAGAGCGCGGGAGCGCTGACGTCGGCGACCACGGCGTGGCGGGCGCGCACGTGCCGCCCGTCGACCGTGCTCACGCCGACCGCGCGCCCGCGCACCACGTGGACACGGTCGACGCGCGCCCCGGTGACGACGTCGCCGCCGCGGGCGCGCAGGCGGGTGACCAGCGCGTCCGGGAGCCGTCCGGCGCCCCCGGTCGGGACGGGGAAGCCCACGTCCTGCCCCAGCATGGCGAGCAGCCAGCCGAACACGCCGCTGCCGGCGGCGTCGGGCGGGACGTCGGCGTGCATCGCGTTGCCCGTGAGGAGCAGGCCGCCGCCCTCGCCGCGGAACTGCTCGTCGGCCAGGCGGCGCACCGGGAGCACGGCGAGGCGCGCGAGGTCGAGCGTGCCCGCCGCACCCAGGCGGCGCAGCACGCGCAGCACCGGCCCGGCGGCCGGGAGCGGGCTGAAGAGCGCGTCGAGGAGCGGGTCGCGCACGCGGTCCCAGCCCGCGACGAGCTCGAGCCAAGCGTCGCCGTCGCCGGCCGCGAACTCCTCCAGGCCGGCGGCGGTGTCCACGGCGCGCTCGCGCAGGACCGCGGCGCGACCGTCGTCGAGCACGTGGGCCAGGGCGTCCGGCGCGCGCGACCACGACAGCCCGTGGTCCTCCAGGTGCAGCCCCCGGATGACGGGCGACCCGGCAGCCAGCGGGTAGAACGCGCTGAAGAGGTCCGTCTCGTACCCGGGCGCTGCGACCTCGGCGGAGCGGACCGCTCCGCCGTACGTCTCCTGCGCCTCGAGGACCAGGACGTCCCACCCGGAGTCCGCGAGCGCGTTCGCGGCGACGAGGCCGTTGGGCCCCGCCCCGACGACGACCGCGTCGACGGTGGTCAGGCCCACGGGTCGAGCACGACCTTGATGCAGCCGTCCTCCTTGCGCTGGAACGTGCGATAGGCGTCCGGCGCGGACTCGAGCGGGAGCCGGTGCGTGCGCAGGTCCAGCACGCCGAGCGGGTCGGAGACGTCGGCGACGAGGGGGAGGACGTCGTCGGTCCACCGCCGCACGTTCGCCTGGCCCATGCGCAGCGTCACCTGCTTGTCGAAGAGCTGCATCATCGGCAGGGGGTCCTTCGCGCCGCCGTAGACGCCGGAGACGGACACCGTCCCGCCGCGGCGCACGAGGTCGAACGCGGTGTAGAGGGCCGCGAGGCGGTCGGTCGCCGCGCGCTCGGTGAGCGGCGCCGCGATCGCGTCGGGCAGGACGCCGACGACCTTCTGCGTGGCCTCGGCGAGGGGGGAGCCGTGCGCCTCCATGCCGACCGCGTCGACGACGGAGTCGGCGCCGCGGCCGGACGTGAGGTCGCGCACCGCTGCGGCGAGGTCGTCGACGGCGGCCGGGTCGAGCGTCTCGACGCCGTGCCGCTCGGCCATCGCGCGCCGCTCCGGGACGAGGTCGACGCCCACGACGCGGGACGCGCCACGGTGCAGCGCGATCCGGGCGGACATCTGCCCGATCGGGCCGAGCCCCAGCACCACCACCGTGCCGCCCGGCGGCACGTCGGCGTACTCGACGGCCTGCCACGCGGTGGGCACGACGTCGGAGAGGTAGAGGTAGCGCTCGTCCGGGGAGCCGTCGTCGGGCACGACGACCGGCCCGTACTGGGCCTGCGGCACGCGCAGGTACTGGGCCTGCCCGCCGGGCACCTGGCCGTACAGCTTGGTGTACCCGAAGAGCGCGGCGCCCTTGTCCTGCGAGCGGACCTGCGTCGTCTCGCACTGGGTCTGCAGGCCGCGCTCGCACATCCAGCAGTGCCCGCACGCGATGTTGAACGGGACGACGACGCGGTCGCCGACCTTGAGGTTCCCCGCCTCCGGCCCCACCTCCTCGACGACGCCCATGGCCTCGTGGCCGAGGACGTCGCCGGCGTCGAGGAACATCCCGAGCACCCCGTACAGGTGCAGGTCCGAGCCGCAGATCGCGGTCGACGTCACGCGCACGACCGCGTCCGTCGGCTGCTCGATCCGCGGGTCCGCCACGTCCTCGACGCTGACCTTCTCGCGTCCCTGCCAGGTGAGTGCTCGCATGGTGGTGCCGTCCTTCCGTGGGTGGTCGTGCGTGGTGCGTGCCTCGGGCTCAGCCCTTGCTCCCCGTCGTCGCCACCCCCTCGACGAAGTGCCGCTGGCCGAGGAAGAAGAGGAGGATCATCGGGAGCGTCGTGATGACGGAGGCCGTGACGACGACCTCCCACTGCGACTCGCCCCCGGGGCCGAACTGGTCGATGAGGGCCTTGAGCCCGCGCGGGATGGTGAACGTCGACGAGTCCTGCAGGTAGATGAGCGGGCGCATGAGGTCGGTCCACGCGGCCTGCGCCTCGAAGAGGAACGTGAGCACGAGGGCCGGCCGGCACAACGGCACGGCGATGCGCCAGAACATCTGCCAGTTGTTCGCCCCGTCGAGGCGAGCCGCCTCGAACGGCTCGCGCGGCAGCCCCAGGAAGAACTGCCGGAGCAGGAACACGTAGAACGCGCTCGCGAAGAGGTTGCCCGCCCACAGCGGCACGTTCGTGCCGACGAGGCCGAGCTGGTTCCAGATGAGGAACGTCGGGATCATCGTCACGGCGCCGGGCAGCATCATCGTCGCGAGGACGAGGCCGAACAGCGGGCCGCGACCGCGGAACCGGAAGAACGCGAAGCCCCACGCGACGAGCGCGCTCGAGACCGTGACGAGCCCCGCGGCCAGCACGGTGACGACGACGGTGTTGCCGAGCCACAGCGCGAGCGGCGCCTCCTGCCAGACGGTCACGTAGTTGTCGAGCGTGAACGTGCGCGGCACGAGCCGGTTGTCGAACACCTCGGCGCGCGGCTTGAACGACGCCGAGAGCAGCCACAGCAGCGGGTAGACGAACGCCACGGTGGCGAGCACGAGCGCGGCGACCACGACCGCACGGACCCACCGGCGGCGGGGGCCGCGGCCGCCCCGCGCCGCGCGCGACGGCGGGGGAGGGCCCTGCACCTCCGGGGTCCCGGCCGCAGGGTCGGTGGCGGCGCCCGGGCCGCTCACGGCGGGGCGCGGGAACGACGGCGCGGTGGTCATCGCTGCTCCCCCTCGTAGTAGACGAGGCGCCGGGACACGAGGAGCTGGACGAGCGTCACGAGCATGATGACGACGAACAGCAGCCACGCGAGCGCCGAGGCGTACCCCATGTGCAGCTCCTGGAACCCCTCCTGGAAGAGGTAGATGACGTAGAACAGCGCGGCGTCGTTGCGGTAGGTCGAGTTGCCCGCGCCGAAGTAGGCCGAGTACGCCTCCGTGAACATCTGGAAGCCCGCGATGGTGTTGACCACGACGACGAAGAAGAGCGCGCCGCTGATCATCGGGACGGTCACGGCGCGCGTGCGGCGCCAGAACCCGGCGCCGTCGACGCGCGCGGCGTCGTACAGGTCGTTCGGGACGTTGCGCAGCGCCGCGAGCAGGATGATGACGGCCGACCCGACGGTCCACAGGCTGATGAGCACGAGGCCGGGCTTGATCCAGCTCTGGTCCGTGGTCCACGACGGGCCCTGGATGCCGAACCACGACAGGACCTCGTTGACGATCCCGTACTGGCCGTTGAACAGCAGCAGGAGGAGCACGCCCACGGCGACCGGCGGCGTCATCTTGGGGATGAAGAACGCCGTCCGGAAGAACCCCGCGGACCGGCCCGCCTGGTTGAGCAGGAGGGCGAGCGCGAGCCCGACGACCGTGTACAGCGGCACCTGGACGACCGTGTACACGAGCGTGTTCCACAGCGAGAGCGCGACCTTCGGGTCCTGCGCCATCTCGCGGTAGTTCTCCAGCCCGACGAACGTCGGGTCGTTGATGACGTCGTAGTCGGTGAACGACAGGTAGGCGCTGTACACGATGGGCCACGCCGTGAAGACGAGGAAACCGACGATCCACGGGCTGATGAAGCGCAGCGCCGCATTGCGCTCGCGGCGCTCGGACGGGCTCGGCCGTCCCTTCCGTCGCCCGGTCGGCGTCGCGCGCGGTCCGCCCGCGGCCGGGGTGGGCAGGTTCGGCGCGACGTCCGCTGCCGCCACCTCAGCCCTCCTCGTCCCACTGGGCCCAGGCGTCGTCGAGCGCCTTCTGGGCCTCGTCCTGAGCCTGCGCGAGGGCGTCGGCGGGCTCCTGCTGGCCGTTGAGCACGCGGTTGACGGCGTCCTGCCACGCGGTCTCGAACTCGTTGTCCGCGGGGTTGGCGGGCAGCGCGAACGTCGCGTCGTTCGCCTCGTACATGGCGTCGATCGCGTCCTTCCACGGCTGCGGCGCGTCGTCCGGCACGAGGTCCTCGCGGATCTGCTCGTCCGCGTCCTCGTTGCCGGTGAGGACACCCGTGAACACGAGACCGTCCTGGGCGCGCGCGTCGGCACGCGCCTGCGCCGCCTGCACCCACGCGTCCGTCTCCGTCATGAGGCGCGCGAAGCGGCACGCCGCGGCGGGGTTCGCGCTCCCGCGCGGCACGGCCCAGGCCGAGCCCGACGCGAAGGCGATCGCGTCGCCGTCGGGAGTGCGCACGGCGTCGAACGCCATGGGCGCGTCGGGCGACGACTCGTTGAGCACGTTGATGTACCACTGCTCCATCGGCATCGCGCCGAGCACGCCCGTCGCGAACTGGTTGCCGGCGCCGAAGAAGTCCGCGGAGTCGCGGTACGTCTTGACCGCCGGGAACCCGCCCTGGGCGTCGTAGATGCCGACCGCCCACTCGAGCGACTCGACGACCTCGGGCGCGTCGAGCTGCGCCGTCCGGCCGTCCTCGGACAGCAGGTCCGCCCCGACCGACTTGGCCCACAGCGGCAGGAACTCCGGCAGCTTCGAGTCGAACCCGATGACGTTGAGCGTCCCGCCGTCGCTGCGCATCAGCGCCTCGTTCGCGGCGGTGACCGCGTCGCGGTCCGAGCCGTTCACGTCCTCGATCGTGAGCCCGGCCGCCGACAGCAGGTCGGCGTTCGCCATCGTCACCTGGACCTGGTTGAACTCGGGGATGCCGTACACGCTGCCGTCGAAGGTCACCTGCTCGACCGCCGTGTCGACGAACGCGTCCATGTCGACGCTCTCGGCGTCGACGCACTCGTCGAGCGGGAGGATCGCGTCGCGCGACGCGAACGTCCCGATCTGGTCGCGGTTGGCGTAGACGAGGTCGGGCGGGTTGCCGGACGCCACGGCCGAGAGGAAGGCCTGGATGTCGAGCTCGCCCTCGGACAGCCGCACGTCGACGCCCTCGAGGTCCTGCACGGCGCGGTCGTACCGGACCTCGCCGATCTCGTCGCCGGTGCCGAACCCCATGACCGAGAGCTCGCCGGACGGCGCCTCGTCGGCCGAGAAGTCGACGTCCGAGCCGTCGTCGCCCGTGCCCTGGGCGCAGCCCGTCAGGGCCAGGGCGGCCACCACCATGCTCGTTCCTGCGGCTGCCGCGCCGCGTCGGCGGACCATCATCTGCCTCCTCGTGGGAGCCACGGGGGACGGCAGGGGTGCGCGACGCCACCGTGGTGCTCGACGGCGTCGGCGGCTGGCTGCACCGACGCCGTCAGTGAAGCACCGGCTCTGCCCGCTCACACGTCGAGCCGGTTCTCCGGCGCGCCCGGCGTACCCGGCGCACCCGGCGCGGATCCTGCGGGCGTCCTGGGCCTCGCACCCGTGGGCGTGCGGGCAGCCGGGGCGCGCGGCAGCCTCGTTCCCGTGGCTGGCGAGGACAGGACGGCGGACGGGAGCCGGCGCGGCGCGCGGGCGGGCGCGCTCGTGGCACGCGCGCGTCGCACCGTGGCGACGGCGCAGCGGCAGTGGGTGCGCCACCCGCGGTGGTCGCTCGCGGTCAAGGGCGCGGTCGCCGCGGCCGTCGCGTGGTTCGTCGGCGTGCTCGCGCCCGAGCCCTTCTCCGACTACCCCTACTACGCGCCGCTGGGCGCCGTCGTCGCGACGACGAGCACGCTCGCCCGGTCGGTCCGCGAGTCCACGCAGGCGATCCTCGCGATCCTCGTCGGCGCGGCCATCGCGCGCGGCGTCGACCTCGTCCTCTCGCCGAGCGCGCTGTCCGTCGCGCTGGTCGTCGGCCTCGCGCTCCTGTGCTCGGGCTGGCGCCGGTTCGGCGAGATGGGCACGTGGGCCGTGACGTCGGCCCTGTTCGTCCTCATCATCGGCAACGCGGCCAAGGTCGAGTTCGTCGGAGCATACGCGGGGCTCGTCGTCGTCGGCGCGGCCATCGGGGTGGTGATCAACCTCCTGGTCCCGCCGCTGCCGCTCACCCCGACCGAGGAGGCGCTCGACGGGCTGCGCGACACGCTCGTCGACCAGGTCGAGGCGCTCGCGGACGGGCTCGACGGGGAACGGCCGCCGTCCGCGGAGGAGTGGGAGGAGCGCCGCCGTGAGGTGGCGCCCACGCTCGCCCGTGCGCGCGACGCGGTCTCGCGCACGCGCGAGGCGGCACGCGCCAACATCCGCCTGCGCCGCCACCGGGAGTGGGCCGTCTCGCAGGTGCGGCGCGCGCAGGAGCTCGAGGGCTCCGCGGACGTCGTCGAGTCGCTCGTCCGGCTCCTCGTCGAGTGGGAGCGCGAGGGGCGCGACGATCTCGCCCTCGGCGCCCGCCTGCGCCCGCTCGCGGCGCGCGCGCTCGACGCCTACACGGCCGCTCTGCGCTCGGTCGGCACCGAGCCCGCGGGCGAGGAGGAGCTGCGCACGCTCGCCGCCCGCGCGGAGGACCTGCGCAGGGCGGTCCGCGAGGCGCGGCGGGAGGTCGACGAGGACTACTTCGTCGCCGGCGCCGTGGTGCTCTCCCTCCGACGGGGTGCGGCGGTCCTCGCCACGACCTGATCGCGGTGCCGCGCCGGTGCGTCCGGGGCAGCTCCCGTGCCGCGGCCCAGCGCGCGCACGAGCCGCCCCGGTCCCGCCGGCTGGTCGGACGCAGCCGTCACGGGGCCGGGGCGGCTCACGCGGTCAGGAGGTGGCGCTCACGCGCAGGGGGTCACCCGCACGTGTGCGCGTCGTGCTCGACGACGACCTCGCTCGTCACCTCCTCGCCGTCGACCGACGCGGTCGCGGAGACCGTGACCTCGCCGGCGTCGACCGTCGTGGCACGCGTCGCGAACGACTGGTAGGCGGCCTTGCCGGGCTGGACGTCCGCGACCGTCCGTGACCCGAACGCGGTCGTGAGGGTGACGTCGGCGGGTACGTCGGACGCGTTCGTCGCCGCGACGGCGAGGTACGCCTTGCCGGCGAGGCACCGCGGCGAGACGGCGACGTCGAGCTCGACCCCGGCGGGTTCCGCGGCCGGCGTGACCACGAGGTCGCGCAGGCTGCCGGTGTTGTCGAACGAGCCGAAACCGACGCGGCCCTCGGCGAACGTCGTGTCGTTCGCCGTGAGGAGCGGGGTGTCGAGGCCGTCGAGGTACACGGCGATGTCGCCGCTGTCCGCGCAGCGCACGACGCGCACGTCGTGCCACTCCTCGTCGGTGACCGCCGGGGGAGCCCCGACCGCGCCGTCCCACTGGTCGTCGATCCGCTCCCGGTCCTTGCCGTCGACCTTGAAGATGCCGTTGTGGGCGTAGATCGTGTTGTCCTGCGAGAGGTGGGCGTAGTAGTACTGCGTGTCCGACTGCCAGCCGAACACCACGATCACGTCCCGGTTGTTCACCGACGCCGGGGCGTCGAGCCTGACCTCGGCGTCGAGCGCGAACGAGCCGAGCTCGGGACCCTCGGTGAGGACGGCGTACTCGAACGGGCGGCGGATGCCGTCGTTCGGGTTGTCGCCCGCCTGGGCGAGGACGACCGCGTCGCCGGGGAACTGCCACTTGGCCGGCGTCCGCGGCGCCCAGTGCTCGGCCGCCATGACGTCCGTGATCGGCTCGCCCGCCGGTGCGCACGACGGTGGTGCGGGAGGCTCGACCGGCTGCGCGCCGAAGAGCGCGTACTGCGCCGCGACCTGCTCGGGCGTCGGGACGACGTCGAGGAACATGAGGTCGTCCATGCGCCCGTGGAACGGGTTGGCCTCGCGCGTGTCCTGCGGGAAGCTGCCGCCGATCTTGAGGCCCGCCGGGTCGGTCGGGGAGGTGGCCCCGGCGCCCCACGGGTTCGAGGCCGTGTACTCGCCCTCGAGCTCCTCGCCGTTCATGTAGAGCTTCATCTCGCCGCCCGCGAAGTCGAACGTCGCCGCGAGGTGGACCCAGCGGTTGCGCTCGAGGATCTGGTCCCACGGCAGGTCGGCCGCGAACGTCCACGACCCCGCGCCGTCGACCCGGCGGCCGAGCGCGACGAGCTTGAGCTCGCCGTCGACCGTGATGACCTCGAGCAGCGCGCGCACGGCGTGGCCGTCCGAGGTCCCGGTGAGGACGCCCGCGAGCCCGATCGCGTTGTAGCGGTCGTCGGGGTTCGCGGTGCCCGAGTTGAGGGCCGGGTGCTCGCCGGTCGGCTTGAACCATCCCATGACGGAGATCTCGTCCGCCCCTGCGAAGGCGCCGAGCGAGTCCACGCCCGCGGGGTCGTAGACGCCCGCCTTCCAGTCGTCGTTCGACGCCGTGAGCGGGCTCATCTGCTGCGTCTGGAGCGCCTCGCCCGCACCGGGATAGGCCCGGTCGGCCACGCGCATCTCGACGCCGCCGTTGACGAGCTCGATGTTCGTGCCCGACCAGCCCTGGTCCGCCTCCCACGTCGGCGCACCCTGGACGGGGTGGTCGAAGTCGTAGTGCGCGACGAGGTTCGGGGCGAGCTCGGGCAGCGCGACGGGGGAGGAGTCCGTCACACGGCGAGCGCCGCTGACCTGCCAGATCTTCCCGTCGGCCTTCGAGATCAGGTACAGCTCGCCGTCGGCGTCGGACCCGAAGCGCAGGTCGACGCGCTGGTCGCCCACGAGCTCCTGGAACGTGGTCTCCTTCCCGTCGGCGAACACGCGCAGGTGCTCGATCTCGGCCAGGTCCGCGAGGTCGCCGTCGCCCCGCACCATCTCGTCCTGCTCGGTGGCGAGCACCCAGCCGCGCACGAGATCCGTGAAGAGGTAGCGCCCGCGCAGCTCGGGGATGTCGCCGCGGTAGACGAACCCGCCGTTGAGCGCGACGCCCGCGTCCCCGGTCTGGCCGGGGTCGCGGTTGTGGTCGTACGCAGCCACGGGGTAGGTGAACCCGTTCTCCGCGTCGTTCGGGGGCAGGGGGTAGATCTGCCGGTTGTCCGCGAGGAACGGTCCCTCACGCTCGGACCAGCCGAAGTTGTCGCCCGGCTCGACGGCGTAGACGGACTCGACCTGCCACTCGCCGATGTGCCCGAGGTACATCGTGTGGTCGCCCTCGGGGTCCCAGCTGATCCGGTGCGGGTCGCGCAGGCCCAGGGCGTAGATCTCCGGCAGCGCACCCGGGGTGTCCACGAACGGGTTGTCGGCCGGGATGCCGTAGCGGCCGTTCGCGGCGTCCGTGCCCAGCGGGTCGATGCGGAAGACCTTGCCCTGCGGCGTCGCGAGGTCCTGGGGGTTGCCGTTGCCGACGCCGTTGCCGCCGTCGCCCACGAGGACGTAGAGGTTGCCGTAGTCGGGGTCGCCCTCGGTCACCGTCGGGTTGAACGCGATCTGCTGCACCGTGTGCACGCGGCCGGCGAACGGCACGCGCAGGACCTCGCGGCTCGTGCCCTCGAAGACCGCGGCGGACGGGTCGGTCGCCTTCCACTCGGTGACGACGCTGTGGAACTGGGTGTTGCCGTACGCCGGGTAGTCCGGGGTGTCCTCCGTCAGCGCCGTGCCACCCTCCGTGTGCACCGTGTAGAACAGGCCGTTCTCGGCGAAGTCGGGGTGGAACTCCGCGGAGCCGAGACCCGTGCCCAGGCCCGCGCTGTTGTGGAAGTTGTCGAGGAACTGCTGGCGCACGTCGAGGTACGCCACGTACTCACCGCTGTCCTTGTCGACCGTGTAGAGCACCGCGTTGTTGTCCGGCACCATGAGGCGCCCCGAGCCGTCGGGGATCTCGTCGAGGTGCGTGATGCGGTTGTGGCGGACGAGGCGTGGGTCCTGGGTGGCCGGCGTCGTCTGCGACGCGGGGAGCTGGGCCAGCTCCGTCACCTCGATGCCGAGGGTCGACGGCGTCGGGTCGGGCAGCGGGTTGAGCAGCGGCTCGTTCGGTGTCGTGCCGCCGGCGGCGCAGTCGGCCGGGTTGCCCGTCGGGACGGCGAGGTTCTGCCCGGTCGTGTCGACCGCGACGTCGTCGAGCATGAGGCGCCCGGCGCTGCTCGCGCCGTTGATCCAGAAGAACCGGTCGAGCGCCGACGTGACGCCCTGGCGGAAGCCGAACTGCTGCTCGGTGCCCTCGGGCAGGCGCGTGATCTCCTCGTAGGGGCCGCCCTGGCTGTACACGCTGACCTTGTCCGTCGCGTTGTCCGCGACGATCCAGACGCACTGCCACGTGTCGCGCGACCAGACGCCCGCGGGCTTGAAGGCGCCGCCGTCGCGCACGAGCATGACGTCGTTGTTCTGGTTGTTCACGTACGCGCGGCTGTTCACGTAGTCGGACGGGGCGTCGACGTCGGTGATCCCGAACGACGTGTCGACGCTCCCCGTCCGCATGAAGCGGAAGAACACGGTCCCGGTCGTGCCGTCCGCGATGCCGGGGACGGCGCGGTGGGCCCGCTGACCGCCGCCGACCATCTCGAGCACCTGGTTGTTGCCGTTGAGCGGGTCGGCGATGACCCGGGCGGCCGACGAGGCGGACCAGCCGTCCTGGCCGTCGAGCGCGGTGCGCTGGTAGGACTCGAAGCTGAGGATCTCGCTGAACTCGTCCGCGGCCTCCTCCGCGGCCGCCGGTGGTCCGAGGAGGGTGCCCCCCAGGACGGCCGCGAGGGACAGGGCGAGCGCGGCCCTCCCTCGTCGGCTCGAATGCGTAGACGTCATCGTCTGCTCCGTTTCGTCGGGTGGTGCTGTCACGACGCTGGTTAGCGCTGTCATGTCTCCGACCCGCCGGCCGTCCGTCGCCGGGTCGGGGTCTCCTGCGCGCCGCCGGTTCCCCGCGGCCGCGTCGTTGCGGCGGGGTCCGCACGGGCCGCGCGCACGGTCGGTGGCGGCCCCCGGCCGCCGCGTCCTGCTCTCCTGTCCGGCTCGAGCTGCACGTCCGTGTGCGCGACACTCGCAGCGTAGGGAAGGCGCTTTCCGAGTGTCAAGAGACAGGCTCCGGCGCGTGCGAGCAGCTCGCCGGCCGAGACCGGCACCGCGCGCGCCGCGCGCCGGATCGTGGTCGTGCGGGCTCGCTCGCGCTCCGTACCGGTGGCGCCGGGTGACCCGTGGTGGGAGCATCGCGGACGTCGGTGACCTGACGCGAGGGGTGCTCGATGGACGGCTTCTGGGGACGGCATCGTCCATGGGCGGCGCACGACCGGGCACCACGCCGGGCACGACCGAGCGCGGTGTCCGGCGCCGCGACGAGGACGCGGTGATGGCGGACGAGGGCCAGGGTGCGCCGGGCGCCGGGACCACCGCCGGGGACGGTGACCTCGCGGCTCGGCTCGCGGCGCTCGAGCGCGAGAACCGGGAGCTGCGTCGTCGGCTCGAGGAGGGTCCGACGGCGGCCGGCGACGGGACGAGCGCGGAGCCGCCGACGCCCGGGCGCGGCCCGCGTCGGCGGGTGCGGGCCGTGGCGTGCGCGGTGCTCATCACCCTCGGTGCGCTGCTCGCCCCGCTCGGCGCGGTCTCGGCGTGGGCGCAGCGCGAGCTGACGGACACCAACCGGTACGTCGCGACCGTCGGTCCGCTCGCCGCGGACCCGGTCGTGCAGTCCGCGGTGGCGGGGCGGCTGACGGAGGTCGTCATGTCGCGCGTCGACGTCGGAGCGCTCGTGGACGACCTCGTCGGCGGGCTCGAGGAGCGTGACGTGCCGCCTCGTGCGACGCGAGCGCTGGCCGCGCTCGAGGCACCGCTCACGAGCGGCGTCGAGTCGCTCGTCCACGAGACCGCGACGCGGCTCGTGGAGAGCGACGAGTTCGAGGGCGCCTGGCTCCAGGCGAACCGCGTGGCGCACCAGCAGCTCGTCGCCGTCATGCGCGGCGAGGACGGCGACATCCTCCAGGTCGACGACGGCCGCCTCAGCATCCAGCTCTCGGGTCTCGTCGACCTCCTGAAGGAGCGGCTCGTCGACCGCGGGCTGGGCGTCGCCGCCCGCATCCCGTCCGTCGACGCGACGTTCACCATCGCCCAGTCCGCGGAGCTCGTCATGCTCCAGAACCGGTACGCGCAGATCGTGACCCTCACGACCTGGCTGCCGTGGGTCGTGATCGGGCTCCTCGCCGCCGGGGTCCTCGTCGCGAACCGCCGGTCGCGCGCGCTCGTCGTGGCGGGGCTGGCGCTCACCGGGGCGATGGTCGCGCTCGGCGTGGGGCTCGCGGTGGCGCGGGGGCTGTATCTCGGAGCGCTCTCGGGGCAGGTCGTGCGGCTGGACGCGGCAGAGGTCGTGTTCGACCAGGCGGTGGGGTACCTGCGTCTCACCGTGCGCACCGTCGGGGTGCTCGGCCTCGTCGTCGCGCTCGCCGCGTACCTCGGCGGGTCGAGCGCGTCCGCGCGCAGCCTGCGCTCCGGGTTGGGTCGGGCAGGTGCGGCCGTACGTGGATGGGGCGAGGGGCGTGGCGTCTCCGCGGGCCCGGTCGGCGACTGGCTCGGGCGGCACAAGGCCTTCGTCCGCGTGCTCGTCATCGGTGCCGCCGCCCTCGTGCTCCTGCTCGCGGGGTCGCTGACGCCGGGCCTCGTGGTCGGCGTCGCCCTCGTCGCGGGCCTCGTGCTCGTCGTCGTCGAGATCCTCGCCCGGCCGCCGGGCGCCGTCGCCCCGCCGTCGGGCGCGGACCCGGCCTGACGCCCGGCGTCGTGACCTGACGCTCAGGGACGCGAGCCGACGAGACCGCTCTCGTAGGCGACGATTACGGCCTGGACCCGGTCCCGCACCCCGAGCTTGGCGAGCAGGTTGCCCACGTGCGTCTTCACCGTCGTCGACGACAGCACGAGGCGCTCGGCGATCTCGGCGTTCGACAGACCCTCGGCCACGCACCGGAGCACGTCGAGCTCGCGCGGCGTGAGCGACCGCAGCCGGGGGTCGAGGCCGTCGTCGTCCAGGGGGCGGCCGTCGGTGGGAAGGTGGGGCGCGAAGAGGTCGAGCATGCGGCGCAGGACCCGCGGCGCGACCACCGAGCTCCCCGCCGCGACGGTGCGGATCGCCTCGACGAGGTCGTGCGGGCGGGCGTTCTTCAGCAGGAAGCCGCTCGCGCCCGAGCGCAGCGCGGCGAACGCGTACTCGTCCACGTCGAACGTGGTCAGCACGAGCACGCGCGTCCCGGGGTGCTCCGCGACGACGCGCCGGGTCGCCTCGATGCCGTCCATGCCCGGCATGCGGACGTCCATGACGACGACGTCGGGCGCGAGGGCGGCGACCTGGTCGAGCGCGACCCGCCCGTCGGACGCCTCGCCGACCACCTCGAGATCCGGTTCCGACTCGATCACGAGCCGGAAGCCCATGCGCAGGAGCGCCTGGTCGTCCACGAGCAGCACGGTCGTCACGCCAGCCCTCCCTCGTCCGCGCCCCACGGCAGCACGACGCGCACCGCCCAGCCACCCTCCGGCCGCGGCCCGGCCTCGACGCTGCCACCGAGCAGGGCCGCGCGCTCGCGCATGCCGAGGATGCCGCGGCCGGTCCCGCCGCCCGCGCCGGGCCGGATGCCACCGGCGTCGCGGACCTCGACCACGAGGACGTCCGCGCCGCGCCGGACATCGACCTGGGCCTCCGGCGTGCCGGGCGCGTGCCGCAGGACGTTCGTCAGCGCCTCCTGCACCACCCGCTCCACGGCGAGCCGCAGCGACGTGTCCGGCGGGAGCGGGAGGTCCAGGCCGGTCGCCGTCACCGGTACGCCTGCTGCGCGGAAGCGCGCGACCACGGTCGCGAGGTCCGTCCCGGTCGGCTCGGCGCGCCCGTCCAGGTCCTCGCCGTCGTCGCCGGGGTCGAGGGCGCCGAGCACGCGCTGCATGTCGGTCAGCGCGTCGCGCCCGGTCCGGGAGAGCTCCTGCAGCGCCTCGCGCGACCGGTCGGGGGCGCGGTCCAACGCGGCGCCCGCGCCGTCGGACAGGGCGACCATCACCGAGACGCTGTGCGCGACGACGTCGTGCATCTCCCGGGCGATGCGGGCGCGCTCGGCCGCGCGGGCGAGCGCCGCGCTCTGGTCGCGGTCCCGGGCCATGGCCCGGTAGCGCTCCGCCAGGTCCTCGGCGTGCAGCCGCCGGGCGCGGGCGCCCGAACCCGTGGCCATCCCGAGGAGCAGGAGCGCGAGCAGGAGGGAGACGGACGCGGACCGGCGGCCGGGGGAGAAGGGCGGCTCGGCGAGGTCGCGCACCGGGTCGCCGTCGGGCGTCACGATCGGGTCGCTCCAGAGCAGGATCTCGGCGAGCCCGATGTCCTGCCACCGCCACAGCGCGACGGTCACGACGACGACCACCGCCGTGCACGTGAGCCACGCCGTGCGCGGCGGCCGGGAGGCCGCCACGGTGTGCACGGCGCACGCGAGGCACACGCCGAGCACGCCCAGCACGCCCGCGGTCGCGAGCGACGCCACCGCGAGCGCCGTGAGCGCGGTCGTCACCGCCAGGGGTCGCGCGCGACGGACGAGCAGGAGCGCCGCCCCCAGCACGGCGCCGACGAGCCAGGCGGTCACCACGACCTGGGCGACGGGCTCGTCGGGGCGGAAGAGCCCGAGACCGGTCGACCCCTCGACCGTCGCGAGACCGAGGACCGCGGTGACGAGCCCGAGCGCCACGACACCGACGGCGAGCGCGGCGTCCGCGGCCCGCGGGTGGTCCGCGAGCAGCCGGCCGACCGGCCCGCGCCGCCGGACGTCCGGCGTGGTGAGGGCGACGTCGTCGGTCGTCCCGCGCGCGGTCAGGGCGGCGGACGTCGAGAACATGGCCCCACTCTCCCATCCGTCCCGGTCCACGTCAGGTGACGTCATGGCGACGCAGGCGGATCCCCGCCGCGACGAGCAGCGCCGCGGCCCACGCGGCGAGCACGAGGCCGGCGACCCACGGATCGAGGTGCGGGCCCAGGGTGGTCGCGTCGAGGGCGGCGAGCCGGTCGTCGTCCTGGAGGAGCCGCGCCCCCGCTCCCGGCAGGAGGGTGCGCGCCGTGTCCGCGAACCGGCCCGGGTTCGTGGCGAGCAGGTGGTCGAGCACGACGAGCAGCAGCACGCCGGAGACGAGCGCGGCGTCGGGCCGGCGCAGCAGGACCCCGAGGCCCAGCCCGACGAGCGCGACGCCGGTCTGGTAGAGCACGAAGCCCGCGAGGAGGCGCACCGTCTCGGGGTCCGCGACGTCCAGCACGAGCCCTGCGTCCGTGCGCTGCCCGGCGGTCGCCGCGAGCGCCGCGCCCAGCGCGACCACCGCCGTGGACACGGCGAGCGCGGTCGTGACGAGTGCCTGGGCCGCGAGCACGGGAGTCCGGCGCGGCACGGCGGCGAAGGTCACGCGCGCCGTGCCGGTGCGGAACTCGCCGGCGCCGGTGGTCGCGCCCAGGACGAGGAACCCGAGCTGGGCGAGCACGTACCCGGCGACGGCCGCGGGCGCGCCCGACGCCCCGGCGTCGGGGCGGGCGAAGGGGCCGAGCGCCCAGGCCGTCCCCGCGGCGGCGACGACGGTCGCCAGGGCGAGCCAGCCGGTCGAGCGCAGGCTCGTGGGCTTGTCCCACTCCGCGGCGAGCACCCGGGGCAGGGTGACCTGCCGGCGGTCCAGCGCGGACGCCGCGAGGGACGTCGCCGCCACGTCAGACCACGTCCCGGGTGCGCAGGCGGACGGCGGCGAGGGCGAGCGGCACGACGACCCACGCCGCCAGGACGACGCCTCCGCCGACGGCGCCCAGGTCGGGCGCGCCCTCGACGGCGCCCTCGCCCGTGAGCAGGGAGGCCGCCCCGGTGGGCAGGAACGCGACGACGGTGTTCACCGCGGCCTGCGCGGACGAGACGTCCGCCGAGGCCGCGAGCGGGTCGCCCGACAGGTCGGCCGCGAGCACGAGCGCGACCGGCAGGACCAGGACGACGAGCACCGCCGCGGTCACCGCGGGGACCGGGCGCCGCACGAGCGCGCCGATCGCGAGGCCGAGCAGGGCCATGCCGGCGAGGAGGAGCGTCATCCCGGCGAGGACCTGGGGCGTGCTGTCGCCGACGAGGTCGAGCGCGATGCCGCGCGAGCGGGCCGAGGGCAGCAGCGCGAGCACCGCCGCCGCGACCGCGAGCACCGCGGTGACCAGCGCGAACGCGGCGGTCGCGACGGCCTGCGCCACGAGCACGGGCCAGCGCCGCGGCTCCGCGACGAACGTCGTGCGGAACGTGCCGGTGCTGTACTCGCCCGTCCCGACGAGGACACCCAGGACGAGCGGCGGCACCTGGGCGAGCAGGAGACCCGACGTGAGGGACCCGAGCGGGTCGAACCCCGGGTCCACGGACGACGCCTGCGCCGAGAGGGAGGTCAGGACACCCGAGACGGCGACGGTGAGCGCGGCCGCCCACCAGGACGAGCGCAGGCTCGTCAGCTTGGTCCACTCCGCGACGACGGCGCGGGGGAGCGTCGGGCCCCCGGCGCTCGCGGGCCGCGACCCCGCCGGGTGCGCGCGCCGCGCGGAGGCCGTCGTGGCGGTCATCGGGCACCTCCGGCGGACGTCAGGCCGGTCTCTCCGGTGGTGCGGCCCCGGTACTGGACGGCGTCGGCGGTGAGCCGCAGGTACGCGTCCTCGAGCGAGCCCGCCTCGCCCGCGAGCTCCTGCACCGGCGCGTCGGCGAGCAGCTGGCCCTGGCCGATGACGACGACGCGGTCGGCGCACAGCGCGAGCTCGTGCATGAGGTGCGACGACAGCAGCACCGTGCGGCCCTCGGCCGCGAGGCCGCGCACGAGCCCGCGCACCCAGAGCACGCCGTCCGGGTCGAGGCCGTTGACGGGCTCGTCGAGGATG
Organism: Cellulosimicrobium cellulans; assembly: GCF_016921195.1. Classification (GTDB taxonomy): domain Bacteria; phylum Actinomycetota; class Actinomycetes; order Actinomycetales; family Cellulomonadaceae; genus Cellulosimicrobium; species Cellulosimicrobium cellulans_F. The sequence goes on from NZ_JAFGYF010000002.1 coordinate 196,998, forward strand.
AGCGTGCCCGGGTCGCCGAGCAGGGCGCCCGCGATGCCGAGGCGCTGGCCCATCCCGAGCGAGAACGTGCCCGCGCGCCGCCCCGCGACGCTCTCGAGGCCGGTCATCCCGATCACCTCGTCCACGCGCGCCCGCCCGATCCCGTGCGTGCGGGCGAGCGCCGTCAGGTGCCGGAACGCGGTGCGGCCCGGGTGCACGGAGCGGGCGTCGAGCATGACCCCGACGGCGCGGAGCGGCGCCGGGAGGTCGGCGTATCGGCGGCCGTCGACGGTCGCGGTGCCCGACGTCGGGCGCTCGAGCCCGACGACGACGCGCATCGTCGTCGACTTCCCCGCCCCGTTCGGGCCGAGGAAGCCCGTCACGGTGCCGGGCCGCGCGGTGAACGTGAGCCCGTCCACCGCCGTCGTCGGTCCGTAGCGCTTGGTCAGCGCCTCGACCTGGATCATGCGTCCTCCCGTCGTCCGGGGCGCCCGGTCCTCGGGCACCTCGTCGACGACGCTACGGACGCGGCCCTGGCGTCGGCTCGGGCCGTCGGCCGAGATCGGCGGTCGCGCGACCTCCTCCTCGAGGAGGATGCGGTCCTGCCCGGGGCGGAGGCCGGCGCGACCGCACGAGCGCGCGTCACCCTGGGCGCGCGCTCGGAGCCGCCGGGGGGCGCGATAGGCTGGGCGCCATGCTTCCGGCGTGAGAGCGCCGGCGGGATCCGAACGAGACAGCGGATCGAGAAGCCCCGTCGCTCCACACGGCGGGGCTTCTTGCTGCCCGGTGCGCGTCCCGGGCGGGCACGACGGCGGTCGTCACGCCGACGCGTCGGGCGTGTCGTCGTCCTGGACGTGGGTCGTCGACGACTCCTGGCGCCGCGGACGGCCCTGGCGGTGGTCCTTCGCGAGCGAGCCCTGACCGCGGCGGTCGGCCTCCCCGAACACCTGCTCGAGAGGACCGGGGTCGGTCTCGCGGTGCTCCATGGCGATGACCTCGGGGTGGTGCAGGTCGAACGCGGGCGACTCGGAACGGATACGAGGCAGGGACTCGAAGTTGTGCCGCGGGGGCGGGCTCGACGTCGCCCACTCGAGCGAGCGCCCGTACCCCCAGGGGTCGTCCACGAGGACCCGGGGGGCGTTCCGCCAGGTGGTGTACACGTTCCACAGGAAGGGCAGCGTCGACGCGCCGAGGAGGAAGGCGCCGACCGTGGAGACCTGGTGCTCCCAGGTGAACCCGTCGCTGGGCGCGTAGTCGGCGTAGCGGCGCGGCATGCCCTCGACGCCGAGCCAGTGGTGGACGAGGAACGTCAGGTGGAAGCCGACGAACAGCATCCAGAAGTGGATCTTGCCCCAGCGCTCGTCGAGCCTGCGGCCGGTGAGCTTGGGCCACCAGAAGTAGAAGCCCGCGAACATCGCGAAGACGACGGTCCCGAAGACGACGTAGTGGAAGTGCGCCACGACGAAGTACGAGTCGTGCACGTGGAAGTCGAGCGCGGGGCTCGCCAGGACGATCCCGGTGAGCCCGCCGAACAGGAACGTCACCAGGAAGCCGACGGCCCAGAGCATCGGTGTCTCGAACGTGAGCTTGCCGCGCCACATCGTCCCGATCCAGTTGAAGAACTTCACTCCCGTGGGCACGGCGATGAGCATCGTCATGAGCGCGAAGAACGGCAGCAGCACGGCTCCCGTCGCATACATGTGGTGGGCCCAGACGGTCATCGACAGCGCGGCGATCGCGATCGTCGCGTACACGATGCCCTTGTAGCCGAAGAGCGGCTTGCGGCTGAACACGGGAAGGATCTCGGTGATGATGCCGAAGAACGGCAGCGCGATCACGTACACCTCGGGATGGCCGAAGAACCAGAAGAGGTGCTGCCAGAGCAGCGCCCCGCCGTTCGAGGGGTCGTAGATCTGGGCGCCGAGACGTCGGTCCGCCCCGAGCGCCAGCAGGGCCGCGGCCAGGACCGGGAACGCCATGAGGACGAGCAGGCTCGTGATGAGGGTGTTCCACGTGAAGACCGGCATCCGGAACATCGTCATGCCGGGCGCGCGCATGGTGATGATCGTCGTGACGAAGTTCACCGCGCCCAGGATCGTCCCGAACCCCGCCATCGCGAGCCCGAGGACCCACAGGTCGCCGCCGACCTCGGGACTGAACGTCTCGCGCGACAACGGCGTGTAGGCGGTCCACCCGAACGATGCGGCGCCGTGGCTGGTGAAGAACCCGCTCACGGTGATCACGCCCCCGAACAGGAACAACCAGAAGGACAGCATGTTCAGGCGCGGGAACGCCACGTCGGGCGCCCCGATCTGCAGCGGCATCAGCACGTTGGCGAACCCCGCGAAGAGGGGGGTGGCGAACAGGAGCATCATGATCGTGCCGTGCATCGTGAACAGCTGGTTGTACTGCTCCTTGCTCTGCACGATCTGGATCCCCGGCTCGAACAGCTCGGCCCGGACGACGAGGGCCATGAGGCCACCGACGAGGAAGAAGGCGAACGACGCGACGAGGTACATGCGGCCGATCGTCTTGTGGTCGGTCGTGGTGACCCAGCGGAGCAGCGCCCGAGCGAGGCCCTCGCGGGTGGGAGCGGTCGGGCGGGCCGGTGCAGAGACGTCGAGCACGACGCACCTCCGGTGGAGACCGAGGGAGCGCGCCTGCTTCACGCCGTGCCGTCGTCGTCGGCGGCACGCCCAGCCTACGACCGCGGTCCGCCCCGGTGCCAGGCAGGGCCGGGGAGGGCGGTGCCGACGCGGGCGCGTGCGGCACGGACTGCGCCCGCCGGACGTGCGGACGACGAAAACCCCCGACCCGCATCTCTGCAGGCCGGGGGCATCTTCTCGGTGTCCGGAGGGGGACTTGAACCCCCACGCCCGATAAAGGGCACTAGCACCTCAAGCTAGCGCGTCTGCCATTCCGCCACCCGGACGAGTGGACCTTCCCGGCGTTTCCGCCGTTCCGGTGCGGGGAAAAACATAGCACGGTTCGGGCGTGGTCCTCACATCGCGGTCGGCGGTCGGCGCCGGGTGGGGAACGGGACGACGACCCCGGGTGCGGCGCCCGGCGGAGGGGGACGACCTGGGGCACACTGGGCGGGATGGTGGCCACGACCGGGTGGAGGCACGTGTGACGGACGAGCAGCGACCGGCGACAGCGGTGCCCACCCCGCGACCGGGCTCCGGCTCCGACCGCTCGGCGGCGTCGGTCAAGCATCTCGCGGGGGCGTCGAGCGCGGCGCGCAAGGTCGCGGGGGCGCGACGCAACCCGTCGGTCGTCGGGTACGACGAGTCGGTGCCCGCGTGGCTCCGCACGACGGCGGGCTGGTCGTGGCGACTGCTCATGATCGTCGCGGCCGTCGCGCTCATCTTCTTCGCGACCGCGCAGGTGCAGCTCGTCTTCGTGGCGGTCTTCCTCGCGCTCGTCATCACGTCGGTCCTGCGACCCGTGACCGACTTCTACGCCAGGGTCATGCCGCGAGGCCTCGCGACGGGACTCGCCATCCTCACGGCGCTGCTGTTCATCGCGGGCCTGCTGACCTACGTGATCACGTCGGTCGCCGGGCAGTGGCAGAGCCTCGCCGAGCAGTTCGACCAGGGCATCGAGCAGATCTTCGACTTCCTCGAGAACGGCCCGCTGCCGGTCACGATCACGGCGGACGACGTCAACGGGTGGATCGACAACGGCCGGCAGTGGCTCTCCGAGCACGGTGGCGACATCGCGAGCCAGGCGGCCGCGAGCGCCGGTTCGGTCTTCGAGGCCTTCGCGGCGATCGCGCTCGCGATCTTCTGCACGGTGTTCTTCCTCGCCAAGGGCAAGGACATGTGGACCTGGTTCCTCAACCAGCTCCCGTCGCGCTCGCGCGACAGCTGGAAGATCGCGGGCGGAGCGGGCTGGTACACCTTCTCCGGCTACGCGCGGGGCACCGTGATCATCGCCCTGGTCGACGGCATCCTCGCGGGCATCTTCCTCGGGATCCTGGGCGTGCCGCTCGCCGCGCCGCTCGCGGTGCTCGTCTTCATCGGTGCGTTCATCCCCATCATCGGCGCGCCGCTCGCGATGATCATCGCGGCGATCGTCGCCCTGGCGGCCAAGGGCATCGTCATCGCGCTCGTCGTGACGATCGGCATCGCGCTCATCGGGCAGTTCGAGGGTCACATCCTCCAGCCGCTCGTCATGGGCAAGCAGGTGTCGCTCCACCCGGTCGTCGTGGCGATCGCGGTGACCGCGGGGACGCTCCTCGCGGGGATCCTCGGCGCCGTCGTCTCCGTGCCGCTCGTCGCCGTGGCGTGGTCCGTGTTCTCGAAGCTGCGGCACAAGGACCCCCCGATGGAGGAGGACGTCCCGACCGCCAAGGAGATCGCGCTCGGCGAGGTCGTGCCGAGGTCGCCGGGTCGTACCGCCGACGACGCGGCCGGCTGAGCCGGGACGGCCGCCCGGCGGAACCGGGCGACGATCCGCCTCAGCGCGGGACGGCCGAGACCTCCGCGGCGAGCCGCACGGAGACGTGCACGGTGTCCCCGACGCCCTTGCCGGTCGCGGCGCGCACCGACCGCAGCACCGCGAGGAGGTGGGGGCCTCCGTAGGCGACGAGCGACGCGTGGTACGCCACGTCGTCCACCTGGGCGAGCACCGGGACGCGGCCGCGCGTGCCGAACAGGTCGACGGCGTCGTAGGGGAGCGCCACGAAGGCTCCCGAACGGGTCCCCGCGGCGATCACGACGGCGTCGAACTCGACCGGGCCCGGGTCCGTCCACGTGGGCATGGCGTCGACCGTAGCGGACCGCCCGGGCGCGGGGAACGACCCGCGGCGGGCGAATCTCACGGCGTGGGACGGCGCTTCGCGACGGCTACCCCGATCGCGGCGAGGGCGAGCACCCCGGGCGCGACGAGCGACGCGCCGGCGAGGACGAGCAGCACGCCGGTGAGCGCGGTCGCGACGGCCGCCAGCCACCAGCCCGCGCTCCGGCGCGGGAGCAGGCGCAGGGCGGCGACCATGCCGAGCGCGTACACCGCCACCATCGAGCTCGTGTGCACGCGCACGAACGGCTCGAGGTCGAGACCGGTGCCGACGAGGACCGCGAGGTACGTCGCGCTGAGCACGAGGGTGACGGCGAGCGCACGCCGCGGGACGCCCGCGCGGCCGGAGAGCGCGGCGAGCGCGCGCGGCAGGTCGCCGTCCCGCGCGAGCGCCTGGCCGAGGTTCGCGAACGCCGCGAGGTAAGCGGTCAGCACGCCCGACGTCACGATCGCCGCCACGACGCCCACGACCACGGGCCCGGCGGCGGGCGCGCCCGTGCGGGCCAGGTCGAGCAGCGCGACCGTGCCGGAGCCGGCCTCGGTCCCGAGGACCCCGACGGTCGTCACCTGCAGGGCGAGGTAGGCGACCCCGACGACGACGAGCGCGACGCCCGTCGCCGCGGGGATCGTGCGGCGCGGGTCGCGGAAGTCGGCCGAGACGTGCGTGCCGACCTCCCAGCCCGCGAACGCCCAGACGAAGAGGCTCACCGCGGAGCCGACGCCCGACCAGCCCTCGCTGAGGAACGGCGTGAACCGCTCGGCGCTCGCGGCGGGTGCCGCCACCGCGACCACCACGACGACGGCGGCGAGCAGGAGGGACGTGAGCCCGAGCTGGACGGCCCCCGCGACGCGGACGCCGAGCCACACGGCGACCGCCGGCACGACGACGAGCGCGACGGCCACGACGGGGACCGCCGCGCGGTCCGCCCCCACGACCGCGACGACGTACTCCGCCCCGAGCACCGCCACGACGGGCACGCCGACGCACACGCCGAGGAAGAACCAGTAGCCCGTGGCGCGCGCCGCCGTCGGGCCGAGTGCCGAGCGCACCGCGCTCGCGACGCCGCCCCGGTCGGGGTGCCGTGCGGCCAGCGCCGCGAACGTGCCCGCGAGGGGCACGCTCGCGACGAGCACCAGGGCGACCGCGAGGACGGACGCGGGGCCCGCGACGCGCGTGGCCAGCCCGGGCAGCGCGAGGACGCCGGTGCCGAGCACGCTCGCGACGTAGAGGGCGCTGCCACGGGCGATCCCGAGCGCGCCCGGTGGAGCGTGCCGGTCCGGCGAGGAGCCCGCGGGCGCGGCCGGCGCCGGGGCGGGGCGGGCGGGGGCGAGCGGGGTCGGGGTGTCCACGCGCCCACCCTGGCAGCCTGCTCCCACGGCAACGAGTGGCGGAAAGGACGCCGATGCACAAGATCCTGCCACCCTGCGGAGGGCGGCCCCCTGCGGCCACACTGGACCATGAAGATCGGGATACCCACCGAGGTCAAGAACCACGAGGACCGCGTCGCGCTCACGCCCGCCGGCGCCCACCACCTCGTGCGCGCCGGGCACGACGTGCTCGTCCAGTCCGGGGCCGGGACCGGCTCCCACCTGTCGGACGCCGAGTTCGAGAGCGCGGGCGCGCGGGTCGTGCCGACGGCTGAGGAGGTGTGGGGCGAGGCGGAGCTCGTGTGCAAGGTCAAGGAACCGGTCGCGAGCGAGTACCCGCTCCTGCGCGACGACCTCCTGCTCTTCGCCTACCTCCACCTCGCCGCGGACGCGGCGTGCACGCGGGCCCTCCTCGACGCCGGCACGACGGCCGTCGCGTACGAGACGGCGCGGGCCCCGGACGGGACGCTTCCCCTGCTCGCCCCCATGAGCGAGGTCGCGGGGCGCATGGCGACCCAGGTCGGTGCGTGGCTCCTCCAGCGGCCCGCGGGCGGCCGGGGCGTCCTCCTGGGCGGGGTGCCGGGGACGCGCCCAGGACGCGTCGTCGTGCTCGGGGGCGGGACCGTGGGCCGCAACGCGGCCGAGATCGCCGTCGGCATGCGCGCCGAGGTCACCGTGGTCGACCTGTCGCTGCCCGTGCTGCGCGCCGTCGACCAGGAGTTCTCCGGCCACGTGCGGACCGTCGTGTCCAGCGCCTACGCGATCGAGCGCGAGGTGCTCGAGGCCGACCTCGTCGTCGGTGCCGTGCTCGTCGCCGGGGCGCGCGCCCCGCGCCTCGTCACCGACGACCTCGTCGCGCGCATGCGCCCGGGCGCCGTCCTCGTCGACGTCGCCGTCGACCAGGGCGGGTGCTTCGAGGGCTCACGACCCACCACCCACGACGACCCGACCTTCGCCGTGCACGACACGACCTACTACTGCGTCGCGAACATGCCCGGCGCGGTCCCCGTCACGAGCACGCTCGCCCTCACGAGCGCGACCCTGCCCTACCTCGCGGCGCTCGCGGACGGAGGCGTGGACGCGGTGCGGGACGTCCCGATCCTCCGGTCGGGGGCGTCCACCCACCGCGGCGTCCTCCTCAACGAGGCGGTCGCGGCGGCGCACGACCTGCCGTGGACGCCCGCGGAGCACGTGCTACGTCCTTGAGCCGCCGTGCCGCGACCCCACCCGCGCCCGTGGAGGTCGGGGCGCGGTGCCGTCGCGGGACGTCGACCGCCGGGAATCCTGGTGACGCCACGCCGCGGGACGTGCGAGGCTCGGGCGGGTGCACCCCTTCGCCCTCGACGACGGCCACGTCCACCTGTCCGCCCCGACCCTCGACGACGCCGACGCGATCACGGCCGCGTGCCAGGACCCGGCGGTCGCGGCGTGGACCGTCGTCCCGTCCCCGTACGTGCGCCAGGACGCCGTCCAGTTCGTGTCGGAGCACGTCGGACCGGGCTGGGAGCGGGGCGACGTCCTCACGTGGGGCGTGCGTGAGAGCGCCGGTCCCTCGGGCATCGCCGGCCCCGCCGGCGCCGGGCGGCTCCTCGGGATGGTCGGCCTGAGCCTCGACGACGCGCCCGAGGGGCGGCGGTCGGCCGAGATCGGCTACTGGACCGCTCCCGAGGCGCGGGGCCGTGGTCTCATGACCGCGGCGTGCCGGCTCGTCGTCGACTGGGCGTTCGACCCGGAAGGCGGGGGCCTCGCGCGGCTCTTCTGGCAGGCGTACGTCGGCAACTGGCCGTCGCGGCGCACCGCCTGGCGGCTCGGCTTCCGGGTCGAGGGCACGGTGCGGGGGTTCGCGCTCCAGCGCGGCGAGCGGCGCGACGCGTGGCTCGGCACGCTCCTGCCGGACGACCCGCGCGAGCCGAACGAGCCGTGGCCGGCGGACGCGCCGTCGTCGGCCCGCACCGTCTGAGCGACGGGCCGCCCGGGTCGCGCGGCCGGGTGCCCCGGTGCGCGTTTCCGTCGCACCCGCTCGCGGGGTCAAGATGGGCACCATGACCTCCGAGCCCACGCGCGCCGACGCGCCCGCGCCCACCTCTGCGCCGGCCACGCCTCCCGTCCCGGTCGCCCTCGACCCGGCCAACCCGTTCGCCGCCCCGTCGGCGCTCCCGTACGAGCTCCCCGACTACGACGCGATCCGCGAGGAGCACTACCTGCCCGCGCTGCGCGCCGCGACGGCGGCCCAGCGCGCCGCGATCGAGACGATCGCGACCGACGACGCGCCCCCGACCGAGGCCACCGTGCTCGCGGCGCTCGAGCGGTCGGGCCGCGACCTCGCGCGCGTGCTCAACGCGTTCTCCAACCAGCTCTCGGCCGACGCGACGCCCGGGCTGGAGCAGATCGAGGAGGAGTTCGCGCCCGAGCTCGCGGCGCACCACGACGCGATCTACATGGACGCGCGCCTCTACGCGCGCGTCCGCGCGCTCCAGGACGCCGTCGACGCCGGGGAGCAGACCCTCGAGCCCGACGCCGCCTGGCTGCTGCACACGCTGCTGGTCCGGTTCCGCCGCTCCGGCGTCGAGCTCGACGCCGAGCAGCAGGCTCGCCTGCGCGAGCTGAACGGGCGCCTGACCACGCTCGAGGCCGCGTTCGGCCGCAAGCTCCTCGCCGGGGCGAACGCGGCGAGCGTGCTGGTCACCGACCGCGCCGAGCTGGAGGGGCTCGCCGAGGACGCCGTCGCGGGGGCAGCGGCCGCCGCGGCGTCGCGCGGGCACGAGGGGGCGTGGCTGCTGGAGATGCAGCTCCCCACCCAGCAGGGCGTCCTCGCCTCGCTCGCGCGCCGCGACGTGCGCGAGCGTGTGCAGCAGGCGTCGGAGTCGCGCGGGGCGACCGGCGACGACCACGACACGCGCGAGATCGTGCTGGAGACCGTGCGCCTGCGCGCCGAGCGCGCGCGCCTGCTCGGCTACGAGCACCACGCCGCGTACGTCGCGGAGGACGCGACCGCGAAGACGACGGAGGCCGTCGACGCGATGCTCTCGCGGCTGGCTCCCGCCGCCGTCGCGAACGCGCAGCGTGAGGCGGCCGACCTCGAGGCCGCGCTGCAGGGCGACGAGCCGGGCGCGACGCTGCGCGCGTCGGACTGGTCGTTCTACGCCGAGCGCGTGCGCAAGGACCGTTACGCGCTCGACGACGCGCTGCTGCGCCCGTACCTCGAGCTCGAGCGCGTCGTGCACGACGGCGTGTTCCGGGCCGCGAACCGCCTCTTCGGCATCTCCTTCGCCGAGCGCCACGACCTCGTCGGGTACCACCCGGACGTGCGCGTCTTCGAGGTCTTCGACAGCGAGACGCCGGGGGAGCCGGGCCAGGGCCTCGGCCTGTTCCTCGCCGACTGGTACACGCGCGAGTCCAAGCGCGGCGGCGCCTGGATGAACAACCTCGTCGACCAGAACCACCTGCTCGGTCAGAGGCCGGTCGTCGTGAACAACCTCAACATCGTCAAGCCGCCGGCGGGCCAACCCACGCTGCTCGTGTGGGACGAGGTCATCACGCTGTTCCACGAGTTCGGGCACGCGCTGCACGGCCTGTTCTCCGACGTGCGCTATCCGTCGCAGTCCGGCACCGAGGTGCCGCGCGACTTCGTCGAGTACCCGTCGCAGGTCAACGAGATGTGGGCGTGGGAGCCGTCGATCCTGCGCTCGTACGCGGTGCACCACGTCACGGGCGAGCCCATGCCGGCCGAGTGGGTGGACACGATGCTCGCGTCGCGCCAGTTCAACGAGGGCTTCGGGACGACCGAGTACCTCGCCGCGGCGCTGCTCGACCAGGCCTGGCACCAGGTCGGGCCCGACGGCGTGCCGTCCTCCGCGGCGGACGTCGTGCCCTTCGAGGAGGCTGCGCTCGACGCGGCGGGCGTCGCGTTCGCCCCGGTCCCGCCGCGCTACCGCACCACGTACTACAACCACGTGTTCGGCGGTGGGTACGCGGCCGGGTACTACTCCTACATCTGGTCGGAGGTGCTCGACGCCGACACCGTCGAGTGGTACCGCGAGAACGGCGGCCTGTCGCGCGAGAACGGCGAGCGCTTCCGCCGCGTGCTGCTCGCGCGCGGCGGCTCGCAGGACCCGCTGCAGTCCTTCCGCGAGCTGCGCGGCCGCGACGCCGACATCGCGCCGCTGCTCGCGCGCCGCGGCCTGGACGCCTGACCCGAAGGCCGCTCCCGTCGCGAGGTAGAGCCCTGGTAGCGCGAGGTAGAGGCGTGGTCGTGACCATGCCTCTACCTCGCGGACCTCGCCGCTACGTGGGCGGGGTGCCCGGACGGACCAGGCCGGCCTCGTAGGCGACGACGACGAGGCCGGCCCGGTCCCGCACGCCCAGCTTGGCCAGGATGCGGCCCACGTGCGTGCGGGCCGTCGCCGGGCTCATGAACAGCGCCGCGCCGATCTCGTCGTTGGTCATCCCGCGGCCGACGTGCGCGAGCACCTCCCGCTCGCGGTCCGTGAGCCGGTCGACGACGGCGGCGGCGAGCGCGTCGTCGCGCCGCCCCGCGTCCACGGCCTGGGCGACGACCCGCGCCGTCACCGCGGGGGAGAGCAGGGCGTCGCCCGCGGCGGCCGTGCGCACCGCGGCGCGCAGCTCGTCCGGGCTCGCGTCCTTGAGCAGGAAGCCCGACGCCCCGGCCCGCAGCGCCGCGAAGAGGTTCGCGTCGTCGTCGAACGTCGTGAGGACGACGACGTACGGGCCCGGCGCGCGGTCCTCCGCTGCCGGTGCTCCGACTCGCGGCGCCGAGCCCGAGGCCGCGTCGTCGACGATCTGGCGCGTGGCCGCGACCCCGTCCAGCACGGGCATCTGCAGGTCCATGAGGACGACGTCGGGCCGCGCGCGGCGCACGAGCGCCACGCCCTCGCGACCGTCGGCGGCCTCGCCGACGACCTCGACGTCGTCCGCGCGCTCGAGCAGCGCGCGGATGCCCGTCCGGACGAGGGGCTGGTCGTCGACCAGCACGACGCGGATCACGCGGCACCCCCGCCGGACGGCTGAGCACCCGGCGCGGAAGCGGTCCCGCGCACCGCGGCGCCCGGCGCGACGGGCACGCGTGCCCGCAGCCGGAACCCGCCGCCGTCGGGCGTCTCGGTCTCGACCGTGCCGCCCAGGACCGCGACGCGCTCGCGCAGGCCGCGCAGCCCGAACCCGTCGCGGCTCGTGGAGTCCCGACCGGCGCCCGGCGCCCCGTGGCCGTCGTCGCGCACCTCGACGGCGAGCACGCCGCCCGGCGTCCCGGCCGAGGGTTCCAGCGCCACGCGGACGACGGCGGCGCGCGCCCCGGCGTGCCGCAGCACGTTGGTCAGCCCCTCCTGCACGACCCGGTACGCCGCCGCGGCCGCGGCGGTGCCGTCGGCCGTCCCCGACGGCAGGTCGACGTCCAGGGTGACCTCGAGCCCGGCCGCCCGGGCCGTGCGCGCCAGGTCGTCGAGCCGGTCGAGCCGGGCCTGGTCCGCGAGCCCCGGGGGTGCGGTCGCCCCGCGCAGCGCGCGCACCGTGGCGCGCAGGTCCGCGAGGGCCGACGTGGTGGCCGTCCGCACGAGGTCGACCTCGGCCCGCGCGGTCGCGAGCGCGTCGGACCCTGCCGCACCGGAGGCGTCCACGTCGTCGAGCGCCTCGCGGGCGACGTTCGCGTGCAGGGAGACGACGGCGAGGTGGTGCCCGACGACGTCGTGCAGGTCGCGCGCGACCGCCTCGCGGTCGTGCGCGAGACGGTCGGCGGCCTCGAGCTCGAGCGTCTGCTCACGCAGCGCGTCGGCATGACGCCGTTGCTCGTCGCGCTGGCGACGGGCGAACGACCCGTGCCCGAGGGCGATCGCCGCGGCCATGAGCGCGACCGTCGTCGCCAGCTCGTAGCCGACGACGTAGCGGACGTCGTCGCCCTCGGCGAGCCGGAAGTACGTCGAGGCGACGACGAGCGCCGCCGCGACCCCGACCGCCCACCCGAGCCGGCCCGCGGCCGCCGCCGAGTACAGGGCGACCGAGACGGGGAGGGCGAGGCCTATCGCGGGCAGGTCGAGCGTGTAGTACGCGCAGATGACGAGCGCGGTCGCGACGAGGACCCCGACCGGGAACCGGCGCCGGCCGAGGACGAGCAGCCCCAGCACGAGGGCGATCGGGTACGCGACCCACGGGTCGGCGCGCGTGCCGCCGACGTCGGCGGCGATCGCGAACGCGACGACGTCGAACACGGCGAACCCCAGCAGGGCGTCGATCAGCCACGGCGGCGGGGCCGTGCGGGGCGACGGCCGCACGGGCCGCGGGTCGGGCCGCTCCGGCGAGGTCTCGGGGGGCTTCACGTCCACCGAGTCTAGGAAGGGCCTCCCGGGCGCGACGTCCGCCGCGGGGCGGGTCCTCGTCAGGGTGGACTACGTCGAGACGCGTACGCGTGGGGCGCGGGACGACGCATCGCGTCGCGCACCCGGGCGGACGCGGCGCCGCACCGCCGCTCCCTAGCGTCGACGGCATGAACCCGACTCCCGGACCCGCACCCCACCGCCCGGTCCCGCCCGGCCCGCCGCGACCCACGCTCGGCGAGACCGTCCGTTCGCTGAGCTGGCCGCTCGTGCTCGGTCTCGGCGCGCTCGCGCTCGTCCGCCCGCTCCTGAGCGTCACGGGACTCGACGACGCGATCGGCAGGCCCGCCGCGCCCCTGCTCACGACCCTCGTGCTCACGGTCGTGTGGGTCGTCGCGATCGTCGTCTCCCGCCCGGCGCACCCGCTCGCGACCGGCGTCGCCGTCGGGCTGGCCTACGGCGTCCTCGCGCTGGTGCTCAGCGCGGTGCTGTCGCCGATCCTCACGGGCGAGCTCCAGGGGCCCGTCGCGCACCCCGTCGCGATCGTCCCGATGCTGCTCACCAACGCGGCCTGGGGGGCGATCGCCGGGGTCGTGGCGCTCGGTCTCCTCGCCGCCCGGCGTCGCTGACCACGCCGCGGACGGCGCCTCGGCGCCCCGCCCCTCCCGACCCGTGGCCCCGACCCCCCAACACGACCCCGAGCGGCGCGCCCGCGCGCTCCGGGTCGGTTCCGGGCAGGCATACGCTTCCGACCGGACGCGCCCGGTCCCGCCCGGTCCCCGGCGTCGACAGCGTCGCCCCGCACCACCCGGCCGCCGTCGACCTGCACCCGCCGACCGCCGTCGTCCCCCCATGGAGAAGCCCGATGACCACCACGTACACCACCCCGCCGCCGGCCGTCCCGCCCGCACCCGGAGCACCTGCCGGACCGCCGGGCCGCCCCCGACGGCGTCGCGGCCCGTTCGCCCGCGTGCTCCTCGTGCTCGGGCTCCTCGTGCTCCTGCTCGTCGGGACGGTCGTCGCGGTCGTGGGCGTCGCGTGGGCGAGTGCCGCGACGAGCACGGCCGGCGCCGTCGAGTTCACGCGGCCGCTCGCCGTCCCGCCGCTCGCCGAGTCGCGCGTCGAGGACGGCGTGCGCGTCTTCGAGCTCGAGGCCCGCGAGGGCGTCGCGGACCTCGGCGCGTCCGCCCCCACGCCGACGATCGGGCTGAACGGCGACCACCTGGGCCCGACCCTGCGGGCCGCGCGCGGCGAGCGCGTGCGCGTGGAGGTGACGAACGGGCTCGACGAGACCACGACCCTCCACTGGCACGGCATGCACCTGCCGCCGGCGATGGACGGCGGCCCCCACCAGATGGTCGAGCCGGGCGAGACGTGGTCGCCCACGTGGACGATCGACCAGCCCGCCGCGACGCTCTGGTACCACCCGCACCTGCACGGGCAGACCGCGAGCCAGGTCTACCGCGGGCTCGCCGGGATGTTCCTGCTCGACGACCCGGGCGCCGCCGGCCGCCCGGCCGGCGACCTGCCGCACGAGTACGGCGTCGACGACGTCCCCGTCATCCTCCAGGACAAGAGCTTCCAGGCCGACGGGCGGCTCGACGACTCCGTCTCCTTCCTGTCGCCCGTCGGCCCGCTCGGCGACACCGTGCTCGTCAACGGCACCCCCGGGCCCTACCTCGACGTCACGACCGAGCGGGTGCGCCTGCGCCTGCTCAACGGCTCCGACTCGCGCGTCTACGACGTCGGCCTCGCCGACGGTGGCACGGTCCAGCTCGTCGGGACCGACGGCGGGCTGCTCCCCGCTCCGCAGACCGTCGAGCGCGTGCGCCTCTCGCCCGGCGACCGCGCCGAGGTCGTCGTGACCATGGACCCGGGGCAACGCGCCGTCCTGCGCAGCTTCCCGCCCGAGCTGGGCGTCAACCCGCTGTTCGAGCGGTTCTCGGGCGGTGACGACACCCTCGACCTCCTCGAGCTCCGTGCGGCCGCGACGCTCGCGCCGAGCCCCGCCGTCCCGGGCACGCTGGGTGCCGATCCGGCGGACACGCTCGACGAGGACGACGCCGTGCGCACCCGCCGCTTCCAGCTCGCCGGGGCCGCGATCGACGGGCGTTCCATGGACATGGCCCGGATCGACGAGGTGGTCACCGTCGGCGAGACCGAGGTGTGGGAGGTGACCGGGCTCGACGACACCCCGCACAACTTCCACGTGCACGACGTCCAGTTCCGCGTCCTCGACGTCGCCGGCCGGCCGCCGGGTCCGGACCTCGCCGGGTGGCAGGACACCGTCTACGTCCAGCCCGGCCACGTGACGCGCCTGCTCGTCCGCTTCGACGCCGCCGAGGGCGCCACCGACCCGACCACCCCGTACATGTTCCACTGCCACCTCCTCACGCACGAGGACCGCGGCATGATGGGCCAGCTCGTCGTCGTCGCCCCGGGCGAGCAGGCGCCGTCCCGTATCGACGGGCCCGACGGCGGTACCCACCCCGACCACCACGCCGACCTGCTCCCCGCTGACGGCACGGGCCCCCGCCGCCCCGACCCCGTCCCGCACGGCAACCACTGACCCGCGTTGGCCGAGCATGCGGCTGCGGCCCGATCCGCGCGCTGGACGAGGCCCAACCGCATGCTCGGCGGACGACGGGTGCGTCCGGGATGTGGGCGGCCGGCCGGGTGGGTCGGGCGGGTCGACGGCGGCGGGTAGCGTGTGGCCATGACCGCTCCGCACCCGGACTCCCTGGCCAGCGCCCGCACCCCGGCGACCGTCGACGTCCCCTCCGGCACCGTGCCGCGCGCGGAGGACGAGGTGGTGCGGATCTGCCGGGAGCTGCTGCGGATCGACACGTCGAACTTCGGCGACGGGACCGGGCCCGGGGAACGGCGCGCGGCGGAGTACGTCATGGGGCTGCTGCACGAGGTGGGGCTCGAGCCGGAGCTGTTCGAGTCGGAGCCCGGCCGGGCGAGCGTCGTCGTGCGCCTCGAGGGCGCGGACCCGACGCGGCCGGCGCTGGTGCTCCACGGGCACCTCGACGTGGTGCCGGCGCAGGCGGCGGACTGGTCGGTCGACCCGTTCGCGGGGGAGGAGATCGACGGCCTGCTGTGGGGCCGCGGCGCGGTGGACATGAAGGACATGGACGCGATGATCCTGGCGGTCGTGCGCCAGATGGTGCGCGAGGGGCGCAAGCCCGCGCGCGACGTCGTCGTCGCGTTCTTCGCGGACGAGGAGGCGGGCGGCGTGCACGGGGCGCGCTACGCCGTCGACCATCGGCCGGAGCTGTTCGAGGGCGCGACCGAGGCGATCAGCGAGGTCGGCGGGTTCTCGGTCGAGGTCGGTGGGCGGCGGGCCTACCTGCTCCAGACGGCGGAGAAGGGCATCGCCTGGCTGCGCCTCGTCGCGGAGGGCCGCGCGGGCCACGGGTCGCAGGTGAACGACGACAACGCGGTGACACGGCTCGCGGAGGCGGTCGCGCGCATCGGGGCCCACCACTGGCCGAACACGCTCACGCCGACGGTCGACAAGCTGCTCCGGGGCGTCGCGGACCTCACCGGGCTCCGGTACGACCCGGAGGACCCGTCGTCGGTCGCGGCGCTCGTCGCGGCGCTCGGCCCGGCGTCGCGGTTCGTCGGGGCGACCGTGCGCCACACGTCGAACCCGACGCAGCTCTCCGCCGGGTACAAGGCGAACGTCATCCCCGGCCGGGCGGAGGCGGCGATCGACGCGCGCCTGCTGCCCGGGCACGAGGAGGACGGATTCGCGACGCTGCGCGCGCTCGCGGGGGAGCACGTGCGGGTCGAGGAGATCCACCGGGACATCGCGCTCGAGGTGCCGTTCGAGGGCGACCTGGTCGACGCGATGGTCGACTCGCTGCTCGCCGAGGACCCCGAGGCGACCGTGCTGCCGTACACGCTGTCCGGCGGCACGGACAACAAGTCGCTCGCGCGCCTCGGCATCACGGGCTACGGCTTCGCGCCGCTGCGCCTGCCCGGCGACCTCGACTTCTCCGGCATGTTCCACGGGGTCGACGAGCGCGTCCCGGTCGACTCGCTGCGGTTCGGCGTGCGCGTGCTGGACCGCCTGCTGCGCACCTGCTGACGCCTCCCGGGTCGACCGCTCACGCGTCGCCGAGCAGCGCCCGGACCGACGAGCGGAGCTGCGCGCGGTAACCCCCGCCGAACAGCACCGCGTGCACGGCGACCGGGTACACCTGGTGCAGCGCGACCCGGTGGCGCCACCCGCGCGCGAGCGGGTGGGCGTGGTCGTACCCGGCGACGATCTCGTCGAGGTGGGGCGCGCCGAACAGGGCGAGCATCGCCAGGTCGGCCTCGCGGTGCCCGCCGTGCGCGGCGGGGTCGACGAGGACCGCCTCGACGGCGTCCCGCGCGTCGTCCGGCCCGGGCTCGCGCCGGGTCCAGAGGACGTTGCCCGACCACAGGTCGCCGTGCACGCGCGCGGGGGAGTCGTCGAGCGCGGGCCGGGCGAGGTCGGCGAGGCGCTCGCCCAGCCGTTCGAGGAGGCGCGCGTCCTCGGCATCGAGGGCGCCACGGTCCCGGCCCTGCCGCGCGACCGGGAGCAGCCGCGCCTCGGCGTAGAAGGTCGGCCAGTCGGGCCAGGAGCCCGTCGGCATCGGCAGCGGGTCGCCGAGCGGACCGAAGAACGCCTCGCCGGACCACCCCGGCGGCGACGCGCCCCACGAGGGGGCGCCCGCGTCGTGCACGACGGCGAGCGCCCGCCCGAACGCGTGCGCCGCCTCGGGCGTCGGCGCGGCGGGCAGGACGCGCTCGAGATCGAGGCGCGTCGGGCTCACGGCGAGGACCCGCGCGACGCGGGGCCCGCCCGCGACGCGGAGCCAGGCGAGCCCGGCGGCCTCGCAGGCGAAGAACCCCGGCGGCGCGTCGGCGCGGGACTTGGTGAAGACGCCCGGTGGCGCGCCCCCAGGACTCCTCATGGTCCCGGGATCAGAGGGTCGATCACAGCGTCGAGCTGACCCGGATGATCTTGCGCCGCAGCCAGACGCGGCGCTCGCCGCCGACGTACAGCCGGGTGCGGGCCAGCTCCCAGCGCCCGTACTCCGCCTCGTCGGTGAGGAGCTTGCGCGCGTCCGACCGGCTCGTGGAGCGGTCGATCGTCAGGACGCGGTACTCGTACTGCCCGCCGTGCGCGGCCCATCCGGACCGCCGACGTGACGTCGGCCTCTCCTCCACGTGCCACCGTCCTCTCTCGCCTGTCTCGGTCTCGGCCGGGCGGGAGAACCTGCCCGGCTAACGAGTGCCATTGTGCCCCTCTCGGCGCTACCGTCAGGGTATGACCGCTGACCCGCGTGCCGCGCTCGACCGGTTCATCGCCGCGCTCGAGGCCCACTACAACGCCGTCGCCGCACGTCGCGGCGAGGACGACCCGGCCGTCGACGACGCCTACTACGTGCTCGCGGACGCCTTCGAGGTCTACGACGAGGCGCTCGGCCAGGTCCACGGGGAGGCGACGCCGTTCTACCTCGCGGAGGAGGACGACGACGAGGACGACGAGGACGACGACGAGGACGAGATCGACGACCTCGACGACACGCTCGACGACGACGTCCTCTCCGGCGAGCTGGAGACCGACGGCGCGCGCTGACGCGCGGCGCCGTCACCACCGCTCGGGGTAGCCGACCTCCAGGTCGCTCACGTCGTCGAGCGCCGCACGGACCGCGTCGGGGAGCTCGAGGTCGGTCGCGGCGAGCGACGTGCGGAGCTGGGCGGGAGTGCGCGCACCGACGATCGCGCTCGCCACGGTGGGGCGGCCGAGGAGCCACGACAGCGCGACGTCGAGCGGGGCGCGCCCGAGCCCGTCGGCCGCGGTGACGACGGCCTCGACGATGCCGGACGAGGACTGGTCCAGGTACGGCTCGACGAACGCCGCGAGGTGCGGGGACGCGCCGCGCGAGTCCGCGGGGAGCGAGCGGCGGTACTTGCCCGTGAGGACGCCCCGGCCGAGCGGCGACCACGCGAGCAGGCCGAGGCCGAGCGACTCGGCCGCCGGCACGACCTCCCGCTCCACGCCGCGCTGGAGCAGCGAGTACTCGAGCTCGACCGCGGCGAGACCCACGTCGTCGGCGCCGCCGAGCAGGGTCGCCGCGCGCGCCGTCGCCCACGCGGGATGGTTGGACAGGCCGACGTAGCGTGCGCGCCCGGACGTCACGGCGTGGCGCAGCGCGGACAGCGTCTCGGTGAACGGGGTGCTCGGGTCGGGCGCGTGCACGAGGAACAGGTCGACGTGGTCGGTGCCGAGTCGCGACAGCGAGTCGTCCAGCGAGTCGAGGAGCGCACCGCGCGACGCGTCGAGGACCGGACCGCGCGCGGTGTGGCGCACGCCGGCCTTGGTGCACAGGAGCACGTCGCGCCGGTCGACCTTCGTCCCGAGCAGCGAGCCCAGGAGCGACTCGGCGTCCCCGTCGGCGTACGAGGCGGCGGTGTCGACGAGGGTCCCGCCCGCGTCGACGAAGTCGCGCAGCTGCTCGGCGGCGTCGAGCTCGTCCGTGTCCCGGGCCCACGTCATGGTGCCGAGACCGAGCTCGGAGACGCGCAGACCGGTGCTGCCGAGGTGGCGGTGTTCCATGGGAGCCGAGGGTACCGGCGGAGCCCGGCGCGCGATCGTCGGGGCGCGCGGCGGACGTCCGGGAGGAGCGAGGTTCACCCGGGCACGAGGCCCGCCGGCCCGGTCGGCGGGACGGTGTTCACCCACCCGTCGTGCGGCGTTCATCCGGGCGCTCCGCCCCGAGCGACGGCATGCCGGAGGGGCCTGTGGGAGCGGGTATCGTGGCCGCTCGTGAACGCGTGGGAAGCCGTCCTCCTCGGCCTGGTCCAGGGCCTGACCGAGTTCCTCCCGATCTCCTCGAGCGCGCACCTGCGCATCGTGGGCGAGCTCATCGGCTCGCAGGACCCGGGGGCCGCCTTCACGGCGATCACCCAGATCGGGACCGAGACGGCGGTCCTGCTGTACTTCCGGCGCGACATCGTCCGGATCTGCGTGGCGTGGTGGCGCTCCGTGCGCGGCGACCACGGCACCGACTGGCGGTCGCGCCTCGGGCAGCACGACCACGACGCCGCGATGGCCTGGTACATCGCCCTGGGGTCGGTCCCGATCGTCGTGCTCGGCCTGCTGTTCCAGGACGCGATCGAGAACACGTTCCGCAACCTCTACCTCACGGCCCTCATGCTCGCCGTCTTCGCGCTCCTGCTCGGCTGGGCCGACCGGGTCGGCGCCAAGCGCCGGTCGCTGCGCGAGCTCTCGCCGGGCCAGGCCGTCGCGTTCGGCTTCGCGCAGGCGCTCGCGCTCGTGCCCGGCGTCTCACGGTCCGGCGGGACGATCACGGCCGGGCTGCTCATGGGCTTCACGCGGGAGGCGGCGGCGCGCTACTCGTTCCTCCTCGCGATCCCGGCGGTCATGGGCTCGGGCTTCTACCAGCTCTTCAAGGCCTCGGACGAGCCCGCGCCCGGTGCGCCGGGCGCGGGGGCCACGCTCATCGCCACGCTCGTCGCGTTCGTCGTCGGGTACTTCGTCATCATCGCGTTCCTCAAGATCGTCTCGACGTTCAGCTACACGCCGTTCGTGGTCTACCGCCTGGCGCTCGCGGCGCTCGTCGTGCTGCTCCTGCTCACCGGCGTCCTCGAGCCCGGTGGGACGGCCGCGTCGACCCCGTAGTGCGTCGCGCGCCCGGTCAGAGCCACCCCACCCGCTTGAACACCCGGTAGAGCACCAGGCAGCCGCCCGCCATGAGTGCGAGCGCGAACGGGTAGCCGAACGCCCAGTGCAGCTCGGGCATGTCCTGGAAGTTCATGCCGTAGACGCCCGCGACGATCGTCGGGTAGACGAGGATCGCGGCCCAGGCCGAGATCTTGCGCATGTCCTCGTTCTGGCGCACCGACACCTGCGACATGTGGACCTGCAGCATGTCGGAGAGCAGGTCGTCGTGCGCGTCGAGGTGGCGGTCGATCCGCTCGACCGTCGACACCACGCGCTCGAGCATGCGCCGGTTCACCCCGAGGTGGTCCGGCACGTCGGGGTCCAGGAGCTCGGGCAGCTCGGCGGTCACGGGCATGAGGGCGCGTCGTGCCTCGGTGATCTCGCGCTTGAGGTCGTAGATGCGCTCGACCGGGTCCTCGCGCCCCTGGTCGAACACGACCCGTTCGGTGTCCGCGACCGCGTCGCCCAGGCCGAGCTCGACCTCCGACGCGCCGCCCACGATGGCCAGCACGGCGGCCGAGACGATGCGCCGGACCGGTGCACCGCGCGGGTCGCCCGGTGCCCCGAGCTTGTCGAGCATGGCCGCGTGGACGTCCGCGTCGCCCTCCTCGGCGGTGAGGACGACGCCGGGACCGAGGAGCGCGGCGAACTGGCCCGTGTGCACCTGGCGGTCGGACTCGGTGTACCAGGCCGTCGGCGTGACGAGCAGGAGCCAGTCCGCGGCGACCCGGCGCACGTGCGCGAGCGGGCGGTGCGTCCGGCGGGACAGCTCGTGACGCGTGGTCCCGGGGCTCGTGGCGACCTCGCAGGCGGCGTCGAGCACCGCCTCGAGGTCCGGCAGCCGGGCCCACGTGGCCGGACCGCGGCCGTCGAGCCGGTCACCACCGCGGGACGCGTCGCCGTGGGGCGCGTCGTCCTGCCGTGAGGTCTCGCCGCGGCGCAGGTCCGGGAGGGTGGCCGGGTCGGCCGGGTGGACGCCGCCCGCGCCCGGGTCGACCGTCCACGCCCCGAGCACGCGGGTCGTCCGACGCGTGCCGGAGGCGTCGGGGGGCGGGGTGCCGACGAGCGGGTCCGTGGAGTTCGTCACGTCCGCATTGTCCCGCGCCCCGCACCGACCTGCCCGGGCGCGTGGCGTCGCCGTCCGTCAGCCTTCCGTGCCCCTGCGTGCGTCGCCCGCGTGCCGGACGACGGTCCGTCGCCGACGTTGCCGACGGATAAGGTTGACGCGTGCACAGCTGGCCCGCCCCGCAGATCCCCGAGCTCCCCGGACGAGGCCTCCCGGTCCGGGTGCACGACTCGTCGACCGGCGAGCTCGTCGTCGCGGCCCCGGGGGGCGACGCCACCCTCTACGTCTGCGGCATCACGCCGTACGACGCGACCCACATCGGCCACGCGGCCACCTACGTCGCGTTCGACCTGCTCGTGCGCGCCTGGACGGACGCCGGCCAGCGCGTGCGGTACGCGTCGAACGTCACCGACGTCGACGACCCGCTCCTCGAGCGCGCCGCCGCGACCGGCGTCGACTGGCGTGCGCTCGCCGTCGACCAGACGGCGCTCTTCGCCGAGGACATGACGGCGCTCGGCGTGGTCCCGCCCGACGTCTACGAGGGCGCGGTCGAGACGATCCCGGCCGTCGTGGAGGCGGTGACCCAGCTCCTCGACGCCGGCCTCGCCTACCGCGTGCCGGTCGAGCCGGGAGCGGGCGGCACCGACCCGGGACTCGGCGACGTCTACGCCGACCTCTCGGCCGACCCCGCGTTCGGCTCGGTCTCGCGCCTCGCGCGCGACGTCATGCAGCACCTGTTCGCCGAGCGGGGCGGTGACCCCGAGCGCGAGGGCAAGAAGGACGCGCTCGACCCGCTCCTGTGGCGCCGCGAGCGCCCGGGCGAGCCCGCGTGGGACGGCGGTGCGCTCGGCACCGGGCGGCCCGGGTGGCATGTCGAGTGCGCCGTGATCTCGCGCGACGGGCTCGGCCTGCCCTTCGACGTGCAGGGCGGGGGAGCGGACCTGCTCTTCCCGCACCACGAGATGTCCTCCTCGCACGACCGCATGCTCTCGGGGGGCGGCGCCCCCCGCGCCCACGTGCACGCCGGCCTCGTCGCGTACGAGGGCGAGAAGATGAGCAAGTCGCGCGGCAACCTCGTGCTCGTCTCGAACCTGCGGGCCACGGGCGTCGACCCCATGGCGATCCGCGTCGCGCTGCTCGCGCACCACTACCGCGGCGAGTGGGAGTGGACCGACGACGACCTGCCCGCCGGCGTGCGCCGCCTGGAGACGTGGCGCGACGCCGTCTCGGGCAACGGAGGTCCCGACGCCACCGCGACGCTCGCTGCCGTGCGCGCCGCGCTCGCCGACGACCTCGACGCCCCCGCGGCGCTCGCGGCCGTCGACGCGTGGGCCGCGGAATCGTTGCGTCCCGGGCGCGACACGTCGGCGGACGTCGAGGGCGCGCCGGGCGTGGTCGCCCGCGCGGTGAACGCCCTGCTCGGCGTGCGCCTCTGACGCGCCGCCGCACCCACGCGGCCGCGCGGGTGCGTCAGACCGTCGGGCCGCCCTTGCCCGGGTTGCCGCGGTCGCGGCGGCGCAGATAGCGCTCGAACTCGCGCGCGATCGCCTCGCCGCTCGCCTCCGGAAGCTCCGCGGTGTCCTTCGCCTCCTCGAGCTGCTGGACGTACTCGGCGATCTCGGCGTCCTCCGCGGCGAGCTCGTCGACGCCGTGCTGCCACGCCTCGGCGTCCTCGGGCAGGTCGCCGAGCGGGATCGGCTCCGAGAGCAGCTCCTCGATGCGCGCGAGGATCGCGAGCGTCGCCTTGGGCGACGGCGGGTGCGCGACGTAGTGCGGCACGGCCGCCCACAGCGACACCGACTGCAGGCCCCGCTCGGCTGCCGCGTGCTGGAGCACGCCCACGATGCCCGTCGGGCCCTCGTACGTGCTCGGCTCGACGTCGAGCACCGCCTGCAGCCCGACGCTCTCCGACGTCGCCGTCATGGGGATGGGCCGCGTGTGCGGCACGTCCGCGAGCAGCGCGCCGAGGGTGACGACCGTGCGCACGTCGTGCTCCTCCGCGATGTCGAGCAGCTCGCGGCAGTAGCGGCGCCAGCGCATCGACGGCTCGATGCCGTGCACGAGCACGACGCGGCGGCCGGTGGGGGACAGGACCGCGGACGCGATCGTGGTCGTCGGCCACGTGATCTCCCGGCGGCCGTCGTCGTCCGTCGTGACCACGGGGCGGTTGACCTGGAAGTCGTGGTACTCCTCCGGGTCGAGCTCGTCCACGTCCTGCGCGCCCCACACCTCGTGCAGGTGCTGGAGGGCGGCGGTGGCGGCGCTCCCCGCGTCGTTCCAGCCCTCGAACGCCGCGATCATCACGGTCTGCCGGGTGCCCTCGGTCGCGTTCTCGGTCATCGCCCCAGCCTATGCGGCCGGGCCCGACGACGGCGGAGCGGGTTCGCGCGTGGCGTAGCCCCACGTAGGGTGGAGGGACCGGGTGCACCGCGTCGTGCCCCGCCCGGACCCCACCCCTCGTCCTTGGAGCCATGCCGTGACGTCCCCGCGCCCCGCCACCGATCCCGCCCTCCCGCAGGCAGTCCTGTGGGACATGGACGGGACGCTCGTCGACACCGAGCCGTACTGGATGGCGGCGGAGCGCGAGCTCGTCGACGCCCACGGGGGCACGTGGACGCACGAGGACGCCATGTCGCTCGTCGGCAACCCGTTGCGCGAGTCCGCGAAGATCCTCCGGGACCGCGGGGGAGTCGTCCTGCCCATCGACGAGATCGTCGCGTTCCTCATCGGCCGGGTCATCGAGCAGGTGCGTGCCGAGGTCCCGTGGCAGCCCGGCGCGCGCGGGCTCCTCACGGAGCTGCGCGAGGCGGGCGTGCCGTGCGCGCTCGTCACGATGTCGTACCGCGAGCTCGCCGCGCCGGTCGCCGAGCTCGCCCCGGACGGCGCGTTCCAGGTGCTCGTGTGCGGGGACGAGGTCGAGCGCGGCAAGCCCGACCCGGAGCCCTACCTGCTCGCGGCGGAACGCCTGGGCGTCGACGTCACGCGCTGCGTCGCGATCGAGGACTCGCCCGCTGGCATCGCCTCGGCACGCGCCGCAGGGGCCGCGACGCTGGGCGTCGAGGCCGTCGTCCCGGTGCTCCCCGCGCCCGGCCTGAGCCGGACGCCGTCGCTCGAGCTCGTCGACCTCGAGCTGCTCGCGCGCCTGGTCTCCGGCGAGGTCGTCGACCTCATGGCCGACGACGCGGCCTAGCGCCCGACGTCCGGGCGGGCGCGCGGAGCGCTTAGGCTCTCCGGGTGGACGGACCCGAGCCCAGAACCCCCCGCACGCCCGCACCGGCAGGCCCGCGCACGAAGGGATGGGTCATCGGCCGGGTAGCCGGCGCCCCGGTGATCATCACGCCGTCGTGGTTCCTCGCCGCGGTGATCCTCACGGTCCTCTTCAAGCCGACCGTGGACAACCTCGCTCCGCACCTGGGCACCGAGGTGTACCTCGTCTCGTTCGCGTTCGTCCTGCTGCTCTTCGCGTCCGTGTTCCTGCACGAGGTCGCGCACGCGCTCGTCGCGCGCGCCCGGGGCCAGCACGTCACCGAGCTCGCCGTGACGCTGTGGGGCGGGCACACGGCGTACTCGGGGACGTCGTCGCGCCCGCTCGACGGGTTCCTCATCTCGGTGGTCGGGCCGCTGACCAACCTGGCGCTCGCGGTCGTGTTCTGGCTGGCGTTCCTGGCCCAGCCCACCTTCACCGTGCCCGCGCTGCTGCTCTACGCGGGGGCGTTCGCCAACGCGTTCGTCGGGTTCTTCAACCTCCTGCCCGGGCTCCCGCTCGACGGCGGCCAGATCCTCGAGTCCGCCGTGTGGGCCGCGACGGGCTCGCGCACCAAGGGCACGGTCGCGGCCGGCTGGGTCGGACGCGTCGTCGCCGTGGGAGTCGTCGCGTGGGCCCTCGTGTGGCCGCTCACCCTCGGGCGGCAGCCGGACCTGTGGACGGTCGCGTGGGCGGCGCTCATCGGTGCGTTCCTCTGGAGCGGCGCCGGGCAGGCGATCACGGTGGGGCGTTCACGCGAGGCGGTCTCCGGGCTCTCCGTCCGCGGCCTCGCACGGCCAGCCGTCGCGGTGCCGTCCACGGCGACCGTCGGGGCCGTGGGGCGCGCGGTGGCGCTCGCGGGCGGCCCGCACGTCCTGGCCGTCCTCGTCGACGGGTCCGGACGACCCGTCGGGTACGCGGACCCCGCCGCGGCCGCGGCCGTGCCGCCCGACACCGCGGAGACGACGCCCGTGGGCGCCGTCGCGGTCCCGCTGCCCGCGGGCGCGACCATCGACGCGCACCTCCGGGGCCAGGACATGCTCGCCGTGCTCGCGCGCGTCGGCCGGGACGCCGCCGTCGTCGCCGTGACCGACGGCGGCCGGGTCGTCGGGGCGCTCGAGGTCGCGCAGGTCGTGACCGCGCTGCGGGACGCGCAACGCGGTCGCTGACCAGGGGGCGGCCGCGCGGTCGGGACGGGCTGTCCGGCGACCCGCCGCGGGGCGCGGCCGACCGGCCCGTAGGATGGTCGCCCGTGACCTCCGAGCCCGCCGCCACGCCCGGCCCCCAGACGACGCCCTCCGGACCGGACGGCGCTCCGGTGCCCGCGGGCACCACCACGGACCGCCCGGTGGCGACCGGCGCGGACGAGCGCCGCGGCCCCCTGCGCGTGGGCGACAAGGTGCAGCTCACGGACCCGCGGGGGCGCCTGCACACCATCACGCTCGCGCCGGGCGCGACGTTCCACACGCACAAGGGCTACCTGCGCCACGACGACCTCATCGGGCAGCCCGAGGGCAGCGTGGTCCGCAACACCGCCGACATCGAGTACCTCGCGCTGCGCCCCTTGCTCGCGGACTACGTGCTGTCCATGCCGCGCGGCGCCGCGGTCGTCTACCCCAAGGACGCAGGCCAGATCGTCGCGATGGCGGACGTCTTCCCCGGCGCGCGCGTCATCGAGGCGGGCGTCGGCTCGGGCGCGCTGACCATGTCGCTCCTGCGCGCCGTCGGCGACGCGGGCGAGCTGCACTCGATCGAGCGCCGCGAGGACTTCGCGGCCATCGCGCGCGGCAACGTGGAGACGTTCTTCGGCGGCCCGCACCCCGCCTGGACGTTGTCCGTGGGCGATCTCGCCGACGTGCTGCCGACCGTCGCCGAGGACGGCAGCGTGGACCGCGTCGTGCTCGACATGCTCGCGCCGTGGGAGAACCTCGACGTCGTCGCGCGCGCGCTCGTCCCCGGCGGCGTGCTCGTGTGCTACGTCGCCACGACCACCCAGCTCTCGCGCCTCGCGGAGGACCTGCGCGCCGACGGCCGCTACGCCGAGCCGGTCGCGTGGGAGTCCATGGTCCGGGGCTGGCACCTCGAGGGCCTCGCGGTGCGACCGCAGCACCGCATGATCGGGCACACGGGCTTCCTGCTCACCGCGCGCCGCCTGGCCGACGGCGTCGCGCCGCCGGAGCGCAAGCGCCGCCCGGCCAAGGGCGCGTACCCGACCGACGCCGAGCAGTGGTCGCCCGAGGAGCTCGGTGAGCGCCCGGTCTCGGAGAAGAAGATCCGCCGCGTGCGGCGCGACGTCGGCCAGGGCCGGGAGCAGGCGGCGGCGACCGGCTCCTCGCAGGACGCGCACCCGTCCGACGTGTCGGAGGCATGACGGTCCGGTAACGATCGGGACCCGGTCGTCTCACGCTGGGTGTCGTCCGTGTGCTCGGGCGAGAATTGTGCCTAAGGTCTACACCCGACCGCCGGACGGTGGTCGGCACGGGTGCCCTCACGGGTCCGCCGTCCGCCGTCCAGCACGCGGTCGGGCGAGCCGCCGGCGAGAGGGGAACACCCGATGAGCGAGACATTCGGCCGTAGCGACGAGGCCCCGCAGAGCAGCGCGCGAGAGCTCGCGCTGCTGTCCGCGAAGAACGAGAGGCTCGCCGAGGCGCTGCGTGCCGCGCGGGACCAGATCCTCGACCTCAAGCGGCAGATCGACGACCTCGCCAAGCCTCCGGGCACCTACGCGGTGTTTCTCGCGGCGCACCCGGACGGGTCGGTCGACGTGTCCGCCGCCGGGCGCAAGATGCACGTCGGCGCGAGCCCGAGCCTCGACGTGCAGCGCCTGCGCCCCGGCCAGGAGGTCAAGCTCAACGAGGCGATGACCGTCGTCGCGGCCGGTGGCTACGAGCGCACCGGCGAGATCGTCACCGCCAAGGAGATCCTCGACGCGGACCGCGTGCTCGTCGTGGGCCGCGCCGACGAGGAGCGCGTCGTGCGCCTCGCGGGCTCGGTCGCGCACTCGACGCTGCGCGTCGGGGACTCGCTGACGATCGACACGCGCAGCGGTTTCGTGTTCGAGGTGATCCCCAAGTCCGAGGTCGAGGAGCTCGTGCTCGAGGAGGTCCCGGACATCGCCTACGAGGACATCGGCGGCCTCGGCCCGCAGATCGAGCAGATCCGCGACGCGGTCGAGCTGCCGTTCACGCACCCGGACCTCTTCCGCGAGCACGGGCTCCACCCGCCCAAGGGCGTCCTGCTGTACGGGCCGCCCGGGTGCGGCAAGACGCTCATCGCCAAGGCCGTCGCGAACTCGCTCGCGCACACCGTCGCACGGGCGCGCGGCGAGCAGGTCGAGGCGGGCTCCGGCGCCGCGCGCAGCTACTTCCTCAACGTCAAGGGCCCGGAGCTGCTCAACAAGTACGTGGGCGAGACCGAGCGGCACATCCGCCTGATCTTCGCCCGCGCGCGGGAGAAGGCGTCGCAGGGCACCCCGGTCGTCGTGTTCTTCGACGAGATGGAGTCGCTGTTCCGCACCCGCGGCACCGGCCTGTCGTCCGACGTCGAGACGACGATCGTGCCCCAGCTCCTCGCCGAGATCGACGGCGTGGAGCGGCTCGACAACGTCATCGTCATCGGCGCGTCGAACCGCGAGGACATGATCGACCCGGCGATCCTGCGGCCCGGCCGCCTCGACGTGAAGATCAAGATCGAGCGGCCCGACGCCGAGGGCGCCAAGGAGATCTTCGCCAAGTACCTCACCGAGGACCTCCCCATCCACGCGGCCGACCTCGCCGAGCACGGCGGCAACCATCGCGAGGCGCTCGACGCGATGATCCGCTCGGTCGTGGAGCGCATGTACTCCGAGGACGAGGAGAACCAGTTCCTCGAGGTCACCTACGCGAGCGGCGACAAGGAGGTCCTGTACTTCAAGGACTTCAACTCCGGCGCGATGATCCAGAACGTCGTCGACCGCGCCAAGAAGTCCGCGATCAAGGACTTCCTCGCGACCGGACAGCGCGGCATCCGCGTCGACCACCTGCTCGCGGCCTGCGTCGACGAGTTCAAGGAGAACGAGGACCTGCCCAACACCACCAACCCCGACGACTGGGCCCGCATCAGCGGCAAGAAGGGCGAGCGCATCGTCTTCATCCGCACGATCGTCC
This sequence comes from Cellulosimicrobium cellulans, assembly GCF_016921195.1. Taxonomy (GTDB): domain Bacteria; phylum Actinomycetota; class Actinomycetes; order Actinomycetales; family Cellulomonadaceae; genus Cellulosimicrobium; species Cellulosimicrobium cellulans_F. Next base: position 225,652 of record NZ_JAFGYF010000002.1, read on the forward strand.
AGAAGAAGGGCGAGGGCGGCTCCCCGCGCACCATCGACACCGTCACCAACACGGGCCAGTACCTGTAGGGCCCGCCCGGTCCCCGGCCCGGCACCCCGCCGGACGGCGACCCGCCCGTGCGGGCCGCCGTTCCGACGGGGTGCCGCCGTCCGGGACGGACGTGTCGGTGGACACGACCGCGCGAGGTCGGGAGGCCGACATAGGGTGAGCGCGTGAGCGTTCGACGGGTCATGGGGATCGAGACCGAGTACGGCGTCCTCCAGCCGGGGAAGCCGATGGCGAACCCGATGCTGATGTCGAGCCAGGTCGTCACGACCTACCGGGCGCTCGCCGCGCGCAGCGACGGCGCTCGCGGCCGGGCGCGCTGGGACTACGACGACGAGGACCCGCTCCAGGACGCGCGAGGCTTCCACGTCCCGCGCGCGTCGGCCCACCCGTCGCTGCTCACCGACGACCCGTCCCGGCCCGCGCCGTCGGGGCCGGTCGCGGAGCCGGGTCCGGCGGGCCGGACCGAGGCCTCGTTCCAGGAGGTCGCGCGGCCCACGACGGAGGAGTACGACGACCCGAGCGCGGCGAACGTCATCCTGACGAACGGCGCCCGGCTCTACGTCGACCACGCGCACCCGGAGTACTCGTCGCCCGAGGTCACGGTGCCCCACGACGTCGTGTGCTGGGACGTGGCGGGGGAGCGCGTGATGCTCGCGGCCTCGCGCGAGCTGGACCAGGTGCCGGGCGGGTCCGTCGTGCTCTACAAGAACAACGTCGACGGCAAGGGCGCGAGCTACGGCACGCACGAGAACTTCCTGGTGGACCGGGAGGTCCCGTTCGGGGTGCTCGTGGAGATGCTCACGCCGTTCCTCGTGACCCGGCAGGTGTTCGCCGGCTCGGGCCGTGTGGGCCTCGGCCCGACCGGTGAGGAGCACGGCTTCCAGATCTCGCAGCGCGCGGACTACGTCGAGGCCGAGGTCGGGCTGGAGACCACGCTGCGCCGCCCGATCGTCAACACGCGCGACGAGCCCCACGCCGACCGGCAGCGCTGGCGCCGGCTGCACCTCATCATCGGCGACGCGAACATGCTCGAGCCCGCGACGTACCTCAAGACGGGCACGACGTCGCTCGTGCTGTTCGTCGTCGAGCACCTCGAGGAGCTGGGGCCTCAGGTGCGGGCGCGGCTGGCCGCCCTGCGGCTGGCGGACCCGGTCGCGGACGTCCAGCGGGTCAGCCGCGACCTGGACCTCACACGTCGGCTCACGCTCGCCGACGGGCGCGAGCTGACCGCGCTGGAGGTCCAGCGCGAGTACCTCGCGGTGGCCGCGGAGGCGTCGGAGCGGCTGGCGGGAGCAGACGGCGTCGACGCCCCGACGCGCGACGTCCTCGCGCGGTGGGACTCCGTGCTCGAGCGCCTCGGGACGGACCGTGCCGCGTGCGCGCGCGACGTCGAGTGGGTCGCCAAGCTGCGCCTCCTCGACCGGCTGCGCGAGCGCGACGGCCTCGACTGGGGGCACCCCCGGCTCGCGGCGATGGACCTGCAGTGGTCCGACGTGCGCCCGGAGCGCGGCATCTACCACCGGCTCCTCGCGTCGGGCGCGGTCGACCGCGTCGTCACCGAGCGGGAGGTCGGCGCCGCCGTGCACCACGCACCGGAGGACACGCGCGCGTTCTTCCGCGGCGAGGTCATGGCGCGCTACGGCGACCAGGTCTCGGCCGCGAGCTGGGACTCGGTGATCTTCGACGTGCCGGGCGCGCCCTCGCTCCAGCGGGTCCCGATGATGGATCCGCTCCGGGGGACGCGGGCGCACATCGGTGCGCTGCTCGACGCGAGCCCGGACGCAGCCGCGCTCCTGGCGGGTCTGGCGGGCCCGTCGTGAGTCGCGGCGACTAGGCTGGACGTACGACGGCGCCCCGCCCTTCGCGGAACGGGCGCCGTGTGCGAGCAGGGCCGGGAAGGGCGCGAGCCCCGACCGGGTTGGAACGGACAGAGCGTTGGCGCGGCACCGGGCCGACGGACGAGGAGGCAGCCATGGCGGGTACCGAACGCACCCACGCGTCGCACGAGGACCGGCGTCCCGACGACGAGCCCGAGGGCCCCGAGGTCCCGGTCGCGCCGCAGGCGCAGGCGCGCGACGCCGAGGTCGACGCGCTCCTCGAGGAGATCGACGAGGTGCTGGAGACGAACGCGGAGTCCTTCGTCCGGGGCTTCGTGCAGAAGGGCGGCGAGTAGGAAGGGTGACGGCAACCCGATGAGCACGGACCAGTCCGGGCGCCTGCCCGACGCGTTCACGACCCCCGGGTCGTCGTCCTTCCTGGAGTTCCTGGCCGGGCACGCCCCCGACCTGCTGCCGTCGCGTCGCGCCGCCGGCCACGCGTCCGCGGGCGCCGCCCCGGACGCGCCGCACGCGACGACGATCGTCGCCCTCACGTTCGGCGCCGAGGGCGTCGCGGGCGGCGTGGTCATGGCCGGCGACCGGCGCGCGACGATGGGCTCGATGATCGCGAACCGCGAGATCGAGAAGGTGTTCCCCGCGGACGAGTACTCGGCCGTCGGGATCGCCGGGACGGCGGGCATCGCGGTCGAGCTCGTGCGCCTGTTCCAGCTCGAGCTCGAGCACTACGAGAAGATCGAGGGCTCCCTGCTCTCGCTGGACGGCAAGGCCAACCGCCTGTCGACGATGATCCGGCAGAACCTCGGCCTCGCGATGCAGGGGCTCGCGGTGGTCCCGCTGTTCGCCGGGTTCGACCTCGACCGCGGCGGCGGGCGCATCTTCTCCTACGACGTGACCGGCGGTCGGTACGAGGAACGCGCCTACCACTCGGTGGGGTCCGGGTCGGTGTTCGCGCGGAGCTCGCTGAAGAAGCTGTGGCGCACCGAGCTCGACCGGGACGCATCGGTGCGCGTCGCGGTCGAGGCCCTGTACGACGCGGCGGACGACGACTCGGCCACGGGCGGCCCCGACCCGGTGCGCCGCATCTGGCCCGTCGTCGCGGTCGTGACGCAGGCCGGGTACGAGCGCGTCCCCGACGACGAGCTCGCCGCCGTCGTCGAGCAGATCGTGGCCGAGCGGTCCGGGACGGGCGTGGCGCGTCGTCGCCCTGCCGCGACGAACGCCGAGGCGGTGCCGCACGACCCGCCGCACGACCTGTCGCAGGGACCCGCGTCGGGAGGTGACGCCGAGTGAACATGCCCTTCTACGTCTCGCCCGAGCAGCTCATGAAGGACCGGGCGGACTTCGCGCGCAAGGGCATCGCGCGCGGCCGCTCCGTCGTCGTCCTCGCGTACGAGGACGGGATCGCGTTCGCCACGGAGAACCCCTCGCGCGCGCTGCACAAGATCTCCGAGATCTACGACCGCATCGCGTTCGCCGCGGTGGGCAAGTACAACGAGTTCGAGAACCTGCGGGTCGCGGGCGTGCGCTACGCGGACCTGCGCGGGTACTCCTACGACCGCACCGACGTCAACGCGCGCGGGCTCGCGAACGCGTACGCCCAGACGCTCGGGACGGTGTTCACCACGGAGTCCAAGCCGCTCGAGGTCGAGCTCGTCGTCGCGGAGGTCGGACGCACCTCGGCGCAGGACCAGCTCTATCGGATCTCCTACGACGGCTCCGTCGCCGACGAGCAGGGCGTCGTCGTCATGGGCGGGCAGGCCGACCAGCTCGGCCGCGTGCTCCAGGACGCGTGGCAGCCCGGCCTCGGCCTGGCCGAGGTGCTGCGGCTCGCCGTGCGCGCGCTCGGTGCGGGGGGCGACGGGGAGGAGGCGCGGACCATCCCGGCCGCGCAGCTCGAGGTCGCCGTCCTGGACCGCACGCGCCCGCGGCGCGCGTTCCGCCGGATCTCCGGGAGCGCGCTCGAGGACCTTCTCGCAGACGGTGCCGGACCGGCGGCGGCCCCCGACGCCGAGACCGACGACGCGGGGGGCGCGACGGGCGCCGGCCCGGCGACGGACGAGGGGTAGGACCGCGATGGACCGCAGGATCTTCGGGCTGGAGACCGAGTACGGCGTGACGTGCGCGTCCGACGACGGCCGGGGGCTGTCGGCCGACGAGGTCGCGCGGTACCTGTTCCGCAAGGTCGTGGCCTGGGGGCGCTCGTCCAACGTGTTCCTGCGCAACGGGTCGCGCCTGTACCTCGACGTCGGCTCGCACCCCGAGTACGCGACGGCCGAGTGCGACGACGTGCACCAGCTCGTCGCGTACGACCGCGGCGGCGAGCGGATCCTCGAGGGTCTCGTCGCGGACGCGCAGCAGCGTCTCGAGCACGAGGGACTGCCCGGACGGATCCACCTCTTCAAGAACAACACGGACTCTGCGGGCAACTCGTACGGGTGCCACGAGAACTACCTCGTGCGGCGCCAGGGCGACTTCGCGCGGCTGTCCGACGTGCTCGTGCCGTTCCTCATCACCCGCCAGGTGCTCACGGGCGCCGGGAAGGTCCTCGCGACGCCGCGTGGCGCGGTGTACTGCCTGTCGCAGCGCGCCGACCACATCTGGGAGGCCGTCTCCAGCGCGACGACGCGGTCCCGCCCGATCATCAACACGCGCGACGAGCCGCACGCCGACGCCGAGAGCTACCGGCGGCTGCACGTGATCGTCGGCGACTCGTCGATGGCGGAGACGACGACGATGCTCAAGGTCGGCTCGACCGACCTCATCCTGCGCATGGTCGAGGCGGGCGTGCCGATGCGCGACCTGGCGCTCGAGAACCCGATCCGGTCGATCCGCGAGATCAGCCACGACATGACGGGCAAGCAGCCCGTCCAGCTCGCGAGCGGCCGGACGGTCACCGCGATCGACCTCCAGGGCGAGTACCTCCAGCGCGTCAAGGAGTTCGTCGAGCAGGACGTCTCGCCGACGCCGGTCGTCAAGCAGGTCCTCGACCTGTGGGAGCGGGGGCTGCGCGCGCTCGAGACGGGCGACCTCTCGCTGGTCGAGCGCGAGCTCGACTGGGTCATCAAGTACCGGCTGATCCAGCGGTACCAGGCCAAGCACGGGCTCGAGCTCGACGACCCGCGGATCGCGCGCCTGGACCTCGCCTACCACGACATCTCGCGCACCGAGGGGCTGTACAACCTCCTCGCGGCGCGCGGCATGGTCGAGCGCGTCACGACGGACCTCGAGGTGTTCGAGTCGACGGCGGTCCCGCCGCAGACGACGCGCGCCAAGCTGCGCGGCGACTTCGTTCGTGCCGCGCAGGAGGCGCGCCGGGACTACACGGTCGACTGGGTGCACCTCAAGCTCAACGACCAGGCGCAGCGCACGGTCCTGTGCAAGGACCCGTTCCGGAACGTCGACGAGCGCGTGGAACGCCTCATCGAGTCGATGTGATGCAGGACCTGATGTGACGAACCTGGCTCTCGCGGCCGGGCGCCCCGAGCGGGGCGCGCGGCCCGTCCGCCGTCGCGCGCCCGCGCTCCGGGCAGCCCTCGCGCTGCTCGCGGCGCTCGTCGCGACCCTCGTCCTCGCCGCGTGCACCGAGCCGGAGGACGCGACCCCGACGCCGCTCAACACCGACCTCGCGGTGATCGGCTCGTCGGGCGCGCCGCCCGAGCTCCAGTACCGCGCCCCGCTCGACGTCCCCGAGCCGACCTCGGAGGTCGTGTGGCCGGGCGCGGGCGCCGAGCTCGTCGACGGCGGGCCGCTGCTGCTCAACCTCTATGCCGAGGACGTGAGCGACGGGACGGTCCTCCAGAACACGTACACCGACGCGCCGCGCTGGCGCGCGCTGACGGACGAGTCGGTCGGGCGCGACCTGCGCGACCTCCTGCGCGGCCAGAGGGTGGGCGCGCGCCTGCTCCGGCTCGAGGAGGACGACGGCGTCCCCGTCGCGCTGGTCGTGGACGTGCTGCCGACGCGTGCGTCGGGCGAGGCGGTCGCCCCCGTCGAGGGGCTGCCGACCGTGACGCTCGCCGACGACGGGGCGCCGAGCATCACGGTGCCGCCCGAGACCGCGGCCCCCGCCGGGCTCGTCGTGCAGCCTCTGATCCGCGGCGACGGCCGCCAGGTCGAGGTGGGTCAGGTCGTCACCGTCCGGTACACGGGCGTGCGCTGGTCCGACGGCGAGGTGTTCGACTCGACATGGGCCGACGGCGCCGCGCCGACGTCGATCATGATGGGCCTCGGCGAGGTCATCGAGGGCTGGGAGCAGGGCCTCCTCGAACAGTCGGTCGGCAGCCAGGTGCTGCTGGTCGTGCCGCCCGACCTCGCCTACGGCGGGACGGCCAACCCGCTCGGGGGCGAGACCCTCGTCTACGTCGTGGACATCCTCGACGCCCAGTTCCCGGTGACCGCGGAGGAGGCCGCCTCGGGCGGCCCGGACGGCACCGGCACCGACACGACCGGCGACGCGCCGGCCGACCAAGGAGAGTCCTCATGACCGTCGCGATCCGCGTGATCCCGTGCCTCGACGTCGACGCGGGGCGCGTCGTCAAGGGCGTGAACTTCGAGAACCTGCGCGACGCGGGCGACCCCGTCGAGCTCGCCTCCCGGTACGACGCCGAGGGCGCCGACGAGCTGACGTTCCTCGACGTCTCGGCCTCGTCGGGGAACCGGGAGACGACCTACGACGTCGTGCGGCGCACGGCCGAGCAGGTCTTCGTCCCGCTCACCGTCGGTGGCGGCGTGCGCTCGGCGGAGGACGTGGACCGACTCCTGCGCGCCGGCGCGGACAAGGTCGGGGTCAACACGGCGGCGATCGCCCGCCCCGAGCTCATCGCCGAGATCGCGGACCGCTTCGGGAGCCAGGTGCTCGTCCTGTCCGTCGACGCGCGGCGGACGACGGGCGACGTGCGCACGGGCTCCGGGTACGAGGTCACGACGCACGGCGGCCGCCGGGGGACCGGCATCGACGCCGTGGAGTGGGCCGCGCGCGCCGCCGAGCTCGGGGCCGGTGAGATCCTCCTCAACTCGATGGACGCCGACGGGACGACGGCGGGCTTCGACATCGAGATGCTCGCGGCGGTGCGCTCCGAGGTCCGGGTCCCGCTCGTCGCGAGCGGAGGCGCCGGGACGCCCGAGCACTTCGTGGCCGCGGCACGCGCCGGGGCGGACGCCGTCCTCGCGGCGAGCGTCTTCCACTTCGGTGCGCTGACGGTCGCCCAGGTCAAGGACGCGATGCGCGCGCGGGGCGTCGAGGTGCGCTGAACCCGCTGCCCGGCCCTGCGGGGCCGACCCGGTCGCGCCGTCGGGTTCCGTCGGGGCATGTCAGGGGTGCATGAGAAGATCGTGCAACCCCCTGAACGAAAGACGAGGACCGTCCCGTGCCCGGCAGCAGGACGCGCCCCACCGGCGCCGACGCCCCGCCCGCCCCGACCGACCTGCCGGCCCCGGTGGACCGGCCCGACCCGCCTCCGGACCTGCTCCCCGACGAGCCGACCGTCCGCCGCCCGCACGCCCTCACCGGGTCGCGCGTGCGCCGTTCGCTCGCGCTCATGGGCCGCGGCATCCGCGACGAGCCGCGCACCTACGCGCTGGCGATCGGGTCCTCCGCGCTCTTCGGGGCGCTCACCGTGGCGGTGAGCAGCGCGATCGGCACCGCGACGGACGAGGTCGTCGTCCCGGCGCTCGCGGGCGACGCGGCCGCACGCGGCCGCATCTGGCTCGCAGGGCTCGTGCTCGCCGGCATCGCCGTCTCGCTCGCGGCGAGCGTCGCGGCCCGCCGCATCTTCGCCGGCAACGGGTACGCCGCGCTCCAGGCGCGGCACCGCACGGCGGTGACGCGCCAGTACCTGCGCCTGCCCATGTCGTGGCACCGCTCGCACCCCGCGGGCCAGCTCCTGTCGAACGCCAACTCCGACGTCGAGGCGGCCACGGGCGTGTTCAACCCGCTCCCGTTCGCGCTCGGTGTCGTCGTCATGATCGGCGTCGCCGCGGTGATGCTCTTCCGGGTGGACGTCTGGCTCGCGTGCGCCGCGCTCGTCGTCATCCCGCTCGCGATCGCCGTGAACATCGTGTTCCAGCGCTACATGTCGCCCGCCATCACGCGCGCGCAGCAGCTCCGGGCCGAGGTGTCGGACGTGGCGCACGAGAGCTTCGAGGCCGCCCTGCTCGTCACGTCGCTCGGGACGGCGGACCGTGAGGAGCGTCGGTTCGCCGAGCGCACCGACGAGCTGCGCGCCGCGAACGTCCGGGTCGGCGTCGTTCGCGCGTTCTTCGACCCGGTCATCGAGCTCCTGCCGTCGCTCGGCACGCTCCTCGTGCTGGCCGTCGGGACCGTCCGCCTCACGTCGGGCGGCGTCGCGGCGGGCGACATCGTCACCGCCGCCTACCTGCTCACGATCATGGCCGTCCCCGTCCGCGCTTTCGGCTGGGTCCTCGGCGAGCTCCCGCGCGCCCTCGTCGGGTACGAGCGCATCAGCCGCGTCGTCGACGCGGGCGGCGTGCTGCGCCCCGGCACGGGTGGGCTTCCCGGCTCCGGGTCCGGGCTGGGCGTGCGCCTCGACGGCGTCGGCGTGGACGTCCGAGCGGGGGGTCGGGAGATCACGCTGCTCGACGGCGTCGACCTGGACGTCGCGCCGGGCACCACGGTCGCGGTCGTCGGCCCGACGGGTGCGGGCAAGACGACGCTCGTGTCCCTGCTCGCCCGGCTCTCCGACCCGACGCGCGGTCGCGTGCTGCTCGACGGCACCGACGTGCGCGCCGTGCGGGAGGCCGACCTCACCGCCCAGGTCGCGCTCGTCGCGCAGCAGGCGTTCGTCTTCGAGGACACCGTCCGTGCCAACGTCACGCTCGTCGACGACGGCGACCCCGGACCGGACGACGACCAGGTCTGGGAGGCGCTGCGCCTGGCGCGGGTCGACGACGTCGTCGCCCGGCTGCCCGAGGGCCTCGACGCCCCGCTCGGGGAGCGGGGAGCGAACCTCTCGGGCGGCCAGCGGCAGCGGCTCGCCATCGCCCGCGCCCTCGTGCGGCGCCCGCGCCTGCTCGTGCTCGACGACGCGACGTCCGCGGTGGACCCGCGCGTCGAGCAGCAGATCCTCGCCGGCCTCGCTCGTGAGGGGACGGACCGCCCGACCGTGGTGATGGTGGCCTACCGCATGTCGAGCGTCGCGCTCGCGGACGTCGTCGTGCACGTCGAGTCCGGCCGCGTGGTCGACGTCGGCACGCACCACGAGCTGCTCGCCCGCGACCCCGGGTACCGCGAGCTCGCGACCGCGTACGCGCGCGAGGCCGAGCGGCGCGAGCAGGAACGTGCCGACGCCACGGACGACACGGGGCGCGAGGCGGCCGAGGACGGCCGGGAGGCGCACCACGAGGACCGTCGGAGCGACGACCTCGAGCGGCGGGAAGAGATCGAGGAGGACGACGTCGTGCGGCACGTCGAGACGGGGGCGCTGGAGGAATGAGCCGGACCACCACGCAGAGCGAGCGCACGGACGCCCGGAGCGCCGTGCCCGCTCCCGACGCGCCCGGTCGTGCCGCCGACGCCCGCATCGCCTCGGCGAGCTCGCTGGGCGTCCTCGCCACCCTGCGCCGAGGCGTCCAGGTCTCGCCGCAGATCCTCGACGGCATCTGGGTCACGCTCGGGCTCGCGGTCGCGGCCGCGCTGGGCCGCGTCGTCGTCCCGGTGACCGTCCAGCAGACCGTCGACACCGGGGTGCTCGCCGACGGCGGGCCGGACACGACGCGCGTCGCCGTGCTCGTCGGCGTGGCCGCGGTCGTCATCGTCCTCGCGGGCCTGTGCTCGGCCTTCGTCAACGTCCGGCTGTTCCGCTCGACCGAGGCGGGCCTGGCCGGCCTGCGCGTGCGGGCGTTCCGGCACGTGCACGACCTGTCCGTCCTCACGCAGAACACCGAGCGGCGCGGCTCGCTCGTCTCGCGCGTGACGAGCGACGTCGACACGATCTCCCTGTTCGTCCAGTGGGGCGGCATCATGCTGCTGGTCTCGGTGCTGCAGATCGGCGTCGCGACGATCCTCATGGCCGTCTACTCGTGGCAGCTCACGCTCGTGGTCTGGGCGTGCTTCGTCCCGCTGTTCCTCGTCCTGCGCCCGGCGCAGGCGCGCGTGAACGACGCGTACACGCAGGTCCGGGCGCGCGTCGGCGGGATGCTCGGGGCCATCTCCGAGTCGATCGTCGGCGCCGAGACGATCCGCGCGTACGGCGCGGGCGCGCGCACCGCGCGGCGCATCGACGCCGCGGTCGACGCGACCCGGCGCGCCATGGTCCGGGCGCAGAAGCTCGTCGCCGTCGTCTTCTCGAGCGGCGTGCTCGTCGCGAACCTCGTGCTCGCCGTCGTGGTCGTCGTGGGGTCGTACCTCGGCGTGGCCGGCGACGTCTCGGTCGGCCAGCTCCTCGCGTTCCTCTTCCTCGTGCAGCTCTTCACGGGTCCCGTGCAGATGGCGACCGAGATCCTCAACGAGCTCCAGAACGCCGTCGCCGGCTGGCGGCGCGTGCTCGCGGTCCTGGAGACGCCCGTCGAGGTCGTCGACAAGGGGGACGCGGGGGAGCGCAGCCCGCGCGGCCCTGCCCACGTGCGGCTCGAGGGCGTCCGGTTCGCCTACCCCGACGGCCCGGAGGTGCTGCACGGCGTCGACCTCGACCTCCCGGCGCGCGCGTCCGTCGCCGTCGTCGGCGCGACCGGCTCCGGCAAGACGACGATCGCCAAGCTCGTCACCCGGCTCATGGACCCGACGGCCGGCCGCGTGCTGCTCGACGGCACCGACCTGCGCGACCTCGCAGTCGACTCCCTGCGCGAGCGCGTCGTGCTCGTGCCTCAGGAGGGCTTCCTCTTCGACGGCACGCTCGCCGACAACGTCGCCTACGGCCTGCGCGGCGCCGCCGAGCAGGAGCCTGACGCCGCGCGTCGCGCCCGCATCGAGGCCGCCGTCGAGCGGCTCGGGCTCACCGACTGGGTCGCGGACCTGCCCGCCGGGCTCGACTCCCCGGTCGGGCAGCGCGGCGAGTCGCTGTCCGCCGGGGAGCGGCAGCTCGTCGCCCTGATGCGCGCGTACCTCGCCGAGGCCGACCTGCTCGTCCTCGACGAGGCGACGTCCGCCGTCGACCCGGCCACCGAGGTCCGCATCGCCCGCGCCCTCGCGTCCCTCACGGCGGGCCGCTCCACCCTGACCATCGCCCACCGCCTCTCCACCGCCGAGGCGGCCGACCTCGTCGTCGTCGTGGACGGGGGCCACGTCGTCGAGGTCGGTCACCACGACGACCTCGCCCGCGCGGGCGGCGTCTACGCCCGCATGCACGACGCCTGGGTCTCCCAGACCCGCTGAGCCGCGTTCGACCTGGTGCGACGGAGGTGGGACGGGGCCGAGACGGGGGATCGAGCTCGCTCCGGCGTCTGGCAGGATTCTCGGGTGCCCGACTCCACGACCGGCCCCACGACCGACACGTCGAACCGCGCTGCGCTCGACCCCGAGATCGCCGCGCGGCTCAAGCGCGACGACGCCGGACTCGTCGCCGCGATCGTCCAGCAGCACGACACGGGCGACGTGCTCATGCTCGGCTGGATGGACGACGAGGCGCTGCACCGGACGCTGACGACCGGTCGCGTGACGTTCTGGAGCCGGTCTCGCCAGGAGTACTGGCGCAAGGGCGACACGTCCGGGCACGTGCAGGTCGTGCGTTCGGTCGCCCTCGACTGCGACGGTGACGCGCTGCTCGTCCGCGTGCACCAGGTGGGGGCCGCGTGCCACACCGGCACGCGCACGTGCTTCGAGGCCGGGGGCGACCTGGGCGCCGTCGTCGGCGACCTGCCTGCCGGCACGGCCGACGCCGCGACCACGCCCGATCCCGATCCTGAGGAGGAGAACCAGTGAGCGCGACCGTCGACCCGGCCGAGGCCACCACCGTCCCCGCGGGCGGTCCCGCGTGGGGCGCGACGTGGCCCGTGCTCGACGGCTTCCGCGCGCTGGCCGCGTCGCGCCGGGTGATCCCGGTCGTGCGGCGCCTGCTGGCCGACGACGTCACGCCCGTCGGGCTGTACCGCACGCTCGCGCAGGGCCGGCCGGGCACCTTCGTCCTGGAGTCCGCCGAGTCGGACGGGCGCTGGGCCCGGTACTCGTTCGTCGGCGTCGCGTCCCGCGCGACGCTCACGGCGCGCGACGGCCGGGCGGTCTGGTCCGGTGACGTGCCCGCGGGCGTCCCGCTGGAGGGGGACGTCGTGGACGTGCTGGAGGCGACCCTCGACGTGCTCCGGACGCCCGCCGTCGAGGGCCTGCCGCCGCTCACGGGCGGGCTCGCGGGCGCGATCGGCTGGGACGTGATCCGGCACTGGGAGCCGACCCTGCCGTCGCACGCGCCCGACGAGCTGGGCGTGCCCGAGCTCACCCTGTGCCTCGCGACGGACCTGGCGGTCGTCGACCACGCGGAGGGCAGCGTGTGGCTCGTCGCCAACGCGATCAACTTCGACGACACGGACGAGCGCGTCGACGAGGCCTACGCGGACGCCGTCACGCGCCTGGATGCCATGCAGGCGCGCCTGGTGGCCGGCGGGGCGCACGTCGCGTCGGTCGTCGCGCCGGACGTCGCCGAGCCCGCGCTCGAGTTCCGCTCGACGCGGGACGAGTTCGAGGCGTCGGTCGTCGCGGGGAAGGACGCGATCCGCGAGGGCGAGGTGTTCCAGGTGGTGCTGTCCCAGCGCCTGGACCTCGACTGCCCGGCGGACCCGCTCGACGTCTACCGCGCGCTGCGGACGATCAACCCGAGCCCGTACATGTACTACTTCCAGCTCACGGACGCCGAGGGGCGGGACTTCGCGGTCGTCGGGTCCAGCCCGGAGACGCTCGTGAAGGTCGAGGACGGCCGCGTCACGACGTTCCCGATCGCCGGATCGCGTCCGCGCGGCGCGACGCCGGAGGAGGACGTGGCGCTCGGCGAGGAGCTCCTCCGGGATCCCAAGGAGCTCGCCGAGCACATCATGCTCGTGGACCTGTCGCGCAACGACCTCGTCAAGGTGTGCGAGCCGACGTCGGTCGAGGTCGTCGAGTTCATGGCGACCAAGCGGTTCAGCCACATCATGCACCTGTGCTCGACGGTCGTCGGGACGCTGCGCGACGGCGCCACCGCGCTCGACGCGTTCCGGGCGACGTTCCCGGCCGGCACGCTCTCGGGGGCGCCCAAGCCCCGCGCGATCGCCCTCATCGACGAGCTCGAGCCCGCGTCGCGCGGGATCTACGGTGGGACGGCGGGGTACTTCGACTTCGACGGGAACATGGACATGGCCATCGCGATCCGGACGGCGCTGATCCGCGACGGGCGGGCGAGCGTCCAGGCCGGCGGCGGGATCGTCGCCGACTCGGTGCCGGCGCTCGAGTACGCGGAGTCGCGCAACAAGGCGGCCGCCGCGGTCCGGGCCGTCCAGGTCGCCGCGCGGCTGCGAGGGCCGGCATGAGCCGACCTGGCGGCCCGAGCCGCCGGACCGCGATCTGGGTGCTGCTCCTCCTCGGGGGCGCGACGCTCGCGACGGCCGTGCCGACCTGGCTCAGCACGACGGGCGCGACGGCTCTCGAGCCGCAGGTCGAGGTGCCCGTCGCCGGGACGTCGGCCGCCCCGGGCGTGAGCGCGTCCGCGCTCGTGCTCGTCGCCGCCGCGCTCGCCCTCGGGCTCGTCGGCCGGGTCGGCCGGTGGGTCGTCCTCGCCGTCGCCGCGGCGAGCGGCGTCGTCGCGACCGTCTCCGCGCTCGGCGTCGCGCTCGACCCGGAGCCGAGCGCGCGCTCGGCCGTCGCGGACGCGACGGGGGTCACGGAGCTCACGGCCCCGGTCGACCTGACCGTCGCGCCCTGGCTCGCCGCGGCGCTCGGCGTCCTCACGGTGCTCGCGGTGGTGTGGGTCGCCGTCGGCTCGCGGTCGTGGGCCGGTGCGTCGACCCGGCACGAGCGTGCGTCCGGCGCGACGTCGCCCGCCGCCCCGGCGGCGGGGACGGCCGCCACCGAGGAGGGGCAGGAGCCGTCCCGGGGTGCGGAGCCCGCCGCGCCCGACGACCTCACCGACCACGACGCCTGGGACGCGCTGTCCCGCGGCGAGGACCCCACGGACCGCTGAGCAGCGCGGACGTCCCTCGCGTCGTCGCCCCGCGCGCCGGCGCGGGGGACGGGCACCTGCCCCGTCCGATAGGCTCAGACCACATCTTGACGAAAGGCACGACCCTCATGGCCGAGAACCAGCAGACCACCGAGATCGCCTACCTGCCGCCTGCGGCACCGCCCACGAACCACGGTCACACCGTCGCCGCCTGGTTCACCATGATCGGCATCATGGTCGGGGCACTCGTGGCCGCGATCGGGGTGGTCATCGCCGCCGTCTGGCTGTTCTGGGTCGGCATGGGCGTCGTGGCCGTCGCGCTGATCGGTGGGCTCGTGCTGCGGAACGCGGGCTACGGCCAGAAGCAGGCGCGGTGACGCAGCCGCCGGGCCCCGGCCCGTACGACCCCGCAGGCCCGCAGGACGGGTCCCAGGCGCCGTACGGCTCGTCGGCGCCCGGCGGCTCCCCGCAGCATCCCGGGGGCGACCCCGCCGGGGCCTCGTACGCGGCGCAGCCGCCGTATCCCGGCCAGCAGCACCCCGGTGAGCAGTACCCCGGCCAGCAGTACCCCGGCCAGCAGTATCCGGCGCAGCCGCAGTACCCGGGCCAGCCGTACCTGGCCGGCGCCTACGGTGCGCCGCCGTACTACCCCAAGAACAGCCTGGCCATCTGGTCGCTCGTGCTCGGGATCGCCGCGTTCGTCCTGAGCTGTGGCTTCTTCACCGGCATCCCCGCGGTGATCGTCGGTAACGCCGCGAAGCGCGCGGTCGCGGAGGGGCAGGCGGACAACGACGGCATGGCGACGGCGGGCATCATCCTCGGCTGGGTCGCGATCGGCCTGTCCGCGGTCGGCCTGGTCTTCCTGCTGATCTTCTTCCCCGCCTTCTTCGCCTGGGTCGGCACGATCCCGGACCAGTACTGACGGGCGCGCACGTGACGTCCGAGGCCGTGCGACGTCGACGGGTCCCGCGCGCGGCGCGGGCCCCGCTCGCGGTGGGCGTCCTGGTCGCCGCGGCCACGGCCTACGTCGGTGCCGTCGACCCGAACCGCCCGGGGCACTACGTCACCTGCCCGCTCCTCGCGCTGACCGGCCTCGCGTGCCCGGGGTGCGGCGGCCTGCGGGCCACGCACGACCTGGTGCACCTCGACCTCGCCGCCGCGTGGTCCATGAACCCCCTGTGGGTCGTGGTCGCGCCACTGCTCGTGGCGCTCTGGGCCGCGTGGCTCGTCCGGGCCTGGCGCGGGCGCCCGGCTCCCCGCCTCCCGGCGTGGCTCGCGTGGGCCTCGCTGGGGATCCTCGTGCTCTTCGGCGTCCTGCGCAACGTGCCCGCCCTCGTCCCGTGGCTCGGCCCGGTGGCGGTCTGAGACGGTCGGGCAGCCTTGCGGCGGTCGTCTCGGGGGCTGGGCCGTGGTCATCGTCACTCGGCGTCGGCTCTACGATGGCAGGTACCTCCCTGTCAACGGGTCGGCCGAACCTGTGGATGCACGACGGCCGACCGGCCCGGCCGGGGGGCGGGACGACACGGGGAGTGGTGGCACGATGACGGTTCTGGACGACATCGTCGCCGGCGTGCGCGAGGATCTCGCGGTGCGTCAGGCGGCGACCTCGCTCGACGAGCTGAAGGAACGTGCCGCCCGTGTCCCCGGTGCGCTGGAGTGCGTGAGCCGCCTCAAGGCGGACGACGCCGTGGCGGTCATCGCGGAGGTGAAGCGCTCGAGCCCGAGCAAGGGCGCGCTCGCGGCGATCTCCGACCCGGCCGAGCTCGCGGGGGAGTACGAGAAGGGCGGCGCCGCCGCGATCTCCGTGCTCACCGAGCAGCGCCGCTTCAACGGGAGCCTGGCCGATCTCGACGCGGTGCGCGCCCGGGTCGACGTCCCCGTGCTCCGCAAGGACTTCGTCGTGACGCCGTACCAGGTGTGGGAGGCGCGCGCGCACGGCGCGGACATCGTGCTCCTCATCGTCGCCGCGCTCGAGCAGACGGTCCTCACGTCGCTCGTCGAGCGCGTCCACTCGCTCGGCATGACCGCGCTCGTCGAGGTGCACACGCTGGACGAGGTCTCGCGCGCTCTCGACGCCGGTGCGCGGGTCGTGGGCGTGAACTCGCGCGACCTCAAGACCCTCGACGTCGACCGCACGACGTTCGCGCGCCTCGCACCCGCCATCCCGGACGAGGTCGTCCGCGTCGCCGAGTCCGGCGTGCGCGGTCCGCACGACGTCATGGACTACGCCCGCTCCGGTGCGCACGCGGTGCTCGTCGGCGAGGCGCTCGTGACCGACGACGCCCCGCGCGCGTCCGTCGCGGACCTCGTCGCGGCCGGGTCGCACCCGTCGCTGTGGTCCGTGCGGCCCTGAGGCACGACGGCTCCGTCCGTCACGCCGCAGGCGCCGCGCCCCGGCCCAGCACACCCCACCACGCAGGAGGACCGGCCCCGTGCCCGACTCGACGTCTTCGACCACCCCCCGCAGTGCCGAGCACTCCGTGCGCGCCGACCTGACGCGCTCCCTCGCGACCCAGGAGGGTCCCTACTTCGGCGAGTTCGGCGGACGCTTCGTCCCCGAGGCGCTCATCGCCGCGCTGGACGAGCTGGAGACCGAGTACCGCAAGGCGCTCGACGACCCGGCGTTCGTGAACGAGCTCGCGCGTCTCCAGCGCGAGTACACCGGGCGCCCCAGCCCGCTCACCGAGGTGCCACGCTTCGCGCAGCACGCGGGCGGCTCGCGCGTCTTCCTCAAGCGCGAGGACCTCAACCACACCGGCTCGCACAAGATCAACAACGTGCTCGGCCAGGCGCTGCTCGTCAAGCGGATGGGCAAGACCCGCGTGATCGCCGAGACCGGGGCGGGCCAGCACGGCGTCGCGACGGCGACGGCCGCGGCCCTGCTCGACCTCGAGTGCGTCGTGTACATGGGCGAGGAGGACACGCGACGCCAGGCGCTCAACGTGGCCCGGATGCGCCTGCTCGGTGCCCAGGTCGTCCCCGTGACGATCGGGCAGCGCACGCTCAAGGACGCGATCAACGAGGCGCTGCGCGACTGGGTCGCGAACGTCGACACGACCCACTACCTCCTGGGCACGGTCACGGGCCCGCACCCGTTCCCCGAGATGGTGCGCGAGTTCCACCGTGTCATCGGCGAGGAGGCGCGCACGCAGATCCTCGACCGCATCGGGCGGCTGCCGGACGCGCTCGCGGCGTGCGTCGGCGGTGGCTCCAACGCGCTCGGCCTGTTCAACGCGTTCCTCGACGACGAGGGCGTCGAGCTCTACGGCTTCGAGGCCGGGGGCGAGGGCGTGGAGACCGGCCGGCACGCGGCCCGCTTCAGCGGAGGAGCCCCGGGCGTCCTGCACGGCGCGCGCTCGTACCTGCTCCAGGACGACGACGGTCAGACGCTCCCGAGCCACTCCGTCTCGGCGGGGCTGGACTACCCGAGCGTCGGCCCGGCGCACTCGTGGCTGCACGACCTCGGTCGCGCGACCTACGAGCCCGTGACCGACACCGAGGCGATGGACGCGTTCCGGCTGCTGTGCCGCACGGAGGGCATCATCCCCGCGATCGAGTCGGCGCACGCGCTCGCGGGCGCGCTGCGGATCGGTCGCAGGGCTGCCGAGGCCGGTCGCACGGACCACGTGATCCTGGTGAACCTCTCGGGGCGCGGGGACAAGGACGTCGCGACCGCCGCCCGGTGGTTCGACCTCGTGGACGACGACGCGATCGCCGAGACGGCGACGGGCACGGAGGGACAGCTGTGAGCGCGGCGCAGACCAAGGACGCCCCCGGGGCACCGGTCGCAGGGACGACGTCGGTCACGGCGCGTCGCCTGCTCGAGCTCCGCGCGGAGGGCCGTGCCGGGCTCGTGGGCTACCTGCCGGTCGGGTTCCCGACCGTCGACCGCTCGATCGAGGCGGCGCTCGCGCTCGTCGACTCGGGCGTCGACGTGCTGGAGCTCGGCATCCCGTACACCGACCCGGTGATGGACGGACCGGTCATCCAGGCCGCCGCCCAGACCGCGCTCGACGCCGGCGTCCGCGTCGCGGACGTGTTCCGCGTCGTCGCCGCCGTCACGGAGCGGACGGGCGGGCGGGTCCCCGTCCTCGTCATGACCTACTGGAACCCGGTGCTGCGGTACGGCGTCGACGCGTTCGCGCGCGACCTCGCCGCCGCCGGGGGCGCCGGGCTCATCACGCCCGACCTCGTCCCCGACGAGGGCCGTCCGTGGCTGGACGCCTCGGAGGCGCACGGGCTCGACCGCGTCTTCCTCGTCGCGCCGAGCTCGACGGCCGAGCGGCTGCGGCTCACCGCGCGCGCGTCGCGCGGGTTCGTCTACGCCGCCTCGACGATGGGCGTCACGGGAGTGCGGGCGGCCGTCGGGCCGCAGGCGGCACGGCTCGTCGCCGACACGCGCGCCGCCGGGGCCGACCTCGTGTGCGTCGGGCTCGGCGTCTCCACGGGCGAGCAGGCCGCCGAGGTGGGGCGCTACGCCGACGGCGTCATCGTCGGCTCCGCGTTCGTCCGCCCTCTGCTGGCGGACGCCCCGTGGGACGAGCGGATCGCCGCCCTCGAGCAGGTCGCGTCCGCGCTGGCCGCCGGCGTCCGCACGGGCAGGGAGG
This sequence comes from Cellulosimicrobium cellulans, assembly GCF_016921195.1. Classification (GTDB taxonomy): domain Bacteria; phylum Actinomycetota; class Actinomycetes; order Actinomycetales; family Cellulomonadaceae; genus Cellulosimicrobium; species Cellulosimicrobium cellulans_F. Next base: position 244,222 of record NZ_JAFGYF010000002.1, read on the forward strand.
GGGCCGGCGACGACGTCCCGGCCGCGACGACGTCCGGAGAGGTGGTCGCATGAGCGCCGCGCTCGCCGTCGGGCAGCTCGTGGAGGCCGCGGGGGCCCTGCCCGCCGCGATCCCGAGCCCCCCGCAGCACACGTGGTACCTCGGTCCGTTCCCGATCCGCGCGTACGCGCTCGCGATCCTCGCGGGCATCGCCGTGGCCCTGTGGCTCACGCGGCGCCGCTGGGTGGAGCGCGGGGGAGAGGCGGACGACGTCCTGGAGATCGCCTTCTGGGCGGTTCCCTTCGGGATCGTCGGGGGTCGGCTGTACCACGTGTTCTCGACGCCGGACCCGTACTGGGGACCGAACGGCGACCCCGTCCGCGCGCTCTACGTGTGGGAGGGCGGCCTCGGCATCTGGGGCGCGGTCGCGCTCGGTGCCGTGGGCGCGTACATCGGGTGCCGCCGCCAGCGCGTGAGCTTCCCCGCGTTCGCCGATGCTCTCGCGCCCGGGCTGCTGCTCGCGCAGGCCGTCGGCCGCCTCGGCAACTGGTTCAACCAGGAGCTGTTCGGCTCGCCCACGACGCTGCCCTGGGGCCTGCGGGTGGACGACTCGGTCGCCGCCGCCGCCGGCTACCCGCCGGGTACCTTGTTCCACCCGACGTTCCTCTACGAGATGGTCTGGAACATCGCCGCTGCCCTGCTCCTGATCTACCTGGACCGTCGGTTCCGGCTGGGTCATGGTCGGGTATTCTGGCTCTACGTCTTCGTCTACACGCTCGGTCGGGTGTGGATCGAGATGCTGCGCATCGACGAGGCCGAGCTCGTCCTCGGCCTCCGGCTGAACGTCTGGACCTCGATCCTGGTCGGCGTCGGTGCGTTGATTGCGTTTATCGTTGTCGGGCGTCGTCACCCCGGGCGCGAGGAGACGGTGTCCCTCGACGCGCCGGGCGAGGCGCCCACCACGGAGTCCGAGGAGCCGGTCGAGGAGTCGACCGACGCCGAGGGCACCGAGAAGACCGAGGACTCCGACGACTCGGAGGAGTCCGAGCCGGCAGATGCCGCGCGACCAGACCCCGGTCGCTGAGCATCCGTCATTCATAGGCGAATCCGCCGGGCGACCGCCCGGTGGGTTCTGTCATGTCCACGAGGGCCGACGACGTCCCGAACCCCCCCAGCTGGAATTAGCCCGGCCGACTCGGTCGGGCGCCTGTGAGGACGGTGTTGATGACCACGCCGCAGTATCGGGACGCGCACCGGGCACCCGCCCTGTCCGCCCCTCCCACGGCATCCGGTCTGTACGACCCCGCCGCCGAGCACGACGCGTGCGGCGTCGCCTTCGTGGCGACGCTCCGCGGCACGCCCGGACGCGACATCGTTGACGCGGGCCTGACGGCCCTGCTCAACCTCGACCACCGCGGCGCCGTCGGCGCCGAGGAGAACAGCGGCGACGGCGCCGGGATCCTCACGCAGATCCCCGACGCGTTCGTGCGCGACGTGGTCGACGCGGAGCTCCCGCCCGCCGGGCACTACGCCATCGGCATGGCGTTCCTCCCGCAGGACCCCGAGGCGGCCGCGACCACGGCCCGCGCGGTCGAGGCGATCGCCGCCGAGGAGAAGCTCGAGGTCCTCGCGTGGCGCGACGTCCCCGTGACGGCCGACCTCGTCGGCCCGAGCGCGCGCGCGTCGATGCCGCTGTTCCGTCAGGTCGTCGTGGCCGACCCGTCGCGCGAGCTGGCCGGCGTCGACCTCGACCGCCGCACGTACCGTCTGCGCAAGCGGGCGGAGAACGAGCTCGGCCTCTTCTTCGCGTCGCTGTCGGCGCGCACCCTCACCTACAAGGGCATGCTCACCACGGCGCAGCTCGAGCCGTTCTTCCCGGACCTGTCCGACCCGCGGTACGCGAGCGAGATCGCCCTCGTGCACTCCCGGTTCTCGACGAACACGTTCCCGTCCTGGCCGCTCGCGCAGCCGTTCCGCATGATCGCGCACAACGGCGAGATCAACACGGTGCGCGGCAACCGCAACTGGATGGCGGCGCGCGAGGGCACGCTCGCGAGCGACGCCATCGGCGACCTCGGGCCGCTGCTGCCGGTGTGCTCCGAGGGGTCGAGCGACTCGGCGAGCTTCGACGAGGTCCTCGAGCTCCTGCACCTGTCGGGCCGCTCGCTGCCGCACGCGGTGCTCATGATGGTCCCGGAGGCGTGGGAGAACCACGCCGAGATGGACCCGGACCTGCGGGCGTTCTACGAGTACCACTCGACGCTCATGGAGCCGTGGGACGGGCCGGCGTGCCTGAACTTCACCGACGGGACGCTCATCGGCGCGGTCCTGGACCGCAACGGTCTGCGCCCGGGGCGCTACTGGGTGACCGAGGACGGCCTCGTCGTGCTCGCGAGCGAGGCGGGCGTGCTCGACCTCGACCCCGCGACGATCGTGCGCAAGGGCCGCCTCGAGCCGGGGCGCATGTTCCTCGTCGACACCGGCCAGGGCCGGATCGTCGAGGACGAGGAGATCAAGTCCCAGCTCGCCGCGCAGCGCCCGTACGCGCAGTGGGTCGCGGAGAACGCGGTCTACCTCGACCAGCTCCCCGAGCGCGAGCACGTCGCGCACAGCCCCGCGTCCGTCGAGCGCCGCCAGCGCGCCTTCGGGTACACGCAGGAGGAGCTCAGGGTCATCCTCACCCCGATGGCGAACACCGGGGCGGAGCCGCTGGGCGCGATGGGCACCGACACGCCCATCGCCGTCCTCGCGAAGCGCCCGCGCCTGTTGTTCGACTACTTCACGCAGATGTTCGCGCAGGTGACGAACCCGCCGCTCGACGCGATCCGCGAGGAGCTCGTCACGTCCATCGGCGGGGCGATCGGCCCGGAGCCGAACCTCCTCGTCGACACGCCCGAGCACGCGCGCAAGCTCATGCTGCCGTTCCCCGTGCTCGACAACGACCAGCTCGCCAAGATCATCCGCGTCGACAAGGACCCGCAGCTCGCGGGCATCTTCCGCGCGGTGACGATCAAGGGCCTGTACCGCGTGGCGGGCGGCGGCGAGTCGCTGCTCGCCCGGCTCGAGGAGATCTTCGCCGAGGTCGACGCGCACGTCGCCGCGGGCGCGAGCTTCATCGTGCTCTCGGACCGCGACTCGGACGCCGAGCACGCGCCGATCCCGTCGCTGCTGCTGTCGAGCGCGGTGCACCACCACCTGCTGCGCCGCCACACGCGGACGCAGGTGTCGCTCGTCGTCGAGGCCGGCGACGTGCGCGAGGTGCACCACGTCGCGCTCCTCATCGGCTACGGCGCGGCCGCGGTCAACCCGTACCTGGCCATGGAGACCGTCGAGGACCTCGCGCGCCGCGGCTACCTCGCGGTGGACCCGGCGAAGGCCGTCGCGAACCTCATCAAGGGGCTCGGCAAGGGCGTGCTCAAGGTCATGAGCAAGATGGGCATCTCGACCATCTCCTCGTACCGCGGCGCCCAGGTGTTCGAGGCCGTGGGCCTGTCCCACGACCTCGTGCAGGCGTTCTTCACGGGCACGACGTCGCGCCTCAGCGGCATCGGGCTCGACGTCGTCGCGGCCGAGGTCGCGGCGCGCCACGTCGACGCGTACCCCAAGTCCGGCAACCACCGCCCCCACGTGCGCCTCACGACGGGCGGCGAGTACCAGTGGCGCCGGGACAGCGAGGAGCACCTGTTCGACCCGGAGACGGTCTTCCGCCTCCAGCACTCCACGCGCGAGCGCCGGTTCGACATCTTCCGCCAGTACACGCACCGCGTGGACGAGCAGTCCTCGCGCCTCATGACGCTGCGCGGCCTGCTCGAGCTCCGCGAGGGCGAGCGTCCCGCGGTGCCGCTCGACGAGGTCGAGCCGGTGAGCGAGATCGTCAAGCGCTTCAACACGGGCGCGATGTCCTACGGCTCCATCTCGGCCGAGGCGCACGAGACGCTCGCGATCGCCATGAACCGCCTCGGCGGGCGGTCCAACACGGGCGAGGGCGGGGAGGACCCCGAGCGCCTGTACGACCCGGAGCGGCGCTCCAAGGTCAAGCAGATCGCGTCGGGCCGGTTCGGCGTCACGAGCGAGTACCTGACGAACGCCGACGACATCCAGATCAAGCTCGCCCAGGGCGCCAAGCCGGGCGAGGGCGGTCAGCTCCCGGGGCACAAGGTGTACCCGTGGGTCGCCAAGACCCGGCACTCGACGCCGGGCGTCGGTCTCATCTCGCCGCCGCCGCACCACGACATCTACTCGATCGAGGACCTCGCGCAGCTCATCCACGACGCGAAGAACGCGAACCCGGCCGCGCGCATCCACGTCAAGCTGGTCTCCGAGTTCGGCGTCGGGACCGTCGCGACGGGCGTGTCCAAGGCGCACGCGGACGTCGTCCTCATCTCGGGCCACGACGGCGGCACGGGCGCGAGCCCGCTGACGTCGCTCAAGCACGCCGGCACGCCGTGGGAGATCGGCCTCGCCGAGACCCAGCAGACGCTCGTGCTCAACAACCTGCGCGACCGCATCGTCGTGCAGGTCGACGGCCAGATGAAGACCGGCCGCGACGTGGTCGTGGCGGCGCTGCTCGGGGCCGAGGAGTTCGGCTTCGCGACCGCCCCGATGGTCGTGTCGGGCTGCGTCATGATGCGCGTGTGCCACCTGGACACGTGCCCGGTCGGCGTCGCGACGCAGAACCCCGAGCTGCGTGCCCGGTTCACGGGCAAGCCGGAGTTCGTCGTGAACTTCTTCGAGTTCATCGCCGAGGAGGTGCGCGAGTACCTGGCGCGCCTCGGCTTCCGGAGCATCGAGGAGGCGATCGGCCACGTCGAGTACCTCGACACGCGCAAGGCGATCGACCACTGGAAGGCCCAGGGTCTCGACCTCGGGCCGATCCTCGAGAAGCCGGTGCCCGTCGAGGGTGCGTCGCTGCGCAACACCACGACGCAGGACCACGGTCTCGAGAAGGCGCTCGACAACCAGCTCGTCGCGCTCGCCGCGGACGCGCTCGAGCGACGCGAGCCGGTCCGCCTCTCGCTCCCGGTGCGCAACGTCAACCGCACCGTGGGCACGATGCTCGGTCACGAGGTGACCAAGCGCTTCCGCGGCGAGGGCCTGCCCGACGACACGATCGACGTGACCCTCACCGGGTCCGCCGGTCAGTCGCTCGGCGCGTTCCTGCCGCGCGGCGTCACGCTGCGCCTGTTCGGCGACGCGAACGACTACGTCGGCAAGGGCCTCTCGGGCGGGCGCATCATCGTGCGCCCGGACCGCAACGCGGTCCTCACCGGGTCGAGCAACGTCGTCGCGGGCAACGTCATCGGCTACGGCGCGACGTCCGGCGAGATCTTCCTGCGCGGACGGGTCGGCGAGCGCTTCGGCGTCCGCAACTCGGGCGCGACGCTCGTCGTCGAGGGCGTGGGCGACCACGGCTGCGAGTACATGACGGGCGGCACGGTCGTCGTGCTCGGCCCGACGGGGCGCAACTTCGGCGCAGGCATGTCCGGCGGCACCGCGTACGTGCTCGACCTGCGGGAGGGCGCCGTGAACACGAGCGCGCTCACGACCGGCGAGCTGGGCCTGAGCCCGCTCGAGGACGCCGAGGTGGAGCTCGTCGAGCAGCTCGTCCGTCGTCACCACGAGGAGACCGGGTCGCCGCTCGCGGCCGAGCTCCTCGAGGACTTCCCCGCGGCCGTCCAGCGCTTCACGCGCGTGCTGCCGACCGACTTCGCCCGCATGCGCTCGGCTCTCGAGAAGGCCGAGTCGGCCGGGCTCGACCCCGCGGCCCCGGGCGTGTGGGACCAGATCTTGGAGGTGGCCCGTGGCTGACCCCCGCGGATTCCTGAAGGTGCGGGAGCGTGAGCTCCCGCCCAACCGCCCGGTGGCCGTGCGCCTGCGGGACTGGAAGGACGTGCACGCGCACCTCGAGGAGGGGCAGCCGTTCCTCAAGGAGCAGGCGGGCCGGTGCATGGACTGCGGCATCCCGTTCTGCCACCAGGGCTGCCCGCTCGGCAACCTCATCCCCGAGTGGAACGACCTCGTCTACCGCGACCAGTGGGCCGACGCGATCGACCGCCTGCACGAGACGAACAACTTCCCCGAGTTCACCGGTCGCGTGTGCCCGGCGCCGTGCGAGTCGAGCTGCGTGCTCAGCATCAACCAGCCGGCCGTGACGATCAAGAACGTCGAGGTCTCCATTATCGACGAGGCGTTCGCCCGCGGTTACGTCACGCCGCAGGTGCCGCAGCGCCTCACGGGGTCGACGGTCGCCGTCGTCGGCTCGGGCCCCGCCGGGCTCGCGGCCGCGCAGCAGCTCACGCGCGCCGGCCACACGGTCGCCGTGTACGAGCGGGACGACGCGATCGGCGGGCTGCTGCGCTACGGCATCCCCGACTTCAAGCTCGAGAAGCACCACATCGACCGCCGCGTGGCGCAGATGGAGGCCGAGGGCACGCGCTTCCGCCCAGGCGTCGAGATCGGCGTCGACATCACGTGGGACGACCTGCGTGCGCGCTACGACGCCGTCGTGGTCGCCACGGGCGCGACGGTCCCGCGCGACCTGTCGATCCCGGGTCGCGAGCTCGACGGCATCCACTTCGCCATGGACTTCCTGCACCAGGCGAACGCCGTCGTGGCCGGTCGCGAGGTCGCCGACCAGATCACCGCGACGGGCAAGCACGTCATCGTCATCGGCGGCGGCGACACCGGGTCGGACTGCCTCGGCACCTCGCTGCGCCAGGGCGCGGCGAGCGTGACGACGCTCGCGATCGGCAAGCGGCCGCCGCTCGAGCGGTCCGCGACCCAGCCGTGGCCGACCGACCCGATCCTGTTCGAGGTGTCCTCCTCCCACGAGGAGGGCGGCGAGCGCGAGTTCCTCGCGTCGACCGTCGAGTTCCTCGGTGACGAGAACGGGGCCGTGCGCGCGCTGCGCGTCGCGGAGACCGAGTACCTGCCCGACGGCCGTCGCGTGCCCAAGGAGGGCACCGAGCGCGAGATCCCCGCGGACCTCGTGCTCGTCGCGATGGGCTTCACCGGGCCGGAGACGGCGACCCTCACGACCCAGGCCGGCGCGGACCTCACGAGCCGCGGCCTCGTGGCGCGCGGCGACGACTTCGCGTCGTCGCTGCCGGGGGTCTTCGTGGCCGGCGACGCGGGTCGTGGGCAGTCGCTGATCGTGTGGGCGATCGCCGAAGGGCGGGCGGCGGCGGCTTCCGTCGACGCCTACCTTCAGGGAGGGACCGAGCTGCCCGCGCCCGTGCGCGCGAACACCGTGTCCTTGCGCGCTTGACGTGCACCCCGACGTCGGGTGTCCGGCGCCGGGACGATGAGCGGGGCATCCTAGGGAGGGGCACCCCGCGACGACCGGCTCCCGGCCGGTCGGAAGACTAGAGGCTGGAGATATGCGCAGAGCAAAGATCGTCTGCACCATCGGACCCGCGACCGAGTCGAAGGAGCAGCTCCGCGCGCTCGTCGACGCCGGGATGGACGTGGCGCGGATCAACCGCAGCCACGGCAGCGCCGAGGAGCACGCGGCCGTCTACCACGGCGTGCGCGAGGCCGCCGCCCAGTCGGGCCGCTCCGTCGCGGTGCTCGTCGACCTCCAGGGGCCGAAGATCCGCCTGGGCCGCTTCGGAGGAGACGAGAAGCACTGGCTCGAGGAGGGTGACACCTTCACGATCACGACCGAGGACGTCGTCGGCACCAAGGAGCTCGTCTCCACGACGCACAAGGGCCTGCCCGGCGACGCGCGCGTCGGCGACCCGATCCTCATCGACGACGGCAAGGTGCTCGTCCGCGTCACCGCCGTCGAGGGTCCGCGCGTGGTGACGCGCGTCGAGGTCGCCGGCCCGGTGTCGAACAACAAGGGCCTGAACCTCCCGGGCGTCGCGGTCTCCGTGCCGGCGCTCTCCGAGAAGGACCAGGACGACCTGCGCTGGGCCCTCCGGCTCGGCGCGGACATCATCGCGCTCTCGTTCGTGCGGTCCGCGAAGGACTTCGAGGACGTCAAGCGGATCATGGACGAGGAGGGCCGCACGGTCCCGGTCGTCGCGAAGATCGAGAAGCCGCAGGCCGTCGAGAACCTCGCCGAGATCGTCGACGCGTTCGACGGCGTCATGGTGGCGCGCGGCGACCTCGCCGTCGAGCTCCCGCTCGAGCAGGTGCCACTCGTCCAGAAGCGCATCGTCGAGCTCGCGCGTCGTAACGCCAAGCCCGTCATCGTCGCGACGCAGGTGCTCGAGTCCATGACGAACTCGCCGCGCCCGACGCGTGCCGAGGCGTCCGACTGCGCCAACGCCGTCCTCGACGGTGCCGACGCGGTCATGCTCTCGGGCGAGACCAGCGTGGGCGAGTACCCGATCCTCACGGTGCAGACCATGGCCCGCATCATCGAGGCGACGGAGGAGGCCGGCCGCGAGCGCATCGCGCCGCTCGGCTCGACGCCGCACACGCGCGGTGGCGCCATCACGCGCGCCGCCGCCGAGATCGGCGAGATCCTCGGTGCGAAGTACCTCGCCACCTTCACGCAGTCGGGCGACTCCGCGCGCCGCATGTCGCGCCTGCGCTCGTCCATCCCGCTGCTCGCGTTCACGCCGCGCGAGCACGTGCGCAACGTCCTGTCGCTCACGTGGGGCACCCAGACGTACCAGGTGCCGGAGGTGGAGAACACCGACGCGATGGTCGGCCAGGTCGACACGACCCTCCAGGCCAACGGCCTCGCCGAGGTCGGCGACCTCGTGGTCGTCGTCTCCGGCGCCCCCGTGGGCCAGCCGGGCACGACGAACTCGATCCTCGTGCACAAGATCGGGGACCACACCGACACGCGCGCCTGACGCGCTCGCGCCCGAGCAGGCGTAGACCGCGCACGACGCCGGACGGCGGCGCCCCTCTCGCAGGGACGTCGCCGTCCGTCGTCGGCGGCCCGAGCGCGCAGCCAGCCCCGGCCACCCGGAGGTGCCCGCGCGTCGTCGGCACGCGCCACGACGGAATGGGCACGACATCCGTGCCTGGGTGGCCGTACCGTCGCGGGGTGCGTGCCGTGCCGGACTCCTTGGACCCTGCGGTCGTGCGTCAGGTCGACGCGCGGCTGGACGACGTCGTGCGCGAGGAGCGGGTCGCGATCCCGCTCGCGGTGGAGAGCGGGAGCCGCGCGTGGGGGTTCCCCTCGCCGGACTCGGACTACGACTGCCGGTTCGTGTACGTGCGCTCGGTGGCCGACTACCTGGACCCCTGGCCGCGGCGCGACGTCGTCGAGACGCCGCTGGACGCGGTGCTCGACGTGAACGGGTGGGACCTGCTCAAGGCGGTGCGGCTGCTCGTGCGGGGGAACGCGACCCTGTTGGAGTGGCTGCGCTCGCCGATCGTGTACCGCGCGGACGACGCGTTCCGGGCCGAGCTGGTCGCGCTCGCGGAGCGCGTCGTCGACCGCGACGCGCTGCGGAGGCACTACCTGCACGTCGCGCTCGGTCAGCGGGACCGGTGGTGGGCGGTGCCCGAGGTGCCGTACAAGAAGGTCTTCTACGTGGTGCGCCCGGCGGCGACGCTGCGGTGGCTGCGCGTGCACCCCGACGCCGCCGTACCGCCGATGGACCTCGCGACGCTGCTCGCGGAGGGGGCGGCCCCCGGGGACGTGGTGCGGGCCGCGTCGGAGCTCGTCGCGCTCAAGGCGGTGTCGCGCGAGATGGGCGCGGGTGCCGTCCCGGGATCACTGGTGCGGTTCGTGGACGACGAGCTGGCGCGCGCGGCGGAGGCGGTCGAGCGCGGCGCGAGCCGAGCACGTGCGCGCACGCGCGCGGCGGAGGCGTTCCGCTCGATGGTCGTCCGGCACGGCCCGGAGCCGTCGGCGGCCGGGACGGCGCGTCGCCTCGCGCCGGGCGTGGCGTGGTGACGGGGGAGAGGAGGTGCCCCGGGTGGGATTCGAACCCACACTGGATCGGGTTTGAGCCGAACGCCTCTGCCGGTTGGGCTACCGGGGCGGTGCGCGTCGAGGCCGGTCTCGGGTCCGCCGCGCGTGCACCATCGAACCACACGTGTGCGCTTTCACGAGAATCACACTCCTCCGAGGGCGAAACGCGCGGGCGGCAGGGGGTGCGGCGCACTACAGTGAACCTCGTGAGTGACCAGACAGCGCAGCCCGAGGACAAGCAGCCGCTCGACCTGCCCCCGATGATCGAGCCCGAGCCCGCCGCGACCCCCGCCCCGTCGGGCCGTCCCGCGCGCCGCGCGGTCGTCGCCGAGGACGAGGCCCTGATCCGTCTCGACGTGGTCGAGACGCTGCGCGACGCCGGGTTCGACGTCGTCGGCGAGGCCGGCGACGGCGCGACGGCGGTGAAGCTGGCGCTCGAGCTCAAGCCCGACGTCGTCGTCATGGACGTGAAGATGCCCGAGCTCGACGGCATCTCCGCGGCGGAGCAGATCGGCAAGGCGCACGCCGCGCCCGTCGTCCTGCTCACCGCGTTCTCGCAGGCGGAGCTCGTCGAGCGGGCGCGCGACGCCGGGGCGATGGCCTACGTCGTCAAGCCGTTCACGCCGGCGGACCTGCTGCCCGCGGTCGAGATCGCGATCTCGCGGTACTCGCAGATCACGGCGCTCGAGTCCGAGGTCGCGGACCTGGCGGAGCGCTTCGAGACGCGCAAGCGCGTGGACCGGGCCAAGGGTCTGCTCATGACCAAGATGGGCCTGTCGGAGCCGGAGTCGTTCCGATGGATCCAGAAGACGTCGATGGACCGTCGCCTCACCATGCGCGAGGTCGCGGACGCCGTCATCGAGCAGGTGGGCGGCGCCTGAACCCCTCGGCGACCGGCAGGCCGTGGCCGGTGTCCTGAGCAGGACCTTTGTCACGGCGCCCCGGAGCGGGCTATCGTCTTGGACTGGCGTCCAGTAGTTCCCGGGGCGGTGGACACGCGGTCGCCACGTAGTGCTCAGTCGACGGCCGACGGCGCCGTCCGAGCGACGTGGACCATCTCACGCCCCACGTCCCTCGGTGCCGCCGGTCCCACGGTGCGAACGAGGAGGAGCGCGGTGCGCCCAGCAGTGGAGGTCAGGCCCGCGGTCGGTGACGACCTGCCGGGGATCGCTGTGCTGTGCTCGGAGGCACGTCGCGAGTCGGCGTCCGGAGCCCAGATCTGTGCCCCCGACGAGGACCGCCTGGTGCGGCACCTGTCGGTGCTGCTGACGTTGCCCGGCGGCAACGTCCTCGTCGCCCTGCACGACGGCCGCCCCGTCGGGTTCGTCCTGGCACGCGTCCTCGAGCCGCACCTGTTCGCCGACGAGCCGAGCCTGTACGTCGAGGCCGTGTACGTGGGCGAGGACGCACGCCGTCGCGGCGTGGGTCACGCGCTCCTCAGCGCCACGGCCGAGCTCGCCGCCTCCGCCGGCGCGACGCACGTGTACTCGGTGCCGATCCCGGGCTCCCGGGGCGTGCAGCGTTTTCTCGCCCGGCTCGGCTTCGGCCCGGTGGCCGGCCACCGCGTCGTCTCGACGGCGGTCCTGCAGCGGCGTCTCGCAGCCGACCTCACGCCGGCCCGTCGCGGCACGCGATCGCTCGAGGACCTCATCGCGCGCCGTCGTCGGGCCCGCACCGAGACGATGTCGGGGCCGGTCGACCTGCGCGAGTTCCAGGCGGAGTACCGCAACCGGACCGGCGTCGTGACGACGCCGGTCGAGGCACGCGAGATCCTGCCCGGCTGAGGCGGGACTCCGCCCGTCCGGCTACGGGGCTCGGCGAGCGCGTCAGGCTCGGGCCAGGTCGAGGATCATGCACGTCAGGCGCGCCGTGCACACGCGACGACCCTCGTCGTCGGACACCACGATCTCGTAGCTCGCCGTCGTGCGGCCCCGGTGCACCGCGACCGCCTCTCCGTGGACCCAGCCGTCACGCACCCCCCGGTGGTGCGTCGCGTTGACCTCGATCCCCACGGCCGCTCGGCCGGGGCCACCGTGGAGCTGGGCGGCGATGGAGCCGAGCGTCTCCGCGAGCACCACCGACGCACCCCCGTGGAGCAGCCCGGCGGGCTGCCTGTTGCCCGCCACCGGCATGCGCGCCGTGACGCGCTCGGCGCCGACCTCGTCGAGCTCGATGCCCATGCGCTCGATGAGCGTCCCGGCGGTGTGCAGGCCCATGGCCTCGTAGGCGTGGCGAGGGGCGTCGGGCGTCCGGTCGGGGCCGTGCGTGTCGGTCATGGACTGTAGGTTGGCACCCGTGACGACCTCCGCGCGACCTCGCCTCCTGCTCATCGACGGACACTCCATGGCCTACCGCGCGTTCTTCGCGCTCCCGGCGGAGAACTTCTCGACGACCACGGGGCAGCACACGAACGCGGTGTACGGCTTCACGTCGATGCTCATCAACCTCCTGCGCGACGAGGAGCCGACGCACGTCGCGGTCGCGTTCGACGCCGGGCGCCAGTCGTTCCGCACCGAGATCCTCCCGAGCTACAAGGGCACGCGGGAGTCCACGCCCGAGCCGTTCCGCGGCCAGGTGCCGCTCATCAAGGAGATCCTCGAGACGCTCCGCATCCCGACGCTCGAGCGCGAGGGCTACGAGGCCGACGACATCTTCGCGACGCTCGCCACGCAGGGCGCCGCCGCCGGGATGGAGGTGCTCGTCTGCTCGGGGGACCGGGACTCGTTCCAGCTCGTCGGTCCCGACGTGACGGTGCTCTACCCGAAGAAGGGCGTCTCGGAGCTCGCGCGCATGGACAGCGCCGCGGTCGTCGAGAAGTACGGCGTGCCGCCCGAGCGCTACCCGGACCTCGCCGCGCTCGTGGGCGAGACGTCGGACAACCTGCCGGGGATCCCGGGGGTCGGCCCCAAGACGGCGGCCAAGTGGATCACCGCGTACGGCGACCTCGACGGCCTGCTCGACCACGCGGAGGAGATCAAGGGCAAGGCGGGGGAGAACCTGCGCGCCCACCTCGAGCAGGTCCGCCTCAACCGGCAGCTCAACGCGCTCCTGCGCGACCTCGAGCTCCCGGTCGGCCCGGACGACCTCGTGACGCGCCCGTGGGACCGCGAGGCCGCGCACCGCGTGCTCGACGCCCTGGAGTTCCGTGTCCTGCGCGACCGGCTCTTCGCGATCGCGCCCGAGGGCGAGGTCGAGGCCGAGGCGGGGTTCGACGTCGCGCTGACCGACGTCCTGCCCGGCGGCCTCGGCGCGTGGCTCGCCGAGCACGGCACGCGTCCCCTGGGCATCGAGGTGGCCGGCAAGGCCGTGCCGGGCGGCGGGGACGCGTGGGGCCTCGCGCTGTCCGACGACGCCGGGGCGGCCGTCGCGCTCGAGCTCGCCGACGTGGCGGGCGCTGACGACGAGGCGCTCGCCGCGTGGCTCGCGGACCCGGCCCGGCCCAAGGTCGCGCACGGCGCGAAGTCGGCCTGGCACGAGCTCGCCGCCCGTGGCTACGACCTCGCGGGCGTGACGTTCGACACCGAGCTCGCCGCGTACCTGTGCCACCCCGACCAGCGTGGGTACGACCTGGGTGACCTCGTCGTGCGGCACCTGCACCGCGAGCTGCGCCCGGACACCGAGGCGGGCAGCGATGCGCAGGGCGCGCTCGACCTGTCGCTCGACGGCAACGGGGAGCAGGAGCGCGACGCGATCCGCGCGCTCGCCGTCGCCCAGCTCGGCGACGTCCTCGCGGGCGAGCTGGAGGACCGCGGCGCGACGACGCTCCTCACCGACCTCGAGCTCCCGCTGTCCCGGGTGCTCGCGCGCATGGAGCAGCGCGGCATCGCGGCCGACGTCGCGTACCTGCGCGAGCTCGAGCAGCACTTCGGCGACCTCGTCGCGACCGCCGCCTCGGAGGCGTACGCCGTCATCGGGCGCGAGGTGAACCTCGGTTCGCCCAAGCAGCTCCAGGAGGTCCTCTTCGACCAGCTCGGGATGCCCAAGACGAAGAAGATCAAGACGGGTTACACGACCGACGCGTCGGCGCTCGCGGACCTCTTCGCCAAGACCCAGCACCCGTTCCTCGAGCACCTGCTCGCCCACCGCGACGCCTCGCGCCTGCGCCAGACCGTCGAGGGTCTGCTCAAGTCCGTCGCCGACGACGGCCGCATCCACACGACGTTCCAGCAGACGATCGCGGCGACGGGCCGGCTCAGCTCGACCGACCCGAACCTGCAGAACATCCCGATCCGCACGGAGGCGGGCCGGCGCATCCGGCGCGCGTTCGTCGTCGGAGAGGGCTACGAGACGCTCATGACGGCCGACTACAGCCAGATCGAGATGCGCATCATGGCGCACCTCTCGGGCGACGAGGGCCTGATCGACGCGTTCCGGTCCGGGGAGGACCTGCACTCCTACGTCGGGTCGCGCGTGTTCGAGGTCCCCGCGGCCGAGGTCACGCCCGCGATGCGGTCGAAGATCAAGGCGATGTCCTACGGCCTCGCGTACGGGCTGTCGGCGTTCGGGCTCTCGCAGCAGCTCACCATCGAGGTGGGCGAGGCCCAGAAGCTCATGGACGACTACTTCGAGCGCTTCGGCGGCGTGCGCGACTACCTCACGGGCGTCGTCGACGAGGCGCGGGCCACGGGCTACACGGCGACCATCCTCGGGCGCCGTCGGTACCTGCCCGACCTCACGAGCGACAACCGCCAGCGACGCCAGATGGCCGAGCGCATGGCCCTCAACGCGCCCATCCAGGGCAGCGCGGCCGACATCATCAAGGTCGCGATGCTCAACGTGCAGCGCGCGATCGACGAGCGCGGGCTGCGCTCGCGGCTGCTCCTCCAGGTGCACGACGAGCTCGTGGTCGAGGTCGCGCCGGGCGAGCGGGACGCCGTCGAGGAGGTGCTGCGCGCGCAGATGGGCGCGGCGGCGGACCTCGACGTGCCGCTCGACGTCTCGGTCGGCGTCGGCGCCACGTGGCACGAGGCGGGCCACTGAACCGGTCGCGTCAGCCCGGGAGGCGCGCGCGGAAGATCGCCGTCCCGGGCAGGTAGGCGCCGCGCACCGGGCCCCAGCCGCCCCACACCTCGGTGTTGTCGGCGGGCCAGCCCGGCTCGACGACGTCGCGCAGCTCCAGCCCTGCCGCGACCACCTCGCGCACGTGGTCGCCGAGCGTGCGGTGGTACTCCGCGTAGACGACCCGGCCGGCGTCGTCCGTCTCGACGTAGGGGCGCCGGTCGAAGTAGGAGCGGTTGGCCGTGAGCCCGTGCGTGCCGGGGTCGTCGGGGAAGGCCCAGCGCACGGGGTGCGTGACGGAGAACGTCCACGTGCCGCCGGGACGCAGGACGCGCGCCACCTCGCGATGGATCGCCTCCGCGTCCGGGACGAACGGGATCGCGCCGAACGACGTGAACGCGACGTCGAACGCGTCCTCCGCGAACGGCAGGCGGCGCGCGTCCGCCTGGACCGCTGGGACCCGGACCCCGGTCGTCCGGTCGAGCGCCGCGCCCGCGGCGAGCATCCCCCGGGAGACGTCCGTCGCGACCACGTGGGCGCCCTGGGTGACGAGCCAGCGCGAGCACTGGGCAGCCCCAGCGCCGACCTCGAGCACGCGGAGCCCCGCCACGTCGCCGAGCAGGCGGGCGTCGCGCTCGCGCAGCCCCTCGGGGCACCAGCAGAAGTCGGCCGCGCCGAGGAACGCCCCGTGCTCGTCGAGGTACTCCTGCGCGTTCGCGTCCCACCACCCGCGCCCGGCGCGACCGCCCTCGGCGGCGGGCACGTCCCGGTAGCCGGCGTCGGCCGTCGGTCCGGGCGGGGCGACGTCGTACGGGGCGGAGCTCTCGCGGGGCACGGGGGGCGGGGTCGCGCTCATGCGGCCATTCTCCCGGGACGTGCCGGTCGAGGCCTCCGTCGCGCGCCGCACGGCCCGGGCGCTCGGGACCTTGGTCGTCGGCGTGCCCGAGGACCGGGACGGACGGTGACCGACGGCGCGGGGTTGACTAGGGTTGAGGGCGACGCGGTGCCGCGGAGGTCGGCGCCTCCGTCGGCGCCGGGAACGCGCGCGAGGACGCGCGACGGGACGACGAGACGGAGGAACAGGTGCGCATCGGACTTCTCACCGGCGGAGGCGACTGCCCGGGCCTGAACGCGGCGATCCGGGCCGTGGTCAAGCAGGGGACGGGGGAGTACGGGCACACCATCATCGGCTTCCGCAACGGGTGGCGCGGCGTGGTGGACGGTGACGTGCACCCGCTCGGGCGCCAGGACATCCGCAACGTGCTCCCGGTCGGCGGCACGCTGCTGGGCACGGCGCGGTTCCACCCGCGTGCGGAGGACGGCAGCATGGACGCCGTCCTCGCGACGGTCGAGGCGGAGCACCTCGACGCGCTCATCTGCATCGGCGGCGACGGCACGCTGCACGCCGCAAGCCGCGTCGCCGAGGCGGGCGTCAAGATCGTGGCGATCCCCAAGACGATCGACAACGACGTCGAGGGCACGGACCTGTCCATCGGGTTCCACACCGCGGTGAACATCGCGACCGAGGCCCTCGACCGCGTGCACACCACGGCCGAGAGCCACAACCGGGTCATGGTCGTCGAGGTCATGGGCCGCCACGCGGGCTGGATCGCCGTGAACTCCGGCATCGCGGGCGGTGCGGAGGTCGTCCTCGCGCCGGAGCAGCCGTTCGACATCGACCAGGTCGTGAAGTTCCTCCGCCACCGGCACCGCGCGCACGCGAACTTCTCGATCGTCGTCGTGGCCGAGGGCGCCGTGCCGCGCGAGGGGTCGTCGATGGAGTTCACGCAGCAGCTCGGTCGCTTCGGCGAGATCGTCGCGGGGTCGATCGGCGAGCGCGTGAGCGCCGAGATCGCGGAGCGCACCGGGTTCGACACGCGCCTCACCGTGCTCGGGCACGTGCAGCGGGGCGGGGAGCCGACGCCCACCGACCGCATCCTCGGCAGCCGGTTCGGCGTCGCGGCCGTCGACGCGGTGAGCGCGGGGACGTCGGGCGTGATGACGGCGCTGCGCGGGGAGCGAGTCGAGCTCGTCTCGCTGGCCGAGGTGGCCGGGCGCCCCAAGCGCGTGCCCGAGGAGCTGCTGCGCGTCGCGCGGGTCCTCGCCTGACGCCGGAACGCACGAAGCCCGCGCGACCGCCACAGCCACGTTGACCACCGGGGTGACACCCGGATAAGGTGGACGGCGGTGCGTTGCGCCTGCCTTCGTCCCGGAACACGACGCCAACCATGACGTCCACGGGTCAGCGGCGGCGGCGCGCCGAGAACCCTACCCGCTCGACTACACCTGTCCGCATCGGAGCATCGAACTCAATGACCATCTCTACCCCCGCGAAGTCCGCACCCCAGGTTGCCGTCAACGACATCGGCACCGAGGAGGACTTCCTCGCCGCCGTTGACGCGACCATCAAGTACTTCAACGACGGCGACATCGTCGAAGGCACGATCGTCAAGGTGGACCGCGACGAGGTCCTCCTCGACATCGGCTACAAGACCGAGGGCGTCATCCCCTCCCGCGAGCTGTCGATCAAGCACGACGTGGACCCCGGCGAGGTCGTCAACGTCGGCGACGCGGTCGAGGCCCTCGTCCTCCAGAAGGAGGACAAGGAAGGCCGTCTGATCCTGTCCAAGAAGCGCGCCCAGTACGAGCGCGCCTGGGGCACGATCGAGAAGATCAAGGAGGAGGACGGCGTCGTCACCGGCACCGTCATCGAGGTCGTCAAGGGTGGTCTCATCCTCGACATCGGCCTCCGTGGCTTCCTCCCGGCCTCCCTGGTGGAGATGCGTCGCGTCCGCGACCTCCAGCCGTACGTCGGCAAGGAGATCGAGGCGAAGATCATCGAGCTCGACAAGAACCGCAACAACGTCGTCCTCTCGCGCCGCGCCTGGCTCGAGCAGACGCAGTCCGAGGTCCGCTCCACCTTCCTGCAGACGCTGCAGAAGGGCCAGGTGCGCCCCGGTGTCGTCTCCTCGATCGTCAACTTCGGTGCGTTCGTGGACCTCGGCGGCGTCGACGGCCTCGTGCACGTCTCCGAGCTGTCCTGGAAGCACATCGACCACCCGTCCGAGGTCGTCGAGGTCGGCCAGGAGGTCACGGTCGAGGTCCTCGACGTCGACTTCGACCGCGAGCGCGTCTCGCTGTCGCTCAAGGCGACGCAGGAGGACCCGTGGCAGACGTTCGCCCGGACCCACGCGATCGGTCAGGTCGTGCCGGGCAAGGTCACCAAGCTCGTCCCGTTCGGTGCGTTCGTGCGCGTCGAGGACGGCATCGAGGGCCTCGTGCACATCTCGGAGCTGGCCGTGCGCCACGTCGAGCTGCCGGAGCAGGTCGTCAACGTCGGTGACGAGGTCTTCGTCAAGGTCATCGACATCGACCTCGAGCGCCGTCGCATCTCGCTGTCGCTCAAGCAGGCCAACGAGGGCGTCGACCCGGAGTCGGACGACTTCGACCCCGCGCTCTACGGCATGGCCGCCGAGTACGACGAGCAGGGGAACTACAAGTACCCCGAGGGCTTCGACCCGGAGACCAACGAGTGGCTCGAGGGCTTCGAGGCGCAGCGCGAGGCCTGGGAGGCGGAGTACGCCAAGGCGCACGAGCGCTGGGAGGCGCACCGCAAGCAGGTCGCCGAGGCCGTCAAGGCCGACTACGACGCCGCGTCGGGCGACTCGGGCTCCTCGAGCTCCGCGTCCTCGAGCACGTCCTACTCGTCGGCCCCGGCCGCCGAGGCCACGGGCACGCTCGCGTCGGACGAGGCGCTCGCCGCGCTCCGCGAGAAGCTCACCGGCAACTGATCTCCCCTGACGCTCCGCCGTCGGGCGGAACCGTCGCAGGTCGCACGAAGGCCCGCCACCCGCTGGGTGGCGGGCCTTCGCCGTACTCGGCGTTCGACAACCGCATGCTCGGTGTCAGGCCACGGGCACGGAGGGCGAGTCCGCGAACTGCGTCCGGTAGAGCGCGGCGTACCGGCCGTCACGGGCGAGCAGCTCTGTGTGCGTGCCCGTCTCGACGACGCGGCCGGCGTCGAGGACGACGATGAGGTCCGCCTCGCGCACGGTCGAGAGCCGGTGCGCGATGACGAGCGACGTGCGCCCGCGCAGCGCCTCGGCGAGCGCCGCCTGGACCGCCGCCTCGGAGCCGGAGTCGAGGTGCGCCGTCGCCTCGTCGAGGACGACGAGCTGCGGCGCCTTGAGGAAGACGCGGGCGATGGCCAGTCGCTGGCGCTCGCCGCCGGACATCCGGTAGCCGCGGTCGCCCACGACGGTGTCCATCCCCGACGGCAGCGCCGCGACGACGTCCCACACGTGCGCGCGCCGCAGCGCGGCCTCGAGCTCGGCGTCGGTCGCGTCCGGCTTGGCGTACCGGAGGTTCTCCGCGATGGAGTCGTGGAAGAGGTGGGCCTCCTGCGTAACCACGCCGACGGCGTCGTGCAGGCTCTCCTGCGTGACCTCGCGCAGGTCGCGACCGGCGATCCGCACGTGGCCCGCACTCGGGTCGTACATGCGGGTGACGAGCTGGGACACGGTCGTCTTGCCCGCCCCGGACGAGCCGACGAGCGCGACCATCGCCCCCGCGGGGACGGCGAACGAGACGTCGCGCAGCGTGTCCGTCGTAGGGTCCGTCCCCTCGACGGCGACCGACTCGAGCGACGCGAGGGAGACCTCGGACGCGCTCGGGTAGCGGAACGTCACGCCGTCCAGCTCGAGGCTCGCGCCGTCCCGTTCGATGTCCGCGGCGAGGTCGTGGGCGTCGGGCGCGTCCGTGACCGTCGGCTCGAGGTCGAGCACCTCGAGCACGCGCTCGAAGCTCACGAGCGCGGTCATGACGTCCACCTGGACGTTGGACATGGCGGTCAGCGGGCCGTAGAGGCGCCCGAGGTAGGCGGTGAGCGCGACGACGGTGCCGACCGTCAGCGTGCCGGAGATCGCCATGACGCCGCCGAGCCCGTAGACGATCGCGACGGCGACCGAGGCGACGACGGTGAGGCCCACGCGGAAGACCGTGCCGTACATGGCCTGCTTCACGCCGATGTCGCGGACGCGGCGGGCCTGGGTGGCGAACCGGGAGGACTCGCGGCCCGGGTCGCCGAAGACCTTGACGAGGTGGGCCCCCGCGACGTTGAACCTCTCGTTCATGGTCTGCGCCGCCTCGGCGTTGAGCTCGTAGCTCTCGCGCGTGATCGCGGCGAGGCGCTTGCCGACCCAGCGGGCCGGGAGCACGAACGCAGGCAGCAGCGTCAGGGCGAGGAGCGTGAGCTGCCAGGACATGGAGAGCATCGCGGCGAGGACGAACACCACGGTGAGGAGGTTCGAGAAGACGTTGGAGAGCGTCGAGGTGAACGCCTGCTGCGCGCCGAGGACGTCGCCGTTGAGACGCTGGAGGAGCGCCCCGGTCCGGGTGCGGCTGAAGAACGCGAGCGGCATGCGCTGCACGTGGTCGAACACGGCGGTGCGCAGGTCGACGATGAGACCTTCGCCGATGCGCGAGGAGAACCAGCGCTGGGCGACGCCGAGGGCGCCGGAGAGCACCGCGAGCCCCGCGGCGACGAGCGACAGCGCGACGACGACGCCGACGTCCCCGGCGGTGATGCCGTCGTCGATGATCCGCTGGAAGAGCAGGGGCGTGACCGCGCCCGCGGCGGCGTCGATCGAGATGAGCACGAGGAAGGCCGCGAGCTGGCGACGGTAGGGCCGGGCGAACGTGAGGACGCGTCGGATCGTGCCGCGGCGCAGCCGGCGAGAGGCGACGGAGGAGTCCTGGCGGAACGAGCGCATGCCGCGCCCGCCGCCGGAGCCGGGAAGGGGGGAGGTAAAAGACATGGGGCCTCCTGGGTGGGGGAGGGGCGCGTCGTCCGTGGCGGTCCGGGCCTGCCGGCGGGCGCGGTCTGGTGGCCGCAGGCGCGCGAAATCGATAGTGAGTCTACCTCACTATGAGTGCTTGCCACAAGTGGTTCCTCCGCGGGTACGCTCGGTCTCGTGACGAGCGATGCGACACCGCGCGCCGCGACCGGCGTGCCCCTCACCGGCACGGCCTCGACGACCGACGAGGCGGGGGAGTTCCTCGCACTCCTCCACGGGGCGCTGCGCACCGTGCGCCGCGAGGCGAGCGAACGGCTCGAGCCGGCGGGGACGACTCCCGGCCAGTTCCGCATGCTGCGCTTCCTCGCGCGGTGCGACGGGCCCTGCCGTCTGGGCGCGGTCGCGTCCGCGCTCGACGTCGCGCCGCGCTCGGTGACGTCCAAGGTGGACGACGCGGAGCAGGCGGGGCTCGTCCGGCGCACACCGGACCCGTACGACCGGCGGGCCACCCTCGTCGAGCTCACCCCGCGCGGGCGCGACGTCGTCGAGCAGGTCGGTGCGGAGCGGTCGTCCAGCGCGGGGACGATGCTCGCCCGTCTCGACGCCGCCGAGCGTGCCGAGCTCCTCCGGCTACTGCGCGCGGTCGCGGGAGAGCGGGACGTCGACCCGCGGCGTCCGGAGGCGGACGCCGGCGAGAACGCGAGCGGGTCGCGCGGCCACCGCTGAGCGGTCATGACGCCCCGACGTCCTCGGCGGGGCCACGCTGCGGCTGGCAGGATGGGCGCATGTTTCGCATCGGGCTGACCGGAGGAATCGCGGCGGGGAAGTCCGTCGCGCTCGCACGCTTCGCCGAGCTCGGCGCCGTGGTCGTGGACTACGACCGTCTCGCGCGGGATGCCGTCGCACCCGGGACGGTCGGCCTCGACGAGGTCGTCGAGGCCTTCGGGCCGGGCGTCCTCGACCGCGACGGCGCGCTCGACCGGGCTGCGCTGGGGAGCGTCGTGTTCGGCGACGACGGCGCGCGCGAGCGGCTCAACGCGATCGTCCACCCCGAGGTGCGCCGGCTCGCGGCCGAGCGCGAGGCCGCTGCGGGGGCGGCCGACCCTCGAGCCGTCGTCGTGCACGACATCCCGCTCCTCGTCGAGACGGGGGACCCGGCGCGGTTCCACTGCGTCGTGGTCGTGCACACGCCCGAGGACGTGCGGGTGAGCCGGCTCGTCGAGGGGCGCGGCCTGACGGAGGACGAGGCCCGGGCGCGCCTCGCCGCGCAGGCCGACGACGCGTCGCGCCTCGCCGCCGCGGACGTCACGCTCGACGGGTCCGGCCCGCCCGAGGCGCTGCGGGCGCAGGTCGACGAGCTGTGGGTGCGGGTGCGGGCCGAGGTCGACGCGGAGGTCCGGGCCGAGCTCGAGGAGCACGAGGCGTGACGGTCGTCGTCAGCGGGTTCGAGCCGTTCGACGGTGCAGGCGGCAACCCGTCGTGGGAGACTGCCGCGCGGCTCGCCGAGCGGGGGCAGGAGCTCGTGGGTGATCGTGTGGTGGCCGTGCGGCTCCCCGTGACGTTCGGTGGCGCGTGGCAGGTGCTCGACGCGGCGATCCGTGCCCACGACCCGGACGTCGTGGTCGCCCTCGGCCTCGCGGGTGGGGCGACCCGCGTGCGCCTGGAGCGGGTCGCGGTCAACGTGCGTGACGCCCGGATCCCCGACAACGGGGGAGCGCAGCCGGTCGACGTCCCGGTGGTCGCCGGCGCGCCGGTCGGGTACTGGTCGACGCTCCCGCTCAAGGCGTCGCTCGCCGCGATCCGGGCGGCGGACGTCCCGGTGGAGGTGTCGAGCACGGCGGGGACGTACGTGTGCAACGACGTCTTCTACGCCCTCATGCACCACTGGGGTGCCGGGCCGGGACGGCGAGCCGGGTTCGTCCACGTCCCCGGGTCCGACGTCGTCCCGATCGAGGATCAGGCCATGGCCGTGGCCGCCGTCGTGCGGCACGCGCTCCTCGGGACCCCCGACCCCGTCCTCGCGGGCGGCACGGAGAGCTGACCCGAGCGCGGGGACGCCGAGGGCCCGGCAGGTCGTCCTGCCGGGCCCTCGGTGCGTGCTCGTGCCCGAGCGTCAGCTGGTCGCGCGCCGCCGCCCCACGACGAGGATCGTCGCGCCACCGGCGAGCAGCAGCGCGGCCACCACGGCCAGCACGACGACCGAGCCGCCCGTCGTCGCGAGGCCGCTCTCCGGCGCGTCGGAACCCTTCTCGGCCGGCGCGGGGGGCGCGTCGACGCCGGGGGCAGGAGTCTCGGCAGCAGGGGTCGCCTCCACGGAGGGTTCGCCCGGCTCCACGGTCCCCGGGGTCTCCTCGGTCGTCGGCGGCGTGGTCACGTCCTCGCCCGGGACGGGGCCCTCCGGCGAGGGCTCGGGCTTCGGCTCCTCGACGAACGGCGTCGACTCGCACGGGCCGGCGAACGGGTAGTTGTGGTGCTCGATGCCGGCGCCCCCGGTGTAGGAGACGGCGCCGTTCGACAGGATGCGCCCGTTGGTCGAGGTCGCGACGGTGAGGGTCGCGTCCGTGCGCGGGACGACGATCGTCCCGGGGAACTGGTCGTTCGTGCCGAGCCTCACCTGCGTCGCGTCGGGGAAGCTCCAGAGGAAGTGCGCCGAGAGGTACTGGGTGTCCTGGTGCACGCGCACGCCGCCGTACTCCACGTGCTTCAGGCCCGGCACGTCCACGGTGGACCCGGTGACGGTGAGGAGCACCGGCCCGGTCCCGGTGACGTACAGGGTGCTCAGGGTCGACGCCTGGTCGGCCGTCAGCGTGTACCGGGCGCCGGCCTCGACCGTCAGGACGCCGCCGCGAGGCGTGGCCGCGACGGCGCCCTCGGCCGCGTCGGCCGCCAGGCCCGTCACGAGCGCGGGGAGCGCCGTGTAGGGGCGCAGCGCCGTGTCGCGGCCGACGCCCTGCGTGACGGTGCCCGCGCGGCCGGAGGCGTTGCGGCTCTCGGTGCTCGGGGTCGCGCCGGTGATCGCGCCGCCGACGACGACGTTGCCGCCGCTCGACGCGTGGAAGCCCACCTGGGTGTCGGCCGCGGTCGCGAGGTCGCCGCCGACCACGAGCATGTCGGTCCCGCCCGGCGGGGTGATCGCCGAGCCACCGCCACCAGCCGTGCCGATGTTCAGGCTGGCGGCGCCGGAGAGGTCGGCGTCCCCGCCGACGACGACACGGCCCTCGAGCTCGGTCGCCGTCGTGACGGTGAGGTCGCCCCC
The DNA here is from genome assembly GCF_016921195.1 of Cellulosimicrobium cellulans. GTDB lineage: Bacteria > Actinomycetota > Actinomycetes > Actinomycetales > Cellulomonadaceae > Cellulosimicrobium > Cellulosimicrobium cellulans_F. The sequence continues at coordinate 268,133 of NZ_JAFGYF010000002.1, forward strand.
TGCCCAGATGCCGACGCCTGCGTCCTCCACGGCGGTGAGCTCGTACACGCCGACCGGTCGCGTGGACGGGTCCGCGGTGCAGACGTCGTCGGCGGTGACCGTCGGCGCGGCCGCGGCGGGGGCGGCGACGCCGACGGCGGTCAGGGCGAGCGTGGCGAGGCTGAGCAGGGGGATTCCGCGGGGGCGCGCGGGGTGCAGGCGCATGGTGTCGGCTCCAGGTCGAAGGTTCGCTAGCGGTGCTGACTTACTGCGGACGGACTCCGTCGCCCGTGATCCGTGCTGTCGTGCTGCTCCATGGGCGTCGGGGAGCGCGGCAGGGTCGAGGCGACCCTAGGGGTTCCGAATGACGCCTTCCAAATTACGTCGAGGTGATTTCACCGGGCTGCGCGGAGTGTCGCCTCGACCGTGCCCCGGGGGACTCGTGTGGGTGGCTCGACGTACCGTGGAGTCATGCGTCCCGTGACCGATCTCCAGCGCGCCACCGCCCCGTTCGAGGTCATCTCCGAGTACCAGCCGTCGGGCGACCAGCCGACGGCGATCGCGGACCTCTCGCAGCGCATCCGCGCGGGGGAGAAGGACGTCGTGCTCCTCGGCGCGACCGGCACGGGCAAGTCGGCCACGACGGCGTGGCTCATCGAGGAGCTGCAACGCCCGACGCTGGTCATGGCGCCCAACAAGACCCTCGCGGCGCAGCTCGCGACGGAGTTCCGGGAGCTGCTGCCCAACAACGCGGTCGAGTACTTCGTCTCGTACTACGACTACTACCAGCCCGAGGCCTACATCGCGCAGACGGACACCTACATCGAGAAGGACTCGTCCATCAACGACGAGGTCGAGCGGCTGCGGCACTCGGCCACGAGCTCGCTGCTCACCCGACGCGACGTCGTCGTGGTCGCCTCGGTGTCCTGCATCTACGGCCTCGGGACGCCGCAGGAGTACGTCGACCGCATGGTCCGGCTCGACGTCGGCATGCAGGTCGAACGCGACGACCTGCTGCGCCAGTTCGTGACCATGCAGTACACGCGCAACGACATGGCGTTCACGCGCGGCACGTTCCGCGTGCGGGGAGACACCGTCGAGATCATCCCGGTGTACGAGGAGCTCGCGGTCCGCATCGAGTTCTTCGGCGACGAGATCGAGAGCATCCAGACCCTGCACCCGCTGACGGGCGAGGTGATCCGGTCCGAGCCGAGCATCCACCTGTTCCCGGCGACGCACTACGTCGCAGGCCCGGAGCGCATGGAACGCGCGATCTCCTCGATCGAGGCGGAGCTCGCGGAGCGGCTCGACGAGCTCGAGCGGCAGAACAAGCTGCTCGAGGCGCAGCGGCTGCGCATGCGCACGACGTACGACATCGAGATGATGCGCCAGATCGGCACCGCGTCCGGGATCGAGAACTACTCGCGGCACATCGACGGGCGTGAGCCCGGCTCGCCGCCGAACACGCTGCTCGACTACTTCCCGGAGGACTTCCTCCTCGTCATCGACGAGTCGCACGTGACCGTGCCGCAGATCGGGGCGATGTTCGAGGGCGACATGTCGCGCAAGCGCAGCCTCGTGGACCACGGGTTCCGCCTGCCGAGCGCGATGGACAACCGGCCGCTGCGCTGGGAGGAGTTCGTCGAGCGCATCGGCCAGACCGTCTACCTGTCGGCTACCCCGGGCGACTACGAGCTCTCGATGGCGGACGGCGTCGTGGAGCAGATCATCCGTCCGACCGGCCTCGTCGACCCCGAGGTGATCGTCAAGCCCACGACGGGCCAGATCGACGACCTGCTGCACGAGATCCGCGAGCGCGTCGAGCGTGACGAGCGCGTGCTCGTGACGACGCTCACCAAGAAGATGGCGGAGGACCTCACCGACTACCTGCTCGAGAAGGACGTCCGGGTCCGCTACCTGCACTCGGAGGTCGACACGCTGCGGCGCGTCGAGCTCCTGCGCGAGCTGCGCCTCGGCGAGTACGACGTCCTGGTCGGCATCAACCTGCTGCGCGAGGGGCTCGACCTGCCCGAGGTGTCGCTCGTCGCGATCCTCGACGCCGACAAGGAGGGCTTCCTGCGGTCGCCCAAGTCGCTCATCCAGACGATCGGCCGCGCGGCCCGCAACGTCTCGGGCCAGGTGCACATGTACGCGGACAAGGTCACGCCGGCGATGGCCGCGGCGATCGAGGAGACCGAGCGCCGCCGCGAGCGGCAGATCGCGTACAACACGGAGCACGGCGTCGACCCGACCCCGCTGCGCAAGCGGATCTCCGACGTGACGGACATGCTCGCGCGCGAGGACGTCGACACGGCCGAGCTGCTCGCCGGCGGGTACCGGCAGCCGGGCAAGGGCGCGAAGGGCAAGGCGCCGGTGCCCGGCGCGCCCAAGGAGGGCGCGTCGTCGGGCAACCGGCTCGCGGGCGCCGCGGCGAGCGACCTCGCCGAGCTCATCCAGGAGCTCAGCGACCAGATGCACGCGGCCGCGGGCGAGCTGCAGTTCGAGCTCGCCGCCCGGTTGCGCGACGAGATCTCGGGCCTCAAGAAGGAGCTGCGGCAGATGCAGGCCGCGACCGCCTGAGCGGCGGCCGTCTCGGGGCCCGTGCGCGCACCGCCTACCGGCGCCCGAGGAACAGTCCACGGTGGTGTGGTGTTGTCACCTCAGGAGGAGCGATGGCCTATGCTGGCTCCTCGTTGAAGGGGAGTATTCCTCCGCGGTGATGTCGTCATCACGGCCGGCGCAGTCGTCGGCCCGGTGTCACCGGTCCCGCAACCACCAGCCCGCGTCCCGTGCGGGTGCGCGTGGCGGTGCGTGGCGGAAGAGACCTTCGGTACACAGTGCTCCCCACGTACCGGAGGAATCTTCATGGATGTGCCTGTCTGGGTCTGGCTCGTCACCATCGGCGTGATCCTCGCGATGCTCGCCGTCGACTACGTCGGCCACGTGCGCACCCCGCACGCCCCGAGCCTGCGCGAGGCGACCTGGTGGTCCGCCGGCTACGTCGCCGTCGCGGTCGCCTTCGGCGGGATCGTCTGGGCCGTCTGGGGTTCGACCTACGGCGGCGAGTACTTCGCCGGCTACATCACCGAGAAGAGCCTGTCGGTCGACAACCTCTTCGTGTTCGTCCTCATCATGACGAGCTTCCGCGTCCCCCGGCTCTACCAGCAGAAGGTGCTGCTCATCGGCATCACGATCGCGCTGATCCTGCGGACGATCTTCATCTTCCTCGGCGCCGCCCTGATCGAGAACTTCAGCTGGATCTTCTACGTCTTCGGCGCGTTCCTGCTCTACACCGCCTGGACGCAGGTCAAGGCGGGCTCGGGCCACGACGAGGAGTTCCACGAGAACGGCGCGCTGAGGCTGACCCGCCGGCTGTTCCCGACGACGGAGACGTACGTCGAGGACAAGATGACGGCGAAGATCGACGGCAAGCGCTACATCACCCCGATGCTCATCGTCATGATCGCGATCGGCAGCGCCGACCTCCTCTTCGCGGTCGACTCGATCCCCGCGATCTTCGGTCTCACGCAGGAGACCTACCTGGTCTTCGCCGCCAACGCGTTCTCGCTGCTCGGCCTGCGCCAGCTCTACTTCCTCATCGACGGACTCCTCGACCGTCTCGTCTACCTCGCGTACGGCCTCGCGGCGATCCTCGGCTTCATCGGCGTCAAGCTGCTCATCCACGCGCTGCACAAGAACGAGGTGCCGTTCATCAACGGCGGTGAGCACATCACCGTCATCCCGGAGATCCCGACCGCGCTGTCCCTCGGGTTCATCGTCGTCGTGCTCACGATCACCACGGTCGCGAGCCTCGCCAAGGACCGCGCCGACCGTCGGCGCTCCGTCGAGAGCTCGGAGGGCTCACGCTGATGGTTCACGAGCTCCCGGTCTGGTTCGAGTGGGCGTCGTTGTCGGCGCTCGCGGTGCTGCTCCTCGTCGACCTGTTCGTCGTGGGGCGCCGCCCGCACGTCCCCTCGATGCGCGAGAGCGCGCTGTGGGTCGGCTTCTACGTCGCGCTCGCCCTCGTCTTCGGGGCGATCGTGGGCGCGGTCGGCGGGGCGGCTCCGGCCGGTGAGTTCTACGCGGGGTGGCTCACGGAGTACAGCCTCTCCGTGGACAACCTCTTCGTCTTCGTCATCATCATGGCGAGGTTCGCGGTGCCGCGGGACCAGCAGCAGCGCGTGCTGATGGTCGGCATCATCGTCGCGCTCGTCCTGCGCGGGGCGTTCATCCTCGCCGGCGCCGCGATCATCGCGCAGTTCGTGTGGGTGTTCTACCTCTTCGGGGCCTTCCTCATCTACACGGCGATCAAGCTCGTGGCGGGCGGGGACGAGCCCGAGGAGTACCACGAGAACCGCGCCGTGCGGGCGCTGCGCCGCGTCCTGCCGCTGGGCACGCAGTACGACGGCGGCCGGCTGCGCACGGTCGAGGACGGCAAGCGGGTGTTCACCCCGCTCGTCGTCGTGTTCCTCGCGATCGGCAGCACCGACCTGCTCTTCGCGTTCGACTCGATCCCGGCGATCTTCGGGCTCACCCAGGACCCGTTCATCGTCTTCACGACGAACGTCTTCGCGCTCATGGGCCTGCGCCAGCTCTACTTCCTGCTGGGCGGTCTGCTCGAGCGGCTCGTCTACCTGCCGATCGGTCTCGCGGTGATCCTCGGGTTCATCGGCGTGAAGCTCGTCCTCGAGGCGCTGCACGAGAACACGCTGCCGTTCATCAACGGCGGCGAGCATCTCGACGCCGTGCCGACGGTCCCGATCTGGCTGTCGCTCGTCGTGATCATCGGTGCGCTCGCCGTCACCACGGTCGCGAGCCTCCTGCGCACGCGGGCGCTGCACGCCCAGGACGACTCCGCCGAGAGGGCCGCGACGGGCGGTGCTGCCACCGTCGTGGAGGACGCGGCCGAGGAGCCCGAGGGCGATGCCGTGGACGGGGGCGCGCCGGTCGGCGAGGCACCGCCGTGGGGCACGGGTCCGCAGGACGGCGCCGCGCGATAGCGCGGGCCCGACGAGCTGCGGGCGAGACGGGGCCGACCCGGTCCGACAGGTCCCGTGGTTCGCGCCCGGCCGCGCGCACGGCGGTCGGCACCATGCTGTCGCTGCACGGCGACCGTCGGCTCCGCGAGCTCGTGGCCGCCGCGGATCGGCCACGGCATCGGTACGGTCGGCGCCGGGACCGCCCCACACGGGCGCGACGCTGGTCAGGCGCGGTCGGCCCAGTCGCCGATGACCGGTGCCCACGGGCGGACCGTGCGCTCGGCGACGAGGCCCGCCCGCCCGAACGGGTCCTCGTCGAGGACCGCTGCGACCGCGTCGGGCGACTCCCCGTCGAGGACGAGGAGGGCACCTGCGGGTGCTCCCTCGTGCGCGGGCAGCGGACCGGACGCCAGCAGCGTGCCCCGGGCGTGAAGCGCGCCCAAGAACGCGCGGTGCTCCGGGCGCAGGGCGTCGAGCTCGGCGGTGCGGTCGGCGTAGACGTAGGTCACGGCGTGGATCGGCATACCGGCAGTGAAGCAGGCAGGCCCGACGGCGCGCGGTCGGGTCCGCACCTCGGTCGTCCGCGCTACCAGCCGCGCTCGCGCCACTCCCCGAGGTGCGGGCGTTCGGCGCCCAGGGTCGTGTCGGCGCCGTGCCCGGGGTAGACGCACGTGGCGTCGTCGAACCGGTCGAAGACCCGTTCGGCGACGTCGGAGAAGAGGGCGTCGAAGCGCGCGGGGTCACGGTCGGTGTTCCCGACCCCGCCCGGGAACAGCGAGTCGCCCGTGAAGAGGTGGACGCGTCCCGCCACCGCCTCGGGCTCCCGGACCTCGTCGGGCTCCCGGTAGGCGAGCGCGATCGACCCGGGCGTGTGCCCCCGCAGCGCGACGACGTCGAGCACGACGTCCCCGGCGCGGACGACGTCCCCGTGGCGGAGCCGTCGCGCGACGTGCACGTCGGTGGCCGCGGCGACGGCGTCGGCGTCCGCGTCGCCCACGACGACCGCGGCGCCCGTGACCGCGACGACGGACGCGAGCGCGCGCAGGTGGTCGGTGTGGCGGTGCGTCGTGACGACGACGTCGAGGCGCGCGCTGGGCGACCCCTCGCGGACGAGGGCCAGGACGTCGTCCGGCGCGTCCGCCGCGTCGATCAGGACCTGGGCGCCCGTGCGCCGGCACGTGAGCAGGTAGACGTCGTTCGCGAGCGGACCGACGGCGAGCTTGCGGATCTCGACCTCGTCGAGGCGGCGCACCTCGCTCGGCCCGCCCACGGCGACCTGTCCGGTGTACGTCATGCGGACAGTCTGCCCCGACGGGCGGCCCGTCCTCGCGCGACCTCCACCCTGGCGGCGACCGCGTGGTCACCTCCCGTGAGGCTCGGGTGAGCGTTCGTCGGTCGACCCGCGAAGGTGACGTCGAACACCTGTGCGATTGTGGGTGGTCGGTCGTACGATGCTGCGGTGAGCAATCGCCTCGTCATCTCCGGTGCCCGCGAGCACAACCTGCGCAACGTCGACCTCGACCTCCCGCGGGACAAGCTCATCGTCTTCACGGGGCTCTCCGGCTCGGGCAAGTCGTCGCTCGCCTTCGACACCATCTTCGCGGAGGGCCAGCGCCGCTACGTCGAGTCGCTGTCCGCGTACGCGCGCCAGTTCCTGGGTCAGATGGACAAGCCCGACGTCGACTTCATCGAGGGCCTGTCGCCCGCGGTGTCGATCGACCAGAAGTCGACCAACCGCAACCCGCGCTCGACCGTCGGCACCATCACCGAGGTCTACGACTACCTGCGCCTGCTGTTCTCGCGCGCCGGCACGCAGCACTGCCCCGTCTGCGGCGAGCGTGTGACCGCGCAGACGCCGCAGCAGATCGTGGACCGTCTCCTCGAGCTGCCGGAGGGCACGCGCTACCAGGTCCTCGCGCCGGTCGTCCGCGGGCGCAAGGGGGAGTACTCCGAGCTCTTCAAGGAGCTGCAGACCAAGGGCTTCGCGCGCGCCCGCGTCGACGGCGAGGTGCGCACGCTCACCGACGTCCCGGCGCTCGAGAAGAAGCTCAAGCACGACATCGAGGTCGTCGTCGACCGCCTCGTCGCGCGCGAGGGCGTGCAGCGCCGGCTCACCGACTCGGTCGAGACCGCTCTCGGCCTCGCGGGCGGCCTCGTCGTCATCGAGCTCGTCGACGCCGACGCGGACGACCCGGCGCGCGAGCGCCGCTTCTCCGAGAAGCGCGCGTGCCCCAACGACCACGAGCTCGCGCTCGACGAGATCGAGCCGCGCACGTTCTCCTTCAACGCGCCCTACGGTGCGTGCCCCGAGTGCACGGGCATCGGCTTCCGCCTCGAGGTCGACCCCGACCTCGTGGTGCCGGACGTGGAGAAGTCGCTGCGCGAGGGTGCCGTCGCGCCGTGGGCGCAGATCTCGTCGGAGTACTTCGAGCGCGTGCTCACGGCGCTCGCGGACGACCTCGGGTTCTCCATGGACACGCCGTGGCGGGCGCTGCCCGAGCGTGCGAGGAAGGCCGTGCTGCACGGGCAGAACCACCAGGTCCACGTGCGGTACAAGAACCGGTGGGGCCGCGAGCGGCAGTACTCGACCGGGTTCGAGGGCGTCATCACGTTCCTGGAGCGTCGGCACACGGAGACCGAGTCGGACTGGTCCAAGGAGAAGTACGAGGCCTTCATGCGTGAGGTCCCGTGCCCGGTCTGCCAGGGCGCACGCCTCAAGCCGGAGGTGCTCGCGGTCAAGGTCGGCGGCAAGTCGATCTGGGACGTCTGCCGCCTCCCGCTGCGCGAGGCCGCGGCGTTCCTCGGCGCGCTCGAGCTCGGCGCGCGCGAGCGCGCGATCGCGACCGAGGTGCTCAAGGAGATCGACGCACGGCTGGGCTTCCTGCTCGACGTCGGCCTCGACTACCTGTCGCTCGAGCGGCCCGCCGCGACGCTGTCCGGCGGCGAGGCACAGCGCATCCGGCTCGCGACGCAGATCGGGTCGGGGCTCGTCGGCGTCCTCTACGTCCTCGACGAGCCGAGCATCGGGCTGCACCAGCGCGACAACCGCCGCCTCATCGAGACGCTCACGCGTCTGCGCGACCTCGGGAACACGCTCATCGTCGTCGAGCACGACGAGGACACCATCCGTACCGCGGACTGGGTCGTCGACATCGGGCCGGGCGCGGGCGAGCACGGCGGGCGCGTCGTGCACTCCGGCGACTACGCGGGCCTGCTCGAGGCCCCGGAGTCGGTGACCGGCGCGTACCTCTCGGGCCGCCGCAGCATCCCGCTCCCCGCGCAGCGGCGTCCGACCGACCCGGGCCGCCAGGTGAAGGTCGTCGGGGCGCGCGAGCACAACCTCACGGGCATCGACGTGAGCTTCCCGCTCGGGACGTTCACGGCCGTGACCGGCGTGTCGGGCTCGGGCAAGTCGACGCTCGTGAACTCGATCCTCTACACCGTGCTCGCCAACGAGCTGAACGGGGCGCGCCAGGTCGCCGGGCGGCACACGCGCGTCACGGGCCTCGAGCACCTCGACAAGGTCGTGCACGTCGACCAGGGGCCGATCGGGCGCACGCCGCGGTCGAACCCGGCGACGTACACCGGGGTGTGGGACCACGTGCGCAAGCTCTTCGCGGAGACGACCGAGGCCAAGGTGCGCGGGTACACGCCCGGCCGCTTCTCGTTCAACGTCAAGGGCGGCCGCTGCGAGGCGTGCTCGGGCGACGGGACGCTGAAGATCGAGATGAACTTTCTGCCGGACGTCTACGTGCCGTGCGAGGTGTGCCACGGCGCGCGCTACAACCGCGAGACGCTCGAGGTCCACTTCAAGGGCAAGACGGTCGCGGACGTCCTGGACATGCCGATCGAGGAGGCCGCGGAGTTCTTCGCGGCCGTGCCCGCGATCTCGCGGCACCTCAAGACGCTCGTCGAGGTCGGTCTCGGCTACGTCCGCCTCGGCCAGCCGGCGCCGACGCTCTCCGGCGGCGAGGCGCAGCGCGTGAAGCTCGCGAGCGAGCTGCAGAAGCGTTCGACCGGTCGCACGATCTACGTGCTCGACGAGCCGACGACCGGCCTGCACTTCGAGGACATCCGCAAGCTGCTCGGGGTCCTGCAGTCGCTCGTCGACAAGGGCAACAGCGTGCTCGTCATCGAGCACAACCTCGACGTCATCAAGAGCGCGGACTGGGTCGTCGACATGGGACCCGAGGGCGGTTCGGGCGGCGGCAAGGTCGTCGCGCAGGGTACGCCCGAGCAGGTCGCGCGCGTCGAGGCGAGCCACACCGGTCGCTTCCTCGCGGAGATCCTCGACCAGCACGACCCCGTGCCCGTCGGCCCGGAGCCGGCGAGCCCGTCCCGTGCGCAGGCGCCCGCCGCGAAGGGTGCCAAGGGCAGGTCGGCCAAGGCCCGTCGCGCGACGGACGAGGGGTCGCGCGCGGGCACGCGGCGCAAGGCGTCCGCGGCCTGACGCCCGGGCGGCGCACCACGTCGGCGCCCGACGGCCGCCGGGCGCTCAGGCGGTCGTCCGGGCGATCACGCGGCCGCGCGCCGCGCCGGCGCGGGATCGACCAGCACGCGGAAGTTGACCGAGCGCGCGATGAAGCAGTGGTCGTGCGCGCGGTGGTGCAGGGTGGCGAGCGACGCCTCGTCGGTCCCGGGACCGTCGTCGACCACGACGCGCGGGTGCAGCGTCACGTCGGTGAACTGCCCCTCGCCCCCGGACTCGACGCGCATGGTGCCGGTGGCCTCGTCCACGTACTCGCGCACGACCACGCCCGCGGCCGCGGCGAGGTGGAGGAACCACAGCATGTGGCACTGCGAGAGGCTCGCGACGAACAGCTCCTCGGGGCTGTAGCGCGTCGGGTCGCCCCGGAACGCCGGGTCCGACGAGCCGGGCAACGGCGGTCGGCCCTCGAGCAGGACGTCGTGGTCGCGGCTGTAGGACGTGTAGGAGGACGTGCCCCTGTCACCGGCGCCGGTCCAGCGGACCGTGGCGGCGTACCCGTGCTGTGCGCTCATGGCCGCCACCCTAACGGGCGGTGACGAGCGTCACACCACGTCCCCGTCCGCCCTGGCCGACGTCCGCTCGCCATCCGTGCGCACCGCACCGTCGGTGCCCTGACCTAGGCTGGAGAACATGGCTGACCCCGCGACGTACCGCCCTGCGCCGGGGGAGATCCCCACCTCGCCGGGCGTCTACCGGTTCCGCGACGAGCACGGCCGCGTGATCTACGTCGGCAAGGCCAAGAACCTGCGCGCCCGGCTGTCGAACTACTTCCAGGACGTCGCGAACCTCCACCACCGCACGCAGACGATGGTGACGACCGCCGCGTCCGTCGAGTGGACGGTCGTCGGTACCGAGGTCGAGGCGCTCGCCCTCGAGTACACGTGGATCAAGGAGTTTGACCCCCGGTTCAACGTCAAGTACCGCGACGACAAGTCCTACCCCTATCTCGCCGTGACGATGGGGGAGGAGTTCCCCCGCGCGCAGGTGATGCGGGGCGCCAAGCGACCCGGCACCCGCTACTTCGGCCCCTACGGGCACGCGTGGGCGATCCGCGAGACGCTCGACCTCCTGCTCCGTGTCTTCCCGGTGCGCACGTGCTCCGCGGGGGTCTTCAAGCGGGCCCACCAGACGGGCCGCCCCTGCCTCCTCGGGTACATCGACAAGTGCTCGGCGCCGTGCGTCGGCCGCATCACGCCGGAGGACCACAAGGCGCTCGCCGAGGACTTCTGCGACTTCATGGCGGGCGACACGCAGCGGTTCGTGCGCCGGCTGGAGCGCAAGATGAGCGAGGCCGCCGCCGCGATGGAGTACGAGGCCGCGGCGCGCCTGCGCGACGACATCGCCGCCCTCCAGCGCGCGACCGAGAAGAACGCGGTGGTCCTCGGGGACGGCACCGACGCGGACGTGTTCGCGCTCGTCGGCGACGAGCTCGAGGCGGCCGTCCAGGTGTTCCACGTGCGCGGCGGGCGGATCCGCGGCCAGCGCGGCTGGATCGTGGAGAAGGTCGAGGACGTGACCGACGCGGAGCTGGTCGAGCACCTCCTCCAGCAGGTCTACGGCGCGGCCGAGGAGGCCGCGGCGGCCGACCCGGCGACCGGCCAGGGCCGGGCCGGCGCGCGCGACGTCGTCCCGCGCGAGGTGCTCGTCCCCGTCCTGCCGCCCGATCCCGACCAGGTGACGACGTGGCTCTCGGGGCTGCGGGGCGCGCGCGTCGACGTCCGCGTGCCGCAGCGCGGCGACAAGAAGGAGCTCGCGGCGACCGTGCGCGCGAACGCGGAGCACGCGCTCGCCCTGCACCGCACGCGCCGTGCGGGCGACCTCACGACGCGCAGCCAGGCGCTGCGCGAGATCCAGGAGGCGCTCGACCTCGAGTCGGCGCCGCTGCGGATCGAGTGCTACGACGTCTCGCACAACCAGGGCACCTACCAGGTCGCGTCCATGGTCGTCTTCGAGGACGGTCTCGCGCGCAAGAGCGAGTACCGGCACTTCACGGTGCGCGGGCCGGACGGCGACGGGGCGGCGGACGACACCGCGGCGATGTACGAGGTCATCACGCGCCGGTTCAAGCGCTACCTGTCCGACCGCTCGCGCTCGGGCGAGGTCGAGCTGGACCTCGAGGCCGACGACGTCGCGTCCGGGTCCGACGCCGCGGGCCGGCGCGCGGAGCGGGCGGCGGAGGCTGCGGGCTACGTGCCCCGCAGCGGTGAGGTCGACGCCGACGCGCCCGTGGACAAGCGCGCCAGGTTCGCGTACCCGCCGAACCTCGTCGTGGTCGACGGCGGCCCCCCGCAGGTGGCGGCCGCGGCCCGGGCCCTGGCCGACCTGGGGATCGACGACGTCGCGCTGTGCGGCCTCGCCAAGCGGCTCGAGGAGGTGTGGGTCCCGGGGGACGACTACCCGGTGATCCTCCAGCGCTCGTCGGAGGGCCTCTACCTGCTGCAACGCGTGCGCGACGAGGCGCACCGGTTCGCCATCGCCCAGCACCGGCGGCAGCGCAGCAAGGGCATGACCGCGTCCGCGCTCGACGACGTCCCGGGCCTCGGTCCGGCGCGTCGCACCGCCCTGCTCAAGCACTTCGGCTCGCTCAAGCGCCTGCGCGCCGCGAGCGTCGAGGAGATCGCGAGCGTGCGGGGCATGGGAGAGCGCACGGCGCGCGCCGTCGTCGCCGCGCTGGGCGGGGCGGAGGCAGCGGCTCCGGCCGACGGGCCCGACCGCGACCGGGACACTCCGGTGGGCGACGGGGCCGCGGCCCGGGCGTGAGGGGCTGGCATGCTGGTGCCATGACCTCGGAGCCGACCCCGGACCACAGCCCGCAGGGGCCGCACACCCGCGTGCCGGAGCCCTCTCCGACCACGGTCCCCAGCGGCATCCCCGCGATCGAGGCGGCGACCCACGCGCCCGAGCCCCGCGAGGCGGAGGTGCTCATCATCACCGGCATGTCGGGCGCCGGCCGCACGCGGGCCGCGGCGGTGCTCGAGGACCTCGACTGGTACGTCGTCGACAACCTGCCGCCGCGCATGATCGTCCCGCTCGTGGACCTCATGACGCGGTCGGGCTCGGCGCTCGAGCGCATCGCGGCGGTCGTCGACGTGCGCGGCCGGGAGTTCTTCACCGACCTCGTCGAGGTGCTCGACCACCTCCGCCAGAGCGGGGTGTTCTACCGGATCCTGTTCCTCGACGCGTCCGACGAGGTGCTCGTGCGCCGGTACGAGCAGGTGCGGCGCCCGCACCCTCTCCAGGGGGAGGGGCGCATCCTCGACGGACTGGCCGAGGAACGGCGGCTGCTCGCGAGCCTCGAGGAGCGCTCCGACGTCGTCATCGACACCTCCGAGCTCACGGTGCACGACCTCGCGCGCGAGGTGCGCGCCGCCGTCGCGGACGGCACGCCCGAGACGCTGCGGATCAACGTCGTCTCGTTCGGGTTCAAGTACGGCCTGCCGCTCGACGCCGACCACGTGGTCGACGTGCGGTTCCTCGCGAACCCGTACTGGATCACCGAGCTGCGTCACCTCACCGGACGGGACGCCCCGGTGCGGGACTACGTGCTCGGGCGCCCGGGTGCCCTCGAGTTCATCGACCGCTACGTGAACGCGCTCGAGCCGGTCCTGGCCGGCTACCTGGGCGAGGAGAAGCGCTACGTGACGATCGCCGTCGGCTGCACGGGCGGCAAGCACCGGTCGGTCGCGATCAGCGAGGCGATCGCCGCGCGCCTGCGCGCCCAGGGGCAGCGCGTCATCGTGACCGCGCGCGACCTCGGCAAGGAGTGAGCCGCGTGGTCGCCAAGCGCAATCCCGCCGTCGTCGCCCTGGGCGGCGGCCACGGCCTGTCCGCCAGCCTGTCCGCGTTGCGCCTCATGTCCGACCGGCTGACCGCCGTCGTGACCGTGGCCGACGACGGCGGGTCGTCCGGGCGGCTGCGCGCCGAGCTCGGCGTCCTTCCGCCCGGGGACCTCCGCATGGCGCTCGCGGCGCTGTGCGACGACTCGGAGTGGGGGCGCACGTGGAGCGCCCTCCTCCAGCACCGGTTCACGTCCGAGGGCGACCTCGACAACCACGCCGTGGGCAACCTGCTCATCGTGGCGCTCTGGGAGCTGCTCGACGACCCGGTCGCGGGCCTCGACTGGGTGGGCAAGCTCCTGGGCGCCCGCGGTCGCGTCCTGCCCATGGCGGCCGTCCCCCTCGGGATCGAGGCCGACGTCCGCACGGGGGACCGCCTGGAGACGGTCGTCGGGCAGAGCCACGTCGCGGTGACCCACGGGCGCATCGAGCAGCTCCGCCTCGTGCCCGCCGACCCGCCCGCGTGCCCGGAGGCGGTGCAGGCCGTCGAGGAGGCGGACTGGGTCGTGCTCGGCCCGGGCTCGTGGTTCTCCTCGGTGATGCCGCACCTGCTCGTACCCGACCTCGCGCGCGCCCTGCACGAGACCACCGCGCGGCGCTGCGTGACGCTCAACCTGTCGAGCGAGACGGGGGAGACCTACGGGCTCTCCGCGACGGACCACCTGGAGGCGCTGCACAAGCACGCGCCCGGGCTCCGGATCGACGCCGTCGTCGCCGACCCGTCCGCCGTCGAGGACACGGAGCAGCTCGCGGAGGCCGCAGGGCGCATGGGGGCGCGGCTGCTCCTGCGGCAGGTGCGGCGCGGGGACGGCACGCCGCGGCACGACGCGCTGCGCCTCGCCGCGGCCTACCGGGACGTGTTCGACGACTTCCTCGGCGACGTCGGCTCGCCCGCGCGCTGAGCCGTGCACCGCGGTGCCGGGCGGTCCGCCGAGCGCCCGGTCCGCCGCCGCGGCACCTCGGCATCGGTGGCAGGATGTCCCGCATGGCGCTCACGGCACAGGTGAAGGACGAGCTGGCTCGACTGCGGGTGGACAAGACCTCGTGCCGCAAGGCGGAGGTCTCGGCGATGCTCCGCTTCTCGGGCGGGCTGCACCTCATCTCGGGCCGCGTCGTCATCGAGGCCGAGCTCGACACGGCGATCGCGGCCCGCCGCCTGCGCGAGACCATCGCGGACGTCTACGGGCACACGAGCGAGCTGATCGTCGTGTCGGCGGGCGGGCTGCGCAAGAGCAGCCGGTACGTCGTGCGCGTCGTGCGCGACGGCGAGTCGCTGGCTCGCCAGACGGGCCTCCTGGACCAGCGCGGGCGTCCGGTGCGGGGGCTCCCGCCGCAGGTCGTGTCCGGCGGGGTCGAGGAGGCCGAGGCGGCATGGCGCGGCGCGTTCCTGGCGCACGGGTCGCTCACCGAGCCGGGCCGGTCGTCGGCGCTCGAGATCACGTGCCCCGGACCCGAGGCGGCCCTCGCCCTGGTCGGCGCGGCGCGGCGGCTCGGCGTCGCCGCGAAGTCCCGCGAGGTGCGCGGCATCGACCGGGTCGTCATCCGTGACGGCGACGCGATCAGCGCGCTCCTCACGCGCCTGGGGGCGACCGAGACCGTGCAGGTCTGGGAGGAGCGCCGCGCGCGGCGCGAGGTGCGCGGGACGGCGAACCGGCTGGCCAACTTCGACGACGCGAACCTGCGCCGCTCGGCGCGCGCGGCGGTCGCGGCGGGGGCGCGGGTCGAGCGCGCGTTCGAGATCCTCGGCCCGGACCTTCCCGACCACCTGCGCGAGGCGGGCGAGCTGCGCCTGGCCCACAAGCAGGCGTCGCTCGAGGAGCTGGGGCAGCTCGCCGACCCGCCGCTGACCAAGGACGCCGTCGCGGGACGCATCCGGCGCCTGCTGTCGACGGCCGACAAGCGCGCGGCCGAGCTCGGCATCCCCGACACCGAGGCGGGCCTGAGCCCGGAGCTGCTCGACCTCTGACCGGCCGCACGCTCCGCACCCGGCAGACCCGCCCGGCGCCTGGACGTCATGCACCGGCGGGACGATGGTCCCGAACCGTGGGATCCAGGTCACATGTCGGCGTGGTGTTGGTATAGGCTCGGATGCGTCAGGTGACAACGACGTGCTCCTTCGCTGACACCCCTCGTGGGCGTGGGTGGTCCCGGCTGTCGCCGTGACGGTCCACGGGCACGGAGGGTGCTGTGCCGGGATCCGGGCAGCGGGGCACGGGCGCGATCACCACCTGCGTACGACGGCGTACGTCATCGTTCGGCATCAACCGTGTGCGTCGGGACCAACCGGCGCGCCCTGAGGAGGGCATTGTGACCATCCGCGTCGGTATCAACGGCTTCGGTCGTATCGGACGGAACTTCTACCGCGCCATCGTCGAGTCGGGCGCCGACATCGAGATCGTGGGCGTCAACGACCTCACGGACAACAAGACGCTCGCGCACCTGCTCAAGTACGACACGGTGCTGGGCCGTTTCCCGAAGAGCGTGGACTTCGACGACGAGAACATCGTCGTCGACGGCGTCAAGATCCGTGCCCTCGCCGAGCGCGACCCCGCGAACCTCCCGTGGGGCGAGCTGGGCGCCGACATCGTCATCGAGTCGACCGGCTTCTTCACCGACGCGACCAAGGCGAAGGCGCACATCGACGCCGGTGCCAAGAAGGTCATCATCTCGGCCCCGGCCAAGAACGAGGACGCCACGTTCGTCATGGGCGTCAACTCGGACCAGTACGACCCGGCCGCGCACCACATCATCTCGAACGCGTCGTGCACCACGAACTGCCTCGCCCCGCTGGCCAAGGCGCTCAACGACTCGATCGGCATCGAGCGTGGCCTCATGACCACGATCCACGCCTACACGGGTGACCAGAACCTGCAGGACGGCCCGCACCGCGACCTGCGTCGTGCCCGCGCCGCCGCGCAGAACATCGTCCCGACCTCGACGGGCGCCGCCAAGGCGGTCTCGCTGGTCCTGCCGGAGCTCAAGGGCAAGCTCGACGGCTACGCGCTGCGCGTCCCGGTCATCACGGGTTCGGCCACCGACCTCACCTTCACCGCCTCGCGCGAGGTCACGGTGGAGGAGGTCAACGCCGCGCTCAAGGCCGCGGCCGAGGGCCCGCTCAAGGGCGTCCTCGAGTACGTCGACGACGAGATCGTCTCGAGCGACATCGTCACCAACCCGCACCAGAGCATCTTCGACTCGAAGCTCACGAAGGTGATCGGCGACCAGGTCAAGGTCGTCTCCTGGTACGACAACGAGTGGGGCTACTCGAACAGCCTCGTCGCGCTCACGCAGCTCGTCGGCGACAAGCTCTGAGCAACCCGCCGACGCAGCACAGCACTGCGTAGCAACCATGCGTCCGCGTGCGCGTCCCGGCACCGCCCGGTGACGCGTACGCGGACGTCCTCATGTGCGGGACCGGCCGGCCCTCGGCAGGCGCCCCGTACGACGGCGACCGAACCGTAGGAGACCACATGCTGACCATCGACTCCCTGGGCGACCTGCGCGGCAAGCGCGTCCTCGTCCGCTCCGACTTCAACGTCCCGCTCGACGGGACGACCATCACGGACGACGGCCGCATCCGCGCGGCGCTCCCGACGCTGAAGAAGCTCACCGACGCGGGCGCGAAGGTGATCGTCGCCGCGCACCTCGGTCGCCCCAAGGGCGAGCCGGACGCGAAGTACTCGCTCGCCCCCGTGGCGTCGCGCCTGGGCGAGCTCCTCGGCGTGCCCGTGCACCTCGCGCAGGACGTCGTCGGCGAGTCGGCGCGCGAGACCGTCGACGCGCTCGGCGACGGCGAGGTCGCGCTCCTGGAGAACATCCGGTTCGACGCGCGCGAGACCTCCAAGGACGACGCCGAGCGTCAGTCGCTCGCGCACGACCTCGCGCAGCTCGCGGACGTGTTCGTCTCCGACGGCTTCGGCGTCGTGCACCGCAAGCAGGCCTCGGTCTACGACGTCGCGCAGGTGCTCCCCTCCGCGGTCGGCGAGCTCGTCCTCAAGGAGGTCGACTCGCTGCGCAAGGCGACGGAGGACCCGGAGCGCCCGTACGCGGTCGTGCTCGGCGGGTCGAAGGTCTCGGACAAGCTCGGCGTCATCGCGAACCTGCTCACCAAGGCGGACCGCCTGCTCATCGGCGGCGGCATGGTGTTCACGTTCCTCGCCGCCAAGGGGTACGGCGTCGGCAAGTCCCTCCTCGAGGAGGACCAGATCGACACGGTCAAGGGCTACCTCGCGGACGCCGAGAAGAACGGCGTCGAGATCGTCCTGCCGACCGACATCGTGGTCGCCGACGCGTTCGCCGCCGACTCTCCGCACGAGGTCGTCGCCGCGGACGCGATCCCGGCCGACAAGATCGGCCTCGACATCGGCCCCGAGTCGGCGCAGCTCTTCGCGAGCAAGATCGTCGACGCGAAGACGGTCGTGTGGAACGGGCCCGCCGGCGTGTTCGAGTTCGAGGCGTTCTCGGGCGGCACGCGTGCCGTGGCCCAGGCGCTCGTCGACGCGACCGCGAACGGCGCGTTCACGATCGTCGGCGGTGGCGACTCCGCGGCCGCGGTCCGCATCCTCGGCTTCGACGAGGCGGGCTTCAGCCACATCTCGACCGGTGGCGGCGCGAGCCTCGAGTTCCTCGAGGGCAAGGACCTGCCCGGGATCTCCGTCCTCGAGGGCTGAGCGCCCCTCCCGAACCATCCTCACGCACCGCCCGCGGCACGCCGTGCGCGCGGGCGGTGCGACCCCCACAGAGAGAAGAAGGACCGTGGCGAACAGCCGTACCCCGCTCATGGCGGGCAACTGGAAGATGAACCTGGACCACCACCAGGCGACGCACACCGTGCAGAAGCTCGCGTGGACCCTCAAGGACGCGAAGCACGACTACGCGGCCGTCGAGGTGGCCGTGCTGCCGCCGTTCACCGACCTCCGGTCGGTGCAGACGCTCGTCGACGCGGACAAGCTCGAGCTGAAGTACGGCGCGCAGGACGTCTCGGCGCACGCCGAGGGCGCGTACACGGGCGAGATCTCGGCGACGATGCTCGCCAAGCTCGGCGTGAGCTACGTCGCGATCGGGCACTCCGAGCGCCGCCAGTACCACGGCGAGACGGACGCGCAGGTCAACGAGAAGATCGTCGCCGCCGTGGGTCAGGGCATCGCCCCGATCGTCTGCGTGGGCGAGGGCCTGGACGTGCGCAAGGCGGGGGAGCAGATCTCCTACACCCTCGCGCAGGTCGAGGGCGCGCTCGCGGGCATCCCGGCCGCGCAGCTCGCGACGCTCGTCATCGCGTACGAGCCCGTCTGGGCCATCGGCACGGGCGAGGTCGCGACCCCCGAGGACGCACAGGAGGTCTGCGGTGCCATCCGCGGCGCCCTGGGCGACCTCTACGACGCCGAGCTCGCGAACGCGACGCGGATCCTGTACGGCGGCTCGGTGAAGTCGTCCAACGTCGCCGCGATCATGGCGCAGCCCGACGTCGACGGCGCGCTCGTCGGCGGCGCGAGCCTCGACCCCGAGGAGTTCGCGCGGATCGCGCGCTACCAGTCGCACGCGACCGGGGCCTGACCTCCGCGGACGCGCTGCACCGACGGCCCCGGGAGCGGATCCCGGGGCCGTCGGTCCCTGACGTGAGACGACCGCGGCCGGGGTTGGCCGCAGCGGCCTCGCGTCGCCTACTCTTGTCCCCTGTGCGGCAGGTCACGCCTGCGCACGACAACCGTGCGGTCGCGCTCGACACCCGTCGGGCCGGCCCTGAACTCAAGGACGTACTCGTGGACGTGCTGCGCATCATCCTCCAGGTCCTGCTGGTCCTCACCAGCGGCTTCCTCACCCTGCTCGTGCTCATGCACAAGGGCAAGGGCGGCGGCCTCTCCGACATGTTCGGCGGCGGGATCTCGAGCTCGGTGGGCAGCTCCGGCGTCGCCGAGCGCAACCTCAACCGGATCACCGTGGCGTTCGCCCTCGTCTGGACGGTCGTCATCGTGCTCCTGGGGCTCCTCCAGAAGGTGAGCTGACCCACGGACGTCCCGTCCGGGGCGTCGCACGGTCGAGCAGGGCTCGAGGAGTCGGCAGGGGGCAGCCGCGCCGGACGGCGGGGTACGGGCAGGATCGAGTGCCGACGACGGCACGGACGGGGGAGAGCACGTGGCAGGTGGTAACGCGATCCGCGGGTCGCGCGTCGGGGCGGGACCGCTCGGGGAGTCCGAGCGTGGCGAGATCGCGCCGCGCTTCTGGGTGTCCTACTGGTGCGCGAACGGTCACGAGACGCGGCCCAGCTTCTCCTCGGAGGCGGAGATCGAGGCGCCCGAGACCTGGGACTGCCCGCGGTGCGGCTTCCCGGCCGGGCAGGACCGGGAGAACCCGCCGACGCCGTCGCGCAACGAGCCCTACAAGACGCACCTCGCGTACGTGAAGGAGCGTCGCAGCGACGAGGACGGCGTCGCGATCCTCGACGAGGCGCTCGCCGCGCTGCGGGCGCGCCGCGGCCGCTGACCTCCGCGTCCCGGCGCGGAGGCCGGGACGCGGGCGCGGGTCAGCGCACGCGCGCGAGCACGAACCCGTCGTAGCCCTTGGACCCCACGGTCTGCACGGCCGTGGCGTCGAGCCGCGGGTCCGCGACGACGCGGTCGACCATCTCCCGGACCCCGAGCACGTTCGGGTCCGTGCTCTCCGCGTCGGCGACGGCGCCGCCGCGGACCGTGTTGTCCACGACGACGAGCGTGCCCGGCCGCGAGAGCCGGATCGCCAGGTCGAGGTAGACCGGGTTCGACGGCTTGTCCGCGTCGACGAACACGAGGTCGAACGGCTCGGCGCCCTCGTCGACGAGACGCCGCAACGTGTCCGCCGCCGGGCCGAGCACGACGTCGACGATCGCCGCGAGGCCGGCCTCGGCCAGCGACTCCCGCGCGACCGCGGCGTGGGCGGGATCGATCTCGCACGTGACGAGCATGCCGCCGGGAGGCAGTGCACGCGCGAGCCAGATGGTCGAGTAGCCGCCGAGCGTGCCGACCTCCAGCACGCGCCGCGCGCCGGTGGCGAGCGCGAGGAGCTGCAGGAAGCGGCCCTGCGCGGGGGAGACCTGGATCTCCGGGAGGCCGGCGGCCCGCGCCCTGGCGCCTGCGGCGGCGAGCACGTCGTCCTCGCCCACGAGCGGGGCGAAGTAGGCGTCGACCGCGTCCCAGGTCGCCACGGGATCGAGGCGCTCGCCGCCGGACGTCATCGGTCGGCGTCCCGCGTGCCCGCTGCTGCGGCGTCGACGAGCCAGAGCGTGCGCTCGGTGCCGGTCACCGCGGCCGCCGGGGTCTCGGCCGCAGGAGCGCCACCGAGCGCCGACGCGACGGCCGGGGCCTTCTCGGCGCCCGCCGCGACGACCCATACCTGACGGGCGCGTGCGATGGCCTCGAAGGTCAGCGTCACGCGCTCCGGCGGAGGCTTGGGCGAACCGTGGACGCCGGCGGTCGGGGCGCCCGTCACGTCGAGCCCCGGATGCCCGGGGAAGAGCGACGCGACGTGGCCGTCGGGCCCCATCCCGAGCAGCAGCACGTCGAACTCGGGCACCTCGGCGCCGTCCGGGGCGTGCTCGGCAAGCGTCGCCGCGTACGCCGTGGCGGACTCCTCGGGGGTCGCGACGACGTCCGCCGCGGGCATCGGGTGCACGTTCCCGGTCGGGAGCTGCGGCAGGTGGGCGAGCAGCGCGTCGCGCGCCTGCGTCTCGTTGCGGTCCGGGTCCCCGGTGGGCAGGAAGCGCTCGTCGCCCCACCAGAGGTGCACGCCCGACCAGTCGACGGCGTCGCGCGCCGGGTGGCGCGCGAGCGCCGCGAGGCTCGCGATGCCGACGGTGCCTCCGGTGAGGACGACGTGCACAGGGCTGCGCACGGACTGCACGTCGAGCAGCCGCGTCACGAGCCGCGACGCGACCGCCTCGGCGAGGACGCCGGCGTCGGGATGGACGACCACGAGGCGCCCGTGGGACGCGTGCGCGCTCCCGGGCCCGGCGGCGGTCATGCGCCCACCTTCTGCAGACCCTTGGTGAGCACCTCGCCGTAGATCTCGTCCGGGTCCAGGCGGCGCAGCTCCTCGATGAGCGCCTCGCTGAGCGTCCGGATGGGCAGCGCGACGCGACGGTCGGGCTTGCCCGGCTGGCTGATCGTCACGATGCGCCCGTCCGGGCGGTCGAGGATGATCGGCCCGCTCTTGCGCTCGAGCGTGACGCGCGTGATCGCCTCGGCCCCACGCCGGCGCACGACCTGCGTGGGGCACCGCAGGCGAGAGCCGAGCCACGCCGCGAGCAGGTCGAGCGAGGTGTGCTTGGCCTGGCCCTCGACGAGGACGTTCGTCACGGGCTCGTACGGCGGCTGGTCGAGCGCGGCGGCGATGAGGCCGCGCCAGAGCGTGACACGGGCCCACGCCAGGTCGGAGTCGCCCGGGCCGTACGTCGTCGCGAGCTGCGCGAGCGTCGCCTCGGGGTCCTTGGACGTGATCGAGTCGGTGATGCGGCGCTGAGCCATCGCACCGACAGGGTC
This sequence comes from Cellulosimicrobium cellulans, assembly GCF_016921195.1. GTDB lineage: Bacteria > Actinomycetota > Actinomycetes > Actinomycetales > Cellulomonadaceae > Cellulosimicrobium > Cellulosimicrobium cellulans_F. The sequence goes on from NZ_JAFGYF010000002.1 coordinate 289,926, forward strand.
GTCGTCCGGTGAGGCGGGCGGCTGGCCCGGCCACCACACGACGATCGGCGCGTCCGGGAGCAGGAGCGGCATGACCAGCGTGTCCGCGTGCTCGAGCAGCGGGCCGGCGGTCCGCAGCACGACGACCTCGGACGCGCCGGCGTCGCCGCCCACGCGGATCTGGGCGTCGAGGTGCGGGGTCGTGCTCCGGCCGGACGGTGCGACGACGATGACGCGGCACGGGTGCTCGCGGCTCGCGTCGTTCGCCGCCTCGATCGACGTCTCGACGTCGGACTCGCGCGCGATGACGACGAGCGTGAGGACGCGGCCGAGCGCGATCGCGCCGCCCTCGTCGCGCAGCCGCACGAGGCGCTTGTTCACCGCGTTCGTCGTCGTGTCGGGCAGGTCGATGATCATCGCGGGGTCCTCGCCGGTCGGAGGGTCGTGCCGCCCTGGGGGGCACGACGGGGTCGGGGGGTCTGTCTCAGGAGCGCCGCGCTCCGCGGGGTCGGCGCCGGGACGACGGCCGTCACGGGCGCCGCCACGAACGGCCGTCGCGCGCGAGCATCGCGTCGGCCGACTCCGGGCCCCACGTGCCGGACCGGTACTGGTCGGGCGTGCCCTTGGCGGCCCAGTGCGCCGTGATCGGGTCGAGGATCTTCCACGAGAGCTCGACCTCCTCGCGCGTCGGGAAGAGCGGCGGGTCGCCGAGCAGCACGTCGAGGATGAGCCGTTCGTAGGCCTCGGGCGAGGACTCCGTGAACGCGTGCCCGTACCCGAAGTCCATCGTGACGTCGCGGACCTCCATGGCGGTGCCCGGGACCTTGGCGCCGAAGCGCATGGTCACGCCCTCGTCGGGCTGGACGCGGATGACGAGCGCGTTGTTGCCCAGGTCGGAGGCCTGCGACGTCTCGAACGGCAGGTGCGGGGCCTTCTTGAACACGACGGCGACCTCGGTCACGCGGCGCCCGAGGCGCTTGCCCGTGCGCAGGTAGAACGGGACGCCCGCCCAGCGGCGGTTGTCGATGTCCACGCGGATCGCGGCGTAGGTCTCGGTGGTCGAGTCGGCGGGGATCCCGTCCTCGTCGAGGAAGCCGATGACCTCCTCGCCGCCCTGCCACCCGGCCGCGTACTGGCCGCGAGCCGTGTGCTTGGACAGCTCGCGCGGCAGGCGCACGGCCGAGAGCGCCTTGATCTTCTCGGCGCGCAGCGAGGGCGCGTCGAACGACACGGGCTCCTCCATCGCGACGAGCGCGAGGAGCTGGAGCAGGTGGTTCTGGATGACGTCGCGCGCGGCGCCGATCCCGTCGTAGTAGCCCGCGCGGCCACCGATGCCGATGTCCTCGGCCATCGTGATCTGCACGTGGTCGACGTAGTTCGCGTTCCAGATGGGCTCGAACATCTGGTTGGCGAAGCGCAGGGCGAGGAGGTTCTGGACCGTCTCCTTGCCGAGGTAGTGGTCGATGCGGAAGACCGAGTCGGGCGGGAAGACCTCCGACACGACGGCGTCCAGCTCGCGTGCGCTCTGGAGGTCGTGCCCGAACGGCTTCTCGATGACGACGCGGCGCCACGCGTCCTCCTGCGAGCGCGACAGCCCCGACTCGGCGAGCTGGCGGCACACGACCGGGAAGGCGCTCGGCGGCACCGAGAGGTAGAAGGCGTGGTTGCCGCCCGTGCCGCGCTCCGCGTCGAGCGTCTCGACCGTCTCGCGCAGGCGCTCGAACGCCTGGTCGTCGTCGAACGAGCCCTGGACGAACCGGATGCCCTCGGAGAGCTGGCGCCAGGTGGCCTCGCGGAACGGCGTGCGCGCGTGCTCCTTCACCGCGTCGTGCACGACCTGCGCGAAGTCCTGGTCCTCCCAGTCGCGGCGCGCGAAGCCCGTGAGCGCGAAGCCCGGGGGGAGCAGGCCACGGTTGGCCAGGTCGTACACCGCGGGCATGAGCTTCTTGCGGGCGAGGTCGCCCGTGACGCCGAAGATGACGAGCCCGCAGGGGCCCGCGATCCGGGGCAGGCGCAGGTCGAGCGGGTCGCGCAGCGGGTTGTGCTCTGGCGTGATCTTGGCCGGTCTCACCTGGTGGCACCGTTCCGTTTCGAGGAGGGGTCGGGAGGACTGCAGAAGGCTGAGGCGTCTGCGGATGATACGGGCGGCGCGCGTCGTCGCGTCGCCGTTCCCGCAGGTCGGACGCCTGACCGCCGCACGGCGGCCAGGCGCGCGGGGGTCAGGAGGAGGCGGTGCGGCGCAGGTTGTCGCGCGTCGTCGCGAGGAGCTCGGTCCAGCTGTCCTCGAACTTGCGCACGCCCTCCTCCTCGAGGCGGTCGGTGACCTCGACGAGGGAGACGCCGAAGGACTCGACGGTCTCGAGCGTGCGGCGCGAGGCGGCCGCCGTGCCGGTGACGGTGTCGCCCGTCACGACGCCGTGGTCGGCGAACGCCTGGAGCGTCGCCTCGGGCATCGTGTTGACGATGCCGTCGGTGACGAGCTCGTCGACGTACATCGTGTCGCGGTACTCGGGGTTCTTTACGCCCGTCGAGGCCCAGAGCGGACGCTGCGGCCGGGCGCCGGACGCGGCGAGCGAGCGCCAGCGGTCGGTCTGGCGGAACTCCTCGTACGCCTCGAACGCGAGGCGCGCGTTCGCGATCGCTGCCTGGCCGCGCAGGTCGAGCGCCTCCGGGGTGCCGACCTTCTCGAGGGCGGCGTCCACGGCGGTGTCGACGCGCGAGACGAAGAACGACGCGACGGAGCCGACGGGCGCGAGGTCGATGCCGTCCGCGCGCGCCTGCTCGAGCCCGATCGCGAACGCCTCCATCACCGCGCGGTAGCGCGCGAGCGAGAAGATGAGCGTCACGTTGACGCTGATGCCCTGCGCGAGGGTGCGCGAGATCGCGTCCAGGCCCGCGACGGTCGCGGGGATCTTGATGTAGACGTTGGGGCGGTCGATGGTGGCCCACAGGCGCTCGGCCGTGAGGACCGTCTTGTCGGCGTCGTGCGCGAGGCGCGGGTCCACCTCGATCGACACGCGCCCGTCGATGCCGTCCGTCGCGTCGTACACGGGGCGCAGCAGGTCGGCGGCGGCGCGCACGTCGTCCGTCGTGATCCGCTCGACGGCGGCCTCGACCGCCGCGTCGTCCACGCCGGCGGGGGCGAGCTCGGCGAGCTGGGCGTCGTAGGCGTCACCCTTCGAGAGCGCCGCCGCGAAGATCGTGGGGTTCGTCGTGACCCCGACGACGCCGCGCGTCGCGACGAGGTCGGCGAGGTTGCCGGTCCGCAGCCGTTCTCGCGAGAGGTCGTCGAGCCAGATGGACACGCCCGCTCCCGTGAGCTGCTCGATGGGGCCGGGGACGGTGGGGGACTGCGTCATCGGACTTCCTCTCGGTGGTGCTCTCGCTGCGGGCGTGCTCCCGGGGCGTCGCGCACGGCGGCCGGTTCCCGGGGCAGTTCCGAGGTGGGGCCGCGCACGGCCCCACCTCGGAATCTACGAAGGGTCAGCGCTGGTCGCCAGTGCCGCCCTCCGAGGGCGTCGGCGCGGCACCCGGGGTGTCGCCGCCGCGCGCGGCCGCGATGGACTCGCGCGCCGCCGAGGCGACGGCCTCGGAGGTGATGCCGAACTCGCGGTACAGCACCTGGTAGTCGGCCGACGCGCCGTAGTGCTCGAGGCTCACGGTGCGGCCGGCGTCGCCGACGAGCTCGCGCCAGCCCTGCGCCACGCCCGCCTCGACGGACACGCGCGCGCGGACGGCCGACGGCAGGACCGACTCGCGGTAGGCGTCGTCCTGGCCGTCGAACCACTCGCGGCTCGGGAGGGAGACGACGCGCGCCTGCACGCCCTCGCCCGCGAGGATCTCGCGTGCCTCGACGGCGAGCTGCACCTCGGAGCCGGTACCGATGAGAATGACGTCGGGCGTGCCGTCGGTGTCGAGGAGCACGTAGCCGCCGCGTGCGGTGCCCGACGCGTCGGCGTAGCCCTCGGTGCCGCGCGGGAACGTCGGGACGTTCTGGCGCGTGAGGATGATGCCCGCGGGGCGCTCGGTGTTCTCGAGGATCGTGCGCCACGCCCACGACGTCTCGTTGGCGTCGGCCGGGCGGACGACGTCGAGACCCGGGATCGCGCGCAGCGCGGCGAGGTGCTCGACGGGCTGGTGCGTCGGGCCGTCCTCGCCGAGTCCGATCGAGTCGTGCGTCCACACGAACGTCGTCGGGATCTCCATGAGCGCGGCGAGGCGCACCGCGGGGCGCATGTAGTCGCTGAACTGGAGGAACGTGCCGCCGTAGGCGCGCGTGCCGCCGTGCAGGACGATGCCGTTGAGGATCGCGCCCATGGCGTGCTCACGGATGCCGAAGTGCAGCGTGCGGCCGTACTCGTGGCCCGGGAACTTCTTGGTCGCGTGCTCGACCGGCACGAACGACGGCTCGCCGTCCATGGTCGTGTTGTTCGAGCCCGCGAGGTCGGCGGAGCCGCCCCACAGCTCGGGGAGCACGTCCTTGAGCGCGGTGAGGACCTTGCCGGACGCGGAGCGCGTCGCGACGGCCTTGCCCGCCTCGAACGTCGGCAGCGCGTCCTCCCAGCCGGCCGGGAGCTCGCGCTTCTCGAGGCGGCCGAGCAGCTCGGCACCCGCCGGGTTGGCCGTCTTCCACGCGGCGAAGGCCGTCTCCCAGGCCGCACGCGCGTCGCTCTGGCGCTCGCCGACGGCGCGCGTGTACGCGAGCACCTCGTCGTCGATCGCGAAGCTCGCCTCGGGGTCGAGGCCGAGCTCGATCTTCAGGCCCTTGATCTCGTCGGCGCCCATGGCCGAGCCGTGGATGCCGCCGGTGTTCTGCTTCGTCGGCGACGGGTAGCCGATGATCGTGCGCAGCGCGATGATCGACGGCTTGCCGGTCTCGGCCTTGGCGGCCTCGATCGCGGCGTGCAGCGCGTCGACGTCCTCCGTGTACCCCGTGCCGCCGTTCGTCCAGTCGACGCGCTGGGTGTGCCAGCCGTACGCCGCGTAGCGCGCGAGGACGTCCTCGGTGAACGCGATGTCCGTGTCGTCCTCGATGGAGATCTTGTTGTCGTCCCAGATGACGACGAGGTTGCCGAGCTGCTGGTGGCCGGCGAGCGAGGATGCCTCGCTCGTCACGCCCTCCTGCAGGTCGCCGTCGGACGCGATGACGTAGACGTGGTGGTCGAACGGCGACTCGCCCGGGGCGGTCGACGGGTCGAGCAGACCGCGCTCGCGGCGGGCCGCGAACGCCATGCCGACGGAGGACGCGAGGCCCTGGCCGAGCGGGCCGGTCGTGATCTCGACGCCCTTGGTGTGCTTGTACTCGGGGTGGCCGGGGGTCTTGGAGCCCCACGTGCGCAGCGCCTCGATGTCCTCCATCTCCAGGCCGTACCCGGCGAGGAAGAGCTGGAGGTAGATCGTGAGCGACGAGTGGCCCGCCGAGAGCACGAACCGGTCGCGCCCGACCCAGCGGTCGTCCGACGGGTCGTGGCGCATGACCTTCTGGAACAGGAGGTAGGCGGCCGGGGCCAGCGAGATCGCGGTGCCGGGGTGGCCGTTGCCCACCTTCTCCACCGCGTCGGCGGCGAGCGCCTTGATCGTCTTGACGGCCCGGTCGTCCAGGTCCGTCCAGTCCAGGGGCGTGTGAGCAGGGGACAACGCGTTCACCGAACCTCATTCCCGTCCGGAGCGCGCGCCCCGGATCCTCGCGACAACTCGAAACAACCGTTGAACATTTCCCGGCCTCACGCCTCAGGGGCGGGGCGGCCCGGTGCCGGTCACGTCGTCCGCGGGCCACAGGTCCTGACGGGCGGTCCGACGCGGGACGGTTGCAGGTCCAGCCTATACGCGCCCGCCGTTCCCGCCCGGGGGTGCCCACGTGCTGGATTTCGGTCGGATGTCACACAATCGCCCGGCCCGTCCGGTCGGCCCCGGCGCAGGCGGGGACGTACGATGAGCGAGGACGACCGGCGGTCCGTCCCAGCTCGCCCCCCATCTCAGAACGGAACACCGAAGCGCGTGCACACCACGAGCCAGGCACCGATCGACGGGACCGGAAGCCCGTCTGGCGCCGCGTCGACCCAGCAGCCGTCCTCGCCGACGAGCCCCGCGACCCCGGTCGTGCCGACGGCCGAGGCCGCCCGCGCGACCCTCGCCCTGCGTGAGCGCCTCGGTGCCTACGTCGCGCTGACCAAGCCCCGCATCATCGAGCTCCTCCTCGTGACCACGGTGCCGACGATGATCCTGGCCCAGGGCGGGCTGCCGGGCATCGGGCTGATCCTCGCGACGCTCGTGGGTGGCACGCTCGCGGCCGCGTCGGCCAACGTCTACAACTGCTACCTCGACCGCGACATCGACGAGGTCATGAACCGCACCAAGCGGCGCCCGCTCGTCACCGGCGAGGTGACGCCGCGGGCCGCGCTCGTGTTCGCGACCGTCCTCGGCGTCGTGTCGCTCGTGTGGTTCGCGCTCCTGGTCAACGTCGTCTCGGCCTGGCTGACGTTCGCCGCGATCGCGATCTACGTCGTCGGCTACACGATGATCCTCAAGCGCCGCACCCCGCAGAACATCGTCTGGGGCGGTATCGCGGGCTGCATGCCGGTGCTCATCGGCTGGTCCGCCGTGACGGGCTCGCTGAGCTGGGCCGCGCTCGCGCTGTTCCTCGTCATCTTCTTCTGGACGCCGCCGCACTACTGGCCGCTGTCCATGAAGTTCAAGCGCGACTACGCCAACGCCGGCGTGCCGATGCTCCCCGTCGTCGCGGACGACCGCAAGGTCGCGCGCGAGATGATCGTCTACAGCGTCGCGATGATCGCCTCGTCGCTCGCGCTGTGGCCGCTCGCCGGCATGACCTGGGTCTACGGCGTCCTCGCCAGCGCGCTCGGGGTCTGGTTCCTGTCCTCGTGCGTGACCATGCTCCGCCGCGCTCGGGACAAGGCCGACGGCAAGGGCGGCAAGGTCGGGGAGATGAAGGTCTTCCACGCGTCGATCACGTACCTGACCCTGCTCTTCGTCGCGGTGGCGGTCGACGTCTTCCTCCCGCTGTGAGCCCGGCCGTGCCGGGAGGGCGGTAGGACCATGGGGTCCGGCGAGGCGCACGTGCCCGAGGCGCTGGACCGTGCCGCGCGCGAGTACCTCGCGCACCTCGCCGTCGAGCGCGGCCTGTCCGCGAACACCGTCGCCGCCTACCGGCGCGACCTCGCGCGCTACGTCGCGTTCCTCGCCGCGCGCGGCAACCACGCCGTGCGCGAGGTCGAGGCGGACGACGTCGCGGCGTACGTCACCGCGCTGCGGACGGGAGCCGACGGCGGGGCGCGCCTCTCGCCGTCGTCCACCGCCCGGTCCGTGGCCGCCGTGCGCGGCTGGCACCGCTTCTGCGCCGCGGAGGGCCTGGCCGACGCCGACGCGTCCGCGGACGTGCGCCCGCCCGCGCAGGGCAAGCGGCTGCCCAAGGCGATCTCGACCGACGAGGTCGCGCGCATCCTCGAGGCCGCCGGCGTCGGCGACGGCGCCGCCCCGCTGCGCGACCGGGCGCTGCTCGAGCTGGTCTACTCGACCGGCGCGCGCATCACCGAGGCCGTGAGCCTCGACGTCGACGACCTCGACCTCGGCACCGGTGCGGTCCGCCTGCTCGGCAAGGGCGGCAAGGAACGCGTGGTGCCCGTCGGGTCGTTCGCGCGGCGCGCGCTCGACGCCTACCTGGTGCGGGGCCGCGCGGCGCTGGCCGCGCACGGGCGCGGCACGCCCGCCGTCTTCCTCAACACGCGGGGTGCGCGGCTGTCGCGGCAGAGCGCCTGGGCCGTGCTGCGCACCGCCGCCGAGCGCGCGGGCATCGACCACCCCGAGCGGATCTCGCCCCACACTCTCCGGCACTCGTTCGCGACCCACCTGCTCGCGGGCGGCGCCGACGTGCGCGTCGTCCAGGAGCTCCTGGGGCACGCGTCCGTCACGACGACGCAGATCTACACGCTCGTGACGCCGGACACGCTGCGCGAGGTCTACGCGGCCGCCCACCCTCGCGCGCTCGGCTGACGGAGCCGTTCCCGTGCGACGGGCGGGAACGCGGCGCGCGGGCGCGTGCGCACGAGCGGGGGCGAGGTCCTGCGATACCGTGGCGGGCGTGAGCAGCCAGGCCGAGACCCAGCCCGAGACGCGCGGCGCGCAGAGCTCGCACGGCGACGCCGTCCGTCCGGCCGCCCCCGTGACCTCCTCCGAGCGCGACGTGGAACCCGCCGTCGAGCACGCCACGAACGGCGCGAGCCACGAGGCGACCGAGGCGCGCACCGACGTCGTCGGCCGCCCCCTGCCCGAGTTCCCGGTCCCCGCGCCGCTCGCGGCGCACGGCCCCGGGCGCATCATCGCGATGTGCAACCAGAAGGGCGGCGTCGGCAAGACGACGACCACCATCAACCTCGGCGCGGCTCTCGCCGAGTACGGCCGCCGGGTCCTGCTCGTCGACTTCGACCCCCAGGGCGCGGCGTCCGTCGGGCTCGGGGTCAACCCGCACGAGCTCGACCGCACCGTCTACAACCTGCTCATGGAGCGCGGCGCGGACATCCACGACGTGCTGGTCCCCACGGACGTCGAGAACCTCGACCTCCTGCCCGCCAACATCGACCTCTCGGCCGCGGAGGTCCAGCTCGTCGGCGAGGTCGCGCGCGAGTCCGTCCTGTCTCGCGTGCTGCGGCCCGTGGTCGACGACTACGACGTCATCCTCGTGGACTGCCAGCCCTCGCTCGGCCTGCTCACGGTCAACGCGCTCACCGCCGCGCACGGCGTCCTCATCCCGCTCGAGTGCGAGTTCTTCGCGCTGCGCGGCGTGGCCCTGCTCGTCGAGACGATCGAGAAGGTGCGTGACCGGCTCAACCCGCGCCTCGACGTCGACGGGATCCTCGCCACGATGTTCGACTCCCGTACGCTCCACTCGCGCGAGGTCGTGGCGCGCGTGCACGAGGCGTTCGGCGACAAGCTGCTCCAGACCGTCATCGGGCGCACCGTGAAGTTCCCCGACGCGTCGGTCGCCGCCGAGCCGATCACCGTCTACGCGCCCAACCACCCCGGCGCCGTCGCCTACCGGCAGCTCGCACGGGAGCTGGTCGCCCGTGGCGACGCCGCCTGACGCGCCCGCCGAGTCACCGCCCGGCTCGGCCTCGCCGGCACGCACCGGCTTCGAGGTCCGCCTCGACAACTTCAGCGGCCCGTTCGACCTGCTGCTGTCGCTCATCACCAAGCACAAGCTCGACATCACCGAGGTCGCGCTCGCGCGCGTGACCGACGACTTCATCGCGTACATCCGCGACGCCGAGCGCGCGGCCGCCGCCGCGCGCGCCGCGGGGGAGGACCACCCCGGGTGGGACCTCGGGACCGCGAGCGAGTTCCTCGTCGTCGCCGCCACGCTGCTCGACCTCAAGGCCGCCCGCCTGCTGCCCACCGGCAGCGTCGAGGACGACGAGGACCTCGCGCTGCTCGAGGCGCGTGACCTGCTGTTCGCGCGCCTCCTCCAGTACCGCGCGTACAAGGACGTCTCGGGGGTCCTCGCGGAGCGGTTCGAGAGCGCCGGCCGCCGTCTTCCGCGCGTCGTGCAGCTCGAGCCGCACCTGGCCGCGCTCCTGCCCGAGCTCGTGTGGACCATGGGGCCCGACCAGCTCGCCGCGCTCGCGGCCCGCGCGCTCGCGCCCAAGGCGCCCCCGCCGGGCGTCTCGCTCGACCACCTGCACGCGCCTGCGGTGAGCGTGCGCGAGCAGGCGGGCATCGTCGCGGACCGCGTGCGCAGCCACGGCACGACGACGTTCCGCGCCCTCGTCGCGGACGCGAGCGAGACGGCGGTGGTCGTCGCCCGGTTCCTCGCCCTGCTCGAGCTGTTCCGTCAGGCGCTCGTCGCGTTCGACCAGGTGACGCCCCTCGGCGAGCTCACCGTGCGGTGGTCGGGCGACGACGCGCCCGAGCCCGCGCTCGCCGACGTCGGCAGCGAGTTCGACGAGGGCGACGACGCCGAGGCGGCGGACGCCCTCGGCCCGATCGACCAGGAGGTTCCCGCGTGACGCAGCCCGACGGCGGTCCCGTCCTCGACGAGGTGCTCGCGCCCGCCGTGCACGACCTTCCCGGCGGCCTGCCGGCGGCGCTCGAGGCCGTGCTCATGGTCGCGGACGAGCCGATCCCGGTGGTCGAGCTCGCGACCGCGCTCGCGGTCCCGGCCGAGGAGGTGCGCAGCGCGCTGCACGACCTCGCCGCGGAGTACCGCGGCGACGTCGGCGGGCGGCCGCGCGGGTTCGAGCTGCGCGAGGCGGGCGGAGGGTGGCGCGTGTACTCGGCGCCGGCGCACGCCGAGGTCGTGGGACGGTTCGTGCAGGGCGGCCAGACGGCGCGTCTCACGCAGGCGGCGTTGGAGACTCTGGCCGTGATCGCGTACCGTCAACCGGTCAGCCGCGGCCAGGTGTCGGCGGTGCGAGGGGTCAACGTGGACGGCGTGGTGCGCACTCTCGTGGCACGCGGGCTCGTGGCCGAGGTCGGGCAGGACCCGCACACCGGCGCCGGACTGTTCGGCACCACGGGCTACTTCCTCGAGCGCATGGGCTTCACGTCGCTCGACGAGCTGCCCCCGCTCGCGCCGCACCTGCCGGACATGGACGACCTCGAGGGCCTGGACGGGCTCGCCGACCTGCGCGGACCCGCGCGGGCGGCCACCCCGACCTCGACGGCTCCCGCCGACGGTGCGGCTGACGGCGGGGACGACGCAGCGGCGTCGGCCCCGGCGCTGCACGACGTGGCGCAGGCCACGCAGGACACGACGGACGAAGGACACGCATGAGCTCGAAGGACGGACGCCAGCCCGGCGATGGGGGGCGCGGTCGCACCCCACGCGACGGGGCGGGCGACGCGCGTCGCGGCGGTCCCCGCGGCGGCGGAGCCGCACGCTCGGGCGGTGCGCCCGGACGGGGCGGTTCCGGCTCGACGGGCGCGTCGGCCGGCCGGGGCGCGAGCGCCCGCCAGGGTGGCCGGGGCGCGGGTCGCGGCACGACGGCCGCGCGCGGCGGTCAGCAGCCGGGTCGGCCGCGCCGCCCGGGCCGCGGGCAGCCCGCGGAGCCGCAGCGCGACGTGCACGTCGAGGACGGCGTCCGCCTGCAGAAGGTGCTCGCCTCGGCGGGCCTCGGCTCGCGCCGTGCGTGCGAGGAGCTCATCTCCCAGGGGCGTGTCGAGGTCGACGGCGTCCGGGTGCGCGAGCTGGGCGTGCGGATCGACCCGGAGCGAGCGGTCGTGCACGTCGACGGGATGCGGCTGCAGCTCGACTCCTCGCGCGTGACGCTCGCGCTGAACAAGCCGCGCGGCGTCGTCTCCACGATGCACGACCCCGACGGTCGTCCGTCGATCGCGGAGCTCGTGGCCGACCGCCCCGAGCGGCTGTTCCACGTGGGGCGCCTCGACGCCGACAGCGAGGGCCTGCTGCTGCTGACCAACGACGGCGAGCTCGCGAACCACCTCGCGCACCCGTCGCACGAGGTTCCCAAGACCTACCTCGTCACGGTGCGCGGCAAGGTGCCGGGCAACGTCGCCAACAAGTTCCTGCACGGCATCGAGCTCGAGGACGGCGTCGTGCGGGCGGACGCGTACCGCGTCGTCGACCAGGTCGCGGACCAGACGATGATCGAGGTCGTGCTGCACTCGGGGCGCAACCGTGTCGTGCGGCGGATGTTCGACGAGGTCGGCTTCCCCGTGACGCGCCTCGTGCGCACGCGCATCGGCCCGATCGCGCTCGGCAACCTGCGCCCGGGGACGACGCGCGTCCTCGGCCGCACGGAGCTCGGCACGCTCATGGCGGGCGTCGGGCTCTAGGCGCCCGTCCACCAGTCCGCACCATCCCGACGGACCGCCGTGAGGCGGGCCGTCCCGCACGAAGGAGCACCACCCATGCCGGTCCGGGCGATCCGGGGCGCGACCCAGCTCGACGTCGACGAGCGCGAGCACCTGTTCGAGCGCACGCGCGAGCTCGTCCAGGAGGTCCTCGACGCGAACGCCGTCGACACGGACGCGCTCATCTCGATCCTCTTCACGTGCACGCCCGACCTCGTCGCCGACTTCCCGGCGGCCGCGGCGCGCGAGATGGGGCTCGGCGACGTGCCGCTCATGTGCGCGACCGAGATCGCGGTGCCGGGGGCGCTCCCGCGCGTCGTGCGCCTCATGGCGCACGCCGAGCTCGACGTCGAGCGGTCCGCCGTCCAGCACGTGTACCTGCACGGGGCCACGTCGCTGCGCAAGGACCTCGCCCAGTGAGCGCGGGGGAGCCCGGCGCCGTGGGTGCCGCGCTGACGATCGCGATCGACGGACCCTCGGGTTCCGGCAAGTCGAGCGTGTCCAAGGGCGTGGCCCGCCGGCTCGGGCTCGCGTACCTCGACACGGGCGCCATGTACCGCGCGGCGACGTGGTGGTGCCTCGACCGCGGCGAGGACCTCGCCGACCAGGCCGCGGTCGCCCATGCCGTCCGCGTCATGCCGCTGGTCATGGGGCTGGACCCGTCCGGCCCGACGGTCCACGTGGACGGCAGGGACGTCGGCGAGGCGATCCGCTCGACCGAGATCTCCACGGCCGTGAGCGCCGTCGCGACCAACCTCGACGTCCGCGCCGAGCTGCGCCGTCTCCAGCGCGCGGTGATCGAGGCCGAGCGCACGCCGTCCGGGTTCGCCGGGGGCCGTGGCGTGGTGGCCGAGGGCCGGGACATCACGACGGTCGTCGCCCCGGACGCGGACGCGCGCGTCCTGCTCACCGCGAGCGAGGAGGCGCGCCTGGCGCGGCGCTCGCTCGACGTGCACGGCACGGCCGACGCGGCGGCGGTCGAGGCGACGAAGGACCAGGTGCTGCGGCGCGACCGCGACGACGCGACGGTCTCCCAGTTCCACGTCGCGGCGGACGGCGTCGTGACGGTCGACTCGTCGGACCTCGACCTCCAGCAGACGATCGACGCGGTGCTCGCCGTGGTCGAGCAGGTCACCGGGCGGGTGGTCGGCCCGCGCCAGGGCTCGTGAGCCCGACGGCGGGGCCCGCGGGCGAACGCGTGCCGTCGCCCGCCGGCCCGGCGTGGTCCCGCTGGGTCGGCCGGTTCCTCGCGCGCGTCGTCTGGTCGACCCACGTCCTGGGCGCGGAGAACGTGCCGGCCGAGGGCCCGGTCGTGCTCGCGGCGAACCACACGGGCGTGGTCGACGGGCCGGTCGTGCTCGGGGTCGCGCCCCGCCCCCTGCACGTCCTCGTCAAGGAGGAGATGTTCGTCGGGCCGGTCGGCTGGGTCCTGCGCGCCGCGGGCCAGATCCCCGTGGACCGCCGCGGCGGTCGGCGCGCGCTCGCGACCGGCCTGGGCGTGCTGCGCCGGGACGGTGCGGTCGGCGTGTTCCCGGAGGGCAACCGTGGGCGTGGCGACGCGACGTCGGCGCGCGCGGGGGTCGCGTGGCTCGCGCTCAACGGGAACGCCCGCGTCGTGCCGGTGGCGGTGCTCGGCACCCGTCGCACCGGCGAGGGCGTGAACCGGATCCCAGGTCTGCGCCGGCGTCTCGTGGTCCGGTTCGGCGAGCCGTTCGCCGTCGAGCGGTCGCCCGGGGTGAGCGGCAAGCAGGCGCTCGAGGACGCGAACGAGCGCATCCGCACCGCCCTCGCGGACCTCGTCGCGGACACCGTGGCCATGACGGGCGTGGCCCTGCCCACCGACGACCCGAACCGGGAGCGGTGGGCGGCGCGGTGACCTCGTCGCCGGAGGAGAGGCTCGGAAGGACTGCGGGGCCCAGCACGCCGCACGTCGTGGGCGACCGCCCGGGCACGGGCATCCTCGTGGGCCTCGCGTCCGCGGTCGCGTTCGGCGCGAGCGGCCCGTTCGTCAAGCCGCTGCTCGAGGCCGGGTGGACCCCCGGCGCCGCCGTCTTCGCGCGTGCTCTGTGCTCGACGGTCGTCCTCGCCCCGGTCGCGGCGGTCGCGCTGCGGGGGAGCCGTCGGGTGCTGCGCGACGAGAGGCGCCTCGTCCTGGGGTTCGGCCTCGTCGCGGTCGCCGGGACGCAGCTCTGCTACTTCGCGGCCGTCGCGCGCATGCCCGTCGGCATCGCGCTGCTCGTCGAGTACCTCGCGCCCGTGCTGCTCGTGGGCCTCGCGTGGCTGCGCACGCGGCACGTCCCGCCGCGGCTCACGCTCGCGGGCTGCGTCGTCGCGGTCGCCGGGCTCGTGCTCGTGGTCGATCCCGCCGGGGCACGCCCCGACCTCGTCGGCGTCCTCTTCGCGCTCGGCGCTGCCGTGGGCCTCGGGGCCTACTTCGTCCTGTCCGCGCGACCGACCCGCCTGCCGCCCGTCGCGCTCGCCGCGTCCGGCCTGGGCGTCGGGGCGCTCGCCCTGGGCGCGGCCGGCCTGGTGGGCGTCCTGCCGTTCGCCGCGCCGTTCGTCGACGTCACGCTGCTCGGGTCCCGCGCGCCCTGGTACGTGCCGCTCGCCGTCGTCGTGCTCGTCGCGACGGCGTTCGCGTACGTCTCCGGCGTGGCCGCGACCGTGCGCACGGGGGAGCGCCTCGCGTCCTTCGTCGGGCTGTCCGAGGTGCTGTTCGCCGTCGTCATCGCGTGGCTCCTGCTCGGCGAGGTGCCGACCCTGGTGCAGGCGGCGGGCGGCGTGCTCGTCGTGGCGGGCGTGGTGCTCGTGCGCCTCGCGGGGTCGCCCCGAGCGCGGTAGTTTCGCGCTCAGGTCCCCGTTCGTCGCGCACCGGCGCGACGCGGGCCCGGGGAGGGGGGGACGGATGACCGACGGACCCGGCAAGCCCACGACCGTCGACGAGTACCTTGCGACGCTCGCCCCGGACGCGCGCGAGGTCGTCGCCCACCTGCGCGCCGTCGTGCACGACACGGTGCCGGGCCTCGACGAGCGCATCAGCTACGGCATCCCGACGTTCACGCGCGACGGGCGGTACGTCGTCTACCTCGCGGGGTGGGCGCACCACGTGTCGCTGTACCCCGTCCCGGAGGTCGACGACGAGCTCGCGCGTCGCATCGCGCGCTACCAGGACGGCAAGGGCACGCTGCGGTTCCCGCTCGCCGAGCCCGTGCCGGACGACGTCGTGCGGGCCGTCGTCGAGCGCCTGGCCGCGCGCCGGGACGGCGCCGCGGGCTGACCGGGGCCGTTCCGCGAGGACGCACGCGCCGCGCCGGGACACCCGGTTCGGAGCCCGGCCTGCGGCCTGGGAGAATGGATGCCATGACCACACCCGACCCCGCCCAGCCCGGCACGCCCGGACAGATCGACGCCGCCGGGCAGGCCGAGGAGCCCCTGGCGCCCGCGGACCTCGCGGACTCGGCGGACGACGCGGCGCGCGAGCGCGCGCTGCGCGCCGGCCTCGAGGACTACGAGCTCGAGGAGACCGACCTCGTCCTCCTCGACGCCGACGGCGAGGTGATCGAGGGCTACGAGCCCGAGGCGCCGCTGCCCGTGCTCGCCGTGGTGGGGCGGCCGAACGTCGGCAAGTCGACGCTCGTCAACCGCATCATCGGTCGGCGCGAGGCCGTCGTCGAGGACAAGCCCGGCGTCACGCGCGACCGTGTCAGCTACCCCGCGGAGTGGGCCGGGCGCCGGTTCACGCTCGTGGACACCGGCGGCTGGGAGGTCGACGTCGCGGGCATCGAGTCGAAGGTCGCCGAGCAGGCCGAGGTCGCGATCTCGCTCGCGGACGCCGTGCTGTTCGTCGTCGACGCGACGGTCGGCGCCACGTCGACGGACGAGCGCGTCGTCCGCCTCCTGCGGGAGTCCGGCAAGCCGGTCGTGCTGTGCGCCAACAAGGTCGACGGGCAGTCGGGCGAGGCGGACGCGGCGTACCTGTGGAGCCTCGGTCTCGGCGAGCCGTACCCGGTGTCCGCGCTCCACGGTCGCGGCACCGGCGACCTGCTCGACGCCGCCATGGCGGCCCTGCCGACCGAGTCCGCCCACGGCGAGGTGCGCCCGACCGGACCGCGCCGCGTCGCGCTCGTCGGCCGGCCGAACGTCGGCAAGTCGTCGCTGCTCAACAAGATCGCCGGCGCGGACCGCGTGGTCGTGGACGAGACCGCCGGCACCACGCGCGACCCCGTCGACGAGCTCGTGACGATCAAGGACGTGCCCTACGTCCTCGTCGACACCGCCGGCATCCGTCGCCGCGTGCACCAGACCAAGGGCGCCGACTTCTACGCGTCGCTGCGCACGCAGGCCGCGATCGAGAAGGCGGAGCTCGCGGTCGTGCTCGTCGACGCGTCGGTCCCGCTCACGGAGCAGGACACGCGCGTCATCTCCCAGGTCGTCGACGCGGGCCGCGCCCTCGTCATCGCCTACAACAAGTGGGACCTCATGGACGAGGACCGCCGGCCGTTCCTCGAGCGCGAGATCGAGAAGGACCTGGTCCAGGTGCAGTGGGCGCCGCGCGTCAACGTCTCCGCGCGCACCGGCTGGCACACCGACCGGCTCGTGCCGGCGATCCAGCGCTCGCTCGAGTCGTGGGACACGCGCATCCCGACCGGGCGCCTCAACGCGTTCCTCGGCGAGCTCGTCGCCGCCCACCCGCACCCGCTGCGCGGCGGCAAGCAGCCCCGCATCCTCTTCGCGACCCAGGCGTCCACGCGGCCGCCGCGGTTCGTCATCTTCGCGACCGGCTTCCTCGAGGCCGGGTACCGCCGGTTCATCGAGCGCCGCCTGCGCGAGACCTTCGGGTTCGAGGGCACGCCCATCGAGATCAGCGTGCGCGTGCGGGAGAAGCGCAAGCGGTGAGCGACGGCGCGGCGCACGTCCCGGCGGGTGTCACCCGGCGGGGACGTGCGCTGCGCCTGGGCGTCGCGCGCGACACCGCCGCGACGCGCCACCTCGTGACGTTCCTCGTCGTGACCGTCGCGACAGTGCTCGTCACGCGCTTCCTCCTCGCCGCCTCGGGCTACCCGCAGGTGGGGGGAGGAGACCTGCACGTCGCGCACGTGCTCTGGGGTGGCCTCGGGATGGCGCTCGCGGTCGTCGTGCTGCTGTCGTTCGTCGGCCCCGCGCTGCGCTCGCTCGGGGCAGTGCTCGGCGGCGTGGGGTTCGGGCTGTTCGTCGACGAGATCGGCAAGTTCGTCACGGCCGACAACGACTACTTCTACCAGCCGACGGCGGCGCTCATCTACGCCACCGTCGTGCTCCTCGTGCTCGTGGTCGAGGCGCTGCACGGGCGGCGCCGCCACCACCCGGCGGAGTACCTCGCGGTCGCGACGGACCGCGCCGTCGCCGGGGTGGCGGGCGGGTTCACCGACGACGCGCGCGACGAGGCCCGGGCGCTCGTCGCGCTCGGCCGGGGCGAGCCCGGGGCGGACGAGGTCGCGGCGCTCGTCGAGGCCCTGCCGCGCGACGACGTCGACCTCCCCGACCCGGTCCGTGCCCTCGTGCGCCGCGCGTCGTCCTGGTTCGCTGCCGCGCTCGAGCGGCGCTGGGCGGCGGTCGTCGTCGTGGTCCTCGTGTTGGGGACCGCGATCGGGTCGCTGCTCGCGGGCGTCCGCGTGCTCACCGGGGACGTCGACGTGCCGGCGTGGGTCGGCGCGGGGATCGTCGTCGGGGTGGCCGGGACGGTCGCGTGCGTCGTGGCGGGCGTGCTCGCGGCGCGGGGCGACCGGCCCGGCGCCCGGCGCGCGGGCGCCGTCTGGGTCCGGCGCGGGGTGCTCGTCTCCCTGCTCCTGACGCAGCTCCTCGTCTTCCGGGCGCTGCAGTGGGTCGGCGTCGCCGGGCTGGCGGTCGACCTGCTCGTCCTGGCCGCGCTCGGCGCCGCCCTCGGCGGGGACGACGAGCGCCGTCGGGCGCCGCGGCACCGGCCCCACCCGGGCGCGCGGGTCACGCGGCCGCGGTGACCGGACGCAGGAGGCTCGCGAGCCGGCGGACCTCGTCGAGCGTCCGCGTGGCGGCCCGGGCGAGCGTGCCGTCGTCATGGATCCGGCCGTCGTCGTCGAGCCAGCGCCGCAGGTGCACGGTGACGGCGCTCGCGACGGGGACCATGCCGAGCGCGACGACGACCGGCGTGATCGCCTCGACGGCGCGCATCCCGCCCGACGCCATCCCGTAGGACACGAAGCCCACCGGCTTGTCGCGCCACTCGTCGGCGAGGTAGTCCAGCGCGTTCTTCAGCGGCGCGGTGTACCCGCGGTTGTACTCCGGCATGACGAGCACGACGGCGTCGGCGGCGTCGACGCGCGCGCTCCACGCGAGGGTGTGGGCGTGCACGTAGCCGCCGGAGTGCGCGTCGACGGGCTCGTCGAGGAACGGCAGGGCGATCTCGGCGAGGTCCGCGACGTCGACCTCGAGGTCCGGGTCGGCGGGCACCTGGGTGAGGAACCAGTCGGCCACGGCGGGACCGACGCGCGTCGGGCGGGTGCTGGCGACGACGACGAGCAGCTTCACGAGGGATCTCCTGAGGTGGTGGGGACAGCGCTCGCGGACGAGCGGTCCGCGGGCGGGGCGAGCGGGACGGTGAACAGGGCGAGGAAGGGCTGGACGAGCGGCCCGACGGCGAGGGTGTAGACGACGGTGCCGACGCCGACGGTGCCGCCGAGCGCGAACCCTGCCGCGAGGACGACGACCTCGATCGCGAGCCGCGACCAGCGCAGGGACCAGCCGCGGGCCGCGAGACCGGTCATGAGGCCGTCGCGTGGACCCGGACCGTAGCCGGCACCGATGTAGAGCCCCGTCGCGGCGGCGTTGAGCACGACGCCCGCGACGAGGAGCGCGACGCGCCCGGGCAGGCCCTCGACGCTCGGCAGCACGGCGAGCGTGAGGTCGACGAACAGGCCGACGAGCACGACGTTGGCGACGGTCCCGAGCCCGGGGCGCTGGCGCAGCGGGACCCACAGCAGGAGCACCACGACGCTCGCGAGGATGACGACGACGCCCAGCGGGAGGCCGACGGCGCCGGCGATGCCCTGGTGCAGGACGTCCCACGGGAACAGCCCGAGCTCGGCCCGGACGAGGAGCGCGATGCTCGCGCCGAAGAGCGCGAGGCCGACCACGAGCTGGGTCAGGCGACGTGTCGTTGACATGTCATCGATAGAACCACGCGACTCGATGACATGTCAACGAGTGTGCGATGCTGGTCCCATGAGCACCGCCGACCAGAACGGGCACCGCTGGCTGACGCCGGACGAGGAGCGCGCGTGGCGCGCCTACCGCCGCATGCAGACCGTCCTGCCCGTCGCGCTCGCGCGCGACCTCGCCCGCGACTCGGGCCTGTCGGACCCCGACTACGACGTGCTGTCGACGCTCTCGGAGCAGCCGGGCCACCGCTGGCAGCTGCGCGACCTCGCCGCGCGCATGCTCTGGTCGCGCAGCAGGCTCTCCCACCACCTGGCGCGCATGGAGAAGCGCGGGCTCGTCACGCGCGAGGCGGACCCCGACGACGGCCGCAACGCCGTCGTCGTGCTCACCGACCACGGGTTCGCCACGCTCCAGGACGCGGCGCCGGCGCACGTCGAGTCCGTGCGCCGGCACCTCGTCGACCTCGCCACGCCCGAGGAGCTCACCGCGCTCACCGCGCTGGCCGAGCGCGTCGTCTCGGAGGTGGGCGACCTCTCGTAGGACGCCGGACGGTCCGCACGCGCTGAGGTGCTGGCCGGTCCCTGGTGCACCGGCCCGCCGCCCTCAGGCGTCACTCCGGACGAAGCGTGCCGAGCCCGCCGCGCCCAGGAGAGCGAGCCAGACGAGCGCCACGACCGTGCCCGCGGTCGTGTCCAGGAGTTCCGGCGCCGGGTCGTACCAGGTCGACGCTGCGCGGTCGGGCAGCCACCGGGCGAGGTCCGTGGCCTGCGCAGCGACGGGCGGCACGACGACCACGAGCACGAGCACCGCCACGAGCGCGGGCACGAGGTGGCGGACCAGCAGCGCCTGCGCGTGCGCGAGCAGGCCGACGACCACGAGGTAGGCCGCGGCACCGAGCAGCCGCGTCGCGTCGGGCGTGTCAGGAGCGACCGGCGCCTCGACGACGCGCTGGACCACCAGCGCCGTCGTGAAGCCCGCCGCGAGGGTGACGGCCGACGTGGCGGTGAGCACGAGGGCCGTGGCGAGGGTCTTGGCCGCGACCAGCCGGCCCCGGCGCGGCACGGCGGCCAGCGACGTCAGCATCTGACGCCCCGCGTACTCGTGCGCGACGGGGACGACGCCGAGGAGGGCGAGGACCGCGACGACGAACGGCACGACGCGCAGCGCCAGCTCCGCGGGCGAGACCGCGGCGTCGGCCGCCGCCGCCGACGCCGCGAGAGCGGCCGCCACGAGCGACCCGAGGACGGGAGCGGCGACCGCTGCGAGCACCGCCAGGGGCAGGGTGCGGAGCTTGTCGAGCTCGGCCCTCATGCGTCCCTCCGGCGCAGCACGACCCCCGCGACGGCGAGCAGCGCGAGCGCCCACGCGGTCATGACGAGCGCGCCCGGGCCCGCGGCGAGCCCGCCATCGACGGTCGCGACGCCGCCGAACAGCCGTCGGCCCGCCATGTCCGGGAGCCAGTGCGCGAGCGGCGTGAGGAACGTCAGCAGGAGCGAGAACGACACGAGCGAGCTGTTGACGACGAGGACGACCAGCGGGACGACGCCGCTGCGCGTCAGGACGGTCACCGCGAGCGCGACGAGGGAGGTGAGCGTCCAGTACAGCGCGCCGCCGAGGCATCGCACGACCGCGTCGGCGACCGGGACGGTGCTCGTCGCGGCGTCAACGATCACGACCTCCGCCACGCCGAGCGACGACGGGATCGCGAGCGCAGCCGCCGTGAGCACGAGGAGCACGACCGTGGCCGCCTTCGCCACGAGGAGCGTCGTGCGGCCGGGGACCGCGGCGAGGGTCGTGCTGATCTGGCGACCGCCACCGGCGTCCGTGCTGTTCGTGGTGTACTCGCTGCCCATGACGACGACGCCGAGGACCACGGCCCCGACCGTGCCGAGCGGCATGGCCGCGAACGCCGTGTCGAACGCCGAGCCGAACGCGGTGTCCTGCGGACGACCCGCGAGGAGAGCGTCGCGCACCCCGGTCGCGTTGAGCCACGTCAGGGCCGCCGACCCGACGACGGCCACACCGGCTCCGGCCCACACCGCCGGGAGCGTGAGCGCCTTGCGCAGCTCGGCGACGAGGGCGCGCCAGAGCCTCATCGGGCGCTCTCCGGCGCCGCGGTGAGCGCGAAGAACGCCTGCTCCAGATCCTGGTACCCGGCCGTCACGGCGTCGAGCGTCCCGCTCGCCACGACCCGACCCTCGCAGATCACGACCAGGTCGTCGGCCGTGCCCGCGACCTCGCCCATGAGGTGGCTGGACAGCAGGACGGTCCCGCCGGCGTCCGCGTGAGCACGCAGGAGGCCGCGGATCCAGCGGATGCCCTCGGGGTCCAGCCCGTTGACGGGCTCGTCGAGCACGAGCGTCGCCGGCTCCCCGAGGAGCGCGCACGCGAGACCGAGCCGTCGGCCCATGCCGAGGGAGAACCGCCCGACCCGCACGTGCGCCGCCTCGGCCAGGCCGACCTGGTCGAGGACGGCGTCGACCCGCCCGCGCGGCAGGCCGTTGCTCCGTGCGACCCACGCCAGGTGGTCGCGCGCCCGCCGCGAACGGTGGGCGCCGGACCCGTCGAGCATCGACCCGACCACCCGGAGCGGGTCCCGCAGGGACCGGTACGGGCGGCCGTCGACGAGCGCGCGCCCCTCGTCGGCGCGGTCGAGGCCCAGCAGGACGCGGAGCGTGGAGGACTTGCCGGCGCCGTTCGGCCCGAGGAAGGCGGTGACCCTCCCGGGGGCCGCCTCGAAGGAGACGTGGTCGAGCACGGTGCGCGGCCCGTGACGCTTGACGAGCGAGTCGATCGTGAGCATGCCCCCATCCCAGCGACGCCCCGGGCACGGGTCATCGGACCGCGGTCGGGACCTGTTCGCGCTCGCTCGGCCCCTGGGCCGTCGGACCGTGGTCCGATGTGCCGCGGGCGAGGCGTCTCTAGACTCGCGGGTGTGCAGACCCGTACCCGGCCCGTGCTGCGCTCGCGGGCGTGGCCGGCCGCCGGGGGAGCGCTCGTCGCGCTCGTGCTCGTCGCGGCGACCGTCGGCGTCGACTCCCCGGTCGCGGCCCTCGTGGCCCTCCTCGCGCTGGCGGCGACGACCGTGACGGTGCTCGTGTGGGCGCTCGTGCGCTCTCGTCGCGAGCGGCGCCGCTACGAGGACGAGCTCACGGCGTGGGCCGCCGAGCGCGCGACCCAGGCGGAGCGGCTGCGCATCGCGCGCGACCTGCACGACCTCGCGTCGCACGGGCTCGGACTCATCACCGTGCGCGCGGCCTCCGCCCGGTCGGTCAGCGGCCCCGGGGCGGACGCGGAGCGTGCGCGCGCGCTGGCCGACGTGGAGCGCGCCGGCCGTGCGGCGACGAGCGAGCTGCGTCGGATGCTCGCGCTCCTGCGCTCTCCGGGCGAGCGTCCCGACCACGGGTCCGCGCTGCGACCCGCCGAGACCCTGGACGACCTGCCGCGCGTGGTCGCGGAGGCGCGCTCCGCGGGGCTCCACGTGGTCCTCGAGGCTGCGGACCTGCCGGCGGTGCCCGGGAGCACCGCCCAGGCCGTGTGCACCGTGGCCCGCGAGGCGCTCGCGAACGTGCTGCGGCACGCCGGGCCGACGCACGCGCGCGTCGTGCTCTCGCACGACCGTGCGGCGCTGCGCCTGGTCGTCGACGACGACGGCCCCGTCCCCGGCTGGCGTGCGCACCGTGGCGCGGGTGCGGGACTGCTGGGCCTGCGCGAGCGCGTGACCGCGCTGGGCGGCTCGATCACCGCCGGGCCCGGTGCCCGCGGGTACCGGCTCGTGGCGACCTGGCCGGGGGAGCCCGGGTGAGCGGCCGATGAACGAGGCGGTGCGGGTCCTCGTCGCGGACGACCAGCCGCTCATGCGGCACTCGCTGCGCCTCGTGCTCGACGGCGCGACGGGCGTCCAGGTCGTCGGCATGGCCGGTTCGGGAGACGAGGCGGTGGCGCTCACGCGCGCCGCGCGCCCCGACGTCGTGCTGATGGACGTCCGTATGCCCCACGGCGACGGGATCGCCGCGACCCGCCGGATCGTCGCGGACCCCGACCTTGCGACCACGCGCGTGCTCGTGCTGAGCATGTTCGAGCTCGACGAGCTCGTGCACGGCGCCCTGCGCGCGGGGGCGAGCGGGTTTCTCCTCAAGGATGCCGAGCCGCAGACGCTCGTCGACGCCGTCCGGCGCACGCACGCCGGGGAGTCCCTCTTCGCGCCCTCGATCCTCACGCGCATCGTCGCCCACTACGTCGACCGGCCCTCCAGACCGCCGACCGCACCGGCCGCGCTCACGCCGCGCGAGGCGCAGGTCCTCGCCCTGGTCGGGCAGGGGCTGTCCAACCAGGAGATCACCACGCACCTGACGATCTCGATGGGCACCGTGAAGACCCACGTCGGCAACCTCCTCGCCAAGCTCGGGGCACGCGACCGGGCGCAGCTCGTCATCGCCGCGTACGAGCACGGGCTCGTCGCCCCCGACGTGTCGGGACGGGCCGACCCCGGAGCCCGCGGCGAGGCTACGCTCCGGCCATGACCGACGTCCCTCTCGCCTCCGGCCCCGACGCGTTCCCGAACCACGTCTTCGACGCGTTCGGCGTCCCGCCGGCACTGCTCGACGAGCGCATCGGCGGCTGCGTCATGGTCGTCGCCAAGCGGCCGACCGACGGGCCTCTCACGCTCCTCACTGCCGGCGTCTCCCGGCTGCCCGTCGACGCCGGGCCTCGCGTCGAGCTCGCGGTCGAGGTGCCGGAGGGTCAGGAGGGCGCCGCGCTCGTCGCCCTGCGGATCGTGTGCGACGACATCGCCGTCAACCGCCGCACCCCGCCGTTCGAGACGCCGTGGCGCAACGGCGAGCCGTTCCTCTCCGGGACGCGGATCTCCGCGATCATGGCGACGGGATCGCGGTGGGGCACCGAGCTGGACGACGTGCGCGACCCCGAGGGGAACGTGGTGGGGCACGTCCGCACCCTGCGGCTGCTCACCGACGCGGAGGCGCGGACCGCCTCGCAGGTCGGGTGGTCGGGGCTCGTCGAGGAGGTCGGTTCGATCGACGCACTCCTCGACGTCGCACGCCCGTGACGGCACGACGAGCGCCGACCGGGCGCGGCCGACGGCGGCGCCCGGTCGCCCCGCGCGAAGCCCGCGGCCGTCAGCAGGCGGGCGCGGCGTGCTCGATCCGCTCGACCCGCTCGGCACCCCCACCGCCCACCGTGCGCGCCGTGACCGACACGACCCCGGCGCTCGGCGTCGTTCGCACCGCGAAGGACTGGTACGCGCTCGACCCGGGCGCGACGCCCGTGAACGACCTCGACCCGTAGGCGGTCTCGACGTCGACGTCGAGCGCGACGTCGTCCGTGTTGGCGACGCGGACCGCGACGTACGGGGTCCCGGCGAGGCACCGCAGGCGCACGTCCGTCGCGATCGACGGCCCGTCGCCGACGAGGAGGTCGAGCGGGATCGAGTCGGCGATGGCCTGCTGCCCGGCGACGTTGGCGTGCACGCCGTCGCCGGTGTCGTACGGCGGGTAGATCGAGTCGGGGTTCGCCGGATCCCGCAGGACGGCGTCGAAGTCGAGGACGCCGTCGCACGAGCCGTCGCAGTCGCCACCCGCACGCACGACGTCGTTGACGGCGCGGCGGTACT
Source organism: Cellulosimicrobium cellulans (assembly GCF_016921195.1). Taxonomy (GTDB): domain Bacteria; phylum Actinomycetota; class Actinomycetes; order Actinomycetales; family Cellulomonadaceae; genus Cellulosimicrobium; species Cellulosimicrobium cellulans_F. The sequence goes on from NZ_JAFGYF010000002.1 coordinate 314,536, forward strand.
GGTTCTGGAGCGCGGTGTACCCGGGGCGCGGGGTGATGGGGGTGACGAAGACCCTGATGCCCTCGGCGCGCAGCCGCTCGAAGATCTCCTCGTAGCTCGCCAGGATCGTGGCGTCGGTGCAGCCGTTCGCCAGGTCGTTGGTGCCGTAGTAGAAGATCACGCCCGTGACCCCGTGCAGGGCGAGCACGTCGCGCTCGAGGCGCGAGACGCCGTCGTTCCCGCCGGCCCCGCACGCGGGCGAGGAGGTCGTGCCGCTGATCCCCCCGTTGACGATCGCGACCTGCTGCGACGGCGGCAGCTCGGCGGCGACGCGGCGCGCGAGGTCGTCGGTCCAGCGCCGGTCCTGGCCGAACGCGTCGCAGCCCGGCCCGCAGTTCTCGCTGCCCACGCCGTCGACCACCGAGCTCCCGTAGGCGACGATCGTGCCCACGACGTCCGCGTCGTACACGTCGACCGCGCTGACGAAGTACGTCCATGGCAGGTTCTCGGTGAACGACGCACCGGAGACCTCGGCGTTGAGGTTGCCCGACCCGGTCGGCGCCCCGTAGTTGTTGCGCCCCGCGCGGTCGTGCAGGCTCGCGACGGTGGGCCTGGCCAGGTAGAACGTCACGGCGAGCTCGTCGAGGTCGTCGGTGGCGATGCTCGTCGGGTCGCTCCACACCTCTCCGCCCACGGGGATCGTCACGCTCTCGGCGCCGCCGAAGGTGAGGACGCGGTCGGTGCCCGCGACGATCGCCGGTCCTCCCGCGCTCAGGGCGAGCGACGTCTGGTCGATGACGACCGGTCCGACCCCGTACTGGTTCTGGAGCCGGATCCGCACGGCGTCCCCGCCCTGGCTCAGGCGGGTGACCATACGCATCGACTGGTTCGCGAAGTTCTTGGTGGAGACGCGCTGCTGGGACTGGGCCCAGCTCGTGAACCAGCCGGCATCGTCGGGCCGAGGCGAGTCGGCGGCGGACGCCGTTCCGAGACCCGTCAGGACGAGCCCGACAGCCGTCAGGGCGGCGAGCAGCGTGCGACGCCTGCGCCGCGGGGCGCGTGCGGTGCGGTGGGCTGGTTCGTGAGCGAGTGGCATCCGGGCGTCCCTCGGCGTTGAGGTTGATAGCGGTGTCACGAGGGAACCTAGCACCGTTCGCCCCGTCCGACGCGCGGACGGCGGCCGGACCCGCGAGGGACCGGCCGCCGTCGGGCAGGAGCGCCGTGCCCCGGTTCAGCCGAGCGGGCCGTACAGCGCCGGCGACGTGCGCGCGTGGGTCGCCTGCTCGAGCGCGAACGCCAGGCCGAGCAGCGGGCCCTCGTCGAAGTCGCGGCCGAGCAGCTCGAGGTTGACCCCGCCCCCCGCGACCGTCGCGTCGGCGGCTGTCGCCTGGCCGATCGGCACGGTCACCGCGGGGAGCCCCGTGTTGGGGCTGAGCCGCAGGTTGGTGCCGATCGTCCCGTAGGGGTTCGCGCTGGGGTAGACGAGCGCGTCGAGGTCGGCGTCGTCCAGCATCGCGGTGACGAGCTGCTTGCCCTCGGCGAGCACCTTCGTGTGCGTGCCCTCAGGACCGGCCCACGCCTCGTACGCCTCCGCGGTGACGGCGTCGCGCGACACGTAGGTGCTGCGCCGCGACGGGACGAACCGCCCGGACTCGACGATGCCCGTCAGCGACCGTGCCTCGACGTCGGGCGAGAGGTGGTTCGCGACGTACTCGTCCAGGTCGTGCTTGAACTCGTTCGTCGAGCCCGACCCCTCGTTGAGCACGCTGGCGAACCCGCCGGGGAGCACCGGCGACCACGTCGTGGGTGGCGTCACCTCGACGACGGTCGCGCCGAGCGACTCCAGCGTGGCCCGCGTCTGCGCCCACAGGCGCAGGGTCGTGGCGTTGCTCCCCAGCATGGACGGCACGTACCCGATGCGGGCGCCGTCGAGCGCGTCCGCGTCCAGGTACTGCGTGTACGACGTCGGGACCTCGCCCTCCTGGCGCGCCGTGACCGGGTCCGCGGGGTCGACGCCGACCACGGCGTCGAGCGCGACCGCCGCGTCGAGGACGCTGCGCGCCATGGGCCCGCCCGTGTCCTGGCTCAGCGCGAGCGGGATGATGCCGTCGCGGCTCGCGAGGCCGACGGTCGGGCGCACGCCGACGAGCTGGTTGTACGACGACGGGACGCGGATCGAGCCGCCCGTGTCCGTGCCGAACCCGATGCCCGCCAGGTTGGCGGCGATCGCCGCGCCCGTGCCGCCGCTGGACCCGCCGGCCGTGCGGCTCGTGACGTACGGGCTCGCGACCAGGGTGCTGGTCCCCGCGTCCTGGAACGCCGAGAACTCGGACACGAAGCCGAACGCGAACTCGTCGAGGCTCGCCTTGGCGAGGATCACCGCACCGTCGGCGCGCAGTCCCTCGACCATCGCGGCGTCCGTCGCGGTCTGGTTGCCGTCCCAGCAACCACAGCCCCCGGTGGTGGGCATGTCCTTCGTGTCGTAGTTGTCCTTGACGGCGACGGGCACACCGAGGAGCAGGCTGGTCATCCCGTCCGCCGTGCGGACGGCGTCGGCGCGCGCCGCCGCGTCGAGCGCGACGTCGCTCGTGCTGATGATCGAGTGCAGCGGCCGTCCGCCCGCGCCCGTGTCGACGAGCGTGGTGTCGTAGGCCGCGATGCGGTCCAGGTACTCCTGGGTGATCTCGACGGACGACGTGACGCCGGCGTTCATCGCCGCCTGCATGTCGAGCACCGAGGCCTCGACGAGCTCGAACGGCCCGTCGTCGTAGATCATCCGCTGGGAGACGGCGGCGAGGTCCGCGACGGTGATCGTGCCGTCGGCGTCCGTGTCGGCCGCCGCGACGGCGTCCCACGCGGCGTCGTCGGTCGTGGCACCGAGCGCCGCGGCGACGACGGCGAGGTCGTCGACCGTGACCTGGTCGTCGCCCGTGAGGTCGAGCTCCGTCCAGTACGGCGCGAGGATCGGCGGCGCGGCGGGTGCCGCCGTCGCGCCCGGAGCCGCGACGACGGCGAGCACGAGACCGGCCGCGGTGAGCGCGGCGAGCCCGCCCGTCGCTGCTCGTCGGTGGGTGGTGGGCACGGGCTGCTCCTTCGAGGCGTGACGGACCCGGCGCGCGGGCACGGCGGGTACGGCGGTGGGGCGGGTGCTCGTCAGGTCGGGGGTCATCGCGAGGCCACCGCCCGTCGGCGCGCCCAGAGGATGCCGATGCCCACCGCGACGGCGAGCAGGGCAGCACCGACGAACCACGCGACGCTCGCGCCCGTCGAGGCGAGCGGACCCGACCCGGCCGAGGTCGACGGCGAGTCGGACGCGCCGTCGGTCCCGGGGGCGGTCGTGGCGCCGCCCGTCGGGGGCGCGGAGGTGGCGCCGTCCGTCGGGTCGTCCGTGGGAGGCGTCGTCACCGTGGCACCGATGGTCGTCGTGGCGGTCGCGGCATCCGTCAGCGACGCCGTCGTGGTGTCGGCACCGACGAGGGTGGCGGCGGGGACGGCGAACGAGGCGTCGCCGTCGGCCACGGCGGTGAAGGTGAGCGTCGCGAGCGTGACGTCGCCCTCGAGACCGGGGGACGTGCCGAGCCGCGTGTGCGTGACCGAGACGGTCCCGGCCGCGTCGTCGGCGACGTCGGAGAACCCGCCGTCGGGCGTGACGGCGGAGTCCTCGACGAGCTCGACGAGGTCGGGGTCGTACGAGACCGTCAGGTCGTAGGCGTAGAGGTCGACGGCACCGGTCGCGGCGACGGTCACCGTGATCGGGTCGTCCACCTCGACCGTCGACGGCGCGTCGACGGCCACGTCGGAGACCGACGGCGCGGCCTGTGCCGGGGCGGTGAGGGCGGCCGCGGCGGCCGCCAGGCCGCCGACGAGCGCGGCGCGCCGGCCGTGTCGCCGGCGCGAAGGGGAGATGGTCATGGGGGAGCGGGTCCTTCCTCGACGCGCGCCGGACTGCGCGCGCAACCGCGGTGGTGTGGAGCCCCCTGCCGGGACCGATGCTCACAAGTGCCTGTTTCCCGGGCGTTTCACGACGGTTAGCGCGAGCAACGAAGGGAGTCTCGGTCTGGTCACGGACCACGCCCGTGCCAACGACGCGGCGACGACGAGGGCGGACGTCGCCGCCGCGAGGAGCAGCGCAGGACGCCGGGCGGCGGGGTCGGTCGGCGGGCGGTGCCCGCGGCGCTCTGCCACCATCGCCCTATGGCTGCTGACGGGTGGCGCTCACGCCACGTGGAGGTGGAGGGGCACGACGTGTTCGTGCGCACCGGGCCCGAGGTGCCGGGGTCCGTGCCCATCGTCCACGTCCACGGGTTCGCGGTCTCGGGCACGTACCTCCTCCCGACGGCGGAGCTCCTCGCGCACCGGGCGACCGCCGTCGTCCCGGACCTGCCCGGCTACGGGCGCAGCGAGCGGTGGGACCACACCCTGGGGATCCCGTCGCTCGCGTGGGCGCTGCTCTCGCTGCTCGACGTGCTCGAGCTCGACCGCGTGGTCCTCGTCGGCAACTCGATGGGCGGCCCGATCAGCCTCGAGGTCGCGCACGCGGCGCCGGAGCGGGTCGCGGGCGTCGTGCTCGCCTCGCCGGCGGGAGGCGTGCACAACCAGCCGTTCTCGCGCGCCCTCACCCAGCTCGCGCGCGACGCCGGGCGCGAGAGCCCGCGCATGGCCCGCATCGCCGTGCCCGACTACGCGCGCTTCGGACCCGTCAACGCGCTGCACCTGTTCGCCGAGCTGGTCCGGTTCCCGTCGCTCGAGCGCGTGATCCGCGTGCCCGTGCCGACCCTGGCGGTCGTCGGCACGCGGGACCCGCTCATGCCGCCGCCCCGGCGGGTGCACGAGGTCGGCTCGCTCGCGCCGGCGCACGTGACGATCGCGGCGATCGACGGCGCCGCGCACGCCATGAACTTCAGCCATCCCGGCGAGCTCGCGCACGTCATCGAGTGCTGGCTCGACGGGCGGGAGATCACCGACGACCCCGACCAGCCGGGCGTCTCCCGCGTCCTCCAGATCGCCCAGGGGTCCGGCCCGGTGGTCTGACCGGCGCGTGCGTGGGCGCCCGGGGCTAGCCTGCGGACGTGGCGATCACCTGGGCGCAGGCCCTCGCCTGGCGCGCGCGGCGGCACCTGCTCGACCCGGTCGGCGACGATCCGGTCGAGGGCGTCGTCGGGCGGCTGGGCGCCGTCCCGGCGGCCTCCGACGACGTGGCCGAGCTCGCGGTCCGCGTCCGACAGCGCGCGTCCGAGCCGGGCGAGGTCGGGCGGGCGCTCGCGGACGGACGCCTCGTGCGCACCTACGCGTTCCGCGGGGCGACGCACCTCGTCACACCCGAGGACGGCGGCGCGTACCTCGCGCTGCGCCGGGCGGGACGCATGTGGGAGCGCGCGAGCTGGCGGGAGTACTACCGGCTCGAGCCGGCGGACTGGCCAGACCTGCGCGCCGTCGTGCGCGACGCGCTGGCCGACGGCCCGCTCACGCGGTCCGCGCTGGGCGACGCCGTCGCGGCGCACGCGCGGTTCGCCCACCTGCGGCCGTCGTTCGGCGACGGGACGGACACGCTGCTCAAGCCGCTCACGTGGTTCGGCGACATGAGCTTCGCGCCCGCGCGCGACGGGCGCACGACGTTCCAGCGCCTCGACACCAATCCGCGGTGGGTCGACTGGCCCGACCTCGACGCCGCGGGGCACCGCGCGATCCTCGCGTACCTCGGCACGTACGGCCCCGCGACGCCGGACCGCGTCCACTACTGGCTGGGCGAGGGCCTGGGCGCGGGACGCGCCCGGCTGAACCGGTGGCTGGCGGAGCTGGGGGAGAAGGCGCTCGCGGAGGTCGACGTCGAGGGAGACCGTGCGCTCGTGCTCCGGGAGCACGTCGACGAGCTCGCGGGAACGCGTGCGTCGGAGGCGGTGCGGTTCCTTCCCGCGCTCGACCAGTGGGTGCTCGGCCCCGGCAGCGCGGACCCGCGCGTCGTACCACGGGCGCACCGCGGCGTGGTGAGCCGTGGGGCGGCCGTCGTCACCGCGGGCGGGGTCGTCGCGGGGACGTGGGCGCTCGCGGGCGAGGAGGTGCGGGTCACGTGGTTCGACGCCGGTGGCGCGCAGGACGACGCGCTCGCCGCGGCGGTCGCACGGCTGGGCAGTGCGCTCGGGCGGGAGCTGTGCGCCGCGTGACGGAGCGTGCAGGGCGGCGGAGGGAGTGGCAGGTGGCGACGACCGACGGGGTCGAGCTGAGCACGGACGACCTGCGGGAGGTCACCGGGTACGCGGCGCGGTGCGCGGAGCAGGCGCTGGAGATCGTCGAGGTGGTGCGGCCGGACGACGCCCGCCCCCGCGAGGCGGTCGAGGCAGCGTGGGCCTTCGCCCGTGGAGGTCCACGGGGCAAGGCTCTGCGGGACACCGCGTGGGCGGCGCTCCGGTCGGCGAAGGAGGCGGGCGACCCCGCGGCCGCCGAGGCGTCGCGTGCCGCGATGGCCGCGGCGGGCGCCGCCTACCTGCACCCGATCGCCGACGCGCACCAGGTAAAGCACATCCTCGGTTCGGCAGCCCACGCCGCGCATGCCGCTCAGCTCGCGGCGGGCGGGGACGAGTCCGCTGCCGTCGCCCGGCTCGTCGCGGCGCGGTCGTTCGCGACGCCCGCGCTCGTGGACGTGCTGCGCCGCTACCCGCCGGCGCCCGGCGGTGGCGGCCGGGTGGGCGATCTGGTCCGACGTCTCGACGCGGCTCTTCGGGACGGCACCCTGCCGGACGGCAGCAGCACGGCCGCACGGGCGGGCGACACCCGGCGCAGCGCCGTCGACGAGGTCGTCGAGGGAGCGCACGAGCACGGGTGAGCCGCTCGCTGAGAGCGGAGCGCCGATGAGTTCCTCCCGCGCGGCGGGTCGTTGCGGATGACCTCGTCGGGCGGCGTGCGCCGGTCGGCACCGACAACGCGGAGGACACCATGACGACCACGCCCAGCAGCCCGGCCGCTGCCCTGCCCGGACGACCGCCCGTCGTCGACCTCGCCACCTGGCAGGCCGCCCGGGACGAGCTCCTCGTGCGCGAGAAGGCGCACACCCACGAGGGCGACGCCATCGCGGCGGCGCGCCGGCGGCTGCCCATGGTGGAGATCGACGGTTCGGTGGAGGTCGTCGGTCCCGACGGTCCGGTCCCGTTCGTCGACCTGTTCGAGGGACGTGACGAGCTCGTGGTCTACCAGCACATGTGGCACGACGGCGCCCCGCACCAGGGGCAGTGCGAGGGCTGCACCTGGACGGCGTGGGGCCTGCGGGACGCCGTCTACCTCAACGCGCGCGGCGTCTCCTTCGCGATCCTCACCGTGGGCCGGTGGGAGGAGGTCGCGCCCTACGTGGAGTTCATGGGATACACCCAGCCGTGGTACTCGGTGCGCGGGCTCGACGAGCCGATCGGCGGGGAGATGGGCTACCTGAGCTGCTTCCTGCGCGACGGCGACCGCGTGTTCCTCACGTACCGCACGACGGGTCGCGGCAACGAGCCGACCAGCCCGCACTTCGCCCTGCTCGACATGACCCCCTACGGCCGCCGGGAGGCATGGGAGGACACCCCCGACGGCTGGCCCGAGGGCGAGGGCGTGTGCTGGTACTGGCGCGCGGACGCCGACGGCGTCGCGGGCTGGGGCCCGACCACCCGCCCCGTGCCGCAGTGGACCCGTCCCGGTGCGACGCCGAAGGACACGCTGGGCCGGAGCGGGCACCACCACTGAGGCGCACCACGGTCGCTCAGTGGTGCCGGTTCCCCCGCGCGTAGACGTCGAGTACGTCGGGATCCCGTCATGGTGCCGAGCGCCGCGGACGCCTGGGTGCGCCACGACGTCTTACTGACAGTTTCGTCGAAAATGGCAGTACGAAGTGGTCTGGACTATCACTTGAGGGTCGCGCGTCGAGTGTGGCGAGGCCCACGCCGTCCGGACGCCGTTGGTGTCGATGTCGCGCACCAGATAGATGCATCATGTATCTATGCCTCGAACGACCAGCGGTTCTGCCACCGAGCAGGCGTATCGGCACGTGAAGTCCCTCGTCCTCGACGGGAGCCTGCCCGGTGGGTCCATGACGAGCGAGGGCGAGATCGCCGAGCAGCTCGGCGTGAGCCGCACGCCCGTGCGCGAGGCGTTCCTGCGCCTGGAGGCCGAGGGTCTGCTGCGCCTCTACCCCAAGCGGGGCGCGCTGGTGGTTCCCGTGGCGCCGGGGGAGGCGGACGACGTCCTCGATGCGCGCCTGCTCGTCGAGACGCACGCGGCGCAGAGCGTCGTGCGCCTGCCCGACACCGAGCTCGCCACGCTCGTCACCCTCCTGCGCGACCTCGTCACCGCCCAGGAGGCGGCGGTCGCGGACGGCGACGTCGCCGAGTACGCGACGCTCGACGCGCGGTTCCACCAGGAGATCGTCGCGGCCGGCGGCAACGCCCTGCTGACGACGTTCTCGGTCAGCCTGCGCGAGCGTCAGCAGCGCATGGTCGCGCACAGCGTCCGGTGGGACCCGCGGCGGGCCGCGACGTTCGTCGCCGGGCACCGCGCTCTCGTCGACGCGCTCGAGGTGCGCGATACCCGCACCTACAAGCGACGCATCCAGCGCCACCTCGAGGATGCGAGGGCGGGCCTGTGAGCGCCGTGTCCTCCGGGTCGACCTCAGTGGCGACCGAGGGCGAGGCCGCCGCGTCCGTTCGCGGGGCGAGCGCCGCCGTCGGGCCGCGGGCGTGGTTCGCCGTCGCGGCGGTGATGTTCGCCGTCGCGTGGGGCGGCAACGAGTTCACGCCGCTGCTCGTCATGTACCGGGAGGTCGGGCACTTCTCGGCCGTGACCGTCGACGCGTTGCTCGCCGCGTACGTGCTCGGCATCGTCCCCGCGCTCCTGCTCGGCGGGCCGCTGTCCGACCGGTACGGGCGCCGTCCGCTGCTGCTGCCCGCCGCGCCGATCGCGCTCGTCGGTTCGCTCGTGCTTGCCGCGGGGGAGTCGTCCGCCGCGCTGCTCGCCACGGGCCGCGTGCTGTGCGGCGTCGCGCTCGGGCTCGTCATGGCCGTCGGGACCACGTGGGTCAAGGAGCTCAGCGACGCTGCCGCCCGCACGTCCGGCGAGCCCGACGGCGGCTCCGGCGCCCGGCGCGCCGGCCTCGCCCTCACGCTGGGGTTCCTCGTCGGGGCGGGCGTGGCGGCGGTGCTCGCGCAGTGGGCGCCCTGGCCCACGCACACGGCCTACCTGCTGCACGGCTTGCTGGCCGTCGCCGCCGGGGTCTGGGTGCTGGGCGTGCCGGAGACGCGCGCTAGTGCCGGCGGATCGTCAGGCGCCGAACGGGGTCGGCTGCGCGACGACCTCCGCGTGCCGGCCGTCGCGCACCGGCGGTTCCTGCGCGTCGTCGTGCCCGTGGCGCCCTGGGTCTTCGGGTGCGCCGGTAGCGCCTACGCCGTGCTGCCGGGGCTCGTGTCCGCCAGCGCGGGGAGCGCGCCGATCGCGTTCTCGGGGCTCATGACCGTGCTCGGCCTCGGCTGTGGCGTCGGGATCCAGGTCCTCGGTCGGCTCATCGACACCCGGCACAGCGCGCGGGCGTCCGTGGTGGCGATGTCGATCGTCGTCGTCGGTATGGGCTTCGGCGCCTACGCGTCGGCGCGGCTCGACCTGCCGACCGCGCTCGTCGCCGCCATGGTGCTCGGCGCCGGGTACGGTCTCGCGCTCGTCGCCGGGCTCAGCGAGGTGCAGCGCATCGCGACGCCCGACGACCTCGCCGGACTCACGGCCGTTTACTACTCGCTGACGTACATCGGGTTCTGCGTGCCCGTGGCGCTCGCCGCGCTGTCCGTGCAGTGGACGTACGCGCAGATGTTCCTCGGCGGGATGGTCATCGCCGCCGTGTGCCTGGCGATCGTCGCGACCGCGTGGCGGGCCCACCTGCCGACGGGGGAACGGGATGCCGCCTCGGCTGCTGACGAAACCGACCGCGCAGCCCCGACCGGGGCAAACGGTGCGCTGGAGGCGTCACGGATGGGGTAGAGTATCCGAGGCTTCACGGGGTCCGATCCGCAGGGATCAGGCCCGGTGATCCAGCCACGGGCTGTGGCGCAGCTTGGTAGCGCACTTGACTGGGGGTCAAGGGGTCGCAGGTTCAAATCCTGTCAGCCCGACCGTGTGATGTCTCACGACATCGCGGACAGCCGGACCTACGTTTTCGTAGGTCCGGCTTTTCGTTGTCTGGGGTCTGGTCGGCCGGTGGGCTGGCGCTTGCACAGCGGGACTTTCGCGGGCGGGGCAGTACCGAGATCCGAACGTCTGACATTCGAGTGTTAGCGCACTTTGTCACGAGCGCTGGATCGCACCTCCATGGCTCGACTCGGACGGCGCTCTACTGGTGGGCCTGGTCCCGAACCGCTGTCCGCGACTCCAGGGAGTGCTCTCCGCACGCGTCTTTCGTAGGCTCGGTTTCTATCGAGGAGACGTGACGACGGTTGAGGAAGTTCGCCAGGCTCTCTGCCGTGCCCATATCGCGAGCAGGCGCTCCACTGACTGCGTGCGCGTGGCTATCCGCTGCTCAAAAGGACGAACGTCAGCCCCGACCCGTTCCACAGGGCATGCGCGGCGATGGGTACGAGCAGATTGCGCTTGGAGCCCAGGTAGGCGACCGCGAGTGCAAGGGAGAACCCGATGTACAGGATCGCGAGAGGCCATTCGTCCAGCGACCGCAGATGCAATGCCCCGAAGCAGAGGCACGAGGATGCGAGCGCGATCGGCGTCGACAGCCAGGGGCGCAGGCGAGCGAAGGGGATCTCGCGGAAGACGAACTCCTCGACGAGCGGGGCGAAGATGGCTCCAACGGCCAGAAGCAGCAGGCTGTGGCGGATCGACGAGGACGCCGCCAGCATCTCGGCGTCGATGGCAGCCTGGTTGTTACTGGTGAGTGGGCCATCCACGGCGAGCGCGATCAGCGCGCTCACCCCTGAGGCGATTCCCATGAGCACGAGCCCGGCAATGACCCAGCGCGCCCATGCCACCGGGCTGGCTTCGGTCATACGCAGGCTTGCGGACAGCGCCTCTCGGAACACCCACACTCCGTAGGCGGCTAGCCCGATGTAGCCGATGTTCTTCACCAGGGCGTGCTGGCTGTCGGTCACGACTCCGGTGCCGAGGGAGATCCACGCCGTCAGCACGATGTAGAGGGCGAGGAACGTCCACATGGGCCATGCGGTGCGACCCGCTCGACGGATTGCGACGCCATGCGCTGCGTTGTTCGCAGGCCGACGCATGCCGCGCCTCCCTCGCTGAATTGTGATGTGCTCGGCCGACACCCTACAGGGCACACCGAAACAATCAGGACACGTCGGGAGTCTGGTTGCGCCGCCTGGGCTGGTGCAGCCCGGGCGACAGAGCGCATCACCTGCGTTCGCAACGCATCGGTAGCAGGGACAACAAGGGGCCGACACCGTCGCTCGCCGTGCCGTGCGGACCCGGACGGCGTGCTGACCGGAGCGGCTGCGCCTTGGAGTGCTTTCAGCCGCTGCGCCACCGTTCGGCTGATGTACTGCCCCCAGTTAAGTCAGTACAGCTAGGCGAGACGCTTTCTCGACGCATGCGGCGTAGTTCTCGCGACCACGCATCTCCGCGCGGCGCTGACGTGGACGCTTCGCCTCGGAGCAGGACCGCGCTTGGGTGGACGAGCCTACGCTCAGGGCATGCCGACCGTCCTCCTCATCCGCCATGGCCGCACGACCGCGAACGCGAGCGGCATCCTCGCCGGACGAGCGGACGGGGTCGCGCTGGACGCCATGGGTCGCGACCAGGCTGCCCGCGCCGCCGAGAGTGTCGCGGGCGTGCCGCTCGCGCGCGTCGTGGCGAGCCCGCTGGAGCGGTGCCGGCAGACCGCGCAAGCACTGCTCGACCACCAGGCCGTCGCACCGGAATTCGTCACCGAGCAGGGCATCACGGAGTGCGACTACGGGCAGTGGCAGGGGCGCGCGCTGAAGGACCTGGCCACGGAGCCGTTGTGGTCCGTCGTGCAGACCCAGCCGTCGGCGGCGGTGTTTCCTGGCGGGGAGTCGCTCGCCGCGATGCAGGCCCGGGGCGTCGAGGCCGTCCGACGGCACGACGCCGAGGTCGCGGCGCACCACGGCGCCGACGCGGTGTGGGCGGCCGTCTCGCACGGGGACGTGATCAAGTCCGTGCTCGCGGACGCGCTGGGGATGCACCTGGACCTGTTCCAGCGCATCGTCGTCGGCCCGGCCTCGATCTCGATCGTCCGGTACGGGCCGCACCGCCCGGAGGTCGTGGCCGTCAACACCGACGCGGGCGACCTCTCGTGGCTGCGCGCGGCGGCGCCGGTCGGCGACGCGCCCGTCGGGGGCGGCGCGGGCCCGGCGGAGCCCGGCGACCCGAGCGACCTTCCGCCGTCCTGACGTCCGACCCGTGGCCGCCCGGTGCGGACGGGCCGAGCGCTCGTAGAGTGAGGGCATGCCCACTCTCGTCCACGAGCACGACTGGCCCGACCGCGTCGTCGTGGGAACCGTCGGGATGCCCGGCTCCCGCACCTTCTACCTCCAGGCCCGCACGGGCAACCGGACGACGAGCGTCGCCCTCGAGAAAGAGCAGTCCGCCGTCCTCGCCGACACGATCCAGCGCCTGCTCGACGAGCTGATGGAGGCGCCCGACAACCGGTACAGCGTCCCCGTCGACGTGCCGGCCGAGCTCGTCGACGACGACCCGTTGGATCTTCCCCTCGAGGAGGAGTTCCGCACGGGGTCGATGCGGCTGAGCTGGGACCCGCGTACGGCGCAGGTGGTCGTCGAAGCGTTCCCGTTCGTCGACGAGGACGACGACCTCGACCCCGGCGCGGACGAGCCCGAGCCCGCGGAGTCGTTCCTCATCCGCATGCCGGTGGGGACGGCGCGCGCCTTCGCCCAGCGCACGCGCGCCGTCGTGCAGGCCGGTCGCCCGGCCTGCCCGCGCTGCGGTCGGCCGGTCGACCCCGACGGGCACGAGTGCGTGCTCCCCGACGAGGCGTGACGTCCCCGCACGACGACGTCGACACGACGCCGCCCCAGACCGCGCCGCTCGACGGATCGCCGCTCGACACCGCACCGCTCGAGGTCGTCGGCCGCATCCGGGCCGCGTCCAACGCGACGTTCCTCGCGCGGGTCGGCGCCGTCTCGGTCGTGTACAAGCCGGTCGCGGGGGAGAAGCCGTTGTGGGACTTCCCCGACGGCACGCTGGCCGGCCGTGAGGTGGCCGCGTATCTCGTCTCGGAGGCGCTCGGGTGGGGCGTCGTGCCGCGCACGTGGCTGCGCGACGGGCCGCTCGGCCCGGGCATGGTGCAGCTCTGGCAGGACGTGGACGCTGCCCAGTCGCCCGTCGACGTCGTGCTCACCAGCGAGGTGCCGCGTGACGGCGTGCGGACCGTGCTGGAGGGGGTCGACGAGGACGACCGCCCGGTGAGCGTCGTCCACGAGGACTCGCCGTGGCTGCGGCGCATGGCCGTGTTCGACGCGGTCGTGAACAACGCCGACCGCAAGGGCGGGCACGTGCTGCCGCTGCCCGACGGGCGCCGGCTGGGCGTCGACCACGGCGTCACGTTCCACGTCGAGCCCAAGCTGCGGACGGTGCTCTGGGGCTGGCTCGGCGAGACGTTGAACGACGACGAGCTCGCGGGCGTCGAGCGCGTGCGCGCCGGCCTCGGGGCCCGCGTCGCCACAGGCACCGGCACGGCGTCCGGCACCGACGGCGAGCTCGGCCACCGGCTCCGAGGCCTCCTCGCGCCCGACGAGGTGGCAGCCCTCGCCGAGCGCTGCGACCGGCTGCTGCGCACGGCACGGTTCCCCGCGCCCGAGGGCGACATGCCCGCCGTCCCCTGGCCGCTGTTCTGAGCCGCCGAGGCGATCGCCCGGCCGCACGCGCCCGACGTCTCGCGTCGCCCTCCCGTCGGCCCGCGCCCGACGTCCCGCGGCTCAGCGGCCGTGCGGGTCCGAGGCGTTGAGCACGCGCACGACCTCGTCGTAGTCGCCGCGCGTCTCGCCGAACCGGAGGAACTTCACGCGCTCGACGAGGATCTCGTGCGCGTCGGGCTGCGTGCGCAGCAGGTCGACGACCTCCGTGACGAACTCGTCGAGCGGCATCGCGATCGCGCTCTCGCGCTGGCCCGGCATGAGGTCGGTCGCGACCGACGGCGGGACGAGCTCGACGACGTCGACGCTCGTGTCCGCGAGCTGGAGCCTCAGCGCCTCGCTGAGCATGTGGATCGCGGCCTTCGACGCGTCGTACGTCGGGGTGACCGCGAGCGGCGCGAACGCCAGCCCGGACGACACGGTGACGATCGTCGCGTGCGGCCGGGTCTGCAGATGCTCGACGAACGCGCCGATGAGCCGGATCGGGCCGAGCACGTTCGTCGTGACAATTTGCTCGGCGGTGTCGAGGAAACCCTCGGGGTGGTGCCAGTCCTCGGCGCGCATGATGCCGGCCATGGTGACGAGCGTGTCCAGGTCGGGGTGGCGGTCGAGCACCTCCTTGGCGGCCGAGGCGATGCTCTCGGGGTCGGTGGTGTCGATGCGCACGGTGTCGAGGCCGGGGTGCTCGACGGCGATCCGCTCCAGGAGGTCGCTGCGGCGCCCGCCGACGACGACGGTGCTGCCCTGCTCGTGCAGCGCGACCGCGAGCGCGAGCCCGATGCCGCTCGTCGCCCCGGGGATGAAGACGGTGCTGTTCGTGATGTCCATGCCTCGATCCTGGGCGCGCGACGCGCGTCGCGGCAGAGTCCGGTGATCGGGGGACCGGCGATCCCTGGCACGGGCGCCGCGCACCCCGGACGATGGGCGCATGGACCGTGCCGCGCTCGCCGACTTCCTCCGCCGTCGCCGGGAGGCGCTGCAGCCGGGCGACGTGGGGCTCCCGGCCGGGCTGCGCCGTCGGGCGCCGGGCCTGCGCCGCGAGGAGGTGGCGCAGCTCGCGCTCATGTCGACGGACTACTACACGCGCCTGGAGCAGCAGCGCGGGCCGCAGCCGAGCACGCAGATGCTCGCGTCGATCGCGCGGGCGCTGCGCCTGTCCGACGACGAGCGGGACTACCTCTACCGGGTCGCCGGGCACGGGGTGCCCGACCGGGCGACCGACCCCGGGCACGTGGCGCCCGCGCTACAGCGCGTGCTCGACCGCCTGGGCGACACCCCGGCACTGATCCTGAACCCGCTCGCGGAGACGCTCGCGCAGAACGACCTGGCCCGTGCGCTCTACGGGGACGCGACGGCGTACTCGGGCTGGGACCGCAGCGAGATCTACCGATGGTTCGCCCACCCGGACACGGCGCGCGCGATCTACCCGGCCGACGACCGGGACCGGCAGGGGCGGGCGCTCGTGGCGAGCCTGCGCTCCGCCCTCGCGGTGCTCGGTCCGTCGTCGCGCGCGGGCGAGCTCGTGCGCGTCCTGCGGCGCACGAGCCAGGAGTTCGCGGCGCTGTGGGAGCGGCAGGAGGTCGCGCGCCGGTTCGTGGACCACAAGACGCTCGTGCACCCGGTGGTGGGGGAGATCGAGGTGGACTGCCAGGCGCTGGCCACCGAGGACCAGCTCCAGGTGCTCCTCGTGCTCACGGCGGCGCCGGGCACGGAGGCGGCGGAGAAGATCCGGCTGCTCGGCGTCGTCGGGACGCAGGACCTCGTGGGAGGCGGTGCCACGGGGCGCCGATGAGAAAGCGGGCCGGTGGCGGTCTGAGCCTGGTCCGGGCAATCGCGTATCAAGGGAGATCGTCGAGATGAGACCGCTGCGCTACTCGATCAACGTCACGCTCGACGGCTGCTGCCATCATGAGGCCGGGCTTGCCCCGGACGAGGAGTCGATGCGCTACTGGACCGCCGAGATGGAGCGCGCCGACGCCCTCCTGTTCGGGCGGGTGACGTACCAGATGATGGAGTCGGCGTGGCGCAGGCCTGCCTCGGGCGTGTGGCCCGACTGGATGGAGGAGTGGGAGGTTCCCTTCGCCGAGGCCATCGACCGGGCGAAGAAGTACGTCGTGTCGAGCACGTTGAGCGAGGTCGACTGGAACGCCGAGCTGGTCCGGGGCGACCTCGGGGAGGCGGTGCGGCGGCTCAAGGACGAGCCGGGCGCGGGCCTGTGGGTCGGTGGCGTGAACCTCCCGCTGGCACTGGCGGACCGGGGACTGATCGACGAGTACGAGCTCGTGGTGCAGCCGGTGCTCGCCGGGCACGGGCCGACGTTGCTGGCCGGTCTGCGCGAGCGCATCCCGCTCGAGCTGGTGGACCGCACGCCGTTCCGGTCGGGAGCGCTCGCCGTGCGGTACCGGCCCGTGCGCGCCACGGCATGAGCGCAGGCCCTCGTCGTCAGACAGTCGAGGACCAGCTCGCTGATGCGGGATGCCATGCGACGCACTCTACGGCCGCGGGGCGGCGGCACGGGGCGGGTGGGACGCGATCGTGTCAGGCTGGCCGTCACGGGCGGAGAGGGGAGCCGGGATGTCGCTGGGCAGACGACGGTCGGGAATGCGCACGGGCGAGCACGCCGAGGCGGTGGACGCAGGAGCCGTCGCGCCGCGCGACGTGCCGACCGACGACGCGCCGGCGATCGACCCGGGCACGGCAGACGTCCGCACCTCCGGCGCGCCGTCGCACCCGACGGGCGTCTCCGCGCTGTGGTCGGACGGCGTCGGGCGGGCGGGCACGCGCTCAGTGCAGGTGCTCGCGATCGTCGCGCTCGTCGCCGTCGCCGTGTTCGCGATCACGCGGCTGACGCTCATCGTCATCCCCGTGCTCATCGCGCTCGTCCTCGCCGCGGCGATCTCGCCGCTCGTGAGCCTGCTGCGGCGCAAGGGCGTGCCGTCGTTCCTGGCGACGGTCGTCGCGCTCCTCACGCTCGTCGTCGTGCTCGGGGTGGTCGTGTGGCTCGTCGCGGCGGCCGTCGTCGACCAGTGGCCGCAGCTGCGCGACCAGGCCGTCGAGGGCTTCGACGAGCTCCAGGCCTACGTGCAGGACCTGCCGTTCCAGATCACCGAGGAGCAGATCGCGTCCGTGCGCGACTCACTCGTCGGCCTGCTCCAGTCCGACGCCGTGGGTGCCGGGGCGCTCGCGGGCGCCTCGCAGACGATCGACTTCGTCGCCGGCTTCTTCGTCATGGTCGTCGTGCTGTTCTTCTTCCTCAAGGACGGCCCGGCGATCTGGGAGTTCCTGCTGCGCCCGTTCGAGGGCGCCCGGTACGAGCGGGGGCAGCGGATCGGCGAGACGACGGTCCGGACGCTCGGCGGCTACGTGCGTGGGACGGCGATCGTCGCCGCGGTCGACGCCGTCGCGATCGGCATCGGCCTCGCGATCGTCGGGGTGCCGCTCGTCATCCCGCTCTCCGTGCTCGTGTTCCTGCTCGCGTTCATCCCGCTCGTCGGGGCGACGCTCGCCGGCATCCTCTGCGCGCTCGTCGCGCTCGTGGCCGTCGGTCCGGTCGAGGCGCTCATCGTGGTCGCGATCGTCATCGCCGTGAACCAGCTCGAGGGCGACCTGCTCCAGCCCGTCGTCATGGGCCGCACGCTGCGGCTCCACCCGCTCGTGATCCTCGTCGCGCTGACCGCGGGCACCGTGCTCGCGGGCCTCACCGGCGCCGTGCTCGCCGTCCCGATCGCGGCCTCGATCTGGCGCGCGATCCAGGTGTGGGACGGTCCGGACCTCCCGGCGCGGTTCGCCCGCCAGAAGCGGCACGAGAGCGTCGACGGCGCGCCCGCGTCGTCGTAGCACCGCCCGGGGAGCGGCGGCCTCAGCCGCTCCCGTCGCCCACGCCCGAGGAGACCGCGCGGTCCACCACCGCGGCGGCCACCTCGTCGGGCGCGAGCGCGGGGAGCCAGTGCCCGGCGTCGAGCTCGACGAACCGGTAGGGCGCCGCGACGTGCCGCTCCGTGTCCTCGGCCGCCCACCGGCCGAGCGCCGGGTCGGACGCACCCCACAGGTACGTCGTCGGGACCTGCGCGGCGCCCACGGGCCGGGTGCCCAGCGGCAGCGCGCGGTACCAGTCCAGTGCGGCCGTCAGGGCGCCGGGCTCGCGCATGAACGCACCGCACCGCTCGGCCTGCTCGGCGGGCAGCCCGGACCGGCGCAGCAGCGCGGCGAGCCGCGGTCGCAGGAGCGCCTCGGGCAGGGCCGGGAGCTGGAACAGCCCGACGTACAGCGAACGCAGCGCCTGGTCGGACCGCACCAGCGCGCGGGTCAGCGCCCGCGGGTGCGGGGTCGACAGGACGGTGAGGCTGCGCACGCGCTCCGGCGCCCACGCCGCGAGCGCCCACGCGACGCTCGCGCCCCAGTCGTGCGCGACGACGTGCGCCGGGCCGGTCCGCTCGAGGAGGACGAGCACGTCGGCGACGAGGAAGTCGAGCCGGTACGCCGCGCGGGCGAGCGGGCGGGCGCCGGGGGAGTAGCCCCGCTGGTCGAGCGCCACGGTGCGCAGGCCGCGGTCGTGCAGGAGCGGCGCGACACGGGACCAGCACGACGAGTCCTCGGGGAAGCCGTGCAGGAGGACGACGGGCGGGCCGTCCGCGGGGCCGTCGTCGTGGACGTCGAAGGTCAGCGTGCCGCGACGCATCGTGGTCGTCCGGGGCGGGGTCATCGACCCAGCGTGCGGCCTGGGCGTCGCACCGGCAATCGGCGGGCACGTCCCGGCGGTCCGCACGAGCGGCGAGGCGCCCCGCCGCGCGCGAGGATCGGGGCGACACCACCCACCG
The DNA here is from genome assembly GCF_016921195.1 of Cellulosimicrobium cellulans. GTDB lineage: Bacteria > Actinomycetota > Actinomycetes > Actinomycetales > Cellulomonadaceae > Cellulosimicrobium > Cellulosimicrobium cellulans_F. Next base: position 333,197 of record NZ_JAFGYF010000002.1, read on the forward strand.
GGCACGAGCGAGGAGGAGCGCATGACCGGTCCGGACGACGTCCACGGGGCCCGCGCCCGGCTCGACGAGCTGGCCGAGCTCCGGCGCGGCACCACCACGGCCGACGCGCTCGCGTTCTTCGACACGCTGCCGCCTGCCGACGTCGATGCGGTCGTCGGCCGGTGGCGCGGAGCCGGGCTGCCCACCGGGCACCGGCTCGACGGGGTGCTCGAGGAGCTGGGCTGGGTCGGCAAGCGGTTCGACGGCGTCCGCGACGCGCACCACTCGTGTTCGCCGGCCCCCGGGGCGGGCCGTTCGCCCTCGACCCCGCGTTCGTGCCCCTCCCGCTCGTCCTGCGGTGCGCCCCGCTCGTGCGGCGGCCCGGCGTCGCGCGGGTCGTGCGCGCGGCGCTGCCCCTCGCTCGTACGCGGCGCCCCCGGGCACGGCTGCGCACCGTCGTGCACCGCGGCGTGGCGACCGCCGCCATGACCTACGACGCGCTCCCTGTCGAGGACGCGTTCCGCGCCGTCGACGACGACACGCTGCTGGGCCTCATGGAGGCACGGGGCATGGAGCGGCCGTTCTTCTTCGTGCTGCGCCGCACCGCGCCGGTCCAGCCCGCGGGGCCGGGTCAGCCCACCTTGCCCTGGAGCAGCCGGCGCCAGTAGATCGCCGGCTGCAGGTACCGGTCGAACAACAGCAGGCTGCGGCGCGGGCGCGCGAGGCTGACGAACCGGAACCCGGGGTCGGGTCGGCGCTCGCGGTCGAACTCGGCGAGGAGCAGCTCGGTGCGCGACGTCGTCACGGGCGCGACGGAGTAGCCGTCGTACCGCTGCATCGGCGTGCCCCGGCGGCGCGCCGTGATGTTGCGCGCGACGACGGGCACCTGCCGTCGCAGCGCGCCGCCCGACGGCATCGCGTCGACCGCGGCCGCGTCCCCGAGCCCCCAGACGCGCGGGTAGGTGACGTGCTGGAGCGTCTCGGGATCGACGGCGACGAACCCGTCGCTCTCCGGCGTCGCGAGCCCGCTCCCGGCGACCCACGCGGGTGCGCGGTGCGGCGGCGCGACGTACAGGGCGTCGTAGCCGAGCTCGTCGGTCCCGTGCGGCCCCCGCAGCCGGACCGTGCGGTGCGCGCCGTCGACGGACACGAGCGTCGTGCCGGTGCGCACCCGGACGCCGAAGCGCCGCGCGGCGTCGTGCAGGGCGGGCTCGGCACGCGGGTCGTCGACGAGCCGCGGCGACTCGACGGCGAGCTCGACGTCGATCGCGTCCAGCACGCCGGTGCGACGCCAGTGGTCCGCCGCGACGAACAGCGGTTTGAGCGCCACGGGGAAGCACGGCACGTGCCGCGAGGAGACGGCGAACACCACGCGGCCAGCGGTGAACGACGACAGCAGGTCCCACGTCTTGGGGGCGAGGTGGGGCAGGTAGCTCGTCGCGGCGAACGGCGTGCGCACGGCCTGCTCCGCCCCCGGCACCGCGTCCCAGTCCACCTCCGAGCCCGGGCACACCGCGAGGTCCGCGTACCCGAGCGTGCGCCCGCCCGCGAGGTGGACGAGCGAGCGTTCGGGGTCGACCGCGACGACGCGGTCGGCGTACCGGTGGACGCCGTCGGGCACGACGTCGTCCTGGGGCCGGGTCAGGTCGTCGAGCGTCGCCATGCCGGAGGCGACGTAGGAGAGCAGCGGCCGGTACTCGTGGGTCGTCCGGGGGTCGACGACGGCGACGTCGGGGCAGCCGTCGCGGCGCAGGCGTCCCGCGAGCGAGAGCCCGGCGTTGCCGCCGCCGAGGACGAGCACGTCGTGCTGCACGGGCGTGGTCATGACCGGTCCGTTCTGCCGGGGACGGGACGCTCCACGCTACGGCCGCCCTCGGTCGCACGCCGTCCCAGCCGACCGGCGACGGTCGCGCAGGCCGCGACGAGCTCGGCCGGCCCCGCGGCGAGCACGTCCGCGTCGAACGCGGCGACGCGGGCCGCGAGCGCGACCCAGGACCACGAGCCCAGCGCGACCCGGCAGCGGTCGTGCCCCAGGACCTCGACCGTGCCGTCCTCGACGAACGGGACGACGGCCGACGCCGGGGCGGCGAGCTCGACCCACCCGCGGCACGGCCACCCCGCCTCTCCCACGGTCGGCGGTGACGCGGAGGCCGGCGTCGACCCGGCGAAGCGGGCCGCGACGAACGCGCCGACGTCACTGCCGGGGACCTCGCGGCGCACGAAGCGCGGTCCCGTCGGTTCGCGGGGCGTCGTGCGGTCGAGGCGGAACGTGCGCCAGTCCGCGCGGTCGAGGTCCCACGCGAGGAGGTACCAGCGTCCGTCGCGCACGACGACGTGGTGCGGCTCCACGCGCCGCGGCGCCGTCGCGGTGCGGTTGGGGCCGGTGCGGGGGCCGTCCGCGCTCCCGCTCCCGGTGGGAAGGGTGGGCGACGCGTAGTCGAGACGCAGCACCTCGCGCCGGCGCACCGCGGTGCTCACGGCGAGCAGGACGTCGAGGTCGACCGACGGAGCTGCGCGCCCGGGGTGCGCGGGGACGGGGGCCACGTCGACGGCGTCGACCCGGTGGCGCAGCCGCGCGGGCAGCACCTGGCGCACGGTCGCGAGCGCCCGCACGGCCGCCTCCTCGATCGCGTCGCCCGGCCCGCTCGCCGCGACGGTGCGCAGCGCGACGGTCAGCGCGACGACCTGCTCGTCGTCGAACAGCAGGGGCGGGAGCTGGGCGCCGGCGTCGAGGCGGTATCCACCGTCGCGTCCGCGCGTCGCGACGACGTGGTATCCGAGGTCGCGCAGGCGCTCGACGTCGCGACGCACCGTGCGCGGGTCGACGCCGAGCCTGCGGGCGAGCTCGGGACCCGTCCGGTCAGGCCGCGCCTGGAGGAGCGACAGCAGCAGGAGGGTCCGGCGCGACGTCTCGGTCATGCATCCATGCTCGCGCACAATGCGGGCGCTATCCGTCCTGATGGGCGGAGAAGGTGGTCGTACGAGCCCGGGGCGCCGGGCCAGTGCTCGGGGCCCCGACCCGCGGACCCCGCCGATCCGAAGGAGACGTCATGTCCGTCCAGACCACCCCCCACCTCAACTTCCGTGGCGACGCCCGTGCCGCGCTCGAGCACTACCGCGCGGTGTTCGGCGGCGACCTCGTCATCACCACGTACGGCGACCTGGGCCAGGCGCCGGACCCGGCCGAGGCCGACCTCGTCGTCTGGGGCCAGGTCAGCGCGCCGAGCGGCTTCCGCGTCATGGCGTACGACGTCCCCGCGGGACGGCCCTGGAGCCCCGGTGAGGCGCCGTTCTTCGTCTCGGTGCGTGGCGACGACGTCGAGGAGGTCCGCGGCTACTGGGACGCGCTCGTCGACGGCGCGACCGTCGTCGCGCCGCTCGCGTCGTCCGGCTGGGCACCGCTGTACGGGATGCTCACGGACCGGTTCGGCGTCACCTGGGTGCTCGACGTCGCGGCGAGCCGCTGAGCCCGGGCCGGGGCGCTCGTCGCTCGTCGCGACGCGCGCCCCGGCCGGCACCCCGCCGCCTCACCCGCGTGCCCTTCTCGACACGGGCCACGTCGTGCAGCCCTTCGCGCTGCACGACGACGGCGGCGCACCTCAGGACCGCGACCTCGCGCACGCGGAGATCGAGCCCGTCGCCGCCGCACCCCTGCCGCGCCAGCGGTCGCGCCACCGCTCCCACGGTGGCGCGACCGTCCAGTTGACGCGCAGCGTGCGCCACGCGCGGTCCATGCGCCGCCGGCGCTGGCGCCGCCCGCGCAGCGAGCGCGCCGAGACACCGACCCGCCACGTCCGGTCGAGCACGGTGCGCCGGCGCGGCCCGAGGCGGAAGGACAGGTCGAGGTCGTCGTGCACCTCCGGGTCCTCCCGCTCGACGACATCACGCACCGCGACCCAGGTCGACCTCCGCAGCGCCATGCACGACCCCCAGAGCGCGGTGTGGCCGAGCGCGAGGTGGCACAAGACGTAGTACGCGCCGAGATAGGCGGACGCGACGGCCGTGCGCGCGCCGCGCGGGAGGTCGTCGAACGTGCCCGTGCCGGTCATGGCGTCGAGCGAGGGGTCGTCGGCCATGCGGTCCACGACCCGTCGCACCCAGTCGACGTCCGGGCGCGAGTCGGCGTCGAGACGCGCGATGACGTCGCCGCGCGCGGCGTCGTACCCGGCCGCGGCCGCGGCGGGGATGCCCACGCGTTCCTCGCGCACGACGACCGCGCCCCAGCGGCGGGCGACCAGCGCCGAGTCGTCGCCCGAGGCGTTGTCGACGACCACGACCTCGAGAGGTGCGACGGACTGCCGGGCGAGCAGGGCGAGGCACCGGTCGAGCGCCTCGGCGTCGTCCCGGACGGGGACGACGACGGACACCGTGGGGCGGGTCAGGGCGTCGCCCCGGGCCGGAGGCTCGCGGGCAGGAGGAGCCCCGCGACGACGGCGCCGAGCAGCCCTGCGGCGAGGTCGGTCACGGTGTCGCCGTAGCCGACGCCGATGCGGTCGTCGAGGTAGGTGTGCCCGGCCCACTCGCCGAGCTCCCACAGGATCGCGAGCACCGCGCCCAGGCCGGCGGTGACGACGAGGACGCCGGCCCGGGCCCGCCCGGGACGCAGGATGCCGGGTCCGGCGAGCATGCCGGCGCGGACGAGGGCGACGTACGCCACGGCGGCGACGAGGCCGGTGCAGGCGGCGTGGACGGGGAGGTCGAGCCACGGCGCGGCGCGGTACCACTCGAGCTGCGCGGCCCAGGCCGAGGCGAGGAGCGTGACGCTGTACGCGACGTCCAGGGGGGCGGCGAGGCCGAGCGCGCGCGGCACGATCGTGCCGCCCAGGACCAGCAGGAAGAGCGCCGTCGCGACGCCGTCGAGGCCCACGGCGACGACGACGCTCGCCGCCGCCGCGGCGCGCACCGCGTCGCCCGGGACGAGACCGGCCCGGGCGCGCACGGCGCTCGTGGAGGCTGCCCGGGGGGCGGAGGTGCCGGACATCGACGACTCCTCGGACGGTGGTGCGGCGGAGTCACAGCCTCGCCCGGGGGCGGGCGGCTCGCACGCCCGCACGTCCCGCGGCGGGTCGACCTCCGAGCCGGCCGCCCGGGACGAGCCGGGCGGACGACACGCCCGCGGCCGTCAGTCCCAGGAGGCCGTGGCCGGGTCGACGCCGCGCGAGCGCGCGTTCGCCTCGATCGCGGCGCGGAGCCACGCGGCCAGGCCGGGGGCGAGGCCGTCGTAGTGCGCCCGGAAGCCGTCGTCCTCCACGAACCGCCGGGCCAGGCACACGTGCCGGGCGGGCGTGCAGTCGAAGTGCGCGCCGATCGAGGCGCGGTGGCGCTCGGCCAGCGCGAGCCCGCGCGCCGACGACGGCTCGACACCCTCGCGGCACGCGGCGGCGAGATCGGCCTCGAGCGTGGCGACGTCGTCGGCGAGGTCCTGCCAGTCGTCGAGCGTCCGCTCGGCGGACCGCTCCGCGTACTGCGCCCACTGCGGGGTGTCTCCCCAGCGTTCGCGCGCCTCGGCGGGCCACGCCGGGTCCCACGTCGCGCCGAACAGCGCGACCTGCTCCGCCGGCGTCAGGAGCAGGCCGCGCTCCCTGGCCTCGACGAGACGGTCGAGCGCACGGGCCGTGCGTTCCATCCGCGCGATGCGCTCGCCGAGCAGCGCCCGATGGCGGCGCAGGGCGTCGACCGCGTCGTCGCCGGGCGCGTCGAGCAGCCCGGGGATGTCCTCGAGCGCCACGTCGAGCTCCCGGTACGCCACCACGCGGCGCAGGCGCGCGACGTCGGCGGGCGAGTACAGCCGGTAGCCCGCCGCGGTGCGCTCCGAGGGCCGGGCGAGGCCGACGGCGTCCCAGTGGTGCAGCGTCCGCACCGTGACCCCGACGGCCGCGGCCGCCTCGCCGACGGTGAGCGCGTCGGCGACGCGGCGGGGCGCACGTTCCGTCGTCACGCGCCCCAGTGTCACCCGGACGGCACCGGCCGTCATGCGGTGGGCGCCTCGATCCCGATGTCGTGGATGAACCGTGCGGCGTCGCTCTCGGGGTCGTAGGGACGCGCGGCGGTCATGACGACGCGCGTGCTCTCGGGCGTGCGGACCTCGACCTCGACGGAGCCCCACGGCGTCTCCCGGGGGCCGGTCGTGCACCCGGGCGAGACGGCCTCGCACGCGGCGACGATCGCGTCGACCTGGGACAGCACGCACGAGAAGCTCACGGCGAGCGCGCTCGGCTCCGGCGCGGGCGGGCCCGGGACGAGCAGGACGTCCTGGAACGCCCAGCGGCGCAGGTGCACGACGCCACCCGGGACGGAGAACAGGTCGAAGAACCCGAGGCCCTGGGTCCAGAGGTCGACGGACGCGGCGAGGTCCGCCGTCGGGATCGTGACGAACTGCGGCATGCCGTAGATGCCACGGAACGGCTCGGGCGCGACGGCGTCGGGTCCCGGGACGGGGACGGGGGACAGGTCGAAGGCCGGGAAGGTGTCGGTCATGCGTCCAGCGTGGGCCCTGACGTCGCGTCAGGGTCAAGCACCCGTGCGCCGCTCGTCGGCGAGCAGCGCGTACGTCACGCCGTCGACCCAGCCGAGGTCGCGGTGCAGCGAGTCCCGCACGCCCACGCCCTCGCGCCGCATGCCGACGCGCTCCATGAGCCGCCACGACGGCTCGTTGGCGAGGAACGCGTTCGCGACGACGCGCCGCAGGCCGAGGTCGTCGAAGCACACCGTGAGCAGGGCACGGACGGCCTCGGTCGCGTACCCGCGCCCCTGGTGCGACGGCGAGAACGCCCAGCCGATCTCCGCCTCGTCCGGGCGGGGGCGGTCGACGACGTCGCGCTGACCCCAGCCGTCGCGCACCGCGAGGTAGAGGTCGCCCACGACCTCGCCGTCGTGCTCGACGACGAGCGTCGTCGCGAGCCGGCCGGGATCGCGGTGGTGCTCACGCCACTCCTCGATGCTCGAGAACCGCTGGGAGAGCCAGCGGTCCACCGCGGGCAGGCTGCGGTAGACGAAGAGGGCGTCGGCGTCGTCGGGCCGGGCGCGGCGCAGCGCGAGGCGTGCGGTCGCGACGGGCCAGGCGACGCGGTCGAGGACGTCCGGGCGGACGTCGGTGGTGTCGGCCATGGTCACCACCCTGGCACGCCCCGCGGACCGGGATCGAGCAGATTGCCGTCGGTCACGGTCCCTCCGACGTGTCACACCCCGCAGGGGTGCCCGGTCGACACGGGTGACAGGGCGGCACGTGCCGCACGCAGCGACAGGAGGACACCATGAAGATCGTCGTGATCGGCGGTACGGGGCTCATCGGCTCGAAGCTCGTCACCGTGCTGCGGGACCGCGGCCACGAGGCCGTCCCCGCCTCGCCCAACTCGGGCGTCAACACCTTGACCGGGGAGGGCGTCGCGGAGGTGCTGGAGGGCGCGGACGTCGTCGTCGACGTCTCGAACTCGCCCTCGTTCGAGGACCAGGCGGTCCTCGACTTCTTCCGCACCTCGACGGGCACCCTCCTGGCGGCCGAGGAGAAGGCCGGCGTCCGCCACCACGTTGCGCTGTCCGTCGTGGGCACGCAGGGCCTCACCGAGAGCGGGTACTTCCGCGCGAAGATCGCGCAGGAGGAGCTCATCACGGGCTCGCCGGTGCCGTACTCGATCGTCCACGCGACGCAGTTCTTCGAGTTCCTGACGTCGATCACGGACGGCGCCACGCAGGACGGCGTCGTGCACCTCGCGCCGGTCCTGTTCCGGCCGATCGCCGCCTCCGACGTGGCCGTCGCCGTCGCGGACGTCGCCACGGGCGCGCCGGTGCGCGGCGTCGTCGAGGTCGCGGGGCCCGAGGTCTACCGGCTCGACGAGCTCGTGCGGACCACGCTCGCGTCGCTCGACGACCCGCGCGAGGTCGTCGCCGACCCGGAGGCCCGGTACTTCGGCGCACCGCTGTCCGAGGGCTCGCTCGTCCCGGGCGACGGCGCGGTGCTCGGCGGCACCCGGCTCGCGGACTGGCGCACGCAGCAGTCCGTGGCGACGCGGTAGCGGACGGCGCGGGGGCGCGCGCGGGCCTCAGCACCGGACGACGCCGGCCGTCGTCGACGCGCGCACGAGCCGCAGGACCCGTGCGCGTTCCGTTCGTCGTGCCGTGTCACGGATCGCGGCGCCGTCCGGTCGGGTGGGCAGAGCGTCCGGCCGACCGGCCGGGGTGACGGCGGCACGAGGGCGGGCGAGGATGACGGGCGTGGACGAGGCAGCGGCGGACCTCACGACGGCGGAGCAGCAGTTCAGCGCGGCGCGGCGCCGGCTGTTCGGGATCGCGTACCGGATCCTGGGCAGCGCGGCCGAGGCCGACGACGTGCTCCAGGACGCGTGGGTGCGCTGGCAGACGTACGACCGCGCGAGCGTGCGCAACCCGGACGCGTTCCTCACGACGACGGTGACGCGGCTCGCGATCAACGTCTTGCAGTCCGCGCGCGTGCGCCGCGAGACGTACGTCGGCCCGTGGCTTCCCGAGCCCGTGGACACGAGCGCCGACCCGACGCTCGGGGCCGAGAGGGGCGAGGCGCTCGAGGTCGCCCTCCTCATGCTCCTCGAGAAGCTCACCCCGACCGAGCGCGCGGCGTACGTGCTGCGCGAGGCGTTCGACTACCCGTACGAGCAGATCGCGGAGATCATCGGGCACTCGCGGGCGAGCGTGCGCCAGCTGGTGAGCCGCGCGCGCCGCCACCTCCGCGACGAGCGCCGCACGCCCGTCGCCCCGGAGGCCCAGCGCCGTCTGCTCACGGCCTTCGTCGCCGCGGCCCAGGCGGGCGACGTCGCGCTCCTGGAGCAGCTCTTCGCCGAGGACGTGATCTCCTACTCCGACGGCGGGGGAGCGGTCCGCGCGTCGAAGTTCCCGGTCGTCGGGCGCCCGCGCGTCGCGAAGTACCACCACGCGTTCGCCGCGCGCTTCTGGGCGGGCGTCGAGGTCGAGCCTGCCGACGTCAACGGGTACCCGGCCGTCAAGCTCTCGCGCGACGGGGAGCTCTTCGCCGTGCTCACGGTCCGCGCCACGACCGACGGCATCGACCGCGTGCTGTGGATGATGAACCCGCAGAAGCTCGCGGCCGTCTCCGCGTAGGCCCGGCATGCCCCAGCGCGACAGGACGGCGGCACGGCGCGAGGCCGACCGCGCCGCGCACGACCGCGTCGTCGAGGCGCTCCTGCGCGCGACCACGACCGGAGACCGGGACGCCGTGCGCGGGCTGCTGGACCCGACGGTGACCCTGTGGGTCGACGCGGCCGGCAGCACCGCCGCGACGCCCGGGGTCGTCGAGGGCGTCGACGAGACGGCCCTGGCGCTGTGCCGCGTCCTGCGCGTGGGGCCGGGCGTCGAGGTGGCGGCGCGGTCGGTGAACGGCGTCGCCGGCCTCGTCGTACGGCAGGACGGCGTCGTGACCGGCGTCGTGAGCGTCGCGGTGCGGTCCGGCCGGGTGGCCGAGGCGTGGGTCGTGCTCAGCCCGTCCAAGCTCGCGCGGTGGAACCGGGACTGACGCCTCGACCGGCGGCGACGCGGCGCGCTGCCCGCGTTCGTCGACGGGCTCCTCGCGCCGTGGGACCTCGCGGTGCCGGAGGACGTCTGGTCGGCCGGGCGTCAGGCCGCGTCCGACGGGCTCCGCTCCGGCGCGCTCGACGAGCCCCGCCTGGCCGCACGCCGACGCCGCCGCCACGGCGGCGATGGTCGCCGTCGTGCGGGACGCGCCCGACCTGACCTGACGGCGCCCCGGCGGAGCCGGGGCGCCGCCCCGTGCGTCAGCGGCGTGGTGCGGGGACCTCGTGCAGGGCACCGGCGGCGTCGAGCTCGAGGACGACGTCGACGCCGAGACGGGCGAGGAAGCCGTCGTCGTGGCTCACGACGAGCAGCGCGCCCGCGTAGCCCGACAGGGCCTCGACGAGCCGGTCGACGCTGCGCACGTCGAGGTTGTTCGTCGGCTCGTCGAGCACCAGGATCTGGGCGGGCGGGTCGGCGAGCAGGAGCCGCGCGAGCGAGACGCGGAACCGCTCGCCGCCCGAGAGCGTCGACACCGGGCGGTCCACGCTCGACCCGCGCAGCAGCAGGCGCGCGAGCTGGTTGCGGATCGTGCCCGGGGCCGCGCCGGGCGCCCCGTCGCGCACGTTCTCGAGCGCGCTCCGGGCGTCGTCGAGCCCGTCCAGCCGTTGGGGCAGGTAGCCGACCCGATCGGTGAGGAGCGTCCCACCGGCCCGGCCGGGCTGCGGCGCGCGCCCGGCGAGCAGGTTCTCCAGGAGAGTCGTCTTGCCGGTCCCGTTCGCGCCGACGAGGGCGACGCGCTCGGGTCCCTGCACGACGACCGTCCGGTTCGTCCCGCGCAGCTCGGCGAGGCGCCGGCCGCGCGGCACGTCCGGATCGGGGAGCACGAGGTGCACGTGCTCGTCGTCGCGCACGCGGGCCGTCGCGGCGTCGAGCGCGTCCTGCGCGGCCTGGACCTTCGCGTCCAGGCCCTGGCGCATCGAGCCGGCGGACACCTGCGCGGCGGACGCGCGCAGCCCCATGGAGATGCGTGACCCGGTGCGGTTCGCCTGCGCGGTGCGCGCCGTCCGCTCGCGGCGCGCCAGCTTGGTCTCGGCCTCGACGCGCTGGCGCTTCTCGGCCCGCAGCGTCTGCTCGGCGGTCCGCGCGGCCTGCGCCGCGGCGGCCTGGTCCGCCTCGAGCTGGTCGCGCCACGCGCTGTACGGGCCGCCGAAGGTGGTGAGGCGGCCGGCGTGCAGCTCCGCTGTCTCGTCCATGTGCTCCAGCAGGTCGAGGTCGTGGCTCACGACGACGAGCGTCCCGGGCCAGTCGTCGACGAGCGCCGCGAGCCGCGCCCGCGTGCCGCGGTCGAGGTTGTTGGTCGGTTCGTCGAGCAGCGTGATCGCGCTGCGTCGCACGCGCAGCCCGCTGATCGCGACGAGCATCGCCTCGCCGCCGGACAGCTCGCCCACGCGCCGGTCGAGGCCGACGCCGTCGAGCCCGATCTCGGCGAGCGCCTGCGCGGCGCGGGCCTCGACGTCCCAGTCGTCGCCGACGGCGTCGAAGTGGCGCTCGTCGACGTCCCCGGACTCGATGGCGCGCAATGCGGCGAGCGTGCGGTCGATCCCGAGGAGACGAGCGACGCTCGCCTCGTGGCCGAGGGTCAGGGTCTGGGGCAGGTAGGCGACCTCGCCGGTGGTCGTGACGCTGCCCGACGTCGGGGTGAGCAGGCCGGCGACGAGGCGCAGGAGGGTGGACTTGCCGGCGCCGTTGTCGCCGACGAGGCCCGTGCGGCCGGTGCCGAACGTGCCGGTGAGGTGCGAGAGCGCGACGGTGCCGTCGGGCCACTCGAACGTGAGGTCGGTCAGGGTCACCGCGGAGCGGTGCAGGGTGGACATGTGGTGCTCCTCGTGCCCGCGGGTGCGCGGGCAGGGTCGTGCCGGGGAAGGACAGGGCGGCGCGTGAGCGGCGCGGCGGGTCCAGGCACGACGAGGTCACGGCAGGGGTCGCGACGATCGCCCGCGGGGGCTCGTGTCACGGAGCCGGGGACGAGAGGGTGTGCTGGGACGGGCCGCCGACGGCTCGGCGGCTAGGTTCTGTCGACCTCGATGAGCACGCGCCGATGCTACCAGCGCGCCTCAGTCCGGGACCCGCCTGCCCTCGAGCGCGTCCACGAGCCCGGCCACGAGGGCCGCGGCAGCCGCGCTCGGGTACGGCCGGGTCACGAGCCCGAGGGACCAGGTCTCCGGGGCGTCGAGCGGGACCGCGACGGCGCCGTCGGCGGGCTCGTACATGTCGGCCGGCACCACCGCGACCCCGAACCCCGCGGCCACGAACGCGGGCAGGTCCCCGACGTCCGCGACCTCCGTGTCGGCGCGCGGCGCGACGCCCGCGTGCGCGAACGCGCGCTCGGCGACCACGCGGTTGCCGAACCCGCGCGGCGTCGTCACGACGCGCTCGTCGGCCAGGTCGCCCGGTGCGACCGACGGTGCCCCCGCGAGCGCGTGGCCGGTGGGCAGGACCGCGACGAACGTCGCGGACGTGAGGCGTGTGTACCGCAGGCCCGGATGGTCCTGCGGGTCCAGCCCCGTGAACGCGACGTCGACGACCCCGCGGCGCACGTCCTCGCCGAGTCCCGTCGAGCCGGCGGGGCTCGGCGTCAGGTGCAGCTCGACGCCCGGGTGGCGCTCGCGGAACGCCGCGAGCACGCGCGGCAGGCCGAGGTAGCCGAGGTTGGTGAAGACCCCGAGGCGGACGGTGCCGCGGACGAGGTGCGGGCCGGGCGCGACGGCGGCGCGGGCCTCGTCGACGGCGTCGAGGACCGCGCGGGCACGGGGGAGCAGTGCCTCGCCCTGCGAGGTGAGCGCGACGGTGCGCTTGGTGCGCTCGAACAGGCGGGCGCCCAGCTCGGCCTCGAGCGCACGTATACCCGCGGACACGCTCGACTGCACGGCGAACACCCGCGCCGCGGCGCGCGTGAAGCTCAGCTCCTCGGCGACGGCGACGAAGTACTCGAGCTGGCGCGTCTCCATGGTGCGAGCGTAGCGAGAAATTGGTTCTGCCGATGAACATGATCGGAACAAGTCGTTGGACACGATCAGACCGTCGGGCGCACCGTGGTGCGCATGACCTCGACCTCGACGCGCACCCCGGACCTCGCCCGCGGCGCCCCGCGGGCGACCCGGCGGCGTCCGCTCGTCTCCCACGGCCCCGGCTTCCTCGTCGTGGCGCTCGCGTTCGCCACCGCGATGGCGTTCTCGACCGTCCCGACCCCGCTCTACCCCCTCTACCAGGTGCGCGACGGGCTCCCCACGGTCGCCGTGACCGTCGTCTTCGCCGCCTACGCGGTCGGCGTGGCAGCGAGCCTCTACCTCGTCGGTCACCTCAGCGACCGGTTCGGGCGGCGGCGCGTGCTGCTCCTCGGCCTCGCGGCCGAGCTCGTCGCGGCGGTGCTGTTCCTCGCGCTCGACGGGCTGGGCGGCCTCGTGGTCGCGCGCCTCGTCTCCGGGGCCGGGATCGGCGCCGTCACCGCCACGGCGACGGCGCACCTCGCGGAGCTGCGCGCCGTCGCGCGCCCGGACCGGCCGCGCGACGCGAGCGCCGTCGCGGGACTGGCGAACATCGGCGGTCTCGCGCTCGGGCCGCTCGTCGGCGGGCTGCTGGCCCAGGCCGCTCCCGCCCCGCTCACGACGCCGTACGTCGCGTTCGCCGTCCTGCTCGCCGCCGCGGTGCTCGCCGCCGCGCTCGTGCCCGAGACGGTCGCGCCGTCGGCCGGCCGGTACGCCTACCGCCCGCAGCGCGTCGCGGTGCCGCGATCGGGGCGCGGCACGTTCGTCGCCGCGGCGGCGGCCGCCTTCGCCGGGTTCGCCGTGTTCGGGCTCTTCACGTCGCTCACCCCGAGCGTCCTCGCCACGGTCATGCACGAGGAGTCGCGACTGGTCGCGGGCCTTGTGTCCGCCGCGGTGTTCGCCTCCGCCGCCCTCGCCCAGCTCGCCTCCGGGCGGCTCGCCCCGGCGCGTCAGGTGGCGCTCGCGGTCGGGCTGACCCTGGCGGGGCTCGTCGTCCTCGCCGTGTCGGTCGGGCTCGCGTCCCTGCCGGGCTTCGTCGCGAGCGCGGTCGTCGCAGGGGCGGGTGTCGGGATCCTCTTCCGGGGCGCGCTCGCGACGGGAGGGTCGCTCGCCGAGCCGCAGCGGCGCGGCGAGGTGCTCGCGGGGATCTTCCTCGTCGCCTACGTCGGTCTCGCCGTCCCGGTGCTGCTCCTCGGACTCTCGCTGACCGTCGAGCCGCTGCGGCTCATGGTCGTCGTCTTCGCCGCCGCGACCGCCGTCCTCGTCGCCCTCGCCGCCCCCGGCCTCGCCCGCAGGTCGTGAGGCGGCGCCGAGCCGAGGACCTTCCGGCGAAGGCGGGGTGAGAAGGGTCTCCGGCTCGTCCCGCGGCGGTGACGGCTAGCGCTTTCCGCACCCGGTGTGCCAGACTCGGTCCCGCCGGCGTGAAACCGGTTTCTCGCACCGACGAAGGAGTTGGGTGATGGCAGGACGGTGGGTGAGGGTCCCGCTGGCCGCGGCGGCGGCGGTCGTGATGGCGGTCACCGGCACCGCGGCGACGAGCAGCGCGACGAGCGGCTCGGGGACGGACGGGCCGGGCGCGGCGGACCTCGGGCGGCAGGTGCTCGGCGCGAACGACGGCTGGGGTGCCGCGAACGGTGGCACCACGGGTGGGAGCGCGGCGACCGCCGAGCACGTGTACGTCGTCGACACCTGGGACGAGCTGCGCGCCGCGCTGGGCGGTGCGGGGGCGCGGACCGACACGACGCCGCGCATCGTGTACGTCGACGGACGCATCGACGCGTTCGCCGGGACGAGCTGCGAGGCGATCGCCGCCACCGTCCCGGTCGCGGGCAGCGATGCGCCGTTCTCGATGGACGACTACGTCGCCGCCTACGACCCGGCCACGTACGGGTGGGGCGACCCGGCCGGTCCGCTCGAGGACGCGCGCGTGGCCGCCGCCGCGGAGCAGGCGAAGGTCACGCTGCAGCACGTCGGGTCGAACGTGACGATCGTCGGCCTGGGCGCGGACGCGCAGGTCGTGGGCGCGAGCCTGCGGATCCGCGACGCGCGCAACGTCATCGTCCGCAACGTCACGTTCTCCGACGCGCGCGACTGCTTCCCCGCGTGGGACCCGGGCGACGGCGACGCCGGCAACTGGAACTCCGCGTACGACAACGTGTCGGTGTGGACGTCGGAGAACGTGTGGGTCGACCACAGCACGTTCGACGACGGCGAGCGCCCGCCCTCGTCGCTCCCGACGGTCTTCGGCCGCCCGTACGAGATCCACGACGGTCTGCTCGACATCACGCACGGCTCCGACCACGTGACCGTCTCCTACAACCACTTCTCCGACCACGACAAGACGGCGATCCTCGGCTCTTCGGACAGCCGCACGCAGGACGCGGGCAGGCACAAGGTGACATACCACCACAACCGGTGGACCGACGTCGGGCAGCGCGCCCCGCGCGTGCGCTTCGGCGACGTGCACGTCTACAACGAGCTCTACGAGCAGACGCGCGAGGGCATCTTCCAGTACTACTGGGGCGCGGGCGTCGACTCGAGCATCTACGCCGAGAACAACGCGTTCGAGCTCGCCCCGGGCGTCGACCCGGCACGGATCATCGGCCGGTACAAGGGGGAGCGGCTGTTCGAGACGGGCTCGACCGTGGACGGCGAGCCGGTCGACCTCCTCGCCGCCTACAACGCCTCGGTGGGGGAGGCGGACCGGCTCGCCGACGAGGCGCGCTGGACGCCGACGCTGCACGGGAGCATCGACCCGACGTGGGCCGTGCCCGCGATCGTGCGGTCGTCCGCCGGCGCGGGGCGTCTCGGCCCGGTCGAGGCCCCGGCCTACGACCCGGCCGCGACGTACGGGGCGGGCGACGTCGTCGTCCACGACGGCGCGGTGTTCCGCGCCCAGTGGTACGCGCGGGGAACGACTCCGGGCGCGGCGTGGGGTCCGTGGGAGGAGCTGGCCGCCGACGAGCGCGGCGTGCCGGTCTGGACCCCGACGCGCGTGCTCCGGGCGGGTGACGCGGTCGTGCACGACGGCGCGGTGTGGGTCGCGCAGTGGTGGTCGCGCGGGCAGGAGCCGGGTGCCGGCTCGTGGGGCCCGTTCCGCGCGGTCGGCTGAGACGCGCGGTCGCGGACTCGACCTCGCGCGGGTGGCGTGGGGACCGGTCGGCACGACGTGCTGGGGGCGTCGTGCCGACCGGGTGCTTCGTGGCCCCGGCGTGTCTCTCGACGGCCGGCGCGGCCGCGGCAGACTCGTGCCGTCAGTCGTCCGCCCGGACCCGGAGGCGTGCAGCGCCGTCAGGCGGTGCGGGCGTCGTAGTCCTCGCGGTTGGCGGACACCTCGTCCATGTGGTCCTGCGCCCACGACTTGAGGGCACGCATCGTGTCCTGGAGGGAGACGCCGAGCTCGGTCAGCTCGTAGGAGACGGTGACCGGCACGGTCGCGACCACGGTGCGGGTCACCAGGCCGTCGCGCTCCAGCGACCGCAACGTCTGGGTGAGCATCTTCTGGCTGACTCCGGCCAGTCGGCGGGCGAGCTCCGAGAAGCGCATCGACCTGGCTTCGGCGTCGGGCCCGGAGCAGGCGTCGCCCAATGCCGCGAGGATCAGGGTGACCCACTTGTTCGAGAGCCGGTCGAGCAGCTGGCGGCTCGGGCACGCGGCCAGGAAGGCGTCGTACTCGGCCTTCGCCTGGACGCGCTGCTGGGCGGCGGTCATCGTCACGATCAGTCCTCCTCGCGACACCGAGGTGCCTTACGCACTTTCAGGTGCCTACTTCCGTCGAGAAACCGGTGCTCGCATCCTGGCATGCCGAGAGGGCTCGCACGACGAGCACTCCGCTCCGAACCGAAAGGCAGCACCTTGAGCACCGTTTCGACCACGCTTCCCGGCGGCACCTGGACCCTGGGCGACCTGACGGTCACCCGCTTCGGGTACGGCGCGATGCAGCTCGCCGGCCCCTGGGTGGTAGGACCGCCCGCCGACCACGACGGCGCGCTCGCCGTCCTGCGCGAGGCTGTCGACCTCGGCATCACCCACATCGACACGAGCGACGCCTACGGCCCGCGGGTCACCAACGAGCTGATCCGCGAGGCGCTGCACCCGTACGACGACTCGTTGTGCATCGTCACCAAGGTCGGCGCCGACCGCGACGCCCAGGGCGGCTGGCCCACCGCCCGACGGCCCGAGGACCTGCGCCGGCAGGTGCGGGAGAACCTCGAGTCGCTGGGCCTGGAGGCGCTCGGCGTGGTCAACCTGCGCCTGGGTGACGCCCAGGGCACCGTCCAGGAGCCTGTCAGCGAGGCCGTCGAGGCGCTCGTCGAGATGCAGCACGAAGGCCTGATCCGTCACCTCGGCCTCAGCAACGCCACCCCGGAACAGGTCCGCGAGGCGCGGTCGCTCGCCCCGATCGTGTGCGTGCAGAACATGTACAACCTCGCCCTCCGGCACGACGACGACCTGATCGACGAGCTGGCTCGCGACGGCATCGCCTACGTGCCCTTCTTCCCCCTGGGGGGATTCACGCCGCTGCAGTCCTCAGCACTGTCCGCGGTGGCGCAACGGCTGCGCTCGACCCCGATCGCGGTGGCGCTGAGCTGGCTGCTCCGGCGCTCGCCCAACGTCCTGCTCATCCCGGGGACCTCGTCGGTCACGCACCTGCGCGAGAACGTCGCCGGCGCGGCCGTCGAGCTCTCCGCGACCGACCTCGCCGAGCTCGACCGGATCGGGCACTAGCCTTCCGAGGCACGAGGGCGGGCGTGCCGGGCGGCGAGCTCGACGCGTTCGACCCCCCAGCCGAGCGCCTCGTGCCGTTCGACGCGCCAGCCCGCACGCTCCGCGAGGCGGGCGACGTCGGCGGGCGTGCGCGGCGCCGCGCCGGTGGTCGCCAGCGAGAGCAGCGCGTGCTCGTGCGCGTGCGGGCTGAGCCCGTCGGGCGTGAAGTCCTCGATGAGGACGGCGCGCGGCGCGGCGGCGCGCATCGCGGCGAGGAGGTCGACCACCTCGTCGTCGGTGCGGTGGCCCGCGCCCAGCGCGCACACGGCGACGTCGACCGCGGGCCACGTCTCGGCCGCCGCGTGCGCGGTACCGGCGCCGGCCCGCTCGCGCAGGACCCCGAGGGGGACCGCGTCCTCGACGAGCGTCGTCGCGCGCTCGCCCGGGACCTCGGTGAGCAGGTCGGCGACGACGAGCGCGCCGGGGCCGCCGAGCGCGACCGACCGCGCGTCCGACCAGACCGGCCAGGTGCCGAGGCCCGTGAGCACGTACGGGAGCACGTCGGCGCCCTGGACGACCTCCGCGGCGCGCTCGGCGTCCGCCTCGACCTCGGCACGCAGCGTCCGGCCGCGCGACCGCGACCAGGCCGGTGCGCGGTCGCGCAGCGCGGGGGCGAGCGCGGCGAGCGCCAGGACGGCGTCGGCCTCGAGCCCCTCGTACTCCTCGCGCTCGTGCTCGTCGTCGAGGAGGTCCTCGCCCGCGTCGCCCAGGCTGACCGTGTCGCCGTCGAGCGCCACGACGCCAGACGCCGCGAGCACGCCCACCAGCGCGCGGACCGCGCCCGGCGCGACACGCGCGACGTCGGCGAGGGTCGCGACGTCGCGGGGGCCGGCGCCGAGCTCGTCGAGCAGGCCGAGCTGCAGCGCCGCGCGGGTCGCGAACCAGGGCACGGGGGACGGGACCCCCACGGGCTGCGGCTCCGCCTCGGCCGCGAGCCGCGGGGCCGGCGCCGGGGCGGTCGCCGGCTCCGCGTGCCAGTAGCCCGTGACGTCGACGTGCGTGCGGGGCACGGCGCGCTCGCGCGTGAGGTAGCGCCGCACGGGCAGCAGCGCACGGCTCTCGCTCGCCGCCCACGCGTAGACCTGGCCGGGCCACCATGCGAGGGCGCGCACGGCCTCGTCGAGCGCGGCGCGGTCGCCCTCCGGCGCGACGACCCACCGCAGGGTGTCGCCCTCGCGCAGCGCGAGGTCCTGCCGGGCCGCGTCGGCACCGATCGTCACGACGACCTGCACGGGCACGTCGACCGGTCGCTCGTCGAGGAAGCGCCCGATCGCGGGCAGCGCCGTCTCGTCGCCCGCGAGCAGGGCCCAGTCGACGTCGTCGGGCCAGACGGTCGAGGCCTTGGGACCGACGAACCACAGCTCGCTGCCCGGGCGCGCTGCCTGGGCCCACGCCGCGGCCGGGCCGTCGCCGTGCAGCACGAGGTCGAGGTCGAGCTCACCTGCCGCCGCGTCCCAGCGGCGCGGCGTGTAGTCGCGGCCCTGCCGGTTCGGCGCGGGCGGCCAGTCGATCCCGTGCGCGCGCTGCACGGGCAGCGCGGAGGCGACGTCGCCGTCGGACGCGAGCACGATCTTCACGTGGTCGTCGAACCACGGCGCGTCGAACGCGGGCATCGGCATGCCGTCGCGCTCGAAGGCCCCGAGCTGGGGCCCGGCGAGGGTCACCCGGCGCATGCGGGGCGTGACGTCCACGACGCGCGCCACCTCGACGCGGCGCAGCACCAGCGGGTGCGTGCGGAGGCGGTGCCGGGCCATCAGGAGAACTGCTCCTCGACGACGTCGAGCAGGGCCATGGCCTCGTGGTAGTCGCCGCGGATCGTCCACGTGGGCAGCTCGTGGGCCGTGCCCGCCGCGAACGACGGCAGGCCCGCGTACACCGGGTCCGCGGCGAGCGCGTCGAAGTCGACCTCGGCACCGTTGAACCCGATGACGAACACGTTCGGCGCGGTGACCACGGAGGTCACCTGCTCGGCGGAGACCTCGAACATGTCGCCGCCGGCGGTGTACGGCTCGGCGCCGGTCTGCTCCTGGATCGGCTGGATCGCGAAGCCCAGCTCGGCGAACGTGTTCGGCAGCGCCTCGCCCTCGATCAGCGCGAACGTCGTGCCCTGCGACGTCAGCGCGAGGAACGCCGTCTCTCCCTCGGGGACCGTGATGGCGTCCGCCACCTCGGCGACCCGGGCGTCGTACCCGGCGACGAGCTCGTCGTACGTCGCCGCGTCGTCGAACACGTCCCGGGCGAGGAACGCGAACTGCTCCTGCCACGTCGTGAACGTGCCGCTGACGAGGACGGTCGGGGCGATCTGGCTCAGGCCGTCGTAGACGTCGGTGGCCTGCTTGAGCGGGAAGCCCCAGCCGCCGCCCACGATGAGGTCGGGCTCGAGGGCGAGGATCGCCTCGAGGTTGTAGCCGTCGGCGCTCCACTCGACGAGCTCGGTGCCGTCGGCCTCGGCCTCCGCGGCCCAGAAGGGTGAGAACGCCGGGTCCGGGTCGTCCGTCACCTCGGGGACCGTGGCGAGCACCGGCACGTCGAGCGCGTACAGGTACCCGGCGAGGGCGTGGTTGAGCACGACGACGCGCTGCGGGTCGGTGGGGACGGTGACGTCACCCTGGTCGGTCGCCACGACCCGTTCGGCGGCGGTCTCGGACGTGGTCGTGCCGGGTTCCGCGGACGGCTCGCCGCCCGCGTCGGACGGCGTCGTGTCGGCGGAGCAGCCCGCCAGCGCGAGCGTCGCGGCGGCGACGAGCGCGCTCAGCGCGGCGAGGGGGCGGGCGGGGCGACGTGACGACGGCAT
This sequence comes from Cellulosimicrobium cellulans, assembly GCF_016921195.1. GTDB lineage: Bacteria > Actinomycetota > Actinomycetes > Actinomycetales > Cellulomonadaceae > Cellulosimicrobium > Cellulosimicrobium cellulans_F. The sequence goes on from NZ_JAFGYF010000002.1 coordinate 353,282, forward strand.
GGCACCTCACACTCTGGGAGCAGGGACGCGGGGGCCGCACGGCGTACCGGGGCGCACCTCGCGAGGTTAGGCTAACCACACCTGAGGGCCGGGCCGCGTCCGAACGTGACACGGCCCGTCCCGAAGACGACACGCGACCGGGACCCGCGGGCCCGGGGGAGAGGAGCGCGCATGAACCCGACCGCGCTGGCCGCCGTCGTCCCCGAGCACTCCGTCCGCTTCCTCGGGCACGACACCCACGCCCACGACGAGCCGCACCTCGTCCACGTCGTCGCCGGGACCGCGGAGCTCGTCGTCGACGGCGTGCCCCTGACCCTGCGGACGCACGAGAACCTCTGGCTCGCCCCGCGGGTGCCGCACGCGATGCGCCTCCCCGGCGACTCGATGGCGCTCGGCCCGGTGCTCTCGCCCGGGGTCCGGCCGCCGGCGCGCGTCCACCGCCTCGGCGTGGTGCCCGCCCTCACCACCGTGCTCACGGCCGTCCTGTGCGCGGCCCCGGCGACGCCCGAGCAGGTCGCGCCGTTCCGCGCCGCGCTCGAGGACGTCCTGCGGGGGCTCGCGGGCGACTACTTCGCCCTCCGGCTGCCCGTGCACCCCGTCGCACGGGCCGTGGCGGAGGAGGCCCGCCGGGGCGTCGCGACGCTCGACGAGCTCGCCGACCGGCGCCGCGCCAGCGCGCGGCACGTCCAGCGCCTCTTCGTCGAGGAGACCGGGCTCGCGTTCGGGCGCTGGCGCACGCGCGCCCGCCTCAACGTCGCCGTCGCCCGGCTGCGCGGCGGTTCGCACCTCGACGCCGCGGCCCGTGCCGCGGGCTACGCCTCGCGCGCCGGGCTGCTGCGCGCGCTGAGCCGGGAGACCGGCCTGCCGGCCGCGGACCTCGCGCGCGACCCGGTCGCGGCGCTCGCGGCTGGTCCGCCCGACGTGGCGGCGGACCGGGTCGTGCCGGCCAGCGCGTGAGCTAGGCCTGTCCGCTCGCCGCGCCGGCCTCCCGGACGACGCGGTAGCGCAGCGCGGTGCGCGCGCCCACGTCCTCGACCCGCACCTTCTCGAGGACGGCGGGCGCCTCGCCGTCGAACAGCCGGACGCCGCCCCCGAGGAGGACCGGCATGACCTCCACCGCGAGCTCGTCGACGAGCCCGGCGGCCCAGAGCTGGCGGAAGACGTCGGCCCCGCCGATGAAGGTCACGTCGCGCTCGCCCGCGGCGTCGCGGGCCTGCCGGACCGCCGACGCGACGCCGTCCGTGACGAACGTGACCCACAGCCGCTCGTTGCGCTTGGGCGCGACCGGCGGCGGCGTGTGGGTGACGACGAAGATCGGCACCTGGAACTCGTAGCCGTCCGCGTAGCCGTCGGGGTCCGGGGCCATGTCGTACGTGCGCCGGCCCATGAGGACGGCGCCGGTGCGCTCCTGGAGCTCGCGCAGGTACGCGCTGCTCGCCAGCTCCTCGAAGTCCGCGTACAGCGCCTCGATGCTTCCGTCGGCGTCCTGGACGTAGCCGTCCAGCGACACCGCTGCTCCTGCGACCACCGTGGCCATGTCGTCCTCCCGAGCTCGCGGTCCTGGGTCGAGGGGTGAGACCCGCCCCGCGCCGACGACTCATCGGTCCCGGCACCGCCGACCCGCGCGCCGCGCGTCCGCGGCACGGGAGACTGGGCGCATGACCGTCGAGAAGGATGCCGTGCCCCTCGTGCCCGGAACCGCGCAGTCGTCCGCCGGGGTCGCGGACCCGGCCGTGCTCCTCGCGCGCGTGCGCGCGCTGCGTGAGCGGTCGGGCGGCGCGCGTGTCGTCGTCGGGATCGCGGGCAGCCCGGGCGCGGGCAAGACGACGCTCGCGCTGAGGCTCGCGGAGGCGATCGGACCGGAGGCGGTGCACGTGCCGATGGACGGCTTCCATCTCGCGAACGCGACCCTCGACCGGCTGGGCCGCCACGAGCGCAAGGGCGCTCTCGACACGTTCGACGGCTGGGGCTTCGTCGCCCTGCTGCGCCGGGTGCGCGAGGAGCCCGACCGCACCGTGTACGCGCCGTCGTTCCACCGCGAGGTCGACGAGCCGGTGGCCGGGGAGATCGCCGTCGAGCCGTCGCACGCGGTCGTCGTGGTCGAGGGCAACTACCTCCTGGTGGCCGAGGAACCGTGGGATCGCGTGCCAGGCCTGCTCGACGAGGCGTGGTTCTGCGGCACCGACCCCACGGAGCGCGAGCGGCGCCTCGTCGACCGGCACACGCGCCACGGGCGCACGGTCGAGGCGGCGACCGCCTGGGCGAGCGAGGTCGACGGGCGCAACGCGCTGCTCGTGGAGCCGACCCGCTCGCGCGCCGACCTCGTGGTGTCCGGTGCGATCCGGTTCGACGCCGTGCCTCCGGCGAGGTCCACGTCGGCGGAGAGGACGGGGTAGATCGCGGCGGTGCGGGGAAGCCCGGCCGGTGTCACCGCCACCGGCCGGGCGGCCCGCGGACCGACCGGGAGACCGGTCGGGGACCCGTCAGCGCCTGCGCGGGGCGGGCGCCGACGGGTAGATGTCGCGGAACGCGGGCTCGAACGGGCGTCTGAGCATCCGCAGACCCGCCTGCTCCGGGGTGCGGCCGCCCTTGGCGGCGTTGCACGGCTCGCACGCGGCGACGGCGTTGAGCCACGTCGTGGTGCCGCCCTGGCAGCGGGGGACCACGTGGTCCATGGTCGTCGCGGTCCCGCCGCAGTACGCGCAGCGGTACCGGTCGCGGCGCAGCAGGGCCGCGCGCGAGTACGGCACGCGCCCCTGGCGCTCGTACACCCACCGCGCGTGCACGTACCGCACGAGCGCGACGGAGCGTGGCTGCTGGTACGGGCCGAACGTCTCGCCCTCCACGGCCTCGAGCACCTCGGCGACCCGCCGGTGCAGCATGCGGATCGCGTGGCGCAACGACACGCGGCCGAGCTCCTGGCTGCCGCCGAGGTTGTAGATGACCACCTCGCTCATCGTCGCGCCTCCTGTCGTGTCGGTGGCCGTGGCGGCCGTGACGTGGGGCCGAGCTGGGGTGGACGACGAGAGCCGCCCCAGGACGGTGCCCCAGGACGGCTCTGCAGATGGACGACGTACGTCGTCTACCTGAGGAGCGCCCTTCGGGACGGGTCGGTGGACCACTGGTGCAGCACGCGGGTCCACCTCTCCTTCACCGGTCGTCATGGTCGAGCGTCCGGGCGGGTTCGACCGGACGCCACGAGGCTATGCCCCCGATCGTCCGACGTCCACGATTTTGCGCGGGCAGGTCACCGTCGTCAGGTGGCCGCCCCGGCCGGCGCGCGCGCCCCGCGAGGCCGGCCGGCGACGGCGAGCTGCACGAGCAGCGCTCCCGACAGCACCCAGACGAGGCCGGCCGCGGAGATCGTCCCGCCCGCGAGCCACGCGACCGCGCCGGCGACGACGACCGGGACGGCGACCAGGACCGCGGTGCGCGCGTCGCGCAGCGCGGCGTGCACCCCCGCGGACACGAGCCCGTGCACGGCGAACGCCCCGACGAGCAGCGCGAGCTCGGCCGGGTCGAGCGCGCGCGCCGGACGGTCGAGGACGCCCCCGAGCGCGCCCGCGAGCGTCGCGAGCGCCCCGGTGGTCACCAGGTGCAGGAACCACGCGGACCGCGGCCGTACCCCGGCGGGACGCAGCAGCGCGACGCCCGCGTAGCCCGACCGCACGGTGAGCGCCCACAGGCCCACGAGCAGGGTGAACGCGCCCGCTCCGGCGACGAGCAGCGTCCGGTCCCACTCGGCGGCGCTCGCGGCGTCGATCGCCTGGATGAGTCCCTCGCCGAGCACGATGATGACGAACAGGCCCAGTCGCTCGCCGAGGTGCGGCACGTCGCTCGCCGCCGCGTCGACCGTCTCGGGCACCTCGAGGTCCCGGGCGTCGCGTCCGCCGCCACGGCGCCGCCCCTCGACGTCGTGCCCCTCGCGCCGTGGCACGCGCCCGGCACGGTCTCGCCGGGATCCCGGCCCACGACCTCGGCGCTCGCGGACCTCGTCGAGGCGCTCCTGGGCCCGGTCCACGAGGCGCTCGCCCGAGAGCGTGAGGAGCAGCAGCAGGTCGATCGCGAGGCCGACGGCCCAGAGCGTGTACCGGGTCTGCCCGTCGAACCACCACGACACGATCCAGGGGACGACGCCGGTCAGCGCCTGCACCGCGGGCAGGTCGACGACGACGGTCGTGCGTCGCCAGGGCCGCGCGGCGACGAGCCGGCCCACGACGTACGCGACCGCGAACGCCCGGGCGTGCTCGTCGTGGATGCCGGGCACCGCGGCGACCATCACCGCGAGCGCGGCCATCCCGGCGAGGATCGGCAGCGGCCGGGCGCCCTCGCCCGCGACGTTGCCGTACGTGGTGAAGCAGGCCCACACGAGCCAGAACGCGGTGTACGCGACGACGTACAGGGCGAGCCCGCCGCCGTCGTGGTCCTCCTGCAGGAGGTGGGCGAGCATGCCGATGCCCGCGACGACGACGAGGTCGAAGAACAGCTCGAGCCACGACGCGTGGCGCTCCTCGCCGACGGGCGACGTTCCCGCGGCGGGGGCGGGGGCCGTCATCGGTCGGTGTCGGCGCCGGGCCCCGGGGCGGCCGCCGCCGGCTCCAGCGGGAGCCGGACGACGAAGCGGGTGTCGCCGGGCACGGACGTCACCGTGAGGTCGCCGTGGTGCTTGTTGACGACGATCCGCCACGAGATGTCGAGGCCGAGCCCGGTGCCCTGCCCGACCGGCTTGGTCGTGAAGAACGGCTCGAAGATCCGGGGACGCACGTCGTCGGGGATGCCCGGCCCGGTGTCGGCGATCTCGACCTCGGCGTGGTCGTCGGCGCGGCGGGTCGTGACCGTGAGCGTGCCGGCCCCGCCCATCGCCTGCGCGGCGTTCTCGACGAGGTTGGTCCACACCTGGTTGAGCTCGGCCGCGTAGACGGGCACGGGCGGCAGGCCGGTGTCGTAGCGGCGCACGACCTCGACGCCCGCGAGGGCGTGGTCGAGCATCGTCAGGGTCGAGTCCAGGAGCTCGTGCAGGTCGACGGGACGGAACGGCGCCCGGTCGAGCTGGGAGTACTGGCGGGCCGCGCCGACCAGCGTGGAGATGCGCACCGTGGCGTCCTCGATCTCGGCCATGAGCTGCTCGGTCTCGATCGTGTACGCGAGCCAGCTCACCGCGCCGGTGAGCGCGCCGGCGTCGACGCGCTCGGCGACGCGGTCGAGCCACGGCTCGTCGATGCCGGCCTGGACGAGCGCGGGCGAGACGCGCCAGCCCTCGGGCATGCCGTGGTCGTCGAGCCAGTCGGTGAGACGGTCCTCCAGGTCGGACGTCTCCAGCGCGCCGACGGCGTCCGCCGTACGGGTGTCCGCGTACCGTTCGAGCGCCTCCTCCTGGAGCCGGATCAGCTCGGCGAGGGTGGCGCGGTCGTAGGGTCCGTCGGCGATGAGCGCGAGCTTGTGCCGCATGGCGGCGACGCGCTCGCGCAGCGTCCCGGTCGCGCGCACCGCGGCCGCGGCGGGGTTGTTGAGCTCGTGCGTGAGGCCTGCCGACAGCGACCCGAGGGCGAGCAGCCGCTCGCGCTGCCCGACGAGCTGCTGCGCGTCGCGCGTGCCCCAGAACACGCCCTCGAGCAGGTGCACGGCCATGGGGAACCACTCCGTCATGAGCTTGGCGAAGTCGTGCGCCGCGAGCACGAAGAAGCGCGACGGCTCCAGGGCGCGCGCCGAGTGCAGGTACGTCTGGGGGAGCCGGTCGCCGAGGTAGGCGTTCCACGCGCCCAGGTACACGCCGACCTGGCGCGTGCGCGAGACCTCGACCTCGTCCTCGCCGACGCGCCGGTAGAGCGCGACACCGCCGTCGAGCATGACGTAGAACGCCTCGGCGGGCGTGCCTTCGTGGAACAGCCAGCCCGCGTCGTGCCGCTCGACGTGGCCGGTCGCGCACAACCACGCGAGCTGGTCGTCGGTGAGGTGCTCGAACAGGAACGTGGCGCGCAGCTCGTCGACGTCGCACGGCAGCCAGCCGCGCGCGGCGGCGGCCGCGGCGGTGCCCGTGGGGGCGGGTGCTCCGGAGGTGGCGTCGGCGGGCGGGGTGGTGGTGGGGTCCTCGGTGCTGGTCACGGTGTCGCCTCCGGGTTCGGGTCGGGGCTGTGTCGCGGGACGGTGGTCAGAGCTGTTCGAGGTAGCGGTGGACGAGCATGACGGCCATGGCGCCCTCGCCGACGGCGGACGCGACGCGCTTGGCGGACTCGGCACGCACGTCGCCGGCGGCGAACACGCCCGGGACGGACGTCTCCAGGTGGTAGGGGGGACGGTCGAGCGTCCACCCGGCGGGCGGGGCGCCGTCGTGCAGCAGGTCGGGGCCGGCGAGCACGAACCCGCGGGGGTCGCGCGCGACGACGCCGTCGAGCCAGTCGGTGCGGGGCGCTGCGCCGATGAACACGAACGCCCACCCGCACTCGACGCGCGTGGTCTCGCCGGTGTCGACGTCGCGCAGCTCGAGGTGCTCCAGGTGGTCGTCGCCCGACGCCGCGACGACCTCGGTGCGGGTGAGGACGCGCACGCGCGGGTGGGCCTCGACCTGCTCGACGAGGTAGGACGACATGGACCGGGCGAGGGAGTCGCCGCGCACGACGAGCGTGACCTGCTTGGCGTCGCGCGCGAGGTAGAGCGCCGCCTGCCCGGCGGAGTTGGCGCCGCCGACGACGTACACCTCCTGGTCCTGGCACGCGGACGCCTCGGTGAGCGCCGAGCCGTAGAACACGCCGCGGCCCACGAGGTCGGCGAGGCCCGGGCCGTCGAGCAGCCGGTAGGAGACGCCGGACGCGAGGATCACGGTGTGCGCGTCGATCGACGTGCCGTCGGGGAACCGCACGGAGCGCGCCGGACCGTCGACGTCGAGCTCGACGGCGTCGCGCGTCGTGACGATCTCCGCCCCGAACCGCACGGCCTGGCGCCGGGCGCGCTCGGCGAGCTGGGCGCCGGAGATGCCGTCGGGGAACCCGAGGTAGTTGTCGATGCGCGAGCTCTGACCGGCCTGGCCGCCGGTCGCGGTGCGCTCGACGAGCACCGTCCGCAGGCCCTCCGACGCCCCGTAGAGCGCGGCGCTGAGCCCGGCGGGTCCGCCACCGACGACGACGAGGTCGTAGAAGTCGGCCGCGGGCCGCGTGGCGAGGCCGACGCGCTCGGCGAGCGTCGCGTCGTCGGGCGCGACGAGCGCCTGGCCCTCCGGCGTCACCACGAGCGGGAGGGACTCGCCGTCGGCCTGGGCGGCGGTGAGCAGGCGAGCTCCCTCGGCGGACTCGGACGGGTACCACCGGTAGGGCACGCGGTTGCGCGCGAGGAACTCGCGCACCTGCGACGACCGCGCCGACCACCGGTGCCCGACGACGACGGTCTCGGCCGGCCGGCGCCGGTCGGTCGCGGACCATGCCTCGAGCTGGGCGTCCACGACGGGGTAGAGCTTCTCCTCGGGCGGGTCCCACGGCTTGAGCAGGTAGTAGTCGAGGTCGACGACGTTGATCGCCTCGATCGCGGCCTCGGTGTCCGCGTAGGCGGTGAGCAGGACGCGTCGGGCGGCCGGGAAGAGGTCCATCGCCTGCTCGAGGAGCTCGACGCCGGTCATGCCGGGCATGCGGTGGTCGGCGAGCACGACGGCGACGTCCTCGCCCCGCAGCGCGAGCTCGCGCAGCGCGTCGAGCGTCGCGGCGCCCGACTCGGCGCGCACGATGCGGAACCGGTCGCCGTAGCGGCGGCGCAGGTCGCGCGCGACCGCGCGCGAGACCCCGGGGTCGTCGTCCACGGTGACGATGGCGGGGCGGGTCGTCGCGACGGTCGGTTCCACACGGCCTCCTCGGGGAGCCACGGACGGGCGACTGCCATCCTCCCGCCGGGATGGTCCCGCGTCCACGGCGGCGTGGCGCAGGTCACTCTTGACGGCCGTCCGCACTGCGCTAGGTTAGGCAAGGCAAACCTCAGGTTGCCCGCCGCGATCCGTGGCGGTCCTCTCCCCGCACGTGGAGCCTCGTCATGCTCTCAGCACGATCCGTCGCGCCCGCGCACGGCCCCTCGACCTCCCCGGCCCTGCTCACGGGCGCGACCGCGGGCGACTACGCGAGCACCCTGCACGCCGTCGTCGACGACGTGGCGGCGCGCGCGGCCGCGGTGACCCAGCCCTGGTCGGGCGCGAGCCGGGCGCACCTCGCGACGCTCGTCGACGCGGTCGACCTCGACGCCCCGGGCGTCGGCACCGACGCCGCGCTGCGCGAGGCCGCCGACCTCTACGCGACCCACGCGGTGTGGTTCCACGACCCCGCGTACGCGGCCCACCTCAACTGCCCGGTCGCGCTGCCCGCCGTCGGCGCCGAGGCGATGCTCGCGGCGGTCAACACGTCCGTCGACACGTTCGACCAGTCGACGGTCGCGACGCTCATGGAGCGCCGCGTCGTCGCGTGGACCGCGCGCCGCGTCGGGTACCCCGCCGGCGACGGGGTGCTCACCTCCGGGGGCACGCAGTCCAACCTGCACGCGCTCTTCCTCGCCCGCGAGCGCGCGGTCGAGCGCGCGGCGCGCGCGGGCGGACCCGGTCGGTCCGCCGTGCTGCCGCGCCTGCGCGTCCTCGCGTCCGCGTCGAGCCACTTCAGCGTGGCCCGCTCGGCCCTGCTGCTCGGCCTGGCGGACGACGCGGTGGTCCACGTCGACGCCGACGCCGACGGACGCCTCGACCCCGCGGCGCTCGCGGCGGCGATCGGCGCGGTGCGCGCGGGGGGTGAGGTCGTCATGGCGGTCGTCGCGACCGCGGGTACGACCGACCGCGGCTGCGTGGACCCCCTCGCGGCGGTCGCGGACGTGTGCGACGCGACGGGCGTGTGGCTGCACGTCGACGCGGCGTACGGCTGCGGGCTGCTCGTGTCCCCGACGCGCCGGCACCTGCTCGACGGGATCGAGCGGTCCCGCTCGGTGACCGTGGACTACCACAAGGCGTTCTTCCAGCCCGTGTCCGCGAGCGCGCTGATCGTGCGCGACCGCGCCGACCTGGAGCGTGTCGCCCACCACGCGGACTACCTCAACCCGCGCGAGAACGCCGAGCCCAATCAGGTCGACGTGTCGCTCCAGACGACCCGGCGCTTCGACGCGCTCAAGCTCTGGGCGACGCTGCGCGCGCTCGGCCCGGACGGCGTCGGCGCGATGGTCGACGCGGTGTGCGACCTCGCCGCGGCCGTGCACGCCGACCTCGCCCACGATCCCGACCTGCGGGTGCTCGCTCGCACCGACCTGTCCACCGTCCTGTTCCGCTACGAGCCGCCGGGCCTGGCCGCGCGGCACGCCGACCGGCTCGTGCCGCTCGTGCGGCGCGTGCTGTTCGAGTCCGGGCGCGCGGTCGTCGCCAAGACGGTGCTCGACGGCGTCCCGTGCCTCAAGCTCACGCTGCTCAACCCGGCCGTGACGCTCGCGGACGTGCGCCGCGTCCTCGACCTCGTGCGCACGACCGCGCAGGCGCTCGTCGAGCGCGACGCGCTGCTGGAGGACGGGGACGGCGACGACGCGCACGCCGCGGAGCTCGTGGCCTCGCTCGCGACGGCCGGGGCGGTGGCGCGATGAGCGTCCGCGACGTCGTCGGCGTCGGCATCGGGCCGTTCAACCTCGGCCTCGCGGCGCTGTCCGCGCCCCTCGACGACCTCGACGCCGTGTTCCTCGACGCCGCGCCCGAGTTCCGCTGGCACCCCGGCATGATGATCGAGGGCGCGACGATCCAGGTCCCGTTCCTCGCCGACCTCGTCACCATGGCGGACCCCACGTCGCCGTACTCGTTCCTCGCGTTCCTCAAGGCCACGGGGCGCCTCTACCCGTTCTACATCCGCGAGTCGTTCTACCCGCTGCGCGCCGAGTACGACGCCTACTGCCGCTGGGTCGCGGCGCGGCTGACCTCGCTGCGCTGGTCGCGGCGCGTCGTCGCCGTCGAGCACGACGCGGCCGCCGACGCGTTCCTCGTGCGGGCCGAGGTGCTCGACGCGGACGGCGCCGTCACCGGCACCGAGGAGCACCGGGGCCGCCACCTCGTGCTCGGCGTCGGCACCGCGCCCGTGCTGCCGCCGGCGCTGCGGGCGCTCGCGGACGAGGTCGCGCGCGGCGAGCACCCCGGCGCCGGGCCGCTCGTGCACAGCGCGCAGTACCTGCCGCACCGCGACGCGCTCGTCGCTGCCGGGTCGGTCACGGTCGTGGGCAGCGGCCAGTCGGCCGCCGAGGTGTACCGCGACCTGCTCGACGGCGTGCACGGTGACGCCCGCAGCCCCGGGTACCGGCTCGACTGGGTGACCCGCTCGCCGCGCTTCTTCCCGATGGAGTACACCAAGCTCACGCTCGAGATGACGTCGCCGGAGTACACCGACCACTTCCACGCCCTGCCGCTCGAGCTGCGCCAGCTTCTCGGTCGTGAGCAGCGCGGCCTGTACAAGGGGATCAGCGGCGACCTCGTGGACGAGATCTACGACGCTCTGTACCGTCTGAGCCTCGACCGCCCGGTGCCGACGACGCTGCTCACGGACACGGAGGTCGTGGCCGCGCGCTACGAGCCGCGGGCGGGTGAGGCGGGGGAGTACGTGCTGCGCCTGCGCCACGCCCAGCTCGGGCGCGAGGTCGAGCGCCGCACGCGCGCGCTCGTCGCCGCGACGGGCTACGCGGCGGCGGTCCCCGCGTTCCTCGACCCCGTGCGCCACCTGCTCCGGTTCGACGAGCTCGGGCGGTTCGACGTCGCGCGCGACTACACGGTCGACGACGCGCGAAGGGTCCACGTGCTCAACGGCGAGGAGCACACGCACGGGATCACCGCCCCGGACCTCGGGTTCGCCGCGTGGCGCAACGCCGTGGTGCTGCGGACCGTCACAGGCCGCGAGGTGTACCCGGTGGAGGAGCGGATCGCGTTCCAGACGTTCGGCCTGCCCGACGACGCGGCCGCCGCCCCGGTGACCGCGCCCGTGGGCGTCGGCGAGCGCGCGGGAGGGGAGGCCCGATGAGCACGGTGACCACCCCGCCGTCGTCCGCGGTCCCGACGGGCGACCGCGCTCCGGCCCCGGACCCCGTGTTCGCGGTGCGGGTCCGCCTCGGCGCGGGTCGTGCGGACGTCTCGTTCGACGCCGTCGACCCGGCGCGCGACGCCGGGCTCGTGCAGGGCTGGCTCGCCCACCCGCGCTCGGCGTTCTGGCAGCTCGGCCACCTCGACGTGGACGGCGTGCGGGGCTACCTCGCCGAGGTGACCGCGGACCCGCACCAGGACGCGTGGCTCGGCCGCGTGGACGGCGTGCCGGCGTTCCTCGTCGAGACCTACGACCCGGCGCGCGTCACGCTCGCCGACGTCCCCGCGGCCGTCGCGCACCTGGAGCCGGGCGACGTCGGGATGCACCTGCTCGTCGCGCCCCCGGCCGGTCCCGCGCGCAGCGGGTTCACGTCCGCGGTGATGGGCGCCGTCGTGCGCTTCTGCCTCGACCGCGCCGGGCGCGGGGCGCGGCGCGTCGTCGTCGAGCCCGACGTGCGCAACGTCGCGATCGCGGCGAAGAACGCGGCGGCCGGGTTCCGTGTGCTGGCCGAGCTCGAGCTGCCGGGCAAGACGGCGCACCTCGCGGTCGCGACGCGCGCCGACCTCGACGCGAGCCCGCTGGGGGACGGCGTCGACGTCGTCCCGCACCTGCGCGCCGACCTGGCCGAGCGCGCGCACCGCCACCTCGTCGCCAAGGCGATCGCCGAGCTCACGCACGAGCGCCTGCTCGCACCGCGCGCCGAGGTCTGGCCGGTCGAGCCCAACGGCCCGGGCCAGTACGTGCTGCCCGTCGCGGGCGGCGCCGTCGAGTACCGCTTCGTCGCGCGTCGCTACGCGCTGGAGCACTGGGTGCTCGACGAGGCGTCGATCCGGCGCACCGCCGTGGCCCCGGGGCCGTCCGGACAGGCGGGCGCGCCGCGCGACCTGCCCGTCGACGCCCTGGACCTCGTCGTCGAGCTGCAGCCCGACCTGAACATCCCCGACGACCTGCTTGCGACCTACCTCGAGGAGGTGTCCTCGACGCTCGCGAGCGCGACCGCCAAGCTCGAACGGTACGAGCGCACGGGGGGCCCGAGCGCCGTCGACCTCCTCGACGCCTCGTTCCAGGAGGTCGAGGCGGCCATGACCGAGGGGCACCCGGGGTTCGTCGCGAACAACGGGCGCATCGGGTTCGGCCTCTCCGAGTACCGCGCCTACGCGCCCGAGAACGGCGGGCGCGTGCGCCTGGTCTGGCTCGCGGCACGGCGCGAGCACACGCACCTCGCGCTCGGCGCCGGGCTCGACGAGGCGTCGCACTACGCGGGCGAGCTCACCGCCGACGAGCGCGCCGCGTTCGCGGACCGGCTCGCCGCGCGCGGACTCGACCCGGCCGACTACCTCTACCTGCCCGTGCACCCGTGGCAGTGGGAGCACCGGGTGCCCATCACGTTCGCCGCGGACGTCGCGCGCGGCGACCTCGTGCCGCTCGGGCAGGGCGCCGACGAGTACCAGCCGCAGCAGTCGATCCGCACCCTGTTCAACCGCACCCGCCCCGGGCGTCACTACGTCAAGGTCGCGCTCGCGATCCAGAACATGGGGTTCCTGCGCGGCCTGTCGCCCGACTACATGCGCGACACGCCCGCGATCAACGACTGGGTGGCCGACCTCGTCGCCGCCGACCCCGAGCTCGGCGGTCGCGGCTTCACCGTGCTGCGCGAGCTCGCCTCGGTCGGGTACACCGGCGACGTCTACCACCGCACCGCCACGCCGTCCCCGCACCGCAAGATGCTCGCCGCCCTGTGGCGCGAGAGCCCCGTGCCGCGCACCGCGCCCGGGGAGCGCCTCGCCACCATGGCCTCGCTCCTGCACCGCGACGCCGACGGCGCCGCGCACGCGACCGCGCTCGTGCGCGCCTGCGGCCTCGACCCCGCCGACTGGGTGCGCGCCTACCTCGACGCCTACCTGCGCCCGCTCGCCCACGCCCTGCTCGCGCACGACCTCGCGTTCATGCCGCACGGCGAGAACCTCATCCTCGTGCTGCGCGACCACGTCGTCGTCCGCGCCGTCATGAAGGACGTCGGCGAGGAGATCGCGGTGCTCGGCGACGCCCCGCTCCCGTCCGGCGTCGAGCGCGTGCGCGCCGTCGTCGACGGCGAGGAGAAGGCTCTCGCGATCTTCACCGACGTGTACGACGGCGTCCTGCGCCACCTCGCCGCGATCCTCGCCGGAGACGGCGTGCTGCCCGAGGACCGGTTCTGGCGCCTCGTCGCCGAGTGCCTCGACGCCCACCGGGCCGACCACCCCGACCTGCGCAGCGGCGTCGACCTGCGCGCACCACGGTTCGCGCACTCGTGCCTCAACCGGCTCCAGCTGCGCAACACGCTCCAGATGGTCGACCTCGCCGACCAGTCCGCGTCCCTGCTGTACGCGGGCACGCTCGCCAACCCCGCCGCGCGGGACGCCTGACGTGCGCGCCCCGGCGACCCCGGACCTCCCGCGCGGCGGGTTCGCCGTGCACCGCGACTCGTGGGGCGTGCCGCACGTGCGTGCCGCCGACGAGCTCGCGCTCGCCCGCGGCCAGGGCTACGTCACCGCGCTCGACCGCGGCTGGCAGATCGAGGTCGACCGGTGGCGCGCCGAGGGGCGCCTCGCCGAACGCCTGGGCGAGCCCGGCCTCGCGTGGGACCGGTTCGCCCACCGCGTCCGCCTCGCCGACACCGCGCGCCGCGCCTACGCGGCGCTCACGGACGACGACCGCGCCTGGGTCGACGCGTACACCGCCGGCGTCGACGAGGGCCTGGCCCGGGGCCGCGACGTGCCCGAGCTGCACGCGCTCGCCGACCCGGCGTGGCCCGGCGGGGGCGACCTGCCCCCGCACGAGCCGTGGCCCGCGTGGGCGCCGCTCGGCGTGTTCCTCGTCGCGCACGTCCTCTTCTCCGGCTTCCCGCACGTGCTGTGGCGCGACCACGTCGCCCGCACGCTCGGGGCCGCCGTCGCGCGGTCGCGGCCCGACGTGCCGCTCACCGACGTGCTCGACCTGCTCGCCGTCGACGGCGGCCCCGGCTCGGGGTCGAACGCGTGGGCGCTCGCGGGCGCGCGCACGCGCAGCGGGGCGCCGCTGCTCGCGGGCGACCCGCACCGCCTGCTCGAGCTGCCGGGGGTTTACCAGCAGGTGCGCCTCGCGTGCGCGGACTACGACGTGCTCGGCCTCGCCTTCCCCGGCGTGCCGGGGCTCCCGCACTTCGGCCACGCCGGTGCCGCGGCCTGGGGCGTGACGAACGCGATGGCGCACCACGTCGACGTCGTCGCCGAGCGCCTGCGCCGGACCGCCGACGGCGGGGTCGAGGCGCTGGGGCCGGACGGCCCCGAGCCCGCGGACGTCGTCGTCGCGACCGTGCGCGTGCGCGCCGCCGGCGGGCCCGTGGAGCACCGGGTGGAGACGGTCGAGACGGCGCGCGGCGTCGTCGTGACCGGCGGCCCGGACGAGCCCGACCGCACGTTCGCGGTCCGCCTGCCCGCGCGCGTGGACGCCGACCTCGGCGTCGCGGCGTGGCGGCGGCTGCTGCGCGCCCGCTCGGCGCGCGACGTGACGGACGCGTTCGCGACGTGGGCCGACCCGGTGGACCGCGTGCTCGCGGCGGACCGCGACGAGGTGCTGTCCGTCACCGCGGGCCGCGTGCCGCGCCGGGAGGCGGTCGAGCGCGTCCTGCCGCTGACCGCGTGGTCCGACGCCGCGCGCGACCGCCCGTGGGTCGTGCCGCCCGGGCCCGTGGCCGTCGACGACGTCGCGGTCGACGCGAACGAGCGCCCCGCGCGCCCGGAGATCGACCTCGGCCACACGTACGCACCGCCCCACCGCGCGCGGCGCATCCGCGCGCTGCTCGACGCGGCCGGTGACGACGGGACGGCCGCGGACCAGTCGCGCGTGCACGCGGACACGCTGCTCGCCGGGGCCGGCGAGCTGCTGCGGTGGCTCGACGAGGCCACGGGCGAGGCGGGCTCGCGCGATCCCGGGTCGGTGCGCGCCGCCCGCCGTCTGCGCGACTGGGACCGCCGCATGGACGCGGACGGCGCGGACGCCGCCCTGTTCGCCGCGTGGCGCTCCGCGCTCGCGCGCCGGGTCGCCGCGCACCCCGCGCTCGCACCCCTGCACGCGCCGCACGGGCTCGACCCGATCTTCGCGCCGTGGCTGTCGGTCACCGCGCGCGTCGCGGACGCGCTCCCGGCGCTGCTCGGCGCCGCCTGGCTGGGGATCGACGGGGCGGGCGAGGCGTGGACCGCGCTGGGGGAGGTCGTCCGGGGCCCCGGGGGCAGCGACGACCCCGGCCGGGCAGGCCCGGACCGGACGGGCGCCGCGCCCGTGTGGGGCGACACCCACCGCGTGCGCGGGCTCCACGTGCTCCTCGACGTGCCGGGCGCGCCGGTCCCGGACGTGCCGGACGTGCCGCTCGGCGGCGACACGGACACCGTGCGCTGCACCGCGAGCGTGCCGGGGATCGCCGACGTGTGCGTGCGCGGGTCGGTCGCGCGCTGGGTGTGGGACCTCGCCGACCGGGACGCGAGCCGGTGGGGCGTGCCGTTCGGCGCGAGCGGGGACCCGCGCTCGCCGCACTTCGCCGACCAGCTCTGCGCGTGGGCCGAGGCCGAGACCGTGCCCGTCGTGACCGACTGGGCCCTGCTGCGCCACGAGGAGACCCGATGACCACCCCTGCCGTGACGACCGAGCGCGTCCCGGACGCGCACGAGGGGAGGCTGCGGAACGGGGCCCCGGGCGAGCTCCTGCTGGCGCACGACGCCCCCGGCGGGGGCCGGCTGACGGTCCGCGTGCTCGACCCGGACGCCGACCTCGACGTGCTGCACGACTGGGTGACCCGGCCGTGGGCGCGCTTCTGGGGGCTCGCGGAGCTGACGAGGACCGAGCTGCGCGACCTGTACGCCTACGTCGGCGCGCTGCCCACGCACCACGCGTTCCTCGTGCGCTGGGACGAGACTCCCGTGGCGCTGCTCCAGACGTACGAGCCGGAGCACGACCCGGTCGGCGAGGCGTACCCGGTGCGGCCCGGCGACGTCGGCGCGCACTTCCTGCTCGGGGCCCGTGGGCCCCGCGGCGCGGACCTGTGGGGCGCGGTCGGTCCGCTGCTCGTCGCGTTCTGCTTCGCCGACGCGCGCGTGGACCGCGTCGTCGTGGAGCCGGACGCCGCGAACGCGCGCGCCCACGCCCGGATGCGCGCGCTGGGCTTCGAGGTCGCCGACCGCGTGCGCGTGGGGGAGAAGGACGCGGTGCTCGCGTTCCTCACCCGCGAGCGGTCCCGGGGCATCCTCGAGGCTGCCGCGGCGGTCGCGCGCGACTGAGGCACGCTGCCGGGCGCTCGTTCCTGTGGCGGACCGGCCTCGGCGGCGGCGGGGGCTCGCCCCGGCGGGGCCTCAACGGGGACCGGCGACGGCGTGCCCGGCGTCGCGGAGCGCGCGCGTGGCCGGGTCGAGGCGCGCCTCGGGCACGAGCACGAGGTCGGCGTGGAACGTGGACGTGACGAAGACGGGGATCCCCGCCTCGGCGAGGGGGCCGACGACGGACGCGAGCACGCCCGTCGCTTCCAGCCCGTGGGCCGAGCCGTAGAACCCGGCCCACCGCTCGGCCTCGTCGAACGGCGACGCGTGCCGCACGACCGTGAGCCCCTCCGGGGCGCGCACGAGCGCGACCCACTCGTCGTCCTCGGGGAACGTGGCGCCCGGGACGTGGGCGAGGAGGAAGCGGTCGGGGACGACGTGCAGGTCGAGTGAGGTCATGGGCGCACCGTAGCCGCCCGCGCCCACAGCGTCCTGGAGCCGCGGCGTGCGCTCGACCGTGGGCTACGGTGCGAGCGCGAGCAGCGGGTCGGGGTCGTCGACGCCGACGAGCACCGTGGTCGCCGTGACGCGTCGTGTGCCCGCGACGCGGGCCGTCACCGGTGCGCCGAGGTCGAGGCGGACGACCGGCGACCGGGTGGACCGGACGAACGACACGACGCCCGCGGCGGGCTCGTCCGCGGTCTCGTCCGCGACGTCGTGGCCCGCGCCGAGCTCGACGGGCCGTGCCGCGGTGCCTCGGTACTCCGTCGCGCGGACGACGTCGGCCCGGGGGACGACCACACCGCCGACCCAGCCGAACCGCAGGACGAGCGCGTCGGCGCCGAGCCGGTAGGACGCCCACAGGGGCGAGGCGAGGGCGACGACGAGGACGAGCGTCGCGACCCCGAGGACCACGTCGACGACGAGTGCCGCGACGTCCGGCAGGAGCGCCCCGGCGACGAGGTGCACCGTGACGACCTCGACCGCACCGAACGCGACCATCCCGGCGACGAGCGCAGCCCACTGCCGGCGGGGACCGGCTCCGAGCCGTGGTGACGACGCCATGCGGCGAACGCTACCGGTCGCCGTCCGGCTCCGGGCGACCGTCTCGCGCCGCGGGGGGTGCTCAGCGGGCGAGGCGCTCGACGACCGCGCCGTACAGCCACGGGGCGGCGCTCGCGGCGGGCACGATCGCGCCGCGGGCGGGGCTGCCCGCCCAGGCGAGCAGCCCGGTCGTCAGGACGCGGTAGTCGCGCGTCGCGCGCGCCCAGGCCCGCTCGTACGCCGCGGCGTCGTCGAGGTGGCGCACGACGGCGTCGGCCTGGGCGAGCCCGACGCGCACGCCCTCGCCCGTGAGCGCGTCGACGTACCCGGACGCGTCGCCGACGAGGCGCACGCGCCCGGCCGTGCGTCGTCGCGCCCGCTGGCGCAGCGGCCCGGCCCCGCGCACGCGGCCCAGCACCGGTGCGCCGCGTAGGTGCTGCGCGAGCTCGGGAAAGGCGTCCAGCCCCGTGGCGGCGCCGTTCCGGGGCCCGGAGCCCGGCGCCCGGCTCGCGGGGGCGCGGTGGGTGAGCACGGCGACGCCGACGACGTCGGGCGCGACCGGTGTCACGTACGCCTCGGCGTGCGGGGCCCAGTGCACCTCGACGAGGTCGCTCCACGGGGCGACGCGGTAGTGGGTACGCAGCCCGAACCGGGCGCGGCCGCGCGCGCGGGCGTCGAGCCCGGTGAGACGCCGGACGGTGGAGTGCAGCCCGTCGCACCCGAGCACCCAGGCGGCGCGCACGACCGAGCGCGGGCCGCCCTCCTCGCGTGCCGCGTCGAGCGCGACGTCGACCCCGCGCGCGTCCTGGTGCAGCGCGCGCACGGTCGCGTGCTCGATCGTCACCCCTTCGGCGAGGGCGCGCTCGCGCAGGGCCGCGTGCAGGGCGGTGCGCCGCACGCCGCGCCCCGGCCCGGCCGCGAACGGGTGGTCGGCGTGGCGCGCGGCGTCGCGGTAGCTGATGCCCGCGAGCGGGTGCCCGGGCGGGTCGACACCGAGGTCGAGCACCGCGGCGAGCGCGCCGGGCAGCAGGCCCTCGCCGCACGCCTTGTCGATGACGCCCGCGCGGCGGTCGACCACGACGACGTCGTGCCCGGCCCGGCGGGCGTGCAGCGCGGCGGCGAGCCCGACGGGCCCGCCGCCGACGACGAGCACGTCGGTGCGCGCGACGCTCACGACGACGCCGGGCGGGGCCCGCCCGCGGTGGCGAGCGCGAGCGCCCGCTCCTCGGCCGGGATGCGGAACCGCGCCAGGAGCACGGCGTCGAGGACGGTGAACGCGAGCGCCGTCACCCAGCACGAGTGCACCAGGGGGAGGGCGAAGCCCTCGACGACGACCGCGACGTAGTTCGGGTGGCGCAGCCACCGGTACGGCCCCCGGGCCACGAGGGGGAGGCCGGGCACGACGATGACGCGCGTGTTCCACCGGGGTCCGAGGGTCGCGATGCACCACCAGCGCAGGCCCTGGCTCGCGAGCACGAGGACGAGCATGGGCCAGCCGAGCCACGGCAGGAAGGGCCGGTCGGCGAGCCAGGCCTCGGCGACGCACGCGACGAGGAGCCCGGTGTGCAGGGCGACCATGGCCGGAAAGTGCCCGCGGCCCGACTCGACGCCGCCTCGCGCGAAGGACCAGCGGGCGTTGCGCGCGGAGACGACGAGCTCCGCGAGCCGTTCGAGGGCCGTGGCGCCGACGAGCGCGACGTACCAGGCGAGGCTCATGCGCGGGCCCCCGCGCGCGGTGCCCCGCGACCGTCGACGCGCAGGAGCACGAGCTCGGTGCTGACCCCGGGACCGAAGGCCACGAGGACGGCGGGCGTGCCGGACGGCGTCCGGTGGCGCCCGAGCGTCGCGGCGAGCACGTGCAGCACGGACGCCGACGACAGGTTCCCGACGTCGCGCAGCGAGGCCCGGCTCAGCGCGAGGTCGTCCTCCGCGAGCCCCAGCGCGTCGCGCACCGCGTCGAGGACGCGCGGGCCGCCGGCGTGCACGACCCACGCGCCGACGTCGGCCGGCTCGAGGTCGTGCTCGGCGAGGAGCGCCTTGACGTCCCCGAGCAGGTGCGCCCCGATGAGCTCGGGCAGGCGCGCGGACAGGACGATCTCGAACCCGGTGTCGCCGACGCGCCACCCGAGGTCCCCCGTGGTGCCGGGGTGCAGGTGCGAGCGGGAGTCGACGATACGCGCCCCGCCCGACCGCCCGCCGTCGTCCGCGGCCCGTCCGTACGGGCCGGGGCGCCGCGCGAGCGGGTGCTCGTCGCCCACGAGGACGGCCGCGGCCGCGCCGTCGCCGAACAGGCCCGACGCGACGAGGTTCGCCGTCGACGGGTCGCCGCGCTGCAGCGTGAGGGAGCACAGCTCGACCGCGACGAGGAGCGCGACGTCGCGCGGCCGCCCGCGCAGCAGGTCGTCCGCCCGGGCGAGCCCCGCCGCGCCCCCGGCGCACCCCCACCCGAACGACGGGGTGCGCCGCACGTCGCTGCGCAGACCGAGCCGGGCGGCCACGAGGACGTCGAGCGTGGGCGCGCCGACACCGGTGACGGTCGTCAGGACGACGTGGTCCACCTCGTCCGCGCACAGCCCCGCGTCGTCGAGCGCGGCCCGGCAGGCGCGCTCCGCGAGGTCGGTGCCGAGCGCGAGGAACGTGTCGTTGGCCGACCCGAACGACAACCCGCCGTAGTCCTCGATCGGCAGCGCGAGGTGACGGGTCTCGACGCCCGCGTGGGCGTGCAGGCGGCGCGTGAGCGCGCGTCGCACCGGGTCGTCGGTGAGCAGCTCGCTCGTGACCCGGGAGATCTCGTCCTGGCGGTACGCATGGTCGGGCAACGAGGTCCCGACGGCGACGACGCGCGACATGCCCGCATCGTCGCACCGGCCCCGTGCGCCCGCGCGGGGGAGCGGCTCCCGCCTCGTGCCTCCGTCGGTGCCGGGCGGGCGGGCCCCTGGCGGGCTAGGTTGCCGCCATGGTGACCGGTCGCCCGCGGGGGCGCGTGCGGGGGCTCGTCGTCGCGAGCCACTTCCCGCCGACCGTGATGGTCACGGCCTTCGCGCTCGCGCTCTCGGCAGGGATCGGCGCGGGAGCGCGTACGACGACGCTCGTCGCGCTCGCCGTCCTCGCCGGCCAGCTCTCCGTCGGGTGGTGCAACGACTGGCTCGACGCGCGCCGCGACGTCGCGGTCCGGCGCGCGGACAAGCCCGTCGTGACCGGCGTGGTGACGCCTGCCGCACTGCGCACCGCGGCGCTCGCGGCCCTGGTCGCGTGCGTGGTGCTGTCGCTCGCGACGGGGGTCGTGCCGGGACTGGTGCACGTCGTCGCGGTCGCGAGCGCATGGTCGTACAACGCCGTGCTCAAGGCGACGTGGTGGTCCTGGGCCCCGTACGCGCTGTCGTTCGGGCTGCTCGCGGTGTTCGTCGTGCTCGCCGCGCCCGGGGACGGGCGGCCCGCACCATGGGCGGTCGCGGCCGCGGCGCTGCTCGGCGTGGGGGCGCACGTCGCGAACACGCTGCCCGACCTCGAGGACGACGCTGCGACCGGGGTGCGAGGCCTGCCGCACCGGCTCGGGCGGCGCGCGAGCTCGGTGCTCGCGCCCGTGCTGCTCGGCGCGGCCGCGGTCCTCGTGGTGCTCGCGCCCCCGGCGGCGCCCGGACCGGTCGGCTGGGCGCTCGGGGGGATCGCGGTCGCGCTCGCCGCCACCGCGGGGGCCGTGGGGGTGGCCCGACCACGCAGCCGGGCGCCGTTCGCCCTGTCCATGGGGGTGGCCGGCGTGTGCGTCGTGCTGCTGGTGCTCGCCGCGCCCGCCGTCGTGCTGCCCGGCTGAGCGCGCGCCGTCGGCACCGGCCCGCCCAGCCGGTGCGGGACGGTCAGCGCGCGGCGTCCACCAGGCCGTCCACGACCGCCGCCGCCCCCGGCGACGGGCGGTCCCCGTAGGTCACCGCCAGCACCCGGCGGGCCGCGCCCGGCAGGGCGTGCGCGTCCACCCGCGGGTGCCGGTGGGCGCGCAGCGCCAGGGCCGGGAGCAGCGAGACCCCCACGCCCGCCGCCACGAGGGACTGCACCGCGACGTAGTCGTCCGTCTCGAACGCGACCCGCGGCGTGAACCCCGCCCGCTCGCACCGCCCCACCAGGTCCGCGCGACACCGCTCGCACCCCGCGATCCACGCCGCGTCCGCGAGCGGCGCAAGGTCCACGAGCCGGTCCGAGGCGGTCGCGCGAGCAGGCCCAGCGCCACCGGTTCCCGCGCCGTCGTCCGCGGCGCGCACGAGGAACAGCTCCTCGGCGAGCACCGGCACCGCGCGCAGACCCTCCACGTCGGCGGGGGAGCGGTCGTGCTCGAACACCAGCGCCACGTCCACCGCACCGCGCCGCAGGGCGTCCAACGCCTCCGGCGGCTCCGCCTCCACCAGGCCCACGCCCAGGCCGGGATGGTCCCGCGCGAGCCGCGCCACGACGTCGGGCACCAGCGTCGCCAGCGCCGACGGGAACGCCGCCAGGCGCACCCGGCCCGCCGAGAGCGACACCAGCGCGTCCAGCTCGTCCCGCGCCGCGCCCACGCGCCCCAGGATCTCCTCCGCCCGCGCGGCGAGGAGTCGCCCCGCCGCCGTCAGACGCACCCCCCGCCCGTGCCGCTCCAGCAGCGGCGCGCCCACCTCCGCCTCCAGGCGCGCCAGGTGGTGGCTCACCGACGGCTGCGCGTAGTGCAGCGACCGCGCCGCCGCCGTCACCGACCCCTCGCGCGCCACGGCCGCCAGGACGCGCAGCCGCGTCAGGTCCATCTCGTCTGCCTCACCGACGAAGCATAGGTCCGATCGATCGATCCACTCAGAACAGGCATTGGACCTATGGGACAGCACGCGTCACCGTGGACGCATGGCCCCCGCAGACCTCGCCCCACCCACGATGCGCGACGTCCTCGACGCCCGCCGCCTCCTCGCCGCACACCTCGACCCCACCCCCGCGCGCACCTACGCCGCGCTCGACCACGCCACCCGCGCCCACGTCGTCGTCAAGCACGAGAACCTCCAGCCCACCGGCGCGTTCAAGGTCCGCGGCGCCCTCAACCTCCTGGTGCGCCTCGCGCCCGACGAGCGCGCCCGCGGCGTCACCGCGTTCTCCACCGGCAACCACGCCCAGGCGGTCGCCCACGCCGCCCGCGCCACCGCCACCCCCTGCACCATCGTCATGCCCACCGACCCCAACCCCACCAAGGCCGACGCCGTGCGCGAGCTCGGCGCCCGCCTGGTCCTCGCCGGCGCCACGTTCGACGACGCGCGCGAGCACGCCGCGGCGTTCGCGGCCGACGACGGGTCCCGGCTCGTCAGCGCCGCCAACGAACCGCTCCTCGTCGCCGGCGTCGCGACCGCGTACCTCGAGCTGCTGGAGCGTGCGCCGCACCTCGACGTGCTCGTCGTGCCCGTCGGCGGGGGCAGCGGCGCCGCGGCCGCGTGCCTCGTCGCCGCGGCGCTCGCACCCGGCCTCGAGGTCGTCGCCGTCCAGTCCTCCGCGTCGCCCGCCGCGCACGACTCCTGGCACGCCGGGGACCTCCTCGCGCGGCCCAACACCTCGCGCGCCGAGGGCCTCGCGACCGGAACCGGGTTCGCACTCACCCAGGCGGTGCTGCGCGAGCACCTGACCGACTTCGTGCTCGTCCACGACGACGCGATCGACCGCGCCGCCGCGCTCTACCTCACTGCCGCGCGCACCGTCGCGGAGGGCGCGGGTGCGGCGGCGCTCGCGGCGGTGCTCGCCGACCCGGAGCGGTTCGCCGGGCGTCGTGTCGGGGTCGTGTGCTCGGGCGGCAACGCGAGCCCGGCGGAGCTGCGCCGGGTGGCCGCGCACCTGCCGGGGTAGCCCGGGGGGCGGGCACGGTCGCGGCACGCCGGGCGCGAGCACCGGGCCGTCCTGGGGGCCGGGCCTAGGCTCGGAGCCATGGCCCGCTACCTCGACGTGCACCCCGACAACCCGCAGCCGCGCGCGATCGCGCAGGTCGTGGCCCTCCTCGAGGACGGCGGGCTCGTCGCCTACCCCACCGACTCCGGCTACGCGTTGGGGTGCCGCATGGACGACCGGGAGGGCGCCGACCGCATCCGCCGGATCCGCCACCTCGACGACCGGCACCACTTCACGCTCGTGTGCGCCGACTTCGCGCAGCTCGGCCACTTCGTCATGGTCGACAACTCCGCGTTCCGTTCCATCAAGGCCGCGACGCCCGGCCCGTACACGTTCATCCTGCGCGCGACGTCCGAGGTGCCGCGGCGCCTGGCCCACCCGAAGAAGAAGACCGTCGGCGTACGCATCCCCGACGACACCGTCGCGCAGGCCATCGTCGCCGCGCTCGGTGAGCCGATCCTGTCGAGCTCGCTCATCCTCCCCGGGTCCGCGGAGGCGCTCACCGACGGCTGGGCGATCAAGGAGGAGCTCGACCACGTCGTCGACGCCGTCGTCGACGGCGGTGAGCGGGGGAGCGAGCCGACGACGGTCGTGGACTTCTCCGACGGCGCCCCCGAGGTCGTCCGCGCGGGCGCGGGTGATCCCTCGCGCTTCGAGTGAGAGGGCGTCGATGGAGCCTGGCGGGCGGGACCCCGCGGTCAGGCGTCCGGCCCGAGGAGCCGGCGCAGGCGCGCGAGGTCGGCGGGGTCGACGAGCGTGCCGCGCTCCTCGCGCGCCCACCAGTCGCCCGAGCGCCGCCGCTCGTCGCGCGTCGTGTACCGGTAGCGGAAGACGCGGGCCCGCACCCACCGCGGGGCCGGCCCGGCGGGGTCGTCCGCGAACGGGTCCGCGGCGAGCAGGCGCAGGGTCGGGCGGTCGGCCTCGAGGAGCCGGAGCAGCAGCACCTCGAACCACCGCGTGCCGGGCGAACCGAGCGCGAGGAACCACATCTGCCAGTCCAGCCGCAGGTGGTACGGCGCGACCTGAGGCGGGCGTCGCCCCACGTCCCCCGGCTTGCCGCGGAACGCGTACTCGACCCAGTCGTCCGGCCCGGGGGAACGGGCTGTCGACCCCTCGATCACGACCTCGTCCCGGCGCCGCGACACGGAGCCGAACGCGCCGTAGGCGTTGACGAGCCGGAACGGCTCGAAGCTCGCGTTCATGAGCTGGCGGCGCGCGACGAGGTTGCGCGCCGGGCGCACGCTCAGCACCAGCAGCAGCGCCGACACCGCGAGCACCGCCACGACCAGGGCGACCGGGCCACCCAGGTCCGTCCGGCCGTCGGGCACCTGCTCGCCCGACCCCAGCGCCGGGACCAGCCACGACCCGACCGCCGCCCATGCGCCGTCGCTCACCACGCCCAGCCCGAGCACGACCGTCAGCCAGTTCAGCCACGCGAAGTTCCCCGTCACCAGCAGCCACGCCTGCGTGAGCACCACGACCCCGCCCGCGACGCTCGCCACCGGCTGCGGCGCGAACAGCGCGAACGGCACCACGAGCTGGGTCACGTGGTTGCCCGCCACCTCCACCCGGTGCCACCACCGCGGCAGGTGGTGCGCATGCCAGGAGAACGGGCCCGGCAGCGGCTGCGTCTCGTGGTGGTAGTCCAGGGCCGTGAGGTCCCGCCAGACCCGGTCGCCGCGGATCTTGATCAGCCCCGCGCCCAGCTCGACCCGGAACAGGCACCACCGCGCGAGCAGCAGCACCAGGACCGGGGGCGCCGCGCCCCCGCCCGACGACCCCAGCCACGCCACGAGGAACGTCACCTCGCACAGCAGCGACTCCCACCCGAACCCGTAGAACCGCTGCCCGACGTTCACCACCGACAGGTACGCCGCCCACAGCACCAGGAACGCGAGCGTCGTCACCCACCACGGACCGCGCTGCGGCACCCCGACGACCAGCAGCCCCGCGAGCACGACGCCGCACCACGCCATCCCCACCACGAACCGGTCGGAGCACCACCGCCGCAGCACGCTTGGCCCGTCCCGCCACGACGTACGTGCCACGAACGTCGCCACCGGCAGCAGCCCGCGCTCGCCCAGCAGCGGCCGCCACTGCCGCACCACCACGACGAACGCCATCACCAGCACCGCCGCCGTGCCCCGCTGCAGCACCTCGCGCGCCACGTCGTAGTCCGGTGCCCAGAACCACGACCCCAGCCACGTCGCCGCACGGCCGGGCCACCCGTCCGCCATCCCTCCACGGTAGGCGTGTGACCCGCGTCTCACCCGGTCGCGGACCACCCCCGCCGCCAGGCCGTGCGCGCACCCCCGCCCCTACGATCGAGGCATGAGCAGCCAGGGCCTCACCCAGTCCACCGACCGCATGCGCGACGCCGGAGTCGCCCCCGCCGCCATCGACGTCTTCACCCGCTTCTACCGGCTCCTCGAGTCCGGCGCGACCGGCATGATCCCCGAGTCCGACGTCGAGCCCCTCACCGACGTCACCCGCCGCGACGCGCTCGACGTCCCCGACACCGCCGCCCGCGACGCCCTCCGGCGCACCGCGATCATCAAGCTCAACGGCGGCCTCGGCACCTCCATGGGGATGGACCGCGCCAAGTCCCTCCTCACCGTGCGCGACGCCGACCCTCAGCGACCCGACAGCGGTCCCCTCACGTTCCTCGACGTCATCGTCGCCCAGGTCCGCGCCGCCCGGCACGCCACCGGAGCACCCCTGCCCCTGCTCCTCATGAACTCGTTCCGCACCCAGGACGACACCCTCGCCGCGCTCGCTCCCCACGACGACCTCCCCGTCACCGGGCTCCCGCTCGACTTCCTCCAGAACCGCGAGCCCAAGCTCCGCGCCGACGACCTCACCCCCGTCGACTGGCCCGCCGACCCCGAGCTCGAATGGTGCCCACCCGGCCACGGCGACCTCTACACCGCCCTCTACGCGTCCGGGGCGCTGCGCGCCCTCCTCGACGCCGGCTACCGCTACGCCAGCGTCTCCAACTCCGACAACCTCGGCGCCGCCCCCGACGCCGCCATGGCCGGCTGGTTCGCCGCCAGCGGCGCCCCCTTCGCCGCCGAGGTCGCCCGACGCACCCCCGCCGACCGCAAGGGCGGCCACCTCGTCGTGCGCCGCAGCGACGGACGCCTCGTCCTGCGCGAGACGGCGCAGACCCCCGAGGACGACCAGGACGCCGCCGCCGACATCAGCCGGCACCGGTACTTCAACACCAACAACCTCTGGTTCGACCTCGAGGCGCTCGCGGCGGAGCTCGACCGCACCGGCGGCGTGCTCGAGCTCCCGCTCATCAAGAACACCAAGACCGTCGACCCGACCGACGCGTCGTCGCCCGAGGTCGTGCAGATCGAGTCCGCCATGGGCGCCGCCGTCGAGGTCTTCGACGGCGCCGTCGCGATCGAGGTCGGTCGCGACCGGTTCCTGCCGGTGAAGACGACGAACGACCTCCTCGTGCTGCGCTCCGACGTCTACGACCTCGACGACCGGTACCGGTTCGTCGCCCGGACCGACGCGCCCCTCGTCGACCTCGACCCGGCCTACTACAAGACCATCGCCGCGTTCGACGCCCGGTTCGACGACGGCACCCCGTCGCTGCGCGCGGCGCGGTCGCTCACGGTGCGCGGGGACTGGACCTTCGGCTCGGGCGTCACCGTCACCGGCGACGCCGAGCTCGCCGACCCGGGCGGCTCCTCGCGCGTCCCCGACGGCGCGGTCGTCGGCCCGGACGGGGTCAGCGACTGACGCTGGGAACGGACTCGGGTCTCCCGAGATAGAACCGTGGTCACACGAGGTAGAACCGTGGTCACACGAGGTAGAACCGTGGTCGCGCGAGGTAGAACTGTGGTCGGGCATTGGGCCGCATCCGAGCCAACCCCACCGCTCGTCCGTCGGCCCACTGGGTAAGGGGCGGGCCCGCGGAGCCGACGCGGAACTCTGTTCGAGCGAGAGCGAGCTCCGGGGCCGGGGAGCAGACGGTCGTCGACGTCGCCGTGCGGGGTGGGTGGTGGTGCCGCGTCATGGCGGGGCTGGCAGGAGCGACGACCATCCAGGGCGACCACGCGCCGTCGGGCAGGTCCGCGGTTCTACCTCGACCAACCACGGTTCTACCTCGACCGACCACGGTTCTACCTCGACCGACCACGGTTCTACCTCGGCCGTGTCGCGGTCAGGCGGGGAGGTCGACGACGCGGTCGGTGCCGCGCTGGGCAGTGAGGGCGCCCGAGGTGGCGGCGGCGAGGTCGGCGTCGAACCGGTCGAGCTCGGTGGGCGGGACGTGGACGGTGAACTCCGCCTCGGTGGCGTAGGTGACGTCGTCGAGGGTGCCGTCGTGCTGGACGGCCCAGTCACGCAGGACGCCGTGGAGGCGGCCGGCGTCGGCGTGCGGGACGTCGACGCGCACCTCGGTCAGCACCGCACGGCGCACGGCCCGCGCGACGTCGAGCGCCTCGCTCACCGCGGACGAGTACGCGCGCACGAGCCCGCCGGCGCCGAGGAGCACGCCGCCGAAGTAGCGGGTGACGACCGCGACGACGTCGGTGACCTGCCGGTGCCGCAGCACCTCGAGCATGGGGACGCCCGCGGTGCCGGAGGGCTCGCCGTCGTCCGTCGAGCGCTGCTGGTCGGCGT
Source organism: Cellulosimicrobium cellulans (assembly GCF_016921195.1). Taxonomy (GTDB): domain Bacteria; phylum Actinomycetota; class Actinomycetes; order Actinomycetales; family Cellulomonadaceae; genus Cellulosimicrobium; species Cellulosimicrobium cellulans_F. The sequence goes on from NZ_JAFGYF010000002.1 coordinate 381,165, forward strand.
GCGTGCCCACGACGAGGGCGACGCAGTGGTGCCGCGCGTCCCAGTGCTCCTTGCGGATGCGGGCGATCACGGCGTCCGCGTCGGCGACGGACGCGACGGGGGAGAGGTGCGCGAGGAACCGGGACCTCTTGACGACGAGCTCGTGGTCGACCGGTCCAGCGATCGTGCCCCACAGCTCACCGGTGCCCGCGCTCATCCCGTGAGCCTAGCCGCGCGGGGCCCCGGTTCTGAGCGCGACGGACGCGCCGACGCCCGGGTCGGTGGTCCGACCCGGGCGTCCGTGGAGCGTCGAGGACGACGTCAGTCCGTGCCCGACTCCATGGCGGCGCGGTCGAGGAGCGCGTCGTCGCCCTCGGCCATGCCGCGCGAGGCGATGACCTCGGCGCCGCCCTCGGGCATCGCGCCGATGAGCTCGGTCGAGGCTTGCGTGGCACCGATGAGGGCGGCGTGCGTCGTGCCGACGATGCCCATGCCGGCGTACTGCTCGAGCTTCGCCCGCGAGTCGGCGATGTCGAGGTTGCGCATGGTGAGCTGGCCGATCCGGTCCATGGGGCCGAACGCGGAGTCCTCGGTGCGCTCCATCGAGAGCTTGTCGGGGTGGTAGCTGAAGGCGGGCCCCGTGGTGTCGAGGATCGAGTAGTCCTCGCCGCGGCGCAGGCGCAGCGTGACCTCGCCCGTGACGGCGGTGCTGACCCAGCGCTGGAGGGACTCGCGGATCATGAGCGCCTGCGGGTCGAGCCAGCGCCCCTCGTACATGAGGCGGCCGAGGCGTCGGCCCTCGGTGTGGTACTGCGCGAGGGTGTCCTCGTTGTGGATCGCGTTGACGAGGCGCTCGTACGCGGCGTGCAGGAGCGCCATGCCGGGCGCCTCGTAGATGCCGCGGCTCTTGGCCTCGATGATGCGGTTCTCGATCTGGTCCGACATGCCGAGCCCGTGGCGGCCGCCGATCGCGTTGGCCTCCTGGACCAGGGCGACCGCGGACTCGAACTCCTGCCCGTTGATCGTGACCGGGCGGCCCTGGACGAAGCCGATCGTCACGTCCTCGGTCTCGATCTCGACCGCGGGGTCCCAGAACCGCACGCCCATGATGGGGTCGACGGTCTCGATGCCGGTGTCGAGGTGCTCGAGCGTCTTGGCCTCGTGGGTCGCGCCCCAGATGTTGGCGTCCGTCGAGTACGCCTTCTCGGTGCTGTCGCGGTAGGGGAGGTCGTGGGCGAGCAGCCACTCCGACATCTCCTTGCGGCCCCCGAGCTCGGCGACGAAGTCGGCGTCGAGCCACGGCTTGTAGATGCGCAGGGCCGGGTTGGCGAGCAGGCCGTAGCGGTAGAACCGCTCGATGTCGTTGCCCTTGAACGTCGACCCGTCGCCCCAGATCTGCACGTCGTCCTCGTGCATCGCGCGCACCAGCAGGGTGCCGGTGACGGCGCGGCCCAGGGGAGTGGTGTTGAAGTACGCGCGCCCGCCCGAGCGGATGTGGAACGCACCGCAGGCCAGCGCGGCGAGGCCCTCCTCGACGAGCGCCGCACGGCAGTCGACCAGCCGCGCGACCTCGGCGCCGTACGCCGTCGCGCGGCCCGGCACCGACGCGATGTCGGGCTCGTCGTACTGGCCGATGTCGGCGGTGTAGGTGCAGGGCACGGCGCCCTTGTCGCGCATCCAGGCCACGGCGACGGATGTGTCGAGGCCGCCCGAGAACGCGATGCCGACGCGCTCGCCGACGGGGAGGGAGGTGAGAACCTTGGACATGGTCAAAGTATGCGTCAATCCGCATAGGTATTCAATTCCACGGTGATCGAACCTGGCGCCGCCGCAGTCGCCCGCGTGTCCGACAACTAATAGTGTGCCAAGCGGTAGGGTTCATCCGTGACCACCGACGACGAGACCGCACCGCCCGCACGCCCCGACGGCGGGGCCGGGGGAGGCGGATCGACGGCGGGGACGACCGCCTCCCGCTACCCGCGCCCGACCGTCACGCTCGACGAGGCGGAGTGGGTGTGGCGGACCCTTGCGACCGAGGCGATGGTGGAGTCGGCGAAGCCGGAGACGGTGCGGCTCGCCGTGATCGCCGGCCTCACGCGAGCGACGGGTGCCCGGTACGGCGACCTTCTGCGCTGCACGACCGACGCGATCGACCTCGGCCCGGCCACGGCGCGCGCAGGGGAGGGGAGGGTCGTGCTCACGCACGGCAAGCACCGCACGGTGCGCGAGCACGTGCTCAGCGCGAGCGTCGTCGTCGTGCTGCGGCGCTGGATGGCCGTGCGCGAGGTGCTCGCGGCAGATCTCGAGGGGTCGGTGCCCCGCGCGCTGCTGCTCACGGTGCACCACACGCACGACAACGGCGTCACGGTGTCGAGCGGCCTGCCCATCACGAAGCAGGGGCTCGTCCTGTCGTGGCGGCGGTTCGTGCACCGGACGAACGCCCGCTACGGCGCCGTGCGGGCTCCGCTGCCGACGCGCTTCGAGCAGGTCCGACGGGCGTGGGTCGAGGCGTCAGCGCCCGCCGGGAGCGGGATCGTCGCCGGCCCCGGGCTCGGCGACGACGCCGGGCGGGACGCCCTCCTCGCCGCCGAGCTCCTGGAACAGCGTGATGTGGAGGCCGGCGGGGGCGTCGAGGCGTGAGTTGAGCGACCGCCACGGCGTCGGCGTCGGGGGAGCGACGAGCTCCGCCCCGGCCTCGACGGCCCGACGCGTCGCCTCCTGGGCGTCGTCCACCTCGAACGCGACCCGCAGGTGGCCGGCGACCTGACGCCCGACCTCCACGTCGTCGATCGCCCGCCTGTGGGCCGGGTTCGCGATCTCGAGGGTCGCGTGCCCGACGTCGAGGATCGCCACCCGGTCGTCCTCGCCGTCGGCATACGCGATGCGCTGGGGGAGGCCCAGGACGTCGCGGTAGAAGGCGAGTGCGGCCTCGAAGTCGTGGGCCTCGACGACGAGTCGGAGCTGGCGGACGGCGGGCCGCGCACCCGGGATGTCGGTCATCTCCTGAGCCTAGTCGGCTCGCTCGAAGATGAAATAGTGTGCCAAGCGCATCTCACCACCTGACCGACCCGAGACAACTCACCACACAGCCCCGAAAAGCAGGCGACCCCGCCACGACGGGCGTGGCGGGGTCCGGGCACGCGGGCGCCGGTCGGTGGCGCTGCGGGGGAGGACGGGGCTCAGGGCTGGCCGGCGGCAGCCTGCTCGGCCTTCTGCGCCGCGCCGGTCTCCGTGCGCGCGCCGGCGGTGGAGAGGTCGCCGCCGGTCGACTCGAGGTGGGCGCGGACGAACCAGTGGAACAGCTCGAGATCGTGCAGGTGCCCGATGAGCAGGTCGTTCGTCACGTCGTCCAGCTCCTCGGTCGCGGTCGCGGCCTCACGGTGCGCAGTGATGACCCCGACGTACACCTCGTCGAGGGCGCCGAGGTGAGCGATGGTCGAGGCGCGGCCGAGCGAGTAGTCCTCCCAGCTCCGGTCGGCGACCAGCGCGCCGGGCGTGCCCTTCGGGGAGACGCCCAGGGTCGCGATGCGCTCGGCGATGGCGTCGACCATCGCACGCACGGCGTCGACCTGGGGGTCGATCATCTCGTGCACCGCGATGAAGTGCGGGCCGACGACGTTCCAGTGGATGTGCTTGAGCGTGAGCTGCAGGTCGTTGAGCGCATGCAGACGCTCCTGGAGGATCCCGGCGACCTTCGCCCCTTCCTCGGGGGTGAGCGACGGGACGGTGTACTTCGGCAGGTCGGAGCGAGCGGCCATGGGTGCCTCCTCGGGTCGGGTGCGCACGCCGCGGTGGCGGCGGGACGGCGGTCGGCGTCGTCACCGACCATCGTGGTGCCGTCGCATGCTCTTCGCAGGACGAGCGATCAGTCCCGGTGCGCACGAGGAGGACGACGTCGAGCACGGCGAGCCCGTCGAGCGCCGTCGAGACCGTGGACGAGACCTCACCGAGCGTGACCGCCTGGACGCCGAGCGCCAGCACGGGCAGGACCGTCTGGCTCGTGAGGAGGCGCCGCGCGACGGGCACGACGGCGCGAGTCCCGTCGTCCGGAGCGCCGCACCTGCGTACCCGGTCGCGAGCGCGAGGGGGTCGGGAGGCGGCGCGAGGCCACGGAACCAGCCGGGCGGCTGCCAGGTCCACGGGGTGCGGGCGGCGGCGAAGCGTGCCGGTCCGGGCCGGCGATGGTCGTCCCCCGGTGCGGTCATGCAGGTCGGAGCGACTCTGCGTGGACGCCGGCGACGGCGGCGGCGACGAACGCGGCGGGGTCGGTGTCGAGGCCGCGGCCCATGGTGGACAGCCGGACGGGGACGGCGTGGAGCGCGTCGAGGAGGTCCTCGCCGGCGGGGACGTCGACGAGGTGGTGGCGCCCGGTCGGTGCGGCGAGGGTCGCGGCCTGCTCGGCGACGCGGCGGGTGAGGTCGGCGCCCCACCCGGGGAGCGCCTCGACGTCGGGGGCCGGGACGGGCACGGGGACGTCGCAGGCGGCGAGGGCGACGCGGCCGTACGCGGTGAGGGAGTGGTGGGAGACGCCGAGGTGACGGTCGCGGGCGTCGGCACCGGAAACACGCAGGGACGCGACAGGGCGGCCGCCCAGGGCGGCGACCGCGTTGAGGGCCTCGCCCGCAGCGACGCCGGAGAAGCCCCAGCGCGTGCCGGTGCCGAGGTTGCCGGGGCCCTGGGCGACGACGACGAGGTCGGCGCCGGTGACGTGGCGCGCGGCGAGGAGGCCGGTGTGCACGGTGACGGCCTCGAGGTCGCCGCCGAACGCCTGCCCGACGGTGAGGCAGGTGTCGATCCAGCCGGCGTCGCGCAGGGTGGCGACGGTGCGGGAGAACGCGGCGGGCAGGGCGCCGCCGTCGGTCATGACGTAGGCGACGCGGGGCGCGGGGCGGCCCGCGAGCGCCGCGGCGTGCCGGGCGCCGGCGACGACGGCGGGCAGGGCGGAGTGGAGGTCGGCGACGACGACGGGGGTGTCGGCGAGGTCGTCGGCGTCGCGGAGGGTGTCGTGGTGGGGGGACTCCTGCTCGTCGACGCCGAGGACGAGCGCCTGGAGGGGGGTGTACCGGGCCTTGACGAGGTGGCCGGGCCCGGGAGCGGGGTCGGGCGGGAGGGGGGTGCCGGGCTGGGCCGGCCCGACGACGAGGGCGTACCCGCCGGTGCCGAGGCCGCGCGCGAGGGCGGAGACGTTGAGGAGCACGTGGTCGCCGGGGTCGGGGGTGCCGACGAGCTGGGTGTAGGCGAGGGCGCGCACGGTGGCGTCGGGGTCGTCGTCGCGCCCGGGGAGGGGGTCGTGGAGCCGCACGTGCAGCTCCTGGGCGCCGGTCCAGGCCTTCGCGTGCGACATCACGGTCGCGGTCCGCCACGTGATCACGCGGCACACCCTATCGACCGACTAGCGTGGTGCCGATGTCCGAGCCCACGCCCCCTTCCGTCGCGCCCGATCCCGCGCCCTCGTCGTCGGGGTCGTCGCCGACCAACCCGGCCGCGCGCCTGCTGAACCTGGTGATCGCGCTGGTGAACACGAACGCGTCGATGACGAAGCAGCAGATCCGCCTCAGCGTGGCGGGGTACGGCGACGCGCCGTCCCCGGACGCGTTCGAACGGATGTTCGAGAGAGACAAGGACACGCTGCGCGACCTGGGCATCCCGATCGTCACGGTGGACGCGGGCGGGCACGCGGACGAGGTGGGGTACCGGATCGACCAGGACGCGTACGCGCTGCCCGCGGTGGACCTCACGCCGGCGGAGCTGGGCGTGCTGGCGCTGGCGGCGCAGTTCTGGCAGGACAAGACGTTGCGCACGGACATCTCGCGGGCGCTGACGAAGCTGCGTGCGGCGGGCGCGGGGGAGACCGCGATGGACGTCGTGGCGGGCCTGGCGCCGCAGGTGCGGCCGGTGGGCGACGCGTACGCGACCCTCATGGACGCGATCTCGACGCGGCGTGCGGTGTCGTTCACGTACCGGGCGGCGAGCACGGGCGAGGTGCGGGCGCGGCGCGCGCACCCGTGGCGGATCGCGGCGCGGCGCGGCGGCTGGTACCTGGTGGGGTTCGACCTGGACCGGGGGGCGCCGCGGTCGTACCGGCTGAGCCGGGTCGAGGGTCGCGTGCGGGCGACGGGCCCGCGCGACGCGTTCGAGGTGCCGGCGGACGTGGACGTCGACGCGGCCCTGGGTACGCGCGACGCGGGCGGGGTCGCGCGCCTGGCCGTGGTGCCGGAGCGCGCGGGCGCGCTGCGGGCGCGCGGCACGGTCGTGGGGTCGGTGCCGGACGCCCGGGCGGGCGACGGTGCGGGGCGCGACGTGCTGGAGGTCGCGTACGACGTGCGGTACGCGATGGCCGACGAGGTCGTGGGGTACGGGGACGCGGTGCTGGTGCTGGGTCCGCCGGACCTGCGCGCGGCGGTCGTGCGGAGGCTGCGGGACGCGGCGACGCTGGGCTCCGCGCGCGACACCGCGGCCGCCGCGGAGCAGGGCGAGGGGTCGACGGAGGTGACGGGGCGTGGCTGAGCGCGCGGACGACCGGCTGGTGCGCCTGCTGGGCATCGTCGCGTACCTGGACGGCGCCGGTCCGGTGCCGGTGGGCGAGCTCGCCCGGCACTTCGGCGTGAGCGAGCGCCAGGTGCTGGACGACGTCGACGCCCTGTGGGTGTCGGGCACGCCCGGGTACTGGCCGGACGACCTCATCGACTTCGACGCCGACTCGATCGAGCGCGGCGTCGTGCGGCTCACCGAGGCGCGCGGCATGACCCGGCCCCTGCGGCTCGGCACGCGCGAGGCGGTGGCGCTCATCGCGGCGCTGCGCGCGATGCGCGAGACCGCGGCGGTGCAGGCCGACCCGGAGCGCGCGGGCGTCGTCGAGTCGGTGCTGCGCAAGCTCACCGACGCGACCGGGGAGGCGGCGGCGGCGCTCGACGTGCAGCTCGCCCCCGAGGGCGACCCGCGCGTGGTGGCCGCGATCACGAGCGCGCTCGTCGCGGGCCACCGCCTGCGCATCCGGTACGTGACGGCCGCCGACGAGGAGTCCGAGCGCGAGGTCGACCCCGTGTCCCTGCACACGCAGGACGAGCACGCCTACCTGCTCGCGTGGTGCCACCGCGCCCGCGGCCGGCGCACGTTCCGCGTCGACCGGATCCTCGACGCCACCGAGCTCGAGCATCCCGTCGAGGGGCACGACGTCGACCCCGACGTCGACTTCACGCCCACCGGCGACGCCCCGCTCGCGACGATCACGTTCGCCAGCCCCGCGCGCGCCGTCGCCGAGCAGGTCCCCGTCGAGTCCGTCCGCAACCTGCCCGACGGCGCGTTCGAGGTGCGCCTGCGCGTCACCAACCCTGTCTGGCTGCGCCAGCTCCTCACCGAGCGGGCGAGGCACGTGCTCGCCGTCGAGCCGGCCTCGGTCGCGCACGACGTGCGCGAGGCCGCGAGCGCCGCCCTGTCCGCGTACGCGCACCTGCCGGGCGAGGTCGTGGGCCCCGGGGGCGACCCGTCGGGCGACGACCGGGCCGCTGGCTAGGGTGGGCGGCATGTGGTTCTGGGTCTGGACGCTGCTCGTCGTGGGCACGCTCGTGGGCGCGTTCTTCCTCGCGCGGCGCCTGTGGCGGTCGGTGAAGGGGCTGGGGCGCGAGGTGTCGCGCGCGTCGCAGGTGGCCGCGGACATGAGCGCGCGGGCGGACGAGCTGTCCCGCGCGCTGGAGGAGGCGCGGCCGTCGACCGCGCCGACCCTGTTCGACGACCCGGTCGTGCTCCAGGAGCGCGTGGACCTGCTGCGCGCCGAGCGGGCGGAGCGGCGCGTGCAGCGGCGGCGGCGCGACGAGCAGGTCTGGTACCGCTGGGGCCGGTTCAACGCGTAGGGTTCACCGCGTAGACTCGCTCGCGTAGCGCCGTTCGCCTCGAGGAGGAGTTAGCCCATGGGCATGCTCAAGCCCTGGCACATCATCGTGCTGGTCGTCGTCATCCTGCTCCTGTTCGGCGCCCGCCGGCTCCCGGACCTGGCCAAGAGCGTCGGGCAGTCGCTGAAGATCTTCAAGAGCGAGGTCAAGGACCTGCGCGAGGACGACACCACGCCGCCCGCGGCGGGCGGCACCGGCACGACGACCGCGTCGACCGGTACCTCCGCGCCGACCGTGACCGGAGGGACGACGTCGCCCGAACCGGGCGACACCTCGAAGGGATAGTCGGTGTCACGTACGTCCCGTGACCCCGAGGGGCGGATGCCGCTCCGCGAGCACCTCCTGGAACTGCGCAAGCGTCTCTTCCTCGCCGCGTGCGGCCTGGTGGTCGGAGCGATCGTCGGGTGGTTCCTCTACGAGCCTCTGCTCGAGGCGCTGCAGGCGCCGCTGCTCAAGGCGGCGGAGGAGCAGGGCAAGGTCATCAGCCTGAACTTCTCGGGCCTGGCCTCCGCGCTCGACATGAAGGTCAAGGTCTCCCTGTTCCTCGGCGTCATCGTCACGTGCCCGTGGTGGCTGTACCAGCTGTGGGCGTTCATCACCCCCGGGCTGACGACCCGGGAGAAGAGGTACGCGTTCGCGTTCCTCGGTGCGTCGGTCCCGCTGTTCCTCGGCGGCGCTCTCCTCGCGTGGTGGGTCCTGCCCCACGCGGTCGACATCCTCGCCGGGTTCGTGCCCGACGGCGCTACCAACCTCGCCGACGCGCAGGGCTACCTGAGCTTCGTCATGCGCCTCGTGCTGGCGTTCGGTCTCGCGTTCGTGCTGCCCGTGGTGCTCGTCGCGCTCAACGCGGCCGGGCTCGTCCGCGCGTCCGCCCTGGCCAAGGGCTGGCGCTGGGCGGTGCTCATCGCGTTCGTGTTCGCGGCCGTCATGACCCCGACGCCGGACGCGCTGACGATGATCTTCGTGGCGCTCCCGATCTGTGGCCTGTACTTCGCGGCGCTCGGCATCAGCTACCTCCACGACCGGCGCGTCGACAAGCTCGACGCCGCACGGCTCGCCCTGTGACCCGCACGCCCCGGCCGCGCCCCGTCGGGCGCGGGGGCCGCGCGTGAGCACGGTCGCGCTCGTCGTCAACCCGACGGCTGGGCGCGGGCGAGGTCGCGCCGCGGGCGTGCGCACCGCCGAGACGCTGCGCACGGCCGGGCACGACGTCGTCGACCTCAGCGCCCCGAGCCTGCCCCTCGCCCAGGAGTCGGCCGACGCCGCCGTGCGTGGCACGGGCGGCGACGACGCGGGAGCGAGACCCCGGGTGGACGCCCTCGTCGTCGTCGGCGGGGACGGCATGGTGCACCTCGGTGTCAACGCGACCGCCGGGACCGGCGTCCCGCTCGGCATCGTCGCGGTCGGGACGGGCAACGACTTCGCGCACGGCCTCGGGCTGCCCACGACCCGCGCGGACCGGTGCGTGGACGCCCTCCTCGCGGCACTCGGCACCTCCGCGAGCGCCGTGCCCTCCGTTCGCGCCGTCGACGCCGCACGGGTCATGGGCGAGCACCTGGCCACGCCGCGCTGGTACGCGGGCGTGCTCTCCGCGGGGATCGACGCCGCCGTCAACGCCCATGCGAACGCCGCCACGTGGCCGCGCGGCCGGTCCCGGTATGCGCGCTCGGCCCTCACCGAGATCACGCGGTACCGCCCGTACGGGTACCGGGTGACGCTGCGCGGCGTGCCCGCGGGCGACGAGCTGCCCGCGCTGCTCGCGGGGGCGCCCCTCCTGCCCGACCGTGTCGCCGTCGGGACGAGCCCTGACGTCCCCGACGCGCAGGGCGGGCGGACCGTGGTGTGGGAGTCTCCGGGGGCGCTCGTGTCGGTCGCGAACGGGCCGCGCATCGGCGGCGGCATCCGGATCGCGCCGGGCGCGGCGCTCGACGACGGCCTGCTCGACGTCGTCGTCGCGGGCCCGTTCGCGCGCTGGGGCGCGGCCCGCATCTTCCCCGGCATGTACGCCGGGCGGCATCTGGCGAACCCCGGGGTGGGGACGCTGCGCGCGACGTCGGTGACGATCGCGGCGACCGGGGCCGGCGCGGCACCGCCGCACGCGTTCGCCGACGGTGAGCACCTGGGACCCCTGCCCCTGCGGGTCGACGTGGTCCCGGGCGCGCTGCGCGTCCTGGACGCCGCGGCCGGCCCCGTCGCGCGCTGACCATCCGCCGGCCGTCCGCCGACGACGCGCCGATCGCCTGCGGACCGCCCGCCGCGCCGCACCCGCGCTCCGACCGGCGTGCTCGGCGCCGGACCGTAGGCTGGCACCATGACGGCCGCTGAATCGCCCGCCGCCCGTTACGCCGCGTCCCGAGCTCGCCAGGCGGCGTCCCGCACCCGGCTCGCGGAGTTCCGGCAGGTGCTCGACTTCCCGCTCGACGACTTCCAGGAGCGCGCGTGCGAGGCGCTCGAGGAGGGGCGCGGTGTGCTCGTGGCGGCGCCCACGGGCGCGGGCAAGACGGTCGTGGGCGAGTTCGCCGTCCACCTGGCCCTCGCGGGCGGGCGCAAGGCGTTCTACACCACTCCGATCAAGGCGTTGTCGAACCAGAAGTACGGCGACCTCGTGCGCCGCTACGGCGTCGACTCGGTGGGCCTGCTCACCGGCGACACGACGATCAACGGGGAGGCGCCCGTCGTCGTCATGACGACCGAGGTGCTGCGCAACATGCTCTACGCGGGCTCGCGCACGCTCGACGGGCTCGCGTTCGTCGTCATGGACGAGGTGCACTACCTCGCCGACCGGTTCCGCGGGCCGGTGTGGGAGGAGGTCATCATCCACCTGCCCGACGACGTGCAGCTCGTGTCCCTGTCCGCGACGGTGTCCAACGCGGAGGAGTTCGGCGACTGGCTGGAGATGGTGCGCGGCGACACGACCGTCGTCGTCAGCGAGCGCCGGCCCGTGCCGTTGTGGCAGCACGTGCTCGTCGCGTCGGCGAACCCGGCGACCGGCGTCGCGCACGCCGGCGGCGGCCGGGCGCTCGGCGCGGACCTGCTCGACCTGTACGCGGGGCACGTGGACCCGACCGACCCGGGCGTGAACCCGCCCATCAACCCGGACCTGCTGGCCGCGTTCCGCGCGGCCCCGCGCACGAGCGCGTCGGGCCCGGGCGGTCGGCGCGGGCCCGGAGACCGCGGGTACCGGGGGCGGGGCGGGCGTCGCCCCGGCCCCGACCGTGCCCTCGGCGCACGGCGCACCCCGGCGCGGTTCGCCGTCGTGGACGCCCTGGACGCGGACGGGCTGCTGCCCGCGATCTACTTCATCTTCTCCCGTGCCGGGTGCGAGGGCGCCGTCCAGCAGTGCCTCGCCGCGGGGCTGCGCCTCACCTCGCCCGCGGAGGAGGCCGAGATCCGGCGGGTCGCGGAGGAGCGTACCGAGACCATCCCCGCGGAGGACCTCGAGGTGCTCGGCTACTGGACGTGGACCGAGTCGCTCGCGCGCGGGATCGCGGCGCACCACGCCGGGATGCTGCCCGTGTTCAAGGAGACCGTCGAGGAGCTGTTCAGCCGCGGCCTGGTCAAGGTCGTGTTCGCCACCGAGACGCTCGCGCTCGGCATCAACATGCCCGCACGGTCCGTCGCGCTGGAGAAGCTCGTCAAGTGGGACGGGACCGCGCACGTGGACGTCACGCCCGGCGAGTACACCCAGCTCACCGGACGGGCGGGGCGGCGCGGCATCGACGTCGAGGGGCACGCGGTCGTCGTCGACCACGCGGGCCTCGACCCCGTGCACCTCGCGGGCCTGGCGTCCAAGCGCCTGTACCCGCTGCGCTCCAGCTTCCGGCCCACGTACAACATGGCGGTCAACCTCGTCGCGCAGGTCGGGCGGGACCGGGCGCGCGAGGTGCTGGAGACGTCGTTCGCCCAGTTCCAGGCGGACCGCGGCGTGGTCGGGCTCGCGAAGCAGGCGCAGGCGCACGCCGAGGCGCTCGACGGGTACGCGCGCGCCATGACGTGCGACCGCGGCGACTTCGCCCAGTACGCGGCGCTGCGCCGCCGCATCACCGCCCGCGAGGGCGACCTGTCGCGCGCCGCGAGCCGGTCCCGCCGCGCGGAGGTCGTGGCGGCGTTCGAGCGGCTGCGGCCCGGCGACGTGGTCGAGGTGCCCTCGGGGCGCCGCGCGGGCTACGTCGTCGTGCTCGACCCGGGGGAGGGGGCAGGGTTCGACGGCCCTCGACCCACCGTGCTCACGCAGGACCGGCAGGTGAAGAAGCTCACCGTCGCCGACGCGCCCGGCGGCATCCGCACCGTCGCCAAGGTCCGGGTCCCCAAGTCGTTCAACCCGCGCGTCCCCGCACAGCGGCGCGACCTCGCGTCCACGCTGCGCAACGCCCTCGGGGCGCTCGGCGAGCCCGGCACGCGTCCCGGCCGCACGACCCGCACCCGGTCGGCCGCCGCGGACGACGCCGAGCTCTCGCGCCTGCGCGCCCAGCTGCGCGCCCACCCGTGCCACGACTGTCCCGACCGCGAGGACCACGCCCGCTGGGCCGAGCGGTGGGCGCGCCTCAAGAAGGAGCACGACCAGCTCGTGCGCCGCGTCGAGGGCCGCACCGGGTCCATCGCGCGCGTGTTCGACCGCATCTGCGACGTCCTGCTCACCCTCGGCTACCTCGCGCCGGACGACGTCGCGGACGACCCGGTCGCGCCGCTCGAGGACGCCCTGGACGCGGAGGAACCCGCCCACGGCCCCCGCGACGGCGACGACGGCCACGGGCGTGACCGCGCGCGCAGCGCCGGGCTGCGCGTCACGCGCGACGGGCAGTGGCTGCGGCGCCTGTACGCGGAGAACGACCTGCTGCTCGCCGAGTGCCTGCGCCGCGGCGTGTGGGAGGACCTCGACGCCCCCGCCCTCGCGGCGGTGGTGTCCACGTGCGTGTACGCGGGACGGCGCGAGGACCACGGCGAGCCCGACGTCCCCGGCGGCCCGCACGGCAAGCTCGCCCGCGCGCTCGAGGCGACCACGCGCGTGTGGTCGGAGGTGGACGACCTCGAGGACGCGCACGACATCGACGCCACCGGGCAGCTCGACGAGGGTCTCGTCACGGCCGTGCACCGCTGGGCCGTGGGCCGCAGCCTCGACGCCGTCCTGCGCGGCTCGGAGATCGCGGCCGGCGACTTCGTGCGCTGGTGCAAGCAGGTGATCGACGTCCTCGACCAGGTCGCGACCGCCGCCCCCACCCCCGCGGTGCGGCGCACCGCGCACCAGGCGATCGACAGGCTGCGCCGGGGCGTCGTCGCGTACTCCAGCGTCTGAGCCGACGCCGTGACGTGCACGACACCCGGCCCCACCTGCGCCGACGCCCGACCGGGCAGGTGAGCTTCGGGGCGGTTGTGGCGGTATCGTGAAGGATTGTGGCCTCAACCCTGTACCGCGGCGGCGTGATCCACTCCCAGGCCGACCCGTTCGCGGAAGCGCTCCTCGTCGACGACGGCGTCATCGCCTGGATCGGCGCCGATGACACGGCCGACGGGCTCGCCGCCCGCGCCGACCGCGTCATCGACCTCGACGGCGCGCTCGTCGCGCCCGGGTTCGTCGACGCGCACGTCCACCTGTTCGAGGTCGGGCTCGCCCTCGCGGGCGTCGACCTGTCCGCGAGCGCCGGCGTGACGACCCTCGCCGCCGCGCTCGAGGCGGTCGCGAAGGCCGCCGCGGACGCGGGGGAGGACGACGTCGTGCTCGCGTTCGGGTGGGACGAGCGGGCCTGGCCCGAGGGTCGCCCGCCGACGCGCGAGGAGCTGGACGCGGCCGCGGGCGGGCGCGCGGTGTACGCGGCGCGCGTCGACGTGCACTCGGCGGTGGTCTCCACGACGCTCGCGCGGCGGTGCGCCCTGGAGGGGCGCCCCGGGTGGGACGGGTCCGGCTGGGTCACGGGGGAGGCGCACCACGTGGCGCGGGACGTCGCGCGCGACGTGTCGCCGACGCGGCGCACCGCCCTGTACCGGGCGGCGCTGCGTGCCGCGGCGGAGCAGGGGATCGTGTCGGTGCACGAGATGAGCGCCCCGCACATCGACACGCGCGCCGGGCTGCGTGAGCTGCTCGCGCTCACGGGCGAGGCGTCCTCGGGGTTGGCGCACGTCGTCGGGTACCGGGGGGAGCTGTGCACCACGGTCGACGACGCGCGCGAGCTCCTAGCGGACGTGCCGGGCCTGACGGGCATCGCGGGCGACCTCAACGTGGACGGGTCGATCGGGTCGCGCACGGCGGCGATGCGCCTGCCCTACCGGGACGGCCCCGACCGCGCCGACCGCGGCAACCTCTACCTGAGCGCGGAGCAGATCGCGAACCACCTGTCCGCGGTCGGCGCGGCCGGCACGCAGGGCGGGTTCCACGTCATCGGCGACCGCGCGATGGACGAGCTCGTCCTCGGGCTCAAGGTCGCCGCGGAGGTGCACGGCCAGGGCGCGGTCCGCGCGGCGCGCCACCGCGTGGAGCACGCGCTGTTCGTGGACGCGACCGCGCTGGCGTCCCTGCTGCTGTTCGGCGTGAGCCTGAGCATCCAGCCCGCGTTCGACGCCGCGTGGGGCGGGCCGCACGGCATGTACGCGGCGCGCGTGGGCGCGACCCGGGCCGAGGGCCTGAGCCCGTTCGCCGACCTCGCGGGCGCGGGCGTGCCGCTCGCGTTCGGGTCGGACGCGCCGGTGACGCGGCTCGACCCGTGGGCGGGCGTGCTCGCGGCCATGTCGCACGTGGACCCGGACCAGCAGATCTCGGCGCGGGCCGCGTTCCGTGCGCACACGCGCGGCGGCTGGCGCATCGCGGGCCTGGACCACACGGGCGCCGGGCAGCTGCGCGTCGGGGCGCCCGCGCACCTGGCGGTGTGGCGGGGCGAGCACCTGGTCGTGCAGGGTGCGCTCGGGCGCACGACGTCGTCGTGGAGCACGGACGCGCGCGCCGGGCAGCCGCTCCTGCCGGAGCTCGGCCCGGACGTGCCGCGCCCGCGGTGCCTGCAGACCGTGCGCGACGGCGTCCCCCTGTTCGACATGTTCGTCTGACCGCTACCGCTTGACAGGGCCGTGAGCCGGAGTAGGTTCGACAGGGTGTTCCGGCCCCCGCGGCCGCAGGGGGATCAGCCACCGACGACGACCCCTCGGCGTGCCGCGCCGGGTGCCTGGCCGGGCTCGCGCGCTCAGTAGAAAACGTGCTCCCGCCGGTGGCGGCGGCGTACGGGCCGAAGGGCGCGCGAGCCCGCACACACCACCTCTCGTTCACCCGCCGAGGCGCCGCCGCGGACCCGGTCCCGCGCAGGTGCGTGGCGTAGGGTGCACCCGTGCACGCCCCCGAGCCCACGGCCGCCCCGGCCGGGCGATCCCACCCCGCAGGACCGGACACCCCCGCCCCGGCGCCCGAGACCCCCGCAACCGGCCACGCGGAGACCGGTGGCGACGTCCGCGCCGCGGCGGACGGCCGTGCCCTCGCCGGGGCGCCGTCGCGCCCTGTCACGCTGCTCCTGGCCCTCGCGGGCGGCCTCGTCACCGACGCGGCGTTCCCCGACCGCGGATGGTGGCCCCTCGCGTTCGTCGGCGTCGCCGCGCTGTTCTGGGCGCTGCGGCGCGACGGCGCGCGGTGGGGCTTCCTCGTCGGGCTCGTGTGGGGTCTGGCGTTCTTCCTGCCCCACCTGTGGTGGGCCAACTACGCGACGGAGACCGTGCCGTGGCTCGCGCTGTCCGTCATGGAGGCGTGCTTCGTCGCCGTGCTCGGCGCCGCGTGGGTGTGGGCGCGGCGGTGGCCGTGGCTGGCTCGGCGGCCGTGGGCCCAGGCCGTCGGGTTCGCGCTGCTGTTCGTCGGCGTCGAGCAGGCGCGCACCGAGGTGCCGTTCGGGGGCTTCCCCTGGGGCCGGCTCGCGTTCTCCCAGGCGGACTCCCCGCTCGGGCGCGCCGCGTGGCTCGGGGGCGAGGTCCTCGTGTCCCTGCTCGTCGCGCTCGCCGGGTCGCTGCTCGCGGTCGCGGTCCTCGCGCTGGTGCGCCGCCGCGACGTCGTGACGGGTGCCGCCGTCCCGGTGGCCGTGGCCGGAGCCCTCGTCGCGGCGCCCCTGCTCGTGCCGCTCGACACGCGCGCCGAGGCCGGCACGCTCGCCGTCGGGGCGGTGCAGGGCAACGTCGGCGAGCCCGGGCTCGGGTCGTTCGCGAACCGGGCCGAGGTGCTCGACAACCACCTGCAGGGGACCCTCGCGCTGCTGGACCAGGTGGGGCCCGGCGACCTCGACGTCGTCCTGTGGCCCGAGAACGGGTCCGACCTCGACCCGCAGACCACGCCCGACGTGGCGCGCGCCATCGACGACGCCGCGCGCGCGGTCGGCGCCCCGATCCTCGTCGGCGCCCAGGAGTACCCCGACACGGGCGGCCGGTACAACGTGTCGCTGCTGTGGGAGCCCGGCGCGGGCGTCGTGGACCGGTACGCCAAGCAGCACCCCGCGCCGTTCGGCGAGTACATCCCGCTGCGGTCGCTGCTGCGGATCTTCTCCGACCAGGTCGACCGCGTCACGATCGACATGATCCCCGGCACCGGGACCGGTGTCGTCGACCTCGCGTCCGAGCGGCTCGGTCGCACCGTGCCGCTCGGTGTCGTCATCTGCTTCGAGGTCGCCTACGACGGGCTGGTGAACGAGGCCGTGGACGCGGGCGCCGAGGTGCTCGTCGTGCAGACCAACAACGCCTCCTTCGGGTACACCGCAGAGTCCACCCAGCAGCTCGCCATGTCGCGCCTGCGCGCCGTGTCCACCGGGCGCGCGACCGTGCAGGTCTCGACCGTCGGCGTGAGCGGCGTCATCGCCCCCGACGGTGAGCTCCTGCAGAGCACCGAGCTGTTCACGGCCGACCAGCTGGTCGCGGACCTGCCGCTGCGCACGAGCCTGACCCCGGCCGTGCGGGCGGGGGACTGGCCCGGGCGCGTGGTCGAGCTCCTCGCCCTCGGCCTTCTCGCGGCGGGCGTCGTGAGCGCCGTCCGCGAGCGCCGCGCGGCCCGGGCGACCGCGACGCCCGTCGCGACCGGGGACGACGCGCGGTGAGCGAGCGCGACGGGGGGTCCGGCGGGCCGGGCCGCGTGCTCGTCGTGGTGCCCACGTACGACGAGGCGCTGACCCTGCCGGGCACGCTCGCGCGCCTGCGCGCCGCGGTTCCCGACGCGGACGTGCTCGTGGTCGACGACGCGAGCCCCGACGGGACGGGCGACCTCGCCGACGCCGCGGCCGCCGCGGACCCGGGCGTGCACGTGCTGCACCGCGCGGGCAAGGAGGGCCTGGGCGCCGCGTACGTCGCGGGGTTCGGCTGGGGCCTGGACGCGGGGTACGACGTCCTGGTCGAGATGGACGCCGACGGGTCGCACCAGCCCGAGCAGCTGCCCTCCCTGCTCGCGGCGCTCGCCTCGGCGGGGAAGTCCGGGGAGGGCGCGGCCGCGGACCTCGTCATCGGG
Organism: Cellulosimicrobium cellulans; assembly: GCF_016921195.1. GTDB lineage: Bacteria > Actinomycetota > Actinomycetes > Actinomycetales > Cellulomonadaceae > Cellulosimicrobium > Cellulosimicrobium cellulans_F. Next base: position 398,481 of record NZ_JAFGYF010000002.1, read on the forward strand.
TCGCGCTGGGTGGCGGGCGGACGGGTGGAGAACTGGCCGTGGCACCGCGAGGTGCTCTCCCGGGCCGGCAACGTCTACGTGCGCGTCGCGCTCGGGCTGCGCCTGGGCGACGCGACGGCGGGCTTCCGCGCGTACCGTGCCGACGCGCTGCGCGCGGTCGACCTCGCGAGCGTGGAGTCGCACGGCTACTGCTTCCAGGTGGACATGGCCTGGCGGGTCGTGCGCGCGGGCGGGCGGGTGGTCGAGGTGCCGATCACGTTCGTCGAGCGCACCGCGGGCCGGTCGAAGATGAGCCGCGCGATCGTCACCGAGGCGCTGTGGAAGGTGACGGTGTGGGGCGCGCGCCGCCGCGCCGCCCAGCTCGCCGGGGCGGTCCGGCGGCGGGGGAGCCGGGCCTCGCGCTGACGCGCGCGCAGCGGGGACGCAGCGGTGCGCGGGCGGAGCGGGATCTGCGCCCTGCCCGTGACGCACGAGAGGCCCGGACCCTGCGGGGTCCGGGCCTCTCCGGTCGTCCGGCGTCAGGCGCTGCGGCGCAGCTTGCCGGCGCGCAGCAGGCCGAGGCGCTCGTCGAGCAGCTCCTCGAGCTCGGAGATCGTGCGGCGCTCGAGCAGCATGTCCCAGTGGGTGCGGGCGGGCTTGCCGGCCTTGGGCTCGGGGCGCTCCGCGTCGCGCAGCAGCGCCTCGGCGCCGCAGCGGCACTCCCACACCGGGGGGACCTCGGCGTCGGTCGAGAACGGCAGGATGATGGTGTGCCCGTTGGGGCAGTCGTAGTGCGCCTGGAAGCGGGGGGCGAAGTCGACGCCCTCGTCCGACTCCATGCTCTTCGCACCGATGCTCATCCCGCGCAGCGAACGGTCGGCCATGGTGTCCTCCTGAGGGGTCTTTGGGGGTGGGTGGGCGCGCCCGGTGGGGGGGTGCGGGCAGCGGCCCGGTCTACGGAAGGCAACGCCTCACCGTCGGTCGGTGTTCCGATGCGTCGTGAAGGTCCGGTGAACGTCGCGGAGCGTCCGCGGCCTGGCCGCCCCCGCGGCGTCGAGCCGGTCCGCCTCGGCGCGTCGCGGTCCCAGGCTCCCGGGTTTCGATGCCCGACGCAACTCGTCGCGGCCCTCGCGGGCCGGACGTGTGCACGCTCACACCGGGACCCGGAAGCGCCCGGGAACAAACCCGGCGGGTGCCGGGTTGAGCGCCATGTACATGCAAACGCATCGACCTAGGACTCACGGGAGCACACCATGCAGTTCGGCATCTTCACCGTCGGCGACGTCACGACGGACCCCACGACGGGCCGGACCCCCGACGACACCGAGCGCGTGCGCGCGATGCTGACGATCGCCCGGCACGCGGACGAGGCGGGCCTGGACGTCTTCGCCACGGGCGAGCACCACAACCCGCCGTTCGTCCCGTCCTCGCCGACGACGATGCTCGGGTACCTCACCGGTGTGACGAAGAACATCGTCCTGTCGACGTCGACGACCCTCATCACGACGAACGACCCGGTGCGCCTCGCGGAGGAGTACGCGATGCTCCAGGTCATCTCCGACGGGCGCATGGACCTCATGATGGGCCGCGGCAACACCGGCCCGGTGTACCCGTGGTTCGGGCAGGACATCCGCAACGGCATCCCGCTCGCGATCGAGAACTACGCGCTGCTGCGACGCCTGTGGACCGAGGAGGTCGTGGACTGGGAGGGCAAGTTCCGCACCCCGCTGCAGGGCTTCACCTCCACCCCCCGCCCGCTGGACGGTGTGCCGCCGTTCGTGTGGCACGGGTCCATCCGCAGCCCCGAGATCGCCGAACAGGCCGCCTACTACGGCGACGGGTTCTTCCACAACAACATCTTCTGGCCCATGAGCCACACGAGGCAGATGGTGCAGTTCTACCGCCAGCGCTGGGAGCACCACGGCCACGGCCCCGCGGACACCGCGATCGTCGGCCTCGGCGGCCAGGTGTTCATGCGCAAGGACTCCCAGAAGGCGTGGGACGAGTTCCGCCCCTACTTCGACAACGCGCCCGTGTACGGGCACGGCCCGTCGATGGAGGACTTCACGCGCGAGACGCCGCTCACGGTGGGCTCCCCGCAGCAGGTGATCGACCGGTACGCCGCGATGCGCGAGCACGTCGGGGACTACCAGCGGCAGCTGTTCCTCATGGACCACGCCGGCCTGCCGCTCAAGACGGTGCTCGAGCAGATCGACCTCCTCGCGGGCGAGGTCGTGCCCGTGCTCCGCAAGGAGATGGAGGCCGCCCGGCCCGCGCACGTGCCGGCCAACCCGCCGAGCCACGCCGAGCGCGTCGCCGCGGCCCGTGCCGCCGGGACCGAGGGCGCCGCGCACGTCGGCGGCACCGAGGACCGCTGGACCGGGCGCACCGCCGAGGACGACCAGGAGCCGGCGCAGGCCGGCGCCGCGTTCGGGCTGTGACCCGCGCCGTCCCGCGCCCGACGTGACCGGCCGCGGGACCGGCCGCCCGACGGCGTACGGTCGAGGGGTGCCCCGCGCACCCGCTCGACCGGCCGCCGTCGGGCACCCCGCACCACCGGCCCGGTGACGGGCCGACTCCCGCACGACACGCCACACCCCAGGAGCACCGCATGACCGCCAGCACCCCCGCCCCGGACCGCCGCCTCGTCGTCGTGTCCGCCGGGCTGTCCAAGCCGTCCTCCACGCGCCTGCTCGCCGACCGGCTCGGCGAGGCCACCGTGCGCGAGCTCCAGGGCCTCGGCGTGAGCGCCGAGGTCGAGACCGTCGAGCTGCGCGACCACGCGCACGCCGTCGTCGACGCCATGCTCACCGGGTTCCCCACGGGCGAGCTCGCCGGTGTGCTCGAGCGCCTGGCCGCCGCCGACGGGATCGTCGTGGCCACCCCGCTGTTCACCACCACCTACTCGGGGCTGCTCAAGTCGTTCGTCGACGTCCTCGACAAGGACTCGCTCACCGGCACGCCCGTGCTGCTCGGCGCGACGGGCGGCACCGCGCGCCACTCGCTCGCGCTCGAGTACTCGCTGCGACCGCTGTTCACCTACCTGCGGGCCGACGTCGCCACGACGTCCGTGTTCGCCGCGACGGACGACTGGGCGGCCGCCGAGGCGGACGCCGGCGGCGGGCTGCCCGCCCGGGTCGCGCGCGCGGGCCGCGAGCTCGCGGAGAAGGTGGCCCTGCGCAAGAACGCCGGCCCCGCCGACCCGTTCGCGTCCACGCCCGACTTCACGGCGCTGCTCGGCGGGCTCTGACCCCGCCCCCTGACTGCGCGCCCCCGGCCACCGGTGCTCCCGGCCGGGGGCGCGCCCCGTCGCTGACCTGCGACGACACCGGTCGAGGGGTTGCTCTCCCAGGGCGTCGCGCGGCAGGATCAGGGGATCGACGACGACGGGGGAGCACCATGAGCACCAGCGCGACCGAGGGCCACACCGAGGCGAACCCCGCAGGAACCGCTCCGCGGCCCGGCATCGAGCCCGTCCCACCCGTCACGGTCGCGGTCCCGGTCGTGGACGCGCTCGCCGCCCACGCGGACGGCCCCCGCCCGCAGGCGCCGCCCCGACGGCGGCCCGTGGGGGTGGTCACGATCCCCGGCCGGGTGCCCGACACGTCGCGCTTCGCCGCCGCGCCCCGCTACCCGGCCATGTTCCACGTCGCCGGCGGACGGCTCGTGTGGGACGGCGCACGCCTGCGCCTCGTCCGCGGCGACGACACCGTGGTCGAGCCCGCCGGACGACCCGTGGTCACCGTCACCGGGGACGGGCCGACCGTCGTCGTGACCTGGCGCGCCGAGCACCCCGGCGCCCGCTCCACCCGCGCCGTCCTGCTCGACGGGTCCTCCGCCCGCTTCGTACGCTTCGCGCGCTCGCTCGCGGACACTCGGCCCGGGAGCGTCGTCGTCGACGACCGGACCGTGCCCTCGCCGCGCGTGCCGCGCCTGCACCCCGGCCAGGCCGGCACCGCCCGCCGCCCCGGCGTGTTCGCCCGCGCCCTGTGGCGCGTCGTCGGGTGCGGCGCGCCCGCCGCGAGCGCCCCGGCCGGCGACGGGGGAGCGGCGCTCGTCGCCCGCCTCGAACGCCTCGCCGCCCTGCACCGGGCCGGCGACCTCACCGACACCGAGTTCGCGCGCGCGAAGCAGGCGCTGCTCGGCTGACGCCCACACCTGGACCGGCTCCGATCGATCCCCGATCGCGCCCACCCGGCGACGTCGACCCCCGTCAGGACGGACCGCGCACACACCAGCGACGCCCGACCACACGAAATCCCTGGACCGCCGCGCACGACGCCTGACACCGTCGCACGATGACGGACTCCCGCACCGACCTCGCCGGCACCGACCAGGAACGCCTCTGGGACGCCCACGCCGCCGCCCGCTACGACACCCCCGGCGAGGGCATGTTCGCACCCCACGTCCTCGACCCCGCCGTCGACCGGCTCGCGGCGCTCGCGGGCCGGGGGAGCGCCGTCGAGCTCGCGGTCGGCACCGGGCGCGTCGCGATCCCGCTCGCCGCGCGCGGCGTGCCCGTCACCGGCATCGAGATCTCCCGGCACATGGTCGCCCGGCTGCGCGACAAAGCCGACGAGACGACCCTGCCCGTCGTCGTCGGGGACATGGCCACCGCCCGGGTGCCGGGGGAGCACTCGCTCGTCTACCTCGTGTACAACACGATCTCGAACCTGCTCACCCAGGACGCCCAGGTCGAGTGCTTCCGCAACGCCGCCCGCCACCTCGCCCCCGGGGGCCGGTTCGTCGTCGAGCTCTGGGTCCCCGAGCTGCGCGCCCTGCCGCCCGGCCGCACCGCGACCGTCTGGCACGACGAGCCCGGCTACCTCGGCATCGACACCTACGACGTCCTGCACCAGCACGTCGTGTCCCACCACGTCCGGTTCGACGACGACGGCCGCGCCACCGTACGACGCACACCCCACCGGTACGTCTGGCCCGCCGAGCTCGACCTCATGGCCCGCCTCGCCGGCCTCGAGCTCGAGACCCGCCACGCCGGGTGGGCGGGGGAGCCGTTCACCGCCGAGTCCCGCTCCCAGGTGTCCGTGTACCGGCGCGCGCCGCGACCGCCCTCCGCGTCGTGATATCCAACCCCGATGGAGCAACCCCGTCGCCGCACCAGACCCATCGTCCTCGCCGTCGGCGCCCTCACCGCCCTCACCGCCTGCTCCGGGACCGTGACGGCACAGGACCTCGTGACCCGCCTTGCCGACGAGCCCGTCCCCGACGACGCCCTCCCCGACACGATGACGCCCGACGAGATGGACCCCGCCTCGGCGCGACGCCTGGGCGAGCTCGACGAGGTCACCTTCTACGCCGGCACGGGCGACCGCGACGGGCAGGACGTCATCTGCCTCGTCACGGTCGTGCCGGGAGACACCCCGCACGACGACGCGGGAGCCTCCACGTGCGGCCTCGTCACCGACCTCGACGACTCCGACCTCCCGCTCCGACTCCAGACCCCCGACGGGACGCGGGTCACCGTGGTGCTCGTCCCCGACGGCCTCCCCGCCGACGCCGACCTCACCCGCGTGACACCCAACCTCGCCGCCACGGTCGCACGGACCCCCTGACCACGAGCGCGACACCCGGCCCGCCCTCGCTCACTTGCCCGACGACGCCTCGATCACGCTCAGGTCACGCACCGCGAAGCGGTGGTGCTCCCACTCCTCCTCGAGGATCACGTGCACGCACGACAGCGTCGTCTCCGGGTACTCCGGCGACCACGGGTTGCGCCGCACCATCGCCAGCTCCTCCGGCGTCACGCCCGCCAGGAAGTCCCGCACCATCGCCACCCGGCCCGCGCGCGCCTCCAGCACGTCCGCGTACGACGGCGTCCCCGTCACGAACGACGACACGTCCAGCCCGTCCTCCGCCGCCTGCGGGCCCGCCTGCCCCAGCGGGTGGAACGGCTGCTCCACCTCCAGCACCGCCCGCCCCAGCCACGCGTCCGTCGCCAGCACCAGGTGCCGCAACGTCTGCGCGAACGACCACTCGCCGTCCACCGACACGTCCACGGCGCTCGCGGGCAGCGCCGCCGCCCGGTCGAGCGTCACCGCCCACGTCGACTCCAGCGCCGCCCACGCCGCGCGCAACCCCTCCGGGTCCCCGGCACGACGCAGCTCCCGCCCCGGGAACCGACGGTCCAGCTCCGCCTCCACGAAGCCCGTCACGTCGACCCCGTTGACCCGGAAGGTCGCGCCGCCGTCCGCGAGCCACGGGGCGTCGACGTCCAGCCCCTCCACCTGCACGCCCCGCATCACGACCCCGGACAGGTCGGACTCCACGAACCGCGCACCCCGCAGGTCCGCGCCGTCGAACGTCGCGCCCCGCAGGTCGTCGGAGCGGGTGAACCGGGCCATGAGCGCCTCCTCGGGAGCGGCCCGCCCGAGGGATCGACCAGCCCGGGGGAGAGACCCCGACGCGGCGACGGCGCGGCGTGGGGACCCAGCCGGGGGAGAGGCGGAGACCCCTCGGTGGCGGAACCGACGAACGGGGACGACGACTCGCACGCTACGCCGCCCGACCCGCACCCGACCAGAGGTGTCCGCACGCGCCGACGTGGGGGAGCATCGGACCATGCCGATCCTGCCCACCGAACGCGACCCCCGACTCGTCACCGTCCGCCGCGGCGGCACCCTCACCGACGACCACCACCGCCAGCTCGCCCGATGGGCCGTCGACTGCACCGAGCACGTCCTGCCGATCTTCGAGGTCGCCCGGCCCGACGACACCCGACCCCGGGACGCCCTCGACGTCGCCCGCGCCTGGATCCGCGGAGAGGTCCCCATGAAGACCGCCCACAGCACCGCCTTCGTCGCCAACGCCGCCGGCCGGGACCAGCCCGCACCCGTCAAGTACGTGGCGCTCGCGGCCGGGCAGGCGGTGGCGGTCGCGCACGTCGCGGCGCACGATCTCGGAGCGGCCGCGTACGCGGTCCGGGCGGTGGTCGCCGACGCCGCGGCCCGGGGCGAGGACCCCGAGGCGGCGCGTCTCGCGGAGCGCGACTGGCAGCGCGAGCGCATCCCGGCGGAGCTGCGCGCGCTCGTCCTCGACGACCAGCGGCGGCGCAGCGCGATCTGCTGGGACGTGTTCGACGACTGACGCCGGGCCGGTCCCGTCCGGTGCCGGCTGGGCTGTCGCGGGGTCAGCGCAGGAGGTCGTCGTACGTGGCGAGGGGGATGCGGCCGTCCGCCGCGGCCGCGACGTCTGCGTCGCCCGCCACGAGGACGTCGGCCTGGAGCACGGCCACCGCCACGTACTCGGCGGTCGACGTGTCGTCCGCGTCGAGCTCGCGGGCGATCCGCCACGCGGTGGCCCGGGAGACGCGGTCGCCGAGGAGTCGCATCTTCAGCGTGGCGAGGCCCTCCAGGCGGGCTCGCGCCGCCGTCTCGTCGAGCACGCCGCGGCGCACGTCCCGGTAGAGCATCGAGAGCGCGTGGCTGCGCAGCACCGACGGGCCGACGAGCGGACGACGCGCACCGAGGGCGACGTCGTCCTGCGCGAGGCGCAGCGCGGTGACTCCCATGACCGCCAGTAGACACCCGAGAGCCCACGCACCACCGGTGAAAGAGGCGCCGGTGGCGCTCTCTCGACCCCTTCCGCGCTACGCCGATAATGTGCATTATGTCATTTCGCGTCGAGATGGGCCGGGCAGACGCATCACGGGCGGTCTGCGCGCGCTCCCCTTCGTCATGAGCACGACGACGTACGCACCACGGCTGCACCCGCCCCCTCGCGCTCCCCGCGCCACGGACCGGAGCGGCGGCGGACGGCGACTGGGCGTCCTGGCGGCACCCGTGCCGTCCAGAGCGCCGTCGGCAACCGTCGTCAGGTCCTTCGCCACGACGTCGCCGTTCGCCGAGCTCGGCCCGGACGGACGTCGCCCTCGACGGGTCGTCGCGACGATGCTCGCGACGCTGGCCTGGGTCCCGGTGCTCGCGCTGGCGCTCCTGGCGTTCGCCGTCGTCGGCGCCGGGGCCGGCATGGCGACCGCCGCCGTGTGGTGCTGGCGCTCCGTGTCCCCCGCGCGGGCGTCGCTGGTCGGCCCCCGCGACAGCGGCACCGCTCCGGACGAGCCGGAGCTGCCCGGACTGCCGGCGACGGCCGTCACCCCCGCGCGCGGACGGCGGCTGGTACGCGACCGCACGCTCGGGTACGATCTCTAGAATCGGACATACAGCGCAAACAATTGTGTTTAGGTCAACAGCATGGTGACGTCGATACCCAGGTGGACGCTCCCCGGCCGCTGTGGCCGTGCACCGTGTCGTCGCCGAGGTCCCCGCCCGGCCCGTGCTTCGGCCGCCGACGCGGCTGCCGTCCGAGCTCCTGCACGTCCCCGCGTCCGGCGGCCCCGGCATGCGCCAGCCTGGGCGGCTCCCCCGCTCCGAGTCCCTCCACACCCTGCCCTCTCCCGCACCTGCGCGGCGTCGTCGGCCACACGAGCGCCCCGGCCACGTCGTGGCGCATCCGGCATCACGTCGACGGGCTCCTCGGGAGCGCTCACGACTCGGACCTCACCGCGGCGCGCGTTCGGCACGCGGGCTCGGTGCGGCGCTGCGTGCCCGGGTCCCGCCGACACCGTCGGGCGACCGTCGGCAGCAGCACGACCTGGGCGATCGTCGGCGGGTGTCGGCGCAGGTCAGGACGTCGCACGCCGGCCGGACTGTCGGTGGCGCGACCTAGGCTGAGGCGGACCCTTCCCGGAAGGAGGCCCACCTCCATGGTCGCCCCGCCCCGCCTCGAACGGATCACCGTCGCCGAGGCGGCCGACCGCTACCTGGCGTCCGTCGCGGCCCAGACCCTGCGCGGGATCCTGTCGCCGACGACGCGGCGCAGCTACGAGCGGGACGTGACGGAGTTCGCCCGGCTCGCCGGGGTGGCCCGGGTGCTGGACGACGTCACCGGGGAGGACGTCGACGACGTGCTCCTGCGCTACCAGACCACGCCCGACGGCCGGTACGCGGACGCGTCCCGCAAGCCCGGCAGCCCGGGTCGCTCCGCGGCGACCGTGAACCGGTTCCGCCAGTCCGTCACCCGGTTCTTCTCCCACGCCGCGCGCGAGGGCTGGGTGCAGGCCGACCCGATGCAGTGGGCCGCTCCCCCGGCGCGCCTGCGCGACGGGCTGCGGGTCGCGCGCACCGCGCTGTCCGCGGGCTCCGCGGCGTCGCTGCTCGAGGTCTCCGCGGCACGGACCCCGCCCGACGCGGCGACGTCGCGCCGCGACCAGGACCTCCAGCTCCGCGACCGCCTCGTCGTCGCGCTCCTGCTCGTCCTCGGCCCGCGCGTGTCCGAGCTCGAGCGCGCGAACCTCGACGACTTCGCGCGCGAGCCCGACCAGACGCGGTGGCGCATCCAGGGCAAGGGGGGACACGTCCGCACGGTGACGCTCTCTCCCCCGCTGGCCGCCGCGCTCGAGGAGTACCTGGAGCACCTGCGCCCGACGCTGCTCGCGCGCCGCCCCGAGGACCCCGACGCGCGACGCGCCCTGCTGCTGTCCTGGCGCGGCCGGCGCATCGACGCCCAGGCCGTGCGCGGCCTCCTGCGGCGCTGCGTCGCGCGCATGCCCGCGCAGTTCCGGCGCGAGGCCACGCCGCACGCGCTGCGCCACACCACCGCGACGCTGCTGGCCGCCGAGGGATGGGACGTGAAGGTCGTCGCCGAGCTCCTCGGGCACGCGTCGATCGCGACCACGGGTGTGTACCTCGACCGGATCGAGGGCGAGCTGGCCGCCGCCATCCGAGCCCATCCGCTCTCGGCCGCCCTCGAGCCCGCGGACGCCTGACGCGCGGACCGCGAGGCGCGTAGCGTCACCCGCGCCGGGGGCCCACAGGTCCGCGGCGCCGGCCCGACGACGTTCCCTGCTCCTGCGCGTCGTGACGCCCCCGCGTGGCGCTCGCGGTCGACGCCCGCCCGGCCGGGGTGTGGGCGCACCGCGCGAGCCGTGGCACGTCGGCCTGAGGTCGGCGTGCGAACGCGCGGCGTCGGGGGGAACCTGGCGGCAGACCGGCCCCGCCGTCCGGGCGGCGGTCGGACCGAGGAGAGGGAGGATGCCGTGCCGAAGCGCGACCCGGGCCCCAGCGTGAAGGACCCCGAGCTGTACGAGAAGCTGCGCGACGAGGGCGACTCGAAGGAGAAGGCGGCGCGCATCGCGAACGCCGCGGCAGGGTCGTCCCGCACGAGCGTCGGCCGCAAGGGCGGCAAGGCCGGCGACTACGACGACTGGACGGTCGACAAGCTGCGCAAGCGTGCCGCGGAGATCGGTATCGAGGGCCGGTCCTCGATGCGCAAGTCGGAGCTGATCAAGGCCCTCCGCTCGCACTGATCCATCTGCGGCGTCCCTGACCGGCCCTGCCGTGCGAGATCTCACCCGCTGCGCGCTCGCCCTGCGGTCGCGCTCGGGGGCGTGCCCGCTACGGTGAGTGCGTGCACCTGTCGCCCGACTCCGCCCTGCGCACCGCTCGCCGTCTGATCTCCCGTGCGCTCGTGGTCGCCGTCGCGGCGCCCGTCACGGTCGCGGGTGTGCTCGTCACCGCGGACGCGATCCGCAAGCGCCGCAACACGACCGAGGCGTCGTTCCCCCGGTCCGCCCCCGCCGACGTCGAGGTCGCGGGCACCACGACCACGGTGTTCACGTACGGCGAGGACGTGTACCGGGAGATGCTCGGGGCGATCCGAGGGGCGCAGCGCCGCATCCTGCTGGAGACGTACATCTGGAAGGGCGACGCGCTCGGCGAGGAGTTCAAGCAGGCGCTGATCGAGGCGAGCGAGCGTGGGGTCGAGGTGTTCGTCGTCTACGACGGCTTCGCGAACCTCGTCGTCCCGCAGGCGTTCTTCGACCTGCCGGAGCCGATCCACGTGATCCGCTACCCCGTGTTCCGCCCGGGCGTGCTCCTGCTCAACGTGCGCAAGTCGGGCCGCGACCACCGCAAGATCCTCGTGGTCGACGACGAGATCGCGTTCGTCGGCGGGTACAACATCGGCGCCCTGTACGCGACGCAGTGGCGCGACACGCACGTGCGCCTCGTCGGCCCCAGCGCGTGGGAGCTGCGCAACGCGTTCGTCGACTTCTGGAACGCGAACCGCAAGCCCGGCCAGCCGCTGCTCTCCGACCCGGGGTCGGTCCACTGGGAGCCCCGGCTGCGCGCGGCGCGCAACGCGCCCGCGCACCTCGTGTTCCCGATCCGCGGCATCTACCTCGACGCGATCGACCGCGCGAGCTCGCACGTCTACATCACGCAGGCATACTTCATCCCGGACCGGGAGATCCTCGCCGCGCTCCTCGCGGCCGCGGCGCGTGGGGTCGACGTGCGCGTCCTCGTGCCCGAGCGGTCCAACCACGTGCTGGCGGACTGGCTGTCGCGGGGCCTGTACACGGCGCTGCTCAAGGGCGGGGTGCGCATCCACCTGTACCGGGACGCGATGGTGCACGCGAAGACCGCGACCATCGACGGCGCGTGGACGACGATCGGCACGGCGAACATCGACCGGCTCTCGCTCACGGGCAACTACGAGGTGAACCTCGAGATCACCGACCCCGGGGTGGCCGAGCAGATGGAGAAGGTGTTCGAGATCGACCTGTCGAACTCCCGCGAGCTCACGCTCGCCGAGTGGGACTCCCGGTCGGTGGCGGCCAAGCTCAGCGAGGTCGTCCTCACTCCCCTGCGCCCGCTGCTGTAGCGCCACCCGTCCGCGAGCGGGCGACGGCGCGGGCCGACGACGGTCTCAGCGCGCCGGGTCGGAGCGCAGCGTGTCCGCCGCGTCCTCCTCCGGGCGCGGCGGCACGGTCTCGTCGGCCTCGAGCAGCGTCACCTCGCCGAACTCGGGGTGCTCGTCGCGCAGCGCGCGGGCCGCGGCGTCACCGGCCCCGTCCAGGCTCCCTGCGGCGACGTCGAGCGTCTCACCGGGGGCGAGCGCCCGGTATGCGTACGTCCCGCCGGTGCGCTGCTCGCCCAGGAGCCGGTCGACGAGGGCGTGCCCGACCGTCGACAGCAGCGCGTCGTGGATCGGCACGACGACGCGCGGGTCGAGGTCGCGCACGAAGTCGATGGTCTCGGCGAGCTTGAGCCACGGCGCGGACACCGGTGCGAGGAGCAGGTCGAGCCGGCGCCCGCCGAGGAGGTCCGGGGCGGGAGCGTCGAACGAGTCGCCCGGGTGCAGCAGCGTCGCGCCGTCGCCGCGCACGAGGTAGGTCACGTTCGCGATCCGCGGCACGTCGCGGTGGATCACCGCGTGCTGCCCGCCGCCGACGACGACCTCGAGCCCCCCGAGGTCGAGCCCGTCCCCGGGCGCGACGACGTGCACGCGCGAGGCGGCGCCGTCGGGCAGGGCGGGACGCAGCGCCGCGGCCACCGCGTCGGGCGCCCACACCGTGAACCCTCGACGCGCCGTCAACGCCTCGCCGAGCGCGGCCACGTCGACGTGGTCCGGGTGCTGGTGGGTGACGAGCACCGTGCTCGCGTCGCGCAGCGCTGCCGCCGCGTCGCTGAACGTGCCCGGGTCGATCGCGACGACCTGCCCGCCGTGGCGCACCGTGACGCACGCGTGGCCGTGGAACGTGACTCGCATGAACCCTCCTTCGCTCACCCTGCCCCGCGGCTGACCCCCGCCCTGCGCTCAGACCACGACGAGGACGAGGTCACCGCCCTCGAGCTGCTGGACCGCGCCGATCGCGACGCGCTGGACCGTGCCGGCGACCGGGGTCGTGATCGCGGCCTCCATCTTCATCGCCTCGACCGTGGCGACCGTCTGCCCGGCCTCGACGACGTCCCCGGCGCCGACGACCGGCGTCACCGCCCCGGCGAACGGCGCCGCGACCTGACCCGGCTGCGTCGGGTCGGCCTTCTCCGCCGTGCGCGCGTCCACGTCGACCGCCCGGTCCCGCACCTGGATCGGGCGCAGCTGACCGTTGAGGGTGAACATGACCGTGCGCATGCCGCGCTCGTCGGGAGTGCCGATCGCCTCGAGCCCGACGAGGAGGCGCACGCCCTTGCCGAGCGCGACCGCGACCTCCTGGCCCGGCTCGAGGCCGTACAGGTACGTCGGGGTGTCGAGCACCGACACGTCGCCGAACGCCTGACGCACCTGCTCGAACTCCTTGGTCGGCCCGGCGAAGAGCAGGTGGTTCAGGCGTCGGCGCCGCACCTCCCCCGCCTGCGCGAGCTCGGCCTCGTCCTCCGGCGAGAGCGGGGTCACGCCGCCGCGCGCGGCACGACCGGCGAGCGCGCGCGAGCGGAACGGCTCCGGCCATCCCCCGGGCGGGTCGCCGAGCTCGCCGCCCAGGAACCCGATCACCGAGTCCGGGATGTCGAACGCCTGCGGGTCGGCCGCGAACTGGGCCGGGTCCGCGCCCGCCGCCACGAGGTGCAGCGCGAGGTCGCCCACGACCTTGGACGACGGCGTCACCTTCACCAGGCGCCCCAGGATGCGGTCCGCCGCGGCGTACGTCGCCTCGATCTGCTCGAACTTGTCCCCCAGGCCCAGCGCGATCGCCTGCTGACGCAGGTTGGACAGCTGCCCGCCCGGGATCTCGTGCTCGTACACCCGCCCCGTCGGTCCCGGCAGGCCCGACTCGAACGGCGCGTAGACGCGACGCACCGCCTCCCAGTACGGCTCCAGGTCCGCGACCGCGGCCAGCGACAGACCCGTGTCGCGCTCGGTGTGCTCGAGGCCCGCGACGAGCGCGGACAGCGACGGCTGGCTCGTGGTCCCCGCCATGGCGGCGCTCGCGGCGTCGACCGCGTCCACGCCGGCTGCCGCGGCGGCGAGCAGGGTCGCCGTCTGGCCACCCGAGGTGTCGTGCGTGTGCAGGTGCACGGGCAGGTCGAAGCGCTCGCGCAGCGCCGTCACGAGGCGCGTCGCCGCCGCGGGGCGCAGCAGCCCGGCCATGTCCTTGATCGCGAGCACGTGCGCGCCGGCGTCGACGATGCGGTCCGCGAGGCGCAGGTAGTAGTCGAGCGTGTAGAGGTCCTCGGCCGGGTCCAGCAGGTTGCCGGTGTAGCACAGCGCGACCTCGGCGACGGTCGTCCCGGTGGCGCGTACGGCCTCGATCGCTGGACGCATCTGGTCGACGTCGTTGAGCGCGTCGAAGATCCGGAACACGTCGATGCCCGTCGCGGCGGCCTCCTCGACGAACGCCTCCGTGACGCGCGTCGGGTACGGCGTGTACCCGACCGTGTTGCGCCCGCGCAGGAGCATCTGGATCGCGAGGTTCGGCATCGCCTCGCGCAGCGTCGTGAGCCGCTCCCACGGGTCCTCCCCGAGGAAGCGCAGCGCGACGTCGTACGTCGCCCCGCCCCACGCCTCGACCGACCACAGCTGCGGCGTGGCCCGCGCGACGTACGGCGCCACGGCGGCCAGGTCGTGCGTGCGCACACGGGTCGCGAGCAGCGACTGGTGCGCGTCGCGGAACGTCGTGTCCGTGACGCGCAGCCGCTGCTCGCCCCGCAGCGCCCGCGCGAACCCCTCCGGGCCGAGCTCGAGAAGCTGCTGGCGCGTGCCGGGCGGCGGCGCGACCGACAGGTCGAGCGCGGGCAGCTTCGTCGCGGGGTCCGTGGTGCGCCGCGGCTCGCCGTGCGGGCGGTTGACCGTCGTGTCCCCCACGTACGCGAGCAGGCGCGTGCCCCGGTCGGCGCTCTCGCGCGCCGCGAGCAGCTCGGGCCGCTCGTCGATGAACGACGTCGCCACGTTCCCCGCGACGAACTCCGGGTCCGCGAGCACGGCCTGCAGGAACGGGATGTTGGTCCGGATCCCGCGGATGCGGAACTCGGCGAGCGCGCGCCGGGCGCGGCGCACCGCCGTCGGGAAGTCGCGCCCGCGGCACGTGAGCTTGACGAGCATCGAGTCGAAGTGGCCCGAGACGACGGACCCGGCGGTCGCCGTCGCGCCGTCGAGCCGCACGCCCGCCCCGCCCGGGGAGCGGTACGCGATGATGCGGCCCGTGTCGGGCCGGAACCCGTTCGCCGGGTCCTCGGTCGTGATGCGCGTCTGCAGGGCGGCGCCGTTGACGCGCACGTCCTCCTGCCGGATCCCGAGGTCCTCCAGCGTCTCGCCCGCGGCGATGCGCATCTGCGCGGACACGAGGTCGACGTCGGTGACCTCCTCGGTCACCGTGTGCTCGACCTGGATGCGCGGGTTCATCTCGATGAACACGTGCTGCCCGGCGCGCTCCCCCACGGTGTCGACGAGGAACTCGACCGTGCCGGCGTTCTGGTAGCCGATGTGCCGGGCGAACCTCACCGCGTCCGCGCACAGCGCGTCCCGGACCGCCGGGTCGAGGTTGGGCGCGGGCGCGATCTCGACGACCTTCTGGTGCCGGCGCTGCAGCGAGCAGTCCCGCTCGTACAGGTGCACGACGTTCCCCGCACCGTCGGCGAGGATCTGCACCTCGATGTGCCGCGGGCGCAGCACCGCCTGCTCCAGGAACACGGTCGGGTCACCGAACGCGCCGTCCGCCTCGCGCATCGCCGCAGCGAGCGACTCGGGCAGGTCCTCGCGCGCGTCGACGCGGCGCATGCCGCGCCCGCCGCCCCCGGCCACGGCCTTGACGAACACCGGGAAGCCGATGTCGTCGGCGGCCGCGACGAGCTCGTCGACGTCCGACGACGGCTCGCTCGACGCCAGCACCGGCAGCCCCGCCGCGCGCGCCGCCTTGAGCGCGCGCACCTTGTTGCCCGCGAGCTCGAGCACCTCCGGCGGCGGCCCGACGAACGTCAGCCCGGCGTCCGCGCACGCGCGCGCCAGGTCAGGGTTCTCCGACAGGAACCCGTAACCGGGGTAGACGGCGTCCGCGCCCGCCTCCCGGGCGACGCGCACGATCTCCTCGATGTCCAGGTACGCACGCACCGGGTGCCCGGGCTCCCCGATGAGGTACGCCTCGTCGGCCTTGAGCCGGTGCTCGGAGTTGCGGTCCTCCTGCGGGAACACCGCGACGGTGCGGGCCCCCAGCTCGTAGGCGGCGCGGAACGCCCTGACGGCGATCTCCGCGCGGTTGGCGACCAGGACCTTCGAGAACACCGGCACTCCATCCGTCGACCGTGCGACGCCGCCGGGACGAGACGCGCCGCGTACCGGGCGATCCTCCCACGCCCTCGCCGGGCGGGCCGTCGGGCCGGCTGTGACGTGCTCCACAGGGGCGCACGTGCCGGGGGACGCGCCACCCGCGCGTGTCCGCGGTCCTGCCTGCCTCAGGAGCTGGCGGCGCTCGCGGACGTCAGCCGGCGGAGCGGGCGCGACGACGCTGGGCGAGCTCGTCCTGGGGGCTCACGACCGACCCGTCCTCGTCGTCGAGGGACTCGGTCGGCAGCTCCGCGAGCGTGCCCTCGACCTCGCGCCACACCCGGCCGACCGCGATGCCGAACACGCCCTGGCCGCCCTGGACGAGGTCCACGACCTCGTCGGGCGACGTGCACTCGTACACGCTCGCGCCGTCGCTCATGAGGGTGATCTGCGCGAGGTCCTCGACCCCGCGCTCACGCAGGTGCTCGACGGCCGTCCGGATCTGCTGCAGCGAGACCCCGGTGTCCAGGAGGCGTTTGACGACCTTGAGGACGAGGATGTCCCGGAAGCTGTACAGGCGGTGGGAGCCCGACCCGGAGGCGGGGCGCACGGTCGGCTCGACCAGGCCGGTGCGGGCCCAGTAGTCGAGCTGGCGGTACGTGATGCCCGCGGCACGGCACGCGGTCGGCCCGCGGTAGCCGGTGGTCGTGTCCTGCTCGGTGATGTCCTCCCCGAAGAGGAGGCCCTGCGCACCGTGCGGAACTGCCGCGCCGGCACCGACGCTCGCCTCACCGCTGCTGTTCACTGTCGCCTCCTGGGGTGATGTCACGACCACGCTATGGGTGCGGTCCGGGGCCGTCAACGACCGACGACCCGAGCGCGCGGGCGTGTCGCGCCCGCACGACCGGGGACCCGGCCGGCCAACCCTCGACCTGAGGTCGAACGTCGATCTTGTCCGTTGTGTCCGCAGACCTCGACCGCCGCTCGAGGGTTGTGCCTCGAGCGCGGATCCGGCCCGCGCTACTCGTCCACCGAGAAGTCCTCCGGTTGGACGTGGTCCAGGAAGTCGCGGAACTTCTCGACCTCCTCCTGCTGCGCGACGTCGACCACCTCGACCCCCGCCGTCGCGACGACCTCCGCCGAGCACAGCACCGGGCTGCCCGTGCGCACCGCGACCGCGATCGCGTCCGACGCGCGCGAGTCGAGCCGCACGCCGTTGCTCAGCACCAGCTCGGCGAAGAAGATGCCGCCGTCGAGCGCGACGATCTCCGCCCGCTCCAGCCGCACCCCGACCGCGTCGAGCAGGTCCCGCAGCAGGTCGTGGGTCATGGGCCGCGGCGTCGGCAGTCCGGCCTGGGCCATCGCGATCGCGCTCGCCTCCCGCGGTCCGATGACGATCGGCACGACGAGCTCGGACGCGTCGTCCAGCAGCAGCACCACGATCTCCTGGTCGCGCTGCTGCTGACGGACCCCGAGCACCTCGACCGGGACCATCGGGACGTCGTCGCTCACCCCTCCACGGTACGACTCCGTGCGGCATCCGGCAGAGGGTGGGACGGGTCCTGTCCGGGCTCGTCGCGGCGGAGGCACCGCGCGCGTGTCAGCGCGTGAGGTCGTCGATCCCCTGGCGCACGAACACGGTGTGCAGCTGCGCGCACAGCTCACCGACCTCCGAGGCGACGGTGCCTGCGTGGGCGCGCGCGGACGCGCTCTGCTGCCCGCGCCACGGCGAGACGACCTGGTGCACGAGGCTCACGTGCCGGTCGGCGGCGGTGCGCAGGGAGCGCAGGTGGCGCGGCTCGATGCCGTACTCCGCCAGCCCGGCGGCGAGCACGACCACGTCGAGGGAGCGGGCGTCGAGCTGGCCTCCCGGCGCCTGGCGCAGCACGCCGGCCTCGATGAGGCCCTCGACGAGCTCCCGCTCGACACCCGCCGCGGACACGAGCGCGTCGAGCGTGTAGCGCTGGCGGACGGCCGCCGAGCCGGGCTCGCCGTCGGTCGTCGCCAGGCGCGGGGCGAGGGCCTCGACGTCGGTGCCCGCGTCGAGCGCGGCGAGGCGTTCCTTGATGACCTTGAGCGGCAGGTAGCGGTCGCGCTGCTCGACGAGCACGAACCGCAGCCGCTCGACGTCCGCGGGGCTGTACTGGCGGTAGCCCGACGCCGTGCGCACGGGCTCGATGAGCCCCTGCTCCTCGAGGAAGCGCAGCTTGGAGTGGCTGACGTTCGGGAACTCGGCCCGCAGCGCGCGCAGCACGTCGGAGATGCGCATGGTCGCGCGACGCGAGATGCCCTGCGGCCACGGCTCCGCGCCGTCGGCGGGCTCGGGGGCCGTGGCGTGCGCGGCGCCCGTCGAGGCGTTCACGACCGGGGGGCCGTGCCGCCCGCCGGTGCCCCCGCGTGCGGGCTGGCGTGGAAGGTGAGCCGGTACTTGCCGATCTGCACCTCGTCGCCCGTCGAGAGCGCGACGGCGTCGATCCGGCTGCGGTTCACGTACGTCCCGTTGAGCGACCCGACGTCGCGGACGACGAAGTGCTCGCCCTCGCGCACGAACTCGGCGTGCTTGCGCGAGACGGTGACGTCGTCGAGGAAGATGTCGGCGTGCTCGGAGCGCCCGGCGACGGTGCGCTCGGCGTCGAGGAGGAAGCGCGAGCCCTGGCCGGGACCGCGCTGCATGATGAGCAGCGCGGAGTGGCGCGGCAGCGCCGCGACCGCGGCGTGCTCCTCGGGGCTCAGGCCACCGGGCTGCACGCCCTCCTCGATCGGGGCCTCGATCCGGCCGAAGCTGACCGTCGTGTCGCTACCCGCCCGGTTCGGCACCTCAGGACCGCCTGGGACACTCATCTCGCCTCCTCGGGGCTCACGCACGTCGTGCTCGACCTCGGAACACCGCGCCGCGGGGCCGTAACCCCGCGGTGCGGAACCGTGCTCGAAAACTACTACACCCGCAGGTCACGCGGTGCGCGCGACCCACGGTCGTCCCAACCTACCCCGGCCTGCAGGGATGCGGGAAGCCGCCGTCACTCGTCCGCCGGGACCGGGGTCGCGTACTGCGGCGCCCCGGGCTCGACGGTCGCGGCGACCTCGACCCGGTCCTGCTGGGTGATCGTCGTGCGCGCCCCGTCCGCGCGCAGCGACGCCATCGCGCCGCCGGGGATCTCGAGAGCCGTCTCGAGCGTGGACGGGTCGCCGATCACGTTCCACCGGTAGGGAGAGGTGATCGTCTGCCCGTCGACCACGACGCCCTGGGCGGAGTCCTCGAAGTAGCTGCTCGCCACGAGTCGTACCCCGTTGACCTCCATGGCCTCCGCGCCCGCGTTGCGCAGCTCCTCGAGGACGTTGAAGAGCGCGAACGCGTCGAGCGCCTCCGCGCCCTCGACGACCTCGATCTCGACGCCCGGGCCCTCGGCGGGCAGCCGGCCGGACAGGATGCCGAGCGTCTCCGCCTGCTGCTCGGCGAGCTCGAGGGCGGCCCGCTCGCGCCCGGACCCCGACTGGAGCTCGTCGCGCGTCGACTCGAGCGAGGAGACCTGGTCCTCGAGCTCGCCGGAACGCTGGGTCACGTCGTCGAGGAGGCGCACGAGGTCGCTCTGGCGCAGGGACGAGAGCTGGTCCTCCTGCGTCTGGCTGACCTGGACCACGAGCGCGAAGCCGAGCAGCGCGCACAGGACGCCGACGACGATCTGGGACCGGGACGCGCGGGGGCGCAGCGCGCGGCCGAGCCCGCGCAGACCGCGCGGCTCCGGTCGTGTCGGGGAGCCGTGGCGACCCACGGCGCCGATCGCGCCCGTCGTCGCGGGCGGCTCCGCCGGCGCCGGGGCGTCCGTGCCGGTGGTGTCAGCGGTGGCCGCGCCGCCGTCCGGTGCGGCGGCGTCGTCGCCCGCGGGATCGCCCACGGCGTCGGCGCCCCCCTTGCCGTGGTCGGCGCCGTCGCGCGGACCGGCCCCTGCCGGGTCGTCGCCGGGCTCCTCGCCGACCGGGGTGGGGCCTGCCGCGGGTGGCTCGTCGCCGTCGACCGTGCCGTCCGGTACGTCGGACGCGACGTCGTGCTCGCGTGCCGGCTCGTCCGCGGGCGCGCCGGCGTCGGCACCGGTCTCGTCCGGCGCGTCGTCGGACGCCTCGCCGGTGGTCGCTCGCGGAGCGGGGTTCTGCGCCGGGGTCTCGGGCTCGGCCGCGTCCACGGGGTCCTCGGGGTCCGGCCGGGCGGTCTCGACGTCGTCGGTGGTCTCGGCGGCGACCTCGTCGGTGGTGACGACGTCGTCGTCCGCGGCGGCGTCGGGCGTCACGTCGTCCGCGCCCGGGTCGCGGTGGTCCTGGGGGTCTCGGGTCACGCTCACGCCTTGAAGATGTGGCGCCGGATCGCGGCGGCGTTGGAGAAGATGCGGATGCCGAGCACGACGACGACGGCCGTCGAGAGCTGGCTCCCGACGCCGAGCTGGTCGCCGAGGAAGACGATGAGGGCGGCGACGACGACGTTCGACAGGAACGACACGAGGAAGACCTTGTCGTCGAACAGCCCGTCGAGGCGGGCGCGCAGGCCCCCGAACAGGGCGTCGAGCGCGGCGACGACGGCGATAGGCAGGTAGGGCTGCAGCGACACCGGCACGGTGGGTTGCAGGACGAGGCCCGCGACGATGCCCACGACCAGTCCGACGACTGCGATCATTCGACGATCTCCTGCCCTGTCTCGTGCGGTTCCGAGCCCGTCCCGGCCCCGTCGGTCGTGCCGTCCGTCGTGCTGTCGGTGCTCCCGGCGGGCGTGTCGGAGTCTACGGTCGCCGCCGGGGCCTGCGCGAAGAACAGCGTGGGCGCCGACCGGCCGGGCAGGTCGAGGCCGCTCTGCGTCGTCACGCTCGACCGGATGCCGTACTGGGTGCCCAGGATCTGCAGGTAGTCGGACGTGCCCGAGCGCAGGAGCGAGGTGCGCAGCGCGTCCGGGTCACCGATCGCCTCGACCCGGTAGGGGCCGACGAGCGGCTGCAGGTCGACCAGCACCGCGTCCCCGGCGGAGCGGATGGCCGACAGCCCGGTGAGGCGCTGGTCGTTGATCGCGACGGCCTCCGCGCCGCCGGCCCAGAGCGCGTTGACGACGCGCTGGAGGTCGGAGTCGTGCACCAGCGAGTTCGCGTCCACGGTGTCGGACGACAGCCCCCCGCTGGTGTCGTCGAGCGTGACGACGACGCCCTGGCCCTCGACCGCTTGCATCCCGGTCAGCGCGCCCTCCTCCTGCAGGCCCTGGAGCACGTCCGCGCTCGCGCCGCTGAGCGCCGCGCCCTGCAGCTGCTCGATCTCCGCGGACAGCTCCGCCCCGCGGGCCGTGAGCTCCTCGGCCGTGCCCTGCCGGTCGAGGATCTCCTGCTCCAGCGTCTCGCGCGCCGCGATGACGCCCGGCTGCGGGGCGCGCAGCTCGACCGCGGCCGCCGTGGTGACCACACCCAGGCCGACCGCCAGGGCGACGAGGGCGACCGTGCCCGTGCGGCCTCGGTGCGGTGACTGCCCCGCGGCGCGGCGCGCCGCGGCGTCCGCGTACCCGGGGTCGAGCGGGCGGTGCATGACCTCGTTGAGGAGCGTCATCGACGCGTCGACGGGGGCGCGGCGTGCGGCGCCGCCCGGGTCCGGACGGGTCTCGCTCACGGCGCCTCCTGCGTCGTCGTGCCGGTCTCGTCGGCGGCCGCCCTGTCGCGCACGACGAGCGCACGCGTCTGCAGCACGTACTGGGCGCCGGCGAGCCAGTACAGGCCGACGCCCCACCAGGTGAACGCCCAGCCCGTGACCGCGGCGACGTCGCCCGGCCACCCCGGCATCTCGGCCAGCAGCAGCAGCGGGAACGCGTACAGCAGCGCGAAGGTCCCGGCCTTGCCCGCGAAGCTCACCGGCAGCGGCCCGTACCCGTGGCGCGCCAGCAGGGGCAGCAGCCCGGCGAGGAGCACGTCGCGCCCGACGATGACCACGACGAGCCACAGCGGCACGACGTCGCGCCACGCGAGGCCCAGGAGGGTGACGAGGATGAAGAGCCGGTCCGCGGCCGGGTCGAGCATCTGCCCGAGTCGGCTCACCTGGTCGAGGCGCCTCGCGAGGACGCCGTCGAGCCAGTCCGACGCCCCCGACACGGCGAGCACGACGAGCGCCCACACGTCGTCGCCGCGCACGATGAGGACCGCGAACACGGGGACGAGGAGCAGCCGCAGGAGGCTGATGACGTTCGGGACGGTCAGGACGCGGGAGCTGACCTGCTGCCCTGCTGACACACCCACCGCCCCGTGCTCACGTCGCGCCGCCGCGGCGACCTGCCGCGCGCGGACCATCCTACGTACCGGGCCCGCGAGGCCGGGCCCTCATTTCGCGGCGCGGCGCCCGTCCCGGGCGGAAATCACCCGCTTCGTCCGACCCTGCGCCCGTCGGGCGACGGCCCCGGGTGAGGGACGTCACCGGCCGGGCCACGCGGCCCGGCCGCGCGCTCCGGTACGATGGGTGCACCTTTGGAGTTCGTCGCTCGTCCCGCGTGTGTCCGTGAGAGCGGCCGACCCCCCTGATCTCCCTGATCGTGGCGGTGGCCGGCCTGGTGTGTTCGGGAGTGCGACCTGCGAGAACCGACCCGGTGACCGCACGCCACTCCACACCCCGAAACGAACGGTCCTCACCCTTTCATGACTGCTGACGTCGTCGCGCCCTCGCACGCCCTCGACCCCTCCATCGACACCTCCACCCCGCTCACGGAGCAGACCCGCCCGGAGCCTGCGGCTCCCGCCGGGCCCGTGTTCGCCGACCTCGGCCTGCCCGCTCCCCTCGAGCGCGCCGTCGCCGACCTCGGCTTCGTCACCCCGTCCGCGATCCAGGCCGAGGCCATCCCGGCGCTCCTCGCGGGCCGCGACATCACCGGCGTCGCGCAGACCGGCACCGGCAAGACCGCCGCGTTCGGCCTCCCGCTGCTCGCCGCGATCGACCCGGCCCAGCGGCGCGTGCAGGCCGTCGTCCTCACCCCGACGCGCGAGCTCGCGATGCAGGTCGCCGACGCCGTGGAGTCGTTCGCGACCCACCTGCCCAAGGTCGACGTCGTCGCCGTGTACGGCGGCTCCCCGTACCAGCCCCAGCAGCGGGCGCTCGCGGCCGGCGCGCAGGTCGTCGTCGGCACGCCCGGGCGCGTCATCGACCACATCGAGCGCGGCACCCTCGTGCTCGACGACGTGCGCTTCCTCGTGCTCGACGAGGCCGACGAGATGCTGCGCATGGGCTTCGCGGAGGACGTCGACACGATCTTCTCCCGCGCGCCGCGCGAGCGTCAGGTCGCGCTCTTCTCCGCGACGATGCCCGCCCCGATCCGCCGCGTCGCGAACGAGCACCTCGCCGACCCCGTCGAGATCGCGGTCGCCCGGCAGTCGTCCACGGTGACGAGCGTGCGCCAGACGTACGCCGTCGTGCCGTTCCGGCACAAGACCGGCGCGCTCGTGCGCGTCCTCGCCACGTCCGACGCCGAGGCCGCGATCGTGTTCACCCGCACGCGCGGCGCCGCGGAGGAGGTCGGGTCCGCGCTCGTCGAGCGCGGCATCTCCGCCGCCACCATCTCGGGCGACGTCGCGCAGAAGGAGCGCGAGCGGATCGTGGAGCGTCTGCGCTCGGGCGCGCTCGACGTCCTCGTCGCGACCGACGTCGCCGCGCGCGGCCTCGACGTCGACCGCATCGGCCTCGTCGTGAACTTCGACCTGCCGGGCGAGCCCGAGGCGTACGTGCACCGCATCGGCCGCACCGGCCGCGCCGGCCGCACCGGCGAGGCCCTCAGCTTCGTCACGCCGCACGAGCGCGGCCGTCTGCGCGCCATCGAGCGCACCACCCGCACGCCGCTGCAGGAGGTGGAGATCCCCTCCCCCGCCGACGTGTCCGCGCACAAGGTCCGCGCCCTCCTCGGCCAGGTACCCGCACGCCGCGAGGCCGGCCGCCTGTCCATGTACGCCGACATGGTGCGCACCTTCCTCGCCGAGCACGACGTCGACCCCGTCGACCTCGCGGCGGCCATGGCGGCGCTCGCGGTGGGTGACGACGGCCCGCGGGCCCGTGAGGAGCAGGAGCGGTTCGAGGCGGAGCGTGCCGCGGCGCGCGAGCAGGCGAAGGCGCGTCGCACGGAGCGCACGGGCGACCGCCCGCGCGGCGAGCGCGCGTCGGGCCGTCGCGAGGGCGACGGGACGCGCGGCATCCGCCGGGACGCCGTCGGCACCCGTTACCGCCTGTCCGTCGGGCACAAGGACGGCGTGCTGCCCGGCGGGATCGTCGGCGCCCTGACGAACGAGGCCGGCCTGGCCGGATCGGACGTCGGCAAGATCGACATCTTCCCGTCGTTCTCGCTGGTCGACATCACCGCCCCGCTCGACGCGGACACCATGGACCGCATCTCCCGCGCCCGCGTGGCGGGCAAGGCGCTGCGCATCCGCGTGGACGAGGGCGCGCCCGCCTCGCGCGGGCCGCGCGGCGGGCACGGCCCGTCCGGCCGTCGTGACGAGCGTCGTGACCGGTTCGACCGCGCCGACGACCGGGGCGAGCGCAAGCCGCGCCACCGCGCCGCCTCCTGACGCGCGGTCGCCACGCGGCGACGTCCGCACGACGACGGCCCCCGGATCCACGAGATCCGGGGGCCGTCCGCGTCCGTGGGGTGCGCGCCGTGCGCCCACGGTTCAGGGCCGCGGCTCCTCGCGCGCCTCGCCGTGCGCCTGGACGAGCGCGGCGAGGCGCCGCGCGTCCGCATCGCCGCGGGCGCCGTCGGCCCGCTGGATCCCCATGACGGCGAGCGTCGACCCGTCCGCGAGGTCGAGCCGCACCCACGCGTCGCCGGAGCCGAACCGGACCGACACGACCTGCGCCCACGCGAGCTCGCGCGTGTAGATGACGTTGCGCACCCGCAGGCCGTCGCGCGACGGCACCGCGTGCACCCCCCCGAGGCGCCACAGCAGCCACGTCGCGAACAGCGCGAACGCCGCCAGGGACAGTCGGTTCACCCACGACGTGCCGAGCGGGCCCGTCGCGAAGAGCCCGACGACGACGCACCCGCCGACCACCACCACGCCGGTCGCCCACGCCGACACCAGCCCGAACCGGGGCCGGAACGGCCGGTACGGGTCGTCGTGGCGCTCCCCGGGCAGGCCAGGATCAGGGAACGGTTCGGTGCTCATGCCGCCACCGTCTCACACCCGCTCGACGCACACCGGCGTCGGCGCCGGGGTCGAGCAAGGTCAGAGGCGGGACGCGTGGATCCGTGTCACGAGGATCGCGCGCGCCCCCACGTCGTACAGGGCGTCCATGACCTGGTTCGTCCGGTCGCGGCGCACCATCGCCCGCACCGCCGCCCAGTCCCGGTCGTGCAGCGGGGACACCGTCGGCGACTCCAGGCCGGGCGTGATCGCGACCGCTCGCTCCACGAGCGACACCGGCACGTCGTAGTCCATGAGGACGTACTGGCGGGCCGTGAGCACGCCCTGCAGGCGCCGGCTCAGCACCTCCACGCCCGCCGGCACGTCCGCCTCCGCCACCGCGCGCGGACGGATCAGGACCGCCTCCGACACGAGGATCGGGTCACCGAAAACCTCCAGGCCCGCGCCCCGCAGCGTCGTGCCCGTCGAGACCACGTCCGCGACGACGTCCGCCACCCCGAGCTGCACCGCCGACTCCACCGCGCCGTCCAGGTGCACGACCGTGGCCTCCACGCCGTTCGAGCGCAGGTGCCCCTCGACGAGCACCTCGTACGACGTCGCGACCCGCAGCCCCTGCACCTGCTCCAGCGACGTCACCGCGCCCGCCGGGGCCGCGTACCGGAACGTCGACCCCCCGAAGCCGAGCTGCATGTGCTCCACCGCGTCCGCACCCGAGTCCAGCAGCAGGTCCCGGCCCGTGATCCCCACGTCCACCGTGCCCGACCCCACGTACACCGCGATGTCGCGGGGACGCAGGAAGAAGAACTCGACGTCGTTGTCCGGGTCCGCCAGCACCAGCTCGCGCGAGTCACGACGCTGGCGGTACCCCGCCTCGCGCAGCATCTCGACGGCGGGCTCGGACAGGGACCCCTTGTTGGGGACGGCGATACGCAGCATGACAGGACCTTCGTTCAGGGGATCAGGCAGATCAGGCAGGACGGGTGCACGGTCGGGACGAGACGGAGGGGCGAGCGGCGCTCGCGGCCGGGAGCGGTCGCTCACCGGGGCGGCCGCTCACAGATGCTCGTACACGTCCTGCAGGCTCAGGCCCTTCGCCAGCATCAGCACCTGCAGGTGGTAGAGCAGCTGGGAGATCTCCTCCGCCGTCTTCACGTCGCCCTCGTACTCGGCGGCCATCCACACCTCGGCGGCCTCCTCGACCACCTTCTTCCCGATCGCGTGCACGCCGGCGTCCAGCTCCGCGACCGTGCCGGAACCGGCAGGTCGCGTCGTGGCCTTCTCGGACAGCTCCGCGAACAGGGACTCGAACGTCTTCACGCGCTCCAGGGTATCCGCCACCCGGTCAGGGCCGGGGCGTGTCCGCCCAGCGGGCACGCCCCGGCCCCCGTCACAGGTCGCGCAGCGCCACCACCGTGGCGACCGCCGCCTCCGCCGCCTCCGCGCCCTTGTCCTCGCGCGACCCCTCCAGACCCGCCCGGTCCAGGGCCTGCTGCTCGTCGTCGCACGTCAGCACACCGAACCCCACCGGCACACCCGTGCGCACGCTCACGTCCGTCAGGCCCGACGTCGCCGCCTGGCACACGTACTCGAAGTGCGGCGTCCCCCCACGGATCACCACCCCCAGCGCCACCACCGCGTCCGCACCGTGCTCCACCGCCCGCGCCGCCGCCACCGGCAGCTCGAACGACCCCGGCACCCGCACCACGCTCACGTGCGACACGTTCGCCGCCGCCAACGCCCGGCGCGCCCCCGCCAGCAGGCCGTCCATCACCTCCGTGTGCCAGCTCGCCGCGACCACCGTCACCCGCAGCCCCGACCCGTCCACGCTCAACGTCGGCGCACCTGCCCCGCTCATCCCTCGTCCTCCTTCGTCTCCACGACCGACTCGTCGTCCGACTCCGCCACGACCGTCCCGTCCGGGACCGCCACCGTGTCCAGCAGATGACCCATCGCCACCTTCTTCGTCACCAGGTACGCCCGGTTGTGCTCCCCGTGACCCACCTCGATCCGCTCCGTACCCACCACGTCGATGCCCGAGGCCACCAGGCCCGTCACCTTCGCCGGGTTGTTCGTCAGCAACCGCACCCGCGACAGCCCCAGGTCCGCCAGGATCGCCGCCGCCGCCCCGTACTCACGACGATCCACCGGCCACCCCAGCTCCAGGTTCGCCTGCACCGTGTCCAGACCCGCGTCCTGCAGCTCGTACGCCCCGATCTTCGCCAGCAACCCGATGCCACGGCCCTCGTGCCCCCGCAGGTACACCACCGCACCACCCTCCGCCGCGACCCGCTCCATCGCCGCCTGCAGCTGCGGACCGCAGTCGCAGCGCAACGACCCGAACGCGTCCCCCGTCAGGCACTCCGAGTGCACCCGCACCACCGGCACCCCGTCCCGCCCGACGGCGCTCGCGGCCTCCGCGGCCGCCTCACCGCGGTCCGTCTCACCGCGGTCTGCCGCGCCAGCCGGGGCCGCCGCAGGAACGAGCGCGACGTGCTCCGCCCCCGTCCGCAGGTCCCTGTACCCGACCACCCGGAACCGGCCGCGCGCCGTCGGGAGGTCCGCCTCGGCCGTCCGGTGCACCCGACGCGCCAACGCCTCCCGGTCCGGCACCTCCACGGCCGCCGCCGGCGCCGGGTCGTGCACCCGCCGCCACGCCACCAGGTCCGCGATCGTGATGAGCACCAGCCCGTCCCGCTCCGCCAGCGCCGCCGCGTCCCCCAGCCGCATCATCGTCCCGTCGTCGTGCACGAGCTCCGCGATCCCGCCGACCTCGCCCACGCCCGCCAGACGCACCAGGTCCACCGCCGCCTCCGTGTGCCCTGCGCGATGCAGCACCCCGCCCGGGACCGCCCGCAACGGCAGCACGTGCCCCGGCCGGATCAGGTCCACCGGACCCGAGGCCGGGTCCGCCAGCACCCGCAACGTCCGGGCCCGGTCATCCGCCGAGATGCCCGTCGTCACCCCCGTCGCCGCGTCCACCGTCACCGTGTACGCCGTGCGCCGCGGGTCCTGGCTGTGCGGCACCATCAACGGCAGCTCCAGCGCGTCCGCCCGCGCCGCCGGCATCGGCGCGCACAGGTACCCCGACGAGTGCCGGATCGTCCACGCCACCCACTCCGCCGACACCCCCTGCGCCGCGAACACGACGTCCGCCTCGTTCTCCCGGTCCGGGGAGTCCGCCACCAGCACCGGTCGCCCCGCCCGGATCTCCGCCAGCGCCTCCTCGACCGACCCCAGGCGCACGCCCGCCGTCCCCTCCGGCACCGCGGCGCTCGCGGACCCCGCGCCCGTCACGACGCGCTCCCGGGGACCACACCTGACCGGAGCAGGCGCTCGACGTACTTCGCGAGCACGTCCACCTCGAGGTTCACCCGGTCGCCGGGCACCAGGCCACCGAGGATCGTCGCCTCGAGCGTCGTCGGGATGAGCGAGACGCCGAACGTCCCCTCGTCCACGTGCGTCACCGTCAACGACACCCCGCTCACCGCGATCGAGCCCTTCTCGGCGACGTAGCGTGTCAGCCCGGTCGGGGCGGAGAACACCAGGTCGTCCCAGCGCTCGCCCGGCGCGCGGCTCACGAGCGTCCCGACGCCGTCCACGTGGCCCTGCACCACGTGACCTCCCAGGCGCGCGTCCGCCCGGACGGCCCGCTCGAGGTTCACCGGCGAACCCGCGACCAGATCGCCCAGCGCCGTCCGGCGCAGCGACTCCGGCATGACGTCCGCCGTGAACGACCCGTCGCCCCCCAGGCTCGTCACCGTGAGGCACACCCCGTTGACGGCGATCGAGTCGCCGAGCCCCGCGTCCGACGTCGCGAGCGGCCCCTCGACCGTGAGCACCGCGTCCGCCCCCGCGCCGCCCGGGAGCTCGACCCCCCGGACCCTCCCGATCTCCTCCACGATCCCCGTGAACATCAGCCGTCCCGTCCTTCCGTGCGCTTCCTGGACACCACGAGCGCGTCGTCCCCGACGCGCCTGACCTCGACCGTGCGGAACCGGTGCGCGTCGGCGATCGTCGCCACCCCCAGACCGTCCACGGCCCGCCGACCGCTCCCCAGCAGCACCGGGGCGACGTACGCGTGCAGCTCGTCCACCGCGCCTGCCGCGAGGAACGCCGTCGCCAACGTCGGACCGCCCTCCACGAGCACGTGCCGCACCTCCCGCTCCGCGAGCCTCCCCAGCACCTCACCGACGTCGCGCGTCAGCAGGTGCACCAGCTCGCCGCCCTCCCCGCGCACCCGCGCGGACGGCGGGATCCCCCGCAGTCCCACGACGACCCGCAGCGGCTGGTGCTCCAGGAGCCGACCGTCGCCCGCGGCGTCGTGGTGGGCCAGGACCCGCGCCGTGAGCGCCGGGTCGTCCGTGAGGAGCGTGCCGGTGCCGACGAGGATCGCGTCGACCTCGGCGCGCACGCGGTGCGCGTGCTCGCGCGCCGCAGGCCCGGTGATCCAGCGGCTCGTGCCGTCCTCGGCAGCGACGTAGCCGTCGAGCGTCGTCGCGGTCTTGAGCGTCACGTACGGCGTGCCACGGTGCACGGAGGTGAGCCACACGCGCAGAAGCTCCTCGCCCTCGGCCGCGCGCAGGCCGCGCACGACGCGGACCCCCGCGGCACGCAGGCGGTGTGCGCCGCCCGAGGCGACGGGGTTCGGGTCGTCGACGGCGAGCACGACCTCCGCCACGCCCGCGGCGACGAGCGCGTCGGCGCACGGGCCGGTGCGACCCGTGTGGGCGCACGGCTCGAGCGTGACGACGGCGGTCGCGCCGGCGACGTCCACCCCGCGCTCCCGCGCGTCCGCGAGAGCCGCGGCCTCGGCATGCGGCGTGCCCGCACCCCGGTGGTACCCCTCGGCGAGGACACGCCGCGGGTGCGGGTCCAGCGATTCCGGCGAGGCGCCGTCGGGCGCGGCTCGACCGTCCGGGGCGGGCCCCAGGAGCACGCAGCCGACGCGGGGATTGGGGCCGTGCGCCGGCCCGCGAGCCGCCAGCTCGAGCGCGCGCGCCATCGCGGCGTCGATCGTCAGGGTGCGGGGATGCTCGCCCATCCGTCCTCCTCCCGGGCACGAGCGCTCCGGGGTGAGGGCGGGCGGCGGGGTCAGGCCTGGACCGGCCCGACGGCGTCGCTCACCACGGCGAGGCCACCGCCGTCGCGAACCGGTGCGCCGACGGGTCGTCGGAGCACCACGCTCTGGGCGTGGCCGCGCCGCACGTGCTTCCTCCCATCCGGACTGTCACCGTCGGTCCTGGAGTTCCACCAGGTCAACCGCGCGTGGGCGCGGGTCGCGGACTGTCACCGCCGGCTCGGAATTGCACCGACCCCGGAGCACGTTCGTGCGTACTGCTGCTTCCAACCGAGCATGCTACTCGCGCATTCCCCCGGGTGGCCCCGTCCGCCTGTCGAACGGACGTGAACCGGACGTGCCCTTCTCCGTGCTTTTTGGTGAGGTGTGTGGCTCACTCGGGGTGTGTGTATGGCCGCTTGGCACACTATTTTTATCGGGACGAGAGAAGGAGCCCTCTGCTCGGGCTCCTTCTCGGCCGGCCGTCAGTGGGCGTGCGCCGACGCCTCCGCCAGCTCCCGCAGCGCCTGGATCTCGTCCGGCACGCTCTCCGCCCCGTACACCGCCGACCCGGCGACGAAGACGTTGGCCCCCGCCTCCGCGGCTCGCTCGATCGTCGAGCGCGACACTCCCCCGTCGACCTGGATCCACACGTCGAGGCCGGACCCGCTCACGGCCTCGCGGGCCCGCCGGATCTTCGGGAGCGTCCCCTCGATGAACGACTGGCCGCCGAATCCCGGCTCGACCGTCATGACGAGGATCATGTCGACCTCCGCGAGGAGGTCCAGGAAGGGCTCCACAGGCGTCGCAGGGCGCAGCGCGAGGCCCGCGCGGGCCCCCAGGCGCCGGAGCTCGCGCGCGAGCCGCACAGGGGCAGCAGCGGCCTCGGCGTGGAACGTCACGGACGCCGCGCCGGCCTCCGCGTACGCCGGCGCCCAGCGGTCGGGGTCCTCGATCATGAGGTGCGCGTCGATCGGGACCGGCGACACCTGGGCGAGTCGCTCGAACACGGGCAGCCCGAGCGTGAGATTCGGCACGAAGTGGTTGTCCATGACGTCGACGTGCGCGTAGTCCGCCGTCTCGATCGCGTTCAGGTCGCGCTCGAGGTTCGCGAAGTCGGCGGACAGGATGCTCGGTGCGATGAGGGCTGCCATGCGCCCAGCCTAGGGTGCCTACCACCTCCGGCGACGCTCGTAGGCTCCTGACGTGAGCACCCTCCCCTCCCCCGGAGCGACGACCCCGCCGATCGTGACGGTGCGTCCCGCCACCTCGGACGACCTCGCGCGCGTCGCCGAGATCGCCGCCCCGTTCGTCCTCGACACGTGCGTGACGTTCGAGGAGGACGTCTGGGACGTCCCGGCGTGGCAGCACAAGCTCGACGACCTCACCGCGCGCGGACTGCCGTTCCTCGTCGCGGAGGTCGACGGCCCGGCCCGGACGGACCGCACGAGCGGCCCGGTGGTCGCGGGCTACGCCTACGCGTCCGCCTGGCGCCCGAAGCCCGCGTACCGGCACACCGCCGAGGACACGATCTACCTCGACCCGGCCCACGCCGGGCGCGGCGTCGGCACCGCCCTGCTCGGCGCGCTCCTGGACGCGAGCGCGGCCGCAGGAGTCCGCCAGGTCGTCTCCGTCGTCGCCGACGTCCCCGAGGCGGCAGGATCGATCCCGCTGCACCGCCGCTTCGGCTTCGTCGAGGCCGGCCGCCTCACGGCCGTCGGCTACAAGCACGGCCGCTGGGTCGACACGATCCTCCTCCAGCGCTCCCTCTGAGCGCCCGCCGAGCATGCGGCTACCGCCCGTCAGGTACCGGGGGCGGGCCGCAACCGCATGCTCGGCCCAGACGGGGCGACGCTCATGCCACGAGGCCTCGGCGGAGGGCGGTCGTGCGCTGCTCGACCGTGTGCCAGGCGTGGCGGCTGACGCCGGGGTGGGCGTCGCGGTCGACGTCCGCGAGCGCCGCGAGGAGTCCGTCGAGGGTCTCGGCGACGGCGCGCTGGGCGCGGCGGCGAGGCAGTCCCCAGGTGGTGCCCTCGGTGACGAGGTGGTCGGCGGTGAGGCGGTCCATGTCGCGCTCGCCGGCGACGTCCATGGCGAAGACGCGGGAGGCGTGGTCGTGGTGGAGGTGCATGGAGACGTCGTAGGCGGGGGCGAGGCGGACGGTGCCGTCGGCGTGGCGGAGGACGGAGATGTTCTTGGCGTGGGCGTCGGTGTTGCCGATGGCGAGGTTGAAGGTGGTGAGGGCGAGGAGGGGGTCGGGGCG
This sequence comes from Cellulosimicrobium cellulans, assembly GCF_016921195.1. GTDB lineage: Bacteria > Actinomycetota > Actinomycetes > Actinomycetales > Cellulomonadaceae > Cellulosimicrobium > Cellulosimicrobium cellulans_F. Next base: position 430,909 of record NZ_JAFGYF010000002.1, read on the forward strand.
GGTGCCGTCGTCGCGGAGGGTGCGGGCGATGGCGGCGAGGGAGGGGAAGCGGCGTCCGTGCTGGAACTTGCGCTCGGGGTCGCGGGTGTTGATGCCGAGGGCCTGCGCGGTGTCCTCCTGGTGGAGGCGTGCGGTGCCGCCGGGTTCGGTGGGGTCGGGGACGCGGTCGTAGCGGGTGACGACGATGGCGCGCTCGCCGTCGAGCTCGGTGACGTGGGCGTCGACGGTGGTGAGGCCGATGCGGCGGGCGAGGTCGAGGGCGGCGGCCTCGGTGTTGACGAGGTCGGCGGTGGGTGAGTCGGAGGGGCGGGCGACCTTGAGGATGTGGGTGGTGGGTGCGGTGCCGCGGGGGCGGGCCCAGCCGTGCTGGTCGTGGAGGAGGGTGATCTTGGGTTCCATGCCGGGCAGGGAGCTGGTGAGGTGGTCGGTGCGTCCTTCTCCCCCGCTGCGGGCGACGGCGGCGCGCAGGAGTCGTGCGACGGCGGCGTCGTCGAGGCGTTCGGGGGTGCCGGGGGTGGGGAGGGGCTGTGCTTCGGGTGCGAGGAGGACGGCGCCGGCGGTGTCGTGGCCGTAGTGGACGAGGAAGGCGAGGGCGTCGTCGGGGTCGATGCCGGCGTCGATGGCCATGGCGTCGCGGGTGCGGCCCTCGGGGAGGAGTCCGTCGAGCCAGGCGGCGACGCGCGCGGGGTGGGGCGGGGGCTCGTCGGGTGGGGTGATGGGGAGCAGGTGGGAGAGGACTCGGGCGTCGTGTCCCCAGCGGTCGAGGGCGTCGGCGGTCCAGGTGAGGGTGACGCGGGGCGTGCCGTCGGTGGTGCGCAGGCCGGCGGGTGCGAGGGTCGCGACGGGGGTGCCGTAGAGCCAGGCGGTGACGGTGGTCATCGGCGTTCCTGGAGTCGCAGGTCGACGTCGAGGGTGTCGAGGAGCTCGAAGAGTCGTTGGACCCAGAGGTTCTCGACGCCGTTCTCGAGCTCGGAGAGGTACTGGCGGGTGATGCCGAGCTCGTCGGCGACCTGGGCCTGCGTGAGCCCTCGGGCTCGGCGGACGCGGCTGAGGTAGGCGCCGAGGTCGCGGGGGCTGCGGGGGGTGGTCCAGGTGTCGGCCATGCTCGTTCTCCTGCCGTCGGTGCGCGGGGCGTGTGCTGCGGCGTCAGAATTACCTGACACACCTCGACGTCAGGTTACTCCGACACGCCTGTGATGTCGAAATATACTGACATCCCTCGAGGGCGCCGCCGTCATACCGTCCGGCGCAAGAGCGTCAGGTGCATCGCGTCGGTGCCGTGGACGTGCGGCCAGAGCTGGACGTCCTGGCGGTCGCCGAGCTCGATGGTGTCCCGCGCCTCGGGACGCACGACGTCGCGCACGACGGCGGGGGCGTCCAGGACCTCGACGTCGTCGCGGCGGCGCAGCACGTCGGCGACGACGACCTGGGTCTCGGCGAGGTGGGGCGAGCACGTGACATAGCCGACCACTCCCCCGGGCCGGACGGCGTCGAGAGCGGAGTCGAGGAGCTCGCGCTGGAGCCCGGTGAGGGTCGCGAGGTCCGCGGGCGTGCGGCGCCACCGGGACTCGGGGCGGCGGCGCAGCGCACCCAGGCCCGTGCAGGGGGCGTCGAGGAGCACGCGGTCGTACGCGCCCGGCTCGTCCTGCCCGACGGCGCGGCCGTCGCCCGTGCGGACGGCCTCCACGGCGTCGGCCGGGACGGCGGCGAGCGCCTTCTCCACGAGGCGCGCACGGTGGGGCTGGACCTCGTTGGCAACGAGGCGGGCGCCGCGCTCGGCCGCGAGCGCCGCGAGGAGCGCGGCCTTGCCGCCGGGCCCGGCGCACAGGTCGAGCCAACGCGCGTCCGTCGGAGGCGCGACGCCGTCGGACGCATCGGCGAGGGGTGCCGCGGCGAGGGCGAGGGCGACGAGCTGGCTGCCCTCGTCCTGGACGCCGGCACGACCGTCGCGGACGGCGGAGTACGCGGCAGGGTCGCCCCCTTCGAGGCGCAGCGCGGTGGGGGCCCACCGGGCGGTCGTCACGCGGTCGTCGCCGTCGGAGAGCTCGTCGGGGTCGGCGAGGCCGGGGCGGGCGACGAGCGTGACGCGCGGGGCGTCGTTGTCGGCGGCGAGGAGCGCGTCGAGCTCGGTGACGGGGCGGCCGTTGCCGGCGAGGGCGTCGCGCAGGGCGCGGGCGATCCACACGGGGTGGCTCTGGGTGGCCGCGAGCGCCGCGAGGTCGTCGGGTGCGTCGTCGGCGAGGGTGGTGAGCCAGTCGTCGAGGGGGGTGCGGGCGACGCGGCGCAGGACGGCGTTGACGAGCTGGGCGCTGCCGGCGCCGATGCGCTCGCGCGCGAGCCCGACCGTCTCGGACACGGCGGCGTGCTGGGGCACGCGCATGCCGAGGATCTGGTGGGCGCCGAGGCGCAGGACGTCGAGCACGGGAGCGTCGAGGCGGTCGAGGGGGCGGTCGAGGCACAGCGCGAGGATGGCGTCGTAGCGGCCCCGCAGGCGCAGGGTGCCGTAGGCGAGCTCGGTGGCGAACCCGGCGTCGCGGCCGCGGATGCCGCGCTCGCGCAGGAGGGGCGGCAGGACGAGGTTGGCGTAGGCGTCGGAGCCGTCGACCTGGCGCAGGACGTCGAACGCGACCGCGCGGGCGGGGTCGGTGCCCTTGCGCCGCTGGGAGGGAGCGTTCGCGCTGCGGTGGGTCTCGCCCCGCGACCGGGCGGCACCGCGCTGGCGGCCGCGGGCGTCGCGGCGCTCCCCCGCGGGCCCGGCGTCCGGTCGGGGACCCGCGCTCGAACGGGTGTTCGATGCGGCGCCCGGAGCAGCCCCTCCGGCGTTCGAACGCATGTTCGACCGAGCGCGGTCGCCGCCGTCGCCGGACCCGCGGTCGGTCGAACGTGCGTTCGAAGAGGCGCCCGGGCGCCCGCCCGTCGGACGCCCGTCGCGCCGTTCAGGCCGGTCGCCGCCGCGGCGCTCGGCGTTCATCGGGCGGCCTCCGCCCCGAGCACGGTGCCCTCGGCGAGGCGTGCGCCCCGCGCCCAGTCCGCCGCAGCCATGTGCTTCTTGCCCACGGGCGCGACGTCCCCGAGCTGGACGGCGTGGGTCGCGGTCCCGACGAGCACCTCCTTCTTGCCGGCACGCACCTGTCCCGGCGCGAGGTCGACGACGTCGGGACGCGGGGTGACCGGGCCGAGCCCCAGGCGGGCGGGGGCGCCGTCGGCGCCGGGAAGGGTCGTCCACGCCCCGGGGGCCGGCGTGCAGCCGCGCACGAGGCGGTCGACCGCGAGCGCCGGGTGGTCCCAGCGGACCTCCGCGTCGGCGGGCGTGAGCTTCGCGGCGTGCGAGACGCCGTCGGCGGGCTGGGGCTGCGGGCGCAGCGTGCCGTCCTCGAGCGCGTCGAGCGTCGCGACGAGCAGGCCCGCGCCGGACACGGCGAGGCGGCCCAGGAGGTCCCCTGCGGTGTCCCGCGGACGGATGGTCTCGGTCGTCGTGCCGAGCGTGGGGCCGGAGTCCAGGCCCTCCTCGATGAGGAACGTCGTCGCCCCGGTCACCTCGTCGCCGGCGATGATCGCGCGCTGCACGGGTGCGGCGCCGCGCCAGGCCGGCAGGACGGAGAAGTGCAGGTTCACCCACCCGTGGCGCGGGACGGCGAGCACGTCTGGCCGCAGGATCTCCCCGTACGCGACGACGGGCGCCGCGTCGACGTCGAGCTCGGTCAGGCGCGCGAGGAAGTCCTCGCCGCGGGGGCGGTCGGTGATCACGGGGACCCCGGCCTCCTCGGCGCGCACGCGCACGGGGCTGGGGGTCAGGCGCCGTCCCCGGCCGGACGGGGCGTCGGCGCGCGTGAGAACGGCGACGACGTCGTGGCGGGAGTCGAGGAGGGCGTCGAGGGACGGGACCGCGGTATCCGGGGTCCCGGCGAACAGCAGGCGCATGGGCCCGAGTCTAGGTGCCGCCCCGCTCCCGCCCCGCGGACCGTCGCGGGAGGTCGTGGTCGTGCTACCCGAGGTCGGGGGTCTCCTCGAGCCCCGGCCCGCCCAGCGTCCGGGTGCCGAGCGGCGCGCCCAGGGGGACGTCGACGTGGCGTGCGGTCGCCGACTCGGGGCACGCAGACCCCTCCTCCGGCCGGTGCACGACCACCCGTACCGTGATGTCGACCGTGTCGTCGCTCTCCACGACGTCGACGCCCGCGTACTCCTCGCAGGCGGCGCCGTGCTCGATCACGATCGGCAGCACGTTCCCCGCGAGGTCCGCGTCCGGAGCGACGTACCACCGGGCGGTCGCGGTCGACACGCCGTCGGAGCAGGCCGCGAGCGCCGCGACCAGGAGCAGGGCCGTCGTCGTGAGGGTCGGGCGTCGACCGGGGAGCATGGCGCCCATCCTGGCACCGTCACCGTGCGACGGGCACGCCCAGGGCGCGCAGGGCGGTCCGCAGGCCGGGCGTGCCCTCGAAGAGGTGCGTGCGCAGGCCGAGGCGGGCGGCGGCGTCGACGTTCGCGGCGCTGTCGTCCGTGAAGAGCGTGCGCGCCGGGTCGAGGCCGAACCGCGCGACCGCGAGCGCGAAGATCGCGGGATCCGGCTTGGCCAGGCCCTCACGGCCCGAGACGAGCACGTCGTCCATGAGCGTCGTCGCGGGAGCGGCGGGCGCGGCGTGCGGGTAGAGCTCGGCGGACCAGTTGGTCAGCCCGTACAGGCGCAGCCCGAGGTCTCGCAGCTCGCGCACGAGCTCCTCCGATCCCTCGACCGGACCGGTGAGGGTCGCGGGGAACTGCTCCAGGTAGCGGTCCAGGAGCGCCACGTGGTGCGGGTGGGTGGCCTCGACCGCGGCGCGCGCGTCCGCCCACGTGGCCCCGGCGTCGCGCTCGTGGTTGAGGACCCGGAAGTCGACGTCGGCGAAGAACGCGTCGACGACCTCCCGGTCCAGCCCGGCATAGGCGCCGTACGGGTCCCAGCCCACCAGGACGTTGCCGAAGTCGTACAGCACGGCGTCGATCGCGCGCGCCGAGGCGTCCGGGAAGGTGGCGTCGGGCGTCGCGGGGTGGTGCGTCACAGGATCTCCTTCGGGTCGAGCTCCACCCGCACGCTACCCGGCTCGCGCCGCGCCGAGCGCACCGCCAGGGACGCAGCGAGCTCGCGCGCGAGGCGGCGTCCGTCGCCCACCGGCACGCGCACGACCGCGCGCACGGGCGGGGCATCGACCATGACGGGCGCCGGAGCGCCGCCCGGCTCGACCGCTCCGCGCCCGCGCGGGGCCGCGGGCACCTCCACGGGTCCCAGCACGGCGTCCGGTCGCGCGAGCTCGACACGGCCCAGGACCGCCGCGACCGCAGGACGGTCGCCCGTGACCGCGGCAACGCGCACGGCCGGCGGCAGGGCGAGCTCGGCGCGCTCGTCGAGCTCGCGGTCCGCGAGGAGCGCCGGGTCCCAGCGCACGAGCGCGTTCGTCGGTGCCGGCGCCGCGTCGCCGACGAGCAGCACCTGCCCGCCCGCCGTCGCCGGACGCACGAGCGCCGCGGCGGCGAGCCAGCGCGCGAGCGCGTCCTGCGCGACGTCGAGCCCGACGTGCGCGGTGCTCACCGCGGCGTCGAGCAGCAGCGCGGCCGCGTACCCGCCCTCGGCGACCGGCTCCGCACCCGGCGTCGCGACGACCAGCGCGGGACGCGCGGACACCGCGCCCAGCACCCCGCCCGCCGCCGCGGCACCCGACACCTGCACCGGGACCCCCGCGAACGCGCGCCCCAGCTCCTCCGCCGTGCGCTGCGACCCGACCCGCACCGACCGCAGCCCCGTCCAGTGGCACTCCGCGCACGACCAGCCGCCCGCGAGCGCCCCGCACCACGCGCACTGCGGCGTCGCGCCCGCACCCGACAGCGCGAGCGGTCCGTGGCACACCGTGCAGCGCGCGGGCGTGCGGCACCGGGCGCACGCGACGACGGGCACGTACCCCGAGCGAGGCACCTGCACCAGCACCGGCCCGTGCTCGAGCGCGGAGCGTGCCGCGCGCCACGCCGCGGTCGGGATGCGCGCCGCGGCGCCCGGCCCCTCGGCGGCCAGCTCCACCGACGTCAGCGCCCGCACGCGCGGCGCCCGGGCCCGCACGACGTCGCGCGGCGCCGCGAGCTCGTGCGCCCAGCCGCGCACGACGAGCGCGTGCGCCGCGACCGTGCGCCCATGGGAGCCCAGCAGGAACGCCGCGCCCTCCTGGTCGCTGCGCAGGCCGAGTACCTCGCGCGCGTGCGGGTAGGGGGCGCGCGGCTCGGCGAGCGTGTCCTCGCCGTCGTTCCAGCACACCACGAGCCCGAGGTCGACCACGGGCGCGAACGCCGCCGCACGCGTCCCGACGACGACGCGCGCGTCGCCGTGCAGGACGGCGAGGAACGCGCGGTAGCGCGGCGCCGGGCCTTCGTCCGCCGTGAGCCGCACGACCTCGCCCCCGGACGCCGTGTCCCACGCCGGCAGGCCCGCGGCGTCGAGCGCGGCGCACACCTGGTCGACGTCGCGCGCGTCCGGGACGACGACGAGCGCGCCGCGCCCGCCCGACCGGGCCGCGCGCACCGCCTCGGCGACCGCGGCCGCCCAGTGCGTCACGGGCGGGGCGTCGGGCTCCTCGCGCGACCGGCCCAGGCGGCGCCGGCCCTCGGGCGTCGACTCCGGTGCGGGAGCGGGGGGCGCGAGTCCGGGCAGCGCCGTCCACACGGCGCGCGGCGCCCCGCCGCCCGCGACGTGCGCGAGGAACGCGGCACCCGCCCGGTACGGGGCCCACACGGACCCCTCGTGCGCCGTACGCGCCGGGCCGACGGCCGGAGGGGACTCGTGCGCGAGAGAGGCCGCAGGAGCCGGCTCGGCCGCGACGGCGACGCCGCGCTCACTCGGGGCCGGCACCGGCGCGGGGACCGCGTCGGGGGCGGTCCGCGCCGCGAAGGACTGCTCGGCGCGCGCGTGCCGCGGCGGGACGGCGAGGCGCAGCACGTCCGACAGCGTCCCCGCGTAGTGGTCCGCGACGGTGCGCGCGAGCCGGGCCACCGCGGGCGCGAGCACGGGCTCGGGCGACACGACGCGCCGCAGCGGCAGGAGGCGACCGTCGTGGTCGGACCGCTCGACCCGCTCCAGGACGTACCCGTCGACGTCACGACCCGCGAACCGCACCTTGACCCGCACGCCCGGCTGCGCGTCGTCGGACATCGCGGCGGGCACGAGGTAGTCGAACGCCCGGTCCAGGTGCGCGGGCGCAAGATCGAGCGCGAGCCGCGCGACGGGCAGGTGCGCGGCGATCTCGTGGGACGCCGGCGGGGCGGGGCCCCGCCTTGGCGCCGCGGGCGCGACGCCGAGCAGCGTGTCCTGCACCGCGCGCGACGTGTCCTCCGGCTCGCTCACGACGCCATCGAACCACGCGCCGCCGTCACGACCGGCGCGCTCACCGCCCCACGCTCGGCACCCGCGACTCCGCGGCGACCGGCTCCGGCACCGACGCCCCGGCGGTGCGCGACGACGCTCCTCACACCTGGGACTGCAGGTCCGCGACGCGGTCCGTGCGCTCCCACGTGAACTGCTCGAGCTCGCGCCCGAAGTGCCCGTACGCGGCCGTCGCGGCGTAGACGGGGCGCAGCAGGTCGAGGTCGCGGATGATCGCCGCGGGGCGCAGGTCGAACACCTCGCGGATCGCGGCCGTGATGCGCCCGACCGGCACCTTCTCCGTGCCGAACGTCTCGACGTACAGGCCCACGGGGTGCGCCTTGCCGATCGCGTACGCGACCTGCACCTCGCAGCGGCGCGCGAGGCCGGCCGCGACGACGTTCTTCGCGACCCAGCGCGTCGCGTACGCCGCGGAGCGGTCCACCTTCGACGGGTCCTTGCCGGAGAACGCCCCGCCGCCGTGCCGCGCCATGCCGCCGTACGTGTCGACGATGATCTTGCGGCCCGTCAGGCCCGCGTCGCCCTGCGGCCCGCCCACGACGAACGTGCCCGTGGGGTTGACGAACAGGCGCGTCGCCCGCACGTCGAGGTCGAGACCCGCGGCGTCCAGGACCGGCGTCACGACCTGCGCCGCGACCTGCCGGTGCAGCTCGTCCTGGCGCACGTCCGGGTCGTGCTGCGTCGACAGGACCACGGTGTCGAGCGTGACCGCACGGTCGCCGTCGTACCCGATGGTGACCTGCGTCTTGCCGTCCGGGCGCAGCCCCGGCACCGTCCCGTCGCGGCGCACGAGCGCGAGGCGCTCCGCGAGCCGGTGCGCGAGCCAGACGGGCAGCGGCATGAGGCTCGGGGTGTCGTCGCTCGCGTACCCGAACATGAGGCCCTGGTCGCCCGCGCCCTGCGCGTCGAGCGGGTCGTGGTCGCCCTGGTCGTCGCGCTCCTCGAGGCTCTTGTCGACGCCCTGCGCGATGTCGGGCGACTGCTGCCCGATCGACACCGAGATGCCGCACGAGTCCGCGTCGAAGCCGATCGCGGACGACGTGTAGCCGATGCGGCGCACGACGTCGCGCACGATCTGCGGGATCTCGACGTACGCGTCCGTGGTCACCTCGCCCGCGACGTGCACGAGGCCCGTGGTGACCATCGTCTCGACGGCGACGCGCGACGTCGGGTCCTGGGCCAGGAGCGCGTCGAGGATGGCGTCGGAGATCTGGTCGCAGACCTTGTCCGGGTGTCCCTCGGTCACGGACTCGGACGTGAACAGACGCAGATCAGCCATGCCGCACAGCCTACTGTCCCGAGGCGTGGGCGCGGGCATCCGGCAGGCGAGACGAGACGCGGGTCACTCGGCCGGTACGGCTCCTGCGTCCGCACGGTCCGCCGCGACGCGCGCGACGACGTCCCACACCGCGTCCGCGACCTCGCGCTTGGTGCCGCCCGCCGTCGCGACCAGCTCGCCGGACCCGTCGACGACGGTCACGTCGTTCGCGTCGACGCCGAACCCGCGCCCCTCGCCCACCGCGTTCACGACGAGCAGGTCCGCGCCCTTGCGGCGCGCCTTCGCCCGACCGTGGTCGAGCACCGAGCCGTCCGCGTCCCCCGTCTCGGCCGCGAAGCCCACCACGACCTGGTCGGCGCGCAGCCGGTCGTGCGCGAGCTCGGCGAGCACGTCCGGGTTCTCCACCAGCGTGATCGGCTCGGGCCCGCGGCCCGGCACCTTCTTGATCTTCGCGCCGGGCGCGTGCGCCGGTCGGAAGTCCGCGACCGCCGCGGCCATCACGACGACGTCCGCCGACGTCGCCGCGGCGCGCACGGCCTCCCGCAGCTGCGCCGTCGTCTCGACCGCGACCACGTCCTCCAGGCCGGCGTCCCGCACGAGCGCGGCGACGTCCGGAGCGAGGTTCGCCGCGACGAGCGTCACGTGGGCGCCCCGCGCCCGAGCCGATCGGGCGAGCTCGACCCCCTGACGCCCGCTGGACCGGTTGCCGATGAAGCGGACCGGGTCGATCGGCTCGCGCGTGCCGCCCGCGGACACCACGACGCGCCGTCCCGCGAGGTCGCGCCGCGGCGCCGCGACGCCGGGCACCCCGCCGGCGTCTCCCGAATCCTGCGCCACCGCCAGCGCGACGCGGGCTATCTCCTCGGGCTCCGGCAGCCGGCCCGGGCCCGTGTCGGCGCCCGTGAGGCGGCCCGACGCCGGCTCGATCACGTGCACGCCGCGCGCGCGCAGCGTCGCCACGTTCGCCTGCGTGGCCGCGTGCTCCCACATCTCGGTGTGCATGGCGGGCGCCATGACGACCGGGCAGCGTGCGGTCAGCAGCGTCGAGGTGAGCAGGTCGTCCGCCCGGCCCGACGCCGCCCGCGCGAGGAGGTCCGCGGTGGCGGGCGCCACGACGACGAGGTCCGCGCCCTGGCCCAGCGCGACGTGCGGCACGTGCTCGACGTCCTCGAACACCTGGTCCGTCGCTGGCTCGCCCGACAGCGCCTCCCACGTGGGTGCGCCCACGAACCGCAGCGCCGACGCCGTGGGGACCACGCGCACCCGATGACCCTGCTCGCGCAGCAGCCGCAGCAGCAGCACGGCCTTGTACGCCGCGACCCCGCCGCTCACCCCGAGCACGATCCGCATGTCGCTCCTCCCGCCGCTCCCGCTCGACACCGCGCCCACCCGGCCGCGGACGCACGAACGCCGCGCCCTCCTCGTGAGGGGCGCGGCGTACGGGCTCAGGCCTCGTCGGCCTCGTCGGGCTCGGCCTCGATCGTCAGCAGGCCCGCGTTGATCTCCCGCATCGCGATCGAGAGCGGCTTCTCCTGGTTGCGCGTCTCGAGCAGCGGCCCGACGTTCTCCAGCAGGCCCTCGCTGAGCTGCGAGTAGTACGCGTTGATCTGGCGCGCACGCTTGGCCGAGTAGATGACGAGCGCGTACTTCGAGTCGACGTGCTCCAGCAGGTCGTCGATCGGCGGGTCGGTGATGCCCTCGGGGGCGGCGACGGTTCCGGACACAGTTCGCTCCGTGGGTTCAAGGGTCTGCAGCCGACGGCTGCAGCTGGTCGATGGCGGCGGCGCGCCGTCCGCTCCGTCCGGGGCCGGGCGGGCGCGGCCCCGGGCATGTGCCGGGTCCGCGGTCCGGGCCTGCGGCCCACCGGGGAGCGGGCCCGCGCGCGAGCACCGCAGCACAGTCTACTCGCTGTGCTGCTCGGTGCGCTGCTCGGTGCGCCCGGACGGCGCGCGATCCGCGGCTCGCGCGGGGTCACCGGTCCCGACCCCGACGGGCCGGGGCTCGAGCCCCATGACGCGCACGAGCTCGTCCGTCGCGCGATGCACCTCGTCGTTGACGATGACGTGGTCGAACTCCGACTCCGCCGCGAGCTCGACCTGCGCCGTCGTGAGCCGACGCTCGCGCTCCTCCGCGTCCTCGGTGCCGCGGCCCACGAGCCGGCGCACCAGCTCGTCCCAGCTGGGTGGGGCGAGGAACACGAACCGCGCCTCGGGCATCGAGGCCCGGACCTGGCGCGCGCCCTGGAGGTCGATCTCCAGGAGTGCCGGCACGCCCGCGGCGAGCTTCTCCTCGACCGCGTGCCGGGGCGTGCCGTAGCTGTTGCGGCCGTGCACGACCGCCCACTCGAGCAGCTCGCGCTCCGCGACCATGCGGGCGAACTCGTCCCGGCCGACGAACAGGTAGTGGACCCCGTCCACCTCGCCCGGCCGCGGGTCGCGCGTCGTCGCCGACACGGACAGCCAGACCTCCGGGTACCGGGCGCGGATGTCGGCCGACACGGTCCCCTTCCCGACGGCGGTCGGTCCGGCCAGGACGGTCAGACGGGCAGGGCTGGGAGAGACCACCGGCGCCGTCGCCCCCTCGGCGGGGACGGACGGCGTCGGCTCGGACGGGTGCGCGGAAATGTCAGCCAAACCTCTCGATGAGGGCCGCGGACTGGTGGGGGCCGAGGCCGCGGACACGACGTGTCTCGGCGATCCCGATCTCCTCCATGATCGCCCGAGCCTTCACCTTACCCACGCCGGGCAGGGACTCCAGCAACGAGACGACCTTGAGCTTGCCGATCATGTCGTCCGTCCGCCCGCGCTCGATGACCTCCTTCAGGGAGCCCTGGGAGTACTTGAGCCTGTTCTTCACCTCGGCGCGCACGCGTCGGGCCTCGGCGGCCTTCTCGAGCGCCGCCGCGCGCTGTTCTGGGGTCAGGGGTGGAAGTGCCACGCAAGTCACCTACTCGTCGTCAGGCGGATGGGCCCACTCAGTCGTCCCGACGCGCCCCGACGAGGAGCCCTAATCGGGTGAATCACCCGGGCGACCTGCGCCGACGCACGGAGCCGACCCCTCGAACGTAGCGAGCCTCGACCGATCGGGCAACGACTGGGCATGGCGCGTCGCGTGCCGTCGTCGCGGCGAGGGGCACTGCGAGGGGCACTGCGAGGGGCGCCGCGAGGAGCGACGCGAGGGGCAAGGTGAGGGGCGACGTGAGGGGCACCGGGTGACGCTCAGGACGCCACGAGACGTGCGACGAGCGCGTCGCGCACGGCGGTCGTCACCCCGCACGCGACGAGGTAGCCGTCCACGCTCCCGTGCTCCCGGGCGGCGAGGTCCCACGCGGCCTCGAGGTACTCCGGTTCCACCGTGAGGACCGGCGCCAGGGCGTCCGGCGACAGGCCGGGGACGGGAGGCACGAGCGCGGCGAGCCCGTCCACCGCCGCGCGGCTCGCGAGGTACTCCGCCATCCGGTCCTCGTCGCCCACGCCCGCGACGTACTGCGCGAGGGCGACCACCCACCCCGTGCGGTCCTTCCCGGCCGAGCAGTGCACGACCGTCGCCCCCTCCGCGTTCGCGACCTCGCCGAGCACCCGCCCGACCGTCGCGCGGATGCCCGGGTCCTGGACGAACGTCGCGTACACGCCGTGCATCATGCGACGCGCGACCACCGTGGGGTCGTCCGCCGCCAGCAGGCCCGCGATCAGCGCGGCGGGGTCGGCCGACGCTCCCCCGCCGTCCCCGCTCCCCGCCTGCAGGCCCCGCGCGGGGTCCATGCCGCGGCGCAGCACCCGGACGCCGCCCGGTACCGCGTCCGCGCCGTCACGCGCGAGCTCGTCGTCCCCCCGCAGGTCGAGCACCGTCGTCACCCCGAGGTCGGAGAGCGCCGCCTGGCCCGCCGGGGCCAGGCGCGACAGGCTCGCCGTCCGCAGCAGCACGCCGGTGCGCAAGGGCTCGTCGTGCCCGACCGGGGCGGCCCGGCCCCCGACGTCGCGCGCGTTCCACGTGCCCGGCACGTCGAGCGCCCCCGGCACCGCTGCGGCCTCGGGTGCGGGGACGGCAGCCGCCTCCGTGGGCGCGCCGGAGGTGCTCGGGCCCGCGGCGCGGGCGGTGTCGTGGGACGTCATGGGCGCAGTCTCGCACGGCACGACGACGAGGCCACCCGGACGCGGGACCCCGGCGTCCTCGGCACGACGACGGGGCCGGCGCCCGCAGGCGCCGGCCCCGTCGACCGGGTCGGGCTCAGCCCCGCAGCGCCTGCGTCGCCTCGTCCGTGGCCGCGCGCGCCGCGGCGCGCAGGGCGCCCACGTCCGGCCCGGCGCGCAGGACGCCGCGCGAGGAGGACGCGAGCACCTGGCGGCGCGCGTCGCCGAAAACGGCCGCGAGCTCGGCCGCGCCCGCGCCCTGCGCGCCCACGCCGGGCGCCAGGAGCGGGCCGCGCACCGCCGCGAGGTCCGTGCCGGTGCGGGCCGCGGCGTCGGCCACGGTCGCGCCGACGACGAGACCGACCGGGCCCAGCGCGTCGCCCGACGCCACGACGGGCGCGTTGACGCGCGCGGCCTCGCGCGCCACGTGCGCCGCGACCGACTCCACGCCCGCGCCCGCGCCGCGGCGCGCGTGCTGCACCTCGGCCCCCTCGGGGTTCGAGGTGAGGCACAGCACGAACAGCCCGCGCCCGGTCTCCAGCGCGGCGTCCACCGCGGGCCGGAGCGAGCCGAAACCGAGGTACGGGGAGACCGTCAGGGCGTCGGCGGCGAGCGGGGAGCCGTCGCGCAGGTACGCGTCGGCGTACGCCGCCATGGTCGAGCCGATGTCGCCGCGCTTGGCGTCGACGATCGTGAGCGTGCCCGCCGCACGGGCCGCCGCGAGGACGTCCTCGAGCGCCGCGACGCCCCGCGACCCGTGCCGCTCGAAGAACGCCGACTGCGGCTTCACCGCGGCCACGCGGCCCCCGACCGCCTCGACGACCCGCAGGCCGAGCTCCCGGACGCCCGCGGCGTCGTCGGGCAGGCCCCAGTCCGCGAGCAGCCCCGGGTGCGGGTCGATGCCCACGCACAGCGGCCCGTGGTCGTCCGTCGCCCCTGCGAGGCGCGCGCCGAAGCCGGCGCTCACGCGCCCACCCGCTCCGCGGCCGGAGCGGGCAGCGTGACGCCCTCGGTCAGGTCCTCGCCCGCCATGTGCTCCTGGAGGCTCGCGACCGCGAACGGCCCCGCGAGGACCGCCTCGATGCCCTGGACCGCGGCGGCGAGCTGGTCGACCGTGGTCGCGATCGGCTTGTCCGCCGCCGTCGTGGCGGCACGGATCTCGTAGCCGTCGGCCCGCGCGCCCTGACCGGACGGCGTGTTGATGACCATGTCCACCTCGCCGGCCGTGATGAGGTCCACGATCGTCGGCTCGCCGTCCGCGCCGCGGCCCGCGGAGAACTTGCGCACCACGCGCGACGCGATGCCGTTGCGGCGCAGCACGCTCGACGTGCCGTCCGTCGCGAGGATCTCGAACCCGAGCTCCGCGAGCCGCTTCACCGGGAAGACGATCGAGCGCTTGTCGCGGTCGGCGACCGAGACGAACACGCGGCCCGACGTCGGCAGCCCGCCGAACGCTGCCGCCTGCGACTTGGCGAACGCGTGCGGGAAGTCGCGGTCGAAGCCCATGACCTCGCCCGTCGAGCGCATCTCCGGGCCGAGCACCGTGTCCACGACGACGCCGTCCGCCGTGCGGAAGCGCTTGAACGGCAGGACCGCCTCCTTGACCGCGATCGGCGCGTCGAGCGGCAGCGTGCCGCCGTCTCCGTCGGCGGGCAGCACGCCCGCGGCGCGCAGGTCCGCGATCGAGTCGCCGGCCATGACGCGCGCCGCGGCCTTCGCGAGCGAGGTGCCCGTCGCCTTCGAGACGAACGGCACCGTGCGCGACGCGCGCGGGTTGGCCTCCAGGACGTAGAGCACGTCGGAGACGAGCGCGTACTGCACGTTGAGCAGGCCGCGCACGCCGACGCCCTTCGCGATGGCCTCGGTCGAGCGGCGGATGCGCTCGATCTCCTGCTCCGAGAGCGACACGGGCGGCAGGACGCACGCCGAGTCGCCCGAGTGGATGCCGGCCTCCTCGATGTGCTCCATCACGCCGCCGAGGAAGAGCTCGGTGCCGTCGTAGAGCGCGTCGACGTCGATCTCCATGGCGTCGTCGAGGAACCGGTCGATGAGCAGCGGCGCGGGCAGCGTCCCCGCCGTGCGGTCCTCCGCCGCGGCCGCCGCGAGCGCGCGCTCGACGTAGCCCGTGAGCTGCTCGGCCGAGTACACGATCTCCATCCCCCGGCCGCCGAGCACGTAGGACGGGCGCACGAGCACCGGGTACCCGATGCCGGCCGCGACGTCCTTCGCCTCGTCGAGCGAGCGCGCGGTGCCGAACGCCGGGGCGGGCAGGCCCGCCTCGACGAGCACGCGGCCGAACTCGCCGCGGTCCTCCGCGGCGTCGATCGCCTCGGGGCTCGTGCCGAGGATGGGCAGGCCCGCGTCCGCGAGGCGCTGCGCGAGCGCCAGCGGCGTCTGGCCGCCGAGCTGGACGATGATGCCCTTGACCGGCCCGGCCGCGAGCTCGGCCCGGTAGACCTCCAGCACGTCCTCGAACGTGAGCGGCTCGAAGTACAGGCGGTCGGACGTGTCGTAGTCGGTCGAGACGGTCTCCGGGTTGCAGTTGACCATGACCGTCTCGTAGCGCTCGCGCAGCGTGAGCGCCGCGTGCACGCACGAGTAGTCGAACTCGATGCCCTGGCCGATGCGGTTCGGGCCCGAGCCGAGGATGATCACGGCCTCGCGCTCACGCGGGGCCACCTCGGTCTCGAGGTCGTACGACGAGTAGTGGTACGGCGTGCGGGCCGCGAACTCGGCCGCGCACGTGTCGACCGTCTTGTAGACGGGGCGCACGCCGAGCGCGTAGCGCACCTCGCGCACCGTCGCCTCGCCGGCCGGACCCATGCCGCGCAGGCGCGCGACCTGGGCGTCCGACAGCCCGTGCTTCTTCGCCTCGCGCAGCACGTCCTCCGTGAGCGCGGGCGCGTCCGCGACGGCCGCCGCGACCTCGTTGACCAGCTGGATCTGGTCGAGGTACCACGGGTCGATCTTCGTGGCCTCGAACACCTGCTCGACGCTCGCCCCGGCGCGCAGCGCCTGCTGGACGCCGATGATCCGGTTCTCCGTGGGGCGCGCGATGCGCACGAGCAGCTCGTCGAGCTCCGCGCCGGAGACGGGCTCGCCGTCCCAGTGGAAGACCGAGCCGCCCTTGTCGATCGAGCGCAGCGCCTTGCCGAGCGCCTCGGTGAAGTTGCGCCCGAGCGCCATCGCCTCGCCGACCGACTTCATGGTCGTCGTGAGCGTCGGGTCGGCGGCTGGGAACTTCTCGAACGCGAAGCGCGGCACCTTGACCACGACGTAGTCGAGCGTGGGCTCGAACGAGGCCGGCGTGACCTGCGTGATGTCGTTGGGGATCTCGTCGAGCGTGTAGCCGACCGCGAGCTTCGCGGCGATCTTCGCGATCGGGAACCCGGTCGCCTTGGACGCGAGCGCGGAGGAGCGCGAGACGCGCGGGTTCATCTCGATGACGATGACGCGGCCCGTGTCGGGGTCGACGGCGAACTGGATGTTGCAGCCGCCCGTGTCGACGCCGACCTCGCGGATGACGGCGATGCCGATGTCGCGCAGCTTCTGGTACTCGCGGTCGGTGAGCGTCAGCGCGGGAGCGACCGTGATCGAGTCGCCCGTGTGCACGCCAACCGGGTCGACGTTCTCGATGGAGCACACGACCACGACGTTGTCGTTCTTGTCGCGCATGAGCTCGAGCTCGTACTCCTTCCAGCCGAGGATCGACTCCTCGAGGAGCACCTCCGTCACCGGGGAGTAGTGCAGGCCCTGCCCGACGATGCGGCGCAGCTCCTCCTCGTCGTACGCGAAGCCCGAGCCGAGGCCGCCCATCGTGAAGGAGGGGCGCACGACCATCGGGTAGCCGAGGTCGCCCGCGGCCGCGACCGCCTCCTCGACCGTGTGCACGATCAGCGAACGAGCGGACTCGCCGCCGCACTTGTCGACCACGTCCTTGAACTGCTGGCGGTCCTCGCCCTTCTGGATCGCCGCGATGTTCGCGCCGATGAGCTCGACGCCGTACTCCTCGAGGACGCCCGCCTCGTCGAGCGCGATCGCCGCGTTGAGCGCGGTCTGCCCGCCGAGCGTGGGCAGGAGCGCGTCGGGGCGCTCCTTGGCGATGATCGAGGTGAGCACCTCGGTCGTGATGGGCTCGACGTACGTCGCGTCGGCGAACTCCGGGTCGGTCATGATCGTGGCCGGGTTCGAGTTCACGAGGACGACCCGCAGGCCCTCCTCCTTGAGCACGCGGCACGCCTGGGTGCCGGAGTAGTCGAACTCGCACGCCTGGCCGATGACGATCGGGCCGGACCCGATGACCAGGACGCTGGAGATGTCGGTTCTGCGAGGCACGGTCAGCTCTCCTTGGTGGTCTGCTCGACGGCGTCGGAGCCCGAGCCCGCCGCGCCGGCGGCGCGGCGCGACGTCATGAGCTCGACGAAGCGGTCGAAGAGGTACGCGGCGTCGTGGGGTCCGGCCGCGGCCTCGGGGTGGTACTGGACGGAGAAGGCGGGCAGGTCGAGGCACTCGAGCCCCTCGACGACCTGGTCGTTGAGCCCGACGTGGGACACGACGACACGCCCGTAGCGGCCGCCGTCGTGCGGGGCGACGGACTCGCCGTCGAGCGGCGCGTCCACGGCGAAGCCGTGGTTGTGCGCGGTGACCTCGACCTTCCCGGTGCGGCGGTCCATGACGGGCTGGTTGATGCCGCGGTGGCCGTACGCGAGCTTGTACGTGCCGTAGCCGAGCGCGCGCCCGAGGATCTGGTTGCCGAAGCAGATGCCGAAGAACGGGGTGCCGCGGTCCAGGACGCCGCGCAGCAGCTCGACCTCGTGGGTCGCCGCCCCCGGGTCGCCCGGGCCGTTGGAGAAGAACACGCCGTCGGGCGCGTACGCCTCGACGTCCTCGATCGTCGAGGTTGCGGGGACCACGTGCACGCGCACGCCGCGCTGGGCGAGGCGCTGGGGCGTCATGGACTTGATGCCGAGGTCGACGGCGACGACCGTCGCGACGGGCTCGCCGTCCGGCGTCGTGCCCTCGAAGGGCTCGACCACGTACGCCTCGTCGGTGCTCACCTCGCGCGCGAGGTCGGCGCCGGCCATCGCGGGCGCACCCTGCACCTCGGCGACGAGGTCCTCGACCGTGCGGGGGTACCCGTCGCGCACCAGCGCGTCGCCGGAGAAGATGCCGGCACGCATGACGCCGAGCTCGCGCAGGTGGCGCGTGAGGGCGCGCGTGTCGACGTCGCTGATGCCGACGACGCCCTGCGCGTCGAGCTCCTCGTGCAGGGTGCGCTGCGCGCGCCAGCTCGACGCGCGGCGGGCGGCGTCGCGCACGACGTACCCGGCCACCCAGATCTTGCCCGACTCGGGGTCCTCGTCGTTGACGCCCGTGTTCCCGATGTGGGGGGCCGTCATGACGACGATCTGGCGGTGGTAGGACGGGTCGGTGAGCGTCTCCTGGTAACCGGTCATGCCGGTGTTGAAGACGATCTCGCCGACCGTGGTGCCGCGCGCGCCGTAGGCGCGACCGGCCTGCACCGTGCCGTCCTCGAGGACGATCAGGGCCCGGTCGGCGGGCGGTGCGGTCGCTGAGGTCAGGGAGTTCACTGCGTTCACTGGGGCGGTCACGGTGCTTCCTCGTCGTTCTGGTCGGCGCCGGGGGCCGCGCTCTCGCGCGTCGGCGCCGGGTCTGCGGGGTCTGCGGGGGTGGCGCCGCTCGGCGCCCCGGGTCGTCGCTCGTGCGCGGGGCCGCCGGTCGGGTCCTCGGCGCGGTCGGCGAGGGCGCGCACGGCGTCCAGGAGGCGTGCGACGTCGTGGTCGTGGCGCGGCATGAGGCCGGTGTCGAGGCGGACCTCGGGGTCCGCCGGGGCCTCGGGGGCGTCGGCGGGGACGGGCTCGGCCGGCACGGTCCACGTCACGACGACGATGGCCTCCTTGCCGACGAACTTGCCGGCCATGCCGGGCGTGAGCGCCACGCCCCCGACCGCCTCGGCGGGCACCCAGACGTCCGGGGCGCCGCCGCGCGCGACGTGCAGGCCGCCGTCGTGCACGGTGACCTGCGCCTGCGCCCGGTCGCCGAGACCGTGGGCGCCGACGCGCGCGAGCCAGTCGCCGGCGAGCGTGCTGGACACGTACAGCGCGTCGAGCGGCCCGAGCACGACGCCGCCACGCGCGGCCTCGACGGGTACGGCCGGCGGGGTCGGGACGACGCCCGCCGACCGCCGCGCGAGCCGGCGTCGGCCGACGAGGACGAGCGTGAGGAGGACGACGCCGAGGACGACCCAGATGCCGACCGCGACGGGCTGGGGCAGGTTCACGCCCGCACCCCCTGCGCGCTCGCGACCGCCGGGATGGGCGTGCCGTCGAGCACCGTGGGGCGCCCGCGCAGGAACGTCGCGACGACGGCGCCGGGCAGCTCGCGTCCCTGGAACGGCGTGTTGGTGCTCGCGGTGACCTGGCCCGCGCCGTCGACGACGCGACGCGCCGCCGGGTCGACGAGGGTGACGTTCGCGGGCTCTCCGACCTCGAGCGGACGCCCCTGGGCGCGC
Source organism: Cellulosimicrobium cellulans (assembly GCF_016921195.1). Taxonomy (GTDB): domain Bacteria; phylum Actinomycetota; class Actinomycetes; order Actinomycetales; family Cellulomonadaceae; genus Cellulosimicrobium; species Cellulosimicrobium cellulans_F. The sequence continues at coordinate 450,249 of NZ_JAFGYF010000002.1, forward strand.
TCGCCGGTGTCGATGCGGCCGATGCGGGCCGGCGCGCTCGACAGCACGCGCGCGACGTCGGCCCACGACATGCGGCCGGTGTCGACCATGGTCTGCTGCACGACGCTCAGCGCCGTCTCCAGACCGGTCATGCCGAACGCGGCAGCGGCCCACTCGCAGTCCTTGTCCTCGCGCGCGTGCGGCGCGTGGTCGGTCGCGACGATGTCGATCGTCCCGTCCGCGAGGCCTTCGCGCACCGCCTCGACGTCCGCGGCGGTGCGCAGCGGCGGGTTGACCTTGAACGTCGGGTCGTACCCGCGCGCCAGGTCGTCGGTGAGGACGAGGTGGTGCGGCGTGACCTCGGCCGTCACGTCGATGCCACGGCCCTTGGCCCAGCGCACGATCTCGACCGAGCCGGCGGTCGACAGGTGGCACACGTGCAGGCGCGACCCGACGTGCTCCGCGAGGAGGACGTCGCGCGCGATGATCGCCTCCTCGGCGACGGCGGGCCAGCCCGCGAGGCCTAGCTCGGCCGAGACGACGCCCTCGTTCATCTGGGCGCCCTCGGTGAGGCGGGGCTCCTGCGCGTGCTGGGCGACGACCCCGTCGAACGCCTTGACGTACTCGAGCGCGCGGCGCATGAGGATCGGGTCGTCGACGCACTTGCCGTCGTCGGAGAACACGCGCACGCGCGCCGCCGAGTCGGCCATGGCACCGAGCTCGGCGAGCTGGCGGCCCGCGAGGCCGACGGAGACCGCCCCGACCGGGTGCACGTCGACCCAGCCCGCGTCGCGACCCAGGCGCCACACCTGCTCGACGACGCCGGCCGTGTCCGCGACGGGCGTCGTGTTGGCCATGGCGTGCACGGCCGTGAACCCGCCCGCGGCGGCGGCGCGCGTGCCGGACTCGATCGTCTCGGCGTCCTCGCGGCCCGGCTCGCGCAGGTGCGTGTGCAGGTCGACGAGGCCGGGCAGCGCCACGAGTCCGGTCGCGTCGACGACGACGGCCTCGCCGCCGTCGGACCCGGCGCGCGCGGCGCCGGCCGGCGCGATCTCGGCGATCACGCCGCCGGAGAGCACGAGGTCGACGGGGTCGCCGCCCAGCGGGCGCGCGCCGCGCAGGACGTACGTGGTGGTTGCGGCGCTGCTCACGAGGCGGGGACCCTTTCGACGGCGGGGACGGGCTGGGCGGGCGACAGCGGCGCGGCCGCCGGGGCGGCGTCGGCCTCGTCGCTGCCCGCGAGGAGGAGGTAGAGCACGGCCATGCGCACGGCGACGCCGTTCGCGACCTGCTCGACGATGACGGCGCGCGGCGAGTCCGCCGCCTGCGCGGAGATCTCGAGACCGCGGTTCATCGGACCGGGGTGCATGACGATCGCGTGCTCGGCGAGGAGACCGAGCCGCCGCGCGTCGAGCCCGTACTTGCGGCTGTACTCGAGCGGGTTGGGGAAGAACGCGCCCCCACCGGCGCCCGAGCCGCTCATGCGCTCGCGCTGGACGCGCAGCATCATCACCGCGTCCGGGCCACCGTGCGCGGTGTCGCCCGCGAGGGCGGCGTCGAGGTCGTAGGAGACCTCGCACGGCCACGTCTGGACGCCGACCGGCAGGAGCGTGGGCGGAGCCACGAGCGTCACGTGCGCGCCGAGCGTGTGCAGCAGGTGCACGTTGGAGCGCGCGACGCGCGAGTGCAGCACGTCGCCGACGATCGCCACGTGCCGCCCGTCGAGGCCGGCGCCGCGTGCGGCCGCGTCGTCGGGCCCGCTCGCGCCGGGAGCGGCGAGGGCTGCCCCCGACAGATGACGGCGCAGCGTGTACGCGTCGAGCAGCGCCTGCGTGGGGTGCTGGTGCGTGCCGTCCCCCGCGTTGAGGACCGCGGCGTCGAGCCAGCCCGCGTGCGCGAGCAGGTGCGGGGCGCCGGAGGCCTGGTGGCGGACGACGACCGCGTCCGCGCCCATCGCCTGCAGGGTCAGCGCCGTGTCCTTGAGCGACTCGCCCTTGGACACGCTCGAGCCCTTGGCCGAGAAGTTGATGACGTCCGCCGACAGGCGCTTGGCCGCCGTCTCGAACGAGATGCGCGTGCGCGTCGAGTCCTCGTAGAAGAGGTTGACGACGGTGCGGCCGCGCAGCGTCGGGAGCTTCTTGATCTCGCGCGCCTGCGTCGCGGCCATCTGCGCGGCCGTGTCGAGGATGCGCACCGCGTCGGCGCGCGCGAGGTCCTGGGTGGAGAGCAGGTGCCTCATGCGCGGGCCCCCGTCCCGGGGACGGCGGACCGGATGACGACGGCGTCCGCTGGGGCGTCCCCGTCCGCGCCGTCGACCTCGGCGAGGCGCACGCTGACGCGCTCGGACGTCGAGGTCGGCAGGTTCTTGCCGACGAAGTCCGGGCGGATCGGCAGCTCGCGGTGGCCGCGGTCGACGAGCGCGGCGAGCTGCACGGCGCGCGGGCGGCCGAGGTCGCTGATCGCGTCGAGCGCGGCGCGGATCGTGCGCCCGGAGTACAGGACGTCGTCGACGAGGACCACGACCTTGCCGTCGATGCCCGACGCCGGCAGGCGGGTCGCGCCGATCGTGCGCGTCGGGTGCCGGTGGAGGTCGTCGCGGTACATCGTCACGTCGAGCTCGCCGACGATGGCGTGCGGGTCGGGCGCGCCGTCGGCGGGCGTCCCCTCGATCGCGGCGAGGCGCTCGGCGAGCCGCGTCGCGAGCGGGACGCCGCGCGTCGGGATCCCGAGGAGGACGAGGTCGTGGGCCCCCTTGTTGCGCTCCACGATCTCGTGGGCGATGCGCGTCAGCGCGCGGGAGATGTCGGCGGCCGTCAGGACGACGGTCCCGCCCTCGGGGGTCGATGCGGGTGGTGTGGGCACAGCAGCGCCAGAGCTCATGTCCGGCGACCTCCTTCCCCGCCTCACGGGACGGGCCTTAAAGGATGTCTGACGGTCACCCACCCTACCGCCGCGCGCCGCGGCGGCGGGCGCGCGTCCCGCCGGATGGGACGCGGCGTCGGTCACACCCGGTGACCGACGCCGCGTCGAGGGGTCGTGCCGGCCCGTCAGGGCCGTGGAGCGCTCAGGCCGTGATCGTCGGCTTCATCTCGACGATGCGCGCGAGCAGCCCGTTGACGAACGACGGCGAGTCGTCGGTCGACAGGGAGCGCGCGAGGTCCACGGCCTCGTCGATCGCGACGACGTCCGGGACGTCGTCGTTGAAGAGGATCTCCCACCCGCCGATGCGCAGCAGGGCCCGGTCGACGGCCGGCATCCGCTCGAGTGTCCACCCGTGGGAGTACGTCTCGATCAGCTCGTCGATGCGCTCGCGGTGCGCGAGGACGCCCTCGACGATGTCGACCGCGTACTGCGGCAGCGCCGTCTGCGCCGTCCCGGGGTCGGCGACGCGCTCCGCGAGGAGGGTCGTCGGGTCCACGTGACGCTGCTCCGCCTCGAAGAGGACGTCGAGCGCGCGCTTGCGCGCCTTGGTGCGTGCGGCCATGTCAGTCCGTCGTCTGTCCGTCGGTGCCGGCGATCAGTCGTTCACGCGGCCGAGGTACGACCCGTCGCGCGTGTCGACCTTGACCTTGGTGCCCTGCTCGAGGAAGAGCGGGACCTGGATCTGCGCGCCCGTCTCGAGCGTCGCCGGCTTGGTGCCACCCGTCGAGCGGTCGCCCTGCAGGCCCGGCTCGGTGTACGTGATCTCGAGGACGACCGAGGCCGGGAGCTCGATGTAGAGCGGCTGGCCGTCGTTCGACGCCACGAGCACGTTCTGGTTCTCGAGCATGTAGTCCTTGGCGTCGCCCACGATCTCGGCCGAGATCGTGATCTGGTCGTACGTCGAGGTGTCCATGAACACGTAGTCCGCGCCGTCCTGGTACAGGTACTGGAAGTCGCGACGGTCGACGTTGGCGGTCTCGATCTTCAGGCCGGCGTTGAACGTCTTGTCGATCGTCTTGCCCGTCATGACGTTCTTGATCTTGGTGCGGACGAACGCGCCACCCTTACCGGGCTTGACGTGCTGGAACTCGATCACGGTCCACAGCTGGCCGTCGAGTCGCAGCACGGTGCCGTTCTTGATGTCGTTGGTGGTCGCCACGTTCGTCTTCCTGTCGGAGGGTCTACGGGCTCCGCGGCACCGGACGACGCGGGTCGACCGGGCGCACGAGGGCGGAGCGGGAAATGGGCCTTGACGATCTTACCGGAGCGTCCTACCCCAGCGCGACGAGGACCGCGTTCGCCGCGACACCCACCGTCGCCGCCCAGCACATCGAGGCGAGCGTCCCGATGACGAAGCGCTCGGACGCGACGGGGTGCTCGCGCAGCTCGGGGTAGCGCCCCAGGCCCTTGATCGCGACGACGAAGGCGATCCCGCCCGGCTCACCGGCGAGCAGGCAGCCCGTGATCGCGAACCGCTCGAGGATCCCGATCCACGTACCGCCCCGCAGCGCCTTGACGGCCTCCGTGCCGATGGGCCCGGTCGCCGGCGGCGGGGGCGGGGGCACCGGGACGGCCGCCGGGTCCGCGGCGCCCGTCGTGGTCCGCGGTCGCACGGCGCGGCCGGGAGGCCGACGGGCCGGGTCGCCCGCACGCGCCGCGGCGCGCAGCACCCACTGCGTCACCGGCCCTCCCCCGAGCACGCTCGCGGCGAGCGCGACGACCCACACCACGACCATCAGCACGACCGACACCGGGTCCGTCATTCCCTGCCCTCCCGCCGTTCCTCCGGTGACCCGCCCCCACGACTCGCGCAGAGCTCGCCGAGCAGTCTGGCGACCACGGGCCGCACCGCCGACTCCTCCGGCCACAGCGCCGCACGCAGCCGCTGGCTGACCGCCTGCTCGGACACCCCGAGCGCACGGGCCACATCCTTCTGGGTGCCGCCCACACGCGCGAGCGTGTCGACCGCCTCCCACCCCGGCGCGGTCCGCCGGTCCACGACCGCCGCGAGGAGGCGCAGGAGCGCCTCGACCTCGGCGGCACGGCCCCGTGGCTCGCCGCGGACGGCGACGGGCGCCGTCGCCGCGCGCGACTTGGCCTGCTCGACCGCCTCGCGCGCGCGCACGAACGCCTCCCCCGACGCCTCGCGGGAGACCGCGGGCAGAGGCTCGTCGACGGCTCCCACGCCGACGCCGACGCTCCAGCCGCCGTCGCGCAGCAGGTCGAGCACCGCGTCGACCACGGTGGCCGGGTCGTCGAGCACGCCCTGCACCTCATCGCCCACCGTCCGGTCGAACGGGACCACGAGCCCGGGCCGGTCAGCCAGCAGCGCCTCGAGGCGCGCGAGCACCTCGGGCACGCGGTCGGGCCGACCGGTGCTCCCCCGCTGGTCGACGGTCAGGACGAACATGACATCCAGGCTATTCCCTTGAGCCGACCGAATCAAGCACCCAGACTTGATAGTGCACGATCAAGGATACGGTGAGCGCGACCGGGCCGCCGGTCAGCCGCGCAGGCGAGCCGCGAGCGCCTCGAGCGCGAGCCGGTACGAGTCGAACCCGAAACCCGCGATCGTGCCGGTCGCGACCGCGCCGACGACGGAGTGGCTCCGGAACGCCTCGCGCGCCGCGGGGTTGCTCAGGTGGACCTCGACGAGCAGGAGGCCGGAGGTCGTGACCTGCGCCGCGGCGTCGCGCACGGCGTAGGAGTAGTGCGTGAACGCGGCCGGGTTGAGCACGACGTGGGCGCGCGCGTCGACGGCTTCGTGGAGCCAGCCCACGAGCTCGGACTCGTCGTCGGTCTGGCGCACGTCGACGGTGAGGTCGAGCGCGCTCCCCCACGCGAGGGCGGACTCCTGGAGGTCGGCCATCGAGGCGGATCCGTAGATCTCCGGCTCGCGCACACCGAGCCGGCCGAGGTTGGGTCCGTTGAGGACCAGCACGCGTTCCATGGCGCCCGAGCCTAGCGGCGCCGCCTGCGCGCGTGCCGCGCGGGCTCGCCCCGTGACCGGACCCCGAGGAGGGGGACGGCTCGACGAGCGTCGTACGGCGCCGTCGTGCACGCTGGCTGGGTGATCCTCGCGACCTGCGTGCCGGCCCGCGCCGACGGGATCGACGGCTGCACCGCCCGGGGGCCGGCGTGACGGCCACGACGGGCCGTGCGGGCAGCGGCTACCTGGAGGCGCCGTTCGTCGCGCTCGCGCACCGCGGCTTCTCGCGCGAGGGCCTGGAGAACTCGATGGCGGCGTTCGCGGCCGCTCGCGACCTCGGGCTGCGGTACGTCGAGACGGACGCCCACGCGACGGCGGACGGCGTGGCCGTCGCGCTCCACGACGCGTCGCTGGACCGCACGACGGACGCGCACGGTCTCGTCGCCGACCTCCCGTGGCGCACCGTACGCGCGGCGCGGATCGGCGGGACGGAGCCGGTGCCGGCGCTGGAGGACGTGCTCGGCACCTGGCCGGACCTGCGGGTGAACGTCGACGTGAAGTCGGCGGCGGCGGCGGAGCCGGTCGCCCGGGCGATCGAGCGCACGCGCGCGCACGACCGCGTGTGCGTCGCGTCGTTCGCGGCGTCGCGTCGGGAGGCGACCGTGGCGCGGCTGTCGCGTCCCGTGACGGTCTCCGGCGCGCGCGGCGCGGTGGTCGGCATGCTCCTCGCCGGCCGCGCGCGGGTCGACACGCTGGCCCGCCGCGCGGCGCGGTCGGTCGACTGCCTGCAGGTTCCCGTGCGAGGCGGCTGGGTGCGCGTCGTCGACTCGGGGTTCGTCCGGGCCGCCCACCGGGCGGGTGTCGCCGTGCACGCGTGGACGGTGAACGACCGCGCGACGATGCACCGGCTGCTCGACCTCGGGGTCGACGGGATCGTGACCGACCGCGCCGACCTGCTGCGCGACGTGCTCCGTGCGCGCGGGCTCTGGGCCTGAGCGGACCCGGCCGGGGCGCGGACGCCGCGCGTCAGAGCGCGACGGGGCCGCGTCCCGCCGGAGCGTCGGCCGCGATCTCGGCGTAGGCCGCCGCCAGGAGCGTCGGGTCCGGGCCCTCGAGCCGCGTGGGCCGCGCGACGTCGTCGAGCACGACGAACCGCAGGAGGTCGCCCCGCGACTTCTTGTCGCGCCGCATGGCGGACACGAGCTGCTCCCAGCGGTCCCCGCGGTACGTGAGCGGCAGGCCGAGCGAGCCGAGGATCGCGCGGTGCCGCTCGACGACGGCGTCGTCGAGCTTCCCGGCGAGGCGCGAGAGCTCGGCCGCGAACACCATGCCGACGGAGACGGCGGCGCCGTGGCGCCACTGGTAGCGCTCCGTGAGCTCGACCGCGTGGCCCAGCGTGTGCCCGTAGTTGAGGATCTCGCGCAGGCCCGCCTCCTTGAGGTCCTCCCCCACGACGCGCGCCTTGACCGCGATCGACCGCTCGACGAGCTCGGCGACGACGGCCCACGTCTCGTCGGTGGTCGGGCGCGTGCCCCACGCGCGCAGCGCGTCGGCGTGCTCCTCGACGAGCTCGAGGATGCGCTCGTCGGCGATGAAACCCGTCTTGACGACCTCCGCCATCCCGGCGACGAAGTCCCACCGGCCGAGGGACTCGAGCGCCGCGAGGTCGCACAGCACGCCAGCGGGCGGGTGGAACGACCCCACGAGGTTCTTGCCCTCGGCGGTGTTGATTCCCGTCTTGCCGCCGACGGCCGCGTCGACCATCGCGAGCAGCGTCGTCGGCACGTGCACCACGCGGATGCCGCGCAGCCAGGTGGCCGCGACGAACCCGCCCAGGTCGGTCGTGGCGCCGCCCCCGACCGTGACGATCGCGTCCGTGCGCGTGAAGTCCAGCTGGCCGAGCACGCCCCACAGGAACGCCGCGACCTGCGCGGTCTTGGCCTCCTCCGCGTCCGGGACCTCGGCGACGTACGCCTCGTAGCCCGACGCCTTGAGGTCCTCGTGGACCACCTCGGCCGTCGCGGCGAGGGCAGCGGGGTGCACGACGAGCACGCGGCGCACCCGGTCGCCGAGCATCGCGGGCAGCTCGCCGAGCAGGTGCCGGCCCACGACGACGTCGTACGACTGGTCGCCGGCGACCCGCACGCGCGTCGGCGCGGGGGTCCCGGGCTCGGAGGTGGCCGGGGTGTCGGGGGCGGGGTTGGTGTCGCTCACGCGTTCTCCTGTCGGGCCGGGGTGTCGGCGGTGTCGGACGGCGCGGTGCCCGCCCGCGCGAGGTGGGCGCGGATCTCCTCGGCCACCTGGGCGGGCGTGCGCGCGTCGGTGACGACGTGCAGCGTGGCGACCCGCTCGTAGACGGGGCGCCGCGCCTCCATGAGCGCGGCCCACCGGGCTCGGGGGTTGCCCAGGAGCAGCGGGCGCGACTGGTTGAACCCGACGCGCGGCGCGGCGTGCGCGAGGCTCACGTCGAGGAACACCACGGCGCCGCCCGCCGCGGCGTAGGCCGCGAGGGCCGCCTGCGTGTGCTCGTCGAGGACGGCCCCGCCGCCCAGGGCGAGCACGCCGTCGTGGGTGGCGAGCGCCGTCGTCACGGCCTCGCGCTCGAGCTCGCGGAAGTGCGGCTCGCCGTGGTCGACGAAGATGTCGGCGACGGGCTTGCCGGCCACCGTCTCGACGTCGGTGTCGGTGTCGCGCTGCGCGAGGCCGAGCAGGTCGGCGAGGTGCCGGGAGACGGTCGACTTGCCGCTGCCGGGCGGGCCGACGAGGACGACGACCGGGCGCGTGCCCGGGGCGACGGGCGTCATCAGCGCTGGAGCTCCGGGATCGCCGCGAGGTAGGCCTCGGCGTTGCGACGGACCTCCGCGACGGAGTCGCCGCCGAACTTCTCGAGCGCCTGCTCCGCCAGGACGAGCGCCACCATCGCCTCGGCCACGACCGCCGCCGGCGGGACGGCGCACACGTCCGAGCGCTGGTGCTGCGCCTTGGCGACCTCGCCCGTGACCACGTCGACCGTCGCGAGCGCGCGCGGCACCGTCGAGATGGGCTTCATCGCGGCGCGCACGCGCACGACCTCGCCGTTCGACATGCCGCCCTCGACGCCGCCGGCCCGGTTGCTCAGGCGGTGGATGCGCCCGTCCGTGCCGCGCTCGATCTCGTCGTGCGCGGCGGACCCGCGGCGGCGCGCGGTGCGGAAGCCGTCGCCGACCTCGACGCCCTTGATCGCCTGGATGCCCATGAGCACCGCGGCGAGGCGGGCGTCCAGGCGCCGGTCGCTCTGCGCATAGGTGCCGAGGCCCGACGGGACGCCGTAGGCCAGGACCTCGACGACGCCGCCGAGCGTGTCGCCCGCCTTCTGGCACTCGTCGATCTCGGCGACCATCGCGGCTGACGTCGCGGCGTCGAAGCAGCGCACCGGGTCGGCGTCGAGCGCGGCGACGTCGTCCGGTCCGGGCACGGCCGCGTCCTCGGGCACCTCGACGGGCCCGATGCCCACGACGTGCGACACGAGCCGGACGCCGAGCGCCTGCTCGAGGAACTTCGCCGCCGCCGTGCCGAGGGCGACGCGCGTCGCCGTCTCGCGCGCCGAGGCGCGCTCGAGCACGGGCCGGGCGTCGTCGAAGCCGTACTTGCGCATGCCCACGAGGTCGGCGTGGCCGGGGCGCGGGCGCGTGAGCGGACGGTTGCGCGCGATCTCGCGCACGTCGCCCGTGCCGGCGTCGACCAACAACGCCTCGGGCGGCACCGGGTCGGCAGACATGACGTCGACCCACTTGGGCCACTCGGAGTTCGCGATCTCGAGCGCGAGCGGGCCGCCCTGGGTCACGCCGTGGCGCAGACCGCCGAGCACCCGGAGCTCGTCCTGCTCGAACTTCTGGCGCGAACCGCGCCCGTACCCGAGGCGACGGCGCGCGAGCGCGGCGCGCACGTCGTCCGTCGTGAGCTCGACGCCCGCGGGCAGCCCGTCGAGGATCCCGACCAGCGCCTCACCGTGCGACTCACCCGAAGTCAACCAACGCAGCATGATCGCCATCCTCCCACGTCGGTGCCCACGTCCCGGCGGGCGCCCGCAGTGCGGACCAGGCACCTACCGGGTCGGGCGCAGAACCTGTGGACGACGGCGGCAGCCAGCACCGTTGGCGCGCTACGGTGCTGCGCGTGATGGAGCAGGGGGACGAGACAGCAGTTCCCGTACGCCCGACGGCCGCCGTTCGGACGCCCCTCCGGTGGCCGGAGCGGGTGCGGGCCGTGCAGGACACCGCCGGCCGGACGGGGTTCATGCTCGCCGCGATCGCCGCAGCGGGTGCCGCCTGGTGGGGCGGGACGTCGTGGGCAACTCCGGCGTTCGTGCTCGTCGCCGCGGCCGGAACGCTGGTCGCAGTGGTCGACGTGCGCACGCACCGTCTCCCCGACGCGGTGGTCCTCCCCACGTGGGCAGTCACGGTCGTTCTGCTCGGGACTGCGGCTCTCGCTACGGGCGACCTGAAGCAACTCGCGCTGACCCTGACCGGCAGCGCCCTCGCGTTCGGCGCCTACGCCGCATTGAGACTCGCCTACCCTCCAGGGCTGGGGTTCGGCGACGTGAAGCTTGCCGGGCTACTCGGAGCACCGCTCGCGTGGCTCGGCTGGGCGGAACTCGGGCTCGGGCTCATGCTGCCGTTCGTCCTCGGGGGTGCGTGGGCGATGGGTCTTGTGCTCCTGGGTCGCGCCCGGCGGGACACCGTCGTGCCCTTCGGGCCGTTCATGGTGCTCGGCGCAGGGCTGGCGTGCACCGATGTGACGCAGATCGCGTGGTAGATGGTCGGGTCGCACGGGACCTGAATGCCGACGCCGTGGCGCTGCTTGCCAGAATGTCTCAGGCTCGGCACCGGTCGGATTGCGCGGTCCATGAAGTGGTGCGATCCGCACGAGCGTGCCGTCCAGGCCGACGAAGGGCCATAGTTCGCCGCGAACGGTAGCCAAGACCGCGATCGCCTCGTGCAGGTGCCGTCGCGATCGAGCACAACGAAGCTTGGTGGAACGATCAGTGCAACGAGCAGCGAGACCTTACCGTCGGCAAGCGGGTCGGCACTGTTGCCGCAAGATCGGCAAATCTCTCTCGACACCACGGATCGACGCGGCGTGACTCGAGTTCACTCGGGCCACGCCGCGTCGGAGTAACTCGTCAGTACGAGTGGCAGGACGGCCGAGGCGTCCCGTTGCTCCAGGACACCCATTTGATCGCGTTGCGCGTCTGAGGACCGTAGACGGCATCGGCGATCAAACCGCGGTCTCGCTGGAACTTCAGGACCGCGGCTCGCGTAGCCGGACCGAACGAGCCGTCGAGGGCAAGATTGAAACCGTGGCACTCGTTGAGCGAGTCCTGAAGCGCACGCACCCCGGCACCCGTGTTTCCATACCGCAGGTTGCACGTATAGGTCCCTGCGGCTGAGGCGTAGGGAGTTGCGATGCCGTTGCGAATGCCGATCGTGTTGCACGTCGGGTAAGCGGCAGAGGCAGACGCGGCGGTGAGGACGCCGCCACTCACGAGCAATCCGGCAGTTATCATCACAGCGAGCAGTCGTCGTACGATTCTCATAAATCCCCCTAAAGAGACAACAGTGTCGCGGGCGAACATAGAGCAGCGCCCATCCCCGCGCAACTATGCGGGCAACGAGGGGCGTCAGGCCGGGACACCGAGCGCGGACGCCAGCGCCCGACCCATCGCGGGGAGCGGGGCTACCCTGCCCGTCATGAGCCGCACCTGCTCGGCCGCCTGATGCAGGAGCATGCGCTCGCCGCCGACGACGGTGCCGCCGCCCGCGGTCCAGGCGACGGACAGCGCGGTGGGCCGGGGGTCGTAGACGACGTCCAGAAGGACCCCGCCGGGCGTCGCCGCGGCCCGGGACAGCGCGTCCGCCACCGGGTCGGCGGCACGCGACGGCAGGGTGGCCACGACGGCGTCCGTATGCGCGAGGCGGTCGACGAGCGCGGGCGACGCCGGGTTCAGCACCTCGAACCGCGGCTCGACGCCCATCCGGTGCGCGGCGCGCTGGAGGCTGCCCGTGCGCCCGAGCGAGCGCACGAGGACGGTCGGTGCCTCGCAGCCCAGCTGCGCGAGCGCGGCGAGCGTCGAGGCAGCGGTCGCCCCGGCGCCCAGCACGACGGCAGAGCGGACCTCCCGCTCCCCCAGCCCCTCGCGCAGCGCCGCGACGAGACCGTGTACGTCGGTGTTCGTCCCGACGAACGTCGGTCGCGTCCCGCCCGTGGGCTGCACCACGAGCGTGTTGACCGCCCCGACGACGTTCGCGAGCGGGTCGACGTGGTCCAGCAGCGGGATCACCGCGTGCTTGAGCGGCATGGTGAGGCTCAGGCCTGCCCACGAGGCGTCGAGGCCGTTGACGAAGGCCGGTAGCTGCTCCTCGGTCGTGTCGATCGCCTCGTACGACCACCCGTCCAGCCCCAGCGCGTCATACGCGGCACGGTGCAGCACCGGGGACAGCGAGTGCGCGACGGGGTGGCCGAGGACGGCCGCACGGCGCGGCGGGCGCTTGGTGCTCACCCGCCGTTCTCCGCCTGCCACCGACGCAGCTCGGCCACGTTCTTTTGGTGCTCGTCCCACGTCACCGCGAACTTGGTCTCACCAGTCTCCAGGTTGACCGCGGTCCAGAAGATCCAGTCGCCTGGTTCCGGACTCACCACGGCCGCCAGCGAGTCGCCGCCTGGGCTCGCGATCGGAGTCGGGGGCAGGCCCTTGTGGGCGTAGGTGTTGAACGGGTTGTCGGGGTTCCGGGTGTCCTCGCGTGTGAGCTCGGTACCCGGCTTGTCGAGGCCGTAGGCGACCGCCGCGTCGATCTCCAGCGCCATGTTGATGGCCAGGCGGTTCTCGATCGCGCGGGCCATCTTTGGCCGGTCGGGTGCGTACTTCGCCTCCCGCTCGATCAGAGAGGCCTTGTTCAGGACGGTCTCCCGATCCTCAGGGGCAACCCCTAGCTCATCGAGCTTCATCACGGTCTGCGAGACCATCTGCTGGATCACTGATTGCGCGCTCACGTCGCCCGGCTCGAGGACGTACGTCGTCGGGTAGAGCCAACCCTCGTAGTTGCCGTTCGCCTCGACGGGCAGCCCCGTGGCGGCGGTGTCGGCCATGGCCGCCTCGAACTCCGCGACGGGGATCCCCGTGACGGAGGACGACCGCTCGAGGATCTGCTTGACCGTGTAGCCCTCGGGGATCGTGATCTTCGTCTCGACGCGCGAGTCGTTCGCCACGAGACGCGCGACGGCGTCCTTCGCAGACATGCCGAGGAGCAGTGTGTGCGTGCCCGGCTGGATCTTGCCGGCGTTCGGGTTCTCCTCGAACGCGTTCGCGAACGCCGCGGAGCTCGCGACGACGCCCGCCTCGGTGAGCACGGCCCCCATGTCGCGGCCCGTCGAACCGGGCTCGATCACGATGTCGACGGGCTCGGTCCCCGGGCCCTCGAAGTCCTTCGCCTCGAGCGGGTTCGCGAACCCGAAGAGATCCGAGGCGTTGTTGAGCAGGATGTAGCCCGCTCCGCCCACCACGAGGAGCGAGACGAGCAGCACCACGAGGGCGCGACGACGCCGGCGCTGGCGTCGCTTCTTCGCGGCCCGGCGCGCGCGCTGCTCGGCGCGCGACGAACGCGCGGGCTGCTGCTCGCCCTGGACTGCGGGCCGTTCGAACAGGTCGGTCACGGTCGGTGGTCTCCTGTCGGGTCTACAGGTTCTCCGGCGCGCGCCCCCGCGCCCCGCTCGGCGTCGAGAGCGGATTGCAGAATGATAACGGCGGCGGCCTGGTCGACGACGCTGCGGTGCTTCTTGCCGGCGCGTCCCGAGGCGTGCAGCGCCTGGTGCGCGCTGACGGTCGACATCCGCTCGTCGACGAGGTGCACCCGCACCGGGGCGACGACGCGTGCCACCAGCCCAGCGTACGCCCGTGCGCCCTGGGCGGCGGCACCCTCGCTCCCGGAGAGGTGACGCGGGAGGCCCACGTAGACGACGCGTGCCGCGCGCTCCTCGACCTCGGCCGCGATCCGTGCGATGTCCGACGGGACCGCGGAGCCGGCGCGCGTGTCGCGCGCGAGCGTCTCGACCGGGGTCGCCACGAGCCCGTCGGGGTCGCTCGCCGCGAGCCCGACGCGCACGCTGCCCACGTCGACGGCGAGGCGCGCCCCCCGCGGGAGGGGGGCGCGCTCGTCGTCACCGGGCACCGGGGGGACGCCCGTCACGCGGCGACCGCGGCGCCGTCACGCACGCCCTGGAGGGCGGCAGGCAGCGCGGACGCGTCCGTGCCGCCGCCCTGGGCCATGTCGTCCTTGCCGCCGCCGCCGCCGCCGAGCGTCTGGGCCGCGGCCTTGGCGAGCACACCGGCACGAAGGCCCGCGGCACGGGCCGACGCGTTGGTCACGACGACGACCTGCGGGCGGTCCTTCGCGACGCCACCGACGGCCACGACGGCCGGCTCGGACTCGCCGAGGCGGCCGCGCACGTCGAGCGCGAGCGCACGGAGGTCGTCGGCGGAGGCGACGTCGCCGGCGTCGTGCACGACGACGCGCGTGCCGCCCGAGAGCTCCGCATCCGCGGCGAGTGTGCCCGCCACCGCGAGGAGCTGGGACTGCCGGAGCTGCGCCAGCTCCTTCTCCGCGTCGCGCAGGCGGGACACGAGCGCGCCCACGCGGTCCGGGAGCTCCTCGGTCCGCACGTTGAGCAGACCGGTGAGCTGGCCGACGAGCGCGTGCTCCTTGGCCTGGAAGCCGTACGCGCCGTCGCCGACGAGCGCGTCGACGCGACGCACGCCCGAGCCGATCGACGACTCGCCGAGCAGCGTGACGAGGCCGAGCTGGCCCGTCTGCTGCACGTGCGTACCGGCGCACAGCTCGCGCGACCAGTCGCCGCCGATCGACACGACGCGCACGACGTCGCCGTACTTCTCGCCGAACAGCGCCATCGCGCCCAGGGCGCGCGCCTCGGTGATCGGCATGAGCTGGTCCGTGACCTCGAGGTTCTCCTGGAGCTGGGTGTTGACCCGCTCCTCGATCTCCGACAGCGCGCCCGCCGGCACGGCGGACGAGCGCCGGAAGTCGAACCGGATGCGGCTCGGCGCGTTCTCCGACCCGGCCTGGGTCGCGTCCTTGCCGAGCGACTCCTGGAGGGCCTTGTGGATCATGTGCGTCGCCGAGTGGGCGCGGCTGATCGCCTTGCGACGGTCACGGTCGATCGTCGCGGTGCCCGGGTCGCCGAGCGCCGCGGTCCCCTCGACGAGGCGGCCACGGTGCACGGACAGGCCCTTGATCGGGCGCTGGACGTCGTCCACCTCGATGGTCGCGCCGCCGTCGAGCACGATCGTGCCGTGGTCGGCGAGCTGGCCGCCGGCCTCCGCGTAGAACGGCGTGCGGTCGAGCACGACCTCGACGTCGGCGGGTGCGGTCGCGGCGGGCGCGGGCACGCCGTCGACGAGTAGACCTGCGACGCGCACGGCGGCGGAGGACTCGGTGTAGCCGAGGAACTCGACCGGGGCGGAGAGCTCGCCGGCGAGCGACTCGTAGGCGGCGGTGTCCACGCCGCCCGAGCGCTTGGCGAGCGCGTCGGCGCGGGCGCGCTGGCGCTGCTCGGTCATGAGCGCGCGGAACGCCTTCTCGTCGACCTGCACGCCCTGCTCGGCGGCCATCTCGAGCGTGAGGTCGATCGGGAAGCCGTACGTGTCGTGCAGGGCGAACGCCTGGTCGCCTCCGAGCACCGGCACACCGCTCGTCCCCGCGGCGGCCTTCGCCTTCGACACGGCCGTGTCGAGGATCGTCGTCCCGGAGGTGAGGGTGCGGCGGAACGCGTCCTCCTCGGTGTAGGCGACGGTCGAGATGCGCTCGAAGTCCGTCGCGACCTCCGGGTACGACGGTGCCATGGCGTCGCGGCTCACGGGGAGCAGCGCTGGCATCGCGCGGTCCTCGACGCCGAGCAGCCGCATGGCGCGCACGGAGCGGCGCAGCAGACGGCGCAGCACATAGCCACGGCCCTCGTTCGAGGGGCGCACGCCGTCGCTCATGATCATGAGCGCGGAGCGCACGTGGTCGGCCACGACGCGCATGCGCACGTCGTCCTCGTGGCTCGCGCCGTAGCGCTTGCCCGAGAGCTCCTCTGCCGCGGCGATGACGGGGAACACCTCGTCGATCTCGTAGAGGTTGTCCTTGCCCTGGAGCAGGTAGGCGACGCGCTCCAGACCCATGCCCGTGTCGATGTTCTTGCGCGCGAGCTCCGAGACGATGCGGAAGTCCTCCTTGGACTTCACGTCGTCGATCGCGTACTGCATGAACACGAGGTTCCAGATCTCGAGGTAGCGGTCCTCGTCGACGACGGGTCCGCCCTCCTGACCGAACTCCGGGCCGCGGTCGATGTAGATCTCCGAGCAGGGTCCGGCGGGGCCGGGCTGGCCCGTGGACCAGTAGTTGTCCTTCTTGCCGCGCGCCTGGATGCGCTCGTCCGGCAGGCCGGCGATGCGCTTCCAGAGCTGCCGCGCCTCGTCGTCGTCGTGGTAGACGGTGACCCACACGCTCTCGGGGTCGAACCCGTACTTCCCCTCCTCGCGCGCGCCCGTGACCAGGTCCCAGGCGTAGGTGATCGCGCCTTCCTTGAAGTAGTCCCCGAACGAGAAGTTGCCGTTCATCTGGAAGAACGTGCCGTGGCGGGTCGTCTTGCCGACCTCGTCGATGTCGAGCGTGCGCACGCACTTCTGGACGCTCGTCGCGCGGTCCCACGGCGGCGTCTGCTCACCCGTCATGTACGGGATGAACGGGACCATGCCCGCGATGGTGAACAGCGTGGACGGGTCCGGGGAGACGAGCGACGCCGAGGGCACGACGGTGTGGTCGCGGTCGGCGAAGTAGTCGAGCCAGCGCTTGCGGATCTCGGCGGTGCGCATGATGTCCTTCGGGTGAAGTCGGTGGGTCGTACGTGGCGGGTGTGCTGTGGAGGCCGCGGCCGGGCCGCGCGTCCTAGAAGGAGTAACCGAGGAGGTCCTCGACGTCGTCCGTGTCGTCGAAGGGGCTGGGGTCTCCCGCGGCCGGGCGCGCGTGGCGGCCGGCCGCGCGGCGCGCTCGCACGACGTCCGGGTCCTCCTGACCCTCCGCGAGGAGCGCCGCCATGAGCTCCTGCTCGCGCGCGTCGCGCGCGAGCGTGAACTCGGTGCGGAAGTCGCGGGCGATCTCCACGACCTTCTCGCCCAGACCGTTGACCTGCTCGGTCGCCTGGTCCACGAGCGACGCGGGCGCGTACCGCGCGAGGATCTTCTTGCCGCGGACGACGACCACGACCGTGATCGCCACCCCGACGCCGATCCAGAAGACGCGGCGCATCAGCGCGACCCCTCGGCGCGGCCGGAGCGGCCCGTCGACCGACGACCGCCGAACGAGCGGGCCGCGGCCTGGCGCACGCCGTAGGTGAACGCGGCGACCTTGACCAGCGGGGCACCGAACGTCGCGGCGTACAGGCCGGTCAGCGCGGAGACGTTCTCGCTCACCTGGGCGGCCGACGTCGTGATCGTGTCGACCTTGACGAGCTGGCTGTTGGTCGTCGCGACCGTGGTCGCGGCCTCGTCGAGGATCGGGACCGAGTGGTCCGTGACCTCCTTGATGCTCGCGCGCGCCTCGTCGAGCACGCGGCCGAGCTTGAGGAGCGGCACCGCGAGCAGGCCGACGAGCAGCACGAACGCGATGGCTGCGATGAGGCCGGCCACGTCTCCCAGGGACATTCTTCCTCCAGTGCCAGTCACGGTGCCTTGTGCGCGGACGCCGCGCGGCGTGCGCGCGGGACGGTCCACGTCGCCGCGGGGTCCTCACGGACATGCCCACGACTCCGCGAAACACTACCCGCACCAGGGCGGGGACCGCCGTCGGGCACGACACGACGACGGCGTCGCTGCGGTGCGGCGTGCGCACCGGTCCGGACGCACGAACGCCTCGCTCGCCGACGAAGCGGTGAGCGAGGCGTCCGGAGCGAGGGTCAGCGAGCGTAGTACTCGACGACGAGCTGGACCTCGCACTGCACGGGGACCTCGGCGCGCTTCGGGCGACGCGTGAGGATCGCGCTCAGCTTTTCGAGCTGGACGTCCAGGTAGCCCGGGACGGCCGGGAGGACGTCGCGGTGCGCGCCCGCGGCGGCGACCTGGAACGGCGTCGTCGCCTGGCTCTTCGGCTTGACCTGGAGGGTCTGGCCGGGCTTCACGCGGAACGACGGGCGGTCCACGATCTTGCCGTCGACGAGGATGTGGCGGTGCGTGACCGCCTGGCGCGCCTGCAGGATCGTGCGGGCGAAGCCGGCGCGCAGCACGAGCGCGTCGAGGCGGGTCTCGAGGTTCTCGACGAGCGCCTCACCGGTCAGACCCTTGTCCTTGCGGGCCTCCTCGTACGCACGCGCGAGCTGCTTCTCGCGGAGCATGTACTGGGCGCGCAGACGCTGCTTCTCGCGCAGACGGACCGCGTAGTCCGACTCGGTGCGGCGGCGGGCGCGGCCGTGCTCACCCGGGGGGTACGGGCGCTTCTCAAAGTGCTTGACGGCCTTCGGGGTGAGGGCGATGCCCAGGGCGCGGCTCAGGCGGACCTGGCGGCGCGAACGCTTGACAGACGTCACAGCGGTATCTCATTCCTGTCGTGTGTGTACTGACGTCACACCTGGTCCCGAGAGGTCGGGTCCGGGTGCGGGACCAGCCGATGGACCACGTGCCTCTCCGGAGGAGAGACGGCGGGTCGGGGCCGAGGTCCCAGGTGGTCGCCGTGAAGGCAACCTGGGCAGTCTACCGCACCCGTGGACCACGGTATCGATGCGCGAAGAACATGCCCGTGCACCACAGCGCCACCCCGACCACCTGGTAATCCCCTATTTGGGACTGTACGGCCGTCGGTGCAACTTCTGATCAGGGAGGTATGCCCGATGAGTGAAGTACAGATCTGTGACGTGGGGTCGGGGAACCGGTGACGGCGACGGTCGAGGAGCAGGGTGCGGTGGCGGATCGGGGGCTGGTCGCCGCGCTGGTCGGTGGCGCCCGCGAGCAGGGGCTCGTGCTGAACGGCGAGGCCGGATTGCTGGGCCGGCTGACGAAGCTGGTGCTGAAGTGCGCGCTGGAGGGCGAGCTCAGCGGCCACCCGGGCTACGAGCCGCACGAGCGCGGCGGCTCGGTGGACGGCAACGCCCGTAACGGCACCCGCACGAAGACGGTATTCACCCAGGCAGGGCCGGTCGAGATCACCGTGCTCCGGAACCGGGCCGAACGTTCGAGCCCGCGATCGTGCGCAAGCGGCAGAGTCGCCTGGGCGACGTGGAGGACATGATCCTGTCGCCGTCCGCGCGTGGGATGACCCGCGGGGACATCTCGGCGCACCTGGTCGAGGTCGACGGCGCGCAGTTGTCCAAGACAAGCATCTCGACGATCACCGACTAGGTGCTCGCGGGCATGACGGAATGGCAGAACCGTCCGCTGGACCCGGTCGACCCCGTGGTGTTCATCGACGCGATGCACGTCAAGGTATGTGACGGGCAAGTCGCGAACCGGCCGATCTACATCGCGATGGCCGTGACGGTCGAGGGCAACCGGGACATCCTCGGGCCGTGGGCCGGCGACCGCGGCGAGGGCGCGAAGTACTGGCAGCAGGCGTTGACCGAGATCAAGAACCGCGCGTGGCGGACGTGCTCATGCTGGTGTGCGACGGGCTCAAGGGCCAAGTCCGTGTCCAACGTCTGGCCCCAGACCGTGGTGCAGACCTACGTGGTGCACCTGAGACGCGCGTCGTTCCGGTACGCCGCCCGGCAGGCCTGGGACAGGCTCGCCCGCGCCCTGAACCCGATCTGCACCGCTCCACGGCCGCGGCCGCGGAGGAACGCTTCTAGGAGTTCACCGAGGCGTGGGGGGCCAAGTACCCCGCGATCATCAAGCTCTGGTCCGACGCGTGGGCCGAGTTCGTCCCGTTCTTGCAGTTCGACGCCGAGATCCGCCAGATCGCGTGCACCACGAGCGCCACCGAGTCCGTGAACACCCGGGCCCGCAAGGCCGTCCGCGCCGGGGCCATTTCCCGAACGAGCAGGCCGCCCTCAAGCGCGCCTACCTCGCGGTGATGGCCCTGGACCGGACCGGCACAGGCAGCGCCCGCTGGACCCAACGCTGGAAGGCGGCACTCAACGCCTTCGAGGTCACCTTCGACGGTCGGCTGTCCGCCGGCCGACGCTGAACATCAACAACTTGAGCTACACCGAAAACTGGACAGAGCCGATCACCTGGCTGCACGGCGAAGTGGGGTGACCTTGCCTGCGAGATGTCCGGTCGGTGGAGCACCAGCAGTTGTGCCCCACCGACCAGGGTTGATCAGAACTTCCCGCAGAACTGCCTGCCGCTGCCGTTCGCGTAGCCCGAGTGGTAGATGGCCTTGGCGGTCACGGGGCCGTAGAGGCCGTCAGCCGCAACCCCAGCCGTCCTCTGCGCCGCGATGAGCGCCGACCGGGTTGCGGGACCGAAGCTGCCGTCGACCGCGATGTTCTGGCCATAGCAGTCCTTCAGGCTCCGCTGCAGCAACGTGACGGGGTACCCGGTGCGGCCCTGGGAGAGGGTGCACTTGTAGGTCGTCGTGCCACCGCTGACGAAGCCGGGCACGCCGAGGTTGCCGGCGGGCAGGTAGTGATCGTTGCAGAACGGGGTGGCTGCCGAGGCGGGAGCTGCGAGTGCCGTCCCAACGGCCATCCCGCCGAGGGTGAGGGCGAGAGTCACAAGAGCGCCCAGGGTGCGACGCTGGACCTGACGCATGTGATGTACCTCCGGAGTGTCCGTTTAGCACCGATTTGGCGCTGCGGCCACGATAACAGGTCACCCGGCTTCGCGTCCGAGAATGTCCCGGACGCGGCCCAGCCTTTCGCCGACCTGGCGCTCGTAGCCGCGGTCCGTCGGCGTGTAGTACCGGGAGCCGACCAGCGTGTCGGGCAGGTACTGCTGCGCCGCGACGCCGTGGGGCGCGTCGTGCGCGTACCGGTACCCGGTGCCGTGCCCGAGCTGCTTCGCGCCCGGGTAGTGCGCGTCGCGCAGGTGCGTCGGGACGGACCCGGCCTTCCCGGCGCGCACGTCCGCGAGCGCCGCGTCGATCCCGAGGTAGGCGGCGTTGGACTTGGGCGCGGTCGCGAGGTGCACGACGGCCTCCGCGAGGACGATCCGCCCCTCGGGCATGCCGATGAGCTGGACGGCCTGGGCGGCGGCGACGGCGGTCTGGAGCGCGGACGGGTCGGCCATGCCGACGTCCTCCGCCGCGGCGATGACGATGCGCCGGGCGATGAAGCGCGGGTCCTCGCCCGCCGCGATCATGCGCGCGAGGTAGTGCAGAGAGGCGTCGACGTCGGAGCCGCGCATGGACTTGATGAACGCGGACACGACGTCGTAGTGCTGGTCGCCGTCGCGGTCGTAGCGCACGGCGGCCACGTCGACGGCGCGCTCGACGGTGTCGAGGTCGACGGGTACGGGCTCCGCGGCGTCGGCGGTCGCGTCCTGCGCACCGTCGCCCGACCGGTCCGCGTCGGCGTCCTCGGAGGCCGCCACCGCGATGGGGACCGGGGCGTCGGAGAGGGCGGCACCGGCGGCGGCCTCGAGGACGGTCAGGGCCTTGCGGGCGTCGCCCCCGGCGAGGCGCACGAGGTGGTCCTCCGCCTCGTCGGTGAGCGCGACGAGGCCGCCGAGCCCCCGGTCGTCGGCGACGGCGCGGCGCACGAGGGCGCGGACGTCGTCGTCCCCCAGCGGCTGGAGCGTGAGCAGGAGCGAACGCGACAGCAGGGGCGAGTTCACGGAGAAGCTCGGGTTCTCGGTGGTCGCCGCGACGAGCGTGACCCAGCGGTTCTCGACGCTCGGCAGGAGCGCGTCCTGCTGGGACTTGGAGAAGCGGTGCACCTCGTCGATGAACAGGACGGTCTCCTCGCCGCCGGTCGCGAGGCGGCGGCGGGCGTCCTCGACGACGGTGCGCACGTCCTTCACGCCCGCGGTGACGGCGGAGAGCTCGACGAAGCGGCGCCCGGACGCGGTCGCGATGAGGTAGGCGAGCGTCGTCTTGCCGGTGCCGGGCGGGCCCCAGAGGATGACGGAGCCGGGCGCGGCACGGCCGCCGGACGCGTCCGCCTCGATGAGCCGCCGCAGGGGCGAGCCGGGGACGAGCAGGTGCCCCTGGCCCGCGACCTCGTCGAGGGCGGCGGGTCGCATGCGCACGGCGAGCGGGGCCCCCGGTCCCGGTCGCGGCGTGCCCTGCGCGCCGGAGGTGGCGGCGCCGAAGAGGTCGCCGCCGAACAGATCACCGGTGGACATGCCCCGAGCCTACGCACCGCCGCCCACGCAGCCCGACGCCGCCGGTGTGGGGAGGTCGGGTGAACGTCGTCCACAGCGTCGCGAGGGATCTGACACGCGGCGCGGGCTGATGCGATGCTGGCGCTCGTGTTCTCGAGCCTCGGTCGTCGTGTCGCCCGTCATCCCCGCCTCACCGTCGTCGTGTGGGTCGCCCTCACCGCGCTCGGGTTCGCGCTCGCGTTGGTCGGCGTGCACGGCGAGAGCGTGTTCGACCGGGTCACCACGGGGGCCCCGACCATCCCCGGGTCCGACAGCGAGCGCGCGACGCAGATCCTCGCCGAGAACGAGGAGGGCGGCCCGGAGATCACGCTCCTGGTGAGCGAGGTCGACCCCGCGGACGCGCAGGTCGTGGAGGCCATGACCGAGGTGAACGCGGACCTCGTGGCGATCGAGGGCGTGGACACGGTCATCAACCCGTACGTGATCCCCGGCGGGGTGGAGGACCCGGCCGCGCAGTCGCTCGTCGCGAGCGGCGGGGACGGGTTCCTCACCGTGGTGACGCTGCGCACCGACCTCGACGCCGAGCGCACGGACGCCGTGGCCGAGCGGGTCGTCGAGCAGCTCGAGGCGACGCCCGGCGTCCTCGCCGAGGCCGCACCGGACGCGGCCGGGGACGCGACGGGCCTCGTGGGCTCGAACGCGCTCATCGTCGACGCCATCACGGGGCAGGTCGAGGAGGACCTGACGACGGGCGAGAAGGTCGCCCTGCCGGTCGCCCTGCTCATCATGGTGCTCGTCTTCGGCGGCTTCCTCGCCGCCGCGATGCCGATGGCCGGGGCCGTCGCGTCCATCGGGACGGGGCTCGGCGTCCTGCTGGGTCTGACGTACGTGCTCGACGTCGACGCGTCCGTGGTCAACGTCGTCACCCTGCTGGGGCTCGGGCTCTCGATCGACTACGGGCTGCTCGTCGTGTCGCGGTTCCGCGAGGAGCTCCACCGGTTCCTCGAGGCCGGCGACGACCCGGCGCTGCGGCGACGGCGCGGGGACGGCGTCGTGCACGCGGCGCTCGTGCGCACGATGGAGACGGCGGGCCGCACCGTCGCGTTCTCCGCGCTCACGGTCGCGATCTCGATCGCCGGGCTCATGGTGTTCCGCCCGGACATCCTGCGGTCCGTCGGGGCCGGCGGCCTCGGCGTCGTCCTCGTCGCCGTCGCGACGGCGCTCACGCTCGTCCCGGCGCTGCTCGCGTTCTCGGGCCGCCGCCTCGCGCGGCCCGGCATCCTCGGTCGGGTCCCCGGCCTGCGCCGCGTGCTCGCCCGGACGGCGGACGTCCAGTCCGACGAGGGCGCCTTCTCCCGGCTCGCGGCGCGCGTGCAGCGTCACCCCGTGTGGGTGCTGCTGACGACGGTCGTCGTGCTCGTCGTGCTCGCGCTGCCCGTCCTCGGCCTGCACATGCGCAACTCCGGCATCGAGCTGCTCCCCCAGGGCTCCCCGCAGCGCGAGTTCGTCGACGAGCTCGCCGCGCAGTACCCGTCGAGCGAGAGCGCCCAGGTGGTGGCCGTGGTCGACGCGAGCGTCGAGGAGGCGCAGGCGTGGGCCGACGACGTCGCGGGGCTGGACGGGGTCGCGAGCGTCGACCCCGCGGCACCGCTCGGCGACTACGCCGTCGTGGGCGTGCACGTCGACGCGGACGACGCCGGTGGCCCGGAGGCGGTGTCGGTCGTGCGCGAGGTGCGGGCGTCCGACAGCAGCTTCGACGTGTGGGTCACCGGGCAGGCGGCCGGGCAGGTCGACTTCCTCGACGCGCTCGGCGAACGCGTGTGGTGGGCCGTCGGGATCGTCGTCGGCGCGACGCTCGTCCTGCTGTTCCTCATGACGGGGTCCGTCGTGGTGCCGGTCAAGGCGCTCCTCACGAACGCGCTGTCGCTCGCGGCCTCGCTCGGCGTGCTCGTCTGGGTCTTCCAGGACGGGCACCTGGAGGGCCTGCTCGACTTCTCCTCGGTCGGGGGGATCGAGACGTACGTGGTGGCGCTCGTCGTCGCCTTCGCGTTCGGCCTCGCCATGGACTACGAGGTGTTCCTGCTCGCGCGCGTCAAGGAGCTCTACGACGCCGGCCACCCCAACGACGAGGCGGTGCGCCTGGGGCTCCAGCGCTCCGGCCGGATCATCACGTCCGCGGCGGCGATCATCATCGTCGTCTTCGCGGGCTTCGTCTTCGGCGACCTCCTCGTCATCAAGGAGGTCGGGTTCGCGCTCGCCGTCGCGGTGCTCATCGACGCCACGATCGTCCGCCTGCTCCTGGTGCCCGCGACGATGACCCTGCTCGGCCGCTTCAACTGGTGGGCGCCACGCCCGCTGCGGCGGGTGCACCGCAAGCTGGCGGTCGCGCACTGACCCCGGGCGGGCGGGTCCGCGGCGCGACGCCGCCGAGCCGGCACGGGACGCTCGCGTCGCCGTGCCGGGGCCCCTCGGAGCGACGCCCGGACGACCGGGGCGGCCCGGCCCACCGGTCGAGGCGCTGGCGGGCGCGCGAGGGCGCGCCGACCCGCCGTCGGGGGGTCGGCGCGCCCTCGCGCGTGGTTCCGGCGGTCACGCCTCCGGCGTGGGCTCGGCCGCGTCGTCCTTCGGCGCGGCCGGCTTCGCGTCGACGCCGGCCTCCTTGCGCTGCTCGGGCGTGATCGGCGCCGGGGCCTGCGTGAGCGGGTCGAACCCGCCGCCCGACTTCGGGAAGGCGATGACGTCGCGGATCGAGTCCGACTTCGTCAGCAGCGCGACGATGCGGTCCCAGCCGAACGCGATCCCGCCGTGCGGGGGCGCACCGAACTTGAACGCGTCGAGGAGGAAGCCGAACTTCTCCTGCGCCTCCTCGGGCCCGATGCCCATGACGTCGAACACGCGCTCCTGGACGTCGCGGCGGTGGATACGGATCGAGCCGCCGCCGATCTCGTTGCCGTTGCACACGATGTCGTACGCGTACGCGAGCGCCTCGCCCGGGCTCTGCTCGAACGTGTCGATCCAGTCGGGCGTGGGAGAGGTGAACGCGTGGTGCACCGCGGTCCAGGCGGAGTGGCCCAGGTCGACGTCGTCGTCCTCGCCCGTGGGCTTGAACAGCGGCGCGTCGACGATCCAGACGAACGCCCACGCGTCCTCGTCGATGGCGCCCGTGCGCTTCGCGATCTCCTGGCGCGCGGCACCGAGCAGCGCGCGCGAGTCCGACGTCTTGCCCGCGGCGAAGAACACGGCGTCGCCCGGCTGCGCGCCGGTCGCGTCGCGCAGGCCCTCGCGCTCGGCGTCGGACAGGTTCTTCGCGACCGGGCCGCCGAGCGTGCCGTCCTCGCCGAACGTCACGTACGCGAGCCCGCGGGCGCCGCGCTGCTTGGCCCACTCCTGCCACGCGTCGAACTGGCGGCGCGGCTGCGACGCCCCGCCCGCCATGACGACGGCGCCCACGTACTCCGCCTGGAACACGCGGAACGGGGTGTCCTTGAAGTAGTCGGTGAGCTCGACGAGCGGGTTGCCGAAGCGCAGGTCGGGCTTGTCCGACCCGTAGAGACGCATGGCGTCGTGGAACGTCATGCGCGGGATCGGGGTCGGGATCGTGTAGCCGATCAGCTCCCACAGCGCGACGAGGATCTTCTCCGCGAGCGCGATCACGTCGTCCTGCTCGACGAAGCTCATCTCGACGTCGAGCTGCGTGAACTCGGGCTGGCGGTCGGCGCGGAAGTCCTCGTCGCGGTAGCAGCGCGCGATCTGGTAGTAGCGCTCCATGCCCGCGACCATGAGCAGCTGCTTGAAGAGCTGCGGCGACTGCGGCAGCGCGTACCAGGAGCCGGGCGCGAGGCGCGCGGGCACGAGGAAGTCCCGCGCGCCCTCGGGCGTCGAGCGCGTGAGGGTCGGCGTCTCGATCTCGACGAACTCCTCGGCGTCGAGCACGCGGCGCGCGGCCTGGTTGACCTTGGCCCGCAGGCGCAGCGCGTGCGCGGGCGCGGGCCGGCGCAGGTCGAGGTAGCGGTGCTTGAGGCGCGCCTCCTCGCCGATCGTCTCGGTGTCCGCGAGCGCCGTGGAGACCTGGAACGGCAGCGCCTCGGACGTGTTGAGCACGACGACGTCGCTCGCCACGACCTCGATCTCGCCCGTCGGGAGCGACGGGTTCTCGTTGCCGTCGGGGCGGCGCGAGACCTCGCCGGTCACCTGGAGGACGAACTCGTTGCGCAGCGGGTGCGCGACGGCCTCGTCGCGGATGACGACCTGGGCGATGCCGGAGGCGTCGCGCAGGTCGATGAAGGCGACGCCGCCGTGATCGCGCCGACGGTCGACCCAGCCCGTGAGGGTGACGGTCTGACCGGTGTGCTCGGCCCGTAGTGAGCCGGCCGTTCGGGTGCGCAGCACGGAGGGTTCCTTCCAGGTGGGCGGTGGGGGTCGCGCTCCCGGGGGCGGGCGCGCGTCCGGACGATTCTAGTGCGGGCGGGCGGGCGGCTCGACCGGATACCGTGGCGGTGCCGCCGCGCCACCAGGGCGCCGACCACGTCGCGCGTCCGGAACCTGGGTCCGGAGCTCGGGTCCGGGCCGGCGGCACCGGCGTGCGCCGATCGGCCCGCCGTCCGCACGAGGAGGGGTGACCCGTGGCACGCACCATCGCGACGAACCGGCGCGTCGAGCGCGACGAGCTCGAGCAGTTCCTGCGCTCCCGCCACGACGGCGTGCTCGTCACGACCCGGGCCGACGGCCGGCCCCAACTCAGCCCCGTGACGTACGGGGTCGACGACGCGGGGCGGGTCGTCGTGTCGACGTACCCGGAGCGCGCGAAGGCCGTCAACGTGCGCCGGGACCCGCGCGCGTCGCTGCTCTCGCTCGGCGAGCGTTTCTCCGACCCGTGGGTGCAGGTCGACGGCGAGGCCGAGGTGATCGACCTGCCGGACTCGGTCGAGCCGCTCGTCGACTACTACCGCTCGATCAGCGGTGAGCACCCGGACTGGGACGAGTACCGCGCCGCCATGGTCGCGCAGGGGAAGTCGCTCGTGCGCCTGACGATCACGCGCTGGGGCCCGGTCGCGACGGGGGGCTTCCCGGCGCGCCTCGCGGACGGCTGACGGCCCCGGCGGTACGGCGTAGCGTGCCCACCATGCCGATCACGCTCTGCGTCCTGCTGTGGCCCACCGAGGGCAGCGCCGACCTGCTGAGCCGGTACGAGGACGACGTCCTCGCGCTCGTACCCGTGCACGGCGGCCGCGTGCTGTCGCGCGTGCGCGCGCTGCCCGGTCAGGACGCGTCGCTGCCGACCGAGGTCCAGGTCATCGAGATGCCCGACGACGACGCGCTCGCCGCGTACCTAGCGGACCCCGCGCGCGTGGCGCTGGCCGACGTCCGCGACCGGGCCGTGGCGCGGACGGACATCGTCCGGGTCGGTGCCGTGCCGGATCGCGACGCGTCCTCCTGACTCGCCCGCCGGACGCGCCGGCGCCGTGCCGCGGCGTCGCCCGCCCGTCGGCACCTGGTCAGAACAGGACCTGCTCCACTCCCCCGCCGACGACATCGAGGCCCCCGCCGTCGACCGGCATGCCCGCGAGGGCACCGTCGTGGCCGTGCCGGCGAGGCTCCGACGACGGCCCGGCGAGGCTCCCGGCCGGGTAGACGCCGTCCGTCGGCGGCCCTGCGTCCCCGTGCCGGTCGCCGAGACCGCCGAGCTCGCCCCGGCGGTAGCGGCCCTCGACGCCCGCGGGCCCGCGGTGCCCGGAGACCGCGAAGCCGCGCGCCTGGAGCATCGGGCGCACGCGGTCCCACAGCCACGACCGGTAGGCCTTCGAGGCATACGTGCCGCGCGCGTAGACGCGCTCGTACCCGGGCACGAGCTGCGGGTGCTCGCGGGCGAGCCAGCCCATGTACCACTCGCGCGTGCCGGGCTTGAGGTGCAGGGGCAGGACGGTGACGCCTGTCGCACCGGCGTCCTTCACCGCGTCGAGGAGGTCGGTGAGCGCTCGGGTCGAGTCGGTCAGCCAGGGCAGCACGGGAGCGACCATGACGCCGCACGGCAGTCCGGCCTCGCGGACGGCCCGGACGAGGTCGAGCCGTGCACGGGGCGACGGGGTGCCGGGCTCGACGCTCGCCTGGAGCGCCGGGTCCAGCAGCGCGAGCGAGACACCGATCCCGACCTCGACGCGCGATGCGGCGTCGGCGAGCAGCGGCAGGTCGCGGCGCAGGAGGGTCCCCTTGGTGAGAACGGACAGCGGTGTGCCGGACCCGGCGAGCGCGTCGATGATGCCGGGCATGAGCCGGTAGCGGCCCTCGGCCCGCTGGTAGGGGTCGGTGTTGGTCCCGAGCGCGACCGCCTCGCGGCCCCATGTCCGCCGGCCGACCTCGGCGCGCAGCACCTCGTCGACGTTGACCTTGACCACGACCTCGCGGTCGAAGTCGTCGCCCGCGTCCAGGTCGAGGTACTCGTGCGTGGGCCGCGCGAAGCAGTTGTGGCTCACCACCCCCGCCGCCACGAAGTCGCGCGTGCCGGTCGTGATGTCGACGAGCTCGGTCACCTCCCCCGGCCCGTCGAGGGCCTCGAGCGAGTCGACGCGCAGCGCGTCGCCGCCGGTGACGTCGCGACCCTCGAGCGCGAGCCCCTCGTCCGCGAGCGCCGCGGCCCCCGGGCCGACGAGCACGTCGCCGAGCGCGAGGTGGGCGCGGTGCCCGGCGCCGCCGACGACGTGGCGCCAGCCGCGCTCCGTGAGGAACCGGTGGTCGCCGCTCGCGACGAGGCGCGTGCCGTCGGCGAGGGTCACGCGGTAGGCGCGCTTGCGCGTCGTCCACCGGTCGAGGACGCGCGTGCGCACGTACCGCCGGTACGCGCCGTGCGGCGCGGTCCCCACGATCTCGTCGCCGACGCGCAGCTCGCCGATCGGGCGCTGGCTGCCGTCGGCCAGGAGCACGGGGGTCGACGGGGCGAGGCAGTAGGAGCACGCGTGGCTGCACCCCCGGTACGGGTTGACCGTCCAGCGGAACGGCATGCGCGACATCGCCGGCACCTTGGACAGCGCGCTCTTGGCGGTCACCTCGTGGAAGGTGATCCCGGCGAACTCGGGCGTGCGCACGCTGCGCACCAGGCCGACGCGCTCCAGCCCGGGGAGCGCTCCGTCGTCCGCGCCGATCGCCTGTCCGTCCCACCGCACGAGAGCATTCGAACAGGTGTTCGAATGCGTGTCAAGGCCGCTCGGACGTGTGCGCTCCCTCGCGAGGTCGACCGCCCCTCGCAGGGGCCCACCGACCGGCCCGCTACCCGCGTCATGCCGTCACAGCGTCGTCACGGCGCGTCCTCCTCAGCCCACGCCCTGAGCAGGCCCAGGTTCGCGAGCGGGACGTGGTGACCGATCCGCGGGTGGTCGAGCGTCACGCCCACGACGCCGGCCGCGCCGAACGAGGCGACGTAGTCGATCGCGTCCGGTAGCGGCACCCCGAGCAGCGGGACCGCGACGCCGTCGGCGGCGACGCCCAGCGCGACCGCGGCCTCCCGTGCCCGGTCGGCGCTGCTGTAGAGGCAGACCATCGGCCCCTGCGTCGCGCCCACGGCGTAGGGACGGGGCCGGTCCTCGGGTCCCCGCGCGATGAAGAACCAGGTCTTGAGCCGCGTCGTCTGCCGCCACAGCGCGATCTGCGCCGTCGTGTCTCCGGCGGGCGCGGCCCGGACCGCCTCGTCGAGACGGTCCAGCTCCGCGACCGCGGCCGGGTCGTTGCCCCTCGTCATGCCGCCACGTTCTCACGCCACGCCACACCGTCCCGCGGGCTGAGACACCAGGATTGTCGAGAGCGCACCGAGGCCCTAGGGTCGGGGGCGAACGCCCCCGGGGAGCGCACGAGCGCTGAGAGTGCAGGCCGGACACCCGTCCCTCCTGCAGACCCGTGGAACCTGATCTGGTTCGTACCAGCGAAGGGAGCAGGGCCGACGTCACCGTCCCCTGCGCGCTCGTGCCCGCGCGCCCCGCGCCCGGCCGTGCGTGCGGGCCGAGGCGGTGGCGCGCCGTCGTGCACCCCTCGCCCCGGGGGCCTGACGGAGGGAACCGCATGGCCGAGCCCCGCACCACCCCGCAGCACACGACCCCGGGCACCGCCCCCGGGGCGGCCGTCGGGACGACCGACGACCCGGTCGCCGAGACCGCCGGCCACGCGCTCCCGGCGAAACCCGCGCGCGCCGCGCGCCGCCGGGGCCCGACCCTGCACGAGACGGTGCTGATCGCCGTGCTCGGTGTCGTCTTCGGGTTCGTGTACTGGGCGTTCGTGCAGCTCTGGGCGCCCTTGCAGCTCGCGATGGGCCCGCTCGCGGACCTCGCCGCGAACGTCCTCGCGGGAGCGTGGATCGTCGTCGGACCGCTGGCCACGTACATCGTGCGCAAGCCGGGTGTCGGCATCCTGGCCGAGACGCTCGCCGCGCTCGTCGAGGTCGTCTTCCTCGCCTCCCCCGCCGGGCCGCTCCTGCTCGTCGTGGGCCTGGTCCAGGGCCTCGGCGCCGAGCTGCCGTTCGCGCTCACGCGCTACCGCCGGTTCGGCTGGTGGGTGTTCGTCGCGTCGGGAGCGAGCGCCGCGCTCGTCACGTACGCCTTCAACGCCGTGCGCTTCGGCTGGCTCGGCCAGGACTACGCGATGCTCCGGCTCGGGATCCAGGTCGTGTCGTGCGTCGTGCTGTGCGGCCTCGCGGCCCGCCTCCTCGGCGACGCGCTCGCCCGCACGGGCGCCCTCGACGCCTTCGCGATCGGCACGGCCCGCCGTGGCTGAGGAAACCGCGCACGTGCCCGATGCGCTCGCTCTCGACGCCGTCACGGTCGCCGGCGTGACCGTGCACCTCGGGCACCGCGGCACCCGGGTGCTCGACGACGTCGACGTCACCGTCCCGGCCGGGGCCAGCCTCCTCGTCCTCGGCCCGTCCGGCTGCGGGAAGTCGACCCTCCTGCGCGCGCTCGGTGGCGTCGTCCCGCACACGCTCCCGGGCACCGTCGCGGGTGGGCTGCGCGTGGCGGGGCTCGACCCGCGCGACGTGCCGCCGCCCGTGCTCGCCGCCCGCGTGGGCCTGGTCCAGCAGCGGCCCGGCGACCAGCTGTGCCTGGCGCGCGTGGACGAGGAGCTGCGGTTCGCGCTCGAGAACCGCGGTGCCGACCCGCGCACCATGGACGACCGCGCGACCGCCGCGCTCGCCGCCGTCGGCGCCGCGCACCTGCACGACCGTGCGACCCATGCGCTCTCCGGCGGCGAGGCACAGCGCGTCGCGGTCGCCGCCGTGCTCGTCGCCGACCCCGAGCTCGTCGTCCTCGACGAGCCCACCGCGCTCCTGGACCCCGCCGCCGCCCACGAGGTCGGGACGCTCGTCGCCGGCCTCGCCCGGACACCCGGGTCCGACGGCGAGGAGTTGCCCGCCAGGCCCCCCCACCGCTCCGTCGTGCTCGTCGAGCACCGCCTGGACGACCTGGGGGCGCTGCCCGGCGCCACCCTGGTGCTCGGCCGCGAGGGCCGGGTCGTCGCGCACGGCCCCACCCACCGCGTCCTGCGCGAGCACGCGCGCGAGCTCGCCGACCTGGGGTGCTGGCTGCCGCTCGCTGTCCGCCTGGAGCAGGCGGGCGCCCCGGGGCCGCTCGGCTCCTCGGCGACCGACGAGTGGCTGATCGATCTCGCGCGGACGTCGCCCGCACCCTCGAAGACCTCGGACCGGCGCTCGACCGCGTCCCCGACGGGCTCGGAGCGCCCGGCAGCGCTCCAGGCGCGCGGGCTGGCCGTCCACCGGGGCGGCCCTGGCGCGGGACGCGCCCGCCGGGACGAGCACCCCGTCGTGCGCGACGTCGACCTCGACGTCCACGCGGGCGAGGTGCTCGCCGTCGTCGGGCCCAACGGGGGCGGCAAGTCGACGCTCCTGCGCGGCCTGGCCGGGCTCGAACGCACCACGGGGGACCTCACGACCTCGACCCGTGAACCGGTCGCGATGGTGTTCCAGGACCCCGAGCACCAGCTCGTCGCGCGCACCGTGCGCGAGGAGGTCGCGTGGTCGGCGCGACGGGCCCGCGTCGCGGACCTGGAGGCACGCGTCGAGCGGACGCTCGACATGTTCGGGCTCGTGCACCTCGCCGACGCGAACCCGTACCGGCTCTCGGGCGGCGAGCAGCGGCGCCTGTCCCTCGCGACGGCGACCGTGCTCGACCCGCCCGTCCTCCTCGCCGACGAACCGACGTCCGGCCTGGACCGTGCCCAGGCCCACGCAGCCGCCCGTGTGCTGCGGGGCCGCGCCGACGCGGGCGGTGCCGTGGTCGTCGTCTCGCACGACCTCTCGCTCGTCGCGGCGATCGCCGACCGCGTCGCCGTGGTCGTCGACGGCGCGCTCACCACGGTCGCCGAGCCGTCCACGGTGCTCGCCGACGACGCGCTGTGCGCGCTCGCGGGCCTACGCCGCCCCCCGCTGCTCTCCTGGTGGGCGCGGACCGGCCGCGCGCGCGGCGTCGACCCGGGCGCGCTCGTGCGCGCGCTCGACACCGCGTGCGACGCAGCGCGCGACGCCGTCGCGAACCCCGGAGGGGCCGACGTCCCGGAGGCCAGGACTCTCACCCCCGCGGAGGTGGCCCCGTGACCGCACGCTCCCCGTCCGTCCTCGAGCGCTGGAACCCGACGGTGAAGCTCGCCACCGTGCTCCTCCTGTCCACGGGCGCGCTGCTCGTCACCGACCCGGTCACCCCCGCGACGGCCTGGATGCTGACGGTCGTGGCCCTGCTCGCGCTCGGCCGTGTGCCGGTCCGCGCGCTCGCGCTGGCCCACGTCCCGTTCGTGGTCTTCGCGTCGAGCCTCCTCGTCGTCAACGTCGCCACCCGGCCGGGCGGCGACGCCGTCGTGCTGGGGCCGCTCACCGTCGGCGCGGACGGGCTGACGATCGGCGCCGCGCTCGCGCTGCGCACCCTGTTCGTCGGGGCGCTGTCGCTCGTGCTCGTCCTCACGACCGACCCCGTGCGCCTCATGACGAGCCTGCACCA
This sequence comes from Cellulosimicrobium cellulans, assembly GCF_016921195.1. GTDB lineage: Bacteria > Actinomycetota > Actinomycetes > Actinomycetales > Cellulomonadaceae > Cellulosimicrobium > Cellulosimicrobium cellulans_F. Next base: position 483,349 of record NZ_JAFGYF010000002.1, read on the forward strand.
GCACGCGCACCTGCCCGCGACCTGGACGTTCGCGGTGCTCGCCGCGCACCGGCTGCTCGTCGAGCTTCCCGACGCGTGGCACACGATCCGCTGCGCGCAGGCGGTCCGCGATCCCCGGCGTCGCCCCGGCCGGCTCCCCCGGTCGCCCAGGTCGCTCGGCGCGGCTGCCTTCGCGCTCCTCGTCGGGGCGGTGCGCCGGTCCGAGCGACTGACGGTCGCGCTCGAGTCGCGCGGCCTGGGCTCCGGCCCCCGGACGTGCTCGCGGCCCGTCCCGCTCGGCGTGCCCGACGTCGTCGCGGCGGGTGCCGTCCTGGCGGTCGCCGGCGCCGTGGTCACGGCGGGCGTCCTCGGGGGGTGGGTGACCGGGATCGGCGCGCTCACCGCCTGACACGACACCGCCGTCGGCGCTCTCGGGCGGACCCGACCGACAGACCGGGCGGGGCGGCCTCACGCGGGCTCGACGACCGTCCCCTCGCCCGGGATCCCGAGCGCGACCGCACGGACGCCGCCGTCGCGCCCGTGCTCGCGGTAGGCGCGGAACGTCAGCGGCACGCCGCGGGCGACGGACGCGTCGGGGCCGTCCATGACCTGGACGTGCACGTGCGGCTGCGTCGAGTTGCCCGAGTTCCCGCACCGGCCCACCACGTCGCCGGGTGTCACCCGCTCGCCGGCACGCACCGCGACCGACCCCCGCCGCAGGTGGGCGAGCACCACGAAGACGCCCGGCGCGTCGAGCGCGATCACCGCGTGGTTGCCCGCGAGCGCCGCGCCGCCGGCACGAGCCCGGGACGCCTGCGTCAGCGCGTACCCGAGCAGCGCGGACGGCGAGCGCCGCGCCTCGTGGTCGGGCTCGCCGTCGTGCACCGCGACGACGCTGCCTGCGGCGGGGGCGAGGACGGGCAGGCCGAACGCGAGGAACCGCTCCGGCGGTTCCGTACCGAGCGCGGTGCGCCAGTCGCGCACGTCCGCGGTGCGGCGGCCGCGGACCGCGACGAAGTCGATCGCGTACGTCGTGGCGAACAGGTGCGTGCCGTGGCTCGGCACGCGGCGTGCGGGGCTGTTCTGCACCAGCCAGGTGCCGGTGAACGGCAGGGCGAGCTCGACCGGTCGGGCCACGTCGCCTCCCCTCGCGTCCGGCGGGCGCGGTTGCGGTTCGGTCAGCCGGCCGCCGGCACCACGCGCGGGTAGCGGTCCTCGGCGGGCGGCTCCCACGTCGCGGGGTCGGCGTCCACCTGCTCGCCCGAGCGGATGTCCTTGACCTGGTCGGGCCCGCGCGTCCCGTCCTCCTCCACGCGTCCGGGGAACCAGACGAAGGGGATACCGCGCCGGTCGGCGTAGCGGATCTGCTTGCCGAACTTGGCGGCCGCCGGCGCGACCTCGACCGGGACGCCTCGTGCCCGCAGGGCGGTCGCGACCGCGTCGGACGCGCCGCGCGTCTCCTCGCTCGTGACCGCGACGACGACGGCGCTCGGCACCGAGCGCGTCGCCCGGACCAGACCCGCGGAGAGCAGTCGCGAGACCAGGCGGGACACGCCGATCGACAGGCCGACGCCCGGGTACGTGTTCGCGCCGTCGGACGCGAGCGTGTCGTAGCGGCCACCCGAGCAGATCGACCCGAGCTGCTCGTGGCCCACGAGCACCGTCTCGTAGACGGAGCCCGTGTAGTAGTCGAGGCCGCGCGCGATCTTGAGGTCGGCGACGACGACGCCCGGGGCGCGCGCGCTCGCGGCCTCGATCAGTGCGCCGAGCTCGCCGAGCCCGGTCTCGAGCAGGTCGCTCTCGACACCGTGCCGGGCTGCGAGCGCCCGCACGCGGTCGACGACGCCTGTGTCGCTCCCGCTGATCGCGGCGAGAGCCAGGCAGGCCTCGGCCTGCTCCGTCGTGGTGCCCGCCTCCGCGACGAGGAGTGCCGCCACCTTCTCGGGGCCGACCTTGTCGAGCTTGTCGATCTGGCGCAGGACCTCGTCCACGGCGTCGATCCCGAGGCCGCGGTAGAAGCCCTCGGCGACGCGGCGGTTGTTGACCAGGACGCGGACCTCGGGCACGCCGATGTCGCGCAGCGCGCCGAGCGCCTCCGCCATGACGAGCGGCAGCTCGACCTCGTAGTGGTAGGGCAGCTCGCCCGCGCCCACGACGTCGATGTCCGCCTGGGTGAACTCCCGGAACCGGCCGTCCTGGGGGCGCTCGCCGCGCCAGACCTTCTGGATCTGGTAGCGCTTGAACGGGAAGGCGAGGTGCCCGGCGTTCTCGAGCACGTAGCGCGCGAAGGGGACCGTGAGGTCGAAGTGCAGGCCGAGCTGCTTGTCACCCGTGCTCGCGCCCTCCGCCTCGCCGGCCTGCTCCTGGAGACGGCGCAGGACGTACACCTCCTTGGAGGTCTCGCCCTTGCGCAGGAGCTGGTCCAGAGGCTCGACGGCGCGCGTCTCGATCCCGCCGAACCCGTGGAGCTCGAACACCCGGCGCAGGGTGTCGAGGACGTGCTGCTCGACGATCCGACCGTCGGGGAGCCATTCGGGGAAACCGGAGAGGGGTGTGGGCCTGGCCATGGAGGAGATCTTCCCAGACCGCGGCACGCAGGTCCGCATCGTCCCGCCGGACGGACGCGGGCGACGGAAGCGTGTCAGGCCGCGAGGAACGGGTTGGTCGTGAGCTCGCGCGCGACCGTCGTCGCCGGGCCGTGGCCGGGCAGCACGTCCCAGGCGGGGTCGAGACGCGCGACGACGCCGCGCAGCGTGCGGGCCATCGTCGCGCCGTCCCCGCCCGGCAGGTCCGTGCGGCCGACCGACCCGGCGAAGAGCACGTCGCCGCTCAGCACGACCCCTGCCCCGGGCTCTCCCACGAGGTAGAGGGTCGAGCCCTCGGTGTGCCCCGGGGCCCCGACCGCACGCAGCACGAGGTCGCCCCAGCGCAACGTCCGCTCCTCGCCCGCGGCGAGGTCGAACGTCTCCACGCGCGTCGGCTCGCGGTAGTCCTCCGGCCGCGCCCCCGCCGTGGCGAGGGCCGCGCCGAGCGGACCGGAGACGAGCGGGCGCTCGCCCCGGTCGCCGGCGGGCGAGGCGTGCTCGAGACTGCCGAACGGGTCGACGAGCCGGTACGCGTCGGCGGCGTGCAGGACCACGGGGACGTCGAACCGGTCTGCGAGCGCCGCCGCGTCCCAGGTGTGGTCCACGTGCCCGTGGGTCGCGAGCACGGCCCGCGGCACGAGGCCGGCCGACGCGACGTGCGCGACCACGGCATCGGCCACGCCCGCGCCCGCGTCGACCACGACGCACTCCCCGTTCGCGGCGCTCACGACGCTGCAGTTGGTCCCGAAGACGGGCGCGACGACGACGCGGAGCGTCGCGGCGGGCACGCTCGGCGCGTCGTCGTGCAGGGGCGGCGGCGTCGTGCCGGAAGGTCGGACCACGCACAGGAGGGTAGTCCGCGGGGCCCGGCCAGGTCGTGGTACCGCGGCACCGATCGGGGACGCGGCCCGCCGGTCGATACCGGACCGTGACCTGCGGGCGCCAAATCCACCCTCCACCAGGGCGCTCGGTGCCTAGACTGTCCCGTACCGACCGCGGCCGCACCGGGGTCGACCGTGCGCGCCACGACGGCGCCGGACGAAGGAGCTGGGGTGTCGACGAAGAGTCGCGAGCGCGAGCAGGCGCGCCGTCGTGAGGAGAAGTGGGAACGTCACGTCGCCCAGCTCCGCGCGAAGCGTCAGCGGACCTGGTCGATCGTCGGCGTCGTCGCGGCGCTCGTGGTGATCGGCGTCGCCGTGTGGTGGGCGCTGTCCGCCGCCCAGACGCCGGGGACCGACGCGGGCGGGGACGGCCAGGCGACGACGCCGTCGGCCTCCGGCGAGCACACGCTGCCTCCGGCGTCCGCGGCCGAGGGACGCGACTGGACCACGACGCTCACCACGAGCGCGGGAGACCTCACGCTCACGCTCGACGGCGCCGCTGCCCCGCAGGCCGTCGCGAGCTTCGTCTCCCTCGCCGAGTCCGGGTACTTCGACGGCACGTCGTGCCACCGCCTCACCACGTCGGGCATCTACGTGCTCCAGTGCGGCGACCCCACCGGCACGGGGACAGGCGACCCCGGATACAAGTTCGGCCCCATCGAGAACGCCCCGACCGACGACGTGTACCCGGCCGGGACCGTGGCCATGGCCCGTCAGGGCGGCGACGGCGAGTCGATGGGCTCCCAGTTCTTCCTCGTCTACGAGGACTCGACCATCCCGTCCGACGTGGCGGGTGGTTACACGGTGTTCGGCACCATCACGTCCGGCCTGGACGTCGTCCAGGCAGTCGCTGACGCGGGGACGCAGGACGGATCCGGCGACGGGTCCCCCGCCACCCCGGTCACCATCGAAGGAGTTGAGACCCAGTGAGCGATCCCGCCCAGGACCAGGCGAGCGCGCCGACACCGGAGCCCGCGGAGGCGAGCGAGACCGGACGGGTCGACGCGACAGACGTGGAGCCGACGGACGCCCCGACCGATGCGAACGTGAGCACGGAGGCGGTCGAGACCGCCGCTGCCGAGGCCGAGACCGCGGAGGCCGCGCCGACGGAGGCACAGGACACCGTGGCGAACCCCGAGGCGGCCGCGCCGGTCGAGACCGGCAGCGACGGGGTCGAGACGGGCGGCGCGGCCGCCGCAGCCGCGCCGTCGGACCCGGCTGCGGCGCAGAGCGCCGAGAACGCCGCTCCCGCCGAGGAGCGTGCCACCACCGAGGAGCCGGCGACGCCGAAGCCCGCCGGGCCGCGCCCCGGCCCCCGGCCCAAGCCGTCCGCCCTCCCGCACCCCCCGCGCAAGCCCGTCGCTCCCGCGGCCGGCGGCCCGGCCGCGCCGGCGGTCGCGCCCGAGGTGCCCGCTGTCCCGGCGCTCGCCGACGACTCGGCGGCCGCGAAGGCCGCCGCCGAGTTCGGCCGCGTCGACGAGGACGGCACGGTCTACGTCCGCGAGGGCGCGGGCGAGCGCCCCGTGGGTCAGTTCCCCGGTGTCGACGCCGACGAGGCGCTCGCGTTGTACGTGCGGCGCTACCTCGACCTCCAGGCGAAGGTCGCGCTCTTCGAGGCGCGCCTGACGAGCACCGACCTGTCGGTCAAGGAGATCGACCAGACGATCGCCCGGCTCACCGAGGAGACCGCCGAGCCGTCCGCGGTGGGCGACCTCGACGGCCTGCGCGCGAAGGTCGAGTCGCTGCGCGGCGTCGCGGCCGAGCGCCGCAGCCAGCTCGAGGCGGAGCGCACGGCCGCCAAGGCGGCCGCGCTCGCGGCCCGTACCGAGATCATCGAGGCGGCGGAGAGGATCGCCGCGACCGACCCCAGCCGCATGCAGTGGCGACCCGCCGGCGAGGAGCTGCGTGCCCTGCTCGACCGCTGGAAGGAGGCGCAGCGCTCCGGCCCGCGCATCGACCGCGCGAGCGAGGAGGCGCTGTGGAAGCGGTTCAGCCACGCGCGGACCGCGTTCGACCGCGAGCGCCGCCACTACTTCGCCGAGCTCGAGCAGCGCAACGCTGCCGCCAAGGCCGCCAAGGAGAAGCTCGTCGCCGAGGCGGAGGCGCTCTCGTCGAGCACCGACTGGGGTCCGACGGCGGGTGCTTACCGCGACCTCATGGCGCGGTGGAAGGCGGCCGGCCGCGCGAGCCGCAAGGACGACGACGCGCTGTGGGCCCGGTTCCGCGCCGCGCAGGACACGTTCTTCCAGGCCCGTGACGCCGTGAACTCGGCGACCGACGCGGAGTACGCCGCGAACCTCGAGGTCAAGGAGGCACTGCTCGCCGAGGCGGAGAAGCTCGTCCCGGTCAAGGACCTCGGCGCCGCGAAGGCCGCGCTGCGCGACCTCCAGGAGCGCTGGGAGGAGGCCGGCCGGGTCCCACGCGGCGACCTGCAGCGCGTCGAGGGCCGCCTGCGCGCCGTCGAGAACGCCGTCCGCGACGCCGAGCAGGCGCAGTGGACGCGGACCAACCCCGAGACGCGGGCGCGCGCCGAGGGTGCCGCGGCGCAGCTCGAGGCCGCGATCGAAGCCCTCGAGGCGGACCTCGCGGCCGCGCAGAGCCGTGGCGACGAGCGCGCCGTCAAGGAGGCCGAGACGGCGCTCACCGCGCGTCGCGCCTGGCTGGAGCAGGTCGTCCGTGCCGCGGAGGACTCGCGCGGCTGACGCCGCCGCCGTCGAGCACCTGCTCGGGCTCGGAGGGGCCGGCGCTCGTCCACAGGCGAGCGCCGGCCCCTTCCGCGTGTCCGGGCCGGTGGTGCACGGTGTGCACATGCTGACCAGCCCTCGCACCGCCTCGCCCGCCGCGGCCTTGACGCGGCTGCTCGCACCTCGCGGCACGGACGTGGGACTTCTCGTCGTGCCGGCGGACGTGGGTGGGCACGCCGCCTTCCAGGACCTCCTGCGGTCGGGGGCGCTCCGCCGCCTCTGGGGCGACGTCGCCGCGCCCGCGCTCGTTCCTGACACGCCGCCGACCCTCCGAGCGCTCGCCGTCCGCGACCTGGTCCCGGAGGGGACGGTCCTCGCCGGGAGCGCTGCGGCCTGGGTGCTGTGCGGCTCGCCGGCGCCGCGCGCGCTCGACGTCGTGTACCCGCCCGGTCGGCACCGTCCGGCACCGCTCGCAGGCCGGGCGCCGCGCCAGTCGCACGTGCTGCGCGACGACCGGACCCTGGTCGCGGGGGTGCTGGTGACGTCGGTCGTGCGGACCGCCCTCGACGTCGCGACACGGTGCGCGCCCGACGAGGCACTGCGGACCCTCCGCCGACTGCGTGACGTGTGCGGGCTCGAGCCCCGGCTCGCCGCCCGGTCGCTCGAGCTGCGCCACCGGTGGGCCGATCGGCCCCGGGCGCGACGCACCCTGGCGCTCCTGCTCGCCGAGGAGGAGGACCCGGTCTAGGTTGGTCGGCATGGCCGCAGCCACGACACCTCCCGTGGAGCTCGACGTCCAGGGCCGGACCGTGCGCGTCACGAGCCCGGACCGCGTCGTCTTCCCCGCGCGCGGGGTGACCAAGCTCGACGTCGTGCAGTACTTCCTCAGCGTCGGGGACGGGATCCTCGGCGCCCTGGTCGACCGCCCGACCACCCTGGAACGCTGGCCCAAGGGCGTCTTCGAGGGGGCTCGGATGAGCACCCGCACCGACAACACCGGCGACGCGTTCTACCAGAAGCGCATCCCCAAGGGCGCGCCCGACTACGTGCGCACCGCGCGCATCGCGTTCCCGAGCGGGCGGACCGCCGACGAGGTGTGCCCGACCGAGCTCGCCGTCGTCGCGTGGGCTGCGAACCTCGGGACGCTGACGTTCCACCCGTGGCCCGTCCGGGGCGAGGACGTCGAGGCCGTGGACCAGCTCCGCATCGACCTCGACCCCCAGCCCGGGACCGACTTCGACGACGCCGTGCGCGTCGCGCCGCACCTGCGCGAGGTGCTCGACGAGCTGGGCCTCCCCGGGTACCCGAAGACGTCGGGCGGGCGCGGCATCCACGTCTTCGTGCCGATCGCGCCCGAGTGGGACTTCGTCGCCGCGCGCCGCGCGACGATCGCGATCGGTCGCGAGCTCGAGCGCCGTCTCCCCGAGCAGGTCACCACCAGGTGGTGGAAGGAGGAGCGCGGCGCCAAGATCTTCGTCGACTACAACCAGATGGCGCGCGACCGCACCATCGCCTCGGCGTACTCGATCCGCTCCAACCAGCGCGCGACGGTGTCCGCTCCCCTGCGCTGGGAGGAGCTCGGTGACGTCCACCCGGACGACTTCGACGTGCTGTCGATGCCCGCGCGCTTCGCCGAGGTGGGGGACCTCTTCGCACCGCTGCGCGCCGACCGGGACGATCCGGGCGCGTCGCTCGAGCCCGCCCTGGAGCTGTCCCGGCGCGACGAGGCCGAGCACGGGCTCGGTGACCTGCCGTACCCCCCGGAGTACCCGAAGATGCCGGGCGAGCCCAAGCGCGTGCAGCCGAGCAAGGACCGTGACCGGCCCCGCGCCTAACGTCCCCGGTCGTCGCCTCGCCGCAGCGTGAACCGTGCGTCAGACGACGCCGGGAGCGCCCGGCAGGATGCCGGTGAGGTCGTAGCGCACCGGCTCCTCGAGCTGGTCGTAGGTGCACGACGACGGGTCACGGTCGTCGCGCCAGCGCCGGAACTGCGCCGTGTGCCGGAACCGCGTGCCCTCCATGTGGTCGTACGCCACCTCGAGCACGCGCTCGACGCGCAGCGGCGTGAACGACAGGTCCTTGCCCGAGCTCCACCGCGACACCGCCCCCGGCATCCGCTCGCCCGCGGGGTTCTCCCACCCGGACCAGGGGTGCGCGTCGGCCTCCGGCGTGCCCGGCTCGACGACCAGCGGGGCGAGCTCGGTCACGAGCGCCGCACGTCGCGCCGCCGGGAACGACGCGGCCACGCCGACGAACTGGAGCTGGCCCGCGTCGTCGTACAGGCCGAGCAGGAGCGAGCCGAGCAACGGCTTCGCGGGAGTCGACGTCTTGTGCAGGCGGTACCCCGCCAGCACGACGTCTGCCTCCCGCCCGTGCTTGATCTTGAGCATCGCGCGCTTGTTCGGCTGGTACGCCCCGTCGAGCGGCTTCGCGACGACGCCGTCGAGGCCCGCCCCCTCGAAGGTGTCGAACCACTCGCGCGCGACCGCGACGTCGCACGTGCGGGGGGTGGCGTGGACGGCGGGGCCGTCGAGGCCGAGCGAGTCCAGCACCTCGTGGCGGCGCGCCAGCGGCTCGCCCGTGAGGTCGTCGTCGCCGAGCGCGAGCACGTCGAACACGACGAGCGCGGCGGGCGTCTGCTCGGCGAGCAGGCGCACGCGCGAGTCCGCCGGGTGGATCCGCTGCTGCAGCACCTCGAACTGGAGGCGCCCGTCCTGGGCGACGACGATCTCGCCGTCGACCACGCAGCGGGGAGGAAGAGCCGTGCGCACCGCCTCGACGACCTCCGGGAAGTAGCGCTCCATCGGCCGCGCGTTGCGGCTGTCGAGGCGGACCTCGTCGCCGTCGCGGTACACGATCGCGCGGAACCCGTCCCACTTCGGCTCGTAGACGTACCCGCCGTCCACGGCGTCGGGCTCGGGCACGTCGGGCACCGACTTCGCGAGCATGGGCAGCACGGGAGGCATGACGGGCAGGTCCATGTGCCGATGCTGCCACCGGCCGCGGCGTGCGGCACGACGACACGTCCGTGGCGCCCGACCGCCGCCGACCGCGCGGCGCGAGCGCGGCCGGTCAGGCCGGGAGCTGCGTCGCCTCGGCGGCCTTCGTGCCGGTGATGCGGTAGACGTCGAACACGCCGTCGACCTTGCGGACCGCGCTGAGCACCTGCGCGAGGTGCGCGGGCTCCGCCATCTCGAAGACGAAGCGGGACATCGCGACGCGGTCGTTCGACGTCGACACGGTGGCCGACAGGATGTTCACGTGGTTGTCCGACAGGACGCGCGTGACGTCGGAGAGCAGGCGCGCCCGGTCGAGCGCCTCGACCTGGATCTGGACCAGGAACATGGCGTTGCTGCCCGTGGTCCACGAGACGTCGACGATGCGCTCGGGCTGGTTGCGGAGCCCCACGACGTTGCCGCAGTCCGCGCGGTGGACGCTCACGCCCTGGCCGCGTGTGATGAAGCCGATGATCTCGTCCCCGGGCACGGGGGTGCAGCACTTGGCGAGCTTGACCCAGATGTCGTCGACGCCCTTGACCATGACGCCGGGGTCCCCCGTGCGCACGCGGCGCGCGGTGTGCCCGGGGCGCGCGGTCTCCGCGACGTCCTCGACCGTCCCCTCCTCGCCGCCCATCGCCTGGACGAGCTTGGAGACGACGTTCGCCGCCGACACCTGGCCCTCGCCGATCGCGGCGTACAGCGCCGTGACGTCGGCGAAGCGGAGCTCGTTGGCGAGCGCGACGAGCGACTCGTGCGACAGCAGGCGCTGGATCGGCAGGTTCTGCTTGCGCATCGCCTTGGCGATCGCGTCCTTGCCGTGCTCGACGGCCTCCTCGCGGCGCTCCTTGGAGAACCACTGGCGGATCTTGTTGCGCGCACGCGGGCTCTTAACGAACGCGAGCCAGTCGCGGCTGGGGCCCGCGTTCTCGGACTTCGAGGTGAGGACGTCGACCGAGTCGCCGTTCTCGAGCGTCGAGTCGAGCGGCACGAGGCGCCCGTTGACGCGCGCGCCCATGGTCCGGTGCCCGACCTCGGTGTGCACCGCGTAGGCGAAGTCGACCGGGGTCGAGCCCGCGGGCAGCGCCATCACGTCACCCTTGGGCGTGAAGACGTAGACCTCCGCGCCGCCGATCTCGAAGCGCAGCGAGTCGAGGAACTCCGCGGGGTCCGCCGTCTCGCGCTGCCAGTCGACGAGCTGGCGCAGCCAGCGCATGTCGTTCGCGGCGGTGTCCTCCTTGGCGGTCTTCCCACCCGACTTCGCGGTCTCCTTGTACTTCCAGTGCGCCGCGACGCCGTACTCCGCGCGACGGTGCATCTCGTGCGTGCGGATCTGGATCTCGACGGGCTTGCCGCCCGGGCCGATGACCGTCGTGTGCAGCGACTGGTACATGTTGAACTTCGGCATCGCGATGTAGTCCTTGAACCGCCCGGGCACGGGGTTCCACCGCGCGTGCAGCGCGCCGAGCGCCGCGTAGCAGTCCCGGACGCTGTCCACGAGGACGCGCGCACCGACGAGGTCGTAGATCTCCGCGAAGTCGTGCCCGCGCACGATCATCTTCTGGTAGATCGAGTAGTAGTGCTTGGGCCGCCCGGTCACCGTCGCCTTGATCTTCGCGCTGCGCAGGTCCGCCGTGACCTGCTCGCGCACGACCGCGAGGTACTCCTCGCGCGCGGGTGCCCGCTCCGCCACGAGGTGCACGATCTCGTCGTAGACCTTGGGGTACAGGGCCTGGAACGAGAGGTCCTCGAGCTCCCACTTGATCGTGTTCATGCCGAGGCGGTGCGCGAGGGGGGCGTAGATCTCGAGCGTCTCGCGCGCCTTGCGGCCCGCCGACGACGACGAGACGTACTTCCAGGTGCGCGCGTTGTGCAGGCGGTCGGCGAGCTTGATGACGAGCACACGGATGTCGCGCGCCATGGCGACGACCATCTTGCGCACGGTCTCGGCCTGCGCCGCGTCGCCGTACGTGACCTTGTCGAGCTTGGTCACGCCGTCGACGAGCATGGCGATCTCCTCGCCGTACTCGTCCGTGAGCTGCGCGAGCGAGTAGTCGGTGTCCTCGACCGTGTCGTGCAGCAGCGCGGCGGCGAGCGTAGACCCGTCGAAGCCGAGCTCGGCGAGGATCGTCGCGACGGCGACGGGGTGCGTGATGTACGGGTCGCCGCTCTTGCGCAGCTGCCCGCGGTGCGCGCGCTCCGCCGTCTCGTAGGCGCGCTCGATGACCGTGAGGTCGGTCCGGGGGTGGTTCGTGCGGACGGCCTGGAGCACGGGCTCGAGCGCCGGGCTGCCTGCGTTCGGACGGGCGCCGAAGCGCACGAGCCGCGACCGCACCCCACGACCGCCCGTACCGCCCTGGCCGGGGGCGGGCTGCGCGCCCGCCTTCTCCGGGGCGCGCGACGTCCGGGTGTTCTCGCTCATGCGCGCCTCCTTCCGCAGGCCAGCGATCGCCGACACGGTGTCGACGACCAGCCGAGACGACCGGAGTGGCAATCCTACGACTCGACGTGGACCAGGGTGGTCACGTCGCGGCCCGCGAGCCGCTCGCGGCCACCCAGGCCCTCGAGCTCCAGGAGGAACGCGAGGCCGACGACGACGCCTCCCCCGCGCTCGACGAGCTCGGCGCCCGCGGCCGCCGTGCCCCCGGTCGCGAGCACGTCGTCCACCACGAGAACACGCGCACCGGTCGACAGTGTTCCCGAGCGCAGCTCGATCGTCGCGGTGCCGTACTCGAGGTCGTAGGTCACGGCGTCGACGGGCGGCGGCAGCTTGCCCGCCTTGCGCAGCGGCACGAAGCCGACCCCCAGGTGCGTCGCGAGCGGGGCGCCGATGAGGAACCCGCGCGCCTCCATGCCTGCGACGAGGTCGATGCCGCCCGCGGCGCGCGCGACGTCCCCGAGCGCCTCGACGACGTGCCCGAAGGCCTCGCCATCGGCGAGGAGCCCGGTGATGTCGCGGAAGGTGATGCCGGGCCCGGGGTAGTCGGGCACGGCGCGGACGAGCTCGAGCACGCGGGAAGCCCGCTGCCCACCGAGACCGGCGAGGCCGACGGCCCGCAGGCCGTCCACCTCGCCGGTCGACGGGTGGTTCGCGTCGGTCATCGCGGCCGACGGCGGCGCGGCTGCGCCTTGTTGCCGAGGTGCTCGCCCGGCTGGAGCTGGCGGTGGCCCGTCCCGACGCCGGCCGCCGCGAGCGCGGCGTCCTCGTCGTCACCCGCCGCCTCGACGCGCTCGGCACGCAGCGCGAGCACCTTCGCCGTGTGTTCCTGGATCGGCTTCTCGCGCTCACGGAGGGCGACCTCGAGCGGCGTGGCGAGGTAGACCGACGAGTACGCGCCCACGGCCATGCCGACGAACAGCGCGAGCGCGATGTCGCGCAGCGTGCCGGCGCCGAGGAGGAACGCACCGATGAAGAGGATGCCGGCGACGGGGAGCAGCGCGACGACCGAGGTGTTGATCGAGCGCACCAGCGTCTGGTTGATCGCCAGGTTCGCCCGCTCGGCGTACGTGCTGCGCGTCTGGTCGAGGATGCCCGCCGTGTTCTCCCGCACCTTGTCGAACACCACGACCGTGTCGTAGATCGAGTACGCGAGGATCGTCAGGAGCCCGATCACGGTCGCCGGGGTGATCTCCCACCCGATCAGGGCGTAGATGCCGACCGTGACGATCAGGTCGTGGAACAGCGCGATGACCGCGGCGAGCGCCATGCGCCAGTTCCGGAAGTAGATCGTCATGACCAGGCTGACGAGCAGCAGGAAGACGACGAGGCCGACGAGCGCCTTCTGGGAGACGTCCTTGCCCCATGTCGGGCCGATGTAGGAGCTGGTCACCTCGCCCGCCGCCACGCCGTAGGCGTCGGCGAGCTCCGCGGCGACCTGCTCGACCTGCTCGTTGCTGAGCTCGGCGGTCTGGACCCGGACGGTGCTGGAGCCCACCGAGGTGACGCGCGGCACCTCCTCGGGCGCCACCGCCGCGACGGCGTCGAGCGCCGGTTGCTGCGACGTGTCGGACACGCCGGAGACGGTGAACTCGGACCCGCCACGGAACTCGATCCCGAGGTTCAGGCCGTCACCTGCCATCCGGACGCCGATGACCCCGAGCGAGAGGACGACGAGGACGACCGCCACCAGGAAGTAGACCCGTCGCTTCGCGACGATGGCGTAGGACCGGCGGCCCGTGTACAGGTCGTTGCCCCACTGGGCGAAACCGCTGGCCATCAGTGCTTCTCCTCGTTCTCGTCGCCCGCCGCGTCGGCGGCCGGGGACCCCTCGTCGCCGGACGCCGCGGCAGCGCGCCGCTCGGCCGCCCGGCGTTCGGCGATGGTCATGCGCGCCCCGTCGGGGCGGCCCACGCCGGCGCCGACCGTCTCCCGCACCGGCGCCGTACGCGTCGGCTCGGCGGCGGCCGACACGGGCGCGTCCTCGGGCTCGGGCGGAGCCTCCTGCGCGGCCCCCGGTGTGGTCGCGCCGACGACGCGACCGCGGCCCGCGTAGCGTGCGGTCCGCACGCCCAGGCGCCGGGGGTCGAGCCCGGAGGCCGGGTGCCCGTTGGCGAAGAACTTGGTCCGGGCGAGCAGCTGCATCAGCGGGTGCGTGAAGAGGAACACCACGACGAGGTCGACGAGCGTCGTCAGACCGAGCGTGAAGGCGAAGCCGCGCACGCCACCGACCGCCAGGTAGTACAGGACGATCGCGGCGACGAAGTTCACGGCGTCCGAGGCGAGGATCGTGCGGCGCGCCCGCTGCCAGCCCTTCTCGACCGCCGAGTTCAGCGTCCTGCCGTCGCGCAGCTCGTCGCGGATGCGTTCGAAGTACACGATGAACGAGTCCGCGGTGATACCGATCGCCACGATGAGTCCCGCGACGCCGGCGAGCGACAGCCGGTAACCGATCGTCCAGGACAGGACCGAGATGACGCCGAACGTCACGACGGCGGCGATGCCGAGCGACGCGACGGTCACGAGCCCCAGCACCCGGTACTGGAAGAGCGAGTAGATGACGACGAGGAGCATGCCGATCGCGCCCGCGAGGAGGCCCTTCTCGAGCTGCTCGGAGCCGAGCGTCGCGGAGATCTGCTCCTGGCTCTGCACCTCGAACGTGAGGGGCAGCGAACCGAAGTTGAGCTGGTTGGCGAGCGTCGCGGCGCTGTCGCGCGTGAAGTTGCCCGAGATCTCGGCCTTGCCGTCCGGGATGACGACCTGCGAGACGGGCGCGGAGATGACGAGCCCGTCGAGCACCATCGCGAACTGGTTCTGCGGGGACGGCAGCGACGTGAGACGCGTCGTCACCTCGCGGAACTGCTGCGTGCCCTGGGAGTCGAACTCGATGTTGACGACCCACTCGTTGGTGACGACGCCGTTCTGCCCGACGCGCAGACCCGAGTTCGCGTTGGAGATGTCCGTGCCCTCGACCTCGACGGGGCCCAGGATGTACTTGGCCGAGCCGTCGTCGGCGCACGCGACGAACGCGCTGTCGGTCGGGCCGCTGTCGCCGCCGACGAGGTTCTCCGGGAGCGTGCAGTCGAGCGCGTCGAACTGCTCCTGCAGCTCGGGCGTGATCTGGGCGAGGTCGCTCGGGTCCTCCGGTCGCGTCGCCTCCTCGGCCGGGTCGGTCGTGGCGTCGTCCGCGGGCGCGTCCGTCGCCTCGTCGGCGGCCGGGTCGCCCGTCTCCTCGGAGGTCGCGTCGGACTCGGCGGCGTCCGCCGACTCCGTCGCGTCCGGTGCGTCCTCCGCCGCGGCGTCGTCGCCCGCGGCCTCGTCGGTCGCCTCGTCGGCCGGGGTCGCGGTCGGCATGCCCACGGTGAGCACCGGCCGGAAGCGCATCTGCGCGGAGGTGCTGACGAGGTCGATCGTCTCCTGGGACGGCTGCCCGGGGATACCGACGACGATGTTGTTCCGACCCTGGCTCGTGATCTCCGCCTCGGACACGCCCTGCGCGTCGATGCGCTGGCGGATGACGTTGATCGCCTGGTTGATGTCCTCGGCCGTCGGCTGCGAGCCGTCGGTGGTGACCGGCTGCAGGATGATCTGCGTGCCACCCTCGAGATCGAGCGCGAGGCCCGGGGTCAGGCTCGCCCCGCCCGGGTTGTCCTCGGTCTTCGGGTCGAGCTTCGTGCCCGCGAAGAGGGACCCGAAGAGGACGACGATGAGGATTCCCAGGGTGACGAGGGTCCGTACGGGCCTCGCTCGTGTGCTGCTGGTGGCCAACTGTCCGTCTCTTCTCGTGCGTGTGCGGTGGGCCTCGCGGCCCACCGCGTCAGACCGGTCGCGGGAGCGACCGGCATAGGGTCACTTGGTGTCGGTGCCGTCGTCCCGGCGCCCGCGGTCCTTCTCCGACCCGTCGTCGGTCAGACCGGACAGGTCGTCGGGGACGACGAGGTCGTCGACGTCCCCCTTCGACGTGCTGGGGTCGGGGCTCGCGGTGCCGTAGACGGCTGCGGGCTCCGACGTCTCGTCGGTCTCCGGCTCCTCGGTCTCGACCGGGGGCTCGACGAGCTTCGCGATGGCCGCGCGCAGCCACCGCGTCTGGTTGCCCGGAGTGGACTCGATCGTGATGACGTCGGCCTCGTCGTCGACGTCGACGATCGTGCCGAACATGCCCGAGCCCGTCATCACCTCCTGCCCGGGGGCGAGGTTCGCCCGGAAGTTCTGGGCCTCGCGCTGCTGCTTGCGGGTGCGGCTGGTCATGAGGAACATCGCACCCGCCGCGAGGGCGAGGATGAGGATGAAGCTGATATCCATGACGGAGTCTCGTGTCCTGTTCTGTGCGGGATCTGCGCGCAGTCTAGGCGTGCGCGCACGGTTCACCAACGAGCCGTCTCGCCGCGGAGTTCCGCCCGCTCGGGTCCCGACCATTCTAGGACCACGTTCGGAGCGCCTGTGACCGTCGTCACGGGACGGCGTGGCGCACGGGCACCGGCCCCGTCAGGCGTCGAACAGGGTGCCGCCCTCGCGCGGCGGGGTGAGCCCCAGGTGGGCCCACGCGGCCGGGGTCGCGACGCGCCCGCGCGGCGTCCGTCCGATCAGGCCCTCGCGCACGAGGTACGGCTCGGCGACCGTCTCGACCGTCTCCGCCTCCTCGCCGACCGTCACGGCGAGCGTCGTGAGCCCGACCGGCCCGCCGTTGAACCGCGTGCACAACGCCGTGAGGACCGCCCGGTCGAGGCGGTCGAGGCCGATGGGGTCCACCTCGTAGACCTCGAGCGCCGCCCGCGCGGCGGCAAGGTCCATGCTCCCGTCGCCGCGGACCTGGGCCCAGTCGCGCACGCGCCGCAGCAGGCGGTTGGCGATGCGGGGCGTGCCGCGCGAGCGGCCGGCGATCTCGCGCGCGGCGTCCGGGTCGAGCGCGACGCCGAGCAGGCCCGCGGACCGGGAGAGCACGCGCTCGAGCTCGTCGCTCGAGTAGAAGTCCAGGTGCCCGGTGAAGCCGAAGCGGTCGCGCAGCGGCGCGGGCAGGAGTCCGGCGCGGGTCGTGGCGCCGACCGCCGTGAAGGGCGGCAGCGAGAGCGGGATGGCGCTCGCCCCCGCGCCCTTGCCCACGACGACGTCGACGCGGAAGTCCTCCATCGCCATGTAAAGGAGCTCCTCCGCCGGGCGGGCGAGGCGATGGATCTCGTCGATGAACAGCACCTCGCCCTCCTCGAGCGAGGACAGGACGGCGGCGAGGTCCCCCGCGTGCTGGATCGCCGGTCCGGACGTGACCCGCAGCGACGTGCCGAGCTCGGCGGCGATGATCATGGCGAGCGTCGTCTTGCCGAGCCCGGGCGGGCCCGACAGGAGCACGTGGTCGGGCGAGCTCCCGCGCGCGAGCGCCGCCTGGAGCACGAGCGAGAGCTGGTCCCGCACCACGGCCTGGCCCACGAACTCCTCGAGCCGGCGCGGTCGCAGCGCCGCCTCGGCGGCCCGCTCCAGGTCGTCGGCACCGGCCGCGACGATGCGCTCGGACGAGAACGCACCGTCCTCCCCCAGGCCCACCTGGTCGAAGGTCGCCATCGTCAGCCCCTCGGTCCGCCGAGCACGCGGAGCGCCGCGCGCAGCGCTCCCGCCACGTCAGGCGCCTCGACGACGTCCACGCCGGCCTCGGCGAGCACGGTCGAGACGGCGTCGTCCGCGGCCTTGAGGTTCCAGCCGAGCCCGACGAGCGCCTCCACCACCTGGTCGCGCCGGTCGTCCGCCCGACGCGCGTCGGCGCCACCGGTCGCCGAGGACGTCGCTCCCGGCGCGTCGTCGCCCGTCGGCGGCCCGAGCTTGTCGCCCAGCTCGAGGGCGATGCGCTGCGCGCCCTTGTTCCCGATGCCCGGCACCCGGACGAGGGCCGCGATGTCCCCACCGGCGACGGCACGGCGCAGGGCGTCGGGCGTGTGCACGGCGAGCATCGCGAGCGCGAGGCGCGGTCCGACGCCGCTCACGGTCTGCACGGTCTCGAACACGCTGCGCTCGTCGTCGTCGGCGAACCCGTAGAGCGTGAAGGAGTCCTCGCGGACCACCAGGCTCGTCGCGAGTCGCGCGTCCTCGCCGACGCGCAGGCCGGCGAGCGTGGCCGGCGTGGCGTGCACGAGGTATCCCACTCCCCCGACCTCGAGCACGGCGCGGTCGAGCTGGACGCTCGCCACGACTCCGCTCAGCGACGCGATCACGCAGGCTCCTCTCCTGGTCGGCGGCGGCCGACCTGGTCCGATGGTCCGCCGGGCCCGGTGACCGGCGTCGGGCGGCACGTCCGAGGACGGCGTCGAACACCCGTACGACCGCGGTCACTCTAGCAAGGTGCGCCCACGCCCCGACCGACCGACACGTGAGGTCAACGCGGCGCGCGACGGCTTCTCGCAGCGTGCTCCGCCGCTGCCCAGGCGCGCTGCGCCGGCGTCAGCTCGTGCCGCTCGCCCCCCTGGAGCGCACCGGCCGGGCGCCACAAGTGACAGATGGCGAGCGCGAGCGCGTCGGCCGCGTCCGCCGGCTTCGGCGGCTCCGCGAGGCCGAGGATCCCGGCGACCATGCGCTGCACCTGCTCCTTGCCGGCGCGACCGCTCCCGGTGACCGCGGCCTTGACCTCCGACGGCGTGTGCAGCGCCACGGGGACGCCCCGCCGCGCCGCGCCGACCATGGCGAGTCCCGCGGCCTGCGCGGTACCCATCACGGTCCCGACGTTGTGCTGCGCGAACACCCGCTCGACCGCGACGACGTCCGGCACGTGCTCGTCGAACCACGCGTCGAGCCGCTCCGCGATCCGCAGCAACCGCAGGTCCACGCTGAGGTCCGGGTCCGTCCGGATCACCCCCACGGCGACCAGCTCGGCCCCCCGCCCCCGCGCGGAGTCCACCACCCCGACACCGCACCGGGTCAGGCCGGGATCCACTCCGAGAACGCGCACCCCCCGACCCTTTCACGTGACCGACACGGACCGGCCGCGCCACGCGGGCCGGCACCGCACCGCGACCCGACCACCCGGACTCGAGCTGCGCCGGGTCAGTCGTCGTTCTCGAGCTCCGCCATGACCTCGTCCGACGCGTCGAAGTTCGCGTAGACGTTCTGCACGTCGTCGCTGTCCTCGAGCGCGTCGATGAGGCGGAGGATCTTGCGCGCGCCCTCGGCGTCGACCTCGACCTCCATGGACGGGTGCCAGATCGAGTCGGCGGAGTCGTACTCGATCCCCGCCTCCTGGATCGCGCTGCGCACCGCGACGAGGTCGCTCGCCTCGGACAGCACCTCGATGACCTCGCCGGAGTCGGTGACCTCCTCGGCCCCCGCCTCGAGCGCGGCGAGCATGACGTCGTCCTCGGTCACGCCGTCCGCCTTCGGGACGACGACGAGACCCTTGCGAGAGAACAGGTACGACACCGAGCCGGGGTCGGCGAGGTTGCCGCCGTTGCGGCTGAACGCGAGGCGGACCTCGGAGGCCGCGCGGTTCTTGTTGTCCGTGAGGCACTCGACCAGGACGGCGATGCCGTTGGGGCCGTACCCCTCGTACATGATCGTCTGGTAGTCGACGGCGTCGGCGCCCGTGCCGGACCCGCGCTTGACCGCGCGGTCGATGTTGTCGTTCGGGACCGACGACTTCTTCGCCTTCTGGATGGCGTCGAACAGCGTGGGGTTGCCGGCGGGGTCACCGCCGCCCGTGCGCGCCGCGACCTCGATGTTCTTGATGAGCTTCGCGAAGAGCTTGCCGCGCTTGGCGTCGATGGCGGCCTTCTTGTGCTTGGTCGTGGCCCACTTGGAATGCCCTGACATGCGTTCCTACCCCTTCGCGATTCTGACGAACAGCTCGTGCACGCGCGCGTCCCCGGAGATCTCCGGGTGGAACGAGGTGGCGAGCAGCGATCCCTGCTGGACTGCGACGATCCTACCGGCGGCGGCCGCGGGGATGCCGGGTGCCTCGTGGTCGGGGATGCGCGCGAGCACCTCGACCCCCGGGCCGACCTCCTCGACCCACGGCGCGCGGATGAACACCGCGTGGACCGCGTCGGTCCGGGCCCCGCCCCCCGGGCTGGCCTCCCGCGGGGACACGCCCGCGAACACGAGATCCGTCTCGAACGAGTCCACCTGTCGGCCGAACGCGTTGCGCCGCACGGTCACGTCGAGCCCGCCGAGGGTCCGCTGGTCGGTCGTGCCGCCGAGGATGCGGTCGGCGAGCAGGATCATGCCGGCGCACGAGCCGTAGACCGGCAGGCCGTCGGCGATGCGGGCGCGCAGCGGCTCGTCGAGCTCGAAGACGCGCAGGAGCTTGTCGATGGTCGTCGACTCGCCCCCGGGGAGCACCAGCCCGTCGACCGTGGCGAGCTCCTCGGGGCGCCGCACGCCGACCGTGCGGGCGCCCGCGGCCTCGAGCGCGGCGCGGTGCTCGCGCACGTCGCCCTGCAGGGCCAGGACTCCGATCGTGATCGTCACGAACGGGAATCATACGTCGGCGGGCGCGCGCGCCCCGCCACGAGGGCTGTTGCTAGCCTCGCCGTCGTGACCACCCCGCCCGGCCCCGGACCGACGCCGCCGTACCCCGCCCAGCCGTCCGGACACCCCGGCCCGCCTGCCCCGTACCCCGGCCTCCCGCCGCGCCCGCCACGGAGCACGCGCGGCGCGACGGTCCTCGTCGTGGTCGGCACGGTCGTGCTCGTGGTCGCGCTCGTCGCGGGAGTCCTCGGCGTCACGACGTTCCTGCGTGCGCTGCCCACGGGCGTGGTGGATGGCACGGGCGCGCCCGGTCCCGCCGCCCTCGCCTCGGGCGACGTCCCCGGCGAGGCGGACGTCGCGCTGTCCGGCGGCCGGCCCTACAGCGTGTGGGCGGTCGTGCCGATCGGCGCCGAGCGTTTCGGCGCCGCGGACGTCACCGTCGCGTGCCCGGACGGCGACCTCGAGGTGCGCCACCCCTCCGTGGCGGGGCGCTCCGGCTTCGGGTCGCACGAGGCGACGACCGCCGCCGAGGTGACGTCGCCGTCGACCCAGACCTGCACGGTGTCCGTCGCCCAGGGGCACTCCTCGCCCGGGGTGACGTTCGTCGTCACCGAGGGGTGGAGGTTCGGCGAGTTCTTCGCGACGGTCGGCGGCACCATCGCGCTGTGGTTCGTCGCGATCGGCGGGGTGATCCTCGGCCTCGGGCTCCTCGTCGGCGGGATCGTGTGGCGCGTCCTCGCCCGCCGGCCGTAGCAGCCGTCCGCCCCTGCACGCAGGGCACGTCGCGCGCCTCAGTCCTCGCGCGCGATCCCCAGGTGGCGCGTCACGCCGTCCCACCCGCCGAGCAGCGGCGCGACGAGGTCGGGCAGCCCCTCCGGGAAGACCTCGATCTCGACGCCGCGCAGGTCGTCGAGCGACCACCACCGCATCTCGTCCACGACGTCGAGCTCGACGTCCGTCCACCCGTCGCGACTGAGCTCCCCACCGACGTCGGCACCCTCCAGTCGAGCGAGGAAGAGCACCTCGTCCTGGCGGCAGTGCTGGCGGTAGAAGTCGAAGATCGCGCTGCGCGTGTAGACCGGTCCGACGAGCGCGCCCGCCTCGAGCAGGATGCCCGTCTCCTCGCGCACCTCGCGCAGCGCCGCGTCACGGTCGGACTCGCCGGGGTCGACGCCCCCGCCGATGGTGAACCACCACGACCGACCCGGCTGGTCGACGTCGTGCCCGCGCGCGAGAAGGATCCGGTCGGCGTCGTCGAGCAGGAGGACGCGCGCGCCCCGGCGGAAGTAGAGCCCGTCGTCCCCGAGCACCCAGTCGGGGCCCAGGGACGACGGCGCTCCGGCGGCGTCGGTCATGCTCGCGCGTCAGCCGTCCGTCGCCGGCGCGACGGCGGACGGGTGCGAGGCCCGCTCCCTCACCAGCCGCGCTCGGCGAACTGGATCGACCGCGCCGGCTCGTCGACGTTGAGGCCGACCATCGCCTCGCCCAGGCCCCGCGAGACCTTCGCGATCACGTCGGGGTCGTCGTAGAACGTCGTCGCCTTGACGATCGCGGACGCGCGCTGGGCAGGGTTGCCCGACTTGAAGATGCCCGAGCCCACGAACACGCCCTCGGCGCCGAGCTGCATCATCATCGCGGCGTCGGCGGGCGTCGCGATGCCGCCCGCCGTGAAGACGACGACGGGCAGCTTGCCCGTGGCCGCGACCTCCTTGACGAGCTCGTACGGCGCCTGGAGCTCCTTGGCCGCGACGAACAGCTCGTCCTCGGGGAGCGACGTGAGGCGGCGGATCTCGGCGCGGATGGTACGCATGTGGGTCGTTGCGTTGGAGACGTCGCCCGTGCCCGCCTCGCCCTTGGAGCGGATCATCGCCGCGCCCTCGGTGATGCGGCGCAGAGCCTCGCCGAGGTTCGTCGCGCCGCACACGAACGGGACGGTGAACTGCCACTTGTCGATGTGGTGGGCGTAGTCCGCGGGCGTGAGCACCTCGGACTCGTCGACGTAGTCGACCCCGAGGGACTGGAGCACCTGCGCCTCGACGAAGTGGCCGATGCGGGCCTTGGCCATGACCGGGATCGAGACGGCCTCGATGATGCCGTCGATCATGTCGGGGTCGGACATGCGCGAGACGCCGCCCTGCGCGCGGATGTCCGCGGGCACGCGCTCGAGGGCCATGACCGCGACCGCCCCGGCGTCCTCGGCGATCCTCGCCTGCTCGGGCGTGACGACGTCCATGATGACGCCGCCCTTGAGCATCTCCGCCATCCCGCGCTTGACCTTGGCGGTGCCGACGGCGCCGGCACCCTCCGTGGTCGCGGCGCCCGGGGCGCTCTCGGCAGGGACGTTCTGGTCGGCCACGTTGGTCACCGGTACCTCACACCTTCAGGTCAGGGGAACGTCGCGCGCTCGCGCGCGGACGCCGTCGAACAGGCTCGACGGCACATGCTCCCACGCGCTCCCATCCTATCGCCGGGGCGTCCACCCGACTCCGCCCCGAGCCCGCCCGCGGAGCGTCGCGGGCGGCCCGCGAGGCGGTCAGTCCGGCGTGCCCGCCGACGCGGCGGGGCGCACGAGGACGTCCGGGGCGGCGTCGTCGAGCTCGACGGTCGCCGGCATCGGCGCGTGGCCCGCGAGGTGGAACAGGCGCACCCACCACTTGCGCCGCACGCGCTGCGCCTGCGCGACGGCCTCGTTGTGGAACCGGCGCGCGAGCTGCGCACGGTACCAGGCGGCGGAGAGCGAGCCGAGGAGGTCGTCGCCGTCGGGACCGGACCGAAGCTCGGCGACGTCGTCGGCGTCCTCGAGGGCCGAGCGCAAGGTGGCCGTGAGGTCGCTCTCGGCGAGGGCGCGCGACTCCGCCATGCCGCCCAGCAGTCGCCGGGGGCGCGGTCCCTCGGGCGCCGCCAGGCCGGGCACCTGGTCGGCGAGCCGGCGCGTGTCGTCGTCGTCGTCGAGGACGGCGTGGGCCGCCTCGGCGACGAGGACGGAGCTCGCCGGGTCGAGCTCCCCGGAGGCCGCGAGGTCGACGGCGGCCGACGCCCGGCGCACGAGCTGCGCGTCGAGCGCCAGCCGAGAGGCCATCACCTTGCGGTGCAGCCGGTCGAGCCGCGACGCGGCGACCCACAGGAGCCACGCGACCAGCGCGGCGGCCACGAGGACGAGGACGGTGATCTCGGACCAGGTCACGGGCGACCTCCCTCGGGGTCGCGCGCCCGGCCCAGGAGGCGTCCGCCCCGGCGCGAGCGCGGGTCCTCGTGGACCGGGATGACCGCCTCGGACGCCGCGAGCACGGTCTCGTAGACGGCGAGCACCTGGGCGGTCACGGCGGACCAGTCGAAGCGCCGGACGAACTCGCTCGCCCGGGCACGGTAGGCGTCGCGCCGCGGCGGGTCGGCGAGCACGTCGAGGACCGCGGCGGCGAGCGCGTCCGGGTCACCCACCGCGAACAGCGCCCCGGCGGCGCCGTCGTCGAGCACGCGCCGGAACGCGCCGAGGTCGCTCGCGACCACGCACGCGCCCGCGCTCATCGCCTCGACGAGCACGATGCCGAAGCTCTCGCCCCCGGTCTGCGGCGCGATGTAGAGGTCGACGGACGCGAGCATGCTCGCCTTGTCCTCGTCGCTCACGCCGCCGAGGAACTCGACGGACGCGGCGTGCTCCCCCAGCGCCCCGATCGCGGCCTCGCGGCCGTCGTCGCCGCGGCCCGCGACGAGGAAGCGTGCGCCGGGGACCTTCTCGAGGATCGCCGGGATCGCCGCGGCGAGGACGGGCAGGCCCTTGCGCGGCTCGTCCAGGCGGCCGAGGAACCCGATGGTCGGCGCGTCGGGCGCGCCCTGCCACGCGGGGTTCGCGGGCGCGGACGCGAACGTGTCGACGTACACCCCGTTGGGGATGACGACGGCGTCCCCGCCCAGGTGGTCGACGAGCGTGCGCCGCGCGTCCTCCGAGACGGCGATGCGGGCGTCGATCTTCTCCAGGCTCTGCCGCACGAGCGGGTAGGCGACCTGGAGCGCGCGCGAGCGCACGATGGAGGTGTGGAACGTCCCGACGATCGGGCCCTGGGCGATCCACAGCGCGACCATGCTCAGCGAGGGGTTCACGGGCTCGTGGATGTGGAGCACGTCGAACCGGCCGGCCTCGAGCCAGCGCCGGACGCGCCCGGCCGTGCGCGGGCCGAACGTCACGCGCGCGACCGACCCGTTGTACCGGACCGGTACCGCGCCGCCGGCGGGCGTCAGGTAGTCCGGCACGGGCGTGTCGTCGTCGGCGGGGGCGAGGACGGAGACCTCGTGGCCCTGGGCCATGAGCGCCTCGGCGAGGTCGCGCACGTGGAACTGGACCCCGCCGGGCGCGTCGAACGAGTAGGGGCACACGATGCCCACGCGCAGGCTCATGCGGCACGCTCCGGGTCCTGCTCGCCCGCGGCGACCCGGGTCCTCGCGTACCGCTCGGGGTCGAGGTCGTCGACGAACACCTTCTGGAGCATGTGCCAGTCCTCGGGGTGCTCGCGGATCGCGACGCTCAGCGCGTCCACCCAGCCCTGGGTCGCGCGCGCGACCTGCTCTGAGCGGGGGACGTCCTGCGCGATCTCCACGCGGGGGAAGAAGCGGATGACGAGGCCCCACGGCGAGCCCGCGGCGCGACGTCGCGCGCCCCGCAGGCGCTCGTAGTAGATCCCGGCCGGGACGAGCGGCGTCCCGGTGCTCACCGCGAGCGCCGCCGGCCCCGCCGCGACGCGCGCCCGATGGCCGAACAGGTCGACCTCCACGCCACGGTGGGTGAGGTCGCGGTCGGCGAGCAGCGGGATGATCCTGCCGGGCCGGCTCGCGCCGCGCACGAGCTCGCGGAACACGTCGCCGTCGCCGAGCGCGAGGATCTCCAGCCCGATCGAGTTCCGGAACGCCAGGAACTCCTCGAACACCTCGTCCGGCTTCAGGCGCTCCGCGACCGTGAGCACGGGCGCGATGTTCGGCGTCGCGTACGCGCCGGCCAGGTCCCAGTTGCCCTGGTGCGACAGCGCGAGCACGGGGCTCCGGCCACCGTCGAGGTGCGGAGCGAGGTGGTGGAGGTCCACCACGCGCACGCGGGCCCGTACGCGCTCCGGGGACCAGGCGGGCAGGGCGAACGCCTCGCGGTAGTAGCGCATGTACGAGCGCATCCCGGCGCGCGACAGGCGACGCAGCGCGCGCGGCGCGAGCTCGGGCCGCACGCGCGCGAGGTTGCGCTCGAGCTGGCGCACCCCCCCGCCGTGCAGGAGCCAGGTCACGTCGGCGATCGCGCTGAAGAGCCCGCGCAGGATCGGCTCGGGGACCTTGCGCGCGTTGCGCCAGGCGAAAGTGAACGCCTTGCCGGCGTCGAGGGCCATCAGCGACCGTCCTCCTTCTCCTCGGTGCCCGTGGTCACGAGCGCGAGCGCCTGGCGGCGCACGGTCGTGACGCGCTGCACGACCGTGACCGCGCTCGCGAGCGCGAGCAGCCCCAGGACGACGACGAGCACGACGGGCGGCACGCCCAGACCCACGATCCCGGCGGCGACGAGCGCGGCGACGAGCCGGTCGGCGCGCTCGGCGATCCCGACCTGCGCGGTCATGCCGACGCTCTCGGCCCGGGCGCGCGCGTAGGGCACGACCGCGCCGAGGGCGAGGCACGCGAGCGCGACGCCGGTCCCCCAGGCGGCGAGGTCCGGCGTCAGGCGCGGGTCGTCGGCCCGCACGAACCAGAGCGTGAGGCCCACGAACACGGCGGCGTCGGCGAGCCGGTCGAGCGTCGAGTCGAGGAACGCGCCCCAGGGGCCGGACCGGCCGGCGCGGCGCGCCATGACGCCGTCGAGCACGTCGGCGAAGGCGCAGACCATGACGACCATGACCCCCGCGAACAGGTGTCCCGTCGGGAAGAGCCACAGGGCGCCGACGACGACGCCGAGCGTCCCGGCGACCGTCACGGCGTCGGGGCTGACGCCGAGGCGGAGCAGCAGCGCGGCGAGCGGGGTGAACAGGCGCGTCGTCAGCGCGCGCAGACGGCCGAACATCAGGCGGTTCCCTCCGCGGGGACGTCGGGTCGGGACGGCCACGCCGCGGCGAGCCGCGCGCGCGTGTCTGCGAGCAGCTCGGGCACGGCCTTGGTCTGCGCGACGATCGGCAGGAAGTTCGCATCGCCCGACCAGCGCGGCACGACGTGCTGGTGCAGGTGCGCGGCGATGCCGGCCCCGGCCACGGCGCCCTGGTTCATGCCGAGGTTGAAGCCGTCGGGCGCCGACACCACGCGCACGACCCGCATCGCGGTCTGCGTGAGGTGCGCGACCTCGGTCGTCTCCGCCTCCGTGAGGTCCGTGTAGTCGGACACGTGACGGTAGGGCACGACCATGAGGTGGCCCGGGTTGTACGGGTAGAGGTTGAGCACGACGTACGCGGTCCCGCCGCGCGCGACGATCAGTCCGTCCTCGTCCGACCGGTCCGGGATGCGGCAGAACGGGCACTGCCCGCGCGAGTCGTCCGCAGGCTTGTCCTGCCCGCCGATGTAGACCATGCGGTGCGGCGTCCAGAGCCGGTCCAGGCCGTCGTCGAACCGTGGGTGGGTGTCCGGGAGCTCGACGGTCGCCCCGGCGTCGGGGTCGGGGGCGCCGCCCGGCGTGGCCTCGTCGGCCGCGCCGGGCGACCCCGTGCGCTCGTCGCTCACGCGCCGTCAGACCTGGACGCGGTCGCGGGCGGCGGCGACGATGCGCTCGACGGCCTCGGCGACGGGCACGCCGTTGTCCTGGCGGCCGTCGCGGTAGCGGAAGGACACGGCACCGGCCTCGGCGTCCTCACCGCCCGCGATGAGGACGAACGGCACCTTGCGCGTGCTGGCGTTGCGGATCTTCTTGCCGAACCGGTCGTCGGAGTAGTCGACCTCCGCGCGGATCCCCTGGGCCTTGAGCTGCGCGACGACGTCGGCCACGTAGTCGTTGAACGGCTCCGCGACCGGGACGGCGACGACCTGGACGGGCGCGAGCCACGCCGGGAAGGCTCCCGCGTAGTGCTCGACGAGGATCCCGAAGAACCGCTCGATCGAGCCGAACAGCGCGCGGTGGATCATGACCGGGCGCTGGCGCGTGCCGTCGGACGCCGTGTACTCGAGCTCGAACAGCTCCGGCTCGAAGAAGTCGAGCTGGATCGTCGAGAGCTGCCACGTGCGGCCGATCGCGTCCTTCGCCTGGACCGAGATCTTCGGGCCGTAGAACGCTGCGCCGCCCGGGTCGGCGACGAGCTCGAGTCCCGACTCCGTGGCCACCTGGCGCAGGACCTCGGTCGCCTCCTCCCACGTCGCGTCGTCGCCGACCGACTTCTCCGGGTCGCGCGTCGACAGCTCCAGGTAGAAGTCGTCGAGCCCGTAGTCCCGCAGCAGGTCGAGCACGAACGAGAGCAGCGAGCTCAGCTCGTCGCGCATCTGCTCGCGCGTGGTGTAGATGTGCGCGTCGTCCTGCGTGAACCCGCGCGCGCGCGTGAGCCCGTGCACGACGCCCGACTTCTCGTACCGGTACACCGTGCCGAACTCGAACAGCCGCAGCGGCAGCTCGCGGTACGAGCGCCCGCGCGAGCGGTACACGAGGTTGTGCATCGGGCAGTTCATCGGCTTGAGGTAGTAGTCCTGACCGGCGCGCTTGACGTTGCCCTCGTCGTCGAGCTCCTCGTCCAGGTGCATGGGCGGGTACATCCCGTCCGCGTACCAGTCGAGGTGGCGCGACGTCTGGAAGAGGTTCGCCTTGGTGATGTGCGGCGTGCTGACGAACGAGTAGCCCGCCTCGACGTGCCGCTTGCGCGAGTACTCCTCCATCTCCATGCGGATGGTCGCCCCGTTGGGGTGGAAGACGGGCAGGCCCGAGCCGATCTCCTCCGGGAAGGAGAACAGGTCGAGCTCGTTGCCGAGGCGGCGGTGGTCGCGACGCTCGGCCTCCGCGAGACGGTCGAGGTACGCCTTGAGCTCGTCCTTGGTCGGCCACGCCGTGCCGTAGATGCGCTGGAGCTGGGGGTTCTTCTCGCTGCCGCGCCAGTAGGCCGCGGCCGAGCGCATGAGCTGGTAGCCGTTGCCGATCAGGCGCGTGCTCGGCAGGTGCGGGCCGCGGCACAGGTCCTTCCAGACCACCGTCTCGCTCTCGCGACCCGCGCCGCGCACGTTGTCGTAGATCGTCAGCTCGCCGCCGCCGACCTCGACGCTCGCCCCCTCGGCGTCGTCGGCCGCGCCGCCCTTGAGCCCGACGAGCTCGAGCTTGTACGGCTCCTGGGCGAGCTCGGCCCGCGCCTCCTCCTCCGTCACGACCCGACGGCGGAAGGTCTGGCCCTCCCGGATGATCCGGGACATCGCCTTGTCGAGCGCCTTGAGGTCCTCGGGGGTGAACGGCGTCTCGACGTCGAAGTCGTAGTAGAAGCCGTCCGTGATCGGCGGGCCGATGCCCAGCTTCGCGTCCGGGTTGACCTGCTGGACGGCCTGGGCGAGCACGTGCGCGGCCGAGTGCCGCAGCACCGCGAGCCCGTCGGGCGAGTCGATGGTCACGCCCTCCACCACGTCGCCGTCGGCGACGGGCGTGTCGAGGTCCTTGAGGACGCCGTTGACGCGGATCACGACGACGTCGCGACGGGCGGCGAACAGGTCCGTGCCCGTCGTGCCCGTCGTCACCGTGGTCTCCTCGGCGTCGAGGGTGATGGTGAGGGGTGACGAGACGACGTCAGACACGTCCGTGCTCCGATCTGCTGGCGGGAGGCGCGCGGCGCGCGCCCGGTCGGGTCCTGCGGCCGGCGGGCCCTGCCCGACAGCACGAAGGGCGCCGTCGTGGACGGCGCCCCTCGATCGTACCGACCCGCAGGTCAGTCGTTGGCCTCCTTGGCCTTCTCGGCCAGGGTGTCGACGTGCTGGTCGACCGAGTCGGGCGCGACGGACTTGATCTTCTCCGCGACGTCGTCGATGCGGTCGTCGGTGAGGAACTCCTTCGCCTTGCCGAGAAGGTCGTCGAGGCCCCCCTGGCCCTTCGGTGTCTGCTCGCTCATGTCGGCTCCCTCGAGGATGGTGGTGCGCGCGTCCCGCGCGGGGCGTCGGGCCGTCCCGCGCCCGTCCGGAACGCTACCGGCGCGCGCTGCGCGCCGCGACGGGAACCGCGTCGCCGGCCAGGCGCACCACCGCCGCCCCGCGCCTGCCACAATCGTCGGCATGGACGACGACGTGGCACCCGGCGAGCGGACCGCGCGGGTCTTCCGCCGCCGGCTCAACGAGCTCTTCGCACGCGGGCGGGGCGGGCGCCCCGTGACCAACCGCGAGGCCGCCCAGTGGATGACGGAGCGCGGGTACTCGATCAACGAGGCCTACCTCAGCGCGCTGCGCGGCGGGCACCGCTCCTCGCCGAGCCTGCGCGTCGTCGAGGGCATCGCCGCGTTCTTCCACGTGAGCACGGGCAGCCTCGTCGACCCGGAGGAGGACCCCGACGACAGCCTGCGGGCCGCCCTCGCCGACGAGGGCGTCGAGCAGTTCGCGCTGCGCGCCCAGGGGCTCTCGCCCGAGAACGTCCGCGCGATCATCGAGATCGTGGACCGGGTGCGGCGCCTGGAGCACCTCCCTCCCGTCACCCCGCCCGTGCCGGACGGCGACCGTGGATGACCTGCTGCGCGCCGCAGGCCTGGACCGTGCCCGCAGCATCGAGGAGGCGTGCCGCCTGGTCGCGGCGGTCCGCGGCCGGCCGCTCGAGGTCGTCGAGGGCGACCTCGGCCCCGGTGTGACCGGGCTCTGGCTCGCCTTCCCGGAGCGCGACCTCGTCCTCGTCGACGCCCGGCAGACCCTGGCCGGCCAGCACCGCGACCACGTCGTCGCGCACGAGCTCGTCCACGTCCTCGACGCGGCGGCCACCGCGGGCGCCCCGCGCGTCGGCGCGTGCCGGGACGGGTACGACGACCCGGACGAGCTGCGCGTCGAACGACTCGCGAGCGAGCTCATGATCTCGATCGCCTCGCACGGGAGCTCGGCGAGCCGGCTCACGTCGCTGGAGCTGTACCGGTGAGCCACGCGCTCGAGCTCCTCGCCACGGCGCTCTTCACCACCGCGGCGGCGTGGACCGGGCTGCGCGCCCGCACGCGCGCCGACGCGGCCCTCCCCCTGGGCCTGGGCTTCGTCGCCGTCGCCTGCGCGCTGCGGGTGCCCCTGGTCGCCGACCTGCTCAAGGAGCACGCACCCGCCGGCACGCACGAGGTCGCCAAGCACGTCGCCCTCGTCACCGGCTGCCTCTTCGTCGGCGTGTGGGCGTACAGCGCCACCACCGGCCGGGCGCCGCGCACCCGGCACGTGGCGCTCGCGGCCGCGGGCGTCGGGACCGCCATGGTGGCGCTCGCCGCGGCGAGCGGACCCTGGACGACCCACGACCTCGACGCGCAGGTCCACGACCGACCCCTCATGTGGGGCTACTGGGCGCTCTACTACGGGACGTTCCTCACGGCGACCGCGACCTTCGCCCTCTCCTGCCTGCGCACGCGCTCACGACGACCGCTGCGCCTGCGCTGGGGCATGGACGTGGCCGGGGCGGGCGCCGTCGTCGCCGTCGTGTGGGCCGTCGTGAGCTTCGTGGCGATGGTGCAGCACGAGCCGGGCAGCACGGAGCCCTACCTCGTCCTGGGCCTGCGCACGCGGTACCTCGTGCTCGCGGCGAGCGTCCTGCTGACCGCGGGAATCGTGGGCCAGCTCGCGTCGTCCGCCGCGTTCGCGCGCGAGCGGCGACGCGACCTCGGCCACCTCCACACGTTCCTCACGGCGGTCGTGGGCGACGGCGGGCTGCGCGGGTCGAGCGCCGCGGTGGACGAGTACCACCGCACCATCGAGATCCTCGACGGGCTCACCACGCTCGCCCTGCACTCGCGCCGCGACGACGTGGACCACGTGCGCATCGCCGTGCCGGGGAGCTCGCGCGAGGTGATCCTCGCCTACCAGCTCCAGGTCGCCGCCATCCGCAGGGCGCGCGGCGACGCGCCGAGCGTCGACCCCGACGACTGGTCCGGGCTCCTCGCCGACGACGACGCGCTGCGACGGCTGGGGCGCGCGCTGCGCGACCGCACGAGCCGGGAAGGGACGACCCGCGTCCTCGTGGGTGTCTGAGACGGGCCGCCGTGGCTCGACGCCAAGCTCCCCCTGCGCGCTTGGCCCCGCGCCGAGCCTCGGCCGGCGGCCCTCAACCTACAGACAGACGACCTACGGCGCAACATGCCTCTCAGTTGAAATCTCAACGTTTGCGACACCCTGCGCGCCCTCGGCGACGGCGCCCGGGAGCGGACCGGTGAGGCAGCCCTGGATCGTCGGGCCGACCGCCCCGACCACGGTCTCCGCGGGGGCACCCGCGAGCGGCTCCACCCCCAGCACGTACCGCGCGACGACCACCCCGGCGAGCTGGCTCGCCAGGAGGGCGCCCCGCCACGCGGCCCGGTGGGGATCGGTCTCGACCTGCGCGACGGTCGGCCGGACGACCCGGGCGAGCGCGAACTCGCGCAGCATCCGCGCCGCCCGCTCGGAGCTCGTGGCGGAGCGCAGGAGCGCGAGAGCGACCCTGCCGCGCGGCGAGTCCCACGCGCGCAGCAGGGTGCGGACGACGTGCTCCCCGAGGTGCGCCACGTCGTCGGGCGCGCCGTCGAGCAAGAGCTCCTGGGGGTCGAAGGGCACGTCCACGGCCGCCTGGAAGAGACGCTCCTTGGACCCGTACCAGTGGTGCACCATCGCTGCGTCGACTCCCGCCCGGCCCGCGATGTCGCGGACGGTGGCACGGTCGTAGCCGTGCTCGGCGAACGCGTCCCGCGCGGCGGACAGGATGTCGGAGCGGGTGTCCGAGCGGCCCGGGCGGCGCCCTCGCCGCCCGCTCACGCCGGACCCGCCGGGGTCGCGGACGCCCGGTCCACGAGCACCATGGTCTCCTCGAGCGTCGCGGGCACGAGGTCGCACGTGGCGGCGACGCCCGCCGCGGCGAGCGCGTCCCGGACCGTCGCGGGCGGCGTCCCCGCGACGCGCGCCGCACGCCCGTCGAGCATCACGGGCAGGCCTGCGGCGTCGAGCGCCGCGAACGCCGCCTGCCAGTCGCGGGACCGCACGACGACCGCCTCGCGGTCGCCCACGACGTCGGCGACCGTGCCCGCGGCCACGACGCGACCCCGGGACAGGACGTGCAGGCGGTCGCACTGCTCGGCCTCCTGGAGGTAGTGCGTCGTCACGAGCACGCCGACGCCCGCGTCGGCCTGCTCGTGGATCGCGTCCCACGCGCGGGCCCGCGCGAGCGGGTCGACGCCGGACGTCGGCTCGTCCAGGACGAGGAGTCGTGGCGCGTGCAGCAGGGCGCAGTGGAACGCGAGCTGGCGCCGACGCCCCAGCCCGATCTCGACGACCGGGCGGCGGCGGACGGCTGCGAGCGCCCGCGGAAGCGCGGGCAGGTCCCGCACCCCGTACACCGCCGCCACGAACTCGACGTTCTCCTCGACGCTCAGGTCGCCGGAGAGCCCGAGGCCCTGCGGGACGTAGCCGACCGACCGGCGGCCCGCACGGTCCGGCGGTGTGCCCAGGACCTCGATCCGGCCGCCGTCGAGCCGGTCGAGGCCCAGGACCATGCGCAACAGCGTCGTCTTGCCCGCGCCGTTCGCGCCGAGCAGGCCCACCACCTCGCCGGCGTGCACGACGAGCGAGACGTCGTCGACGGCCACGACGTCCCCGAACCTCCGCTCGGCGCCGTCGACCCGTACGAGGGAAGCGTCCGTCCCGGCCGCGGCAGCCGCCGGCCCGCCCGTGCGAGGCGGCGCCGGGCGCGGCGCGTCGGCCGTGCCGGCCGTGCCGTGCGCGTCGTACGCGCCGTACGCGCCGTGCGCGCCGCGACCGAGCGTCAGGGCCACGACGGCGTCCTCCAGGTCGGGGTCCACGGCGTCCCCGGACGGCGAGGACGAGCCGTCGGGCCACCACGTGCGGGCGGCCCGGCCGCGGCGCCACGAGCGGTCGGCCGCGTCTGCGGGCGGGACGGACGCGACCGTGATCCGGCCCGGGGCGGCGGCGCGCACGTCGTCGGGCGTCCCCGCGGCGAGGACCCTGCCCGCGTCGAGGACGACGACGTCGGCCGCCCGCTCGGCCTCGTCGAGGTACGTCGTCGTGACGAGGACGGCCGCGCCCGACGCCGCCGACTCGGCGACGAGCCGCCACAGCTCGACGCGACTCACGGGGTCCACCCCGGTGCTCGGCTCGTCGAGGAGCAGGACGTCGGGCTCGTGCAGCATCGCGAGGCACGCACCCAGCTTCTGCCGCATCCCCCCGGAGAGCTGCGACCCGAGGCGGGCGCGCGCCTCGGCGAGCCCCGCCCGCTCGAGCAGCTCGTCCGCGCGCCGCTCCCGGCGTGCGGTCGGCATGCGGTACGCGTCGCCGACGAGCTCGACGTTCTCCGCGACGCTCAGCGCCGGCCAGACACCGCTCGACGACGGCTGGTAGCCGATCCGGTCGCGGGGCGGGACGTCCACGGTGCCGTCCGCGACCGGTACCTGCCCGAGCAGTGCGCGCACGAGCGTGGTCTTGCCCGCCCCGTCGCCGCCCACGACCGAGGTGACCTGCCCGCGCGGGAGGTCGAGGTCCACGCCCGCGAGGGCGCGGACCACGCGCCCGTGGCCGACGCGGAAGGTGACGTCGAGACCGCGCGCGCCCCAGATCACCGGACTTCTCCGCTCGCCGCAGGCGCCGCGCCCGCGGGTTCGGCGGTACGCCGTCGGCGGTGCTCCCGCGCGGGCGAGAGCTCGCGCGAGAGTCGCAGGACCGCCAGCCCGAACACCACGACGGCCGTCGCCGCGAGCACGACGAGCGGCAGCCACAGCGCGGACCACGACGCCCCGCGGACCATCACGCCCTGCGAGACCTCGGTGAACCACGTCAGGGGCAGGAGGTACCCGATCCAGCGCACCCCGGCCGCCATGGCGTCGAGCGGGAAGATCATGCCCGAGAGCAGCACCTGCGGGAGCATCGTCATGAGCGCGACCTGCACCGCCTGCCCGGTGGTCTGCGACACGGTCGAGATGAGCGCACCGATGCCGAGGACGACGAAGAGAAAGAGGGCGGCCCCCACGACGAAGGGTCCGACGGGCCCGGCGAACGGGACGTCGAAGATCCCCATGCCGAGCAGCGTCACGGCGACCATGTCCAGGCACGCGAGCAGGAAGTAGGGCGTGATCTTCCCGAGGATCACCGCGGCAGGGCCGAGCGGCATCACCGCGAGCTGCTCGAACGTCCCCGCCTCGCGCTCCTTGACGAGCCCGATGGACGTGATGATCGTGCCGATGAACGTGAGGATGAGGCCGATCAGCGCCGGCACCATCACCCACGAGGTGTCGAGGTCCGGGTTGAAGAGGACCTCCGAGCCCACCGCGTCCCCGAGGGAGGCGACGAGCACCTTCGCCGCCTGCGCGGCGAAGAGGTTCGACCCGTCGACGTAGACGGTCGGCCGGCCCTCCCCCGGCGCCGGCGCGACGACCGCGACGTCGCTGCGGTCGTCGCGCAGCGACGCGCGGGCGTCCGCGTCCGTGCCCGCGAGGTCCACGCCCACGACGTCGAGCGTGTCCGCGGCGGCAGGGTTCGCCTCGATCGCGTCCACCGCCTGCTCGGCACCCGGCCCGACGGCCGTGACGGTCAGCGTCGCGACCGTGAAGTTCGCCGCGAACCCGAACACGACGAGCAGCAGCACCGGCATCCCGACGAGCATGGCGACGGTCCGCCGGTCGCGGCGCAGCTCGCGGAACTCCTTGACGACCATCGCGCGCACGATGCCTCCCCCGACTCTCACGACACGACCCGTGGTCGAATTCGTCGTCCGTTGAAAAACGGTAGGACGCGGCGGCCGAGGGATCAAGGGGCGGACCGCGCCGGGCCCCGGTCAGCCGAGAAACACCTGCGCGCAGACGAGGCCGCCGGCGCCCTCGGTGGCGTCCGCCACGCACGCGACCCCGACGGACGTCAGCGTCGGGTCCAGGATGTTCGCCCGGTGTCCTTGGGATCCCATCCACGCCTCGACGACCGCGGGCGGCTCGGCGGAGGCACGGCTGAGGTTCTCCGCCGCGGTGCCGCTCGCGGGAGCGCAGGTCGTCACGACCTCGTCGAGGGGGGCGTGCTCGAGCGGGGCGCCGACGAGCGCCGTGGCACGAGACAGCGCCTCCTCGGTCGCACAGCCGCTCTCCTCCAACCGGGGAACCCCCGCCTTGTCGCGTTCCTCCTGCGTCTCCGCGAGCAGAAGGGCGGCGTACTCCGTCGGTTCCCAGGGCTGCGTCGCCGAGGGCTCGTCGGTGCTCGGGGCCCCGTGCCCGACGTGGTGGCCCGGCTGCACGCAGCCCACGAGTGACAGGCTCACGAGCGTCGTCACCAGCACGGCGAGCCTGCGCACTCCGGCACGGGGCTTGGAGCCGACCCGCGCCGCCGGGGCGCCGTTCACCGCCGGCCGAGCGCGCGGTAGGTCCACCCCGCCTCGCGCCACACGGTGGCGTCGAGCGCGTTGCGGCCGTCGACGACCCGGGGGGCCGCCACGAGGCCGTACAGCTTGCCCGGGTCCAGCTCCCGGTACTCCTGCCACTCGGTGAGGACCAGCACGGCGTCCACGCCGTCCACCGCCTCCTCGACGGTCTCGGCGAAACCGAGCGAGGGGGCCTTGGCGCGCGCGTTGGCCAGCGCGCGCGGGTCGGTCACCACCACACGCGCGCTCCTGCGGTGCAGCCGCTCCGCGACGTCGAGCGCCGGCGAGTCGCGGACGTCGTCGCTGTCGGGCTTGAACGCCGCGCCCAGGACGGCGACGCGCGCGCCGGCCAGCGGGCGTCCGTCGAGCACGCCGACCGTGAGATCGACCATGCGCTCGCGCCGACGCAGGTTGATCGAGTCGACCTCACGCAGGAAGCTGACGGCGGGGTCGGCGTGCAGCTCCTCGGCCCGCGCCATGAACGCACGGATGTCCTTCGGCAGGCAGCCGCCGCCGAATCCGAGCCCGGCGTTGAGGAAGCGCCGCCCGATCCGCTCGTCGAGCCCGATCGCGTCAGCGAGGAGCGTCACGTCTCCCCCGGCGACCTCGCACAGCTCCGCCATCGCATTGATGAAGGAGATCTTCGTGGCGAGGAAGGAGTTCGCCGCGACCTTGACGAGCTCGGCCGTCGCCCGGTCGACCACGAGCCGCGGCGTGCCGTCGCCGAGGGCGACGGCGTAGACGGCGTCGAGCGCCGTGACGGCACGAGCGCCCGCCGCGTCGTCAGTGACGCCGTAGACGAGCCGATCAGGTCGCAGCGTGTCCTGAACCGCGAACCCCTCGCGCAGGAACTCGGGGTTCCAGACGAGCGTCGCGGTGGGGTGGACGGCGGCGAGCTCGTCCGCGAGCCGCGCGGCTGTCCCGACGGGGACGGTCGACTTGCCCACGACGACCGCGTCCGCGGCGAGGTGCGGCACGAGCGACCGGAAAGCCGCGTCGACGGCCGACAGGTCGGCGGCGTACGAGTCGGCGCGCTGGGGCGTCCCTACGCACACGAAGTGGACCTCGGCGTCGGCCGCCGCGGCGGGCTCGGTCGTGAAGGTGAGCCGCCCGGAGGACCTCGCCTCGGCGAGGAGCCCGTCGAGTCCCGGCTCGTAGAACGGCGCCCGCCCCTCACGCAGCGAACGCACCTTCCGTGCGTCGACGTCCACCCCGACCACGTCGTGCCCGAGCGTCGCCATGCACGCGGCGTGCACCGCACCCAGGTAGCCGCAGCCGATCACCGAGATCCTCATGCCGTCCCCCTTGCTCGTCGCCGCCGGCCACCCGGCCACCCGTCCCCGGCAGCGCGCGCAACCGGCGGCACCGGCAACGCCGCTGTCCTCACTGCCGCTCGCTCGGCAGCACCTCGTCGAAGGTTCCCGCACGAACGGGACGGCCGGCCGAGACCGCCTCGTCTGCGGCGACCCCCTCCCCCCGTTCAGTGTCCGAGGCCGTACCGCCTGCCGCACCGTCGGGCGGGCCGGCCCGTCCCGGCTCGTCGGCGCCGACCCGCGCCCACACGCCCGAGCCCGGCGGCGAGGTGGTGCCCTGCGGCGTCGGCCGACGCGCGTGCCGCCGCCGGGCCCCGCCCACCCGATCCCGGGTCCCGCGGCGCGTCGTGCCCGGCGACGCGCCGGGCTCGTCCGCGGTGTACTCCTGATAGGCGTACTCGTACGCGCCCGCGCCGGGTCCCCGCACCGGGACGCGGTTGACGACGATCCCCAGCGGGCGGACGCTGACGGTACCCAGGGCGGAGAGCGCGGTCTCCAGCTGGTTCCGGTGCACGGTGCCGGCACCGACCACGACGATCGCGCCGCCGACCCCCTTCGCGAGGATCGCCGCGTCGGTGACCGGGAGGAGCGGGGGCGTGTCGATCACGATCACGTCGTAGTCGGCCCGCAGCCTGTCCAGGAGCTGCGCCATCGGCGCCGCACCGAGCAGCTCGCTCGGGTTCGGCGGGATCTGCCCGGAGGCGATGACGTCGAGGTTCGCGTTGCCCCAGGACTGCACCGCGTCCTGGACGCCCACCTTCCCGATGAGGATCGTCGTCAGCCCGACCGAGCCCTCGACCCCCAGGTACCGGGCGATCGACGGCCGCCGGAGGTCCGCGTCGACGAGGACGACGCGCTGGCCCGCGTCCGCGAGCGTGATGGCGAGGTTGATGCTGGTGGTGGTCTTGCCCTCGCCGGGGAGCGCCGACGTCATGAGGTACGTGCGCGCGGCCGGGCCGAGCTCGAGGAACTGCAGGTTGGTGCGCAGCCTGCGGAAGGCCTCCGCCCGGACCGCCTTGGGCGACTCCTGGACGATGAGCGGGTGCTCCGGCGCACCCTCGTCGAACCCGACGACGCCCAGAACCGGGGCGTCCGTCACGTCCTCGACGTCCGCCGTGGACCGGACGCGCGTGTCCACGAGCTCGCGCACGACCGCCACCGAGACGCCGAGCACGAGGCCGACGACCAGACCCAGCGCCAGGTTCAGCCGGACGTTCGGCGACGCGGCGGACGCCGGCACCGACGCCGCGCGGACCGTGCTGATCTGCACGGGAGAGTCCCCGCCCCCGACCGGGGTCTCGAGCTCGCCCACGACCGCCGCGAGCGACCGGGCTGTCGCGTTCGCGATCTCGGCGGCGAGCTGTGGCGACTCGTCGGTCGCCGTGACGTTGATGAGCGCCGTGTCGAGCGGCGAGTCGGCGCGGACCCGCTGCGCGAGCGACCCGGCGTCGTCCGCGAGGCCGAGCTCCTCGATCACGGGGTCCAGCACGCGCGGGCTCGTCACGAGCTCGACGTACGACTTGACCTGGCGCACCGTGAAGTTCGACCCCTGCAGCAGGTCCGTCGTGGAGTCGGAGCCCTGCACCGACACGTACACCTGGGACCGCGCTGAGTACGTCGGCGTCGTCAGGAGCGAGTACGCGCCCGCGAGCGCCAGCCCGAGCGTCCCGGCGACCACGATCGTGACCCACCTCTTACGCAGCAGGACGAGGTAGTCCTTGAGCTCCATCGTCGTCCCCCTCACCGGACCGCTCCCCCTGAGCGTCCACCCACGACCGCCTCAATCTCGCACACGGCACCGCACGTCGCGAGCCTGGGAGCCCCGGCCGACGCCGGAGTCACGTGCGGACGCTCCCGGCCTGCTCGCGGTACCACGCCACGGTCCGTTCGATCCCCTCGCGCAGCCCGATCCTTGCCTCCCAGCCGCTCGCGCGCAGCCTGGACACGTCGAGCAGCTTCTGCGGCGTGCCGTCCGGCCTCGACGTGTCCCAGCGCGTCGCGCCGTCGTACCCGACGACGTCGGCGATCGTCTCGGCGAGCTCGCGGACGGTGATGTCCTGCCCCGTACCCACGTTCACCTGGACAGGGCCGTCGTAGTGCTCGAGGAGGTGCAGGCACGCGTCGGCCATGTCGTCGCTGTGGAGGAACTCCCGCCGCGGCCTCCCCGTCCCCCAGTTCGTCACCTCCCTCGCGCCGTTCCGCACGGCCTCGTCGTAGCGCCGGATCAGCGCGGGCAGCACGTGCGACCCGGTCGGCGAAAAGTTGTCGCCGGGTCCGTAGAGGTTCGTCGGCATGGCCGAGATCCACGGCAACCCGTGCTGGCGGCGGACCGCCTGGACGTGCAGGATGCCGGTGATCTTCGCGATGGCGTAGGCGTCGTTGGTCGGTTCGAGGGGCCCCGTCAGCAGCGCATCCTCGACGATGGGCTGCGGCGCGAGCCGCGGGTAGATGCACGACGAGCCCAGGAACAGCAGCCGCTCGACCTCGGACGTCCGCGCCGCGTCGAGGACGTTCACCTGGATGCGGACGTTCTGGCTGAGGAAGTCGACGGGGTACGCCGCGTTCGCCATGATCCCGCCGACCTTCGCCGCCGCGAGGACGACGTAGCGCGGACGGTACGCGCGGAAGAAGTCGTGCACCGCGTCGCGGTCGGTGAGGTCGAGCTCGGCGGAGGTCCGTCCCACGAGCCGGGAGAACCCCGCCCGTTCCAGACGGCGCCAGATCGCCGAGCCGACCAGGCCCCGGTGGCCGGCGACGTAGAAGACGGCGTCCCGGTCGAGCGGTGCCGGTTCATGGCGGACGAGGTCGCGCTCGTCGGGCGACGTCATGCCGCGTCCCACGTCGCGAGCGCGACCCGGTCGATCCACGGCGACCCGGCGTGGCCCAGGGCCTCGACGTCCGCGTCGACCATGATGCGCGCGAGCTCGCGCCCGTCGACGGTCGGCTTCCACCCGAGGTCGGCGTGGGCCCTGCTGGGGTCGCCGATGAGGGCGTCGACCTCCGTCGGACGCAGGTAGCGCTCGTCGAACCGCACGTGGCGCTCCCAGTCGAGCCCTGCGTGGGCGAACGCCTCCTGGAGGAAGTCGCGCACCGACAGCCCGATCCCCGTGGCGAGGACGTAGTCGTCCGGCTGCTCGGCCTGCAGCATGCGCCACATGCCCTCGACGTACTCGGCCGCGTACCCCCAGTCGCGCACCGCGTCGAGGTTGCCCAGGTAGAGGTGCTCCTGGCGACCGGCCTGGATGGCCGCCACGGCGCGCGTGATCTTGCGGGTCACGAACGTCTCGCCCCGACGCGGGCTCTCGTGGTTGAAGAGGATCCCGTTGACCGCGAACATGTCGTAGGCCTCGCGGTAGTTCTTCGTGATCCAGAATGCGTAGAGCTTGGCGGCCGCGTAGGGCGACCGTGGGTGGAATGGCGTCGTCTCGTTCTGCGGCGGCGGCGTGGCGCCGTAGAGCTCGGACGAGGACGCCTGGTAGTAGCGTGTCTCCACCCCCGCCAGGCGCACCGCCTCGAGCAGGCGGATCGCTCCCGTCCCGGTGGTGTCCGCCGTGTGCTCCGGCTCGTCGAACGAGACGCGCACGTGGGACTGCGCCGCGAGGTTGTAGACCTCGTCCGGGCAGATCTGCGCGATGAGCGACACAAGACGCGCGCCGTCGGACAGGTCCGCGTAGTGCAGGAAGAGCCGCGCGTCTTCGTCGTGCGGGTCCTGGTAGAGGTGGTCGATCCGCGCCGTGTTGAAGGTCGAGGCGCGGCGGATCAGCCCGTGCACCTCGTACCCCTTGCGGAGCAGGAGCTCCGCGAGGTACGAGCCGTCCTGCCCGGTGATCCCGGAGATCAGTGCCTTCTTCATGCTTCCCCCTGAGTCGTGCAGCGGCGCTGCGGTCGGTGGTTACGTGCGCACGGCGTCCGGGACGCGCGGCGCGCCGTCAGGCGTCGGCGGCACGGCGCCTGCGGTCGTGCTCGTTCCCGCTGTCGTAACGGTGCCGGCGGTGGTGGTCCTGGCCCGGGTGCCCCACGGACGACGTGCGTGATGCTCGAGGACCACCGCGAACGCGTCCACCGCAGCGCCCTCCGTGAGCGTCTCGTCGCGGTAGCGGCGACCCGCCGATCCCAGACGGTCGCGTCGCCCCGGGTCGGCCGCGAGCGCCCGCGCTGCGTCGAGGAGCGCCTGCGGGTCCTGCGGGTCGACGCGGACGCCGCCACCGGACGCGCGCAGCTCGGCCGCCGTCGTCGAACGCTCGGACGACGCCGCGAGCACGGGTCGGGCCGCGTCGAAGTAGGACGTGAGCTTGCTCGGCACGGACATCTCGGCGAGCCCCGCGAGCTCGTTGACGAGCAGCACGTCGGAGGCCACGAGCGCGGCGCGGAACTCCTCGTCGGGCAGGGAGTCGACGAACTGCAGCCGGCGTACCCCGCTCCCGGCCGCCTCGAGCGCGGCTCGACGGCTCCCGTCGCCCAGGAGCACGAACCGCACCCGCGCGTCCTGCGCGTCGGCCAGGCGCGCCGCCTCGACGACGTTCTCGAGCCCCTGCTTCACCCCCTGGTTGCCCGCGTGGAGCACGACCGTCTCGTCGTCGCGCCACCCGTGGGCGGCGCGTACCGCCGCGCGGTCCGGGAGCACCGCGTCGTGCGCGAGGTGCGTCCAGTTGCGCACGACGTGCAACGCGGCGGCGTCGACCCCGAGGGACTCGCCCAGATGCCGCGCGAAGCGCTCGTGGATCGCCACCACCGCGTCGGCACCGCGCGCGACGAAGCGCTCGACGGCGCCCACGGCGCGAGCAGCGCGGCCCGAGGCGGCCCCGGTCTCCTCGACACCGAGCGAGTAGAGGTCCTGGGTCCAGAGCACGACGCCCGGCGCGGCGGGGCGCGACCTCCCGCGCGCACGTCCGGCGCGGAGCCGGAGCATCGCGACGGCCGCCGCGAAGAGCGACGGCGAGACGAGCAGCACGACGTCGGCGTCGGGCCAGGGCGTCGTCGCGGACCGCACCCCGAAGCTCAGCTCGGCGAGGAGACGGCGCACGGAGCTGGGCGACCGGGGCACGTAGTGGCGCAGACGGAGCACGTCGACGCCGTCGAGCCGCTCCCGGCGCGACCACCCGCGGTAGCCCTCGCGGACTCGCCACTCCGGGTAGTGCGGAAAGGTCGTGAGAACGTTCACCCGCGCACCGCGCGCGGCCAGGGCGCGGCTCAGCGCCGACGTGTACGGCGCATTTCCGGTAGGTTCAGGGGCGTAGTTGGCGCCGATCACCAGGACGCGCATTCCCGAGGTGCTCACGCACGTACGATAACGACTTTCGAGCCGATTCGCTGGGGGGCAGATGACATCGCACGAAATGCGCCGGGAAAGCCGCGTGATACCGCTCGTCGACGCCCCCGGAGAAAAGACGGCCTGGGGACGGCCGAGCGCGCTCGTCTACCTGTGGGGAGTCGCCGAGCTGCTGTTCGTCTCGAACCCCTGGCAGGTCAGCTCGCGCCTGCGCGTCGCGGTGCTGCGCGCCTTCGGGGCCGACATCGGCGACGGGGTCGTCTTCCGCCCGCGCACGCGCGTCCGCTTTCCATGGAAGCTTCACGTCGAGGCAAACTGCTGGGTGGGCGAAGGAGTGTGGATCCACAACCAGGACCACGTCTGGATCGGGCACGACGCCGTGCTCTCGCAGGACACGTTCCTCACCACGGGGAGCCACCGGCACCGCACCGACATGGGGCTCGTGACGGCCCCCGTGCACGTCGGCCCCGGGGCGTGGGTCACCGCACGGTGCGTCGTCCTCGGCGGGACGCGGATCGGGCGCTCGGCACTCGTCACACCCGGGTCGGTCGTCCGCGGCGACGTGCCCGACGGCCGTGTCTGGGACGGCCGGTCGCTCTCTGACCGGACGCGGTTCTGAGATGGTCGGCCGACGCCTGCGGGTCCTGCACGTGGCCACCCTCCTCACCCCCGACGGTGCGTACGGAGGCCCCGTCCGCGTCGCGACCAACCAGATCCGGGCGCTGCGCGCACGAGGTCACGACGCGCTCCTCGTCGCCGCGGCGGCAGGTTTCGACGAGCTCCCGACGACGTGGGACGGCGTGCCGGTCGTGACGTTTCCTGCCGTGCGGGTCGCTCCGGGCGCGGGGTTCGCGGGGCTCGCCGCACCCTCGATGGTGCGGTGGATCCGGACCCGCGGAGCTCGTGCCGACATCGCGCACGTCCATCTGGCCCGCGACCTCGTCACCCTGC
Organism: Cellulosimicrobium cellulans; assembly: GCF_016921195.1. Classification (GTDB taxonomy): domain Bacteria; phylum Actinomycetota; class Actinomycetes; order Actinomycetales; family Cellulomonadaceae; genus Cellulosimicrobium; species Cellulosimicrobium cellulans_F. The sequence continues at coordinate 526,340 of NZ_JAFGYF010000002.1, forward strand.
CCGCAGCGATCGCCTGGGGCCGGTCCGGCAAGCCCTTCGTCACGCAGACGCACGGCATGGTGATGCCGTCCTCGCACCCGCTCGCGGCGCCCCTCGACGCGGTCCTCACGCGACGCGTCGTGACGCGCGCGTCGACGAGCTTCGCCCTCACGCCCGTCGAGGAGGCCGGCCTCCGCACGCTGTTCGGCCGGGGAGTCAGAGTCCAGCGGCTCGTCAACGGCGTGCCGGCAGGCGGGACCAGCGAGCCGCCGCACGCCCAGCGCCCCGAGGTGCTGTTCCTCGCCCGTCTGCACCCGCGCAAGCGGCCTCTCACCTTCGTCGACGCCGCCGCCCGTCTCGCGCCGCGGTTCCCCGAGGCCCGGTTCCGGATCGTCGGTCCGGACGAGGGCGAGGGCGCCGCGGTGCGCGACCGGATCGCGGCACTCCCGGCGGACGTCCGCGGGCGGGTCGTCTGGGAGGGGGCGCTGCCTCCCGAGCGCACGACAGCCCGGCTCGCGCGCGCCTCGCTCTACGTCCTGCCGTCCGTCGAGGAACCGTTCCCCATGAGCGTCCTCGAGGCGATGTCGTGCGGGGTCCCGGTCGTCGTGACGCGCACGTGCGGGCTCGCGGCACCGGTCGAGCGCGCCGCCGCGGGCGAGGTCGTGGGCGAGGACGTCGACGACCTCGCCGCCGCGGTGGCACGGTTCCTCGACGACCCGCGTCTCGCCCAGGACGCGGGCCGCCGCGCGCGCGACCTCGTCCGGAGGGACTACTCGATGGACGCGGTCGCGGACACGCTGGAGCGCGCCTACGCCCGTTGAGCCCCGGCGCCCCGGACGTCTCGGGCTGCACCGACGCCCGGCCGCAGAGCGACCGCGGCGGCGACGAGAGCGACCGGCACCCAGAGGTAGCGGTTGTACATGCTCGGCGCGGTCGCGCTGAAGGCGAGCGCCGTGATGCCGACCGCGTACACGCGGGCCCGGAGCGCCGTCCGGGGCACGGCCCGCGCGGCGCGCAACACCGCGACCACGAGGCAGCCGAGCAGACCCGCCGCGAACACGACGCCTCCTTGGAAGAGCGCCGCGACCGGCAGGCTGTGCACGCCCAGCGTGTCCACGACGAGGGAGGACCGGGCGTCGAGACCGGCCCCGCTGATCGGGTCCTGCAGGAAGCCCCGCCACCCGAGGACGATGGTGTCCCACCGGGACGCCGAGGTGTTGAGCGACGCGTCGCCCCCCGAGAGCCCGAGCACCTGCATGACCCGTTCCGCCGGCCGCAGCGCACCCTGCGTCTCGCCGAGCACGCCGCCCGCGAACCAGAGCGCCCCACCGGCGACGACGGCCGCGACGGCGACCCGCCCGACGGGGATGCCTCGCAGGAGCAGGAGCGCGGCGCTGCCGAGGACGGCCGCCAGCATGCCGCTCACGCTGCCGCTGAGCACGAGACCCACGATGCCCGAGAGGGCCACGCCCACGAGCAGGAGCCGCTGGAGCCCTCCCAGTCCCCGCGTCAGCCCGGACAGGCCGATGACGACCGCGAGCGACGCGATGGCACCGGTGTCGCTGACGTGGCCGGTGAACCCCGTGTAACGGCCCGCCGTCGTGACGACCCCTCCGGGGATGGCGTCCGGCCCGAGCGCGAACTGCACGAGCGTCCCCAGGGAGCACAGGGCCGCGCCGACGCCGAACGCGACGAGGCCGCGCCGCAGCCGTCGCTCGTCGTCGAGGAGGACCGCGAGCTGCCACGGGAGCGCGAGCGCGACGTACAGCACCCGGACGAGGCTGACGAGGCTCTCTGTCGGTGCGGGCGAACCCGCCGTCGCGAGGCAGCCCCCGACGACCAGCAGCACCGCGGCGGGCAGCGCCCAGGCGCCGTACGGGTGCGGCGTGGGAGGTCGGCCCACGGCTGCGAGGCACAGCGCGAGGCTGGCCAGGAGGGAGACGTCTCCCGCCGTGATGCCGCCGCCCACCCGCAGCACCATGAGGGACACGAGAACGAGACCGCCGTACAGGAGCGCCCGCGCGAGCGCCAGCACGGGGTCGCGCGACCCGTCGTGCCCCTCGTGGACGACCTCGACGTCGCGGGGAGGCCGCGGCGACCCTCCGGCGCGCCGGCCCGCAGGGCGACCGGCGACCCGCCCCGCTCGTGCGGGGACGATCCGCGTCGGTTCCTCCGTCACCGCAGCGTGGTCATGCACTCGTCATCATCCGATCACATCTCCTTCGCCGTCCCGGCCACCTGCAGGTCCGCCGACTCTGCCCCCTGCTATGCCGCGGCGGGCGTCGGAGGTGCGCGACGGACCGCTCGCTCCGAGCTCGGACCACACGGGGGTGCGCGCGCCGACACCGGGGAGAAGACACGCTCGGCGCCCACTCGGTCCCGGAAGAGAAAAGGGCTTCGCAATGGCCAGGGGCTGTTCCGCATTCTCGGGTCACGGGACCGCCGCTTGATAGGTCCGCCCCGCCGCAGGGAGGAAGAAGACGACATAGCCGATCCCCCCGAGGAAGAATCCTAGAACGAGGCTCGCAAATGGCCCTCCGGCCAGATATCCGATCACGAACCCGCACCAGGTCACCGCGACCATGCCGACCCGCGCGCGCGTCACGACGGACTGCGCCTTGAAGATCCGCATGACGACGAGGTGCGGTCCCACGAGCCCGCCGCAGGCCGCGAAGCAGCCGACCGCCGCGAGCGCGACGACGAGCTCCCCGCGCTCGATGCCGGACGGGTGGACCGCCCCCGCCGCGGCGACGACAACGAGCACCGCACCGAGCGCGGTCGCCCCGCCTGCGGACAGCAGGCCGAGGCGCCGTGCGCGCCGGACAAGCGCGGCGTCGTCGGGCCGGTCGGACTCGCCCACCGCGTCCGAGAGCAGGTTCAGCGCGACGGCCGCGAAGAGCACGTTCACCGGACCGTAGAGCGTCTGGCTGAGCCGGAACGCCCCGACGCTCGCGCTCACGGAGAGCGCGCCGAGCACGAGGAGCGGCACCGTCGTGGCGAGCTGGGCGACGAGGAACTCCCCCGCCTGGGAGCGAGCCCGCGCCCCGTACACCGAGTACCGCGAGAAGCGGGGCACGCGGCGTGCCGCCAGCGCGAGCGGGACAGCCGCCACGGCGTAGCCCGCGCACCACACCGCATAGAAGGCGACGAGCGGCTGCGCCGTGCCGGCGACGGGGAGAACGGCGGGGACGAGCAGGAGACGGATCCCGTCCGAGAGCGCGACGGTCCCGTTCCGTCCCTGGCCAATGCAACGGAACCGCAGCCAGTCCTGGACGACCGGCGCGACGCTGAGGACCCCCAGCAGCGTCGCTCCGCCCGCGCCGAGGACGGTCACGGCGAGGTCCGCCGCGGCGACGAGCACGGTGACCGTCCCCGCGGCGACGGCGACGTAGCGGACCGGGACGACGGCGTGAGGATCCGTCCGCCGCTCGATGAGCGCGGGCTGGAAGAGCCCGCTCCGTACCAGGCCGGTGCCGACGTTCAGCACGAGGAGGGCCAGGCTGAAGCTCGCGAAATCGACCGGCTCCATGTGCCAGGCACCCAGCAGGACGACGGCCGCACCCGCCGCGCTGGCCGCGGCCTGCGAGAGGACGAGCGGCCGGGTCAGCGCAGCCGCCGGGACCGCGAGGGACCTCCGCAGCACGTCGGGAGGCGTCATGCGTCGAACCTCACGACCCGGCTCCCGGCGAGCAGCGCGCCCACCCGGGGCGCCAGCGGGGCACCCCGCCTCCAGTAAACGACCCCGATGCCCGAGTTGAGGATGGTCCGGCGCCAGCGCCAGGGCATGACGAGCCGCCCGAGCCGGGCGGCGGCGTCGGAACGGCGGTCCGTGACGCTGAACCGCAGGTGCGTGGCCACGGGGTCCAAGCCCGCCCGGGCCGCCTCGTGCCACGCGTGCTCGTCGGTGACGAGCACGAAGTCGGCCGCGCGGTCCGCGTCCGCGACGGCCTGCCCCGGCCCGGCGAGCACGGCCGTCGCCTCCGGTCGTCCGCGCGTCATCGTTCGATCCCCCATCGGCGGCGCCAGGAGTCGACGGCGTCTCGCGGGACGTCGATGCGGATCACCTCTCCCGAGCGCAGGTCGTCCTGGTAGCGCCGTGCCGCGTGGCGCGAGGGCGCCCGCAGGCCGACCGACCGCGCGATCTCCCGCGCGCGGTTGTCGATCGACAGCACGAGGGTGGGCACGCCCCGCTGCATCGCCCGGATGCCGCCGTGGAGCCGGAGCCCCACGTACGCCGTCCCCGGTGCGTCGAGCGCCGCGTCGAAGTCCTCGAGGCGCGGGCCGAGCATCGTGCCCGTGCCGGCCCGGAGACCGTCGACGTACTCGCGGTCGCCGGGGCCCTGGGGCCAGAAGAGCACCTCGTCGAAGCGTTCGGCGAGCGCCCGCACGAGCCTCCGGTCGGCCAGCGGGTCCTGGCTGTAGTCGGTGAACGTCACGACGACGCGCCGTTCGTCGGACGGGAGCGTCTGCTTCTCCACGCCCCACAGCGTCGGGCAGCTCGTGTGCAGCGCGGGCACGCGCGCGCGCCGCAGCTTCGCGAGCGAGTACTCGTCGCGCACGGCCCACGGCACGTCGCCGGCCAGCGACCGCAGCCACGCCGCCGAGACCGGATCGATGCCCGCACGCTGGTACTGCCACCAGCCGACGCCGAGGAACGTCAGCCGCCCCCGGCACAGGTCGACGTCGTCGACGGGCCAGTGCCACGCGCGACGGAAGCGCATGTGGTCGGAGAGCAGGTTCGTGCCGCACACGACCACCGACCGGGCGTCGCGCAGGGCCGCGCGATGGGTCGCGTCGAGCCGACCGTGCATCGGCACGAGCTCGACCTCGGTGCCCCGCCCGCGCAGGGGCGCGACGAGCTCCGCGTCGACGGCCTCCGAGATGATCCGGTCGCCGACGTTCGTCGACGCCGCCCCGGGGTCCACCACCACGATCATCGGACCGCTCCTTCCTCGAGGCTGCTCAGCCAGCCGCGGTACTCCGCGCCCACCCGCTCCCACGTGGCGGAGCCCTCCGTCCACTCCCGGGCGCGGCGGCCGAGGTCGCGGTTCCCGTCGACCTCCTCGAGCGGCCCCAGCAGACCGGTGGGGCGGGCGAAGTCGGCGACGACGGCCGCGCCCGCGGACCGCAGCGGGTCCGCCGCGTGGATCGTCGACGAGACGACGGTCGGGACCCCCGCGGCGAGCATCTCGAGCAGCGTGATGCTGCACGACTCCCAGCGCGAGGGGTGCAGGTAGGCGCGGCAGCCCGTGATGAGCAGCCACTTCTCCTCCCCGCGCGCGTTGCCGCGCAGCTCGACCGTCCCGTCGAGGCCGAGCTCGCGGACCAGACGGGCGGTCCGCTCGCGACCACCCCGAAAGTCGGGTCCCGCGAGCGCGAGGCGCGGACACGGCACCGGGAGCTCGGCCCAGCGGCGCAGCAGGTTGTCGATCCCCTTGTGGTCGGGGTCGTAGCGGCCCATCCAGAGGAAGTAGTCGCCCGCTCCGACCCAGCGAGGGACCTCGTCGGGCGCCGGTGCGCCGTTGGGCAGCACGAGCGCCGGCGCGGTCCGGCCGCGCGCGACGTCGTCCGCGAGGCGACGCTCGGACGGGTAGAACACGTGCAGCCAGTCGACGCGGCGCACGACGGATGCCTCGGCGGCCCGCCGGGCACCGGCCACGTCCCGCAGGCGCGACGTGATGCCCGGCTCGTACACGCCGTGAGGCATGAGCACCACGACCGCGCCGCGCGCCCGGGCGCTCCGCGCCGCGACGACGTTGCTCACGACCCAGCCCTCGTGCAGGTAGACGACGTCCCCCGGCCGCACCTCGCTCGCCAGGCCCGTCGGTACCCAGCTCGTGCGTCCCCGCCCGAGGTGCGTGACGGTGCGCACGCTCCCCCGCAGGTCCTCCGGCACATCTCGCGGTGCCGGCACGCTCGCGCACAGCACCACCGCCTCGTATCCCGCGCGGCGCGCCTGGCGCACCCAGTTCTCGACGGAGTCGGTCACACCGGACGGGTGGGCCAGGAAACGCGCGTAGTAGTGGACGACCCTCATGCCGCCTCCTTCACGACCTTGTGCACCGACCGCACGATCCGCTCGGCGGCCGCCTCCGTCGACGGCACCTCGCCCGCGGCCCCCGCCGGACGGTCCGTCGCGGCAAGGCGCAGCCACGCGGCGGCGAGGTCGGACGGTGTCCCGGACACGGTGAAGAGGTCGGACCCCTCGGTGAGGTACTCGACCTCCGGGGCGTGGCGACCGACGTCGCTGGTGAGGACGGGCAGCCCGAGCGCGAGGGCGTCGACCGCGACGAGCCCCACCCGACCCGGGTTCAGCAGTAGCCGCGACACCGCGGCGGCACGCGCGGTCCCCCGTGCGTCGACCTGCCCCAGCACCACGACGCGGCCCGTCTCGGCGGCCAGGTCCTCGAAGACCCGCCGAGCGGGTCCGTCGCCCGCCACGAGGAGCCAGACGTCGGGGTCCCGACGCAGGACCTCGCGCACGGTCCCGACGACGAGGTCCGGCAGCTTGTGCTCGTTGAGCGCCCCCAGCAGGAGCGCGGCGCGGGCGTCCCCTGGCAGCCCGACCGCGTCACGGTAGGCGGCCAGGTCCCGATCGTCGAGGGCGACCAGCTCGCGCCGCAGCGTGCGCGTGTCGGTGCTGTTGCCGAACGACGTGACACGGTCCGCCGGGACCCGTGCCGTCTCCAGGACGTGACGACGTCCTGCCTCGGTGTACGTCAGGACGTGCCGCGCGCGGCGGTTCAGCCAGGCCTCCCAACGCCCTGCGAGCGTCACCTCGTCGGCGGTGTAGGAGGCGCCGTGGCCCCACGTCACGTACGGCCTCCCCCGCAGCGCGGCCGCCAGTGCGTCGAGGTTGCCCGCCTGCATCTCCGTGACGAGCACCGCGTCGCGCCACCCCGTCGGGATCGCGCGACGGACCAGGTGCCGCCCGCCGGGACCCACACGCACCACGCGCACGGGCACCTCGGTGGCCCAAGGCGCCTCGACCATGTCGCCGCGTCCGCGGCGGCGACGCATCTGCTCGGGGTCGCCCCCGTAGAAGACGTGCACGTCGACTCCGCGCTCGTCGAGCCCCTCCACGACCAGACCGAACAGGTGCTCCCGGTAGGCCGGGACGTAGGGCTGGGTGATCGCGACCCTCGGCCTAGTACGCGCCGTCACGCCCCACCACCGCTCGCAGCGTCCGCAACAGGATGAGGAGATCCCCGGTCACGGTCCAGTTCTCGACGTAGTACAGGTCCAGCCGCACGCTCTCCTCGAGCGTGAGGTTGTTGCGGCCCGAGACCTGCCACAGCCCCGTGAGCCCCGGCTTGACGAGCAGCCGCCGGCCGATCTCGTCGTCGTACTGGTCGACCTCGAGCGAGACCTGCGGACGGGGTCCGACGAGGCTCATGGAACCCCCGAGCACGTTGAAGAGCTGGGGGAGCTCGTCGATCGAGTAGCGGCGGATGAACGCACCCACCCGGGTGACCCGGGGATCCTGCTTGGGCTTGTAGAACACGCCCACGTTGCCCGCGCCGAGGACGTCCTCGAGCCGGGACTCCGCGTCGACGACCATCGAGCGGAACTTGAGGACGGTGAACGGCTCGCCGCGCAGCCCGACGCGCTCCTGGGCGAACAGGACCGGACCGCGGCTCGTGAGCCGCACCGCGAGCGCCGTCACGAGGAGCGGGACGGAGAAGAGCACGAGGAGGCAGAGCGCGCCGACCACGTCGAACGCTCGCTTGAGCACGTGCTGCGGGCCCGAGTACCCGGGCGCCTCGACGTGCAGGAGCGGCAGCCCCGCCACGGGCCGGGTCCGGATGCGAGGTCCCGCGACGTCGGTCAGCGCGGGCGCGAGGACGAGGTCCGCGCCCCACGGCTCGAGGTCCCACGCGAGCCGCTTGACGGTCCGGGGGGTCACGAGGTCCGAGCCGGTGACCATCACCGTGTCGGCCCGCAGCGGCTCGACGAGGCGCGCGGTGTCGCAGACCTCGCCGACCACCGGCACGCCCGCCACGGTCTCGTGCGGCTCGACCGCGCCTCCAGGGACGCACACACCGACGACCTGATAACCGCTGTCCGCCGCCTCGCGCAGCCTCTCCACGAGGTGGGCGGCTCCGTCGCGGCCACCGACGACGAGCGTCCGCGACCGGCAACGGCCGCGCCTGCGCAGGCGGACCAGTCGGCGCCGCACCGCCCACCGCCCGAGCAGGAGGAGGACGAGCCCGACGGGCAGCGCGATGGCGACGTACCCCCGGGCCAGGTCGTACCGGACGAGGTACGCCGCGATCGCCACCACGCCGAACACCGCGACGGTCGTGTTGACGACGCGCGCGTACTCGGGCGCGCCGGAGCCCAGGCTCCGGCTGTCGCGCGAGAACGCCGTCCGAAGCGCGCACCACCAGGTCACGAGCAGGCCGACCGAGATGGCGACGTACTGGGCGTCCAGTGCGGTCCCGCCGATCCCGTCGAACCGGACGAGGTACGCCGTCGCGACGGCGGCGCCCACCGCCAGCGCGTCGACGACGGCGACACGGCGCGCGAGCCGCGGCTTCCAGCCCGGGCGCCGGTAGGCGCCGAGGGCGATCCGGACGAGCTGTCCGGTGTCGAAGGACGGCGTGGTGACCTGCCGTCCTGTCCCTTCGAGATCGACGGCGTCGACCTCGTGATCCTTCTCCAGCGTCATGCTGCCCCCTGTGACGTCCGTGGACGCAGCCCCGACGGCTCGCCGACGCGCGACCGCCCTCAGTGGGTGCCGGACGCCGCCGTCACCGACGGTCTGCCGAGCTCTCCGCCGCAGGTCCGGACGTCGTCGTCACGGCGGCGGCCGGTCGTCGGGCGACCGGTGTGCCTGCGATGCACCCGTCGTCGAGGACGGGTGCCCGGCTCAGGCCTTGGCCCCCGACGAGCGGCGTCGGCTGCGAGAGACCAGCACCGCCGTCGCACCGCCCGCGACGAGCAGGACGGCCCCGCCGAGCAGCAGCACGTCGTCGGACCCGGTCTCGGCGAGCCCGCCCGAGGCCCCGTCGCCCGCACCGTCGGCCGAGTCGCCGCCCGAGCCCGTGCCCCCGGCTCCGTCCGAGGCCGGGACGGCGACGATCTGCTGGCTCGAAAGCACGGTCCCGTTCGCGTCGGTCGCCACCAGGGAGAACGTCCCGGGCTGGGAGAGCGTCACGGCGAACGAAGCGAAGCCGTCGGCGGTGTCCTTGGTCAGCGACTTCGTCCCTGCGATCGAGATCGCACCGTCCGGGACGTCGGGCGACGAGATCGTCAGCGTGATCGTCGGGTTCCCGGCCGGTCCGCCCACCGTGACGGTGAACGTCTCGCCGACCTCGGGCGTCGCGGTGGAGACACCCACCTCGTACTCGTCCGCCTCGTAGGCGGACGCGACGGCCGGTGCCGCGGCGAGCGCCGCGGCGAGGAGCAGCGTGGTCGCTGCGCGTCGAAGCTTCATGTCAAAGGCCCCCTGCCTTCGTCGTCGGGTGCGGGGGCCCCTGGCCGAACCGACGTCATCGACGCCGGTCGTCGCACGTGCCCCCGCCGTGCCTCCTCAGGAGAACACACCCGTGCCGCACCCGACAGTCGGAAGTGCCGTCGTGCCGTTCCTGACACCAGGAGTTTTCCTGACGGAAACAGGGCCGCGCTGATTCTTGCCGCTGACGACCTCGTACTCGTACGTCGCCGACTCCCCCGGCGCGAGCGCGACCGACCGCGCCCCGACGACGAGCCCGTCGTGCACCTGAGCGAAGAGCCCCGGCTCACCGTCGCCCGTCGACGGCCCACGGATGCCCCCGCCGTGCGGCGCGTAGACGAGCAGGTTGGTCCGTATCGTGCCGTCCCCGCCTGCTCCGAGAACGTACTCGGGCAGCTCTACCGCCTCGGCGCGAGTGAGCGTGGAGGCGAGCGTCACGTGCACCGTGAAGGCCTGCGAGCCGTCGGGACGGCAGGTCACGTCGCCGACCGCCACGGTGGAGTCGAGGTAGTAGCCGGTCTTGGACGCGGTCGTCGCGTTGAGGTAGACCCCGACGACGGGAGACGTCGGACCACCCGCCGGGTCGGTGCGACGCCCCTCGAGCTCGCCGGAGAGGACCGTCCCCGTCAGGAGGTCCTGCTCCGCGGCCCTGGCGGACCACACGAGCAGACGACCGTCCCGGGCCGACCGGGCGAGCGCGTCGACGAGTGCCGCGGCGTCCCCCTCCCCCGTGGTCAGCGAGCCGAGCACCTCGCGCGCGACCAGGGCGAGCACGGCGTCCTGCTCCGCCGGGTCCGCGTGGTCGACGTAGACGCCGTTGAGCAGGTAGGCGGCCGCGTCCTGCGTCGTGAGCCGGAGCGCCCCGCCGCCCGGCGTCGAGACCTCGACCGGCCCGACCCCGCCGAGCACCCCCGCGAGAGCCACCGGATCGACGGCCACCACGCCGTCGACCTCCTCACCGGTCTGCCGCAGCCAGGCCTCGCGCGCCACGCGTGCGGCGCGCGGGAAGTCGGGGGTTGACGTGACGTTGAGCATGTACCTGCCGAGGTCGTCACCGAACAGCGCCGCCTCGGGGCCGCTCAGGTCGACCACGCTCTCCGGGTAGCCGCCGATCGCGCTGCCCGGACGGACCTCGACGAGCTCGACGGCGCCCGACTCCGCCCGGAGGTGGAGCACCGAACCAGCGATCCCACCGGTCGCGCGCGGCTCGGCGTTGTTCTGGACGAGCACGAGGTAGTTCCGCGCGCCGTCGGCGCCGAGCATCGGGGGGACGAGCTGTACCGCGCGCGCGGCAGTCGCCGTCTGGGAGGCGACATCGCCGAGCTGCGCGCGCAGGTCGCCCACGGCGGCGGCCAGCGGGCTCACCAGGGTCGACGTGTCGATGCCCGAGACGGTCTCGTACGACGCCCCGAGCGCGCGGTCGGCGGCGACGACGTCGTCGCGCGCAGCGCTGAGGGGCCCCAGGTCGACGGCCCCGGCGGTCGGCGTGAGGGTCGACGGGGACGCGACGGCGACGGCGTCGGCGAGGCGTGGCAGGGCGTCCTGCGCGACCCGGTCGACGGCTCCGGTCATCTCCCCGAGGGCTCGCGCGTCGTCGCCGACGAACGGCAGCGCGCGGGCGACCGTCCAGTGCGGGCCGTGCGTCGCGGACGCCGCGACGCGTGCGGAACGTCGGACGTCATCGATCGCCGTCCCGGCGTCCCGGCCCGCCCGCACCTGCTCCTGCAGTGCGGGCAGGGTCGAGGCCACGTCCTCGAGTGCGGCACGCGCGCGCAAGACGTCCGTGACCAGCCAGGCGAGCCACGCCAACGCCACGACGAGGGCGAGCCCGCCGGCTACGGCGACGCGCCTGCGCAGCCGCCAAGAACGTGCTCGGCGGGACGTTCGCCGTGCCGCGGGACGGCCCCGTTCCGACTCCGGTCGTGCGGAGGACGCGACCAGCGTCGCGGCACCTGACCATCGTGGACCCCACCCGTCGTGCACCATGCCGCCCCCCGCGACTCGCCCCCGGTGCGACGGCTCCGGTGCGGGCCGCCGCTCGCGCTACATTACCCAGACCCCCGGTCGCAAGGAGGTTGGAGCGTGCTGTCGGTCCTCGTCGTGTGCACCGGGAACATCTGTCGCTCACCCGCGGCACAGCTCGTGCTCGGCTCCGCGCTGGACGACTCCGTGGTCGTGACGAGCGCCGGGACCGGCGCCGTGGTCGGCGCACCCGTCGCGCCGAGCATGGCCCGTCTCCTGTCGGATCGCGGTCTCGACCCGTCCGGCTTCGTCGCCCGCTCGCTCACCGAGGACCTGGTGCGGTCCGGGGACCTCGTCCTCACGATGACGCGCCAGCACCGGGCCGCGGTGCTCGAGCTCGCGCCGTCGGCGCTGCGGCGATCCCTCCTCTTCACGGAGCTCGCGGCGATCGCGGAACGGACGGGTCCCGGCGCTCCTGGGGCGGATGACGCCGCACGGCTCGCCGACGTCGTCGCCGCCGCGCCTCGAGCGCGCGCGAGCCTCGATCTGGAGCGCGACGCACCGGACGTCGAGGACCCCTACGGGCGGTCGGACGACGTCTACCGCCGCGTGCTCGACCGCATCGGGGCCGACGCACAGCGGCTCGTCGCCGCCCTGCGAGGGTGACCGGTCCACCTCCCTGCCCCCTGCACAAGGAGGGGGACCGGCTGCCGTCAGGGCCCCTGGAGCACCGTGACGGCCACCACCACGACCGTCTCCACAGAGCCAGGCCTCCGCCGCGCCCGGTGGCGATGCCCTCGGCACCCGTCGCGCCGACGGGTACCTCGCCCGGGGAGGATCGCGGTCGCTGCATCGAGGACGACCAGTACCAGCGGACCGTCACCCGGAGCATGCGGGCAGCCTGCACGCCACCCCGACAGCTCGCAGGCTGGACATCTGTCCAGAGCTCGCCGCTTCGTCCGGTATCGGCGCTATCTCCGGGCTACGCGAGCTGTTTGTCCCGAACATTCACCCGCTCCCACCGAGGGCACCGCTCAGATGGCGAGACGACCACTGCGCCTCAAGCGTCCGTCGAGCATCCCGGACGCTGCGCAGGAGCCTCGGCCGAACCCGGCCCCGGGTCCACGAGGGCCCGCACAGCGGGCCCGATCCGGTACCGGCGGTCCGTGCCCTGGACGAGCCACCGGTGCGCGACGAGGGTCTGCGCGATGCGGAACGCCCCCGGCCGGCTCACGCCGAGACACGACGCCAGCTCGGCCAGGCGTATCGCCTCCGACTCGGCGACCAGCTCGATGGTGCGCACCGTGCGTGACACGGACGCCAGGACGTACGACCCCCTGCTCGACATGCCAGGAACCCTAGGAGCCTTCCCTGCCGTTCGCACCGCACGCCCCCAGCTCTCACGCCAGCCCTGCGAGGCGGCGACCATGCCAGGGACGGCCGACGGGCGCGGCGCGGCTCGCAGGGCGTGGACGTGGCGCCACTCATCGGCGCGCGGTACGGGAGCCCCCAGGTGAGATCCTTCGTCGTGAGGCGCCCTTCAACGGCGGTGCCCGGCCATCGTCGGACGTCGACAGCGCTTCGTGCGGCTCGCGGACGTTGCGAAACGGACGCGACGGAGGCCCGGAACCATGCGGTTCCGGGCCTCAATCTCGGTGGGCGATACTGGGTTCGAACCAGTGACCTCTTCGGTGTGAACGAAGCGCGCTACCACTGCGCCAATCGCCCGAGTGCGAGGTCGATACTAGCCTGAAACGGACCGGATCGAAAAACCGGCCCCGATCACGGGTCCAGGCGCTCGCGACGGCGCCGCTCGAAGAGCTCGCGCGCGGCGAGCGACAGCCTCCCGGCCGCGACGTCGACGCCGTCGAGCCAGGTGACCGGCTGGACGTTGCGGACCGAACCGGTGAGGAGCAGTGCCGCCTCCCCCGCGCTCACCTCGTCGAGCACGGCGAACGGCAGCTCGCCCGGCCGCGCCTCGCGCACGGGAAGGCCGTCCTCCGCGGCCCACTCGAGCAGGAGCTCGCGCGTGATGCCGGCGAGGCAGCCCGATGCCAGGAACGGCGTGACGAGCTCGCCCCCGCGCTCGACGAAGACGTTCGCGCCCGTGCCCTCGCACAGGTCGCCCGCGGTGTTCGCCAGGAGCGCCTCGTCGCCGCCCTTCGCGACGGCGTCGGCGAGCGCGACCACGTTCTCGGCGTACGACGTCGTCTTGAGCCCGGCCACCGCCGACCGCTCGTTGCGCGTCCACGGCGAACGCACGGCGCGGCCGGTGGGGCTGATGGTCGCGGGCCCCGCGGCGACGACGACGGTCTGCGCGCCGGGCGTCCGTCCGGACCCGAGCGGGCCGACACCGGCGGTCACGGTGATGCGCAGACGCCCGACGTCGCCCGCCCCCGCCCGTGTCCGGGCGCCGGCCTCCGCGAGCACGGCCGTGACGCCGTCGAGCACGCGCTGCTCGTCCGGCGCGTCGAGCCCGAGGCCCGCGGCCGACCGCGCGAGCCGGCGCAGGTGCCGGGTGAGCGCGAACGCCTGCCCGTCGAACACGGCGCACGTCTCGAACACGCCGTCCCCGACCGTGAGGCCGTGGTCCACGGCGCTCAGCGCCTCCTCGCCCGGTCGCACGAGGCGCCCGTCGGCCCAGATCACGAGGTTCTCGGACGGTCGGTCGGACGACGGCGTCGTGGCGGCAGCGGAGCTCATGGCTCCAGTGTGCCGGAGGCGAGGCCGACGAGCCGCCGGGCCTTGAGCTCGGTCTCGTCCCACTCGCGCGCGGGGTCGCTCCCCCACGTGATGCCGGCCCCGGTCCCGAAGCGCAGCACGCCGTCGGTCCACCAGAACGTCCGGATCCCGACGGCGAGCACCGCCTCGTCCCCGTCGACCCATCCGATCGCGCCGCAGTACGGGCCGCGCGGCACCGGCTCGAGCGCCTCGATGATGCGCAGCGCGGACGACTTCGGGGCGCCGGACACGGACGCGGGCGGGAAGGTCGCGCCGAGCAGCGCGGGCCAGAGCGAGGCCGGGTCGTCCAGGCCGGGACGGAGCCGCCCCGCGACGGTGCTCACGAGGTGCACGAGGCCGGGGTGGGGCTCGACCGCGAGCAGGTCGGTGACCTCGACCGTCCCCGGGTCGCACACGCGCTGGAGGTCGTTGCGCACGAGGTCGGTGATCATGACGTTCTCCGCGCGGTCCTTGGCCGTGAGCCCGTCCGGCGTCGGCGCGGTGCCCTTGATGGGGCCGGACGTCACCGTCCTGCCCGCGACGCGGAGGTAGAGCTCGGGGGACGCGCTCACGACCCAGGCGGGGTCGACGCCGGAGCTCGCCGGGACGTGCAGGACGCCCGCGTAGGGCGCCGGGTTCCCCCGGGCCAGACGGCGCCCGAGGGCCGCGGCGCCCGGCTCGCCGCCGTCCGGGGCGACGAGCGGTGCCGACAGGACGCGGCAGACGTTGGCCTGGTAGACCTCGCCCTCGCGGACCGCGTCGCGCACGCGCGCGACTGCGGCCTCGTAGGCCGCCCGGTCCATCGAGCTCGACCAGTCCGACGACGCCGGCCCTCGCCATGCGCTCCCTTCGCCCGGTTCCCGCGCGAGCGCCGCCGGGTCGGCGCGCTCCGCGAACCGCCAGGCGCGCGCCCGGCCGCCGCGAGCGGGGGCGTCGAAATCCGCCACGACGAACCACGGACCGTCGTCGGCGAGCCGCTCCGGCTCCCGCCACAGGTCGACGACCTCCACCACGCCGGTGGCGGCGCGGCCGGCGAAGCGCGCGATCCCCGGCCTCGACGGCGTTCTCCCAGGTCCTGGCACAGGACCACGCTACCGACCACGTGCGCACCGCCCGGCGGGGGTCCGGGACGCGCACGGCGCGTACGGGGACGGTGCCGGTTGGACGTCGGGCGCGAACGTGGACTAATGTCTGGGACGCGCCGGAACGCCGGGGGCAAACAGGAAGCGATTCCTCGACACCTCGCAGGGTCCGGCCGCGCGGATGTGGCTCAGTTGGTAGAGCATCACCTTGCCAAGGTGAGGGTCGCGGGTTCGAGTCCCGTCATCCGCTCGGAGGCCCACTCTCCGCCCGCTCTCGCGGCGGCGGAGGGCAGGTCGCGGTGGAGTGGCCGAGAGGCGAGGCAGCGGCCTGCAAAGCCGTATACGTGGGTTCGAATCCCATCTCCACCTCGCAGACAGCACCACCCTGGGGGCGATTGGCGCAGCGGTAGCGCGCTTCCCTGACACGGAAGAGGTCACTGGTTCGATCCCAGTATCGCCCACGAGCACGACGCGAGAGGCCGCCCGGGCACCGTCCGGAGCGGCCTCTCGCGTGCCGACCATCGCCCGGACCGGATGCACGATCCGGCCGGGAAGTCGGCTAGTATGTGCTTCGCGCCGGATCACGAAGGCTCTCAGGAGCCGGACGGACCGGCCGCGCGGATGTGGCTCAGTTGGTAGAGCATCACCTTGCCAAGGTGAGGGTCGCGGGTTCGAGTCCCGTCATCCGCTCGGAGGCCCACTCTCTGGCCTGCTCTCTCGGGAGCGAGAGGGAGCACGTCTCATGGTGGAGTGGCCGAGAGGCGAGGCAGCGGCCTGCAAAGCCGTATACGTGGGTTCGAATCCCATCTCCACCTCGCATGCAGTGCAGCAACACCCCGGGCGATTGGCGCAGCGGTAGCGCGCTTCCCTGACACGGAAGAGGTCACTGGTTCGATCCCAGTATCGCCCACCAGCACGAAGGCCGTCCCGGTTCCCGGGGCGGCCTTCGTCGTCGATTACCCTCGGCCCATGCCCGACCTGCGCCCTGCCCACGACGTCCTTGCGCTCGGCGCCGCCCCGCGGCCCGCGTCCGCCCCCGACCTCGTCGCCCGTCTGCGCCCCGTCCTGCTCGACCTGCTCGGGCCGACCGTCCAGCACGCCGAGCGGGCCCGTATCGACGCCGGCCTCGACGGCGCCGACGTCGCGCGACTCGACGTGGACCTGACCGGGGTGCACGTGCGCCTCGGCGGTACGACGTCGGGCGCCACCGCGTCCGGCCCGGCGACCTCGGACGTCGAGGACGTGCGCTCGCGCGAGGACGCGGTCCTGCGCCGGCTGCGCGTCGACGCGCACCCGCTCGTGGTCGAGGACGTGCCGGTCGACGTCGTCGCCGAGGCCGAGGGCCTGCGGTTCCGCTGGGTCGAGGACGCCGGCGGCGCCCTCGGGGTCGAGGGCGTCGAGCCCGACGACGCCGCACCCCTGACCGGTCACGTCCGGGTCGCCGCGCCGCGCGACGCGATCGTCGCGACCGCCCGGCGGCTCGTGGCCACGGAGCTCCAGAAACTCGGCCTCACGCTCGCGTCGCTCGACGTCGAGCTCGAGTCGGCGGGACCTCGCAGCGTCACGCTCCGCGCGTTCGCCCGGGTCCGCAAGGGCATCCTCTCCGCGAGCGTCCGCGCGACGGCGACCGCCGAGGTCGACGCGCGGATGGTGCTCGCCGTCCGGGACCTCGAGCTGTCGAGCCGCAACCCCGTGGTCGCGGCGCTGCTCGTCGCGGCACGCGGCGAGCTCGCGAAGGTCGAGGGTCGCCAGGTCGACCTCGTGTCCGACCTTCCCCCCGGCGTCCGCCTCGCGGAGGTCCGCGTCGACGTCGGTGAGACGCTCGCCGTCTCGGCACGCTTCGCCTGACCTGGCCGGCCACCCTTGTCGTGCTCCTCCCTCGCACGTAGCGTCGAGGGCATGTGCCGGAACATCACGACCCTGCGCGGCCTCGAGCCCCCCGCCACGGACGAGGAGATCGAGGCGGCCGCACGCCAGTTCGTCCGGAAGGTGACCGGGATCCAGCGCACGAGCGCCGCGACGCAGGAACCGTTCGAGCGGGCGGTCGACGAGGTCGCGGCGATCGTCGCGCGGCTGCTCGGCGAGCTGCCCGAGCGCCGCAACCCGCCGACGACCGTTCCCCCGCTCCGGCGCGAGGAGGTCCGGGCGCGCATCGCCGCGCGCGAGGCCGCCGAGCGCGAGCACGAGCGGACGCACGCCCTGGGGATCGCCCACTCCCACTGACGCGCCCGAGGCGCCGAGACGTGACGCGGCGTGCGCGCCGCCGCGGCGACGGCGTCTAGGCTCGTGACCTGTGAGTGCCGCACCCGCCCCGACCCCGCCGCGGGAGAACCCGCGCCCCGAGCCCGTCAGCGCGAGCATGCGCCGCGCGAAGGCGGACGCACGCTCCGCGCACGTGACGATCGGGCAGGTCCGCGAGGACACGGCGGGGCGGGTGACGATCGACTGCTCGTGCGGCATGTCGCTGACGAACGGCCCGGACTGGACCGTCGACGAGCACATCCGCCTCCACCGCGCCGAGGCGCGCTACCTCGCGCTGAGCGCCGTCGCCCCCGCCGGGATGCCGCGGCTCATCCCGGTCGACGCCCAACGGTTGCCCCGCATGGACTGACAGCCCTATGTCAAGCGGCCTCCTTGGTGAGGTTGTTGAGGCGGCCGTAGGTCGGGATTGTAGGGCGTGTGGTCGTGCCGGCGGCGCCACAGGATTCTGGTCCAACCCTGCCTGGGCGTCGGGGAACCGTGCGCGGCAGTCGCCGATCTCGGCCAGGAGGGTGGCAGCGCGGACGGTGCCGGCGCGGGGTAGCGACCGGAAGATCGGCCCGTCGGGATGGGCCAGGAGCGCTTCCTTGATCCGGGCCTCGAGGTTGTCCTGCTGGGCGCGCAGCGTGGTGAGCAGGTCGACCAGGGCGGTGACGATCACCTCGCCGGCCTCGGCGGCGGGACCGTGCACATGTCCCATCACGGCTTGGCGCAGGTGAGCGACGAGCTCGTCGGGAGTCTGCCGGCTGCAACAGCCGTTGGCCCGCAGCCAGTGCGCCATCCTGACCGGGGACAGCCAGGCGGCCTTCGCTTCGGAGGGGAACCTGCGCAGGAACGCCAGGCTGATCGAGATGTCGAGCTGGCTGATCGGGATGTCGAGCTGGCTGATCGGGATGTCGAGCTGGCTAAACAGCCCGTCGAACCGGTCGTCCTTGTTGCCCGCTGCCCCATAGCGGGCTCGCAGCGACCGGACCTGACGCGAGGAGATCACCACGACCTCGAACCCCGACCGGATCAGGTGCTCGACCACGGGACCATCCCCACGTTCGATCCCGACCCGGTCAACGCCGTGATCCCTGAGCACGGTGGCGACCTTGACCAACCCGGCCTTCGGGTGCGTCACCGGGACTTCTTCGACGCGGTCACCTGCCCCGTTGACGATACAGACCCCATGGTGCTGCCAGGACCAGTCGATCCCGGCGAACGCGCGCGTCGCCTCCATGGAGTGTGCTCCTTCCGTCCAGCCCACGCAGAAGCACTCCGGCCCCGGGACGTCACGGCCGGTGGGTCACTGCGGCACTCGCGGCGCACAGCCCTATGCCCGGTCTGCACGTCCCGGGCCACCGAGCCCTGCAACTGTCAGCCAGGTCCTCACCAAGGGCGGGACTCCCTCAGCCCGGCAGTGACCCGGCAGCACCGGGGTGCAGACAAGACGTTTCCACGCCTGTCTAGACCGACGGTCCACCAGTGACGCTCAGAGCTCGTCGGGGTCGTCCCAGGACGTGCCCGACGACGCGCCGTCGATCGGTCGACGCTCGTTCTCCGACAGCGACTGCGGGGCCTTGGTCGCGTCCCCACCGGTCAGCACGTCACCGACGGCCTCCCCCTCCTCCTCGCGGCGCGGGGACAGTCGTGCGGAGGCGACGTCGGACTCGTTGAGGTCGTCGCGGTGGTCTGCGTGGGTGCTCATAGGCACGGGTCTACCAGGTCCGACGCCGCCGTGCACGACCGTCCGCGGCGTGCCGCGGTCAAGGCTCGACGTGGTGAGACGACCGCGTCGGACACCAGACGGACGACGTGCGCTTGGCACACTTTTTCTGCCGAGTGTCGGCTGTCACGCGGCGCCGGGTGCCTCCTGCGACGACAGCGACCCGGGGTGCGTGGAATCCTCGAGGGCATGCAGACCTGGCCAGGCCATCCCTACCCCTTGGGCGCCACCTACGACGGGACGGGGACGAACTTCGCCCTGTTCTCCGAGGTGGCCGAGCGCGTCGAGCTCTGCCTCCTCGGCGACGACGGCACCGAGACCCGCGTCGACCTCGAGGAGGTGGACGCGCACGTCTGGCACGTCTACCTGCCCGGGAAGGGGCCCGGCACGCGCTACGGCTACCGCGTGCACGGCCCGTACGACCCGGCGAACGGCCACCGCTGCAACCCGGCGAAGCTGCTGCTGGACCCGTACGCGAAGGCGATCGAAGGGCAGGTCGACGGCGACGAGTCGCTGTTCTCCTACCGCTTCGCCGATGCGGACGACGCCGCGCGCGCCGACGATCCCGCCGAGAGCGGCCAGGGCGACCAGCCCCCGGCCGCTCCCCCGCTCAACGACGACGACTCGGCCGGGCACACGATGGTCTCGGTCGTCATCAACCCGTACTTCGACTGGGGCCACGACCGCCCGCCGAACCGGGACTACCACGACAGCGTCATCTACGAGGCGCACGTCAAGGGCATGACGATGCTCCACCCGGACGTGCCCGAGGAGCTGCGCGGCACCTACGCCGGCATGGCCCACCCTGCCGTGGTCGAGCACCTCGTGACGCTCGGCGTCACGGCGGTCGAGCTCATGCCCGTGCACCAGTTCGTCAACGACCCGACGCTCGTCGACAAGGGGCTGTCCAACTACTGGGGCTACAACACCATCGGGTTCTTCGCCCCCCACAACGGCTACGCGGCGTACGGGACGCGCGGGCAGCAGGTCATGGAGTTCAAGACCATGGTCAAGGCGCTGCACGAGGCCGGCATCGAGGTCATCCTCGACGTCGTCTACAACCACACCGCCGAGGGCAACCACCTCGGCCCGACGCTGAGCTTCCGCGGCATCGACAACAAGGCGTACTACCGGTTGGTCGACGGCGACGAGGCGCACTACTTCGACACGACGGGCACGGGCAACTCGCTCCTCATGCGCTCGCCGCACGTGCTCCAGCTCATCATGGACTCGCTGCGGTACTGGGTGACCGAGATGCACGTCGACGGGTTCCGCTTCGACCTCGCGGCGACCCTGGCCCGGCAGTTCCACGAGGTCGACCGCCTCTCGGCGTTCTTCGACATCGTGCAGCAGGACCCGGTGATCTCCCAGGTCAAGCTCATCGCCGAGCCGTGGGACCTCGGCGACGGCGGCTACCAGGTCGGCGGCTTCCCGCCGCTGTGGACCGAGTGGAACGGGCAGTACCGGGACACCGTGCGCGACTTCTGGCGCGGCGAGCCCTCGACGCTGCCCGAGCTCGCGAGCCGGCTCACGGGCTCGTCCGACCTCTACGAGCACAGCGGTCGCAAGCCCATCGCGTCGATCAACTTCGTCACGGCGCACGACGGCTTCACGCTGAACGACCTCGTCTCCTACGACGAGAAGCACAACGAGGCCAACGGCGAGGACAACAACGACGGCGAGAGCCACAACCGGTCGTGGAACTGCGGCGTCGAGGGGCCGACGGACGACCCCGAGGTCCGGGCGCTGCGCGCGCGCCAGCGCCGCAACTTCCTCGCCACGCTGCTCCTCTCCCAGGGCGTGCCCATGCTCGCGCACGGCGACGAGGTCGCGCGCACGCAGGGCGGCAACAACAACGGCTACTGCCAGGACAACGAGATCACGTGGATGGACTGGGGCGGCGAGGAGGGCCTCGACGACGAGCGGGCCGCGCTGCTCGACTTCGCCCGCCGCGTCGTGTGGCTGCGCCGCGACCACCCCGTGCTGCACCGGCGGCGCTTCTTCGTGGGTCGCGACGGGTCCGGGACGGCCGACGACGAGCTGCCCGACATCGAGTGGCTCGACATCACCGGGTCGCGCATGGACCAGCAGGACTGGGACCACGCGTACGCGCGCACCGTCATGGTGTTCCTCAACGGCGACGCGATCCCGGAGCACGACCGGCGCGGCGAGCCGATCGTCGACGACTCGTTCCTCCTGCTGCTCAACGCCCACTCGGACGCGCTCGAGTTCACGGTGCCGCCTGCGGCGTACGGGCAGGAGTGGGACGTCGTGCTCGACACGGACGGCACGGTGGACGTCGGCGACTCCCTGCACCCGGGCGACACGGTCTCCGTGACGGGCCGCAGCGTCATCGTCCTGACCCGCCCGCCGCTGCGATGACGGCCGCCCCCGACGTCCGCGCGGGCGCCGCGCCGCGCGGCGTCCCGGTCTCGACGTACCGGCTCCAGCTCGGCCCCGACCTGACGTTCGACGACGCCGCGCGCCAGGTGCCCTACCTCGCGTCGCTCGGGGTCACGCACCTCTACCTCTCCCCCGTGCTGCAGGCCGCGCCCGGCTCGACGCACGGGTACGACGTCGTCGACCACTCGCGCGTCAGCGACGAGCTCGGCGGGCGCGAGGGGCTCGAGCGCCTCGCCGCGAGCGCCCGGGCCGCGGGCCTCGGCATGGTGCTCGACGTCGTGCCGAACCACATGGCGGTCCCGACCCCCGCGTGGCACAACCGCGCGCTGTGGTCCGTGCTCGAGGAGGGCCCCGACTCGCCCTACGCGCGGTGGTTCGACGTCGACTGGTCCGCGGGCGAGGGCGCGGTGCTCATGCCGGTGCTCGGCGCGCGCCTGGGCGACGTGCTCGCGGCGGGCGAGCTGGTGCTCGACGAGGTGTCGGTGCCGGGCGAACGCTCCCCCCGCCGCGTCCTGCGGTACTACGACCACGTCTTCCCGGTGCGCCCGGGGACGGAGGACCTGCCGCTCGCCGAGCTGGTCGAGCGCCAGCACTACCGGCTGGCGTTCTGGCGCGTCGGCGACGAGGAGCTCAACTACCGGCGGTTCTTCGACGTCGGGTCGCTCGTGGCGGTGCGGGTCGAGGACGAGGAGGTCTTCGACGCGACGCACGGGCTCCTCCTCGACCTGGTCGCCGACGGCACGGTCGACGGTCTGCGCATCGACCACCCCGACGGCCTCGCGGACCCGGCGCAGTACCTCCAGCGCCTCGCCGACCGCACGGACGGCGCGTGGGTCGTCGTGGAGAAGATCCTCGCGGGCGAGGAGCAGGTGCCGCCGGACTGGGCGACGGTCGGGACCACGGGGTACGACGTCGCGTGGCGGCTCCAGCAGCTCTTCGTCGACCCGGGCGGGCGGTCGGGCCTCGACGCAGTGATGACCCGACTGACGGGCGCGGCGCCGGGCGGCTTGGGCGGGCTCGTCGAGGAGGCCAAGCGCGAGGTCGTCGCAGGTCCGCTGTACGCGGAGGTGCACCGGCTCACGGACCTGGCTGCCGCCGTCTGCCACGACGACCCGCGGCTGCGCGACCACACGTGGCGCGGTCTGCACCAGTGCCTGCGCGAGCTGCTCGTCGCGTTCGACCGGTACCGGGCGTACGTCGTCCCGGGCACGCCCCCGCGGCACGAGGCGGTCCGTGCGGTCGAGGAGGCGGCCGAGCATGCTCGGGCGCGGCTCGACCCGCAGCGTGCGGAGACTCTCGACGTCGTGGTGGACCTCGTGCTGGGCCGGGAGGTCGGCAGCGCCGGCCGACGACGCGAGGCTCGTCGCGACGAGCTCGTCGTGCGATTCCAGCAGGTGTGCGGCGCGGTGACGGCGAAGGGCGTGGAGGACACGGCGTTCTACCGCTGGACCGAGCTCGTGAGCCTGTGCGAGGTCGGGGGCGAGCCGGACCGGTTCAGCCTCGGCGTGCACGACTGGCACGCGTTCGCGCAGCGGTTCGCCGCGCTCACCCCGCACGCGCTCACGGCCGGGTCGACGCACGACACCAAGCGCGGCGAGGACACGCGCGCGGCGCTCGGGGTGCTGTCCGAGGACGCGGCGGGGTGGTCGCGCCTCGTCGACGAGGTCCGTGGCGCGACCGCGCCGTACCGCGGCGTGCTCGTGGACGGCCTCGCCGAGAACCTCCTGTGGCAGACCGTCGCGGGCACGTGGCTGCCCGACGTCGACGCCGCCACCGACCCGGCCGACGGCGCATCGGACGCGGCGATCGGGCCCGACCGCCTCGTCGACTACCTCCGCAAGGCGCTGCGCGAGGCGAAGGTCGCGACGTCCTGGACGAGCCCCGACGAGGCCTACGAGGAGGCCGTGACGGACCTCGCGCGGCGCGCGCTCGCCGACCCCGCCGTGACCGGCGCCTTCGCCCGGTGGTCGCGCGAGCACCGCCAGGAGCTGCGCGCGGCGAGCCTCGGGATCACCCTGGTGCGACTCACCGCGCCGGGCGTCGCCGACGTCTACCAGGGGGCCGAGACCTACGGGCCCACCCTCGTGGACCCCGACAACCGCCGCCCGGTCGACGTCGAGGCGCTGACCGAGCGCCTCGCGCGGCTCGACGGCGGGGCGCCCGCACGCACGCTCGCCGACGAGAAGCTGCTCGTCACCGCACGCGCGCTGCGGTTGCGCCGCGCACTCGCCGACGCGTTCGTGGGCGACGGCGCGGGCTACGCGCCCGTCGCGGCGTCGACGCCGTGCGCGCTCGCGTTCGCGCGCACGACGCCGGGCGGCGCGGGCGTGGGACCGGACGCCGCGCCGGTGGCGCGCGTCGTGACGGTCGCGACGCGGCTCGCGGGCACGGTCGACCGCCTCGGCGGGTGGCGCGACCACGTCGTCGCGCTCCCGGAGGGCACGGGGGTCTGGGTCGACGTGCTCACCGGGCGGGAGCACCCGTCCGGCACGGTGCGCGTCGCCGACCTGCTCGCCGACCTCCCGGTCGCGCTGCTCGTCGACCGGGACGACGCGGCGGGCGCCGCCGTCGCGAGCACACGCGAGACCCAGCCCGCGGGGGACGCGCCATGACGGCCGGCCCGACGCCGTCGACCCCCGGTGCCCCCGCCTCCCGCGTCCCCCCGCCCCGGTCGACCCCCATGCTCGCCGTGCCGGGCCCGCGTCCACTCGTCTGGGCACCGACGGCGCGCGGCGTGGAGCTGCTCCTGCCCGAGCCGGGCTCGGGCACGTTCGACGGCGCCGAACGGCGACCGCTGCGCCTCGTGGGCGCGCACGTGCCCGGCTGGTGGGGCTACGACCACGAGCTGCCGTGGGGCACGGACTACGGCTTCGCGGTCGACGGCGGACCGGGCCGGCCCGACCCGCGCAGCCCGTGGCAGCCGTACGGGGTGCACGGCCCGAGCCGCACGTTCGACGCGGCGTTCGCGTGGACCGACGACGCGTGGGCGGGCCGGGACGTGCGGGGCGAGGTGCTCTACGAGCTCCACGTCGGCACGTTCACGCCGCAGGGCACGCTCGACGCGGCGATCGACCGGCTCGACCACCTCGTCGACCTGGGCGTCGGCGCGGTCGAGCTGCTGCCGGTCGCCGCGTTCGGCGGCGAGCGCGGCTGGGGCTACGACGGCGTGCACCTGTACGCGGTGCACGAGCCGTACGGCGGGCCACGCGCCCTGCAGCGGTTCGTGGACGCCGCGCACGCGCGCGACCTCGCGGTCGTGCTCGACGTCGTCTACAACCACCTCGGACCGTCGGGGAACTACCTGCCGGAGTTCGGCCCCTACTTCACCGACGCGCACACGACCCCCTGGGGCGCGGCGGTGAACCTCGACCGCCCGGGCAGCCGCGAGGTGCGCGAGTGGGTCATCGACAACGCCGAGCGGTGGTTCGTCGAGTTCCACGTCGACGCGCTGCGCCTCGACGCCGTGCACGCGCTCGTCGACGACTCCCCCACGCACCTGCTGGCCGAGCTCGCGCGGCGGGTCGACCGGGTCGAGCAGGCGCTGGGGCGGCCGCTCACCCTCGTCGCCGAGTCGGACGAGAACGACCCGGCCACGGTCACGGGCGTCGAGCAGGGCGGACGCGGCATGCGGGCCCAGTGGGCCGACGACGTCCACCACGCGGTGCACGCGCTCCTCACGGGCGAGCGGCAGGGCTACTACGTCGACTTCGGGTCGGTCGCCGTGCTGCGCAAGGCCCTCACGGGCGTGTTCGTCCACGACGGCACGTTCTCCACCTTCCGCGGCCGCGAGTGGGGCCACCCGGTGCCCGAGGGGGCCGACGGCCACGCGTTCGTCGTGAGCACGCAGAACCACGACCAGGTCGGCAACCGCGCGTTCGGCGACCGGACCTCGGCGACGCTCGACGGCGGCGGACTCGCCGCCGCCGCCGCGCTCGTGCTGGTCTCCCCGTTCACGCCGCTGCTCTTCATGGGCGAGGAGTGGGGCGCGTCCACGCCGTGGCAGTTCTTCACCGACCACGCCGAGCCCGAGCTCGCCGAGGCGGTGCGGCGCGGCCGCGCCGCCGAGTTCGCCGACCACGGGTGGTCCGACGGCTCGCCCGTCCCCGACCCGCAGGCCCCGCAGACCCGGGACGCGAGCGTCCTCGACTGGTCCGAGCGCGACCGCGGCGAGCACGCGCGCCTGCTCGCGTGGTACCGCGCGCTCGTGGCGCTGCGGTCGCGCCCGGACGTCCGCTCGGGCGACCTCTCGGTCGTGCGGCTGCACGGCCCCGGAGGCGTGGACGACGACGGCTCGGGCGAGGAGCCGGCGACGGCGTCGGCCCCGCAGGGTGGGCCGGCGTTCGTCGTGGATCGCGGGACGGTCGCGGTCGCGGTGAACCTCGGCGACGCGCCCCGGCGGCTCCGGCTCGCGCTCGGCGGGACGCCGCACGTGCTCGCGGCGTGGGACCCGGCGACGAGCGTGCACCGGCGCGGCGTCGACCTCCCCGCGCGCTCGGTCGCCGTCCTGGCCCGGGTGTGACTACGCTCACGCCCATGTCGACGAAGAAGAAGTCGAGGAAGAAGCACGGCAAGGGCTCGGCCTCCGGGTCAGGGTCCGGCTCGGCGCCGGCGGCGCTCCACGCCGACTGGGAGGTCGCGCCCACCGAGTCGCTGCGCGTGCGCGCCGGGTTCGACCTCGCGGCGTTCGACCGTGGCTCGACCCCGGGCTTCACGGGCGGCAAGGCGGACGGGAAGGCGCTCGTCGCGCGGCACGCGGACGAGCTCTCCGAGCTCCAGGAGCGCCTGTTCGCCGAGGGACGGTCCGGCGGCTCGCGCTCCGTGCTGCTCGTGCTCCAGGGCATGGACACCGCGGGCAAGGGCGGCATCGTGCGGCACGTCGTCGGGCTCGTCGACCCGCAGGGCGTCGCGCACCGCTCGTTCGGCGTCCCGACGCCCGAGGAGCGCAAGCACCACTACCTGTGGCGCATCCGCCGCGCTCTGCCGGAGCCCGGGTACATCGGGGTCTTCGACCGTTCGCACTACGAGGACGTCCTGGTCGCGCGCGTCGACGGTCTCGTGCCGCCCGAGGTCTGGGAGGCACGGTACGACGAGATCAACCGCTTCGAGGAGAAGGTCGTCGCGTCGGGTACCACGATCGTCAAGGTCGCGCTGCTGGTGTCCTACGAGGAGCAGCGGGCCCGGCTCATGGAGCGCCTGGAGCGCCCGGACAAGTTCTGGAAGTACAACCCGAACGACGTCGACTCGCGCCAGAAGTGGCCGGCGTACCAGGAGGCGTACCAGGCCGTCCTCGACCGCACGAGCACCGAGGCCGCGCCCTGGCACGTGGTCCCGGCCGACCACAAGTGGTTCGCACGCCTCGCGGTGAGCGAGCTGCTCCTCGACGCGCTGCGCGGCCTCGACCTCGGCTGGCCCCCGGCCGACTTCGACATCGAGGTCGAGAAGAAGCGCCTCGCCGCCACGTGAGCCGCGACGTGAGCCGCGGCGCCGCGCCCCCTCGGGCCCGCCGTCAGGCCGACGCGCGCGCGACCGCGCGACCGTCCTCGGCGAGCGCGCCGAGGCGGGAGAGCGCGCGGTAGTACTTCTTGCGGTACCCGCCGCGCAGCATCTCCTCCGTGAACAGGCTCCGCTCGCCCGCGTAGTCGCCGGACCCGGCGAGCAGCACGGGGACGTCGCGGTCGTAGAGGCGGTCGACGAGGACCACGAGGCGCAGCGCGGCGGACTGCTCGGTGACGGTGTGCACGCCGGTGAGCGCGACGACCTCGACGCCGTCGAGCAGCGCGCGGTAGCGGCTCGGGTGCACCTGGGAGAGATGCGCGAGCAGGTCGTCGAACGTGTCCAGCGTGGCGCCCGGCCGGCCGACGACGGCGGCCCGGACGTCGGCCTCGGGCAGCGGGGCGGAGTCGGTGACGACCGCGCGGTGGCGGTAGTCCTCGCCGTCGACGCGCAGCACCTCGAACCGGGCCGCGAGCGCCTGGATCTCGCGCAGGAAGTCCTCGGCCGCGAAGCGACCCTCGCCGAGCGCCTCGGGCAGCGTGTTCGACGTCGCCGCGAGAGCGACGCCGCGGTCGGCGAGCTCGCGCAGGAGCCGGGACATGAGCACGGTGTCGCCCGGGTCGTCGAGCTCGAACTCGTCGATGCACACGAGCTTCTTCGTGGCGAGCGCGTCCACGGTCGCCTGGAAGCCGAGCGCGCCCACGAGGTTGGTGTACTCGACGAACGTGCCGTAGGCGCTCACGTCGAGGCCCACGGCGTGCGCGAGGGACGTGAGGAGGTGGGTCTTGCCGACGCCGAACCCGCCGTCCATGTACACCGCGGGCGCGGTCTGCTTGCGCCCGCCGAAGAGTCCCTTGCGCGCGGGCTTCACGACGGCGGCCGCGACCTCCTCGAGCCGCGCGACGGTGCGTGCCTGGCTCGGGAAGGCGGGGTTGGCGCGGTACGTGGAGAAGCGGGCGTCGGTGAAGTGGCGCGGGGGCACGAGGTCGGCCAGCAGGCGCGCGGGCGGCACGGCCGGACGGACGTCGGAGAGGGCGCGTGGGCTTCCGTGCGCACCGGGAGCCGCGTCGGAGGCCGACGCGCGGGAGGTGCCGGGGAGGGCTGCCGGGGCCGAGGCGCCACCGGCGACGGGCGAAGTCACGAGGATCCAGCCTACGCCTGCGGCTAGCCTGGCCGCTGTGACCTCCACCACGGCACCCTCCGGCGAACCCGCCGCGGCGTCCGCCGGGCCGCCCGTCGGCCGCACGGACCTCCCCCCGCTCGACGTCCTCCTGCCGGCCGCCGAGCACGTGCCTCCGGACGCGCGGGAGGAGCGCCTCGCGGCCCTCTACGCGTACGGGCCGCCGACGCGCGGGCGGCACGTCGTGCGCGCCAACATGGTCGCGAGCGTCGACGGCGCGGCCTGGGGCCCGGACCACCGGTCCGGGTCGATCAACGACGACGCGGACTGGCGTGTGTTCCGGGTCCTGCGCGCGCTCGCCGACGTCGTGCTCGTCGGCGCCGGCACGGCGCGCGCCGAGGGGTACACCGCGCTCGACCGGCCGCGCGGACTGCGGCACCTGCACGGCGCGCCGCTCGAGCTGGCGATCGTGACGCGCAGCGGTCGCGTGCCCGAGGCGCTCGCGCGGGGCGAGCGCCCGCCCTACGTGCTCACCGCGCCGGCCGGGGCCGCCACCGCCCGGGCGGACGTACCCCCGGACCGGGTGCTCGTCGTCGGGCAGGACACCGCGGGTACGCAGGACCAGGACGAGCCGGGCGCCGCCGTCGACCTGGCCGCGGGGCTCGCCGCGCTGGCCGACCGCGGCCTGGCCCGCGTGCTCACCGAGGGCGGGCCGACCCTCCTGGGCGACCTGCTCGCAGCGGACCTCGTCGACGAGCTGTGCGTCACCACGACGCCGACCGTCGTCGGCCGCGGTCCCGGCCGGATCGTGGCCGGGACGACGCCGTCGGGCACGACGGCGCTCCCGCCCCGAGGTGCACGTCTCGCCCACCTGCTGCACAGCCCCGACGACCGGCCCGGGTCGCCCGCCGGTACGACCGCCGCGCGCTGGCTGCTCCCGCTAGGCTGACGCGCGTGACCGACACGATCCTCGTCCTGACCGAAGACACGCTGAACCCGGCCGACGTGCAGCACATCCTGTCGCTGCACCAGGACGAGCAGCTCGCCTACCGGGTCCTCGTGCCCGCGGACACCGAGCGCAACGTGATCTCCGGGATCATCGACCACCTGAGCGTGGGCGAGCTCAAGGAGGCGTGGGACGAGGTCCTCGGTCGCGAGCCCTCGCCCGCCACGGCCAAGGCGGAGGCGAGCGAGCAGCTCGAGCGCAGCGTGGCCGAGCTCCGTGCGGCGGGCCGCGAGGCCGACGGCGCGGTCGTCGACGACGACCCGCTGCCCGCGCTGCACAAGGCGGTCGCGGCGGACGGCGTGCGCGAGATCGTCGTCGTGACCTACCCGCACGCCGTCGAGGACACGTTCCACACCGACTGGGCGTCCCGCGCTCGCGAGGAGCTCCACGTCCCGGTGCTGCACCTCTACTCGGGCACGAGCGAGCTCGGCTGACGCGTCCGCGCGCCGCGCTGCCGGGGCAGCGCCCGGGTCACTCCCCGCGGACGCGGTGCCCCGCCCGGCGGATGGTCGCGCGGACGAGCTGGTCGGTCGAGTCGAGGTACAGCGGGTCGGCGAGCAGGTCGTGGTCGACCGCGACGACCGACAGCTCCGTGCAGCCGAGCACGATCACCTGGGCGCCCCGCTCGACGAGCCGGCCGGTGACGGCGCGGAACGTCTCGATGTCGACGGGCCTGCCCGCCTTGACCTGCTCGTAGATGATCTGCGAGACGAGCCCCTGGTCCGCCTCGTCCGGGACGAGAGCGTCGACGCCGTGGCGTGCGAACGCGTCCTGGTACACGCCCGACGACGCGGTGCCCGCCGTCGCGAGCAGCCCCACCGCGCGCAGGTCGCCGACCCGGGCCCGGGCCGCGTCGACCGTCGTGTCGATGATGGACACGAACGGCACGCTGATCGCGTCGAGCACCTGCTGCGTGAAGTAGTGCGCGGTGTTGCACGGCATGACGAGGAAGTCCGCCCCGAACCCCTCGAGCCGCTGTGCGTCGCGCGCGAGCACCGGGCCCGGGTCCGCGTCCGAGCGCCCGAGGATGAACTCGGTGCGGTCGGGGATCGTCGCGTGGTTGAGCACGACGGCGTCGACGTGGTCCTGGTCGCGCTCGGCCTCCGTGAGCTCGACGAGGAGCTGGAGAAAGTACGCCGTGGCGAGCGGCCCGACACCTCCGAGCACGCCGACGAGAGGCTGGGCGAGGTCCTGGTCCGGTCGCGACGTCACCCGTGGATCCTACGGCGGCCGGCCCCGCCCGCCGCCACGGCCACAGGTCCCGTGCCGGAGAGCGCCGCTAGGGTGGCGGCCATGACCGTGCGCCACGTCCTGTTCGACGCCGACGGCGTGCTCCAGCACCTCCCCGACGGCTGGTACGCGGCGGTCGAGCGCTTCCTCGGCGACCGGACCCGGGAGTTCCTGCTCGAGACCTGGAGCGAGGAGCTGCCCATGCTCGTGGGCGACGGCGACTACCTTCCGGTGCTCGCCGCCGGCCTGGAGCGTTACGGCGTGGCGGAGCCGGCGGAGGACGTGTACCGCGCGATCTGGTTCGACGCGCTCGAGGTCGTGGACGTGTCGTTCGACCTCGTGCGGGCGCTCCGCGCGAGCGGCTACGGCGTGCACCTCGGCACCAACCAGGAGAGCCGGCGCGTGCCGTTCATGCGCCGGACGCTCGGCTACGACGCCGAGTTCGACACGAGCTGGTACTCGTGCGAGCTCGGGCTCGCCAAGCCGGACCCGCGGTTCTTCCTCGAGGCGGCGCGCCGGATCGGCGCGGACCCGGGCGAGGTGCTCTTCGTCGACGACACCGCGCGCAACGTCGAGGGCGCGCGCGCCGCGGGCATGGTCGGGGTGCACTGGGACGTCTCGCGCGGCCACGACGAGCTCGTGCGCGTGCTGGCGGGGCACGGCGTCGTCGTCCGCGCCGGTCAGGGCTCCGCGGGTGAGGGCGTCACGAGCGACGGCAGCCCGGGCGCGGCCGTACCCGGCCCGTAGGATGGCGGACGCCCGCCGACCACACAGAGAAACGGACGACCCTCCGCGATGACGTACGGCAACGCCGAGTTCCTCCCCATCGTCCTGGGGACCAACCTCAACACCTACAACATCGCGAGGTCGTTGCACGAGGCGTACGGCGTCCGCACGCTGGCCCTGGGCCGCTTCCCCCTGCGGGAGACGGCGGACTCCCGCATCGTCGACGTCCGCACCTACCGCGACTTCGACGACCCGGAGCGCATCGTCGCGGTCCTGCGCGAGCTGGCCCAGGAGTTCCCGGGCCGCAAGCGCCTGCTCATCGCGAACATCGAGTTCTACACGAACGTCGTGATCGCGCACCGCGCCGAGCTCGAGGACCTCTACGTCATCCCGCTCGTCGGCCAGGAGCTGGCCGCGCGCCTCATGAACAAGACCGACTTCTACCGCACGTGCGCGGAGCTGGGCGTGCCGCACCCGGAGACGGTGATCGCGACGGCGGCGGACGTCGACGCGCCGGGATTCGGCGAGGACCTGCCGTTCCCGTACCCCCTCATCCTCAAGCCGTCGGACACCGACACCTACCCGCGCCTGCAGTTCGAGGGCAAGAAGAAGGTCTACCTCGTCCAGGACGCGGCCGAGCTGCGCGACGTCGCGCGCCGCATCTACGCCGCGGGCTACACCGACGACCTCATCGTGCAGGAGTACCTCGCGGGCGACGAGTCGGTCATGCGCGTGGTCAACACGTACTCCGACCGGCACGGCCGGCTGCGGTTCCTGTCCGCCGCGCAGATCGTGCTCGGCGAGTACGACCCGAAGCTCGTGGGCAACTACAACGCCGTCGTGACGATGAAGGACGACAGGCTCACCGAATCGATCCGGCACCTGCTCGACAGCCTCGGCTACGTGGGCGCCGCGAACCTCGACGTCATGTACGACCGCCGCACCGGCACGAGCAAGATCCTCGAGGTCAACCTGCGCCAGGGCGCGGCGAGCTTCTACACGATGGCCGCCGGCGGGAACCTCGCGCGCTGCTACGTCGAGGACCTGGTGCACGGGCGCGAGCTGCCCGAGCAGGTCACGTCCGAGGCGCGCCTGTGGGTCAACGTGCCCTACCCGGTCGTCCGCGCGCTCGTGCCGGTCTCGCTGCGCCACCGCGTGAAGAAGGCCCGCAAGCACGGTGTGTGGCACACGTTGCGCTACGCGCCCGACATGAGCCTGCGCCGCCGGGTCGACGTGTGGCGCGTCGACCTGCGCCACACGCTCGACTACGTGAAGTTCGCGCGCTCGCGCCCGTCGGCGTGAGCGCTCGTCGGTCCGGGCGGCTCTTCGCCCGCCCGGACCGGCTCACTCAACCGGCGAGCCGTGACCGTACCGCCTCGACGATCCGGCGCGCCGTCGCGACCCCGACCGTGGTCGGCAGGTTGACGACGCGCGCCACGAGGTCCTCGGTCGTCGCGAGCGCCGGGTCTCCGGGCGTGTACCCGTACACGGCCGGGTCGTCCGGGCCGGGGAACAGCGCGGGGCGGTACCACTTGCCGACGTAGAAACCGGCGGCGGTGAGCTCCCGCACGAGCCGGTCGGCGGTCGGCGCGTCGGGCGCGAAGAAGGGGAACCGGACCAGCGGCGCGCGCTCGCCGATACCCGCCGGCACCTCGACGACGTCGGACAGCCCGCGCACGTACTCCGCGACGGTGTCGGCGCGGCGCGCCTCGACGTCGCCGCTCGACCGCAGCGCGTCGACCATCCGGCCGGTGACCCACGACGACGGCCGCTGCGGCGGGTGCGCCAGGCCGCCGCGGTTCTCCACGGGGGCGATCGCCGGCTCGTACGCACCGACGGCGGTGAGCGCCCCCCGGACCTTCCCCGCCGCGCCGCCCGGGAGCCGGTTGAGCACGCGCACCTGCGTCCGGAAGCTGCGCGCGGCGAGGTCGAGCCGTGCGCCCACGACCGGCAGCGCGTCGAGGGCGGAGACGACCCGGGTCCGCAGCGCCGGGTCGAGCGCCGGGTTCACCCAGACCGCGCCCCCGAACCGCGTGGGGAGCATCTTCTCGACGCCGAACGAGTGGAACGACACGTCCGCGACGGGCGACCCGTCGGCATCGCGCGCGAGGCGCGTGACGCAGTGCGCGCTGTCCTCGACGAGCAGGGCCCCGACGGAGCGCGCCGCAGCGCGCAGCCGGAGCGCGGTCGAGTCGTCGACGATGCCGAACGTGTTCTGGAGCACGACGGCGCACGTGGCCGGCCCGACGGCGAGCCGGTCGGGGTCGATCGCGACGGTCGCCGGGGACACCTCGGCGTAGACGGGCCGCAGCCCGGCGACGAGCACCGGGTCGACCGCCGTCGAGCACGTGAACGCCTGGGTGACCACGTCGCCCGCCCCGCGCGCCTCGGCGAGCGCGCGGAACACGACCTCCATGCCGTAGCGGGCCTTGAACACGAGGAACCAGTCGGCGGGGTCGGTGCCCGTCCGGTCGGCGAGCATCCTCGTCGCGGTCGCGTCCTGGGGGTGGCGGCTCATCGTTCTCCGTGTCGTCCGGCGGCAAGGGAGCGGACCGGCGCAGCGGCCCGCCCGGCCTAGCCTGCCACGTCGGCCGACGCGTGCGGGCCGCACGGGCGGCGGCGGACCCGACCAGGCAGGGCCGGACGCGCCGACGGCGGCCGCCGCGCCGGAGCGCGACGACCGCCGTCGGTGGATGCGGCGCGAGCCGTCAGGCGTCGGACTCGGTCCGGTCGCCCGACCACTCGGTGTGGAACACGCCCGCCTTGTCGACGCGGCGGTAGGTGTGCGCGCCGAAGAAGTCGCGCTGCGCCTGGATGAGCGCGGCGGGCAGGCGCTCGGCCCGCACGCCGTCGTAGTACGCGAGCGACGACGAGAACGCGGGCGTCGGCACGCCGTTGAGGGCTGCCTGGGACACGACGCGGCGCCACGCCGCGAGGCCGTTGCTCACGGCACCGGTGAAGTACTCGTCGGCGAGGAGCAGCGGGAGCTGCGCGTCGCGCTCGTACGCCTCGGTGATGCGGTTGAGGAAGCGCGCGCGGATGATGCAGCCGCCGCGCCAGATCCGGGCCATCGCCCCGCGGTCGATGTCCCAGCCGTACTCGGCGGACGCCGCCGCGATCTGGTCGAAGCCCTGCGAGTAGGCGACGACCTTGGACGCGTAGAGCGCGAGGCGCACGTCCTCGACGAACGCGTCGCGGTCCTGCACGTCCCAGGCCGCCGCGTCGGCGGGCAGCGCCGCGCGGCCGGCCTCGCGCTGCGGCACCGAGCCGGACAGCGCGCGGGCGAACGTCGCCTCGGCGATGCCGGTGATCGGCACGCCGAGGTCGAGGCCGTTCTGCACCGTCCAGCGGCCGGTGCCCTTCTGCTCCGCCTGGTCGAGCACGACGTCGACGAACGCCTTGCCGGTCTCCGCGTCCACGTGCTGGAGCACGTCCGCGGTGATCTCGATGAGGAACGACTCGAGGTCGCCCGTGTTCCACTCCTCGAAGATCTTCCCGATCTCCGCGGCGGACGCGCCGAGCCCCTGCTTGAGCAGGTCGTACGCCTCGGCGATGAGCTGCATGTCGGCGTACTCGATGCCGTTGTGCACCATCTTGACGAAGTGCCCGGCGCCGTCGGGCCCGACGTAGGTGCAGCACGGCACACCGTCGACCTTCGCCGAGATGTCCTCGAGGATCGGACCGAGGCTCTGGTACGACTCACGCGTGCCGCCGGGCATGATCGACGGGCCGTTGAGCGCACCCTCCTCGCCGCCCGAGACGCCCGTGCCGACGAAGTGCAGGCCCTTCGCCGCGAGCGCCTTCTCCCGGCGGATCGTGTCGGGGAAGTGCGCGTTGCCGGCGTCGACGACGATGTCGCCCTCCTCCAGCAGCGGCACGAGCTCGTCGATGACCGCGTCGGTGGCCGCGCCGGCCTTGACCATGATGACGACCTTGCGCGGGCGCTCGAGCGAGGCGACGAAGTCGGCCATCGACTCGGACGGGACGAAGTCGCCCTCGCTGCCCGCCTCGGCGATCAGGGACTCGGTCTTGGCGTACGAGCGGTTGTGCACCGCGACCGTGTAGCCGTGCCGGGCGAAGTTGCGGGCCAGGTTGCGACCCATGACGGCGAGTCCGGTCACACCGATCTGTGCGCGTGCTGACATCTGCTTCCCTGCTCCTCGAGGGTCGGTCCCGGCGCACCACGGCTGCGCGCGGGAGGGCGCGCAGCCGGACCGGGCCGGGCGTGGGGCACGGCCGGGTGCACCGGTGATGGATACGCGGCCAGCCTAGTCCTCGTGCGCCGCACCGCTCCCGAGGGGCCACGATCCGGTCACCGGCAGCGTTCTTGACGAAGTCGGGGTCACGATTCGATGACGCCCGCGCGGCGCGCGTCCGGTTCGTCCGGTCGGCTCGTAGTGTGCCGAGAGTGATCACCGCTCACGGGACCGACGCTCCCCCGGCGTTCCGTGCCGTCCTCGACGCCCTCGGCGCGCGGCGGCTGCGACCCGAGGTCACGCTGCGCGAGGTCCCCGCCCCCCGCCGGATCGCGCCGTGGTCGGTCGCGCTCACGGGCGAGGTGGAGGCCGCACGCTCCGAGGACCCCGACCTCGCGTCAGGGCGGTTCATCGTGCTCCACGACCCCGACGGCCAGGAGGCGTGGCAGGGCACCTTCCGCGTGGTGACGATGGTGCGTGCCACGCTCGAGCCGGAGATGGCGTCGGAGGAGATGCTCGCCGAGGTCGCGTGGACGTGGCTCGAGGACGCGCTCCACGACACGGGTGCGGCCGCCCGGGCGGAGGGCGGCACGGTGACGCGCGTCCTGTCGCAGAGCTTCGGCGCGCTCGCCGGCAAGCACAACGACGTGGAGCTGGAGATGCGCGCGTCGTGGACCCCCGTGCCGGCGGGGAGCGCCGGTGCGGCGGACCTCGGCGACCATCTCGCGGCATGGGCGCAGCTGCTGTGCACCGCCGCCGGGCTGCCGCCCCTGCCCGACGGCGTGACGCCGCTCGGCGCCCGGCCCCCCGCGCGACGCAATACCGTGAACCCATGAGCTCGACCGCAGCACCCGCACCCCCGCCGCTCGACCCGACCCCCGCGCCCGGCACTCCGCAGACCGTCGTCACGCCGCTCACCGAGCCGTCCGACGGGCTCGGCCCGGTCGTCGACACCCCGGCGGCCTTCGCCCGCGTCGTCGACGCGTTCGCCGCCGCGAGCGGACCGGTCGCCGCCGACGCGGAGCGCGCGTCGGGATACCGCTACGGTCAGCGCACGTACCTCGTCCAGGTGCGCCGCGAGGGTGCGGGGACGGCGCTCGTCGACCCGGTCGCCGTGCCCGACCTGTCGCCGCTGCGCGAGGCGGTCGGCGACGCCGAGTGGGTGCTGCACGCCGCGTCGCAGGACCTGCCCGGCCTCGCCGAGCACGGCGTGGTCCCGGCGAGCGTGTTCGACACCGAGCTCGCGGCACGGCTCCTCGGCATGGAGCGCGTGGGGCTCGCGGCCGTCGTCGCGGACGTGCTGGGCCTGGGCCTCGCGAAGGAGCACTCGGCGGTCGACTGGTCGACCCGCCCGCTCCCGGACGACTGGCTGCGGTACGCGGCGCTCGACGTCGAGGTGCTCGTCCCGCTGCGCCGGGCCCTCGGTGAACGGCTCGAGGAGGCGGGCAAGGCCGGCTGGGCGGCCGAGGAGTTCGAGGCGGTCCGGACCGCCGGTCCGCCGGCGCCGCGGCCCGAGCCCTGGCGGCGCACGTCGGGGACGCACACGCTGCGCGACCCGCGCCGGCTGGCGGTCGTGCGCAGCCTGTGGGAGGCCCGGGACGCGACGGCCCGCGCTCGCGACATCGCGCCGGGCCGGGTGCTGCCCGACCGCGCGATCGTCGCCGCGGCGGAGGCCCTGCCGCGCACGGCCGGCCAGCTCGTCGAGCTGCCCCCGTTCGCGGGCAAGGGCACACGCCGCCGCGCGGCGTACTGGCAGCGGGCGATCGACGCCGCGCTCGCGTTGCCCGCGAGCGCCCTCCCGACGACGCGGGGGCCCCGCACCGACGCCCCGCCTCCGCCCCGAGCGTGGGCCGACCGCGACCCTGGCGCCGCGGCACGGCTCGAGGCGGCGCGCGCCGTCGTGCAGGGTCTGTCGGAGCAGCACGCGGTCCCGGTGGAGAACGTGCTGCAGCCGGACGCGCTGCGGCGGCTGTGCTGGACGCCGCCGGATCCGCTGGACGCGGCGGGGATCTCCGCGTTCCTGCACGGGCGGGGTGCGCGCGACTGGCAGGTGGCGCTCGTCGCCCAGCCCCTCGCGGAGGCCTTCGCGAGCGTCGAGCGGGCGTAGCGAGCGGGTAGGGTCGTCCGCGTGCACGACGCGAACCTGACGATCCGGACAGTCACCGACCGCGCCTCCTGGGACGCCCGGGTGAACGAGCTCGGCGGCCACCCGCTCCAGCTCTGGGGCTGGGGCGAGGTGAAGGCCACGGGGGCGTGGACCCCGCACCGCGTGGAGGCCGTGGACGCCGACGGTCGCGTCCGCGGGATGGCGCAGGTCCTCGTCCGGTCTCTCCCCGCGCAGTTCAAGGCGCTGTGCCACGTGCCCCGCGGGCCCGTGATCGCGCCGGCGGGTGACGGCTGGGGTGCCGGCCCGGGCGTGGGCGACGACGCGACGCGCGACGCCGTGACCCGGGCGGTCGTCGCGTGGTGCAAGTCGACGGTCGGGGGCGTGGGCATCACCATCGAGCCCGACTGGCCGGTCGGGACCCACCTCGCGCTCCCGGACGCCCGGCCCGCGGCGAACCCGATCCTCTACCCGGTGACCCTGATCCTCGACCTGACGAAGTCCCAGGACGAGCTGACGAAGGCCATGGGCAAGTCGACGCGGTACGACATCCGCAAGGCCGCCCGCACGGGCCTCGAGGTGCGCCGCGTGACGGACGAGGCCGAGGTGCGCCAGGTGCTCGACGTCTACCACGAGACCGCGGAGCGCGCGGGCTTCGCGCTGCACGACGACGAGTACTACCTCGCGATCCACCGCGAGCTCGGGGAGCACTCGGTGCTCGTCGCCGCGTTCTCCGAGGGCGCGCCCGTGTCGTTCGTGTGGTGCGTGTCGTCGGCGACGACGTCGTTCGAGCTCTACGGCGGCATCAACGACGCGGGCCGCAAGCTGCGCGCGAACGCGCCGGTGAAGTGGCACGCGATCACGCTCGCGCAGCAGGCCGGGCTGGTCCGGTACGACATGAACGGGCTGCTCAACGACGGGATCAGCGAGTTCAAGCGGAGCTTCGCCCAGCACGACGACGAGCTCGTGCACAGCGTCGACGTGCCGTTCTCGATGTGGTACTCCGCGTGGAACAAGGGCCTGCCGACCGCGAAGAAGGTCGTGCGCAAGCTCCGCGGGAGCCGCTGACCGGGACCCTGTCCCAGCACGAGAGCGACGACGAGAGACCCGGTATCGCGCGATGCGATACCGGGTCTCTTCATGTCGTAG
Source organism: Cellulosimicrobium cellulans (assembly GCF_016921195.1). Taxonomy (GTDB): domain Bacteria; phylum Actinomycetota; class Actinomycetes; order Actinomycetales; family Cellulomonadaceae; genus Cellulosimicrobium; species Cellulosimicrobium cellulans_F. Next base: position 564,935 of record NZ_JAFGYF010000002.1, read on the forward strand.
CATCGGTCTCGTGCTTTACCGATACTCGCGGTAGCGTGTATCGCACGTACGACCCCGAGCGGTGCCGCTCCGGACACCGCCGTCCCGACCATCTGCATCGGATGGAGATGCCATGACCGTGGCCAACGAGGCCTCCTCTCCCACCTCGGCACCCACCCAGGCGGCCAGCCAGCGCTCGCGTCACCGCCCCGTGCGCGACGTCGTCTTCGTCGAGGGCGTCCGCAGCCCGTTCGGCAAGGCACGCCCCGACGGGATCTACGCCGAGACCCGCGCGGACGACCTCGCGGTGAAGACGGTCCGCGAGCTCCTGCGCCGCCGCCCCGAGCTGCCCGTCGAGCGCATCGACGAGCTCGCGCTCGCCGCGACGACGCAGACCGGCGACCAGGGCCTCACCCTCGGCCGCAGCGTCGCGGTCCTCGCGGGGCTGCCGAAGTCGGTGCCCGGCTTCGCGATCGACCGCATGTGCGCCGGCGCGATGACCGCGGTCACGACCACCGCGGCGAACGTCGCCGTGGGCGCGCAGGACGTCGTCGTCGCGGGCGGCGTCGAGCACATGGGCCACCACCCCATGGGCGAGGGGTCGGACCCGAACCCGCGGTTCGTCGCAGAGAAGCTCGTCGACTCCTCCGCGCTCGTCATGGGCGCGACGGCCGAGAACCTGCACGACCGGTACCCGCACCTCACCAAGGAGCGTGCCGACGCGTACGCCGTCGCGAGCCAGGCCAAGTACGCCAAGGCCCTCGCGAACGGCGACATCTCCCCCGACCTCGTGCCGATCGCGACCCGGTCGACCGAGCTCGGCTGGGGCCTGGCCACCGCGGACGAGCTGCCCCGTCCCGGTACGACGGTCGACGCGATCCGCGACCTCAAGACCCCGTTCCGCCCCGGCGGCAAGGTGACCGCGGGCAACGCCTCGCCGCTCACCGACGGCGCGACGGCGTGCCTGCTCGCCGCGGGCGACGTCGCCGACGAGCTGGGGCTGCCGGCGCGCATGCGCCTCGTGGCGTACGCGTACGCGGGCGTCGACCCCGAGGTCATGGGCATCGGACCCGTCCCCGCGACCGAGCGCGCGCTCGCGTCCGCAGGCCTGACGATCGACGACATCGGTCTGTTCGAGATCAACGAGGCGTTCGCCGTCCAGGTGCTCGCGTTCCTCGACCACTTCGGCATCGCGGACGACGACGAGCGCGTCAACCAGTACGGCGGCGCCATCGCCATGGGCCACCCGCTCGCGTCCTCCGGCGTGCGCCTCATGACGCAGCTCGCGCGCCAGTTCGAGCAGCACCCCGAGGTGCGCTACGGCCTGACGACCATGTGCGTCGGCCTCGGCATGGGCGGCACCGTGATCTGGGAGAACCCGCACCACGCCGACTACTCCGGCCACACCTTCGAGACCGCGGAGAACTGACGATGAGCGCACCGACCGACACCACGCCCACCACCTCCGCGGACGCGACGAAGGACACCGCGCGCGGGGAGCGCGTCACGCACTCGCTCGTGCGCGACGTCGCGCTCCCCGGCGGGACGGGCACGCTCGCCTTGCTCACGCTCGACAACGGGCTCGACCACACCAAGCCGACGACGCTCGGTCCCGAGGGCCTCGCGGAGCTGCACACGGCTCTCGAGGCGCTCCAGCGCCGCGCAGCCGACGGCGAGATCGTCGCCGTCGCCGTCACGGGCAAGCCGTACTTCCTCGCCGCGGGCGCGGACCTCACGCAGGCCGCGGCCGTCCAGGTGCGCGACGACGCGCTCGCGCTCGGCCGCGCCGGGCACGCCGCGTACACGCTGCTCCAGGACATGGGCGTGCCGACGTTCGCGTTCGTCAACGGCGTCGCCCTCGGCGGCGGCCTCGAGATCGCGCTGAACTGCACGTACCGCACCGTCGCGTCCGACGCCGGTGCGCTCGCGCTACCCGAGGTCGGCCTGGGCCTGGTCCCCGGCTGGGGCGGCGCCTACCTCGTGCCGCGCCTGCTCGGCGTCGAGAAGGCGATGGACGTCATCCTCGCCCGCCCGGCCGCGAACAAGCCGTTCAAGGCGAAGGAGGCGTACGAGATCGGGCTCGTCGACGCGCTCTTCGAGGCGCCCGACTTCCTCGAGTCCTCGCTGCGCTGGGCCGAGGCGGTGCTGCGCGGCGAGATCGTCGTCGAGCGGCGCGAGCTCGACCCGCAGCCCGTGTGGGACGCGGTCGTCGCCGGGACGCGCCAGCGCCTCGACGCCGTGGTCGCGGGCTCGCGCCCCGCCCCGTACCGCGCGCTCGACCTCGTCGCGGCCGCCCGCACGGCGACGCGCGAGGAGGCGTTCGCGGCCGAGGACGAGGCCCTCGCGGACCTCATCATGAGCGACGAGATGCGCGCGAGCGTCTACGCGTTCCAGCTCGTCTCGAAGGGCAAGCGGCCCCAGGGCGCGCCCGACGCGAAACTCGCCCGCCCCGTCACCCGCGTGGGGATCGTCGGCGCGGGGCTCATGGCCGCGCAGATAGCGCTGCTGTTCGCCCAGCGCCTCCAGGTGCCGGTCGTCATGCGCGACCTCGACCAGGAGCGCGTCGACAAGGGCCTCGGCTACGTGCGCTCGACGGTCGAGAAGCTCGTCGGCTCGGGCCGCATGTCCGCGGACACCGGCGCGCGCATCGTCGGCTCGGTGCACGGCACGACCGAGCTCGGCGACTTCGCGGGCTGCGACGTCGTCATCGAGGCGGTCACGGAGATCCTCGGGCTGAAGAAGAAGGTCTTCGCCGAGCTCGAGGGCGTGATCTCGCCCGAGGCCGTGCTGCTGACGAACACCTCCGCGCTCTCGATCACCGAGATGGCGGCCGACCTGCAGCACCCCGAGCGCGTCGTCGGGATGCACTTCTTCAACCCCGTCGCCCAGATGCCGCTCGTGGAGATCATCCAGGCGGCCAAGACCGACGACGCCGCGCTCGCCACGGCGTTCGCGATGACGAAGAAGCTGCGCAAGACGGCCGTGCTCGTCGCCGACCGTCCCGGCTTCGTCGTCAACCGCCTGCTCATCCTGCTCATGGGCAAGATCGTCGAGGCGGTCGAGAACGGCACGTCCGTCGAGGTCGCGGACCGCGCGGTCGCACCGCTCGGCCTGCCGATGCCGCCGTTCGCGCTGTTCGACCTCGTCGGCCCGGCCGTCGGCCTGCACGTCCTCACGTCGCTCCGCGAGGACCTGGGCGACCGGTTCCCCGAGTCACCCGGGCTCCAGCGCATCGTCGACGAGCAGATCCCCGTGGTGCTCGACGCGCCCAAGGGCCTGCCCAAGCCCGTCGACCCGGCGATCCAGCGCGTGTTCGGCACCGGCGAGGCCGGCGGCCCGGGTGCGCTCGACGAGGCGGGCGTCCTCGACTCGGTCCTCACCGCGCTCACGCAGGAGATCGGGCTCATGCTCGACGAGGGCGTGGTCGCGAGCCCGTCGCAGATCGACCTGTGCATGATCCTCGGCGCCGGGTGGGGCTTCCACCTGGGCGGCATCACGCCGTACCTCGACCGCACGGGGTACAGCGAGAAGGTCCTGGGCCGCCGGTTCCTGCCCGACGGCGCAGCAAACGTCCCGGCAGCACCACACACCTGATCACCACCCTCCGCCGAGCATGCGGTTGTCGCCCGTCCCGAGTGCGGGACGGGCGACAACCGCATGCTCGGCGGTCGACAAGGTCATCCTCGGTCGGCGACCTGGGATGGAGCCTTTCCTCTGGTCGCCCGTCCGTGGTCGTACGACGACCGCGCGGAGGTTCCGCTCGCGGCCCGATCCGCCGCCGTCGCGCGCTCCGTAGCGTCGTGGGCATGACGAACCGCACCCCCGCCCAGCCCGCCACCGACCTCCCCCTGACCACGACCCCGCGCGGCACGACCGAGCGCCGAATGCTCGGCGCCCTCACGCTCGCCGCCGGTGCCGCCCTCCTCCTGTCCGCGTGCGGGAGCATCGGCGAGGCGGTCGCCGAGAACCGCGCCGGCCACACGACGACGTACGAGTTCGCGACCGGGAAGGCAGGCAAGGCCGACGCGGTGCTTCCTGACTGGGTCCCCGACTCCGCCACCGACGTGCGCGAGGTGGTCCGCACGACGGGCGACGAGCGGATCCTCACGATGACGGCCGATCTCGGCGCGCTGCCCGAGAGCTGCACCCCCGTCTCGGCGCAGCACCCCCTGGAGCCGCGGCCCGAGCGCGGCGAGCTGACCGCCGCCGACTACCGGACGGCGGCGACGCTCGAGGCGTCGTGGTGGGAGGAGGGCACCGAGCAGTCCGCGACCGCGATGTGCGGGACGTGGTGGGTCGGCTCGCGCGACGGCGCGCTGTTCGGGTTCACGCCCGAGCTGAAGATCGTCGAGATCGAGGACCAGCCCGACCGAGGCTGAGTCAGTCCTCCCAGCCCATGCGCAGGACCTCGAACGCGACCGCGTGCGTGACGCCCATGCGCTCGCCCGTGGGCGCGCTCATGGACGCGAGGAACGCGGCCGGGTCGAAGTCCGCCCAGCCGAGGCCGTCGAGATAGGCCGCGTGCGCGCGCAGCGACGCGACCCCCGCGTCGAACGTCGCGCTCACGTCCACGCCGTGCGCGGCGTCGGGCGAGGCCGCGACCCAGACCTGGCGCACGCCGCCCCAGGGCTCGATCCCGTCCGACTCGACCTGCTCGCGGAACACCCACCGGTTCCCCGCGTCGCGCACGGCGTCGACGACGGCGCGCCCGGTCGCGATGTGGTCCGCCTGGTTGAGCATCCCGCCCGGGAACGTCTCGCGGTAGTTCCCCGTGATCACGACGTCGGGCCGGTGGCGCCGGATCGCTCCGGCGATCGCCCTCCGGAGCGGCAGCCCGTACTCGAGCACGCCGTCCGGCAGCCCGAGGAACTCGACCTCCTCGACACCGACGATCCGCGCGGACTCGATCTCCTCGGCCTCGCGCACGCGGCGCGCCTCGTCGGGGTCCATGCCGTCGATGCCGGCCTCGCCGCTCGTCACCATGCAGTAGACGACCCGCTTGCCCTGACCCGTCCACCGCGCGACCGCCGCCGCGGCACCGAACTCCATGTCGTCGGGATGGGCGACGACGGCCAGCGCCGTGGACCAGTCCTCGGGCAGCGGGGTGAGCGGGGGCAGGGCGTCCGTCGCGGTCATGACGCCACGCTATGCCGTGCCGCACCGGCGGGCGCGTCGACCGGGTGCACGGCACCGCGTCAGCGCTCGACCGGTTCGTCCTCCACGACGGCGCCGACGAAGGGCGCGTCCTCGACGGACGTGACGGCCGGGTCGACGAACAGCCGGGCGCGCTCGGCGTCGACCACGGCGCGCGCGAGCGAGGCCTCGGAGACGTCGACCGCGCCCGCGACCTCCTCGGCGAGCGCGCTGCGGCGTGCATAGGCGTCGAACAGCCGGGCCTTCGTCCCGAGGAGGCGCACGAGGTGCTCGTCGACGCTGTCGACGGTGAGCAAGCGGTGCACCTGGACGGTCTCGACCTGCCCCATGCGGTGGGCGCGCGCGACGGCCTGCGCCTCGGTCGTGGGCTTGGTCTGCGGCTCGCACAGGACCACCACGGACGCCGCCTGGAGGTTGAGACCCACTCCCCCGACGTCGATCTGGCTGACGAGCACGCGCGGGTCCTCGGCCGCGGTGAAGTCGTCGACGATCGTCTGGCGCGTAGGGGCGGGTACGGAGCCGGTGAGGGGCGGGAGGGCGAGGTCGCCGAGCGCGCGCACGACCACGTCCACGACGTCCCGGAAGTACGAGAACACCACGACCTTGCGCCCGTTGTCGGACGCCTCGCGCGCGATCTCGACGAGCCGGCGCAGCTTCGCCGAGTCCTCGGGGTGCTCGACGGCGAACGCGGCCCGCCGCATCGCCATGAACGACCCTGCCGCGACGGCCTCCCGGTACGCGGCGCCGTCGACCGCGCCGAGCCGCTCCCACTCGTCGACCTGCACGAGCTCGGGCAGCTCCTCGAGCACGTCCTCGGCGTTGCGGCGCAGGTAGGCGGGCGCGACGGCGTGGCGGAACGCGTCGGGGCCGGCGGCGCCGTGCGCGGCGTCGAGCCGTGCCGCGAGCTCGGGCTGGAGGTAGCCCAGCAGGGTGCGGAACTCCTCGACCCGGTTCTCCATGGGGGTGCCGGTGAGCAGGAGCACGTGCTCGGTCGTCCGCGCGAGGGCCGCGACGGCCACGGACCGCTTGGCGAGCGGGTTCTTCACGTAGTGCGCCTCGTCCACGACGAGCACCGCCGGCGCCGCCGCCGCGAACGCCTCGGTCCCCGCGCGCCGCAGGCCCGCGAAGGTCACGACCGCGACGCCGCCCCCGGCGCGCCACGCCGCGGCCGCCTCCTCCCGGTCCTCGCCGTGGACGGCGTGCACCGGGAGGCTCGCGTGCGCGCGCAGCTCGCGCACCCAGTTCTCCAGCACGCTCGCCGGGCACACGACCAGCGCGTGCGTCGCGCCGTGCGCGAGGAGGTGCGCGACGACCGCGATCGCCTGGACGGTCTTGCCGAGCCCCATCTCGTCGCCCAGGACGACGCGCCGCTGCGCGAGCGCGAAGCGCGCCCCGAACGCCTGGTAGCCGCGCAGCGAGACCCCCAGCAGCGACTCGTCGAGAGCCTGCGTCTGCACGCGGTCCACGAGCTCGGTGGGCAGGTGCCCGGCCGCGGCGGCGACGTCGCGGCCCGTCGGGGCGACGCCGTCGAGCAGCGCGTAGTACGCCGCGGACCGGCGGCGGAAGTCCTCCCAGACGTCGTAGGGGCGCGCGGGCTCGGCCAGGAGCTCGACGACGCGACGCGCCTCCTCGGCGAGTCCCGTCGCTCGCGCCCGCTCGGCGACCGCGGCGAGCACGGTGACCGCTGCGGACGCCCGACGCCGCCGCTCGCCCCAGGCGAGCAGGCGGCGCGGTCCGCTCGCGGCGACCAGCGCGTCGGCGCGCACGTGCTCGTGCTCCGCGAGCGCGGCCCGCACCTGGTCGCCGTAGCGCGCGACGGCGGCGTCGGCCTGGTCGAGCGTGTGCAGCGCCTGGACGAGCGCGGTCGCGACCGGGTCCGTCGGCGTGAGGTCGATCCGGAAGCGCAGGCTCTCGCGCACGGCGCGCGCCACCTGCTCGGCGGCGGCGAGCAGGTGCGTCGCCGTCTGCGGGCCGATCTCGGGGAGCTTCTCCAGCCCGCCGCGACCGAGCCGCGCGACCTCGCCGACCGTCCGCACGCCCGCGTCCGCGAGCGCCCCGAGCCGCAGGCGCTCACGCGTGACGTCGCGCAGCGACGCGACGTCGACGGTGTCGAGGCGCGCCAGGACCTTCGCCTCGCGGCTGTCGCCGAACGCGGCGCGCACCTGCTCGCGCGCCGTCCAGGGCGCGGCGGAGAGCGCCGCGAGCAGCACGGCCAGGGCGTCCGCGTCCGCGACGACCGCCCGAGCGGTGGCGACGTCGGGCAGCGCCGCGCGCGGCGCGGTCACGCGTGCCAGCGAGCGAGGCACTCGGCGACGTACGTCACGTCGTGCGTCGAGCCGTCGGCGATCGACATCGTCAGCTCGTACACGTCGTCGTGAGGAGCACGCAGCGCGACACCGTTCATGCCGTAGAACACGACGACGGCGACGAGACCGAGCCGCTTGTTGCCGTCGACGAGCGCGTGGTTCTGGACGACGGAGAGCATCAGCGCGGCCGCCTTCAGGTCGAGCGACGGGTACGCCTCCTCACCGAACATCGAGGCGCGAGGACGATGCACGGCCGAGTCGAGCGCACCCCAGTCGCGGACGACCGGTTCCGCCCGGAGCAGCGCGCGCGCCGCCGCGAGCAGGTCCCCCACCTCGAGGTACTCGACCTCTCGCGACTCGACCACCTCAGGCGAGCTTGTCGAGCACGGGTCCGTACTCGCGGATCGCGTCGGCGATCAGTCGATCACGGAGGGCGTCGCGCTCTGCGCCGTACCGTCGTACGGCCTCACGGACGATCTCGTTCTGCGAGCGCCCCTCGCGCTCCGCAGCCGCCTCGAGGACGCGCTTCTCGTCCTCGGTGAACCGCACGACCATCTGGTTGCCGCTCATCCCGCACCTCCCGACGTGGTATCACCACAGTATCGCCCCCGGCCGCAGGTACGCTCCGGCACCCTCACGACGACGTGCCGACCTCCGCCGACCAGCGCTCCATCCGGGACTGCGCCGCGTCGAGGAACGCCGTCTTGTCGCGCGTGTAGTCGTCGTAGTCGTCGGCGTCCGCGTGGCGCTCGGCGAGGCTGCGCTTCGTCGCCTCGTACGCCGCGGCCTCGGCGGGGACGGCGCGCAGCCAGTCGCGGAACGCGACGACGTACGCCGCGAACGGGGAGTCGAGACGCCGGACGTGCAGGATCACGGGCGGCTCGTCGTCGTCACCCGGGCGGGTGAGCAGGCGCTTGGCGTAGAGCTCGGGGGCGGGGTCGGCGCCCGGACGCGGGACGTCCCGGTACACGCCGGGCGAGTCGGGGCGCGCCCCGCGCTCGATCGAGAACCCGAGCGGCCCGAGCGCGGCGGCGAGCTCCGCCTCGGAGGGCAGCGGCGCGACGCGCACCTGGAGGTCGATGATCGGCTTCGCCGCGAGCCCGGGGACGGCCGTCGACCCGATGTGCTCGACGACGACCGGACCCGTGCCGTCGAGGCTCGCGAGGTCGGCGAGCGCGGCGGCGACGCGTTCCGTCCAGCGCCTCCCGGCGTCGGTCCATCGGGGGTCGTGGGCGTCGACGGTCGCTGCAGGCACCCGCGCACCCTACGGCCCGACCCCGCCCCGGGGAGCGCGTACCCGCCGAGACGTGAGAAGCGGCCCGGGAGCACGGCGGTCGGGGGCCACTTCTCACGTCTCGGCGAGCGGGCGCTCGTCGGCGGGTCGGGTCAGTACGTCGTCAGGCCGTGGGCGCGGAACTGGTCGCGCACGCGCTCGGTGAGCTCGGCCGAGGGCGCGGGCGTGTCGTCGAGCTCGTAGGTGCGCCCGAGCGCGTCCCACTTGTCGCGGCCCATCTGGTGGAAGGGCAGCACCTCGACGCGCGTCACCGTGCCGGGCCGGATCGCGTTGAGCGACGCCGCGTACGCGGCGACCTTCTCGACGTTGTCCGGGTCGTCGGTGAGGCCCGGGACGAGCACGAAGCGCACCCAGACCACGGGCGCGTGGCCGGTGAGCCCGCGCTCGGCGATCCGCCGCCCGAACCGCAGGGTCGGCTCGAGGTCGCGGCTCGTCACCTTCTTGTAGGTGTCCGGGTCGCCGGACTTCACGTCGAGCAGCACGAGGTCGGTGTCGTCGAGCATCGCGTCGGTCGCGTTCGCGCCGAGGAAGCCGGACGTGTCGAGCGCGGTGTGCACGCCCATCGCCTTCGCGCCGCGCAGGACGCGCGCCGCGAACGCGGGCTGCATGAGCACCTCGCCGCCCGAGAGCGTGACCCCTCCGTGCGTGGCCCGGAAGACGGGCAGGTAGCGCCGGACGCGCCCGAGGAGCTCGTCCGCCGTGACGGGCCTGCCGTCCTTCATCGCGAACGTGTCGGGGTTGTGGCAGTACAGGCACCGCAGCGGGCACCCGTTGAGGAACACCGTGAGGCGGGTCCCCGGCCCGTCCACGGCGGTGACGAGCTCCCAGGAGTGGACCGAGCCGAGCTCGCCCGCGCGCATCGCCGCGAGCTTGTCGGCCCGGTCCACGTCCGCGACCGTCAGCCCGTCCAGGCCCGCGCCGGCCCGGCGCGCGTGGCCCACGGGCGTGACCGACGCCGCGGGCTCGGCCGCGGAGGCCGGGGTGCCCGGGACGTCGAGGCGCGTGGCGTCGTCGGGCAGGGTGCCCCCGGCGACGCCGCACCCGCGCGACGGGCGAACGGCGGGGCCGGGAAGGGTGACGGTCATGGCCGGCTCCTCGGCGCTCGTCAGAGCGCGCCGTGGAAGGTGCGCGAGAGCACGTCCAGCTGCTGCTCACGCGTGAGGCGGACGAAGTTCACCGCGTACCCGGACACGCGGATCGTCAGCTGGGGGTAGTTCTCCGGGTGGTCCATGGCGTCCAGGAGCGTCTCGCGGTTCAGCACGTTGACGTTCATGTGGTAGCCCTCGGACCCGATGTAGGCGTCCAGGAGGCCGGCGAGGTTGGTGACCTGCTCCTCCGTGGTGCGACCGAGGCCGCTCGGCACGACGGTGTTGGTCAGCGAGATGCCGTCCTGCGCCTCGTCGTACGGCAGCTTGGCCACCGACAGCGCCGAGGCGAGCATGCCGTGCGTGTCGCGCCCGTTCATCGGGTTGGCGCCCGGGGCGAACGGCTCGCCGGCGCGGCGGCCGTCGGGCGTGTTCCCCGTCGCCTTCCCGTACACGACGTTCGACGTGATCGTCAGCACCGACTGCGTCGGCACGGCGTCACGGTATGTCGGGTGCGAGCGCACCTTCGCCATGAACCGCTCGACGAGGTCGACGGCGATGGCGTCGGCCCGGTCGTCGTCGTTGCCGTACGTGGGGTACTCGCCCTCGGTCACGTAGTCGACGACGAGACCGCGCTCGTCGCGGACGACGGAGACCTTCGCGTGCTTGATCGCCGAGAGCGAGTCCGCCGCGACGGACAGGCCCGCGATGCCGCACGCCATCGTCCGCAGCACGTCCTTGTCGTGCAGCGCCATCTCGATGCGCTCGTACGCGTACTTGTCGTGCGACCAGTGGATGCAGTTGAGCGCCTCGACGTACGTCTCGGCGAGCCAGTCCATCGTCGCGTCGAACTTCGCCATGACGTCGTCGAAGTCGAGCACGTCGCCCTCGACGGGCGCCGCCACGGGCGACACCTGCTTGCCCGAGATCTCGTCGCGCCCGCCGTTGATCGCGTAGAGCAGCGTCTTGGCGAGGTTCACGCGGGCGCCGAAGAACTGCATCTGCTTGCCGACCCGCATCGGGGACACGCAGCACGCGATCGCCGCGTCGTCGCCCCAGTGCCGGCGGATGAGCTCGTCCGACTCGTACTGGACGGCCGACGTGTCGATCGAGACCTGCGCGCAGTAGTCCTTGAAGCCCTGCGGCAGCTCCGGGCTCCAGAAGACCGTCATGTTCGGCTCCGGGGCCGGGCCGAGGTTGTAGAGCGTCTGGAGGAACCGGAACGAGTTCTTCGTGACGAGCGGGCGCCCGTCCTCGCCCATGCCGCCGATGGTCTCGGTGACCCACGTCGGGTCGCCGGAGAACAGGGCGTCGTACTCGGGTGTGCGCAGGAACCGCACGATGCGCAGCTTGATGACGAAGTCGTCGATGATCTCCTGCGCCTCGGACTCCGTGATGCGGCCGGCCTCGAGGTCGCGGTCGATGAACACGTCGAGGAACGTCGACGTGCGACCGAGCGACATGGCGGCGCCGTTCTGCTCCTTCACCGCGGCGAGGTAGGCGAAGTACAGCCACTGCACGGCCTCCCGGGCGGTGGTCGCCGGACCCGAGATGTCGTAGCCGTACCCGGCCGCCATCTCCTTGAGCTCGCCCAGCGCGCGGATCTGCTCCGCGTGCTCCTCGCGCTCGCGCACGACCTGCTCGCTGAACGGCTGCGTGTCGAGGCCGAGCTTGTCGAGCTTCTTCGCGGCGATCAGGGCGTCGACGCCGTAGAGCGCGACGCGGCGGTAGTCGCCGATGATCCGGCCGCGGCCGTAGGCGTCGGGCAGCCCGGTGATGATGTGCGAGCTGCGCGCGGCGCGCACGTTCGGAGGGTAGACGTCGAACACGCCCTGGTTGTGCGTCTTGCGGTACTCGGTGAAGACCTTCTTCAGGGTCTCGTCGACCTCGTAGCCGTAGGTCTGGAGCGCGCCCTCGACCATGCGCCAGCCGCCGTTCGGCATGATCGCCCGCTTGAGGGGCGCGTCGGTCTGGAGGCCGACGATCACCTCGTGCGCCTTGTCGATGTAGCCGGGCGCGTGCGCCGTGATCCCCGCGGGCGTGTGGGGGTCGACGTCGTAGATCCCCATCTCCCGCTCCTCGGGGAACATGGCGGAGAGCGTCTGCCAGATGCCCGTCGTGCGCTCCGTGGGGCCGGCGAGGAACGACGCGTCGCCCGTGTAGGGACGGTAGTTGCGCTGGATGAAGTCGCGCACGTCGACCGTGTCGCGCCACGGGCCGTCGGAGAAGCCCTCCCAGGCGGGGACGTGCGCGGTGTCGTGCTGCGGGTCGACGGTTCCCGCCTCGGCCGCGCGGCCGCCGCTCGTCGTGCCGGGTGCCTCGGAAACGCTGGTCATCTGGACCTCCCTCGTGCCTGACGCGCGGGTCCGCGCGCCGGCCGGACCCGCCGGTCCCGCGGGGCCCCGGGTGGAGGCCCTCGGTCGAGGTTCCGACGGGCTCCTTCGCCACCTCCAGGCTAGGTTCGCGACGCTCCTCCCGGAGGGGTTTCGGGGCCCCTGGGGACCTAGGTCCCGACCCGGGCGAGGCCCGGCGCGATCAGCCAAGAACCGCGGTATTCTGCGGTTCTCGAGGGTGGGCACCGGTCCGGCGCCAGCTTCTTGTGATGACCTTCACAAGCCCTCCCCGCCCTCGGCCACCACGTGTCCGGGGCCGTCGTGACGCACGACACGGACGCACGTCACACGCTCGCCCGACGAGGCGACGGCTTCCGTGTGAGACTGCCCGGGTGAAGCGCACCGTAGGGGTCGAGGAAGAGTTCCTGCTCGTCGGCGACGACGGGCACCCGGTCGCCCGGGCCGCGGAGGCCCTGGAGGCGTCGGGCACCGACGAGAAGGGCGGCGGGACCGGCTCGCTCGAGTCGGAGTTCATGGAGGAGCAGCTCGAGACCGCGACGCACCCGCGTCGCGAGCTCGACGACCTCGCGACGGAGATCCGCGAGGGCCGTCGGCGCGCCCAGGAGGCCGCGGACCGCGTCGGCGCCCGGGTCGCCGCGCTCTCCACCTCACCGCTGCCCTTCGAGGGCACGACCGTCTCCCGCCTGCGCTACCTGGAGGCCCGCGCCGCGTTCGGGCTCACGGCGCGCGAGCAGCTCACGAGCGGGTGCCACGTGCACGTCGCCGTCGCGGACGACACCGAGGGCGTCGCCGTCCTCGACCGCATCGGGCCCTGGCTGTCCACGCTCCTCGCCCTGAGCACCAACTCCCCGTTCTGGCAGGGCCAGGACAGCGGATACGCGAGCTTCCGGTCCCAGGTCTGGTCCCGCTGGCCGACCTCGGGCCCGACGCGCGCGTTCGGTACGCCCGAGGCCTACCGGGAGGCGGTCGACGGGCTCGTCGCGACCGGGACGATCCTCGACGAGAACATGGTCTACTTCGACGCCCGGCTGTCGTCGCGCTACCCGACGGTCGAGATCCGCGTCGCCGACGTGTGCCTCGACCCCGACACGGCGACGCTCCTCGCGGCCCTCAGCCGCGGCCTCGTCGAGACGGCGGCACGCGCCGCCGCGGACGGCACCGCTCCCCCGGAGCTGCGCCCCGAGATCCTTCGGACCGCGTCGTGGCGCGCCGGGCGCTCGGGCCTCGAGGAGGACCTCGTCTCGCCTCTCACGTGGCGCCCCGCCCCGGCGCACGACGTCGTCGGCCAGCTCGTCGCGCACGTGCGCGACGCGCTCGTCGACGCGGGCGACCTCGACACCGTGACCGAGCTGCTCGGCCGGCTCTGGTCCGGCGGCAACGGTGCCCAGCGCCAACGGGCGTGGCACGCGGCGTCCGGCGGGGACCTGCGCGCCGTCGTCGAGGAGGCCGTGAAGGTCACGCACTCCTGAGCGACCGCGAGGCGGCCGGTTGCGCTGCGTGGTGCGCCGGCCGGGCGTCAGACGGTGACCGCCGTGCAGGCCGCGAGCGCCCCGAGGGTCGTGGTCGCCACGACGTCGGGCGCGGCGCCGCCCTTCCAGGCCCGGCCGTGCGACACCCACGCGGTCCGCACGCCCGCCGCCTGCCCCGCCGCGACGTCGAGGTGGGCCGCGTCGCCGACCATCCACACCCCGGCGCGCTCGACGTCCTGCGCTCCGACGCGGTCGAGCGCGATCTCGAGCAGGCGTGGGTCGGGCTTGGCGACGCCCTCCTCGTCGGAGACGACGATCGCGTCGACGTGGGGCTCGACCGCGCAGCGGGCGATCTTGCCGCGTTGCTGCGCGGACGTGCCGTTCGTGACGACGACGACCCGGTCGCCGCGGTCGCGCAGGGCGTCGAGGGCGTCGAGCACGCCGGCGTAGGCGCGCACGTGCTCGAGGATGCCGCGGCGGAAGCGGGCCACCACGGCGTCCAGGTCCGCCTCGCCGCCCAGCCGGTCGAGGATGACGCGCGCCACGGCGCGCTTGGGCGCGTGGCCGCCCTGGTCGGCAGCGACGATCGCCGCGAGGTCGGAGGCGTCGCGACCCGCGTGCGCGACTGCCTCGGCCGCCCAGGCGGCGAAGGCGTCGTCGCGCCCGACGAGCGTGTTGTCGAGGTCCAGGAGCCAGATCACGCGCCGGACCCTAGCGCGCCGCGCCGGTGCGCCGCCCCCGCGTCCGCGCCGCGACCACGGCGCCCCGAGGCCGCCGTCGGGCCGATCGCGATCCGCGGCGCTCAGCCGCGCGCGAGGGCCGCGAGCGCGTCCAGCACGTCGCGCGCGACGTCGGCCGCGGTGAGCCGGTACGCCGACGCCACCTGGTCGCGGGTCGCGTGGTCGAGGAACTGCGCAGGCAGCCCGAGCGCGTGCACCGGGGTGCGCACGCCGGCCTCGAGCGAGCGCTGCGCGAGGAGCGCGCCCACGCCGCCGTCCGCGACGCCGTCCTCCACGCTCACGACGAGGTCGTGCTCGCCCGCGAGCTTGACGAGCGCGCTCGGCATCGGCAGGACCCACGTCGGCGAGGCGACGGTCACGTCGACGCCGTGCGCCGTGAGGGACTCCGCCGCGTCGAGCGCGACGCGCGCCATGGACCCGGGCCCGACGAGCAGGACCCGAGCGCGGGGAGCCGCACCCTGCGGAGCGGTCTTCGGCGCCTCGCCCGGCGCGGCGAGCAGGTCCACGCCGTCCACGGTGTCGACGGCGGGGAGCGGGTCCCCGAGCGCTCCCTTGGGATAGCGCACGACCGTGGGCGCGTCGTCGACGTCCACGGCTTCGCGCAGCGCCGTCCGCAGCGTGTCCTCGTCGCGCGGCGCGGCGAGCCGCAGGCCGGGCACGATGCGCAGCATCGCCATGTCCCACATGCCGTTGTGGCTCGCGCCGTCGTCGCCCGTGATGCCCGCGCGGTCGAGGACGAACGTCACCCCCGCCTTGTGCAGCGCGACGTCCATGAGGACCTGGTCGAACGCGCGGTTGAGGAACGTCGCGTACACGGCGACGACGGGGTGCAGCCCTGCGAACGCCATGCCCGCGGCGGACGTGGCGGCGTGCTGCTCGGCGATGCCGACGTCGAACGTGCGCTCCGGGAACGCCTGCGCGAACGGCTTGAGGCCCACGGGCTCGAGCATGGCCGCGGTGATCGCGACGACGTCGGACCGGCGGCGGCCGATCTGGACGATCTCGTCCGCGAAGACGCTCGTCCAGCCGAAGCGCGACGGCGCGACGGGCAGGCCGGTCTCGGGGTGGATCTTGCCGACGGCGTGGAAGCGGTCGGCGACGTCCTGCTCGGCGGGCGTGTAGCCGCGCCCCTTCTCGGTGATCGCGTGCACGATCACGGGCGCCCCGTACGCCTTGGCCCGGCGCAGCGCGTGCTCCATGGCCTCGACGTCATGGCCGTCGACGGGACCGACGTACTTGATGCCGAGGTCCTCGAACATGCCCTGCGGCGCGACGACGTCCTTGAGGCCCTTCTTCAGGCCGTGCAGCCACTCGTACGCGAACCTGCCGGGCGCGCCGGACCGGTTGAGCGTGCGCTTGCCCCACTGCAGGAAGCTCTCGTAGCCGTGCGTCGTGCGCAGCGTGGACAGGTGGTGCGCGAGCCCGCCGATCGTGGGCGAGTAGGAGCGCCCGTTGTCGTTGACGACGACCACGAGCCGCCGGTCCTGGCTCTCCGCGATGTTGTTGAGCGCCTCCCAGGCCATGCCGCCGGTGAGCGCGCCGTCGCCGATCACCGCGACGACGTGTCGGTCGGTGAGGCCGCGCACGACGTTCGCCTTGGCGATGCCGTCGCCCCACGAGAGCGCGGTGGACGCGTGCGAGTTCTCGACGACGTCGTGCTCCGACTCGGCGCGCGACGGGTACCCGGACAGCCCGCCCTGCTTGCGCAGCGCCGAGAAGTCCTGGCGCCCCGTGAGGAGCTTGTGGACGTAGGACTGGTGGCCCGTGTCGAACACGAACGTGTCCGTGGGCGAGGAGAACACGCGGTGCATCGCGATCGTGAGCTCCACGACCCCGAGGTTGGGACCGAGGTGGCCGCCCGTACGGGAGACGGAGTCGACGAGGAACGCCCGGATCTCCGCGGCGAGCTCGCGAGCCTGCCCCGGGGTCAGCCGTTGCACGTCCTCGGGCGAGGTGATCGTGCCAAGCAGGCTCATGCAGATGCTCCGTTCCGTTCCCGTGCGACCAGCCCGACAACTCTAGGCCGTCCGGGCTGATGACCTGCGCAGCGGTGCGCGGGGCGACGGGACCTTCACGCCATTGACCCACACTCCGGCGCCCCACGCACGGACCGCACCCCAGTGGAAGATCACTTCCGCAGTGCGGACACCGGCGGGTGCCGACCTCGTAGGATGAGGGCATGCGCTTCCTGCCCGGCCAGTCCCCCGCGACCGACCTCACGTACGGCGACGTCTTCCTCGTCCCGTCGCGCTCCGAGGTCGCCTCGCGCTTCGACGTGGACCTCTCCTCCGCCGACGGGACGGGGACGACGATCCCGGTCGTCGTCGCGAACATGACCGCCGTCGCGGGCCGCCGCATGGCCGAGACGGTCGCGCGCCGCGGTGGCGTCGCGATCATCCCGCAGGACGTGCCGACCGACGTCGTCGCGGACGTCGTCGCCGACGTGAAGTCCAAGGACCCGGTCATCGAGACGCCCGTGGTCGTCGGCTCGCACGACACCGTCCACACGGCCCTCACGCTCATCGGCAAGCGCTCGCACGGCGCCGCGGTGGTCGTGGACGGCAGGCGCCCGGTCGGCGTGGTCACGGAGGCCGACTGCGCCGACGTCGACCGCTTCACCCAGGTCCACCAGGTCATGACCACCGACCCTCTGGTCCTCGACGCCTCCGTCCTCGACGGCGGTCGCGCCGGGCTCGAGGCGGCCTACGACCAGCTCCACACGGCGCGGCTCAAGGTCGCGCCCGTGACGCGCGACGGGGCGCTCGTCGGCGTCCTCACGCGCAAGGGCGCGCTGCGCTCGTCCGTCTACGCACCGGCGCTCGACGGCCAAGGACGCCTGCGCGTCGGCGCCGCCGTCGGGATCAACGGCGACGTCGCCGCCAAGGCCAAGGAGCTCCTCGCGGCCGGCGTCGACGTGCTCGTGGTCGACACGGCGCACGGCCACCAGGCGAAGATGCTCCAGGCGCTCGACGCCGTGCGTTCCGTCGGCCCGGACGTCCCCGTGGTCGCGGGCAACGTCGTCACGGCCGACGGCGTGCGCGACCTCGTCGCCGCCGGCGCGGACATCGTCAAGGTCGGCGTGGGACCAGGCGCCATGTGCACCACGCGCATGATGACGGCCGTCGGTCGCCCCCAGTTCTCCGCCGTCCTCGAGTGCGCCGCCGCGGCGCGCGAGCTCGGCAAGCACGTGTGGGCCGACGGCGGCGTGCGCCACCCGCGCGACGTCGCCCTCGCGCTCGCCGCGGGAGCCTCGCAGGTGATGATCGGCTCGTGGTTCGCCGGCACGTACGAGTCGCCCGGCGACCTGCACGACGACGGCACCGGCCGTCTCTACAAGGAGAGCTTCGGCATGGCGTCGGCACGCGCCGTGGCCGCGCGCACCGCGGGCGGCTCGCCGTTCGACCGCGCGCGCAAGGCCCTCTACGAGGAGGGCATCAGCTCGGGCCGCATGTTCCTCGACCCGCAGCGCCCGGGCGTCGAGGACCTGCTCGACCAGATCACGTCGGGGCTGCGCAGCTCCGCGACCTACGCCGGCGCGTCGAGCCTCGCGGAGTTCGCCGACCGCGCGCTCGTGGGCATCCAGTCGGCCGCGGGCTACGAGGAGGGCCGCCCGCTCCCGGTGAGCTGGTGACCACCGCCCCAAAGGGCTCGCGCCCGTCCGCGCGCGACCAGCTCGCCGCGCTCGCGCGTGACGGCGGCGCGTGGCCCGAGCCGTGGCGCCACGCCGTCGGCGCCCTGCGCGACGACGCCCGCGGCGCCGCCGTGCTCCTGCTGTTCGGCGCGCTCGACCGCGTCCCGGCGGAGCACGCCGCGGCGTCGGTGCCGCGGGACCTCGACGTGCTCCTGCTCGCGCGCGCCGCGACGCTCGGCCACCACCCCGGCCAGGTCGCCTTCCCCGGAGGTCGGCTCGAGCCCGACGACGACGGCCCGGTCGGCGCGGCGCTGCGCGAGGCCGAGGAGGAGACGGGGCTCGAGCCCGACGGCGTCGACGTGCTCGGCACGCTCGGCGAGCTGCCCGTGCCGGTGAGCAACCACCTCGTGACGCCGGTCCTCGCGTGGTGGTCGCGCCCCACGCCGGTCCGCGCGGTCGACGCGGCGGAGTCCGCGCACGTGTTCCGCGTCCCGGTCGCCGACCTCCTCGACCCCGAGCGGCGTCGCACGGTGACCGTCCGCCGCGAGCGCCGGGTGCACAAGAGCCCCGGGTTCCTCGTCGAGGCGGACGGGCGCGAGCACCTCGTCTGGGGGTTCACGGGCGGCATCCTCGACGCCCTCTTCGACCGGCTCGGCTGGACGGAGCCCTGGGACCGCAAGCGCACGCTCGATGCCCCGCTCTGACCCGGCGGCGCGCTCGCGTCAGGAGGGCTCGTGCGCCGACGGGCCGGAGAGCCGGCGGCCGAACCCGGGGTCGTCCGTGAGGGTCGCGTACGAGCGGCGCACGACCTCCTCCAGGACGCCGAGGTCGACGGCGTCGAGGTCCTTCACGTAGACGCAGCCCTTGCCCACGGTGTGCGGACCGAGGCGCTCCAGGAGCGCGGCGTGGGCGTCGACGCCGTCCATGAGGTACACGGTCGTCGCGGCCTTGCGCGGCGAGAATCCCGCCGCCGCCATGTCACCCTCGCGTCCGCTGGCGTAGCGGTAGTGGTACGTGCCGAACCCGACGATCGACGGACCCCACATCCGCGGCGGCTCCCCCGTGACCCGACCCATGAGCTCGACGAGCCGGAGCGCGTCGCGGCGCCGCACGGGATGGTCCACGGACCCGAGGAACTCCTCGACGTCGGCGCCGGTGGGCTGGGTCGTGCTCTCGCTCGCCATGCCTCAGTCTCTCGCGGTGGCGGCGCCGCGTGCGAGATCGGCACTCGCCTGCGCGTTCGGCGGCCGCGACCGCCGATCTCGGCACGAGATGCCGATCTCGTCGCACGCCGTCCGCCGGGTACCCGGAGACGACGACGGGGCGCCCACCTCGAGAGGTGAGCGCCCCGCCGGGCGTGCGTGCGTCGTCGGGCAGTGCCCGGCGCGCTACCGGTGGCTCACGCCACCAGGGAGCGCAGCACGTACTGCAGGATGCCGCCGTTGCGGTAGTAGTCCGCCTCACCGGGCGTGTCGATGCGCACGACGGCGTCGAACTCGACGCTCGTCCCGTCGGCCTTGGTCGCGGTGACCTTGACGGTCGCCGGCGTGGTGCCCTCGTTGAGCGCCGTCACGCCGGCGATGTCGAACGTCTCGGTGCCGTCGAGGCCGAGCGACTCGGCGTTCTCGCCCGCCGGGAACTGCAGCGGGAGGACGCCCATGCCGATGAGGTTCGAGCGGTGGATGCGCTCGAAGCTTTCCGTGATGACCGCCTTGACGCCCAGGAGCGCGGTGCCCTTGGCCGCCCAGTCGCGCGACGAGCCGGAGCCGTACTCCTTGCCGCCGAGGATGACGAGCGGAGTCCCCTGCGCGGCGTAGTCCTGCGCGGCGTCGTAGATCGTGTCCTGCGCGTTCTTGACGAAGTTGAACGTGTACCCGCCCTCGACGCCGTCGAGGAGCTGGTTGCGCAGGCGGATGTTCGCGAACGTGCCGCGGATCATGACCTCGTGGTTCCCGCGGCGCGAGCCGTAGGAGTTGAAGTCGCGACGTGAGACGCCGTTCTCCGCGAGGTACTTGCCGGCGGGCGAGTCCACCTTGATGGCGCCCGCGGGGCTGATGTGGTCCGTGGTCACCGAGTCGCCGAGCTTCGCGAGGACGCGCGCCCCGGAGATGTCCGTGACCGGCGCCGGCTCCATGCCCATGCCCTCGAAGTACGGGGGCTTGCGCACGTAGGTCGACTCGGCGTCCCAGGCGAACGTGTCGCCCTCGGGCGTCTCGAGCGCACGCCAGCGGTCGTCACCGGTGAAGACGTCCGCGTAGTCCTTGGTGAACATGTCGCGGTCGATCGACGCGTCGATCGTCGCCTGGACGTCCTCCGGGGACGGCCAGATGTCCTTGAGGAAGACCGGCTCGCCGTGCGGGTCCGTGCCCAGGGGCTCCGCGTCGAAGTCGAAGTCCATCGTGCCCGCGAGCGCGTACGCGATGACCAGCGGGGGCGACGCGAGGTAGTTCATCTTCACGTCGGGGTTGATGCGCCCCTCGAAGTTGCGGTTCCCGGACAGCACCGAGACGACCGACAGGTCGTGCTCGTTGACCGTCGCGGAGATCTCGTCCGCGAGCGGGCCCGAGTTGCCGATGCACGTCGCGCAGCCGTAGCCGACCAGGTGGAAGCCGAGCTTCTCCAGGTACGGCCAGAGGCCCGCCTTCTCGTAGTAGTTCGTCACGACCTGCGACCCGGGGGCCATCGAGGTCTTGACCCACGGCTTCGACGCGAGCCCGCGGTCCACCGCGTTCTTCGCGAGCAGCGCCGCCGCGAGCATGACCGACGGGTTCGACGTGTTGGTGCACGACGTGATCGAGGCGATGACGACGTGGCCGTGGTCGAGCTCGGTCGTCGTGCCGTCCTCGAGCGTGACCGGGACGACCTTGTGCGGACGCTTCGCGCTGTCGGCGTGCCCCGGCGCGACCGGGTGGTCCGACTCGTTGTCGTGCGCGGCGGCGGCGATCGGGTCGGACGCGGGGAAGGTCTCCTCGACGGACTCGTCGAGGCCCGTGAACGGCGCGGCCTCGCCGGCGTCGACGTAGTCGAGGATCGCGGAGGCGAACGACTCCTTCGCCTCGCCGAGCTCGATGCGGTCCTGCGGGCGCTTGGGCCCGGCGATCGACGGGACGACCGTCGAGAGGTCGAGCTCGAGGTACTCCGAGAACACCGGCTCGACGTAGCTGTCGGACTCGGGGTCGAGCCACAGGCCCTGCTCCTTGGCGTACGCCTCGACGAGCGCGAGCTGCTCGTCGCTGCGGCCCGTGAGGCGCAGGTAGTCGATCGTCACGCCGTCGATCGGGAAGATCGCGGCGGTCGAGCCGAACTCGGGGCTCATGTTGCCGATCGTGGCGCGGTTCGCGAGCGGCACCTGGGCCACGCCCGCGCCGTAGAACTCGACGAACTTCCCGACGACGCCGTGCTGACGCAGCATCTGGGTGATGGTGAGCACGACGTCGGTCGCGGTGACGCCCGCGGGGATCGAGCCGTTGAGCTTGAAGCCGACGACGCGCGGGATGAGCATCGAGACGGGCTGGCCGAGCATGGCCGCCTCGGCCTCGATGCCGCCGACGCCCCAGCCGAGCACGCCGAGGCCGTTGACCATCGTCGTGTGCGAGTCGGTGCCGACGCACGTGTCCGGGTAGGCGCGCAGCACGCCGCCGACCTCGCGGGTCATGACCGTGCGAGCGAGGTACTCGATGTTGACCTGGTGCACGATGCCGGTGCCCGGGGGGACGACCTTGAAGTCGTCGAAGGCCGTCTGGCCCCAGCGCAGGAACTGGTAGCGCTCGTGGTTGCGCTGGTACTCGAACTCGACGTTGCGCTCGAACGCGTCCGAGCGGCCCGCGACGTCGATCTGCACCGAGTGGTCGATGACCATCTCGGCGGGGGCGAGCGGGTTGATGCGCGACGGGTCGCCGCCGAGCTCGGCGACGGCCTCGCGCATGGTGGCGAGGTCGACGACGCAGGGCACGCCCGTGAAGTCCTGCATGATCACGCGCGCGGGCGTGAACTGGATCTCGGTGTCCGGCTGCGCGTCCGGGTCCCAGGACGCGAGCGCGCGGACGTGGTCCGCGGTGATGTTGGCGCCGTCCTCCGTACGCAGGAGGTTCTCGGCGAGGATCTTCAGGCTGTACGGGAGGCGCTCGACACCCTCGACGGCGGACAGGCGGAAGATCTCGTACGAGTTCTCACCGACCTCCAGCGTTCCCTTCGACCCGAACGTGTCGACGCTGCTCACTCGTAGCTCCTTCGTGGCGAGACGGTGGCACGGATGCCATGGTTCAGGGGGCTTCGCCCAGCCTACGCCGGGCCGGCGCGCCGCTCAGGCCGGGTCCGGAGGACCGCCCTGGCGGTGGTCGGCGGCTCGTCCACGACCCGCTGCGACCTGCACCGTGACCAGCATACCCCATATATCTTGACGTCAAGATATATGGCCGCCGGCCCGCGCGAGCGCGTCGTGCCCACGGTTCCCGGCTCAGAGGTCGCAGTCGCAGAGCAGGTTGAGCTCGACGACCTGCTCGCCCTCGTCGGGCCGCGCCCAGGCCTCCGCCTCCGCGCGCGACGCGAAGCTCCGCCCCGCGAGCCGCCCGTTCGCCATCAGCACGCCCACGCCCACGACGTCCCGGACGTCGTCCGAGGCATGGGCGGTCGGCGCTTCCGTCGCAGCAGCCACCGTCGTCGACCCGCTCGTGCTCGTCACGCCCCTCACCGTCCCGCTCGTCCGATCGTCTCTCCATCCTCCTCCCCGGTCCCGGATCGGCGCACCCGGGTTCGCACGGGGCCGCCCGGCACCGGCGACGTCAGCGCGCGAGGACGGCGACGGCCTCGAAGTGGTGGGTGTGGGGAAAGAGGTCGAACGCGCGCAGGGACGCGAGCCCGTAGCCGTGGCCTGCGAGGTAGGAGACGTCGCGCGCGAGCGCGGCGGGGTCGCACGCGACGTACACGACGCGGGACGGGTTCCGCCCCGCCACCGCGTCCACGACGGCCCGGCCCGCGCCGACGCGTGGGGGGTCGAGCACGACGACGTCGGCGCCGGCCCGGTCCTCGGCGAGCACCTGCTCGACCGGCCCGTGGTGCAGCTCGACCTGGGCGAGCCCGTGCGCGTTGCGCCGCGCGTCCCGCACCGCCCGCTCGTCCCCCTCGACGGCGACCACGGATCCCCTGCCGCCGACCGCCTCGGCGAGAGGGGACGTGAACAGCCCCGCGCCGGAGTAGAGGTCGAGCACGCGCGCTCCGTCGACGTCACCCACACCGTCGAGCACCGCGCGCGCCAACGTGGCCGGCGCTTCGCGGTGCACCTGCCAGAATCCGCCCGCCGCGACGCGGTACTCGTGCTGCTGGTCACCGAGGACGACGCGCTCGGTCACGCTGCGGCGTGCGTTGGGACGCTGGTCGGGCGAGCCCGACCGCCACGGCTCGCCGTCCACGAGGAGGACCGGCGCCGAGCCGACGGGAGCGACGAGCTCGATCCGCGTTCCCGGACGCCAAGTGCGCGTGAAGACCTTCTCGCGCGCCGCGAGCTCCGCGACGTCCTCGGTGGCCAGCGGCATGCTGTCGAGCGCGACGACGTCGTGGGACCGGAAACGGTGCATGCCTGCACGGCCCGTGCCGTCGGCGACGAGGTCCACGCGCGTCCGATAGCGGAGCCCGCCGCGCTCGTCGTCGCCCGGTAGACCCTCGACCTCTACCTGAAGGTTAGCCTCGTCGAGGTCCACCTTCCCGAGCCGGTGCAGCTGCTCGGCGAGCACGTCCCGCTTCCAGCGGCGCTGCGCGTCGAACGCCACGTGCGCGAGCTCGCCGCCGCCGACACCGCCGGGGCCCGCCTCCGGCCACACCGAGGGGACACGGTCCGGCGACGCCTCGAGGATCTCGACCGCGTCCGCGCGCCAGAACTTCGCCGCGTCACCGCCCTCCGTGACGCGGGCGCGCACACGCTCGCCGGGCAGGGCGTGCCGGACGAAGACCACGCGGCCGTCGTGCCGCGCCACGCAGTGGCCGCCGTGCGCCACCGGGCCGACCTCGAGCTCGACCTCGACCTCAGGTCGAGGGTCGACACGCGGGCTCTGCCGGGTCGCCCGCTCGCCGCGGCGCCGCGCGGGGCGCCGCTGACCGCGCCCCGCGCGGCGGTCGGCGGAGGGGTCGGACGGTCGGTCGGAGGGCACGGCAGGACCACGCGAGGAGGACGGCATGCCCCCAGTATCCCGGACGTCCCGCGGCCCACCCACCGGGAGCAGGACGCGGGCCCGGTCCCGGCGTCGGAACCGGACCCGCGGCACGTGGCGGCCGAGCGCGGGTCAGTACCCGGTGAAGCGCTGGCGGAACCCCTCGCCCTCGAGCCCGGTCTGCCCTTCGGTGGAGGAGAGCTGCCACGGGACCGACGCGACGACGACGCCCGGCGTGAAGAGCAGGCGGCCCTTGAGCCGCAGCGCGCTCTGGTTGTGCAGCAGCTGCTCCCACCAGTGGCCCACGACGTACTCGGGGATGTAGACGACGACGAGGTCGCGCGGGGACTCCCGGCGGACCGAGCGGACGTAGGACAGCACCGGGCGCGTGATCTCGCGGAAGGGCGAGTCCAGCACGCGCAGCGGCACCGGGAGGTCGAGCGCCTCCCACTGCCGCATGAGGTCCTCGACGTCCTCGGCGTCCACGCCGACGGTGACCGCCTCCAGGACGGACGGGCGCGAGGCCCGCGCGTACGCGAGCGCCCGCATCGTCGGGCGGTGGATCTTGGAGACGAGGACGATCGCGTGGACGCGGCTCGGCAGGGCGCGCGCGGCCGCCGCGTCGTCGCCGAGCGCGAGCTCGTCCCGCACCGTGTCGTAGTGCTTGCGGATCGACTTCATGAGCACGAACACGAGCGCCATCGCGAGGATCGCGATCCACGCGCCGTGCGTGAACTTCGTGATGAGCACGATGACGAGCACGGTCCCCGTCATCGCGAGGCCCACCGTGTTCACCACGCGCGAGCGCCGCATGCGCGACCGCTCGCGCGGCTGGCGCTCCGTACGCAACGCCCGCGTCCAGTGCCGCACCATTCCGAGCTGGGAGAGCGTGAACGACACGAACACGCCGACGATGTAGAGCTGGATGAGGCGCGTGACCTGCGCGTCGAACGCCCAGATGAGCACGATCGCGGCGACGGCCAGCGTGATGATGCCGTTGGAGAACGCGAGCCGGTCGCCGCGCGTGTGCAGCTGGCGCGGCAGGTAGCCGTCCTTCGCGAGGATCGAGCCGAGGACGGGGAAGCCGTTGAACGCGGTGTTCGCCGCGAGCACGAGGATGAGGCCCGTCACGGCGGACACCACGTAGAAGAGCACGGGAGCCCCGCTGAACACCGTCTCGGCGAGCTGCCCGATCACCGGGTGCTGCACGTAGTCCGCGGGCAGCGGCTGCCCGTTCAGAGAGAGCTGCGTGTGCGGGTCCTCCGCGTAGTGCACGCCCGTCGCGCGCGCGAGGAAGAGGATCGAGAGCATCATCACGGCCGAGATGCCGCCCAGGAGGGCGAGCGTCGTGGCGGCGTTGCGCGACTTGGGCTTGCGGAACGCGGGCACGCCGTTGCTGATCGCCTCCACACCGGTGAGCGCCGCACACCCGGACGCGAACGCGCGTGCCACGAGGAACGCCCCTGCGATGCCGATGAGACCCTGGTCGAACCCGCTCTCCGCCGTGAGCTCGAACTCCGCGCTCTCGGCCGCGCCGAGGTTCCCGGTGACGTACTGGAAGAACCCGACGACCGCCGTCGTGCCGATGGCGAGCATGAAGAGGTACACCGGGATGGCGAAGAACGTCCCGGACTCCTTGACCCCGCGCAGGTTGACGAGCGTGAGCACGACGACCAGGCCGATCGCGAAGGCGGCCTCGTGGTCGCGCAGCGCGGGGATCGCGCTGGCCGCGTACTGCGCCCCCGAGGAGATCGAGACGGCGACCGTGAGCACGTAGTCGACCATGAGCGCCGACGCGACGCCCACGCCCGCGGTCGGGCCGAGGTTGACGGTGGCGACCTCGTAGTCGCCACCGCCCGACGGGTAGGCGCGCACGTTCTGCCGGTACGACGCGACGACCGTCAGCAGCACGACCACGACCGCGAGGCCCACCCAGGGCGAGATCATCGTCGCGCTGAGGCCCGCGATCGCGAGCGTCAGGAGGATCTCGTCCGGGGCGTACGCGACGGACGACAGCGCGTCGGACGCGAACACGGGCAGCGCCACGCGCTTGGGGAGCAGCGTGTGCCCCAGGTGCTCGCTGCGGACAGGCCGCCCGAGCAGCAGCCGCTTCGCGGCATCAGCGATCTCCGACACGAGGCCTCATGCTATGCCCGACGGCGTCCGGTCGCGCTGGTGCGCGCCCGGCGGCCCGGCGAGCGGTAGCGTTCGGTGCGTGCACTTCGTCATCATGGGCTGCGGCCGCGTCGGCGCGACGCTCGCCCAGTCGCTCGAGTCGAGCGGCCACTCGGTCGCCGTCGTCGACCAGAACCCCGACGCGTTCCGGCGCCTCCCGGCCGAGTTCACCGGGAAGAAGGTGACCGGGGTCGGCTTCGACCGCGACACGCTCGTGCAGGCCGGCATCGAGGACGCCTACGCGTTCGCCGCGGTCTCCGACGGCGACAACTCGAACATCCTCTCCGCGCGCGTCGTGCGGGAGACGTTCGGCGTCGAGAAGGTCGTGGCGCGCATCTACGACCCGCAGCGCGCGGAGATCTACCAGCGCCTCGGGATCCCGACGGTCGCGACCGTGCGCTGGACCGCGGACCAGGTGCTGCGCCGCATGCTCCCGTTCGGCGCGACCGACGAGTACCGCGACCCGTCCGGCCGCGTGCGCCTCGCGCAGGTCGACTTCCACCCCGACTGGGTCGGGCGCACCGTCCGCGCCATCGAGGACGCGACAGGGGCGCGCGTCGCGTTCGTCAGCCGCTTCGGCGACGGGGTCCTCGTCACCGACCGCACCGTCCTGCAGGAGAACGACGTGCTGCACGTGCTCATGGACGACGAGCAGGCCGCCGTCGTCGAACGCAAGCTCACCCACGCACCGAAGGTCGAGGCCGAGTGATGCGCGTCGTCATCGCCGGGGCGGGCTCCGTCGGCCGCTCGATCGCCCGCGAGCTCCTCAGCCACGACCACGAGGTCATGCTCATCGACAAGCAGCCGGCAGCCATGCGGGTCGCCCAGGTGGCGGAGGCGGACTGGCTGCTCGCCGACGCGTGCGAGCTGTCGTCGCTCGCCGAGGCCAAGGTCGACGAGTGCGACGTCATCGTCGCCGCGACGGGCGACGACAAGGCGAACCTCGTCGTGTCGCTGCTCGCCAAGACCGAGTTCGGCGTGCCGCGCACGGTCGCGCGCGTGAACAACCCGAAGAACGAATGGATGTTCGACGAGTCGTGGGGCGTGGACGTCGCCGTGTCCACGCCGCGCATCATGACGGCGATGGTCGAGGAGGCCGTCGCCGTCGGCGACCTCGTCCGCATCTTCACGTTCCACCAGTCCGGTGCCGACATCCTCGAGGTCACCCTGCCGCCGAGCTCGCCGCTCGTCGGCCACCGCGTCGGCGAGGTGAGCTGGCCCCCGGACACCGTGCTCGCGGCCATCGTCCGCGGCACACGACCGATCGCGCCGAGCCAGGACGACACGCTCGAGGTCGGGGACGAGCTCCTGCTCGTCACGGGCAACGAGGCGGACGAGGGCGCGCTCGGGCGGCTGCTGGCGGGCGAGCCGGAGGCGGAACCGACCGTGCCGGACGCGCCGGTCGAGGCGCCCGAGGCGACCGACGGCGTCCTCTGAGACCGCCCGTCCCCCGGGGTCCTCGCGCGGAGGCCCTCGTGCCTAGGCCGTCGGCTGCGGGGACACGGTGGCGTGCGGCCGGCGCACGAGGATCCACGTGAGCCACAGGACGAGCGCCCACAGCGGGATGCCCATGACGAGGCGCGCGGTGCCGAGCCAGCCGACGTCACCGTCGAGGTAGAGCGGTACCTGGACCGCGAGCCGGGCGGCGAACAGGCCGATCCACAGCCACGTCGCGGCGGTGTACCGGCGCATCAGCGCACGGTCCGACCGCCAGGAGCGGGCCCAGCGGGCGAACGCGCCGGGCTCGGCGGCGTCCGCGTCGACGGGTGCGCCGGCGGGCGTCGGGGCCGCCGCGGGCTGCTCGGCCGAGGCGTCGACCGCGCTCGGGGACGGGTCCGCCGTCGTCCCGGCCGGCCCGGACGCCGCCCCCGTGCCGAACCCGCTGCGGAAACCCTCGACCACGAGGCCGACGAGCGGCCAGCGGGCGAGGACGGAGACGAGGAGCGCGACGAGGTAGGCGGCGTTGGTCCACAGGCCCCACGCGAAGTAGTCCTGCGCCTCGCCCGACCGCCACGCCCAGATCACGCCGATGCCGACGCCCAGGAGTCCGCCGAACGCCTGGGTCACGGGAGTGCGCTGGACCAGTCGCGCCGCGACGGCGACGAGCGCTGCCGCGACCGAGGTCACGAGCGCCCACCGGAGGTTGGTCGTGGCGACGTAGACGACGACGAAGACGAGGCCCGGGGCGACGGACTCGACGAGCCCACGCACCCCACCGATCGCGTCGGCCACGGAGAAGTCCTGCCCGGCGAGCGCGCGGACACCCCGGGCGCGGCCGTCCTCGGGCGCCGCGACGTCGTCGACGACCGTCTCCGCGACGTCGGCCTCGTGCGCGAGACCGTCCCGGGCGTGCCCAGGGTCCGGACGCCCCTCCGCGGGGCCGCCGCTCGCGTCGCTGCTGCTCGTCATCTCGTGGCGTCCTCGGTGGCTCGGGGGTCGGTCGGCTACGGTCCGGGCGCGTGGCCCGGGTCGGCCTCTGCACGTCCGCTGGATCGTACGGCACCGCCGCGCGTCGGCGGGAGCGAGGTCACTCCCCCGGCTTGGCGAGGAGCTCGTAGCGCGGGTTGAAGATGGTGCGGCGCCCGTCGACGTCGCACACGAGCCCCTCGACGAGGGCGCGTCGGCCGGGCTCGATCCCTGCGATGCGGCGGCGGCCCAGCCACACGAGGTCCACGACGCCCGACCCGTCGAACAGCTCGACCTCGACCGTCGGGACGCCCTCGCGCGGACGCAGCACCACGGACCGCAGCACGCCGGAGATCTTGGCGCGGCGGCGGTTCGGCAGCTCGGAGACCGCCCGACAGCCCTTCTGCCGTGCCGCCTCGGAGCGCTCCTCGTCGGCGGCGAGCTCCTCCTGGGAGGCGAGGGCGGTGCGCCAGGCGTCGCGCAGGGTGGGGGTCATGTCAGCGGATCTCCGTGATCTCCGGCCCACGGGTCAGCGGGTCGAACGACGGCGTCTCCGGCGCCCCGGCGGGCGCCGTTGCCGCGGCGGCCGGGCCCTTGCCCGGCAGGTGCAGGGCGAGGAGGTCGCGCGGCGGGCGCGGGCTCTGGTCCCGCACGACGACGATGTTGGCGAACACGGACTCGAGCAGCCGGGCCTCGGCCGGGTCGACCGCCGCCTTGCCGGTGAGCACGCCGCGGAGGAACCAGCGCGGCCCGTCGACGCCCACGAAGCGCGCGGGCCGCACGCCGGGACGCCCGTCCGGCGTCTGCGCGGGGATGCGGGCGAGCAGCTCGCGTCCGAACGGGCCGGGGATGTCGTCGACCGTGCCGCCCTGCTTGGTCACCGACGCGGCGATCTCCCCGCGGATCTCGTCCCAGATGCCGTCCGTGCGCGGTGCGGCGAACGCCTGCACCTGGAGCCCGGACCCGGCGACGGCGCACGCCACGCCGGTGATGCGCTGGGTCTTCTTGTCGACCTCCATGCGCAGCTCCATCCCCGGCACGCCGGGCAGCCACACCGCGCCCAGGTCGAGGCGCGGCCCGCGCTCGGGCACCTGGGAGGAGTCGTACGGGCCGCGGGCCGGCTTCTCCTCGCTCGCCGCCTCGGCGGGCGCGCCGTCGTCGACCGGCGCGGACGCCGTGCGCGACGGCTCGGGCGACTCGGTCGGCTCGGACGACCTGGAGCGACGGAACAGACCCACGGAGGAACTCCTTCACCTGCCCGGCCCTCGGCCGGGACTCCTCACGGGGCGCTCGCCCCGCACTGCTTCCACACTAGCCCGCGCAGCGACGGTCCGGGTGCGACGTTCGCTGCGGGACGACGGGCGCGCGGCGGTCCGCGCCGGGCGCTCGTCGACGCCTCGTCAGGGCGCTGCCGTCCATCCGCCGCTCGACCCGAAGCCGCCCTCGCCCCGGTGCGAACCGGGCAGCCGCTCGGCCCGCACGAACCGCGCGCGCTCCACCTTCTGCACGACGAGCTGCGCGACCCGGTCGCCGCGGCGCAGGACGACGGTCTCCCGGGCGTCCGTGTTGAGCAGCGTCACCCTGATCTCGCCGCGGTACCCGGCGTCCACGGTGCCCGGCGCGTTGACGACCGTGAGGCCGTGCTTCGCGGCGAGGCCCGAACGCGGGTGCACGAACGCCGCGTAGCCGTCGGGCAGAGCGATCGAGACGCCCGTGGGAACCACGGCGCGCTGTCCCGGCGCCAGCTCGACGTCGACGGTCGTGACGAGGTCGGCGCCGGCGTCGCCCGGGTGGGCGTAGGACGGCAGGGGCACGTCGTCGAGGAGCGTGATGAGGACGTCGACGTCCCCGGTCTCGGGCTGGTGGTGGTTCGGCACCCGGCAGAGCCTAGTGGTCACGGGCAGGCCCGGCGAGCACGTCGGGCGACGCCCCGACTGCTGGGATGATGGACCCATGACGGACCCCGCCGACCGCAGCAGGCCCTCCTCGACCCCGGGAACCGCCGGGGCACCCGGCGCCGTGGGCGCGACGCCCTACCGCGAGCGACTCGTCCCAGGCGTCGGCGGCTGGGCCGCGGCCCTCGGGTTCGCCCTGGTCCTCGGGATCGCGCTGTGGCCCGCGAGCCAGGCGATCGCGCTGGGCGTGGGCGCGCTCGCGATGGTCGCGGGCGTCGCCGGGCTGTGGTGGACCTCCCCCGTCGTCGCGGTGGCGGACGGCGAGCTCCGCGCCGGTCGCGCGCACGTCCCCGTCTCGCTGCTCGGCCGGGTCACGACCCTCGACGCGGACGCGATGCGCGTCCAGCTCGGCCGACGCCTCGACGCCCGCGCCTACGTGTGCCTGCGTGCGTGGGCCCGTACCGGCGTGCACGTCGTGCTCGACGACCCGCAGGACCCGACGCCGTACTGGCTGGTCTCCACGCGGCACCCGCAGGGTCTCGCCGACGCGATCCGGGCCGCACGCACCGTCTGACGGACCCCACCGACGACGAAGGCCGCCGCCCCGGGGGAAGGGGCGACGGCCGTCGTGGGTCGTGCAGGTCAGGCGGCGCACTCGGAGCAGATCTGCTGCCCGTTCTTCTCGTACGCGAGCTGGCTGCGGTGGTGCACGAGGAAGCAGCTCGAGCACGTGAACTCGTCGGCCTGACGAGGCAGGACCCGGACGGAGAGCTCCTCGCCGGACAGGTCGGCACCGGGCAGCTCGAAACCCTCCGCCGCCTCGGTCTCGTCCTCGTCAACGACGCCCGAGCTCTTGTCGGAGCGACGAGCCTGGAGCTCCTGGAGCGAGTCCTCGCTGAGCTCCTCTTCACTCTTGCGGGGGGCGTCGTAGTCTGTTGCCATCTGTGGGGTCACTCTCCGGAGTATTCGTCGATCGCGACAGTGCCCGTCCGGGACCACCGGCGACGGCCGATCGTGCCGGGCGGCACAGGTGCGGGGCGCGGGGGCACCCCGTGACGTGTCGTGCCCCGAGGTCGTCGTGGCACGTGCACGCTGGTCAATGCACGGCGCACCGGAATTGTTCCCGGCGGGCCACCGGATTCTGCACCATTTCCCGGAGGGATGCACCCTGTGACGCCCCGCCCGCCCGGTGTCGTTCGTCACGGGCGGACACGGGGCACCCCGGCGCGGCGGAGCGGGAACGCTCCCAGCCCGCCGTGGGGCGCTCAGGCGTCCGAGTCGGCGTCCACGCCCTCGAGGATCCGGACGAGCCGGGCGACCGCCTCGGGCGGACCCGCGACGGTCATCTCACGGTCCGCCGCGCGCCCGCGCAGACCTGTCACACGCGCACCGGCCTCGTGCGCGACGAGGGCTCCCGCGGCCATGTCCCACGGGTTGAGGCCGCGCTCGTAGTACAGGTCGAGCTCGCCCGACGCGACGAGGCACAGGTCGATCGCCGCCGAGCCGAGCCGGCGGATGTCACGGACCTGAGGCAGGACCTCCACGAGGACCCGCGCCTGCGCCCGGCGGCGGTCGGCGTCGTACCCGAACCCCGTGCCCACGAGGCACTGCCCCAGGTCGGTCTCGGCGTTGACGCGCACGGGACGTCCGTCGACGGTCGCGCCCGCCCCCAGGCCCGCGGTCCACGTGCGACCGTCGACGACGGAGTGCACCGCGCCGGCGAGCACGGTCCACTCGAGCGGGTCCGGCGGGCCGACGACCGCGGCGACGGACACCGCGTACGACGCGACCCCGTAGAGGTAGTTGACGGTGCCGTCCACGGGATCGATCACCCACGTGATGCCCGAGGTGCCGGCCGAGGCGCCCTCCTCCTCGCCGAGGATCGCGTCGTCCGGGCGGGCCGCCGCGATCCCGCGGCGCAGGAGCGCCTCGGAGTCGGCGTCCATGCGCGTCACGACGTCCGTGGCCGTCGACTTGGTCGCCGCCACCTCGACGCGGTCCGGGCGACCGGACCGGACGAGGTCGCCGGCCTCGCGGGCGAGACGCTCGGCGAGGTCGCGCAAGTCGGCCACGGTCACGTCGTCGGGCTGTCGGGGGTCGTCGATGAAGAGGCGCACGGCTCACATCCTGCCCGACCCGCGGCGTGCGGTGCGACCCTCCCACGGGCCGGGCGCCGACCAGCCGAGGCGCAGGGACACGAGGCGGAAGCCGAACACGAGCGCGAGGACGGCCGCCTGGGACAGCAGCCCGAGGGCGCCGGCCTCCGCGAGCCCGGCGGTCAGCGCGGCGCCCGCGAGCGCCGGGATCGCGTAGAGCTGCTTGTCCTGGAACAGGAGCGGCGCCTCGTTGGTCAGCAGGTCGCGCAGGATGCCGCCGCCCACGCCCGTGATGACCCCTGCGAAGATCGCGGCGAGCGGTCCCACACCGTAGTCGAGGGCCTTCATCGTGCCGGACAGCACGAAGAGCGCGAGCGCGCCCGCGTCGAGCACGATGATGCTGCGCCGCAGCCGCTCGAGGCGCGGGTGCCAGAAGAACGTCACGACGCCCGCGAGGACGGCGACGGCGACGAGGCGCCAGTCCGAGATCCCGACCGGCGGGATGGCGCCGATGAGGACGTCGCGCAGCAGACCGCCGCCGAGACCCGCGACCCACGCGAGGACCAGGACGCCCACGAGGTCGAACCGCTTGCGCACCGCCGCGAGCCCGCCCGAGAGCGCCGCGAAGAACACACCGCCGAGCTCGAGGGCGTCGCCGGGCACGAGGTCGAGGATCACACCCGGCATCATCCCAGCCGCCCACCCGCGGGGCGCGGACGAGCCGCGCCGAGTCCGCGGCACACCGCGCGTGCTGCGCGGCTCGCGGGTGGGACGATGGCACCCTCGAGGGAGCGGTGACGCGGGTGTCGCGGTCCGCGGAGCCCGGGCGGCCGGGCTCGCGGCCCGGCACCGGGCGGCTGGACGCAGCGACCGGGCAGGCATCCGGAGCGGCACCGCGAGCGCCACCGGGCGCGGCGACACGGGAGGGTCCATGGACGAGCTGGAGCTGGTGAGACTGCACGAGGACGGGGAGCACCTCGTCCTGCGCGCGACGGGCGGCACGCAGTTCACGCTGCCGATCACCGAGTCGCTGCGCGCGGCCGTGCGACGCGACCGCCCGCACCTGGAGCACCTGCGCGCGGAGGGCGAGCGCAACCTCGCGCCCCGGGAGATCCAGGCCCGGCTGCGCGCCGGGGAGTCCGTCGAGACGGTCGCCGAGGCGGCGGGCCTCGGCGTCGAGCACGTGCGCCGCTTCGCAGGCCCGGTGGTCGCGGAGCAGGAGTACGTCGTCGACCGGGTCCGCGCCTCCCGCCAGGGGCACGACGAGGACGCACCGACCGTCGGCGAGCTCGTCGCCCAGCGGCTCGCGGCGCGCGACGTGCAACCCGACGCCGTCGAGTGGAGCGCGGCCCGCCAGCCCGGGGCGTCGTGGGTCGTGACGGCGACGTTCGAGGTCGGGACGGGCAGCAGGACCGCCCGCTGGGAGTACGACGCGGCGACGCGCGCGCTCCGGGCGCTCGACGACGAGGCTCGCTGGCTCTCGGGGACGGACGCCCCGCGCGACCCGAGCCCCGGGGCTGTCGCGGTGTTCGACGTCGACGCGACGGGGCGCGGCCGAGGGCTCCGCGCCGCTCCCCCGGCCGCTCCGACCCCCGACGACGGGACCGCCGAGCTCCTCGACGACCTGAGCCAGCGCCGGGGCGTGCGCCCGCACAAGGCCTCGGCGGGGCCGGTCGAGGTCGACGGGCAGGAGCCGTTCGAGGGCTTCGGCCCGCAGGCCGGCGCAGGTCCGGACCGGGGCGAGTCGCAGGACGGCTCTCGGGACGACGCGGCCACGTCTGCCGGGGCGACCGTCGTCCACCTCCCGACGATCCGTCCGCTCGACGCGGTGCGCCTGCCGGAGCCGGCGCTCGGGAACGCCCGGGACGACGCGGGCCCGGATCCGGAGGACGGCGCGGGCGAGCGTCCGTCGCGCGACGAGAGTCCGGGCGACGGCGCCACCCCCGCGGACGCGGACGACCCGCCGCGTGCGGCGCGCCCCCAGACCGCGCGCGAGCCCCGCAAGGGGAAGAACCGCTCGCGCGCGAAGGTCCCGAGCTGGGACGAGATCGTGTTCGGGGCGCGCCCGGAGTAGTCGGCCCGGCGCCGCTCGAGCGCGCGGGCTCAGCGCGGCAGGTCGAGCGGCAGCCCGTCGGACGCCGCCTGGCGGCGTGCGAGGGCCGTCGTCATGCGGCGCATGTGGTGGCGGCGGCACAGCACCTCGTAGCCGACCTCGCCCGAGCCCGCCCCGACGTCACCGACGACGACCTGGTCGCCCTCGACGACCATCCTCCCGTCGACCGTCCGCGCGTTGTGCGTCGCGCGCCGGCCGCACCAGCACAGCGACTCGACCTGGAGCACCTCGACGCGGTCGGCGAGCTCGATGAGACGGGCCGAGCCGGGGAAGAGCCGGGTGCGGAAGTCGGCGGTGATGCCGAAGGCGAAGACGTCCATCTCCGTCTCGTCGACGAGCCGCGCGAGCTGCTCGACCTGCGCCGGGGAGTAGAACTGCGCCTCGTCGCAGACGAGGTAGTCGACCGGCTCCGGCTCGGCCGTGACGAGCGACCAGAAGTCGGTGTCGTCCCGCACCTCGCGCGCCACGACCTCGAGCCCGAGCCGGGAGGAGAGCCGGTCGGTCCCCGCCCGGTCGTTGCGGGAGAAGATCAGCCCGCGACGACCGCGCGCGGCGTGGTTGTGGTCGAGCTGGAGGGCGAGGGTGGACTTGCCGCAGTCCATGGTCCCGGAGAAGAAGACGAGCTCGGCCATCGGGGCGTTCCTTCGCGAGGTCGGTCGGAGCGGGGGTCGCGGACGGGCCGGGCCGTCGCCTGGAGCGGCGACGGGCGGCGCAGCGGTCAGGTGGCGGCGACGAGGAGCGGGACGCGCATCTCGCGCTCGGTGAGCGAGCCGTGCACCCCGACGAGCGCGAGCGACGCGGGCGTCTGGGTGCGCGAGTCGACGACGGTCGCCCGGCCCCGCAGCGCGACGATGACGTCGCCGGCGGCGGCGACCGCCTCCGTGCGGGGATCCGGCCCGAGCAGGCCGCGTGCGAGCACCTCCTCGCGCTCCAGGACGAGCGCGTCGTCGCCCAGGACGTCGCGCCAGCGTGCCGCGACGGCGGTCGTCTCCCCCGGGTCGGTGTAGACGTGCACCGCGCGCGGCTCGCCGCCCACGAGCGCGACGCCCCGCGCGAGCACCGGGTCGGTGGCGACGTCGCGGCGCAGCGCCGGGTCGACGTCGACCATGCCGTGGTCCGCGGTGACGAGCACGAGCGTGCCCTGCGGGACCGACCGGACGAGCCGGGCGAGCTCGCGGTCGAGCGCCTCGAGCTCGTCGCCCCACTGCCACGACGTGCTGCCGTGGTGGTGGCCCGCCTTGTCCACCTCGCCCCAGTACAGGTAGACGAGACCCGGCCGGGACAGCGCCCGCACCGCGGCGTCGACGCGCGCCGCGAGGCCCTCGGCCGCCGCGTACGACCCGCCGCGCAGGGCGGCGACCGTCATGCCGGACCCGGCGAACCGTGCCGGGCCGGTCGAGGTCACGGCGACGTCCGCCGCGGCGAGCCGCTCGAGCACCGGGGTCTCGCGCTGGAGCTCCGCCGGGGCCGGCGCACCCTCCCACGACACCATGTTGGCGAGCCCGCCCGTCGCGGGGTTGCGCTGCGTGTACCCGAGCATGCCGGTGCGACCGGGGGCCGTGCCGGTGCCGAACGCGCCGATCGCGGCGGCCGTGGTGCTGGGAAAGGTCGAGGTGAGCGCCCGCGCGTCGGGCAGGAGCGAGCGCAGGAACGGCGCGTGCCCGGCGCGCTCTGCGAGGTTGACGTGGCCCAGACCGTCGACGAGGACGACGCACACGCGCTCGGCGCGCGGCAGGTCGAGCGCCGCGCGCGCCGCCTCGCTCCCGATCCCCGTGGCGGTCGTGAAGCGGACGCCGAGCGCGCCGGCGGCTCCCGGGAGGACGGCGGCGAGGCCACCGAGCCCGAGGTCGGGCGCGCGGAACCCGGCCGGGAGCGCCGGGGTGGTGGGGGCCTCGTCCGTGCGTGCCTCGCTCACCGGGCGCTGTGCCTCGCGGTGGCGCGCGAGAGCGCG
The DNA here is from genome assembly GCF_016921195.1 of Cellulosimicrobium cellulans. Lineage (GTDB taxonomy): Bacteria > Actinomycetota > Actinomycetes > Actinomycetales > Cellulomonadaceae > Cellulosimicrobium > Cellulosimicrobium cellulans_F. The sequence goes on from NZ_JAFGYF010000002.1 coordinate 601,726, forward strand.
CGCGCGAAGTCGACCGCGGCGCGCACGGCGTCGCGCCCCTCCGCCTCGGCGCTCACGCGGACGACGACGTCGTCCGGCGTGATCTGCCCCGTGAGCCCGTGGTCGGCGTCGCAGCTCGGGTCCGCGCACCCCGCGGGCTCGAGGTCGACGCGCGAGACCGCGCCCCAGCCGAGGGCGAGCGTCACCTCGAGCGGTGCCGCGCCCGCGCGGTGCTCGTGGGGCTCGGCCACGACGTGCGTGAGCGAGACGGACCGTACCTCGGCGAGCGGCACCGACTCCGTCGTGGCCGCGGCGGACGCGGACGGGTTCTCGCTGTCGGCGGGGTGGTCGTCGACGTGCGCCGTGACGAGCCGCGTGGGGGTCAGCACCAGCACCGTGAGGTGGCGTCGTACCTCGGACGCGTCGAACGTCGTCTCCGGGAGGACGAGGTGCGAGACGATCTCCTCCCCCGCGACCGCGAGGTCGAGGACGTCCGCGACGAGCTCCGGGTAGTAGCCGGCGCGGTGGAGCTGGGTCGTCAGATGGGTCCAGGCGTTCGAGGTTGCAGAGGGCACCCGCGCATTCTCCCATCCGCCGCCCGGCCGCGGCCAGCCGCGGTCGCGGCCCGGGGACGGACGGACGGACGGACGGACGGACGTCAGCCTGGCAGGGCGCGGCGCAGCGCGTCGGCCCGCTGGGCGTCGGCGAGCGTGACGCGCGCGCTGAGGACCGCGGCCCCGTGCTCGGACACGACGACGGGGTACAGCTCGAGGCTGCGGACCTCGGGCAGGTCGTCCGCGAGCACGGACACGCGCGCCAGGACGTCCTCCAGCGCCGCCGTCGCCACGACGTGCGTGCCCATGTACCCGAAGAGCCGCGGCGCGGCCCGCACCGAGCGCACCATGGCCGCGACGTCGACGTCGGTCAGCGGCGGCACCCCGTACGCGACGTCACCAAGGAGGTCGACCGCGTCGCCCGCGAGCCCGAACGAGACGACCGGGCCGAAGAGCTGGTCCTCGGTCGAGCGGACCACGCACGCGACACCCGCGTCCGCCATCGCCTGCACCTCGAAGGGCTCGTCGGCGGCCCCCGGGAGCACCGCCGCGAGCGCCTCCCGCATCTGCGCGACGTCCGTCCGCAGCTCGGTCTCGTCCGCGATGTCGAGCCGCACGCCACCGAGGTCGGCGCGGTGCCGCAGGCCGGCCGCCGTGCTCTTGAGCGCGACGGGCCAGCCGATCTCCCGGGCGGCCTCGACCGCCTCGTCGGCCGTGCGGACGCGGCGGGCCGGCCACACGCGCACGCCGTAGCACGCGAGCAGGTCGGCCGTGGCCGCGGGGTCGAGGTCGACGGCGTCCCGGTCCGCGAGCGCCTGCTCGACGAGCGCTCGGGCGCGGGCCGGGTCGACGCCTGCGGGGCGCACGGGCGTCCCGTGGTCGGCCTCGCGCCAGCGCGCGTAGCGGACGACGGCGCCCAGCGCGGCCACCGCGTCCTCGGGCGTCGAGTAGGCGGGGACGCGCAGGGGGGCCTCGGCCGCGCCGCCCTCGCAGGCCTCGGGGGCCGGGACCGACAGCTCGTCGGTCAGGCCGTGGAGCCCGAGCATGCTCGCGACGGTCGTGCGGCCGGTCCGCGCGGCTGCGAGCGCCACGGCACGACTGACGTCCTCGCGGCGAGCGTGCACCACGGGGACCTGGACGACGACGACGACGTCGCACGCGTCGGGCGCGTAGAGCGCCTCGACCGTGGCGGCCACCTCGTCCGACGACGCGTCCTCGGGCAGGAAGTCCGACCGCGCGACGACGAGCCCCGCCGACGACGACGCCTCCGCGACGAGCGCGGCGAGCGACGCCGAGCTGGCGAGGATGCCGACGCGGCGCCCGCGCGGGAGCGGCTGGTGCGCGAGGAGCTGGGCGATGTCGATCATGTGGTGCGTGTTCTCGGCCCGGATCACGCCCGACTGGCGCAGCATCTCCTCGAGCGTGCGGCGCGGCGCGCGCGTCGAGCGCACGGCGTGGCCCGGCGGCACGACCTGCCCCGAGCGCCCCGCCGTGACGACCACGACGGGTTTGACCGACGCGAGCCGGCGCGCGATCCGCGAGAACTTGCGCGGGTTGCCGATCGACTCGAGGTACAGGCAGACCACCTGCGTCGCGGCGTCGTCCTGCCAGTACTGCATGAGGTCGTTGCCGGACACGTCGGCCCGGTGCCCCGCGGACAGGAACGACGACACGCCCAGCCCGCGCCGCGCCGTCGTCGCGAGCAGCGTGACGGCCATGGGCGCCGACTGGCTGAACAGGCCGACGACGCCGGGCCGCGGCAGGTCCTCGGCGAGCGTCGCCGCGAGCGCCGGCCGCCCACGCTCCTCGCCCGTGCGCAGCAGGCCGTAGCTCGCGGGCCCGACGACGCGCAGCCCTGCGATGTGCGCGACGCGCAGGAGCTCGCGCTGCAGCGCGAGCCCCTCGGGTCCGGTCTCCGCGAACCCGGCGGACAGCACGACGACGCCGCGCACCTCGAGGCGCGCGAGCTGGCGGACCGTCTCGATCGCGTCCGGCGGCGGGAGGGCGACGACCGCGAGGTCGACCGGGCCGGGGACGTCGGCGAGGGTCGCGTGCGCGAGGGGTGCCGCCGGCCCGCCGTCGGGCACGTCCGCACCGACGCCCACGACGTGGACCGTCACGTCCGGGCTGCGTACGAGAGCGGCGAGGGCGCGGTGCGCGAGGACGCGGTCGAGGGGTGCGCCGTCGTCGTCGGGTCCGTCGCCGGGCGGCACGCCGGGTCCCACGAGCACGACGCTCGTGGCGCCGAACAGGCCCTGCATGCTCCGAGCCTCCGCGCGGTGCTCGCGGTCCGCCATGACGGCCCGCGACCGTTCCGTGGGGTCGAGGTCGACGCTCACCTGGACGAACCCGTCGTCCATCTGCTGGCGCACGTCGTACCCGGCCTCGCGGAAGACGGCGAGCATCTTGCCGTTCTGGGGCAGGACCTCGGCCGTGAAGCGGCGCACGCCACGCTCGCGCGCCGCCGCGGCGACGTGCTCGAGCAGCACGGAACCCAACCCCCTGCCCTGGGCCGAGTCGGCGATGTTGAAGGCGACCTCGGCCTCTGCCGCGCCGGTGCGGTCGAAGCGCGCGACGCCGATGATGTCCTCGCCGACGTCACCGGCCGTCGATCCCGCCCCCGGCTCGGCGGTACCGGCGGGCGCGCCGTCGCGCGGGCGGACCGCGACCAGCGCGACGCGGTCGACGTGGTCCACGCGCGTGAACCGCTCCAGGTCGCGCTCCGACAGCCGCTCCATGGGGGCGAAGAAGCGCAGGTACGTCGAACGCTCGGACTGCCCGACGTGGAAGCGCTGGAGCGCCTCGGCGTCCTCGGGGCGGATCGGGCGCACGTGGGTCGTCGTCCCGTCGCGCAGGACGACGTCCGCCTCCCACTCCACCGGGTACCGGTCCGGGCCCCGCCCGGCTGCGCCGCCGTCTCTCACGCCCCCAGGCTATGCGGCGCCGGGCGCGGTGCGCCTGCGCCACCCCGGCCCGACCCGGGAGGACAATGGTCCTCCGAGAGACCTCGTGTGGCGCGGCGTGTCGGACGGTTGGCGTACCCTCGCGTGCGGCACACAGCACGACGACGCCGGACCAGCACCGGCACCGACCCGCGCCCTCGCGGCGCACCGAACGGCAGGAGCCCGCAGGCCCATGGCGCGCAAGTCCTCGACCCCCTCGCTCGACCCGGCCGAGGTGAACGAGAAGATCGTCGACGTCGACGTCCAGGCGGAGATGGAGACGTCGTTCCTCGAGTACGCGTACTCCGTCATCTACTCGCGCGCCCTGCCCGACGCGCGCGACGGCCTCAAGCCCGTCCAGCGCCGCATCCTCTACATGATGGCCGACATGGGGCTGCGCCCCGACCGCGCGCACGTGAAGTCCGCGCGCGTCGTCGGCGAGGTCATGGGCAAGCTCCACCCGCACGGCGACGCCGCGATCTACGACGCGCTCGTGCGCCTCGCGCAGGACTTCTCGCTGCGCCTGCCGCTCGTCGACGGGCACGGGAACTTCGGCACGCTCGACGACGGCCCGGCAGCCTCCCGGTACACCGAGGCGCGCCTGGCCCCGCCGTCGCTCGCGATGACGGCCGGCCTCGACGAGGACGTCGTCGACTTCGTGCCAAACTACGACAACAAGCTCCAGCAGCCCGACGTGCTGCCGGCGGCGATCCCGAACCTGCTCGTCAACGGGGCGTCCGGCATCGCGGTCGGCATGGCCACGAACATGGCGCCGCACAACCTCGTCGAGGTCGTCGCCGCGGCGCGCCACCTCGTCGCGCACCCGGAGGCCGACCTCGAGGCGCTCATGCGGTTCGTCCCCGGCCCCGACCTGCCCACGGGCGGCAAGATCGTCGGGCTCGACGGCGTGCGCGAGGCCTACCGCACGGGCCGTGGCACGTTCCGCACGCGCGCGACGGCGCGCGTCGAGAACCTCACGCCGCGCCGCAAGGGCATCGTCATCACCGAGCTGCCCTACCTCGTCGGCCCGGAGAAGGTGATCGAGAAGATCGCCGAGGGCGTCAAGACCAAGAAGATCCAGGGCATCACGGCCGCGACGGACCTCACGGACCGCGAGCACGGGCTGCGGATCGTCGTCGAGGTGAAGACGGGCTTCAACCCCGAGGCGGTGCTCGAGCAGCTCTACAAGTTCACGCCGCTCGAGGACTCGTTCGGCATGAACAACGTCGCTCTCGTCGACGGGCAGCCCCGCACGCTGGGCCTGCGCGAGATGCTGTCCGTCTGGGTCGACCACCGCATCGACGTGGTGCGTCGTCGCTCGGCCTACCGGCTGCGCAAGCGGTCCGAGCGGCTGCACCTCGTGGACGGCCTGCTCATCGCCATCGTCGACATCGACGAGGTCATCCAGGTGATCCGGTCCTCCGACGACACCGCGACGGCCCGCGGGCGCCTCCAGACCGTGTTCGACCTCTCGGAGCCGCAGGCGGAGTACATCCTCGAGCTCCAGCTGCGCCGCCTCACCAAGTTCTCCCGCATCGAGCTCGAGAAGGAGCAGGAGACGCTGCGCCGCGAGATCGAGGAGCTCCAGGAGATCCTCGGCAGCGACGCCAAGCTTCGGGCCGTGGTCTCGGGCGAGATGGCGGACGTCGCCAAGACGTACGGGACGCCGCGCCGCACGATCCTCCTGGAGTCCGCCGGCGCCGCGCCGACCACGACCGCGGCGGTGCCGCTCGAGGTCGCGGACACGCCGTGCTGGGCGCTGTTCTCCGCGACGGGCCTGCTCGCGCGCACGAGCGACGAGACCGAGCCCGCGCGCACCGGGCCCCGAGCGGCCCACGACGTGCTGCGCGCCGCCGTGCGCACGACGGCGCGCGGCGAGGTCGGCCTCGTGACGAGCCGCGGACGCATGGTCCGGGTGTCCGTGCTCGACCTGCCCGCGCTGCCGCCCACCGACAACGCGCCGAGCCTGTCGGGCGGCGTGCCGCTGAGCGAGGTCGTCGGGCTCGAGCCGGGCGAGGAGGCCGTGACGATCGCGTCGCTCGACGCCGACGCTCCCCCGCTCGCGCTCGGCACGGCGCAGGGCGTCGTCAAGCGCGTCACCCCGGGCGACGTGCCGAACAACCGCGACGACTGGGAGATCATCGGCCTCAAGGACGGTGACACGGTCGTCGGGGCGGCGCCCGCGACCGACGCCGACGAGCTCGTCTTCGTCAGCACCGACGCGTCGCTCCTGCACTTCGACGCGTCGGCCGTGCGGCCGCAGGGACGCCCGGCCGGAGGCATGGCCGGCATCCGGCTCGCCGACGGGCACCGCGTCGCGTTCTTCGGCGTCGTCCCGGCCGACGTGCGCGACCTCGGCGTCGTCGTCACGGTCGCCGGGTCGTCGTCCGCGCTGCCCGGCACCCAGACCGGGGCCGGCAAGGTCACGCCGTACGAGCTCTACCCCGGCAAGGGCCGTGGCACCGGCGGTGTCCGGGCGCAGCGGTTCCTCAAGGGCGAGGACGCGCTCATCCTCGCGTGGGTGGGGCAGGGCCCGGCGCGCGCCACCGGCTCCGGCGGGCAGGCCGTCGACCTCCCCCCGGTCGACCAGCGCCGCGACGGTTCGGGCACGCCGCTCGCGTCCCCGGTCACGGCCGTCGGGTAGCCGCGCACGCCCGCTGCCGGGCAGAGCCCGGCGCCCCGCGCGGCAGGTCGAGGTCGCCCGCCCTTGCGAGTGCCCGGGATGGGGGCAGGCTCGTGGTGTGGCAGGAGACCAGGGGGGCGCCGTCCGGACGCCTCGCGACGCGGGCGGGGCCGCCGGCCCCGTGGACTACCACGCCGTCTTCTCCGTGCTCACGGCGCCCAAGGCGGTGCTCTCGCCCGACCTGACGGTGCTCGACGCGAACGAGTCGCTGCTCCGCACCATCGACGCGCCGGCGAGCGCCGTCGTCGGTCGGCACTATCTCGACGTGTTCCCCGCCCACGGCCCGGACGGCGGCTCCGTGGAGCGGGTCGTCCGGTCGCTCGAGCGCGTCGTGCGCACGGGCCGGCTCGAGATGATCGGCCCGCACCGGTACGACCTGCGTCGCCACGACGGCGGGTGGACCGAGCGCTGGTGGATCACCACCAACCTCCCCGTCCTGGACGCTGGCGGGCGCGTGTCGGCCGTGGTGCACCGCGCCGAGGACGTGACGAGCGTCGTGCTCGCGCGCGGACTCGCGGCGCCGGAGACCAGCCGGGGCGAGGTGACGCAGTGCCCCGACGAGATGTCGCTCGTGGACCGGGCGCTGCTCCTCGGCTCGTCGGTCGACCGCTACGCGGAGGTCATCACGCGCGAGCGGCGCGCCGCGCTCGCGCTCCAGGACTCGGTGCTCACGCCGCCTCCCGACATCCCCGGCCTGACGATCGACGTGCGCTACCGACCCGCGGTCCCGGAGGTGCACCTCGGCGGCGACTGGTACGACGCGTTCGCGCACCCCGACGGCGACACGACCGTCGTGGTCGGCGACGTCACGGGTCACGACGTCGCCGCCGCCGCACACATGGGCCACCTGCGCGGCGTCCTGCGCTCCGTCGCCTTCGCGACCGACGCCGGCCCCGCCGCCGCTCTCGACGCCGCCGAGCAGACCGCCGAGGGGCTCGGACTCCAGGCCCTGGCGACGGTCGCCGTCGCACGGATCGGGGCACCCGGGCCGGGCGGTCGACGAGGGCTCTGCTGGGCGAGCGCCGGGCACGTGCCACCCGTCGTGCGGCGTGCCGACGGCACCGCCCACCTGCTCGAGGCGCGTCCCGCACCGATGCTCGGGATCGGGCTCGGCGGCGGCCGGACGGAGCACGAGGCGTCCCTCGACCCGGGCGACGCCCTCCTGCTCTACACCGACGGCCTCGTCGAGCGCCGGGACCGCTCGTTGCGCGAGGTGCTGGACGAGCTCCCGGCCCGGGTCGAGGCGCTCGGAGACGTACCACCGCACGAGCTGCTGGACGCGCTCCTGGAGGACCTCGTGCCCCACGGCGCCCAGGACGACGTCGCCCTGGTCCTCGTCCACGTCGACGGCGTCGCGGACGTCCACCCGGACCCCGGCGAGGCACCGCCTGCCGATCCCGGGGTCTGACCGCCCCGGAGCGGTGCCGGCGCCGTCGAGACACGTCCTGCCGAACCACTGGCGGGAGCGGGCCTCCCGGCCGACTGCCGAGCCGGCGTCGGAAGGTCGGGGGCGACGGCGACGGAGGAGGCGAGCGGTCCGTCAGAAGGCGCAGCTCGTCGCGGAGCTGCCTCCTCCCCGAGCTGCTGAGCACGACGTCGCCGCCTCGACCGAGGCCACCGCCGCACGCTCTCGGCGCAACACGCCGAGCACGAGGAGCACCTGCCCGACGACGTAGGTGAGCATGACCCAGAAGCCGTGGGCGGGCAGGGCGTACCAGGGCGCGAACGCGTCGAGCGCGATGAGCGCGTCGGACGCGAGGAAGACCGCGCCGCCGACGCCGGCACGACGGTCGACGCCCGTCGCGGTCACGGCCATCGCCACGAGGCACGCGCCGTAGACGACGACCGGGACGAGCAGCGACCCCGCACCGGGCGCGCACGCGACGACGAGAGCGACGAAGGCCAGCAGGTACGGGGCGAGCGCGACCGGGCGGCGCAGCGCGGAGCCCGCGCGGTACGGCCAGAACGCGAGCGTGTACGTCACCTGGGCGCACAGGAAGAACCCGACCATGACGAGGAACGCGGTGTCGCCGTCGGCGAGGTCGGGCGCGGTGTCGCCGAGCCAGGAGAAGCCGAGCGCCACGAGCGTGAGGCGGACGAGCCGTGAGCGTCGGCCCGGACTCGTGCCGACGCCGCGACGCCGCGTGGCGAGCCACAGGCAGCCCGCCAGGAGCGGCATGAGGAACCACTGCGACGTGTCGGCGAGCGTCTCGGCGCCGGCGAGCTGGGCGGCGAGGTGGACGAGGGTGAGCAGGGCGAGCACGCCCCACGCGACGATCATGGGCGACGAGGCTCCTTCGGGTCGTTCACCGGCGTCCTTGCCGGCGCTGGCCGATCCTACGCCCGCGACGGCGGCACCCGGGGCATGTCGGCGTGGGGCAGTCGCGCCGTCCTGCCCGAGAGGCCGTGCGGGCCGACGAGGCCGCTCGGCGCGACGTCGGCGCCGGAGACGGCACGACGCCGCGCCCCGGACGGGGAGCGGCGTCGGCCGGTGGAGCCGGAGGGGGGCCCAGAGTCGACCCCGAGGCGTCGTGCGCGACGACGGACGTCAGGCGTTGGCGAGCTCGCGGTCGTCCTCCGACGCGGGCTTCTGGTCCTCGTAGCGGCGCACGACGCGGCTCACGGTCGATCGCGACGCCGAGACCTTCTGGGCGATCTCCCGCTGGTTCATCCCCTGGCGGGCGAGCTCGACGATGCGACGGTCGCGCTCGACCGTCGGGTCGTCGTCGACCGTGGGCTCCTGGGTGGAGGAGGTCGGCACGGCGTCACCGGAGCTGGGGAGGTTGAACACCTCGACGCGTCGGGTGTGACCGGTCACGGCAGGGGGCTCCACGACCGGTGTCGCACCGGTCTCCTCCGGGACCGGCCGGTCCCAGGGAAGCGGGCGGGTGCGGTCGAACAGCTCCTTCACCCGCGCCTCGAGGTCGGGAAGCGACTCGAAGGCGGTCTGGGGCGTGTAGGGCTGCGCGTCGGCGAGCTCGTTCCCCGGCACGTCGTCCTGCTCGACGGCGGGGGCCTCGGCCGGCGCGGCAGCGGCCGCGGGGCGCTCCCGGTCCGTCGCGTGCTCCTGCGGCTCGATCGACGCTGCTGCCTCGACCGCGCGCTCCTCGCCGTCGCGCGCCCGCTCCAGCGCGAGCGTCTCCCGGCGGTGCGTCTCCACGAGCGTCTCGGCGGGCGCGGCGGTCCGGGCGACGACGACCTCGGGAGCCTCGGGACGCGCCGCGGACGCGGAGGTCTCGTCCGACCCGCGGGCGGTGCCACGCTTGACGGAGCTCGCCCCGATGAGGTCGAGGCGGTTGCCGTGGCGCTCCGCGGCCTCCAGCCGGTCGACCCAGACCTGCATGCGGCGCTCGAAGTCCTCGACCGTCAGGAGCTTCAGCGCGGCGTCGCGGGCGGCACGCTGCCGCTCGTGCGCGGCGCGGACCTTGCGCAGGTCCGCCGGCGAGCCCGCGCTGTCGGCGCGCGCGTCGCGCCACTGCTCCAGTGCGGAGACGTACCCGTGGACGCGCAGCTCACGACGACGCTCCTCGAGCGTGTGACCCGTCACCATGTGCCGCTCCCCCACGAGGGCGAGGTGCCACATGAGCGCGGCCACCAGCGGCGGCACGAACCGGAACACCACCATGTAGGGGGTGCTCGCCGTCGGGACGGCGACCTCGTGGAGCGCCGCGAACAGACCCGACGTGCCCGAGAGCACCCACGTGAGCGTGAGCAGGACGCCGTACGGGCGGCCCTCGAGCGCCGCGTTGCGCGCCATGAGCGCCACGGCGACGAGGCTGATCTCGAGGAAGCCCGCGAGCCCGTACGCCTCGAGCGGCGACATGTGCGCCACCTCGAGACCGAACAGGACCATGCCGCTGTACGCCAGCGCGGTGGCGATCGTCGCGGCGATGACCACCGCGACCATCGGGAGGTGTCGGCCGCGATAGCGCACCTGCCGCGGGGAACCGCCCGCGCCGGTCTGGTCCTGCTGTGTCACGTGATCCTCCGAAAAGTGGTGTGGGCGCACATATCCCAACACTCAGGACACTCCTCGTCAACGCACCGGAAGGATCGCAATCGGATCGTGAGCAGCGGCGGTCCGGGGCGGCACGCCCGCGGGCCGGTCTGCGGGTCCGACGGCCGGAGACAGCACGACGCCGCGCCCCGAGGGACGCGGCGTCGTCAGTCGGACGGGAGGGCTCGTCAGACGTTGAACCCCAGCGCGCGGAGCTGCTCCTTGCCGTCGGTGGTGATCTTCTCCGGGCCCCACGGCGGCATCCAGACCCAGTTGACGCGGAAGCCGTCGACCAGGCCCTCGAGCGCCTGCGCGGACTGGTCCTCGATGACGTCGGTCAGCGGGCACGCCGCGGACGTGAGCGTCATGTCGATGACGGCGTGGTTGTTCTGGTCGATCTGGATGCCGTAGACGAGGCCGAGGTCGACGACGTTGATGCCGAGCTCGGGGTCGATGACGTCGCGCAGCGCCTCCTCGACGTCGGCGACGTTCGGCGGGCTGGGCGTGGCGCCCTCGGCGGGCGCGCCGGTCTCGGTGGTCATCGGTTCTCCTCCGTCGTTCCCCGCGCGGCGAGCGCCGCGTCGGAAGCTGCTGCGGTTGATGCGTCGCCCACGGCGCCCAGGGCGCCCGAGGTGACGAGCGAGTCGCGCAGCGCGGCCCAGCCGAGCAGGGCGCACTTGATCCGCGCAGGGTAGCGCGACACGCCCGTGAACACGGTGGCGTCGCCGAGCTCGTCCTCCGCGGCCTCGTCGAGGCCCTTGCCGCGCGAGCCCATGAGCTCGCGGAAGACCTCGCCGAGGTGCTCGGCCTCGGCCACGGGCCGGCCCGACACGAGGTCGGTGAGCACGGACAGGGACGCCTGCGAGATGCTGCAACCCTGCCCCTCCCAGCTCACGCGGCCGATCGTGTCGCCGGCGAGCTCGACGCGCAGCGTCACCTCGTCGCCGCACGTGGGGTTCACCTGGTGCGACTGGCCGCTCGCCGCGCCGTCCGCCACCTCGACCAGGCCCCGGCCGTGCGGGGTCTTCGCGTGGTCGAGGATGACCTGCTGGTACATCTGCTCGATCGAGCTCATCGGGTCCTCTCTCAGTCCACCGAGAAGAACGCGCGCACCCCGGCCAATGCTTCCCGGAACGCGTCGACGTCCTCGCGCGTGGTGTACACCGACGCGGACGCGCGCGCGGTCGCGGCGATCCCGAACCGGCGGTGCAGGGGCTGGGCGCAGTGGTGACCCACGCGCACGGCGATGCCGGCGTCGTCGAGCACCTGGCCGACGTCGTGCGCGTGCACGCCGTCCACGACGAACGACACGACGGCGAGCCGGTCCGCGGGCTCGCGCGGGCCGATGATCCGCACGCCCGGGATCTCCCCGATGCGCAGCAGGTCGGCGGCGAGCTCGCGCTCGTGCGCCGCGACGCCGTCCATGCCCAGCTCGTGCAGGTACTTGGCGGCCGCGCCGAACCCGACGACCTGTGCCACGGGCTGCGTGCCCGCCTCGAACCGCTGGGGCGGCGCCATGTACGACGACTCGGTCATCGTGACGACCTCGATCATCGACCCGCCGGTCGTCACGGGCGGCAGCGCCTCGAGCAGCTCGCGCCGGCCGTACAGCACGCCCACGCCCGTGGGGCCGAGCATCTTGTGGGCCGAGAACGCGGCGAAGTCGACGCCGAGCGCGGGCAGGTCGACCGGCAGGTGCGGCACGGACTGGCACGCGTCGAGCACGGTGAGCGCGCCGACCTCGCGCGCCCGGGCCACGATCGGCTCGACAGGGGTGATCGCGCCCGTCACGTTCGACACGTGCGCGAACGCCACGATCCGCGTGCGCTCCGTGATGACCGTCGCGGCATCCTCCACGCGCACGCGCCCGTCGTCGTCCACCTCGAACCAGCGCAGGACGGCGCCCGTGCGGGCTGCGAGCTCCTGCCACGGCACGATGTTCGCGTGGTGCTCCGCCTCGGTGACGACGATCTCGTCGCCCGGCGCGAGCGCGAAGCGGCGGGCCGCCTCTCCTCCGCGGCCGAGCGTCGCGTTCGAGATCCCGTACGCGACGAGGTTGATCGCAGCCGTCGCCCCGGACGTCCAGACGATCTCGCCCGGGCGCGCGCCGACGAACGCCGCGACGTCGGCACGGGCGTCCTCGAACGCCTCGGTCGCCTCCTCGGCGAGCTGGTGCGCGCCGCGGTGCACGGCCGCGTTGCGCTCCTCGTAGAAGTCGACCTCGGTGTCGAGGACGACCTGCGGCTTCTGCGACGTCGCCGCGGAGTCGAGGTAGACGAGCGGACGACCACCGCGCACGGTGCGCTCGAGCAGCGGGAAGTCCGCCCGCACGGCGGCGAGCTCGGTCGCCGTCAGGGGGGAGCTGTGCGCGGTGGTCGTCATGGTCGTCTCCTCGGAGGTGGTGCTACCGCTCAGGCCGAGGCGGCCGAGGCGGACTCGACGGCGCCGGAGAGGTAGCGGTCGTAGCCCTCCTCCTCCAGGCGGTCGGCCAGCTCCGGGCCGCCCTCCTCGGCGACCTTGCCGTCGACGAAGACGTGGACGAAGTCCGGCTTGATGTAGCGCAGGATGCGCGTGTAGTGCGTGATGAGCAGGATGCCCGCGTCCGTCGCGCCGTGGACGCGGTTGACGCCCTCGGACACGATGCGCAGCGCGTCGACGTCGAGGCCCGAGTCGGTCTCGTCGAGGACGGCGAACTTCGGCTTGAGGAGCTCCATCTGGAGGATCTCGTGGCGCTTCTTCTCGCCACCGGAGAAGCCCTCGTTGACCGAGCGCTCGGCGAAGGAGTCGTCCATGCGCAGGCGCTCCATGGCGCCCTTGACGTCCTTGACCCAGTGGCGCAGCGCGGGGGCCTCGCCGTCGATCGCGGTCTTCGCGGTGCGCAGGAAGTTCGACACGGAGACGCCGGGGACCTCGACCGGGTACTGCATGGCGAGGAACAGGCCCGCGCGGGCGCGCTCGTCGACGCTCATCGCGAGGACGTCCTCGCCGTCGAGCGTCACGGTGCCGCCGGTGACCTGGTACTTGGGGTGGCCGGCGATCGAGTAGGCGAGCGTCGACTTGCCCGAGCCGTTCGGGCCCATGATGGCGTGGACCTCGCCGCTGGCGATCGTCAGGTCGACGCCGCGCAGGATCGGCTTCGGGCCTTCCTTGGTCTCGACGCTGACGTGCAGGTCGCGGATCTCGAGAGTGGACATCTGGTTCTTCTCCAAGAGGTTCTGGTGAGCCGTGGGGCGCGCGCCCGGCGCGCCGTGGTGGTGCTCGTGGATCGGCTGGCGGATCGGAGGACGGGTCAGGTGGGAGCCACGACGCGGTCGACGTCGACGAGCACCTGCTCGCCGTCGACCGTCACCGGGTACACGGGCACGGGCCGCATCGCGGGCAGCGCCGTCGGCATGCCGGTCCGCACGTCGAACTGCGAGCCGTGCAGCCAGCACTCGACGAAGCAGCCCTCGACCTCGCCGTCCGACAGGGACACCGCCCCGTGGGAGCAGATGTCCGAGATCGCGTGCCAGTCGCCGTCGCCGTCACGGATGACGGCGACCTCGACGACCCGCCCGTCCTCGGCCGGGAGCTCGACGCGGAGCGCCTCCTCCGGGCCGAGGTCGGACGTCGTGCAGGCGGGCTGTGCGGTCACGCCGTCGCCTCGGCGGGCTCGGCGCTCCCGTCGATGATCGACATGGACTTGCTCAGCTCGCGCTCGATCGCCTCGAGCAGGCGCTCCTCGACCGACGCGACGCCGATCTCCTGGATGAGCTCCGCGAAGAAGCCGCGGACGACGAGACGGCGCGCCTCGACCTCCGGGATGCCGCGGGCCTGCAGGTAGAAGAGCTGCTCGTCGTCGAACCGGCCGGTCGCGGAAGCGTGCCCCGCGCCCTCGATCTCGCCCGTCTCGATCTCGAGGTTCGGCACCGAGTCCGCGCGCGCGCCGTCCGTGAGGACGAGGTTGCGGTTGAGCTCGTACGTGTCGGTGCCCTCGGCCTCGGCCTGGATGAGCACGTCCCCGACCCACACCGCGTGCGCGCCCTCGCCCTGCAGCGCGCCCTTGTACGTGACGCGCGACTTGCAGCGCGGCACGGCGTGGTCGACGAACAGGCGGTGCTCCTGGTGCTGGTCCGCGTCCGCGAAGTAGAGGCCGACCATCTCGACGTCGCCGCCCTCGGCCGTGAACTCGGCGTCGGGCGTGATGCGCACGACGTCGCCGCCCAGCGTCACGACCACGTGCTTGAGCCGCGCGTCACGCCCGATGCGGGAGCGGTGCGACGAGGCGTGCACGGCGCCGTCGGCCCAGTCCTGGACCGACACGACCGTGAGGTGCGCGCCGTCCTCGACGACGATCTCGACCGTCTCGTTGAGCGTCGCGGTCCCGACGTGGTCCAGCACGACGACGGCCTCGGAGTGCCGCTCGGCGCGCACGAGGACGTGGCTCGCCGTCGGCGTGGAGCCGTGGCCCTCGACGCGCACGGACGTCACGTCCGACGCGACGGCCTCCTTGGGCACCGTGACGACCGTCGACTGCTCGAACGCGTTCCACGCCGTGACGGCGGTGCGGTCGCCGGGCTTGCCGGCGGTGCCGAGCCGCTCGTCGTCGCGACCGACGATCGCGACCTCGACCTCGGGGGCCTCGACGACCGTCACGCGCACGTCGCCGCCGCCGCTCTGCCCGACGAGCGTGGCGTCGAACAGCGGCGCGAGGCGCGCGACCGGCGAGAAGCGCCACTCCTCCTCGCGCCCGGAGGGCACGGGGATGTCGGCGAGGTCGAAGGACGTCAGCCGCTCGGCGCGCGAGCCCTGGGGCACGACGCCGTGCGAGTGCGCCCCGTCGGCCTGCGCGCGCGAGTGGTCGGTCGTCAGGCCGGCCTCTTCGGGAATGGTGGTGGTGGTCATATCAGCCGACGGACCCTTCCATCTGCAGCTCGATGAGGCGGTTGAGCTCGAGCGCGTACTCCATGGGCAGCTCGCGCGCGATGGGCTCGACGAACCCGCGCACGATCATGGCCATCGCCTCGGTCTCCTCCATGCCTCGGGACATGAGGTAGAACAGCTGGTCCTCGCTCACCCGCGAGACCGTCGCCTCGTGCCCCATGGACACGTCGTCCTCGCGGACGTCGACGTACGGGTAGGTGTCGGACCGGGAGATCTGGTCGACGAGCAGCGCGTCGCACAGCACGGTCGAGGCCGAGTGCGAGGCGCCCTCGAGCACCTGGACCAGGCCGCGGTAGGACGTGCGGCCGCCGCCGCGCGCGACCGACTTCGACACGATGGACGACGACGTGTGCGGCGCCGCGTGGACCATCTTGGCCCCGGCGTCCTGGTGCTGGCCCTCGCCCGCGAACGCGATCGAGAGCGTCTCGCCGCGCGCGTGCTCGCCGAGCAGGTAGATGGCCGGGTACTTCATGGTGACCTTGGAGCCGATGTTGCCGTCGACCCACTCCATCGTCGCGCCCTCGGCCGCGGTCGCCCGCTTGGTCACGAGGTTGTAGACGTTGTTCGACCAGTTCTGGATCGTCGTGTAGCGCACGCGGGCGTTCTTCTTGACGATGATCTCGACGACCGCGGAGTGCAGCGAGTCGGACGAGTAGATCGGCGCGGTGCAGCCCTCGACGTAGTGCACGTACGAGCCCTCGTCCGCGATGATCAGCGTCCGCTCGAACTGGCCCATGTTCTCCGTGTTGATGCGGAAGTAGGCCTGCAGCGGGATCTCCACGTGCACGCCCGGCGGCACGTAGACGAACGACCCGCCCGACCACACGGCCGAGTTGAGCGCCGCGAACTTGTTGTCGCCCGACGGGATGACGGTGCCGAAGTACTCCTGGAAGAGCTCCGGGTGCTCGCGCAGCGCGGTGTCGGTGTCGAGGAAGATGACGCCCTGGCGCTCGAGCTCCTCGTTGATCTGGTGGTAGACCACCTCGGACTCGTACTGGGCGGCGACGCCCGCGACGAGGCGCTGCTTCTCCGCCTCGGGGATGCCGAGCTTGTCGTACGTCTCCTTGATGTCCTCGGGCAGGTCCTCCCACGAGGCGGCCTGCTTCTCCGTGGAGCGCACGAAGTACTTGATGTTGTCGAAGTCGATGCCCGTGAGGTCGGAGCCCCAGCTCGGCATGGGCTTCTTGTCGAAGAGGCGCAGGGCCTTGAGCCGCGTCTTGAGCATCCACTCGGGCTCGTTCTTCAGCGCCGAGATGTTGCGTACGACGTCCTCGCTGAGGCCGCGCTGCGCGGTCTGGCCCGCCTCGTCGGAGTCGTGCCAGCCGTACTCGTACGCGCCGATCGAGGCGATGATCTCGTCGTCGGTCTGCTTCTCACCGGTCGGCTGGGCCGTGCCGGCGGCGTCCTGGGTGGGAGCGCTCATGGTCGTCCTTCCACTGTCCGTCTGTGCGGGCGGGGGCAGTCGGTACAAGTTCTTGCGGGGGTGTCGTGCGTGCCTCGGGGCGGCGGTGCGCCCCTCGGGTCAGGTCTCGCCCGACGTCGGGCGACCGCGCGCCCGGACGTCGTGGTCGCGGCCGTCGTGAGCATGGCCGTCGTGAGCGTGGCCGTCGTGGGCCCGGAGCGGGCGGGTGGCCCGCGGCGCGGGGACCGGGAGGCCCACCGGGACGTTGGTCGTGCACGCGTGCGCCCCCGTCGCCAGGGTCGCGAGGCGCTGGACGTGCGAGCCGAGCAGCTTGGCGAAGACCTGCGCCTCCGCCTCGCACAGCTGCGGGAACTCCTCGGCGACGTGCTGCACCGGGCAGTGCCCCTGGCACAGCTGCACCGCCGAGGTGCCGGGGACGGGACGCACGCTCGCCGCGTACCCGTCGTCCGCGAGCGCCGCGGCGAGCTGGGCCGCCCGGCCCTCGACGTCGTCCGCGTCGAGCCGGCCGGCGTAGCGGTCGGCGAGCTCGGCGAGGCGGTCCTGGGCGAAGCGCTCGACGGCGTCCGGCCCGGCGACGTCGCGCAGGTACCTCAGCGCCTGGGTCGCGAGGTCGGCGTAGGTGCCGCTGAGCGCGCCCTGCCCGGCCGACGTGGTGACGTACCGGCGAGCGGGCCGCCCACGCATCCCGGTGGGGTGCCCGGCGTCGTGCACGGCGACGAGGTCGTCCTCCTCGAGGAGGGCGAGGTGACGGCGGACGGCCGCGGGCGTGAGGCCGAGCGTGGCGGCGAGGTCGGCAGCGCTCACGGGGCCCGCGCTCGCGACGAGCTCGAGCACGCGCTCACGCGTGCGGCGGTCGGCGTCGGCGGGCGTCGCGGGCGCGGCGGGGCGCAGCGCGTCCGGGCGGACGGATCCTGCGGCCATGCTCACCTCCCGTGGCGTCTCGCGGGCTCGCGTGCGGCAACGGCCGCCACGGAGCACAGGTCTGGAGAACCGATATAGACAACATGGTTGTTCCCTAATTGCTCCAGCGCAAGCAAGGCGACCCTCAGACCAGCCCCGTTCCGCCGCGATGTGGCGTACACGACACCGGTGCGTCGGGGCCGGGGCGAGGGCCGTGCGCGGCAGGCCGGCCCCCTAGAATCGGCGGGTGCCCGCCCCCGCCGTGCTCGTGCACGACCTCGTCAAGCGCTACGACGGTCGTGCCGTCGTCGACGGCGTGTCCCTCGCCGCCGAGCGCGGCGCGATCACCGCGGTGCTCGGCCCCAACGGCGCCGGCAAGACCACGACGGTCGAGTGCTGCGAGGGCCTGCGCTCCCCCGACGCCGGGCGCGTCGAGGTGCTCGGGCTCGACCCGCTGACCGACGCGCGCGACCTGCGTCCGCGCGTCGGCGTCATGCTCCAGGACGGCGGGCTGCCGACGGGCGTGCGTGCCCTGGAGATGCTCCGGCACGTCGCGTCGATGTACGCGCGGCCGCGCGACGTCGGCGAGCTCACCGAGCGACTGGGGCTCGAGAGCTTCGCGCGCACGACCGTCCGACGGCTGTCCGGCGGGCAGCGCCAGCGCCTCGCGCTCGCCGCGGCGATCGTCGGGCGGCCGGAGGTCGTCTTCCTCGACGAGCCGAGCGCGGGCATGGACCCGCAGAGCCGGCACGCGGTCTGGGAGCTCGTGCGCGAGCTGCGCGCGGAGGGTGTGGGGATCGTCCTCACGACCCACCTCATGGACGAGGCCGAGGACCTGGCCGACCACGTGTACGTCGTCGACCACGGGAAGGTCATCGCCGCGGGCGCCACGCGGGACCTGCTCGAGACCGGGGCGGACGGCGAGGCGGACCGCACGGTCCGCTTCGAGGCGACGCCGGCGCTGGACCTCGGCGGGCTGAGGGACGCGCTCGCCCGGGCCGGCGTGCCCGACGGCGCCGCGCCCGGCGCGTGGGTCGCCGCCGAGCCGCAGCCCGGCTCGTACACCCTCACCGGCCCTGCTGATCCCGCGACGCTCGTGACGCTGACGACGTGGCTCGCCGCGCGCGGCGTCCTCGCCTCGCGCGTCACGGTGGGCCGCCGCACGCTCGAGGACGTGTTCCTCGACCTCACGGGACGGCACCTGCGATGAACGCGAACGCCACGACGCCGACCACGCCGCAGGCCCAGGGCCACGTCGAGGCCCGGGCCGCCGAGCTCGCCGCGCCCGCGTGGCGCCGCGTCGTGGCCCAGACGGCGTTCGAGACGCGCATGATCCTGCGCAACGGCGAGCAGCTCCTCGTGACGATCATCCTGCCCGTGATGCTCCTGCTCGGGCTGGTGCTCACCTCGTTCGTCGACCTCGACACGGGCGGCGCCACGCGCGTCGACTTCGTGGCGCCGGGCGTCCTCGCGCTCGCCGTGATGTCGACCGCGTTCACGTCCCAGGCCATCGCGACCGCGTTCGACCGGCGCAACGGCGTGCTGCGCCTCATGTCGACCACGCCGCTGGGCCGCGGTGGCCTCCTCGCGGGGAAGGTGCTCGGCGTCCTGGCGGTCGAGGTCGTGCAGGTCGTCGTCATCACCGCGGTCGCGCTCGGGCTCGGCTGGCAGCCCGACCCCGCGGGGATCCCCGCGGCCCTGCTCGCCGTGCTGCTCGGCACCGCGGCGTTCACGTCGCTCGCGATGCTGCTCGCCGGGACGCTGCGCGCCGAGGGCGTGCTCGCGGTGGCGAACCTCGTGCTCGTGCTGCTCACCGTCGGCGGAGGCGTCCTCGTCCCGGCCGACCAGCTCCCCGGTCCGCTCGAGCACGTCGCGCTGCTGCTGCCGTCGGGCGCGCTGGGTGAGGCGATGCGCGGCGCGCTGCTCGACGGCGCGGTGCCGCCGTTCTCCGTCGTCGTGCTGCTGGGCTGGACCGCCGCGCTCGGCTGGGGCGCGGGCAGGCTCTTCCGCTGGACCTGAGCCCGGGCGCATCTCACACCTGCGGGATTCCGGGGCCGCGCGGTCGTCCCGATACCGTGGGACCGTGAGCACCCCGCCCCCCGCGCTCGATCCCGCTCCCGCCGACAGCCCGACAGGCGCCGCCGCAGGCGACGGCGCCGCCCGCCCGGACCGGCTCGCGCCGCTGCGCCGCTGGACCCGACCGGTGCTCGTCGCGAACCTCGTGGCGCAGATCGGCATCATCGTCACGGGCGGTGCGGTCCGGCTCACGGGCTCGGGGCTCGGGTGCTCGACCTGGCCGCAGTGCGAGCCCGGGCAGTTCGCGGCGAAGTTCCACCCCGAGACGACGTACCACCAGTTCATCGAGTACGGGAACCGCACGCTCACCGGGGTGCTGAGCGTCATCGCGATCGCGGCCCTCGTGCTCGTGTGGACGGACCGGTCGCGCGTCCTGTCCTACCGACTCCTCGGTGCCGTCCCCCTGCTCGGCGTCGCCGCGCAGGCGGTCATCGGCGGCGTCATCGTCCTGCTCCACCTGCACCCGGGGTGGGTGTCGCTGCACTTCGTCGTCTCGGCCGCGCTCGTCTCCGTCTCGCTGCTCCTCCTGCACCGGTCCGCGGAGGGCGACGGGCCGCCCGTCCCCACGGTCGCGCCGCGTTCGCGCGCGCTCGCGTGGACCCTGTACGGACTCACTGCGGTCGTCGTGGTCCTCGGGGTGATCGTCACGGGCGCCGGCCCGCACAGCGGCGACGAGGAGGTCGGCTACCGCTTCGCCGTCGACCCCGCGTTCATGAGCAAGATCCACGCGTGGGCCGTGTGGGTGTTCGTGGCCGTCCTCGTCGCCTACCTCGTGAGCGTCCGCCGCGGGCCGCAGCAGGTGCGCCGCGCGGCCTGGATCCTGCTCGCGATCAC
The DNA here is from genome assembly GCF_016921195.1 of Cellulosimicrobium cellulans. Classification (GTDB taxonomy): domain Bacteria; phylum Actinomycetota; class Actinomycetes; order Actinomycetales; family Cellulomonadaceae; genus Cellulosimicrobium; species Cellulosimicrobium cellulans_F. Next base: position 622,037 of record NZ_JAFGYF010000002.1, read on the forward strand.
GCTGGCCCAGGGACTGGTCGGGTACGTCCAGTACTTCACGGGTCTGCCCGCGCTCCTCGTCGGTCTGCACATGCTCGGCTCGGCGCTCCTCGTCGCCGGCTCCACGCGCGTCGTCCTGACGACCCGCACCCGCGCCTGAGCGAGCGGTGGCCGGGGCCTGAGCTGCCCCGGCCCACCGCTGCGTCAGCGCCAGAGCGCGGCGACGCGCTCCGCGAGCGCGGTGCCCCGTTCGTACCCGGCCTCGGCCGCCGCCGGGCGCAGCGACAGGTCCATGGCCTGCGGGCCGAACAGGTGGTCCGCCGCGGGCCCCGGCACGATCACCTCGACCTCGCTCCCCCGCGTCCGCAGCTCGTCGACCTGAGCCGAGAGCTGCAGTCCCCATTCCTGGGGCGCCCGCGTCCTTCCCCCGAACGGCGACAGCACCAGCACACGCCGGTGCCCCGCCGCGAGGTCCGCGTTCTCGTTGCGGCGGTATCCGCCGTCGAGGTACTGCCGCTCCCCGACCCGGTAGGCGAACCCGCTCGCGCAGCTCGCCGCGACGGCGTCGACCAGGTCGACCCCGCTCTGCCGGTCGAAGACGGTCGGTTCACCGGTCCGCGCGTCGACGGCGGTCAGGAGGACGGTGCTCCGAGGCCAGGACCGTCTCGGCAGGCGCGCGGCGACGGTGGCCCGCCACCGGGACTGCACGGCCTCGTCCGACGACCCGGGCAGCGCGAGTGCCGCCTCCCCGAGCCGGCGGCGCATGTCGGAGGCGTCCCGGGCACCGGCGACGACCGCGGCCGTCCGCGCCATCTGCTCCGCCGCCTGCTGCGTGCGGTCCCTGCCCTGGCCCGTGCTGATCGGACCCGCCTGGGGACGTGACGGTGCGACCAGAGCGGCGGCGTACAGCTCGGCGGGCGTCGCGCCGGCGAGCTGCGCCGCCGCCGTCGACCCGGCCGACGTCCCGACGGTCAGGTCTGCCGTGGTCACGTCCAGCCCGGCGTCGGACAACCCGGCGACGACGCCGATGAGCCACGCGTTGCCGGTGGACCCACCGCCCCCGAGCACGAGGGCGCGCTCGCCCGAGGTTGGGACCGGATCGGACGGCAGGAGGTCAGGTACCGGGAAGTCGCCGGCTGAGGTACCCGGTGCAGAAGAAGATGTGGTGGTGCGCATGGGAGTCGCCTCTCGCGATGAGGTGGCGAGCGCTCCCGGTGACGACTACGGCCGTCGCGCGATCGTGGGCAGCGAGGGAGCGCCCGGTACGGACACAGCGTTCACGGGACTCACCTCCTCGGCTCGGTGCACGATCGGTGCCGACGCTAGCATGCCCGCACGCCGTGACGTCGGTCGGGGCGGTTCCGGGCTCGCGGAGCGCCAACGGTGTTCACCCGAGCGGCAGGCCCCAGGACGCTACCCGAACCGGAGCACCGGCCGCGCGGGGCGTCAGCCGCCGCGGCGCTCCGGCCACGGCGCGTCGGCCGGGCGCAACGACGCCCACCCGTCCGCGCGCGACGCGGCGGCGGCCAGGATCCCGACGACCGCGGACGGGTTGTGCAGCTCGCCCGCGAGGACGCCGCGCAGCGCCTCGTCGAGCGGCACCCACCGCAGCTCCATGTCGAGCTCCTCGGCCTCTCGCGTGAACCGCTCGTCCTCGGGCACGGGCGAGAGGCCGCGCGCGAGGAAGACGCGCAGCGCCTCGTTCGAGCCTCCGGGCGTCGTGAAGTAGTCGACGAGGACGTCCCAGCGCGCGGCCCGGAGGTCGGCCTCCTCGGCGAGCTCGCGGGCCGCGGCGACCTGCCCGTCCTCCCCGACGACGTCGAGCAGCCCCGCCGGGACCTCCCACAGCTCGCGTCGCACGGGGTGGCGGTACTGGCGCAGCAGGAGCACGCGCTCGTCGTCGTCCAGCGCGACGATGGCGACGGCCCCGGGGTGGTCCAGGTACTCCCGCGTGACGCGCCCGTCGTCGAGCTCGACGACGTCGGACCGGAGGTCGAAGACGCGACCGTGGTGCACGACCGACGTCTCGGCGACCGGACGCGGCGCGAGCGCGTCGACCGTGGGGAGCTCCGCGGGCGACGGCACGCCCGCCTCGCTGCCCACTCAGTCGGCCTGGTTCTCGAGCGCGGCGCCGACGAGGCCCGTGAACAGCGGGTGCGAGCGCGTGGGGCGCGACTTGAACTCGGGGTGCGCCTGCGTGCTCACGTAGTACGGGTGGACGTCCGCGGGGAGCTCGACGAACTCGACGAGCGACGAGTCGCGCGAGGTCCCGCTGATGACGAGCCCAGCCTCCTCGAGCTGCTTGCGGTAGGAGTTGTTCACCTCGTAGCGATGGCGGTGACGCTCCGAGACGCGCTCGGCGCCGTAGGTCTTCGCGACGACCGAGCCCGGGGCGAGCGCGGCCTCGTACGACCCGAGACGCATGGTCCCGCCGAGGTCGCCGTCGCCGCCCACGATCGCGAGCTGCTCCTCCATGGTCGCGATGACCGGGTGCGACGTGCCGGGGTCGAACTCGGTCGAGGACGCGTCCTCGATGCCGAGCACGTTGCGCGCGTACTCGATGACCATCGACTGCAGCCCGAGGCAGATCCCGAGCGTCGGCACCTTGTTCTCGCGCGCCCAGCGCAGCGCGCCGAGCTTGCCCTCGATGCCGCGCACGCCGAACCCGCCCGGCACGAGGACCGCGTCGACGCCGTGCAGCGCGTCGTCGGCGCCCGCCGGCGTCTGGCACTCGTCGGAGGCGACCCAGCGGATCGTGACCTTCGCGTCGTTCGCGAACCCGCCGGCGCGCAGGGCCTCCGTAACGGAGAGGTAGGCGTCCGGGAGGTCGATGTACTTGCCGACGAGCGCGACCTCGACGCGGTGGGCGGGCTGGTGCACGCGCTCGAGGAGCTGGCTCCAGCCGTCCCAGTCGACGTCGTGGAACGGCAGGCCGAGGCGGCGCACGACGTACGCGTCGAGGCCCTCGGAGTGCAGCACGCGCGGGATGTCGTAGATGCTCGGCGCGTCGACCGCGTTGACGACGGCCTCGTTGTCGACGTCGCACATGAGCGCGATCTTGCGCTTGACCGGCTCGGGGACCACGCGGTCCGCGCGGAGCACGATCGCGTCGGGCTGGATGCCGATCGAGCGCAGGGCCGCGACCGAGTGCTGCGTCGGCTTGGTCTTGAGCTCGCCCGACGGGCCGATGTACGGCACGAGCGAGACGTGGAGGAAGAAGACGTCGTCGCGGCCGAGCTCGTGGCGCACCTGGCGCGCGGCCTCGAGGAAGGGCTGCGACTCGATGTCGCCGACGGTGCCGCCGATCTCCGTGATGATGACGTCGACGTCCTCACCGGCCTGGGCGCGCATGCGCGTCTTGATCTCGTCGGTGATGTGCGGGATGACCTGGACCGTGTCGCCGAGGTACTCGCCGCGCCGCTCGCGCGCGATCACCTGGGAGTAGACCTGGCCGGTCGTGACGTTCGCGGACGCCTCGAGGTCGACGTCGAGGAAGCGCTCGTAGTGACCGATGTCGAGGTCCGTCTCGGCGCCGTCCTCGGTGACGAACACCTCGCCGTGCTGGAACGGGTTCATCGTCCCGGGGTCGACGTTGAGGTACGGGTCGAGCTTCTGCATGGTGACGCGCAGGCCGCGCGAGCGGAGCAGACGACCGAGGCTGGACGCCGTGAGGCCCTTGCCGAGCGAGGAGGCGACGCCGCCGGTGACGAAGACGTGCGCGGTGCGGTGCTCGGTACGAGCGCCCGAGGCGTTGAGGCGGGAGGAGGGCCGGTTCAGGTGATCTGCCACGGAACTCCATCCTAACAGCGTGCCCGACGACGGCACGCGGGCCGGAGGGTGCGACGCGCCACGTCTACGGGGCCGGCTGGTCCTCCGCGGGCGCTCCACCGGACCGGCCACGGCGCAGGACGCCGAGCAGGGCCGCCCGGTCGCCCGCGAGCGACACCCCGACGACGACGGCGCCCGCGACGAGCGCGGCGAGCGCCCCGACGCCGACCGCGGCGAGCCAGCCCGCGTCGTCGGGCAGCAGCGCGCCCGAGACCGTCGAGCCCGCGAGCGCACCGAGGGTCACGCCCACCGCCACGACCAGGAGGGTCCTCGGGACCCCGTGCGTCGCCTCTCGCCCCGCGTGACGGTGCGTCGCGACGAGCAGCCCGGCCCCCGCGACCGACATCCCGACGGCGGTCGCCAGGCCGAGCTGGAGCAGCACCCCGGCCTGGTCGCGCGCGCCGGTCACGGCGGGCAGGACGTACGCGGTCGCCGCCACGACGAGCCACCCCGCGGCGGTCACGACGACCGCGACGCGCTGACGGTCGATCGTGTACAGGGCACGGGACAGGTGCAGGATCAGCGAGAACCCGACGATGCCGACGGCCATGCCCGCGACCGCACCGCCGAGGCCGGCGACCGAGCCCTGCGCGATGTACGCGAACACCGCCTCGACCGCCGCCGACGCGGCGATCAGTGCCGCCGCGCCCAGGCCCGCCACGACGAGCAGCGTGCGCGTCGTGGTCGCGAGCAGGCGCCGGTAGGCGTCGTGGCGCGCGTGCGCGACGTGCTCGGCGAGCCGCGGGAACGCGCTCGTCGCGAGGGGGAACGCCAGCACCGCGTAGGGCAGCAGGTACACCTGCTGGGCGAACCAGTAGGTCGGGAAGGTCTGCTCCGGGCCGTACCGGTAGGCGGCGCCCATGATGGCCAGGACGGAGAGCTGCTGCGCGACGAGCGCCCCGATCCCCGCGAACGCGAGGTTCCGCGCCCGGACGGCCTCACCGCCCGGGAACCGCAGCGTGGGCCGCAGCCGGACGCCGAGGCGGTGCACCGGCAGGACGAGCGGCAGTGCGAGGACCGCGACACCCGCCGTCGTGCCCCAGCCCAGCCAGGCGATGGCGTTCCCCGACAGCGCGGCGACGTCGGCCTGGTCGCCGTCCGCGAGCCCGGCGAAGACGAGGAACACCACGATGACGGCGAGGCTCGACAGGAGCGGCGAGAACGCCTGCCAGAAGAACCGCTTGTGCGCCTGCAGGACGCTGCCCAGCACGACCGCCAGCCCGTAGAGCGGGACCTGGAGCGCGAAGACGCGCACGAACGTCGCCGTGACGTCGACGAGCTCCGGGTGCTTCGGCAGCATGAGGAGGGACGCGATCGGCTGCGCGAGGAGCGCGAGCAACCCGCCGAGGGGGACGAGCACGACGAGCGTCCACCCGAGGAGCGCCGACGCGATCCGCGAGACGTCGGTGCCCGCCCGGCGGGCGATGGGCCCGGCGAGGAGCGGGACCACCGAGCCGGCGAGCGCGCCGCCCGCCGCGACCTCGAAGAGGACGTTCGGCAGGAGGTTCGCCGCCGTGTACGCGGAGCCGACGCCCTCGGTGCCGACGGCGCCGGACTGCACGAGCGACCGCGCGAAGCCGACGATCCGGCTCGCGATCGTCACGAGCGTGATCATCGCGGCGGCGCCCGCCAGGGTGCCCGTGGCGGCGCGCAGCCGCCCCGCCCGCGCGCTCACGCCGGGCGCCGGCCCCACGCGTCCACGCGCCGCAGCACGTCGTTGCCCTCGATGACCTTCGAGAAGCTCACCTTCTCGCTCGCGAGGGTCAGGCCCACGACGCCCGCGAGCGCGAGCCAGCGCACCGAGCGGGGCGCCGCGAGTGCGACCTGCGAGCCCAGGGCGGCGCCGAGCGCGTTCGCGCCGCAGTCGCCGAGCATGTCGCGCTCGCCCAGGTCACCGGGCGCCGCGGCGGCGGCAGCCCCGAGGACCGCGCCCGTCGTCGGGGCCACGGCGGTACCGAGGTACGGCAGCGACGCGGCTCCGGCGGCCTTGAGCGCGCGGCCCGGGCGCAGGTCGAGGAGGTTGAGCAGGTTCGCGGTGCCGGCCATGAGCGCGCCGTTCACGCCGACGTCCACCAGGTGGCCGAACGCCCCGCCCGTGCGACGCGTCCCGATCGCCGCCGCGACGAGCGAGACGCCGCTGATCCCGAGGACCTTCATCGCGCCCGTCGTCACACGGCCCTCGGCGAGCGCGCCGAGGTGGCCGCGCAGGCCCTTCGTCCGGGTCGACGTGTCCTCCGCGAGGTCGTCCACGAGTCCGAACGCGCCCGCGCCCGCCGTCGCGAGGGCGACCGCGCCCCGCGTGCGGGCGTCACCGCCTGCGGCGAGCGTCCCGGCGACGAGGCCGGCGGCGACCGCCGGTCCCTCGAGCAGGCTGATCGGCTCGCCGCGGTGGTTGGTGCGCGTCCAGCGCTCCGCACCGCCCGGCGGGCGCGACGCGGTCGCGCGTCGGGCCGCCACGGTCACGGCGGCGGCCACCCCGGCCGCAGCGAGGGTGCGCAGCGCGCGCGCCACGTCAGCCCTCCCCCGCGCCGGCGGCGGTCTGCTCGACGTCGGCGGAGGCGCCGTTCCCCGTGTCGCCCGCGGTGTCCCCCGCCGCAGCGCCCTGGGAGCCCGTGTCGGACGATGTCGTGCGCGTCACCGGCGGGAGCTCGACGGCCGGCGGGAGGACCGCCGTCGCGCTCTCCTCGAACCCGAACTGCCCGACCTGGTCCGCGATGCGCGCCGCGAGGGCGAGCGGGACGTTGATCCGGCCCGGCTCCGCCTCGATCCCGCTCACGGTGGAGATCGACGCGGCGAGGTCGTCGTTCGCCCGGATGGTCGACACGACGTCACCGCTCACCGCCGTCGGGCCGGCAACGAGCGCCGCCTCGGCGACCTCCTGCGCGGCGACGGCGACCTGGACCTCGATGTCGACGACGTACGTGTCCGGCGCGGGCGCCTCCTCGCCGTCGGCCGCCGGGGCGGCCTGCTCAGGGGCGGGTCCGCCGAGGAGCAGGACGACGTCGGCCGGCAGGGTCTGCTCGGACACCACGTCCACGAGCGCGAAGCGCTCCAGGAGCGCCTCGAGCTCGACGGCCTCCGGGCTGCGCTCCTCCGAGCTCGTCGGGGCCGCACCCGTGAGCGCGAGGGCGAGCGCGCGGGCGAGCCGCTGCTCCGGGGTCGCGTCCTGCGGCACCTCGCCCAGCTTCTCCCCGAGGCCCTCGGCCACGGTCTGGCGCGCGCTCTCCTCGTCCTGGCTCGTCCACGAGTCGGTCAGCCGGACGTGGCCCACGACCGACGCGCCGGCCGTCTCGAGCTGTTCGGCGATCGCGTCGTCCCGCTCGTTGTCGGCGCCGTCCAGGTCGACGACGGCGACGCGACGGTCCTGGAGCGCCCCGGCGACGAGCTGCGGACCCGCTGCCTCGATGTATCGCGAGTCGTTGCCGAGGGTGACGTTCGCCTCGTCGAGCTGGTCGCGCAGCTCGTTGCGCTCGGTGCGCAGCTGCTCCACCTGTCCGGTGAGCTGGTCGCCGATGGCGCCCTGGAGCGGCCCCGCGCCCAGGATGATCCCGACGGCGAGGGCCAGGAAGACCGAGATCAACGAGACGATGTGGTACCTGAAGTCGATCACTGTGCGGTGGTGTCCTTCGGTTCGAGCTGCTGCGTGCTGGCAAGGTCAGGGTGCGCGGGGGCGCGGACCGGGCGCGGTCGCGACCGAACGGCGTGCGGGCCGACGGCGTCGACGGCCCGGGCCGGGTCAGCCGCCGCCCGAGAAGAGCGACCCGATCCACGACCAGAGGTCGTCGAACCGGGCGCCCACGATCCCGAAGAACGTCTGGCCCGCCGCCGTCGACCACAGCGCCGCGACGACGGCGAGGAGCCCCGCGATCGACAGCAGCCAGAGCTGGAGGTTGGAGATCCGGTGCCGGTACAGGCGCGAGACCCCCTTGGCGTCGACGAGCTTGCCGCCGACGCGCAGTCGCGTGAGGAACGTGCTGGCCATGCCCGCACGGCCCTTGTCGAGGAACTCGACCAGGGTCGCGTGCGTCCCGACGGCGACGATGACCTCGGCGCCCTTGTCGTCGGCGAGGAGCATCGCGATGTCCTCGCTCGTGCCCGTCGCCGGGAACACGACCGGCTCGACGCCGAGCGCCTGGACGCGCTCGAGTCCGGGCGCCTTGCCGTCACGGTAGGCGTGCACCACGACCTCGGCGCCGCTGCTCAGCGCGCGGTCGGAGACCGAGTCCATGTCGCCGACGATCATGTCCGGCTTCCAGCCCGCGTCGAGGATCGCGTCCGCCCCGCCGTCCACGCCGATGAGCACAGGCCGGTACTCGGTGATGTAGGGGCGCAGCGTCGCGAGGTCCTCGCGGTAGTGGTAGCCGCGCACGACGATGAGCACCTGTCGACCGTCGATCGGCGTGCGGATGTCCGGGACACCGACGCCGTCGAGCAGCAGGTCACGCTCGCGCCGCAGGTAGTTCATCGTGTTCTCGGCGAACGACTCGATCTCGACCGAGAGGTTGGCACGCGCCTCCTCGAGGCTGCGCGCGACGGTCTCCTCGCTCTGGAGGACGCCTTCCGCCACGAGGTCGTCGCCCAGGTACACCTTGCCGCCGTCGAGCCGCAGCTCGCGGCCCTCGGGCACGGCCATGATCGCGGGGCCGAGGTCGTCGACCAGGACGATCCCCGCCTCGACGAGGACGTCGGGCCCGAGGTTCGGGTAGCGCCCCGAGACCGACTTCGCGGCGTTGAGGACGGCGGACGGCTTGGCCGCGACGAGGGCGTCGGCGGCGACCCGGTCGATGTCGACGTGGTCGATCACCGCGACGTCCCCCGGCTGGAGCCGCTTGGTGAGCGCCTTGGTGCGCGCGTCGACCTTGGCCGGGCCGAGCGTGCCGGACCCGGCCTCCGGCAGGGAGGCTTTGCGCAGAGTGAGTCTCATCGTGCCCTATCGTCCCACGACCGAGGACTCCAGCAGCTCCACCGCGTGGCGACGGGCCGCGTCCGAGTCCTCCTGGCCGGAGAGCATCCGCGCGAGCTCGCGGACGCGCTCGTCCCCCGTGACCTCGCGCACACCCGTGACCGTCACCGCGGCGGTCGCGTCGGCGTCGTCGGGCCCGTCCTCCGAACCTGCGTCGGACGACTTCGTCACGACGAGCTGGACGTCGGCGAACGCCGCGACCTGCGCGAGGTGGGTCACGACGACGACCTGGGCGCGTCGTGCGAGAGACGCGAGCCGGCGCCCGACCTCGACCGCCGCCTTGCCGCCGACGCCCGCGTCGACCTCGTCGAAGACGAACGTCGGGAGCACCTGGCCGGTGCCGTCCACGGCGGCCGTCGCGAGCGCGACCTCGATCGCGAGCATGACGCGCGAGAGCTCGCCGCCCGACGCGCCCTTGCCGAGCGGCCGGGCCGGCGCGCCCGGGTGCGCGACGAGCGAGAAGGTGACGACGTCGGCGCCCCAGGGGCCGGGCTCGTCGGCCCGCTCGACGTCGACCACCAGGCTCGCGCCGCCCATGGCCAGGCCGCGCAGCTCGTCGGTCACCGCGCTCGCGAGCTCGGCCGCGGCGCGCTCGCGCGATGCCGTGATCGCGGTCCCGAGACGGTCCAGCTCGGCGTCGAGGTCGTCGCGGCGCGCCGTCGCGGCGGCGAGCCGCTCGCCGCCGTCGTCGAGGTCGAGGAGTCGCAGACCGGCGTCGCTCGCCCAGGCCAGCACGTCGTCGACCGTCTCGCCGTAGCTGCGCGTCAGGGTCCCGAGCTCCGCGAGACGCGCGTGCGCGGTCTCGAGCCCGGCGGGGTCGGCCGCGAGGTCCTCGACGTAGCCGGAGATCTCGGTCGCGACGTCGGCCAGCACGTAGCCGACCTCCGCGAGGCGCTCGGCGAGCCGCGCGAGCTCCGGGTCCGTCCCGGCCACCGACTCGAGCGCGCGTCGTGCGCGGTCGACCGACACCACCGCGTTCTCCTGCGGCTCGGCGGCCTCGTCCCCGGCGACGGCGTCGTGCGCGAGCTGCGCCGCGACGCGGAGCTCCTCGACGTTGCCGAGCCGCGCCACGAGCGCCGTGAGCTCGGCGTCCTCGCCCGGCCGGGGTGCGACCCGCTCGACCTCCGCCAGTCCCAGGCGCAGCAGCTCCGCCTCCCGGGCCCGTTCACCGGCGCGCGCCTCGATGTCGTCGATCTCCGCCTGCAGCGCGGTCCGCTCGGTCCACGCGTCGCGGTACTGCGCCAGCAGCTCGGAGTGCGCCGGGCCCGCGAACGCGTCGAGCGCCGCCCGCTGCCGGCTCGCGGTCCGCAGCCGGAGCTGGTCGGACTGCCCGTGGACCGTGACGAGGTCGTCGGCGATCTCCGCGAGCACGCCCTGGGGGACGCTGCGGCCGCCGAGGTGCGCGCGCGAGCGGCCCTCGGCCGCGACCGTGCGCAGGATGACGACCGTGCCGTCGTCGTCCACCTGCCCTCCCGCGTCGTCGACCCGCTGGGCGACCGACGGCCGGTCGGTGACGCGCACGCGCCCCTCGACGACGGCGCTCGAGGCACCGGGTCGCACCGTCGCCGGGTCCGCCTTGCCGCCCATGAGCAGCCCGAGCCCGGTGAGCACCATCGTCTTGCCCGCGCCCGTCTCGCCCGTGATCACGGTCAGACCCGCCCCGACCGGGACGCGGGCCGACCGGATGACGCCGAGGTTCTCGATCGCGATCTCCTCGAGCACGCTCACTCCTCCTCGTCCGTGACGTCGTGGTCCCTCGGTGCCTTGCCGGCGTCTGCGGCGGCCGCGGCGCGCTCCGCCGTCGTGCCCGCCGTCGCGGCGACGCTCGCCGCGCGCTCGCGCCATCCGACCACGGGCAGCGAGAACTTCGACACCAGCCGGTCCGTGAACGGCGCCGTGCTGAGCCGTGCGAGGCGCAGCGGCGTGTCGGAGCGCCGCACCTCGACCCGCGAGCCGTTGGGCAGGTCGATGCGCCGCCGGCCGTCGCACGTGAGCACCCCCGACGACGCCGAGTCCGGGAGCACGTCGACCGTGATCGTCGAGCGCGGGCCCACGACGAGCGGACGCGCGAACAGGGCGTGAGCGGCGAGCGGCACGACGAGCACCGCGTCGACGTCCGGCCACATCACGGGGCCGCCCGCGGAGAACGCGTGCGCCGTCGACCCGGTCGCGGTCGCCGTGACGACGCCGTCGCAGCCGAACGACGACAGCGGGCGGCCGTCGACCCCGAGGACGACCTCGATCATGCGCTCGCGCTGCGCCTTCTCGACCGTCGCCTCGTTGAGCGCCCAGCCCACGAGCGGCTCGGGCTCGCCGGGCAGGTACGCACGCACCTCGACGATCGTGCGCTCCTCCACCGTGTAGTCGTACGCCGCGAGCCGCCCCACGGCCGCTCGCAGGTCCTCGCGCTCGCTCTCGGCGAGGAAGCCCACGTGCCCGAGGTTCACGCCGAGCAACGGCACCCCGGTCCCGTGCGTGAGCTCCGCCGCACGCAGGATCGTGCCGTCCCCGCCGAGGACCATGACGACCTCGGACTCCGCGACGCCCTCGCGCGCCCGCGTGCGCGCCATGTGGTCGCCGAAGGACTCCGCGAGGTCGTCGTCGTGCAGCGTCACGGTGAACCCGGCCCGCTCGAGCTCGGTCACCGCCTCGTGCAGCGCGACGACCGCCTCCGGGCGGCCGCCGTGGGTCACGATCAGCACGCGTCGCGTCACGGTGCTCCTCCTGTCAGGGGTCGTGCGTGCGTCGAGGCGTCGGAAGGCGTCTGCGTCCCGACGGGCGTGGGCCGGGACACCAGGACCACGGGCGGCAGGCCGCCGTCGGCCGCGGGCTGCCACGCCACCGCCGCGGCCGCGGCGTCCTCCAGCGCGGAGTCCTCGAGCGCGGCGCCGTCGGCGCGGCCGGGGTCGCCGGCCCGCAGCCACCAGAAGTACTCACGGTTCCCGCTCGGGCCCGGCAGCGGGCTCGGTACCACGGCGAGCGGCCGCAGCCCCGCCACGGCGGCGTGCCGCGCCACCGCTGCGACCACCTCGACGTGGAGCGCGGGGTCGCGCACGACGCCGCCGCTCCCGAGCCGCTCGCGCCCGACCTCGAACTGCGGCTTGACGAGCAGGAGCAGGTCGGAGCCCGGGCCCACGACGCCCGCGACGGCGGGCAGCACCATCGCGAGCGAGATGAACGAGAGATCGCCGACGACGAGGTCGGGCACCGGGCCGACGTGCTCGGGTACCAGGTCGCGGACGTTGAGCCCCTCGTGCACCACGACCCGCGGGTCGGCGCGCAGAGCCGGGACGAGCTGGTCGTGCCCGACGTCCACCGCCACGACCTCGCGCGCTCCCCGGCGGAGCAGGACGTCGGTGAAGCCGCCCGTCGACGCCCCGAGGTCGAGGCAGCGCGCGCCGTCGACGGCCGGCGGGCGGGGCGACGCGCCGACGGGACCGAGCGCGTCCAGCGCGTCGAGCACGCCGGCGAGCTTGAACGCGGCGCGCGAGGCGTAGCCGGGGTCCGCCGGGTCCGGCGTCACCGCGAGCACGTCCTGCGGCCCGACGGCGGTCGAGGGCTTGGTCACGACCGTCCCGCCGCGCGTCACCCGGCCCGCGGCGACGAGCTCGGCGGCCTGCCGACGGGACCGCGCGAGCCCGCGCCGGACGAGCTCGCCGTCGAGGCGGGCACCGGTCCGCTCGCCCACCCTCAGTCCTCCGTGCGGGCGAGCTCGGCTACCAGGGCGTCGTGCACCGCCTCCAGCACGCCGACGTGGTCGGCGGTCGCGAGCTGCTCCAGACCGTCCAGGCGTCCGAGCGCGGCGTCGAGCGGGCTGGTCACCGTGGAGGGCGCCACGTCGTCGCGGCCGTCCGGCGACGGCCCCGGCCGTCCGCCGGGAGGCGGACCGGGCACGGGACGCAGCGGACCGTCCGTCATGTCCTGCCTCCTGTCTGCTGGGCTGCGGGGTCGTCGCCCGGTCGTGCCCGAGCATCGCGGACCACGCTACCGGTTGCGTCCCACGGACGGGCACGACCGTCGACCTCGGCACGGCGGCGCGTCGCGCCCGCCGGGAGCGCTCAGTGCGTGCCGACGGGCAGGTCCGGGACGGTCGACGGGTCGACGGGGAGCCCGCCGTCCACCGACGCCCACGCCGCCGCCGCGGCTGCCCGGACGGTGTCGACGGTCGCGGTGCCGCGGACGTCGAGGCGCAGCGCGCCGTCGTCGACACGCGCCGCGCTGGCGCCGCACGTCCACCACCCGTCCTCGGTGCGCTTCGGCTCCGGGTGCGGCTCGAGGAGGCTGCGCAGGTCCGCGCCCACGTAGTGCGGACGCAGGTGCGGCTGGGCGAGGATCGTGTCCCGCGCCGTGCTCACCCCCGTGAGGACGTGCAGGCCGGGGTAGCCGCCGGCGCGGGCCCCGGCGAGGTCCGTGTCGAGCCGGTCCCCGACGACGAGCGGGGCCCGCGAGCCGGCACGCTCGATCGCGAGCCGGTACATGGTCGGCGACGGCTTGCCCGCGCTGTCCGGCTCGACGCCCGTGGCGGCGCGCACCGCCCCGACGAGCGACCCGTTGCCCGGCGCGAAACCGCGCGCCGTCGGCAGCGACAGGTCGAGGTTGCTCGCGACGTGCCAGGCGCCCCGCTGGACCGCGTAGGCGGCCTCGGCGAGCTGCGCCCACCCCAGCTCGGGGGCGAAGCCCTGCGCCACGGCGTCGGGCTCCTCGTCGGCGGACTCCACGAGGACGAAGCCGGCGTCGTGGACGGCCGTCACGAGACCGGCCCCGCCGACCACGAGGACGCGCGCGCCGGGCTCGAGGCGGGTCCGCAGCAGCGCGGCAGCCGCCTGCGCGGCCGTCATGACCTCGTCCGCCGAGGTGGGGATGTCGAGGCCCGTGAGCTGCTCGGCCACCGAGCCGGGCTCGCGGGACGCGTTGTTCGTGACGAACACGAGGCGCAGGCCGCGCGAGCGTGCCGTGGTCAGGCCCTCCGCCGCGTGCTCGATCGGCTCGTGCCCGCGGTAGGCGACGCCGTCGAGGTCGACGAGGGCGAGGTCGTACCGGTCGGCCAGCGCGACGTCGCTCCCCAGCAGACCCGCGCTCACCGGTCGTCCTCCTCGTCCGACTGTGCGGACGACGGCTCCGCCTCGTCGTGCGCTGCGTCCGGCGCCGCGTCGTCCGGCGCCTGCTCGACGTCGGCCCCGGCGCGCTCGGCGACAGGTTCGCCGTCCTCGTCGATCTCGTCCGTCAGGTCGTAGACCACGACGTCGTCGTCCTCGCCGAGCACCGCAGCGAGCAGGTTCGCGTCGATGCCGGCGAGGATCTCGGCCGCCTCCTCGGTCCGACCCGCGACCTCGAGCACCGCCGCGCGCGCCTGCAGGACCCGAGCCCCGAGCTCGCCCCGCTTCCCGACCGCCGGCACCTGCTCGAGCGCGGCGAGAGCCGCGTCGAGCTCGCCGAGGTCGACGCGCGCGCCGCTCACGACGATCGCGAGCTCGGTGCGCCCGACGTCGTCGAGGGTCGCGGCCTCCTCCGACGCCGCGAGGGCGAGCGCGCGCTCGGGCCGGCCGAGACCGCGCTCGCAGTCCGCCATGATCGGGAGGTGCTCGGACGACCCGTTGAGGCGTCGCACCGTGCGCAGCTCGCGCAGCGCCTCGGCGTACCGGCCGGTCGCGTACGCGGTCAGGCCGGCCGCCTCGCGCGCCACGTCGACCCGTCCCGCTCGACGGACTGCCGCCTGCGCATGCTCGTACGCGAGCTCCGGGTCGGAGTCGATGAGACGCCCCGCCATGACGAGGTGGCGCCCGACGACCTCGGCGGTCTCCTTGCTCAGCGTCCGCAGCCGCCCTCGGGCCGCGCGGTCGAGCTGAGAGATCTGCACCTCGTCGGGGATCGCCGGCCCCGCGGGGTGACGAGGCTCCGGGCGACGGTCGAAACCGTCCCGCTCGCGGCCCGCACCCGCACGCGGAGCGTGCCCACGGCGGTCGCCACCCCGACGCTCGTCACGCGGACCCGAACCCTCCCGCCGACGGTCGGCGGCGTCGCGGCCGTACCGACCCCGGTTGCCCTCCCCCGGACGCGAAGGCCGCTGGTACCCGTCACCGCGTGCCCCCGACCCGCTCCGCCCGTCGCGGGCAGGTGCCCGGTCGTCACGACGCCCGGCACGGTCGCCGCGCCCCTCGCCGTGCTCGCGGCGATCACGGTCCGGCCGCTCGCCGTCACGACGGTCGGGACCCGAGGAACGGTGGCGGTCGGGGCGGCCGCTCTCCGCACGTCCGCGACCCCCGTCCGCCTGTCCCCGGTAGCCTCGATCCTGACGGCCGCGGTCGTCACGCGGGCCGCGACGGGCACCGTCGCCACCCCGGCGAGGACCGTCACCGTCCCTCGAGCCGGTGCCGCCACCGGACTGGCCGCGGCCGGCGCCCCGCGCGTCGCGGGAAGGGCCCTGCCGACCGTCGCGGTCGCGGCGTCCGCCACGGTCGCCGCCCGAGGACGGGCGGTCCGACTCGGACTCGTGGGAGGTGTCGTTCACCAGGGTTACCTCTCGTTGTGAAGTTTGCGCAGGCCATCCTCCCACGTCGGCTCCGACGTCACACGGAACGGGCGGGGGATGACCGCACGGCCGCGGCGGAGCGGTGGCGTGTCGCCGGCCGGCAGATCTAGAGATCCGGAAATGCCGAAGGCCCACCCCGTGTGGGGTGGGCCTTCGGTGAAGGGTTGTCCGGCGGCGTCCTACTCTCCCACCCCGTCTCCAGGGCAGTACCATCGGCGCTGAAGGGCTTAGCTTCCGGGTTCGGTATGGGACCGGGCGTTTCCCCTTCGCTGTGACCGCCGTAACTCTGTGAACCTGTCAACACGTGGGTCACCCCGTTGTGGGGGTGTGGTGTTGGTGGTTCGGGAACCGCACAGTGGACGCGTAGCAAAGTGTTGGTGTTGAAGTTGTCGGCTGATTAGTACCGGTCAGCTGCACGGGTCTTTCGTCCCCGCTTCCACGTCCGGCCTATCGACCCAGTGTT